>JAUCCZ010000019.1:0-10036 GCA_034675705.1 Comamonas sp. | reverse complement strand
ACCCAGGAAGGCGTGCTGACCCTGGCCTTCCGCGTCGCCGACGACGAGGGCCTGCTGATCCTGGACCTGAAGGACCTGCGTTCCATGCTGCAGTACGTGGCCGACCACGCCGCCGAACTGCGCACCCGCTACGGCCAGGCGTCCTCGGCCTCCATCGGCGCCATCCAGCGCGGCCTGCTGCGACTGGAATCCGAGGGCGCCGAGACCTTCTTCGGCGAGCCCATGCTCGACGTCTTCGACTGGATGCGCGCCGACGCCCAGGGGCGCGGCATGGTCAATATCCTGGCCGCCAACCGGCTGATGCAGTCCCCGCGCCTGTACGCCGTCTTCCTGCTGTGGATGCTGGCCGACCTGTACGAACGCCTGCCGGAAGTGGGCGACCTGGACAAGCCCAAGCTGGGTGTTCTTCTTCGACGAAGCCCACCTGCTGTTCAAGGACGCGCCCGCCGCCCTGCTGGAAAAGATCGAGCAGGTCGTGCGCCTGATCCGCTCCAAGGGCGTGGGGGTGTATTTCGTCAGCCAGAACCCGACCGACATCCCCGACACCGTGCTGGGCCAGCTGGGCCACCGCGCCTGCAGCACGCCCTGCGCGCCTACACCCCCCGCGACCAGAAGGCCGTCAAAACACCGCTCGGCGCAGACCATGCGGCCCAATCCCGGGCTGGACATCGAAGCCGCGATCACCGAACTGGCCGTGGGCGAGGCCCTGGTGTCCCTGCTGGACCCCAAGGGCCAGCCCACCCCCACGCAGCGCGTCTGGATGGCCGCTCCCGGCAGCCGCATCGGACCGGCCACGGCGGCGGAACGCCAGGCCCTGCTGGGCGCCTCGACGCTGGCCGGCAAGTACGACCAGGCCCTGGACCGCGAATCCGCCTACGAGATCCTGCTGCAGCGCACCCGGTCCGGCGCCGAGGCGCCCGCGGGAACCAGGGGCGTGCAACCAAAAGCACCGGCCGCACCGAGCCGGCCGCCTTCTAGGACAATGGCATCACCGGCGTCCTGGGCGATTTCCTGTTTCGGCTCCACCGGACCGCGCGGTGGCCGCCACGACGGGGTGGTGCAATCGGTCGCCAAGAGCATGGTGCGCAACGCCGCCAACCAGCTGGTGCGAGGCCTGCTGGGCTCGCTGGTCGGCGGCCGGCGGCGCTTGAACCCGCCAGCCAGGACAGACGCCCATGCCGGCCCGCAGCGCCCCCGCTTCCGCCGGACACGCCGTCGGGCGGACCTCGCCCGCTGCCGCTGGTGCACCGACGATCCGCTGTACGTGCGCTACCACGACACCGAATGGGGCGTGCCCTCGCGCGATCCCTCGGCACCTGTTTTCGAGATGCTGATCCTGGAAGGCTTCCAGGCGGGCCTGTCCTGGCTCACCATCCTGCGCTGGCGCGAGGCCCTGCGCGCCGCCCTGCTGGACTTCGACCCGGAAGCCCTGGCGCGCACCGACGAGGCCTGGGTCCAGGACCGCATGCAGGACGCCGCCATCATCCGCAACCGGCTCAAGCTGCGCGCCGCCGGCGCCAATGCCCGCGCCTGGCTGGCCCTGCCCGATCCGGTCGGCCTGGTCTGGTCGGTGGTCGGCGACCGGCCCCTCATCCATCACTATGCCGTCCAGGAAGACGCGCCCGTGGCCGGCCCCGAGGCCGAAGCCCTGAGCCGCCTGCTCAAGCGCCACGGCTTCACCTTCGTCGGCCTGAACCACCCGCCAGTCCTACCTGCAGGCTTTCGGCTGCCTGATGGACCACACCACGGACTGCCACCGCCATTGGGCGCTGGCGGGATGACGTCCGCGCAAGCGCCCCGCCAGGCCGCATGGACACGGAGCCTCGCAGCGCGCTCCCCGGGCCAGGCCGATCTCGGCGCTGGCGCTGGCCTACCGGGCCGCGCACTACCGCATCGACACCGATCCGCCGCTCGTGCTGCGCATCGGCCAGACGCACCCGGCGCTGCTGAACCCTGTTTCCCCGGGCGGCGTCTTCCTGACCGCCTGCAACCCGCGCAGCCGCCGCCTGCGACCCTGCCGCCAACGCCCGCCGCATGCGCGCCCTGCGGCGGGCGGTCGAACGGTCTGGGCCTCGCCTGGCTGCCGGGCCGGGGCCTGGCACCCCGTAAGGCCTGTGGCCCGACGAACCCAGCCTGTGGATTCCGGCGCTTGTCCCCGGACGAAGGGCTGCGGCTGGCGCGCCGCTTCGGGCAGAACGCCCTGGTCTGGTGCGGACCGGACGCGGTGGCGCGGCTGGCTTTTTTTTGATGGGCCTCCAGCCCGCCGGCCGCGCGCATCCGCGAAGGTAGCCGGATCGCCCGATTCCACGGAAGCCCGCCCATGCATTCGCCTCTTCAGCCGCCACACCGCCTTTTACGCCGTCATCGCGCTCACCGTGCTGTGCGCCCTGCTGGCCCTGTCCTTCAGCGCCGGCTGGTGGCTGCCCTGCCTGCTGTTCCTGGGCCTGAGCCTGCTGGGGGTCTTATGACCTGAACCAGACCCGGCACGCCATCCGCCGCAACTACCCGGTGATCGGCAACCTGCGCTTCCTGTTCGAATTCATCCGCCCGGAGGTGCGCCAGTACTTCTTCGAGGACGACACGCTCAAGCTGCCCTTCTCGCGCGTGGACCGGTCCCTGGTGTACCAGCGCGCCAAGCGGCAGATGGACCAGCGTCCCTTCGGCACGCAGGGCGACGTCTACGGCAACGACTACGAATGGATCAACCACGCCATGGTGCCGACCCACGTGGCCGACAGCGATTTCCGCACCACCGTCGGCGGCCCGGACTGTACGCGGCCCGTGGACCTGTCGGTCTTCAACATCTCGGCCATGAGCTTTGGCTCGCTCAGCGCCAACGCCGTTTCGGCGCTGAACAAGGGCGCGGCGCTCGGCCATGTAGCCCATAACACCGGCGAAGGCGGCGTCAGCCTCTATCACCTGCAACACGGCGGCGATCTGATCTGGAAAATCGGCTGCGGCTATTTCGGTTGCCGCAACAAGGACGGCAGCTTCAACCACGAACGCTTTGCTGCCATGGCCTCGGCCGGACAACATCAAAATGATCGAGATCAAGCTCAGTCAGGGCGCAAAGCCCGGCCACGGCGGCATCCTGCCGGCGCCAAGGTAACGCCGGAAATCGCCGCCGCGCGCGGAGTGCCGGAGGGCGACGATTGCATGTCCCCCTCCCGCCACAGCGCTTTCGGCACCCCCCTTGAAATGATGGATTTCATCGCCCGCTTGCGCGAACTTTCCGGCGGAAAGCCCGTTGGCTTCAAGCTCTGCATCGGCCACCCATGGGAATGCTTGGCCATCATCAAGGCCATCCTTGACACCAATATCATGCCTGACTTCATCGTCGTGGATGGCGCCGAAGGCGGCACGGGCGCCGCGCCTATCGAATTCGTCGACCATCTCGGCACGCCGCTGCGCGAAGGCCTGTGTCTGGTCCACAACACGCTGGTGGGCACAGGCCTGCGCGAACGCGTCCGGCTAGGGGCCTCGGGCAAGGTCACCAGCGCCTTCGACATGGCGCGCCTGATGGCCCTGGGCGCGGACTGGTGCAACAGCGCGCGGGCCTACATGTTCGCCATCGGCTGCATCCAGGCCCAGACCTGCCACACCGGCCGCTGCCCCACAGGCGTCACCACCCAGGACCCCAAGCGCCAGCAGGCGCTGGTGGTGGCCGACAAATCCGTGCGCGTGGCCAACTACCACGCCAACACGCTCAAGGCCCTGGGCGAACTGCTGGGCGCGGCCGGCCTGGCCCACCCCAACCAGCTGCGCCCCCACCACATCGCGCGGCGCATCGCCAACGGCGAAGTGCGCGTCCTGTCCGCCCTGTTCCCCACCTGGAAAGGGCGAGCTGCTGGAAGGCCGGTTCCGCAACACGATCTTCCGCACCGCCTGGCCCATGGCGCAGGCCAATCCTTCGAACCGCTGTACAGCCTGAGCGCGGCCCTGTCCGGGCATGCCGACACGGCCGTCGCCCCGGACCGGAATCCTTTGGCCCAGAGAGAGGCCGGCACGGCGTGAAGCCGTCCGCCAGCCGGGCGACGGACCTCGTGGGCCGTATTAGGGAATTCACCTATGGCTGGGATTCCCGGCCGATCTATACTGGAACCGCTACCTGATGGTAGTCCATCACGCCTCAGGGCGTTGACTTTGCACCGCTCCCATGCGGTGCCGCTGCCCAAAGCGGCAGCAAGGCCCCGCCAAAAGGCGGGGCCTTCGCATTCAGGGACCCGCAGCCTCCACCCGGTTGCGCCCGCCCTGCTTGGCCCGGTACAGGGCCCGGTCGGCGGCCTTCAGCGTCTGTTCCGCATCGCCCCCGTCCCAGACGGCCACTCCGGCCGACAGGGTCACGCCCTCGCCCTCCGGCATCCACTCGCGCTCCATCCCGGCCCGCAGGCGCTCCGCGATCCGGGCGGCCCCGTCCAGGCCGGTCTCCGGCAGGACCACCAGGAATTCCTCGCCGCCCAGGCGGAACAGCGCGTCGTCCTGGCGTGCCTGCGCCCGCATCAGGTCGGCCAGCCCGGCGATCACCCGATCGCCCATGTCGTGGCCATGGCGGTCATTGACCCGCTTGAAGAAATCGATGTCCAGCGCCACCACGGCGAACGGCCGCCGCAGCTCTTCCAGGGCTTTCAGGGCGACCTCCAGCCCGCGCCGGTTGCCCAGCCCCGTCAAGGGATCCGTATGCGCGGCGCTATGGAGCTCGCCCATCCGGGTGCGGACCTGTCCGTATCCTTCCAGCAGGCCCCCGCGCAGGCGCCGCGCTTCCAGGTACCAGCAGTTCACGGCGGCGATCCGCTGCAGGTCGCCGTCCTGGTAGCCGTCCCGGACGATCCGCGACAGCTCGCCCAGGGGGCGGAAGATCCAGCCCGACAGCAGCCACAGCAGGGTGAGCAGCGCCAGGGCCGGCCATACCGCCAGCCGCAGCACCCGCAGCATCAGGTCGTTCAGCCCCTGCAGGGCGGCGTGCACCGGGCGCTGCACCACCACGCCCCAGTCGGCCGCGGCCACGTGGGCATATCCGGCCAGCATGTCCACGCCGCGGCTGTTGACCAGCCGCATCTGTCCTGAACGGCCCTTGCGGACGGCCTCGATCACGGAATTGTTCAGCACCACCGTGCCGATGCGGTCGGTCTCGGGATGGTACAGGAGCCGCCCGCTCGAATCGACCACGTAGACATAGGTCCCGTCGCGGAAATACTGCTCGCTCGCCAGGCGCCGCAGGCCGCCGTCGGCCCTCAGGTACATCGTCGCCGACAGGCGGCCCAGGGGGCGGCCCGCCTGGTCGAACAGGGGCTGGGAGATCACGATGGCCAGATTGCCCAGCACCGTCACGAACGGCGCGCTGATCGTCGACACCCGCTCATCGACCAGGCCGCGCCACAGCGCCGAATCCAGCCGGCGGCCCTTCAGGCCGAGCGATTCCGGCGAGACGGCGCGCACGACGCCCTGCATGTCCACCACCGTCACGGCGTTGAAACCCAGTTCCAGATGGCGCAACCGGTCGACCTCGGCCTGCTGCACGGCCGGCGTCATCCCCGCGCGCACCATCAGGCCGGCCGCGTAGGCGAGGTTGTTCTGCGCCCGCAGCAGCAGATCGGACGTCGTCCTGGCGAGCTTGGTGGCGAAGGCCTCGTTGGCTTCCAGCGTGCTGGCCATCAGCTGGTGCCGCTGCACCTGGTAGGCCCCCGCCATCCCGCCCGCCACACCCCCCCCCCCACCAATTCCCCCTCCTCCCCCCCCTCTCCTCCTCACCCCCCCCCCTCCTCACCACACCCACGGCTCCCCCCCATCACGCCCCCCCGGCGTCCCCCCCCGCCTGCCGGGCGACTTGCGCACCGAAAAAAAAAAAATTCCCCCCCTATAATGGCGTGCTTTGGCGCATTAGCTCAGCCGGTTAGAGCGACGGAATCATAATCCGCAGGTCCCCTGTTCGAATCAGGGATGCGCCACCAGAGATGCCAAGGGCCTAGCGATCACTCGCTAGGCCCTTTTCCATTCCCTCGGCCCCACCAGCATTCCATGAGCACGGCAGCATCACCGCAAAGCAGCATACGGGCCGGCATCGGCTGCATTCTGGTCGGCATATTCAGCCTGACCATCAGTGATGGCCTGGCCAAGTGGCTGGGCGCTTTCATTCCCCCATCCAGATTCTTTTTCTGCGCGCGCTCATCGCCCTCCCCCTGGTCACCGCGCTGGTCCTGTTCCTTGGCGGGCGCGGGGCGCTGCACACCCGGCACATCGGCGTACATCTGCTGCGCGGTGCCCTCAACGTGGCCGCCGCTTCCTGCTTCTACCTTGGCCTGACGATGCTTCCACTGGCCGAGAACACCGCCGTCGCGTTCTGCGCGCCGCTGTTCGTGACCGCCATTTCCGTCGCATTCCTTGGCGAAAAAGTCTCGAAAGGCGGCTGGCTGGCCATACTCGCCGGATTTGCCGGCGTCATGGTCATCGTCCGGCCCAGTCCCGGCAATATCCAATGGGCCGCCCTGCTGCCGCTGGCCACCGCACTCGGCTACGCCATCATGATGGTCAGCGCAAAACGCATCGGTGCCCGCGAAAGCATGTTCACGACGATGTTCCACATCGTCCTCGGGCAGTTGATATTCGCCAGCCTGCCGCTGGCCTTCGTCTGGAAACCGATCGATTGGACGCATCTGCCCGGTTTCATTGGAATCGCCCTCTGCAGCACGACAGGGCTCGGGCTGATCACCCAGGCTTTCCGCATCGCGCCCGCGTCGGTCGTGGCCCCGTTCGACTATTTTGGCCTGATCTCGGCGGGATTGCTCGGCTGGTTTTTCTGGGACGAAATACCCGATGCCTGGTTCTACGCCGGCGCGCTGACGATCGCCGCCAGCGGCATCTATGTGGCCTTGTCCAACGGGCGCCGGAAATGAAGACGCGCCATCGAACGCCCCGCCGCGCCCCCTCAATCGAACACGTCGTACAGCACGTCCGCAACCACCGTGGCGATCAGAATCGCTCGTCGCTTCATCTCGCAGATCCTTTCATGTACAGGGAGGGTATGCCCAGCATGGAACATCCCACGACAAGCGCGCCGCCACGTTGTATCCACTTGAAATGGCCGAAACACTCGACGAATACCCGCTCGCTTCCGCCTCGTGTTACTGTAATTTCGCATCCACGGCTCTCATCCGACCTTTCCACAAGGAAGCACACCATGAAATCGAACCTCACCCGCATCATCGCCATCGCCGCGATGGCCGGCGCGGCCACCGTCATGATCTCGGGCTGCTCCGTGGCCCGCAAGCAGGAAACCGTCGGCCAGTACATCGACGGCTCGGCCGTCACGACCGAAATCAAGGCCAAGCTGGCCAACGACCCCGCCACTTCGGCGGCGAACATCAACGTCAAGACCATCGACGGCGGCGTGGTGCAGCTGTCGGGCTTCGCCAAGTCCCAGCACGAGAAGGACCGCGCGGGCGAGCTGGCCCGGTCGGTCAAGGGCGTGACCCAGGTGCACAACGGCCTGGTCGTCAAACCGTGAGACAATGCGGGCGCCATGCCTGACGCCCGCCCCGACCTCGCCGATCCGCTCGCCGCGCTGGCTCCGCCCGGAGTCCAGGCGGAAGCCGCCGACCTGGCCCGGGACGCCTTCACCCGGGCCTTCCGCCAGGCGGCGGCGGAATCGTCCCCCTTCCCGCTGGACACGCTGCGGACGCAATGCCTGGACTGGGTCCGGGCCGATCCGGACGCCGACGCACGCGCCTTGCGGATGGCGCTGCTGCTGGCCGGGCTGGACCAATGGGGGCTGGCGTTCAGCCAGGCCTTCGGCATCCAGGCGATCCCGCCCCTGACCGCGCTGATCGGCACCTTGCGCACCGGGCTGGGCCCCGAGGAAGACGTCCGATTCCAGCAGCAGTTCGAACGGCTCGACGCCACCGAAACCGCGGCCATCGACTTCAAGATCGCGCTGCGCCGCCAGATCCACCTGGCCCTGTGGCACGCCATGGGAGCGGGCGAAAGCCTGGATGCGGTCGAGCCGGTGATCCAGGCCCTGGGCAGCCAGTTGCTGGCCCTGGACGCGGGCATGCCGGAACTGGGCTGGCGCCTGGTCTCGGACACGCTGGCCCACATCCAGATCCGCTTGCTGGAGGAATCCGGCGCCGCCGGGCTGGCCCAGTCCGGCACGCAATGCCTGTTCGCCTCGCTGCGTCAGGCGTGGCCCAAGGAACACCATGACCGCGTCATGGCCCAGGCCACCCAGGCCATGCTGGCCTGGCAGCGGGCCCGCCGGCCATCGGCCGGCTGACCGCGAATCGGGGCCGGAACCAGGATCTCGGCCCCTCGCGGAAAAATCCGGGGACGCTAGGGCATACCACGAGAGACAGGGCGCCCATGCTCTGTTACATTTGGAATGCGGCACCCCACCCATCCAGATTTCCGTCCGATCATGTCCCCGGTTTTCCGTCCCCGCACACGATGCTGCCGGAGGCCCGTCCAGGCTGCCCTGGTCGCGGCGATCGCATTCCTGTGCGCGCTCCTGGGGCAATTGACCCGGCCCGAAGACGGGCTGTCGATCCTGTGGCCGGCCAACGCCCTGCTGGCCGGCCTGCTGATCCGCCACACATCCCTGGCCCGCCCGCCATCCTGGGCGGGCGCGCTCTGCGGCCTGGCGCTGGCGAACGTCTTCCTCGAAGGCCTGCGCTGGCCGGCCGCCCTGAGCTACGGCATCACGGACCTGTCGGGCGTGTTCGTCGCCTGGATCATCCTGTCGTCCGACTGGTCGCCCTCCCGATTGCGCAGCCCCCGGGCCATCAGCCAGGTGCTGGCGGCCTGCGTGGCGGCGGCGGCCGCCAACGCGGCCATCGCCCTGGCTCTCACGCCCTGGCTGCGGCCCGATGCGCAATGGCCGACGGTCGCCCTGAACTGGTTCTTCGGCCAGTTGCTCAGCTACAGCGCCTTCCTGCCGCCGATCATGCTCCTGCCCCGGCGTTTCAGGCTGCGCGGGGACCGCCGCCGATTCTGGGCCTCCCTGCTCAAGCGGATGGGCAGCGGTACCCTGCTGCTGCCCTTCGCCGCGCTGCTCGCCAGCCTGTCCCTGTGCTTCCTGCTGGGCGGCCCGGGCGCCGCCGCCTTTCCCATCCCGGCCCTGATGTACTGCGCCCTGGCCTACCGCCAGGGCACGACGGCCTGGATCACCCTGATGACCGCGCTCGCCGTGCTGCTGGGCATCGCCAACGGCTGGCTGCCGCTGGGCGAAGGCCATCTCCTGGCGGGCCTCCACGCCTGGGACATGGTGTCGCTGCGGCTGGGGGTGCTGCTGCTGGTCGTGTCGCCCCTGCTGGTATCCGGCATCCTGGCGGCCCGCAGCGACCTGATCTCGTCCCTGAACCTGGCCCTGGACCACGACGGCCTGACCCGCGCCCTGTCGCGCCAGGCCTTTCTGCGCAGCGCCGAGCGAACACCATCAGCAGACCCGGCGCCGCCCCAGGGCAACGCCCTGCTGATGCTGGACATCGATCATTTCAAGCAGTTGAACGACCGGCATGGCCACGCCGCCGGCGACCGGGTCCTGAAGGCCTTCGCGCAGACCATCCGCACCATCGTCCGCCCTCTCGACCTGTTCGGCCGCCTGGGCGGCGAGGAATTCGCCCTGTTCCTGCCCGACACGTCGGAACAGGACGCGAACGACATCGCCGAACGCCTGCGCTTCTGCGTCGAAAGGCTGGAAGTTCCCCTGGACGACGGGCCACTCCTGCGAGGATCTCCGTAAGCATCGGCACGGTGCACGACTCGCGCACGCCGCTCGCTTCCCTGTCCGAACTTTTGGCGTATGCTGATCGGGCGATGTACCAGGCCAAGCGCGGCGGGCGCAACCGGGTGCACGCCCACGGCGGCCCCGCCGCCCAGGCACCGGATGCGACGGAGGACCCGGCATGGCACCCACCCTTGAACAACGCGCCCAAGGCGCCCTGATCGGCGCCTACGTCGGCGACGCCCTGGCCCTGGGGCCGCACTGGTACTACGACCTGGACGCCCTGCGGCGCGACGACGGCGACTGGATCGACGGCTACACGGA
>JAUCCZ010000018.1:0-3412 GCA_034675705.1 Comamonas sp. | reverse complement strand
TTTCATGCCCTGATCGAATGAGATATTAGAAAAAGGAGCTTTTAACGCTGGTGAACAATAGGATTCAATATGTTTTTATATTGAAATCCAATAAATACCAGCGGTAGGAGCTATATTTTCAGGTGTTTTCTTCCTTGTGCAGCATTGCCCGGTTCCGCCCTGCATGTTTGGCCGCATACAAGGCACCATCGGCAGCCGCCACCAATTGCTGGGCCGTCCCGGGCTGGTCGAAGGGCCATGTGGCCACCCCCGCGCTGATGGTGACATAGGAGGCTGTCGGGCATGCCGCATGGGGCAGCTGCAAGGCGGCAATGGCCTGGCACAGCGCCTGGGCCTTGTCCCAGGCATCGGCGGGCCGGATGTCGGTGAGCAGGCAGGCGAACTCTTCCCCGCCATAACGCGCCGCCAGGCCATGGGCACGGCCCAGGTGGCTTTGCAAGGTGCGGGCGATCGTTTGCAGGCAGGCGTCACCGGCAAGGTGGCCGTAGTGGTCGTTGTAGGCTTTGAAATGGTCGATGTCGATCATGCACAGGGCCAGCGGCTTGTGCCAGCGCTCGCCGTTGCGCCACTCCTGGGCCAGCGCTTCATCGAAACGGCGGCGGTTCACGATGCCGGTCAGACCGTCCAGCATGGCATGTCGGCGCAGTTCGTCGCGCTGCGCCTTCAAGGTCAGGTGGGTCTGCACGCGGGCCCGCACCACGGCGTGATGGACAGGTTTGGTGATGAAGTCCACACCGCCTGCGGCCAGGGCGGCGGCTTCCTCCTCGGGGGTGACTTGCGCTGTGATGAACAGCACCGGGATATCTGCCGTCAGCGGGTCGGCCTTCAGGCGGCGACATACTTCCAGGCCATCCATGCCGGGCATGGCGATGTCCAGCAGAACCAGGTCGGGCAAGGGACTGCTGTTTTGGCAGCAGGCCAGCGCCTGCGGCCCGCCGTGCGCGACGGTGACGGCGCAATCGGCCTGGAAGATGTCTTGCAGCACCTGGGCACTGCTGGCCTGATCGTCCACGACAAGCAGGCGCGGAGCGTGCGGCTGCGGGCTGGCCGGGGGCGGCGGCTGTTCGGCAGCTTCGGTCCATTGCGCCAGCACGGATTGCAGGCACTGCACGTCATCGTCCAGCCGGGTGGCCAGTTGCGCCAGCTGCGGCTCCAGCTCTGCCAGCGGAATGTGCTGCATGACCGCACGCTGCACCTGCGCCGCCAGCTGCTGCAACGCCGTGGCCCCCAGGGCGGCGGCCTGCCCCTGCAAGGTATGCAGGTGCAGGCGGGCGGTGGAGCGGTCGCCTGCCATCAGGGCCTGCCGGATGCGTGCCACGTCATCGTGCGGCCTGGTGGTGAACATCCGGGCCAGCTTGCCGTACAGCCGCAAGTCGTGGTCGAGGCGCTCCACCGCTGCGCTCAGGTCAAAGCCCGCCAGCGGGCCGGGCAAGGCCGGCAAGCTGTCAGGCGCTGCATGGATGGCGGCCCGGCCCTGTCCCACGTATGGCGACAGCGTGCCATCCTGAACCGGTTCGCAATGCGCCAGCAGGGTACTCCACAGCACCTGCGCATCCACTGGTTTGGGCACCAGCGCCTGCATGCCTGCGGCCAGACACGCTTCGATGGCCTGCTGGCTGGTATCGGCCGTCATGGCGATGATGGGCAGCCGGGCAAAGCGCGGGTTGCGGCGCAACAGGCGGGTCACGGCGCAGCCGTCCAGGCCGGGCATCATCATGTCCATCAGCACCACGCCGTAAGTGCCGTCGGCAGCCTGCTCCAGCAGGTCGATGGCGTGCTGGCCGTCTTCGGCTTCGTCGCAGCGAATGCCGGCATCGGCCAACAATTCGCAGCCCACCAGCCGGTTCAGGTCGTTGTCGTCCACCAGCAGGGCACGCAGGCCTTGCAGCGGGGGCCGTAGATACGGGGCCGGTGGCAGCCGCTGTTGCCACCGGTACGGCTCCAGGGGGGGCAGGCTGCACGGCCACGCGCAGCCAGAAGGTGCTGCCATGCGCCCGGCTGGCTGCGTACGCCGACGCTGCCCCCCAGCAGCTCGGCCAGACTGCGCGAAATGGCCAGCCCCAGACCGGTGCCGCCGTAGCGGCGGCTGATGGTGGCATCGGCCTGCTGAAAGGGTTGAAACAGCCCGGCAATCTGTTCGGCGTTCAGGCCGATGCCCTGGTCGCTGACCTCGGCGTACAGGAACGGTTGCCCGCGCTCCTGCTCCAGCCACAGGCGCAATTGCACGACGCCGCGCTCGCTGAACTTGATGGCGTTGCTGGCAAAGTTGAACAGGACATTGCCGGATGCGCAGCGGGTCCCCCAACAGCACGGGCAGGCCGGGGCTGGCTTCTGCCTGCAGGGCCAGGCCTTTTTCCCCCCGGCCTTGTCTGCCAGCAGCACGCGCACATCCTCCAGCAACTGCTGCGGCGCGAACGGGACGGCTTCCACGGGCAGAAAACCGCCCTCGATTCTGGAGAAATCCAGAATGTTGTTGATGACCCCCAGCAGATGCTGGCCGGCATGCTGGATTTTTCCAGGCTGCCCTGCTGCTCCGGCAGCGGCGAGCGGCGCAGGCTCATCTGTGCCAGGCCGATGATGGCATTCAGCGGGGTGCGGATTTCATGGCTCATGGTGGCCAGAAATTCGGATTTCACCTGCGCCAGACGCAGGTTGGTTTCTTCCGAACGCTCCTTCGTCAACAGGATGAATCCCAGCAATACCCGGCACGAGAACCACGTAGACCACCAGAGAGGTCAGGTTTTGCGCCAACATCGCCGCGCAGCAGGCCATCGGCCGACGGGGGATTGAGTACAGAACCACAGCCCGCGCACCAGCAACAGCAATACCAGCGCTCCCAGCGCCACCGAATAGCATCGCGCCGCGCTTCTTTTGCGCCTCCTGCGACTGCTGCAACACCCGCACCACCAGCCCCATCTGCAGCGCCGGAACAAAGCTGGTGACTTGTATGCGGGCGCTATAGTCATCGAGAAACAGCGCGATCAACGAAGCCGTTGCCAGCACGGGCAGCGCCATCTGCAGATAGGGCGAGGGACGTTCCTCGAACTTCGTGCACCGCAGCCAGCAGCAACGCAACCGTCAGCGACAGGAAAGCATTGGCCAGCACCACGCTCAGCCAGTCGGATATCTGCACGCACATTGCCAGCAGGGCATACGCCAGCGCATTGGCCGTCAGCCCCAGCGCCCACAGTCCCATGCCTTCCCGCCATGTGGGCCGGACCAGCACGATGGCCAGCGCCATGGCAGCGCTGGCCACGCATACCAGCACCAGCATCGTGCGCGTATCCAAAGAGAAAAAGAACGCCATGAAGTGAAAATTCCGTTTGCCTAACGTCTGCCCATTCTGGACGCCAACGGGCCATGCCCGCCACCGAAACCGCCCGGACGCCCGGCACGCACGGGAAATGCTATC
>JAUCCZ010000017.1:0-31873 GCA_034675705.1 Comamonas sp. | reverse complement strand
GCCCCCCACAACCTCCCAAAGTTTCGCCCCCTCCCTGATTGAAAGCCACGGCGAAAGCCTGGCGGCTCCCGTCGTCCAGGCTGAACGGGTAGGGGGCGCCCGCCCCGCCCGTGCGTCCACCGCCCCTACTGCGCCTGGATGGGCAATGCCGCTGAATCCGTTGAATGGATTAACCCGCTTTCATTGGTTCGATCCCGCCTTGCCTGCCCTTGCTGCGGTGAGCTTGCTTTTTCATACAGCAAGCCGCGATGAAGCAGAAAAAGATAGCAGCAGCCAACGCTGCGCACGGAAAGCGAAGCGCGGGCGCAGCGTTGGCTGCTGCTATCAATTAGGGGTGCAAGAAAAACAGGCTAGTGCCCCTGCCCTTCCCTTCCCCGTTGGTAACACGGGGACAAATTTGAAACGGGGCGAGCCATGCGTAACGACCTCGTTCTTGAGGCCGGCGAAGTCAAGGCCCGAATCCACGCCGAACAGGTCAAGAACCCCAGCTACGTGCATAGGGACTGGCTGCGCTTCACGATCTACACCCAGCACGCCCCCGCTTCTGAAATCTGCTTCCCCCCGCCTGCCGATTTTTACGACGAAATCGCCGACGAACACTACGGCGTAGCCTCCCAGGCTGCGCAGATCGCTTGGGACGTAGCCGACATCCTTGGCCCTGGCTTTAAAGCCGACCTGACACCCCAAAAAGGCCGGGACTTCTACGCATGGCGCTATGACAACCTGCGAAGAAGGCCACCCCGTCGGCTGGGTCGGCTTCCTCTCCAACACCCCTGGAAGGGCTGCGAGGAGCAGCTCAGGCCAAAACCATCCACGTCAATATCGAAGGCATGGGGTACACGTTTGCCCGCCCGGGCTGGCGTGAATCCATGGCCGACTACATCGACGAGCATCGCGGCCTGCTGACCCGCATTGACCTGGCTGTTGATTTCTTCGACGGTATTCAAGGCGGCATCGAACGCATCCCTGAACAGTATAAAACCGGCGTCATGGACCACCTGGGCCACCGCCCATCCCATAAACGGGATGGCACCTGGGACTGCGACGAACGCAGCCCCAACAGAGGCCGCAGCTACTACATCGGCAGCCGCGAAGCCGGAAAGCTGACCAACGTCTACGAAAAAGGCTTGAAGGAATTCGGCCACAAGTCCGGCAACAAGTGGGTGCGCTTCGAGCTGCGCTACGGCAACAAAAAGCGCGTCCTGCCCACCGACATGCTGCGCCGCCCGGCTGACTTCTTCGCCGGTGCATCCGACTGGCACGCCTCCGTCCTGAAAGAACGCGGTGCCCAGGCCACCCCGCAAAAAGTCCCGGTGGAAAAAGAGCTGCCCATCCAGACACTGGAAGCAGAAGTAGAGCGCAACGTCCGCTGGTTTCTCAGCACCGCAGGCGCAACGGCCCGCCTTGCCCTTATCCACCTGAATGAAAAGATTCTGGCTCCCGTCCTGGACGACATGAGCGCCATTCCTGGCCGCCTCAAGAAATTCTCCAGCGATGAAATCGCCAGCGCATACAGCCGAGTTTTTGAACGCATCAGCCAAACAGGGCGAACTGATGCGGCCTTCTGTTAATGCCCGAAAAAGGAAACCCCCATGCGATTTGAAGCACAAGCCATCTTGACGGCCATCGCCACAAGCAAAGGCGAATACGAAGGCCGCGCCTTCGATTCCTGCACCTTTCACCTCTCCGTTGACCTGCCCGAAAAATCCACCGGCGAAACCATGGGCAACGTCACCCGCCCTTTCAAACTCGGCACCTCTGCCGAATTCGATAAATGGCGCAATTTCAAAGAGCGTTGGCCCGTCACTGGAGTGCCGGTGCAATGCGTCTTTGACGTTACCGCAGGTGCTGACAACTCCTCCAAACTGACCTTGGTCAGCATCAAACCCGCCCCCACAGCAAAGGCTTCTTAATGTTCGTTATCCAATCCGTTGAAACTGGAAAGTTTCTTGCTCCCGATTCTTGCGGAATGCCGGATTGGGTAATGCTTCTGACGGAAGCAGGAACGGTTTCTGATTATGAAACCGCTGTTGAAATCATCATTGATCACCTTGATATTGATTGCAAGGTGGTAATTATTGACCTCAACGAAATCAATGGCTGATAGTGCTAAGTCATTGATTATTATTAATAGCACTGCAAGGAAAATCTATGTTCGAAACCATCAAACAAAAGGCATTCAATGCCAAAACCGCAGCCGGTGCCCTGGTACTGTCTGCCATGGCTTCCCCTGTGATGGCTCAGTCTGCCGACCCCGGCGCGGAAATCGTGACGAAGGTTGAAAGCACCCTCACCAGCGGCGCAGCGATTGCTACAGCCGTTGTCCTGGGCTTGTTCGCTATTTGGGGCATCAAGCTTCTGTGGCGCTCCAAGTAAATCGGGGGCCACATGTACCAATTCGGCGGACAATGTTTTAAAACGAAAACCCAGGCCAATACGGCTAGGGCGTCCGCCGAATCTGGAAAAGTCCTTGAACACGCGGGGCAGGCGCATTTAGTGACTGTCTCCGCTGTTGACGAAACCACCGTCACCTACACATTGCAGCCGCTTTCGGGCGGCATCCCTACCATTATCCAAGCCCCCCAGCAGCCGCTAAACTGCCAATTATTGACGGCAGAAGACGGGGCATTAATTGGCAGCTCGATTGCTGCCGGTTGGTTGGTGATTTATGGCATCCTCTCGTTATTAAATGCAAGGGTAGAAAATGACACCTGACTTTTTCATTATGCTAATTGCTATCCTGGGGGCGACATGGTTAATAGTTTCAAAGCGCTAACCCTGGCGCTTTTTTTATGCCTCGGAATCACAGCAGCTAATGCCGGATATGCACAAGCAACACCTCCGAAAGGGTGGAGTGCTGGAGGATTTAATGGCGGTGTGGCTGCAAATGGTGCTACATACTATCCGGGTGGTGTAAGGACATCTGCATCAATTAATGTAGGCGGTCGTTCTGTTACGTTGCCTGCATCTATGCGTTTTGCATCCAATGCTCCGCGTTTTGCTGCCTCTGCTATTTATTTACATCCTGGTCTTCGTACCGCTGCTGCTATTGCTACATGGCTTGGAATTGCTGGCCTTGTTTATGATGCCACTTCTGGTTTGTGGCAAGATACTAATCAACAAGATGGCTTTTTGTCTCCTGGTGTTTATTATTGCGCTCATCCTAATAATTTGCATGGCAATCATTTTTGCAATATTTCTACCAATCTTAAGTTTGGCTCTATAAAACCTGCTGTTGATCATTTATATAATTTGTGTGTTAAATTGATTCGTCCTAACGATATTTTAGATTGTAGAGTCGAATATGAGAATAAACGCAACATGTATAAATATGGCAATGAATGGATTGGGCGGTATCCTGGTGAAGATAAATCGTGCCCTGCTGGTTGGTACGTAACTCCCGCTGGCTGCGTCCAAGGACAATCTGTTAAAACTATCGAAAGTGAAGAAGAATTTTTAGAACGTCTTGTCCCGCATCCAATGCCAGAGGAAGTTCCGAAACATATTCCAGAACCTTTGCCTGTAGAAATTCCGGTAATTGACCCTGTATTTGTTCCCACAGGCAACCCCCGCCCAAATCCAGTTTATGACCCAAGCGCGGAACCTAGTCCTGAAAATCAGCCATGGATTCAGCCAGGAACGAAAATACAACCAGCCCCTACGCCTAGAAGCCCCTGGCAAGTGGATTTGCAGCCGGTGAACCGCCCTACTTCTAGTCCAGACCCAAAGCCTGATATTTCGATAGAGCCAAAGCCGGATAACGACAATCCGCCGACTAATCCCCCAGGTGAAACGCCTGTCACTCCCGGTCTCTGTGATCAATATCCAGATATTCTTGCTTGTGCAAAATTAGAAGAGCCAGAAGAAAAACTTCCAGAAGTAAAAATTTCTGAGGAATTTCAATTCATGGATGGATTTTATTCTTCTGCTACCTGTCCTGTATTTCCGCAAATCCATATGCTTCCCGGTCTTTCATGGCAACCGTTTTGTGATCAACTCGCAAGGATTCGTCCGCTTGTTTTGGCTTTTGCTTGGTTATCTGCGGTCATGATTATTTTGAAGTATGGAAGAAAATGAGCTTAATAATTAAATTAATCATTAGTTATGCAATTGTTAGGGCAATTGCTGCTATTGGCTTTGCCGTAGTAACTTACGGCGGTGTGACTTATGCGTTAAATCGTGGTCTTGCAGAAATTAAGACCAGCTACAACAGTTTACCGGTCGAAATTCTTCAGTTTCTAGCTATTGCTGGTGTCCCTGAATTTTTCGGTATTACCCTGGGTGCAGTGACTTTTGTTACTGCTATCAGATTTATGAAATCAATTATCTACGTAGGATCATGATTACTATTATTACCGGCGTTCCAGGTTCTGGAAAATCTGCGCTTTGCGTAGATTTGATCATCAGCGAATATAAAGACCGTCTTATTTATAATGACGGCCTTGAAGGCTTACAGGTTGAAAACACCCCAATCGATGCACTGAAATGGCATGAAGATGCCCCCGATGGTGCATTGATCATCGTGGACGAAGTGCAACGCAAATGGCGCCCGCGTGGGCCATCTGCAAAAGTGCCCCCTTCTGTTGCAGCTTTGGAAACCCACCGCCATCGCGGTATTGACTTCATCGTCATTACCCAAAATTTGAAGCTTGTTGATGTAAACGTCCGGTCTTTAACGGGGCGACATCTCCACATCAGGGATACCGGCTTTCTAGGCCGCTGGCTTTACGAGTGGCCCGAAGCAGACTTGAACAACAATTGGAAGCGCTGCGAGAACAAGCGGCGCTACAAACTGCCAAAGCACGTTTTCAACCTCTACAAATCGGCAAGCCTGCACACAAAGCCGGTGCGCAATATCCCCAGGATGGTCTACATCGTCGGGGCATTGCTGCTTGCCTTCTGTGTGCTGGCCTTCGTCATTTATGGCCGCCTCAACGACACCCCAAAAGCCCCCGAAAATTCGCCGGTTGCTGTCCCAACGTCTGCGTCGGTCACTTCTGGCGGCGATCCTGGTCATGCTGATGCGCCTTCAATAAAACTCATTGACGACCGCGTTGATTGGGTTCCCCGCGTCTCCACCTACCCGGAGAGCGCCCCAGCTTACGACGAAGTCCGAAAAGTTGTGATATTCCCTCAAGTGGTCGGCGGGATGTGCTTTCCTGATCGCTGCATCTGCATCACCCAGCAAGGCACAGACGCGGGGCTTTCGGATTCGGACTGCCGAACGGAAATTAACCTGCCAAGATTCAATCCTTACCAGCAGCAGCCCCAACAGCAACCCACCCAACAATCGACGCGTCCTGCCTCAACTCCAACGACCTAGATTCCTATTGGCCAATAAAAAAAGCCCTGAAAAATCAGGGCTTTTCTGTTTCCATCTGGAAAATTCAGCTCGTCAATTTCCCGGCTTCCCAACGGGCAGACATGTCGCGTGCAGTTGCCAAGGCGTCGGCGGCGTTATCGGTGTAGTACGCCATCGCTTCTTGCTTGGCCTCGCACCAAGCCAAGTTTTTCCCTGGGTTGAATCGCCCAGGGTTTTGTAGACAGTCAAGAGCCTCCTATTTCCTGTCCAATAGGAGCCAGTATGAGCAGTCAACGTTACCCCGAAGAATTCAAGACCGAGGCGGTCAAACAAATCCTTGACCACGGCCACAGCGTGGCCGATGTCTCCAACCGCCTGGGCGTAAGCACCCACAGCCTGTACAAATGGGCGCGTGAACGCCAAATGCCGCTGGCAGCACGCACCCAACAACTGAGCCAAAGCGATGAACTGCGCCGCCTGAAGGCCGAGCTCAAACGGGTTACCGAGGAGCGTGACATCCTAAAAAAAGCGGCGGCGTACTTCGCGCGGCAGTCCCGCTGAAGTACGCATTCATCGCTCAGCACCAAGCTGCTGTACAGCGTGCGAGGCATGTGCCGTGTTTTGCGGCTGCACCCCAGCGGGTACTACGCCTGGAAGGCGCAACCGCAAAGTGCCCGTGCCCAGGACGACCACAGGTTACTGGGCTTGCTCAAACACGCCTGGCTGGAAAGCGGTGGGGTGTACGGTTACCGCAAACTCACCCTGGACATGCGTGACCTGGGCGAGCGGTGCAGCAAACACCGGGTGGCCAAGCTGCTCAAGCAAGAAGGCTTGCAGGCCCAGCGGGGTTACCGCAGACGTCCCAGCCCCCGAGGCGGTCAGCCTGCCGTGGTCGCACCCAATGTGCTGGAGCAGCAGTTCTCGGTGGAAATGCCCAACCAGGCGTGGGTGACGGACATTACCTACATCCGCACTCACGAAGGCTGGCTGTACCTGTCGGTGGTTATTGACCTGTTCTCGCGTCAGGTGGTGGGTTGGTCCATGGGCAACCGCATCGACACCCAGTTGGCCTTGGATGCGTTGCTGATGGCCGTCTGGCGGCGCAGGCCCAGCAAAACGGTGCTGGTTCATTCCGACCAGGGTTGCCAATTCACTAGCCATGAATGGCAGGACTTCCTCAAGAGCCATAAACTGCAGCCCAGCATGAGCCGACGGGGCAACTGCCATGACAACGCTGTCGCAGAGAGTTTCTTCCAGTTGCTCAAACGTGAGCGCATCCGCCGTAAAACCTATGCCACCCGGCAAGCTGCCCGCAGCGATGTCTTCAACTACATCGAAATGTTCTATAACCCCAGACGTCGTCATTCCAGTGCTGACGGCCTGCCGCCTGCCGAGTTTGAGCGGCGTCACTTCCTGAGGCTCCAAGGCGTCTAGGAAATCCTGGGCGATTGAGGTGCTGTTTGACGCTGGCACCAGCGTGCCCCTGGTACCGTACATCGCCCAATTGGTTGGTGGAGAGGATGAGGCCGTGGTGCTCGATGGGCTGGTGTTTCCTTTTCGGACGGCCTTGAAGCCTCTGGTGTTGCAGCGCGATGGAGTGCCGGTGTTGGATGCCACTTGGCTGACCCAGCCTATCGCTGTCGTGGCGGCTGATGATTTGTCGGTGCGCTGGCTGGCCTTCAATCACGCCAAGCTGGTTCAACTCGGTGCGGTCGTGCTGGTGGTGCAGGCCAAGGATGTCCAGGCTTTCAAGCTGCTCCAGCAATTTGCCCCGCCCATGGGGATTGCCCCGGAAACCAGCCCCTGGCTGGCCGAAAGGCTCCAGGCTGCCGGCGCCGGCGTCTACCCCTTGCTGGTGCATACCAATGGCCGGGCATACCAGGTGCTGCCCAAGGAGCTGCGCCCATGAGCGATGGGGTGATGGAGGGGCTGCTGCGCCCACCTGTGGAAACATACAGTGCGATCACCGCCTTTGGTATTGCAGGGGTTGCAGTGGCTGCGCCCTGGGCGCTGATGATGCCGCCCTCTTTGGGGGCCGTTACGGCGGCCATTGCCACAGGGTTTGGTATTCAGCGCACCCGTCAAGCGGCCTACGTGTATCGCTATCAGCGCGGCCTGAAATTCACCAAGATGACCCGGGTGCCGCCACACCGCCTGCCGGTCACCAAAGAACACCTCTACTTGGGCGAAGGCTTTGAGTGGGCGCAGTTGCACACGCAGCGCAAGCTGGACACACGCGAAAAGCGTGTCCAGGAGTACGTCAAGCCTTCTGCAAGAGAGAAACGTCTTGCCCTCTTGGGGGAAAAAGTGCGCAGTTGGTCAGATGCCCACGGCGGTGGTGTCGGGCGGCGTCTGGTGCGCAACATGATTGATGTTGGAGGCCCCGCCAATCCATTTGCCTCGGGCGTGGACTTGATGTTTGCTCCCAGGAGCAGGCATTTGCCCTGCTGGAAGGCAACCGCCGGAACAAGATCCGCATCCCGCTGGCAGATACCAGTAACGATCCTTTTATGCCGCACTCCCTCAAGGCCGTGGCCGAAGACATGAGCGTCGTTACCGCACCAGCGAACGCTGGGCAAATGAGCGTTCGCATTGTCCGCTGGCTGCTTCCAACACGGATAGGTCTATTTTGCGGCGATCAATCAAAATCGAATAAGTCGCTCAAGAATCCTTCACGTTTTTTCTTTTTTCTTGTAGTACCCGTCGTCGTAATGCCCACGAGGGACGGCTGGTGGACGATGCTCAGCATGGACTGGCGAAGAAACCGTCTGGCTCGAACGTTCAATAATTTTGTCGAGTTCACCCCGATCAAGCCAGACTCCCCGACATTTCGGGCAATAGTCGATCTCAATATCGTTGCGTTGCGTCATGGCCAGCGTCGTGTCAGCACAATGAGGACATTTCATGATGTGAATCCTTGGGTTCTATTTGAATGGGTCGACGTTATGACCACAAGCAGCCGGAAAAGTTTCCATGTCGTCTCACTGACTTGCAAAGCAATGGCTGTTGTTCCACCACGAATATATTTAATTATTTTGTTGAGACAAATGATTTATTTTCATTTTGAGTTTTTCTTGTTTGTATTAAAGATTTTATTATTACAATATGTTTGGCGATATTGAACGTCAATTCACTGTCACTCTTGACGGTTATCTTTCCGCGTGCGTTCCAAGAACTTGGCGTATTGTGCTCTTGATTTCTTCGTGGATTTCCTGTTCCAGTTGGCTCAGGCGCTTGGCAACAAGCGTGCTGATTTTCTTTTCCAACTGTTCCTCCAGCAACCGCCAGGGGGGAGGTACCGCTTGGGCATCAATCGATAAATCGGGGACTGGCGGGGACTCTGGCCGCAACCCAGCAGGCTGGGCCGGAGTATCGGGGGCTGCAGCAGCAACGTGCTCGACGGTCTGGGTCAGGGTCGGCACAAACCGGGGCGGCTGTTTTTGCGGATAGTTCGTCATCGTTGCGCACGATTGAGCAAATACTGCACCAGCAGGGCTACCGGGCGGCCTGTAGCCCCTTTGGCGCTGCCTTCCTTCCAGGCCGTGCCGGCAATGTCCAGGTGCGCCCAGGGCGCAGTGCCGGCAAAGCGTTGCAGGAACTTGGCGGCGGTGATGGAGCCGCCAGCGCGGCCGGCGACGTTGCCGACGTCGGCAAAATTGCTTTTCAGCCCCTCGGCGTAATCGTCGTCCAGGGGCATTCGCCAGCAAGGGTCGAGGGTCTGCTCGCCAGCCTTCTGCAGTTGTTCGGCCAGGGCTTCTTCGCTGGCGTACATGCCGCTGCGCACGCCGCCCAGGGCGATGACGCAGGCGCCGGTGAGCGTGGCAATGTCGATCAATGCGGCGGGGGCAAAGCGCTGCGCATAGGTCAGGGCATCGCACAGCACCAGGCGGCCTTCGGCGTCGGTGTTGAGAATCTCGATGGTCTGGCCGCTCATGCTGGTGACGACGTCGCCGGGTTTGACGGCTGCGCCATCGGGCATGTTTTCGCAAGCAGGGATCAGTCCGACCACGTTAATAGCGGGCTGCAACTGTGCCAGGGCAGCAAACACGCCCAGGACACTGGCTGCACCGCACATGTCGAACTTCATTTCGTCCATCGCCGCGGCGGGCTTGATGCTGATGCCGCCGGTGTCAAAAGTGATGCCCTTGCCCACCAAAACCACCGGCGCCTGTTTTTTGGCCGCGCCCTGGTAGTGCAGTTCGATGAATTGCAGCGGTTCCTTCGTGCCTTGGGCCACGGCCAAGAAAGCGTTCATGCCCAGCTTGGCGATGTCCTTGGGGCCGTGGATTTTGCAGCGCATCTGGGGCGCCTGGGCGATTGTCCTGGGCGGCCTGGGCCAGGTGCGTCGGGGTGGCGTGGTTGGCGGGGCGGTTGCCCCATTCCTTGGCCAGGGTCTGCCCTGTCGCCAGGGCCTGCCCCAAGGCAAAAGCGGCGCTGGCGCTGCGTTTGTTGGCGACGCCCAGGGTCACTTTTTTGAGAGCAACCGCCTTGGCCGAAGGCTTGGTGTGCCGATACTGGTACAGCGCTTCGTGCAGGCTTTGCACGGCGATGGCGATGTCCGGGCTTTCCACGGCGCTCAGGCACACGGCGGCATGGGCCACGCCTTCGGCTTTCAGAAAACTGGCGGCGCCGGCCAGGGCGCTGCGCAACTCCCTGGCGCTGCCCTGCCCTGCGCCCAGCAGCAGCACGCGGCGGGCCTGGACGCCACTGACCTGGTAGCCGTGCAATTGCTTGCCCGCGGCGGCGGAGGCGTCACCCTGCGCCAGGGCGGCGGCAATCCATTGCGAGAGGGCGTCGCCGGATTTTTCCAGTGCGGCGGCCTTTGCGGCCATTTTTTCGGTGACGGGCAGCACCAACAAATCGCATTGCAGCGTGGCAGCCGTGCCAAGGCTTAAAGCTTTGAGTTCGAAGTTCATAATCGGGGTTTTCCTTTTCAGCCAATGTTATTCGATTCATCCATCCGCAAAGAGCTATCCCGCAGCTTCGGCGCGACGCTGCTGGTTTTGATTACCGTGGTCATGACCATGATGCTCATCCGTATGCTGGGCCAGGCGGCCAGGGGGTCATTAGCCCGTCGGACGTGCTGCTCGTCATGGGGTTTACCGTGCTGGGCTATCTGGCCACGATCCTGACCTTGAGCCTGTTCGTCGCCATGGTGTCTACCCTCTCACGCATGTACCGCGACAGTGAAATGGCCATCTGGATGAGCAGCGGCCAGGGGCTTTTGAGCCTGCTGCGGCCCTTTCTGCGCTTTGCCTGGCCGATTCTGGCGGCAGTGCTGGGGCTGTCGCTGCTTGCCTGGCCGTGGAGCAATGACCAGGTGCTGCAATTGCGTACGCAGTTCGAGCAGCGCAGCGACCTGGACCGGATTGCCCCGGGAGAGTTTCAGGAATCGGCCGACGGCAGCCGCGTCTTCTTCATCGACAAGGAAAAACTCAGCGCCGATGCCGCCAGCAATGTCTTCGTGGTGGAAAAACGCCCTGACCAGGAGCTGGTGACTTCGGCCCAGTCGGCCCATATCGAGGTGGCGGACGGCTTGCGCTACGCCGTGCTGGAAAACGGCCAGCGGGTGGAAACCCGGCACAGCGACCAAACGAGCAAATTGACGCAATTCGCCCGCTACCGGGTACTGCTGCAGGCCGATGCGCAAGCGCGTACCGAATTCAGTGTGCGGGCGCTGCCTACCACTGCCCTGCTGGGCGGTGCCGACGCCCAGCGCCATGGCGAGCTGGCCTGGCGGCTGAGCCAGCCCCTGCTGGGCCTGGCGCTGGTGTTTCTGGCCCTGGCCCTCACCCGGGTGAACCCCCGCGTCGGCAAAAGCAGCAGCCTGATGCTGGCGCTGCTGGCCTTCGTCGTTTACTACAACCTGGTGAGCGCCGGGCAAAGCTGGGTCGCTGCCGGGCGTGTCAATGTCTGGGCTTTTTTGCTGGTGCTGCATGGCGGGGTTTTGTTGCTGGGCATCGCCGGCCTGCTGATGCGGCATCGGCAATGCACGCTGCGTGAATTCTTTACCCGCCATGCTGCCGGAGGCCAGCCATGAAGATTTTCCGCCGCCTGATTTTCAAAGAGGTCATCAGTGCCGTGGCCTTTGTCTCGCTGGGCTTTCTGGCCTTGTTTTTCTTCTTCGACCTGCTCGATGAAATGCGCAGCGTGGGCCGTGCCCCGGGCTACACCCTGAGCTATGCGCTGCTGGCCGTGGCCCTGGAAATCCCCAACCACCTTTATGAGCTGCTGCCGATCACCGTGCTGATCGGCACGATTTTCGTCATGGCGCGGTTCGCGCAGAGCTCCGAATTCACCATCATGCGCACCAGCGGCATGGGCCCGTGGCGGGCGCTGGGCACCATGGTGGTGCTGGGGCTGGGCTTTGTGCTGTTGACCGGCTTCCTGGGCGACTACGCCGCCCCGGCGGCGCAGCGGCTGGCCTTGCAGGCCCAGGCCCAATACCTGGGAGCCAGCAAATCGACCGGCAGCACCGGTGCCTGGCTGAAGGAGCGCAGTCCCGAGGGGCAGATGCTGGCCGTCAATGTCGGGGCCATCGACGCCAATGGACGCCTGGGGCCGGTACGTATTTTTGCCTTCGATGCCGAGGGCCGGATGCGCCAGCAGTTGCACGCCCGCAGCGGTCAAGTAGTCGCCGATACTGGAAAATGGGAGCTGCATGACGTGCAGCGCAGCCAGTTTGACTATGCTTCTTCCGGGGAAGCATTGAAGGTTCAGCGGGAGCAGCTAGCGAATTTCACCTTCAACAGCAGCATTACCGGTGACATGGCCCTGGCCGCTGCGCACAAGCCCGACCACATGCCCATGCTGGAGCTGTGGCGCTTTGCCCAGCACCTCAAGGCCAACGAACAATCGGCGCAAAAATACGAGATGGCCTTCTGGCGCAAGGTGTTCTACCCCCTGAGCTGTCTGGTGATGGTGGTGCTGGCCCTGCCCTTTGCCTATCTGCATTTCCGTTCCGGTGGAATCGCCGGCTATGTCTTTGGCGGGGTGATGGCGGGGATCAGCTTTTTCCTGCTCAACAACGTCTTTGGCTACGCCGGCAGCTTGCAGAACTGGTCGCCGCTGTGGAGCGCGGCGGCGCCGGGGCTGGCATATTCGGTGCTCTCCCTGGCCGCGTTTGGCTGGCTGGTGCTTAGACGTTAAAGAGAGTGAATTTTCCGTATCCCATAGATGAATCGGTCATAATAACGCGCAGTTTTATTCAAGGCGTGTTTTATGAACCTCCACCAATTCC
Organism: Comamonas sp.; assembly: GCA_034675705.1. Taxonomy (GTDB): domain Bacteria; phylum Pseudomonadota; class Gammaproteobacteria; order Burkholderiales; family Burkholderiaceae_C; genus Comamonas. The sequence continues at coordinate 19,331 of JAUCCZ010000017.1, read as the reverse complement.
GCTTCGTGCAAGAGGCCGTGCGCCGCAACCTCAACCTGACCGAGGCGGCCAAGGCCCTGCATACCTCGCAGCCCGGCGTCTCCAAGGCCATCATCGAGCTGGAGGAGGAGCTGGGCGTGGACATCTTCGCCCGCCACGGCAAGCGCCTGAAGCGCGTGACCGAGCCGGGCGAACACGTCCTGCAAAGCGTCGCCATCATCATGCGCGAGGTGGGCAACCTGAAACGCATCGGCGAGCAGTTCAGCGCCCAGGACAGCGGCACCCTCAGCATCGCCACCACCCACACCCAGGCACGCTATGTGCTGCCGCAGGCCGTGGCCAAACTGCGCAGCAGCTATCCCAAGGTGCACATCAGCCTGCACCAGGCCACGCCGCACGAGGTGGCCCGCATGGTGCTGGACGAGCAGGCGGAAATCGGCATGGCCACCGAATCCCTGTCCGACTACCCCGATCTGGTCACCCTGCCCTGCTACGAATGGGCGCACGTGCTGGTCGTGCCGCCCGGCCATCCCCTGGCAGCCAAGGAGCGCATCGGCCTGGATGACCTGGCGATCGAGCCGCTGATCACCTACCACCCGTCGTTTACGGGCCGCAACAAGATCGATGCCGCCTTTGCCGCCCGCCAGCTGCAGCCGCGCGTGGTGCTGGAGGCGATCGATTCCGACGTCATCAAAACCTACGTGCGCCTGGGGCTGGGCGTGGGCATCGTCGCGGAAATGGCCATGCGCGAAGACCCCGGCACCGATCTGGTGGCCCGTCCGCTGGGCCATCTGTTCGGCCAAAGCGTGGCCCGCGTCGCCTTCAAGCGCGGCGCCTACCTGCGCAACTTCGTCTACAAATTTGCCGAAACCCTGAGCGACCGCCTGAGCCGCGACCTGATCGTGCGAGCCATGCAGGGCGAAGCCAGCGACTACGGTTTGTAATCTCTCCCCCTTCCCTTTTTCTGCCATGACTGCCACGCCTTCCTTCCCCAGCCGCCTGCCCCAGGTGGGCACCACCATCTTCACCACCATGTCGGCCCTGGCGCAGGAGCACCGGGCCGTCAATCTCGGCCAGGGCTTCCCGGACTTCGGTTGCGATCCACGCCTGCTGCAAGCCGTCACCGACGCCATGCAGGCTGGCCACAACCAGTACGCGCCCATGCCCGGCATCGCCGCGCTGCGCGAGGCGGTCAGCGACAAAATGCTCGCCCTGTACGGCCGCCGCTATGACGCGGGCAGCGAAATCACCGTCACTGCCGGGGCCACCCAGGGCATCCTCACCGCCATCCTGGCCTGCACCCAGCCGGGCGACGAGGTGATCGTGCTCGACCCCTGCTACGACAGCTACGTGCCCAACATCGAACTGGCCGGGGCCACTGCCGTGCGCGTGCCGCTGACCCCCGGCAGCTTTGCGCCGGACTTTGCCAAAATCGCCGCCGCCCTCACCCCGCGCACGCGCCTGATCCTCATCAACACCCCGCACAACCCCAGTGCCACGGTGTGGAGCGATGCGCAGATGCGCCAGTTGGAAGACCTGCTGGCCCCCACCAACGTGCTGCTCTTGAGTGACGAGGTGTACGAGCACATGGTCTTCGACGGGGCGCAGCACCAAAGCGCCGCCCGCTTCCCCGGCCTGGCGGCGCGGGCCTTCATCGTCTCCAGCTTCGGCAAGACCTACCACGTCACCGGCTGGAAAGTCGGCACCGTGGCCGCCCCGGCGGCGCTGATGGCGGAGTTTCGCAAAGTCCACCAGTTCAACGTCTTCAGCGTGAACACGCCCATGCAGGCGGCTGTTGCCAGCTATATGGCCGACCCTGCGCCCTACCTGGAACTGCCCGCCTTCTACCAGCGCAAGCGCGATCTGTTCCTCCATGGCCTGCAAGCCACGCGCCTGAAGCCTTTGCCCACGCGCGGCACCTACTTCCAGTGCGTGGACATTTCGGCGGTCACCGAGCTGAACGAAGCGGACTTCTGCCGCTGGCTGGTGCAGGACATCGGCGTGGCGGCGATTCCGCTCTCGGCCTTCTACGGCGATGGGTTCGACCAGCAGGTGGTGCGCTTCTGCTTTGCCAAGGAGGACGCCACCCTGCTGGCGGCGCTGGAGCGGCTGAAGAATCTATAACGATAGCTGTTTCCGCAGATAAACAAAGGATTTCAAGGAAATAATACCTTGAAATCCTTTATTCTCAAGCGGAAGGCACTATCAAATTAAAACATCGGGATTGCGGGACCTGTTTCCGCCTTGATCCATATCAGACGTCTGGAAGGACGGTTTCGCTATATTCAAATGTATATTTCGCTAGGCGAGGCACGAGACGCCACTGCGCACAACAGCAAGGTGGTATTTTTTTGGCTAGCGTTATATACATTTTTAAATAACGAATTCGGGGGTAGCAATGGCAGCGAGGGTATCGGTGAAACAGGTCAGCCCAGTGCTGTTGGCACTGGGGCTTTCAGCCGGGGCGGCGTATGCCGCCGACGGCGTCTTCGAGCTGGGCACGGTGACCGTGACCGGCACGCGGGTGCAGGTGCAGCCTGCCAATGAAGCCGTACTGGGCCAGGAGGAGATCACGCGCCGCAATGCCGACACCGTTGCCGACGCGGTACGCCTGCTGCCCGGGGTGAGCATTTCACCCAATAGTCGCAATGAACAGATGATTTACGTGCGCGGCTTCGATTCGCGCCAGGTGCCGGTGTACGTGGACGGCATTCCGCTCTACGTGCCCTACGACGGCTACGTGGACTTCGGCCGCTTCACCACCTTCGACCTGGCCGAGATCCGCGTCGCCAAGTCCGACGCCTCGCTGCTCTACGGCCCCAACACGCTGGGCGGCGCCATCAACCTGGTCACGCGCAAGCCGGTCAAAGCGTTCGAGGGCGATGCCCTGCTCGGCCTGGGTGCAGGCCAGATGCGCAAGGCCGCCGTGAACCTGGGCGGCAACCAGGGGCTGTGGTACTACCAGATCGGCGCGTCCTACCTGGATGCCGACAGTTTCCCGCTGCCCAAGGGCTTCACCGACTACAAGAAAACACCGACCGACACCGGCAGCGAGCGCGAGAACGCCAGCCGCACCGACAAGCGCCTGTCGTTCAAGCTGGGCCTGACACCCAATGCCACCGACGAATACGCCCTGGGCTACGTGCGCCAGGAAGGCCGCAAGGGCAACCCGGTCTACACCGGCACTTCAACGCAGAAAAATGCCGCACGCTACTGGCGCTGGCCGTATTGGGACAAGGACAGCATCTACTTCCTGAGCAGCACGCGCATTGGCGAGAACAACGTGCTCAAGACGCGGCTGTACCACGACAGCTACGAGAACGGCCTGGACATGTATACCAACGCCAGTTACACGGCGCACGACCCGACCAGCGCCTACAAGGACACCAGCAAGGGCGGTGCCGTCGAATGGGCCAACTACAGCCTGGACCGGCACGAACTGCGCTTTGCCGCGCATTACAAGGTGGACGAGCACGACGACACGGGCAAGTACTACCGCGACGTGACCACCTCCCTGGTGGCTGAGGACCGCATCGCGCTGACCGACCGCTGGCACCTGACGGCAGGCATCAGCCGCGAGAAGCGCGATGCCAAGGACGTTGCCGTGTGGCCCAGGGGCTCGACCAACGCCACCAACGGCCTGCTGCGGCTGGGTTATGCGCTGACACCACAGAACGAGGTGTATGCCGTGCTCTCGCACAAGACGCGCTTTCCCACCATCAAGGATCGCTACTCCGCCCGCATGGGCCGGGCGCTGCCCAACCCCGACCTGCAGCCTGAAACTACCAACCACTTCGAACTGGGCGTGACCGGCCAGCCCTGGGCCGGTGCCAGGGGCCAGGCCGCGCTGTTCCACAGCCGCGTGAACGACCAGATCCAGACCGTGGTCGTGCCCTCCACGGCGTGCGGCGGCACGGTGTGCGATCAGGCCCAGAACGTGGGGCGCACGCGCAACCTGGGACTGGAACTGTCGCTGGCGCAGCAGTTGTCCACCCAGTGGAGCGCCAGCGCCAGCTATACCTATTTGAACCGCACCAACCTGAGCGATCGCAGCGTCACCTTGGTCAATACTCCGCGCCACCGCCTGTTCGCGTCTGTTCAATGGCAGGCCAATGCCCAGTGGGCAATTGATGCCACCCTGGAGGCCGAACAGGGACGCACGGTGCCTTTCGCGGCATCAGGCCAGTCTGCTTATCGCGATTTGGGCGGCTACGTTACGGGAGGGCTGAAGGCCGTCTGGACACCGCGTCAGAACATGTCGTTCGATTTCGGTGTGAGCAACCTGGGCGACAAATGGTATGAGCTGGCCGATGGCTACCCTATGCCGGGACGGAGTTGGTTTCTCAATGGCACTTATCGCTTCTAACCTTTCGCGCCGGGCTTTTGCGCTGGGCAGTGCCGCCTGGGCTTCTGGGGCAGGGGCCGGGCAAGCACCGAGGGGCGGCACAGGTCAGTCCACAGTGCGCGTGGCAGCAGTGGGCGGACTGGCATTGTGCGGTGTGTGGCCCTTGCTCGCAGCACAGGCCGAACAGGATCTGGGATTGCGGGTGCAAACCGTGGCCGCCACCCCAAAGGAGGGGGTGTTGCAGGCGTTTGCGCAGGGGGCCGCCGAGGTGCTTCTGATTCACACCAGCGACGAGGCCCTTGGCCTGGAGGCTGCCGACTTGGCGTCTGCTGCCCGTGTGTGGGCCTGGAACGAGCATGTGGTCATCGGCCCAGAAACCGATCCGGCCGGTGCAGCCCAGGCACGCGATGGGCTGGATGCCATGCAGCGCATCGCGCAGGCACAGGCCCCGTTCATCGCCCTGCGCGACCCCGGCAGCTACACCGTGGTGCAGCGCCTATGGCGGCGTGCGGGCATTCGTGCCAACGAACGCTGGGTGCGCATGGATACATCGCCTACGTCCCAGTCCGTCATGCATCAGGCACGTGTGCAGCAAGCCTATGTAGTGGCGGGGCACATTCCCTGGGCTTTCGGAAAAATGACGGCGCCTGGTCTGTGCGTTCTGCTGCGTGGCGATCCACAGATGCGTCGGCCTTACGTTGTGCTCACACCTGGCCCCCGGCACCCGGCCAGCGTGCGGGCGCGGCATGATGCTGCACGCTTGGCGGACTACTTGATCTCGCCCGCTGGACAGGCCGCCTTACAGGTGGTTGACCAGCAGGCGGGTGGGCCGTGGCTGTTCGCACGCGGCAGCGTCCCCCATGCGATCGGAGACATACCATGACCTGCGACATCCAGTCCGCCGTGTTGGCCGCCCTCGTCTACGCCGACGAGGTCACACGCGGCGAAGCTGCCGACGCGCTGGTGCGCACCGTCTGCCACGACCTGCAACGGCAGGGCTGGCGGGTGGGCGGCCTGTGGCAGCAGCATGTGCCGGTCGCCGCCGGCCGCAAGCCGCCGATGCAGGTCGTCGACCTGCGCACCGGCCGGGTCTTCGGCATCTCGCAGAACTGCGGCGCCCTGTCCCAGGGCTGCTGCCTCGACCCGGGCGGCGTGGCCCAGGCCAGCGTGGTGCTGCGCCAGGCGCTGGCCGATCGCGTGCATCTGGCCGTGGCCAACCGCTTCGGTGCGCTGGAGGCTACGGGCCGCGGCCTGGCCGACGAACTGGCCGCGCTGGCCTGCGCCGGCATTCCGGTGCTGACCGTGGTGGCCCGCAAGCACCTGACCGCCTGGCGCGACTTCACCGGCGGCGCGGGGACGGAATTGCCGCTGCACCTGCCCGCGCTGCGCGAATGGTGCGCCCGCGCCCTGGTGCATCAGGAATTGGCATGATGCGCCGCCGCCTGACCCTGCAAGCCGCCCTGGCGTTGGGGGCGTGGCCGCTGGGCCTGCGTGCCCAGGGCGTGGAAGCTGCTGAAAACACACAAAGCACGGACAACGTGATCGTCGCCCAATTCGGCGGACGTTTCGGTGCCCTGCCTGCGCCGGAGCGGGTGCGCAAGGTGTTCGCCGCCGGCCCGCCTGCCGGCGTGCTGGTGGCGGCACTGGCACCGGCCAAGCTGCTGGGCTGGCCACTGACACTGGGGGAGGAGGCACGCGCCTTTCTCGGCCCGCAACTGCGGGCCCTGCCGCATACGGGCCGCCTGTCCGGGCGCGGCAGCACGGTGCCGCTGGAGTCGCTGCTGCAACTGGCCCCCGATCTGGTGCTGGACGCGGGCACGGCGGATGCCACTTATGTTTCGGGAATGCGCCGCGTCAGCGACCAGACCGGCCTGCCCACCCTGCTGATCCAGGGCCGCATCGCCGACCATGCGGCGCAGCTGCGCCAGGTCGGCCACCTGCTGGGCGTGGCCGAACGCGGCGAGCAACTGGCGCTGGAAGCCGATGCCGCCCTGGCGCTGGCCGCGCAGGTGCGTGCCAGCGTCCCGCCGCCGCAGCGCCCCCGCGTTTACTACGGGCGTGGCGCGGACGGGCTGGAAACCGGGCGGGCCGGTTCCATCAACCTGGAGCTGCTGGCGTTCTGCGCGGGCCGCAACGTGGCCGCAGAAATGGGCGAAGGTTCGCTCACGCGCGTGTCGCTGGAGCAATTGCTGCTGTGGAACCCCGAGGTCATCGTCACCCAGGATGCGGACTTTGCCCGCCGCGTGCTGGCCGATCCGCTGTGGCGCAGCATTGCTGCCGTGCGCACAGGGCGCGTGCATTGCGCCCCTGCCCTGCCCTTCGGCTGGCTGGACGGGCCGCCCGGCGTGAACCGCCTGATCGGCGTGCGCTGGCTGCTGGAACGCCTGCACCCCGGCCACCCGGCGCTGCACGCACTGGCGCCTTTGCCGGAGGCGGTGCGGCGCTTCTACCAGTTGTTCTACGGTGCCGACCTGTCGGCGCAGGACGTGCGAAAGCTTCTGGATGGAATATAAGGAAAATCTGGCTAAATCCCTTGCTGCAAAAGCGGAAAAAGCTCCTTTATCAATAGCGCTGCCGCTACGCTGGCTGCTGGCCGTTGCGCTGCTCGTGGCGGTGGTGCTGGCGGCTTTCGCTTCGGGCAAGTTCCCGGTGGCCCCGTCCGACCTATGGCACGCCGTGGTGTCCCGCCTGATGGGGGTGGATTCGGGCCTGCCGGCGGCGGTGGAGACGGTGGTGTGGCACATCCGCCTGCCGCGCGTGTCCGCCGCCCTGTTGGTGGGGGCAGCCCTGGCGGCGGCAGGTGCCACTTACCAGGGCATGTTCCGCAACCCGCTGGTGTCGCCGGACATTCTGGGCGTCTCCGCCGGTGCCGGGCTGGGCGCGGTGGCCGCCATCTACCTGGGTCTGCCGATTGCCGCCGTGCAGGCGCTGGCCTTTGTCGGCGGGCTGCTGGCCGTCGGCGTGGTGCTGGCCGTGGCGGGCCTGGTGCAGCGGCACGACCCGGTGCTGGTGCTGGTGCTGGCCGGTGTCGCCGTGGGCGCACTGCTGGGGGCGGGCATCTCGCTGGTCAAGATCCTGGCCGATCCGATGGCGCAACTGCCCACCATCACCTTCTGGCTGCTGGGCGGCCTGAACGCCGTCACCACCGTCGACCTGCTGGCCACCGCCCCCGCGCTGCTTGTGGGGCTGGTGCCCATGGCCTTGTTGCGCTGGCGCATCAATCTGCTGGCCCTGCCTGACGAGGAAGCGCTGGCGCTGGGCGTCTCCGTTGCCCGCCTGCGCCTGGTGCTGGTGGCCGGGGCCACGCTGGCCACGGCGGCGGCCGTATCGCTGACCGGCATCATCGGCTGGGTCGGGCTGGTGGTGCCGCACGTGGCACGGCTGCTGGTGGGGCCGGAATTCTCGCGGTTGCTGCCGGCCTCGCTGCTGCTGGGCGGGGGTTTTCTGGTGGCGACCGACACCCTGGCCCGCACCATCGCGGGCATCGAGGTGCCGCTGGGCATCCTGACGGCATTGGTGGGCGCACCGTTCTTCCTGTTCCTGCTGGCCCGCACCGGGAGGCCGGCATGACGGCCCCCACCGTACTCCAGGCGCAGCAACTAACCATCGGTCACGGCCAACGCCGCGTGGCGCAGGGGCTGGACTTCGCCCTGGCGCCCGGCGAGGTGCTGTGCCTGCTGGGCGCCAACGGCAGCGGCAAGACCACCTTGCTGCGCACGCTGCTGGGCCTGCTGCCGCCGCTGGCCGGCCAGGTGTGTTGCCGCGGGCAGGACGTGGCCACCTGGCAACGCGCCGCCTTTGCCCGCCATGTGGGCTATGTGCCGCAGGCGCACGCGGGCCTGTTCCCTTTTACGGTGCAGGACGTGGTGCTCATGGGCCGGGCCGCCCGTGTGGGGCGCTTTGCCGCCCCGGGCGCGGCAGACCGGCAGATTGCCCGGCACTGCCTGGAGATGCTGGGCATTGCCCACCTGCACGCCAGCGTCTACACCGCCATCAGCGGCGGCGAGCGGCAACTGGCACTGATCGCCCGCGCCCTGGCGCAGGAGCCTGCACTGCTGGTGATGGACGAACCCACGGCCAGCCTGGACTTCGGCAACCAGATCCGCGTGCTGGAACACATCGCACACCTGCGCTCAGGCGGCATGGCCGTGCTCATGACCACGCACCAGCCCGAGCACGCGCTGCGCATTGCCGACCGCATCGCCCTGCTGGGCGGCGGGCGGCTCATGGCCATCGGCCCGCCGCAAACCACCGCGACGCCTGCGGCGCTGGCCGCGCTCTACGGCGTGAACGAGGCGGCCGTGGCCGCGTCCCTTTCGCCCTTTTTGACCCGAATGACTGAATAACGGAATGACCATCGAAGCCATCGACTTTGGCCGCCTCTACCGCGACCACCTCGCCATCGCCGCGCCGACGCGCAAGAGCGCCAGCGCCTGGGATTCCCGCGCCGCCGGCATGGCTGCCAAGGCACCCCACAGCCGCTATACGCGGGAATTCGTCGCCCGCATGGACCTCACCGGGGCCGAATCGCTGCTCGACGTGGGCTGCGGCCCCGGCACCATCGCGCTGGCCGTCGCGCCCCGCCTGCAGCGTGTCGTGGGGCTGGACTACAGCCCCGCCATGCTCGACACCCTGCGCACCCAGGCGGCGACGCAGGAACTGCACCACGTCCAGACCATGCACCGCGCCTGGGAGGACGACTGGAGCGACGTGCCCGTATGCGACATCGCCGTAGCCTCGCGGGCCACGCTGGTGGACGACATCGCCGCCGCCCTGGCCAAGATCGATGCCCACGCCCGGCGGCGCGTTTACCTGACCCACCCCGTGGGCGGGTATTTCACCGACCCGGCCATCCAGCGCGTGATCGGCCGCAGCGTGCCCACGGTGCCGGACTACATCTACCTCGTGAACATCCTGCACCGCATGGGCATCCACCCCTGCCTGTCCTACCTCACGCAGGAAAGCCGCCTGGCGGATGCGCAGGATTTCGACGACTACGCCCGCCGCGTCGCCTGGTCGATGGGCGGGCTGGACGAGGAAGAAACCACCCGCCTGCACGCCTGGTACGACCGCGCCACCCCCGCCCAGCGCACCGGCCAGCCCATGCGCTGGGCCTTCATCTCCTGGGAAAAGTAAAAACCTTCCGAGTTTGGTATATGTCAACAGTAGAAACCATATGCATCGCTATATTTAATCAAATATAGCGATTAACAAAAAAGGGGGGTGGGAATGCGTAGTTATATGGTGAAAGTAATCGGGGTTTTGCTGGGTAGCGGAATGGCCGCATCGATGGCGGCCCCCCCCGAAGGGGGTGATACACAGTTGGACGAGGTGACGGTGAGGGGAGAAGCTCCAGCGCTCATTGCACCACCGCCCGACCACCGCCCCAACACAGTGACTGCGGTAGGGGCAGGAAGGCATCCGGGTGCTCGGCGGGCCTGCGCAGAGCAACCCCTGGATGGCTTTGCAGATGGCCCCTTCGGTCAATCTGCAAAGCGCCGACCCCTACGGTCTGGGCAACCGACTGAGCATGCGCGTGCGCGGCAAGAGTTCCACTCATGTAGGTTGCACGGTCAACGGCCTGCCCATCGCGGGTGAACCCGGCTTCGCCAATGGCAAGGGCGGTGGCGACCTGTTCGACCTGGAGAACATGAGCGGTATCTCCCTCCTGCGCGGAGCGGTGCCGGCGGGCAGCGGCCTGGGCTTCTCCAATTCATCCGTGGTGGACATGACGCTGCGCGGGCCGGAAGAAAAATTCGGCATCGACGTGTCGCAGGCCTTTGGCACGGAGAACTTCCGCCGCACCTACGTCCGCGTGGATTCGGGCACGCTATCGGCACCCGTGCGTTTCTTCGTATCGGCCTCGGACATGCGCAGCGACAAATGGCGCGGGCCGGGCGACCAGAACCGCACCAACATCGAATTCGGTGTGCGTGCCGATATCAACGAACGCTTGTCGGTGGAACTCAATGGCGTGCACCACAAGGTGCGCTGGAACGACTACCGCGCCTTGAGCTATGCGCAGGTGCAAGACCCCGCTGCATACCGCAGCGTGGAGTTCAATGAGCAACTGACGGGCAAGCCATCTACCGATTACCTTTACCATGGGTTCAACCGGCAAAACTTCACCGACAACGCCTTCCTGGGCAGGGTGTCGTATGCCACCAGCGCTGATTCCCGCTGGGTGTTCAAGCCTTACTACTGGAAGGAGACGGGGTATTCGCTCTCGGGCAGCGCGAACGCCCAGGGCGCTCCGGGGGTAACCTGGTGGGAGATCGTGCACGATACCTATGGCTTTGACCTGCGGCATGAATCCAAGCACACCTGGGGAGAAGTGGTGGCGGGCTATTGGTACCAGAGCAGCGAGGCGCCGCCACCGCCCACCTCGCAGCGCCTGTACCGCATCCAGCCCGACGGCAGCCTGGCCTTTGCCCAATGGAGCACATTGGCACGCACCACGCGCCACGTCTACAACAACCCCTATATGTCCGTGACTACGCGCGTGGGTCAGGTCGATCTGACGGCCGGGCTGCGCTACATGTCGTACCGCGACCCCTCTTTCCAGTACTACAAGGGCAAGTCGGCACCCGACGTGCCCTACGGCTCGGTGTTCGACTACGACCCAACTCCCGACCCGGACATGGTCTCCCAGGGCCGAACCTTCCACGAGTGGCTGCCCAACCTGGGCTTTGCCTACCCCCTGGCGGGCAATGTACACCTGCGGGGCAGCTATGGACGCACCTACGGGCGGCAGAACTGGGGCTCGGTGGCGAGCGCGTTCACCTCCAACCGGGCCGCGTTCGAGGCTGCGGGCCTGCGCTTCAGCGACATTTGGTACAAGTTGCGGCCTGAGATATCCGACAACTTCGACCTGGGTGCCCGCATCGACATGGGCAATGCCTACATCGCTCCCACCTTCTTCCACACCCGCTACAGGAACAAGCAACTCAGCCTGTACGACCCCGTAGTGGGCGTGGCCTACCACCAGAGCGTGGCAAAGGCACATGCGAACGGCCTGGAGCTGGAGGCCGGCATCGCGCCGCGCCCCACCCTGGACATATACGCCTCCTACACCTTCAACCGCGCCGTTTACGACGAGGATGCCCGCACGGCCAGCACCACCGTAGTGAACGTCCAGGGCAGGCAGATGCAGGATTCGCCGCGTCACATGCTCAAGGCCGGCATGGTGTGGCGCTGGGGCGGATGGTCGTTCATGCCTTCGGTGCGCTATATCGGCAAGCGCTTCGGTGATACCGAAGAAAAGCAGGCTGTGGACGGCTATACCGTGGCAGACCTGGGCATTGCCTACCGCACGCGCAACGTGTTGGGCTTCAAGCAGATGGATGTCGATCTGAACATTTCCAATCTTTTTGACAAGCGCTACATCGGCATCATCAACACCAGCGATTATGCCGTGGGTGGATTGCCGACCTACCTGCCGGGCGCACCACGTGCGCTGGCAGTCAAGGTCAACGCCAAGTTCAGCCCGGATATGTCTGAAGACGATACGGTCACGGGAGTGCATGGCGTGCCAGCGCAGCCTCTGCCCGGCGGCGTGCAGTGGCTACGCCGCATGGCGCCCCTGCCGTTGTTGGCCCTGTGCGTGGCGGCCATTGCCGTCATGTCCCTGGGGCTGGGCCACTTCCCGCTTTCGCCCGGCCAGGTGTTGGACGTGCTCTGGGCCGCCGCCACGGGCACGGCATCGGGCCTGCCGCCCATGGCGGAGAAAGTGGTGCTGACCGTGCGTTTGCCCAGGGTGCTGGGGGCCATGTTGGTGGGGGCCGGTCTGGCTGCGGCGGGCGCGGTGTATCAAACCTTGTTTCGCAACCCCCTGGCTTCACCGGCCATTCTGGGTGTTTCTGCCGGAGCCGGGTTTGGCGCGGCCTTGGCCATGCTTTTACAGGCGGGCGCACTGGCCATCCAGGGGGGCGCATTTGCGGGTGGTGTGGTGGCGGTGGGAGCGGCGGTGTTCATCGCCGGGCGCATGGGGGAAGGCTCGGCCCTTGTTCTGGTACTGGCCGGGATGGTGGTGTCCGCCCTGTTTCAGGCGCTGACCTCGATCCTCAAGTACGTGGCCGACCCGCTGAACACGTTGCCTGCCATCGTGTTCTGGCTACTGGGCGGCCTGGGTCGGGTGACGGCGTTTGATCTGGCCTGGGCCGCGCCCTTTGCGCTGGCGGGCATGGCGGCGCTGTACCTGCTGCGCTGGCCAACCCAGGTGCTTGAAGCAGGGGACGACGAAGCACGCAGCCTGGGCATTCCCGTGCGCGGCCTGCGTGCGTTGCTGATCGTTGCGGCCACGCTGGTTACGGCGGCGGTCGTCAGCATTTCCGGCGTCGTGGGCTGGGTGGGCCTGCTGGTGCCGCACCTGGCGCGGCTGCTGGTGGGGCAGGCGTATGCGGTGCTGCTGCCTGCCTCCATGCTGATGGGCGCGGGCTATCTGCTGCTGGTGGACGACTTGTGCCGCAGCGCCTTTGCCTCCGAATTGCCGCTGGGTATCGTGACGGCGGTGCTGGGTGCGCCGGTGTTCGTGGCGGTGTTGCTCAAGGCGAGGCGTCAATGGTCTTGAGCGTGCGCCAACTGTCGTACCGCCATGCCAGAGGCCAGGCACCGGTGTTCTCCGGTGTGGAGATGCAGGTGCGGGCGGGCGAAATCCTGTGCCTGCTGGGCCCCAACGGCACGGGTAAGACCACGCTGTTGCGCTGCCTGATCGGTGCCCTGCGTGCCGAGAGCGGTGAGGTGCTGGTCGATGGCGAGCCCTACACCGCGAGCCGTGCCATGGCACGCAAGATGGCCTATGTGCCGCAGGCAGCGGGCGACAGCGGCCTGAGCCTGCTTGACGTAGTGCTGATGGGCCGCACGCCGCACCTCCCGCCGCTGACCATGCCGGGCCAGCGTGATGTATATCTCGCCCGGGCCGCGCTGGAGCGGGCGGGTATCGCGCATTTGGCCGGACGCCCCTTCAACCGGGTAAGCGGCGGCGAGCGCCAGTTGGCTTTGATCGCCCGCGCACTCGCCCAGCAGCCGCGCCTGTTCGTGATGGATGAGCCCACTGCCAGCCTGGACCTGGGCAACCAGGCCCGCGTGCTACGCACCATCCGCGACCTGACGGCCGATGGCACGGCCGTGCTGGTCACCACCCACCAGCCCGAGCACGCCCTGCTTCTGGATGCCCGCGTGCTGGCCTTGGCGGGCGGGAGCGTGATGGCTTGCGGCACCGCGCGGGACATTCTGGAACCAGCTACGCTGGAACGGTTGTACGGCACGCCCGTGGGCGTGGTGTGCGAGGACGCGCAGCCCGTGGCTTGTGTGTTGCGCCTCTGACCTTGGGAGACCTCTGGATGATTTTGCGTAGATTCTTTTGCCTGCTGCCCTTGCTGTGGGCAAGCCTGGCCCCTGCGCAAACCCTGCGTGACTTGCGTGATATGGCGGGCGACACGGTGCAGGTGCCAGCGCGCATTGAGCGCGTGGCTACGGTGGGCGCGGTGCCTGTCCTCAACAGCCTGCTGTTCGCCATCGGGGAAGGCGGGCGCATCGTCAACGGCTTGCCGACGTTTGCCAAGAAGCCGCGCTGGGGCTACCAGATAGTCTTCGCGCCGCACACGGCCAGTTTGCCCTCCCTGCAAAACCCCGACCATTCGCCCCAGGTAGAGGCTCTGATGCAGGTCGCACCCGATGTGGTGCTGACCATGGATCGCTCCGCCGCCGAGACGCTCAACCGGATGGGCCTGCCCGCCCTGTACCTGGCCTGGCGCAAGCCTGAGGACGTGAAAGCCGTGGTGCGCCTGCTAGGCGACCTGCTTGACCAGCCCAAAGCCGCCCAGCGCTATGTGCTGCGCTTCGACGACATCATTGGCCGCGTGGGCGCTGCCATTGAGCGCGAGGGGAGCAAGCGCCCCACAGTGCTTTATTTCAGCCCGTCCACCCTGCGCCAGCCACACCTGGTGGCGGAATGGTGGATCAAGGCCGCCGGCGGCAACAGCGTGACCGACGATGGCCGCCAGGCCGAGACGCGCAGCTTCACCATGGAGCAACTGCTCGACTGGGACCCGGACTTCCTGATCGTCTCGGACCTTGGAGAAGCCAAGACCGTTTTGCACGATCCGCGCTTTGCGGCGCTCAAGGCCGTGCGCACGGGCCAGGTGCTGGTGACGCCCTGCGGCGCGCACACCTGGGGCAACCGCACCTCCGAGCAGCCCCTGACGGTACTGTGGGCGGCCTCGCAGTTTCACCCACGCGCCGTACCGGCCCGACAGGTGCAACAGGAAACACAGCGCTTTTACCGCGAGCTTTTTGCCATCGACCTGTCTGCGGCCCAGGTTGGTGAAATCCTGACTGGCGGGCCTCGCGTTCTGCCAGCCGACCGTTGACCGCATCACTCAACCTGGAGATGAACATCATGGACTGGCCAAGCAAAGCGATGGATTTGAATACGTTGCAGGAACCTGCAGCGGCGGCAGTGGTACGCCGCATCGTGGACGGTTACAAGGCGCACCAGGTGCTGCGTGCCGGCTACGACAGCGGCCTGTTCGACTGGCTGGCGAAGCATGGCCCCGCAGAAAAGGCCGCCATAGGCGCGGCCCTGGACCTGCGCGGTGCACACCTGGGCGCATTTCTGCAAGCACTGGAAGACCTGGGGCTGCTGGTGCACCACGGGGCAGCTTTTGCGCTGGCCGGCGGAATGGCGCAAGTCTTGTGCAGCACCAGTCCCTGGTGCCAAGCCGAATGGCTGCAAGCCTTGCAGTCGCCCAACCAGGGCTGGGCGGATATGGGGCATTTCATGAACGAAACATGGCAGCAGCAGGTGCCACAGTCCTGGTCTTCCGTGGCCTTGCATCCCTACCTGCCGGAAGCGCAGGCTTTGTCGGCACTGCTGGCGCAGCGCCCGCGCCCAGGCTGTGGCGGTGCAGCCACCCCCAGCCTGCTGTGCTTTGATGGGAGCGACGGCCTGCTGGCTGCCGCTTTGTGCCAGGTCGACCCCACCTTGCAGGCCACGGTGGTAGTGGCGGCCGATGCCTTGGCTCAGGCCGAAGCGCTCCTGGTCGACTGCGGCGTGGCCGACCGTTGCCACCTGCTCACGGGTACCCCGCTGGACGCAGCCATGGCAGGCCCGACGCATGACCGGGTCGTGCTCTTTCACAGCCTGTACCCGGTGCGCAAGAACGTCTCTGATGCGCTGGCGGTGGCTGCGGCCTGCGTGGCGCCGGGGGGAGAGCTGTGCTGCGTCCACTGGTTTTGCCTGGAGGCCTGTGAATCCGCCCCAGGGGGGTTGCGCGATCTGGACAAGGCCGTGCTCACCAACAGCCACCCCTTGTGTGGCGTAGAAAAATTTCCGCAGCGCTTGCAGGATGTTGGCCTGGTGGACGTGCAACGGCAAGACCTGCCAGGCCGCTACGGCAACGCCAAGCTGTATTTCGCCCACCGCCCGGGCGGTGGCTGCCATTGCGATTGAGGTGTCCCATGTCTGTACTACAAAACCCGCTCGGTGCCACCCGCACAGGCACCTTGCTGTCCGAACTGCATGCCAGCGTGTGCGAGCGCCTGGGCCCGCTGGCCGAGACCCTGGTCATCGAGCGAGCCGTGATGGGCATCTTCTTCACTGGTGTCAAACTGAGCAACGGCGCAGGAGGCCTGTGTGCCACACCCATCAAGAGCGTGCCCGAGGCAGTGTGCTGCCCTAGCTCGGTCAAGGCCATGCCCACTCCCCGGGAAAATCGCCGGGCGGCTGGCGGTGGAGGTACTGGGCGATTTGTATCGCCAACAGGACCTGCGCCGGGCGCTGGCCATTGCTACGCTCAACGCCCTGGTCGAAACGCTGTGGATGCGTGACGGCCCGCCCACGGATGCCATCGTGTGCGGGGGGGATGCGTTCGATGCATTGCAAATAGAGCCTGGGCACCGGGTGGTGCTGGTAGGGGCGTTCCCGCCCTACATGCGGGAACTGCGGCGGCGTGGGCAGCCTTTTCACGTGCTGGAGCTCGACATGTCCACGCTCAAACCCGAGGAGCTACCTTTCTACGTACCGCCCGAGCGTGCCGACGAGGTGCTCCCGCAGGCCGACGTATTCGTCACCACCGGCACTACCTTGATCAACGGCTCGCTCGATAGCCTGCTACAACAGTTGCGGCCTGGCGTGCAGGCGGCGGTCATCGGCCCCACGGCCACGCTGGTGTGTGGGCCGTACGCACGCCGAGGTGTCACCGTGGTGGGCGGCACGCGCGTGCTCGATCCTGACAGCCTGCTCGACCTGCTGGCCGAGGGCGGCTCGGGCTACCACTTCTTCGGCAAGTCGGTCGAACGCATCTGCCTGTGTTTGTGAAAGGAACCCTCATGCAACGCATCTTCCTGGCCTGCATGGCCTTCTTGCTGGCCGCAAACACTTGGGCCGCCGACACCTTGCTGATTGCCGCCGGCGCCGGCTACCGTCGGCCAGTGACGCAACTACTGGAGGAATTTACCAAAGCCAGCGGCATCAAGGCCGAGGCCAGCTTCGGCAACATGAAGCAGGTGGAGACGCAGGCACAGCAAAACCCCGACATCGCGCTTCTGATCGGCGACCGCGCCTTCCTGGAACCCATGGGCCTGGCCGAGCGCTTCCAGCACCTGGGCACGGGCAAGCTCGTGCTGGTGGCCGCACGCGGCCAGGCACTTGCCGCCATCGCCGACCTGCGCCAGCCGCATTTCAAGCGCATCGCCATCCCTGACCGCACCAAGGCCGTCTATGGCAACGCGGCCGCCACTTGTCTGGAGCGCCTGGACTTGGCACAGCCGCTGGCCGAACGCCTGCTGGAAGTCGCCACCGTGCCCCAGGTGGGTGCCTATCTGGTCACGGACGAGGTGGATGCCGGCTTTGTCAATCGCACCGAGGCGCTGGCACTCGCGGGCCGCGCGGGCACGGCCATCGACGCGCCGCAGGACTGCTACGACCCTATAGAACTGAGCGTGGGCGTACTCAAGGGCCGCGCCAACGGAGTTGCCGCGCGTGCCCTCCTCGACTACCTGGCATCCCCGGCAGCACGCAAAGTGCTCGAACGGCACGGGATGTAAATGTTTGCCGGTTGTTCTGCCGCGCCGCTGTCGCTGACCTTCGGCGTGGTCGCGTGGAGCATGGGCCTTCAACTCGTTCTAGGCACGGCCCTGGGGTGGCTGCTGGCACGTCGGCGTTTTCCGGGGCACGGCCTGCTCGACGCGCTGGTCACACTGCCGCTGGTATTCCCGCCCATCGTGCTGGGCTACTTCCTGCTGATGCTGCTGGGGCGCCAGGGTTGGGTCACGCAGTGGCTGCCGCCCCTGTTGCAGCCTGAGATCGTGTTCACCCGAACGGGTCTGGTGGTCGCTGCCTTTGTCGCGGGATTGCCGCTGATGGTCAAACCTGCGCAAGCAGCCTTTGCAGGCATACCGCAGCGTTTGCGCGAGGCGGCGGCGCTGCTGGGACACCGGCCCTGGAGCGTTTTCTGGCACATCGACGTGCCGCTGGCCCGCCGGGGCGTGGCCGCAGGCCTGGTGCTGGCGGGCGGGCGTGCCTTGGGCGAGGTAGGGCTGTCGCTGATGCTGGGCGGCAACATCGCAGGGCGCACAGAGACGCTATCGCTGGCCATCTACAACCACGTCATGGACGGCAATCTGGCCTGCGCCAATACGCTGTCGCTACTGCTGGCAGGCATTGCCGTGCTGGCCTTCTTCGTTTTACGCCGCTGGGGAGCGCTATGACCTTGAATTCCGTATTTTTCGACCATGCCACCATCGACGCCTGGATCGCCGAAGATGCGCCGCTGGTGGATCTGACCACCCACCTGCTGGCCGTGGGCGGCCAGCAGGCCCGTATGAACCTGAGCATCCGCAACGCCTCGGTCGCGGCCTGCACCGAGGAAGCGGCCCGCATCGTGCAGCACTGCGGCGGGCAGGTGGAACACTTCCTGCCCAGCGGCACGCCCGTGGCTGCGGACGATGTGCTGCTGACGGCCACCGGCCCTGCCGCCGACCTGTTGCGGGCCTGGAAGGTGGCGCAGAACCTGCTGGAATACGCCTGCGGCGTGGCCGGTGCCACCGCCCGCATGGTGCAGGCCGTACAGGCTGCCGCCCCCGGCGTGGCCATCCTCACCACGCGCAAGCACGCACCGGGGCTGCGCCGCATCGCGCTCAAGGCCACCTTGAGCGGCGGCGCCTTTCCGCACCGCCTGGGTGTGGGTGAGACGGTGCTGGTCTTTCCCCAGCACCGGGCGCTGCTGGGCGGCTGGGATGCCCTGGCCGAACGTCTGGCAGCCGCAGCGCACGCGCTGGCCGAGAAAAAATGCGTCATCGAGGCCCACTCGCTCGACGAGGCGCTGCACGCCGCCGCTGCCGGGGCCGACGTGGTGCAGTTCGACAAGGCCACGCCCGAGGCGCTGCGGGCCTGGTGCCCGCCGCTGCGCGAGCGCCATCCGCACCTGCGCCTGCTGGCCGCTGGTGGCATCCACCTGGGCAACGCGGCGGATTACGCCACCAGCGGCGTCGATGCGCTGGTCACCAGCAGCCTGCACCACGCCCCACTCGCCGATGTCGGGGTGCGCGTGGAGCCGTTCTAACCCCAACCGCCTCCGCCCCTTTCCCTTTCTATACTCGGCAGCATTTTTGGCGAAAGGGCAGACTACATGGCTTCAGCAATCGGGCAGGACAACAGCAGCGGACGCATCGAATTGCGCGGTTCGGTATGGATGACCGTGGACGGCCGCAGCCTGGGCGGGCCGGGCCGGGTCGAGCTGCTCACGCTGATTGCCACCCATGGCTCCATCACCCGGGCGGCCAAGGCCATGGGCATGAGCTACAAGGCCGCCTGGGACGCCATCGACGCCATGAACCAGTTGGCGGGCGAACCACTGGTGGAGCGGCTTGTCGGCGGCAAGGGCGGCGGCGGCACGACGCTGACCGAACGGGGCGTGCGGCTGGTGCGCAGCTTTGGCATCATCGAACAGGCGCACCGCCGTTTCGTCGACCAGCTCAGTGAACAGGCGCAGGGCGGCGATCATTG
>JAUCCZ010000016.1:0-5671 GCA_034675705.1 Comamonas sp. | reverse complement strand
CAGGCGAAATTGTCCTGTACCAGCGCGGCGACGCACCTGCAATTGATGTCCGACTGGACGGCGACACGATCTGGCTTCCCCTGAACCAAATTGCCACCCTGCTTGGGCGCGACAAATCCACCATCTCCAGACATATCTCCAACGTGTTTGCCGAGGGCGAACTGGTGCGTGATTCAGTGGTTGCGGAATTTGCAACAACTGCCAGCCCAGGCATTGAAGAATGCCCCCAGCAGGCGCTGTCTGTAGTGGAAGTCCGAAAACACCTGGCAGCGAAGCGCAGCGGCCGCGCAGCCTCAGACCAAAAGTGAGCGATACCGACCATCCCAGCGGGTTCAACAGAGGATGAACGCCCATGACGGACAAGATCAAGCTCTTTGACACCCAGCAGGTTCGGGCCGAATGGGATGCTGACCACGAAAAGTGGTGGTTCTCGGTGGTGGATATCATTGCCATCCTGACTGACCAGCCCGACCACAAGAAGGTCAGAAACTACTGGAAATGGCTGAAGAACAAGCTAGTTGCGGAAGGCAGCCAGTTGGTTAGTACCACTCACCAACTGAAACTGGTAGCCGCCGATGGCAAACGCTACAAGACCGACGTCGCCGACACGGAACAAATCTTGCGCCTCATCCAGTCTATCCCCAGCCTTCTCCCTCCCCCCCCCCCCCCCCCCCCTCCCCCCTCCCCCCCCCCCCCCCCCTTCCCCCCCCCCCCTCCATCTCCCTCCCCTTTCTAGAGCGCCACGGTGGCCGCCGAAGGCGCACAAACCGCCAAGGCAGCCCGCCTGCAGCTGGAGAAAAGCACGGGACAACCGGTCGTCAGCCGATTGAACGCAAAGACACTGGAGACAGACAAAATCGGGCACAAAAAGGAATGAGCCTATTGCCCGGTCTCGCACCTGGCTACGCATGCGCATGACGCTGCGCCGCCGTCACATCCAGCACACGCCCAGAATGTTCCGTCTGCCACAAGTCATCATGGGTTCCAGATCCTTTGCAGTCAGCCCCGCCTGTTCCATACGGAACTTGATGGCCTCGACCGGATCAGGCAGATTCATTGGGAAATTTTTGGCCTCATACGCCTGCACGAGTGTCGTCAACACATCCAGACGGTCCCCATCTGGAGTGCCGATGTCTGAGTCATGTTCCACCAGGCCGGAGATAATCTTCAACGCGGCCTTGTAGTCCGCATCAGTACGAATAGGACGGATTTCCATGGTTCACTCCATTTCTACGGTTTTGGCATCGACCTCGTCGTACTGAGCATGGGTGCTGACGGCAATCACTCTCATAAGAGAATGGTAGTCCCATTTTGGGACCAATGCGATACTGGGGGTGCTCCGGCTAGCGCCTCACACCCACTTGCCATCAGAAACCCGCTTCTATAGGATTCGATCCTACAATCGTAGACATGGAGAATCAGCCATGCGCTCAACCCAACAATTCAGCATCACCCTGCCCAACGAAATGGCAGACACCGTCAGAGCCAAGGTTGCCGCTGGCGAGTACGCCACCGAGAGTGAAGTCATCCGGGACGGCTTGCGTGCACTCCTGGCCGCAAAATATCGTGGCTGACTATCGCGCCAGCCTGAACCCACAGAAAGCCCTGATCTGGCGGATCGTCCACCGGGACAACCTCCCATGCTCTACAACATTCACACGGGGCGAGGCGGCATCCAGCAACGTACGAACGACGAGATCGTGATCCTGGTGTCCAGTCTGCCCCGCCTTCAGGCGCTGGACGTGCCATTCCTTTTCACTGACAGCCACGCCTACTACCAATGGGCAAACTTTTATTTTGATTTGTCTGACTTGGACAAAATCAACTGGGCAATCCTGCAAACCAAGGACTTCCGCCGAGACCCCGACAATCCCGAGAAATTCGAGCAGTACCAGGCGGAAGCGCTGATTCACCAGCACTTGCCCATCAGTGCTCTGCTGGGTATCGTATGCTATACGGATTCCGTCAAGCAGGCTGTCGAGCAGGTTCTGCAGGCGCAACACCTGAAGCTTCCCGTCCACACCCGTCCAAACTGGTATTTCTAATGATCACGTTCACGCAAGGCAACCTCCTGGAGGCTCACACCGAGGCGCTGGTCAACACGGTCAACACCGTCGGCGTCATGGGCAAGGGCATCGCGTTGATGTTCAAAGAGCGGTTCAAGGACAACTTTCGCCTGTACGCAGCGGCTTGCAAGGCGGGCGAAGTCCGGACTGGCAAGATGTTCGTTACACAGACGCACGAACTGGACGGTCCCCGCTGGATCGTCAACTTCCCCACCAAACAGCACTGGCGGGGCAACTCGCGCATGGAATGGATCACCGAGGGCCTGCAGGATCTCCGGCAATTCCTGATCGAGCACCAGGTCAAGTCCGTGGCCATCCCCCCGCTTGGAGCGGGCAACGGCAAGCTTGCCTGGGCTGACGTTCGCGTCCAGATCGAGGCAGCGCTGGCTGGGCTTGACGTCGACGTTCTGGTTTTTGAGCCCACGGATAAATACCAAAACACCGCTAAACGTACTGGTGCCGAGAAACTGACCCCCTGCCCGGGCCTTGATCGCAGAGCTTGTACGGCGATACTGGATTCTGGGCATGGAGTGCAGCCTGCTCGAAATCCAGAAGCTCGCCTGGTTCCTGGAACGCTCAGTAGAGCAGCTTGGCCTGCCATCACTTGATCTACGTTTTCAGGCGCACAAGTACGGCCCATACGCCAATCGCCTGCAACACCTATTGGACGGCCTGGACGGCAGCTATCTGCATTGTGACAAACGCTTGGCCGATGCCAGTCCATACGATGTGATCTGGTTCGAAGACAGTCGCCGGGCCTATCTGCAGGCCTATCTCAATAGCGAGGCCAAGCAATATTTGCCTGCACTGGAAGCCACTGCCGCCTTGATCGATGGGTTCGAGTCACCGTTTGGGATGGAGCTGCTGGCAACAGTGGACTGGCTGGTTGCTAGAGAAGGCGCAGATCTCACAATCCCGGGCATCCGCACAAGATTGCAACACTGGCGCGACCACGCTGCAGCTGATCGCAAGAACAGATTGTTCACCGACAAGGCACTGGGTATAGCACTGGATCGGCTGACCCAAACTGCCCCATCCGTTCACCAATACAATACCGCGCTCTGACCTTACTACGAAGCGGACCGATGCAACTTCCTCAATACCTTAGCGACCATGACCTGAAGCGTCTTGATGACTTTCTGGCGTCCGACAACGTCTCGGATTTCTCAATGGACGTGGCGACCCTGGAAGGCTGGCTAACCGCTTTAGCGATTGGTCCTCGCATGGTCATGCCATCAGATTGGCTCCCCTGGGTGTGGGATTTTGAGCATGGCCAAGAAGATGCAGATTTTGCATCCATAGAGCAGGCCAACGAAATCATCGGCCTCATCATGGGCTGGTGGAATCAAATCGTGCAGACTTTCCAGGATCACCCGGAAACTTTCGAACCCGTCTTTCGCCGTCAAGCCGTCTGGGGCGCTGCGGAGTGGTGTGAAGGGTTTCTGAAGGCCACACAGCTTTTCGACGCCGATGCCTGGTCACTGCTTTGGGCCGCAGATGCGATCAAGATAACCGACGACAATCACGCTTTGATCACACCATTTTTACGGCTGGGCGATGAAGACGGCATGGAGATCACGCGTGAAACTGGTGATGCCCAGAGGTGGGTCGACGCCGTCACTCCAACCGTGCTGGCCATCAACAAATACTGGGCACCACGGCGCATACAGCTTACCGGTGATCGCGCACAACGAACAATGAGGCGCGCAACTCCCAAGGTCGGGCGCAACGACCCATGCCCGTGTGGTTCCGGTAAAAAATACAAGCATTGCTGCGGCCGTCCTGCAACATTGCACTGACCTGTGGCCTCGTTCGGACAACAGAAGTTCGCTAGGCAACCACTGTTTTTTCACTACGGATGCACATGTCGCTGAGCCGCCGTCACATCCAGCACACGCCCAGAGTGTTCCGCCTGCCACAAGTCATAATCGGCCTGCATCTACAGCCACATAAAAGGCATCGGATCAGGCTTCGGCCAATTTTTCCAGCCGACTGACGCCAGACAGATCCAAGTGCTGCTTGGTCACCCAGAGGTCATGCGCATCCTGCATCGCCAGCCAACTTTGCGGGCTGCGACCCAGCGCTTTGGACAGGCGCAGGGCCATATCGGGAGTAACGCGGCTGGTGCCCTTGAGCACCCGACTGACCGTTGATGGTGCAACATCCAGTCGCGACGCCAGCGCCCGCGTACTGATCCCGTAAGGCGCGAGATAAACCTCGGTAATGAACTCGCCAGGATGCGGGGGGTTGTACATGTTCATCAGTGATAATCCTCATAGTCGATGACATACGCATCATCATCTGCAAACTCAAACGTCACACGCCAGTTCCCGTTGACAGTCACGGCCCAGCGGCCCTTCTGGTCGCCCTTGAGCGGATGGAGGCGAAAACCAGGCAGATCCATGTCGTCAATCGTGGTCGCCGTATCCAAGGCAGTCAGCTGCATGCGCAAACGCTTGGCATGGCCTGAACGGTTCTCCGTTGGGTTTTTTGTTGTCCGGAGGGGCAGTGTTGGCGGGGGCGACCCGTATTCAACTCCGATGATACGATATCCCAATCCAAGAACAGAACAAGGATCGAGGCATGGGAGGCCACAACCTGAGCATCAAGACCCCACGGGGCTGGAGCTGGCTGACCAACCCGAAACTGGCAGCCAAAACCGGGGGTATTCACGCACCACGTTCAGCATTTGGGATCTGCTGAAGGTATTCTTTGGGCGAAAGTAACTGGCCAATGCCTACTAACGAAGCAGCCTTTCCCAAGGAACACGAATCCGTCCATTCAGGACATCTGACGCAACCGCCCTGCCACAGATCCTGCACGCCGCTGCCCGTTCCACCGCCCCCAGGTACTACAACGTACAGCAAGTGCAAGCCTGGACCCCGTCACCCATGACGGCAACACAATTTCTGGCGCGGATTGCCGACGCGCGCGAGGTGTTGGTCACCGCCACAGCCCACAACGACGCCCCGCTAGGCTTCATCGAACTGGAACGCAACGGCCACAATCGACTGTTTTTATTGCCATCCTGACTGGATTGGCCAGGGCATCGGGGCCAGGCTATATCAAGCAGCCTTCGAACAGGCCCAGGCACTGGGCATCCAAGCACTGCAGGTCGAGGCCAGTAGAAGCGGCCCGAGGATTCTTTCTGCACCGGGGCTTTCAGGGAAATCGACGCCAGGAAGTAGAACGTCACGGGGTCACCTTGCACAACTACGTCATGACCAAATCGCTGGTGGCTACCGGCCTAGGCGATCAGTCATCGTCATTGAGCGGACCCGCCCAAGACGACTGGATAAGCAAGGTCAGCCACCTGAAACATCGCCAGCAACCTACTCCGGGCGGACCCTCCATACCTACTTGCCATCAAAAAACCCCGCTTCTATAAGGGGTACCGATCCTACAATCGTTGACATGGAAAATGAGCCATGCGCTCAACCCAACAATTCAGCACCACCCTGCCCAACGAGATGGCCGAAGCCGTTAGGGCCAGGGTTGTCACTGACGAGTACCGCCACCAAAAGTGAGCAATACCGACCATCCCAGCAGGAACAACCGCGAATTAGCACCCGTGACGGACAAGATCAAACTCTTTGACACCCAGC
>JAUCCZ010000015.1:0-8184 GCA_034675705.1 Comamonas sp. | reverse complement strand
ACCGCTAGTTTGAATGTATTGATTTTCATGATGATGTCTCCCTCTCTGTGGATCAGACTGCGATGTGGTTGTGAAGTTCGTTGAGGTTGGCTGGATCGACGGCGCCGCTGGCCGTGATGCGGCCCTTTTCAGCGGCGTAAATAACGGGATTGTGGGGCGGGCCACCAGTCCCAGGTTCTGCTCGATGAGCAGGATGGCCGTCCCCTGGCTGGGTCACGCTGGTTCAGGGTGTCCGCCAGGTGGTCGACAATGACTGGCGCCAGACCTTCAGTGGGTTCGTCAAGGATCATGAGCCTTGGGTTGGCCATCAGGGGGCGTCTGATGGCCAGCATCTGCTGCTGGCCTCCCGACAGCGCGGTGCCGGGGGTATGCGCACGTTCCTGCAAAATGGGGAACAGGCGATAGACCTCGGCAAGGTTCCAGGGGCCGGGATGCCGGCTTGCCGATCCCAACACCTAGCCTTTTTAGATCGTCAGGTTCGCGATGATGCGCCGCCCTTGGGGGACGATGGCAATCTGGTGTTGCGCGGGAGTATAGGCCAGCGGTTTGCGGATGAGCGCATCTGTCCGATCCAGATCTCGCCGGCCCCAAGGCGGGCGATGCCCTATCAGGGTGTTGACGGTGGTGGTTTTTGCCTTACGCCATTGCGTCCGATCAGCGCGACGCGCTTCCGCCTTCGCCCACCTGCAGGCTGAGCCCCTGCAGGGTGTGCGCGGCGCCGTAGTAGGCGTGGACGTCGCTCATGTGCAGCAGGGTTTTCATGCTGCGCTCCCCAGATAGGCTTCGCGGACACGCGGTTGGGTCCGGACCTCTTCGGGCCGACCGCTGGCGATGACATGGCCGAGCTCGAAGACCGTGATCGAATCCGAGATGCTGAACAGTGTGTCGGTATCGTGCTCTACCAGCAGGATGGGAGACATTGCAGTCCGAGGTGAGCTTCTGCAGGTGTGCGGCGAGATGGGCGGATTCCTGGGCGGACAGGCCCGCCATGGGTTCGCTCCGTCCAGCAGCAGCACGACGGGGGGGCGGCCCACCAGCGCGAGCGCCAGATCGAGGCGGCGTTGCTGACGATAGCCCAGGCTGCCGGCCGTGGCATCGGCCACGCTCGTCAGATCGAGCTGGTCCATGACGCGCCGGGCGTCCTGTTCCGGTGCTTCGGCGCCCACTTTCATTGCCGCCAGACCGATCTGCGCGCTGACGGTCATGTTCAGGCGAAAATGCTGGTTCGCTGGAAAGAGCGGGCCAGTCCCCACCTGCGTCGGTCGATCACACTGCAGGCGTGTAATGTCCTGGCCCGCAAGGCGGACGGTGCCGCGCGTCAGGCGGCGGCGGCCGCTGATGGCATCGATGACCGTGGACTTGCCGGCCCCATTGGGGCCGATCAGGCCGCGGATTTCGCCTTGGTTCAGGTCGAAGGACACGCCGTCCACGGCTTTCACGCCGCCGTAGTGGACGGCGACATCGGTCACGTTGAGGATCGTGGTTTCGTTCGTCATGTGGCTTCTCGGTTAGGAGTGGCGCGGTGCCGAGGGCCGGCGCACGGAGGAGGAGCAGGTGCGCAGCGCGCCGCTCAGGCCGTTGTCCGTGAAGACAACGATCACGATCAGGAGGACGCCGAACAGCGTCAGCCAGTGGGTGGACAGATCGCCGATCAGATCCTTGGCGACGACGTAGAGCACGGCCCCCAGCGCCGGGCCCGTCACGTGCCGGTAGCCGCCAACGACGACCATCATGAGCACCGAGCCCGAGAGGCTCCAGTGCAGGCTGTCGGGCGAGATGAAGCCGGAGTTGAAGGAAGCGAGAATGCCGGCCAGCCCCGTGATCCCGGCCGACAGCATGAAAATCAGTGCGCGCGGGAGCGTCGGGCTGATGCCGATGAAAGCGGCCC
Organism: Comamonas sp.; assembly: GCA_034675705.1. Taxonomy (GTDB): domain Bacteria; phylum Pseudomonadota; class Gammaproteobacteria; order Burkholderiales; family Burkholderiaceae_C; genus Comamonas. Next base: position 6,296 of record JAUCCZ010000015.1, on the reverse strand, counting down.
GTTCCGGATTGTCGCGGATCGCCTCCGTCGTCTGGCCGAAGCGGCTGTGGTGCAGGCACACCAGAAGCGCCAGCGCGACGATGAGCAGCACCCAGCTGATCGTGAAGATGATGCTGTTGTCCAGCAGCGTCGAGGTCGGGATGCCGAACAGCGTATCAGGCCAGGCGATGCTGATGCCGTCCGCCCCCCCGGTCAGGCCCCGGGACTTCTCCGCCAGTTGGTAGAACAGTTGGCCAAACGCCAGCGTCAGCATGGCGAATGCGATGCCTGGGACTCGCACGATGACCAGGGCCAGGACGAAGGCGAATAGCAGGGTGCCGGCCAGGCTGATCAGGATGATGAGCTCGGCCGGCAGGTTGGTCTCCTGCAGACAGATGGCGACGCCGTAGGCGCTCAGGCCGAAAAAGGCCGCATGGCCGAAACTCACCATGCCATTCTGCTTCAGCAGGACACCCACACCTGTGGCGAAGAGCGCGAAAATGCCTGCCTGGGTCAGGATCGAAAGGGTGGTCGCGGAATTGACGGTCTGGCCGATGATCACGGTCAGGGCGATGCCGCAGAGTGTGGCCAGCGCGAGCCGACCGGGTCGGAATTGCGTGCTCATGTGCGGTTTCCGGCGATGCCCGCCGGCCTCCAGACTAGGATGGCGATCATCAGGATGAACGGCAGGGAGGCGGAGACCTGGGGCAGGTACATGGCGCCCAGTGTTTGCACCTGGCCCAGAATGAGGGCGGCCAGGAAGGCGCCTGGCAGGCTGCCCAGGCCACCGATGACCACCACCATGAACGAGTCGATCAGGACGCTGCTGCCCATGGTCGGGGACAAGGACAGAAAGGGGGCGGTGACGATGCCGGCGAATCCGGCCAGCGCCGTCCCGAGACCGACCACGAATGCGCTGAGGCGATCGGTGTTCACACCCTGCATGGCCGTGGTGTCCGGGTCGGTGCTCGATGCGCGCACGAAGAGCCCCATCCGGGTTTTTTGCAGCCAGAAGGACAGCCCGAGGGCGACCAGGACCCCGACGGCCACCACGGCGAGGCGGTACGCCGGGAGCGTCATGCCCGCCAGGTGCAGCGAATGATTCAGAAGATCGGGCGCGGCCAGGGAAAGATTGCCTTTTCCCCAGACCGACTGCACGACATCCTCGAGGATCAGGAGCAGGCCGAACGTGATCAGGATGACGCTGAGCGGATCGTAGTCGCGCAGCAGTCTCAGGCCATAGCGGTCGAGCAGCACGCCGATCAGGAACATGGCCAGGGGCGCGGCGATCAATGCCACCCAGAAACCCGCGTGAATGGCCACGGTGTAGCCGATGTAGGCGCCCAGCATGTAGAGCGAGCCGTGGGCGAAGTTGACGACCCGTCGCAGGCCATAGATCAGCGCCAGGCCTGAGGCGACGATGGCCAGCAGGGCGCCGTAGACCAGGCCGTTTATGATGTTGGTGGCAAGCATGATGGTTTTTCGCCTCCGTGAAGGGTCAGCGGCCGAGTGGCGGCAGGGTGTTTTCAGGTGCGCCCAGGGCAAGCCAGCCGCCATCGGCATGGATCGTCGTGCCTGTGACGTAGCTCGCGCGGTCCGAAGCCAGGAAGGCAATCACGGCGGCGATTTCCTCGGGGCGTGCCAGGCGCCCCATGGGTGTCCGTGCCGAGATGCTGCGGGTATCCAGCGCCTGGCTGGCCTCCAGGGTTTCGACCAGGGCCGTGCGGGTGTACCCCGGAGCGACCGCGTTGACCCGGATGCCGTCTCGCGCCCATTCGCAGGCCATGGAACGGGTCATGGCGGTGATGCCGCCCTTGGCGGCAGCGTAGGCGTTGCGCCCGGGGATGCCCGCCATGCCGGCGATGGAGCTCAGGTTGACGATGGCACCTTGTTTACGGGCAAGCATGTGGCCGGCGACGGCGCGGCACATCAGGAATGTGCCGCGCAGATGGACCTGCAAGACCCTGTCAAAGGCCTCCGCCGACTGCACAATGGTTGGGGCAGCCTGATCGCCGATGCCTGCGTTGTTGACCAGCGCGTCGATCCGGCCGAAATCGTTCCAGAACGAGGGCGATGGCCTGGGCGACATCTGTTTCGGCGGCAACGTCACAGGCCAGTCCGAGGTGATCGGGGCCGAGTGATTCGGCGCGTGCCCGGGCCCGGGCCCCATCTTTATCGAGCAGGCTTAGGCGATAGCCGTCGGCTGCCAGCAACCGGGCCGTTGCCCAGCCGATGCCGGTGGCGGCGCCTGTGACGATGGCTACGGGCCGCGGATCGGAGGCGCGCGTCATGGCTTGCATCCTTGCATGCTGGGCAGCGAGGGCAGTGTCAGCAGCCGGTTTTCCTGTGCGACGATCAGGTGGCCCGACGCTTGAAGATAGGCGGGGAAGTCCGGGTGGGTGTCGCGGCGGTGGCAGCGTTCCTGATAGTCCGTCAGATCCTTGTATGCCCATAGGTGCACGACCTGGTTGAGCGGACCGATGTGGCTGATGTAGATGCCGATCGGATTGCCCAGCGTTTGCAGCAGGATGGGCATCGCCAGCCGGTCAAAGACGTCCAGGAATTCCGACATCTTGCGCAGGGCGATGGTGTAGATTCTGCGATCCACCAGGGGCAGCGTCGTGTCGTGGTGCATTGCTTGTCTCCTCCATGCCGATCGATCAGGTCCGGGCCTTGATCTTGGCGATATGCTTTGCCGTGATGTAGCCGAATGTCATGTTCGGTCCCAGTGTGATGCCGGCGGCGGGGTAGGCCCCACCCATGATGCTGGCCCGGTCGTTTCCGACCGCGTAGAGGCCCGGGATCGGTCTGGATTCGCCATCCAGGACTTCGCCCGTCACCGTGGTCCGGATGCCATCGAAAGTGCCCAGGTCGCCCATCATCACCTTCAGGGCATAGAAAGGGCCGTGAAGGATCGGGCCCACGCAGGGATTGGGCTGGTGGTCCGGGTCGGCCAGATAGCGGTTGAATGCCGTGGAGCCTCGGCGGAACTGGGGGTCCTGGCCTTGCGCCGCGTGTTCGTTATAGGCGCGCACCGTGGTTTCAAGCCCGGCTGGATCGATGCCGGCGGCCTGCGCCAGCGCCTTCAGCGTGCGTCCCTTGTGCAGGTAGCCGCGCCGCAGCATCGGGCCCAAAGGGATGGGGGCTGGCTTTACATAGCCCAGGCCGTACTTGCTGATGGTGGGCTGATCGCAGATCAGCCACATCGCGGTCTCCTTTGACGAGGCGCAGGCGTCGATCATCGCCTGACCCACGTCGTGGTAGGAGTTCGATTCATTGGTGAAGCGCCGGCCGTCACGTAGGACGCCGATCACGCCCGGCTTGTAGCGGTCCAGCAGGTGGGGGAAGACGCCATACTGGCCGCGACCGTACGGCACGCGGGAAACGGGCATCCAGGCCGAGGCGCTGGGGTAGTCCATGGACAGCGAAGCGCCCAGACGCTCGGCCATCCGGATCCCGTCCCCCGTGTTTTCGGCGGGCGTGGGGGACAGGTGTTCTCCGCCTCGCCGCAGATGCGGGTAGGTTGCCCGGATGCGCTCGACGTCGTGGGGGAAGCCGCCGGCCGCCAGGACCACGGCCCGGTCGGCCAGAATGCGGATTTCGCCCTGCAGCGTGGCCAGCACCGCACCCGTGATGCGGCCGTCCTCTTCGATCAGGCTGCGCGCGGGGCAGTCCGTATGGATGGGGATATTCAGGTCCTGGGCCGTTTTCGCCAAGCGGGCCATGAGCGCGTTGCCGCTCGTGACATTGACCCCCCTGTGGTATAGCGCGAGTTCCTTGACATGGGCGGCCAGCCGCTTGAAGACGTACAGGAACGAGGACAGGGAGCGGGTCGCGTTGAAGAAGTGCTTGATGTCCGCGTTCGATGAGTTGAACATCATGCCGATGAAGGTGATCGAGCGCAGAGGTGGGCGCAGACGCCTCATGTCCGATCCCAGGGCGCGGATGTCGAAGGGCTTGGCCAGGATCGATCGCCCCTGCTGGGCCCCGCCTTCGCGGTCCGGGTGGTAGTCCGGGTACAGCGTGGGGACGAACTGGAGGTGGGTTTCATGCTCGAAGAACTCGGCCATCTCGGGGGCCGTGTCCAGAAAGGCTTCGGTGGCTTCGGGATCGAAATGGGCGCCCGCTTCATTGCGGATGTAGGTCAGGGCTGCTTCCCGGGAATCCTGGATGCCCGCTGCCCGCGCGATGTGGTTGCCGGGGATCCAGAGCACGCCGCCGGAGTAGGCGGCGGTGCCGCCGAACACCGGCGCCTTTTCGGCCACGATGACTTCCAGCCCCTGTTTGGCCGCGACGATCGCGGTCGTCAATCCGGATACGCCGGCGCCGATCACCAGAACGTCGCAATGCGTCTTGTCTTTCAGTGGGGTCGTGTTCATGTCGATGCTCATTGCTGTGTTGTCGCGGGGGCCGCCGTGTCGTTGAAGCCCGGCCGGGGGATCATGTCCATCAGCATGGCGTCCATGCCGCCGTTCACGGCAAGGTCCGTGGCGTTGATGTAGCTGGATCGGGGGCTGAGCAGGAAGAGGGCCGCGTTGGCGATGTCGGCCGTTTCTCCGACCCGGCGGCTGGCGGTCATGGCGGCGCGCCGCCGCTCGTTGCCGGGTTCGGCATAGAACGCTGCGGACAGATGCGTGCGGATCATGCCGGGGCAGACCGTATTGCTGCGGATGCCATCCGCGCCCCATTCGACGGCCATCTGGCGCGACATGAGCATGACCCCCGCCTTGCTGGCGCTGTAGGCGCCGCTGCGGGTCTGCGGGAAGCTTCCAGAGATGGAGGCAATGTGCACGATGCTGCCGCCACCGTTGTTCCGCATTCGGGGGGGCGAAGGCGCGAGCGGTCAGCAGGTAGCCCGTCAGATTGATGCCCAGCACGTGGTTCCATTCCTGGAGGTCGACGTCCCGGAGGGTGCCGGGCCGCAGGATGCCCGCGTTGTTGACCAGCCCGGCGCATGGCCCCAGCGCCTTGTGCACCGCGTCTGCGGCCCGGGCGACGCTGCCCGGGTCCGATGTATCGCAGGTGAATGCGGTGGCGTCGGCGCCTTGCGCACGCAGGGCGGCGGCGGTTTCCTCGCATGTGATGACGTCGTAGTCCAGCAGGGCGACGCGGGCGCCGACATCAGCCAGTGCCCGCGCAATGCCCAGACCGATGCCGCGGGCGGCTCCTGTCACGGCGTATACGCGGCCCTGAAGCCCGAGCCAATGGGGGTCTTGCATGTGTGTCTCCGTTTGTTCGACTTGCGACGTCTCGCGCCGGTGATCGGGCGGATGTCGAGAGGCCATGTGTTTTTTTCATTATCTGGATATTTGAGGCCTATTGAATTGACAATTCATGCATCTGACAGGACAATTCGTGCATTTTATCCAAGCACTGGAATCAGGATGAGGGAAATCCCTAGCTATGGTTTATATGCCACCCATGGACTTGATCATTGGGTTGATTCTGTGCATATCGAATCGATTCCAAAGCGATCTTCGCCAAACAACTGGGAAATCAAGCCTCATCTGCATCAATCTTTCATACAGATCCTGCTCCTGACCCAAGGGGGTGGCGCGGTGGGAATCGATGGCCGGATCTGGCATGTGAAGGCTCCGTGCATTTTGTCAATTCCAGAACAGATAGTGCATTCGTTTCGATTCCTGCCGGAGGTTGATGGCCCCGTGATCACGGCGGTTCAGCATGTGCTGGAATTGATGGTGGGCGCGGCCGAACCCGACATGTTGCAGGCGGTGCGCGAGCCGATCGTGATGGAGTTCGATGAGAACGATCGGGAGGCGCGTGAGGTTGCCTCTCTTTTTGACGCGATCTTTGCCGAGTTCCGCAGCCATCGGGTTGGACAGTCGGGAATATGCATGTCCCTGCTGGCCGCGTTGATGATGCGGATCGGGCGTATCCGCCATAGCCGGGGGCTGCCGTTAAGGGCGGGCAGCACCCGCAAGGCGCGACAGATCCAGAAATTCCGTGAATCGGTGGACCACCGCTTCAGGGATCACGCGGCCTTGTCCACCTATGCGGATGAACTGGGCATGACGGTGGGGAATCTGTCGCGCCTGTGTCGGGACGTACTGGGGATGCCGGCTTCCGCCGTGATCAATGCCCGCCTGGTTCGTGAGGCGCAGCGCGACAAAGTGGTCTATACGTCCGATGCCATCAAGCTGCTGGCGGTACGGCTGGGCTTCGACGACGAGAGGTTTACTTCAGCCGGTTTTTTCGCAAGCATACCGGGCTGAGCCCGGTCGAATTCCGCCAGCAGGTCCGGGACCAGATCGCGCGCGGCCACTAGGACATGACTGCGGAGATGACATGCCGCCCGC
>JAUCCZ010000014.1:0-11311 GCA_034675705.1 Comamonas sp. | reverse complement strand
TGGACATGCTCAACGGCGCATGGGAAACCATCACCACGGGCGGGGCGAACAAGCACGAACCAGGGCAGTACGCCGGGCAGGGCATCCGGGCGTCCCGTGGCAGCGCCCACCGGGCCATTCACTTCAAGAACGCAGAAAGCTACCTGACCTATACCGCCAGCTACAACAAGGGCGGCATCCTGTCCGCGATGCAGTGGCACGTCGGGCGGCTTGCGAAAGATATCGCCCTGGTCGAGGAGTTCGGCCCGAACCCCAACACACAATGGCGGTTCCTGCACGATACGGCCACGCGCACGGGCGCATCCGATCTCGTCGGGCCGTTTCTGGTGCGCACACAGGACATGTGGGATGTGCTCAACGGCAATACGGGCGGCGTGGTGAATGTGCGCTTGGCCGAGGTCGCCCAGGGCGCGCGCAATGTCGAGGTGTTTGGCAAGCTGCAAAGCGCGTTCATTTCCAGCGTGACGGACATCCCAACCTACTTTATATCCACGTGGTTCAACCGCCCTGAACCTGGGGCAGGCTACGGTGAACCTGATCCGTTCCTTTGGGAAAGACTCCACCGATTACGCCAACCGCGCCGGGCTGGCGGCTGAATCCATGATCAGCGCATGAACCGCTGGGCCGAGGGCAACATCGGCAAGGGCTGGACGGGGAAACTTACAAACGCCACGATGAAAGTCAGCTTGTTGGAAGCTTGGACGGATGCCCTACGGCGCGGGTTCTCCATCACCATGATGGGGGCGCTGGGCAAGATGTCCCGGCAGGACTGGGCAGGCCTGGACGCGGGCGACCGCACCCGCCTGCAACGGCAGGGCGTGACAGAGACGGATTTCAAGGTCTGGCAGCTTGCCACGCCGGAGCGCTGGCGCGGCAGTGACATGCTGACCGCGCAATCACTGCGCGCCGTGACCCCTGACCAGTTGGTGGCGGCGGGCCTCATGCAGCGCGACCTTGACCGCGCGGTATCGCGCCTGCTGGGTGCAATCGTGGATGAATCGGAATATGCCAGCGTGGGCCAAGACCTGTACACGCGCGCGGCCCTGACGCGAGGCACGCAGAAAGGCACGATAGAGGGCGAACTCTTGCGTTCCGTCGCACTATTCAAGGGGTTCCCCACCGCGCTGATTGCGCGCCATTGGATGCGCATGGTGGATGAGTGGGCGCAGCCGAACGGCAAGGCTTCATCTGTCGCCTACGGTGCGGGCCTGATGACCGGGCTGACGATATTCGGTGCGCTGGCCGTCGAGTTGAAGGACATGCTGAACGGGAAAGACCCGCGCGACATGAGCACGGCGAAATTCTGGGGGGCGGCCTTCGCCCAAGGCGGGGGGTGTGGGCATCTTCGGCGATCTACTCTACACCGGCATGGGCGGCAACAATCGCGCGGGCGTGCCGAACTGGGTAAACCTGCTGGGGCCGGTGATCGGTAGCGGGTTCGAGGCTATCAACCTGACAGCGGGCAACATCGGCCAGGCTGTGCGGGGAGAAAATACGCACGCGGGTGCGGAGGCCGTGCGGTTCGCCAAGTCGCACATGCCCTTTGTGAACCTGTGGTATGCCAAGGCGGCCATTGACCATGCCGGGCTGCAAGACCTGCAAGAGATGCTATCACCCGGCTATTTGGGCCGCATGCGGCAACGGGCGGCCCGTGACTGGGGGCAGAACTTTTGGTGGCAGCCGGGGCAGACGTTGCCGAGCCGCGCCCCCGATCTCACCCGTGCGGTGGGTCAATGATCGACGGTCCGATGCTCGAAGGCCCGCACCACGGGATGACCGAGGAGGAGGTAGCCGCGCAGCTATCGAGGGAGGAGGGCCGCCCGGTATCCGTGGCCGAGGTGCGGCGTATCACCGGGCGGGCAATGCGTAAGCTGCGCGTCCTGCTGGAAACCGAGCGCGGGATCGGCCTCGATGATCTGCTGGTGGATGAGCGGCGCAGTCTGCGCAGTCTGCGCCGACTGTTGTAGTATGCTGGCCGTACCAGGGGAGGGCACGCGATGGGACTGGACGAGGATTTGAAGGACGCGCTGACGTACCTGGACGAGGCGAGACGCGCGGAGGCGATAGCGCACTTGCAGGAAGCGAAGGACTCGCCGGCGGAGTTCGCGCTACGTCGGATCGCGATCATGGCGGAAGCGGAGCAGGCCGGGGGCAAGTCAGCGCCATAAATCTGACGGTATTTTTGACGGTACTTTTAAAATCGAAAAACTGTATATCTAGTGTTTTTGCGGCTTTTCAACAACACTTTGCGTCTCGCCGACGCACCACCGAATAGTCCGGGCTGATTCAGATCAGTCCAGGAAATCAAAGAAAACCCGCATGAACACTTGTTCTTGCGGGTTTTTTCTTGTCTGAGGCGTCCAGGCGGAGCTGATCCGATCTGGTAGGTGCCGCGTTTTTTGAGTATGTTGTTGAGTATGTTTTAATAAACGTACTCAAATCGGTCTCTTTCTAGGCCGAAACGTACTTGGAAGGACGCTATGCCCAGACTCTCCTCACAACTGACTGCCTTGGCTGTCGAGAAGGCGCGCCCGCGTGACAAGCCTTATTTGTTGCAAGATGGCGACGGCCTTGCCTTGTCTGTGGCCGTGAGTGGGCAGAAGTCATGGCGGGTACGCTATCGCCTGCTGGATGGGCGTCAGCGCACCGTGGTCATCGGCCAGTTCCCTGCCATGAGCTTGGCGGAGGCCCGGGAGCCGTACGCCAGAAATCCATCTGGCGGCACGGATAGGTGCTCCCATTGTGGGACTGCGGGCTGAGGTAAAGGCGGCTCAGGCGATGCTGACGGCTGACGAGTTGGCCGCACAGCAGGCTGCCAAAGAGGCGCATGAACATTCTTTCAATGTTCTATCCGAGAAGTGGCTGGTTGCGCAGCAGCCTGGATGGGCAGACGAAAGTTACCGCAAGGCCAAATACGTTGTCCGGACGTACCTACAGCCCGGAATCGGCCAATTGGATATGCGGACCTTGCGTACGAGGGATGTGGTGGACACCCTGCGCAGCTTGGCTGAGTCCGCCCCCAGTCTGGCCAAGAAGGCCGTCCAGTACCTGAATGGCGTGGTGGACTTCTGCATCCTTGAGGGCATCCGGGATGATGATCAGGTGCTGCGCCTGCGTGGCGTCCTGCCCAGTCATAAGGGTGGGCATATTCCGGCAGTGACGCATGAGCGCGATATCGGCCCTCTGATGCGATCTATCTATGCGTACGAAGGGCATGTGGTGCGTTGTGCGCTGCTGTTGGCTGCATGGACAGCCTTGCGCCCGTCCGTCATTGCCAGCGCCCGCTGGAGCGAGATTGATCTGGATCGCGCCGAATGGCACATTCCGGGCCTGGAAGAGGACGGCCGCAGGCGGATGAAGACGGGGCACGATCACATCGTCAGCCTGCCTACCCAGGCCATTGCCATGCTGCGGGAGATGATGCAGTTCTCTGCGGGTGCTGAATATGTCTTCCCGGCTGTGGGCAAGATGCGGAATCCCCATCTGCATCGTGACGCTTTGTCGCGTGCGCTGCGCCTGATGGGCTATGCAGGCAAGCACAGTACACACGGATTCCGGGCCATGCTTCGTACCGTTGCGCGGGAGCGTCTAGGGGTTGATTTCGATGTCCTGGAGGCTCATGGAGACGTGGAACGTGTGGCCGCAGTCCTGGCACTCGTGGTTGTCGAGCACCAGATCATCGAGTTGGCGACCGACGGCGTGGCCGGTGGCGCAGCCAGTCGCGCCGCCCAGCAGCATGCCCATCAGGCCACCCGCCAGACCGCCGATGACTGAGCCGATGGGGCCAGCGGCCAGACCCAGGGTTGCGCCGGTTTCGGCACCGGACATTACCGTAGCGACGCCACCTGCTGCGCCAGCAATAGCGCCGATGGCGCTGCCGGTCTTTTTGCCGTAGTCGCGGGTGGTGATATGGTGGGATTTGCAGCGAGGGCAAGAAAGGGAAGGGGACATATCAACCTCGGGGTGGGGTGACAGGCAGATTGGGGCTGCCTGGAGCATTCCAGGGGGGAAGCTCTTGAGGGTGATATGTGGGTGAAAAAATCTGGGGTAATGGTTTTATGTCGAGAGCGGGAGGGTGGACAACCCAGCAGTTGCTTCGCGGGGCTTTATGGGGCTTTGCGAAGCGTCCATATCTTTTTTGCCGCTATGGGATAATTTATGTAATAAAACATAAATCGGTTCAGGAAGGAGGGTGGTTTTGCGGCGACCCAGGTTACCAACAGCCAGGCCTAGTTTATTGAGTGACGAGACGCTTGCTCGCCTGCGCGAATTGCCGATAGCAGATGTTGCTAGAGCTGTTGGGATCACCCTGCGTGGAAACAAAGCAATGTGTTTCAACGGGCATGACTCTGCGAGCCCAAGCTTTACCGTCAGTAAGGAGAGAAAGACCTGGAAGTGCTTTGGCTGTGGTGAGTATGGCGACTCAATTGCCCTAGTTCAAAAGAGTCAGGGGCTTGGGTTCATGGATGCGTGCAGCTGGCTCTGCCATCACTTCAGCATCGTCGGTGTCGAAGCTCCGTTTGGCCGACGTGCTCATGTAGTCTCAAAGGTAACAAGCGTTAGGTCTGCAGCTCCCCCTTCTGCCCCATTGGCTAGTCCCGACCCTGAACTGTACTCATGGCTTGTGGAGCATTGTGGGCCAGTTAAGGCTCCCGTGGGAACGTCCTACCTCGGGTCTCACGGAATTGCGCCGGATCTGGCGCTTCGGTTCGGTGTTGTAGAGCTCATAGATCCGGTGAGGGCATATCGCGCACTAGAAAGGCGCTGGGGTGCAGAGCGAATCCGGAATGCTGGACTGTCAGGGAGTCGACGTGCGCTCAGTTGGTCGGGCTATGCCTTAATTTTCCCTTTTAAATGTGATGCCTCCACGGAATACCTACAGGTTCGCCGCTTTCATAGTGATCGGAAGTTCTTCGGGCCAAGTGGTATTCCCAAGCCTATGTTCAATCGCCAGAGGCTGGGCCAGTTACAACCGGGGAGCCGCCTCCATATTTGTGAGGGCGTTCCAGACGCAATTTCCATGGAGGGGGCTGGGTTTGCCGCTGTTGCTGTTTTAGGCGCTACATCGTTTCGTGCGGAATGGGTTGACGCATTGCTACCTTTTGATCTGGTTGGGGTGCCCGACGGGGATGATGCTGGTGAGAAATTCAGAAAGTGCCTTGCTAACGCGTTTCGAGCGAGGAGCAAGAGCATCCGATTTGTAGTGCCACCTAAAGGCATGGATGCTAGTGACGTTATTGCGCGAGGAAAGAGTGCGTAGTTTTCTAAGTCAGGTGTGTGACCAGCTAAATATGCGCTGGGCGTGGGAGAAGGTGAAGCGAGCATCTGTCCCTGGCGACATATGGATCGATGAGGCGGAGTTAGCTCATTTTGAAGTTCACTTGGGACGGGAGCTTCAGAGTCTTGTTGAAGCACTATGTTCCGGAAAATTTCGAATGTCACCGATTCGTCCGATGGCGTTTCCCAAGAATCCTGATGAAAGGGGGAATCCTAGGGTTTGGCAGTACTTCCATTTCGCAGTCAGAGATCAAGTAGCTTGGACTGCTGTTGTAAATGTCTTAGGGCACTACATTGATGCACAGATGCCCGCCTGGAGCTATGGCAACAGACTCTTTCGATCAACATGGATTGAAGAGGACTCTCAAGGCCATAAGAGGCGGAAAGTCGGGCCTTATAGGCATTCGTCGGGCCGCATCTACCGACCGTTTCAGCAGGCTTGGCCGTTGTTTAGGCGTCATATCGCTTTAGCAGTTTCAGCAGCAGCACACGGTCTTTCCAGAGAGGACACCCTTGATGACGATGAGCGAGAAGAACTGGGGCTTCAGCGACATATGCACCCGGCTGATCGATGCCCATTTGTTCTTGCCGAAATTGGTCCAGCTTGCCAACTGACCCTGATGGTGGTGACGTCTATTGGGCATCTATAGATCTTGAGAAGTTCTACCCTTCCATCCCGCTTACCGCTTGTGTTGATGCAATCTCCGCGTTTGTTCCAGCCGAACTGTGTCCAGAAGTTCAACGACTCTTAAAGACGTTGACGCGGCTTCCTTTGGACCTTGATGGTTGGACTGATGCAGAGCTGAGGCTCATTGGGCTGGATGCGTCTAGGAAGGTATTTCGCAGAATTCCCACTGGTCTAATGGTGTCAGGGTTCCTCGCAAATGCAGCACTTTTACCCGTTGATCGAGAGGTGCAGCAAACGCTTCCTCGCGGACGTATTGCACACTTCCGCTACGTGGACGATCACGTGATCTTGGCCAAGACGTTTGAAGAACTGGTGGAGTGGATCAATCACTATCAGGATGTGATTGATAGGCTAGGCTCGGGCGCAAGTATCAACCCAGCAAAGACTGAACCAAAAGCCTTGGGGGATCTGCTGGGGGAGAGTGACGCTAGCAAGCGCTCTGTTGGATCAGAGCTATGGAGTCGAGCTCAGAAAGAGTGCCGGCTTGATCCCGAATTTCCAACGCCATTGATGACCAAGACGATTGCCTTGGTTTCGGCAATCGGAAAAACAGACTTCACGGCACTCGAAGACAACGAACTCTTCATCCTATCGCAGCAACTGGAGCATTTGTTGCTTGTCGAGGTTCCTGACACAGAGATGCCAGCTCGGACACGTCTGGCGTTTGCGGCGACTCGTTTGGCTCGTGTTGCCGAAGCAAGACTCTCTGCGCCCGAAACACTCGACGCTCGATATAGTTCACACGTGCAAAGTGGAGCCATCGAGGGACAAGCAGTCTGTGGAAGCGGAGATGGGCTTTCGCCTGATCCAAACGCTATCCTCACTGGTATCACTGACCCCCAGATTCATGCCCGGTTGGCTGGTATCGCCAACAGAGTATTTGGCCTAGTTAGAAGAGTTCTAAGCGAACGGCCTGATCGTGTCCGGTTGTGGACCCATGCATTGGTCATAGCCCGTCGCCTTGGCGCTGCGGGGTTGGAGCAGATCTTCGATGACATTGACCGCTATGCGAGTGATCCAGTAAATCGGCTAGCCGCCAGCTATATACGAGGCAATTCTTACGCGGTACTCGCTGCAGAAGCAGTGCGAGCTGCACAGATTCTGGTTGATAATAATGCGGCAGGGTGGCGCAGAGCAGCAGCGTTAAGGTCTTTGCGAGATATTGCGAAATTTACCAATCGAGGTCTGCCGGAAGCAGACCGATGGTTTGTCAAGAAAAGCCTAAATCAGCTTTTTATTGGTGTGTATTGTGCCACTGTGTTGCTGGAGCAATCGCCCAGCTATCTTCAGCTTCTGCGAGAATCTCTGAGTCAAGCGTTTGTCGACAAGGGGCGGGCACTGCTAACTAGCCATAGTGTTGCGCCGGATTTGCGTGTTGCGCTTGCTTGGTGGGGGTGTAAGTTCGACCTTCGTAGGCCAGTTCGTCGCGCGTCTGATCTGATCATTCATTTAGGAACGCTCATTGAGAATCTTCCCGAATCTGACGATTTGTTGGACCCTCTTTCCGGCGGATGTGCCAATCGAGGCGTTAGTACGGATGGCATCGGCAACTAGGTCCACGCAGGCGAATCGCGAGGGCTGGTGGTTTGATGCTTTGATGGGGCGTCTTCAACCTTCCCGATATACAGCAAGTGGTGGCACTTTCACCTGCGGCATCTCGTATTGGGAAGTCACTTGAAAAATCCGAACCAGCGAAGCTACTGCCATTGCCAGTATGGGCAACAAGGATCTGGAGCAGCTGCGATCTCGAGCTTTCCAAGGAGTGGCGAGTTGGAGAGTGGACTTGCCTAGAAATCATCAGGCAAGCAGCTTTGCTGCTATCTTCTGCTGATGAGGAGTTGGATCAAGACTATGTTCAACGGGCACCGAGAAACGTCGCGGATGCTCGATCGCATTGTGCTCACCCGCTCAACTTTGTGTTGCCGAGCCATCTTATCAACTCGACGGTAGTTTCTTGGCAAGAGTGGAAACAGAAGCTGCGGGAGCCAGGAGGTGGTGTTTTACGACGGGCACCCTTGCAGGATCAGATTTATGACAGGAGATATGCTCCGTTAGTTATGAGTGAAATTGGTTCTGCGCAGAACCCAATTCGGGGGCTTGGTCTATGCTTGTTTGCGTTGCTTTCGCATTCGTTTCTGCTGCCAGTGCAATGGAATGGGTTGGGGCATGAAAGTATGCTTAGGCATCTCCCTCAGCTCTTCCAAGATCGAGATAACCTATTCTGTCTGCAACGCTTGGAATCCTGGGGGCGTCTATCCAGCCTCGTACGGACGAAAATTTATTGGCCGACTTTACCAAGTGTGGGGGCCTGGGCTTGACGATAATACCGGGCACGATCCAGTAAGCTTGATCGATACTACAGACTTGGCGCGTGTCATCTTGATTGCGCAAAACGATCTCGAGGAAAATCAAATCTCGACTTTTAATCAGCAATCTAGACAGGTTACGCCAGTCAATCTCATGCACCTCACAGACGTTGACTGGAAGCGCTATTTTGACATCGGGTGGGTATGATTTCCGAGAGGCCTTCATTGGTTGAAGCGTTGACACTTGGGGTAATCCAGACAACCCTAGATTTCAAGGCCGCTTGGCATACCAACAGCTGTGAGCCAAGAATTTAGGCGGCTGAGGATACTCGTGCATGGCATGAGATTCGCAGGGCGATGAGGGCACTGGCAGATCATGATGACCAGCCCCGGATTGTTCTTCTCCCTGAACTCTCGCTCCCCAAGAACCCGTTTGGATGATTTTTGAACGACTGGTCTGCTCGATGAATGTGTTAGCAATTGCTGGGGTTGACTACCGTCTTAACCATCGAGAGAGGTCTGTGAAAAATGAAGGGCTTGTCCTGGTCCCCAGAAATTTCTGGAAGCGCACACCATCACGTTATGCTGCCAGGGTTTGGCTTGGCAAGCGAGACCCGGCTCCTGCGGAGGCGTCCGAATTGGGGCGTATGAGCCTCCGTGGGTGTTTCATGGCGACCCCAATGTCTATGTGTTCGATGCGGGGCCTTATGGGCGAATTGGGGTCAGTATTTGCTACGATTTCATGGACATTGAGCGTGCGCTTCTCTATCGTGGCCGGGTGCATCACTTATTTTGTCATCGCCTATAACCGTGATGTAAAGCTTTTTGAGTCACTAGCCGTCTCTTTATCAAGGACTGTATTTTGCAATGTGGTGGTATGCAATACAGGATATTTGGTGGTTCGTTGGCTGTTAGCCCATATCGCCAGGCGTTCAAGCGCGTTGGGTACTCTGTCGATGGGGGCAATATCTTCACTGCTCAGTGTGTTCAGCTTCCTGTGCGTGATCTTGACGCTGCTATCCACGGCCGTGACACCAAAGACCCTGCGACGTACAAGCACTTGCCTCCTGGTTTCCTGGGGCGTATTAATCACCTACCCTTGCACCACCGGATATCTCATCGCCTGAGACCATCTCATTGTTTTCCCAGGGCTGATCGTCGGTTGGGATATGCCTGTTCAGTGTTAGAACTCCCTCAGAGACTGGCTTAACTAGTGTATCCGTTTGGTGAACGGACCTTGAGCCGTATTATTGAGCCGTTTTAATATCCGATAGAGCATAGTTCTGTTTAAATGTCGTGAACACGTATTAGCTCAAGATGGCTTCCCTTGAAAACCTCTATATCGACTCTGCTTCGTGAGGCTGTGCCGCTTCAGGTGTCTGTGGCTGTGCCTTTTCTACGGGATGTGAGATTTTTGCTCTTTTATTTTCTATTACTCGTTTTATATCGATCGCATGCAGACGAATGGCGAATCCTTGCAGGAATAAGTAATCAAGGCATAGCATGATAATTGAGAGAGGTCCCATGACCCATCTTTGCAAAGTAACAGTATCCGATATATATGAATTATGTGCGGGGTTGTTGAATAAGCCGCATAGCTCTGCTTTTTCTGTCGGTGATAGTGGAGTGTTGTCCCCTGCTTTAGTTGTGCAGGTTGAGGTTGTTAAATTCCATGAGGTGGGCGATAAGAGATTGACAGATCGGGCTTTGTTTTCCCCTACCCGACGCCCAGGATTTTGTCTCGGAGAACCGAACGAGGACATCATTGTGTGTGGCCCATATGACAGGGATGGTAGTTGCAATACTGACTGCAGTAAATAGTAATGCAAGGAAAACTGTTCCAGAGGTTTTAGGCCGTTTGACCTGTTGTTTTTCCCAGTCTACCCATAAAAACGTGCTTTCCCCATGGTTCTCAGGGATAAGCCGACTTTATCAGCCCAATCCTTGGCTGCATGTGCCGCATCTATATTTTCAATTGCTGGAATCCGGTGCATGAACTTGAACCGTTCTAGATCTAGCTGCTTGTCATGATAAGCCTGTAATTTTCCATCATGAAAACCTGTTTTTTGGATGAGAAACCAGATCCGATCTAAGAAAATATAGCGAGCACCTCTAAGGTAAAGAATTAGCATTGCGAGGATAATTAGAAAAGGGGGACAGCAATAGAACTATGGTGGGGATAATAGTTGGGATTACGCTCATGACGTTTAAGGCTTCCTTTGCACAGTCATTAGAAGAACAATTAACAAAAAATACTGTATGAGTGTACAGTATTTTGGCATGTTACAACAGCCTGAGTGGAGGTAGCCGAACTATTCAAGGGACGAGTTGCATTGCCGCTGGGCAGCGAGAGCGACGAAAGAGATGGTTAAGTTGCGATAGGTCGCAGAGGTGTTGGCGGCGTTACGCGGCAGTAGAGATGGCTGGCAGACAAGCATTAACGATACGTTGCGGTCATCCTTGGCATTGGGTGGCAAAGTCAAAGAGACATCCTGCTGGTTGATGTTGTCCAGTACCGTCCACTGTGATCCACCCCAATCCACACGCCTTAGGTACTGTTTTTGGTACTTTTAGCAGTAAAACAACAAGGCATTACCTATAAAGTTCTGGTCTCGCCGACCACCACCGAATAGTCCAGGAGTGTCCTGGAAAATCTAAAAAGCCCGTAGAAATCAATGTCTTGCGGGCTTTTTTGTCGTCGTCGGGCGTCGCGGGCCTTCCAGGCGGCTTTCGGCCTGAAGCCCGGTCGATGGCGTTCACCACCTCGCGGCTGGCGCTTTCCATGGTCAGCAGATGCTGCATCATCCCATCCCAGTCGCCTTCGCCGCCGGCCGCCAGCGCGTCCAGGCCGTGGCGATGGACGGCGGCATGTGGTGCCTCGATGGCGCGGTAGCCGGCGGTATGGCAATAGAATCGCGCGCCCAGGCCTTCGTAGTACCACTTGCCCAGGCGACAGGACGTGTGGTCGGACAGGCCGGTTTCGAACGCGCCATCGATGATCTGCTGGTACACCCGGTTCTTCCAGATGGCGACGTAGGCT
>JAUCCZ010000013.1:0-3689 GCA_034675705.1 Comamonas sp. | reverse complement strand
CGCCGGATGATTTTTCCTTCTTGCAGGAGGCCTTGTCAGATTCCGGTAAACGCGACGTGATGGCTGGCGGCGTGGTTGTTATTCGGGATTCGGGGGTTACCCAGCTCTCAGGTCGGTCCCGCTTACTTTGTAGGCCATCTGGTGTGGTGGCAATTGCTTTGGTATCGGCTCTCGGATCATCCTGTGGTGTTGGTGCTGGTGGCGGTGGCCACCGTGATCCTGATTTCCTTGTTGCTGTGGCTGGCCTTGCGCGGTGTGGCGCGTCGGCGCCTGGAAAAAGATGCCTAAGGTTTCTTGGGGCAGGATGGCTGTCTGGATGCCCGTCCGTCAGTGCCTGCAGTGCCTAGGCCTGACGCTGGTGCTGGCAGGCTCCGTCTACGGCGCCCAAGGCTTGTCAGGTGGCCGAAGCCTGGCCGGCCTGGTCGGCCCTGCAGGCCAGGGCGCTGACACCTGAAGGGCGGCTGGTGGATGACTCCGACCCGCGCCATATCACCACGTCCGAAGGCCAAAGCTATGGTTTGTTTTTTTGCGCTGGTGAATAATGATCGCGATGTTTTTGATGGGATCTTGAACTGGACTGAACGGCACTTGGCCAAGGGCAATCTGAGTGCCCGTTTGCCCGCCTGGCTCTGGGGACAGGGTGATGCAGGGTTTGCTGTGTTGGACTCGAATTCTGCTCCCGATTCCGACCTTTGGATTGCCTACAGCCTGTTGGAGGCGGGGCGCTTGTGGCGCTCGCATCGGTATGCCGCGCTGGGGACTGTTCTGCTGCAGCGGATTGTCCAAGAGGAAGTGGTGCGTTTGCCCAATGGCCAGACTGTTTTGTTTGGTGGCCCGCACGGGGTTTGTGCATGATGGGTATTGGGTGAGCAACCCCAGCTATATGGTGCCTCAGCTGTATGATCGCTTCGTTTGGCCCTGCCCAATGGCCCCTGGCGGGCCTTGCGGGCAGATTTGCCGGATATTTTGATGCGGATGTCGCCCAGAGGCCTGGCGCCGGACTGGACTGCTTGATCCAGGTTCTGCGGATCAGGCCTGGGGGCCGGTGCCAGATCGCCCCTATGTGGGTAGTTATGATGCCATTCGCGTGTATCTATGGGTGGGGATGATGGCGCCCAACTCTTCCGAGGCCAGCCGCCTGGCCCAGCACTTCATGCGATAGCCGAGATGCTTGGGGCAGATGGTGAGGTCCCCGAAAGCCTCGATATCCAAAGCGGCCTGGCCTCTGGGACTGGGCCGGCCGGTTTTTCTGCCGCTGTATTGCCGCTTTTGCAGGATACGTCGCATATGCAGGTTTTGCGCCGTCGCATGCAGACAATCCGTTTTGATCAGACCCGATACTATGATCAGGTCCTGGCCCTGTTTGCCGAAGGGTGGCTGCAGGGGCGTTATCGCTTTGATGCGCAGGGCCGTTTGCTGACGAGGTGGACACCGTGTTCCAGAGACTCTCAAGTGCCGTGATCCTGAGCGCTGCCCTGGGGTGTGGCGTGGCCCAGGCCGCAACGCCGCCCGATATCTCGGCAGTCGCGCAATTGGTCGCGCAGATTCATCTGGGTGAATCCCTGTATCGCGACATTTGGTGGCCAGCGCCCTGGATCGGCTATATCGGATACAGCCCGACCACCCCGAGGGGCTGGCTGCTCAGGTGCGTCTGGCGTTGCGTCAGCAGCATCCCGACAAGGCTCAGGAATTTCTGGCTCATCTGCAACGGGTTGCCCCAAATTCTGATGCCTATCGTCAGGCAGCCACGTTGGTGCGTCTGACGGTGGATCAGGCAGCTATGGATACCCTGGGTCAGGCGCGTTTGTTTTCCGCAGCTGGGCGTCTGGACGAGGCGCGTCGTCTTTATGATCAGGTATTTCAGGGGGTTTATCCCAGCGCGGATTTTGCCTTGGAATATTGGCGTTTTCGTTCGCGTGAGCCCAATGGCGATAGCCTGGCTTTGCCGCCGATTCAGCAAATCCTGGCCGAATATCCGCAGCATGTGGGTCTGTTGACAGCGGCGGCCCAGTTATCGCTGGCCTTGGGGCGTGATGCTCAGGGGCTGGATTACCTGCATCGGCTGGCGGCGATTGATGCCGGGCGTGCCGCAGCAGCCGATATGGAATTCAACTATCTCTCTGGACAAGCAATCGGACGCCATACGACCAAGGCTTGGGGCCAGTATGCTGTCCGGTATGCGGGCCTGCCCCAAGCCGAGCAGGCCCGCCAGCAGGCTGGCCGCCAACAGGCCCTGCTCGATGACCCGGCCTGGCAGGCTGGCCGTCAGGGCCTGGCCCTGATCCAGGCTGAGAAAAACACGTCCGGTGCCTTGGCGCGATTGCGCCGGGCAGTGCGGGCTTATCCGGATGATCCGGCATTTCTAGGGGCCTTGGGTCTGGCATGGCTGCGCAGTGGTGATCGTCGCCAGGCACTGCATTATTTCGAGCAGGCCAAAGCGCATGAGACTCAGATCGGTGGTTCTTCTGCCTGGGTCAGTCTGATTGACTCCACGCGCTATTGGCTGCTGCTGGAACAGGCCGGAAAGGCCAGTGCCAGCCAGCAATGGGCGCAGGCCGAGTCCCTGTATCGTCAGGCCAGGGCCTTGAATCCGCAGGACGAAACCGCCCTGATCGATGAGGCAGACATGAATGCTCGACGTGGCCGCCCCGAAGCTGCCTTGCGCGGGCTGCTGCAGGCCTTGCGGATGGCGCCAGGCAGCGAGGGTGCCTTGCGTGGGATACAGCGGATTTTGATGCAGATGCCGCCCTCGGAGGCATTGGCCAAGCTGGATACATTCCCGAGTCCCCAGGCCCGTTATTGGTCGGCAATTCGCCGCAATCTGCGGATTGCCGACCATGCGCGCCAGGCAGAACAGGCCCAGTTGGCGGGTGACTGGGCAGTCGCCGCGCATCAGTGGGCGGCAGTGCAGGCACTGAATGTAGATAATCCCTGGGCCAGCTATCGTCTAGCCGAAGCCTTGCGCCAACAGGGCCGTCCTCAGGCGGAAGTCATGCAGGCCTATGATCGGCATTTACAGCGACACCGCGATAATCCAGTCAGTCGTTATGCGCAGGCCCTGCTGCTGGAATCCGTCGATCAATGGCAATCCGCCCGGGCTGCCCTGGCCGACATAGCGGCTACCAACTGGACGCCGGACATGCATGCTTTGGATGAGCGGTTGCAGACCAATCAGCGGATTGCCGATGCCCAGTTGCTGTTTGATCAGGGGCAGCAGCAGGCGGCCATCCGGTCGCTGGAAGTGCCGCCGTTGACATTGCGGACGCGCCTGCAGCTTGCTCAGTGGGCCCAACATATGGGGGATTTGCTCAAGGCTCAAGTTCAATATGCGGCGATTTTAATTGACACCCCGGATCAGCCGGATGCAGTGCTGGGGCAGTTGGAGATCTGGGGCCAGCAGGGACACTGGGATCGGGTGCTGCGTCGCTTGCAGGCGCTACCCTCCGATTTGCAGCAAGCTGATGCTGCGCAAAGCCGTCGCTTGGCGACGCTATGGCAGGGGGTAGGACAAGCAGGGCAGGCGCGTGCCGTGCTGCAGGCCAGTGCTGCCCAGTCCCGGAACCCCTTGGTTTATCGCGATTTGGGCAGACTGGATGCTTTGGATAATGCGCCCAGCGCCCTGGATCATATGCTTCGGCCATGCAAGGCCTGAAGCTATTGCCTCAAGAAAGCGTGGGGCAAAGCGATCC
>JAUCCZ010000012.1:0-20092 GCA_034675705.1 Comamonas sp. | reverse complement strand
TCAGCCATTGTTGTCCTATTTTTCACTGCAGGCGGTCAGGCGGGCGTGCCGGCCGGTGCCGGCATATTCCAGGCGGATGTCCAGGTCGGGAGGCGGCAGGCGCGTGCCCGCCTGCTCGGGCCATTCGATCAGGACGACCTGCGTGTTCGTCGAGCAGCTTCGTCGATTCTTGCGTCCCGCCATTCATGCGCATCGCTAAATCTATAGAAATCAAAGTGATAGAAGTATATGAGTTGCTAGAAACGTTATATCTTTCAAGAAGTCGCGTAGCTGGGACTCTTGATCCGGCCGGTCACGCCGCCGGCCCGCAGCAGGGCCCGGGCCAGGCTGGTCTTGCCCGCGCCCAGTTCTGCCGCGCAGATGGATGCGTCCCTCCGGCGGCGGGGCCGTCCGGCGCGCGGCCGCAGGCCAGTTCGGCCAGGCGTTGCGCCAGGGCAACGGTGGCGTCTTCGTCCGGCAGGGGCCATTCCAGGCAGGGGAGCGGGGAACCGTCATCGGAGGATCCTCGGAAGTCAGGTCACGGCATCCAGCCATAGCGGCAGGGTCAGGGCGGAAAGCAGCGTGCCGTTTATCGACATGGTGACCGCCACCAGGCGGCCGTCGCCGCCCATGCGGGCGGCCAGCACGTGGGCCGACGAAGCCGTGGGCAGGGCGCTGAACAGGACCAGCACCAGCCGTTCGCCTGGCCGACAGTGTCCAGCGCCCAGGCCAGCGTCAGCGCGACCGGCGGCAGCAGGACCAGCTTGGACGCCACCATCCAGGCCATCAGCGGCGCATGGGCGCGCCCGCCCCGAAGGGACAGGGCGGCGCCCACGCACAGCAGGCCGATGGCCAGGGCGCAGGACCCCAGCCGCCCCAGGGCGATGTCGAGGACGTGGGGGATGGGTACCTGCAGGATCGTAGGCCAGCGCAGCCAGCGTGGCCAGGATGAAGGGATTGCGCGCTGATCTCCCGCAGGGCGTTTCCGCCATGGCGTGTGGCCAGGGCGTGCACCGCGCCGATATTGCTGATGGGCACGGCGAAGCCCACGAGACCGCCATGGTCGTCTGCGCGCCGGGCCAGGGCAGGCCGCCGGCCAGGACAGGGCCAGGTAGGTATTGAAGCGGAAGCCGCACTGGGCGACCGAGGCGTGCGCCGCCGGATCCGGGCGCACGACCAGGCGGCCCAGCCAGGCCAGGGCGATGCCGCCGAGCATCACGCCGACGGTGGCGGCCAGCAGCACCGTGGTGTTGCCCAGGTCCAGCGGCGTGCGGGTGATCGAATGGAACAGCAGGGCGGGAACAGGATGAAATAGACCAGCTTTTCCGCCCCGGCGAAGAAAGCCCGGTCGAATCCCAGCCGGTGCAGCAGGACCCAGCCCAGGGCGATCAGCAGGAAATCGGGCAGGATGAGCAGGATGACGGACATGGGCGGCTAGGGCCTGGACGGGGCTGGCCTGATTGTACGTGGCTTGCGGCGCGTCCGGGCGCGCGTGCGGGGCTTCGGAGGCCGCGCGGACGGCGGTTGGGGCCGATCGTCATGGGAATTACCCTTAAACAATGTCAATTATTCTCTTTTAACCTATGTCAATACTAGTCACAGTTGCAGCTAGATTCGTACAATGTCCACAACGTTTTGATTCCTGGAACCGTACCAAGACGCAAGTTCATGCTTCAAGAACTCCGGCCGGAAGCCGGGGGCTCCGACTTGCCACTGGGTGAAAGCCCTGTCTACGCCCATGCTGTACCCGATACTGATGCGATCGATGGCGGTTGCACCGTCCCTACCCATAGGCACGGCATCATCGGTCTCCTTCGGCGCGGACGCAGTCTCCGCCGATCACGGCGCCGGCACCCGTCCCTGTCCTTCAGGCTCAGCCGCCATCTGCAGGCGGTTCCGGGTGCGTGAATTTCAATAAAGACATGGCGGTCCCTCACGGCTCGTCCGCGTCCTTGAGTTCAGGAGCATTCGAACATGGCCAGCCTAATAAAAACAACACTTTCCTGTCCTCTGGGCTGCCTCTCGCCCTCGCTGTTCACTCTCCTCGGCCTTCGCCGAAAACGCCACGCTTGTCCCAGGTGGTCGAGACCGCCGTCCTGAACAACCCCGAGGTCGGGGCTCAGTTCCACAACTTCCAGTCCGGCCTCGAAGGTCAGAAGGTCCGCCGCGGCGCCCTGCTGCCCGAAGTCAACCTGCAGGGCTGGACGGGCCGCGAATACCGCGGCAGCACCAGCACCTGAAGGTTTCCACGGACTGGTCGCGCAACGGCTACAGCCTGTCCCTGCGCCAGCTGCTGTTCGACGGCTTCTCCACGATCAACGACGTGCGCCAGCTGGGCTTTGAAGCTCTGGCCGACGATCACACCCTGAAGTCCACGGTGGACGACTTGGCCCAGCAGGCGGCCCAGGCCTACCTGGACGTCCAGCGCTACCGCGAGCAGGTCGCCCTGGCGCAGCAGAACTACAACCTGCACAAGGACATCCTGGGCCAGATCTCCGAACGCAGTTCCTCCGGCGTCGGCCGCGGGGTGGACGAAGTCCAGGCCCAGGCCCGCCTGGCCCTGGCCGAGACCAACCTCATGACCGCCTCGGGGAACCTGAACGACGTCACCCAGCGCTACCAGCGCATCGTCGGAAAGGTTCCGGCCGAAACTCCTGGCCGATGCTGCCCACGTCGTCGACGGCGCCGTCAATGGCCGAAGAACCCGGCCGACTTCAGCCAGTCCGTGCGCGTCAATCCCTCCGTGCTGGCGAAGCAGGCGCTGGTCCAGGCCGCCGAGCGCGGCAAGGCCTCGGCGCAGGGCCGCTTCTCGCCCACGCTCGAACTGCTCGCCGCCACGGGCCGCGACCGCCTCGACTCCCGCCCTACATCAACGACGAGACCACCCTGGAGCTCCAACGTCCAGCTGATGGCCACGTTCAACCTGTTCCGCGGCGGCGCGGACGCGGCCCGCGCGCGCGCCAGACCGCGGCCCAGACCTACGCCGCCCGGGACGTGCGCGACTACACCTGCCGCAACGTCCAGCAGGAACTCTCCATCGCCTGGAACAACGTCGTGCGCCTGCGCCAGCAACTGCCCTTCCTGCGGCAGCACGAGCGCGACATCGCCCAGGTGCGCGTGGCCTACATGCAGCAGTTCAAGATCGGCCAGCGCACCCTGCTGGACCTGCTGGACACCGAAAACGAGCTGTTCGACGCCCGCCAGGCCCTCACCAACGGGATCTTCCGACCTGCGCGCTCGCCGAATACCGCTGGCTGAGCTCTGCTCCCACAAGCTGCTGCCTGACCCTGGGTCTGGCCGATCCCTACCCAGGAACAGCCCGACGAGGCGGCCAAGCTCCAGTTTCCCGACGAGGTCCTCAAGGCCTGCCTGACGCCGCTGCCGGATACCCGCAACCTGCAGCCCGTCCAGGTCAATTACCAGTCCGGCCTCAAGCCGCCCGTGCTGGCGCCTGCCGGCAAGTCGTCCGGCGCCTCGTCCGGCAAGGCCAGCGGCTGCGAACTAATCCTCAGCCGTTGAAACTAAAGCAATACCCGGGCCTCGCGGCCCGGTCTGGAAGGTGAAGGCCCGGAGGTCCGCCGCCGCCGCGGCACCCCGGCTTTCCCTGCAGCTTGGGGAATGCTCGATGGCCTCTGATCAGGAACGTTTCAAACAGAATCTCTCCGACCTGGACGCCGGGTTCATCCGCGTCCTCGAAGACCTGATCGACGCATTGATCTCGCCAACGGTTCCCTGCGCCTGACCGCATCTGCCTGCCCCAGGCCCTGGAAAAGCTCGCTGAACGCAAGCGCACCCGCCAGCGCCTGCAGGGCGCCCTGAACCTGATTTCCTGACGACGATGCCATCCTCGAGGCCGCTGCCGCCATGGCCGCTCAACCCGAAATTCCCGATCCGGCCGGCGCTGCGCCGGAATTGCCGGGCGCCACGCCGCACCAGCTGCACGACGATTCGCTGCTGGCCAGCCTGGTCCTGGTCACTGCGGCTTGCTGGGGCGTGCCCTGCACCGCCCAGCAATTGCCCCCTCGGGCCTGCCCCTGGTGGACCAGCGCCTGACGCCGTCCCTGCTGGGCCGCGCCGCCGGCCGCGCCCAGTGCGGCGCCCGCATCGTGCGCCGCGCCCTGGGCAACTGGTCGCGCAGCGTCATGCCCGCCATCCTGCTCCTCAAGAACCAGCGCGCCTGCGTGCTGATCCAGGAACGCGGCGATCATTACCTGGTCCACTACCCCGAGGCGGCCGAGCCCGTCGAAGTCCCGCGCGCCGAACTGGAAGCCGAGTATTCCGGCCTGGCCTGTTTCGTGCAGCCGCGCTACCGAACGGAGGACCGAACCCAGGACGCCCACATGCGGGCGCGCAGCGGCCACTGGTTCTGGGCCGCGACGCTGGGGAACTGGAAGCTCTACCGGGAGGCCGCGGCGGCCGCCGCGCCGACAACATCTTCGCGCTGGTCATGCCGCTGTACACGATGAACATCTACGACCGGGTGATTCCCAACAGCGCGGTCGAGACGCTCTGGCGCCCACCCTCGGCATTGCCCTGGCCATGGTGTTCAACCTGGTGCTGACCGGCATCCGCGCCTACGTCGTGGACATCGCCAGCAAGCGGGTGGACGTGGAGCTGTCCTCGCGCATCATGGAGCAGGTCCTGGACCTGCGCATGGAAAGCCGCCCGGTGTCCTGGGCTCCTCGCCTCCAACCTGCGCTCCTTCGAGTCCGTGCGCGACTTCATCGCCTCGGCCAGCCTGACCACGCTGGTGGACCTGCCCTTCGTGCTGCTGTTCCTGGCCGTGCTGGCCTGATCTCGCCCTGGATGGTGCTGCCGCCCCTGGTGGCCATCGTGGTGATCCTGGTCGTGTCGCTGTTTTCCCTGGCCCGGGTCGAAACATGAACCCCTCCAACCCCTTCCAGGCCGGGGCGCAGCGCAACGCCGGCCTGATCGAGGCCCTGAACGGCATGGAAACCGCCAAGGCGCTGAACGCGCAGAGCCATTCCCAGCGCATGCGGGAAGAATCCACCCGCTGGCTCGCCGAACTGGGCGCGCACATCAAGCTGACCTCGTCGGTCACCGTCAGCTTCGTGCAGACCTGCCAGCAACTGGTCAACATCTCCGTCGTGGTCATCGGCGTCTACCTGGTCCAGGAAGGCATGACCATGGGCGGCACCATCGCGGCCTCCATGATTTCCGGGGGCTGCCTGGCGCCGCTGGGCCAGGTCGTGGGCCTGATGATGCAGTACCACAACGCCAAGGCTTCCCTGAAGTCCATCGACAACTACATGGGCATGCCGGTCGAGCGCCCGGCGGACCGCGCCTTCATGCCGCGCCCGGTCCTGAAGGGCGGCATCGAGTTCCAGGGCGTCACCTTCGCCTATCCCAACAGCTCCGTCGCGGCGCTGGACAGCATCAGCTTCCGCATCCAGCCCGGCGAGAAGGTCGGCATCATCGGCCGCATCGGCTCGGGCAAGACCACCCTCGAGAAGCTCGTCCTGAAGCTCTACGCCCCGACCTCGGGCTCCATCCTGATCGACGGCATCGACCTGAACCAGATCCACCCGGCCGACGTGCGCCGCGCCATCGGCGACAGGCCCCAGGATCCGGTGCTGTTCTACGGCACCCTCTAGCACAACCTGACCATCGCCTCGCCGTTCGCCACGGACGAGGACGTCCTGGCCGCCGCCACCCTGGCGGGCGTGGACACTTCGCCGCCGGCCACCCCGAGGGCTATGACATGATCGTCGGCGAGCGCGGCGATTCCCTGTCCGGGGGACAGCGCCAGTCCATCGCCATCGCCCGCGCCCTGGTCAACGATCCCCAGATCCTGCTGCTGGACGAGCCCAGCAGCAACATGGACCACCAGAGCGAATCCCAGCTGAAGGCCCGCTTGCGGGCCGCCAGCCAGGGCAAGACGCTGATCCTGGTTACGCACCGCACGTCCCTGCTGGACCTGGTCGACCGCCTGATGGTCATCGACCACGGCCGCATCGTCGCCGACGGCCCCAAGGCCCAGGTCGTCGAGGCCTTGCGCCAGGGCCGCATCGGCGGCGCCCGCAGGAGCTGACGACGGGAATGCTGCCAGATTTCCTCGCCGGCCTGCGGCGTCCTCCGCCCCCAAGCACGAGAGCGGGCGCGGCGACATGATCGGCGACGCCACCTGGGCGCTCAGCCAGCAGCGCACGCGCGGATCGCGCCTGCTGATCTGGATGTCGCTGCTGACCGCGGGCGTGCTGATCGCCTGGGCCTCGACCGCCAACATCGACCAAGTCGTGCGCGGCGAGGGCAAGGTCGTGCCTCGCGCCAGGTCCAGGTCATCCAGAGCCTGGACGGCGGCGTCGTCCAGCAGATCCTGGTGCGTCCCGGCGACAAGGTCGTCAAGGAACAGGTCCTGCTGCACCACCCCACGCGCCATTCCTCGTCCCTGGGGGAAAACCGCGCCGAAGCCCTGGCCCTGAAGGCCAAGATCGCCCGCCTGGAGGCCATCGCCAACTACACGCCCTACCAGGCGCCCGAGGACGTCCAGGCGCAGGCCCCGGCCCTGGCCGAACAGGAGCGCAACGTCTGGCAGGCCCGCACCCGCGAGCTGCGGGCCAACCTGGAAGTCGCCCAGGAACAGCTCAACCAGCGCCAGCAGGAACTGCGCTCCACCATCGCAAACCGCGACCAGGCCGCCACCAGCTGCGCCCTGGCCTCGCGCGAGTACGCCATGACCAAGCCGCTGCTCTCCAGCGGCGCGGTGTCCCAGGTGGACCTGCTGCGCCTGCAGCGCGACGTGGCGCGCTTCTGCGGCGAGCAGAAGGCCGCCGCGGCCCAGATCGACAAGATCCAGGCTTCCATCCAGGAAGCCGAGGCCAATCTCCGCGAAACCGAGGTCACCTTCCGCAACCAGGCGCGCACCGACCTGTCCGACGCCCGCGCCAAGCTGTCCACCCTGCTCGAAGGCCAGGCCGCCCTGGCCGACCGCGTGACCCTGTCGAGCATCCGCTCGCCGGTCAACGGCACCGTCAAGACCCTGACGGCCAACACGGTGGGCGGCGTGGTCCAGCCCGGCAAGGACATCATGGAAATCGGGCCGTCCGACGATTCGCTGCTGCTGGAGGTCAAGGTCAATCCGCGCGACATCGGCTTCCTGTATCCGGGCCAGAAGGCCGAGGTCAAGTTCACGGCCTACGATTTCTCCATCTACGGCGGCCTGCAGGGCCGCGTCGAGGAGATCGGCGCCGACTCCATCACCGACGAAAAGGGAAATTCCTATTACATCGTGAAGGTCCGCACGGAAACCGCCTACGTCGGCAGCGACGAACGGCCCATCATCCCCGGATGATGGCCGAGGTCCACATCCTGACGGGCAAGCGCACGCTGATGCAGTATCTGCTGAAACCCGTGCTGCGCGCGCATTCCAACGCCTTCCGCGAACGTTGAAAGGACTCGCAATGACGATACCGGTTCTGCTGTTGACCGCCGACGATGCCCTGTACCGGCATTGGGCCGGGCTGGGACGGAATGAATTGGGCGCCCGCGCGCGGGCACCGCCTGTCCGACCTGGTGCCCTGGGGCCGGCGCGGCGTGCTGGCCGTCATGGACGCCCGCCTGCTGCCCAAGGCCGGATCGGCTGTTCCGGAGGTGCCGGCGGGCCTGCAGGTCGTCGTCGCCAGCACCCACCCCGGCGATCCCGAGGGCCAGCGCGCCTTGGTCGCGGGAGCCCTCGGCTACGTGCACGCCTACATGCCGGTCACCGGCCTGGACCGCGTCCGCGCCACGTCATGGGCGGCGAGATCTGGGTGGGCAAGGGCATGCTGTCGCGCATGCTCAGCCAGATTGGCCAGGCCTCGCCCGAGTCCAGCCAGGACTGGGCGCGCGACCTGACCGTGCGCGAGCGCGACGTGGCCCGCTACGTCGCCCTGGGCCACTCCAACCAGTCCATCGCCGACAGCCTGGGCATCACCGAGCGCACGGTGCGCGCGCACATCTCCGCCATCTTCGAGAAGCTGGGCGTCACCGACCGCCTGATGCTGGCCCTGCGGGTGCACGGCATCGACCAGCAGGGGGCGCCGCGGAGCGTGGGCCAGGAAAGCACCGCTTCCACGGATCCGGCATAGCCGGCGGGCTTTGCCGGGAGCGGAAAAGTCCTGGCGTGACCTTTCCATCCGTCCGTAGATTCCAGTCTGGCGGGGCTGGCGCATCATCACCAGAATGGGGCGTCCTGGATCCGGAAGCCCGCCATGTACGCCCTCAGCTTCTCGCCACCGATGGATGGCTGCTCACTTCAAGCCCGGCTATTTATCAGTTATTCCAGAAATGGTATAGTGGCATGAAGCCTTTAGCCATGAAACCACTATTCTGGTTAGGCAGCAGCAGGAAAGACTTGCTGGCTTTGTCGCCGTCCGTCCGGAAATCGCCCAACGCGGCGAACATCTCCGTCGGCAAAATTGTTGAAGGCCATGCGCTCGACATCGCCGAACGCGGCGAAAATCATCCGGGGGTCGGCGCTTGAAGGCGGGGCTCGCCGAGGCCGTTTTCTTTTTAATTCCTTTAAAAAGAAAAGCAAGCTGTTTTTAATCGCCCGGGCCGGACATGGAATCATCCGTCGGCGCTGGAAGGCCGCTGCGATCATCGCGCAGGAGCTGAATAAACGCATCGTCGCAGGCGTCGAGGTCGAGGCCAGTTCCGGTAACGTATTCGCCGATCTGAGTCTGCCCGATGCCGGCAATCTTCAGATCAAATCCTGGTTGACGCTCGAAATCGCCAAAGCCATCCGCGAACGAGGTCTCACCCAAGTGGAGGCGGCCAAGCGCATGGGCCTCACTCAGCCCAAGGTATCGAGCCTGCTACGCGGTGAGTTTTCGAATTTTCCCGAGCGCAAATTGATGGACTGCCTGAACCGCCTGGGTTATGACATCGAAATCCGGATGCGAAAAACGTCAAGCTCTGTTGGCCATCTGGTGCTGACCCATCCCTAGGCGGCCCATCCTGGAAAGCCGGCACGACAGCGGCCTATGACCATTTGATCCGTCAAACAACCCAAAAAATATACAATAAAAAAAAAAAACCAGCACCCCGTAGATTCCGGTCAACCATCAGCCAGCATTTTCGCCAGAGCAGCTGCTTCCGAAGAAACTGTAGTAGACGCGCTGCGACGCTCGGCTGCCATCAGCTCTGGTCAAACACACCAATACCCCCCCCCACCCATATTAAAAAAAAAACACCACCTAAAACGCTCACAGATATTTCCATGCTCCGGTCGTCCGCGCCAAAGCACCGCTGCCCGGTCGTATCCATGGCTTCGCCGACTCCCCCTAGGCCTCCCCATCCCGCCACGGCGGGTTTTTTCTGCCTCGCCATTAGGGAGCCCTCCGTGTTTGCCCTAGGCGGTTTCTTGATATTTATTGTCTTTTCCGCCAATACGAAGCCTTCGGTCATGCGCGTAGCATCCGGACATATGATCGCGGCCAAAGCGCATTTCGCGTCTTGGCCGGCGCCACCGAATTCATCACTGGGAACTCCACCATGGCTACCGATACCGTCCTGATCACCCACGTCACCGGCAAGGCCTGGATGCGCGCATCCGACGGCACGATGGTCGCCTTGCACGAAGGCATGCGCGTGCCCGTCAACGCGCACATCATGACGGACGAGGGCGCCAGCGTGACCCTGCAGGCCACCGGCGTGCCGCCGGTGATCGTCGGCCAGAACACCGACATGCTGGTCACCGACGACCTGGCCGCGGCGCAGCCGCAGCCGGCGGACAACGCCGCCACGCCCCCGGCCGACCCGGCGGCCGACCAGGCGCTGGCCGCGCTGGACGCGGGCCAGGACCCGTTCGCCATCCTGGATCCGACCGCGGCGGTGCTGACCGGCGGTGGCGGCGGCGGCGACAGCTTCACGCGCCTGGCCAGCATTACGGAAACCACCACGCCCCTGGCGCTGGCCTACCCGCGCCCGGGCGTGGAAACGCCGGAGATCGTGCAGTTGGGCGGGGTGGCCGCCACGGCGGACGATACTGTGCCGGCGGCGCCGACCCTGGATATTCCCGACGGCAACGACAATCCCGGCGGCGACGGTCAGGATCCGGCCGCCGTGCCGGGCACCTTTACCATCGGCGAAGCCGACACGGCCGTGGGTGTCGGTGGGACCTTCGGCTTCTCCGCGCCGGCCGGCCTGGCCGCCCTGGTGTTCAACTTCTCGGGCGAAACCGGCACGGCCGGCGGCGATGCCGCGCCCGCAGCCACTTCACTGACGGTGACCCTGGCCGAACTCGCCGCGGCGACACCGGCCGCGCCCATCGTCATCGATACGGATCGCGGCGTCCTCACCCTGACCGGCTACGATCCCGCGACCGGCACCGTCACCTACCATTACGTGTCCGATGGCTGGCAGGATCATGCTGGCGCGGCCACGGACCCGTCCATCGGGCAGTACCTGCCCGATTCCATCGGCGTCACCGTGATCGACAGCCTGGGCCGTTCCGTCACCAGTGAAATCGTCGCGGCCATCACGGATACGGCGCCGTCCGCCGTCTCCGACACGGCCAACGTGACCGAGGATGCCGCCTTGGTCGCCGTGGGGAACGTCGTCAAGGGCGATGGCGAAGCGGGCGATACCGGGCCCGGAGACAGCGCCGATGCGCTGGGCGTCGACCCGACCCCCGTATCGGGAGTCCAGGCCGGCGACAGCCTGGGCGCGGACGTCAGCGGCGGCGTGGGCGCCGTCAGCCACTGGCGCCTATGGCGACCTGGTCCTGAATGAAGATGGTTCCTACACCTATACCCTGGTCAGCGATCCGGCCGACGAGCGCCATGCCGCCGTGCAGGCCCTGGGGCAGGACAAGACCGCCAATGATGTTTTCTCCTACACGTTGACCGATGCGGACGGCGATACCTCGACGGCAACCTTGACGGTCGTCGTCAAGGGCGCCAACGACGTGCCGACGATCACCTTCGGCGGCGACAACGGCGCCGACGCGAACGCGGCGGTCTCGGAAGAAGGCCTGAAGGGCGGCATCGTGCCGCCGCACGGCCCCGGCATCCCGGATGACACGGGTACCCCGGACACGACCAACAGCGCCAAGGACAGCGGCACGTTCACGGTCCACGACGTGGACGCGGGCGACACGGTGACGGTGAAGCTGGGCACGCCGTCCGAGACCCTGACCTCGGCCGGCCAGGAAGTGCACTGGTCCGTGTCGAGCGACGGCAAGACGCTGACGGGCCAGATCGGGATCACGCTCTTCGGGCATTTCATCCCGGTGGCCGACGTGATCAAGGTTTCCCTGCACGACAATGGCAGCGGGAACTATTCGTACGACGTGAAGCTGCTGGCGCCGATCGACCATCCGGGCGCGGGCGAGGATGCCCTGGACCTGGGCGTGCCGATCAACGTGACGGACAATCACGGCGCGACGACCACGGGCAATCTGACCGTGAACATCCAGGACGACAGCCCGCTGGCGGCCAATGACAACGGCGGCACGGTGACCGAGGACGCGCACGGCGCCGCCGCGATCCTGGGGGGCAATGTGCTCCTGAACGACACCGGCTGGGGCGCGGACGGCCCGAACGATCTGTTCGATGGCTTCGCCTGGAACACCGGCGACAACGCGGCGGCGCAGGCCGATCTGTCGCAATACGGTACGCTGGTGCTGGGCCCCGCCGGCGGCTGGACCTTCGCGCCGGACAGCTCCAAGCCGGCCACGCAGGCGCTGGCTGAAGGCCAGGTCAAGGACTTCGTCCTGAAGTACACGCTGACGGACAATGACGGCGACACGTCGCAAGCCGAGCTGACCCTCCACATCAAGGGCACGAACGACGCGCCGACGATCACCTTCGGCGGCGACAACGGCGCCGACGCGAACGCGGCGGTCTCGGAAGAAGGCCTGAAGGGCGGCATCGTGCCGCCGCACGGCCCCGGCATCCCGGATGACACGGGTATCCCGGACACCACCAACAGCGCCAAGGACAGCGGTACGTTCACGGTCCACGACGTGGATGCGGGAGACACGGTGACGGTGAAGCTGGGCACGCCGTCCGAGACCCTGACCTCGGCCGGCCAGGAAGTGCACTGGTCCGTGTCGGGCGACGGCAAGACGCTGACGGGCCAGATCGGGATCACGCTCTTCGGGCATTTCATCCCGGTGGCCGACGTGATCAAGGTTTCCCTGCACGACAATGGCAGCGGGAACTATTCGTACGACGTGAAGCTGCTGGCGCCGATTGACCATCCGGGCGCGGGCGAGGATGCCCTGAACCTGGGCGTGCCGATCAACGTGACGGACAATCACGGCGCGACGACCACGGGCAATCTGACCGTGAACATCCAGGACGACAGCCCGCTGGCGGTCAATGACAACGGCGGCACGGTGACCGAGGACGCGCATGGTCTGGCGGCGGTTCTGTCGGGCAATGTGCTGGTCAACGACACCGGCTGGGGCGCGGACGGTCCGAATGACCTGTTCAACGGCTTTTCCTGGAACGCCGGCGACAACGCGACGACGCAGGCCGACCTGTCGCAGTACGGCACGCTGGTGCCGGGTCCCGCCGGAGGCTGGACCTTCGTGCTGGACAGCTCCAAGCCAGCCACGCAGGCGCTGGCCGAGGGCCAGACCAAGGACTTCGTCCTGAAGTACACGCTGACGGACAATGACGGCGACACGTCGCAAGCCGCGCTGACCATCCACATCAAGGGCACCAACGACGATCCCACGACCACGTTCGGCCAGGATGGCGGTCACGTGGCCGTCGCCGAGGAAGGCCTGACGGCGACCGGCGACAACTACGACGATGGCATTTCCGGCCACGGGAACAATGCCCCCAGTGGCGACCAGACCGACGCACCCTCCGCGGTAGGATCATTCACCGTCGCGGACGTGGATGGGGATACGCCGGCCGTGACGCTGGGTACGGGCGTGACGGCGGCCAGCCCGACGCATCCTGCCGGCTATGCCGGCGCGCTGCAATCGCACGGCGTGGATATCCAGTGGACCGCCGATGCCAGTGGCCATGGGCTGACCGGCTATGTCGGCACACCCGGCCAGAACGACTACCGCGAAATCATCCAGATCGACCTGACGCCCGGCGTCGATGGTCATTACGACTACACGGTGACGCTGAAGGGCGCCATCGACCATCCGATCACGACCGACGCGGCCGAAGACGTCCTGAACCTGAACATCCCGATCACGGTGGATGACGGCCATGGCGGGGTGGTGGATTCCTCCATCACCGTGCGCGTCGAAGACGACAGCCCCTACGTGGGTACCCCCGACGCGCAGGGCTCCGCCGGCCTGACCGGCATTCCGGACGTCTACGTCGGGACGGTGGACTTCACGGGAAATACGTCCGGCAACTCGCTGAGCTTCAATGACGGCGCCGTCGTCGTCACGGCCCAGGGGTTCACGACGGCCACGGACTCCACCCTGATCGACGCGAGTGTTCAGCAGTCCGGCAACGGCCTGGGCGTGATCAGCGAGGGCGAGCCCTACCACGCCCTGCCCGGCGAAGTCGACTTCCGGAATTTCGAGGATGGCCGCAATGCATCCGAAACCCTGACCGTCGCCCTGCAGGACGGCAAGGTCGCCTATAGCGCCCATGTGGAATTCTCCGTCATGTTCGGCGGCGAGCTCGAATCCGGCGTGGTGGAGTTCTGGCGGGGCGGCGAAAAAGTTGGCCAGCAAGCCTTCGATTCCAATGCCGGGTCCGGCGATTACGCGGCGGATTTCAACGCCAATGGCTTCGGCGGCTTCGACACGCTGGTGTTCCGGGCGACCAGCAACGGCAACACCAATTTCAGCGACAACAGCGACTTCGCTGTCAAGAGCATCACCTTCGGCGGTTCCGAACTGCCGCAGGCCCTGGCCTACGGCACGGGCCAGCTCGACTACCATTACGGCGCCGATGGCGCTGGCGGCGCCCAGTGGAACACGCCGGCGGCCGGCACGATCTATGCGGATGGCCAGGCGGTCCAGACGACGATGGATGGCAACGGTACCGTGCTGAGCGGTACGGTCAACGGCGAATTGGCCTTCCAGCTGATCCTGTCGCCCGCGACCGGGCAATGGGAATTCTATGAGTACAAGCCCCTGACAGACGCCGACGGCCACCGCCTGGATGCGCTGCCGGCTTCCTACACGGTCACCGACGCCGACGGCGATCCGTCGGTCGGGCGGATCACCATCGGCCTGCCGGAATTCAACCATGCGCCGGTCCTGGACCTGAGCGATAGCAATGCACTGGTTGCTGAGAACGATTTGTCCGGCGATACCGGAACGTCCTGGTCGGGTACGTTCAAGGCGACCGATCCCGATGCCGGCGACACGCTGACCATCAAGTTGGGCGATCTGTCGGGCGACAAGGATCCCGGCTTGAAGTCCGGCGGCGTGGACATTACGTGGGCGCTGAACGGTGCGGGGACCGAGCTGGTCGGGACGGCCGGCGGGAAGGAGATCGTCAAGATCACCTTGGGCAGCCTGGATTCCGACGGCACCCAGCACTACACGGTCACGCTGCTTGGCCCGGTCGATCATGGCGTCCAGGGTTCCAGCACCGATGGCGCGCTCGGCTTCGACGTACCGGTCACGGTATCCGATGATCACAGCGGCAGTGCAAGCGGCGACTTGACGGTCACGATCCAGGACGGTGTTCCCAGCGTCAGCGTGGGCGGCGACCTGAGCGTCGCTTCTGGCGAGGCGACGACGCCGACGGCAGTCGGGACCTTCGACTTCGACTTTGGCGCGGACGATGGTGCCGGGGTCAGTGCGAAGGTGACGGTCAATGGCGTGGACACGACGCTGACCCATGGCGCGGTGAACACCATCGTGGGCCAGTACGGGACGCTGGTGATTGCCGCTGACGGCAGCTACGTGTATACGGCCAAGCCGCATGTGGGCGGAACGGACAATTTTGTATTTGCCGTGAAGGATGCTGATGGGGACATCGCCTCCAAGACGCTGTCTGTCGTGGTGAATGAAATAAATGCTACTCCCACGATCACCAACGGCGTGGCGACGGTCTCCGAAGAAGGCCTTGCTCATGGCATTCCGGATAACGTGGGCAATCCTGGCGACCATTCCAACGGTACAACGGCGACGGGCACTCTGACCATTGCCGATGCGGACGATACGTCCGGGTTCTCCGTCAGCCTGGTGAAGCCGGCCGATGGCACCTTCATGTCCGGTGGCCAGTCGGTGCACTGGGCCTTGACGGACAATGGCCATACCCTCACGGGGACGGCGGGCGGGTCGACCGTGACGACGATCACCATCGATGATGGTGGGGAATATCACGTCAATCTGCTCCAGCCGATCAAGCATACGGATACGACTTCCGAGGATGTGAAGTCCTTTGATGTCGGCGTCAAGGTCACTGATTCCCATGGGGCCACGGGAACGTCCACCCTGACTGTCAATGTCGAGGACGACAGCCCGGCGAACAACCCCAATGCCGACAGCGACCTGGGCATCCCCGTCAGCGTCATCAGCGTGGGCGGTCTCGAATCCGGTTTCGCGAACTGGAATCTCGAGAATAATGGCTCCCTGACCCAGACGATCAACAATGATAGCGATCCTGGCATCGATCGGATCGTCTGGGGCGACAAGACCCAGGGCTCCGGCTATGCCTTCGTGGACAACGAGGGCCTTCGCGGAGCGGATTCCAATCTCCTGGACACGACCTTCAAGCTGGGGACGTTTACCCACAATAACTTCAGGGTTTCGGGGAATTCGCTGACCTCGGTCGATCTGCAGGTCTCCATTCATGTGACGATCGATGGCGTCGAGCACGTCGTCCAGCACACGATCAAGCTCAGCCATACGGAGACGCCGAACGATTACGGGGATTCGCGCGACGACGATATCGTGACCATCGCCAATTCGACGGCAACGCAGACGTTCACCGTCGGCGATCGGACCTATGTGCTGGATATCAAGGGCTTCCTGGACGCGAACGGGAATCTGGTTTCGTCGATCCATACGAAGGAGAATCAGGCGAATTCGTTCGACCTGTATGCCACGATTTCTTCCACGGATGCGCTGCCGCGGGTCGAGGGCGATCTGTTCGACCAGAACTCCGGCGTCACGACGTGGCAGTATGGCGCCGATGGCGCCGGGTCGGTGACCTGGGAAAATGGGGTCGCGGGGACCGGCGGCGCGACGGTCATCACGAATCAATACGGCACTCTGACGGTGGGGGCCGATGGGCATTACGTGTTCGAGATGAGCCGCGCCGCGCGTGACAACTTCCAGATCGGCGACAAGACCCTGACCTACAACTACACAGTCACGGACGCCGATGGCGATACCCAGATCGGGCACATCACGATCGACCTGAGCGGCTACAAGAACATCCCGAGCGTGCCGACGATCGATCATGTGGCGGACAGCACCGTGCTGGCCAACGAGGCTGGCCTGGTGACCATTGCGGACACCGGCATCGACGTGGGCAAGGATGCGTCCGGCGCCACGATCGCCATCACCGGTGCCGACAAGGCCGGCCTGAACGGTTCGCCCGTGACGGCCAGCATCCTGGTGGATGGCGTGCCGCAGTCGATCACCCTGACTTCGGGTGGACACGAATTGAGCTACAAGGCCAATCCGGACGGCACGCTGTCCGCCGGGTATCAGTCGGGTGGCGCGTGGCATTCGGTGTTCGAGGTTTCCGGCTCGGCGGCGGACGGCACCTATGCCGTGCACATGACCGGGACGCTGGATCCGGTCACCTCGTACACCACGACGGTGCCTGGCTCGAGTGGGACCGCCAGTTTCGATTTCGATGACTACAGCAGCCGGGAGAGCATCAGCGATACCGAGGGCGGTGTGAAGCTGACGTTGACAGCCTTCCTCGACAAGGGAGGGGCCGAAGGAGTCAAGAATGGCAGTGACACAACCGCGAATGTAGTGGTCAATGACAGCTCCAACCGGGGCATCAGCGTCGACAATCCGAACTGGAACAGTTCTGGTTCGGATGACCGGTACATCCAGAACAATACCTATGGTCCCGGTAACAACAACAGCAGGTCCGATGGCAGCTTTGGAGAAAAGCTGGTGCTCGACTTCAGCGCCAATGCGGCCGATGGCCGGCACATCACCGAGGTGGCTCTGACCCTGAACCAGTTTGGGGACCGCCAGGCGGATGATTGGGAGTCCAGGGGTGCCGAAGATACGGCCCACATCACCGTGTTCTATACCGATGGTTCGCATGAAGACGTGGATGTGACCGCGGCAGCGCGATCCTGGTGGGATGGTTCAAACGGCGATTCCGGGACCCAGGACGTCACGATCCAGGCCTCGGGCGGCAGGAGTATCGACCACATCGTCATCGGCGCCGGCGATACCTCCAGCCAGTTCTCGGTGGACGAGCAGATTTCCGTGAAGTGGGATACCGACGCCCATGACGTCACCCATGTTGTCGACCAGGACAGCCTGACCCTGCATCTGGGGGCGACTGTCACGGACGGTACCGGGGACACGGCTTCGACGAACTTCGACGTGTCGGTCGACAATTCGTCGGGCACGTCCAACAGTCCTGCACGGCACGGACGGCAACGATGCGCTGTTCGGAGGCCAGGGCAGCGACACTCTGGTGGGCGGCGCCGGCAACGACCACCTGCATGGCGGCGCCGGCAACGACTTCCTGACCGGCGGTGCGGGCGACGACGTGTTCGTGTGGAAGCTGGGCGACCAGGGCGCCACGGCGACGCCCGCGGTGGATCACGTCACGGACTTCGGGGTGACGAGCGGCGGTACGCTGGGCAAGGATACCCTCGACCTGAGCGAGCTGCTGAACGGCCATACGGACGCCAGCGATCTGACGCAGTACCTCCACATCAGTGGCGGCACCGGCGCGGATGCGGGCAAGACCATCATCAACGTCAGCACGGATGGAGATGTGGCCAACAGCCATAACCAGCAGATCGTCATCGACAACGTCGATCTGACGGCGGGTCATGGCAGCGATCAGGCCGCGCTGATCCAGAGCCTGATCAACGACGGCAAGCTGAAGGTCGATCACAGCTAAGCCCTCTTTTCCGTAGGTCCTTCGCCCGCGCTTCCGGTGTTTCCGGAGCGCGGGTGTTTTACATCTGGCAGCCGCATATCGCGCGTGGCCGCACGGTGTGGCGATGAGCTGGGAGCCTCGGCCTGGAAAAGCTCCGAGTTTTCCCTGAGCATCCTCCAGCTCGCATTGTCTTTTCCGCCAATACGAAGTCCATCGCCACGCGCGTAGCATCCCGACACATGATCGCCGTTGCTGCGCGCCTTTGCGCCAGCCGGCGCCACCGAATTCACCACTGGGAATCCCAAACATGAGCGACCGATACCGTCCTGATCACCCACGTCACCGGCAAGGCCTGGATGCGCGCATCCGACGGCACCATGATTGCCCTGCACGAAGGCATGCGCGTGCCGGTCAACGCCCACATCATGACGGACGAGAGCGCCAGCGTGACCCTGCAGGCCACCGGCGTGCCGCCGGTGATCGTCGGCCAGAACACCGACATGCTGGTCACCGACGACCTGGCCGCGGCGCAGCCGCAGCCGGCGGACAACGCCGTGACGCCTCCGGCCGACCCGGTGGCCGACCAGGCGCTGGCCGCGCTGGACGCGGGCCAGGACCCGTTCGCCATCCTGGATCCGACCGCGGCGGCGCTGACCGGCGGCGGCGGCGGCGGCGACAGCTTCACGCGCCTGGCCAGCATCACGGAAACCACCACGCCCCTGGCGCTGGCCTATCCGCGCCCGGGTGTGGAAACGCCGGAGATCGTGCAGTTGGGCGGCGTGGCCGCCACGGCGGATGACACTCCGGCCGGGCCGACGATCGATGTCAGTGACGACCCCGATGGGGGCGAGGGCGGCCCCAACGTACCCGCCGGCGTTTTCTCCATCCCCGAAAACAATACGGAAGTCGGGGTGTCCGGCGCGTTCACTTTCACCGCGGCCGCGGGGCTGAACAGCCTGCAATTCACCTTCACCCCTGAGCCGGCCAGCCCGGCGGCGTGACCGTGACCCAGGCGGAACTGAACCTCCTGTCCTCTCCGGGGGCCACGCTTGATCGTCATCGATACGGAAAAGGGCTCGTTGACCCTGACCCACTATGATCCGGCTACCGGGACGGTGGATTACACCTATCGTTCCGACGGCGCCCTGGACCATCCCCTGGACCAGGATGCGCTGCCCGACGGCATCACCATCATCGTCAATGACAGCCAGGGCCGCTCGACCTCGGCCGATCTGGTGGCGAACATCACGGACACGGTGCCGGTGGCCCTCGATGACGCCAATAAGATCGGGGAGGATGGCATCGATGGTCGTCGGTGCCTGGCAATGTCCTGACCATCGATGGTGCCACGGCGGGCGACCATGTGGACAACCACGGGCGCCGACGGCTCGACGGTGACGGGCAGTGCAGGCGCCGGACGCGGCGGCCGGCGACACGGTGCAGGCCAGCGGGACGACGGAGGTGCATGGCAAGTATGGCGACCTGACGATCGATGCCGAAGGCCACTACGCCTATACGCTGGCGACGGAGAAGGAGACAATCCGCGCTACCTGGCCCTGCAAGCGTTGAGCGAGGGCGAGGAAGCCATCGAAACCTTCAAGTACACGCTGACCGATGGCGAGGGGCAAACGTCCCAGTCGGATCCTGGTGATCACGGTCACGGGGGCCGATGATGGCGTGACGGTGGACGTGCCTGCGGGAAAGACCGGCGAGAATGATCAGCCGGTGTCGGGCGATACGACCGAGCGCGTGGTGTACGAAGGCGGGGCCTGCCTTGGGGCAGCGATCCCAAGCCGGCCGACCTGACCGCTGAATGCCACTTCACGATCAAGGCGCTGGATGGGCTGGATGACACGGAAGCGGTGACGCTGGGCTATACCGATGCCGGCGGCAACCCGGCCACGCTGGTGCTGAGCAAGTAGGAACTGGAGGCGCTGGGCACTAAATCCAAGACTGTGGACACCCGGTACGGCACGATGGAGCTGCATGGCTACAGCCAGGACGCCGACGGCACGATCACGATCGATTACACCTATACGCTGGTCAATGCGCCGGAGGTGAGCGGAATTGCCACGACCGATGGCTTCACGGTCTTGGCCAAGGATGCGGATGAGCAAGACGACTGAGTCCAAAGGCTACAT
>JAUCCZ010000011.1:0-18521 GCA_034675705.1 Comamonas sp. | reverse complement strand
GTGAGGGATGCGCGGGGTTCATTGCAGGAAGGGAATCTGGGTGAAGATCTGCAGGATGGCGGCGTTGACCAGATCCACGAAGAACGCGCCGACCAGCGGCACGATCAGATAGGCCTTGTACGAAGGGCCGAAGCGGTCGGTCACGGCCTGCATGTTGGCGATGGCCGTGGGGGTGGCGCCCAGGCCGAAGCCGCAGTGGCCGGCGGCGACGGCGGCGGCGTCGTAGTCCGACCCCATGAAGCGGGAGGTGACGAAGGCCGCGTACAGCATGATCACCACGACCTGCGCGGCCAGGATGACGGCCACCGGGCCGGCCAGGCCGGCCAGTTCCCACAGGCGCAGGCTGATCAGTGCGATGGCCAGGAACAGCGACAGCGAGGTGTTGCCGAACACGTCGATCGCGCGGTCGAACATCTGGAAGCGGAAGACGTGGGTGAGCACGTTGCGGATCACCACGCCGCTGGCCAGCGCCCAGATGAAGGTGGGCAGTTCGATGGCCGTGCCGTGGGCCCAGCGGCCGAGCAGGTCGGCGCTGGTCAGGCAGGCGGCGAACATGGCCAGGGTCTCGATCGCGGCGTAGGCCGTGATCAGGCGCGGCTGGTCGAAGATTTCGAACGTCGGGCCGCTCGCTTCCTCGCTTTCCGTGCCTTGCTCATGGCGCGGCGTGCCGGAAATGGTCTCGATGCCGGTGCGCTCGTGCGCGTCGGGCACCGGTTTGCGCTTCTGCTTGCAGATCAGGTGGCGCGCCACCGGTCCGCCGATCAGGCCGCCAAACACCAGGCCGAACGTCGCCGTGGCGATGCCCAGCGTGGTGGCGCCGGCGATGCCGTATTTGGTCTCCAGCACCGGTCCCCAGGCGCCCGCCGTGCCGTGGCCCCCGGTCAGCGTGATCGAGCCGACCACCAGGCCGATCAGGGGCTTGAGGCCCAGCAGCGCCGCCAGGCCCACGCCGATGACGTTCTGCGCCACGATGAAGCCGGAGACCAGCGCCAGCAGCATGACGAGGGGCTTGCCGCCTTCCTTCAGCCGCGTGAAATCCGCGCTCAGGCCGATCGAGGCGAAAAACATCAGCATGAAGGTCGTCTGCAGCTCGGTGTTGAGCTTGAGCGTCAGGCCCGTGGTGGCGTTCAGCAGCGTGATGAGGAGCGCCGCCAGCAGGCCGCCGGCCACCGGTTCGGGGATATTGAACGTGGACAGGAACTTGATGCGGAAGACCAGCCAGTGCCCCGCGAGCATCACGAGGGCGGCGGCGATCAGGGTGTGGTAGCCGTTGAGGGTGATTTCCATGGAACTTCCGGTTGCGCGGATGGGGATTATTCTAACCAAAGCGATCAGGTGAACCGATTGCGCTGGTCAGCGTGGTGGTTTGGCGCTTTTGTTGCGCCTGTATCCACGGCTTCGCCCGGAAAGTGACGAAATTGGCCGATCGCTGGGGTGCCGGCGGCCGGTGGCGGGTGGCCGCCGCTAGGCGATCTTGCGGAATGCCAGCACGGAGTTGTTGCCGCCCATGCCGAACGAGTTGCTGATCGCCACGGAGAGGTCCGGCAATTCGCGGGCCCCGCCCGGGAGGTAGTCCAGATCGCAGATCGCGTCGCCCGCCTCGTAGAACAGGGTGGGGGGCGCGATGCCTTGCTGCACGCTCATGGCGGTCACCGCGGCTTCGACGGCGCCCGCCGCGCCGATCATGTGGCCGACGGCCCCCTTGATGCTGCTGACGGGCAGCGTGCCGGCGCGCGCGCCGAACACCTGCTTGATGGCCTGGGTTTCGATGCGGTCGCCCACATGCGTGCCGGTCGCGTGCGCATTGACGTAGCCCACCTGGGCGGGATCAACGCCGGCGTCGTCCAGGCAGCGCCGCATGGCGAGGGTCTGGCCGACGGGATCCGGCCGCAACGGATGGGTGCCGTCATTGCTGACGCCGTAGCCGCATAGTTCGGCGATCGGCGTGGCGCCGCGCGAGCGCGCGTGGTCGAGCGTTTCGAGCACGATCATCGCGGCGCCCTCGGACAGCGCGAAGCCCGCCCGGCGGCTGCTGAAGGGCCGGCAGTTGCCCGTGCCCGGGTGGGCCGGATCGGGGCTCAGGACCCGCAGCTGTTCCCAGGCGGCCATGATGCTGGGAATCAGCATGGATTCCGCGCCGCCGGCGATGGCCACGTCCAGATAGCCGTCGCGCAGGCGGCGGAATGCCTCGCCGATGGCCACGGAGCCCGCCGAGCAGGCGGTCGCGTAGGTTTGCGCCTCGGCGACGGACTTCAGCCTCTGGGCGATCAGCGCGGTGGCCGCGTGGGGCATGATGGCCGGCACCACCAGGACGGGGCGCTTGGGGATGAGCTGGTGATAGGCTTCGATCGCTTCGTTGAAGGTGGTGATGCCGCCGATGCCCGTGCCATAGAACACGCCGGTCCTGGCCTGCTGCCCGGCGGTCAGCCCCGACCGTTCGATCGCCTGGGTGGCGGCATATTGGGCCATCAATGTCACGCGGTCCATCTGCCGCGCTTGCGCGGGGTGTTCTCCGGCGGAAATGTCCACGTCGACATACCCCACGCGCCGGCCCAGCGCCAGGCTGGGGTGCTTGCCGATGCCGCACCGGCCGGCGACCAGCGCGTCGAAGGTTTCCCGCGCGGAGGATCCGACGGGGGTGACCAGGCCCATGGCCGTGACGACGACGGTTCTTTTCTGCATCGCCGCCCCCTAAGCGTCCCGCTTCTGCCCGCCGCCGTCGCCGTCATCCCCGTCCCCGCGCTGGCGCGGGCCTGGCGGCGGTGCGTTGCTGCGCGCGCGCCAGCCGTTCCGCGTGGCGCGCCTGCAGGGCTTCCGCGGGTTCCTGGCCGGCCAGCGCCGCTTCGCGCTGCAGCACCCGGTGCGCCACTTCCTGCGTATAGGCGACGAGCTCGGAGAGGTTCTGGGGAAAACGCCCAGGACTTCCTGGGATCCCGCTTCCGGATCCACCGGCACCATGTCGTCGGTTTCGATGTGGTAGAGGGTTTCGATTTCCAGCAGGATTTCCAGCACCGCGAGCGAATCGAATTCAATGGCCACCGAGGTGAACGGTTCCGTCCCAGCAACGGTTCTTTGTCGCAGCGGCAGACGTTGGCGATGATTTCGGCCAGTCTTTCCCGCAGTTCGGGGGTGTCGGGCAGCGAAGGAAGCGAAGGGGTGGGCGTCATTGTGGACATGGGCGGTTCGGAGCCGTGGCAAGGGTGTCGAAACTTCGCTGCACGCTGGAATTGCTTCCATTCACGGCGATCTAGCATTCAGTTGTAGGTAAAAGTCACAGTGGCGGTGGCGCGGACTTTGCCTGGCCTGAGCTCGGCGGCGGAACCCAGGCGCGCGAACCTGGCCCCCAG
This sequence comes from Comamonas sp., assembly GCA_034675705.1. Taxonomy (GTDB): domain Bacteria; phylum Pseudomonadota; class Gammaproteobacteria; order Burkholderiales; family Burkholderiaceae_C; genus Comamonas. The sequence continues at coordinate 15,174 of JAUCCZ010000011.1, read as the reverse complement.
CCGGAACTGCCATTGGTTGGTCGGCAGGGCGCTGGCGGGATGTCCCGCCCCGCGGTGGCGATTCCTTGCTGGAAGGGCACCGAGTTTCCGGAAGGCATCTCGTACTGTACCTGTACGCCCACCTCCCTTTGCCGCCGTACTGTCCGTGAGTTCGTTGTTCAAGGTGCCCGGGACCTGCGAGGCAAGACTGTTGGCCCTCAACGTGATCAATGGCGCGTCGTCGCGGTTCGCGCTGCAGGCCACTCCCAGCGTGGTTGTCGTCGTACCTCCCGTTCCCGACGCGGCCAGTTGCGAGGTCGACACCTCGGGCAGCGTCACGTTCAATGCCGCCGGGTTCGTGATGCTGCAGGTGGGATGAGCCACCGTCACGGTTCCCGACATCTGGACCCGGTAAAGAGCGGGTATGGGGGGGGGTGACGGAGCCGAGGACCCCTCCTTCGCCATACACCCCGGAGCTGATGGTTCCGCTGGCGATCGGCTCCCCGTGGCGACGAACTCGATCCGCGTACGCACGTTCGTGCCCTGCGGGTGGTTGTCCGTGTTCATGGGGTAAATCAGCACGCCGGCGGAGTATGGGTTCTGGTACATGACGGGTGCCGTCTGCCGGCTTTCATTGCTGAGGTAGTAATAAACCCGGTAGCCGATGCCGCGGACCGAAGTCTCATAGATATCGCCCGTTCCGGCTAACGGTCTTCCATCGCCGAGAAATGTTTCAACCGTGCCCGGCGGACACAATTTCAACGGTGCGCCCCGGCCGGCCGCTCCCTCGAACAGCGTCGGCAGCGGGACTTCCTTGGCGAGCAGGACTTCCCCGGGGGTCGGGCGTGACGGGATGCTGATCGTGACACTGCCGAAAGGGACGAAGATCAAGTAGGTCGAGGGAAGGTATTGTCGTATTTGATGCCCGTTTTGGGGCCGACGCCCCCGTCCTGAAAGACGCAGCTCGCGGCACGGGTATCCAGCGGGCCGCCGGATGCCGTGTTCATGCATGCCAGGATCAGCCCGGCGGCGGCCCCGAACCGGGCCGCGGCCGGCCCGCGCAGAGGATTTAGATATCGGTTGTCGGGTCGCATGTCAGATCCTTGTTCTCTTCTTCCGCCCCGGCATGGCCCGTGCCGGCATCGATCATGACGGCGCACTGCTTTCCTTCGCCCCATTGCACGGTGTAGCGGTTCTTTCCCTGGAGTCCTGTAAGCCATACCCGGCCCACGGGCCCCACGATCCCTTTCTGCTTGCCGTCGGGACTGAACACGGTAGCGGCAAAAGGCAGGAAGCCCTGCTCGGTGTTGCGCAGCACGAACAGCCTCGAACGGCCCACTTCGGTGCCGAATTGCGCGACCACGACGGCGCCCCGGGTGGGCACGACGGTCTCACGTTCTGCTCCAGCGTCGCGTCCTGCTGGTCCGGCGGCGGCGTCAAGGACACCCGGTTTTCCCGATAGGGCTGGGCATACGGAATCAGCGCCCGCCCCCGGCTGTTCGTCCTGACGCCGGGGTAGCTGTTGATTTCGACGTTTCCGGCGCCGGGCGCATCCACCACGATGGCGGTTTCACCCATGGATTGTCCGAGCAGCACGCCCTTGCGGTCGGCGTAGACGGCGCCGCTGAAGTCGATGTTGGTGCTCGACGACTGCCTGGCATAGGCGTGGCTGAGGTTGGCGGTTCCGATGGGGGATGAATATCCGAGCGAACCGAATCCATGGACGCCATTGTTTTCATCGCTGCCCGTCGTCACCCCTGTCTGCACCGCGTACGTGAGGGAATAGTCGTCGAGCAGCGCGCCGCTCAGCGTGGCGTCGTGGCTGGTCACCCGGTTGTTGGTGCGGTTCATCGCATAGCCGGCGCTGTGCGAGCCGCCCAGGGGGATGCTAAGCGTCAGCATGACCGAGTGATCGCGGCCGTTCCAGGGGGTGCGGTTCAGGCTGTAGTTCAGTGAGTAACCGACCCGTCCGACCGAACTGGAAAAGGCGACTTGCGCGTAGGTGGCGTTCCTTGGCGCATTGCGGTACGCAATGCCGTAGTAGTTGACGGACACCGAACTGCGGTTGCCCAGATTCTGGGACATGGACAACTGGTATTCATGGCTGCGCGCGTATCCGGCGGGCTGGTAGTTGTAGCGATCGTCGCGGTCGATGCGGATGTCGCGTTCGCGCAAGGTGTCGTCCAGGCTGCGATAGCCTTCCGAGTTGTAGCGGTAGCCGGCCAGCGTGAAGTTCGTGCCGCTGTTGGGGAACGACTTGGCATATTGCACGCGCGCCGCGGCGCCTCGGTGGCGGGCGCCTTGCCCGTCCAGGGACCTGGAGGTCGTCACGTCGGCCGATAGGGCGCCCAGGCCCTTCATGTTGATGGCCAGGCCCAGCGCTCCGGCCTGATAGGAGTTCTGGGCGACGCTCAGCCCGCCGTAGGCGGTCATGCCCCAGGGCAGGCCGTAGGCGAACGTCGCCTGTCCCACCCACGGAGATTCGGAATAATAATCGTCGCGATATTTCCCCAAAGCGGCGCCGTACTGCCAGATCCCTTCGCGCATCATCGTCGGCAAGGCGGCATAGGGCTGGGAGAACCGGGTGACGCGGCCATTGAGTTCCGCCACTTCCACTTCCAGGTCGCCGCCGCCGGCCGTGGGATAGAGGTCGCTGAATTCGAAGGGGCCGGCGGGCACGAAAGCGGTATAGATCACATATCCCGCCTGGCGCACGGTGACCTTGGCGCTGTCGGCGGCGATGCCTCGCACGACGGGGGCGTAGCCGCGCTGGCTGTCCGGCAGCATGCCTTCGTCGGATCGTAGTTGAATGCCCCGGATGCGCGAGGCATTGAAAATGTTGCCCGGCGTCATGGTGTCGCCCAGGCGCAGCTGCGCGCGCCAGGCATTCACGCTGTGCTCGGCATAGAGCTCGGACCAGTCCCAGGCGCGCGAATGGCTGTTGTCGTAATAGCTCGCGTTGCCGCGCAGGCGCCAGCCGCCCACGTTGAAACCGTTGCGGAAACTGAGGAAGGTGCTCTCGCTGTTGTCCGGGCCGAATCCCGCCGAATGCCTGGTGCGGTTGTGCGAAAGGCGGTACGAAGACCAGAGGGCGACTTCGCCGTCATCCCAGCGATCCTCCGGCACGAGCCCGCGCGCGCGCTGGACGAGCGCGGCCTGCGGGATCAGGAGCGTGACGGTATTGCGGCTTTGGTCGTACGACACGCTGCCCATCGGGATCAGCGGCAATGCCTGGGTACAGTTGTCGGCGTCGAGCTCCGACAGCTTTGGAAAAGCCTTGACGTTCACCTCCAGCTCTTCGAGCAGCCGGGGTGAAATGCACGGCTGCGCGTCCAGCCTGCCTTGCTCCGCGACGAATCGCAGTTCGCGCACGCCCAGGGGCTGTTGATTGAACAGCATCTGCACTGATTTCATGCCGGGCAGCACGCGGTCCGATTCGGCGAAGATGGCGAGATCCACGCTTTCCTGGCCATCGACGCGGTGCAGGAAGCCGGTATCGAATGCCACCGGGCCCTGGGCCTGCGCGGAACATGCCAGCAGCATCCCCATCGAGCACAAGGAGAGGCGCTCCGCGGGTTGTCGCAGACGGGAGTCGGTGGTCACTGCGCGCTTCCCATGACGGACCTGCCTTCCTGCAGGGTGAGCGCCGGCCAGGCGTCGACGGCCCCATAGTCGTTCACGACGCGCGGCTGCACCTGGATCGATGATCTGGCCGGGCACTTGGGCAGCACCACCCGGGTCTGTTCGAGGGGCAGGGCGACCATCCCTTTACCGAGGGCGTCCGAGTCCCCATCGATGTCGATGCGGGAAAAATTGATGGTGTAGGGGGATGCGTTGGTGATCGAGATGGAGCAGGCCCCCCCATTGCGCTCCAGCTGCCATGAAACCTGGTCGGGACCCCGGGCGGCCTTCAGGATGGCCGCGGGACGGTAGAAAAGCTTGATGCGGGTGCGTATGGCGAGGGCGAGGCTGTTTTCCTGGGAATCGACCTTCTGCGGAATTTCAAGGACATTGACCCAGTAATAGGATTCCCGGTCCGCCGGAAAATCATCGTCGACCCGGCTGACGGTCAGGTTGCGCTCCTCTCCGCCGTCGAAGCGGCTCAGCGGCGGCGTCATGAAGAAAGGCGTTTCCATTTCCTCGGCGGCGCCATCGACCCAGGCCTGTACCACGACGGGCTGCGTGCCGTTATTCTTGGCCGTGACGATGGCGTTGCGGTCCTTTTCATTCATGATGACGCGTGTGGACGAGAGCTGAACGGCGGCCTGGACGGGGCCGCATGCCAGACAGCTGATCAATAGGGCGGGAAGCAGGCTTCGGGCGATTGAGCTCATGGGTTTACGCGTATGGGATGGTGGACGGGGAAGCGCGGCGGCCTCATGCGAGGCCGGGCATCGATGAAACGGGCTGAGAAGAATTCCTCAGCCCGTGGAAGGGCCAGAAAGCCCTTTGGCGCGCCGATTTACGAGTAGGTGACCGTAAAAGTCGCCTTGGCGTTGGCCGCGCCCGCGACGATATTGGCGACGGCGGTCGTGGCCTGGTAATAGGCCTGGAACTTGAATTCATTGGTCCCGTTGGTGAGGGCGCCGCTGACCCCCGTGCCGCCGACGGTGATGGCCTGGTTGTTGGCATTGAACAGCGCGACCGCCACGCCCTGGGCGCCGGAGGGGTCCAGAGCCAGCAGGCCGGTGCCCACGACATTGCCCGTGAAGGCGATGGTCGCGTTCTTGGCGACCTCCGTGTTGCAGTTGAGCAGCGAGATGGAGAAGCGCGCCGGGGTGGTGTTGCGCGTGCCGGCCGTGGTGAATTCGTTCTTGGTGATGCTGCCCATCGGGACGGTCATATTGGTGTCGCCGCCGGAGATCGAGCAGGCCGATTCCGTGATGTAGCCCTGGAAGTTGATGGTGCCGGAATTGGGCTCCGCCGAGGCCGTGCCCACGGATGCGACCAGGCCGGCGATCGTCAGTGCGCTGAAAAGACTTTTCTTCATGAGTAAATCACCTTTAAAGGAGGTTGAACGAAGCATTCCGCCAGATTGCCGCCGAATGATTTCTTTGAACTGGGCGAAAAACCTTTTGCGCCCGGCGATCCCAGGAACTGGGCCGCTTTGCCGATCAGCCTGTTCGCGGGCCAGAAAAGGCCCCGGTTGATCAGCAAACCAAGGAAATGCCTGTTTGAACGAGCGCCGTGTTGATATCGCATGTCCGCGATCATCCAGCGGACAGGAATCGCCAGGGCGCGCGCCAGCGGCCGATGTCTTTGCATCATGCGCAGACAAGGGCTTGCCCACAGGCGGTAGCCAAGGTAGGTGGTGGAATCGAAACGTCTCGCGCAATAGCTTGCGTCGCAGGCCCAATCTGCCACGGAGAGCAGGCCTTGGCGGCGCAATTCATTGCACACGATTTTCATCTCGTAATCCGCCCAAAAACCGGGCTTGTTCATTGGCTTCATTCGGTGGGGTTGGTAATAAGACAGATTGCTGTCTTTCTAGGGGATTGCGTTGCTTGCGATAAAGCAGGAGGATATTAGCCTTCCGTTTGTTTTGCATGTTTAGGATTATTCCGAAAGACTCGGCGTCCTGGGATCGGGCGGCCGGCAACGATGTTATAAATGTCACCTTTTGTCGCCGGCGCCATTCCCGTCGTGCCGGCGCCCCGCCCTCATATCTGATTTTCAATTTCCATATATGCGCCGATATTCCCGTTTGCCACGCTTGCTCAGCCTGTCCCAGATGTCCATGGTCGGTTTTGGCGCCGTGATCAGTTTCGGACTCGTGTCCGGAGGCATCTTTCCGCTCTCGCTGGTCGGCAGCGCGGCGGTGCCGGTCTATATCGCCGCCATTGCCGTTTTCCTGTTGCTGATGTATTGCATGGCGGAACTGACCCTGGCCGGTCCGGTTCCCAGGTCATTTACCGAGGCCATCGGACGCCAGCTAGGGCGCCGGGCGGCGGGCTTCGTCCGGGCGGCATACTTTCTGACCGTGACCGCCATCGTCGGTACGGAAGTCACCTTTCTGTCGCCGGCGCTCAAGCCTTGGCTGGGCTGGCTGCCGGGCTGGCTGATCAGCCTGTCGGGCCTGCTGTGCCTGGCGCTCGTGATGGCCCGCGGCGCGAAGGCGTTCGCGCGCCTCGAGATGCTGCTGTCCGCGATCAAGATCGGCGCGGTCGCCGGCGTGCTGGTGCTGGGCGGCCTCGCCATCTGGCGCGCGGACGGGCCGGCCCTGGTGGAGGCGGGGTGGCTGTGGGATCTGTTGCGCGCCGACCCCGGTGCGCTCTGGCCGCCGTTCGTCCTGGCGACGCTGGGTTTCGTCGGCATCGAATCCCTGTCGCTGGCGGCCCGGGAAACCTCGGCGGCGCCGCATGTCCTGCGTGCCCGCCTGATGCGGGTTTCCGCTTGGCTGGCCCTGATGGTGTGGGTGATCGTCGCGGTCACCGGCATGCTGCTCCATACCGGCACCGTGCCCATCCATTTACTGCCGACGCAGTATCTGCTGGGGCTCTTGTCGCAAGCCTGGGCCTACCCTCTGTTCAGCCTTCTGATCGCCGTCACCGTGTTGTCCGTGATCAACAGCCAGTTGTTCGGGGCCGCCCGCGTGCTGCACGAGGCCGCGCGGGCGGGCGAACTTCCGGCGTGCCTCGGCCGCCTCCACGCGGGGAGTCCCCGTCTGGCGACGGCCGCCGCCTTTTTGTGCGCGGCGGCCGTGCTCGTGGCGGTCACATACCAGCGGCTGAAGGGGTTTGAGATCGCCACCGCCATTGCGACCATTGGCGCGCTTTGCGTCTGGGGCGCCGTGTTCGCGGCGGCCTGGCGCTTCGCTTCGAGCGGCGCCGCCAGGCGCCGGAACAGGCCCTTGAAGGGATGGCAGGCATTCCTGGGATTATCGATCGTCGTGCTGATCGTGGTTTCGCTGCCCTTCATGGACATATTCGCGTCGGCACTGGGGTGGGGCGGGGCGACGTTGCTGGTTGCCGGCATCGGCGTGACCGTGTCCGACCTGCGCCGGCTCCGCCATAAGCGCGCCCTCCGGCGCGGTTGATTGTGCGGCGGGCCCGCCGCCGCCATGCGGGACGATTCAATTTGTTTTCGGATTATTACTAAATCTTCTTCATGAGTCGCTGCTTAAAATTCTCTCATGCAGCGACAAAATTTATCCAAAAGAGATTTTGTTCGTACGCCAGAAGCGCTGTTGTTGTTTTTTGTATTGGCTTTGTTACTGGGTATGATCATCGGGCTGGGCGGATACTTGTATGTATCCGCCTCCAGAACCCTGTCCGAATATCGCAGACACTTGAATGCCGCGGCGTATCAGGCGCAGCTTTATTTCGATCAGCGCGAAGTCCTGATACGCGCCCTGGCCGCCACCTCTTTCCAGCCGCCGTCCGGGCAGGCATCCAGGGCCGGAGGCGGCCTTGGCGTGGATGGGCCGGCGGTTCCTCTGCCTGTGGCCGATGGGGAAAAGGCATCGCGGATGCTGTTCCTGACGCCTCGTTACCTGGATGCGATCCGGCGGGTTGGAACATTGGTCTATGCGCAGCCGTCTTCCTCCATGGTGGCCCGTCTGGTCGTGGATGGGAAACGCCCCTCCTGGCATCTGGTATCGGGGGACGACGCGCGCGGCTTTCTGCGCGTGAACGATGCGCCGCAAGGGCGCATGGCGCCTGTGGTATGGCTTGGAGGCATAAGCCGGAAAGCCGACACGCTGATGGCCTATTCCCCCTGGATCGCCGGGACGCGCATAGCGGCTGGCTGGGGCTGGAATTGCATGATCTCCAGAATGTGCTGGCGCCGGATTTCCTGCCGCCCGGCACGCTGTATGGCCTGTACGATCGCGAGGGCCTGGTGGTGGTGGAGCGGGGCGGGCTGAGCCATGCCGTGTCCCTCGATCGATTCGCCGCGGATTATTACGGCTTTGCCGGAGAGGGCTGGCTGCCGCGTTACGTCCTGTTGAGCAAGTCGATCGGTGTCGGCGGCTTGCGGGTGAAATATGCGTTGCCCATGGCCCGGCTGCTGAGGGACGAGGCCCCCGTCATCGGCCGGGCCGTCGGCCTGGTGTCGGTGTTTGCGCTGGGGGTCCTGCTCTTTTCCCGGCAGATCAGGCGCCGGGTGCTGGTGCCGATGCGCCGCCAGTATCGGGAATTGTCCGAAAGCCTGACGCTGAACCAGACGATCCTGTCCATGGCGCCCATCGGCCTGGCGCTGGTGGACAATGAGCGGCACGTCGTGCACCTGGCCAACGCGTTTGCGCGGTCCTGGCTCGCCGAGGACGCGCAGTGGCGGGATCGCATTCCCGGGCCGGGAGAGGCCGACAGGCGCACCGAGGCCAGCTTGCCGGATGGGCGGGTCCTGCATGTCGATGCGGTCGTGCTGGAATACCAGGGCCGGCGCGCGGCGCTTTGCCTGATCCGGGATGTTTCGGCCAGAAAGCGGATAGAAGACAATCTGGCGCGCGCCCATCGCCTGGCGGAAGAGGCGAATCAGGCCAAGACGCGCTTCCTGGCCATGCTGAGCCATGAGATCCGTACGCCCCTGCACGGCATCACCGGCACGCTGGAGCTGTTCGAACCGTCGGACATCCCTCCCGGGAAGCAGCCTTATTTCGAAGCCTTGGCCCATTCCGTGAAGACGTTGCTGAGGATCGTCAATGACGCGCTGGACCTGTCGCAGATCGAGGCGGGGCGGATCCACATCGAGTCCAGGGCGTTCAGCCCCGCCGATCTGGTCGACGAGGTCGTGGCCGCGTACGAGGCGGCCGCGCGCGTGAAGGGGCTGCATCTGTACGCCCTCATGAACGTGGAGATGGAGCGCGTGTTGCTGGGGGATTCCCTGCGGCTGCGCCAGATCCTCGGGAACCTGGTGAGCAACGCCATCAAGTTCACCGCGTCGGGTCATGTGATCATCCGCGCGCAGGCCAGGCCCGATGATCGCGGCATGGCCCTGCGCTTCCAGGTGGTGGATTCCGGTGTGGGCATCGACCCGGACGACCTGCCCTACCTGTTCGATCCCTATTTCAGCCCCGGGAAAAATGAGCATGGCAAGGCGGCCGGCACGGGGCTGGGGCTGACCATCAGCCGCATGCTGGCGGAACTGATGGGGGGCGGCCTGCAAGTGGCCAGCGAGCCCGGGTTGGGCACGAGCATGGCGCTGGACGTGACCCTGCCGCTGGCCGAGGTCGCGCCGGAAGCCCCCCGCCGGATCCCCGTGCTGGGTCCGCAGCGTGTCTGCGTCGCGGGCGCCGCCCCGGAGATCGTGGGCAATGTCTGCCAGTGGCTGCGGCATTGGGGCGCCTGGGCCGTGCCCGATGACGACCGGCCTCCGAAGGCCGGCGACCTGCGGGTCTGTCTGAACCAGTACCCCGGGACCGCCTCGGGCCGGATGGCCAGGGTGCGGATCGAGCGCGTGCGGACGGATGCGGACGGGCGGGCGGGGGACGATACGTCCGTGGCCTGGGTGGCGGACCCCTCGATGCGGGCCATTGGCCTGGCGATCGAGGCGCTTCAAGGGACGCCGGGCCTGGCGGCGGCCCGTGCCGGCGCGCCTTCGGCCGGTGCGCGGGCGTCGACGCAATCCCAGGGCCGGAAAGCCCTGCTGGTGGATGATCACCCGGTCAATCTGCTGGTGCTCGGAAACCAGTTGCTGCGCCTGGGCTACGAGGTCGCGCAGGAACGTTCCGCCGAGGCCGCGCTCCAGCGCGCCGACCTCGATTCCTTTGCCGCCATATTGACGGACGTGCGCATGTCCGGCATGGATGGCTACGCCTTGTCGCGGGCATTGCGCGACCGGGGCTATGACGGCGTCATCTTCGGCGTCACGGCGGATCCCCTGGCCCGTTCCCAGCGGCAGTGGGCGGCGGCGGGGATGGACGACCTGCTGGTCAAGCCGTTCTCTTTTTCAGTCCTGGAGGATCGGCTCGATGCCCATGCTCCGTCGGGAGATATGTAACATGATGAATTCCATCTCGGTTTTTGCCCTGGATGACGAGCCCCTGCAGGCCTTGCATCTGATGTACACGTTGCGGGATGCGGGTTTCCAGCATGTCGTCGAGTTGAGCAGTCCCCAGCAGGCGCTGGATCGGCTGCGCCAGTCGGACCGCTGCCTCGTCGTGATGGACCTGGACATGCCCGGCATGGATGGCATGCAGTTCATCGACCATCTGCATCGCGAAGGATTGCGGCCCTGGGTGGCGTGCGTCAGCATGTGCAGCCAGTCGGTGCTGGACAACGCTGCCGCCATGGCCAAGGCGCGCGGGCTGGCCGTCATGGGCGCGTTCGTCAAGCCGTTCACCCTGGATCATGCCCGCTGCCTGCGGGCCGGGCTGTCCGAAGGATTCGACCGGCACCGTGCGAAGGATGCGCTACCGCCGAGCCAGCCCGCCGGGAAAGGGGTGTTCAGCCACGCCCTGGAGGCCCGCAGGATTCAGGGCTGGTTCCAGCCCAAGGTCGATATCCGGAGCGGCCAGGTGACCGGCGTCGAGGTGCTGGCCCGCTGGCCGGTGCCCGGCGCCAGCCATGCCGGCGATGCCCGGTTCCTGGAAGCCATCCGGCTCTATGGCCTGGAGGAGCCCTTGCTGTTCCGGATGCTGATGGATGGGCTGGCCGCGCAGCGGCAGTGGCGGAAATCGGGCTGGCGGGTGGACCTGTCCGTGAACCTGCCGGTCCCGTTGCTGGCGAATCCGGATCTGCCCGACCAGCTCCAGACGTGCGTCGAATCCGCGGACGGAAGCTGCGGCGACGTGACGTTTGAACTGCTGGAGGACCAGACGCTGGAGGACATGGGGCAGTATCATATGGGGGCTGGCCGTTTGCGGCTGAAGGGCTTCGGCCTGGCGCAGGACGATTTTGGCCATGGGTTCAGTTCCATGCACCACCTGACCACCCTGCCGTTCACCGAAGTCAAGATCGACCGGGGCTTCGTCACCGGGGCCTGGCGCGATGCGACGCGCCGGGCCGCGTTGGAAGCCTCGGTGCGTCTGGGCCGGCAGCTGGGTCTCAAGGTGACCGCCGAGGGGGTGGAAACGCACGACGACCTGGACCTGTTGCGGCAGCTCGGCTGCGACTGTATCCAGGGGTTCCTCGTGGCGCCCGCTCTCCGGGCGGAGGGGATCGAGCCGTTTCTGCGTTATGGCACGAGCGCGACGCCCTGATTCCATTGCGCCGGGGCGGCACCTTCCGTTCAAGACAATGCACGATGCGTCTTTCTTCAACCGGATCACCCAGCGCTCCTATTGGCTCAGCGCCGTCGTCCTCGTCTTCGTCCCGATCTCGCTGATCCTGCTCGGGGGCGCTTTTTGTCGGGGCCCAGCAGTTCTTTCGCCAGGAACGGCTGCACCTGGGCGACGATTTCGAGGCCGTCCTGGGCAATCTCCAGGAACAGGAACGCTTCCTGTCCCATTTGCATGCGGTGGGCGGCCAGCTGCGGGCCGAGGATCTGTCGCCCGTCCGGAGAAAGCTGGATGTCCAGGGCGACCGGGTCTTCGCGGCCCGCTCGTCGCCGGCGGCCATCCCGTTTTCCCTCATCTGCCGCACGCGCATCGAAGCCTGCGATCCGCGCCTGGCTTTTTACCAGTCGCTGGGCAATTACCTTTCGGGGGTCTATTCGGCGTTCTGGTCCCTGTCGAATTTCCCTTCGGCCAGCCTGGCGCTGTCCAGCCGGAAAGATCCGATCAGCCTGAGCATTCCTTCCTTCGGCACCCTGGAAGACGCCTCCGACGAGTCCCGCCGGGCGGCCTTCGTCGCCACGATCCGGTTCGCGTGGGAATTCCTGGATGAACAGGACGCCGGGCGGCGTCCGAGCAGAAGGGACCGGACGCGGGCGGTCCCGTCGTCTACTGGCTGCCCGTGCCCGGCCAGCCGCGCAAGCTGCTGGCCCTGTCCTCCCTGGCATTGTTCCCCGCGGACCCGCCGCCGCTGGATCACTCCCGGACCGTGCATTTGCGCGCCGCGCTGCTGATCGACGAAGCGCGTCTGCATGTGACGCGGACCGGGGACGAGACGCCCGTGGGCTACCGGTTCTGGCTCGGCCGCGCGGGGCAGGGCGACCTGATTCGCGGGGGGGAGTCACCGCCCGACTTGCGGGCCGAAGGGTTCAAGCTGACGGCCAGCGGGCTGGCGTTCCTGGTCCGGGACGAGGCCGGCCTCTGGACGGGCCGCTACCTGGTGTCGTACGACCGGTTCCTGCGGGGCAACGCCTGGTTCCTGGCCGGCGCCGGTTTCCTGATCCTGCTGTGCCTGCTGGGCGGCGTGGGCTATGCGCGCTGGTACCGGTACGGCGTGGTCGAACCGGCGCGCAAGGCGCAGCAGGAAATCCTGGAGCGCGAAGCCTTCAACCGGACGCTGATCGAGACGGCGCCCGTGGCGCTGTGCCTGCTGGAGATGGCCGAAGGACGCGTGGCCTTCAGCAATGCGTCCGCGCTGGCGTGGCTGGGACTCAAGCCGGGCGATGCATTTCCCGAGCTGCCCGGGCTGCGGGACGTCTGGCGGCAGGTCCGCGACGGCCAGTCCGCCGGCATCCAGCCGCTGGCCCTGCCGGGCGACCGGCACCTGCTGATGGCCTGCGCGCCGACCCGCTACCATGAACAGGACGTGCTGCTGTGCATCTTCACGGACATCACGGCCCAGGTCGAGGCGCACCATGAACTGGAGCGGGCCAAAGAGGCCGCGGACGCGGCCAGTGCCGCGAAATCCACGTTCCTGGCGACCATGAGCCATGAAATCCGCACGCCGCTCTATGGCGTGCTGGGCTCCCTGGAACTGCTGTCGCTGATGGCGCTGGACACGCAGCAGCACCAGCAGGTCGAGCGGATACGGGGGGCGTCGCATCAATTGCTGCAGATCATCAGCGACGTGCTGGACATCACCCGGATCGAGGCGGGGCAGCTGCAGATCAACCGGGAGCCATTCGATCCGGTCGCGCTCGTCGAGGATTGCGTCGCCGCCTACGCGGCCATGGCGCAGCAGAAGGGGCTGCTGCTGTTCGCCTGCGTGGATCCGGAGACGCCGGCCGCCGTCATGGGGGACATGACGCACATCCGGCAGATCCTGAACAACCTGATCAGCAACGCCGTCAAGTTCACCCAGGCGGGCCATGTGATCGTCCGCCTGCGCGCCGAGCCGGGGGAGGCGGGCCGCTGCGCGCTGCGATTCCAGGTTGCCGACAGCGGCATCGGGATCACGCGCGAGCAGCAGGTGGACCTGTTCAAGCCGTTCTACCTGGTGCATGCGGACAACCATACGGTGCGCGGGGCGGGGCTGGGGCTGTCCATCTGCGACCGCCTGGCGCAGTTGATGGATAGCCGGATCCAGGTGGTCAGCGAGCCCGGCCTGGGCAGCAGCTTCACGTTCGAACTGGCGCTCGACCGCGTGGATGGGGCCGCCGGACGCGAAGCGCCGGACTTGCGGACCTTGAGCGTGCGGGTGCGCGCGCCGCACGCCGAGCTGGCGGAAAACCTGTCCCGGTGGCTGGCCCATTGGGGGGCGGCGGCGCAGATCGTGCCCGCGGCGCAGGAGCCTTCGGGAGGGAGCGAGGAAGTCCTGCTCGACGTGCAGATGCCGCGCGCCGGCGCGCCACCGGGGTGGCAGGGGCGCTACATGGGGCTGTCCCCCAGGGAAGGGCCATCGACGCATGCCGGCATCGACGGGTTCCGCGTGAGCAGCATCGGCCTGGGGCTGGGCGCCTGGCTGGGCGGCGGCCATCCGCCCGCGGAGGATGCCGCGCAGACGGCGGCCCCCCGCCTGGCCTGGTCCGGCGTGCGGATCCTGGTCGTGGAGGACAATCCCATCAACATGGTGACGCTGCGCGACCAGTTGGAGCAGCTGGGCTGCCAGGTGACCGTCGCCGAGAATGGCGAGGACGCGCTCAGCCTGTGGGCCGCCGGCCGCTATGACGTGGTGCTGACCGACATCAACATGCCGCGCATGAATGGCTACGAGCTGGCGCGCCATTTGCGCGGCCTCGGCGAGCGGATCCCGATCGTGGGCCTGACCGCCAATGCGATGCGGGATGAGGAACTGCGCTGCCGCGACAGCGGCATGGACGCCTGGGTGGTCAAGCCGATCGACCTGCGGACGCTGTGCGGCCTGCTCAACAAATTGCGGCCGCGCGACCAGTTGCCGCCGAACAACACTACACGGCCGGAAAAAGCCGTCCAGGCCCCCGCGGAGGGGGCGGCGGAGGGGGCGAAGCCGATCGAGGATCGCTATCGGGCGGTGTTTCGGCGGACAATGGAGACGGACCTGGGCCAGTTGCGTCTGGCGTGCGGGCAGGGCCAGACGGAAACGGCCGCGCGATTGCTGCATCGCATGCGCGGCGCGCTGGTGGTCGTGGGCTGGGAGGGCCAGGCCCGCGAACTGGGTGCTTTGGAGGATGCCTTGGCGGCGGGCGCGGATGCGCCGGCCGTCTGGGAAAAGGTGCGGCAGGCGCAGGAAGCCCTGAGCGCGCAGGTCGACCAAGTCTGATTTGACGATAGAGACATCCGATGGTGCCCTCGAAGAAATTGCGCATCGTCCTGGTGGACGATCATCCCCTGGTGCTGATGGGGATCCGGGAGCTGCTCGCGCGGGACATCAACCTGGAAGTGGAGGCGATGGTCTCGACGCCCTCGGAGCTGGTCGAGCGCCTGGGCGCCTGCGCGCCGGATATCGTCGTGACCGACTATTCCATGCCGGGCGACGCGCGCTACGGCGACGGCATGCGGTTCATCTCCTATCTGCGCCGGCATTTTCCGGAGATCGGGATCATCGTCCTGACCATGGTGACCAATCCGATGATCGTTTCCTCGCTGTACGATGCCGGCGTCCTGGGCGTGGTCATGAAGCAGGACAACCTGGATGCGCTGCTGGTGGCCCTCGCCCTGGCGCGCCGGGGCTTGCGCTACTACCCGCCCGGGTTCAAGCAGGGCATGTCCGTGGGCGGGGAGGTGCGCAGCCTGCAGGAGCGGGTGGATTCCCTGAGCACGCGCGAGTTCGAGGTGCTGCGCCTGTTCGTGCAGGGCGCCTCGATCACCGAGATCGCGGGCCAGCTGCATCGCAGCGTGACGACCATCAGCGCCCAGAAGACCTCGGCGATGCGCAAGCTGGGCGCGCAGAACAACCAGGAACTGATCTCCTTCTGCCTGGAACACGGGCTGTTCTGAACCGGCGCCTCTTTCGCGCGCGGGTTCCGCCTCACCGGCCGCGCCAGGCCCCCAGGCGTTCCGACAGC
>JAUCCZ010000010.1:0-30390 GCA_034675705.1 Comamonas sp. | reverse complement strand
TCGGGCGCCATCCAGCACCTGGCCGGCATGAAGGACTCCAAGGTGATCGTCGCGATCAACAAGGACCCTGACGCGCCGATCTTCCAGGTCGCCGACTATGGCGTGGTGGGCGACCTGTTCGAGCTCGTTCCCCAGCTCACCGCCGCGCTCTGATCAGGACGTGGCCCTCGGGACGCCAGCATGAACCTTGCGAGCTCGCTGTTTCCGGCGACCTGGCACTGGATCATGCTGGCGCTCTCTGATCTTCATCGTCTCGCGCCTGGTACGGCGTGCGCCGTGGCGGCGTCTGCTCGACAGCTCACAACTCAATCTGCTGCTCGGCTTTGCGGTGGGGCTCACCCTGCTGTGGAGCCTGCGTGCGGGCGTGAAACCAGGGCTCAGCCTGCACATGCTGGGCGCGATGGCGGCGACGCTGACCTTGGGGCCGTGGCTCGGTCTGCTGGCGCTGGGCGCCGCGCTCACCGGCATCACCTTGAACGGGGCGCTCGAGTGGAGCGCCTGGCCGATCAACTTCGTACTCATGGCAGCGGTGCCGGTGGCGCTGGCCTCCGTCATACAGCGCAGCGTCGAACGCTGGCTGCCAGCCCATTTCTTCATCTATATTTTCGTGACGAGCTTTGCCGGCGCGGCGCTGTGCATCATGTTGCAAGGTGCGCTCGCCTCCGCGGTGATGGTGGCAGCAGGGGCCTACACAGTTGATTTCCTGCTCACCGACTACCTGCCTTACTTCCTGCTGCTGGGCTTTTCCGAAGCCTGGCTCAGCGGCGCGCTGGTCACGCTGCTGGTGGTGTCACCGACCCCAGCTGGGTGGTGAGCTTCGACGACAGCCGCTACCTGCTGAACAAGTAGTTCCAACAACCTGACTGGAGAAACCGAATCCATGAGCAACTACAGCGCCCCGATTGGTGACATGCAATTCGTGATGCGCGAGCTCGCCGGCCTCGATGAGGTCGCGCAGCTGCCCGGCAACGAGGAGGTTTCGACCAACCTGGTCAACGCCATTCTCGAAGAAGCCGATAAGTTCGCCAGCGGTGTGCTCGCGCCGCTGAACTGGACCGGTGATCAGGAAGGCGCAAAGTGGAACGACGGTGCGGTCACCACCGCCCCGGGCTGGAAGGATGCTTACGCCCAGTTCTCCGAGTCGGGCTGGACGGCGATCGCCGGCGACCCCAACTACGGTGGCCAGGGCCTGCCCAAGCTGCTGTCAACGGCGGTGATGGAGATGCGGAAGTCGGCCAACATGGCCTTCTCCCTGTGCCCGATGCTCACCACCGGCGCGATCGAAGCGCTGATGCTGCGCGGCACCGACGAACAGAAGGACATGTACCTGCCGAAGATGATCTCCGGGCAATGGACCGGGACCATGAACCTGACCGAGCCGCAGGCCGGTTCGGACCTCGCCGCCGTGCGCACCAAGGCCGAACCCCAGGGTGACGGCAGCTACAAGATCTTCGGCCAGAAGATCTTCATCACCTACGGCGAGCACGACCTCACCGACAACATCATTCACCTCGTGCTCGCCCGCCTGCCGGACGCGCCCGAGGGCGTGAAGGGCATCTCGCTGTTCGTCGTACCCAAGTTCATGGTCAACGCCGACGGCAGCCTGGGCGCGCGCAACGACGTGCACTGCGTGTCCATCGAGCACAAGCTCGGCATCACGCCAGCCCGACCGCCGTGCTCGCCTTCGGCGACAAGGGTGGGGCAGTCGGCACCCTGGTCGGTGAGCCGAACCGCGGCCTCGAGTACATGTTCATCATGATGAACGAGGCCCGCTTCGCGGTCGGCATGGAAGGCCTGGCCCTGTCCGAGCGCGCCTATCAGCTCGCCCTGCAGTACGCCAAGGACCGCGTGCAAGGCACTGAAGCCGGTGTTCGCGGCGGCCCCAAGGTCAGCATCCTGCACCACGCCGACGTCCGTCGTCTGCTCATGCAGATGAAGAGCAAGACCGAGGCCATGCGCGCCTTCGCCTACGTCGTGGGCGCCGCCACCGACAAGGCGCACCACCACGCCGACGAAGCGGTGCGGGCGCAGAACCAGGCTTTTGTGGACCTGATGATTCCGGTCGTCAAGGGCTGGTGCACCGAGAACTCGATCGATGTCACCTCGGACGGCGTTCAAGTCCACGGCGGCATGGGCTTCATCGAAGAGACCGGCGCGGCGCAGCACTTCCGTGACGCCCGTATCACCACGATCTACGAAGGCACGACCGCGATTCAGGCCAACGACCTGATCGGGCGCAAGATCGCACGCGAGAACGGCGCCACCATCGCCACCGTGGTGCAGGCCATGCGCGCGGTCCAGGCCGAGCTGGCCGCGACCGAGGGCGAAGCCTTCGCTGCCATCGCCAGGTCGCTCGACACCGGCATCGGCGCAGTGGAAGAGGCGGTGGCCTACATCCTCGCGACCTACAGCAAGGACATCAAGGCCGCGTCGGTCGGCTCCGTACCCTTCCTCAAGCTGCTTGGCATCGTCGCCGGTGGCTGGCAGATGGGCCGCGCCGCACTGGTGGCCAAGCGCAAGCTCGAGGCTGGCGCGGGTGAGGAGGGCTTCTACCAGGGCAAGATCATCACCGCGCGCTTCTATGCCGACCACGTACTGTCGCAGGCATCAGGTCTGGCCTATGCGGTGGTCAATGGTGCGGCGGGCGCGCTGGAGTTGAGCGAAGCGCAGTTCTAAGGCGGCTTCCAGCCTCAGGCTATGGCTGTGCAGGCCCTCGCGCAAGCGGGGGTCAGATCGGCAGCCAGCGCTCATGAATCGCCCCGGGTCTGATGGAACCTCCATCGAACCCGGGGCGATTTACCCCCACCTGATCCGCGCAGCCGGGCTGCGTTCATGGAGCGTGTTAACCCGGGCGCAGTCTTAGCACCGAAATGTCTCTAAAGGTTTCAGCCTGCGCGCCGTAAGATGAGCCGTATTGCGTGCTCTCCACGCTGCAGGCCTGAATTCGCCCGGACATCACTGAGGCCCTCCCCATGACTACAGTTCCATCGGCAGATCGAGCGCGCGCAGGCCTTTTCACTGCCCTCTGTAGTCAGATCAGGTCCTGCATCACCCCCCTCGCCACCGTGTTCGCGGCGCTGGCGCTCGCAACGCCGGCCACGGCGACGGATGTCTTCCTGGTCGCGAGCTATGACGAGAAGGATGCCTGCGGGCAACCGCAGTACGAGGCGGCGATGGACGCACTGAAACAGGCCGGCTTCGCTGACCTGTCGTCGAAAGGCTATTTCCTCGACACTCGAGTCAGCTCGAAGGAGGAGGTGCTCAAGGCCGTCGAGCAGATCAAGCAGGATATTCGCAGCGACAAGCCAAAGCTGGTGTTCACCATCGACGATGCTGCCTTCGCGATGCTGTACGAAGAAGTGCTCCAGCACCCGGAGACCAGAATGGTGTTCACCGGCCTCAATCTCAGTCTGGGCTACTACAACGACAAGGCACGCTTCCTCGACGGTCGCACGCCGGTCGCCAACATCACCGGCGTGTTCGAATATCTCTTCATGCGCGACCAGATTGGCATGCTGGAAGCCGTCCTGAACCGTCAGCTCAACAAGCTTGCCGTACTCCATTCGACCGATGCCATCGGCGTCATCCTGAAGGACCAGATCCTCGATGAGCTCAAAGGCACGCCCTACGAGAGCCGCATCGTCCTGTTTGCGGCCGAAGACATCCCGACCATGATCAGGCATGCCAAGGCGATCAATGACGACGATCAGATCGATGCCTACATACCCGTGACCATGTCGGTGCCCGACCCGGCGGACAACAAGCGCAAGACCATGGATCTCGTGGCCCCCACGCTGATCAAGCACATCCGCAAGATCGACCTCTCGCTCAACTCGTCGTTCACCGAGTACGGATTCTTCGGTGGGGTGAGCATCGACTTCTACCAGATGGGGTTTCAAACCGGTTTTCTCGCCACCAAGCTGCTCAAAGGTGGCGCCATCAAGGATATCCCCATCGAGGATGCCAGGCGCTCCATCGTTGCGGTCAACCGCAAGCGCATGCAGGACCTCGGCATCCGCCTGAGCCCGGAGGCCCGCAGCATCGTCGATAAATGGATCGACTGACTCGGCTCGTTAACCCGCATTCGCCCAGCGCCGCTTCATCGTGTGATGACTGAGCTTGGGGTCCTCCCGCTCCTGCCTGATCTGCTTGTCCTTGGGGTGATGGCCTATGCCCTGTTTCTGGGCGCGACCGCACTCAGCACGCATCGTTTCCGCAAACAGCGCTCGCGCAATGCCTTGCGCCATACCGCGTATGTAAGCCTGTTCGCGCTGGCGATGGCGGGCAGCAGCCTGGCGTCGCTGCGCGCCACCACTGGCCAGCTCCAGTCCGTGTTCCTCATCCAGCTGCTGCAAGCCCTGGTGCTGGCGGGGCTGATCCTGTACTTGTGGTCGAACGCTGGATTATCCCGTCGCCGTCTGATCGGCCTGATCGCCGGCTTGTTGCTGTTCCCCATCCTGCTCGGCGTTTCCGGACGCATCATCGTCAGCAACGAGGCCGACTTCCGTACCGAGCTGCTGCAAGACGCCCATGCGCGCCTCGAATTGACCATGAGCCGCATCGAAAGCATGGACAAGCACGGTTTCGACTTGCTCAAGATGGCCACCTCGGACCGGATCGCTCTGGACGCGAGCACACGCCCCGCTCAGGAGCACGACCTGCAATTTCGCATCCTCAACCGGCGCCTCGGTGCGGACCTGACCGTTTTGCTCGATGCGCGCGGGCAGGTCATCGCCAGCTCCGACCCCGCGCTCAAGGGCAACAACTACCAGTACCGCCCCTATTTCCAGGCCGCGCTGCGCGGTGATGCCAACCAGTATCTGGCGCGTGGTGCGGCGAGCGGCCTGCCGCGGGTGGACCACGCCCGCCCCATTCTCAACGAGGCGGCGCTCATCTCCGGGGTGATGGTCGCCGCTTTCAATCTCAGTGGGCTCATCGGCGACAACGTGCGCATGGACGGGGTCATCCTTCACCGTCAGGGCGTCATCCTCTACGGCCCGGAACCCTACGCCCGCGGTGCCCTGTTTCCGCTCGCTGACCTGGGCGAGAGCGTGACGAAGGAGCGCCTTTTCGGGCCGGCCGACCTTGTCCAGCTGGGCTTGCAGAGGCTTGGCGAGCAATGGGTGGGAGATGACGCCGGCAAACTCTGGCTCTGGGCCTCGGTGCCCCTGCCTGGCGGCGTCTGGGAAGCAAGCAAACTGGTGCCCATCGCCCCCTTGCTGGTGTTCCGCGAGGGCCAGCTTTCCCTGCTCATGCTGTTCATTTCCATCCTGCTGCTGCTGGCCACCCACTCCCTGCACAGTGCCACCCTGGTCGCGCAGTTGGTCTACGAGGTTGACCGGCGGCGCGACGCGGAGGAGGCCGAGCGCATCGCGCGCCGTGAGGTGGAAGGCCAGCGCGACGGTCTTGAGGACATGGTGCACGCGCGTACGCATGACCTTGCCCTCGCTAAGGAAGCCGCCGAAGCGGCCAGTCGAAGCAAGAGCGAGTTCCTCGCCACCATGAGTCACGAGATTCGCACGCCGATGAACGACATCCTCGGCATGACCGAGTTGCTGCACAACACGCCGCTGAACCCGCAACAGCGCCGCTTCACCGATGCGGTGTACCAGTCCGGCGAGCACCTGCTGAGCCTCATCAACGACGTGCTCGACTTCTCCAAGATCGAGGCCGGCAAGCTCGAGATCGAGAACATCAGCTTCAGCCCGCGCCAGCTCGTGGAGGACGTGAGCTACCTTTGCGCGCGCACGGCCGCAACCAAAGGCCTGGAGATGGTCTGCATGCTGCCGCATGATCTGCCGCCCGAACTCAAGGGCGACCCCGTGCGCGTGCGCCAGATCCTCACCAATCTGGTGGGCAACGCGGTCAAGTTCACCCACAGCGGTGAGATCGTCATTCGCGTCAGCCTGGTGCACGCGGATGCGCAGCAGGCGCGCTTGCGCTTCGAGGTCAGGGACACCGGCATCGGCATCGACAAGGCCCTGCATTCCTGCGTGTTCAGCGCCTTTGCCCAGGCCGACAGCTCGACCACGCGGCGCTACGGCGGCACCGGCCTGGGCTTGGCGATCGCCAGACAGCTGGTGGAGATGATGCAGGGCCAGATCGCCCTGGCCAGCGCGCCCGGTCAGGGCTCGGTGTTCTCGTTCGAGATTCCGTTCATGAAGGTGGACGACCTTGCCCGCGTCGCGCACCCCAGGCCACAACAGCTGCAGGGCCTGCGCGTGCTCGTGGTCGATGACAACGCCAGCAGCCGTGAGGCCCTCGAGCTCGAGCTCAGCGGCGGGTCGATGCCTTGCACCGGCGCCGAGAGCGGGGCGGCCGCCTTGCGCGCCCTGGCACACGCCGCCGATCACGATCTTGCCTTCGATCTGGCGATCATTGACTGCGAGATGCCGGAAATGGATGGTCTTGAGCTGGCAGCGGCAATCAAGGCCGATGGGCGCTTCGCCGCGATGCCGCTGCTCATGCTCTCCTCCATCACTGCCAGTGCCGACCACTTCGATCAGCGTGTTGCGTACATCGACCGTTGGCTGACCAAGCCCGTGCGCCAGTCCGATCTCGACGACGCCATGGTGAGCAGCGTGGCGCTGCGGCGCATCGCCTCGGAGGACTCGCCTGCACAGGCCGCCGCCGGTCGCACTGAGAAGTTGCGTGGACATGTGCTGGTGGTCGAGGACAACCTGGTCAATCAGATGCTGGCCACTGCAATGCTCGAATCGCTCGGCCTCACTTGCAGCCTTGCCGAGGATGGGCTGTCGGCGCTGAAGCAGCTGGCGTGCGAGTCCTTCGACCTGGTGCTGATGGACTGCCATCTCCCCGAAATGGACGGCTTTGAGGCCACAACCGAGATTCGCCGCCGTCAGCATGAAGGGCAGCTGGGTTATGCGCTGCCGGTGATCGCGCTCACGGCCAATGCCGTGGAGGGCGATCGCGAGCGATGCCTCGCCGCGGGCATGGACGACTACCTCAGCAAACCCTACAGCCGCGACCAGCTCGTGGTGATGCTCAGGCGCTGGCTGCCGGCGTAGCAGACCTTGGGCTGCGCGCCAGCAGGCCGGCAGCCCGCGGTGAACGCAGCAGAAGTACGATCAGCACACCTTCCGTCGCAAAAAAAAGACCGCGCCTTTTGGGCTGCGGTCTCTCTTCAATTCAAGGCGCGGCGAGCACGAAGCCGGCCGCGTGGGGCGTTTACTCCACCTTGGCCTTGGCGCGCAGGTCGAGCACCTGCTGCTCAACCTTCTGCTGCTGCAGACGCTGCTGCAGCTGGGGCTTGACCTCTTCGAACGGGGGCGTTTGCGTGGCGCGCACGTCGTCGAGCTGAATGACGTGGTATCCGAAGTCGCTCTTCACCGGGGTGGGCGTGTACTTGCCCTTTTCGAGTGCGACCATCGCATCGGAGAAGGGCTTCACGAACATCGCCGGGTTGCTCCAGCCCAGCTCGCCGCCACGGTCCTTGGAGCCCGGATCGCGCGACTCCTTGGCCACCTCTTCAAACGCCACGCCCGACTGCAGCTTGGCGATCACCGCCTTGGCCTCGTTTTCGGTCTCGACCAGCACGTGGCGGGGCTTGTATTCCTTCTCACCCATGCGCGACTTGATGGTCTCGTACTCCTGCAGCACCTCGGCGTCGGTCACCGGGTTGTTCTTGACGAAGTCCTGCAGATAGGCACGGATCAGGATGGCTTGCTTGGCCATATCCATCTGCGCCTGCACGTCGGCCTTCTTGTCAAAGCCCTTCGCCTTGGCCTGCTGGCTGAGCACCTCACGACGAATCAACTCCTCGCGCACGGCGCCCTTGAGCTGTTCATTGTCGGGTGCGCCCTGGGCGCGTTGTTCGGCGAGCATCGCTTCAGCACGCTCGGCCGGGATGGCGACGCCATTGACCTTGGCGATCGAATCGGCCGCCGCGGCGGGGAGGGCGAGAAAGCCAGCCAGCATGGCGATGGCAAGGCGGCTCGGAAAGCGTTTCATCGATGTTCCTTCAGGTGGGTTGCTTGGTGGCCTCTGCGGCCGTATTTGCCTTGATGGCGAGCGCGTGAATGTCTCTGATCATCAGATCGCCCAAGGCTTGATAAATCATGCGGTGACGTGCAACGGTGTTACGTCCGGCAAAGGCCGGGGCAATGATACGCAGGCTGTAATGACCGCCGCCGTCGCGTGCGCCCGCGTGTCCTGCATGCAGCGCGCTATCGTCGCGGACTTCGATCTCGTCGGGCGCGAAGGCTTCGACCAGACAGCTGTGAATGCGTTCGGCAATGGCCTGGCTCATGGCAGCACCTTCTTGAATGGACGCACGCTGTAGCGCGCAAACACGCCTTCGCGGACGTAGGCATCTGCAGCCAGCCATTGTTCGGCGCTGGCCTGTGAGTCGAACTCGGCAACAACGAGGCTGCCGACAAAGCCCGCCGGCCCCGGGTCGGGCGCGTCGATGGCCGGCATCGGCCCTGCGATCAGCAGCCGGCCCTCATCCTTCAGCATCTGCAGGCGGGCGAGATGCTCCTCACGCACCGCCATGCGGCGCGCGAGCGAATCCGGTGCATCCTCGCCGATCAGTGCGTAAAACATCAATTCTTTTCCTCCTCCAGATGGCGTGACAAGTAAAAACCCTGGCCCAGCACGAAGGCGAACATCAGACCCATGCCACCAAAGAGCTTGAAATTGACCCAGGCTTCCTCGCTGAAGCTGTAGGCGACATAGATGTTGAGCACGCCCATCGCAACGAAGAAACCCGCCCACGCCAGGTTCAGTCGCCCCCAGATCAGCTCCGGCAAGGCGACCTGAGCCTCCAGCGCCTTGCGGATCAGGTTGCGCCCGAACATCAGGTCCGAGCCCAGCAACACCGTCCCGAACAGCCAGTACAAGGCGGTCGGCTTCCACTTGATGAAAGTGGGGTTGTGGAAGAACAGGGTCGCGCCACCGAACACCACGATGATCGCCAGGCTGACCCACAGCATGGTGTCCACCTTGCGGTGCCTGACCCAGACAATGGCGATCTGGGCAAAGGTGGCGACGATCGTCACCGCGGTGGCGATCAGGATGGGAGCCTGGGTCAGCGCGATGTTGTCACCCAGCCAATGCGTGGCAAAGGCATGGGAAGCCTCGGGCTGTGCACCGGCGAACTTGTAGGCGGCAAAAAACAGGATGACTGGCAGGAGATCGAAGAGGAATTTCATGCGGCCGAATTATAGCGATTGTGGTGTGCGCTGCCCGCGTGCACCTGTGCCGCGCGCGCGCAAAGTTCACGTACAGCTTCAGGAAGCATGGATGTCGATGATTGCGTACTGATCACCACAGCGCTGGTTGGCCGGCACCGCCTCATCGATCATCCGTGGCGGCGGCAGCTTGAGGTTGTCCATGAGCTCGATGAAAGCCTGCTTGCTGCGTCCGGGCACGCGTTCATTGGTGAGTTTTTCCTGCCCGATCGAGCTCACCCGCCTGCCCTTGTAGTCGTGTGCCGGATAGACCAGGGTCTCGTTCGGCAGCACGAACAGGCGCTGGGTGATGCTGTCGTAGAGCCTGCCCGCGTCGCCGCCCTGAAAGTCGGTGCGTCCGCAGCCGCCGATCAGGAGCGCGTCGCCGGTGAACACGCAGTGGCGCCAGCGGTAGCTGACACAGCCGGGGGTGTGGCCGGGGGTGGCGATGACGCGGATGAGCTCATCGCCAAACACCAGGGTGTCGCCGTCGGCGAGTTGCACATCCGCACAAGTCGTGCCGGTGTGGCGGCCGGTGGCGGTCAAGGCGTCGGTGCGCTCCTTCATCAAGCCCGCCCCGGTCACATGGTCGGCATGGGCATGGGTTTCGAGGAGATAGACGAGATTGAGCTTGAGCTCCTGCAGCAAGCCCAGATACAGCGCGGCCTGCTCGGCGACGGAGTCGATCAGCACTGCGTCGCCCGACAAGGCGTCGGCGAGCAGATAGGTCAGGGTGGAACTGTGTTCATCGAACAACTGGCGAAAGACGATGCTCATGTGTCATTGCCCTCCTGGGTGAGCGGATTGCATTCTAGCGCGGACGCTGGCGTTTCCGCCGCCCGGCAGGCGCAGGATCGCGCGCAGACCCCCGCCCTCGCGGGCAAGCAGATCCAGTCTGCCACCGTGCGCGCGCATCACGCGCTCCACGATCGCCAGCCCCAGCCCGGCGCCCTTGGCATTGGAGCGCGCCTTCTCAAGCCGGGTGAAGGGGTGGCGCATGCGCTCCACCTCGCTCTCCGGAATCCCTGGCCCACGGTCAGCCACCTCGATGCACAACTCCCCCTCCTGCACGCCCACACTGACATCGAGCGCCGAGTCCTCACCGGCATAGCGCAAGGCGTTGTCGATCAGGTTTGCCAGCGCGCGCCGCAACGAGAGCGGGCGCACGCACCCGACCAGGCGCTCGGGCGCATCCAGACGCAGCTCGACACCGCGCAGACGGTAGGGCTCGATGATCTCGCGCGTGAGCTGCACCAGGTCCAGCGCCTGCGGTGGCTCCTGCGGCGTGCCGCGGCCGAAATCCAGAAACTGGCCGATGATGCGATCCATCTCCTCGATGTCCGACACCATCGCACTGACCTCGGAGTCCGGCGCACCCGACATCTCCACCCCCAGCCGCAGGCGCGCGAGCGGGGTGCGCAGATCATGCGAGACGCCCGCGAGGATGAGCGCACGGTCGGCGTCGGTGCGGGCCAGCGCGCTCGTCATCTGGTTGAAGGCATGGGCGACCACCGCGATCTCCTGCGGCCCCGACTCATCCAGCGGCATCGGCGTCTCACCGCTGCCGACACGCTTGGCGGCGTCCTCGACCTGGCGCAAGGGCTTGCCCATGCGCGCGGCAATAAGATACGCCCCCAGCATGGCAGCGACGAGCGCGCCCACCCCCCACATCAGCCAGTCGAAACTGCTCGGGTTCTCGATGCGCTCGCCGGGGAGCATCACCCAGTACTCGTCGAGCTGATCATCAGGCTCGAGCCGAAAGCTCACCCAGAACCCTGACAGCGACTTCCAGCGCGACGCAAAGCGGGTGTGCGCGCCGAGCTGGCTGCGCACGTCGTCGGTCAGCAGCCGCATCGGCCGCGTCGCCTTCAGCGGTTCGAGCTCGTCCGAAGCCTCGGCCGGGTAAATGCGGATGCCTTCCAGGGCGGCGAGCTCGATGAGCAGGTCGGTGCGTCGCCCCGCATCGGCGTTGATGAGTGCGGTGCGGGTCAGATTGACCACCGACACCACCATCTGCGCCACGTCGCGCGCGCGCGCCGGCTCCTGGAAGTAGCGAAATATCTGCGACCACGAGCCCAGCGCGATGATCAGCAGCAGCGCAACCATCAAGAATGTCTGCCACAGCAAGGTGCGGGGCAGGCAGGCGATCATGATGCGCCTTGCCGCGCCAGACGGGCCTTGCCTGATGTGTGGCGTGTTCACTCGCCGCTGTCGGCCCCGGCCCCATCCGCGCCCGCTGCGTCCGGGTCCTCAGCCGCGTTTGCGGCCTTGCTGTCCTCAGCCGCGGTCTTGCTGTCATCGGGGACGAACACGTAACCAAAGCCCCACACCGTCTGGATGAAGCGCGGCTTGGCCGGGTCGTCCTCGACCAGCTTGCGCAGGCGCGAAATCTGCACATCGATGGCGCGATCGAACACGCCGTATTCACGCCCGCGCGCAAGCTCCATGAGCTTGTCGCGCGACAGCGGCTGGCGTGGGTGTTGCAGCAAGACCTTGAGCAAGGAGAACTCACCGGTGGTGAGCTGGATCTCCTCGCCATTGCGCTCCAGCGCGCGTGTCCCCAGATTGACGCGCACACTGCCGAAGACGACGAGCTCGCTCTCGGCCGCGGGCGCGCCCGGCAAGGTCTGCGGCTGGCGCCGCATCACCGCCTGGATGCGCGCGACCAGCTCACGCGGGTTGAAGGGCTTGGCCACGTAGTCGTCCGCACCCATCTCCAGGCCGATGATGCGATCGACGTCATCGCCCTTGGCGGTGAGCATGATGATGGGCAGGGCGTTGTCCGCCGCGCGCAGGCGCCGGCAGATGGCCAGACCATCCTCGCCGGGCAGCATCAGGTCCAGCACCATGAGATCGAAATGCTCGCGGTGCAGTGCCCTGTCCATCATCGACGCGTCGCCCACGGCCTTCACCGCGAAGCCCTGTTCCAGGAGGTAGCGAGACAACAGCTCGCGCAAGCGCGCGTCGTGGTCCACCAGCAATATCCGAAAGCGTGTTTTTCCGTTCATGGCCAAATCGTAACCTTCAAAACCCTGCCGTACCAGTGCCAGCGCAGGCCCCGGCTTGAACTCACAGGTAACGCTTCGTAAGCGCAGCGCCGGCAGGCAATGCCGCCTTACACAACGCCTGCAGCCGTGACCTGCGGCACTGTCCGAATGCCGCGCTTTGACGTATGGTCGCGATTGTGTTTGATGCGCTGCGCGGGCTGCACCAGCCCGGATGGAATTCCAATGAAATCAAAGCTCGCCCTTGCTCCACCCGTTTCGCCGCCGCGCCGCAGTCGTCTGTGCCTTCCCGCCGCGCTCGTGTGCCCGCTTGTCTGCCTGCTGACACTGAGCGCCACCGCGCACGCGCTGGAGGAGGGCGGGCGGGCGCGGATCATGCCGGTTCAGGATCTGCAGACTCAGGACATGGCAGAACAGGAGCCCAAGCAGCCCAGCCTGCGCAGCCTCTTCGTCTCCAGCCACGACCGCGGCGCCGAACCCACAGGCCCCACCGAACGCCGGCGTCTCAACGCCGAAGAACGCAGCGCCCTGCACCGTGACCTGCGCGACGCCATGCGCGGCGCCTACCCCGATCACTCCAGCGCGCGCAGCCAGCGACGCTGAGCGCGCGTGGGCGGCAGCGGCGCCTGCGGGCACGCCGGGCACGCCGGGCTCAAGGCCGCCGCTGCTGCGACTTCCGCTGCCTTCTCCAGCTTTCCCCTGACCCGGGGCGGTGGCCGAGCCAGTAGAATACCGCCACCATGAAAATCCTCGCTATCGAAGCCTCGTCCGAACAGGCCAGCGTCGCGCTCCTGATCGACGGCGCGATCTCCAGCCGTCGCATCGACGGTGCAACCAAGCACTCACAGACCGTGTTGCGCGACGTGCGCGACCTGCTCGCCGAAGCCGGCCTGCCCATCGGCGCGCTCGACGCCGTCGCCTTTGGCGCCGGGCCGGGCGCGTTCACCGGCCTCAGGCTGGCCTGTGGCGTCGCCCAGGGGCTGGCGCTGGGGGCCGATCTGGGCATCGCCGTGGTTGGCAGCCTTGACGCCATTGCACTCCAGGCGCGGGCGCCGCGCGTGCTCGTCGCCACCGATGCGCGCATGGGCGAGCTCTATTACGCCGCTTTCGAAGGCGATCAGGCCGACAGCCTGCAAGCCCTCGGGCCGGTGCGCTGTGCGCTGCCCGAGGCGCTCGAGATCCCGCCCGGGCCCTGGCTGGGAGCGGGCTCGGCCTTCCGCGTCTGGCCCGATGTCCTGCGCGCCCGCCTCGGCGACCAGCTCCTGGACTGCCGTGACGCGTTGTGCGCGCGCGCGGACGAAGTCGCCCTGCTGGCTGTTCGCCAGGTGCGCGAACAGCGCCTGCTCGCGCCTGAACTGGCGGCGCCGCTCTACGTGCGCGACAAGGTCGCCTTCACCACCGCCGAACGCCTCGCACGCGGGGGCAGGGCGTGAGCGGGGCCAGTACCTATTGCTTCACGCCGATGCGCGAAGAGCACCTTGACTGGGTGAGTGCGTGTGAAGTGGAGCTGCACGCCTTCCCGTGGACGAGCGGCAACTTCCTCGACTCCATGGCCGCCGGGCATGGCAGCTGGGTGATGAGCGCCGGCGCCGACAAGCTCGGCTACGCGGTCATGCTGCACGTGCTCGACGAAGCCCACGTGCTCACCATCAGCATCGCGCGCGAAGCCCAGGGTCAGGGGCACGGCCGCGCCTTCCTGGCCTGGCTGCACGACGAGGCGCGCAAGCAGGGCGCCACCCAGTGCCTCCTTGAGGTTCGGCCGTCCAATATCGCCGCGCTCGCGCTCTACCAGGGCATGGCCTACGAGCAGATCGGCCGCCGCCGTGGCTACTACCCGGGCTC
Organism: Comamonas sp.; assembly: GCA_034675705.1. Taxonomy (GTDB): domain Bacteria; phylum Pseudomonadota; class Gammaproteobacteria; order Burkholderiales; family Burkholderiaceae_C; genus Comamonas. The sequence continues at coordinate 16,352 of JAUCCZ010000010.1, read as the reverse complement.
AACGGCCGCGAGGACGCCATCGTGATGCGAAGGGAGCTCTGAGCACATGAGCACCCCAGCACGCCGGTCCCGCCCACGCCTAGAGCTCGCGCCGCGACGCCGTACTGCGTGAGATGGGCCTGGGGCCGATCTGGCGCCTGCGCAGCGCCAGGGACGCTGAGGCTGCGCTCGACGATGGCGCGCATGAGGAGTTCGTTCATGGCGATGCTGTGCATGACGAGGCCGCGCCTTCGTCCCCGCCCGCCACGCCACCCGCGCACGCCGCCGCAAGCCCTGCACCCGCCCCCAGGTCCGCGGCCCCAGCCCCGGGCAGCCGCCCAGCAACACGTCACATCCCCGCTCCAACACCAGATCCGCGTGAACAGCGCAGAGCGCCTGCGCCAGAATCCCGCCCTCCCGCTGCGACCCCGCCCGCTGCGCGCGCAGCCGCCTCCATGCGCGCCTCCGCACGCACCCTGCCTGCAAGCAGCGACCCCGAGCGCGCGGCGCGCATCGCCACCCTTGACTGGGAAGCGCTGGAGGCCGAGATTGCGGCCTGCCGCGCCTGCGTGCTGTGTGAGCGCCGCAATCAGGTCGTGCCCGGTGCAGGCGAGCGGCAGGCGGAATGGATGTTCGTTGGTGAAGGGCCGGGCAGTGAAGAGGACAAGCGCGGCGAGCCCTTTGTCGGCCCTGCCGGCGGCCTGCTCGACAACATGCTGGCCGCGCTCGGGCTCAAGCGTAGCGAAAACGTCTATATCGCCAACGCCGTCAAGTGCCGCGCGCCCCACAATCGCACCCCCGAAGCGGCCGAAATCGGCGCCTGCCTGCCTTATCTCGAACGCCAGATCGCGCTCGTCAAACCCAGGCTGCTGGTCGCCCTGGGCCGTCCTGCCGCGCTCGCCCTGCTCAACACCGACGTCAATATCGCCGCCGCGCGTGGCCAGCGTCTGCACTACCAGGGCATCCCGGTCGTGGTCACCTATCACCCCGCCTACCTGCTGCGCAACCCGCAGGACAAGGGCAAGGCCTGGGCCGACCTGTGCTTCGCCCGCCGCCTCATGGCCGAGCAGACCTAGCCCGCAGTGGCCCGCAGTGGCCCGCAGTGGCCCTCAGCATGCCACACGCGCTCAGTGGCTGTGGTCGTCCAGCAACACGGTGTTGTCGTTTTCGCGCTGGTTGGCCTCGTGCCTGCGCTTGACCAGCAGCATGGTGCCGGCGACGAACAGGCCGAAGAGTACGATCAGGGTGTCGATCGACAGACCCAGCCACATCAGCAGCGCATAGGCCCCGATCATCACCAGGATCGACAGGTTTTCGTTGAAGTTCTGCACCGCAATCGAATGCCCCGCACCCATCAGAATATGTCCGCGGTGCTGCAGCAGCGCATTCATTGGCACCACAAAAAAGCCTGCGAGCCCACCCACCAGGACCAGCAGGCCGATCGCCAGCGGCTGGTTGTTGACGAAAATCATCAACATCACCACCAGGCCCATCGCGATGCCCAGCGGAATCACCCGCACTGAGTTGCGCAGCGTCACATAGCGCGCAGCCAGGATGGATCCCGTCGCCACGCCCACCGCTACCACCCCTTGCATCATCGACGCCTGCGACAGCGTCATGCTCAGGTGCTGCTCGGCCCACTTGATCACAATGAACTGCAGGGTCGCGCCGGCGCCCCAGAACAGCGTGGTGACCGACAGCGAGATCTGGCCCAGCTTGTCGCGCCACAGCAGGCGCAGGCAGTGGTTGAAGTCGTGGATCAGGTACAGCGGGTTGTTCTTGAGCGGCTTGTGGTCAACGCCGGTGTCCGGAATGCGCATGTTGAAAGCGGCGGCGATCAGGTAGAGCGAACCGATCACCAGCACGCCGGCCTCGAAGGGCGTGTGCACAAAGGGAACGTTCAGCGCCATCAAGGCGTGGGCCACGTCGCCGCGGATCATCACGCCACCCATCACCGTGCCGAGAATGATGGCGCCCACGGTCAGGCCTTCGATCCAGCCATTGGCCACCACCAGCAGGCGGTGGGGCAGGTACTCGGTGAGGATGCCGTACTTGGCGGGCGAATAGGCCGCCGCACCCAGCCCGATCACCGCATAGGCCAACAGCGGGTGCAAGCCGCTGAACAACATCAGGCAGCCGCCGATCTTGATCGTGTTGCTGATCAGCATCACCCGCCACTTGGGCATCGAGTCGGCAAAGGCGCCCACAAAAGCGGCCAGCGCCACATAGGAGATGACGAAAAACAGCTTCAGCAGCGGCTCGTATTCCGACGGTGCCGCCATGTCCCGCAGCAGGGCAATGGCGACAATGAGCAGGGCGTTGTCCGCGAGCGCAGAAGAAAAACTGCGCTGCCATGATGATGTAGAAGCCGAACGGCATCGGAGGTACCGCGCACCGGTTGTCGGGAGCGCGGTTTATAACATGGATGAAGTCTCTCCCGCGCTGACGCTGATCACACGCGCCCGCGTAGTGTGCTGGCGCAGCGACGCTGGCACCCCGATCTGAGCGGTGCCAAGGGCGCGCGATTGTGGTCTAATCCAACCAATAAACACTCCTTATCAAGACCATGGCAGATCGTAGACTCCAGGTATTTCATGCCGTGGCCAAACACGGCTCCTTCACCCGCGCGGCCGAGCACCTGTTCATGACGCAGCCGGCCGTCACCTTCCAGATCAAGCAGCTCGAAGAGCACTTCAACACCCGCCTGCTCGACCGTGGCCACGGCAAGATCAGCCTGACCCCCGCCGGCGAAATCGTGCTCGCCTACGCCGAGCGCATTCTCGGCCTGTCGGCCGAACTCGACGCGCGCGTCTCCGAGATGACCGACGAGCTCGCCGGCCAGATCAAGATCGGCACCAGCACCACCATCGCCGCCTACTGGCTGCCGACCGTCCTCGAGGGCTTCAAGCGCAAGTATCCGCGCGTGCTGCCGCGCGTCGTGGTGGGCAACTCCAAGCTCACCGAAGAACGCGTCGCCGCGCGCGATCTCGACATCGGCCTCATCGAGATCGTCACCGAGCAGCACGCCATCGAGCGTCGCAGCGCCGGACGCGACGAGCTGATGGTCATCTGCAGCCCCGACCACCCCCTGGCCAAGTTCAAGAAACTCAGCGCCGAGGATCTCATTGCGCATCCCTTCATCAACCGCGACCCCGGCAACGGCATCCGCCAGATCGCTGACGAGTTCTTCGAAGCCGCCGGTATTGCCGGCAGCGAAATCACCCTGTGCGCCGAGCTCGGCAGCCTGGCCGCGATCAAGCAGCTCGCTGCCGCTGGGCTGGGCTTTGCCATCGCCTCCGAGCGCGCCATCCAGCGCGACGTGGTCGAAGGGCGTCTGGCTGCCATCCGCCTCGAGCCCCGCATCTACACGCCGCTGGAAGTGCTGCTGCCGCACGACAAATTCCGCTCGCGCCTGATCACCACCTTTGCCGACTATGTGTGCGAAGAATTTGCGCGCATGGCGAAAGACAAGGGCGCCGTGATCTGATGGCGAAGGCGAAGTCGGCCTTCGTCTGCAGTGAATGCGGCGCGCAGGCGCCACGCTGGCAGGGGCAGTGTCCGCAGTGTCAGGCCTGGAACACCCTGTCCGAAACCGTCATCCAGCCCGGCCCTGCGGCCGGTAGCCGTTTTGCCGCGCTCGCCGGCGAGACCAGCCGCCTGCGCTCGCTGTCCTCGCTGCAGCCGCGCGAAGAATCGCGCCAGCCCACCGGGCTGGACGAGTTCGACCGCGTGCTCGGTGGCGGGCTGGTGGTGGGCGGCGTCGTGCTCATCGGCGGCGACCCCGGCATCGGCAAGTCCACCTTGCTGCTGCAAGCCCTGTCCCACCTCGCCGCGGCGCACAAGGTGGTCTATGTCAGCGGCGAAGAATCCGGCGAACAGGTCGCGCTGCGCGCGCACCGCCTGCAGCTGCCGCCGTCCGAGCTGCAGATGCTGGCCGAGATCAACCTCGAGCGCATCCTGCACACCCTGCGCGAGGCCAGGCCGCTGGTCGCCGTCATCGACTCCATCCAGACCGTGTATTCCGAAGCGCTGCAGTCGGCGCCGGGCTCGGTCGCCCAGGTGCGCGAATGCGCGGCCCAGCTCACGCGCTTTGCCAAGCAAAGCGGCACCAGCCTCATCCTCGTCGGCCACGTCACCAAGGACGGCACCCTGGCCGGGCCGCGCGTGCTCGAGCACATCGTCAACACCGTGCTCTATTTCGAGGGCGACACCCACTCCAGCTTCCGCCTCATCCGCGCCTTCAAGAACCGCTTCGGCGCGGTCAACGAGCTCGGCGTGTTCGCCATGACCGAACGCGGTCTGCGCGGCGTCTCCAACCCCTCGGCCATCTTCCTGTCGCAGCACTCGCAGCAAGTCGCGGGCAGCTGCGTGCTCATCACCCAGGAGGGCACGCGCCCGCTCCTGGTCGAGATCCAGGCCCTGGTCAACGCCGCCCACAGCCCCAACCCGCGACGCCTGTCGGTCGGCCTCGAGCCCACCCGCCTGGCCATGCTGCTCGCCGTCATGCACCGCCACGCTGGCGTGGTGTGCTTCGATCAGGATGTGTTCGTCAACGCCGTTGGTGGCGTCAAGATCACCGAGCCCGCCGCCGACCTCGCCATCCTCTTCGCCATCGTGTCCTCGCTGCGCGACCGCCCGCTGCGCCGCGGCCTGGCGGTGTTCGGCGAAGTCGGCCTCGCCGGTGAGATCCGCCCCGCACCGCGCGGCCAGGACCGTCTGCGCGAAGCCGCCAAGCTCGGCTTCGACACCGCCATCATCCCCAGCGCCAACGCCCCCAAACACCCCATCGACGGCCTCACCGTGATCGGCGTGGAGCGCGTGGAACAGGCGCTGGAGAAGATGCGCGAGCTGGAGTAGGGCGCGGCGGTGCTGTGCTTGCTCTTGCTGCTTGATTGCCTATCATCTGACCAAGTTTCGACAAGAAAGGCTGCTCATGCGACCGTCCGTCGTACTCAACATGAAACGAAGCGCAGTGCGCGAAGCGGTAAGCCGCTTTCGCACGGCGAACCCGCGCGTCTTCGGCTCAGTGCTTCATGGCACGGATCAGGACCACAGCGACATCGATCTGCTGGTCGATGCGCTACCCGGGGCGACGCTATTGGACTTGGGCGATTTGCAATACGAGCTGGAAACCTTACTCGGCGTACCCGTCGATCTGCTTACACCCGGTGACCTGCCGCCCAAGTTCCGCGACAAGGTGCTGGCAGAGGCGCGGCCGGTATGAACGAGAACCGGCTGCCCGATTATCTCGATCACATACAGCTGGCCGCAACCGACGCGCGTAGCTTCATCGAGGGCTTGACCAAAGACGACTTCCTGGCTGACAGGCGCACCCAGCAGGCTGTCATCATGAGCCTCATCATCATCGGCGAGGCAGCCACGAAGGTTATGGATGGCTACGTCGAGTTCACCCTGGCACACGTCGAAGTGCCGTGGCGCAGCATGCGCAATATGCGTAACCGCATGGCCCACGGCTATTTCGACGTCAACCTCGATCTAGTGTGGGAGACCGTTCAAGAATGGCTCCCGGAGTTGCTCAAGCAACTGCCAGCTGTACGCCGGGCCGCCGAAGACAAACCCGCTTGATCGGTCGAACACGTTCTTGATGTTGCCCCCGTCCCCTGAGTACTGCTTCGCCCTGCTCGACGATTGCCACGCCAGCGCGGCCCAGCCCAGCAGCCGGCTGTATTCCGGTTTTGTGCGCGAGCATCGCTGCACCGACCCCGACACGCTCGACGCCAGCTGGCAGGCGGTCGCGGCTGACATGGGCGCAGGCCTGCACGCGCTTGTGCTGATCGACTACGAGTGGGGTGCGCGCCTGCTGCAGGCCGGCCACCAACACCTCGCGCCTGCGGCCGCCGGCGCGCTGCGGGTGATGATGTTCGCGCAGCTGCAAAAGCTTGACAGCGCCCAGACCGATAGCTGGCTCGCCCAGCGCGAAGCGGACGAACTCGGCGGCGAGCTGCTCAATTCAGTATCGAGTCTGCCCACCGCGGCCGGCGTCCTTGATCTGCGCCCCAGCGTCAACCGCGACGCCTTCAGCGACGCCATCTCACGCATTCACGCCCTCATCCGCGAAGGCGAGAGCTACCCAGATCAATTACACCTACCGCCTGCACTTTCGCAGCTTCGGCGCGCCGGTCAGCCTCTACCGCCGCCTGCGCATGCGTCAGCCGGTGGGCTTTGGCGCCTTCATCGCGCTGCCGCCGGCCGCGGACGGGGCGGAGGGCGGGCACATCCTGTCGTGCTCGCCCGAGCTCTTCCTGCGCAACCGTGGCGGCACCCTGCAGGCACGGCCGATGAAGGGCACGGCCGCGCGCCCCCAGCCTGGCGAGGGGGAGGGCAGCGGCGAGAGTGATGGCAGCGCAGACGGGGAGAGCGCCGCCGACCGCGAGATCGCCCACCGTCTCGGCCACGACAGCAAGAACCGCGCCGAAAACGTGATGATCGTCAACCTGCTGCGCAACGACCTGGGTCGCATCGCGCGCACCGGCTCGGTCCGCGTGCCCAAGCTGTTCAAGGTCGAACGCTACGCCACCGTGTTCCAGATGACGTCCACGGTCGAAGCCGAGCTCGCCCCCCACATCCGCTTCCCCGAGGTGTTGCGCGCGCTGTTTCCCTGCGGCTCCATCACCGGCGCTCCCAAGCACCGCAGCATGCACCTCATTGGCGAGCTCGAGACCACTCCGCGCGGCCTGTACACCGGCAGCATCGGCTGGATAGAGCCGCCACCGGCCGGCGCGCACTTGCCTGCAAGCGCCCCGGCCTGCGGCGACTTCTGTCTGTCGGTCGCCATCCGTACCCTCAGCCTCGATGCAGCGGACGAAACCGGCCTGCGTGCAGGCGTGATGGGCGTGGGTGCGGGCATCGTCATCGACAGCCGCGCCGAGGACGAATTTGACGAATGCCTGCTCAAGGCGCGCTTTCTCACCGCGCTGGACCCCGGCTTTGCGCTCTTCGAGACCATGCTCGCCAGTCGCGAGCGCGGCATCCGCCACCTCGAACGCCACCTGCAACGCCTGCAAACCAGCGCCCAGGCGCTGGGCTTTGGCTTCCAGCGCAGCGCCATCGTCAACGCGCTGGAGCAACACTGCGCCAGCCTCGCCCCCGGGCAGGACTACCGCCTGCGTCTGGACCTGCATCACGACGGCAGCACCCGCCTGCTCGCCGCCAGGCTCGAAGCCCTGCCGCCCGGCCCGGTGCGTGTGCTGCTGCAAGGGCAGGGCAGGGGCGCTGCGCTCAGGCCGTCGCCCGGCTCCGTGCCGCAGCTGGCGGCCTTCATCGGGCACAAGACCACGCTGCGCCAGAGCTACGACGACGCCATCGCCCACGCCAGCCGCCACGGCGCCTTCGACATGCTGTTCTTCAACGCCCATGGCCAGCTCACCGAAGGCGCACGCAGCAACGTCTTCACCCTCGTCCGCGGGCAGTGGCTCACCCCCCCCCTGGGCGCCGGCGTGCTGCCGGGGGTGATGCGCAGCGTGCTGCTCGACGATCCGACCTGGAACGCGCGCGAGGCCGCGCTCAGCCTCGACGACCTGCGCCACGCCGAGCGCATCATCGTGTGCAACGCCTTGCGCGGCGCGGTGGATGCTGTGCTGGTCGAATAAGGCAGGCGCAGCAGACAAGCCCGGGCTGTCGCTGCCTATCTATTTGGCAATGCCAAGGAACACCGCCAGACAACGCTCAAGCTCGACCAGCGCATCACCATCAATGCGTCCGAAGGCCGGCCCCAGCTTGTCGCGCTTCACGGTCATCGCCTTGTCCACCATGACTTGCGAAGGCTTGTGCAAGCCGTTGGCGGCATCCGGCACCAGCGTGATCCGAAACAAGGGTGCATCCACCAGCGTGCTCGTCACCGGCAGCACGGTAACGGTGGCGTGCTCGTCGAAATGGTCGGCCTGAATCACCAAGGCGGGCCGTGGCTTGCCGAAGTCGTCCTGCATGGCGATGGTGACGAAATCGCCCCGCCTCATTCCGTCCAGCCGTCCACGTCAGCCAGGGCGCGCTCCACGAACCCCATCCTTACGTAGCCCCGGGTGAGCCCGCATGCTTCGACTTCCGTTCTTCAGGGAGCACGAGCATGTCGGAGCGCAGCACGTTCTGGTTGTCGCACCTTTCGGCAATCGAGGCCGAGGGGATCACCACGAAGGCGTACGCCGAGCGCGAGGGGCTGTCGCCGCAGGCGCTCTACCAGTGGCGCAAGCGCCTGGTGGCAGGCGGTCGCCGCAGCCGCGCCAAGCCTGGCGGATTCGTCCCGATCCAGATCGAACCTTCGGTGAGCGCCCGCGCGGGCTGCACGGTGGTGATCGATGCGCAACTGCGGCTCGAATGCGCAACGCTGCCCGGCGTCGATTGGCTGGCCGCGCTGTCGGCGGCGCTTGCCGAGCGGGGGCGCTGATGCACCCCGGGCACAGCATCGGCGCGGTGTATCTGTACCGGCCGGCGATCGACTTCCGCAAGTCCATCGGCGGGCTGTCGGCGCTGGTCGAGCAAGAACTCGGACTGAACCCGTTCGGTGATGCGCTGTACCTGTTCATCAACCGCCGCCGTGACAAGCTCAAGGCGCTGTACTGGCACCGCAACGGTTTCTGCCTCTGGTACAAGCGGCTCGAAGCCGAGCGCTTCGCCTGGCCTGCGGCTGACGCCGGTCAGGCGACCTGCGTGCTGACGATGAAGGAGCTCGAGTGGCTGCTCGAAGGCTTCGATCTGTGGGCCTTGAGCCCACATAAAACACTGCATTACCAATCAGTTACGTAGCATGGTCGGGTATAATTCCAGCATGCCACAGCGCACTGCCAACCATTTCTCGAATCCCGCCAGCGGCGTGTGCGCGGTCGTCCATCCCGAGCAGTTGCCCGACGATCCGGCGGTGCTCAAAGCCTTGCTGCTGGCACAGCAGCGGGCCTTCGAGACGCAGTTTGCAGCCCAGTTCGAGAGGCTTCGGCTCAAGCAGGAAGCCGCCATCAAGACGCGTGAGGCCGAACTGCAAAAAGCCTTCGAGGCCCGCATCCTCGAGCTCTACGAACAACTGCGCCTGGCGCGTCGGCGCATGTTCGGGCCCAGCAGCGAATCGCACGCGGGCCAGGCCTGGCTCTTCGACGAGGCCGAAGCACTGGCTGAAGCGGCCCCCAAGGCCGGTGGTGACACCGCGCAACTGCCGCCGGCCCCCGAGGGGGCGGCCGACTCCCCCGCCGGCATCGACAAGAAGAAGGCGCGCGGCAAGCGCAAGCCCTTGCCCATCGAGCTGCCACGCATCGACGTCGTCCATGACGTCCCCGAGGCCGAGCGCACCTGCGCCTGCGGCACGCCCATGGTCGAGATCGGCCAGGACGTCAGTGAGCAGCTCGACATCGTCCCGATGCAGGTGCGCGTGCTACGCCACATCAAGAAGCGCTACGGCTGCCCCAAGGGCGACCAGGCACCGGTCAGCGCCCGCGCCCCGGCGCAGGTGCTGCCCAAGAGCAACGCCAGCAACGACCTGTTGGCGATGCTGCTCGTCACCAAGTACGTCGATGGGCTGCCGCTGGCGCGTTTCGAGTACGTGCTCGCCCGCGCGGGCGTGCTCGTGCCACGCCAGACCCTGGCGCGCTGGGTGATCAGCACGGCCCGGGCGCTGCAGCCGATCGCCAACCTGATGCACGACGTGCTGCTCGGGCACGACGTCATCCACATGGACGAGACCCCGGTCCAGGTGCTCAAGGAGCCCGGCCGAGCCGCCACCAGCAAGAGCCAGATGTGGGTGCAGCGCGGTGGCCCGCCGGGCAAGCCGGTGATCCTCTTCGAGTACGATCCGAGCCGCGCGCAGGCGGTGCCCTTGCGTCTGCTCGAAGGCTGGAAGGGCCATCTGATGGCCGACGGGCTCGAGAGCTACGGTGCGATTGCCTTCACCGAAGGGGTGACCCGGCTCGGCTGCTGGGTCCATGCACGACGCCGTTTCGTCGACGCCGGCAATGTGTTGCCCGAGGGCAAACGCGGTCGCGCCCACGAGGCCCTGGCCCTGATCGGCAAGCTCTACGCCATCGAGAAGGAGGCGCGCGAACTGAGCGACGCCGAGCGTCTGGCACGACGCCAGAGCCGCAGCCGTGCCGTCATCGACGAGCTGCGCCGCTGGCTCGATCAGGTGCTCCCCACCGTGCCGCCGTCCTCGGTGCTCGGCGGCGCACTGGGCTATCTGCATCGGCAATGGCCCCGACTGACGCGCTACCTCGAGCGCGGCGATCTGCCGATCGACAACAACCCCGCCGAGAACGCCATTCGCCCCTTCGTCGTTGGGAGGAAAGCGTGGCTCTTCTCGGACACCCAGGCGGGTGCGCGCGCCAGCGCGCTCATCTACTCGCTGGTCGAAACGGCCAAGGCCAACAACGTCGAGCCGTATCTGTGGCTGCGCCACGTACTGCGCGCCTTGCCTACCGCCGCCACCGTCGAACACTTCGAGGCTCTCCTGCCTTGGAATCTCAAGGCCGAGCAGTTGATCACAGCGTAGCAAGCCGGGGAAGGATGGGGTTCGTGGAGCGCTTACCGATTTCTCAAAAAACGGCTTTTTGGAAGGCGAACTGTCGAACTCGGGCCGCCTGCAGAGATTGTTCCACGATGGCGCGTTTGAACTCAACGGGATGATGTCGATAGCGCCCACGGCGAGCCGGGCGACCTGTGTCACTCAAATTCGTGTCCATAAATCAATTCGTGGGCACAAAAGTCGGGTGCCCCCTCCGGACATCGATCGTCAGGGATCACTACGCGGATGGAAAGACGGTGCAGAGCGGACGCTTACGTTGCTGGCACAGCCACACCTGCTGGCTTTGTCCATGGAATCCACTTGAACGCCTTGTAAGTCGCAGGCCGGCAAGCTCCAAACCATAAGGCATAGCGCTGGTGATCAATGCGCTTGCGAGCGTAGCTCCATCAGGCGACACCTGTTGCACGCGTGGCACGTAAAACCCCCTTGTACATTTTTTTGCACAAGGGGGTTTTTCATATAATTAGTCTGACGATGACCTACTTTCACGAGGGCGGACCTCACTATCATCGGCGCGTTTGTGTTTCACGGTCCTGTTCGGGATGGGAAGGGGTGGTACCACAAAGCTATGGTCGTCAGACTTTGACTGTCACCTCAGTGCATTTGAGTCACTGGCCATATTGGGAAGAAGTGTGTGTTGTGTGATTGGGTGTGTTGTTGCACCGTGCCATTTTTGGGCAGCTTAACGACGAGTATCGCTTTTACATAAGGTTATAGGATCAAGCCACACGGGCAATTAGTATCGGTTAGCTTAACGCGTTGCTACGCTTCCACACCCGACCTATCAACGTTGTGGTCTTCAACGACCCTTCAGGGGGCTCGAGGCCCCGGGGAAGTCTCATCTTGAGGCGAGTTTCCCGCTTAGATGCTTTCAGCGGTTATCTCTTCCGCACATAGCTACCCGGCGATGCGACTGGCGTCACAACCGGTACACCAGGGGTGGGTCCACTCCGGTCCTCTCGTACTAGGAGCAAGTCCTCTCAAACTTCCAGCGCCCACGGCAGATAGGGACCAAACTGTCTCACGACGTTTTAAACCCAGCTCACGTACCACTTTAAATGGCGAACAGCCATACCCTTGGGACCGGCTACAGCCCCAGGATGTGATGAGCCGACATCGAGGTGCCAAACTCCGCCGTCGATGTGAACTCTTGGGCGGAATCAGCCTGTTATCCCCAGAGTACCTTTTATCCGTTGAGCGATGGCCCTTCCATACAGAACCACCGGATCACTATGTCCTGCTTTCGCACCTGCTCGACTTGTGGGTCTCGCAGTCAAGCCACCTTTTGCCATTGCACTATCAGTACGATGTCCGACCGTACCTAGGTGACCTTCGTACTCCTCCGTTACCCTTTAGGAGGAGACCGCCCCAGTCAAACTGCCCACCATGCACGGTTCCCGACCTGGATTCACAGACCTGGGTTAGAACCTCAACGACACCAGGGTGGTATTTCAAGGTTGGCTCCACCCGAACTAGCGTCCCGGTTTCATAGCCTCCCACCTATCCTACACAAGTCCCGTCAAAGTCCAATGCAAAGCTACAGTAAAGGTTCATGGGGTCTTTCCGTCTAGCCGCGGGTAGATTGCATCTTCACAAACATTTCAACTTCGCTGAGTCTCAGGAGGAGACAGTGTGGCCATCGTTACGCCATTCGTGCAGGTCGGAACTTACCCGACAAGGAATTTCGCTACCTTAGGACCGTTATAGTTACGGCCGCCGTTTACCGGGGCTTCGATCAAGAGCTTGCACCCCATCACTTAACCTTCCGGCACCGGGCAGGCGTCACACCCTATACGTCCACTTTCGTGTTTGCAGAGTGCTGTGTTTTTAATAAACAGTCGCAGCCACCGATTCTCTGCGGCCCCTTCGCCCTTCGGATGTACTCCTACAAGCTACCGGGGCATACCTTCTCCCGAAGTTACGGTATCAATTTGCCGAGTTCCTTCTCCTGAGTTCTCTCAAGCGCCTTGGTATTTTCTACCAGCCCACCTGTGTCGGTTTGCGGTACGGTCATTCTATGACTGAAGCTTAGAGGCTTTTCCTGGAAGCAGGGTATCAGTCACTTCGTCTCCAAGGGGCCTCGTCATCACGCCTCAGCTAAGCCCCGCGGATTTGCCTACGGGGTACGCCTACACGCTTAAACCACCTATTCCAACACCCGGCTAACCTAACCTTCTCCGTCCCCCCATCGCATCATAGAGCCGGTACAGGAATATTGACCTGTTTCCCATCGACTACGCATTTCTGCCTCGCCTTAGGGGCCGACTCACCCTGCGCCGATGAACGTTGCGCAGGAAACCTTGGGCTTTCGGCGAGGGTGCTTTTCACACCCTTTATCGCTACTCATGTCAGCATTCGCACTTCCGATACCTCCAGCATCCCTCTCGAGACACCTTCGCAGGCTTACGGAACGCTCCCCTACCACGTGTCATAAGACACATCCGCAGCTTCGGTTCATGGCTTGAGCCCCGTTACATCTTCCGCGCAGGACGACTCGACTAGTGAGCTATTACGCTTTCTTTAAAGGATGGCTGCTTCTAAGCCAACCTCCTAGCTGTCTATGCCTTCCCACTTCGTTTGCCACTTAGCCATGCATTTGGGACCTTAGCTGGCGGTCTGGGTTGTTTCCCTCTTGACAACGGACGTTAGCACCCGCTGTCTGTCTGCCGTATATCACTTTGCGGTATTCGGAGTTTGCTATCGCGGGGTAGATCGCATTGACCCCCCCAACGATTACAGTGCTCTACCCCCGCAAGTGTCCGTACGACGCACTACCTAAATAGTTTTCGGGGAGAACCAGCTATTTCCGGATTTGTTTAGCCTTTCACCCCTATCCACAGCTCATCCCCTAATTTTTCAACGTTAGTGGGTTCGGACCTCCAGTGCGTGTTACCGCACCTTCATCCTGGCCATGGATAGATCATCCGGTTTCGGGTCTACGCCCAGAGACTATGTCGCCCTTATCAGACTCGCTTTCGCTACGCCTCCCCTATTCGGTTAAGCTCGCCACTGAACGTAAGTCGCTGACCCATTATACAAAAGGTACGCAGTCACCCCCACAAGGAGGCTCCCACTGTTTGTATGCATGCGGTTTCAGGATCTATTTCACTCCCCTCCCGGGGTTCTTTTCGCCTTTCCCTCACGGTACTGGTTCACTATCGGTCGATCACGAGTATTTAGCCTTGGAGGATGGTCCCCCCATCTTCAGACAGGATTTCTCGTGTCCCGCCCTACTTGTCGCACGCTCAGACCCGCCACCTAATTTTCACATACGGGGCTATCACCCTGTGTTGCCGGACTTTCCAGACCGTTCTGCTAATTAGATGGTTTAGTCGTGCAGGCTGTTCCGTGTTCGCTCGCCACTACTTACGGAATCTCGGTTGATTTCTTTTCCTGCGGCTACTTAGATGTTTCAGTTCGCTGCGTTCGCCTCCACGTACCTATGTATTCAGTACGGGATACTCCTTGCGGAGTGGGTTTCCCCATTCGGATATCGGGGGATCAAAGCTCCATTGCCAGCTCCCCCCCGCCTTTCGCAGGCTTGCACGTCCTTCATCGCCTGTGATCGCCAAGGCATCCACCACATGCACTTAGTCGCTTGATCCTATAACCTTAGATCCTTGCGCTTCGCTACCCGAAGACCCGGTCACAGGTCGAACTCGTTTGTGCGAACCTCGCCACGCCGCTGACACAGCGCAGCCCAGATTCAATGCAATCACACTACCCGTGCAACGCATCTACTCGATACGCTGCACTTATATACTTCTTCCACTTTGTTAAAGAGCGAACGCCTGCAATCGAGATAGTTATGACCTTCCCGAGAAGTCAGGCATAAACACCAGAATCTTCCCTGGGGCATCATGCATGACTTACTTCTCGAGGTACCCTCGTGCGTGTCTGACCACTGTCTGTTCCGCTTTGCATCAGTCACTGGTGGAGCTTGTCGGGATCGAACCGACGACCTACGGCTTGCAAAGCCGCCGCTCTCCCAGCTGAGCTAAAGCCCCATTTCTTGACCAACGCACCTTCGATAGTTTGGTGGGTCTGGTTGGGTTCGAACCAACGACCCCCGCCTTATCAAGACGGTGCTCTAACCAGCTGAGCTACAGACCCTCACAACTGGGCTCGAGGCGCTCTTCGCTTGAACAACCGATAAGTTGTGGATACTTGACCAGCTGCAACCTTTCTCTTGAAAGGAGGTGATCCAGCCGCACCTTCCGATACGGCTACCTTGTTACGACTTCACCCCAGTCATGAATCTCACCGTGGTAAGCGCCCCCCCGAAGGTTAAGCTACCTACTTCTGGTGAAACCCACTCCCATGGTGTGACGGGCGGTGTGTACAAGACCCGGGAACGTATTCACCGCAGCATGCTGATCTGCGATTACTAGCGATTCCGACTTCACGTAGTCGAGTTGCAGACTACGATCCGGACTACGATCGGCTTTAAGAGATTAGCTCCACCTCGCGGCTTGGCAACCCTCTGTACCGACCATTGTATGACGTGTGAAGCCCTACCCATAAGGGCCATGAGGACTTGACGTCATCCCCACCTTCCTCCGGTTTGTCACCGGCAGTCTCATTAGAGTGCCCAACTAAATGATGGCAACTAATGACAAGGGTTGCGCTCGTTGCGGGACTTAACCCAACATCTCACGACACGAGCTGACGACAGCCATGCAGCACCTGTGTTCTGGCTCCCGAAGGCACCAAGTGATCTCTCACCAAGTTCCAGACATGTCAAGGGTAGGTAAGGTTTTTCGCGTTGCATCGAATTAATCCACATCATCCACCGCTTGTGCGGGTCCCCGTCAATTCCTTTGAGTTTTAACCTTGCGGCCGTACTCCCCAGGCGGTCAACTTCACGCGTTAGCTGCGTTACTCAGAAAGTTACCTCTCCGAACAACTAGTTGACATCGTTTAGGGCGTGGACTACCAGGGTATCTAATCCTGTTTGCTCCCCACGCTTTCGTGCATGAGCGTCAGTACAGGCCCAGGGGGCTGCCTTCGCCATCGGTGTTCCTCCACATATCTACGCATTTCACTGCTACACGTGGAATTCCACCCCCCTCTGCCGTACTCTAGCCTTGCAGTCACAAACGCAGTTCCCAGGTTAAGCCCGGGGATTTCACATCTGTCTTACAAAACCGCCTGCGCACGCTTTACGCCCAGTAATTCCGATTAACGCTCGCACCCTACGTATTACCGCGGCTGCTGGCACGTAGTTAGCCGGTGCTTCTTGTCAAGGTACCGTCATCCGACAAAGGTATTTAACCCTGCCGTTTTCTTCCCTTGCGAAAGAGCTTTACAACCCGAAGGCCTTCTTCACTCACGCGGCATGGCTGGATCAGGCTTGCGCCCATTGTCCAAAATTCCCCACTGCTGCCTCCCGTAGGAGTCTGGGCCGTGTCTCAGTCCCAGTGTGGCGGATCATCCTCTCAGACCCGCTACAGATCGTCGCCTTGGTGAGCCTTTACCCCACCAACTAGCTAATCTGACATCGGCCACTCCAATCACGTGAGGCCCTAAGATCCCCCACTTTCCCCCTCAGGGCGTATGCGGTATTAGCTACGCTTTCGCGTAGTTATCCCCCATGACTGGGCATGTTCCGATGCATTACTCACCCGTTCGCCACTCGCCAGCAGGTGCAAGCACCCCCGCTGCCGTTCGACTTGCATGTGTAAAGCATGCCGCCAGCGTTCAATCTGAGCCAGGATCAAACTCTTAAGTTTAATCCTACAAAGTACTCAAAATCATTTTACTGACTATGAGTACCCAATCTTTGTGAAACTCAAAACTGCCTAAGCAGCTTCATGGTCACAGCGATCAAGTACCCACACTTATCGATTGTTCA
>JAUCCZ010000009.1:0-9681 GCA_034675705.1 Comamonas sp. | reverse complement strand
GGTCGGTCTGGCCCTGTTCCAGGGCCAGCACGCGGGCGATGGCGCGCGACAGGCCGGCGCCCTCCAGGCGCTTGCGCCAGTGTTCGATGCCCAGCCAGTCCTTGTCCGGCGCCTGGATCAGGGTCTCGACGGGCACGTCGCCGTCGGCCATCAGGTAGCGGCGCTGCCAGTCTCCGCCGTTGCGGTCGATGCGGCAGGCCAGCGTCACCTGGTCCGCGTACAGCAGGTTGCGCGCGAACGGCCGGCTGGAGGTCTGGCGGCCGTGCGGCCGGTTGTCCACCACGGCGCGCAGCCAGGTCGTGTCGGCGTTGGCGTGGCGCGCGTAGGTCTTGTAGTTGCGTCCGCCCGAGCAGTCCAGCCCCAGCAGGGTGCGCATGGCGTCGAGCAGCGTCGTCTTGCCCGAGCCATTGGGACCGGCCACGGTGATGATGGCGCCGTCCAGCGGCAGCGTCAGGCGCTGGCAGTAGTCCCACTGCAGCAGTTCCAGGGATTGCAGGTGAAACATCAGTCCTCGTCCTTCGCGTGCGGATCGGCGCCGGATGGCGGTCCGGCGGTTTCTTTGGCGGCTTCGTCCGGATCATCGGCGGCGGCCTGCGCGGCGCGATCTTCCGGGGCTGCCGCATCCGTGTCCGCTTCCGCCCGCTGGCGCGTGCGCGCCAGCACGTCGCCCAGCGCGCCTTCCAGGATGCGCGGCGCCAGCGCGTCGTAGTCCAGCAGCAGGTCCAGCAGCGGCCCTTCGCCGATCTCGTCGCCCCGGCGCTGGATGAATCCCAGGGTCTCCAGGCGCTTCAGGTTGCCGTCCATGCGGGTCTTGCGGCCCAGCTGGGGGCCGAAGTCGGCCAGCAGCGCCTTGTAGGACACCGTCGGGCTGACGCTGGCCGCGCTGGGCAGAGGGCGTTCGGCGGTGAACATTTCCGCCTGGCCTCCGGTTTCCGCCGTCGCGGCGCGAGCCGCCTGGCGCTCGCGCTTGGGCAGCACGATCAGCGACCACAGCAGCACCAGCAGCGAGACCGCGTCGCGCGGCAGGTGGGCGTTGTTGTTGGCGTTCAGGCCGGTCTCGCCGAACACCGCGGTCTCGGCGCCGCGAAGCAGGGCGACGCAGACGTGGTCGGCGTGGATGTTGTCGACCAGGCGCAGGCCCGTCAGGGCCAGGCGGTCCTGCACGGTCTGCCAGAGATCGGCGTCGATCAGCGCCCGGCGCACGCGCGGATGCCGCCGGGACAGCCAGCGGCTGGCGAGCAGTTCGGCGATCAGCAGGGCGGCGTCGTCCAGGGTGTCATGCATGGGGTTCATCCGGTGTATCGGGTTCGAGCGTGCCCGCGCTGATGAGGGCGACGTGGGGATCTTGCGCGGCCTCGAGCTCGGGCCGCAGCGCGGCGTGCCAGGGGGAGCGCGCCAGGTCGCCCGTCAGTCCCCGCAGGGCGCGCGCCTGCGCGTCGCCCAGCAGCGGCAGCAGTTGCATCCGGTAGGCCGCCTGGGCGTAGCGGCCGCCCAGGACCGCGTCCGTGACGGGGCGGGCGGGCGGCGGCGCGCCGGCGGGTGCGGCCTCGGTCCAGCGGGCCAGTTGTCCGATCAGGGCTTCCAGCTCCTCCGGCATGCGCAGGGCTTCCAGCGTGCCGGGCTCGGCCTGCGCGGCCGGGGGCAGGCCCTGGGCACGCCCCGGATCGGGCCGGTCGCGGTCGAATTCCGCCTCGGCGACGTCCACCAGTTCATGGCCGCTGACGAAGACGGGATGGAGGCCGGCGGACAGGGCGTCGCCCAGCAGTTCGTGCAGGCCGCCACGCGCCTGCAGCCATTGCCGGACGTCGGAACTGGTGATGCCGGTGCTGCCCAGCGTGATGCGCTGGCGGTCGGCCTGCTGCAGCGCGCGCGTGAACTGGCTGGCCATGGACAGCAGGCGCGCCTGTCCGCGGCCCAGGGCGCGCGCTTCGCGCTCCAGGCGCGGATCGTCGTGGTTGCCCCGGATCAGCGCCGTCAGGGCTTCGCCCGCCCGTTCGACCAGTTGCAGGGCGCGCTCGAAGCGCGGCTGGGCGTCCCGCAGGCGGGCTTCCGAGCCGCTGGCGATGACGTCGGCGAATTCGTCGTGGCGCCGCGCCAGCTGGGCGTGCAGGTGCTGGATCTGGCCGGCGTCGGACAGGCCCAGCGCCTGGGCGCCGGCCACCTGGGCCAGCAGGGCCGCCATGTCGTCGCCCTCGCCGGCGCCGCGCGCCAGCGGCGCCAGCAGTCCCTGCAACCGCTGGGCCAGCGCGGACAGGTGGTAATCCTGGGCGGTGGCGTCCCAGACCAGCAGGTCCAGGTCGCGCAGCCGCTTGAGCGTCGCGTCCAGGGCCTCGGGCCGGAGGCTGAAGAACAGCTGGTTCAGGTCGTCGCGCTGCAGCCGGCCCTGGGGCAGGGCGGCCAGTTCCAGGAACACCCACAGGCGCAGCCGGGCCGTCGCCTGGCCGCCGGAGAGCAGGCCGCGCAAGGCGTCCAGCAGTTCCAGCCGCTGCCCCAGCAGCCAGGCGAGCGGCGCTTCGGCCGCGAGCGAGGGGTCGCGGAAATGGCTCTCGAACGAGCCGGTTTCTTGTTCTTCGAGGGGAGGCTGAAAATCCATGACGGGGCCTGGCGCGATCGTCCGCCAGGGGATGGGGTGGGTGGCCGGTCGGCAGCCGTAAAATGTACCACGCGCGCCGGGCAGGCCGGCGGCCGAACGATGATCGAAAGGAAAGCGCGATGTGCGGTTTGGTGGGGTTTCTGGGAAGCGGCCGTTGGCGCGACACGCGCGAGGCCGCCGTCGTCCTGGAGCGCATGGCCGACACCATCGTGTCGCGCGGGCCGGACGATTCCGGCGTCTGGGCCGACGGTTCCGGCGCCGGACTGGCGCATCGGCGCCTGTCCATCCTGGACCTGTCGGCGGCGGGGCACCAGCCCATGACCGGCCCCTCGGGTCGCCACGTGATCGTCTTCAACGGCGAGATCTACAACCACCTGGACCTGCGCCGGGAACTGGAGCAGGCCGGCCTGGCCCCGGACTGGCGCGGCCATTCGGACACCGAGACCCTGCTGGCGGGTTTCGCGGCCTGGGGCGTCCAGGCCACGGTGGGCCGCTGCATCGGCATGTTCGCCTTCGCCGTCTGGGACACCCAGGCGCATGTCCTGACCCTGGGGCGGGACCGCCTGGGCGAAAAACCCCTGTACTACGGATGGCAGGGCGCCGGGGACGAGGCCTGCTTCCTGTTCGGCTCCGAGCTCAAGGCGCTGCGGGCGCATCCGCGCTGCGCGGCGGAAATCGACCGCGACGCCCTGTGCCTGCTGATGCGGCACAACTACATCCCGGCGCCCCATTCCATCTACCGCGGCATCTTCAAGCTGCCGGCGGGCTGCCTGCTGACCGTGTCGCTCGACCGGCGCGAGCCGCGAGTGGAACCCTACTGGTCGCTGGCGGATGTCGCCGAGG
Source organism: Comamonas sp. (assembly GCA_034675705.1). Classification (GTDB taxonomy): domain Bacteria; phylum Pseudomonadota; class Gammaproteobacteria; order Burkholderiales; family Burkholderiaceae_C; genus Comamonas. The sequence continues at coordinate 6,245 of JAUCCZ010000009.1, read as the reverse complement.
CCGGCGTCCGCGCGCCGTTCGCCGGGTCCGACCGGGAGGCCACCGACGCGCTCGAGGACCTGCTGAAGTCCGCCGTGCGCCAGCAGATGCTGGCCGACGTGCCGCTGGGCGCCTTCCTGTCGGGCGGCATCGATTCATCCACCGTGGTGGCGCTGATGCAGGCCCAGTCCGCGCGCCCGGTCAAGACCTTTTCCATCGGCTTCCACGAACCGGGCTACAACGAGGCCGAGCACGCCCTGGCGGTCGCCCGGCACCTGGGCACCGACCATACCGAACTGTACGTCACGGCGGAGCAGGCGCTGGACGTCATCCCCCGGCTGCCGGAACTGTATTGCGAGCCCTTCGCCGACGCCTCGCAGATCCCGACCTTCCTGGTGTCGCAACTGGCGCGCCGGCACGTCACGGTCTCGCTGTCGGGCGACGCGGGCGACGAGCTGTTCGCCGGCTACGGCCGCTATGTGCGCAACAGCCGGCACTGGGAACGGATCTCGCGCATGCCGCGAAGCCTGCGCATGCTGGCGGCCGGCGGCATCCGCGCGCTGCCGCCCCGGACCTGGGACGCCGTGCTCGGGCCGTTGCGGCCGCTGCTGCCCGGATCGCTGCGCGCCGCGCCCGGCGAAAAATTGCACCAGGGCGCCCGCAAGCTGTCCGCCGAGCGCATCGACGACCTGTACCTGCAATCGATCTCCCGCTGGGAACCGGCAGGCCTGGTGATCGGCGGCCGGGAACCCTCGACCTGCCTGCGCGGGAATCCCCTGCCGCTGGAAGGCCTGGACGGGATACAGCGCCTGATGGCCCTGGACGCGATCACCTACCTGCCCGACGACATCCTGGTCAAGGTCGATCGGGCCGCCATGGGTGTCTCCCTGGAAGGTCGCGTGCCGTTCCTGGATCACCGCGTGGTGGAATTCGCCTGGCGGATCCCGCAGTCGATGAAATTGCGCGATGGCGCCACCAAGTGGATCCTGCGGCAGGTGCTGTACCGGCACGTGCCCCGCGAGCTGATCGAACGGCCCAAGAAGGGGTTCAGCGTGCCCGTCGGCGACTGGCTGCGCGGTCCGCTGCGCGGCTGGGCGGAAAGTCTGCTGGACGAATCGCGCCTGCGGCGGGAAGGCTTCTTCGATCCGGAGCCGATCCGGCGGACCTGGGCGGAACACCTGTCCGGGCGCCGCAATGCGCAGTACCCCCTGTGGGGCGTGCTGATGTTCCAGGCGTGGCTGGAGAAATAGCCGGGGGGGCCGGGGCGCCCCAAGGAAAAAAACGGCCCGGACGAGGCCGGGCCGGGAGGGGCGTCCGTCCGCGCACACGAAAAGGAGCTCGCGGGGGGCGTGGACGGCGGCAGCCGGCGGCGGGAATGCCCGGGCGAACAAGGGGGAACGAGGCGCCCGGGCGGCCATCGGCGTGCGCAGCCATTCTAGGGCCGAACGCCTGACGGTACTCTGAATCGGCGCTTGTCCGCCAGGACCCGGAAGATCGTGGCGGCAAGATCCGGTGCCGGTGAGGTCCTTACGTCGGAATCGGGCCCGGGGCGCTGATCTGCTTCATCAGGTCGTCGTCCCATTTGCCTTCGACCTTGAAATGGCCCGCCGCGCCAAGATTGAATGCCTCGATCAGATTATGGTTCAGATAGGCATAAATCCCCGGTTGCCGGAACGTATATAACGCCGCGCCGGCCGATCCGCCCCGGATGAACCATGTTTCCAGGTTCAGTGCGGGCGGGTTGCTGAACTTGCCCAATTCCCAGACATAATCCCCGTGCCCGCCGATCATATGCGGCCGGGTATCCCTGTTCGCGGATGAATGGATGATGAGGACGGTTTCGCCCACTTTTGCCGTCATGGCGTTGGCCCCCGTCAGGGCGCCGACTTTCCCGTTGAAAACCACGTGGGTGGGAATCAATCCGTTCATCACCGCCGTCATGTCGCCATAGCCTTCCAGGGCGGTTCCATATTTCTTGTAGTTTCCGTTTTCGTCCTTCGGGATATAGAGGTCGAATTCGCCGACCGTATAGACGCGGTCATAGCGCAGCGGGCGGCCATTTTCGTCCTTCAGTCCGTCCCGGGGCAATACCATGACGGCGCCGCTCATCCCGGAAACCACGTGCCAGGGCACCATGTTGGGTGGCGCGCAGTGATAGATGAATGTGCCGGACCGGGTCGCCTTGAACCGCAGCGTCACTTGCTCCCCGGGATTGACGTGGGTGAGGTTGCCGCCGCCCAACGCTCCGGTGGAGGCGTGGAAATCGATGTTGTGCTGCTGGGCATTGGTGGCGGGATTGATCAGCGTCAGTTGCAGATAATCCCCTTCATGGACCACCATGGTGGGGCCGGGCATCGAGCCGTTGAACGTCATCGCCTGGAGCGTGGTGCCGTTCTCTTCGTCGATGACGACCTCTTTTTCCTCGATGGTCATCGTGAATTCGACCACGCGCGGCGCCGCGCGGGTCGCCTGTTCATGTTCCATCACGAAAGGCGGGGGCAGCAGTTTCGGCCGGATGTGTTCGAGCTTTTCAACCGGAATATCGCTGCCCGTATGCTTTTTGGCGCCAGGCTTTCCCGGGTGATTGATTCCGCCGGCCTGCGCCGCCGTGCCGGGCAATATTTCAACGGCAGCGATGCCGGCCGTGGCGGCGATGGCGCTGTTTTTCAGCCATGTTCTCCGACGGACGTCGAATTCCTGTATTCCTTTCATGAGAACTCCTTGAAGGTCGCGTGATTCTGATCATTTCAGACACATATCGATTCTATTCTTCAAGGGACAATACTCATTGATTATGGTCAATATAAGTGATAGCTGACAGAATACTTAAAAACATAATCCGGAATTCGATGCGGCTGACGTTATTCTTGAAATCATGCCGTAATCATCGGGTATCTGACAAAATGCTTAAAATTCAACCCTGAAGAATATCGGGGAAATTCGCGCATTCATATCCGTCCTGGCCGGGCATCGTCCGCCAGGGAATTTCCCGGATGATCCGGGCGGAAAATCGGGCGCCGCGGATTCGGGCGGCTCAGGGACTCCTCCGGAGGTTCCCTAGGGCACGTTCAGGTCGTTGTGCCGGGTTTCCTTCTACTAACAGCAGGCCCACGACCAGCGTCATCACGCACACCGCGATCGGATACCACAGGCCGTCGTACATGTTACCGGTCGTGGCCACCGTGGCAAAGGCCACCGGGGGCAGGAAGCCGCCGAACCAGCCGTTGCCGATGTGGTAGGGCACGCTCATGGAGGTGTAGCGGATGCGCGTGGGGAACATCTCCACCAGCATCGCGGCGATCGGCCCGTAGACCATGGTGACCCTGCAGCACCAGGAAGAACAGCAGCAGCAGCACCATGGTAAGTTGATCTGGGACGGATCGGCGTAGGCGGGGTAGCCGTGGCTGCGCACCGCCTGGCGCAGTGCTTCCTGCAGCGTCGCGTTGCGGCGGGCGAATTCGGCGCGCGGCAGCGACGTGCCGTCGAAGGAATCGATGCGCTGTTCGCCCACCAGGGCGTAGGCCGTGGTGCCCTCGGGGGCGGGCTGGTTGACGTAATGGACCGAGTGGCTCGCCATGAAGGCCTTGAGCAGGTCGCAGGCGCTGGTGAAGGACGCGATGCCCACCGGGTTGAACTGCAGCGAACAGTCCTTCGGGTCGGCCACGACATAGACCGGGGCCTGGTTCTGGGCGCGTTCCAGCGCCGGGTTGGCGTAGTGCGTCAGGCCCTTGAACACGGGAAGTAGGTCAGGGCGGCGATCAGGCAGCCCGCCATGATGATGGGTTTGCGGCCGATCCGGGTCCGACAGGGCGCCGAACACCAGGAAAAGGGACAGGCCAGCAGCAGGGCCAGCGCCACCAGGATGTTGGCGATGTTGGCGTCCACGCCCAGCGTCTCGGTCAGGAAGTATAGGGCGTAGACTTGGCCGGTGTACCAGACCACGGCCTGGCCGGCCGTCAGGCCGATCAGGGCCAGCAGGATCAGGCGCAGATTGCGCCCAGCGCCCGAAGGCTTCCTTGATGGGCGCGCGCGAGACCAGGCCCTCGCTCTTCATGCGCGTGAAGGCCGGCGATTCGTGCAGGCGCATGCGGATCCAGACCGAGATCACCAGCAGCAGCACGGAGATCAGGAAAGGCACCCGCCAGCCCCAGGCGTCGAAGGCTTCCTGGCCCAGCGTGGCGCGGGTGCCCAGGACCACGACCAGCGACAGGAACATGCCGGTGGTGGCGGTGGTCTGGATCCAGCTGGTGAAGAAGCCGCGCCGGCCCGGCGGGGCGTGCTCGGCCACGTAGACGGGCCGCGCCGCCTGCTGTATTCGCCGCCCAGGGCCAGGCCCTGCAGCAGCCGCAGCACCAGCAGGATCATGGGGGCGGCCGTGCCGATCGATGCCGACGAGGGCAGCACGCCCACCAGGAAGGTGGACAGGCCCATGATCAGGATCGAGACCACGAAGGCGTACTTGCGCCCGACCATGTCGCCCAGCCGGCCGAACACCAGGGCGCCGAAGGGGCGCACGGCGAAGCCGGCCGCGAAGGTCAACAGGGCGAACATGAAGCCCGCCGTGGGATTCAGCCCGGAAAAGAAATGCTGGGGCGATGACGGCCGCCAGGGAACCGTATACGTAGAAGTCATACCATTCAAAGACGGTCCCCATCGAGGACGCCAGGATGACGCGGCGTTCCTCGTGGGTCATGGGACGGTTGGCTTCGTCCATCGCATCGTGCGGCATGGGGCGGGCTCGGTTCATGTGCGGGTCCTGGGCACGTCGTCGCGGGGCAAGGAAACTCGCAGCCCGGTGCCGGCGCTTACCGGGTCGCGGTGGTTGCCGGGCGGCAGGAAGGCGATGGTGGCATGGTGGTGTTCGGCGACTTCGCGCACGATCGCCAGGCCCAGGCCGCTGCCTTCGGCTCCATGACCGAGGATCCGGTAGAAGCGGTCGAAGACCCGGGATTGTTCTTCGGCGGGATGCCCGGCCCGAGTCCTGGACTTCGAGGCAGACCCGGTCGCCCTCGGGCAGGGCGCGTACGGTGACCTGGCCGCCCTGGGGCGTGTAGAGCAGGGCGTTGTCGATCAGGTTGTTCAGCAGCTCGCGGATCATCACCGCGTTGCCGAAGATCGGCAGGGGCTCGCCGGGCGATTCGAAGCCCAGGTCGATGCGGCGCCGCAGGGCGGTCTCGACCCATTCCAGGGTGCAGGTCTCGGCCAGCGGCAGCAAGTCCAGCAATTCGGTGGTGCGCGGCTGGGTGGGGTCGATGGATTCCGCCCGCGCCAGCAGCAGCAATTGGTTCACCAGCCGGGTGGGCGCGCTGGGATCCAGTGATCAACTGCTGGAGGCCTGTCGCGGATGCGCTCGGGTTCCTGCTCGCGCAAGGCCAGTTCGCATTGGGTGCGGATGCCGGCCAGCGGGGTTTTCAACTGGTGGGCGGCGTTGGCGACGAAGCGCCGCTCAAGGGACTCGATGGAATCCCACAGGCGCTGCAGCACGTTGTTCATGGAGGCGATCAGCGGCACGATCTCCGCCGGCGCCAGGTCGTCGCGGATGGGCGACAGGTCGCTGGGCTTGCGCCGCCGCATGAGTTCCTGGAGCAGGCTGAGGGGCTCCAGGCCCTGGGTCAGGCCCAGCCCGGCCAGCATGGCGGCCAGGGGCAGGATGATCAGCTGGGGCGTCAGCATGCCGGTCAGGATCTCCTGCTGCAGCGTGGCGCGCGCCTCGGCCGGCTCCGCCACGACCGTCAGGAAGCCGGTGCCGTCCTGGTAGCGTCCGCCCCAGACGTAGGGCCATGCGGATGGACTGGTGGTTCTGGGACGCGTTGCGGAAGCGGATCTGGTCGATGTCGTAGCCCCAGTTTTCCGGGGTGGGAATGCCGGGGTCGCCCGCCAGCAGGTGGCCGTTGGCGTCCAGGATCTCCAGCTGGTGGCGGATTGGTCCGCGCTGCCGGCCAGCACCGTGCGGGCCGATTGGACAGCGTCACGCCGCCGGCCAGGCGCTGCTGTTCGACTTCATGGCGCAGCAGGCGCAGGTGGCTGGACAACGTCCGGTCGTAGGGCGAGTTGGCGATGTTCAGGGAAATGAAGTAGGTGATGACGATGCCGATCGACCACAGGACGAACAGCGGCACGATCATCCACAGCAGGATGCGGCCCAGCAGGGTCGCGTGCCGTCGGCGGGGCCTGCGCGGTACCGGATCGGCGAACATGGCGGGGGCGCGCCGTCAGCCGACGGCCGCCGTGTCCGCAGCAAGACGACGAGTCGAGCAAGCCACCAC
>JAUCCZ010000008.1:0-12696 GCA_034675705.1 Comamonas sp. | reverse complement strand
CATGCCGATCAGGCCCGATTGCACTGCGTTGGTGGTGGTGCCGGCCCGAAACTGGGCGATCCCGGCCGACCCCCAGGCCGGCCTCGTTGGAGAAGATCCCCGCGCGCCACGCCGTAGCGGATGGCGGCCATGACGGCGGCGCCCGCGAAGCCGCCGGTGGCGGCGATGGGCGAGAAGGCGTGCGTGAAGATCAGGTCCAGGGATTCGGGGATGCGCTCGGCGTTGACGACCAGCACGACCAGGCCGGCCAGCACGTAGGCCACGCACATGAAGGGCACCAGGGACGCGGCGACCGCGCCGATGCGCTTGATGCCGCCCAGGATCACCAGGCCGATCAGGACCATGGTGACCACGCCGGTCACCCGCAGCGGGATGGCGAAGGCCGATTCCAGGGCCTGGGCCATGCTGTTGACCTGGACCATGTTGCCGATGCCGCAATCCGGCGAAGCCGCCGAAGATCGCGAAATACCACGCCCAGCCACAGCCATTTGCGGCCGAGGCCGTTCTTGATGGCGTACATGGGGCCGCCGGCGTGTTCGCCGCGGTCGTCCTTCTCGCGGAAATGGACGGCCAGCACGACCTCGCAGTACTTGGTGGCCATGCCGACCAGGGCTGTGCACCACATCCAGAACGGCTCCCGGGCCGCCGACGGCGATGGCGGTATCAGCCCGGCGATGTTGCCGGTGCCGACGGTGGCGGCCAGGCAGGTGGATCCAGCGCCTCGAACGGGCTGATCTCGCCGGTGGCGGTGTCGGCCCCGGTGGCGGCCGCGCCAGATCATGGCGAAGCCCGTGCCGATGCGCCGCAGCGGCATCAGCTTTTCAGGATCACCATCAGGAAGAAGCCCGTTCCCAGGATGAGGACCAGCATCGGCAGCCAGACCAGCCCGTTGATCTGGTTGACAAGTTGATTCAGGAATTCCATCGTCAAAACACCCTCCGGTATAGAAATTGCCCGAATGCTAACACCATGGTTTTAGATGAAACGCCTGAAATTCATGGATAAGCAGGAAAAAATCCTGTCGATGGGGCAAAAAGGTTCGAATAAGGGTAAACCATGATGTCGCGAAACGGGCTTTCATTCCAGGGGTGGCACAGCGGGCGGCCTGAATCGGAAGGAAGCTTGATAATTATCATTTGCATTTAGATGGGTTCCTGCCGACAATCCGGGAGATCCGTTCAGGCTGTTGCGCATGGCTTCCCGACTTCCTCCGTTTTCCATCCCGCCTTCCGGCGGCTTGTCCAGTCCACGGCGCCCGGCGCCACGCCCTGCTGGGCCTGGCTCCCGCGCTGGGACTGCTGTCGGCCGCGCCTGCGCGCGCGCCGGCGTCCGCCGCGCCGGGCGAACGGCCCCTGATCCTGTCGGGGCCGCCGGCCACGGTGTCCTATCCCCTGGTCCGCATGGCGGATTCCGGCGCCCTGGACGACGTGGCGCCCGGGACGCGGTTCCAGTTGTGGCAGAACCCGGACCAGTTGCGCGCCTGGGCGGTGCGCGGCGGCGCGGATTTCATGGCGATGCCGTCGAACGTGGCGGCCAATCTGTACAACCAGGGCGTGCCGCTGCGTCTGCTCAATGTCTCCACCTGGGGAATGTTGTGGCTGGTGACGCGCGACGCATCGCGCCGCGCGCTGGAAGACTTCCGGGGCCAGGAAATCGCCATGCCGTTTCCGGTCCGACATGCCCGACATCCTGTTCGGCTTGCTGGCGGACCGCCTGGGACTGGATCCGCGGCGGGATTTCTCGCTGCGCTACGTGCCCACGCCCTTCGACGCCATCCAGCTGCTGCTGACCCGGCGGGCGGACCATGCCCTGCTGCCGGAACCCGCCGTGTCCATGGTGCTGCGCAAGAGCGAGTCCTTCCCGGTGTCGATCGTGGCACCCTCGCTGTATCGCGGCGTGGACCTGTCGCAGGCCTGGGGCCGGATCCTGGACCGCGAGCCGCGCATCCCGCAGGCCGGAATCGCGGCCGTCGGGCTGCTGCACGCGGATGCGCGGCTGGCCGACCGGGTGGGCGGGCCCATGCCGATTGGCTGGTCTGGTGCCTGGCGCATCCCCTGGAATGCGGCGAGCTCGTGGCGCGGTACATTCCCATGCTGACGCCCGACGCGGTCGCCGATTCGATCGCGCAGGCGCGCGAGCGCGCGGTGGACGCGCGAGGGGCCCGGCCGGAACTGGAATATTTCTTCCACCGCCTGCTGGACGGGCAGCCCGCCGGCGCTGGTCGGCGGGCGGCTGCCCGACGATGAGTTCTATGCCTGATGCGCTGGACCCGACGCGCGGCCCGGACGCGCCCGCCGGATGGCTGGCCGCCGCGCCGCGACGCCTGGCCGAGGGCGCGGGCGCGGTCCTGGCCTACCTGTGGAGCGGCTGGGGTGCGGTATCCAGCCTGCTGCTGTTCTGCGCGTTGTGGGAATGGGGCGGGCAAACACTCCGGGCCGCTGATCCTGCCCGGGCCGCTGGCCACGTTCGAGCGGCTGGGCGACCTGCTGGCCTCGGGCCTGGCCGCGCCGGAACTGTGGATCTCGGCTCGCCGCACGCTGACGGGCCTGGGCGCGGCGGTGCTCGCGGGCAGCGTGCTCGGCATGCTGGCGGGACGGTCCCTGACGGCGGCGCTGGTGTCCCGCCCGCTGGTGACCCTGCTGCTGGGCATGCCCGGCCGATCGCCTGGCTGGTGCTGGCCATGCTGTGGGTCGGCATGGGCGACGCCACGCCCCGGTGTTCACGGTGGCCGTGGCCTGTTTCCCGATCGTCTTCGCCGGCGCGATGCAGGGCGCGCGCACGCTGGACGGCCAGCTCACCGACGTGGCGCGGGTCTACCGGCTGTCCTGGTGGACGACGCGAGCTGCTCGACGTGCACTTGCCGCACGTGGTGTCGTACCTGCTGCCGGCCTGGATCACGGCCCTGGGGATTTCCTGGAAGGTCGTGGTGATGGCCGAACTGCTGGCGGCCTCGGACGGCGCGGGCGCCGCGCTGGCGGTGTCGCGCGCGCAACTGGACATGGCCGGCTCGATGGGCTGGATCGTGGCGGTGCTGGGGCTGCTGCTGGGCATCGAATACCTGCTGCTGGAACCGCTCAAGCGCACCATCGAGCGCTGGCGCGCGGCGGACGCATCATGAGCATGCCGGGCCGTTTCCGATCGCGCGTCCCCATGCGCGCCGCGCGCGGCGGGATGGCGCCATGACCGCGCTGACGATCCACCACCCTGGGCCACCGCTACGGCCTGACCTCCGTGCTGTCGGGCGTGGACCTGGACCTGCGGGCGGGCGAGACCCTGGCGCTGGTCGGCCCCTCCGGCTGCGGCAAGAGCACGCTGCTGCACGTCGTCGCCGGCCTGCTCGAAGCCCGTCCCAAGGCCGCGTGCGTTCGACATTCCGGGGGATCGGCTGCGTGTTCCAGCAGCCCCGGCTGATGCCCTGGAAGAACGCCGTGGACAACATCGCCCTGGGGATGAAGGCCCTGCGCGTCCCGGCGCAGGCGCGCCGCCGCCGCGCCCTGGACTGGGCGGCGCGCATGGGCCTGGCCGCCGAGGACGGGCGCAAGTATCCCCACGAACTGTCCGGCGGCATGCAGAGCCGCGTGGCGCTGGGCCGCGCGCTGGCGGTGGCGCCCGAACTGCTGCTGCTCGACGAGCCTTTCGCCGCGCTGGACGTGGGCCTGAAATTGGAGCTCTACGCGCTGCTGCGCGGGCAGGTGGAGCGCGGCGGCAGCGCGGTCCTGATGATCACCCACGACCTGATGGAAGCCGTGCGGCTGGCCGACCGCATCGCCGTGATGGCCAGCGGCCCGGGACGCGTGCTGCACGAATTCGCCGTGGAGCGGTCCCAGGCCGAGCGCGACGAAGCCTGGATCCACCGGACCACGGCCGAACTGATGGGCATGCCGCCGGTGCGCGAATGCTTCGGGCTGGCGCCGGCGCCGGAGGCCGGGACATGAGCCGCCGGAGCATGACCGGCCGGGACGCGGCATGGACCGGTCATCCGCTGTGGTTCTGCGGCTTCCGGCCGTTCTTCGTGCTGACGGCCGCGAGCGCCGCCGGTTTCCTGGGTGTCTGGCTGCTGATCCTGGGCGGCGCGGGGCCGTCGGCCTGGACGCCGCCGGGCGGCGTGCTGTCGTGGCACGCGCACGAACTGGTGTTCGGCTTCGGCCTGGCGGCCGCGGCGGGTTTCCTGCTGACGGCGATTCCCGAATTCACCGGCTCCGCGCCCATCGCCGCGCGTCCGCTGGCGGCGCTGGCGGTCCTGTGGCTGGCCGCCCGCGCGGCCTATGCGCTGGGCCAGTGGTTGCCGCCGGGCGCGGCCGTCGTCCTGGCGGCGGCGCCCAACCTGCTCTTCACGGCGCTGCTGCTGGGTTATCTGGCCCCGGCGCTGTGGCGCGACCCGCGCCGCGCACACCTGGGCTTCGCCTGGACGCTGGGCGGCCTGCTGCTGGCGCAGGCCGGGTTCTTCGCCGCGCTGTTCGCCGGCGGCGACGGGCTGGCCTGGATCCACGGCGCCATCGATCTGACGATGATCCTGATCCTGCTGGCGGGCAGCCGGGTGTCCATGAGCGTGCTCAACGGCTACATCGAGGCCGGCCGTCCGGGCGCGCCGCCGCCATCGGACGAATACCTGGCCCGCCCGCCGCGCCGCTACCTGGCGGTCTTCGCCATCGGGCTGTGCGGCGCGGCGCAGGCGGGCCTGGGCGGCGGCCCCGTGGCCGGCTGGACGGCGCTGGCCGCCTGCGCGGCGGTGCTCAACGTGCTGAATGACTGGCACGTCGGACGGGCGCTGTTCACGCGCTGGGCGCTGATGCTGTACGCCTGTTTCTGGCTCATCGCCCTGGGCTACGGGGCCATGGGCCTGGCCTGGCTGCTGGACCTGTGGTCCGCGTCGGCCGGCCGCCATCTGCTGACGGCGGGGGCGATGGGCCTGTCGGTCTTCACCATCATGAGCCTGGCGGGGCGCATCCATTCGGGGCTGTGGCTGGATCGCAGGCCCTGGCTGCTGGCGGCGGCCGGCGCCCTGGGGGTCGCCGCCCTGGCGCGCGCCGCCGCCGGGCTGCCGGCGCTGGCGCCGTGGTCCGGCACGCTGATCCTGGCGTCGGGCGCGGTCTGGGCGGGAGCCTATGCCGCCTACCTGTGGCACGCCTGGCCGGTGCTGGCCGGTCCCCGCGCCGACGGCCGCACGGGCTGCGCCGAGCCCGTCGGCAAGTCGCCCAGCCCGTTTTCGGGGCCGGAATCGGGTTGCTGAGGGGGCCTCGCGGTCTTCAGTGCAGCGTGCAGCAGCTGAACAGGACCTCGTCCTGCGGGGACGCGGAAGGCGGGACGCGCCGTTTCGGGTCGGGCGGCGGCAGCCGGGCCTGCCGGCACAGGGCCTCCACGTCGAGCAGCACCAGTTCGCGGTTGCGCCCGCCGATCAGGCCGTCGCGGCGGAAGGCGCCCAGCATGCGCGACAGGTTTTCCGGCGTCATGTTCAACTGCCGCGCCAGCACGCGATGATGGGCCGGCAGGGTCAGCCAGGCGCTGCCCTGCTCGACGGACAGATTCACCAGGTAGGTGACGAGGCGCTGCATCGAATTGGCGATGGTCAGCAGGTCGATGCGGCCGATCGCCTGCGTCATCTGGCCGGCCACGATGCGCAGCAGCGTGCAGGAGAATTCCGGCGACCGTTGCGCCATGCCGATCAGCGGCGCGCCGTCCAGGCGGTGCAGCACGGTGCGCGCGTTGGCCTGGGCCGACACGGGGTAGCGCCGGTCGTCCGAGAACATCACGGTGGCGGCTACCAGGCAGCCGTCCTCCAGGACCTGGAAGACCCGCTCGTCGCCGTTGTAGCTGGGCAGGTACAGGGTGACGCTGCCGGTCTCGATCCAGTAGAAATGGTCGGCCGGTTCGCCCAGGTGGAACAGGTGCTGGCGGGCCGACAGCACCATGCGTCGGGCGCTGCCCGCCAAAGCGCTCAGGCCATCGGGGTCGGCGTGGCGGAACGCGGGAAAGCTCGCGAAGGCCTTGTCCAGGAAAGGGGAAGACATGATGGTCCGGGACCCGTGGGGCGTGGCGACTGGAAAGTCCATTGTATTTTTGATGAGAATAATTATCAATACTATTTGTAAAGTCATCTGCCAAACGTTAAGACGCGCCGGCGGCCGCCCTCAGAAATTCTTCCGCAGCTGCAGCGAGATCTCGTTCTGCGAGTAGCCGTAGAAGATCGAATTGCTGTGGTTGACGATGTGCTTGAAGCGCAGTTCGGGGTAGACGCCCCAGACCGACAGCCGCGTCGATCCCAGGGTGGCGATGTAGAGCTGCTGTTCGTCGCGGCGCCGGACGCCGAGGAAGAAATCGCGCTCGTCGTTGCGGCTGACGCGGTAGAGGGCCAGCAGGTTGACGAAGGCGCCGGACTGCCCGAAGGCGTGGAACACCCCGGCGCGCACGGCCAGGTCCTTGCCGCTTTCCGTGGGCATGGGATATTTGCGGCGGGTGAAGTCGATGCCCGCCTGCAGGCTGGTGTTGGCCGTGGGCATCCAGGCGATTCCCAGCCCGACGGCCTTTTGCGTGTAGTCGCTGAAATAGCGGCTGTCCTGTGCCTTGTAGGCGTAGCGCTTGGCGCTCGCCTGGGCCGTCAGGCGCAGGCCTGGCGTCAGTTCCCGGCTCCATTCGGCCTGCAGGCCGGGGGCCTGGTAATTGGTGGGGCCGTCGCGGGCATACAGCTCCATGAACGGCAGCAGGCTGAATTTCTGCCGCGCGTCGGCGTACTGGTAGCCGGCGTACAGCACGTGGGTCTGCTGGCTGTAGTCCTCGATCGCGCGCCCTTCCGGGGCGGTCTCCTGGTAGAACGTCCCGTAGCTGACGGGGCGCAGCAGCAGGTTGTGATGGCCGGCCAGCGCGATCCGCTTGCTCAGCACCAGGTCGTAGCTGGTGAAGGACGAGGCGATCGGCTCGGGCAGCTTGAGCCGCGCCAGGCACAGGGTCAGAAAATACATCGAGCATTGCTCGAAGCCGTTGGCCTGGTTGATGTTGTCGTTGTGGCCCCGGCCCACGGCGATGGACCCCTGCCAGTCGCCGCGCCGGTCCACGGCGTCCACGTAGCTCTGCAGCAGCTGGCGGGTGTCGGGCGGCAGGCTGTTGCCGATGGCCTGTTCGAACAGGGCGCGCGATTCCCGGTCCTGGCCGTCCTCGGCGTAGGCGCGGGCCAGTTCCATCTGCGTGCGCGCGTCGCCGGGGGCGTCGTCCCGGGCGTCTTCCAGCAGGCCGATGGCCCGGCCATAGTCGCCCTCGGCCCGCGCCGCCAGGCCGTCGGCCAGCAGGACCAGGTGCGGCTTGTGGCCCGCCAGCCGGCGGTACGAATCCGCCAGCGCGCGCGCCTCGCCCCACTGGCCCCGGTTGATGGCCACGTACAGGGCCGGTTCCAGGTCCTGCAAGGTGGGTTTGACCCGGTAGGCCCGGCCCTCGATGGTGAGGACCAGGCCCCCGGGATGAGGGGCCAGCGCCCCCGCCCCGCCGTCCCGCTGGCGGCCGATGCGTCCGGCCTGGTCCAGCAGGTAGCGGGTGTCGTCCTCGTCCGCCCGGGCGGGCGGGGACGGCAGCAGGGCGCAGGCCAGGAGCAGGGCCGGCAGGAAGTGAAGCTGCGTCCAGCGGATCGTCATCGTGCCGGTCCCGTCCCCGCTTACTGCCGCGCGCCGCCGAAGGCGACGTAATCCTGCACGGACGAGCCGCCGGTGTAGATCCCCGCCAGGGCCTCGGCCTGGGCTCCGTAGAACTGGCCGGAGATCGTCGAGGCGGTGTTGGAGAAGGCGCCGGTGCTGGTGATGGCCGTGTCACCTGTGCCGAAGTCCACCGCGTCGCTGCCGCGGGTGATGCTGCCGTTCAGGTAGCCGCCGCCGCTGCCGTAGTTGGCCGTCAGCACGCCCTGGTAGACGCTGGGGTTGGCCGGGTCGTGCTGGTTGATGCCGACGACGTTGTACTGGGCGTTGACCAGAGTCGGCATGGACGTGGTCGGGTTTTCGCCCACATACCATACCGTGCGCTGGGCGCTGCTCATGTTCAGGTCGGTGCTGGCATGCGGGATGGTGCCGCCGGGCTTGGGCGACCACTCGCCGAAGTAGACCGGCGAACCCTCGACCTTGCCGACGACCAGGCCGCCGAAGTCGGGCACCAGGCCGGCCAGGATGCCGGAGGGCGTGATCAGTTGGCGGAAGCTGTGAATGGTCGTGGTATCGCCGTTGTAGGCGACGTCGTTGCGCCATACCTGGGCGATGTCGCCGAACAGCAGGCCGGGCAGGAAGCCGATGTCCTCGCCCCTCAGATAGTAGTTGCCATTGGCATCGGCGCCTCGATCGATGGCCTCGTCGGCGTAGTGGATCGGGCCGCCGGCCAGATCGATCTGGAAGGACGACTGATTGTTGAAGACCAGGCCCGCGTGGCCCGCGTCGAAGGGGAAGGCCGAGGCGGCCGGGGCAACGTTGGCTGCGTTGGATGTGCCGCCGCTGACGGTTGCGGCGGTCGCCAGTCCAGTGCCCAGCGCGAAGAGGGCGGCGATGGCGGTAGTGCGGAAAGCGTGTTGCATGATGCTGCTCCTTGAAAAGGACAAGTGCTTCAGGTTCCGGTTTTTGCGGGAAAAACCGGCAAAAAACCTAGAAACGCAGTTGCATGCCCAGCGTCACGGTGCGGCCCGGGCCGGGGATGGGGGTCTTGGACATCGGGTCCATGTAGTAGAGGTCGGTCAGGTTGGTCACGCCCAGATTCACGGACAGGTTCCGGCTCACCTGGTACTGGGCGTAGGCGTCCAGCAGCAGGACGGATTGCCAGTAGAACTGCGGCGTCGCCTTGCCGACCCATATCCCGCCCAGGGGGCCGGACAGGATGTCGTCCAGCTGATCGTTGCGGGCCTTGGCGTGGTACAGGGCGCGCATGCCCACTTCCAGCTTGTTGGACAGCAGCCGGGTACCCAGTTCCGCGTTGATGGAATAGGGGGGAGCAGGCTGGCACTGGTGACCGCGTCGGGAAAGCCCCCTGTCATGCATTCGGGCACGCGGTTGTAGAAGGGGTCCATGCCGTAGGCGTAGTCCTTGTCGCACAGCTTCTGCCGCAGGCGCCAGGTCGCCCCCAGCCCGCCGAACCAGCGGCCGGTGTCGAAGTGTGACTGGAATTCCAGGCCCGAGCTTTCCTTGCGGTCGTACTGGATGATGTTCAGGTAGGCGTCGCGGTCGATGAAGTCGCGGATGCGCGTGTCGAAATAGCTCAGCCGGATGTCGGCCTGCTTCATCTGCGGGAAGAATCCCGTCAGGTCGTGCGCATAGCCGATTTCCCAGTTGGTGCTGCGTTCCGGCTTGGTGGCGCCCGAGGTCAGGTAGGGGGTGGTCATGCCGATGCTGGTCGAGGCGATTTCGAAGACGCTGGGAAACCGTGTGGTCTGCGCGTAGCGGCCGAACAGGCTGATGTGGTCGGTCAGCCGCACCGTGGCCGAGAACACCGGTGCCCAGGCATGGCCGGTCTGGTGTTCGGGGGCCTTCCATTGCTCGCCCGCGGCGGGAGCGGTGTAGGCGGGGGTGGCGCTGATCGGCACGATTTCCTTGTGCTGTCCGCTCAGGCCCTGGGGGTCGGTCGCCGTGCCGTTAGGGTCGATGCTGCCGTTGGCGAAAGGGCTTTGCGAAGAGTCGACCTTCCCGTCCACCACGGGGACGACGGTTTTTTTCTTCCAGTACATGGCTTGGGTATTGATGCCGTTCTCATAGACATTCGTGACCCCCTCTCCGTGGGCTGAGACATAGGTATCAAGGCTGGCTTTGGCAGACTGAAGAGCAGCCATGGCAGGGGTCGTGATGCCGTTGAGAAGGAGCTGATCCCAATCCGACTGGGTGATATTGGCGCCCGCGGCGAGTTGGGCCTGGCGCAGGGAATTCCATTGAGCGGCTTCCGTATTCGTCATTAGTTGGCCCCATTCCAGCGTGACTCCGGTGCGCTCCTGGGTGATCTGCGACCCGTTGACCCGATTGGCGCGGCGCGTGGCCAAGCCGTCGTCGTAGGCCCAGAATTCGCTGTAGCGGGTGCCGGCGCCCAGGGTCAGCCACGCGGTCGGCCGCCATTCCATGTTCAGGGTGGCCGCCCATTCGTGGCGCCGGCCTGAGCGCGGCCCGAAGATTTCCGTCGAAGCGACGGCCGTCGATGAGTCGGGACCCAGCCCGGACCCGGAATCCGGATACAGGTTCAGCACGTTTTCGCTCAGCTTTTCGTACTGGCCCTCGCCGGTGACCGTCAGGCTGAACTTGTCGCTGATCCGGAACAGGTTGCTGACGTCGAAGCCGACGCGTTTGTGGTCGGTCCATTGGGTGCTGCCCCCCACGACGTTGTAGCGGCCGTCGGTGCTTTCCCGCAGGATTCCGGCGGCGTGGGCGCCTTGAGAATGGGGTTGAAGATGCACTGGATCTTGTTGCCGTCTACGGTGGCGCCGGTGTCCCGGCAGGCATACCAGTCGTCCCGCATGGCATCTCGTTCGCGGACGAAATAAGCGCTGCCGCCGTTCTGTTCTCGCCGGCTGTGAATCGAGGTCATCCAGAGGCTGGATTGCAGGTCGACCCAACGTGAATCGGCCGGGGTCAGCTCGTAGCTGAGCCGCAGGGTGTCCATGCGGATGTCGGACCGGGGAAACTCGACCAGCGCGCGGCTGTCGGTGCTGTGGCCGGCATGTTCCGCGGCTTCCGTCAAGCCCCATCCGAGCAGGGCCTGGACGTTGTTGGTCTCGCCAAATTCCAGCCCAGGATCGCGTGAAGCTCAGACCGATCTTCTGGTCGTGCGGCAGATATAAGTTGCTCTTCGCCAGCAGCGTGCGCACGTCGCTGGACGTGTTGAAGACCTCGTCGCCGGGATGGTAGAGCTTGGTCAGGTTGGGAAGATAGGCCTCGGTGCTTTTTGGCATAGGCGTCGTTGTTGCGATAGCCGCCGGCGCCGTTTTTACCGGCGAAGTAATTGCCCTTGGTCCGCTCGCTGTAGGACAGCAGCGCGTCGGCCGCGTCGTTCCGTCCGGCGATGGTGAACAGGACGGACCGGTCCTTGAAGTTCAGGACGTCGCCGCCGTCCTTGCTGCGCGGCGGCGGCATGGGAATATCGACGGCGCCGCTGGCGCGCGCCGTGGCGCCCGGGATGTTGCGGTAGTCCTGGCCGAAAATCGAAGAAGGATCGATGCCCCGGCCGATCATCTTGCCGGAAGTCTCGGCCTTGAGCTCGATGCCGAGGCTTTCCCCGGCCGGGATGATGTCGGACGGCTCGATGGTGCGGATGCTGACCGCGCCGCCCACGCCGCTCTTGACGCCTCGGGTGAGCGACGGCCCCTTCTCGACCGTCACGCTGCGGAACGGCTCTCCGGATCGACGTAGCTCTTGTTGTTGGCGCCGACCTTGGTGCCTGCCGGCCGTGTCGGTGGATTGCTCCGTCCCGTCCACCGTCACCGGGATGCGGCCCTGGCCCGATAAGCCCCGGATATTGGGCGAGATCGACGCCCCGTTGCGCGAATCCATGCTGTAGACGCCGTTCATGCCCTTGAACACGTCGGCGGGGTTGGTGGTCTGGTCGCGGTCCAGTTCCTTGCGGTCGACGTAGAGGTTGGTGACGTTCTTGCGGAACACGTTTTCATGCCCCTGGACGTCCGGGGTCCCGGATGCCCCGGACGCGGAGCCGGCGCGAGCGCCTTGACGGGCGTGTCGTCCCCGGCCGACTTGTCCGCGGTTTCGGTCGTGCCTTGGGGGGGGGCGGTCCGTGTCGCGGCGCCGTCCGGCGGGACGGCTTGCGCGAAGGCGGGCGTGCCGGTCGCCAGGCTCAGGGCGGCGGCGAGCGCCGGCGCGGTCAGGGCGATCGACCCGGCGGCGGGCCGGGCAGTCGCGGTTTCCTCGAAGAACATGATGATGGCCACGGAAAGGAGACGAAAGGCGCCGCGCGCGAGGGACCGGCGGGCGGCTTTCTGGGCGTACCTTACGGGGGTGGCGATCTAAATGGGCAGATGGCTACCAGTCTTCCTTTAGGGGTCGCTGTAGGCGTAAGCTGGTTGGGTGGTAAGAGGGTCACGACGGGGGCGACGCCGAGATCGACCGGTTCGTTCTGCGTGTCCCAGGCTATTCGCTGACAGGTTGATGGTGAACCCACGGGCTATAGCTTGCCCGATGGCCGTAGCGTTCTGGGAGTTTGCCGCAGGGTAATGTGTGTACGCAAAACCGTGCCTGTTCGCGTTGGCTTCGACGATTTGCTGGAGGGCAGCACAGTCAATCGCGTCGTTCTCACCGGGGAGGTCGCCAGCCTGGGCGAACCGCCATAGTTGATGCTTCGGGAGTTTCTTGATTTGGGCGCAGAGTTGTGCAAGGTCATAACCTCGGGTTCCTTGTGTGACGGCCCTCCAGTGCAATGCCAGGGGGCCGGTTTCCGCATAGCAGCCGTTGTTTTTCAACGGGCACGAAGCCAGGGCAGGTTGTGCTGGAGGAGGTTGTGACTGGGATTGGCCCACTCTTTGCGTTCCCGCTGACACGCGAGAGGTGGTATCGGTGGGGCATGATTAAACGGCAGAGCACAAAAAACCGCCCGGTCTTGCGACGGGGCGGTTTGGTGGTGGAGTAGACGGGTTAGTTGAAGGTGACTTCGTGTTCACCCATTGCGTGGGCTATAGCGGTCAAGATGGCTGCCTGGTTTTCGCCGTAGATTTCCGGGCGATCCAGAAACCCGTACCGTGGCCGTTGCGGG
>JAUCCZ010000007.1:0-4527 GCA_034675705.1 Comamonas sp. | reverse complement strand
AGACTTCGGCCATCACCCTGGGCCGGTTCGACGTGGCCGGGGTGATGGCGTTTTTCATCGCCTGCCTGGGGCTGACGGCCTGGGTGCTGCAGCCCTACGGCCTGGGCTGGCCGCTGTGGGCCGGGCTGGCGGTGGCGGCAGCGCAGGTGGCGTGGCATTACACGCTGATCCGCAGCCGCCAGCGGCCCGGCTGCTTTACCGCGTTCAGCAAAAGCCACTGGATGGGGGCCGCGCTGTTTGCCGGGGTGGCGCTGGGGTTTGCGCTGCGCTGAGGGGCCGTCTGTCTACGCGCCGAATTCCGCTGCCAATTCCTGCGCCCGCTGCTGCGCTTTTTGTAGTGCAGCGATGAAATTTTCGGGGATATGCGTGGCCTGCATGTGGGTGATGGCCGCGTGCGTGGTGCCGCCCTTGCTGGTGACGCGCTGGCGCAGGGTGGCGACATCCTCGCTCGACTGCGCAGCCAGGGCCGATGCGCCCTGGAGGTGGCAACGGCCAGTTCGTAGGACTGCGCCGCCGTCAGCCCCATGGCCGCGCCCGCCTGGGTCATGGCCTCCAGCAGCAGGAACACGTAGGCCGGGCCGGAGCCGGACAGGGCGGTGACGGCATCGAGCTGCGCCTCCTCCTGCACCCACAGGTGGCGGCCCGTGCCCGCCATGATCCGCTCGACCCACTGCCGCCCGGCGGCATCGACCTGCGGGCAGGCAAACAGGCCGCTCATGCCCTGGCCGATCAGCGCCGGGGTGTTGGGCATGGCCCGCACGACGCGCTGCGTACCCAGCCAGCGGGCGATGCTGGCGGTGGGGATGCCGGCGGCCACGCTCAGGTGCAGGGCGTGGGCGGCAAAGGGCGCGACGGGCGCGGCCGCTTCGGCAAAGCTTTGCGGCTTGACGGCCCAGACCACGACCTGCGCCTGGGCGAGGGCCGCCTGCGCCGACGGCGCATCGGCAAACACGGCCAGCCCCTGCTGCTGGGCGGCACTGCGGGCAGCGGCAAAGGGTTCGACCACCGTGATGGCGCTGGCCGGCCAGCCCTGGCGCAGCAGGCCGCCGATGATGGCGCTGGCCATGTTGCCGCCGCCGATGAAAGCGATGGAGGGAGAGGATGTCGTCATGAATGCTTTCTTTTTAAGAGCTGTTACCGTTGATGTTTGAATGATATTAAGGTTGTTTATTCTCGAAATTAAGATATATCCAGTGGAAAGCGCTTTGTTTTTTGATTAAATTCTGCTGCAGAGCAGAAAAATCTGATAGCAATTCTGCATTCCTATAATGCGTCTCCTTTGTATCCCACATTCCGTATCCTGTTCTTTTTACTAGAAAGCCGTACCCATGCCGCCTTCCGAATCTCTGCGTCAGGTCAATTTTGGCCAATTGCTTCGCGCCAGCGAAGGGCTTACCCAGTGGCGCCCGATGGCCCTGGGGTTTCTGACCTGGGTGGTCGCCGGGCTGCTGCTGGTCGCCGGGGGCTTTCTGGGAGGGGCAGCCTGGGGGGCGTCACCGGCCTGATCCTGGGCGGCCTGACGGGGCTGGTGGCCCTGGCGCTGATGGCCGCAGGGCTGTCCGGCGTCGGCATCCTGCTGATGGACAAGGCCAAGGACATCCCGCCGCGCTCGATGATGGACGCACTGCTGGCCGGGCTGTGGCGCATTCCCAAATTCCTGGGCTTCTACCTGGTGGTACTGGTCGTGCTGCTGGGGCTGGCGCTGGTCGGCGCCATCGGCTACTTCCTGTGCAAGATTCCGGGCATCGGGCCGCTGTTCCTGTTCCTGCTGCACCCGGTGCTGGTCGTGGTCGCCGCTGCCGTGCTGACGGCACTGCTGTGGGTGGGCGTTCCGCTGTTCACCCCCGCCGTGTGGGAAGGCCGCCGCTTCAAGGAGGCGCTGTCGCTGGTGCTGGCCGTCGCCCGCACCCGGCTGGTGCCGACGGTGGCGCTGTTCCTGGCGCTGTACGTCGTCGTCTCGCTCATCGGCATGGTGGTGTTCGGCGCCCTGCTGCCGGGGTACGCCTTCATGACCGGCATCGCCACATCGGTCATCGGCCCGCAGGCCCTGGCTGGCGGCGTGGGCGCCCTCTCGGCCATGATGCAGGGCTATGGCGGCGGTGACGGCGGCCTGGTGGCCGCAGGCGCATTGGCCACGCTGCTGATCTTCGGCCTGGCCATCACGCTGATGATGCAGGTGGCCCTGATGGGGGTGAATCTGGTCTATCTCGGCCACCGACGGCCTGGACATCAGCGCCAGTGAAAACGCCCTTAACGCCGGCCTGGACGAAGTCAAGCGCCGCGCCCGCGAAGCACAGGAGAAAGCCCGCCTGGCCGCCGAGCAAGCCCAGGAAAAAGCCCGCCAGGTGGCCGAAGAAGCCAAGGAACGCGCCCGCCAACGCGCTGCCGAACAGGCCGCCGCGCAGGCGCAGGCCGCAGAACAAGCTGCCCAGGCCCAAGCCGCCGCAGAAGCCTTGGCCGCAGAGCAGGCCGAACCGTCGGCTGCCGCGCAAGCCGCCCAGGCCGCCGCCGAACCGGCCCAGGAACCGGCGGCCCCGGCGGAAGAAAAACCGGCCTTCCTGGACGACCCCGCGCCCAGCGCCGACCTGCCCACCCGCTTCACCCTGCCGCCCGTCTCTGCCGATGCGGCCACCTGCCCGCAGTGCCAGCACAAGGTGGGCCAGGACGATATGTTCTGCGGGGAATGCGGCCACCGGCTGAAAAGCTAAATGCCACCACGCTGAATCGAAAGGGTTGCCATGGCAACCCTTTTTTTATTCCTCGGCCCCGTTGTGTGCCGTCAAAGCCGCATCGCACCCGGCCCCGGCGGCAATCCAGCGTCGGGCCAGCCATTGGCGCAGCCGACCCCGCCAATGGCCCGGCGCATCGCTGATCGCCCCGCATAAATAGCGCTGCTGCGCATCTGACCAGCGCAGCGCCACGCAGGCCCCGGTACGCTTGCGCGACAGCACCATGCCCAGCGGACAGGGTTCCAGCAGGCAACACAACCCGCAGCCGTTGCAGGGGCTACCGACGGCGGGCTTGGGCGGGGCGTCGGGGTGGATGAGGTTGACGCGGGCCGGAAAGGGACGGGCGCTCCAGCCATCTTTTCAAGTCCGTTCAGCCGTGTGAATGCCAAGGGGCACTTTGAAGGCGAGTCAAGAAGGGATTGGCTCGGGAGAGCCTGCCGCTTTTTCCAGCAATGCCAGACCACGGGCCTGCTGGTCGGCACCACGTGCCGCACGCAGGGCAAAGCGGGTTTCCATATCAAACTCGGCCAGCAACAGCGTGGCCATTTCATCCATCAGCCGGTTCATGCCCGTGCCCCGATGGCGCGAGAGAGCTTTGAGGCGTTGGTACTTATCGTCGGGCAAGCGAATGGTGAGGGCGCTCATGGTGTGTTCTCCTTTAAAAAATGCTCCGGGGTTTGCACCTGAAGGTTGGGAAAGCGCAGCTCGCCCCAGGCCAAGTCTTTGATGTTGCGGCTTACGATCACCGCCGCCCCCGCTGCCACGGCCAGTTCAAACAGGTGGTTGTCTGCTTCATCGGCCACATGGGGCCGCCAGCCGTAAGAGATGCGCTGCCATTGGCAGGTGGCGATAAAAATATCCAGTAATTCATCGCGTTCGGCAGCGTTCAACCGGGATTGGGCAAACAGCGTAGCCCGGCCCAGCACGGCTTCGTATTCCGCCAGGAGGGCGCTGCCCATGACGGGCTGGTGCTGGCCCCGCAGGCAGTGGGCCACCACTTGCCGACAGGCTCCAACGCCCAGGCAGGCACCGATAAAAACGTTGGTATCGACGACAATCAACATGCGTGAATGGTAGCAAATTTGCCACCATTCACGCATTCTGGGCAACCCGGCATCCCTGATGCTTACCGCCCCAACACCCCCGCCAACGCCACGCCAGTATGCGTTCTCGCCTTGACCAACTCCTCCGGCGTACCCTGGGCCACGATGCGGCCACCGCCTGCGCCGCCTTCGGGGCCGAGGTCGATGCACCCAGTCGGCCTCGGCGATCACGTCCAGGTCGTGTTCGATGACGATGACGCCGCGGCCGCCGTCCACCAGCCGATGCAGCACGCGGATGAGCTTGTGCACGTCGGCCATGTGCAGGCCGACCGTCGGCTCGTCCAGCACGTAGAGGGTGTGCGGGGCTTTCTCGGCTCGGCGGCCGATGTCGTCGCGCACCTTGGTCAGTTCGGTGACGAGTTTGATGCGCTGCGCTTCGCCGCCGGACAGGGTGGGGCTGGGCTGGCCCAGGGTGAGGTAGCCCAGGCCCACGTCCTGCAGCAGTTGCAGCGGGTGGGCGATGGCGGGCATGGTGGGTTAAAACTCCACGGCCTCGGCCACTTCCATTTGCAGCACCTGGCCGATGTTTTTGCCGCGCCACGTCACCGCCAGCGTTTCGGGGTTAAAGCGGGCACCGTGGCACACGTCGCAGGGCAGTTTCACGTCGGGCAGAAAGCTCATGGCGATGGTGCGCAGGCCCTGGCCCTCGCACGCCGGGCAGCGGCCCGCGCCGGTGTTGAAGGAAAAGCGGCCAG
>JAUCCZ010000006.1:0-2915398 GCA_034675705.1 Comamonas sp. | reverse complement strand
CGCTACCTTGCCGGTGCGGAAGGCGAAGATTTGGATGCCTTGCAGTCGCAAATCGAGGCGCAAGACGCATGGAACTGGGAGCAGCGCGTATCCGAGACCTTGCAGCGCCTGCACCTGGACCCCCAAGCGTCTATACAAGACCTCTCCGGTGGGACGAAAAAACGGGTGGCACTGGCCCAAGCCTTGGTCACCAAGCCAGATGTGCTGCTACTGGATGAGCCAACCAACCACCTTGACCTGAGTTCTATCGCCTGGCTGGAAGAGTTGCTCCTCGCATTCAAGGGCAGCGTGGTGACGATTACCCACGACCGGGCATTTCTTGACCGGATTGCCACGCGCATTGTGGAGCTTGACCGGGGTATCTTGCGCTCCTACCCCGGTAACTTTGCCCAGTACCTCCTCCAAAAGGAAGAGCAACTGCAACAGGAAGCGGTTATCCATGCCAAGGCCGACAAGCTGCTGGCGCAAGAAGAGGTCTGGATCCGCAAAGGGGTGGAAGCCCGGCGCACCCGTAGCGTCAGCCGTATTGAGCGACTGAAACAATTGCGTGCCAACCGCGAAGAGCGCCGCCAAGCGCTGGGCAATGTGCGTATGGATATTGCCTCGGGCAAGGAAAGCAGCTACCAGGGCAAGATCGTGGCGGAGCTGGAGCACGTGCACAAAGCCTTTGGTGACCGCACGATCGTGCGCGACTTCAGTGCCACGATTTTGCGGGGCGACAAAGTGGGACTGATTGGCGCCAACGGTGCGGGCAAGACCACTTTGCTCAAAATGATTCTGGGCGAACTCCCCCCCGATAGTGGCCTGGTGCGCCGAGGGCACAACCTGCAGGTGGCCTACTTTGACCAGATGCGGGCGCAAATGGACTTGGATGCCACGCTGGAGGACTTCATCAGCCCGGGGAGCGAGTGGATTGAAATTCGCCAGAACAAAAAACACGTCAAAAGCTATTTGCAAGACTTTTTGTTCTCCCCCGCCCGGGCCCATTCCCCCGTGCGCTCCCTTTCGGGGGGAGAGCGCAACCGCCTGCTTTTGGCCCGCTTGTTTGCCCGCCCCGCCAATGTCTTGGTGCTCGATGAGCCGACCAATGATTTGGATATCGACACTCTGGAGCTCTTGGAAGATCTGTTGCAACAGTACGACGGCACGGTGTTTCTGGTGAGCCACGACCGCAGCTTTTTGGACAACGTGGTCACCAGCATCATTGCCGCCGAGGGCGATGGTCTGTGGCGCGAGTACGAAGGCAGCGTGCAAGACTGGCTGATTCAGTCGCAACGCAGCCAAGCTCTGGCAGAGCAAGCCGCTAAAGCTCAGGCTCAGGCTCAGGCTCAGGCACCAGCACCTACTACCGCCCCGGCGCAGGAGAAGACGTCGGCCCCACGGCGCAAGCTCAGCTACAAAGAGCAGCGCGAACTGGAACAGCTCCCCGCCCACATCGAAGCACTGGAAGCCGAGCAGGCCAGCCTGCGTGAAGCACTGGCCGACCCCAGCATCTACGCCAGCGACAACGCCCGGGCCATGGCCATGCACGCACGGGATGGGGAGATTGAAGAAGCCTTGATGCAGGCGTTGGAACGCTGGGAAGCGCTCTCCAACATATAAAAAAAGAAGCTGTTAGCGCTTAATCTGAGCCAATTTCAAAGATAAAACACCTTGAAAACCAGCATGGACAAGCGCAAGCAGCTTCTCTTTTAAGAGCAGTCTTAAATTCGGTGGCGTACTTCCCCGCCCGCCGAGCGCAGGCGACCCAGCAATGCCTCGGCAATCTTGTTCAGCGGCAGCACCTCATCGGCAGCGCCATGGGCAATCGCTTCGCGGGGCATGCCAAAGACGATGCAGCTAGCCTCATCTTGCACGTAGTTGTAGCTGCCTGCGTCCTTCATCTCCCGCATGGCGGCAGCGCCATCCGCGCCCATGCCGGTCAGCATCACGCCAAAAGCGTTGCGCCCGACAAATTGCGCGACCGATTTAAACAGCACCTCCACCGAAGGTTTATGGCGATTCACTGGCGGATCGTCATTCACCACCGCCACATAGTTGGCACCACTGCGGCTGAGTGCAAACTGCTTGCCGCCCGGGGCGATATAGGCGTGGCCCGGCAAAATGCGCTCGCCATGCACCGCCTCTTTGACAGTGATTTGGCACAGGCTGTTGAGCCGCGCCGCAAAGCTGGTGGTGAAACCTGGAGGCATATGCTGGGTAATCACAATCGCCGGTGCATCGGCCGGCATGTGTACCAGCACCTCCTTGATGGCTTCCGTGCCGCCCGTGGACGCGCCAATCGCAATCAATTTTTCCGTCGATAACCGCCCCAGCAAGGCTGCGCTGGACTGCGCTGGCTTGGCCACTGCGGTGCCAGGGGCTGGAGCCGTGCGCACCACGCGGTGCACCTGGGCACTGGCTGCAATGCGAATTTTGTCGACGATCTCGGTAGCCAGTTGCGATAGGCCATTGGCTACACCTACGCGCGGCTTGGCGACGAAGTCCACCGCACCCAATTCCAAGGCCCGCATCGTGACTTCGGCCCCACGCTCGGTCAGGGTGGAAATCATCAACACCGGCATGGGACGCAGGCGCATCAAACGGCCGAGAAAATCAATGCCATCCATGCGCGGCATTTCCACGTCCAACGTAATCACGTCGGGGTTCATCTCACGAATCATTTCACGGGCCACCAAAGGATCATTGGCCGTGCCAATGCACTCCATATCACTTTGGCGATTAATGATTTCGGCAAGCAAACTGCGCACCAGCGCAGAATCGTCCACCACAATCACCCGGGTCTTACTCTTCATGCCTCATCACTTTCCATTAAAACAAATCCACACTGCCGCCAGCACTGTTCTTGGCCAACTGCTGGGCACTGCCACTGGCGCGTTCTTGTTCCACCAAGGCTTCGGGATGGGCGTGGGCCAAGCGTTTGACCATGGCTTTACCCGTGGCGGGGAAATACACCACCTTGCGTGGATAAATATCTAAAACATCTTCCGAAACAATAGGGATACGCTCCGTTTGCAAATACTGCGTCACGAAATCAGTATTGCGCTCCCCCACATTCATGGTGGTAAAGCTGGCCATCACCTGCCCACCACCGAAAATCTTGGCCTGCATAGTCTCGCGCCGCGCACCGAGCTTGAACATCTCGTTGATCAACACCTCCATGGCAAACGAGCCATAACGGCCCGACGTGTCGGTGCTATCGCCTTCCGGCAGCATGAAGTGATTCATACCTCCAATATTCAGGGAACGATCCCACAAGCAGGCGGCAATACATGAACCCAATACGGTGCAAATCACCATATTTTGCTCAGTTACATAATACTCACCAGGAAGCACCTTGACGGCACCAAACTGAAAATGGTGGTCAAAATAATAAAACGATGCCTCCCCCGGCTTATGGGTGCGGCTGCGCAAGGTATTGAGCTCTAGCGAAGAGACAGGGGACTTGACCCCGGTATTGGCACCCAGATTCGAGACACTTGGAGGCGCAATCCGTGGCATGGTCATTCGCTTGGCTCCAAAGGCATCAGGCGCACCCCCTCCTTGCATACGCGAGGTACCGCTCAGTCCTGCATACAATGGATTCATGGTTTCGCCTTTATTCAAATACAGTTTGATTGCAGCTTGCTGCCATCAAACACGTTCATAAATTGTTTTGCCTTTTAAAACAAATAAATCCCGTGAATCACTAAAATTTTCCGCATGCCCGACGAACAAGGTTCCGCCAGGCTTCATGACCCGGTGAATTTTTTCCAACACCTTGCGTTGTGTCGGCGCATCAAAATAAATCATCACATTGCGGCAAAAAACCACATCAAACGGCTCTCTAAATGGCCAGTCTTCCTTGATCAGGTTGACCTGAATGAAGTCAATCATCTTGCGCAGTTCAGGCTTGACCCGCACCATCCCGGCATTGCTCGCCTTGCCGCGCAAGAAGAACTTCTTGAGCCGCTCCTGGTGGAAGTTGCGCACCCCCTCCAACCGGTACACCCCTTGGGCGCCGGTGGCCAGAACCTTGGAGTCGATATCACTGGCCGTCAACTTGAAGTTGGCATTGGCGCCTAGCGATTCCAACGCCGTCATGATGATGGAATACGGCTCTTCCCCGGTCGAGGCTGCCGCACACCATACCTTCCAGGGTGTTGAGGCCGGCTTGGCTTTTAGCAGCTGGGCCAAGGCATCAAAGTGATGGTTTTCACGAAAGAACGCCGTGAGGTTGGTCGTCAAGGCATTGACAAACTGCTGCCACTCATCGGCATCGCCCTGCTTTTCCAGCCAATCCAGATAAGCATCAAAGCTGTTGTGCCCTGTCTCCCGCAAACGCCGCGACAGGCGGCTATACACCATGGCGTGCTTGCCATCGTGCAAACTGATGCCTGCATGCTTATAAATCAAGCTTTGCACGCGGGAGAAATCTGCCGATGTCCAGGCGAACTCCCGCTCTTGCGCCACGGCATCCCCTCCGGTTGGGGCGGCTGAACGTGCAGTCGAAGGCATAGAACGATCAAATTGACGCATAAACCCACCTACCACTGCTACCTAGTGAGCAGAATTTATTATTAAAAACTCCCACTCCACGGGGAGTGGATAGTCTAAATACAACTGCTTACTCTGCCGGTGCGACCAAGCCCATATCTACATTGGACATGAGCTTTTCAATATCTAACAAAATCAGCATACGCTCCCCCACGGAACCGAGGCCCAGAATGCAGGAACTGTCAATAGCGCTTTCAATATCTGGAGCCGGGCGAATGGCATCTGGTGCTAATTCCATCACGTCACTCACTGAATCGACCACAATACCTACGACACGGTTGCGCATGTTCAGAATAATCACCACCGTGAAGCTGTTGTATTCAACTTTTGAACAATTGAATTTCGAGCGCATATCCACAATAGGAACAATCGTGCCCCGCAGATTCACCACGCCTTTGATAAATTCTGGCGCATTGGCAATACGTGTTGGCTGTTCATAGCCCCGTATTTCTTGTACTTTCAGGATATCAATACCATACTCTTCTTCGCCCAAACGGAAGGTCAGATATTCCCGAGCCCCAGATGCAGATGCTTCCATGTTTTTACCAAAATTCGCCATGTTTCACTCCTTGTCCGAAGTTTTCAAATAGTACTTATTACTTGGTTTTTCTCACCAGGCTGCTGGTATCCAAAATCAAGGCTACCGTGCCATCGCCCAAAATAGTGGCTCCCGAAACGTTTTGCACTTTTCGGTAATTACTTTCCAGATTTTTCACCACCACCTGGTGCTGGCCCAGTAATTCATCCACCAAAAGCGCCACACGACTGCCATCGGATTCAATCACAACCATGATGTCGCTGGATTTTTCTTCCGGTTTACGGGGAACGCCAAAGACTTTTTCCAGCCCGATCACGGGCATATATTCATCGCGCACCTTGACCAACTGCGAGCCCTGGGTAACGGTACTGACATCGGCAGGATTGACCTGGAATGACTCGACCACGGAAGACAGCGGCAAGATATAAACCTCTTGCCCCACGCCAACGGACATACCGTCCATGATCGCCAGCGTCAGCGGCAGGCGAATGGACACCCGCATACCCACGCCTTCGACGGAATCGACTTCCACCGAACCATTCAAGGCTGCAATATTCTTGCGCACCACGTCCATGCCAACACCACGGCCCGAGACGTCGGTAACTTGGTCTGCCGTCGAGAAGCCCGGAGCAAAAATCAGCATCCACACTTCGCTATCGGGCATGTTGTCCGAGACATCCATCCCCCGGTCACGGGCTTTCTTGAGCAGTTTTTCCCGGTTCATGCCGCGACCGTCGTCGCGCACTTCGATCACGATCGAGCCCCCCTGGTGCGAGGCCGACAGCGTCAACGTGCCCTGCTCGGGCTTGCCTGCTTTGCGTCGATCTTCCGGTGTTTCAATACCGTGATCCAAGCTATTGCGTACCAAGTGGGTCAGGGGATCGGTAATTTTCTCGACCAGGCCTTTGTCCAGCTCCGTGGCTTCCCCTTGGGTAACCAGGTTGATCTTTTTATCCAGCTTGTTGGCCAAATCACGCAGCATGCGCGGGAAGCGGCTAAAGACGGTGGACATCGGAATCATGCGAATCGACATCACTGCCTCTTGCAAATCCCGGGTATTGCGATCCAAATCGGCCAGGCCAGCGAGCAGCTGCTGGTTGGCAGTGGGGTCCAAGGCCTGGCTGTTTTGCGCCAGCATGGCCTGGATAATGACCAATTCGCCAGCCAAGTTGATAAGCTGGTCGACCTTTTTCACATCCACCCGGATGCTGGTCGATTCCATCTGCGCCATATTGGGGCGTGAGGTGGTTTTCGCAGGCTTGGCCGCTCCTTCTGCGGCATGCACTGCCGGAGCACCTGGGGCGCCGTCAAAAATGCCGTAAGGCTGGATGTGATCTCCGATGGGAGCCAGCAAACCCGCATCCGGATCCTCTTCATGCGCATGCTGGGCAGTGTCGTCGCCGTTGCCACCTCTGCTGTGGCCTGCCCTTGCGCGGTTTGCTCGGTAATTTGCACCTGGTCTTTGCCGACGTGAAACACCATCAAGTCCAGCAAATCTTCATTGCTGGAATGGGTCTTGGCCAAAAACAGGCGGTATTGCGGCTCATCACAGGGCAAATCTTCGATCGAGCCCAAGCCTGGAATATCGCGGAACAGCTCCTTGACCGCATCCACAGCCTCCAGGTGTTCGACCGGGCCAATTTTCAGCTGCAGTATCCGCTCGCCGGAAGCTGCAGCTACTGGCACTGCAACAGCCGGAGCAGTCGGCGCTACCGGGGCAGGCGCTGGGGCAGCTGCTGGCTGCACAGGGGTAGCCGGTGCAACGGGCGGTGCGGATGCCGCTGGTGCCGGGCCATTGCCTGCGGCCAGTTCAACGATGCGCTGCACCAAGTCCGCGGTCGGCGTGGCTTCGCCTTCCCCACCGGCTTGATGGCGGGCGAGCAGGCTGCGCGAGGCATCGGCCGACTCCAGCAGCACGTCCACCATTTCCGGGATGGGGGTAATTTCATGGCGGCGCAGACGGTCCAGGAGCGACTCCATCTTGTGCGTCAGCTCGGCCACGTCGGTAAAGCCAAAGGTGGCCGAACCGCCTTTGATAGAGTGTGCACAACGGAAAATACCGTTGAGCTCTTCGTCATTGGCCTGCGATAAATCCAGGTTCAGGAGCATTTGCTCCATTTGATCCAGGTTCTCTGCCGCCTCTTCAAAAAAGACCTGATAAAACTGGGTCAGGTCAAAGTCGCTCTCAGATCCACCGTGCGTATCTGCCATATTTCTTCCTTCATCATTCCTGCCGATCCATGCCACGGCGCTTAGCGAATGACCTTTTGAATCACTTCAATTAAACGATTGGGGTCAAAGGGCTTGACCAACCAGCCAGTCGCACCGGCAGCGCGGCCCGCTTGCTTCATCTGGTCGCTCGACTCGGTGGTCAAAATCAAAATGGGGGTCTGCTTGAAGCGAGGATGCTCGCGCAGCTTTTTGGTCAGGCCAATGCCATCCAGGCGCGGCATATTTTGGTCGGCCAAGACCAAGGCGAACTGATGCTCTTCCGCCTTTTCCAAGGCGTCCACGCCGTCTACGGCCTCCACCACCTTGTACCCGGCACCAGTGAGGGTAAAGGTCACCATTTTGCGCATGGATGGCGAGTCATCAACAGTGAGGATAGCGTGCATTTACAAACTCCAGCAGGATGGGTGTTTAAGGTTGGTTGTCCTGAGCAATACGAAAAATTCAAGACTCAAAATAATTCAATGGAGCCTACGTCCATTTCGCCTTGCGTCACCGGGTTGGGGCGCTCGGGCATGATGGGGGCCGTCGGCAGTTCCAGCTCGTCTTCGTCGCGTTCCATGGTTTCTGCCGATAGCCGAAACGCGCAGCCTTGCAGCACCTGGGTGGTGTGCCAGATCAGCTGCGTGGCCATGTCGTGAAACTGCAACTCCGTGACGGCACTGCGCAGCGCCGTACGGGCAGCCTCCAACTCCGTCGTGTTGCGTCCAAGTTCGGCTTCATCGGTCAACAGGCCGCTGGCCTCGGCAAAGCGTTCCATCAAATTTGTCGTGGCATGATCCAAAAGACCAATCAGGCGCTGCAAATCACGCATTACGACCAACAAGGAATCTTGCAATTCGCCGCAACCATGACTGGCACCTGCACGACAGGTTCAGTAGATGGTGTTTGCGTTTCTTGCATGACTTCTCCATGGTTGGGGGACAGGCGCGCGGCGCCTATCCTTGATTTTTTCAGTGTAGGCGCACCATCATGCGCCGGATGCAGAAACTCTCGGCTTTTTCGTTAATTATTTCAAAATGTCTCCAATCATAGCCTCCCTGTCCACAGGCTTACCACCAGTAAAGCCCCTGTTGGTGCTCCATCTTGAGGATTCGCCGGCAGACCAGCGCCTGCTACAGCGCTGCCTGCAGCAGGCGGGGCTAGTCTGCTGCATTGAGGCCGTGGATGACCTCAACACTTTCACTAGGCTGGTGCAAGGCCAGACAGGCCAGGCGTTTGATGCCATCGTGGCCGATTACTACCTGCCTGGGTTTACCGCGCTGCAAGCCTGGCAGGCGCTGCAGGCGGCCCAACCCCAATTAGATACGCAGCCGCCGTTTATCCTGCTCTCCGGCGCCATTGGTGAAGCTGCGGCGGTGGAAGCCATCCGCCTGGGGATGGCGGACTATGTTTTAAAAGATGCCTTCAGCCGCCTGCCCCACGTCTTAAGCCGCGCCCTGGAAGTGGCCGAGGCGCGCCGCGCCAAGGCGCAGGCACTCGCCGAGCTACAAGCGTCTGAACAACAACTGGCGGCACTGACCGAGCACCTGCACGCCTCCATTGAGGCAGAGCGTGCCGCCATTGCCCGCGAGATCCACGACGATATTGGCGGGGCGCTCACCGCCGTAAAGTTTGATTTAGCCTGGATCAGCCGCAATACCGAGCGCAGCAGCGGTGTGCTGGAACACAGCCAGGCGGCGCTGCACATGCTGCAGCACGCGCTGGGGGCCAGCCAGCGCATCATGATGAATTTGCGCCCGCCCGTGCTCGACCAAGGACTGGTTGCCGCCGTGCAGTGGCTGGCGCACAGCTTTAGCCAACGCACCCAGGTGCCGGTGCAATGGGTCTGCAGCCAGCCGCAAATGCAGGTGCCGCACGCGGTGGAAGTGGTGGCCTACCGCACCGCGCAGGAGGCGCTGACCAACGTCAGCAAGTACGCCCAGGCCAGTCAGGTGTATATCGAGCTGGCCTGCGACAAGGACTTTCTCACCCTGGAAGTGCGCGACAACGGCTGTGGCATGGACGCAACAGCGCGGCAAAAACCCCGCTCCTTTGGCTTAAAAGGGTTGGCCGAACGGGCCCGCACCGTGCAAGGCTGGTTGGACGTCAGCAGCCAGATCGGGCGGGGCACCAGCATCATCGTTTCGCTACCATTGGCCGCCAGCAAAGAAGGGGGAGGGGATTGTGATCCACGTTGTCCTATGTGATGACCACGCCGTACTGCGCCGGGGTATCCGCGACACTTTGGCCGAAGCCACCGACATCCGCGTTACCGGCGAAGCAGGTAACTACGCCGAACTGCGCGAGCTACTACGCAGCAGCCCATGCCAAGTGCTGCTGCTGGATATCGACATGCCGGGACGCAATGGCCTGGAGGTACTGGCCAGCGTGCGCGAAAGCCATCCACACATCCGCGTGCTGATGCTGTCCATGTACCCCGAAGACCAGTACGCGCTGCGCTGCATCAAGGCCGGGGCCCAGGGCTATGCCAATAAAGCGGGCGACCCTGTGGCCCTGATTGACGCGGTGCGCACCGTACACAGCGGGCGCAAATACCTGACGGCCGACGTCGCGCAAATGCTGGCCGACAGCCTGGCACACCCCCAGGAGCAGGCCCCGCACGCGGCGCTGTCGGAGCGGGAGATGCAAACATTGCAAAAAATTGCCAGCGGCCAGCGCCTGACCGATATTGCGCAGGAGCTGATGCTCAGCCCCAAAACCGTCAGCGTCTACCGCGCCCGCGTACTGGAAAAGCTGCACCTGACAAACAATGCCGAACTCACCTTGTACGCTGTGCGCTACCATTTAATATAGCTGCTTGCGCTTATCCAGCAAGGATTTCAGATAGTTTTATAGCTGGATGCCTTATCAATACATCGTAAACAGCTATTATTTTTAAAGTACCTACATCCCAAACACGACAAACGCCTGCTCCAGCAGGCGAAAGAAGGGTTGCTCCATCATCGGCAGCGTGGCCGTGATGCCCAACATCCCCAGGGTCAGGGTGATGGGAAAGCCCACCGCAAAAATGTTCATTTGCGGGGCAATGCGGGTAATGACCCCCATGGTCAGGTTCACAAACAGCAGCAGCGCCATCATCGGCAAGGCCAGCCACAGGGCACTGGCAAACAGGGCGCTGCCCAGCTCGTGCAAGCGCATTTGCGCCACGGCCTCGATAAAGCTGCCGTCCACGGGGAAGGTCTGAAAGCTCTTGATCACCGCCAGCAGCACAAAAATATGGCCGTTGACCACCACGAAAAACAGCGTAAAGGTCTGCACCAGAAAGCGCGAAACTGCGCTCAGTTGCCCGCCGCTGACCGGGTCAAAGAACGAGGCGAAGTTCAGCCCCATCTGCAGGCCAATGGCCTCACCGGCCATCTCTAGCGCGGCAATGATCAGCCGGGCCGTAAACCCCACCGCCAGGCCAATGCCCACCTGCTGAATTGCCACCGCCACCGCCTGCGGGGCATTCACGGCAATCACCGGCTGGTCCATGAAACTGGCCTGCGCCCCCAGGGCAACCACCAAGGCCATGCCCACCTTGTAGCGCATGGGCACGGCCCGTTGCGAGAACACGGGCGCTACGGAAAACAGCGCCAGAATCCGCAAAAAAGGCCAGATCACGGGCGAGAGCCACGCCATGATCTGCGCCTCGGAAAAACCAACCATGCTGCCCATCGCGGCGCCCTAGCCCAGGGCCGAGGGAATGTTTTCAAACGTGCGGCGGATGAAGTCGACAATGATGCTGATCATCCACGGCCCGGCCACGGAGAACACGACCACCGCCGCCACCATCTTGGGCACGAAGGACAGGGTGCTTTCGTTGATTTGCGTGACCGCCTGAAAAATACTCACCACCAGGCCTACGGCCATGACCGTCAGCAACACCGGCAGCGACACCATGAGCAGCAGCGACAGCGCCTCACGCGCAAAGGTCAGGACGGATTGGGGAGTCATGGGCGCACCTTTTGGTCTCTTGGTCTTTTGGTATGGGTGTAGGCATAGCGCGCTACAGCGCAAAGCTGGAGGCCAGGGAGCCAATCAGCAAATTCCAGCCATCGGCCAGCACAAACAGCATCAGCTTGAACGGTAGGGCCACCAGCACAGGCGAGAGCATCATCATCCCCAGGGACATCAGCACCGAGGAGACGACCATGTCGATCACCAAAAACGGAATAAAAATCATGAAGCCGATTTGAAACGCCGTCTTCAACTCGCTGATGACAAACGACGGCACCACGACCCGAAATGGCGCTTGCTCAATCGTCGTGCCCTCGGGTAGCTTGGCCAGGCGGGCAAACAAGGCGTAGTCCGACTGGCGCGTCTGGCGAATCATGAAGGCGCGCATCGGTGCCTCGGCCTTGGGCAGCGCCTCTTCGAAGCTGAGTTTGTTTTCGCTAAAGGGCTTGTAGGCCTCGGTATAGACCTGGTCGAGCGTGGGCCCCATGACGAACAACGTCAAAAACAGCGACAGACCAATCACCACCTGGTTGGGCGGTGAAGACTGCGTGCCCAGCGCCTGGCGCATCAAGCCCAGCACGATGACGATGCGGGTAAAGCCCGTCATCATCAACAGCACTGCCGGTAAAAACGACAGCGCCGTAAAAAACAGCAGGGTCTGAATCGGTACGGAAAAGCTGTTGTTGCTGCCCGTGCCCACCATCAGCGGCAGGCTGGCTGCCTCCTGCGCACCACTCCAGGCCGGCAGCAGCGCCAGCAGCAACACACCCAGCAACCGGGTCGCAAGGCGGCTAGACATGGGGCGGCTCCTGGGCTGCAGTGTCTGTGGGCTGCTCTTGCAGCACCTGGGCAAAACAGGCCGAGGCGGCTGCCGAGGTAGCCTGCGGCGGCAACACGTGCAGGCACTGGATGTTGTGCGCCGTCACCCCCAGCACCAGACACACCGTGTGGTCTTCGCGCTGCACCTGCACCGTCACCACCCGCTGCCCCGGCCCCAGCGCGGCGGCGCCCAGCACCTGGGTGTGCACGGGTGTCGTCCCCCGGGCCACGTGGGTGCGCCGCTGCCAGCGCCTGAGCAACCACGGCAAAGCGGCCATGGCTGCTACCATGGCCGCAAGCATCCAAAGCGATGTGCTGAAGTGGGTGGTATCAGCCACGGCTTACCCGGCGCAGACGCTCCGAGGGGGTCACCACGTCGGTGAGGCGAATACCGAACTTGTCGTTCACCACCACTACCTCACCCTGGGCAATCAGGTAGCCGTTGACCAGCACGTCCATCGGCTCACCGGCCAAGGCGTCCAGCTCCACCACCGAGCCCTGGGCCAGTTGCAAGATATATTTGATCGGCACCTTGGTGCGCCCCAGCTCCACCGACAACTGCACCGGAATGTCCAGCACCATATTGATGTCGTTGACCGGCACCTCCGAACCCGTGGGCGCATAGGCGCTGGCGGGTTGGCCAGTCAGGGG
This sequence comes from Comamonas sp., assembly GCA_034675705.1. Taxonomy (GTDB): domain Bacteria; phylum Pseudomonadota; class Gammaproteobacteria; order Burkholderiales; family Burkholderiaceae_C; genus Comamonas. The sequence continues at coordinate 2,902,683 of JAUCCZ010000006.1, read as the reverse complement.
GCCGCCTTGCTCGGCATCCAAAGTAGCTTGGGCGCTATCGACCTGCTTTTGCTCTTCCAGAGCTTCGGCCCAGTCCGAAAAGGGATCATCGCCGGCTGGGGTATCGTTGTTCTGGTCTATCGCCATTATTTCTCTCCGGTCCAATTGGACTCGACATTGCGCAAGCACTGCTCAATACGAATCGCGTACTTGCTATTGTGGGTACCGTACTGGCACTCAAAAATAGGAACTCCACCAATCGATGCGCGAATCCGTGGTTCACGCACCAGTTCAATAAAATCGCCCGGCTTCATCGCCAAGAGCTGCTCCACCGTGGCATCGGCGCGGGCCAGCTCGGCCACCAGGGTCACTTCGGCAGATTGAATTTCACGGGTCAATACCTTCACCCAGCGGCGGTCGACCTCCATCGAGTCGCCCTGCGTGGACGAATACAAAATATCGCGAATCGGTTCCATGGTTGCATAGGGCATGCAAATATGGATAGCGCCCGAGACGTCGCCAATCTCCAGCTGAAATGCGGTGGACACGACAATCTCGCTGGGCGTGGCGATATTGGCAAACTGCGGCTGCATTTCCGAGCGCTGGTACGCCAGCTCCAGCGGATAAATACCGTTCCAGGCTTTTTTATATTCTTCGCTGATGACGTCGACCAGGCGGTTAATCACGCGCTGCTCGGTGGCGGAAAAATCACGCCCTTCAATCCGCGTTTGCAGGCGCCCGGCGCCACCATACAAGGTGTCGATAATGCCAAACACCAGCGATGGCTCGCACACTACCAAGCCGTTGCCGCGCAGCGGGCGAATCCCCACGATGTTGAAGTTGGTCGGCACGGCCAAGCGACGCAAAAACGCGCTATAGCGCTGCACGCTGACGTTGCTGACCGAAATCTCGGGACTGCGGCGAATAAAGTTAAACAGGCCGATGCGAAAGTTACGGGCAAAGCGCTCGTTGACGATTTCCATCGTCGGCATGCGCCCGCGCACGATGCGCTCTTGGCTGGAAATGTCGTAGTTGCGAAACGAACCCTCTTCCGCCTCGGCAACATCGGTTTTTTGGCTCTCGCCCGTCACCCCTTCCAAGAGGGCATCGACTTCTTCTTGCGACAGGAAAGAATCACTCATAACAACCGCTCTCCAGGCTAGTTACTGGATGATGAAGCTGGAAAACAGCACCCGGCGCACAGGGCTGGCCGGGGCTGGCCGGGGCGCGTCGTCTTCGTCATCGAACTCATCATCGGCGGGGCGGGCCTTGCGCTGGCTACGCTGCAGCGGGCGGGCAACTTCTTCGCGAATGGCCACGGCCAGCTGCTCCTTGCCTTCGCGCCCCAGCAGCTCGTCAGCCGTGCGTTGCGACACCAGGCGCAAAATGCCATCGCGAATGCTGGGCATGAACTGCTTAACCTGCTCGGCCACTTTTTTCGTCGCGCAGCTCCAGCGTTACGCCCAATTGGATAAAGCGGTCGCCCCCCGGATCGGCCAAGTTCACCACGAAGTTTTCCAGCGGCAAAAACGTCGGCACGACCACCACGGCCTTGGCTTCCTGGTCATCCTCGGCGTGCCGCTGGTTGAGCATCAAAAACGCCCCGGCCCCAGCGACGATGAGTAGCACCACCACCAAACCGATTACCAGGAGTTTTTTGCTATTTTTTGCAGGCGCTTGCGCGCCATTGTCTGCGGTGCCAGAAGCTGCCACGTTGATATTCCTTGTTGAAACCGGCTGTGCACTTGCACACGCGCACCCGGCATTTGTATCTTAGGGGGCGGATTTTCGCCGCTTACGGCCCGTGTGACAAATCATAGCCAAATTAAGCCAAAAATCTGCACTGGATAGTACGCAAGCTGCACCTTCGTTATTTTTCATCCCCATCACGCGTACACGTTCAACCGCCCGGCTGCAGTGGACCGCTGGGCAGGCAGCGCTGCATCTGGCTGGGCCACGGCCACCCGGGCTTGCTGGGCCCGGCCCCACCCCGTACGGCTGTCGTCGGCATCCGATGGACGGCCACCGGCCTGTCCGGCATCGGGCTGCACCTGGGCATCGACCAGCGCCAGACCTTGCTGGGCCAGCAAATCGCCCAATTGCGCCAAGCCGCCATCCAGCAACTGGCGCATATCAGCTTGGTCGGTACGGAAAACGACGTGGGCTTGCTCTCCGGTCAGTTGTACGCGCACCTTGAGCGCTTGGCCCTCGTGCTGCAGTGTCACCTCACCGCGTTGCTGCTGGCCTTGCAGCCAAAAGCGTAAATCTTCCTGGGGGGTGCTTTCCGGTGCGCCATCGTGCGCCGTCTCGCCCTGGGCTTGTTGGCTGGCGGTGCTGGCTTGCACGGCCTGCTCCAGCAAACGCGTGCCGGTGGCTGCGTGCTGGCCCAAGGGGTGCAGCGCATCCTGCCCCTGCCCTTGCGCGGTCTGGGCAGCCGGGCGCTGTCCAGGGGCTGCTGCGGCCCCCAGCCACTGCGCAGCCCATTGCCCAACCTGGTCGAGCAGCGCTTGCGCCGACGCAGCGGCCCCCGGCTGCACCATCTGCCAAGCGCCTTGCAAGGCGATGGGGCCATCCTCCTTGTGCTCTGCCGCCGGTACGGGCAAGGCGGCTGCGTCCTGGGCATCTTGCGCGGCCTGCTCCAGCTGGGTGGTTTGTGCATCCAGCACCACGGCCTGCGTGGCCGCCACATTTTCCCCAACAGGCTGCACGCCCAACGCCACGATGGGCACGGTGCCTGCGCCCAAAGTGCCCTGGGCGGCAGTACCAGCCAAGGCAGCGGGCAAGGCACTGGGCACGCTGCTGCCATCGCGCACAGCACGCTCTACAGCGGTATCGAGCCGCCGGGTCTGTCCCACCAGGCTGTGCATTTGCGCCGTCAGGTCGCCGCTGGCCAGCAAAGCCGCTTGCGCGGCCTCTGCATCCACGGCAGGTTCTTGCAGCGCTTTATCCAAGGCAGCCTGGGCCAGGGCTTGCGCCTGGGCCAAGGCATCGTCCACAGCGGCCAGTGCGGTTTCTGCGGGGGCTGTGGCGGCTTGCAACAGTTGATCAAACAGTGCGGTAGGGCCCCCTTCTTGCGGACGATTTTTTTTTCTCTACGTTATTAGCCGTCGCGGCAGCCGCCGCCGCTGGGCTGGAAGAAGTGACGCTCATCGCTTAGGCCTCCTGAAACTGCATGCCAAACGTGCGCCCAATAAATTGCAGGGCGGCGCGTTCGTCGGTTTGTTTTTGCTCACGCCGCTGCTGGGCCAGGGCCATATCGCGGCGGCGCATTTGCACCACTTTTTCCAGGCTGGACAGGCGCAGCTCGGTGTTCATCAACGCCTGCTGGGCCGCTTGCAGGCGCAACTCCTGGTCGCGGATGACCTTGGTCTGCAAGTCGATGGCATGCTGCAGGCGCTGCATGAACTGGTTGTGGTGGTAGAGCACTTCGGGCTTGAGCTCTGCGCCCTCATGCGCACCCCAGCGCTGCTGCATCTCCTCGGCGTAGGACTGCAGTTGCTGCATCTGCCCCTGCGCGGCGGCCAGGGATTGCTGGCGTTCACGCACGACCTGCCGCGCTTCATCGCGTTTGCGTGTTGCCAGCTCGATGGCCACCATTAAAGCGTTCAGTGCAGACATAGCCACTACCCCTTATCTCTTTTACGTTTTCCCAGCCGGTGCCAGCACCGCTGCCATGGCCTGGAGGCTGCTGTCCATGGACGCGCCTTCAAACATGGTTTGTTGGAGAAATTCCACCATTTTTGGTTGCAAGCGAATGGCTTCGTCCACCTGCGGATCCGAGCCATTCACGTAAGCCCCTACTTGTATCAAATCCCTGCTTTTTTGATAGCACGAATAGATGGCCCTAAACCGCCTAGCTAACTCGAAGTGCTCGCGCGAGACCACGTTGTGCATCACCCGCGAGGCCGATTGCTCAATATCAATGGCCGGGTAGTGGCCCTGCTCGGCCAAGGCCCGCGACAGCACAAAGTGCCCGTCCAAAATCGCCCGCGAGGCATCGGCAATCGGGTCTTGCTGGTCATCGCCCTCCGAGAGCACGGTGTAGAACGCGGTGATCGAGCCCACGCCGTTCAAGCCATTGCCGCTGCGCTCGACCAAGGCAGGCAGCTTGGCAAAGCACGATGGCGGGTAGCCCTTGGTCGCGGGCGGCTCGCCAATGGCCAGGGCAATTTCGCGCTGCGCCTGGGCGTAGCGGGTCAGTGAATCCATGAGCAGCAGCACATGCTTGCCCTGGTCGCGGAAATACTCGGCCACGGCAGTGGCGTAGCTGGCGCCCTGCATGCGCAGCAGGGGCGGCGCATCGGCAGGCGCGGCCACCACCACGGCGCGGCCACGGTCCTGGGCACCCAGGATGTCTTCGACAAATTCCTTGACCTCGCGGCCCCGCTCGCCAATCAGGCCCACCACGATCACGTCGGCCTGGGTGTAGCGGGCCATCATGCCCAGCAGCACCGATTTACCCACGCCAGAACCGGCAAACAAGCCCAGGCGCTGGCCTCGCCCTACGGTGAGCAAGCTGTTGATCGCCCGCACGCCGGTATCCAGAATGTCGCGCACCGGGGCGCGCTCCATGGCGTTGAGCGGCTCGCGCTCCAGCTCGCGGGCCTGCACGTTCTGCAGCGCCCCGCCGTGGTCCAAGGGAATGCCTTGGGAATCCACCACCCGGCCCAGCAAACCATCACCCAAAGGCAGGCGCAGCACACCGGTGGACATATCCGGCACGCTCTCGTCCCCCAGCCGCAGCGGGGGAATGAACGGCTGCACCGGCGTGACCGTAGCCCCGCAGGACAGCCCTTGAATATCCCCGGCGGGCATGAGAAACGCCCGCTCTCCGGCAAAGCCAACCACCTCGGCCAGCACCGGCTCCTGGCCGGGCATGCGCAAATGGCACTGCGCCCCCACCGGCACACGCAGGCCGGTGGCTTCCAGCACCAGGCCGGTCAAGCGCGTGAGCGTGCCCTGGCTGGCCAGCGCCACCGGCTGGCGCACGCGCTGCTGGCCCTGGCGCAGCATGGCTTGCAGTTGCGCGGCCAGTTCAGTCATGCGCAGCCCCTTCGTACCAGGTGGAGACCAGGCCCAAGGCGGCCACAGCCCGTTGCCAGCGTTTTTCAATGCCGCCATCCACCTGGGCACCTTGACTTTCCACCTTGCAGTCCCCCTGCGCCACGCTGGCGTCCTGCAGCCACTCCACCTTCGGGTTGGGCAGGGCTTCCTGGATGTGCGGCTGCAGCACCTTCCAATCGTCAGGGTGCAGGCGCACGGTAGCGGGCTTGGTTTCTGCGCCCAGCATGTCCAGCGCCTCGCGCAGCACGGGCATCAGCGCCTGCGGGTTGGTGCGCAGCTCCTGGCGCACCACCTGGCGGGCAATGTCGCAGGCCAGTTGCAATAAATCCGGGGCCACCTGCTCTTGCAGGCCCTGGATGCCGGCCTGCGCTTGCTGCACGACCTGCGCCAGCCGTTGCCCAGCTTCGCGCCCCTGGTTGTTTTGGTAGTCCTGCATGCGCCCTTGCCACTCTTGCGCCGCTTCCTGCTTGCCCTGCTCCAGCCCTTGGTGGTAGGCCTCTTGGCGGGCTTCTTCCAGCAGGTGGGCCACGGTGGCCTCATCCATACCGGCTGGGGCGGGTTCTTCGGGCGGCAGGTCGGGCACTTCGTCTGCAACATCGGGTTCAGCGTCTGGTGCAGGCTGGTCGGCGGCAGCGGGGCTGCGCATCAAGGGGCCAAGCCCGCCGTCCGTGCCCAGGTCGGCAAACACTGCGCTGCCGGGCTCGCCCAGGGCTACGTCGCCAAACTGCCAGACCCGCACCTGTTCGGGCTGCAGTTCTTCACTGGGGATAAAGCGGGCGGCGATGTTATGAGAGGTACTGGCCATGCTGCGCTTTCTCTTTAAACAAAGGCATCCTCGGCGCCGCCGCCGATGGTGATTTGCTCCTCGTCGGCCAGGCGACGCACGATTTTGAGCACCTCTTTTTGCTGCGCTTCCACTTCGGACAGGCGCATCGGGCCCCGGGCCTCCAGGTCTTCGCGCAGCGCTTCGGAGGCGCGCTTGGACATATTGGCCAGAATTTTGTCGCGCACTTCCATGGAGCCGCCCTTGAGCGCCACGATCAGCGTCTCGGACGCCACCTCGCGCAGCACCAACTGCAGCGAACGGTCGTCGAGCTTGACCAGGTCGTCGAAGACGAACATCTTGTCCATGATCTTTTGCGCCAGATCCGCGTCGTAGTTGCGGATAGTGTCCAGCACCGCCACGTCGGCATTGCCGCCCAGCAGGTTGAGCATTTCGGCAGCGGTCTTGACGCCGCCCAGCGACGTCTTGCGAATCTTGTCGCCCCCGGCCAGCACTTGGTAGAGCACCTCGTTCAAGTCTTTCAAGGCCGAAGGCTGGATACCTTCGAGTGTGGCCACGCGCAGCATGACCTCGCTGCGCATGCGCTCGGGCAGTTGCATCAGGATGGCGGCAGACTGCTCGTACTCCAGGTGCACCAAGATGGCGGCAACGATTTGCGGGTGCTCGTTGCGCAGCAGCTCGGCCACGGAAACGGGGTCCATCCATTTCAGGCTCTCAATGCCCGAAACGTCCCCGCCTTGCAAGATACGGTCGAGTAGCAGCGACGCCTTGTCGTCCCCCAGGGCGCGGCGCAGCACGGACTTGACGTAGTCGCTCGCATCCTCCACCAGCAGGCTTTGCGAGGCGCAGTCTTCGGTAAACCGCGCCACGACGAAGTCCACCTTTTCCTTGGTAATGCCGCGCATGCGGGCAATGGTCTCGCCCAGCTTTTGCACTTCCTTGGGGGACAGGTGCTTGAACACCTCGGCTGCCTCTTCCTCCCCCAGCGACATCAGCAAGATGGCAGCATCATTCAAACCACGATCATCCATAACTCACACTCTCTTAGGCTTCGCTGCCGTTGACCCAGGTCTTGATAATGTTGGCCACCGCAATCGGGTTCTGCTTGGCCAGGGCGCGGGCTTGATCCAGGCGGATTTGCTCCGGCGGCAGCTCACCCGGTTTTTGGGGCAGTGCCGGGCGCTCCAGTTCCTCGGCTTCCAGCAGGTCAAGCTGCTGCTGCATTTCTTTCTTGCGTCGGCTCTTGACCAGGGGGCGCACCACGCCAAACATCAAAATCAGCGCCGCCAGCACAAAGCCCACGGGCCAGCCGATGGTCTTCACCATCTCAATCGTCTCGGGCTGCTGCCACACCGGCAGGTCAGAGGCCAGGCGCTGCTCGGCCTGGAAGGGGGTGTTCATCAGGTTGACCGAATCGCCCCGCTCGGCACTAAAGCCAATCGTCTCGCGCACCAGGGCCAGCATTTGGGCCTGCTGCTGCTCCGTCATCGCCTGCGGGGCCGTGGCCGTGCCTTCTGCCGTTTTGCCGGGCAGGTAATTGACCACCACCGCAGCCGTCATGCGCTTGATGCCGCCGGTGCTGTTGCGCGTTACGCGCACGGTTTTGTCCACCTCGTAGTTGGTGATGATTTCGCGCTTGCTGCCAGGGATTTCCAAAAAGTCGCGCTGGCGCTCTTCCGCCGTGCGCAGCGGCTGGGCTTCGGCCATTGATAGGCGCTGCAGCCTGCTGGGGCGGCTGGTTGGTGGTAGCACCGGGAATGCCGGTAGGCGGTAAATCCTTGGGCGCGCCGCTGCTTTCCAGCGTTTGCTGGCTGCGCACGGCGGGGCTGGCTTGTTCACCCTGGTTGGGGGCGTGCAGCTCGGAAGTCGATTCAGATTGGGAAAAATCCAGCTCTGCCGTGACCTGGGCCTTCACATTGCCCTTGCCGACCACCGGCTCCAAGATGTCCAGAATGCGCTGCACATACTGCTTTTCCAGTTGCTGCTGGTACATGAGCTGCTGGATGTCCACCGGGCTGTCCTTGCCGTCCGGCTCTTGCGACAGCAGCTTGCCGCTGTCGTCCAGCACGCTCACGCTGCTGGGGGCCAGCTCCGGCACGCTGGAAGCCACCAGGTGGATGATGCCGGCAATCTGCGTGCGGTCGAGCAAGCGCCCTGGGTACAAATTCACAATCACCGAGGCCGAGGGCTTTTGCTGCTCCCGGAAAAAGCCATTCTGGTTGGGCAGCGCCAGGTGCACGCGGGCATCCTGCACGGCAGACAAGCCCTGGATGGAGCGCGTCAGCTCCCCTTCCAGCGCCCGTTGGTAGTTCACCCGCTCCTGGAACTGGGTGATACCGAATTTGCTGTTGTCCATCACCTCAAACCCGGCAATCGAGCCTTTGGGCAAGCCCTGCGTAGCCAGTTTGAGCCGGGCATCGTGCACCTTGTCGGCGGGCACCAAAATCGCGCCGCCCCCTTCCGTATACCGGTAAGGCACGTTCATTTGCGACAGCTGCGCCACGATGGCCCCGGCGTCCTTATCCGTCAGGCTGGAGAACAGCACCCGGTAATCCGGCTGGCGCGTAAACAGGGCCGCCGCAACGATGGCCACCACCGCCAGGGCCGCCACACCGCCCCAGCGCAGGCGCTGGCCACGGTCCATGGCTTGAAAACGCTGCTGCAACGAGCCCAAACCAGCAACCGATGAGGGCACCACCGCAGGCGCAGTAGAGGCGACAGGAACTTCAGCAACTGCAGACATATGTATTTCTTTTCCACGAAGACACAGGGCGCACACCGCAGCGCACACAAAGCGCAAAGGGCATGCACTGCGCGGCCCCAACACGGACACGCAACCCAAGGTGCTCTCGATTATTCGGATTTGCCTGTGCGCCGTTCGCCAGATAAAGCGCCGCTTTGCCCAGTTTTTCCCCCCGCTGCGGCCCGCCCGTCCGCCCTACGATTGCGGCCAAGTTTGCTATTTGTTCAATTTTTTCTCGGGAGCACATCATGGACCTGCGTATCCACAGCAGCACTTTCCCTGGGCTACAAGCCACCAGCGATGCCGCCGCCCGCCTGACCAAACCCATCCAAGCCGCAGAAGCCGAAGGCCACGGCTTTGGCGCCGCGCTGGAAAGCGCCCTGCGTTCGGTCAGCGCCGCGCAAAACCACAGCCAACACCTGCAGCACGAAGTGCAGTTAGAAAATCCCGCCGTCAGCCTGGAAGAGACCATGGTGGCCATGCAAAAGGCGCAAATCGGCTTCCAGGCCACCTTGCAGGTGCGCAACCGCTTGGTGCAGGCGTATACCGATGTGATGAATATGCAGGTGTAAGGCCCGCGCAAACGCGCCCCCTTCCCCGCACCCCTTCCCTTCTTGATGCTGCTGCTCCAGTTTGCTGGACAGCAGTTTTTTTTATTTTGATAGCTATTAGCGCTGATAAATAAACGATTTCAATTACAAAACTATTTGAAATCCTTTATTCATCAGCGGTAACAGCTCCTTAAATTAAAGCACCTATAAAAAAACCTGCCCTGGCAAACACCAGGGCAGGTTGTGTGGTGGGCAGGCCCGTAAGGCCCGTGGCGCCCGTGCAGACTTACACCAGCAGCGCATTCACCCGTTGAACGTAGGCCGCCGGGTCATCCAACTGCCCGCCTTCGGCCAGCAGCGCCTGGTCGAACAGGATGTGCGCCAGGTCGTGGAAGTGCACGCTGCCATCGAGCTTTTTCACCAGCGCATGTTCGGGGTTGACCTCCAGCACCGGTTTGCTGCTGGGCACGTCCTGGCCGGCTTGTTTGAGCATGCGGGCCAGTTGGCTGCTCATATCGCCATCCTTGACCACCAAGCACGCGGGCGAATCCACCAGGCGGGTGGTGATGCACACGTCATCGGCCTTGTCTTTCAGCGCTTCCTTGAGCTTGGCCAGCAGGGGCTTGAAGGCTTCGGCGGCTTCTTCGGCAGCTTTCTTTTCTTCCTCGTCTTGCAGCTTGCCCAAGTCCACCGCGCCCTTGGCGACCGATTGCAGGGGCGTGCCATCAAAGTCGTGCAGGTAGTTGAGCGCCCACTCGTCCACGCGGTCGGTCATCAAGAGCACTTCAATGCCCTTTTTCTTGAACACTTCCAGTTGCGGGCTGTTCTTGGCAGCGGCCAGCGTATCGGCGGTGATGTAGTAAATCGCCTCCTGCCCCTCTTTCATGCGGGCCTTGTAGTCGGCAAAGCCCACGCTCACGCCATCGCTGTGGGTGGAGGCAAAGCGCAGCAGCTTGGCGATGCGCTCTTTGTTGGCAAAGTCTTCGCCCAAGCCTTCTTTCAGCACCGGGCCAAACTCGGCGTAGAACTGGCTGAACTTGCCTTCCTTGGCCTTGTCCTCGTCGCTGACCACGTCGGTCACGCCCTCGGCATCGGCGGCGGCTGCTTCATGCTTGTCGTGGCGGGCCAGGTCTTCCAGCATGGACAGCACGCGCTTGACCGAACCGTCGCGAATCAGGCGCACATCGCGGCTTTCTTGCAGCAGCTCGCGGCTGACGTTCAGCGGCAGGTCGGCGGAATCAATCACGCCCTTCACAAAGCGCAGGTACTGGGGCAGCAGCGCCTCGGCATCGTCCATGATGAACACGCGCTTGACGTACAGCTTCACACCAGCTTGCTTGTCGCGTGTGTACAAATCCATCGGCGCTTTGGCGGGGATGTAGAGCAGCTGCGTGTACTCGCTATTGCCTTCCACGCGGTTGTGGCTCCAGGCCAGCGGGTCGGCGTAGTCGTGGCTGATGGTTTTGTAGAAGTCCTGGTACTGCTCTGTCGTAATGTCTTTTTTCGGGCGCGTCCACAGGGCGCTGGCCTTGTTCACGGTTTCCCACTCGCCGGTTTTCACCATCTCGCCAGGTTCGCCCTCATTCGCGCCGTCTTTCCATTCCTCTTTTTCCATCAGGATGGGCAGGCTGATGTGGTCGGAATACTTGCCCACCAGTTGCTTGAGCTTCCAGGCGTTGAGGAACTCTTCATGCTCATCGCGCAGGTGCAGGATGACGCTGGTACCACGCTCTACGCGGGTGATGGTTTCCACCTCAAAGTCGCCCGTGCCGTGGCTGCTCCAGCGCACCGCTTCACCTTCAGGCGCGCCCGCGCGGCGGCTTTCCACGGTGATTTTGTCGGCCACGATAAAGCCGGAATAAAAGCCCACGCCAAACTGGCCAATCAGCTGCGAATCGTGCTTTTGGTCGCCCGAGAGCTGCTCCATAAACGCCTTGGTGCCGCTCTTGGCAATCGTGCCCAGATGGTCAATGGCTTCCTGCGCCGTCATGCCAATGCCGGTATCGGTAATCGTCAGCGTCTTGGCCGCCTTGTCCACCGCCAGGCGCACTTCCAAGTTGGGCTGATCGCCGTACAGGCTGGCGTCGTTCAAGGCCGCAAAGCGCAGCTTGTCGCACGCGTCCGAGGCGTTGGAGACCAACTCACGCAGAAAAATCTCGGGGTTGGAATACAGCGAATGGGTGACCAGGTGCAGCAACTGCGCCACTTCGGCCTGAAAGGAATGGGTATGTTTGCTCATAAAAAATCACCAAAAAATACGCCGGACACGCCCGGCAACGCAGGGGTAACTAGGGTTGACAGAGGAAATTTCAAGAGCTGCCTACCGCGCGCATTTGCGTTGCTAATCTGCAACAAGTTTGATTTTGATAAAAGGAACAATTCGCATTTACCTATAAACTAGGCGCGGAGCTGCCTTTTTCGGGGCAGTTTTTTCTTCCTCCCTCTACACAACCCCCTATGTCAGAAAACAGCAAATCCGGCCTGCACTGCGAACTCACGCAACTGGCCCTAGCCGCTGGTTTGACCCTGGTCAGCGCCAACGCATTGGCGCAAACGGCCCCGGCCACCAACACCCTCTCCACCGTCACCGTCACGGGCGAAGCCAACCCGATGAAGGCCGACACCGCCCCATCAAGCAAATTCACCGCGCCCCTGGTCGATACCCCCAAAACCGTGCAAGTGATTACCGAAGAGGTCATGCGCCAAACGGGTGCCACCAGCTTGCAAGACGCGCTCAAAGCCACCCCCGGCATCACCTTCGGTAATGGCGAAGGCGGCAACCCCACGGGCGACCAAGCCTTTATCCGTGGCATGGATGCACAAGCCAGCACCTTTGTCGACGGTATGCGTGACATCGCCGCCGGCGCGCGCGAAGTGTTCAACCTCGAAGCCATTGAAGTCGTCAAGGGCGCGGACTCGGCCTACGCCGGGCGCGGCGGCGCGGGTGGCTCGATCAACCTCTCGACCAAAAAAGCCAAGGACGAAGACTTCATCAACGCCGACGTGGGCCTGGGCACGGACAGCTACAAACGCGCCACGCTGGATTTGAACCGCAAGCTCTCCGACACCATCGGCCTGCGCCTGAACGCCATGGCGCACGATGCCGACGTACCTGGGCGCAACGGCCCGGAAAACAAACGCTGGGGCATTGCCCCCACGGTGACCTTTGGCATGGGCACGCCCACCGAAATCACCCTGGGCTGGCAACACCTGCAAACCGATGACGTGCCCGATGGCGGTGTGCCCTACCGCTGGAGCAACACCCAGGCAGCCAACCTGCCCGGCGGCAGCACGGTGCGCCCGGAATACGGCAATAGCCGCAAAAACTGGTACGGCCTGGACAACCGCGACTTCCAAAAGGAAAAAAGCGATTTGCTGACCGCCTCGGTCGAGCACAAATTCAGCGACACCAATAAGCTGCGCAACACCCTGCGCTATAGCAAGTCCACGCAAGACTATGTCTGGACGCAGCCCGACGACAGCAAGGGCAACGTCGATAAAGGCTATGTCTGGCGCCGTGGCAATTTCCGCGATTCAGAAACCACCACCTTGCAAAACGTGACCGAGTTCACCGGCCAGGCTCAAACCGGCAGCGTGGGGCATAGCTTTGCCGTAGGTTTGGAGCTGTCGAAAGAAAAAGCGGATGTGCGCTCCGGTGCTATTCAAGACTCAGGCAACCCACCTCCCTCCAGCAAATGTGACATCACAGGAATCACACCCTGGTGCGCAGACTTGAACAACCCCAACAGCGGTGCCAACTGGCAATTTGCCTGGAACAAGCCCGCCCAAGCGTCCAAATCGCAAATCGACACCGTGGCGCTGTACGGCTTTGATACGCTGCAAACTGAGCGAGCAGTGGCTGCTCAACGGCGGCCTGCGTATTGACCATTACAAAGTCAAAGCCTCTGCACCAGCAGGACGTGTACCCGCCTACGACGTCAAAAATACGGACACTTTGCTGAACTACCAATTGGGCGTGGTCTACAAACCGGCCAGCAACGGCAGCATCTACGCCAGCCTGGGTACGTCGTCGCGCCCTGGGGGCGCCACACTGGGCAACGGCAGTGAAGACCTGGCCATTACCAATGACGCCCTGGCCGACCTGAAACCGGAAAAAACCCGCTCCATCGAACTGGGCACCAAGTGGGACTTGCTGAACAACCACCTGGGCCTGACCGCCGCCATCTTCCGCAATGAAGTGACCAATGTGCGCATCACAGAAAACGGCATCACTTACATGGGCGGCAACAAGGTAGTGAACGGCCTGGAGCTGGGCTTTAACGGCAGCGTCCTGCCGGGCCTGAACGTGTTTGGCGGCTACACCTATATGGATAGCAAACAAAAGGACATGGGCACTGGCAATATCGCCAACGGCGAGCCCTTCCAAAACACGCCCAAGCACAGCTTTAGCCTGTGGACCAGCTACAAACCCACGCCTAAGCTGACCCTGGGCCTGGGCGTATACGCCCAAAGCAGCGTGAACGCTTCGTACATCCTGAGCAAGGTAGACGGCGGTGTCGTCACCAAAGGTGCCAGCGGCTACGCCCGTTACGACGCCATGGCCAGCTACCAGTTCACGCCCAATATGGCGCTGCAGCTCAACCTCTACAACCTGGGTGACAAGGTGTACTACACCGGCGTGCGCTCGCCGCACTACGCCAACATTGGCGCAGGCCGCTCGGCAGTGGCAACGCTGAAGATCACCTACTAAGCTGATCTGCATCAGCGTCTGCCCACAAACCCCGCTGCCCCTTTGGGTAACGGGGTTTTTTTAAGAATAATAATCGTTTCCCCCTGACTCCCTCGCTGTGGAGCCGCCCTTCTACCCCCTGCCCATCTCAATCATGCTGCTGCGTATTCCTGCCTTGCTGACCCCCGAAGAAGTTGCCACCTGCCGCCAAACCCTGGAGCAAGCCCAGTGGGAAGATGGCCGCACCACCGCCGGGCATCTGGCCGCGCAGGTGAAAAAGAATTTGCAGCTACCGCTGACCAGCAACGCGGCCCAAACCCTGGGCGAATTTATTTTGGACAAGCTGGCGCACAACCCGCTATACCTGTCGGCGGCGCTGCCGCTCAAAGTCCTGCCCCCGCGCTTTAACCGCTACGAAGGCGGCGGCACCTATGGCAACCATATTGATAACGCACTGTTCGTCATCCCCGGCACGGCCACCAAGCTGCGCACCGATGTCTCAACCACCGTGTTTTTCAGCAACCCCGATGAATACGAGGGGGGCGAGTTGATTGTGGAAGACACCTTCGGCCAGCAAAGCGTGAAGCTGGCGGCGGGCGATGCCATCGTCTACCCCGGCACCAGCTTGCACCGGGTCAACCCTGTTACACGTGGCACGCGCTACGGCTCCTTCTTTTGGGCGCAAAGCCTGATTGCCTCGGCAGAAAAACGCCGCCTGCTGTTTGACCTGGACCAAAGCATCCAGGCCCTGAGCGTGGACTGCCCAGAGCACCCGAAAATTTCCGCCCTCTCTGGCACCTACCACAACCTGCTGCGCATGTGGTCGCAGGCATGAGCGGGGCGCTCAATATCCTGGGCCAGCCGGTAGCGCCTGCGGCCAGCCAGATTCCGGCGCACATCACCAGCCTGCCGGACTACGAAGCCCAGGCCCGCCACCATATCGAGGCCAGCGCCTGGCAGCACATCCAGGGCGGTGCTGACCAGCAGCTCACCCTGGCACACAACCGCACCGCGTTCGATGCGCTGCGCCTGTTGCCCCAGCCCCTGGCCGACCTCAGCAGCGCCCATACCCGGCAAACCCTGCTAGGCCAACCACTAGAGCACCCGATTCTTCTGGCCCCCGTGGCCTACCAAACCCTGGCCCACCCAGAAGGTGAACTGGCCAGCGTACGCGCCGCTACCGCCTTGCAGGCCGGTATGGTGGCCAGCACCTTAAGCAGCCACACCCTGGAAGCCATTGCCCAGGAAGCGCAGGCCGCCCGTAGCAGCTTGCAACGCCAGGCGCCGCTGTGGTTTCAGCTCTATTCCCAAGCCGAGCGCCAGCACACGCTGGAGCTGGTGCAACGCGCCGAAAGCGCGGGCTACGAGGCCATCGTCTGGACAGTGGATGCCAGCATCAAGCGCTCCGGCTTTGCCCTGCCTGCGGGCGTGACCGCAGCCAACCTGCGCCACATCCCCAGCCGCCAACAGGCCAGCAGCATTGACGGCCCGCCCCTGTTTGGCACACCCCTGGCGCAGCAAGCGCCCACCTGGGAAGAACTGCGCTGGCTACGCGCACATACACACCTGCCACTGATCCTCAAAGGCGTGCTGCACCCAGCCATGGCGCGGCAGGCGGTGGATTGTGGGGTGGATGCGCTCATCGTCTCGAACCACGGTGGCCGGGTGCTGGACGGCGCGGTCAGCCCCATGGAAGTGCTGCCCGCCATCGCCGCTGCGGTGCAGGTGCCGCTGCTGCTCGATAGCGGCGTGCGCTGGGGCACCGACGTGGTCAAGGCCCTGGCCCTGGGCGCCAGCGCCGTGCTGGTAGGCCGCCCGCAACTGCACGCCCTGGCCTGCGCAGGCTGGCTGGGTGTGGCCCATATGCTGCACCTGCTACGCGGCGAACTGGAACTGGCCATGGCGCAACTGGGCTGCGCCACGCTGGCGGACATTACGCCAGCGATTCTTTGGCGAGACGCCTAAAACATCTCCCAAAAAAAGAGCGCCTAGCGCGCTCCTTATAAGGATTTCGGATAGTTTTCTATCCGAAATCCTTTATCCATCAGCGCTAGGCGCTACGAATTATTCATACCGGGGTTTGCGTTTGCGAAAACCGGGCTCGGCGGCCTCGGGCGGTTTGTCTTCCGCACGGGTGACCTTGATGGGCGCGGCCTTGCCTTTCAGGCTGGCTGGGGCGCGGTAGGTGCGGATGGAGCCGCCCCGATTGGGCTGCTCGCCATCCACCATCGGCGGGCGTCGCGTTGGGCGCGGGGCGCGATCTTCACGCTGCAGGCGGTCGCTGCGCGGGCCGCGCTCTGGGCGAAAGCTCGGGCGCTCTGCATCCGCGCGGCGCGGGGGGCGCTCGCCACTTTCAAAGCGGCGCTCAGGACGATCGCCATCGGCTCGGCGAAAGCTGGGGCGGCCATCGGCCTGATCGAAGCCACCGCGCTGCGGACGATCACCGTCGCGGCGCGGGCCACGATCTTGGCGAAAGCTCGGACGGTCGCTGTCAAAGCGACGTTCTTGACGTTCACCTTCGCGGCGCGGGCCGCGATCTTGACGGAAGCTCGGGCGGTCGCCATCGAAGCGGCGTTCTTGACGTTCACCATCGCGGCGCGGGCCGCGATCTTGGCGAAAGCTCGGACGGTCGCTGTCAAAGCGACGTTCTTGACGTTCACCTTCGCGGCGCGGGCCGCGATCTTGACGGAAGCTCGGGCGGTCGCCATCGAAGCGGCGTTCTTGACGTTCACCTTCGCGGCGCGGGCCACGGTCTTGACGGAAGCTGGGACGGTCACCGTCGAAGCGACGTTCTTGGCGCTCACCATCGCGGCGCGAGCCTCGGTCTTGGCGAAAGCTCGGACGGTCACCGTCGAAGCGACGTTCCTGGCGATCACCTTCACGGCGCGGGCCTCGGTCTTGGCGAAAGCTCGGGCGGTCACCCTCGAAGCGACGCTCCTGGCGATCACCGTCATGGCGGGGCCCACGGTCTTGGCGGAAGCTGGGGCGGTCGCCGCCCGCACGGGGGGCGGCATCATCACGCCGCTGAGGGGCTCGGGCGTTGGAGAAAGATCGGGTGGGTCGGGGTTTAGCTGGGGACATAGCCACCTCAGGGCAAAAGAAGGCGCGTATTGTCGCTGCGCGGCTGCGCCCTTGCCACAGGGTGGACTAAGAAACTGGCTAAAGCGGTTTCTTACTGGTGAAAACGTCGTTGCGCAGGGCTTCCAGGTCCAGCACGCGCAGGCCGCCGTATTCCACCTGGATGACGCCGGCGGCTTCCAGCGTGGCCAGCGCTTCATTGACCCGCTGGCGCGACAGGCCCACCAGGTAGGCCAGCTCCTGCTGGGTAATACGCAGTGTGCGGGCGCTGCCCGAGGCGGGGTAGAGCACGGGGTTGAACAGCGCCGCCAGGCTGCGGGCTACGCGCAGGTCGGGGCTGGAGAGGCGGTCAATCTCCCGCGCCCCGATGAACTGGCCCAGCCGCTCATTGAGCTGGTGCATGATGTAGCGGTTAAAGCCCAGCGAGTTGTCCAAGAGCCAGTGGAAGGTGGCGATATGCAGGCCAGCGACCACGCTTTTGCGCAGCGCCTGCACGTTGTAGCGGTAGGGCTCGCGCTTGATGGCGGTGCCCTCGCCAAACCAGCCGCCGGGGGCCAGGCCGGCAAAGGTCATGCTGACGCCCTGGGCGTTGTCACCGCTCATTTTCAGCAGGCCGTCGATCAGGCCGAACCAATACGTCACCTGCCGCCCCAGCGCACAGACGTTTTCCCCCGGCAAGGCTTGGGTAACCTGGATGGCGCTGACGGCGCGATCACGCTCGTGCGGTAGCAGGACGCGCAGCCAGGGGATGTTGGCCAGTTCCTCGTGGTTGGGGGCGCGTCGACGTTGGTACAAAGAGGTTGCAGCAGTCATAAACCGTAAGCATCGGGGCAGATTTGTGGGCCTGCGCCTAGGGTTTGCGACAGGTGCAGCTGTTTTTCCAGCAAAAGCAGGCGCAATGATGGAAATAAACCACAGTAAAAAACAGATGGATGCGGGATAACGCTGGATAACCCGATCAGGAGTTTCCCCCAAAAAGTCGTTAACAGGACATAAAAACGTCAAACCACTCACTACGATTGTTGGAAATTCTGCGCAATCCAGACTTTTCTACGTGAAACTGACTGCGCTTTATCGACCACCTTGTTGTGAGGAACAACTATGGCGACGACCACTTTTCCGCACCTGCTTCTACAACACGCCGCCCAGCGCCCCCAGGCCCCGGCATTGCGTGAAAAAGAGTACGGCATTTGGCAAACCTGGAGCTGGGCCGACGCTGCCCGTGACGTGCGCCAAATGGCCTGCGGCCTGGCAGCCCTGGGGCTGGCACGCGGCCAGAACCTGGCTTTTGTCAGCGACAACCGCCCGCACGTGTACCTGGGCTTTGCCGCCGTGCAAAGTCTGGGGGCCGTGCCCATTCCGCTGTACCAGGACGCCGTGGCGCAGGAAATGTGCTTCGTGGTCGAAGATGCCGACATCCACTTTGCCTTTGCCGAAGACCAGGAGCAGGTGGACAAGCTCCTGGAAGTGCGCGAATCCGTCCCGGGCCTGACCCACATCATCTACGACAACCCGCGCGGTCTGCGCAAATACGACGACCCCGGCCTGATTAGCACGGCAGAACTCAAGAAGCTGGGCCAAACCTGGGACAACGACCACCCCGGCGTGTGGGACAGCATGCAGCAGCGCGTGCAGGCCAGCGACGTGGCGGTGATCCTCTACACCTCGGGCACCACCGGCAAACCCAAGGGCGTGTGCCTGACGCACGAGAACTTCATTGGCTCAGCCAAGGGCGGGGTGGAGGTGGACAGGCTCGGCCCCAGCGACAACGTGATCTCCTACCTGCCGCCGGCCTGGGTGGGCGACCATTTGTTCTCGTATGCGCAGTGGCTGTACGCGGGCTTCACCATCAACTGTCCGGAATCGGCCACCACCGTCAGCATCGACATGCGCGAAGTGGGCCCGACCTACTACTTTGCCCCACCCCGGGTGTTTGAGGGCATGCTGACCTCGGTCTCCATCCGCATGGAAGACGCCGCGCCCATCAAGCAATGGCTGTTTCAAAAAGCCATGGACGTGGCCAAGCGCGTGGGCACGGATATTTTGGACGGCAAGCCCGTGGGTGCCCTGCAGCGCCTGCAGTACCGGCTGTGCGACCTGGCCATCTACGGGCCGCTGCGCAACGCCATGGGCCTGTCGCGCATCCGCGTGGCCTATACCGCTGGGGCAGCGATTGGGCCGGAGCTGTTCCAGTTCTTTCGCAGCATTGGCATCAACCTGAAGCAGCTCTACGGCCAGACGGAAACCTGCGCCTACGTGTGCCTGCAGCGCGATGGCCAGGTGGACATCAACAGCGTAGGGGCGGCTGCGCCGGGTATTGAATTGAAGATTGCCGACAACGGCGAGGTGCTGCTCAAAGGCGTCTCCGTGCTCAAGGAGTATTACAAGCGCCCGGACGCCACCGCCGAGGTGCTGGACGAGAACGGCTACTTCAAGACGGGCGACGCCGGGGTGATTGGTGCCAACGGGCAGCTGCGCATCATCGACCGCGCCAAGGACGTGGGCAAGATGGCCAGCGGCGCCATGTTTGCGCCCAACTACATTGAAAACAAACTGAAATTCTTTGCGCACATTAAAGAAGCCGTGTGCTTTGGCAATGGCAAGGACGAGGTGTGCGCCTTCATCAACATCGACTACGAGGCCGTAGGCAACTGGGCCGAGCGCCAGGGCGTGCCCTATGGCGGTTATGTGGATTTGGCCTCCAAACCCCAGGTGCTGGAGCTGATTGCCGATTGCGTGCGCCAGGTCAACGCCGGTTTGGCTGCCGAAGAAGGCATGGCCGACACCCAGGTGGCGCGCTTCTTGGTGCTGCACAAAGAGCTAGACCCCGATGACGATGAGCTGACCCGCACCCGCAAGGTGCGCCGCAACTTCATTGCCGACAAGTACGCCGTGCTGATCGAGGCGCTGTACAGCGGCAAGACCGAGCAGTTCATTGAAACCCAGGTGAAGTTTGAAGACGGGCGCACCGGCAGCGTCAGCGCCACGCTGAAGATTTTGTCGGCCCAGGTCTTCCCGGCCACCCGCCAGGCGGCCTAAAGCCCCTGCAGCGCCCCAAGGAGAAAGACCCCATGACCGAGGCCGTCCTAGAGCGTGCGTCCGTGGCGCACCACCCCACCGACCCATCGCCTGCCCACCCCGCCCACCCTGTTTCCCCCAAAAACACCCCAGAAAAGGCCAGCGCCATGAGCGAGAAAAAAATCGGCAATGTCATTTTGGACATCAAAAACATCAGCCTGCGTTTTGGCGGTGTCAAGGCGCTGACCGACATCTCGTTCAACGTGCGCGAGCATGAGATCCGCTCCATCATCGGCCCCAACGGCGCGGGCAAGAGCTCCATGCTTAACTGCATCAACGGCGTGTATACGCCCAGCGAGGGCTCCATCACCTTCCGGGGCCAGACCTTTGCGCACATGAATAGCCGCCAAGTGGCCGAAATGGGCGTGGCGCGTACCTTCCAGAACCTGGCGCTGTTCAAGGGCATGAGCGTGATCGACAACATCATGACCGGGCGCAACCTGAAGATGAAAAGCAACATCTTGCTGCAAGCGCTGCACCTGGGCCCGGCGCGGCGCGAGGAGCTGGCGCACCGCGAGTTTGTCGAGCACATCATCGACTTTCTGGAAATCCAGGCCTACCGCAAGACGCCCGTGGGGCAACTGCCCTACGGCCTACAAAAGCGCGTGGATCTGGGTCGCGCCCTGGCGATGGAGCCGCAGGTGCTGCTGCTGGACGAACCCATGGCCGGCATGAACGTGGAGGAAAAGCAGGACATGTGCCGCTTCATCCTGGACGTAAACGACGAGTTCGGCACCACCATCGTGCTGATTGAGCACGACATGGGCGTGGTGATGGATATCTCCGACCGCGTGGTGGTGCTGGACTACGGCAAGAAGATCGGTGATGGCGCACCGGACGAAGTGCGCAACAACGAAGACGTGATCCGGGCCTACCTGGGCACCTCCCATTAATTACGAAGGAGCAAACAAGCATGGCCTTCTTCCTAGAAACCCTGTTTGGCGGCCTGATGGTAGGCACGCTGTACGCGCTGGTCGCCATTGGCTTTGTGCTGATTTTCAAGGCCTCGGGCGTTTTCAACTTTGCCCAAGGGGCCATGGTGCTGTTCTCGGCCCTGGTCATGGCGCGTTTTGCCGAGTGGATTCCGCAGTGGCTGGGCATGGAGCCGGGCCTGGCGGGCAACCTGCTGGCGATTGTCGTCACCCTGGTAGGCATGGTCATCGTCGCCTGGGTGATTGAGCGCCTGGCGCTGCGTCACCTGGTTAACCAAGAGCCCATCATCTTGCTGATGGCCACCCTGGGCATTGCGTACTTGCTCGACGGCTTTGGCCCCATGGTGTTTGGCTCAGAGGTCTACAGCATCGACGTCGGCATGCCCAAGGACCCGGTGTTCCTGATG
This sequence comes from Comamonas sp., assembly GCA_034675705.1. GTDB lineage: Bacteria > Pseudomonadota > Gammaproteobacteria > Burkholderiales > Burkholderiaceae_C > Comamonas. The sequence goes on along the minus strand of JAUCCZ010000006.1, from coordinate 2,881,377 downwards.
GAGTCCACCTTCGACGGCGGCGTGATGATCAGCCTGGAAGACCTGATTGCCGCCGGTATTGCCGCCGTGATGGTGCTGGCGCTGAGCATCTTTTTCCAAAAAACCAAAACAGGCCGGGCGCTACGCGCTGTGGCTGATGACCACCAGGCCGCGCAATCCATTGGCATTCCGCTCTCGCGCATCTGGGTCATCGTCTGGTCGGTGGCCGGGGCCGTGGCCCTGGTGGTAGGCATCATCTGGGGCAGCAAGCTGGGCGTGCAGTATTCGCTGTCGCTGGTGGCTTTAAAAGCGCTACCCGTGGTGATTCTGGGGGGGCTGACCTCCCTGCCCGGCGCCATTATTGGCGGGCTGATTATTGGCGTGGGCGAGAAGCTCTCCGAGGTCTACATCGGCCCCATGGTGGGCGGCGGCATTGAGACCTGGTTTGCCTATGGCCTGGCGCTGTGCTTCCTGCTAGTGCGCCCCCAGGGTTTGTTTGGCGACAAGATCATTGACCGCGTGTAAGCCGGGAGGAAAACCAAGATGTTTTATCGTGAAAACGGACAATTCAAGACCAGCTACGCCGCTGACCAACAAATCTTCACCGTGGCGCAAGACCGCTACGCCATCCTCGGCCTGCTGGCCCTGGCCTTTATCGGCATTCCGCTGGTGGCCAGCGACTACATCTTCCAGGCGATTTTGATTCCCTTCCTCATCATGAGCCTGGGGGCCCTGGGCCTGAACATTCTGGTCGGGTACTGCGGGCAAATCTCCTTGGGCACGGCAGCCTTCATGGCGGTGGGCGCTTACGCGGCGTACAACTTCCAGGTGCGCTTTGAGGGCATGCCGCTCTTGGTAGCGCTGATTGGCGGCGGCCTGTGCGCCATGGTGGTGGGGGTGATTTTTGGCCTGCCCAGCCTGCGCATTCGCGGCCTGTACTTGGCGGTAGCGACCTTGGCAGCGCAGTTTTTTATCGACTGGCTGACCACCCGCGCCGATTGGGTGACGAATAACTCCTCCTCCGGCTCGGTCAGCGCCCGCGCTTTGGAGATTGCGGGCTGGCAAATCGACACCCCGATGGAGAAATACCTGCTGTGCCTGGGCATTCTGTGCGTGCTGGCCCTGGCCACCAAAAACCTGGTGCGCAGCAGCGTGGGGCGTGAGTGGATGGCCATGCGCGACATGGACGTGGCCGCCAGCGTGATCGGCATCCGCCCGGTGTACGCCAAGCTGTCAGCCTTTGCGGTCAGCAGCTTCGTGGTGGGCATTGCCGGGGCGCTGTGGGCCTTTGTCCACCTGGGTTCGTGGGAGCCAGCGGCCTTTCACCTGGACCGTTCGCTGCAACTGCTGTTCATGATCATCATCGGCGGCCTGGGCTCCATCGTCGGCAGTATTTTTGGCGCGGCCTTCTTCGTGCTGCTGCCGCTGTTCTTGAACCAGGTGCCGCACTGGCTGGGCCTGCCCATTTCCACCGCCACGGCCACCTACCTGGAGCACATGATTTTCGGGGCGCTGATCGTCTTCTTCCTGATTGTCGAGCCCCACGGCCTGGCCAAGCTGTGGGCCACGGCGCGGCAAAAGCTGCGCGTCTGGCCCTTCCCCCATTAAAACCAATAGCTGCTAACGCTTGCTACACCTACGTTAGCGCCTGATTTCACCCTTATTGAAATACGACACCTTCAGAGTGCCGATGCCCGGGGCGCTGTGCCCCACCCTTAACCAGGAGACTCTTCCCATGAAGTTCAAAACCCTCGCCATTGCTACCGCCACCGTTGCTGCCGGTCTGGGCACCTTGTTGGCCAGCCCTGCCGCGCAAGCCGCAGACCAATTCATGCCCCTGCTGGTCTACCGCACCGGCCAGTTTGCGCCGCTGGGTATTCCATGGGCCGACGGCAAGCAGGACTACCTGAAACTGGTCAATGCCAAGGGCGGCGTCAATGGCGTGAAGATCACCTTCGAGGAGTGCGAAACCGCCTACGACACCGGCAAGGGCGTGGAGTGCTATGAGCGCCTCAAGAGCAGGGCCGGTGGCACGGGCAGCTTCGATACGCAATCGACCGGCATCACCTTTGCCGTCAGCGACAAGGCCCCGGGCGACAAGATGACCCTGGTCACCCCCGGCTACGGCCTGTCGCAATCGGCCGATGGCCGCGTGTTTGAGTGGAATTTCCCGCTGCTGGGCAACTACTGGACGGCGGCTGATTCCATGATTCAGGACATCCTGAAAAAAGAAAAAGGCAGTTTGAAGGGTAAGAAAATTGCGCTGGTCTACCACGACTCCCCCTTCGGTAAAGAGCCGATTCCGTTGCTGGAAAAACGCGCCGCCAAGGAAGGTTTCGAACTGGTGAAACTGCCCGTGACCGCCCCCGGCGTGGAACAAAAATCCACCTGGCTGCAAGTGCGCCAACAGCGCCCCGACTACGTGCTGCTGTGGTCTGCCGGTGTGATGACCCCCACCGCCGTGCGTGAAGCGCAGGCCACCGGCTACGCCCGCGACAAGATTTACGGCATTTGGTGGGCTGGCTCGGAAACGGACGTGAAAGACATTGGCGCTGGTGCCAAGGGCTACAACATCGTCACCATCCACAACACCGCCGACCACGACAAGGTGCACGAAGAGGTCAAGACCCTGCTGTACGACAAGGGCCAGGGCACGGCCAAGAGCGTGGACGCCACCCGCTCCATCGCCTACACGCGCGGCATGATGATTTCCATGCTGCAGGTCGAAGCCGTGCGCACTGCCCAGGAAAAATTCGGCAAAGGCCAGGTGATGACGCCCGAGCAAGTGCGCTGGGGCCTGGAGAACCTGAACCTGACGCAAGAGCGCCTGAACGAGCTGGGCTTTGGCAAGCTGCTGCGCCCGGTGCAAACCAGTTGCGAAAACCACATGGGCACCGACTGGGCCCGCGTGGCGCAGTGGGACGGCAACAAGTTCGCCGTTGTCTCTGACTGGTACCAGGCTGACAAGAGCATGGTCGAGCCCCTGGTCAAGGAGTACGGCGAGAAATACGCCAAGGAGAAAAACATCCAGGTGCGCACGTGCAAGTAACTTGCAATAAATAAAAGAGCGCTTAGCGCTTTATTTACAACACTTTCACAGTGAAAAATGCTGCAATCGCTTTTAATACAAGCGGTTGCAGCTATCAAATAAATTTAAGGTGATGGTATGAGCACAGCAACCCCTGCAGCCCCGTCTGTAGCAACGCCCCCCGCACTGATCGAGGTCAACGGCATCGAGGTGATTTACAACCACGTCATCCTGGTGCTCAAAGGCGTCTCGCTGCAAGTGCCCGAACACGGCATCGTCGCCCTGCTGGGCGGCAACGGCGCGGGCAAGACCACCACCTTGCGGGCCATCTCCAACCTGCTCAAGGGCGAGCGCGGCGAAGTCACCAAGGGCAGCGTCACCTTGCAGGGCGAGGAAATTCACAACCTCTCGCCATCTGACCTGGTCAAGCGCGGCGTGGTGCAGGTCATGGAAGGGCGCCACTGCTTTGCCCACCTGACCATTGAGGAAAACCTGCTTACCGGCAGCTACACCCGCACCGACAAGGGCGAAATCGCCGCCAACCTGGACAAGGTCTACACCTACTTCCCGCGCCTGAAAACCCGGCGCACCAGCCAGGCGGCCTACACCTCGGGCGGCGAGCAGCAAATGTGCGCCATTGGCCGCGCCATCATGTGCAACCCCCGTGCGGTGCTGCTCGATGAGCCCTCCATGGGCCTGGCACCGCAAATCGTGGAAGAGGTTTTCCACATCGTGCAAGACCTCAACAGCAAAGAAAAAGTCACCTTCATGCTGGCCGAGCAAAACACCAACATGGCGCTGAAATACGCCGACTACGGCTACATCATGGAGAGCGGGCGCATCGTCATGGACGGCCCGGCCCAAGAGCTGGCCAGCAACGAAGACGTCAAAGAGTTCTACCTGGGCGTAGGCGGCAGCGAGCGCAAAAGCTTTAAAGACGTCAAAAGCTACAAGCGCCGCAAACGCTGGCTGGCCTGAGCAAATCCAGCATCAAGACCATAAAACCATAGCTACTACCGCTGGCCTGATAAGGGCTAGAGCCAGATTTCACTCTACAACCCACCATTGCAAGGAATCCTCAGCATGCGCCCCTTCTACGACAACCTGGAAACCCGCGCCCCTGCCGAGCGCGAAGCGGCCCTGCTGGCCGCCCTGCCCGCACACATCGCCCACGCCCAGCAGCACAGCCGTGCCTTTGCCGAGATTCTGGCCGGGGTGGACGCCGCCAGCATCACCAGCCGCGCCGCGCTGGCACGGCTGCCGGTCACGCGCAAATACCAGTTGCTGGAGCGCCAGCAGGCCCAGCGCAGCGAGAGCGCCTTTGGCGGCTTTGCCACCCAGGGTTTTGGCCCCACCATGCCGCGCGTTTTTGCCAGCCCCGGCCCGATTTACGAGCCCGAAGGGCTGCGCCGCGACTACTGGCGCATGGCGCGCGCCATCTACGCGGCGGGTTTTCGCAGTGGCGAGCTGATCCACAACTGCTTTAGCTACCACTTCGTCCCCGCCGGGGCGATGATGGAAAACGGTGCCCACGCCGTCGGCTGCAGCGTCTTTCCCGGCGGCACCGGCCAAACCGAGCAGCAGGTGCAGGCCATGGCCGAGCTGCGGCCTGCGGGCTATATCGGCACGCCGAGCTTTCTCAAACTCATCGTCGAAAAAGCCCAGGCCATGGGCAAGCCCCTGCCCAGCGTGACCAAGGCGCTGGTGTCGGCTGAAGCCTTTCCCCCGTCGCTACAAAACTGGCTGCAAGAGCGCGGCATCACCGGCTACCAGTGTTACGCCACGGCCGACCTGGGGCTGATTGCCTACGAAACCAGCGCCCGCCAGGGCCTGGTGGTCGACGAAGGCGTGCTGGTGGAAATCGTGCGCCCCGGTACGGGCGACCCGGTGCCCGAAGGCGAAGTGGGCGAGCTGGTGATTACCAGCCTGAACCCGGACTACCCGTTGATTCGCTTTGGCACGGGCGACCTCTCTGCCATCCTGCCCGGACCCTGCCCCACCGGGCGCACCAACACCCGCATCAAAGGCTGGCTGGGCCGCGCCGACCAAACCACCAAGGTGCGCGGCATGTTTGTGCAGCCCGGCCAAATTGCCCAAGTGAGTAAGCGCTTTCCGCAAATCGTCCGCGCCCGCCTGGTCATCACAGGGGCTATGGCGCACGATGAAATGACGCTACACGTCGAAACGCTGGAGACCGCCGCCGGTTTTGTGCAACAGGTGCAAGAAGCCGTACGCGACATCACCAAGCTGCGCTGCGAAGTGCAATTGCGCCACCCAGGGAGCCTGCCCAACGACGGCAAGGTGATTGAAGACAGCCGCAGCTACGAATAAGCGCACCCTTTTTACCCATGAAAAAACCCGCCGGGTCTGCACCCAGGCGGGTTTTTTATGCGCAGGCAAGGCTTAGGCTTTTAAAGACCAGGTCACGTCCTTGTTCTCCGCCAAGCTGGCGCGCAGCATATCGGCCAGGGGCGCTACGCGCTGGCGCAGCGAAATAGCGCCCAGCTCGTTGGACTCGGCCCCCGCCTTGGCGCTGGTTTCGGCATCGGGCGACTGCCGAGCAGCGTCCAGGGCCTTGCGGCGGGCATCGTCGTCTTGCACGGCTTTTTCCAAGGTCTCCAGCGCTGCTGGAATTTGCGCCACGGTGACGATGCCGGGGCCAGAAGGGTCTTTATCCAGAATTTCCAAAATATGTTTGGCAGTGGCAGGCAGCATCAGCAAATCGGCTGCAGCACGGGATTGGAAGGTATACATAGCAGGCCCCCTTTCTAGGTGTTTATGAAGGAAATTATGTACAAGGTGCTGCACATACTGTACGCCAAATTCCCCCGATCACTGCATTCCAACCAGCTGGCGATACGCCTGCCGGGTACTGGGCTGCACCGAGCGCAGCACCTGCTCGTACTGGGTCTTGTGCCGGCTCAGCAAGCGAATGGAGGCAATGGTGCGTGTCTTGCCAAACCAGTGGCAGGTGTGCTGCATGAGCAAAAGCTCTGCCGTCATCGTAAACGCCATGTCGCGGCGGGCATCACCATACAGGCCCGAAGGGGCGCAGGCGCTGCGAATGGCCTGGGCGTGCAGTTGCAGGGCCTTGCGCATATCAAAGCTATAGGCCGGGAATATTTGTTCGAAAAACGGTAGCGCCAAGGGCAGGGTGCTGATGCGCGTGGCCTCGGCCGGTTCCTTGGCAAAGCTGTCGGCAAAGCGCTGGAAGTGCTCGGCCAATTGCGCTTCCTGGTGGTTGAGCCGCTCCCAGGCCTGCTGCTGGCGCTCGGGGTCTTTTTCCTGCACGGCGGCCAGGTACCCGTCGATCAAGGGGCCAAGGATTTTCTCCACCTGCGTGGGGGCCAAATGCTTGGCCAGCAAGCCCACGCGGCGGCGCTGCTGCGTGGTTTGCCACCAGAAAACACCCGCCATCACCAGCAAAATAAAACTCAGTCCACTCATTACCTCTCCCCAACGTGCCCCGAGTGTAGTCAGCAATGCTGCAGCAGCACAAAAAAACGGCCACATGGGCCGTTTTAGGTTGTACCTGCAAAGCGCTTAGCGCAGCGAATTGATCAGGTCGGTATAGGTTTGCTTGGCTTCATCGGCGGTTTGGCCTTTGAGCTTTTCCCAAGCGTCCCATTTGGCCCGGCCCACCATGTCGGTGAAGCTGGGCTTCTTGGCTTCGTTATCGCCTTCGGTGGCCTGTTTGTACAGCGCGTAAATTTTCAGCAGCGTGGCGTTGTCAGGACGCTCGCTCAAGCTGGTGGAGTTTTTCACGGCTTCGTCAAAAGCGGTTTGGATGTCGGACATGGCGGGTCTCCTTCAAATGATCGTTCCAACAAAAAATGCACTACCCACACGCAGTGTAGCCAAAATTGACTTTAAAAAGAACGGTCGTTCTTAAATAGACCTGCCAAGCGCCACATTCAGCCCTTACTTGTCGTCCGTCGTTGCCGACGGCGGCTCCGGGTCAAAGCTGCCACCGGGCGGCAGCTCCGGGGCGGCATTGGGCCAGGGGTTGCGCAGCGTGCCGTAGGGGCGGGGCAGCTCAACGCCGCTGGGCTGCACGTCACGGGTGCCGCGGATGCCGCTGCGCAGGTAGCGGTTGCGCTGTTCGCCCCGGGGCACGAAGCGGGCCAGCTCGGTCAGGGCCATTTCATAGACCCCGCGCTTGAACTCCACCACCACGTCCAGCGGCACCCAGTAGTCGTTCCAGCGCCAGGCGTCAAACTCCGGGTGGTTGGTGGCGCGCAGGTTCAAATCCCAGTCGTGCCCCAAAAGCTGCAGCAAAAACCAAATTTGTTTTTGCCCACGGTAGTGGCCGCGGGCTTCGCGGCGTATGAAACGGTCTGGCACCTCATAGCGCAACCAGTCACGGGTGCGGGCCACGATGCGTACATGTTCGGGATGCAGCCCGACTTCCTCGTGCAGCTCCCGAAACATTGCCTGCTCGGGCGATTCGCCCCGGTCAATGCCACCTTGTGGAAACTGCCAACTGTGTGTACGTATACGTTTGCCCCAGAACACTTGGTTCTTCTGGTTGAGCAAGATGATGCCGACATTTGGGCGAAATCCGTCCCGGTCAAGCATAATCAAACCCCAATTTTTAAGTTGGGTTCATTATGCCTGCCCCCTTGCCTGCGGCAACCGGGGCAGCGCCCATTTCCTGCTCTCACTCACTTCCTTGCTCCTGTTTATGAAAGCCTCGCAGTTCCTTATCTCCACGCTCAAAGAAGCCCCGGCCGATGCTGAAATCGTCAGCCACCAACTCATGACCCGGGCGGGGATGATTAAAAAGCTGGGCGCAGGCGTCTATTCCTATATGCCCATGGGGCTGCGCGTAGTCCGCAAGGTGGAAGCCATCGTGCGCGAGGAAATGAACCGCGCCGGGGCCATTGAGGTAACCATGCCGGTGGTGCAACCCGCCGAGCTATGGCAAGAGACGGGGCGCTTTGACAAGATGGGGCCGGAGCTGCTGCGCATCCAAGACCGCCACGGGCGCGACTTTGTCATCCAGCCCACCAGCGAGGAAGTGGTCACCGACATCGCCCGCCAGGAGTTCAAAAGCTACAAGCAGCTGCCTAAGAACCTCTACCAAATCCAGACCAAGTTCCGCGACGAGCGGCGCCCGCGTTTTGGCCTGATGCGCGGGCGCGAATTCACCATGAAGGACGCGTACTCCTTCGACAAAGACCGCGACAGCGCCCAAACCAGCTACCAAACCATGCGCGCGGCCTACCAGCGCATTTTTGACCGCTTTGGCCTGCAATACCGCGCCGTGCGCGCCGACAGCGGTGCCATTGGTGGCGACTTGAGCGAAGAATTCCAGGTGATTGCCGCCACGGGTGAAGATGCCATCGTCTATTGCCCGCACAGCGACTACGCCGCCAATATCGAAAAAGCCGAAAGCCTGCCGCCCGCCGGCCCGCGTCCAGCGGCCAGCGAAGCGCTGGAGAAAATCGCCACCCCCGGCAACAGCACCTGCCAGGCCGTGGCCGACCAACTGGGCCTGCCGCTACAGCGCACCATCAAATCCCTGGTGCTGGCTACCGACACCACCGATGAAGCGGGCGCCGTGGTCACAACCCAAATCTGGCTGCTGCTGCTGCGCGGCGACCACGACATGAACGAGGTCAAGGTCAACAAGGTCGAGGGCCTGGCCAACTTCCGCTTTGCCAGCGTGGCAGAAATTGAAGCGCACTTTGGCTGCCAGCCCGGCTACCTGGGGCCGCTCAACCTGCAAAAACCCGTCAAGCTCGTGGTCGATCGGGAAGTGGCCGTCATGGCCGACTGGATTTGCGGTGCCAATGAAAAAGACTTCCACATCCGGGGCGTGAACTTTGGCCGCGACCTGCCCGAGCCCGATCTGGTGGCCGACCTGCGCAACGTCGTCGCTGGCGACCCCTCGCCCGACGGCCAAGGCGCTTTGGCAATTGAGCGCGGCATTGAAATTGGTCACGTGTTCTACCTGGGCACCAAATACTCCGCCGCCATGAACGCCACCTTCCTGGGCGAAAACGGAAAGCCCACGCTGTTTGAAATGGGCTGCTACGGCATCGGCATCACCCGCTTGCCCGCAGCGGCCATTGAACAAAACCACGACGCGCGCGGCATCATCTGGCCCGATGCGATTGCCCCCTTCACCCTGGTGATTTGCCCCATTGGCATGGACCGCAGCGAACTGGTCAAGGCGGAGGCTGAAAAGCTCTACGCCGAACTCCTGGCCCTGGGCGTGGACGTAATCTTGGACGACCGAGGCGAGCGCCCCGGTGCCATGTTTGCCGATTGGGAGCTGATTGGCGTTCCCCACCGCGTAGTGCTGGGCGAGCGTGGTCTGAAAGACGGCCAGGTCGAATACCAACACCGCCGCGACAGCGCCGCTACGCAACTGCCCCTGGCCGACGTCTTGGCCCAGCTGAAAACCCGGCTGGGCCTGTAAGCCATGCCCACGCGCCGACAGTGTTTGGCCGCTGCCAGCGCTTGGCTTGCAGCCTGGGGTCTGCCGCTACCGGCCCAGGCCGGGGCGCAGTTGGAAGAGCCGCTGATCGACTCCGTCCGCACCGCCTTGCAAGCAGCGGTGGGCGAACTCTCCCCGCCCGAGCCGGTTTTTGCCTCCACCGACGCGCGGCTGCACTACCTGCGCTGGCTCACCGCCACCAGCGACAAGCTGCGTAAACGCATGCCCGACTGGGAGGTGCGCCGCGACTTTCTGCAAACCCTGTGGTACGAGGCCAAACGCGCCGGGCTGGAAGTGTCGTTGGTGCTGGGGCTGATCCAGGTGGAAAGCGGTTTTCGCAAGTTCGTCATCTCCTACGCCGGGGCGCGCGGCTATATGCAAATCATGCCGTTTTGGACGCGCGTGATTGGCGATGGCGATGCAGGCAAGCTGTTTCACATGCAAACCAATTTACGCTTTGGCTGCGTCATCCTGCGCCACTACCTGGAGCGCGAAAAAGGCGATATGTATATGGCCCTGGGCCGCTACAACGGCAGCCGGGGCAAGCCGCAATACCCCAACGCCGTATTTGCCGCCCAGCGCCAATGGGCCTTCAACCCCGACGCTGGTCCCACCACCTGATGGAACCGATGAGGAAAGACTGCTGATGACCACCCCCACCCCCACCCCCACCACCTGCCCCGCACACCTGCACCCCGAACCCCAGGCCGTGACCGCATCGGCAGGCGAAGCCGCACACTTCATCGTCCTGAACATGGCCCCTGGCGCAGCGGCGGAAGCCGCCGTGCGCGACTTTTTGGGCAACGCGGCTGGCCTGACCCGCAGCGTCGGCCACCGCTGGGCGCAGCAGCGCCTGACGATGGTGGTCGGCATCGGCTCCCACGCCTGGCAGCGCCTGTTTCCCAACCGCCCCCAGCCCGCTGGCCTGCACCCCTTGCAAGCCATCCACGGGGCCAAGCACCACGCCCCCTCCACCCCCGGCGACTTGCTGCTGCACATCCGCGCCGAGGCTGCAGACATGACGTTTGAGCTGGCCATGCAAGCCATGCGCGCCCTGGGCGCTGCCGTGCAGCCTGTGGACGAAGTACACGGCTTTCGCTACTTCGACGCGCGCAGCATGGTCGGCTTTGTCGATGGCACCGAAAACCCAACGGGCCGCGCCGCACTGGAGGCCACGCTGATCGGCGAGGAAGACCCGGACTTTGCCGGCGGCAGCTACGTCATCGTGCAAAAGTACCTGCACGACATGGCGGCGTGGAACGCCCTCTCCACCGAGGAACAAGAGCGCGTCATGGGCCGCACCAAACACGACGACATTGAGCTGCCCGACGACGTCAAACCCAGCAACTCCCACGTCGCCCTGAACGTGATCGAGGACGAAGACGGCAACGAACTGGCCATCCTGCGTGCCAACCTGCCCTTTGCTACCCCATCGCGCGGGGAATACGGCACCTACTTCATCGGCTACGCCCGCGATTCGGCCATCACCGAGCAGATGCTGACCAATATGTTCATAGGCCGCCCCGAAGGCAATTACGACCGCCTGCTGGACTTCAGCCGCGCCGTCACCGGCGGGCTGTTCTTTGTTCCAGCGCAGGATTTGCTGGAAGCGCTGGGCGAAGAGGCGTAACGCCCCTCCGATCACGGCCTAGCGCAACGCCCCCGCATGGTGCGCCAAATGCTCGCCGATAAAACTGGCGATGAAGTAGTAGCTATGGTCATAACCCGGCTGCATCCGCAAAGTAAGCGGGTGCCCCGTCGCTGCACAGGCGGCTTGCAGGCGTTCGGGCTGGAGCTGGCTGGCTAAGAATTCATCGCCTGTGCCCTGGTCGATCAGCAGCGGCAGGCGCTCGGGTGCCTGGGCAATTAACGCGACTGCATCGTGCGCGGCCCAGGTGCTGCGGTCATCACCCAGGTAGGCGGTGAAGGCTTTTTGGCCCCAGGGCACCTGGCTGGGTGCGACGATGGGCGCAAAGGCCGAGACGCTGGCATAGCGCCCCGGATGGCGCAGCGCCAGGGTCAGCGCCCCGTGCCCGCCCATGCTGTGGCCGCTGATGCCGCGTTGTGCGGTGGTGGGGAAATGCGCCTCGACCAGCGCGGGCAGCTCTTGCACCACGTAGTCTTCCATGCGGAAATGGGCGGCCCAGGGGGCTTGCGTGGCGTTGAGATAAAAGCCTGCGCCCTGGCCCAGGTCGTAGGCGGGGTCGTTGGCCACCCCTTCACCGCGCGGGCTGGTGTCGGGGGCGACCAGGATCAAGCCCAACTGGGCGGCGTAGTGCTGGGCACCGGCTTTGGTGATGAAGTTTTGCTCGGTACAGGTCAGGCCCGAGAGCCAGTAGACGACCGGGCAGGGTTCGCCTTGCAGGGCCGCCGGGGGGAGGTAGACACCCAGCTTCATGGTGCAGCCCAGGCTGCTGCTGGTGTGTTGCCAGACTTCTTGGCGGCCACCGAAGCTGGGGTGGTGTTCTAGGCGTTGCATGGGTTACTCCTTGTTTGATAGCTTGTCGCGCTGATAAATAAACGGTTTTAGGTATTAAATGCTTTGAGATTGTTTATTTGTAAGCGGTAAAAGCTCTCTTTTTTAATAAATGCTGGTTTTAAAGGCTGCTGGCCGGGTCTCGCCCCGGCGGGCGACTCACTTTCTTGCGCGCGCAAGAAAGTAAGCAAAGAAAGCGTGCTGCGCAGCTTGAATACCCGACGTGAAACTCGCTTCGCGCCCTTTGGGCGCTGCGCTCGAACAGCCACGGCGAGTATGGATGGGTGAGGACTTGCCTGTACCACTGCTGCGCTGGTTTTCACTGTCCGCAAGGTGTGGCCGCCTCGCTTGCTGCGCAGCTTCGGGGGCACACGCAGGCCGTGGCCTTGGCCTTATGCGTAGTGGACTACGCTGCGGATGGATTTGCCTTGGTGCATCAGGTCGAAAGCTTCGTTGATGCCCGTCAGCGGCATGGTGTGGGTGACGAAGGGGGCCAGTTGGATACGGCCTGCCATGGCGTCTTCGACCATGCCGGGCAGTTCGCTGCGGCCTTTGACACCACCGAAGGCCGTGCCCAGCCAACGCCGGCCTGTGACCAGTTGGAAGGGGCGGGTGCTGATTTCCTGCCCAGCGCCGGCCACGCCGATGATGATGCTTTGGCCCCAACCCCGATGGGCACATTCCAGCGCAGCGCGCATGACATTCACGTTGCCGATGCACTCAAAGCTGTGGTCTACGCCCCAGCCGGTCATTTCCACAATCACTTGCTGGATGGGCTGTGCGTGGTCTTTGGGGTTGACGCAATCGGTCGCGCCAAACAGCCGGGCCAGGTCGAATTTACTGGGGTTGGTGTCGATGGCGATGATGCGCCCGGCCTTGGCTAGCTTGGCCCCCTGGATGGCAGCCAGGCCAATACCGCCCAGGCCAAACACGGCCACGGTGTCGCCCTCTTGCACCTTGGCGGTGTTTTTCACTGCGCCCAGGCCGGTGGTGACGCCGCAGCCCAGCAGGCAGACCTGTTCGGGGTTGGCATCGGGGTGCACCTTGGCTAGGGACACTTCGGCCACCACGGTGTATTCGCTGAAGGTGGAGCAGCCCATGTAGTGGTAAATCGGCTGGCCGTTGTACGAAAAGCGCGTGGTGCCGTCGGGCATCACGCCCTGGCCCTGGGTCGCACGCACAGCGGTGCAGAGGTTGGTTTTGCCGCTTTTGCAGAATAGGCACTCGCCGCATTCGGCGGTGTAGAGCGGAATCACGTGGTCGCCGGGCTGCACGCTGGTCACACCCTCGCCCACTTGCACGACGATGCCCGCGCCTTCGTGGCCCAGCACGGCGGGAAAGACGCCTTCGGGGTCGTCACCGCTCAGGGTGAAAGCATCGGTATGGCACACGCCGGTGTGGGTGATCTTGACCAGCACCTCGCCCTTTTGCGGCGGGGCGACATCAATTTCAACGATTTGCAGGGGTTCTCCGGCCTTAAAGGCCACGGCAGCGCGGGATTTCATGGGGCAGTTTCCTTCAGAGCAAGCAAAGCGGCCAGCTTACCGGATTGCACGGTGTGGGGACTGGGCAGGGGTTGCGCAGGAGCTAGGCAGGGGGTACCTAGGGATTCAAGCCACGGGCGCCGCCGGGGGTGCCAGGCCGGAAGAAGCGCTATCGGCAGCCTGCGTCTCGGGCAGTGCAGGCGTAGCCAAGCGGGTGACCAGCACCTGGTCGATGCGATAGCTGTCCACGTCGATCACCTCAAACTTATAGCCGCCCCAGTCCACGCTATCGGTACGCCGGGGCACGCGGCGCAGCATGACCATGAGAAAACCCGCCAAGGTGGCGTATTCCTCATCGTGCGGCAGTTCGTCCAGTTGCAGGGCGTGCAGCACGTCGTCGATGGGGGTGATGCCGTCAATCAGCCAGGAATTTTCATCGCGGCGCACGATTTGCTCTTCATCGGCATCGGGGCTGACCAGATCGCCCATCACCGTGCTCATCACGTCGTTCAAGGTAACGACGCCCACCACCAGGCTGTATTCATTCAGGATGACGGCGAAGTCCTCACGCACCTGTTGGAACTGGTCGAGCACTTCGGCCAGGGTCAGCTTGTCCGGCACGATGAGGACGCGGCGAATCAGGCTGCCGTCTTTGAGCGACAGGGGCTGGTTGTTCAGCACACGCTGAAACAAATCCTTGGCGTCCACATAGCCGATCACGTGGTCGATATTGCCGTCGCACACCGGGTAGGTGGAGTAGGGTTCTTCGGCAATGCGGGCGCGGATGATGTGGTCGGGGTCATCGCGCAGGAAATAGGCGATGCGGTCGCGCTGCGTCATGGCCGAGGGCACAGTGCGCGAGTTCATGTCCATGACGTTGGCAATCACCTGCTGCTCGCGCAGCGCCAGCACACCGGCGCGGGTGCCGTCTTCGGTAATCGCCAAGATGTCGTCGCTGGTAATACGCTCATCGCGCACGGCGGGCAGGCGAAACAGCCGCACCACGATATTGGCCAGCAGGTCAAACAGCCACACCAGGGGTTTAAGCACCGCCATGCACCACAGCATGGGGCGCAGCAGGCGCACGGCCAGGGCCTCGGGCTCGGCCATGCTCACGCGCTTGGGCAGCAGGTCGGCAAACAAAATAAACAGCGCGGTGACGGTGACGAAAGAGAGCAAAAACCCCGCCGTTTGCGCCTGGCGCGGTGCCAGCCACAGGGACATGGCCTCGGCCAGATAGGGCGAGAGCGCCCCCTCCCCCACGATACCGCCCAGAATGGCCACCGCGTTCAGGCCAATTTGCGTGACGGTGAAATACTCCCCCGGCTGGCTTTGGATACGCATCACCCCCTCGGCGCGGGTATCGCCCTCGTCCACCATTTGCCGCAGGCGCAGCCGCCGCGAGGCTGCCAGGGCAATTTCAGACATTGAAAAAAATGCGCTGGTGGCAATCAGCAGGGCAATGGTGAGCAGGCTTTGCGTCAAAGTCATAAGGGTGGGGGTGGCGCAGCGGTGGCCCAATACCGCCAAAGTGCATGCCTCCTGCGCATGCGGGCGTGAAAAAATCCTTGCGTCGTTGCCAGACGACCCAAAACGAAAAAACCGCCCGGCAAGGGGCGGTTTCATCATATACGCAGAACGCGCTCAGGCGGCCAGCAGCTTTTGCAGCTCGCCCGATTCGTACATCTCCATCATGATGTCCGAGCCGCCGACGAACTCGCCGCGCACGTACAGCTGGGGGATGGTGGGCCACTGGCTGTAGTCCTTGATGCCTTGGCGCACTTCGGCGTCATCGAGCACGTTGACGGTGGAGATGTTTTCAGGCTCCACGCCGCAGGCTTTCAAAATTTGCACAGCACGGCCCGAGAAGCCGCACATGGGAAAACTGGCGCTGCCCTTCATGAACAGCAAGATGTCGTGGGATTTGACCAGTTGGTCAATGCGTTGTTGAACGTCGCTCATGCAGATAACTCCGGCTAAAAAGAGACTGCGCTGGTACCTGCGCAGCAACCTAGGATTATTTCATTGTCTGCGATGGTGTGAAAGTTGCAGGGTTTAAAGATAGATTTTTCATCCATTTTCCCCCCGTGCAACGCCATTGCCCGGCCAAGTCCTGGCGGCTGGTCACGCCCTCAAAGCCCGCTGCCCGCAAAATACCTTGCACCGCCTCGGCCTGGTCCCAGCCGTGCTCCAGCAGCAACCAGCCGCCAGCGCACAAATGCGCCGGCGCTTGCGCGGCAATTGCGCGGATATCGTCCAGGCCATCGGCCCCGCTGGTCAGCGCCTGGCGCGGCTCATGGCGCAGGGCGTGCATGTGCGGGTCGTCTTCGCGGATATACGGTGGGTTGCTCACGATCACCTCAAACTCCCCAGCCACGTCTTGCAACCAGGACGACTGCAGCCACCGCACCGGCAAACCCAGCCGCTGCCCATTGGCACGCGCTACAGCCAGCGCAGCCGCACTGGCATCCACCGCTGTCACCCTAGCCTGGGGGCGCTGGCTTTGCAGCGCCAGGGCAATCGCGCCACTGCCGGTGCCCAAATCCAGCACGCGGCAAGGCGCTGCGGCGGGCAGCAGCTCCAGCGCCCATTCCACCAGGGTTTCGGTATCAGGCCGGGGGTCGAGCACCCGCGCATCCACCGCCAGCGGCAGGCCGAAAAATTCTTTGCAGCCGGTTAAATACGCCACCGGCACGCCATCGAGCCGCTGGGCGCACAGCGCCTGGTACTGCGCCCACTGCGCGGCCGTCAGCACGTCTTGGTCATGCGCCAGCAGCCAGGCCCGGTCATGGTGGGGGCGGCCCAGCAGGTGCAGCAGCAGGATTTGGGCGTCGATACGACTCAATGCTTGCTGCTGAGCCCACGCCAGCCCCTGGGCCAAGGTGGGAAGCGTTGGTGAAGATGCAACGCCCGTTGGTAATTCAACGCTCATCTTGGGTCTTTCGTAGCAGTGCAGTGCTGTCCCCCAAATTGCGCAGCAGGCGAGCATCCACGGCAAGGGACTGCGGTGCGCCGACGGTAATGCGGGCAAAGTCAGGGTGGCGGGGATTGAGTAAAAAATTGCTCTCCGCAGGAAGTACTGCGCTGGGCACTTGCAAAACAGCGCCGCGGCCTTGCTGCAGCCATTGCAGGCCCAGGGCCTGCAAGCGAGGGCGCTGGCCAAGGCTACGCCAGTCAGGCGGCAGGTCAGCTGGGGAGAGGGTGCTGCAGACAACATCGTCCGGCACGGTGGCGGGCAATAGCACGTAGTTGGCCCGCAAGGGGTCGTCCTGCACCATCAACTCCAGCAGGGCCAGGGCGGGAGACTGTGCGGTGTAGACCATCTCCCCCCCCTGGGGATTCCAGCGCCCGCCATAGCGCCGCGCACCTTCTCCAGTAAAGGCGCCGGCGGCAAAACGGGCGGTGGTGATACGCCAGACAGTGGGCATCAGGCGAATACCCCATGCTCTATCCGGCCCAGGGTATCCAGCACGCTATCGGCCCCCAGGTCAGTGTCCAGCAGCGATAGCGGCAACACACCACCGAGCGCTGCATTGGAGCTTTGCAGCCAATCCAGAGCCGCACCGCTATCCTCAAACACGGCAGTGGCGCGGGCGACGACCCGGGCCAGGCGGACAAATTTTGCCGACTCTTCCGGGGAGAGCACGCCTTCACGCTTGCGCCGGGCCAAGGTGCGCTCGGGAATCGCCAGCGCCTGGGCCAGCTCGCTTTGGGTGATGCTGGTCCAGCGCACCACGGCATCGACACAAGCAGCGGGCAAGCCTTGGCGCACCAGGGCAATCCAGTCACGCAGCCCCTGGGGCTGGGTGGGCAGCAAGGCATCCCCCCCCAAGAGGGTGCTGGCAGAGATGGATGTAGAGATAGAAGCGGTACTAGAGATCATGCTGGCCTCCTGAAGCCATTTGGCAAGCATTTTAGACAAAAATGGCAATTTACCCTGCTGTTACAGGTTACAGCTTAGAACGTCTTAGCCATTGATGGCCAACTCCTCCAGCAGCTCGGCTTCGCGGGCGGCTTGCAGGGCGTTCAGGACTTCTTCCATATCGCCTTCCATGATGGCTAGCAGCTTGTACAGGGTCAGGTTAATGCGGTGGTCGGTCAAGCGCCCTTGCGGGTAGTTATAGGTGCGGATGCGGTCGCTGCGGTCGCCGCTGCCGACTAAGCCTTTGCGCAGCGCAGCCTCCTTGGCTTCGCGCTCTTTGCGCTCTTTTTCCTGGATGCGTGCTTGCAGCACTTGCAGGGCCTTGGCCTTGTTGCTGTGCTGGCTGCGCCCGTCCTGGCATTCGGCGACGATACCGGTGGGGATGTGCACCACGCGCACGGCGGAGTCGGTTTTGTTGATGTGCTGGCCCCCGGCCCCGCTGGCGCGAAAGGTGTCGATACGCAGGTCAGCCGGGTTCAGGGTAATGGCCTGGGTCGGGTCGGGCTCGGGCATGACGGCGACGGTGCAGGCGCTGGTGTGGATGCGGCCCTGGGTTTCGGTTTCGGGCACGCGCTGCACGCGGTGGCCGCCGGATTCAAAGCGTAGGCGCCCGTAGACGTTGTCGCCCTCAATACGCAGCACGATTTCCTTGTAGCCGCCGATTTCGCTTTCGTTGGCGCTCATGACCTCGACGCGCCAGCCCTGGTCGGCGGCGTAGCGGGTGTACATGCGGGTCAAGTCGCCGGCAAACAGGGCCGATTCGTCCCCGCCGGTGCCAGCGCGAATTTCCATGAAGGCGTTGCGCTCGTCGTCCGGGTCTTTGGGTAGCAGCAGGCGCTGCAGCTCATCTTCCAACTGCAACAGCTCTTGCTCGGCGCTGGTGATTTCTTCCTGCGCCATGTCGGCCATGTCGGGGTCGGCCAGCAGCTCTTGCGCGGTGGCCAGGTCGGCCTCGCACTGCTGGTAGCGGGCATAGCGGCCTGCAATTTGCGTGACTTCGGCATGCTCGCGCGAGATGCGGCGGTACTGCTGCATGTCACCCATGATGTCTTCGCGCGAGAGCAGGAAGTTCAGTTCTTCCAGCCGCTGGGCGTAGCGCTCTAGTTGGTGGCGTAAAAAGTCTTGCATGATGGACTCTAAAAGCTATTGAAACAATAGCTGTTAGCGCTTGCAATGCAAGGTTTTCAGAGTGTTTTGTCTTTGAAAATCAATAAAGACGTGCGCCAGCAGCTACAAAAATGAAGTAGCAGCAGCGCTAACGCCGGGCGTCGCGCCCGCGCAGGAACAGGCGCTGCACGGTGGCGGCGGCTTGTTCGCGTTCGGCTTCGCTGCCTTGGCGCAGGGCAGTCATGCTGCCGTGCAGCATTTTTTGCGTCAGGCCCTTGGAGAGGGCTTCGAGCACCTGGTCGATGTCTTCCCCCTTGGCCAGCAGCTTTTTGGCGCGGGCAATTTCCTGGGCGCGCCAGGCGTCGGTTTGTTCGTGCAACTGTTGAATCAGCGGCACGGCGCCGCCTTGCGGGTTGCGCTGGGCCAGCCACTGGACAAAGCTTTGCACGCCGTGGTCGATGATGACCTCGGCCTGCTCCACCGCTGCCTGGCGCTGGGCCTGGCCGGTGCGCACGACGCTCGCCAGGTTGTCCACGGTATACAGGTAGACGTCGCGCAGGTCTTTGACTTCGGACTCAATGTCGCGCGGCACGGCCAAATCGACCATGAAGATGGGACGGTGCTTGCGCTTTTTCAAAGCCCGCTCCACCGCGCCCAGGCCGATGATGGGCAGGGTGGACGCGGTGCAGCTGATCACCGCGTCGTATTCGTGCAGATGCTCGGGCAGGTCGGCCAGCGGCATGGTGCTGGCACCGAACTGCGCAGCCAGCTTTTCCCCGCGCGAGGCCGTGCGGTTGGCAATCGTCATGTGCTCGGGGTGGCGGGCAGCGAAGTGGGTGGAGACCAGCTCAATCATCTCGCCCGCACCCACGAACAGGATGCGGATTTTGGTCAGGTCTTCAAACAACTGCCCGGCCAGGCGCACGGCCGCGGCGGCCATGCTGATGCTGTGTGCGCCAATTTCGGTGGACGAGCGCACCTCCTTGGCCACGGCAAAGCTGCGCTGGAACAACTGGTGCAAGGTGGTGCCCAGGGCGCCCGCGTCTTCTGCAGCGCGCACGGCGTTTTTCAGTTGACCCAGAATTTGCGCCTCGCCCAGCACCATGGAATCCAGGCCGGAGGCGACGCGAAACGCATGGCGGGCCACGCCGCCTTCTTCAAGCAAATAGGAGTGTGAGCGCAGCACCTCGCTACTCACCCCGCCGGATTGGGCCAGCCAGCCCAGGGTGTGGTCCAGCGCGGGGGCGTGCGCGGCGCAATAAATTTCGGTGCGGTTGCAGGTGGAGAGGATGGCCGTTTCCACCTCGGGGTGGTGCGTGGCGCTGGTCAGCGCACTGCGCAGGCCCTGCAGCGTGGGCGCGATTTGGTCGAGCGCAAAGGCAAAACGGCCCCGCAAATCCAGCGGCGCCGTGTTGTGGTTGATGCCTAATGCCCAAACTGCCATAGCGCTCAATTATAGAATTTATAAATAGCCAAGGGTTAGCCCCAGGCAAAAGACTTGATACGGGTCATGATAACCATGGACATAGGCGTTTTTTTCTGGCACTTGCTCAATTTTCTGGCCCCGGCAGCGTTTTTAGCGCTAGGGCTGGGCCTGGGTGCGCTGCTGCTGCGCCTGCCCCGCAGCCACGGGCTGTGGCTGGGTATGGGGCTGAACTTCGTGCTGGGCAGCCTGGTGCTGGGCCTGGGCCTGGTGCTCACCGGCAGCGACGGCAAGATGGCCACCTACGCCTGCCTGGTGTTGACCATGGGTAGCTGCCAGTGGCTATTAAGCCGATAGCAGCTACCGCAGGCAAATAAATGGATTCAGGTTGTTTTCTACCTGAATCCCTTTATCTATCAGCGCCAAGCGCTATCAATATTATGAAAACAGCGGTTATTTACGCGCGGCAATCGCTTTTTCGGCCATGTCGACCAAGTTGGTGCCAATTTGCGGCTTCCACTTGGTGTACACGCCCTTGGTGGCGTCGGCAAAGGTCTTGCGCTGGGCAGCGTCCAGGTCGGTCACGGTCACGCCCAGGGCTTGCAGGTCTTTGACCAAGGGCTTGCCCTCTTCCACCAAGCCTTTGCGGGCAATGGCGATTTCTTCCTGGCCGGCGTCAATGGCCGCTTGGCGCACGATGGCTTGGTCTTCAGGCGTCCAGCTGGCCCACACTTCTTTGTTGACGACAAAGATCAGCGGGTCGTTCATATAGCCCCACAAGGTGATGTGGTTCTGCCCCACGGACTGCAGCTTGGCGGCCTGGAAGACGGACAGCGGGTTTTCCTGCCCATCGACGGCCTTGCTGGCCATGGCGGGCTGCGCGTCGGCCCAGCTCATTTGCGTGGGGTTGGCGCCCAGGGCGGTGAAGGTGTCCAGGAACAGAGGCGAGCCAACGACGCGCAGCTTCAGCCCTTTGAGGTCTTCCGGCTTGGTGATGGCGTGCTTGGAGTTGCTGATTTCGCGGTAGCCGTTCTCGCCCCAGGCCAGGGGTTGCACGCCGGCTTTATCCAAAATCTTGAAAATTTCCTGGCCTGGTGCGCCCTGGGTCACAGCGTCCACGGCGGCAAAGTCGGGGAACAGGAAGGGCAAGGAAAACAGGTTCAGCGCTTTGACCTGGGGCGACCAGTTGATGGTGGAACCCACGGCCATATCAATCACGCCCTGGCGAATAGCGCTGAATTCGCGCGTTTGGTCGCCCTGCACCAGCGAGGTGCCGGGGTAGAGCTTGATGTTGATGCGCCCCTGGGTGCGTTCGCGCACCTTGTCGGCCCACAACTGCCCGCCCTGGCCCCAGGGGAAGGCCGTGCCCAGCACCAGGGACATGCGGTATTCATCTTTGTATTTGCCCTGGGCATGGGCAGCAGGCAGGCCCACGGCCAGCAGCGTGGCGGCAGCAGCGGTGGCGGTCAAAAGGGTACGTAAACGCATCATGCAAAGTCTCCTACTTGGTTTTAAAAACGGGGTGCTTATTCCTAATACCCCAGTCGCTGCGGTAGCCACAGTGCTATCTGCGGCCACTGCATCACGATCAGCATGGCAATGGTCATCGCCAGCACCAGCCACAGCACCCAGCGGGTGGTGGCTTCCATGCGCACCTGGGCAATTTTGCTGGCCACCATCAGGTTCACGGCCATGGGCGGGGTGAACTGGCCAATGGCCACCGTCAGCACCAACAACACGCCAAACCAGACCACGTCCCATTGGAAGTGCTGCATCAGCGGGTACATCAGGGGCACAAAAATGAGCAGGATGGAAATACCGTCCAAAAACATACCCAACACCAGCAGCAAGGCCAGCACACACAGCAGCACGCCGGTAGAGCCCAGGCCGGACGCCACAATCGCCTGGGTAATGGGGTCAATCACCCCCAGGGTGGAGAGCGAGAAGGCAAAAATCCCCGCCAACGACACCACCAGCAAGATGATGGCGGACAGCTCCCCGGCCTCGCGCAAAATCTCGAACAGGTCACGCAGGCCAATGCTGCGGTGCACCACCATGCCGACAAACAGGCCGTAAAACACGGCGACGACGGCGGCCTCGGTCGGCGTAAACCAGCCCATGCGCATGCCGCCCAAAATCAGCACCGGCGCGGCCAGCCCCCAGCTCGCTTCGCGCAGGCTGCGCCAAAACGGCGGGCGCGGCAGGCTCGATTCCAGCTTGCCCATGCCGTGGCGGCGGGACAGCCACACGGCAGGCACGATCAACGCCAAACCGGCCAGCACGCCCGGAAACAACCCCGCCGCAAACAGCGCGGGTACCGAAGCACCGGGCACCAGCACCGAATACACGATGAAGGCCACCGACGGGGGAATCAAAATATCGGTGGCCGCCGCGCTGGCGACCACGCTGGCCGAAAACCCCGCCGGGTAACCTGCGCGGTGCATGGCGGCAATCATCACGCCCCCCACCGCTGCCGCCGTGGCTGGGCCCGAACCAGAAATACCGCCCATGAACATAGCCACGCAAATGGCCACCAGCGGCAGCATGCCAGGGCCGCGCCCAACGATGGCAATGGCAAAGTTCACCAGCCGCGCAGCGACGCCCGAGCGGTCAAAAATCGAGCCGACCAGCACAAACATGGGAATGGCCAGCAGAGGATATTTGCCCAGCCCCGCGTAAAAATTTTGCGGCACGGCCAGCAGGCCAAACCACTGGCTATCGCCATTGGCGCAGGGCAATACAGGCAGCACCGGCCAGCCCCAGCGCTGCGCCAATGGGCACGCCCGCCATCATCATGGTGAGAAAGGCAATGAACAGCAGGGTGGCGATCATGGCTGCTGCTCCTGCGTGTCCTGCGTATCGGGCAGCTCTTCGGTCATTTCTGGCGCAAATACGCCGGGGCGGCCTTGGCGCAAGAACAGGCCCAGACCGCGCAGCGCAATGGCGACAGAGCAAATCGGCAGCCACATCGAATACCACCACTGCGGCACACCAATACCGGGGGAGGTTTCCTCATAGCGCCAGTCATCCCACACCAGACGCACGCTGAGCGCCGCCAACACGGTAAACAACAGCACCACCATCAAAGCGCCAAACCGGGCCAAGCGCTTGCGCCGCTGGGCGCTACCGTTGCCGCTGAAAAATTCGATACGGATATGCTGGTCCCGCGCCACGGCGCTGCTGCTGCCCACCATGGCCAGCACAATCATCAGGAAGATGGAGATTTCCTCCGTCCAGGCAAATGAGCTGTCGGTGAAATAGCGCACCAGCACATTGGCAAAGGTTATCAAGGCCAGCAGCGCCATGATGATGACGACCAGCCAGTCTTCAACACGCAAAGCCTTGGCAGGGGCAAGCCGGGTGGGCCCGGGGGACGTAGGATCGGTCATACACACAAAGTCCAGCAAAAACAAAGTGCCGCAGCAGCACGGGCGGGCCTGGCGGCGCACAAGGCGCTGGGCATTATTGCCAAATTTCGCCCCGCTGCAGCCATGGCTTACCCAGCGCGGCCAGGCGGCCCAGCGATAATTGCGCGATGGAAACCAAATGGCTTGAAGATTTCGTCAGCTTGGCCGAAACGCGCAGTTTCAGCCGCTCGGCACAATTGCGGCACGTCACGCAACCGGCTTTTTCCCGGCGTATCCAAGCCTTAGAGGCCTGGGCCGGTGCCGACTTGGTCGACCGCAGCTCCTACCCCACACGCCTGACGCCCGCTGGCAAGACCATGTACGACCAGGCGCTGGAGATGCTGCAAGCGCTGCAAAGCACGCGATCCATGTTGCGAGCCCACGCCAGTTCCGATGCCAGCATGGTCGGTTTTGCCGTACCGCACACCCTGGCCTTCACCTTTTTCCCGCGCTGGGTGGCCCAGGTGCAGTCCAGCTTTGGCCCCTTCAAAAGCCGCTTGATTGCGCTCAACGTACACGATGCGGTCATGCGCCTGGTGGAAGGCGGCTGCGATTTGCTCATCGTCTACCACCACAGCTCCCAGCCGCTGGAGCTGGATCCCTCGCGCTACGAGATGGTCAACCTGGGCCAAGAGCTGCTGGCCCCCTACTGCAAGCCCGATGCACAAGGCCAGCCGCTGTTTAGCCTGCCCGGCAGCAGTGACCAGCCCCTACCCTTTTTGGCCTACGGGCCCGGTGCCTACCTGGGGCGCCTGACGGAATTGATTTTGAAAGACGCGGCCATGCCCGTGCACCTGGAACGCGCCTACGAAACCGATATGGCCGAGGGGCTCAAAGCCATGGCCCTGGAAGGCCTGGGCGTTGCCTTCCTACCCTTTAGCGCCGTGCGCGACGACGTGCAGCATGGCCGCCTGGTCAGCGCCGCACCAGCGGAAGGCGGCAAGTTCTCCCTGCCGATGAATCTGCTGGCCTACCGCGAAAAACCCAACGCCAACACCAAAGCCGCCAAGTCCGAGGTGCAAGCCCTGTGGCACTTCTTGCAAGAGCAAGCAGCGGGCCTGCCACTGGCTGGCTAAGCAAGAAAATTGCGCGACCAAGGGTTTTTCCGGGGGAAACAACTAACACCGGTGTCGTTTGCGTCCTTTACGATGGCACGCCTGTCCGTTTGCGCCCCACCCCAGGCGCCAACGCGTCTTATCTGCGCTGCGCCCCACCGGGCAAAGCGCTTTCTTCCCGGCTAACAACAAGGAGCACTTCCATGAAAAAACACCTTTTGGCACTGGCTATTACCGCCCTGGCTGCAGGTAGCGCCATGGCGCAAGCGGGCGATACGCTGGCCAAGATCAAGTCCTCCAGTGCCATCACCCTGGGCGTGCGCGAATCCTCGGGCGCCCTGGGCTACACCCTGGGAGACGGCAAGTTCGTCGGCTTTCACACGGAAATGGCCGAAAACATCGCCCACGACCTGCAAAAGAACCTGGGCCTGTCCAAGCTGGACATCAAATACCAGCCGGTGACCTCGCAAAACCGTATTCCGCTGGTGACCAACGGCACCGTGGACCTGGAGTGCGGCTCCACCACCAATGACCTGAACCGCCAAAAAGAGGTGGACTTCGCCAACACCACCTATGTGGAGCAAGTGCGCATCGCCGTGCGCAAGGACTCGGGCATCAAGGATGTGGAAGACCTCAACGGCAAGACCGTAGCCACCACCACCGGCACCACCTCGGTGCAGCTGCTGCGCCAAAGCAAGCGCGGCAACAACATCGACTTCAAGAACATTCTGGGTAAAGACCACGCCGACAGCTTCCTGCTACTGGAGACGGGCCGCGCCGACGCCTTCGTGATGGATGGCTCCATCCTGGCTGGCAATATCTCCAAGTCCAAGAACGCCAAGGACTTCATCCTGGTGGGTGAGCCCCTGTCGACCGAGCCCATCGCCTGCATGGTGCGCAAGAACGACCCGGCTTTCCTGAAAGCGGTGAACGACTCCATCGCCCGCCAAGCCAAAGACGGCACCCTGAACAAACTGTGGGATAAATGGTTTATCCAACCCATCCCGCCGGCTAACGTGCCCGTGGGCCTGGCCCTGTCGGACGCCACCAAGGACGCTTGGGCGCACCCGAACAACAAGCCCAAGGAAGACTACAACAAGTAATCGCGGGTTTGTCAGCATGCGCCCCGGCCTGCCCTGTGCGGGCGGGGCGCTTTTCGTTGGCTACCCCCAACTGCAAGGGAGGGCTGCCTTATGGCCTGGGATTGGCAAGTTTTTTGTGAAGACACCTTGGACCGCTCGGCGGTACCTGGGTGCTTTGGTAAGGATGGCGACATCACTTACCTCGATTGGATGCTCTCGGCCTGGGGCTGGACGGTATCCGTTTCTCTTTTAGCGCTGCTGCTAGCCCTGGCCAGCGGCATCGTCATTGGCGTGCTGCGCACCTTGCCCGATAACAAATGGGCTGTGCGCTTTGGTAACGCCTGGGTGGAGTTTTTCCGCAATATTCCGCTGCTGGTGCAGATTTTTCTCTGGTACCACGTAATTCCGGCGATTTTCCCGGCGCTTAAATCCGTCTCTGGCTTTATCTTGGTGGTGTTTGCCTTGGGCTTTTTCACCTCGGCGCGGATTGCCGAACAGGTGCGCTCGGGCATCCAGGCGCTGCCGCGTGGCCAGCGCCACGCAGCCATGGCCATGGGCTTTACCACCTGGCAGACCTACCGCTACGTGCTGCTGCCCAATGCGTTTCGCATCATCATTCCGCCGCTGACCAGCGAGACGATGAACATCTTTAAAAACTCCTCAGTGGCGTTTGCCGTCTCGGTGGCAGAACTCACCATGTACGCCATGCAGGTGCAGGAGGAAACCGGGCGGGGCGTCGAGGTGTACCTGGCCGTCACGGGCCTATACATCATCTCGGCCTTTGCCATCAACCGCATCATGGCCTGGATCGAAAAACGCTCGCGCGTACCGGGCCTGACTGCCCCTAGCGCTGCAGGAGGGCACTGACTATGAACCTCGCACTCGACTGGTCGTTTTACAACTGGGACCTGATCACCAACTTCGTCTTGAAGGGCCTGGGCTTTAGCCTGATGCTGACGCTGGTTGCCACCGTGGGCGGCATCTTCTTTGGCACCTTGCTGGCCTTGATGCGCCTGTCTGGCCAAAAGTGGCTCGACCTGCCTGCGACCGTGTACGTCAACGGCATGCGCTCCATTCCGCTGGTGATGGTGATTTTGTGGTTCTTCCTGCTGGTGCCGATGATTATTGGCCGCCCGATTGGCGCGGAAATCTCGGCCATCATCACTTTCACGGCGTTTGAAGCAGCGTACTTCTCGGAAATCATGCGCGCAGGCATCCAGTCCATCCCACGCGGACAGGTGTTTGCCGGGCAGGCCCTGGGCATGAGCTACGGGCAAAACATGCGCCTGGTGGTGCTGCCGCAGGCGTTTCGCAACATGCTGCCGGTGCTGCTGACGCAGACCATCATCCTGTTTCAGGATACCTCGCTGGTGTACGCCATTGGCGCCTACGACATGCTCAAGGGCTTTGAAGTGGCCGGCAAGAACTATGGCCGCCCGGTGGAAGCCTATCTGGCCGCTGCCGTGCTGTACTTCATCATGTGCTACAGCCTGTCGTGGATCGTCAAACGCATCCACAAGAAGATCGCCATCATCCGCTAAGACTCAAGGAATTGACCATGATTGAAATGAAGAACGTCTCCAAGTGGTACGGCAGCTTCCAGGTACTCAACGACTGCTCGACCAATATTGATAAAGGCGAAGTGGTCGTGGTGTGCGGGCCGTCCGGCTCGGGCAAGTCCACGCTGATTAAAACCATCAACGCGCTCGAACCCATCCAGCAAGGAGAAATCTGGGTCAACGGCGTAGGCGTACACGACCCCAAGACCAACCTGCCCAAGCTGCGCAGCCAAGTGGGCATGGTGTTCCAGCACTTTGAGCTGTTTCCCCACCTGACGGTGACGGAAAACCTCACCATCGCCCAAATGAAGGTGCTGGGCCGCAACACCACCGATGCCAAGGCCCACGGCCTGAAATACCTGGAACGCGTGGGCTTGCTGGCACACAAGGACAAGTTCCCCGGCCAGCTCTCCGGCGGCCAACAGCAGCGCGTAGCCATTGCCCGGGCACTGTCCATGGACCCCATCGTCATGCTGTTTGACGAGCCCACCTCGGCACTCGACCCCGAAATGGTCGGCGAGGTGCTGGACGTGATGATCAGCCTGGCGCACGAGGGCATGACCATGATGTGCGTCACCCACGAAATGGGCTTTGCCAAAAAGGTCGCCAGCCGCGTGATCTTCATGGACGTGGGCGGCAAGATGCTGGAAGACTGCAGCAAGGACGATTTCTTCGGCGACCCCGAAGCCCGCCAGCCGCGTACCAAGGATTTCCTGAGCAAAATCCTGCAGCACTAAGCCGCACGATGGCCTGGCCGGCTGGGCTAGGAATGTTCTGGTAACTGGGCCTGGGCCAACAGCGGTTGGCCCAGGTCTTTTTCCGACAACAGGTAGCCGCCAGGCACTTCGGGCCAGGTAATACCCAACTCGGGGTCGTTCCAGGCAATGCCCCGGTCGCAGGCCGGGGCGTAGTAGGCCGTGGTCTTGTACAGGCAATCGGCGCTGTCACTAAGTACCACAAAGCCATGGGCAAAACCGGGAGGTATCCACAACTGCTGGTGCTGCTGGGCATCCAGGAAAAAACCCTGCCAGCGCCCAAAGGTGGGGCTACTGCGCCGCACGTCGACCACCACGTCCCATACCCGCCCCTGCACGATACGCACCAGCTTGCCCTGGGTCTGGGGGGGCAACTGGTAATGCAGGCCGCGTAGCACGCCACGGCGGGAATGGCTGTGGTTGTCTTGCACAAACACGGCATCGATGCCCGTAGCCTGGAGGAAAGCCTGCTGGTGAAAGCTCTCTAGAAAAAAACCCCGCTCATCACGGTGTACCTGGGGCTGAAGCAACAGCACTCCCACCAAGCTTGTGGTTTGCACATGCACGCGCGGCTAGCCTCCACGCAGACAGCGCAGCAAATACTGGCCGTAACCGGTTTTGATCAAGGGCTGGGCCAGGCGCTGCAGTTGCGCATCGTCAATCCAGCGCATACGCCAGGCAATTTCCTCAGGGCAGGAGACTTTCAGCCCCTGGCGCCGCTCAATGGTGGCAATGAACTGTCCGGCATCGAGCAAGCTGTCGTGGGTACCCGTATCCAGCCAGGCAAAACCCCGCCCCAGCAGTTGCACGGCCAGTTGCCCTTGCTCCAGATACAGGCGGTTCAAGTCCATGATTTCCAGCTCCCCCCGGGCCGAAGGCTTGAGCTGGCGCGCCAGCTCCACAACCTGGGCATCGTAAAAATACAGGCCCGTCACGGCGTAATTGCTTTGCGGCTGGGCCGGTTTTTCTTCCAGGCTAATCACCTGCCCTTGCGCATCCAGGCCAACGACGCCATAGCGCTGCGGGTCTTGCACGTGGTAGGTAAAGACGCTGGCTCCCTCACTTTGCTGCGCGGCTTTTTGCAGCACCTGCTGCAGGGTGTGGCCGTAAAACAGGTTATCGCCTAGCACCAGGGCGCAGGGCTGGCCGGCCAGAAAGTCTGCCGCAATCAAAAACGCCTGGGGCAGGCCATCAGGGCTGGCTTGCACGGCGTATTCAAAGCGCAGGCCCCACTGGCTGCCATCGCCCAGCAGTTGCGCAAAGCGCGGAGTGTCCTGCGGGGTGCTGATGATGAGAATGTCGCGAATACCCGCCAGCATCAGCGTGCTCAAGGGGTAATAAATCATGGGCTTGTCATACACCGGCAGCAGTTGCTTGCTGATGGCCAGGGTGGCCGGGTGCAAACGGGTGCCGGAGCCGCCCGCCAGGATGATGCCTTTGCGTGAAGTGGTCATGGTGCGGATTTATAAAATTTCAGCCAGCATGCGGGCCACGCCTTGCTGCCAGGGCGGCAGTTGCAGGCCGAAGGTGGTTTGCAGCCGGGTGGTGTCCAGGCGCGAGTTGTGCGGGCGCTGCGCGGGGGTGGCGACCCCATCCAAAGCCAATGCGCTGGTGGGTACGGGGGCGACTTCTTGTGCTTTCAAAACAATAGCTGCTGGCGCTTGACTGGCAAGGGCTAACACCTGTTTTGCATAGTCATACCACGTGGTGACACCGCCGGCCACGCAGTGGTACAGGCCGCCGTCCTGGGGGCGCTGCTGCAGGTGGCGGATGGCGTGGGCGGTGACATCGGCCAGCAGCTCTGCGCCGGTGGGCGCGCCCCATTGGTCGTTGATGACGGTCAGGCGTTCGCGCTCCTGGGCCAGGCGCAACATGGTTTTGGCAAAGTTGTTCCCGCGTGCGGCATAAACCCAACTGGTGCGCAAAATCAGGTGCTGGCAGCCCGATTGCTGCACCAGGCGCTCGCCCTCCAGTTTGGTGCGGCCATAGACGGACAGGGGCGCGGGGGTGTCGCTTTCTTGCCAGGGGCGGCTGCCGCTGCCGTCAAACACGTAGTCGGTGCTGTAGTGCACCAGCCATGCGCCCAGGCGGGCAGCTTCTTCGGCCAGCACGCCCACGGTGGTGGTGTTCAAAAGCTGGGCCAGGTCGGGCTCGCTTTCGGCTTTATCTACAGCGGTGTGGGCGGCGGCGTTGACGATGACATCAGGCGCAATGGCCTGCACGGTGGCGCGTATGCCTTCGGGTTGGGAGAAGTCGCCGCAATGCGTGGTGCTGTCAAAGTCCAGCGCCACCACCTCGCCCAGCAGGGCCAGGCTGCGCTGCAGCTCCCAGCCGACCTGGCCGTTTTTACCCAGCAGCAAAATTTTCATGGCTGCGCTCCTGCGCCGTATTGCTGATCGACCCATTGGCGGTAGGCACCGCTTTGTACCTGGGCCACCCAGGCGGGGTTGTCCAAATACCACTGCACGGTTTTGCGGATGCCGCTGGTAAAGGTTTCGGCGGGTTTCCAGCCCAGTTCACGCTCGAGCTTGCGGGCATCAATGGCGTAGCGCCGGTCATGGCCGGGGCGGTCTTGCACAAAGTGGATTTGGTCGGCGTAGGCCGCGCCATCGGCACGCGGGCGCAGTTCGTCCAGCAGGGCGCAGACGGTGTGCACGATGTCCAGGTTGGTAATTTCGTTCCAGCCGCCGATGTTGTAGACCTCACCCACACGGCCTGCTTCGAGCACGCGGGCAATGGCGCGGCAGTGGTCGCGCACATACAGCCAATCGCGCACTTGCTGACCGTCGCCATAAATGGGCAGCGCTTTGCCAGCCAGGGCGTTGACGATGACCAGGGGAATGAGTTTTTCCGGGAAATGCAGCGGCCCGTAGTTGTTGCTGCAGTTGGTGGTCAGCACCGGCAGGCCATAGGTGTGGTGCCAGGCGCGCACCAAGTGGTCAGATGCGGCTTTGCTGGCCGAATACGGGCTGTTGGGGGCGTAGCCGTGGTCTTCGGCAAAGGCGGGGGCTTGGGGTTCCAGCGTGCCATACACCTCGTCAGTGCTGACGTGCAAGAAGCGAAAAGCTTGCTGCTCTGGCGCTGCCAACGCGCTCCAGTAGTGGCGCGCCGCTTCCAGCAGCCGAAAGGTGCCGACGATGTTGGTCTGGATAAAGTCTTCCGGCCCGTGGATGGAGCGATCAACATGGCTTTCCGCCGCAAAGTTGAGAATGGCGCGCGGCTGATGCTCGGCCAACAGACGCTCCACCAGGGCGCGGTCGCCCATATCGCCTTGTACAAAGATATGGCGGGCATCGCCTTGCAGGCTGTCCAGGTTGTGCAGATTGCCTGCGTAGGTGAGCTTGTCCAGGTTCAGCACCGGCTCATCGTGGTGGGCCAGCCACTCCAAAACAAAGTTGGCACCGATAAAACCGGCACCGCCTGTAACAAAAATCATGCCAAGGGCTCCGCATGGGCGGCACGCTGCTCCAAGCTACGCTGCTCTGCCAGGGTTAGCAGCCCTTCAAAAATCAGGTTGTCCACCAGCTCAAACGGGCGCGTCATGCTGGGCACCATCTTCCAGCCCGCGCCACCGGCCATGATGCAGGCAGGCTCCATGCGGCAGTGCAAATACAGGTGCTGGTACATGCGCTCGACCGCCCCGGCAATGGCGTAGGTGCCGCCACTGGTCAGCGCATCGCTGGTGTTGGTGGGAAAGGGCGTGACTTGCCCCGTAGGCACATGCAGACCGGCGGTGCCGGTCTCCAGCGCACGCAGCATGATGCCGTGGCCCGGCAAAATCAGGCCGCCCAGAAAACGCCCCTCGGTATCCAGCGCATCCACCGTCACTGCTGTACCCACCATGACCACAATCACCGGGCGCGGGCCGCCGCGCTGCACAATGCGCTGGCGCGCGCCAATCATGGCCACCCAGCGGTCAGCGCCCAGGCGCAGGGGCTGCTCATAACCGTTGGTCACGCCCGCCTCCTGGCTGGAGGGCACCACCCACTGCGGGGCAAAGTCCCAGCCCAGCATTTGGTCGATTTGCTCATGCACGCGCCGCCGCGCAGTTTCGCTGGCTACCGCACAGCCCAGCATGCAGCAGGGCGCGGGCAGGCGGCTCCAGGGGCCTTCGGCCAGTTGTTCGATTTGTTCCAGGAATTCCGCACCCTGGGCCAGTAGCGCCGCCCCAGGGCGGGGCGCGTCGTACATGGCCCATTTCAGGCGGGTATTGCCGATGTCTATGGCCAAGAATGTCATAGGGCAGGGATTATCAAGATTTTTTCCAGGCCCGGCGAACGCCGTGTCAAATTGTGAAAAAACCTCGCGAAACACCAGCCTACCGCTGTCCAGGCAAAAGAACCCAGTACAGTGCAACACGTTTGTTCCACCATCGTTAAGGAGTCATCCCCCATGGGTCTGTTTAGTTTTATCAAAGAAGCTGGTGAAAAACTCTTCGGCGGCAAAGAAGCCCAAGCCGCTACGCCAACCGCTGCTGCCCCCACGGCCGAAGAACTCAACGCCAAGGCAGCCGCAGCCATTACCACCTATATCCAGGCGCAAAACCTGGGGCTGGAGAACCTGCAAGTGGCCTTTGACGGCAGCGCAGGCAAGGTGACAGTGCAAGGCGCTGCCCCCACCCAGGCTGCCAAGGAAAAAGTCACCCTGTGCTGCGGTAACGTGGCCAGCGTGCAAGAGGTGGACAACCAGATGAGTGTCACCACCCCCGAACCCGAAGCCCAATACCACGACGTGGTGCGCGGCGACACCCTGAGCGCAATTGCCAAAAAATACTATGGCAACGCCAACAAGTACCCGGTGATTTTTGAAGCCAACAAGCCCATGCTGACCCACCCGGACAAAATCTACCCCGGCCAGAAGCTGCGTATTCCGCCCTTGGCTTAATGCCAAGAACCAAGATTGCCGCGTCGCTGCGCTCCTCGCAATGACGAGTGGGTGCAGCTATTGCTCGTAACGCTTGCTGCGCAGCAGTTGCTTGATGATTTGCGAATTTTTTCTGCACGCTGGGGCCAATTTGCAGCGCCACGCAGGTGGCCAGCACGTCAATGATGAGCAGGTGCAGCAGGCGCGACACCATGGGGCTGTAGAGGTCGTAGCCCTCGGGGTGGTCTGCAGCCAGGTGGATGGCGCAGGCCTTGGCCAAGGGGGAGCCGCTGGCGGTAATCGCCACCGTCGTGGCCCCGGCCTGGCGGGCCAGCTCGGCAGCGGCAATCAAGTCACGCGTCAGGCCGGAGTTGGAGATGATGACCGCACAGTCCCCCGGGCGCAGCAGGGCGGCGTTCATCAGTTGCACGTGGCCGTCGCTGCAGCTCATGCTGGTCAGGCCCAGGCGCAGGAATTTGTGCTGGGCATCATCGGCCACCATGCCGGAGTTGCCCGCGCCAAAAAACACAATGCGCTGGTGCTGGCGCCAGGTGTGCAAGATGGCTTGGGCAGCGGCCTCCAGCGCCTTGGGCTGGGCGGCGTTGCGGTACTCCAAAAAGGCGGCGACCGAGTTGTCCACCACCTTCACCAGTACGTCGGCAGGTTTGTCGTCCACATCGACACTGCGGTGCACAAAGGGCACACCTTCGCTGACGCTGCCCACCAGCTTGAGCTTGAAGTCCGCCAGCCCGTCATAGCCCATGCTGCGACAAAAGCGCACCACCGTGGGTTTGCTGACCTGGGCCTGCTCGGCCAGGGTACGCACCGGCAGGCGGGCAAAGGATGCGGGGTCTTCCAACACCAACTGGGCAACGCGCTGCTCGGCAGGGGCAAGCGAGGGGAGGGAGGCGGCAATACGCTCAAGCATGGCAACAAGGAAACGGGAACAAGTCAGCAATTGTGCCTTGGTTACCACGGGGGAACACAGCCACTATTCTAAAAATTTTTAATAAAATCAGCCTCTAGCCCTTATCCAGTAAACGCTAACAGCTATTTATTTTGCATATTCTGCGCTGTTCTACACTTGTGCCCAGTGTCTTTTTCCTGTGCCTTCTCCGTATCCCTTTTCAGCCATGAACCAACTGCAAGCCCTCAAGCAATACACCACCGTGGTGGCCGACACCGGCAACTTCCAGCAAATGGCCCAATACCAGCCGCAAGATGCCACGACCAACCCGTCGCTGATTTTGAAAGCCGTGCAGCAGCCCCAGTACGCGCCGCTGTTGCAAGACGTCGTGCAGCGCTTTGCCGATGCACCGCTGGAGGACATCACGGACCGCCTGCTGGTGCGCTTTGGGCAGGAAATTTTGCAGGTGGTGCCCGGGCGTGTTTCGACCGAAGTGGATGCCCGCCTGTCGTTTGACACCAGCGCCACCGTGGCCCGCGCCCAGCGCCTGGTGGAGCTGTACCAAGGTGCCGGTGTGCCCATTGACCGGGTGCTCATCAAGATTGCCGCCACCTGGGAAGGCATCGAGGCTGCCCGCCAGTTGGAAGCCCAGGGCATCCACACCAATTTGACGCTGCTGTTCTCCAAAGTGCAGGCCATTGCCTGCGGGCAGGCCAAGGTGCAGCTCATCTCCCCCTTTGTGGGCCGTATCTACGATTGGTTTAAGAAACAGGCCGGCAGCAGTTGGGACGAGGCCGCCATGGCCGGTGCCAACGACCCCGGCGTGCAGTCTGTGCGCGAGATTTACCACTACTTCAAGCACTTTGGCATTGCCACCGAAGTCATGGGGGCCAGCTTTCGCAACACCGGGCAAATTCTGGCGCTGGCCGGTTGCGACCTGCTGACCATTGCCCCGGAACTGCTGGCCCAGTTGGAAGCCAGCGCTGCGCCCGTGCCCCCCGCGCTGGATGCCGACGCAGCCCGCCAGATGGACATCGCACACATCCACTACAACGAAGCAGATTTCCGCTTTGCCCTGAACCAAGACGCCATGGCCACGGAAAAACTGGCCGAAGGCATACGCGCGTTCGCAGCCGATACGCTCAAGCTTGAAGCCTTGCTGCGCCAAGCCGGGGCACGCGCATGACGCTGTGCCACCAGCACCCCGCCTGGGCGGCACTGGCCCAGCACTACCGCCAGGACATTGCCCAGCTTGATTTGGCCCAGGCGTTTGCTGATGACCCCGAACGTCTGCACGCGCTGTCCCAGCAAGCGCCCTACGTCTATGCCGACCTGAGCAAAAACCTGTGGACGACGCAGACCGAGCCCCTGCTGCACGCGCTGGCCCAAGCCTGCGCCTGGCAGCCCCAGCGCGATGCCATGCTGGCCGGAGCGCAGGTCAACACCACCGAAGGGCGCGCCGCCATGCACTGGCTGCTGCGTATGCCGCGCGATGGCGGGCAGTTGCGCCAGCACCCCGTGGTACAAGCCTGGGGGCCAGCCATGTGGGAAGCCCTGGCCCACACCCACGACACTTTGGGCCAGATGCTGGCCCTGGCCGAAGAAGTACGGGCCAACCGCCAGATCACCGACATTGTGAACATCGGCATTGGCGGCTCCCACCTGGGGCCGGAAGTCGTGGTGCAGGGGCTGGAAGACTGGGTGGACGCGGGCAAGCGCTTTCACTTTGTCTCCAACGTCGATGGTCATGAACTGGGCCATGTGTTGCGCCAGGTGCGGCCTGAATCGACGCTGTTTTTGATTGCCTCCAAATCGTTTACCACGGCTGAAACCATGCTCAACGCCCACTCTGCGCGGGAATGGTTTTTGCGCCAGGGCGGCTGTACCGACGGGCAAGCCCCGGTGTGCATTGCCCGGCACTTTGTGGCGCTAACCAGCAACGCCGCCGCCGCGCAGCAGTTTGGTATTACCCGCTGTTTGGAGTTTGCCGACTGGGTGGGCGGGCGGTTTTCGCTATGGTCAGCCATTGGCCTGCCGATTGCCATTGCCATTGGCGAAGAGCAGTTTCGTGACCTGCTGGCCGGGGCTCATGCCATGGACGCGCATTTCTTCAGCGCTACTATGCCCACCAACCTGCCGCTGCGCCTGGCGCTGCTGGATGTGTGGTACCGCAATTTTTGTGGCCTGGGCAACCGCTGCATCGCCCCCTACAGCCACGGCCTGCGCCGCCTGGCCGCGTATTTGCAGCAGCTGGAAATGGAAAGCAACGGCAAGCGCGTGACCCACAGTGGGCAGGCACTCACTACCCCCACCGCAGCCATGGTGTGGGGCGAGCCCGGCACCAACGGCCAGCACGCCTTCTTCCAACTGCTGCACCAGGGCCAGGACGTGGTGCCGGTGGAGTTCATCGTTGCCAAGGGCGGCGGCAAATACCTGGGGGCGCACCAGCACAGTCTGGTCATCAACGCCATTGCCCAGGCCCAGGCGCTGATGCTGGGCCGCCAGGGCGACGGCCCGCATAAAGACTGCCCCGGCAACCGCCCCAGCAGCTTTTTGCTGTTGCAACAGTTCAACCCGGCATCGGTCGGTGCATTGATTGCGCTGTACGAGCACCGCGTCTTCAGCGCCGGGGCCGTGTGGGGCATTAACAGCTTTGACCAATGGGGGGTGGAGCTGGGCAAGCAACTGGCCCAGCAACTGCGCCAGCGCGAAGACAGCGGCGATTGGGAGGGGGTCGATGCCTCCACCCACGATTTAATGCTGCGCCTGGGGCCAGCGGCCTCAGCGTAGCGACGCGGCAATCTCCCGCCTCAATACGCCGCGCCCACCGTGTCTGCGGGCAACTGGTGTATTTCCACCAGCAACTGCGCCAAGCTGGTGGCGGCGGCTTCCACCCAAGCCTGGCCTTGCTCGGCACTGGCAGCGGCGGCGTTGCCTGCTGCGCCCTGGGGGTTGTAGTCCTGCATGGCCCAGCCCAGCTTGGCGCTTTTGCCGTTGCCCAGCACCGGGTAGCGTGCAGCACGCTCGGCAGAGGTAGAAGCAAAGTCCTGCGCCTGCTCCATCGCCACCTGCTCGGGGGCCAGGTGCAGCATCATGGCCGTCTCGACCTGGCCGCCGTGTACGCCAAAGCGCTGCTCGTGGGCGCTGCACAGGGTTTGCACCGGCTGCGGCAGGGGCAGGTTGAACCAACTGCAGTGGTAGACCAGCAAGCCGCATTGCTGGCGCAATTGCCGCGCCACGATGTCCATGCTGCTGACGTTGCCGCCGTGGGCGTTGAAGATCAACAGCTTGCGGATGCCGCTGCGTGCTACGCAGGCGCCCAGCTCCGTCCACAGCGCCAGCAAGGTGGCGGGCTGCAGGCTCAAGGTGCCGGGAAAGGCTAAATGTTCGGCACTGAAACCCACCGGCTGGGTGGGCAGCACCAACACCGGCACGGTGCTGGAGAGCTGCGCCAGGGCGGCTTCCAAAATACCCTCAGCCAAACTGGTGTCCACCCCCAGGGGCAGGTGCGGGCCGTGTTGCTCGGTAGCGCCTACAGGCAAAATAGCGACCGTTTGCGCCAGCCAGCCTTCGGCTTGGGCGCGGGCAAAATCATGGGTGCTGACCTCGGCCCAATACGGGCTGGGCCAGGCGGGGGGGAAAGATGGTGGCTGCATAAGCGCTTATCTTAGAACCTGCCACAGCACTTTCTTCCCAGCACCGGGGGGGTGGGAACCTCCCCCGGCTGCCTTGCTCCAATGCCAGCATGTTGCCTCCTCCTGCGATTTCCTCTTTTTTCCGGCGTCTGTGCCTGGGCCTGTTCTTCCTGCTGGCCCTGGCCACCACGGCCCAGGCCCAGTTCAGCCGTACAGCCAACGGCGTAACCGACCAAGCGGCCACGCCCCACGTGCAGGCGCAGCTGGTGCTGCACACCCCAGAGGGCATCGCCCCCGGCACCCCAGTACAACTGGGCCTGCTGCTACGCCACCAGCCCCAGTGGCACACCTACTGGAAAAACGCGGGCGATTCGGGCCTGCCCACCACGCTGGACTGGCAGCTACCCACGGGCCTGACCGCCGCTGACATTGCCTGGCCCACGCCAGAGCAGATTCGCGTGGGCGATTTGCTCAACTACGGCTACGCAGGGCAGGTGCTGCTACCCATTCCCATCACCGTGACGGATGACTTTGCCCCCGACAGCCAGGGCATGGTGCGCATCGGCCTGCATGCCAGTTGGCTGGTGTGCAAGGTGGAGTGCATTCCCGAAGACGTCACCCTGGCCCTGCACGTACCCGCAGCACAAAGCCATGCTGCATTTGCTTCTGAATTTGAAGCTGCCAGCGCAAGCCAGCCCAGCGATTTAGCCGATTTTTCTGCACAATTTACCGTCGCTGACGACGGTGAGCACCTGCGCCTGCAAGTGCGCGGCCTGCCCGCTGACGTACACGGGCAAGCACTCGACTTCTACCCCGAAGACGCAGACACCTTCCGCCACGCCGACGTCCTGCGCAGCAGCACTGAACAAGGCTGGGACGGCGATACCTGGCAAGCCCTGCAACTGCCCCTGTCCGACATGCGCGGGGCCACACCGCAAGCGCTCAGCTTCGTCCTGACCCCCAGCGGTGCCCGCAGCCCCGCCTGGCGTTTGACGGCCCCCATCCACGGCCAATGGCAGGCCGCAGCCCTGGCGGAAATCTCCCCGGCTTTGGCGGCTGCCCTGGCCAAAAACAATGCACCAGCGCCCACCCCGGTGAACAGCGGGAGCAGCGCCTGGCTGATGGCCGTGCTCGGCGGCCTGCTGGGCGGGATGCTGCTCAACCTCATGCCCTGCGTGTTTCCGGTACTGGCGATCAAACTGCTGGGCTTTGCCCGCCATGGCGACAACCTCAGGGCGCAGCGCTGGGGCGGCATGGCTTATACCGTGGGGGCGGTGCTCAGCTTTATGGCCCTGGGGGGCTTGCTGCTGGGGCTACGCGCTGCCGGGGAACAACTGGGCTGGGGCTTTCAACTGCAAAACCCGCTGGTCGTCTCGGGCCTGGCGCTGTTGTTTACCGTGCTGGGGTTGAATTTGGCGGGCGTCTTTGAATTTGGCCAACTGCTGCCCAGCCGCATCGCCAGCCTGCAACTGCGCCACCCGGTGGCTGACGCCTTCCTCTCCGGCATCCTGGCCGTGGCTGTGGCATCGCCCTGTACCGCTCCGTTCATGGGCGCATCGCTGGGCTTTGCCGTGGCCCTGCCCACGGGGCAGGCGCTGGGCATTTTTGCCGCCCTGGGGCTGGGCATGGCCCTGCCTTATCTGCTGCTGAGCTGGGCCCCCGGCCTGCTGCGCTGGCTGCCCCGCCCCGGGCCGTGGATGGCAACTTTCCGCCGCGCCATGGCCTTCCCCATGCTGGCCACGGTGGTGTGGCTGACCTGGGTGCTAGGCCAGCAAACCGGGGTGGATGGC
The DNA here is from genome assembly GCA_034675705.1 of Comamonas sp. GTDB lineage: Bacteria > Pseudomonadota > Gammaproteobacteria > Burkholderiales > Burkholderiaceae_C > Comamonas. The sequence goes on along the minus strand of JAUCCZ010000006.1, from coordinate 2,842,460 downwards.
ATTGCCGCGCTGCTGGCGCTGCTGCTGGCGCTGTCGGCGCTGATCTGGGCCTTGACGCTGGCCGGGCGCACCCGCTGGGTGCTGGGTGCCGCCCTCTTGGCCCTGTGCGCCTGGTTGCTGCCCACGGTCAGTCCCTATCTCCAGGCCAGTGCAGCGGCCACTCCAGCCGCAACGGATGCTACCTGGCAGCCCTGGAGCCCTGAGCGCCAAGAAGAGCTGCTGGCCACCAACCAGCGCGTATTCGTTGACTACACCGCCGCCTGGTGCGTAACCTGCCAGTTCAACAAGCGCACCACCTTGTCCGACCCCGCCGTGCTGGACGCCCTGGCTGCACACCAAGTCCAACTGCTGCGGGCCGACTGGACACGCCAGGACCCACGCATCACCGCTGCGCTGGCGGCCCTGGGACGCAGTGGCGTACCGGTGTACGTGCTGCTGGCCCCCGGACAAGCCCCCCAGGTACTGACGGAATTGATTCGTCCGGACGATGTGCTACAAGCACTGGCCAAACTCTAAGAAAGCGCTGCACCATGCAAAAAAACATTGCCCACCACATCCTGCGCGAAGCCAAGACCATTGCGGTCGTGGGCCTGTCTCCCAAGCCCGAGCGCCCCAGCCACGACGTGGCCCGCTACCTGCAGGCGCAGGGCTACCGCATCGTCCCCATCAACCCCGGTATGCACGGTAAGTTGCTGCTGGGGGAAATGTGCTTTGCCAGCCTGCGCGAAGCCGCCAGTGCCCTGGCCCCGCAGGGCGGGCAGATTGACCTGGTGGACTGCTTTCGCCGCAGCGAGGAAATTCCCTCCATTGCCCAGGACGCCATTGCCATTGGCGCCCGCTACCTGTGGCTGCAGCAAGGCGTGCGCAACGACGCAGCCCTGCGCATTGCCCAAGAAGCCGGCCTGCTGACCGTGCAAGACCAATGCACAAAAATTGAGCACAAACGCATGCTGGCCAGCGCCACATAAACCACCAGCTACAAGCGGCCAGCCATCTACTGCAGCAGTGTTTTTTGGCCCCTTTCTTCCCTGACCCAGCTTACCAAGCGCGCCGCCGAAGGCTGCGACAATCCTACCTTATGACTACTTCTTTTGCCCCTCTTCAAAACGACACGTTTTTGCGTGCCTGCCGTCGTCAGGCGACCGACTACACGCCGCTGTGGCTGATGCGCCAGGCGGGGCGTTACCTGCCCGAATACAAGGCCACGCGCGCCCAGGCTGGCAGCTTCATGGGCCTGGCCACGAACGTGGACTTCGCCACCGAAGTGACGCTGCAGCCGCTGGAGCGCTTCCCGCTGGATGCCGCCATTCTGTTTAGCGACATCCTGACCGTACCCGATGCCATGGGCCTGGGCCTCACCTTTGCCGAAGGCGAAGGCCCGCGCTTTGCCAAAGCCATTCGCCATGAAGATGACGTTGCCAGCCTGGCCGTGCCCGATATGGACAAGCTGCGCTACGTGTTCGATGCCGTCACCAGCATCCGCAAGGCTTTAAATGGCCGCGTACCGCTGATCGGGTTTTCCGGCAGCCCCTGGACGCTGGCCTGCTACATGGTCGAAGGCAAGGGCAGTGACGACTACCGTCTGGTCAAGACCTTGATGTACAGCCGCCCGGACTTGATGCACCGCATCCTGGCCGTCAACGCTGATGCCGTGGCCCAGTACCTGAACGCGCAAATCGACGCCGGTGCCCAGGCGGTGATGGTGTTTGACAGCTGGGGCGGCGTGCTGGCCGATGGCGCGTTCCAGGAATTTAGCCTGGCCTACACCCGCCGCGTGCTGGCGCAATTGAAGCGCACCGGGGTGGACGGGCAAGACGTGCCGCGCATCGTCTTTACCAAGGGTGGCGGCATTTGGCTGCCCGATATGCAAGACCTGGACTGCGAAGTGCTGGGCCTGGACTGGACGGCCAACCTGGGCAAGGCCCGCGCCATCGTCGGCCACAGCAAGGCGCTGCAAGGCAATATCGACCCCAACGTGCTGTTTGCCCCGCCCGAGATGGTGGCCGCCCAAGCCCGCGCCGTGCTGGACAGCTTTGGCACGCCGCACACCGACCGCACCACCTGCGGCCCGACCCACATCTTCAACCTGGGGCACGGCATCAGCCAGTTCACCCCGCCGGAGCACGTGTCCGCCCTGGTGGAGACGGTGCACAGCTATTCGCGCCAACTGCGCCAAGCGGTGTAGGTCTAGGGGCACGCTGCATGCACGGCGGCCTGGCGGCATGCCCCAGGCCGCTTTCTTTTGCCCGGTAAATACCGGCAAAAACAAGCGTTTCTGCACGAAGACAGCCTATCTTCCCGGCAACGTGGTGCTCTACTTATGCACAGAAAGCGGGATACCCATGAGAGCTGCCGTCAACATAAAATCGATAGCAGCAAATCGCAATAAACCAATATAACTTATTGATTTATTGTGATTTTTAAAATTTTCTGAATTTTTTGATTTTTATCATCCTGGTTGTGGTATAGCCCACAACACCGGCCCGCGCCGTATATTCCCACAAAGTTATCCACAGAAATTGGGCCACTTGTGACCATCTTTGCCCCCAGCCTGGTGTACGTTGCCGTTCACACCCCCTTGCACAGCAAGGTGGGGGCGCTATTAAGTTACACCCACACACAAGCCCTGCCCCCCGGCACCCTGGTGCGCGTGCCCCTGGGGGCTCGCCAGTTAATAGGCGTGGTGTGGACAAGTACCGGCCAAACACCGCCCCCGGCGGGTGTAGCGCTCAAGCCCATTGCCGAAGTCCTTACCGCCCTGCCGCCTTTGCCGGCCAGTTGGCAAGCGCTGGTGGCCTTTACCGCCCGCTACTACCAGCGCAGCCTGGGGGAAGTCATCCACAGCGCCTTGCCCCCGACCCTGAAAAAGCTGGACAACACCCAGTTGCAGCGCCGCCTGCAGCGCAAGCCGCGCACCGCCGCTGCTGAAACACTGGAGTCAGAAAAGCCCATAGCACTCAGCGCAGAGCAGGAGCGGGTTTGCACCCAAATTGACCAAAACCCTGGCCCCTTTTTGCTGTATGGCAGTACCGGTAGCGGCAAGACCGAGGTGTATTTGCACATGGTGCAACAGCGCCTGGCCGCCCACCCCCAGGCGCAAGCCCTGGTGCTGGTGCCGGAGATCAACCTCACCCCCCAGCTGCTGGAGCGCTTTCGCCGCCGTTTTACCCCACTGTTTGGCCCGCAGGCCGTGGTCAGCCTGCACAGCGGCCTGACCGAAGCGCAGCGCCTACAACACTGGATAGCTGCGCACACCGGGCAGGCCCGTATCGTGCTGGGCACACGCATGGCGGTGCTGGCCAGCTTGGCGCACCTGGCCATCCTTATCGTGGATGAAGAGCACGACCCCAGCTTCAAGCAGGAAGACGGCCCGCGCTATTCCGCCCGGGATCTCGCCATCTGGCGCGGCCACGCCGCGCAGGCCACGGTCATTTTGGGCAGTGCCACCCCGTCGCTGGAGAGTTGGCATGCCTGCGCCCAGGGCCGCTACCAGCGCCTGGACATGCCCAGCCGCATCGGCAGCGCCCCCTTGCCTGCAGTGCGACTGGTGTCGCTGCAGCAGCAGCCCAAAAACACCGTGCTGGCCCCGGCCTTGCTGGATGCGATTACCGCGCGGGTGCAGCGCGGCGAGCAAAGCCTGCTGCTGCTGAACCGCCGGGGCTTTGCCCCCGTGCTGTGGTGTGGCGACTGCGGCTGGAAAAGCGACTGCCCCCACTGCAGCGCCCACCAGGTATTCCATAAAACCGAGCAGCGCCTGCGCTGCCACCACTGCAGCGCCAGCGCCCGCGTACCGGCCCGCTGCCCCGGCTGCGGCAACCCCGACATCCTGCCCCTGGGCCTGGGCACCCAACAGTTGGAAGCGGCCATTGCCGCCCACCTGCGCAACGTGCTGCGCCCCGACGGCACCCCGGCGCGTATTGGCCGGATCGACGCCGACACCACCCAGGGCGCGGGCCAACTGGAAAGCCAGGCTGGCCGCCATCCACACCGGCGCGGTAGATGTCTTGGTCGGCACGCAAATGGTGGCCAAGGGCCACGACTTTCGCCGCATGACGCTGGTGGCCGCCGTCGCCCCCGATGCCGCGCTGCACAGTAGCGACTTTCGCGCCCCGGAGCGCCTGTTTGCCCTGCTGATGCAGGCCGCAGGCCGCGCAGGCCGCGATGCCGCGTTTTTGGCCGCCCAGGGCAGCCAGGCCCAGATGTGGCTGCAAACCCATAGCCCCGAGCACCCCCTGTACCAAGCCCTGCTGCACCACGACTACCCCGGCTTTGCCCAGCAACAACTGCAAGAGCGCCAACAAGCGGGCATGCCGCCGTTTACCTTCCAGGCGCTGTTGCGGGCCGATGCCAAAAGCCAGGCAGCGGCGCAAGATTTTTTACGCCAAGCGGCAGCCCAGGCGGCGGATACGGCGCAGGCCCTGGGGGTGTTTCTCTACCCGCCGATTCCTCTGTCCATGCAGCGCGTGGCCCAGGTGGAACGCGCCCAGATGCTGATCGAAGCCAGCAGCCGCGCCCCCCTGCAAAAATTCCTGCGGGCCTGGCAGCCGCAGTTGCACAGCCTGAAACGCAACGGCATCGTGCGCTGGTTGGTCGACGTTGACCCGCAAAATTTATAAAAAAAGTGCCTTTAACGCTTACTGGGTAAGCGTTAGCAGCTATTAATTTAAATATTAAGGCAAGCGGCTGCCCTGGTGGATATGCAGGCCGTGGGCCTGCAGGTCAGCCACAAAATCATCGCCCAGCAGATAGGCGCACTCCTTGGGGCGCTGCGCCCCGATGGCATCGCCCTCCACCACCGCTGCAGCGGGGTGGCACATGATGAGGCTGCCCGCCCCCACCTGCCCCAACCACGATTGCATATGGCTGCGGTAGGCCGCAGGCGTGGCGGCATCAAAGCCATACACCCCGGCAAAGCCCGCATTGGTCGCCCAACCTGCGCCGCGCCACAGGCGGGTAGCGGCCCAGCCGCCCAGCGCGGCAATGGTGAGGGCTTTGGAATACGTCCACAGCCGCCCCGCCGGTACGGTGGAGCGCAGCCAAGGCCGCTGGGCAGCATCCGCCCCATAGCGACGGGTGATTTCTGCCAGCAGCGCCTGGCGCACGCCGGGCAGTTGGTGCACGTGCTGGTGACCGTCGATAAAGTCCGGCGGCGTGCCCAGGGCGTCTTCAAAATCATCCAACTGCTGGCGCCACACGGCCTGCCACTGGGCCTGGCTCCAGCGCCCCAGATACGCCTGGGCAATGGCTTGCTTCAACCCCAGGGCGCGGCAAAAACCGGCGTGGCTTTCCGTCAGGTTGAAGTGCAGGCCCACGGCCAGTTGCGGGCGCAGGGGCTTCAAGTCCTGCGCAGCGGTGCGCCAACGCGGGGCGGTGGTCATGCAGCTGGTGGCGCTGATGCGGCCTTTGCTGGCCAGTTGCAGCACGGCGTGGTCAATCAGGGGGTGCAGGGCGTAGTCGTCTACGCACAGCACGATGGCTTGGCTGGTAGTCATACAGTCATACGGAGGTCATACAGAGGTTTGGGCTTGCTTGAACGCCCAAAATTTACTCACCACAAACGTGCCCACGGCCACCAGCACCAAGATGGCGGCCTGGCTCCAAAAATAATGCCAATGCAGTTGGTGCAGGGCGATGGTGTACAGCCCTTCATTGATGGCAAATGAGCCGCAGGCCACAGCAAAAAACCGCAGGGCGCTGCGCCAGCCGTGGGCCTGGGCGTCGGCAAAAGTCAGCAGCGCGTGGCCGTGGTAGCTCACGCCAAAGGCCAGTAAAAATGCCAGCACATTGGCCAGCAGCGGTGCCAGCCCCCACAGCGCCACCAACACCCCCACGGCCGCCAAATGCGTGGCCGCTGCCGCACCGCCCACCAAAATAAAGCGTAGCGCCTGCGGCAGACCCAGCAAGGGCTGAAGCCACTTTTTATGCTTATTGGGATGGGTCTGCATCGCGCCAAGGGCTGTGGTCATCGTCACGGGCTACCAAATAGCTGGGGCGCTGTTTGACTTCGTCGTAAATGCGGCCAATGTATTCGCCCAGGATGCCAATCGACATCAGCTGCACGCCCGAGAACAGCATGATGCCCGCCGCCAGCGTGGGCCAGCCGGCCAGGTCGGCACCAAACAGCAAAGTCTCTGCCGTAATCCACACGCCATACACCAGGGCCATCAGCGCCACCAGGCCGCCAATCACGCTCCACACCCGCAGCGGCAAGGTGGTAAATGAGGTCAGGCCCAGCAACGCGAGCGAGCCCAAACGGCGTAGGTTAAAGCTCGATGCGCCTGCTGCGCGGTCGAGTGGCACAAACGGCAGCGCCGCCGTTTTAAAGCCGACCCAGGCGTACAGCCCTTTCATAAAACGGTGGCGCTCAGGCAGGGCCTGTAGGGCATCGGCCACCTTGCGGTCGAGCCAGCGGTAGTCGCCCGCATTGGGCGGCAGCTTGACGCTATTGCCCGAGTTCATGATGCGGTAGAACACATTTGTGCCCACGCGCTTGGCTCCACTTTCGGCCCCCCGGTCGGTAATCACGCCATACACCATGTCGTAGCCTTGCTGCCATAGCGCGTGCATCTGGGCCAGCAGCTCCAGCGGGTGTTGAAAATCACCATCAATCAACACCACGGCGTTGCCGCGTGCGTGGTCGATGCCGGCGGACAGCGCCGCCTCTTTCCCAAAGTTGCGCGACAGGGCGATATACCGCAGCGGCAAGCCACTGCCGCGCAGCAGCTCCTGCGCCACGGTGTGGGTGGCATCGCTGCTGCCGTCGTTGACAAGGATGATTTCAAAATCCGCCGTCAGCGCCCGCACGGCCTGGGCCAGGGCGGGGATAAAACGCGGCAGATTGGCCTCCTCGTTATACAAGGGCACCACACAGCTCAGGCGCAAGCTGGGGCGCGGTAAGGCGGCAGGCGGGGCGGCGGGGGCGTATTCGGCGTGGAACTGCGGGTCAAACGCCGGTGGCGCAGGTGCGTCAATCGGATCGGCGGAAAGGTCGGTGGACTGCTGGGTCATAGCGGGCGATTGTCAATCAAGCGGCGCAGGCCGGGCGCAAGCTGCGGGCACATACGCCCGCCAATGCAGCACCCACGGACTGCCGTTGTAGGGCCAGGCCAATTGCCACTGGCCGCTGTGCCAGTGCGCGGCATCGGGGGGCAGGGCATCCATGGGTGCGGGCGGTGGCGGGTGCTCGCCTTCTTCCCACAGCCACAGCACGCCGTGGGTGTGCAGGCGCTGGGCGCTGACCCAGGGGGAATAACGGGCGTCGTGGTTAATCAGCACCGAAGGGCCGGGCACCTGGGCCGAGGCCACCAGGCCCGCCAGCCAATAGTCACCGGCCACCACATCCAGCGGGCAGGTGCTCAGGCGCTGCCAACTGTCTTGCGCGGCCTGGGCCAAGGCGGCCTGCGGCCAATCGGTGCGCGAGGGGCGGTCACGCCACTGGGCACCATAGGCCAGGAAGATGCCGGTGAGCACCGTCATCAATACCAGCCACAGCGCCAGCCCGCGCAGCAACCGGGGGCGGGCCGGGGCCAGCCAACGCTCAGGCCACAGCGCCATCAGCAGCAGGCCGCTAAACGCCCACATGGGCACGCCCCACATATCGCGCAGGCCCAGGCCGGTAGCCAACCCCAAGACTGTCACCAGCAAGCCCGAACCCAGCGCCAGCGCCAGCACATAGCCCCGGTAGCTGCACTGCCAGCGCCACTGCAACGCCCCTGCGCGGCGCGCGCCCCACAGAGCCGCCAGGGCCATCAGCACCAGCGGCAGGTGGTTGAGCAACTGCGTCGCCAAAAAACCGAAAGCGGCCAGATGCGGGTGCGCCACCGCCGTCGCGGCGCGGCTGCTGGCGTAGGTCATGGGCAGCCAGTCGGTCTGCCACAACCAGTACAGGTGTGGGGCAAACACGACCAGGCCCAGCAGCACGGCCAGATACGGCCCCGCTTGGCGCAGCACCTGGCGCTGGGCCAGCAGCAGGTACAGCCCCTGCACCGCCAGCAAGATGGCTACCGAATACTTGGTCAACATCCCTAGCCCCGCGCACAGCCCCCACAGCAGCCAAAAGCGCTGGCGGCCCTCCTGCAACGCTGCCAGCAGGCTATAGCCCAGGGCCGCCCACAGCGGCATTTGCGCGATGTTGTGGTTGAACTCCAGGGCCGGGCGCGTGTAATAGGCCACGGCCATGGTGAGCAGCGCGGCCAAAAACGCCCGCTCGCGGCTCATCACCCGCAGCGCCGTGCGCCACACCAGCCAGAGCGTCAGCGCAATGCACAACTGGCTCAGCAGAAACGGCCCCACCCGCCCGAACAGCACATAAAACACATGCAGCACCCAGGGGGCCAGCGGCGGGTGCTTGTAGTTGCCCCATTGCCATTCACGCCCCCAGGTCAGGCTCTCGGCCACGTCCAGCGGAAAGCTGTGGATGAGCAGCGGCGGCAGCAGCGACCAGGCCAGCACATACGCCAGCGCAAAAACCAGCCAGCCGCGCCCTGCGGAAAAAGAAGATGTCTGCATAAAGAAAGAAGACTAAGCGGCCGTGGTCGTCAACAAAGCCACCGCCGCCGAGAAACTGACAAACGCCAGCGCCGTGCTGACCAAAATAATCCGCGCCACGCGCCCGCCGTGGGCGTCAAAGCGCTCGGCCAGCAACGACACATTGCTAGCGCTGGGCAGCGCCGCTGTCAGCACCAAGGCGGTGATGGTCAGCGGCGCAAGCTCCAGCCCCAGGCCCACTGCGCCCTGGCAGGCCAGCCACACCAAGAGCGGATGCAGCAACAACTTGACCAGCGCCAGCGGTACGTAATGCCGGGGGGCCACCTGCTCGGCCTGATTCATTTGCGAGCGCGCCAGCACCGCGCCAATAGTGAACAGCGCCACGGGCGATGCGGCATTGCCCAGCATGGCCACGGTTTGCTCCAGCGGCCCCGGTAGCTGCCAATGCCAGGCCGAAGCCAGCGCCCCCAGGCCAATCGCCCAGGGCAAAGGATTGACCAGCACGCCCTTGAGCGCCAAGCGCAGCGCCCGCCCGGCGCTGCCTCCGCCCAAGCCTAGGCGCGACAAGGCAATGCACAGCGAAGTGACCACCACCATATCCAGCGCAATCGTGACGATGACGGGCGCAGCGCTCTCTTGCCCCAGCAGCGCCACCAGCAGCGGCACGCCCATAAAGCCTGAATTGGGAAACGCCGCCACCAGCGCCCCAAAGGCCGCATCGTTCCAGCCCCAGCGGCCCAGCGTGGCCGCTACGCTGCCTACCACCACCAGCGCCCCGCACAGCAGGTAGACGAGCGCCACCACGGGGTCCAGCAGCTGGGCAATGGGCGTTTGCGCCCCAAAGCGGTAGAGCATGCACGGCAGCGCAAAAAACAGCACAAAGCTGTTCAACCCGCCAATGGCCGACAACGGCAACACCCCCTGGCGCGTGGCCACGTAACCGCACAAAACCAGGGCAAAAAACGGGAAGGTGATGGTTAAAACAGCCAGCATAGCCGAGCATTGTCGCAGCTAGGGATGCTTGATCAGGTCGAGAGACAGGCTTTCCCAATCAACGCAATGCGTGGTCAAGGAAAGCCTAGGAGGTGCAGAGTTTCGCTTAAAAGCTAAAATACGCCATGCACGAGATCATCCACTACCTCGACGATGCCGAAAACGACCTGTACCAAGACTGGCTCGATGCCCTGCGTGACCGGATAGCCAAGCTGGCCATCATCAAGCGCGTTGCCCGTATGGAAATGGGATTGTTTGGTGACTGCAAGTCTTTGCGCGACGGGGTGTGGGAGTTGCGTGTGGATGTCGGGGCCGGTTACCGCGTGTACTACGCCCATGTGGGTGCTCGGGTGATTCTGCTGACCAGTGGCGGCGACAAGAAATCGCAGAGCCGCGACATAGAACGTGCCGTGAAGTTGTTGAAAGACTGGGAGAAGCGAAATGACTAAGACATACCGAACCCATGAGGAAGCCACGGTCGAAATGTTCCGTAATGCTCCTGATCTGGCGGCGGAATACCTCAACTCTGTGCTGGAGGATGGTGACGAAACCGACCTGATGCTGGCCCTGCGTACTCTGAGCAAAGCGTTTGGTGGCGTGCAGGAGATTGCGCGGCAGGCGGATGTCAATGCCCATACCCTGTACCGAACCCTCTCTGAGCGGGGCAACCCGGAGCTCAAAACCCTATCGGCAATCCTGAAAGCGATGGGCATGCGCTTGGCAATTCAGCCCTTGAACTATCCAGGGCAACACCACGAACACCACGTTCACGCCTAAGCCACGAAACAACCCATAAAACCATGTCAGGACTCAACCGCGCCCAACTTCAAGCCGTGCATTTCATTGATGGCCCCTGCCTGGTGCTGGCGGGGGCCGGTTCGGGCAAGACGCGGGTGATTACGCACAAGATTGCCCACTTGATTCAAGCGGGCCTGGCCCCCCGGCGCATTGCCGCCATTACCTTTACCAACAAGGCCGCCGCCGAGATGCGCGAGCGCGCCAGCGGCTTGATTGGCCGCCAGGCCAAGGAGGTGCTGGTATGCACCTTCCACGCCCTGGGCGTGCGCATGGTGCGCGAAGACGGGCATGTGCTGGGGCTGAAACCCAATTTCAGCATTCTGGATTCGGACGATGTCACCAGCATCTTGAAAGACTGCGCCGGTGGCACGACCGACGCGGCCACCGCGCGGCAGTGGCAGTGGGGCATCAGCGCCTGGAAGAACCAGGGCTGGGACAGTCGCAAAGCGCTGGCGCTGGCGCAAAACGATGCCGAGCGCAGCCTGGCGCTCATCATGCAGCGCTACGAAGAACGCCTCACGGCCTACCAAAGCGTGGATTTTGACGACCTGATTGGCATGCCCATGCGTTTGCTGAAACACCACGCCGCAGTGCGCGAAAAATGGCAAAAACTGCTGGGCCACGTGCTGGTGGATGAATACCAGGACACCAACGCCACGCAGTACGAGCTGCTGAAACTGCTGGTGGGCGATACCGCGCGCTTTACCGCCGTGGGCGACGATGACCAAAGCATCTACGGCTGGCGCGGTGCGACGCTGGACAACCTGAAAAAGCTGCCGGTGGATTTTCCGCAGCTCCAAGTCATCAAGCTGGAGCAGAACTACCGCTCCACCAGCGCCATTTTGCGGGCCGCCAACCATGTGATCGGCCCCAACCCCAAGCTGTTTCCCAAGACCTTGTTCAGCGAATTGGGCGAGGGCGAACCTGTGCGCGTGCAAGCCTGCGACACCGAGGAGCACGAGGCCGAACGCGCCGTCGCCCGCATCCAAACCCTGCGCGCGGCCAGCAACCCGCCGCCGGCGTGGAAGGACTTTGCCATCCTCTACCGCGCCAACCACCAGGCCAAGCCGTTTGAAAAAGCGCTGCGCAAGGCCAGCATTCCGTACAAGGTCTCGGGCGGCACCAGCTTTTTTGATCGTGCAGAAATCAAGGACTTATGCGCCTGGTTTCGCCTGTGGAGCAATAACGACGACGACCCGGCCTTTCTGCGCGCCATCACCACGCCGCGCCGGGGCATTGGCCACACCACCTTGGGCAAGCTGGGCGAATTTGCCGCCCAGCACAAAACCAGCATGTTTGGCGCACTGCTTAGCCCCATGCTGCCCGCGCTGCTGCCGAAAAAAGCGCTGGACGGTCTACTGGAATTTGGCCGCAGCATCAACGACCTGGAATACCGCGCCCGCCACTGCCTGGGCCATGAGGCCAGCCGCAGCCTGCTGATGCAGTGGCTGCAAGACATCGGCTACGAGCAATACCTGTACGACAGCGAAGACAGCGAAAGCGTGGCCGCCGCCCGCTGGAGCAATGTGCTGGAGTTTTGCGACTGGATGGCCCAACGCGCCGGTGGCCAGGTGGCCGATGCCGCAGGCACCACGGCGCAGACCGAGATCAAAAGCCTGCTGGAAGTGGCGCAAAACATTGCGCTGCTGTCCACCATCTCCGAGCGCGAGAGTGAACAAGACCAGGTGGTGCTCTCCACCCTGCACGCCAGCAAGGGGCTGGAGTGGCCGCACGTGCAACTGGTCGGCGTGACCGAGGGCATGCTGCCCTTCAAACTGGACGACCAAGACGGCAAGCAGGAAAAAGTGACCGACGACATCGCCGCCCGCCTGCAGGAAGAGCGCCGCCTGATGTACGTGGGCATCACCCGCGCCCAGCGCACCTTGGTGGTGAGCTGGACCAAGCGCCGCAAAAAAGGCCGCGACATGGTGCCGTGCCTGCCCAGCCGCTTTATTGCGGAGATGCAGCTCGATGCCCGCACCGCCGTCGAAAACCCGCGCGACAAACTGCGCCAACTGCGCGACCAATTGGCCGCGCGCCCCAGCCCTGCTGTGTAACCCCCCCACCCCATGCTGCGTTTCGCTTTTTCTCCCCGGGCCTGGCTGGCAGTTGCTGCCGGTTGCGCCCCTGCCCTGGCCCTGGCGGCCAGCGCCACACCCAAGGACAGTGGTTGGCAAGCCTGTAGCGCCGTGGCCGATGCGCACCAGCGCCTGGCCTGTTTTGATACCTGGGCCGCCCGGCAAACGCTCTCTGCACCAACACCTGCACCTGTGCCAACCACCACGGCCAGCGACTGGAACCGGCTACCGACAGCCCCAGCCAGCACAGCCACAGCGCAACCCACCGCCGCGTTAGCGCAGGCCACGGCAGACACGGCCCCGCCCTATACCGGCGGCTGCCGCGACCCCGAATACACCCCGCTGGCACGCTTTTTTGAACTGGAGAGCGCCACCGACTGCGGGCGTTTTAACCTGCGCGGCTACCAGCCGCTGACGCTGTCGGTCATTCACAGCGACAGCGTCAACCGCCAGCCCAGCTCCCCCACGCGCGGCAGCGCCAGCACCCAGCCTTACCAGCGCCAGGAGATGCGCATCCAGCTATCCGTGCGCACCAAGCTGGCGCACAACCTGCTCACCCGCCCCGGCCAGGCGCAGCACGACAGCCTATGGTTTGGCTACACCCAGCAGTCGTACTGGCAGTTGTTCAACGGCGCTATCTCCCGCCCGTTTCGCAATACCGACTACGCGCCCGAGGTGTTCTACGTCTACCCCACCGATACGCCACTGCCCGGCGGCTGGCGCTGGCGCTATAGCGGCCTGGGGCTGGTGCACCAGTCCAACGGGCAAAGCAACCCGCTCTCACGCAGCCTGGAACCGCTGGTATCTGATGGCCGGGGCCGAGCAGGGCAACCGCTGGCTAGTGCAACTCAAAGCCTACCAACGCATTGCCGAGCGCGGGGACAAAGATGACAACCCCGGCATCCAAGACAGTGTGGGCCGGGGCGAGGCGCAGGTGTTTTGGAACGTCAACGCCCAGCACACCCTGGGGCTGACGGCGCGCGGCTCCCTGGGCCGGGGGCGTGGCTCGGGCCGCCTGGAATGGCTGCGCACCCTGGGTGACCAGGGCGGCGAAAAAAGCAATCTGCGCCTGCACGTACAGCTCTTTAGCGGCTATGGCGACAGCCTGGTGGACTACAACCGCAAGCGCACCGTATTCAGCGTGGGCTTGAGTTTGCTTGATTTTTAATAGCTTGTACCGCTGGTATTTATTGGATTTCAAGGTGTTCTGTATCTTAAATCCAATTAATACCAGCGCTAACAGCTATCAAATAAATAAACCCACACAGTCAAAGCGCCAAGCTGGCGCCCCCTTAGTGGGTATTTCCTTGCTTTCCCCCTGCTGCCGCTGGCCTAATATCTGGCACCCGAGGACACCATGCAATTGCAATATCAGCTCAAAGCCGGCAGCTACTACCTGTACGACATGCGCGACACCCCCAGCGCAGTCACGGGTGAGCGCCGCTTCAAGCTGAAGACCGAGCTGCTAGCCATTGCCTTTGACGCCTACACCGGCGAGCTGCACCAGCACGGCACGCCCACGCGCATCCAGTCCTGGGCCACCACCAAGCGCCGGCGCCTGCGCGCGGCGGGCATGTGGCAAGAGGCGGCAGACATCGTCGTCATCAGCGGCCCGTTTCCGGTGGAAGAAATCAACAAATGCCTGTGGATTCGGGGCTATTGCCGCCGCCTGCTGCAGCGCCTGCCCACCCTGCCCAACGGCAAACTGCAAGCCTGGTACAAGGCGCACAACCAGCGCCGCGCGGCATAAACGGCCTGCACGCCGCTTTAACAGCCGCTTTAACAGCCGCTTTAGCAGCCCTTAACGCAGGCTGTGCAACACCCCAATACGCAGCGCCCCTTGCGCTGGCACCATGGCCGTCAGGCCCAGGGTGCGAAACACCGCCAGCAGCACGCTCAAGCCCCCGGCGACCACCGGCGCTTTATCGGCGCGCAAGCCCGGCAGAGCCAGGCGGTCAATGCGCCCGCAGGCCAGTAGCTGCTGGCGCAGCCACTGCACATCGTCCCAGGTAATGGGGCTGGCCCCCTTGCCGTGGGCAGCCAGCACGTCACTGACCGCCGTAGCCGTACCGGCAGAGGCGTAGGCCACGTCCCAACTGCCGGCGGCAAAGCACTGCGGCGCATCGGCCAGCAGCGCCTGGGCGGCCTGCTCGGCACGGGTAAAGGCGGCCTCGGTCAAATTGCCATCGGCAAAAAACTGCCCCGTCCACAACACGCTGCCCAGGGGGTAGGACTGAAGCTGCTGGGGCTCTAGCCCCTGGCCCAGTGCCAGCTCGGTCGAGCGCCCGCCCAAATCCATGATCAAGCGCCTATCCTGCGCGGGCGGCAATTGGCTGGCTACGCCCAGGTAGATGAGCTGGGCCTCCTGCTCGCCGCTGATGATGTCGATCGGCACGCCCAGCAGGCGCTGGCCCTCTTGGACAAACTGTGCGCTGTTGCTGGCTTCGCGCAGGGTTTGCGTCGCCACCGCCCGCGCCCGGCGCACCTGGTAGTGGCACAGCAGTTGGCCGAACTCATCCAGGCACTGCCAGCCCGCTGCCAGGGCGGCAGGGCTGAGGTTGCCCCCCGCTTCCAGGCATGCGCCCTGGCGCAGCGTGCGCTTGACATAGCGCACCCGCTCAAACCCGGCGGCATGAAAATACCCCAGCTCCAGCCGAAAGCTGTTGGAGCCCAGGTCAATCGCGGCAATCATGGTGTGCTGGCCCATGGGCAGTTCCTAGCGCGTGGCGCGGCAATCAATGGCAAGGAAGGTGATTGTCGCTATTTTTTACGTTTTGATAAAAAACAGCACCGCCATGATCAGGCCCGTCGCCACAATGCCCCAGCGCAGCACTGGCGCAGGCAGCTTGCGGGCCACGCGCGCGCCGCCGTAGCCACCAGCGGTAGCGGCCACCATCATCAGCAGCGCCTGGGGCCACAGCACAATGCCCCCAGCGGCGTACACCGCCACGGCAATGGCAGTCAGCAGGGTGGACACCAGGTTCTTCATGCCATTCATGGCATTCAGGTTGGTCTGCCCCAACAGACCGAACAGCGCCAGGCACAAAATACCCAGGCCGCCGTTGAAGTAGCCGCCATAAAACGCCACGGCAAACATGCCCAGCGCGGCCTTGAGCGTTGACGGCTGGGCGTGGGGCTGGCCAGCCGCCCAGGCGCGAATTTGCGGGCCAAAGGCAAACAAGGCGGTCGCACCCAGCAGCAGCCAGGGCACGACCTTCTTAAAAGTGGCGTCCGACGTTACCAACAGCAGCCCCGCACCGGCGGCGCCGCCAATCAGCGACAGCAGCACCGATTGGCGCATGCTCAGCCCCGGCGGAGAGGCCATGTCCTCGCGAAAGCCCCAGGTGCTGGCGGCGTAGCCCGGCAGCAGCGCCACCGTGCCGGTGGCGTTGGCCGTGACGGCGGGTACGCCGGTGAACACCAGCGCAGGCAAGGTTAAAAAGCTACCGCCCCCAGCCACGGCATTGAGCGCCCCGGCCAAGAATGCAGCGCCCAGGAGCAAGATCACATGCTCTAACGGCCCAAAAATCTCCACAGCTCACCTCTTTTGATCGTTCTACGCAAAGGGGCGATCTTAGAGGGAGCGCCAGCGGCCACAGCGCTACCTGGCGAACAAAGAGCTTTCACTTTTTGCGGGGGTAGCCTACGCGGCGCTGGCGTCCTGGGTCGTGAGTTTTTCCCAGGCGTCAATGGCTTCGGCGCAATACATCAGCGCCGGGCCGCCGCCCATGTAGACGCAAATGCCCAGCATCTCATCGAGTTCAGCGCGGGTAGCGCCCAGCTTGTGCAGTGCCTGGGTGTGAAAGCCAATGCAGCCCGAGCATTTTTGCGTCACGCCAATGGCCAGGGCAATCAGCTCCTTGGTCTTGGCGTCGATAGCCCCGTCGGCCATGGAAGCCTGCGCCATTTGGGCAAAGCCTTGCATGACCGTGCTTTGCGACTGGCGAAAGCTGCGCAGGGCGCGATTGATATTCTTGGTCAGGTCAGCGTGGTTGAACGTGCTCATACATCCTCCGGGGGTTGCTACAACGATTTATATTTTTATATAATATCTGAAATTTCATCATCACCTGCTTGCAGGTATCCTCACTACGGTCGCTTGGCGCCGCCAGGTTCACCCAAGGAGCGCACTATGAAAGCCAATATGGGCGGTATGGACCGCATTGCACGAATTTTGGTGGGTGTCATCCTCATCGCCCTGGCCGCTACCGGCCAAGTGGGCTGGTGGGGCTGGCTAGGGGTTATCCCTTTGGCTACTGGTTTTATCCGGTTTTGCCCGCTCTACACTTTGCTGGGCATCAACACCTGCCCACTTAAAAAAGACTGATTGCCCTGCACAAGACAGCTTTTCCCCGCTGCCTTAAGGTACGGCCCTCTTTGCCGCTGCCTTGACATTGTTTATGACTGAAACTGCCCTCGCCCCCACTGATGCCGCCATTGATCTGACCGTCATGCGCGAACATGCCAGCGCGGTGGTGGGCACGCTCAAGCTCCTGGGCAATACCGACCGCCTGCTGCTGCTGTGCCAGCTGGCGCACCAAGAGCGCACCGTGGGCGAGCTGGAGCAACTGACCGGAGTGACGCAGCCCACCCTGTCCCAGCAACTGGGCGTACTGCGCCGCGAAGGGGTGGTTGCCACCCGGCGCGACGGCAAATTCATCTGGTACCACCTGGAAGACGCGCGCATCCTGCAGCTCATCCAGGCCATGTACCGCCTGTACTGCCCTTGCTAAAGCAGGCCATGTACGCACAGTCGTGGCCCCTGCTGCTGTCGATGGCCATGGCGGGCATTTACTTCCTCAAGCAGTGGCGCTGGCCTGCAGCGGCCACCCGCAAGCACGAACAACTGCGCTTGGACTGGCTGCAAGCCCTGGCCGAGCAAGGCAGCACCGAGGTGCTGGCCGTGCAGACCATTCGCAACTCCCTCATGTCCTGCACCATGACGGCGACCACCGCCACCCTGGCCTTTATGGGCGGGGTGACGCTGCTGCACGGTGACTGGGCCAGCCGCAACCTGCAGGCGCAGCAAACCATCCTCTACCTACACGCTCTGGCGGTGCTGATGGTGTTGGGGCTGGCGTTTATCACCTCGATGTTGGCGGCCCGCCAGTGGCACCACGCCGGTTTTGTCGCCGGGATGCCGGTGGGCAGTCCGCAGCGCGCCCAGTGGCTGGAAGTGGGCCAAACCAGCCTGCGCCGCGCCGGGCGCTATTACGCGGCATCGGTGCGGCTGATGATGTGGTGCGTACCGCTGTTACTGGTGGGGCTGTTCCCCTGGGCGGGGCTGACCTGTGCAGCGCTGTTGCTGGCGCTGCTCATGCTGCATATCGACCAGTAAAGCAGGCGGCCTGTTTTCCTCCTGCTTGCCCTGGCCCATTCCGGGCTAATCCTTGGCGTAAGGGTCGGCGTAGCCCAGCTCCTGCAGGATGGCGGTTTCGTAGTCTTCCATCTCCTGCGCGTCTTCTTCGCTGGTTTCGTGGTCCCAACCCTGGGCGTGCAGCGTGCCGTGTACCAACAGGTGGGCGTAATGCTCTTCCAGGGTCTTGTTTTGCTCCTGCGCCTCGCGGGCGACGACGGGGGCGCACAGCACCAAGTCCGCCACCACCACGGGCTCTTGGCTGTAGTCAAAGGTCAGCACGTTGGTGGCGTAGTCCTTATGGCGGTATTCACGGTTAAGGTGCTGGCCTTCGTCCTGGCCGACGATGCGTACGGTGATTTCCGCATCCAGCGCCAGGGCGTGGCGTATCCAGCGGGTAACGCGGCTGCGGGTGAGTACCGCGCGGTGGCTGGCCACGTCGTCGATCGTGCGGCCAAATTGCAGGGAAAGACTAAGTTTGTTTAATGCCATTTTTGGCCTCCAGCGCTTACCGGATAAGCGCAAGCAGCTATTGATTTAGGAATTTTGAGCGTCGTAGGCATCAATGATGCGGGCGACCAGCGGGTGGCGCACCACGTCCTGGCTGCCAAAGCGGGAAATGGCAATGCCGCGCACGCGCTTTAAAACCCGCTCGGCATCAATCAAGCCACTGGCCTGTCCCTTGGGCAGATCGATTTGGCTGACGTCACCGGTAATCACGGCCTTGGCGCCAAAGCCAATGCGGGTCAAAAACATCTTCATTTGCTCGGGCGTGGTGTTTTGCGCTTCATCCAAGATGACGAAGGCATTGTTCAGCGTGCGCCCGCGCATAAAGGCCAGCGGGGCAATTTCCAGCACGTTGCGCTCAAAGGCTTTTTGCACTTTTTCATAGCCCATCAGGTCGTACAGCGCGTCGTACAACGGGCGCAAGTAAGGGTCAACCTTTTGCGTCAAGTCGCCGGGCAGAAAGCCCAGGCGCTCGCCTGCTTCCACGGCAGGGCGGGTCAACACAATGCGTTGCACGGCGCTTTTTTCCAGGGCATCCACCGCGCAGGCCACGGCCAGATAGGTTTTACCGGTGCCTGCCGGGCCAATGCCCAAGGTGATGTCGTGCTGGGCAATGTTGTCCAGATAAATGGCCTGGTTGGGTGTGCGTGCGCGCAGGCTGCCCCGGCGGGTGTGCAGGGCGGGGGCATCAGGGTCGGCCTGGAGCATGTCCACGTCGCCCGCCAGCATGAGCTGCACGGCAGCGTCGGTAATGGGGTCGTCGGCCATTTCGTACAGCGCTTGCAGCACGTCCAGCGCCTGGTGCGCCTTGGCCTTGGTGCCGTCGATCTTGAACTGCTCGTGGCGGTGGGCGATTTTGACCTGCAAGCCGTTTTCAATGGTGCGTAGATGCTGGTCTGCCGGGCCGCACAAATGGCCCAGCCGGGTGTTGTTATGGGGAGTAAAGGTGTGGCGCAGGATCACGCGGATAATTCCAAGGTCAAAAACTGCCGCAAAAGCCGCCGGTGTGCGGCTTTCAGGGTGCAGTACGGTAGCGACGAAATACGAGAAAAAAGGAAAGCCATGATAGGGAAACTCAGCGGCACGCTGACCGACAAGCATCCCCCAGAAGTGATTGTGGACTGCCACGGCGTGGGCTACGAGGTGCAAGTGCCCATGAGCACGTTTTACCACCTGCCCGCCGTCGGCCAGCCGGTGGCGCTGCTGACCCACTTTGTCGTGCGGGAAGATGCACAACTGCTGTACGGCTTTGCCACGGCGCAGGAACGCCACAGCTTTCGCCAACTCATCAAAGTCAGCGGCGTGGGCCCACGCACCGCGCTGGCGATTCTCTCAGGCCTGAGCAGTGATGATTTGGCCCAGGCGGTGAGCCTGCAGGAAGTGGGCCGGTTGGTCAAAGTGCCCGGCATTGGCAAGAAAACCGCCGAGCGCCTGCTGCTGGAGCTCAAAGGCAAGCTGGGCGATGCCATCACCAGCACCGCGCACACCCAGGCCAGTAGCAGCGAACGCAGCGACATCCTGCAAGCCCTGCTGGCCCTGGGCTATAACGACAAGGAGGCCAACGCCGCCCTCAAAGCCCTGCCCGCTGACGTGGGTGTGAGCGAGGGCATCAAGCTGGCGCTCAAGGCCCTGGCGAAATAATCTTAATCAAATCAGGCTCTAGCCCTTACTGGGTAAGCGCTAGCAGCTATCAAATCCATGAGCATCCATACCGAAGACTTTGGCGACCTGCCCGCCCCGGCCCCGCGCTTGATTGCGGCCACCAGCGCCTCGCGCAGCGAAGAAGCGCTGGAGCGCGCGCTGCGCCCCAAGTTGTTGCAGGAATACGTCGGCCAGGCCAAGGCGCGGGAGCAGTTGGAGATTTTCATTGGCGCGGCCAAGAAGCGGGCCGAGGCGCTGGACCACGTGCTGCTGTTTGGCCCACCGGGGCTGGGCAAGACCACGCTGTCGCACATCATTGCCGCCGAGCTGGGCGTGCAACTGCGCCAAACCAGCGGCCCGGTGCTGGAAAAGCCCAAGGACCTGGCCGCCCTGCTCACCGGCCTGGAGGCGGGCGATGTGCTGTTCATTGACGAGATTCACCGCCTTTCGCCCGTAGTGGAGGAAATTCTCTACCCCGCGCTGGAGGACTACCAGATCGACATCATGATTGGCGAAGGCCCGGCGGCCCGCTCGATCAAGCTGGACTTGCAACCCTTCACCCTGGTGGGTGCCACCACGCGCGCGGGTATGCTGACCAACCCGCTGCGCGACCGCTTTGGCATCGTGGCGCGGTTGGAGTTTTATACGCCCCAGGAGCTTGAACGCATCGTCACCCGCAGCGCCGGTTTACTGCAGGTGCCCATCGACGCCGCCGGGGCCGCAGAGATTGCCCGCCGCTCACGCGGCACGCCGCGCATTGCCAACCGGCTACTGCGCCGCGTGCGCGACTTTGCCGATGTGAAGGGCGACGGCCACATCACCCAGGCCATTGCCGCCCAGGCGCTGGCCATGCTGGACGTTGACCCCGAAGGCTTTGACGTGATGGACCGCAAGCTGCTGGAAGCCATCATCCACCGCTTTGACGGCGGCCCCGTGGGCGTGGACAACATCGCCGCCAGCATTGGCGAGGACGCAGGCACGATTGAAGACGTGATTGAGCCCTACCTCATCCAACAAGGCTACGTGCAACGCACCCCACGCGGGCGCGTGGCCACGCAGGCAGCATGGCGGCATTTGGGGCTGGCAGCCCCAGGCTCCAATGCTGCTAGCGACTGAACTATGCGCGACTGAGCGCCCACAAAAAAAGCCACCGGTACAACCGGTGGCCTGAAAACTGCCGCGCAAGGCGCCAGCGTGTTCCTTATCAGGACTGCAGGATGAAATCAATGGCGGCCTTCAAGTCGGCGTCATTGATTTTGTCCGGGCTGTTGGGTGCCATGGGCACGGGGCCGAACGAGCCAGCACCGCCTTTGCGCACTTTGTCGAACAAGGTGGCTTCTTTGCCTTGGCCCTTGTACTTGGCGGCGATGTCTTGGAACGAGGGGCCCACCAGTTTCTTGTCCTTGGCGTGGCAGGCCATGCAGCCAGCCTTGGTCATATTGGCCATGGGGTCGGCCATGGCAGGGGTGGCAACAAAAGCGCCTGCTGCAATTGCAGCCATCAGAGCAAGCTTTTTCATACGGAAGCTCCTAATAGAAAGTTAAACAAACAGGACGGGTGCGACAAAACCTGCCTTCCCCGTCCTGCAGCGCCTGTGCTTAGTACACGTCGTGCTGGGTGTTGTAGACGTTGAACTTGCCAGTGGGGGTGATCAAGCGCGGGTCTTTGATCACGGTCTTGCAAGCGCGGGTTTTGTCATCCACAACAACGATAGCAGATTCTTTGTCCTTGGCGCTCCAGACAGAGAACCAGACTTCGTCACCGGCCTTGTTGTACTCAGGCTGCACCACGCGCTTGGCGCCGTCATCCTTCAAGCCAGCGCAGGCGGCGATGTCGATGATCTGCGAGCCCTTGTCCAGGTTGTTGATGTCAAACACGGCCACACTTTGGCTGATCTTGGCATCGGGGTTCAACGTGGTATCCACCCACAGGTTGGTGGACTTGGGGTGGGTCTTGATGAACAGCGAACCACCGCCTTGGCCCTTGAGGGTCTGCACCACTTTCCAGGCGTTGGCCTTGTGCTTCTTCGGATCGGTGCCGATCAGAGAAATGCCTTCGTCGCCCAGGTCAGAGGTTGCCCAGACGGGGCCGAACTTCGGATGCTTGAAGTTGGCGCCACGGCCCGGGTGAGGAATCTTGCCCACGTCCACGATGGCTTCGAGCTTGCTCTCCTGGGTGTCGATCACCACGATCTTGTCCGAAGCGTTGGCAGCGGTCATGAAGTAGCGGCCCGAGGCGTCAAAGCCGCCGTCGTGCAGGTACTTGGCCGTGTCGATCTGCTTGGTCTTCAGGTTGGTCAAGTCGGTGTAGTCCACCATCCAGACCTTGCCGGTTTCCTTGGCGTTGACCAGGAACTCAGGCTTTTTGTGGCTGGAGACGATGGCGGCCACGCGCGGCTCGGGGTGGTACTCGTTGTTGATGTCCATACCCCGGGTGCCGACGATTTTCTTGGGCTTCAAGGTATCGCCATCCATCAGCACGAACTGAGGCGGCCAGTAGGTACCGGCAATCGCGATCTTGTCTTCCCAGCCCTTGAACTTGGAGGTTTCCACCGAACGTGCTTCCAGGCCCACTTTGATCTCAGCGACGTTGTCGGGTTTTTCCATCCACAGGTCGATCAGGTTCAAGCGCGCGTCACGGCCAATCACGTACAGGTAGCGGCCCGAGGCCGACAGGCGCGAGATGTGCACGGCGTAGCCGGTCTTGATGATGCTGATGATTTCCTTGGTGTCGCCGTCGATCAGGGCGATCGTGCCGTCGTCACGCAAGGTCACCGAGAAGATGTTCTCGATGTTGTAGTTGTTCATCTTCTTGGTCGGACGCTTGTCCACAGGGATGTATTCCTTGCGGGTCGCTTCCATGTCCGCTAAGGAGAATTCCGGCGGCGTGGGCGCATCGTGCTGGATGTAGCGGGCCATCAGGTCCACGGTGGCTTCGTCGAACTCACCCGAAGTCAGCCAGTTGGGCATACCGGCGGGCGAACCGTAGGCGATAAACACCTTCAGGTAATCCGTGCCCTTTTCGTTGGTGATATCGGGAGTCAGGGGTTTGCCGGTAGCGCCCTTGCGCAGCACACCGTGGCAGCCTGCGCAGCGCTCAAAATAAATTTGGCGGGCGCGGGCAAATTCTTCCTCCGTCATCGGGGGCGCTTTGGGGTTGCTCGATTGGTGCATCTTGGCATCAGCCAAGGGCGATGCGGCACCTTGATAGCGGGCCTCAGCAGCCTTGGTCGAGGTGGTCGGTGCGCCCGGTTTAGCGGGCTGCGCTACTGCGGCCATAGCCATGGTCGACAGCGCCAGGGCAATAAGACTCGTCAATTTGCGGGTTTTCATACGGAAACTCCTTGTTATGCCGCCGCCCTGAACTCCCTCCCGTCCTAGGGGATACCCCACCGTGGGCTGCGACAAAGCAGTGGGGTTTTCCGCAGATTGTGTATACCCGCGAAGTGGTTTCTGTTGATCTATCTCAAATACAAACGCGCCATAGATCTTTCACAACATTTTTTCACCCTCTCCCCACAATCTAGTAGAAACCCGCAGACAATCCAACCTTCTAGCGCCTACCGATTTATGCTTTTTTCTCAACACCTTACACCGCTCTCCGCCCTGGCTGCTGCCATTTCCGTGCTCTGCAGCACTGCGGGCACCAGCTATGCCCAGGCCCACGCCAGCTTGCCGACCGTCGTGGTCAGCGGCGCCCGCTATGAGCAGGCCAACGATGACCTGCCCCTGTCTGCCGACATCGTGAGCGAGGAAGGTCTGCGCGACCAGCAAAGCCGCACCCTGCGCCAGGCCCTGCAAGACCTGCCCAATACGGAAGTGCGCAGCAGCCCGGCGCGTCTGGCCGTGGGGGCGGGGTCAGGCTGCATTTGCACGCGACGGCAATATGGGCATCCAGATTCGCGGCCTGGGTGGCAACCGGGTGTTGATGACGGTGGACGGCATCCGCATGCCGCGCAGCTATGTCTCGCGCTCAGCCATGTTTGACCGCGAATACTTGGCGCTGGAGACTTTTAAGCGCATTGAACTGGTGCGCGGCCCGGCCTCCGCCCAGTACGGGGGCGACGGCATGGCGGGGGTGGTCAACTTCATCACCCACGACCCGGCTGATTTTTTAAAAACCCCAGCGGGTGATGCCAAAACCGTAGGTGGCCGCGCCGCCGCCCACTGGAGCGAGGAAGACCACAGCACCAGCCTGACCGGCACCGTAGCCGCCCAAGCCAGCAGCCGTGTGCAGTGGCTGCTGACCGCCACCGCCCGCCAGGCCCATGAGGTGCAGACCATGGGCGACAACCGCGCCCCCAATAGCAGCCGCACCGCTGCCGACCCGCTGGACGCCCGCGACCAGGCGGTGCTGGGCAAGCTGGTGTTCAAGCCCAACGGCTTGCAGCGCCACACCTTCACCCTAGAACATGCACGCAAGACGTCCGACACGAATTTACTCTCCAGCCGGGGGCCTGATGACCGCAACATCAATGACGTGAAAGACGAATACGCCAGCAGCACGATAGAGCGCAATCGCTTGGCCTGGGATGGGCGCTTTGGTCTGCAAGTGCCCGTTGCCGATCACGTGCGGACCATCGTGTCCGTACAACATGCGACATCACGGCGCATTGGCCACAGCTGGGTCGGCAAGCTTGCCACTCCTGCCTTGCCACCGGAGCACCGCATCCGCGACAACGAATACCAGGAAACCACGTGGCAACTGGGCCTACAGGCGGACAAGGTACTGCGCGGCCAGGACTGGTCATCCCGCTTCGTCTACGGCGTGGATTACGTGCGCAACAGCATCAGCAATTTGTATACCGGCCAAGTCCCCCTGGCCCCAGAAGTGTTCCCGCTCAAGCGCTTTCCCGATACGCATGAAACCAGTGCTGGCCTGTTTGTGCAAAACGAAACGGTCGTGGGCAACTGGACAATTACGCCGGGCCTGCGCATCGACCACTTCGCCATTGACGTGCAAAACCAAGACCTGTACTACCCGCCTGCGCCCCAGCCTGCGAAAGATATGTCCGGCAGCGCATTCCTGCCCAAGCTGGGGCTGCTCTACCGCGCCACACCCGAATGGAGCGTATTTGGCCAATACGCCACAGGCTACCGGGCTCCCGAAGCTGGGCAAGTCAATGACCGCTTTCAAGCCAAAGTGGGCATTACCAACAACATCATCATCGCCAACCCTGATCTGAAACCCGAGCGCAGCCGGGGTCTGGAGCTGGGGCTGCGTGGCCGGATGCAGCGCCTGAGCCTAGACGCCGTTGGTTTCTACAACCGCTACAGCAACCTGATTGAAGACGCCCGCCTGATTGGGCAAACGTATGCCCTTCCGGGGAAAGTACCGACCGAGCAGGTCTTCCAAACCGTCAACATCCCCAAGGCGGTGATCTACGGCTTTGAACTCAAAGGCATTTACGACTGGGGCAACGTCGGCCAGGGGCGGCTGCGCAGCTCATTTGCCTACGGCTATACCAAGGGCAAGGACCGCAGCAGCGCGGCACCCCTGAACTCCATCTCGCCTGCTGTGCTGGCGCTGGGCCTGCGCTACGACAGTGCCCACTGGGCGCTGTACGCCAATGCCCGCCATTACGCCAAGAAGCGGGACAAAGACATCGACTTAATCTCCATTGGTAACAGCAAGGCCGATACCACGCAGTTTGCCACCCCGTCCGCCACCACCTTGGATCTGGGCCTGCAGTGGCGTCCCACCACGGCGCTGCGCATCAACCTGGCGGTGAACAACGTCACCAACCGCAAATACTGGCGCTGGGCCGATGTGTATGGGCAAGCAGCCAACTCCGCTGTGATTGACGCCTACAGCCAACCGGGGCGCAACCTGAAAATCACCCTGGTGGCAGATTTTTAATAAAAATAGCTTCTAGCCCTTAATGGATAAGCGCTAGCAGCTATTGATTTAAAAGCAATTCACGCACCACAACGGCGTTGTTGTGCGCCTCATCATGCGCGGCGTAGACCAAGGTCAGCACGCCTTGCTGGGCCTGCGCCCGTAGCGCATCCAGCGCCTGCTGCGCGGGGCCTTGCGCTGCCAGCTCGGCGCGGTAGCGCTGGCGAAACTCCTCCCATTTGGCCGGGTCGTGGTTGAACCACTTGCGCAGCTCCGTGCTGGGGGCCAAGTCCTTGCACCAGTCACTCAGGGCCAGCGCCTCTTTTTTGACGCCGCGCGGCCACAAGCGGTCTATCAGGACGCGGCTGCCATCTTCGGGTTGCGGGGGGACGTAGGCCCGCTGCAGGCGGACATGGTCAACAGGAATCGTCATAGCGCATTACCTCATTACCTTTTACCTTCTGGATTTATTTTCAGAGGTCAATATACGCGCACGGTTATATCTGGGGTTTCTTAAGATAGATCAAAGCTAGCAATTAACCATGATGGTAGCGCGAGATGGGCCTATCCCCCATGGCGCAAAAGCACGAACAGGCTTCCAATCGCCCGGGTAAGCACTCCCCAACAGGTGCACAACAAGAAGATAGGAGCCCCAACATGGACAGCGCTGTTACCAGTCTGCTCGCGGCCTTCTTGCTCTCCCTCATAGGCTTGTTTGCCTTTATGTGGTCGATGCGCAAGGGCTTGCTGGTAGAGAACCCCAAGGCTGCATCAGCCATTTTTACCCCCGGCGAAATCGGCCTGGCCGATGACCCCACCTTGAACGCCCATGACCGCGAGCGCCTGCAAAAGGCGATTAACGCGACCAACGTGGCCCACCCCGATGACCGCTGGCAAAACGAGCCAGACACCGACTTCACGCGCGAGCAGCGCATGCAGGCGGACGAGTCCTCGCGCTGGCCGGTGCTGATGCTGATTGTCTTTGCCTGCTTTTGGCTGGTGCTGGGTTCGCTGGCGGGCCTGACGGCATCGCTCAAGCTGCACATGCCCGATTGGCTGGTGCAAGAAGCCTGGCAAACCTTTGGCCGCATGCGCACCATGCACTTGAC
Source organism: Comamonas sp. (assembly GCA_034675705.1). Lineage (GTDB taxonomy): Bacteria > Pseudomonadota > Gammaproteobacteria > Burkholderiales > Burkholderiaceae_C > Comamonas. Next base: position 2,815,653 of record JAUCCZ010000006.1, on the reverse strand, counting down.
TGCCGTGTTCTACGGCTGGATTACCAATGCCTGCCTGGCCGTCATCGTGTGGCTCACCCCGCGTTTGATGCGTACCCCCTTGCGCGGGGCGCCGTGGATTGTGCTGGGCGCCGTATTCCTGAACATTGGCGTTGCCAGCGGCGTGGGCGCCATTGGCATTGGCTGGACAGCCGGCATGGAGTACCTGGAAATCCCCTGGCAGATTGGCATTTTTGTGGCCCTGGGGCTGGTGCTGATTGCGCTGAACGTGTTTCGCACCGTGCGCCAGCGCCAAGTCCAGCATTTGTACGTAACCAGCTGGTACCACCTGGCTGCGTTGCTGTGGATTATTTTGCTGTTTGTGATCGGCAAACTGCCCGGCGTTCACTTTGGCGTGGAGCAGGCCACCATGAACTGGTGGTACGGCCACAACGTGCTGGGCCTGTGGTTTACGCCGGTGAGCGTAGGCATCATCTACTACTTCCTGCCCAAGGTGATTGGCCGGCCCGTGCGCTCGTACAACCTGTCGATTTTGGGTTTTTGGACGCTGGCCTTCTTCTACGCCCAGGTGGGCGGCCACCACTTGGTGGGCGGCCCCGTGCCGGGCTGGATGGTGACGCTCTCCATCGTGCAAAGCATGATGATGATCGTGCCGGTGCTGGCCTTCACCATCAACATGGCCTGCACCATTCGCGGACGTGTGCACCTGGCCAAGTATTCGCCGACGCTGCGCTTCATGGTGTTTGGCGCGGTGATGTACATGCTCTCGTCCCTGCAAGGCTCGTTTGAGGCGCTACGCGCCATCAACCGCGTAGCCCACTTCACCCACTTCACCGTGGCGCACGCCCACCTGGGCGCTTACGCCTTTGTCACCATGGTGCTGTTTGGCGCGTTCTACTTCATCCTGCCGCGCGTGCTGCATCGGGAATGGCCCTGCCCGCGCCTGATTGCCGCCCACTTCTGGCTGGCCGGTATCGGGGCGATGATTTACTTCATCTTCCTGACCATTGGTGGCTGGTTGCAAGGCACCTACATGCTGGATGCGGCCAAACCGTTCATGGATTCCGTGGCTGTCACCATTCCCTACCTGCAATGGCGCAGCGTAGGCGGCGCACTGATGGTGACCAGCCACCTGCTGTTTGCCGGCCACTTCCTGGCCATGCTGTTGAATAAGAAATCTGAGCGCACCGGCGCCGCCCTGTGGGGCGACCCGGCTGCCGCTGCCGCTGCTTTGGAGGTGCGTCATGGACAGTGAAATCAAACTCGCTTCGGGCGCATTGGCCACCCTGGCCGTCGCCACCGCAGCGCTGCTGGTGCTGCCCTATATGCAGGTGCGTGACATTCCCGCGCCCGAAGGGCTCAAGCCCTACACCAGCACCGAGCTGCGCGGGCGCAACAGCTACATCGCCAACGGCTGTGTGTACTGCCACACCCAGCAGCCACGCGACAAAAGCTTTGCCCCCGATGCCGAACGCGGCTGGGGCCGCGCCACCGTGCCCGCCGACTACGTGTACGACAAACCCCACCTGCTGGGCAGCATGCGCACCGGCCCTGACTTGATGAACATCGGCGTGCGCCAGCCCAGCCAGGACTGGCACCTGGGCCACCTGTACCAGCCGCGCGCCTACGTGCCCGGCTCCATCATGCCGTCCTACCCCTATTTGTTTGAGGTGAAAGACCAGGCCGATGCCGGTGAGGTCGAGGTCAAGCTCCCACCCGGACAGGGCGTAGAGGGCAAGGTCGTCGTCGCCACCCCCGAGGCGCTGGACCTGGTGAAGTACCTGCAAAGCTTGAAGCGCAACTACCCCGTGCTGCCGGCTGAACCGACAGATGCCGCGCAATAAGGAGGAAGGCCATGACGGAAAAAACCAAAATCCTGCCGCAAGAGCTGCGCGAAAACGCCGACCCGGAGGAATCCATCCGCCCCATGCCCTGGCTGGCCGCGCTGATTACCGTAGGCATGGTGATCTTTAACGTGGTGTACATCTTGGTGTACCCCCCCATCGAAAACACCAGCCTGGGCGATATGCGCACCGTCGCCGACCTGCGCCCCAGCACCCAGGCCGCTGCCGGTGGTGCGGTGGACGGCGGAGCCATCTTCGCAGCCAACTGCGCCGCCTGCCACCAGGCCAACGGCGAAGGCCTGCCCGGCGTGTTCCCGCCCCTGGCCGGTTCTGAATGGGTGACGGGCGAGCCCAAGGTGCTGGCCAACATCCTGCTGCACGGCATTACGGGCGACATTGAAGTCAAAGGAGCCACCTACGCGGGCATGATGCCGCCCTTCCCGCAACTGTCCGATGCCGAAATTGCCGGCGTGCTCACCCATATCCGCAGCACCTGGGGCAACCAGGCCGAGGCCATAGACGCATCCCTGATCGCTACAGAAAGAGAAGCTGGCAGCGCCCGCACTGCGCCATTTGAAGGTGGTGCAGCTTTGAAAGCCTTGCTGCAATAGCGCTAGCAGCTATCAAAAAAAGGAGAGCAATGCTACGCACCGCCCTGCTCAGTCTGGCCCTGCTGCTAGGCGGCTACAGCGCAGCAGCGTGGCTGACGCACGACTTCCAGGTCTGGACGGACGAAGGCGCGCGCCGCCTGGAAGTGGCGCTGCGCCCCATCCCCCTGCCTGCCGTGGCGGTGGATGGCACGGCCATCGCTCCCACCACCTTGCCCGCCCTGCTGACGGGCAGCGGCCAGGTCACGGTGGCCGACTTTTTCTACACCCGCTGTAAAACCGTGTGCCTGAGCCTGGGCGGCAGCTTTGGCGAAATGCAGGCGCAGCTTGCCCAGCAAGGCGACACCGGCGTGCAACTGCTGTCCATCAGCTTTGACGGCAGCTACGACAACCCCCAGGTACTGCACGACTACAGCCAGCGCATGGGGGCCGACCCACAACGCTGGCGCTTTGCCCGCGTAGCCGATGCTGCCCAGCAAGCCCAACTGCTGCGGGAGCTGGGCGTAGTCGTCATCCCCGACGGCATGGGCGACTATGAACACAACGCCGCCCTGCTGATTTTTGACACCCAAGGCCGCATGGTGCGCGTGTTCGACCTGGCCGAGCAGGAACTGGCGCTGAACTACGCCCGCCACCTGGCCAAAACTTCCGCCCGGCAATCTGCCCCCTCCATCACTGTGGGGCAGCTATGACCAGCCATACCCATTTTCATAGCTACCAGCGCTTTCTACATAAGGGCTGGAGCCTGTTTTTACTGAAAAAAACCAGCGTATTCCTGCTGCTCGGCTGCACCTGTTTGCTGCAGGCCCTGCTGCTACGCCCCTGGCTAGAGGCCAGCATGTGGCGGCACATGGTGCTGCAGTTTCCCCTGCTGCTGCTGGCCGGAGCCGCCCTGGCCACCACCCTGCCCCCACCTCTGCACCGCCTGCTGGCCGCGTGCAACCACTACGGCATTGCCGGCATGGTGTTGTGCACCACCGTGCTGGCCGTGCTGATGGTGCCGCGCGTGCTCGACCTGGCCCTGCTGCGCCCCGAAGTAGAAGCCGCCAAATGCGCCGCCCTGCTACTGGCGGGCGCTGGCCTAGCGCTATCGTGGCGGCCAGCGGGGCCGGTGCTGCAGTTTTTCTTTCTGGGCAACATCCTGGGGATGATGGCCATTGTCGGCATGCTGTATATCGACAGCCCCTTGCGCCTGTGCAACGCCTATTTGCAGGACGACCAAATCCGCCTGGGCCAGTGGCTGGTCGGCATCAGCGCCAGCTTGGCCGTAGCCTGGCTGGCCCACATCGTCTGGGACATGACCCGGCGCGAAGCGCAAGCGCTGGCGCAGCCCCGGTAGATGGCGCATGCCACCCCCACCTGCGTAGCCAGCCCTAGTTAGTAGTGGCCCGGGCATGCTCAGCTTTTTTCCCAATAAAAACGCCCCAGGCCAAAGGCACTGGGGCGTTTCGTTCATCGCCGCTTGAAAAAGCGTCGATTATTGCTTGCCAATTTGGGCAAATTCTTGCTCTACCGCCTCATGTTTAGCCAGCATGGCGGCTGAAGGTTGGCCCATTTTGCTCACCAGCCATACCGTCAGGCCACACAGGATGAAGCCGGGCACGATTTCGTACAGGCCCAGCCAGCCAAACTGCTTCCACACCAGCACGGTCACGGCACCGACGATGATGCCCATCAGGGCGCCGTCGCGCGTCATGCCCTTCCAAAACAGCGAGAGGATGATGACCGGGCCAAAGGCGGCACCAAAACCTGCCCAGGCGTAGCTGACCATGCCCAGCACCTTGGCGTTGGGGTCGCTGGCCAGGCCAATGGCAATCAGCGCCACCACCAGCACCATGATGCGGCCCACCCACACCAGTTCTTGCTGGCTGGCGCTCTTGCGCAAAAAGGTGCGGTAGATGTCTTCCGTCAAGGCGCTGGAGCACACCAGCAGCTGGCAAGACAGGGTGCTCATCACCGCCGCCAAGATAGCGGCCAGCAGGGCGCCGGCAACCCAGGGGTTGAACACTGTTTGGCAATTTCCATGAACACGGTCTCGGCATTGCCGTTGACCGCTGCTGCGCCTGCCTCGTGGGTGGCGAAGTAGGGAATGCCGACAAAGCCCACGGCCACGGCGCCCAACAGGCAGATCACCATCCAGGTCATACCAATGCGGCGTGCTGCCGGAATGGCCTGCACCGACGAGGCAGCCATAAAGCGCACCAGGATGTGCGGCTGGCCAAAGTAGCCCAGCCCCCAGGCCAGCAGCGAGATGATGCCGACAAAGCTGGCCCCGCGCATGATGTCGAACTGCTCGGGCTTGATCACGCTGGCCAGGTCCAGGCCTTGCTGCAGCTGGCCTTGCACGGCCAGCCAGGCCATGACGGGGGCCAGAATCAGCGCGGTAATCATCAGCGATGCCTGGATGGTGTCCGTCCAGCTCACGGCCAAAAAGCCGCCAATCAGCACGTAGGCGATGGTGCAGGCCGCGCCCACCCACAGCGCAGTGGCGTAGGGCATGCCGAACATGTTTTCAAACAAGCGGGCACCGGCCACCACGCCCGAGGCGCAGTACAGGGTAAAGAACACCAGGATCACCACCGCCGTGACGATGCGCAGCGCATTGCTCTTGTCTTCAAAGCGGTTGGCCAGGAAGTCCGGCAGGGTCAGCGCGTTGCCCGCCCGCTCGGTATACAGGCGCAGACGCGCAGCCACCAAACGCCAGTTGAAGTAGGCACCTACGCACAGGCCCACGGCAATCCAGCCTTCGGACAGGCCGGAGACGTAGACCGCCCCCGGCAGCCCCATGAGCAGCCAGCCACTCATGTCCGACGCACCCGCCGACAGGGCCGTCACAAAACTGCCCAGGCTGCGCCCACCCAGGATGTAGTCCGAGAGGTTTTTCGTGCCCAGGTAGCCAATGGCACCAATGGCCAGCATGGCCACCAGGTAGATGGCGAACATGATCGCCGTAGGGTCGTTCCAATTGAGTTGCATGATGCGGTAAGTCCTTTGTCTCTTGTGGAGTAGGTATGGAGGAATCAAGCCATCGTCATCAGCTGCGCATTACCGCCGGCGGCAGCGGTATTGGTGCTGATGGACTGCTCGTGCAGCAAGGCGGCCAGGTCATAGCCCTGCCCAGCTTGCAACGCTTCGCTGCTGCGGCTTTCAATGCGCACCAGCGCACCAGCGCGGGCAGCGACTGCGGTGGTGACCTGCACCAGCGCGTCGCCATCGCCCTCAAACAGCAAGGCGGCCAGCGGTGCCTGCGGGTCAGACAGGCTGGCCATATCGGCACTGTGCAGCCAGGGCACACCGGCATCGCCTGCGCTGCTGCGCAGGGCCTGCCAGGCAGCGGCGCAGCCGTTGTCCTGCGCGGGCAGCACTACGTGGCAGGGGTTGCCGGTAGCCAGGGCGGCGGCAACTTGCTGCACCAGGCCCAGCGGCGTGCGCGGCAGGGCCCAGACGGCGCCGCGCGGCAGCAGGCGGTAGCGGTTGCTCTCGCCCGTGGGGCCGGGCAGTAGCACGCTGGTGCCCAGGCGCGATGCGGCCAGCGCCTCGGCGCACAGGCGTCCGGACTGCTCTACCCCGGGAACCACCGTGGTCTGCAAGTTGGCAAGCAGCTGCGGGGCGGGTGCGCTGTGTTCAGTGCGGGGCAGCGCAGCCAGCGCCGTATTGGGCTGGCCTTGAACCAGGCGGTACAGGTACAGCGGCCCACCGGCCTTGGGCCCAGTGCCCGACAGGCCCATGCCGCCAAACGGCTGCACGCCCACCACCGCGCCGATAACGTTGCGGTTGACGTAGACGTTACCGGCCTGGATGCGGCCCGTCAGGTGGTCAATGGTTTCGTCAATACGGCTGTGCACGCCAAAAGTCAGGCCGTAGCCGTTGGCGTTGATGTCGTCCACCAGGGCGTCCAACTGCTCGCGCTGAAAACGAATGACGTGCAAAACCGGGCCAAAAACCTCACGGGTCAAGCGTGTGGCGCTATCAATTTCAATAATGGCCGGGGCGACAAAGTGGCCGTTAAGCACACCGTCCTGGCGTTGGACGCGGGTGACCTTTTGGCCGGCATCCTGCATTTTTTGGATGTGTGCCTCAATCTGCTGGCGTGCTTCTTCGTCAATCACAGGGCCGACGTCGGTGCTTTGGCGGTCGGGGTTGCCGATGTTCCACTCCTGCAGGGCCTCGCGCAGCATGGTCATTTGGCGCTCGGCCACGTCTTCTTGCACGCACAGCAGGCGCAGGGCCGAGCAGCGCTGCCCCGCCGAGTCAAAGGCCGAGGCCAGCACATCGCCCACCACCTGTTCGGCCAGGGCGGACGAATCCACAATCATGGCGTTTTGCCCACCGGTCTCGGCAATCAAAGGGATGGGCTGGCCGCTGGGCGACAGGCGCTGCGCCACTTGGCGGGCAATGATGCGCGCCACTTCGGTGGAGCCGGTAAACATCACCCCAGCCACCAGCGGGTGGGCCGCCAGGGTAGCGCCCACGGTTTCCCCCGGGCCGGGGACGAATTGCAGCGCATCGCGCGGCACACCGGCCTCGTGCAGGATGGCGACCATGGCAGCGGCGGTCAGCGGTGTTTGCTCTGCCGGTTTGGCCAGTACGGTATTCCCGGCGGCCAAGGCGGCAGCCACCTGGCCGCAGAAGATGGCCAGCGGGAAGTTCCAGGGGCTGATCGCCAGCACCACGCCCAGGGGGCGCTCGCGGGCGTTGTCGAACTGGTCGGCCACCAGGGCGCCGTAGTAGCGCAAGAAGTCCACGGCTTCGCGGATTTCGGCCACGGCGTTGGGCAGGGTTTTACCGGCTTCGCGCACGATCAGGCCCATCAGCAATTGGCTGCGCTGCTCCAGCATGTCGGCAGCGCGGGCCAGGACGTCGCCGCGCACGGCAGGCGGTGTGCCAGCCCAAATCGGTGCAGCCTGGGCGGCATGTTCTGCAGCGGTGTGCGCTTCGGCAGCGCTGGCCTCGCGCACCCAGCCGACGATGTCGGTGCGCTCTGCCGGGTTGCGCATGGCGCGCCAGGCACTGTCTTGCGCCGGATCGGCCGGCAAGGGCACACCCGCCGGGGCGGCCAGCCAGTTTTGCGTGGTGCTACTCAAAAGCGCAGCGGCGAGCGAGGCCAGTTGCTGCTCGTGCGCCAAATTCACCCCCCGGGAATTGGGGCGGCCCTGCGCCCCTTGGGCCAGCAGATCGCCGGGCAGGGGGATTTTCGGGTGCGGTGCGCCCAGGCGGCCTTCCTGGCTGGCAATCTGCATAACGTCGGCCACGGGGTCGGTCACCAGGTCGGCCACCGGAATTCTGTGGTCACCAATGCGGTTCACGAACGAGGTATTGGCCCCGTTTTCCAGCAAGCGGCGCACCAAATAGGCCAGCAGCGTTTCATGGTTGCCCACCGGGGCGTACACGCGGCAGGGGCGGGCCAGCTTGCCTTCCGCCGTGGGGCCGGTGACCTGTTGGTACAGCGGCTCGCCCATGCCGTGCAGGCATTGGAATTCATACTGGCCGCTGTAGTAGCTGCCGCCCACGGTATGCGCCAGGTGGTAGATGCTGGAGAGCGTTTGCGCGTTGTGCGTGGCAAATTGCGGGTAGATGGCGTCCGGCGCTTCCAGCAGCTTGCGCGCGCAGGCCAGATAGCTCACGTCGGTGTAGACCTTGCGGGTATAGACCGGGTAACCGGCCAGGCCGTCGATTTGGGCGCGTTTGATTTCGCTGTCCCAGTACGCGCCCTTGACCAAGCGCACCATCAGGCGGCGGCGGCTGCGGCGGGCCAGGTCAATCAAATAATCAATCACCTGCGGGCAGCGCTTTTGGTAGGCCTGCACGACAAAGCCAATGCCGCTCCAGCCCTTGAGGCTGGGCGCCGCGCACAGCGCTTCCATCAAATCGAGTGACAGCTCCAGGCGGTCAGCCTCTTCGGCGTCGATATTCATGCCAATGTCGTACTGCTTGGCCAGCTCCGCCAGGTGCAGCACGCGCGGCAGCAGCTCACCCATCACCCGGTCGTATTGGGCGCGGCTGTAGCGCGGGTGCAGGGCCGACAGCTTGATCGAGATACCCGGCCCTTCAAAAATACCGCGCCCGCTCGATGCCGCGCCAATGGCGTGAATCGCCTGCTCATAGTCGCGCAGGTAGCGCTGGGCGTCTTGCTCGGTGGTAGCGGCTTCGCCCAGCATGTCGTAGCTGTAGCGAAAGCCCTGGGCTTCAAACTTGCGGCTGTTGGCCAGCGCTTCGGCAATGTTCTGGCCGGTGACGAACTGCTCGCCCATCAGCTTCATGGCGTGGTTCACACCCTGGCGAATCAAGGGCTCGCCCCCCTTGCCAATCACACGGGTCAACGCCGAAGAAAGATTTTTTTCACTGTTGGTGCTGGTCAGCTTGCCCGTGAGTACCAGCCCCCAGGCCGCAGCGTTGACGAACATGGATTGCGAGCGCCCGACGTGCGACTTCCAATCGCCGTGGCTGATCTTGTCGCGAATCAGCGCATCGCGCGTGGCCTTGTCGGGGATGCGCAGCAGCGCCTCGGCCAGGCACATCAGCGCCACGCCTTCCTGGCTGGACAGGGAAAACTCCTGCACCAGGGCCGCTACGCCGCTGGCCACGGGCGCATCGCGCAGGCCCTGCACCAATTTACTGGCCAGTGCATGGATTTTTTGCGCCTGCTCGGCATCGCTCACCCGCGCCAGCGGCAGCAGGGCTGGCAGGCATTCGGGCTCTGGCCGGTGCCAGGCTGCAGTAATGGCGGCGCGCTGCGGTGTTTGCGGTTGCACCGATTGCGCAAAGTGCAAGAAAGGTTGCACCTCATGGCCAGCGTTGGTGGAACTATCTTCCTGCGCATCGTCTGCAGGTGCCACCTCAGCCCCAAAGACGTGGATGGTGCTGGCCCCACGCTCCAAGGCATCGACATACTGCACCACCGCTTGCTTGAGCAACCAGTGGGGGGTGCGCCCCATGTTGTGCGCCGCAGCGCGGATGCGTTCGCGCAGCGCATCATCGACTTTGATACCGAGGGTGGTGGACATGGCAATAACCTGCAAAAAGAAAACACACGGGGTCACAGGTGCAACCCAAGAGAGGGCGAAATGTCGCAGAGGTGTTACTTTTTACCTACAGTAAAAACCCTAGAGGTGTCATCTCTCTGACTTCCCCACGACAAAGCATGTGTTTTCATAGCTGCTACCGCTTGCCAATTCAGCATTTCAGCGGGTTAACCACCTGAAATGCCTATGAATGCAGCGCAAACAGCTCTTGTTTTTATATCTTGGCCAAGGCCTGCCCGGCCAGCCAATCGAGCAAGCCCGGCCAGCGCGAGAGCACCGGCCAAACTGTTACCTGCAACTGCGGGTGCTGCTGCTGGGCCTGGGTAATCAGCGCGGGCAAGTCACGCAGCACGTGGCCGCCTTCTGACCAGAACACCGGCAGCACGGCCACCGCCGTCGTGCCCTGCGCCCCCAGCTCGGCCAGCACCTGGGGCAGGCGCGGCTCCATCAACTCCAAAAACGCTTGGCGCACCACGCAGCTGCGGCCCTGGGCCGCGGCCTGCTGCACCAGCGCGGCCTGCAGGTCATCGAGCGTCTGCGCCCAGCGCGGGTCGCGCGAACCGTGGGCGAACAAGATGATGGTGGAAGGGGGTATGGCGGGGTGGGCGATGGCAGCAGGCATGGCGCGATTGTGACAGTAAAACCTACCTCCCTCTAAACGTAGACGCGGCTTATGCACCCGCATCCCTCCCCCTGCCAACGCACGAATCTGATCGAATCATGCCACCCAGGCCAGCGCCCGCAGCCAGCGCGGCCGCCAGCTCAGAACCTGGGCAATGGCCAGCGCCGCCGCCGCCAGCGCCATCACCCACACCAGCACCGCCATCGAGGCATGGTCTACCCGCAGGCACAGCGCCAGCCCGGCCAGCAGGCCCGTCGCGCCCAGCACGCGCAGGCGCAGCACCTGGGCACGGCTGGGTGCACTGGCCCGCACCTGCGCCCAATGGTCTTCCATGGCCAGCGCCAGCCAGCCCATGCCTGCCGTGCAGGCCAGCAGGGCCACCATCAGCCATACCGCATCACGCATGGGCCACCTCCCTTTGCCGCACGGGTGCGGTCGTATGCTGCCCCAGCCGCCATGCGGCCCATGCGGCGGCGACGGCACTGGCCAGCAGGGCCAGATCGACCCCGGCCACCGGCCAGTAGGGCGCGGTGAACAGGGTCTTGAACAAATGGTCGCCCGTGGTCAGCCAGTTCAGGCCCACGGCCAGGACGGCCAGGACGGCAATCGCCGCGCACTGCTCGCGCCAGGCCGGGTTGCGCCCGCCCCGGGCCACCGGGGCGCTGCGCCAGAAGGCATGCGCCAGCGCCAGCGCCCAGGCGGCCCAGAACAGGTACTGCTCCACATCGCCCCGGTGCTGCAAGGCCTGCGGCCAGGCGGCGGGCAAGGTGTCAGGCAATAGCCGATTGGCAATCAGGATGGCCAGCGTGGCAATCACCATGCCGGTGACGGTGGTCACCGCCAGCGCATCCACCACCCGCGCCCCCTGGCTGCCCTGCTTGGCGTGCTGCTTCTTGCGCTTCTCCACAAAGAAGATGAAGCCCGTGGCAATGCACACGCAGCCCATCAGCCCGCCCAGCACGTACAGCCAGCGCAGCAGCCAGTGGCGAAAGTGCTGCAGGTGCAGCCCGGTCAGGAAGGTGTTGATGCTGTCCACGGCGGTGCGCGGCGGGTCTTCGCGCAGCACCTCGCCGGTGCTGGCCTTGAAGTGGATGCCCTCGCCGGTGAGCGCGATGCGGTCGGTGCCCGCGCGGTAGATGCTGACGTAGCCGTTGGCATCGCCCACGTGCTGCAGCGCGAGAAAGCCCACCTCGCCTGCCATGTCCCTGGCGGCCCAGCGGCGCTGTGCCTCGGCCACCATGGCATCCACCGAGGCCAGCGGCGCGGCCACGCCGGCGCGGTCGTGCGGCAGGCCGGTTTCCTGCGCCTCCATCTGCTCGTGCAGTTCGTGCAGCGGCTCCAGTTGCGTGTGCGACACCGGAAAGTAGATGCCCGCAAAAATCACCAGCCCGGTGAACGCGAAAAAGAAGTGAAACGGCAACGCCAGCACGCCGGTCATGTTGTGCAGATCGAGCGTGCTGCGCTGCGTGGCCTTCTTCGGACGGAAGGTGAAGAACTCGCGAAAAATCTTGCGGTGCATGACCACGCCGCTGACCAGCGCCGCCAGCATCATCAGCCCCGCGAAACCCACGATCCAATAGCCCAGGTCGGCCCAGTGCAGATTCAGGCTGTAGTGCAGCGGGTAGAAGAACTGGCTGCCAATCTTCAGTTGATCGTCCGGCAGGGCGGCGCCGCTGCGCGGGTCGATGGTGCGGTTGCCCCAGACGGCTTCCTCGGGGTCCTTGGCGTTGGGCACCTCGTAGCCAGCGAACAGGCCCAGCACCGGGTCGCGGTGCGTGGTGTAGGCGCCCCAGCGGCGCACGGTGTCGAACCGCTCGGGCAGCGCACCATGGACGCGATCGCGCATGAAATCCAGGCTCTGCCGGCTGGGCTGCATGTCCTCGAACACCGGGCGCAGCAGCGTATCGAACGACGGCATGGGCTGCGGCGCAAAGCGCGACTGGGGAATCGCCCAGCGGTCGATCTCGCGGTCGAACACCGACAAGGCACCGAAGAAGAAGCAGGCCATCAGCACCAGGCCCAGCGTCAGGCCGAACCAGGTGTGCAGCCAGGTCATGGCGTGGCGGAAGCTTTGGAACATTGCGGCTTCCTTCACACCAACATGCTTTGCAGCGCCGAGGCACCTGCTGCCATGAGCATGCCGCCACTCAGGAGGATGGTGCCCACGCGGGCCAGGCTGCGGGCTACGAAGGTCCACAGGAATACCGCCAGGTACACCAGGAGACCCAGGATGCTGCTCAGATGCTCGGCATCGTGAAACTCCAGTCCCAGGGCAAACAGGCCGGACATGCCCAGAGCAATGAAGCCCCAGGTGAAGGCATAACCGCCCAGCACGGCGGTGGCAATACGCAGCGTGGTGTGTAGGCGTGGATGAGGAGAGAGGCTGGTAATCATGTGGAAAAAATCGGAAACAAGACGGTCTGGCAGTGTTGCTGGGAGGAACTAGCGAACCCGCCCCAAGGGGGTGATGCCCTGAAAGGGAAGCGATGCTCTTAAAAAAAGAGCTGCCTTCGCAATTGAATAAATAATTTCACGAACAAATCAATCTGAAACTATTTGATTGAAAGCGCAAACAGCTCTTTTTAAGAGAGCGCTAATGGTTCTTACAGCTTGTAGTTGAGCGAGATCATGGCGCTGCGGGGCGCACCGTAGATCGCGCCGTATTGCACGGTTCGCAAATGTTTTTTATCGAACACGTTGCTGATGTTGAGCAGCAGGGTGGCCTTATCGCTCAATTCGTAGGCTGCGAATGCGTCGGTAATCGCATAGGCATCCTGCCATGCGCCGCCATTCTTGGAGACATCGGACTGCCAGCGAACGGCGGCGCCAAGCCGCAATTGGGGCAGCATCGGAAGCCGGGTGTCGGCACGGAATTTGAATGTGCGCCGTGGCACCCATTCGTAGATGTCCTTGTGATCATTCCCGATCAGCCTCAGCGAAGTGAATCCAGCCGAGAGTTGGGTGTTGGCACTGATGCGGCCCGTGGCCTCGATTTCAAAACCACGCGAAGTGACATCCTTCGGTTCGTAAAAATATGTCTGAGCAACGGGATCAAAACCGGCAATGGTTGCTACGCCTTTTTGCTTGGCAGAAAAAACGGCAAAGGTGGTCAAAAGCTTGCGATCGAGCCACTCCGCCTTCACACCGACCTCGGTGTTGATGCCTTTCATCGGGGCGAGGAAGGCGCCGGTTACGTCACGCTGATCCTGAGCCTGGAAAATGTCCGAGTAGGAGGCGTACACCAGCGAATCGGGCGTGATGTCGTAGGTTATGCCGAAATACGGGCTGACCTTTTCGGTCTTTTCGTCGTCCAGGTTGTTGCCGCCGCCGTAGATTGCAGTGCCGTTGCGCTTCAGTTTGATGGCGTTAAGACCCACGATCCCCTTGAGCCGATCCGTCAGTGCCAGGCGCGTGGCTGCATACAGGCGGGGCATGCTCTGATCGCCATCCGCAGCGACGCTTTTCGCGCCCCAGTCTGGTTCAGGAAAGGCATTGCCGTCATACGGGAAGGCAGGCATGGGAGTGCCGATGAGGTTTGGATCAATGGCAAATGCCTCGGTCAGGCTGCTCCGTTTTGAATGGTTCAAACCGAGCGTCGCATCGTGCTGGCGGCCAAAGGCGTCAAAACGGCCTATAAGACTAATATCCAGAACATCGCTTTGCGATTCGCTTTCGTTGCGATAGGGCCAGCCGACCAGACCGGTATTGTCGTTATTCAGATAGCCGGTCATGGTATAGGCGTAGAACAGTTTGCTATTGCCTTTGCCTTTGGTGTGGTTGTAGCTCACCTTCGCTTCCCAGTCGGGTGACAGCGAGTGGGTGTATTCAACGAAGGTGTTGAGTGATTTATTGTTCCAGCGCGTCCAGTCCTGCGCGGTCGAGGCCGAAACGTCAAAGTCGGCCAGCGTGCCGTCAGCGTAAGGCAGTGTCAGCGAGCCCCACATCGGCGAACGCTGCCGGGAGTCCTGATAGGTCAGGCCCAGCGTCAGTACGCCATCCAGTCCGATCTGCCCTTCCACAATGCCGTAGAGCGTGGTGCGCTTGTCGTTGAGGTCACGCAGATAGGAACCCTTGTCTTCATGTGCCACGACCATCCGGCCCGCCCATTTGCCGTCCTCGGTCAGCACCTTGTTGTAATCCAGGGCCAGACGCTTGAATTGATCCGAGCCACCAGTCAGTTGCACCTCGCCACCGTTCTTGTTGGTGGGACGCTTGCGAACGAAGTTGACGGTGCCAGAGGCGTTGCCCACCCCGGTGAGCAGGCCATTTGCACCGCGAATCAGCTCGATTTTCTCGAACAGGTAGGTGTCCTCCTGGCCGATGACGGCTCCCCAGTCGTTCGTCATTCCTAGGCCGTCGATCTGCGTCAGCATGACCTCGAAGCCACGCGCATTGAAGCTGGTACGGTTGGTTTCCCACTCGTCCACATTGATGCCGGTACCCATACGCAGTGCATCGTTGCTGCTGCTGGCTCCGAAATCACGCAAGGACTCCTTGTCGATAACGCTGATTGTTTGCGGTGTGTCCTTGATCTCCATCGGCAGGTTGGTAGCGCCCTTGGAAACACGAAACTCGCGTTTGTGCTGAACGGTGACCGCAGGCAACTGCGCCTCGCTGCTACGCTCGGGCACTGGCGCTTGGGCGGGTGTCTGCATCGGTCTCAACACATACCGTCCCTGCCCGTCCGCCACTGCCTGCAAGCCCGTGCCGGAGAGCAGCGTCGCCAGTGCGGCTTCAGGCGTCAGGCGCCCCTGTATGCCAGGACTCTGCTTGCCCTGGGTCAGCTCGGTACTACCGGAGAGCAGCACGCCGGATTCACCCAAAAAGCGGGTCAGTACCGCACTGAGTGATCCTGCAGGAATGTTGTAACTGTGGGCGCTGGCAGCAGCAGGCGTCTGTGCTTGAGCAGTGCTGGCCCAGCAGCCAATGGCGGCTCCTGCCAGTGCCAGGTGAACGGCAATGGCAGCGGGGCGCAGGGCAAAGCGTGAACGAGCCGAGGCAGGCGGCTTGCGTTGAGTCATGTGGTTTATCCCTTTTCCAGTCGGTTTGATTTGAGTGAAGACGGGTGTCTCTCATGGGTAAACCGGATGAGGGCTGAAAAAGTGGAAGTTTTTTTGGAAGTTTTTTGCAAACTCCGAAAACACGCTGGCCTGCCTGTAATCCGCCAGGTTCCCGATCAGCGTGCGCGGGCTTCGATGGTGGTCCACCAGGGTAGGGGGCGACGTACTTGGATAGGCAAGGTTTTCTGGAGCATGTCCAGGGTACCGTCCACATCGTCCAGGGGGTAGCTGCCCAGGATGGTCAGGTTTGCCACTTCTGGGGCAACGGCGATGTGGCCGTGTTGGTAGCGAGCAAGTTCGGCAGCAACCTGGCCCAATGGGATGTCCTGCGCCAGCAGGATGCCCCGTGCCCAGGCCTGGCGAGCGGGGTCGACCGGTGCCGGGGCATCCAGGTACCGGGCGTTGAAGCGAAGCTGATTGCCGGCACTGACGATGGTGCTTGCGGTGCTGCTTGCCAGCATGACCTGCACGGCGCCCTGGTAGACAGCCAGTTGGGTGTGGCCGTTTTCGTCCAGACGCACGTTGAAGCGGGTGCCCAGCGCCTGCATCCGGCCCTGGGGGGTATCGACAACAAAGGGGCGGTCATCGGCCTCGGCGGCGGTCTGAATGAGGATTTCACCGCTGCGCAGGCGCAACCGGCGCAGGCTGGCGTCGTAGTCCTGGTTGAAGGCGCTGGCGCTGGCCAGCCAGACCTGGGTGCCGTCGGTCAGGCGCACTTCGCGCCGTTCGCCGGTGGCGGTGCGGTAGTCCGCGCCCCAGGCAAGCAGGGCTTCCATGGCGCCGGGCTGGCGCCAGGTGGCCCAGCCCAAAAGGCCGCCTGCGCCGGCCATGGCGGCGATGGTCAGCACGCTGCGGCGGCTGCGCCGGTTGCTGGCGCTGGCTTGCAGCGCGTCGGCGGCCAGGCGCGGTATGGTTCCGGTTTGCAGGGGCTGGAAGCGTTGGCTGATGCGCTCGACAAAAGCCCAGGCGGCACGCTGGTCTGCGCCGCTGGCCAGCCAGTCCTGCCAGCGGGCGCGGTCGGTGTCGGTGGCAGCTTCGGATTGCAGCAGCGAGAACCAGGCGGCGGCCTGCTCCATGGCTTCATGCGATGGCATCGTGGGCGGGGTGTTCATGGTGCGGCGCTGCCGCCTTGGGCCAGGTGGCGTGCTTCGAGCTGCATGCAGTGCAGCATGGCCTGGGTGATGTAGTGGCCGACCATGCGCGAGGACACGCCCAGTTCGCGGGCCACTTCCTGGTGCGTCATGCCGCAGATGCAGGCCAGGACGAAGGCGCGGGCCGCCTTGGGCGGCAACTGTCCCAGCATGGCGTCGATTTCGCGCAGTGCCTGGAGTACGGCAGTCTGGTCTTCGGCGGAGGGGACGCAGGCTTCGGGCTGGGCGGCAATGGTGTCGGCCCAGGCCCGTTCGATTTCGCGGTGGCGCCACAGGTCGATGCGCAGGCCGTTGGCGATGGTGCGCAGGTAGGCGCGGGCTTGCTGGCGGTTGTCGAAGCGGCTTTCCTCCAAGCCGCGGGAGCGAACCATCAGGCGTACAAAGGTGTCGTGCGCCAGATCAGCGGCATCGCAGGCATTGCCCATGCGGCGAAAAAGCCAAGCTTTCAGCCAGCCATGATGGTCAATGTAGAGAGCAGCAACTTTGCGGTGGGTAACGATTTTGGCAGCAGGCATATTGCACAAAAACAAGATGTAGAGGAATGGGAACTTAACAAATGATAAAGATTCTCATTTTTATTAAACAAATATTCCCCCTACATCGGCACCGTTACAACCCAATCTATGCCTACCACCCCCAGCGCGTCAGCACTGCACCCGCGCCCAGCAGCCACAGCCACAGCACGCCGGCCAGCCACAGGGGTTTACTGCCTGCGCGGCGCAAAGCCTGCCATTGCAAGCCCATGCCCAAGGCCAGCATGGCCATGGTCAGCAGCACCTGGTCAAGCTGTAAGCCCACTGCACGACACGCTCCGGCAGCAGGCCGCTGGAGTGCAAGCCCACCACGGCCAGAAAACCCAAGGCAAACCAGGGCACTGCCAGCGGCTGGCGCGCTGCCGCCCCCTGGGGCACACGCCCCAGCCACCACGACAGCAGCAAGAGAAACGGTGCCAGCAGCAGTACCCGCAGCATTTTGGTAATGACTGCCGTATGCGCTGCCGCCGCACTGACGGCGCTGCCCGCCACCACCACCTGCGCCACCTCGTGCACGGTTGCGCCGGTGTAGATGCCGTAGCCCAGCGCCGTCTCCAGCCCATCGGGCCACAGCCACTGCCCCAGCCAGGGGTAGAGCGCCATGCCTAGGGTGCCAAACACCACCACCGTGGCCACGGCCACACCCACGTCATGGGCGCGCGCCCGCACCACCGGGGCGCTGGCCAGTACCGCCGCTGCCCCGCAAATGGCGCTGCCGGCACCAATCAAGGCCGCAGTGCGCCGGTCCAGACCCAGCCAGCGCTGGCCCAGCAGCACGGCCAGGGTAAAGGTGCTGGCCACGATGAATACATCCAGCGCCAGCACCTGCCAGCCCAGGGCGGCGATGTCTTGCACACTCGAGCTGCAAGCCATACAGCACGATGGCGCAGCGCAAAACCGGCCCTTTGGCAAAATCCACCCCCGCAGCCCACGGCCCGGCCAGCGCTGCCTGCACCCGTGGCACATGCCCCAGCACCATGCCCAGGACGATGGCCACCGTCAGCGCCCCCAGCCCCCAGTTTTGCAGCAGCGGCTGCGCGGCCAATCCCATGCTGGCCCAGGCCCCTAGCCCTACCACCCCCAGGCCGACCAGTTTGTGCCCAGGTGTTACGGTCAAAATCATCATGGGCGCGACTGTAGGGATACGGCCCGCGCTTGTATAACGAATAATTTATGTTGCGCTTAACTAAAAAACCGATAGATACGCTCGAGAGGATGGCCCCATGCTGCCCATGACGCTGCGCCAAATGGAAGTGTTTACCGCCGTAGTGCGCCATGGATCCACCGTTGCGGCGGCCAGGGGCGCTGGGGCTGTCGCAGTCGGCCACCAGCGCGGCGCTGCAGCAGCTCGAACGCGTGCTGGGCGCGGCGCTGTTCGAGCGCCAGGGCCGCGCCCTGGTGCTGAACGCCACCGGGCGCAGCCTGCTACCGCAAGCACGTAGCCTGTTGCAGCAGGCCGAGCACCTGGCGCTCAGCGTCGGCGCGGCGGGTACCGAGCCGGTGCGCCTGCATCTGGCGGCCAGCAGCACCATTGGCAACCACGTGCTGCCGCAAATACTGGCGGGCCTGGCACAAACGCACCCGCACATCAGCATGGATTTGCGCATTGGCAATAGCGAGCAGGTGGAGCACGCCGTACGGGTGCTGGACGTGGATTTGGGCCTGACCGAAGGGCCCTGCCGCACTGCAGCACTACAGCGCCAGCCCTGGTATCGGGATGAATTGCTGCTGGTGGCCCGCCCGGACTCGCGCTGGACGCAAGGCCATGGCGACATCGCCGCGCTGCGCCAGGCCCACTGGCTACTGCGCGAGCCGGGTTCGGGCACGCGCGAGGTGCTGGAGCACAGCCTGCTGCCGCTGCTGCAGGAGTGGCCCGCCACCTGCTCGACCCTGGGCAGCTCGGAAGCGATTGCCCGCTGCGCCGCCCTGGGCCTGGGCATTGGCTGCCTGTCGCGCGTTTTGGTGCAGCCCTGGCTGGACCGGGGGGAACTGGTCGTCCTGCCCAGCCCCCTGCCCGCGCTGCGGCGGGACTTTTCCTTATTGCAACGCCCGGCCCACACCCCGACGGCGGCGCTGGCGGCCTTTATCGCCGCCTGCCATGCCTATGGGGCGCAGGGCTAGTTACTGCACCAGCACCGCACCTGCGGTCTTGTGGCTGGCGGTGTCCACCAAGATGAGCGAACCCAGCACCCGCGCCTGGGCAAAGGGTGCGGCGGGGATGGCTTCTTGCAACAGCAGTTGCACCTGGCCGATGGCGTTAGGGGCCAGTTGCGTGGCTTCCTGTTGTGCCAGGGTGTGTACGTCCAGGCTGAACAGCACTTGCTGCACCTTGGCCTTGACCCAACGGTGGCCGTGCAGCGCCCAGTACACGCGGCCAATCACCAGGGGTTCATCGTCCATCCAGGCGACGGTGGCGGTCAGTTGCTTGCTGCTGGGCCAGGGGCTGATGGCGGCGGGGGTGTCGAAATCATCGTCGGCCACCGGGGCGGCTTCGGGAGCGGGCAACAGCCAGTCGCCACGGGAGACGTCCACCTCGCGGTCAAGCACGATGCCGGCGCTTAAACCAGCGGCCACGGCCTGGGGTTGGCGGGTATGGGTCAGCACCTGGGCGACGGTAGCCAGTTGCCCGCTGGGGAAGACCTGCACCTGCTGGCCTGCTTGCACCTGCCCGGCAGCGACACGCCCCCAGAAGATGCGCCGGCCCTGGCTGGTATCGGCAGAGGCCGAGAATTTTTCCACCCACTGCACCGGGAAGGCCAGGGGCAAATCACTATCTGCTGGGGTGACGGGCAGGTTTTCCAAAATCTGCAACAGGCTGGGGCCCTGGTAGTTGCACCAGCCTTCGTGCGGGGTGACAACGTTCCAGCCCAGCAGGGCGGAAATAGGCACGGTGGCGGTCACGCTAATACCGGCATCCTGCACAAAGCGTTGCAGCGCGGCGTGGATGTGTTGGTAGGCCAGGGCAGGATCGGGTACGGCGTCCAGCTTGTTGATGGCAAACACCAGCGCGGGCACGCGCAGCAGTTGCACCAGCAGGCTGTGGCGGCGCGTTTGTGCCAGCAGTTCCAGCGCGGGGTTAGCCCAGTCCAGCTTGGTGGCATCCACCAGCACGATGGCGCAGTCCGCTTGCGAGGCGGCGGTGACCATGTTGCGCGTGTATTGCTCGTGCCCAGGGGCATCGCCAATGATGAATTTGCGCTGCTCGGTCGCAAAGTAGCGCCAGGCCACGTCGATGGTGATGCCTTGCTCGCGCTCGGAGGCCAGGCCGTCGGTCAGTTGCGCCAAATCGACTTCGCCGCCCTTGGTCACGCCAGCGACTTGGTCTTGCAGCACGCTGCGGCTATCGACCAGCAGGCGGCCAATCAGGGTACTTTTACCGTCGTCCACGCTGCCGCAGGTGATAAAGCGCAGCGCCGAGAAATCTTGATCTTTTTGCACGTTCAGGCCCGTCTGTTCTGCGTTGTTAGCTATCGTTGTCATATTAGAAGTAGCCTTCTTTTTTACGTTTTTCCATGGAGGCGTCGCTGGTCTTGTCGTCCATGCGCGTGGCGCCACGTTCGCTGACCTGCACGCTCAAGGTCTCCAGCACGATGTCCGCCGGGGTGGCGGCACTGCTCTCGACGGGGCAGGTGCAGGTGATGTCGCCCAGGGTGCGGAAACGCACGGTGCGGGTTTGCACCTGCTCGCCATCCTTGGGCGGGGTCAGGGGCGAGACGGGCACCAGCAGGCCCCGGCGCTCAATCACCTGGCGCTGGTGGGCGTAGTACAGCGGCGGCAGGCCGACGTTTTCGCGGGCGATGTATTGCCACACGTCCAGCTCCGTCCAGTTGCTGATGGGGAAGACGCGGAAATGCTCGCCCGGGGCGATGCGGGTGTTGAACAGCGTCCACAGCTCGGGGCGCTGGTCCTTGGGTTGCCATTGGCCAAAGCTGTCGCGGTGGCTGAAGATGCGCTCTTTGGCGCGGGCTTTTTCTTCGTCGCGCCGCGCGCCGCCAATCAGGGCATCAAAGCGAAATTCCTCAATCGCTTCCAGCAAGGTCACGGCCTGGTGCGGGTTGCGCGGCTCGTCCGGGCGCGACAGGCGCACCGTGCCCCGGGCCATGCTGTCTTCGACCTTGCGCACAATCAGCTCAGCCCCCAGCTCCTGGGCGCGTTGGTCGCGGTAGGCCAGCATTTCCGGGAAGTTGTGGCCGGTGTCGATCATCAGCAGTGGAAACGGCAGGCGGCCAGCGCCAAAGGCTTTTTCCGCGCACTTGAGCATGACCAGCGAGTCCTTGCCGCCCGAAAACAGCAAGGTGGGGCGCTCAAACGCAGCGGCGACTTCGCGCAGGATGAAGATGGTTTCTTCTTCCAGCGCATCGAGGTGGCGGTTGCTCACCGCAGTGAGCAATTCAGGGGCAAGCGGGGCATTCATGGGTTTTCCTTCAAAAATCAGGCTCTAGCTCTTACTACATAAGCGCTAGCAGCTATGGTTTCCATTGCTTTCAGTGCATTCAGTGCTGTAAGTGCAGGCCGCATTCGCGCTGGTCTTCGCCCTTGGTGGGGTCTACGTAGTCAAAGTTGTTGGGCAGGCCGTGCTGCTGGCAGTAGTCGTACAAGTCCTTGGACGACCAGTGCAGCAGCGGGGCCACTTTGAGGAGGCCGTCCGGGTTGATGCTGACCGGCTCCATCTGGGCACGCACGGCGCTGTCGGTGGCCCGCAGCGCGGTGAACCACACCTGGGGCGCGGTCTCGCGCAGGGCGCGGGTGAAGGGTTCGAGCTTGACTTCCTGGGTAAAGGCGGCGTGGCCGGGGGAATCCAGCGCGGGGGTGGGGCCATCCACGGCTTCGCGGTGGGCGCGCGAACGCAGCGGCAGGTAAATCTTCAGGTTCAGCCCCAGTTGCCGGGTCACTGCATCGGCAAAGCAGTAGGTGGCTTCGGTGTTGTAGCCGTTGTCCATCCAGATGACGGGCACGTCCGGCTGCGCCTGGGCCACCATGTGCAGGATGACGGCTTCAAACGGGCGGAAGTTGGTCGTGACGATCGAACGCAAGCCCAGGCCCGTGGCCCAGCGCACCAGGGCGGGGGCGTCGCGGCCCAGCTCGGCATTGATGCGGGCCAGGTCGGCGGCGGTCAGCGTGGGGGCGGTGTGCACGGCGTTCATGCAACCTCCAGCTCAGCGGCCAAGCGGGCAAACAGGGGGCGCTGCTCCAGCACGTCGCCTTGGTAGAAGGCGGTGAAGCGGTCAAACTGGCGCTGCGCAGCGTCGGCGTTTACCCCTTCGGCCAGCACGGCGTGGGTAAAGCCGCTGCGGTGCATGTGCACCAGTTGGTCAATCAACACCTCGCCCGTGGCGCAGATGCTGCCCTTGAAGTGGTAGCGCCGGTGCAGCAGCACGGCCTGGGTGTAGGCGCGGCCATCGGTGAATTTGGGGAAGTTCAGCACCACCAGGTCGATGCCGTCCAAGGCACCGCTGGCGACCAGTTCGGCCACTTCCACGTCGTTGGCAACTTCCAAAACTTTTTGCGCGTTCAGGCTGGCTACGCCGGCGCTATAAGCAATGATTTTCATAGTGCAATTCCTGGATTTTTAAATAGCAGCTGCTTCCACGCGGGGGTGGCGGGCGGCGTTGGCCGCTTGTTTGAAGGGGTCATGGCCGATGCGGCGCAGCGCGTCGATAAACAATTCACCCGGCTGGCGCAAGGCGCGGTAGGTGCGCAGTAGTGCCTCAATCACGTCAGGCACTTCCGCCGCGCAGAACGAGGGGCCGACCACCTTGCCGCCAATGGCCGGGCCGGACAGGTCGGTGCCATCGGCCCCGCCCAGGGTGATTTGGTACCACTCCTTGCCGTCCTTATCCACGCCCAGAATGCCGATGTGGCCGCTGTGGTGGTGGCCGCAACTGTTGATGCAGCCGCTCATGTGCAGGTCGATGGGGCCAATGTCCAGCAGCTCGTCCAAGTCCTGGTAGCGCTGGGTGATGTGCGCGGCAATGTGCAGCGACCGGGCGTTGGCCAGGGAGCAAAAGTCCCCGCCGGGGCAGGAAATCATGTCGGTCAGCAGGCCGATATTGGGCTTGGCCAGGCCCAGTTTTTCTGCCGCTTCATACAGCGCAGGCAGGTCGGCGGCAAACACCCAGGGCAGCAGCAGGTTTTGCTCGTGGGTCAGGCGCGCTTCGCCGGCGCTGAACTGCTCGGCCAGGGCGGCCAGGGCATCGAGCGTGGCCGCATCGGCATCGCCCGGGGCAAAGCCGGTGCGCTTGAACGACAGCATCACCGTCTGCATGCCGGGCAGCTTGTGGCCGCGCACGTTGTGCTCCAGCCACAGGCGGTACAGGCGGTCGTTGGTATCGACGCTGCTGGGCAAATCGGCAGGGGTGAGCGTCGGCACGACGAAGTGGCTGCTCACACGGTCAAGCTCGGCCTGGGTGATGGTGTGGGGCGCGCCGTCCAGCTCAACAATGGCCTGGAATTCTTTTTCCACTGCGTCAATAAAGGCTTGGCCTTCGCTTTTCACCAAAATCTTGATGCGGGCCTTCCACTTGTTATCACGCCGACCGTAGGCGTTGTACACGCGCACGATGGCTTCGATGTAGTTGAGCAACTGGTTCCACGGCAAGAACTCGCGCACCACGGTGCCCACTACCGGGGTGCGGCCCATGCCGCCGCCCACTTTGACGGTAAAGCCCACGCTGCCATCGGCATGCCGCACCCCCAGCAGGCCAATGTCGTACCAGCCGGTGGCGGCGCGGTCTTCGACGGCGCCGTTGAACGAAATCTTGAATTTACGCGGCAGGTAGCTGAATTCGGGGTGCAACGAGCTCCACTGGCGGGTAATTTCCGCAAACGGGCGGCAGTCGATGACGCTGTCCTGGGCAATGCCTTCCAGCGCATCGCAGTTGATGTTGCGAATGTCGTTACCGCTGGTCTGGATGCCGTGCATCTGCACGCTGGCCAGCAGCTCCATCACGTCAGCGGCCTTGCTCAAAGGAATCCAGTTGAACTGGCAATTGGTGCGCGTGGTGAAGTGGCCATAGCCATAACGCAGCGGCGGCGCGGGCAGGGTTGCGCCCGGTTGCGAGTCTTCCAGCGCCTGCTGGGTAGCCTGGGCGTGGGCAAACAGCGCTGGGTCGGGCTGGTCGTACTCGCGGGCAATGCGGGCCAGCATGCGCAGTTGCTTGCTGCTGATTTCGCCATACGGCACGGCAATGCGGGCCATGGGGGCGTAGCGCTGGATATACCAGCCGTTTTGCAGACGCAGCGGCAAGAGCTGGTCGTCCGTCATCTCGCCACGCTCCCAGCGCTCTAACTGGTCACGAAACTGTTGGGCACGCAGGCGGACAAACTGTTGATCGAATTCTGTGTATTGGTACATGGTGGTGCTCTGGCATCTAACGCAGGGCGCCACTGTAGGGGGTTTCCTTATAAAGACAAAATACTATTTAATGCTTCGTATATAACCAAAAAGACATAACAAATAAAAACAGGAGCTATCAGCGCTTGAATTTGCTTGTTTTTAAACCGAAAGATATCTGAAATTGTTACCTAGCAAGCGGTACAAGCTCACTTTTTAATAGTTAGAAACAAAAAAAGAGCCTGTGCAAAACACAGGCTCTTTTCATCTGGTTGCGAGGGATGGATTTGAACCACCGACCTTTGGGTTATGAGCCCAACGAGCTACCAAGCTGCTCCACCTCGCGATAAGCGTTTATTGTAACCGATTATTCGGCTGCTTGCTCGGCAGCAGCTTCTTCGGCACGTTCCACCAGTTCCACATAGGCCATGGGGGCGTTGTCACCCACGCGGAAACCCATTTTCAGGATGCGGGTGTAGCCGCCGGGACGCTGTGCATTGCGCGGGCCCAGCACGTTGAACAGCTTGGTCACGCTGTCGCGGTCACGCAGGCGGTCAAATGCCAGGCGACGGTTGGCCACGGTATCCACTTTGGCCAGGGTGATCATGGGCTCGATCACGCGGCGCAGTTCCTTGGCTTTGGGGACCGTGGTTTTGATGGCCTCATGCTCGATGAGCGAGTTCATCATGTTTTGCAGCATCGCTTTGCGGTGTGCAGAAGTGCGGTTCAGTTTACGCAGGCCGTTGCCGTGACGCATGGTGCTTTCCTTTTCAGATTATTTAACTGGCTAGCCGTATCAGGTACTGACCAGTGCACAGGGTAAAAACGGTTTCCTACCGCCCAAGGGCAAGTAGGAAACCGCGCATTATAGTCAAAGAGGCGGATTAACGCTTTTCCAGACCGGCAGGAGGCCAGTTTTCCAGCTTCATGCCCAAGGTCAGGCCGCGCGAGGCCAGCACTTCTTTGATTTCATTGAGCGACTTGCGACCCAGGTTCGGGGTCTTGAGCAGCTCGTTTTCGGTACGCTGGATCAGGTCGCCGATGTAGTAGATGTTCTCGGCCTTCAAGCAGTTGGCCGAACGCACCGTCAGCTCCAGCTCATCGACCGGGCGCAGCAGGATCGGATCGAACGTCTGGGCGCTGGCGCGGCTGCTCGATTGCAGCAGGATGCCACCGTCGGCAAAGTCGCCATCCAGTTGGGCAAACACGGCCAGTTGCTCGACCAAAATCTTGGCCGAGGCACGCACAGCATCTTCTGCGCTGATGGCGCCGTTGGTTTCGATCTCCAGCACCAGCTTGTCCAGGTCGGTGCGCTGCTCCACACGGGCGTTTTCCACGGTGTAGCTCACGCGCGAGACGGGCGAGAACGAGGCATCGAGCACGATGCGGCCAATCGACTTGCTGGGCTCATCGCCAAAGCGACGCATATTGCCGGGCACATAACCACGGCCCGTTTCCACCTTGATCTGCATG
The DNA here is from genome assembly GCA_034675705.1 of Comamonas sp. Lineage (GTDB taxonomy): Bacteria > Pseudomonadota > Gammaproteobacteria > Burkholderiales > Burkholderiaceae_C > Comamonas. The sequence goes on along the minus strand of JAUCCZ010000006.1, from coordinate 2,790,028 downwards.
TCCAGCTTGGCGCCTTGCGACAAGGTGGCAATCACGTGATCGGGGTTGATGATTTCCACATCGTGCGGAGTCTGGATATCGCGGGCCGTGACCACGCCTTCGCCTTCTTTGCGCAGGCTCAGCGTCACTTCTTCGCGACCTTGCAGCTTGAACACAACGCCCTTGAGGTTCAGGAGGATGTTCACCACATCTTCTTGCACCCCGTCGATAGACGAGTATTCATGCAAAACACCGGCAATCGTCACTTCCGTTGCTGCATACCCCACCATCGACGACAGCAAGACACGGCGCAGGGCGTTGCCCAAAGTATGGCCATAGCCGCGCTCAAAGGGCTCTAAAACCACCTTGGCACGGTTGGCGCCCAACTGCTCAACATGGATCGTCTTGGGTTTCAGCAGATTTGTTTGCATGCAGGACTTCCTCTCAATACCCCCGGCTCGTTACACCGGTAAGGCTGGTGAAGCACCCACACCACGATGCCGCGCGGTGTGGGAACGGGGTTGGGTGAAGGATTAAACCGTCAAAAATTAGCGCGAGTACAACTCAACGATCAACGATTCGTTGATGTCTGCACCGAACTGGTCGCGGTCAGGCACTTGCTTGAAGGTGCCTTCGACTTTGTCCTGGCTCACTTCTACCCAAGCCGGGAAGCCGACTTGTGCTGCCAGTTGCAAAGCTTCAACGATACGGGCTTGTTTCTTGGATTTTTCGCGCACGGCCACCACGTCGCCGGTTTTCACCAGGTAGGAGGGGATGTTCACGCATTGGCCGTTCACCGTGATCGCTTTGTGCGACACCAGTTGGCGCGATTCAGCGCGGGTCGAGCCAAAGCCCATGCGGTACACCACGTTGTCCAAACGGGTTTCCAGCAGGCCCAGCAGGTTGGCGCCGGTGTTGCCACGGCGACGGTCTGCTTCTTCAAAGTAGCGACGGAATTGCTTTTCCAGCACGCCGTACATGCGCTTGACTTTTTGCTTCTCGCGCAGTTGCAGACCGTAGTCCGAAGTGCGTTGACCGGAAGTGCGGCCATGCTGACCAGGCTTGGTATCAAACTTGGCTTTGTCAGCGATGGAGCGACGCGCGCTCTTCAAAAACAGGTCGGTGCCTTCACGGCGAGCGAGTTTGGCCTTGGGGCCGATATAACGTGCCACTTGAATATCCTTTATCTAACTACCGCGATTGAAACGCGGGAGCCGCCCACGCTGCAAAGCAAACGGGGCGGCGGTGGGCTTATGAAAGATTAAATACGACGACGCTTTTGGGGGCGGCAGCCGTTGTGGGGAACCGGGGTCACGTCCGAGATGGAAGTGATACGGATACCCAAAGCGCCCAGAGCGCGGACCGAAGATTCACGGCCAGGGCCGGGACCTTTGATTTCCACTTCCAGGTTCTTGATACCTTGCTCCATGGCGGCGCGGCCAGCCACTTCGGAAGCTACCTGAGCAGCAAACGGAGTGGATTTACGCGAGCCTTTGAAGCCCTGGCCACCCGAGGAAGCCCACGACAGAGCGTTACCTTGGCGGTCAGTGATGGTAATGATGGTGTTGTTGAACGAAGCGTGCACGTGGGCAATGCCGTCCGAGATATTTTTACGGACTTTCTTGCGCACGCGCGCTGCTGCGTTGTTCGGAGATTTGGCCATATCAGTTAACTCTCAATCTCTTATTTCTTCAGGGTCACAGCGCCTTTGCGCGGACCTTTACGAGTGCGTGCATTGGTACGCGTGCGCTGACCGCGCAGGGGCAGACCACGACGATGACGGAAACCACGGTAGCAGCCAATGTCCATCAAACGCTTGATGTTCATGGTGGTCTCGCGACGCAGGTCACCTTCCAAGGTCATGCCGTTCAACCGATCACGGATTTTTTCCAGATCAGCGTCCGTCAGATCTTTGATCTTCTTGGAGTACTCGATACCGCATGCTTCGCAAATTTTGCGAGCTGTCGTGCGACCGATGCCATAGATAGCAGTCAGGCCGATTTCAGCGTGCTTGTGCGGCGGGATGTTAATACCAGCAATACGTGCCATATTTTCCTCTTAACCTTATCAACCTTGACGCTGTTTATGGCGTGCATCAGTGCAAATCACGCGCACCACACCGTGGCGACGAATGATCTTGCAGTTGCGGCAGATTTTCTTGACCGAAGCCGAAACTTTCATTTCTTTCTCCTAAAACTTTACATCCGGCACTAAGCTTCGACCTGGATACTGCCCGTAACCGCGAAACCGTGCACAGTTCTCATCTCTTGACTGTGGGAATGCACTCCCTGCCCACACTGCAGCGTGCAGGGAGAACACTTTTAAAGGGTCGTTTTGAAATTGGCCTTCTTGAGCAGGGATTCGTACTGCTGGCTCATCATGTAGTTCTGCACCTGGGCCATGAAGTCCATCGTCACGACCACAATAATCAGTAGCGATGTACCCCCGAAGTAGAACGGTACGTTGTACTTCAGGATCAGGAACTCCGGCAACAAGCACACGAAGGTGATGTAGATGGCACCAGCAAACGTCAAGCGCACCAAAATCTTGTCAATGTAGCGGGCGGTATTATCACCTGGACGGATCCCGGGAATAAATGCACCGCTCTTCTTCAGGTTATCAGCAGTCTCGCGGCTGTTGAACACGAGGGCCGTGTAGAAGAAACAGAAGAAGATGATAGCACTAGCGTAAAGAATCACATAGATCGGCTGACCAGGTGTCAACGTCCCTGCAATGTCTTTGAGCCAGCGCATGGATTCCCCTGCACTGAACCAATTAACCACCGTTGCGGGCAACAAGATGATGGAGGAAGCAAAGATGGGCGGGATGACCCCAGCCATGTTCAGCTTCAGCGGCAAGTGCGAAGACTGCCCACCGTAGACCTTGTTACCGACTTGGCGGCGTGCGTAATTGACCAAAATCTTGCGCTGTCCCCGCTCGACAAACACGACGAAATACGTCACGGCTGCCACAACGAAGACGATCAAGATTGCCACCAGAATGCTCATCGCGCCGGTGCGCACCAGCTCCAGCAATCCACCGATCGAGCTGGGCAAGCCTGCGGCAATACCAGCAAAAATCAGGATGGAAATACCGTTACCCAGACCACGCTCGGTGATCTGCTCGCCCAGCCACATCAAGAACATCGTGCCTGCTGTCAAGCTGACCACCGCAGTCATGCGGAAGCCAAAGCCTGGTGTCAGCACCAAGCCTGCCTGACTTTCCAGAGCGACAGCAATACCCAACGATTGAAAGAGTGCCAGGCCCAAAGTGCCATAGCGGGTGTATTGGGTCACCTTGCGACGGCCCGCCTCACCTTCCTTCTTGAGCTGCTCAAACGTCGGGACGACATAGGTCATCAGCTGCATGATGATCGATGCCGAGATGTACGGCATGATCCCCAAGGCAAACACTGTGAAGCGCTCCAGCGCCCCACCCGAGAACATGTTGAACAGGTTGAGAATGCCCTGCTGGCCATTGAACAGCTGCTGCAGCTGCGCCGGATCAATGCCCGGCACCGGGATATGCGCCCCGATGCGGTACACGACCAGCGCGAGCAACAGGAAAACCAAACGACGGCGCAAATCGCCAAATTTGTCGGTTTTTGCCATTTGAGCTGCGCTAGTAGCCACGGATGCCTTCTTTCAGTGTTATCAGGCGACAGCGCCGCCTGCGGCTTCGATAGCAGCCTTGGCACCGGCGGTAGCACCGACACCAGACAACTTCACGGCCTTGGTAATTTCACCGCACTTGATCACTTTGACCACTTTGGCCATAGCAGATACCAAGCCAGCTTGCTTGAGTGCAGCCACGTCCACTTCGGCCAGGCCCAACTGCTCCAAGGCACGCAGGGTGACCTCGGCGTTGTACTTGAGCGATACAGACTTGAAACCGCGCTTGGGCAGACGACGCTGCAAGGGCATTTGACCGCCCTCGAAGCCCACCTTGTGGTAGCCGCCAGAGCGCGACTTTTGACCTTTGTGGCGCATGGCGGTTTTACCCAGACCCGAGCCGATACCACGGCCTACACGACGCTTGGCGTGCTTGGCACCGTCTGCGGGTTTGATGCTATTGAGTTCCCATCATCAATCCTTTACAGAACCTTCACCAAGTAGGCGATTTTGTTGATCATGCCGCGCACTGCAGGGGTGTCCTGCAATTCGCTGACGCTATTGAGCTTGCGCAGACCCAGGCCACGCACCGTTGCACGGTGCGATTCTTTGGTGCCAATGGGGCTACGAACGAGCTGAACCTTGATGGTTTGTTGCGTAGACATCAGGCCTCTCCAATCAAACGAACAGCTCTTCCACCGACTTGCCACGCTTGGCAGCGATCTCAGCCGGGGTATTGCCATTCTTCAGGGCGTCAAAAGTTGCACGCACCATGTTGTAGGGATTCGAAGAGCCATGGCTCTTGGCCACGATATCGGTCACACCGAGCACTTCAAACACGGCACGCATCGGGCCGCCGGCGATGATGCCGGTACCTTTGGGAGCCGGATGCAACTCAACGCGGGCAGCGCCGTGATGACCCACCACGCTGTGGTAGATAGTGCCGTCCTTGAGAGACACCTTCATCAGGTTGCGACGCGACTCTTCCATGCCTTTTTGCACGGCAGCAGGCACTTCTTTCGACTTGCCTTTGCCCATGCCAACACGGCCATCGCCGTCACCGACCACGGTCAGTGCTGCGAAACCGAGGATACGACCACCCTTGACCACTTTGGTCACGCGGTTGACCGCAATCATCTTTTCGCGCAAACCGTCGTCACGACCTTCGTCTTGCACTTTAGGGGAAAATTTTGCCATTTTTATCCGCTCCGCTTAGAACTGCAGACCCGCTTCGCGGGCGGCTTCAGCCAGGGCCTTAACACGGCCATGGAATGCAAAACCTGCACGGTCAAAAGCCACTTTTTCAACACCAGCGGCTTTCGCCTTCTCAGCAATACGCTTGCCGATCAGGGCTGCAGCAGCGGTGTTGCCACCTTTGCCAGCAGCGCCGAGCTGGGCACGCACTTCGGCCTCGGCCGTCGATGCGGTTGCCAACACCTTGGTGCCGTCTTCGGAGAAAACGCTGGCATAAATATGCAGGTTGGTGCGGTTGACGCTCAAACGTGCAACGCCTTGCTGGGCAATGCGAATGCGGGTTTGGCGGGCACGGCGCAGACGCTGTTCTTTCTTGTTCAACATCTAGCAGCTCCTTACTTCTTCTTGGTCTCTTTGATCGTGACCTTCTCATCCACATAGCGGATGCCCTTGCCCTTGTAAGGCTCGGGAGGACGAACACCACGGATCTCAGCGGCCAATTGACCAACGGCTTGGCGGTCTGCACCTTTGATCACAACTTCCGTAGGCGTGGGGCAAGCCACGGTGATGCCAGCGGGCATCACGAAGTCGACAGGGTGCGAAAAACCAATGTTCAAATTCAGCTTGTTGCCCGAGGCTGCTGCTTTGAAACCCACACCGATCAGGGTGAGTTTTTTCTCAAAGCCATCGGTCACGCCTTTGACCATGTTGTTCACCAACTGGCGGAAAGTACCGGCCAGTGCGTTGGCTTCACGCGAGTCGTTGGCGGGGGCAAAAGAGAGTTTGCCGTCGTTGTTGGCAATGCTCACCAGGGGGTTGATGGCCAAAGACAGCTCGCCGCCTTTGCCTTTTACCTGGATGGCTTGTGCCGTCAGTGCCACTTCCACACCAGCGGGAATGGCGATATTTGCTTTTGCTACGCGAGACATTTCAGTATTACTCCTTCAATGCTCGTTAGGCCACATAGCAGAGCACTTCACCGCCGACACCGGCAGCACGTGCTTTGCGATCAGTCATCACACCTTGGGGGGTAGTGACAATGGCCACGCCCAAGCCATTCATGACCTGGGGGATTGCGTGACGGCCCTTGTACACGCGCAGGCCAGGGCGGCTGACGCGTTCGATACGCTCGATCACGGGGCGACCAGCGTAGTACTTCAGGTTAATCACCAGTTCAGACTTACCGTCGGCGGTCTTGACTTCAAAACCGTCGATATAGCCCTCGTCCTTGAGCACCTGTGCAATAGCCACTTTCACTTTGGAGGAAGGGGCAGACACAGTGTTCTTGGACACCATTTGGGCGTTGCGGATGCGGGTCAGCAAGTCGGCGATAGGATCACTCATGCTCATCTTTATTCTCCTGCTTGCTTACCAGCTGGCTTTGGTCACGCCGGGGATATCACCGGCAAAAGCCAACTCGCGGATCTTGATGCGGCCCAAACCGAATTGACGGAAAGTGCCACGAGGACGACCCGTGATTTCGCAACGTGCCCGCTGACGCGTGGGGTTGGCATTACGAGGCAGTTTTTGCAGACCCAAACGGGCGGCGTCGCGCTCTTCGTCGCTACGCTTTGCGTCGCCAGCAATCGCCTTCAGTTCTGCGTATTTGGCAGCGTATTTGGCAGCCAGTTTTTCGCGCTTGAGTTCGCGCTCGATCAGTGCTTTCTTAGCCATGCGCCACCTCAGTTCTTGAAGGGAAATTTGAATGCCGACAACAGTGCCTTGCACTCATCGTCCGACTTGGCCGTCGTGGTGATGCTGATGTTCAGACCACGCAGAGCATCCACCTTGTCGTATTCGATTTCGGGGAAAATGATTTGCTCTTTCACGCCAACGTTGTAGTTGCCACGGCCATCAAAGGAGCGGCCAGAAATACCACGGAAGTCACGCACGCGCGGCAGGGCCACGGTCACGAAACGATCCAGGAATTCATACATCTGAACGCCACGCAGGGTCACCATGCAGCCAATGGCTTGGCCTTCACGGATTTTGAAACCAGCAATAGCTTTCTTGGCCTTGGTCACCACGGGCTTTTGACCAGCGATTTTGGTCAGGTCAGCCACGGCGTTGTCCAGCACCTTCTTGTCAGCAACGGCCTCACCCACACCCATGTTCAGGGTGATCTTGGTCAGACGCGGTACTTCCATAGCGGAGGTGTAGCCAAACTTTGCTTTGAGTTCAGCCGCGATTTTTTCGCGGTACAGTTTTTGCAGTCGTGCCATGTGTTACTCCTTAGGCGGCCTTGATTTCGGCGCCGCTGGACTTGAACACGCGCACGCGCGTGCCGTCAGCATTCACCTTGATGCCTACACGATCAGCCTTGCCAGTAGCGGCATTGAAGATCGCCACGTTGGACTGGTGGATAGGCATAGCCTTTTCCACGATGCCGCCGGTGGTGCCCTTCATAGGATTAGGCTTGACGTGCTTCTTCACCAGGTTGATACCTTCCACGACCACGTGGGAGTCATCCTTGCGCAGAGCCACAACGCCACGCTTGCCTTTGTCACGGCCGGTCAGCACGATGACTTCGTCGCCTTTGCGAATCTTGTTCATGGTGCTTCCTTTAGAGAACTTCAGGGGCCAGGGACACGATCTTCATGAACTTTTCGGTACGCAGTTCACGTGTCACGGGGCCAAAAATACGGGTGCCAATGGGTTCCAGCTTGGCGTTCAGCAGCACGGCAGCATTGGAGTCGAACTTGACCAGGGAGCCGTCAGGACGACGGATACCCTTGGCAGTACGCACCACCACCGCGTTGTACACGTCACCTTTTTTGACGCGACCACGGGGGGCGGCTTCCTTGATGCTCACCTTGATGATGTCACCAACACTGGCGTAGCGACGATGCGAGCCACCGAGCACCTTGATGCACAGGACAGACTTCGCGCCGGTGTTGTCGGCAACCTCTAACCGAGATTCTGTTTGGATCATTTCAATATTCCCAACTTGCTCCAGCAGTTGCAGACAGCCCCAGAGTCTTCTCAAGGGCTGAATTCAAAGCAGCCGGTCAGTCTTGGGCCCGTCGTCCACCTTTCGGACCATTCCGAAAGGCTTCCCGCTGGGCAGATACTTTCTTCACGCACTAGGCGCGAAGCACGCGATTATGCCAAACCAGACGACACCGGTCAAGCCAACCACATGAAAAGAAAGATTTATGAAAATTTATAGCTTGTTGCGCTTACCAAGCAAAAATTTCAAATACAAAACACTTGAAATTTCGTATAGAGCAATCGCTATCAGCTATATTTTTTGAACACCGCGCACTTTTCAGCGCAAGAAAAAAGCCTTAAGACATGAATTCTTAAGGCTTTTGAATTTGGTGGCCTGGGACGGGATCGAACCGCCGACACGCGGATTTTCAATCCGCTGCTCTACCAACTGAGCTACCGGGCCAACACAAGAGAACTTGTGGTGAAGCCGAGATTATATGCAGAAAATTTAGTGTTTTTGCAAATCTTGGAAAATTTTTTAATTTTTTCGTCCGCGTCCCAAGTCCACGCCCAGTTGGCGCAGCTTGCGGTACAGGTGGGTGCGTTCCAGCCCGGTCTTTTCGGCCACGCGCGTCATGGAGCCGCCTTCGCGGGCCAGGTGAAATTCAAAATAGGCTTTTTCAAAGCCATCGCGCGCCTCGCGCAAGGGGCGATCCAGGTCAAAGCCTTGGTGGGCGACGAGCTGGGGTTCTTGCAAAGCGTCTTGGTAATTGTCCTCAAACCCTTTGATATGGGGGTGCGGGGGCAGCCTAGATGCCCCACGGGGAGCGGCTGCCGGTTGGCGCTGGGCCAAGCCCTGTTCCACGGCCTTGAGCAGTTTTTGCAAGGTGATGGGTTTTTCCAGGAACGAATGTGCACCGATACGGGTGGCTTCCACAGCGGTTTCAATGGTGGCGTCGCCACTCATCATGATGACGGGCATGGTCAGCAGCCCCGAGGTTGACCATTCTTTCAGCAGCGAGACGCCATCGGTATCGGGCATCCAGATATCGAGCAGCACCAAGTCGTATACGTGAGAGGCGCGGGCGGTACGGGCCTGGCTTGCGTTCTCGGCCAGGTCTACGCTGTGGCCTTCGTCGTTGAGTATTTCCAGCAATAAGTCTCGGATGCCGAGCTCATCGTCTACTACCAGTATGTTTGCCATAGTCCCTAAAAAGTTGTTTTTGTCGTCCCGATACAGCCGCCCCTCACGGCTGCCCCTTGCTCTGAGCAGGGGTAAATGATAGCGACACTTGCGCCCCTTTTACGCTGCCGCCCTCGACGCGGTTGGATAAATCAATGCGGGCGCCGTGCTCGTCGGCGATTTTCTTGACCACTGCCAGGCCCAATCCCGTGCCTTTGGGCTTGGTGGTGACGTAGGGCTCAAACGCCCGCTGCAGCAAGGCATCGGGGAAGCCGCAGCCGCTATCGGCCACCGTGATACGCACCCGCCCGGTGGCGGCTGACCAGTGGGTACTCAACAGCACGGCGCTGGGAGGCACGCCTTCGGCCTGGGCACGCTGCAAGCTGGCATCCTGGGCGTTTTGCACCAGGTTGTGCAGCACCTGGCGCAGTTGTTCGGCGTCTGCCGCAATCGCGGGGCACTGGGCATCGAGTTGTACGCTGACCGGTACCAGCACGCCCTCCTCGGTATAGAGCTGCAGCACGTCTTGCACCAGGGCGTTGACGTCCAAGGGCTTGAGCACCGCTGCAGGCAGGCGAGCATAGTCCCGAAACTCATTGACCAGCCGCAGCATGGCTGCGACCTGCTCAACAATGGTCTTGACGGATTTGTGCAGTAGCGCCTGCTCTGCGGGGGGGAGCTTGTCGGCCAGCTTAAAGGCCAGGCGCTCTGCCGAGAGTTGGATGGGCGTGAGCGGATTTTTAATCTCATGCGCCACGCGCCGGGCCACCTCGCCCCAGGCTTTGGAGCGCTGGGCAGAGACGATTTCCGAAATATCGTCAAACACCACCAGGCGCTGCGCGTGCGGCAACAGGGCACCGCGCACCACCAAGGTGATTTTGTCCTGGGGTACTTCGCCAGCGCTTTGCGCCTGCAGCGGCTGGGCCAAAAACTCAAATACCTGCTGCCAGCGCGGTAGCCCGGCCCCGGCGGCGCGGGCTTCAAGGAACTGGGCAAATTGCTCATCGACCATCTGCCCCAGACTGGCCAGCTCAGGCAGCGTGCCCAAACCTTCACCCAGGTGGGCCGACAGGTCGGTGCGCAGAATATGGCTGGCCCCGGGGTTGCTAATCAGTACACGCCACTGGTCATCAAGCACCAGCACACCCGCAGTCAGGTTATCCAAAATGGTTTGCAAATTGGTGCGGGCGGCCTGGATTTCTTCCACCCCACGGTCCACCGCCGTGCGTGCCTCCAGGAGCTGCTGCGTCATCATGGCAAACGAGCGGGTTAGCCCACCGACCTCATCGCGGGCCAGGGAGACGGCCTTGGGCGTCAAGTCGCCCTTGGCCACGTCGCGCACGCCTTGGGCCAGCAGCAGCAAAGGCTGGGCCAGGTGGTTGCCAAACAGCACCGCCAGCAACACTGCACTAAAAACGGCCAGGAACAGGGTCAGCGTCAAGGTGCCGATATACATGCGCCGCAGGCCCTGGCGGGCCAGGGAGCGCTCCTGGTATTCGCGGTGCGCCTCTTGCACGGCCAGCGCATTGCTCACCAAGGTTGCGGGCAAGGCGATAGTGGCTTGTAAAAACCGCCCTTCGGGCAGCAGGCCCAGCTGCGTGCTGGGCACCGCGACCAGGGTGCGCACGCGCACTTGCTCCAGGCTGGCGGCGCTGGTTTGGCTCCAGTCGTCTTCCAGCCCCTCAATCGTCGTCAAGGGCCGGGGGCTGGTGCGCAGGCTGCGCAGTACCTGGGCACTGGGGCGCTCCGGGGCCAAGTCCAGCAGGGATTCCCCAGCACTGGCCACCGCCACCCCGGCGCTGTTCCACAGCACCACGTCGGTCGCGCCCAGCTGGTCACGGATGCGCTCCAGCACCAACCCGGCACCGGCGTCCGAGACTTCCGCCAGTTGCACGCTGGCGTTGCGCGTGTTGTTGGCCATGTCGTTGGCCATGGCGTCCAGGGTGACACTGGCCAGGTTGACCCCGGCGGTCAGCGCCCCTTCGACCTTGACGTCAAACCAGCTTTCAATTGAGCGCGAGACGAACTGGTAGGACACCACGTAAATCAGCGCCCCCGGCAACACCCCGACCAAGGCAAAAATCGTTGCCAACTTCAACAGCAGGCGGCTGCCAAACTTGCGCTGGCGCCAGCGCAGCAACAGCCGCGCCGCCATCCACAGCAGCACCAGGAACAAAAGCCCGGCCACCAGCACGTTCAGGCCAAACAGCCAGACGTAATAGTCTTCGTAGAGCTGGCGGTTATTCGTCGCCACGGTCAGCAAGAACAGCAGCACCAGGCCCAGGGCCGTCATCACGGCGCTGCCGACCAGCAAAATCCACCGCGCCGTGGAGCGCAGGCGCTGGGCGCGCATGCTGTCGGGTTGGTGCGAGGCCTGCATCACAACTGCTCCAAAGTCAGGTCTTGCGCCTGTTGCACCAGCAAGTTCCAGTCCTTGCGCCCCAGGGCACCAATTTGCAAAGGCTTGGGCAGGTGGGACAGGTCGATTTGAAAGCGCAGTTGCAACAGGGCCGGCCCATCCTCGGGCAAGGCGCTGCGCGCGCCAATACGCCAGCGCACGATGCGCTGCAAGGCGGTGAGGGCATCTTCCAGCTCGGCAAACGAGCTACCCAGCGCCGTGCCCAGTCCCAGGCCGTTAAAGGGTTCGCTGCCCTGGTGCAGACGCCAGCGGCGCGTCAGGGCCTGGTAGCTCAGGCGGTAATAACGCGCTGCCGACAGCAGCATCTGGTTGCGCCAGTACCAACGACTGCGCTCGACGCTGACCTGTGCAACAAAATGCACGGCAATACCTTTGCGCAGCGCCTGCTCCACCGCCTGGGGCAGTTGCCAGGACAGGTCGGTGCTCAGCAGCACGTCATCGCCCTCATGCTGCAGCAAGATGCCGCCGTCCAGGCGCAGCACCTGGGCCCACAGTGGCGTGCTGGCACTGCCAGCGGCCAGCAGCGCAGCAGCCAACAGGCGGCGGCGCTGCCGACAGGGGGGAGCAAGGTCAGGCTGTTTTGGACAGCAGGGCGTAGAAGAATCCATCATGGTCACCGCCGCGATTGTCCTGCACTGCAGCAACGCCCGGCAGCAAATGCCCCGGTGCGGGCAGGCATTGCGCGGTTTTGTTGCGTGCAACAAACGCATCGATTTGGGCCTGCCCCTCTTCCCGAAAAATAGAGCAGGTGCAGTACAGCAGGCGGCCACCGGGTTTGAGCACCGGCCACAGCGCCGCCAGCAGCCGCGCCTGCTGGCGGGCCAGTTGGGCGATGTCGCCAGGGCGGCGCAGCCAGCGCACTTCCGGATGGCGGCGCACGATGCCGGAGGCCGAACACGGCGCATCCAGCAAAATGCCATCCCACTGCGCACCCTGGCCCCAGCCGTGTGGCCAACTGGCGGGGGCACCGGCATCGGCCACCACCACCTGCGCGGCCAGCCCCAGGCGCTGTAGTGTGTCGTGGATGCGCTGGCTGCGCTGGGCGTCTACCTCCAGCGCTACAACGTCCGCCTGGCCGGGGGGGAGCAGCTCCAGCAAATGGGCGGTTTTACCGCCGGGGGCAGCGCAGGCATCCAGGATACGGGCGCCGGCAGGCACGTCCCAGCCTGCCAAAAGCAAAGGCGCTGCCCACTGGGCCGCACCATCTTGTACCGAGACCAAGCCGTCGGCAAAGCCCGGCAATGCCTGTACCGGCAGGGCCTGGGCCAGCACGACCCCATAGTCCCCCACGGCCTGGGCGGGTAGCCCTTTTTCAGCCAGCAGGGCCAAATACGCGGCCTGCGTGGTGCGCTGGGTATTCACGCGCAGCACCAGCGGGGCGTGTTGGTTGCTGGCGTGCAGCACGCTTTGCCATTGCGCGGGGTATTGCTGTTGCAGCTTTTCAATCCACCAACGGGGGTGGTTGAAACGCGCCGTCAGGTCGGCGTCGGTGGCGGCGACCAGGGCGTCTTGCTCACGCAGGAAGCGGCGCAAGCAGGCGTTGATGAACCCGGCCTGGCGCTCCAGCCCACTGGTGCGGGCGGCCTGCACGGTTTGGTTGACCAGGGTGAAGGCGGTATAGGGTGCCTGGGCACGGTCCCAGAGCAGGGCCAAGGCGGTGCACAACAGGGCATCGACCTTGGGCGCAGGCGGCTTGGGCGCTAGCTGTTGGCGCAGCGCTTGCGCCCGCCCCAGAAAGCGCAACACATGAAACAACAGCGCCTGCACCCCTGGGCGCAGCGGCGGGGGCTCCTGCTCCAGCACCGTGGTGGCCGACTGACCCGCCCGCACCAGTTGCAGTGCCTGCGCAACGTGGCGCAACTGCTGGTGCAAGGCCGGGCTGGAAGGGGGAGATGAAGCAGCATCAGACATAAAGATAGGGCCAGTAATGATTAAAAAAGAGAGCTATCAGCGCTTGCCCCATAAGGGTTAGATGCCAATTTTGCTTAAAAAAATAACACCCCCGGCAAGCCAGGCCTGCCGGGGGTGTGGGGGTTTACGCCGTCCGCAACGGGGGCTTATTCAGCCGCGTCTTGCACGTCCTCGACCGTGGCGGCCAGCTCGGCAGCTTCGGCCTCGGCGATGGCGCGGCGCTCGGCCTCGTCCATGGCGTCCTTGGCTTTGCGGGCCTGGTGGTAGGCCAGGCCGGTACCGGCGGGAATCAGGCGGCCGACGATGACGTTTTCCTTCAGGCCACGCAGCTCGTCGCGCTTGCCCATGATGGCAGCCTCGGTGAGTACGCGGGTCGTTTCCTGGAAGGAAGCGGCCGAGATGAAGCTGTCGGTAGACAGCGACGCCTTGGTAATCCCCAGCAGGATGTTGGAATAGGTCGCGGGAATCTTGCCGTCGCGCTGCGCGGCCTCGTTGGTGTTGAGGATTTCGCTGCGCTCGACCTGCTCGCCCTGGATGTAGCCGGTTTCGCCCGGATTTTCCACAATCACGCGGCGCAGCATCTGGCGCACGATCACTTCAATGTGCTTGTCGTTGATCTTCACGCCTTGCAAGCGGTACACGTCCTGCACTTCGTCGACGATGTAGCGGGCCAGCTCTTCGATACCCAGCAGGCGCAGGATGTCTTGCGGGTCCGCCGGGCCGTCGACGATGTGCTCGCCCTTGTTGACCACCTGGCCTTCGTGCACCAGCACGTTTTTCTCTTTGGGAATCAGCTCTTCCCAGACGTGGCCGTCCGGGTCGGTGATTTGCAGGCGCACCTTGCCCTTGGTTTCCTTACCAAAGGACACCGTACCGGTTTGCTCGGCCAACGTGCCCTTGTCTTTGGGGGTACGGGCTTCGAACAGCTCGGCCACGCGGGGCAGACCGCCTGTAATGTCGCGGGTCTTCTGGCCTTCCACGGGGATACGGGCCAGCACCTCGCCGGGGCCGACTTCCTGGCCGTCTTTCACCTGGATCAGCGCGCCGATCTGGAAGCCAATGGCCACGGGCAGCTCGGTGCCGGGAATCTTCACTTCCTGGCCGTCGGCGTCGATCAGGCGCACCAGGGGGCGCACCACCTTGGCCGAACCACGGCGTTTGGGGTCAATCACCACCAGGGTGGACAGGCCGGTCACATCATCGACCTGCTTGGCAACCGTCAGGCCCTCTTCGATGTTCTCGAAACGGGCGGTACCGGCGTACTCGGTGATGATGGGGCGGGTCAGCGGGTCCCACTGCGCCAGGATGGCACCGGCCTTGATGGCTTCGTCGGGCTTGATGTTCAGCACCGCGCCATAGGGCACTTTGTGGCGCTCACGCTCGCGGCCATTGTCGGTGACGATGATTTCGCCAGAGCGCGAAATCACCACCAGCTCGCCCTTGGTGTTGGTCACGTAGCGCATCGTGGGGTTGAAGCTGATGACACCGTTGGACTTGGCTTCCACGCTGGACTGCACCGCTGCACGCGATGCGGCACCACCGATGTGGAAGGTCCGCATGGTCAGACTGCGTGCCGGGCTCGCCAATCGACTGCGCGGCAATCACACCCACGGCTTCGCCCAGGTTGACCAAGCCGCCACGGCCCAGATCGCGGCCATAGCACTTGGCGCACAGGCCAAAGCGGGTTTCACAGTTCAGTGCGGTGCGCACCTTGATTTCGTCCACGCCAGCGGCTTCGAGCTCATCGAGCACAAACTCGCTCAGCAGCGTGCCCGCAGGCAGCAGCAGCGCTTGCGTTTCGGGCTGGTACAGGTCTTCAGCCGTGGTGCGGCCCAGCACGCGTTCGCGCAGGGACTCAATCACTTCACCGCCTTCGACGATGGCGCGCATCACGGTGCCCTGGTGGGTGCCGCAATCGCTTTCGGTCACCACCAGGTCCTGGGTCACGTCCACCAGGCGGCGGGTCAGGTAACCGGAGTTGGCGGTTTTCAGCGCCGTGTCGGCCAGACCTTTACGTGCACCGTGGGTGGAGATGAAGTACTGCAGCACGTTCAGCCCCTCGCGGAAGTTCGCGGTAATGGGCGTCTCGATGATGGAGCCATCAGGCTTGGCCATCAGACCGCGCATACCGGCCAACTGGCGAATCTGCGCAGCAGAACCCCGGGCGCCCGAGTCGGCCATCATGTAGATGGCGTTGAACGACTCTTGGTCGACTTCCTTGCCGTGGCGGTCAGTGACTTTTTCAACCTTGAGCTGGTCCATCATCACCTTGGAGACGTCGTCACCGGCCTTGCCCCAGATGTCCACCACCTTGTTGTAGCGCTCGCCTGCAGTGACCAGACCGGAGACGTATTGCTGCTCGATCTCTTTCACTTCGGCTTCGGCGCGCGCCAGGATGTCGGCCTTTTGCGGCGGCACCAGCATGTCGTCAATCGCCACCGAGAAACCGGCGTGCGTAGCCAGACGGAAGCCGTTTTGCAGCAGCTTGTCGGCAAACACCACGGTGTCTTTGAGGCCGCACTGGCGGAAACTGGCGTTGATCAGCTTGGAGATTTCCTTCTTCTTGAGCGCTTTGTTCAAGTTGGAGAAAGCCAGGCCCTTGGGCAGGATTTCCGACAGCAGGGCGCGGCCCACGGTGGTATCGACCAGGCCGGTGGTGGCGGTAAATTCCTTGGTGGCCTTGTCCTTGACCCAGTCGGTCAGGCGCACGCTGATCTTGGTGTGCAGCTCCACTTCGCCCGCATCCAGGGCGCGTTGCACCTCGGCCACGCCGGTGAAGACCATGCCTTCGCCCTTGCCGTTGATTTTGTCGCGGGTGGCGTGGTACAGGCCCAGCACCACGTCCTGCGAAGGCACGATGGAGGGCTCGCCCGAAGCGGGGAACAGCACGTTGTTGGAAGCCAGCATCAGCGCGCGTGCTTCCATTTGCGCTTCCACCGATAGGGGCACGTGCACGGCCATCTGGTCACCGTCAAAGTCCGCGTTAAATGCCGCGCAGACCAGCGGGTGCAGTTGGATGGCCTTGCCTTCGATCAGGATGGGCTCGAACGCCTGGATACCCAAACGGTGCAGCGTCGGCGCACGGTTGAGCATGATGGGGTGCTCTTTAATCACCTCTTCCAAGATGTCCCACACCACCGGCGTGCCGGTTTCCACTTCTTTCTTGGCCGCCTTGATGGTGGTGGCAATGCCGCGCTGCTCCAGCTGGGCGAAGATGAAGGGCTTGAACAGTTCCAGCGCCATCAGCTTGGGCAGACCACACTGGTGCAGTTTCAGGTACGGGCCCACGGTAATGACCGAGCGGCCCGAGTAGTCCACGCGCTTGCCCAGCAAGTTCTGGCGGAAGCGGCCCCCCTTGCCCTTGATCATGTCGGCCAAGGATTTGAGCGCGCGCTTGTTCGCGCCCGTCATGGCCTTGCCACGGCGGCCGTTGTCCAGGAGCGAATCCACCGCTTCTTGCAGCATGCGCTTTTCGTTGCGGGCGATGATTTCCGGCGCTTTCAACTCCAGCAGACGGCGCAGGCGGCTGTTGCGGTTGATGACGCGGCGGTACAGGTCGTTCAGGTCGGAGGTGGCAAAACGGCCACCGTCCAGCGGCACCAGCGGGCGCAGGTCGGGCGGCAGCACGGGCAGCACGTCCAGCACCATCCACTCGGGCTTGATGCCGGATTTCTTGAAGGCTTCCAGCACTTTCAGGCGCTTGGCGTTTTTCTTGACCTTGGCTTCGGAGCCGGTCAGGTCGCCACGCAGGCGCTCGATTTCAGCGTCCAGCTCAATGCCTTCGAGCAGCTCTTTAATACCTTCGGCACCCATCTTGGCGGTGAATTCGTCGTAGCCGAATTCCTCGCACTTGGCGTCGTAGTCGTCCTCGCTCATGATGCTGAATTTCTTCAGCGGGGTCATGCCGGGGTCGGTGACCACGTAGGCTTCAAAGTACAGCACGCGTTCGATGTCGCGCAGCGTCATGTCCAGCACCAGGCCCAAGCGGCTGGGCAGGCTCTTCAGGAACCAGATGTGGGCGCAAGGCGCGGCCAGGTCGATGTGGCCCATGCGCTCGCGGCGCACCTTGGTTTGCGTCACTTCCACGCCGCACTTTTCGCAGATTACGCCACGGTGCTTCAAACGCTTGTACTTGCCGCACAGGCATTCGTAGTCCTTCACCGGGCCAAAAATCTTGGCGCAGAACAAGCCGTCGCGCTCGGGCTTGAAGGTGCGGTAGTTGATGGTCTCAGGCTTTTTCACCTCACCAAAAGACCAGGAGCGGATTTTCTCGGGCGAAGCCAGGCCAATCTTGATGGCATCGAAATGCTCATCGGGCGTGAATTGCTTGAATAGGTCGAGTAGCGATTTCATAGAACTCTTTCCCTCTTTCAAAAACTATAGCTGCTAGCGCTTGTGTCGTTTGATTTTCAGCATCAAACCATTTGCAAAACGCTGCTGGACAAGCGCCAGCAGCTCTCTTTTTCTTTCTAGCCTTAGGAGCGTTCCAGCTCAATGTCCAGGCCCAGGGAACGAATTTCCTTGACCAGCACGTTGAACGACTCAGGCATACCGGCGTCGATGGCGTGTTCGCCCTTGACGATGCTCTCGTACACCTTGGTACGGCCTTGCACGTCGTCAGACTTCACGGTCAGCATCTCCTGCAGCACGTAGGCGGCGCCATAGGCTTCCAGCGCCCAGACCTCCATCTCACCAAAACGCTGGCCACCGAACTGGGCTTTACCGCCCAGGGGCTGCTGCGTCACCAGCGAGTACGGGCCGGTCGAGCGGGCGTGCATCTTGTCGTCGACCAAGTGGTGCAACTTCAAGTAGTGCATGTAGCCGATGGTGGTGGGGCGCTCGAAACGCTCACCGGTGCGGCCATCGAACAGATAGGCCTGGGTGCGGGTTTCGGTCAGGCCCTTGCGCTCTTTGAGGTCGTCCGGGTAGGCGAGCTTGAGCATGTCCTTGATCTCGGCTTCCGAAGCGCCGTCAAACACGGGCGAAGCAAAGGGCACGCCGTCTTTGAGGTTCTGCGCCATGGACAGCACTTCGTCGTCCGACAGGTCGGCAAAGCTCTGCGCACGGCCACGGGCCTGGTAGATCTCTTGCAGGAACTGGCGCACTTCGGCGGCCTTGGCCTGCGCTTGCAGCATGTCGCCAATGCGCTGGCCCAGGCCCTTACCGGCCCAGCCCAAGTGCACTTCCAGCACCTGCCCGATGTTCATACGCGAAGGCACGCCCAAGGGGTTCAGCACAATGTCGGCGGTGGTGCCGTCGGCCAGGTAAGGCATGTCTTCCACGGGCACGATCTTGGAGACCACACCCTTGTTACCGTGGCGGCCAGCCATCTTGTCGCCAGGCTGCAGGCGGCGCTTGACGGCCAGGTAGACCTTGACCATTTTCAGCACGCCAGCGGGCAGTTCATCGCCTTGGGTGAGCTTTTTGCGCTTTTCTTCAAACGCCAGGTCAAAGTCGTGGCGCGTGGCTTCCATGGCGTTTTTCATGGATTCGAGCTGCGCGGCCACAGCTTCGTCGGCCGGGCGAATGTCGAACCAGTGGAATTTCTCCACGCCTTCCAGGTAGGCCTTGTCGATGGTGCTGCCCTTGGCCAGCTTTTGCGGGCCGCCGTTGGCTTTTTTACCCACCAGCAGTTTTTCGATACGGTCGAACTGGTCGGCCTCAACGATGCGCAACTGATCGTTCAAATCCAGGCGGAAGCGCTTCAACTCATCGTCAATGATTTGCTGGGCACGTTTGTCGCGCTGGATGCCTTCGCGGGTGAAGACTTGCACGTCAATCACGGTGCCGGAGCTGCCTTGGTCCACGCGCAGCGAGGTGTCTTTCACGTCGCTGGCTTTTTCACCAAAGATGGCGCGCAGCAGTTTTTCCTCAGGCGTCAGCGTGGTTTCGCCCTTGGGCGTGACCTTGCCGACCAGCACGTCGCCGGGCTGCACTTCGGCACCCACGTAGATGATGCCGGAGTCGTCCAGGCGGTTGAGCTGCGTCTCGCTCAGGTTGGGAATGTCGCGGGTAATTTCCTCGGCACCCAGCTTGGTATCGCGTGCCATGACGACCAGCTCTTCGATGTGGATCGAGGTGTAGCGGTCTTCGGCCACGACCTTCTCGGAGATCAGGATCGAGTCCTCGAAGTTGTAGCCGTTCCAGGGCATGAAGGCGATCAGCATGTTCTGGCCAATGGCGATCTCGCCCAGGTCGGTCGAAGCGCCGTCGGCAATCACGTCACCCTTGGCCAGCACGTCGCCCTTCTTGACGATGGGACGCTGGTGGATGTTGGTGTTCTGGTTGGAACGCTGGTACTTGATGAGGTTGTAGATGTCCACGCCCACTTCGCCGGCCACGGCTTCGTCGTCATGCACGCGCACCACGATGCGGGTGGCGTCCACGTAGTCCACCACGCCGCCGCGATTGGCCGTGACCACGGTGCCCGAGTCGATCGCGGCCACGCGCTCGATGCCGGTGCCGACCATCGGTTTTTCCGGACGCAGCACAGGCACGGCCTGGCGCGACATGTTGGCGCCCATCAGTGCGCGGTTGGCGTCGTCGTGCTCCAGGAAGGGAATCAGCGATGCGGCCACCGACACGATCTGCGCGGGCGAGACGTCCATGTACTGCACGCGTTCGGGCGACAGCAGGGTGGATTCACCTTCTTCACGCGCGGAGACCAAGTCACCCACCAGGCGGCCTGCGTCGTCCAGCTCGGCATTGGCCTGGGCAATGATGTATTTGCCTTCTTCAATGGCCGAGAGGTAGTCGATCTCATCGGTCACCTTGCCATCGACCACGCGGCGATACGGGGTTTCGATGAAACCGTACTCGTTCAGGCGGGCATACAGCGACAGCGAGTTGATCAAGCCGATGTTCGGGCCTTCCGGCGTTTCAATCGGGCACACGCGGCCATAGTGGGTGACGTGCACGTCACGCACCTCAAAGCCGGCACGCTCGCGCGTCAAACCGCCCGGGCCCAGGGCCGAGACGCGGCGCTTGTGCGTAATTTCCGCCAGCGGGTTGGTCTGGTCCATGAACTGCGACAGCTGCGAAGCGCCAAAGAATTCTTTGAGCGCGGCAGAAATCGGTTTGGAGTTGATCAGGTCGTGCGGCATGAGAGGCTCTTGCTCGGCCTGGCCCAGGCGCTCCTTCACGGCCTTCTCGATACGTGCCAGACCCGTGCGGTACTGGTTCTCGGCCAGCTCGCCCACGCAGCGCACGCGGCGGTTGCCCAGGTGGTCGATATCGTCCACTTGGCCCTTGCCGTTGCGCAGGTCGACCAGGATTTTCACCACGGCCAGGATGTCCTCGTTGGACAGCACCATGGGGCCGGTGGATTCGTCGCGGCCCACACGGGCGTTGAACTTCATGCGGCCCACGCGCGAGAGGTCGTAGGTATCCGGGTTGTAGAACAGGCGCTGGAACAGGGCCTGCACGGCGTCTTCGGTGGGCGGCTCGCCGGGACGCATCATGCGGTAGATGGCAACGCGGGCAGCCAGCTCGTCCACAGTTTCGTCGGTGCGCAGGGTTTGCGAGATATAGGCGCCCTGGTCCAGCTCATTGGTGTGGATGCACTGCACGTCGGTGATGTGTGCGGTGCGGATTTTCTTCAGCAGCGCCTCGGTCAGCTCTTCGTTGGCCTTGGCCAGAATTTCGCCAGTATCCGGGTCAATCAGGTTCTTCGCCAGTACGCGGCCCAGCAGGAAGTCTTCCGGCACGCTGACGTACTTGGTGCCCGATTGCTCCAGCTCACGGGTGTGGCGGGCGGTGATGCGCTTGTCTTTGGCCACCACCACCTTGCCGGATTTGTCGGTGATGTCAAAGCGGGCCACCTCGCCCTTGAGGCGGTCAGCCACAAATTCCATCTGCGCACCGGAGTCCATCAGGCGGAAGTTGTCGTTCACAAAGAAGTGCGCCAGGATTTGCTCAGGATTCATGCCAATGGCTTTGAGCAAAATCGTCACCGGCATCTTGCGGCGACGGTCCACGCGGAAGTACAGCAGGTCTTTGGGGTCGAACTCAAAGTCCAACCAGGAGCCACGGTAGGGAATGATGCGGGCGCTGAACAGGAGCTTGCCCGAGCTGTGGGTCTTGCCCTTGTCGTGCTCAAAGAACACGCCGGGCGAGCGGTGCCGCTGGCTGACAATGACGCGTTCCGTGCCGTTGACAATGAACGAGCCTTTGTCCGTCATCAGGGGCACTTCGCCCATGTAGACTTCCTGCTCCTTGACTTCCTTGACGACCTTGTTCTGGCTCGTCGAAGACTCACGGTCGTAGATGATGAGCTGCACCTTGGCCCGCACGGCCGACGAGAAGGTCAACCCACGGGTTTGACATTCGCGCACGTCAAACGCGGGCTTTTGCAGGTTGTATTCCACGAACTTCATCTCGACAAAACCATTGTGCGAGACGATCGGGAAGGCCGAGTTGAAGGCGGCTTGCAGGCCTTCATCAGCACGTTTTTTGGGGGCTAGCTCTGCTTGCAGAAAGGCGGTGTAAGCATCTTTTTGCATCTGCAGCAGATAAGGCACTGTGAGCACGCTATCGCGGCTGCCGAAACTTTTGCGGATTCGCTTACGTTCGGTATAGGAATAGGCCATGAGATCTCCGGGCAAAGACATGTGTCCTGGGACTGCGACGACATTGCCCGGCAAAAGTGAGCGCTACTTTTGCCGGCTTGGCGGTTGGCCACTACCAACCTCTGGCAGACAGCGATGCGTTGCACATCGCCCGAGCCAAGGCGTCTTCCGGTGTCGGACTATCAGAAGACACGAGAAAGCCCAGCGCGCTAGGTTTTCCGGTGTGCTCTTGCGCAAAGCTTGAAGGCACCAAAGGCTGGAGGCCCTTGTGGGACTCTCCAGCCTTAAAAGTGCAGTCTCAATTACTTGAGTTCAGCCTTGGCACCAGCGTCAACCAGCTTCTTCACAGCGGCTTCAGCGTCAGCCTTGGGAGCGGCTTCCTTCACGGTCTTGGGAGCGCCGTCAACCATGTCTTTGGCTTCTTTCAGGCCCAGACCGGTGATTTCGCGCACAGCCTTAATCACGGCCACTTTGTTGGCGCCAGCTTCTTGCAGCACGACGTCAAAGTCGGTCTTCTCTTCAGCAGCAGCGCCGCCAGCAGCAGCACCACCAGCAGCAGGAGCAGCCATAGCGGCAGCGCTCACGCCAAATTTCTCTTCAATTGCCTTGACCAGCTCGTTCAGTTCCAGAACAGTCATGCTGTCCAGGGCGGTCAAAAATGCGTCTTTATCGAATGCCATGTTGATTTCCTAACAAATTCGTTGGTTGTTTTGCCGCTGCTCTTTAAGCAGCTGCTTCTGCGCTTTCGCCCTTCTTCGCCGCCAAAGCACCCAGCACCACTGCGGTACGGGAGATGGGGGACATGAGCAGGCCGCACAATTGCGCCAGCAACACGTCTTTGGAAGGGATACTCGCCAGCTCTTTCACGCCGTTGACGTCCAGGGCTTTGCCTGCAAACGCACCAGCACGGATGACCAGCTTGTCATTCGTCTTGGCAAAATCGGCTACCACTTTGGCAGCAGCGATTGCGTCTTCAGAGAAGCCATAGACCAGCGGGCCGGTCATCTGCTCAGCCACTACGTCAAACTGGCTACCAGCCACAGCCCGACGTGCCAGGGTGTTTTTCAACACACTCAGGGTAACGCCTTGGCTGCGGGCATCAGCACGCAGTTTGGTCATATCGGCGACCGAGATGCCACGGTATTCCGCGATCACGAGCGTTTGAGCTTTAGCGGCGAGGCCAGTCACTTCATTGATGACTACCTCTTTCTCACTGCGATTCAAACTCAAGGTCTACTCCTTCAAATGCGCATCGGGACAAGCCCTTTGCGCTCCTAGTTTGCAGCGACCAACTGTGAGAGGGACATGGATTCCATCTGCAGCGGGTTCGCCATCTACGCTGGCTTTACCGTTCAAGTGCAATTAAGCGGCCAGGCCGCACCAGCGGTCTTGGATGGCCTGCATGCCCCACAAGGCGTGCAGCCCACCACACTCAAGCACCCTCTTTTACAAGGGAACCGAGGATTCTAGCAAATTACGCTGCGATGGTCTGCGCATCAACGCGAACACCCACACCCATGGTGGAGGAAATCGCGACTTTACGCAGGTACAGGCCCTTGCTGCTTGCGGGTTTGGCCTTGTTCAAAGCCTCAATCAAAGCAGCCAGGTTGCCTTGCAGCTTGGCATCGTCAAACGAACGACGGCCAATGGTGCTGTGCACGATACCGGCTTTGTCCACGCGGAATTGCACTTGACCAGCCTTGGCGTTTTTCACAGCCGTAGCCACGTCGGGCGTCACCGTACCCACTTTGGGGTTAGGCATCAGGCCACGCGGGCCCAGGATTTGACCCAAAGTACCCACCACGCGCATGGCGTCAGGGGCAGCAATCACCACGTCAAAAGGCATATCGCCGGCTTTGACTTGGGCAGCCAGGTCGTCCATACCCACGATGTCGGCACCAGCAGCCTTGGCTTCTTCAGCCTTGGCGCCTTGGGCAAACACGGCAACACGGGTCGTCTTACCGGTACCGTTGGGCAGCACCACAGCGCCGCGCACCACTTGGTCCGATTTACGTGCATCCACACCCAGTTGCACGGCCACGTCGATGGACTCATCGAACTTGGCGGTAGCAGCTTCCTTCACCAAAGCCACAGCTTCAGCAAAAGCGTACAGGCGGTTTGCATCTACCTTGCCCTGGAGAGCTTTTTGTTTTTTGGTCAGCTTGGCCATATCACACACCCTCCACAATCACGCCCATGGAACGGGCCGAGCCAGCCAAGGTACGCACAGCAGCGTCCATATCGGCAGCGGTCATATCTTTGAGCTTGGTCTTGGCAATTTCTTCCAACTGCTCGCGGGTCACCTTGCCCACTTTGGCTTTCAAGGGGTTGGCCGAGCCTTTATCCAGCTTGGCAGCCTTCTTGATCAGCACAGCAGCCGGGGGCGACTTGATAACGAACGTAAAGCTCTTGTCTGCAAATGCCGTGATCACCACGGGCAGGGGCAGACCGGGCTCAATACCTTGGGTTTGCGCATTGAATGCCTTGCAAAACTCCATGATGTTCAAGCCGCGTTGACCCAAAGCAGGGCCAATCGGAGGGGAAGGGTTGGCTTTACCAGCCGGCACTTGCAGCTTGATAAAGCCGACAATTTTCTTTGCCATGTTAAAAAACTCCTTGCGGGTCAACGCCTATGCAGCCATAGGCTCCCCGGGGGTGAGAGGGCTTTTCTTTGAATACGCAAGCCCAACAACGTATCTACAAACCGGGCAACAGTGTTGCTTGGTTTATGTTTTCTCAACTTGAGAAAATTCCAATTCAACCGGCGTAGAGCGGCCAAAGATGGTAACGGAAACGCGCAAGCGGCTTTTCTCGTAATTAACTTCTTCGACGGAACCGTTGAAATCTGTAAACGGCCCTTCTTTGACACGCACCAACTCGCCCACCATGAATTCAATCTTGTGGCGCGGCTTATCGGCACCCTCTTGAACCTGGTCAACGATTTTCTGAATTTCGGCTTCGGAAATCGGCGCGGGGCGGTTCTTGGCACCACCAACAAAACCTGTCACTTTGCTGGTGTGCTTCACCAAGTGCCAGGTGTCATCTTCCATCACCATTTCAACAAACACGTAGCCGGGGAACAAACGGCGCTCAGTAGTCTTGCGCTTGCCATTGCGCATCTCGACCACCTCTTCGGTAGGCACCAGAATGCGGCCAAATTTACTGTCCATGCCAGCGCGCGCAATACGTTCTTTGATATTGCGCTCAACAGCTTTCTCCATCCCCGAATAGGCGTGGACAATATACCAACGCATATCGGAGGCGGCGGCAGCCTCCCCAGCGGGCACACCTGTTTCAGGTGCTTCTATTGGATTTGTCATTAGCCTCTCCATCCCAGAATCAAGTCGTAGAAGACCCATTCCAGAGTTTTATCTGTTAGCCACAAAAACAAAGCCATAGTGACCGCAAACGCAAAGACGTACAAAGTCATTTGTACGCTCTCTTTTCGTGTGGGCCAGACAACCTTCTTCACTTCCTTGGTGGAATCCTTGGCAAATCCGACTAATTGTTTGCCAGGCTCCGAGATCAAGAAGACTGCAGCTGCTACAGCAATACCCACCAGCAATACACCCCACTGAACCAAAGCTCCCTGTTTGGGGAAAGCATAAAAACCACCGATAGCGAGCACAACCAAGACAATGGCAAGTGCCAACTTTGCCTTGTCTGCGCCGGAGCTTACGGTTTCAATTTGCGATGTAGCCATACTTTTCTTTATTCGTGCAGTTTTACTGCCTACAGACACCAAAGCCCGCCTAAATGGGCGGGCTTGGAGTATTTACCACTTAAGTGGTGGCAGGGGCAGTAGGAATCGAACCTACAACCTTCGGTTTTGGAGACCGACGCTCTGCCAATTGAGCTATACCCCTAAACCCTAAAAATTAAGCAATAACCTTGGCAACCACGCCAGCGCCCACAGTGCGGCCGCCTTCGCGGATAGCAAAACGCAGACCTTCTTCCATGGCGATAGGTGCAATCAGCTTCACAGTGATCGACACGTTGTCACCAGGCATCACCATTTCTTTATCGGCGGGCAGCTCGATGGAGCCGGTCACGTCGGTGGTGCGGAAGTAGAACTGGGGACGGTAGTTGTTGAAGAAAGGCGTGTGACGGCCACCTTCGTCCTTGGACAGCACGTACACCTCAGCGGTGAAGTGGGTGTGCGGCTTGATGGAGCCGGGCTTGCACAGCACTTGGCCGCGCTCGACGTCTTCACGCTTGGTACCGCGCAGCAGCAGACCAACGTTGTCGCCAGCTTGACCTTGGTCCAGCAACTTGCGGAACATTTCCACGCCGGTCACGGTGGTCTTGACGGTGTCTTTGATACCGACGATTTCGATTTCTTCGCCAACTTTGATGATGCCGCGCTCAACACGACCGGTCACCACGGTGCCACGGCCAGAGATGGAGAACACGTCTTCCACGGGCATGGCGAAAGCGCCGTCCACAGCACGCTCGGGCGTGGGGATGTAGCTGTCCAGGGCTTCTGCCAGACGCAGGATGGCAGGTTCACCCTTGTCGGATTGGTCGCCTTCCAGGGCCAACTTGGCCGAACCACGGATGATGGGGGTGTCATCACCGGGGAATTCGTATTTGTCCAGCAGCTCGCGCACTTCCATTTCGACCAGCTCCAGCAGCTCTTCGTCGTCCACCATGTCGCACTTGTTCAGGAACACGATGATGTAGGGCACGCCCACTTGGCGAGCCAGCAGGATGTGCTCGCGGGTTTGGGGCATGGGGCCGTCAGCGGCCGAGCACACCAGGATGGCGCCGTCCATTTGGGCTGCGCCAGTGATCATGTTTTTCACATAGTCAGCATGGCCCGGGCAGTCCACGTGGGCGTAGTGGCGGGTTGCAGTTTCGTATTCAACGTGCGAAGTGTTGATCGTGATACCACGGGCTTTTTCTTCGGGGGCGTTATCGATTTGCGAGTAGTCTTTGGCTTCACCGCCAAATGCCTTGGACAGCACGGTTGCCAGAGCAGCAGTCAGCGTGGTCTTACCGTGGTCCACGTGGCCGATGGTGCCCACGTTCACGTGGGGCTTGCTACGCTCAAACTTCTCTTTTGCCATTTTTCCGACTCCGAAAAAATTAAATGCCAAATAAACCCGATACCAACACTGATTGTGCAAGCACCATAAATGGTGCCCATGGGCAGGATCGAACTGCCGACCTCTCCCTTACCAAGGGAGTGCTCTACCACTGAGCCACATGGGCACTTATCGCCTCAGCGAATAACCACTGGAGCGGGAGACGGGAATCGAACCCGCGTCATCAGCTTGGAAGGCTGGGGTTCTACCATTGAACTACTCCCGCATAACAAACGCCACTAAGTGGCGTTTGTTTGAGAATTTGGTGGAGGAGGCTGGATTCGAACCAGCGTAGGCGTAAGCCAACAGATTTACAGTCTGCCCCCTTTAGCCACTCGGGCACTCCTCCGCAAAGTCTTAAATTGTAGCAGATTTTTTAGTAATTTCTTACTTGGCGCGGCTGGCGGGGATCGAACCCACGACCCTTGGCTTCGGAGGCCAATACTCTATCCACTGAGCTACAGCCGCACAAAACGCCGCTTGCAAACAAGTAAAAAATCTGCAAGCTCGCATTCTAACCACAGATTCTACGTTGCGGGAGGTTTTTCAATCTTTCCCCTTAAAAATTTCCACATCCCTGCGCAATGACACAGTACACCCAGCCTCACTAGGGGCCGTCGGCAACACCCAGCCCCTCTAGATAAAACTGGACCAATTGACTCCCTTGCTCTTCCAAGGAAAACGACTTTTGTCGCAGCAACCAGCTGTGCAGCAAGCCATCGAACAACACCTGTAGGCCACGCGCAGCCAAGGCTACGGGTAACGGCGCAGGGCGCTTCAGGCTGACATAAGCAATGCGCAAGTCCTCTTCCAGCAGGGCAACACAACGATCCACCCCAAAAATCCAGCGCTGCTGCACGGCAGCCAACTCCCCCACATGCTCGACCTTGAACATGGCGATTTCAAACACACGACACACCTGGGGATCAGCGGCCACAGCCTGCGCAATCGAGGTAAGACGCCGCGTAATGCGCTGCGCAGGCGTCAGTCCAGTCAAGCCAGCCATTTCAGCCCCGATAGCACTTTCAATGGGCAAGGTGGCACGCTGCATCATGGCCTCAAATAAATCCAATTTACCTTTGAAATGCCAATACACTGCGCCACGGGTCAGCCCTGCGCAGCTGGCAACATCCGCCAACGACGCCCCCGAAACGCCACGGGCGTAAAAAACTTCTTCCGCAGCATCCAGCAGCCGATGGCGCGTTGCCTCGGCATCTTCTTTCGTTCGGCGTGCCATCCCCCCTCCTTCAATAACCCTCAACAATGACGGGATTGCTGTTCTTCCCGGTAAAATGCCTCCCCGCATTATACATACGTGAATGTATGTTTGTTTTTTGCATACTGCATTCATACTCCGTTTCTTCTCGCTTTTTGTCTCTAAGAATTACCATGCACATAAGCACGCATCCCTCCCTGGAATACGGGCGACGCACTCTGCGCCACCTGCCTCTGGCGCTACTGGCCGCCTTGACGCTTGCGGCCTGCGGCCCGCAAGAAAATGCGCCATCCGCAGGCGCCGCCAAGCAAGGGCCCCAAGTACCGGTTGGCGTAGTCGTTGCCACCCCCGCAGCCGTTGGCATCGTGACCGAATTGCCGGGTCGCATCGAAGCCTCACGCGTGGCACAGATCCGTGCACGCGGCGCTGGAATTTTGCAAAAACGCCTGTTCCAGGAAGGCTCGGACGTCAAAGCCGGCCAAGTGCTGTTCCAGATTGATCCAGCCCCCTACGAAGCGGCCGCACAAAGCGCCCGCGCTGCCCTGGCCCGCGCACAGGCCAGCGCTATCCAGGCTGCGGCCCAATTTGAACGCTTTGGCCCGCTGGTCGAAGCCAATGCCGTGAGCAAACAAGACTTTGACAATGCCCGCGCCGCGCACCTGCAGGCCCAAGCCGAAGTCAAATCGGCCCAGGCCAATGTACGCACAGCGGAAATTAACCTGGGCTACACCAAAGTCACAGCCCCGATTGCCGGGCGCATTGGACAAGCCCTGGTGACCGAAGGTGCGTTGGTTGGCCAAGGCGAAGCCACTGCCTTGGCTGTTGTGCAGCAAATCGACCCCGTGTACGTCAACTTCACCCAATCCGCCACCGATGCGTTTGCCCTGCGCAAGGCCATCCAGGCGGGTCAATTCAAGGCCGCAGACGGCAGCAATGCCCAAGTACAAGTGCTGCTGGATGACGGCAGCACCTATGCCCACACCGGCAAGCTCTTGTTCACCGACCTGAGCGTGGACCCTAGCACCGGCCAAGTCACTCTGCGGGCGGAAGTACCCAACCCCGAAGGGTTGCTGCTGCCCGGCCTGTACGTGCGTATCCACCTGGAGCAGGCCCAAGCCGTGGATGCCATTGCCCTGCCCCAGCAGGCCGTGACCCGCACCGAGCAAGGTGACATCGTAACCATCGTCGCGGAAGATGGCAGCACCCAAAAACGCCCCGTCCAAATCAGCCGTGGACAGGGCAACCGCTGGCTGGTGCAAAGTGGTGTGCAAGCCGGTGAGCAAGTCATGGTCGATGGTTTCCAAAAACTGCAAATGCTGCCCCCGGGCACCCCGGTGAAAGCCGTACCGTGGCAAGACCCCGCAGCTGCAGCACCTGCTGCCGCGCAATAAGCGGAGGAAACCATGGCACGATTTTTTATTGACCGCCCCATTTTTGCGTGGGTGATTGCGCTGTTTATCAGCGTGATCGGCATCGTTGCAATCCAGCAACTGCCTATTGCCCAATACCCGCCAGTGGCACCGCCGAGCATCGTCATCAACGCGGCCTACCCCGGCGCATCGGCCCAGACACTGGAAGACAGTGTGCTCGCCGTCATTGAGCGAGAAATGAATGGCTCGCCCGGCATGATTTACATGGAGTCGGTCGCACAGGCCAACGGCACCGGCAGTGTGACGATCAGTTTTGAGCCGGATACCGACCCTGAAATGGCGCAGGTGGACGTACAAAACCGCCTCTCCCGCGCCACGCCACGCCTGCCGGCCGTGGTAACACAACAGGGCGTACGTGTGGACAAGTCCCGCAGCAACTTCCTGCTGTTTACGATGTTGTCATCCACCAATCCGGACATTGATACCGCAGCGTTGAGTGACTACGCCGCCCGCAACATCCAACCCGAACTGCAACGCATTCCGGGCATTGGCCAGGTGCAGCTCTTTGGCGCAGAGCGGGCCATGCGCATTTGGCTTGACCCCAACAAACTGACCGGCTTTAACCTGACCCCTGGCCGACGTCAACACCGCTATCCGGGCGCAGAACGCCCAAGTGGCCAGTGGTGCGATCGGAGACCTGCCCAACCTGGCGGATCAAACCATTTCAGCGACGGTCGTCGTCAACGGCCAACTCAGTAACGTCGAGCAGTTTGGCAACATCGTTTTGCGCGCCAACCCCGATGGTTCTGCCGTGCGCCTGAAAGATGTCGCACGCATTGAGCTAGGCAGCCAAACCTATGCCACATCGGCACGCCTGAACGGCGAGACCGGCGTCGGGATGGGGGTGCAACTGTCACCCACAGGCAATGCCTTGCAAGCAGCGAAAGACATTCACGCCAAACTCAAAGAGTTGGAAAAATTCTTTCCGGAAGGGGTGAAAGCCACCATCCCCTATGACAGCTCCACCTTCGTGGAAATCTCTATTTCCCAGGTGGTGCACACCCTGATCGAAGCCATCGCCCTGGTGTTCCTGGTGATGTTCCTGTTCCTGCAAAACTGGCGTTACACGGTGATTCCCACCCTGGTGGTGCCCGTGGCCTTGCTGGGCACCTTCGCTGTGCTGCTCACCTTTGGTTTTTCCATCAACGTGCTGACCATGTTCGGCATGGTGCTGGTGATTGGTATCGTGGTGGACGATGCCATTGTGGTGGTGGAAAACGTCGAGCGCATCATGAGCGAAGAGGGCTTGTCGCCCCTGGAAGCTTCGCGCAAAGCCATGCGCCAAATCTCTGGCGCCATTGTGGGTGTAACCGTGGTGCTCGTTTCGGTGTTTGTGCCGCTGGCATTTTTTGCGGGTGCGACCGGCAACATCTACCGCCAGTTCTCCACCGTGATGGTGGCCTCCATCTCGTTTTCCGCCTTCCTGGCACTGACGCTGACCCCTGCTTTGTGCGCCACTTTGCTCAAGCCGGTGGAGGCAGGACACCACCACGAGAAAAAAGGCTTTTTCGGCTGGTTCAACCGCCGCTTTAACCAAGCGTCCAAAGGCTACCAAGGCCTAGTGGCGCGCATGCTGCGCCGCGCCGCCCGCTATATGGTGGTGTACGCAGCCATCATCGGCGCCGTGGTGGTGATTTACCAACGCCTGCCCACATCGTTCCTGCCGTCGGAAGACCAGGGCTACATCATCGTCAACGTGCAACTGCCGCCCGAGGCCACCCAGCAGCGCACCTTGGCGGTGATGGAGCAAATCGAAGGCTTTGTGCTCAAGCAACCCGAAGTGGCCAACATGGTCAGCGTGCTGGGCTTTAGCTTCTCGGGCCAAGGGCAAAACATGGGCCTGGCCTTCGTGCCGCTGAAAAGCTGGGAAGAGCGCAAAGGTGCTGAACACTCCGCTGACGCCTTGGCAGGCCGGGTCATGGGCGCCATGGGTGGGGTGCGCGATGCGTTTATCTTCGCGCTCAACCCGCCGCCCATCCCCGAACTGGGCAACGCCTCGGGCTTTACCTTCCGCCTGCAAGACCGCAGCGGCGCAGGCCACCAGGCGCTGATCAACGCCCGCAACCAGTTGCTGGGTATGGCCGCGCAAAGCAAGGTGCTCACGCAAGTGCGCCCCGACGGCTTGGAAGATGCACCGCAACTGCAAATTGACATTGATCGCGACAAAGCCAACGCCCTGGGCGTGAGCTTTGATGCCATCAACGCAGTGCTGTCCACCGCACTGGGTTCGAGCTACATCAACGACTTTCCCAACCAAGGGCGCATGCAGCGCGTGGTGGTGCAAGCCGATGCCAGCGGACGCATGCAGGCCGACGATTTGTTGGCCTTGAACGTGCAAAACAGCCAAGGGCAGGTGCTGCCACTGTCCACCTTCGCCAGTACCCGTTGGGTGAAGGGCCCGCAGCAAACCATCCGCTACAACGGCTACCCCGCCATCCGGATTGCCGGTGGTGCAGCGCCGGGCTTTAGCACGGGCGATGCCATGGCCGAAATGGAACGCCTGGCAGCCCAGCTGCCTGCCGGTTTCGGCTACGAGTGGACGGGCCAGTCGCGTGAAGAAAAACTCGCGGGCTCGCAAGCCATCGTGCTGTACGGCTTTGCCGTGCTGGCGGTGTTCCTGTGCCTGGCCGCTTTGTATGAAAGCTGGTCGATTCCCCTGTCCGTGATTTTGGTCGTCCCCCTGGGCGTGCTGGGTGTGTTGCTGGCGATTTTGCTGCGCAGCTACGCCAACGACGTGTACTTCCAAGTGGGTTTGATTACGGTGATTGGCCTGTCTGCGAAAAACGCAATTTTGATTATTGAGTTCGCCAAAGACCTGCAGGCCCAAGGCAGAAGCCTGGCGGCAGCAGCCCTGAGTGCGGCCCACCTGCGTTTCCGTCCCATCGTCATGACCTCCATGGCCTTTGGCCTGGGCGTGCTGCCGCTGGTACTGGCATCGGGCGCCAGCGCAGCCAGCCAGCGTGCCATCGGCACCGGGGTGCTCGGAGGGGTGATTACCGGCACCGTATTGGCCGTAATTTTCGTTCCCGTCTTTTTCGTCGTCGTGCGCAGCTTGTTCAAAGGCAGCGCCCGTCAACATGAAATCAACCGCCGTCATGCTGAAGAAGCTGGCATTGGACCGCAACAAGATGACTAAACGCTTTGTTTTATCGGCAACCGCTGCAGCCACCTTGGTGCTGAGCGGCTGCTCCCTGATTCCCGCCTATGAACGCCCTGCCGCCCCGGTGGCCGAGCAATACGCCCAACCGGCGGCCGCTGCACGCGATGCAGCGACCCAGGAGCGCCCCGACCTGGCGTGGCAGAACTATTTCACCGACACGCAGCTGCGCGGGCTAATTACCCTGGCGCTGGCCAACAACCGTGATTTGCGCGTCGCCACGCTGAACCTGGAAAAAGCGCGGGCGCAGTACCGCATCCAGCGCTCGGCCCTGCTCCCGGACATCGGTGCGCAAGGCAACGCCACGCGCGGCAATAGCCAAACCACGGGCGATTTGGGCAACACGTTTAGCGCCGGTATCGTGATACCTGCCTGGGAACTGGACTTTTTTGGCCGCATCCGCAGCCTGAAATCCGCTGCCCTGGCGCAGTTTTTAGCCACCGATGAAGCCCGCCAGGCGTTTGAACTCACCCTCGTGGCCAACGTGGCCCAAGGCTGGCTGACCCTGCTGGCCGATGAAGAGCTGCTAGACCTCTCGCGCCGTACCCTGGCAACGCGGGAAGAGTCGCTGCGCCTGACGCAACTGCGCCTGGAGACGGGCATCAGCTCGGAGCTGGACTTCCGCCAAGCCCAGTCCTTGGTGGAAGCCGCCCGCGCCACCTACGCACAGCAGCAACGCCAGCGCGCGGTGGATGAAAACACCCTGGTGCTACTGCTGGGCCAGGCCCTGCCTACCGAGGCCCAGGAAGCTCTGCGCCAGGCCAGCCTGGCCAGCGCCGCCCCCATGGCAGAGATTCCCGAGGGCCTGCCGTCTGACCTACTGACCCAGCGGCCCGACATCCGCCAGGCCGAATACCAGTTGCAAGCGGCCAATGCCCAAATTGGTGCTGCACGGGCGGCGTTCTTCCCCAGTATTTCCCTGACGGGGCAGTACGGTAGCGTCAGCACAGAGCTGTCCAACCTGTTTCACGGCGGCACCTGGGGCTTTACCACCGGGGCGAGTATCAACCTGCCCATCTTCACCGGTGGGCGCAATCTGGCCAACCTGCGTGCTGCCAAGGTCGATAAAGACATTGCCATTGCCCAGTACGAAAAATCGATCCAAACCGGCTTTAAGGAAGTCTCGGACGCCCTGGCCGGGCGCAGCACCTTGCGCGAGCAGGCCCAGGCACAGGCCGCCCAGGTGCAGGCCGAGCGCCGCCGCCTGGAGCTGGCCGACCTGCGCTACCGCAATGGCGTAGCCAGCTACCTGGATTTGCTGGATGCGCAGCGCTCCTTGTTCACGCTGGAGCAGGCTGACGTGCAGACCCGCCTGCAGCAGTACGCCAACCAAATTCAGCTCTACAAGGCCCTGGGCGGCGGCTGGAATACACCCAGCACGCAGCACCCTACCCGCAGCAGCGCCCAGCAACAGGGTTGATGGACTCGCGCCCCGC
This sequence comes from Comamonas sp., assembly GCA_034675705.1. Classification (GTDB taxonomy): domain Bacteria; phylum Pseudomonadota; class Gammaproteobacteria; order Burkholderiales; family Burkholderiaceae_C; genus Comamonas. The sequence continues at coordinate 2,755,907 of JAUCCZ010000006.1, read as the reverse complement.
CCACTCTGGGCAGGGTGGGCGCTGGGGCGCTGACCAGGGCTTGAGCGGCATCACGAAAGCCCCTACCGATATAATGAGTTTTTTGGGTTTTCTGCTCACCCCTCGTCCCTTTTCCAAGAACGTCATGTACGCACACCATCCCCGCGCTGCCCAAGGCGGCAGCTCCAAAATTTTCTTTCTTCTGGCCCTGGTCGCTGGTATTGGCCTGAGCATCGCTTTGCTGACCATTGGCGCACCATCCGGTTCGGTACCCAGCACGACCGCCGACCTGGCCAAGGCCCAGCGTCTGCAAAAAGTGGGCAGCGTCACCATCCAGGCCGAGCAAAAAGACCGCCCGCTGGCCAGCGGCGAGGAAGTATTCAAAGCCCAATGCGCAGCCTGCCACGGCACGGGTGTCTCCGGCGCCCCCGTATTTGGCAATGCGGCGGAATGGGGCCCACGCCTAGCCCAAGGGTTTGAAGCCCTGGTGCACTCGGCCCTGCAAGGCAAGGGTGCCATGAGCCCCCAAGGCGGCGGTCAGTTCACCGATCTGGAAATTGCCCGGGGCGTGGCCTATATGGCAAACGCAGGCGGCGGCCAGTTCGATGAACCCCAGCCTGCAGCAGAGCAAAACTAAACCCGGCATCTTGAGTAACCGAGCGTGAACACCCCCAGGGCTTGCTAATCAGCAAGCCCTTTTTTCATGCTGCCATGAGCGCTTGCGGGCTGCGCACAAAACCGAAACGCTGGGGCAACTCTGCCCACGCCACGTCCTCGGGTGCGGGCCAGCGGCCCTGCTCCAGCCACTGTGCAGCATCCAGCATGTCCTGACTGTGCAGCAGGCCCAGCACCTGCCCATCCCACACATACAGCAGGCCGGCTTCGTCGAGCACACAGGCCTGCACCGCGCTGCCCTGGCCCTGCGCTTGCCCCTGGGGGTGGGCCAGCACCGTGCCATCGGCTTGGGTACGCCACAGCACAGGGGTGTTGGCCAGTTCGACAAACACGCGCTGCGGGCCATTTTGGAAAAACCAACAGCCCCGCGCATCGACGGCGTAATTGCGGCCAATAAACGCCTGGAACTGCACATGCTCCAAGCGGTTGCCCAGGCTTTGGGGAAATGCACCGGCGGCCTGCGCCTGGGCATCGCGCAGCCACCAACGGCCCCGCGCGTCCAAGCCCAGCCAACCGTAGCAATCGGGCACGTGCGGCCACTTGGCCATGGCTTGTAGTACCAGGGGATCCATGCTTTTTCCTTAAAAACAATAGCTATTCGCGCTTGCTACTTAACGATTTCAAGTGGTTTTATATTTGAAATCCTTAATACACCAGCGCTGACAGCTTCACTTTTTCAAGCAGGCATAAAAAAACCACCCGCAGGTGGTTTTTCAAGGGCCGAGGCTAGCAGCTTAACGCTGGCCACGGAAACGGCGCAGGGCGGCCAATTGCGCGGCAAACACGGCCAGTTCGGACTGGGCGCGGGCCAAGTCCATATCGTTCTTGGCGTTCTTGAGCGCGGCTTCGGCAGCAGCTTGTGCTTCCTTGGCCTTTTGCTCGTCCAGGTCTTTGCCACGGATGGCGGTGTCCGACAGGACGGTGACGCAGTTGGGTTGCACTTCCAGAATGCCACCGGCCACGAAGACAAATTCTTCGCCGCCGTCGGCCTTCTCGATACGCACCGAACCGGGCTTGATGCGGGTGATCAGCGGCGTGTGCTTGGGCAAGATGCCCAGCTCGCCAGTCTCCCCAGGCAGGGCAACAAAGCGTGCTGCGCCCGAGAAGATGGACTCTTCGGCACTGACCACATCAACGTGGATGGTGTTCATCGTGGGGCTCCTTAAGAAAAAGCGAAAGTGGACGCAATGGCGGCGGGATGCAAAACAGTTTTCATCCCGCCAGGGCCATTAAGCAGCCAGCTTCTTGGCCTTTTCAAAGGCTTCGTCGATGGTGCCGACCATGTAGAAGGCCTGCTCGGGCAGGTGATCGCACTCGCCAGCCACAATCATCTTGAAGCCGCGAATGGTCTCTGCCAGGGGCACGTATTTACCGGGTGCGCCGGTAAACACTTCGGCCACGTGGAAGGGCTGCGACAGGAAACGCTGCATCTTACGGGCGCGGGCCACGACCAGTTTGTCTTCCGGTGCCAGCTCGTCCATACCCAGAATGGCGATGATGTCGCGCAGCTCTTTGTAGCGCTGCAGCGTACCCTGCACTTGGCGGGCCACGGTGTAGTGCTCTTCACCCACGACTTGCGGATCCAGCTGACGGCTGGTGGAGTCCAGGGGGTCCACAGCGGGGTAGATACCCAGGGCAGCAATGTCACGCGAGAGCACCACGGTGGAGTCCAAGTGAGCGAAGGTGGTGGCAGGCGAGGGGTCAGTCAAGTCGTCCGCAGGCACGTACACGGCCTGGATGGAGGTGATCGAGCCGACTTTGGTCGAGGTAATACGCTCTTGCAGGCGGCCCATTTCTTCGGCCAGGGTAGGCTGATAGCCCACGGCAGAAGGCATACGGCCCAGCAGAGCGGACACTTCGGTACCAGCCAGGGTGTAGCGGTAGATGTTGTCCACGAAGAACAGCACGTCGCGGCCTTCGTCACGGAAGGCTTCGGCCATGGTCAGGCCGGTCAGGGCCACGCGCAGACGGTTGCCGGGGGGTTCGTTCATCTGGCCATAGACCATGGCCACTTTCGAATCACCCAGCGATTGCTGGTTCACCACACCGGCATCGCTCATCTCGTGGTAGAAGTCGTTGCCTTCACGGGTACGTTCACCCACACCGGCGAACACGGACAGACCGCTGTGCGCCTTGGCGATGTTGTTGATGAGTTCCATCATGTTCACGGTCTTGCCCACACCGGCACCACCGAACAGGCCCACCTTACCGCCTTTGGCGAAGGGGCAGACCAGGTCGATCACCTTGATACCGGTTTCCAGCAACTCCTGCGAGGGCGACAGTTCGTCGTACGCAGGGGCTTTGCGGTGGATGGAAGCCGTGAGCGCCTGGTCCACAGGGCCGCGCTCGTCGATGGGGTTACCCAGCACGTCCATGATGCGGCCCAGGGTGGCTTTACCCACGGGCACGGTGATGGGGTTGCCGGTGTTGGTGACCATCAGGCCACGCTTCAAACCGTCGGAAGAACCCAGGGCAATGGTACGCACTACGCCGTCACCCAGCTGCTGCTGCACTTCCAGCGTCAGGGCCGAGCCCTCCAGCTTCAGTGCGTCATACACCTTGGGCATCTGGTCGCGCGGGAACTCCACGTCCACCACGGCGCCGATACATTGAACAATCTTGCCTTGTACTTGAGCCATTTGTGTTTGCTCCAATTTGTTTACTTGTTAAAGCTGTTACACAGCGGCTGCGCCGGCGACGATTTCGGACAACTCGGTCGTAATCGCGGCTTGACGCGTCTTGTTGTAGACGAGCTTTAACTCGTTGATGACGTTGCCGGCGTTGTCGGTAGCGGCCTTCATGGCCACCATGCGCGCCGATTGCTCGGACGCCATGTTTTCTGCTACCGCTTGGTACACCAGGGATTCGACGTAGCGCACGAGCAAATCGTCAATCACGGTTTGCGCGTCGGGCTCGTAGATGTATTCCCAGGAACCGCCGGTTTTATCGGCCTGCATTTGCTCGCTGGACAGCGGCAGCAGTTGGTCAATCACCGCCTCTTGCTTCATGGTGTTGATGAACTTGGTGTAGCACAGGTACACCGCATTCAACTTGCCTTGCGCATACTCATCGAGCAGGGTCTTGACCGGGCCAATCAACTTTTCCAGGTGCGGCTGGTCGCCCAGCCCCGTGACCTGCGAGACCACCTTGATGCCCGAGCGATTCAAAAAGCCCAGGCCCTTGTTGCCAATGGCTACAGCATCTACCGCAACGCCCTCCCCTTGCAGCGCCCGCACCTGGTTGGTGACGACGCGCAGCACGTTGGTATTGAGGCCACCGCACAGACCCTTGTCTGTCGTGACCACAATCACACCGGCCTTTTTCACGTCGTTTACCTGCATAAACGGGTGCTTGTACTCGGGGTTGGCTTCGCCCAGGTGGGCAGCAATGTTGCGTACCTTCTCGCTGTAGGGGCGGGCCGCCAGCATCCGCTCTTGCGCCTTGCGCATTTTGGATGCGGCCACCATTTCCATGGCTTTGGTGATCTTCTTGGTGTTTTCCACCGATTTGATCTTGCCGCGTATTTCCTTACCTACTGCCATAAGGCCTCCTCGTCCGGGTTAAGCGAACGACTTCTTGAACGCAGCAATGGCAGCGGTCAATTCGGCTTCGTCCTTGCCTTCTTTATCAAAGGCACGGTTGGCATTCAGGCGGTCGAGCAAAGCTGCGTGGCTGGTCTTGAGGTGTTGGTGCAAACCGGCTTCAAAAGCCAGGATTTGCTTGACATCCACATCGTCCATAAAGCCTTTGTTCACAGCAAACAGCGTCACGCCCATCACGGCGGTGGACAGCGGGCTGTACTGGGCTTGCTTGAGCAATTCCGTCACACGGGCACCACGGTCGAGCTGCTTGCGGGTAGCATCGTCCAAGTCAGAAGCGAACTGGGCAAACGCAGCCAGCTCACGGTACTGTGCCAAGTCGGTACGGATACCGCCGGACAGACCCTTGATCAGCTTGGTCTGGGCAGCGCCACCAACGCGGGACACGGAGATACCGGCGTTGATAGCAGGACGGATACCGGCGTTGAACAGGCTGGTTTCCAGGAAGATCTGGCCGTCGGTAATCGAAATCACGTTGGTCGGCACGAAGGCAGACACGTCACCCGCTTGGGTTTCGATGATGGGCAGGGCAGTCAGCGAACCCGTCTTGCCTTTGACTTCACCCTTGGTGAAGGCTTCGACATAGTCGGCATTCACGCGGGCAGCACGTTCGAGCAAACGGCTGTGGAGATAGAACACGTCGCCAGGGAAGGCTTCACGTCCGGGCGGGCGACGCAGCAGCAGAGACACTTGGCGATAAGCCACAGCTTGCTTGGACAGGTCGTCATACACGATCAGGGCGTCTTCACCGCGGTCGCGGAAGTATTCGCCCATGGTGCAGCCCGAGTAGGCCGACACGTACTGCATGGCAGCCGAGTCCGAAGCCGTAGCGGCCACCACGATGGTGTAGTCCATGGCACCGGCTTGTTCCAGCGCACGCACCACGTTTTTGATCGAAGAAGCCTTCTGACCAATGGCCACGTACACGCAGGTAACGCCTTGGCCTTTTTGGTTGATGATGGCATCAATCGCCACGGCGGTTTTGCCGGTTTGGCGGTCACCAATGATCAACTCGCGCTGACCACGGCCAATCGGCACCATCGAGTCGATGGACTTAATACCGGTTTGCAGCGGCTGATCCACGGATTGACGAGCAATCACGCCCGGAGCAACCTTTTCGATCACGTCAGTCATCTTGGCGTTGATCGGGCCTTTGCCGTCAATGGGTTGACCCAGGGCGTTGACCACGCGGCCAATCAGCTCAGGGCCGACGGGCACTTCCAAAATACGGCCCGTGCATTTGACGGTGTCGCCTTCGGAGATGTGCTCGTAAGCGCCCAAAATCACGGCACCGACGGAGTCACGCTCCAGGTTCAGCGCCAGGCCGAACGAGGGTTGGCCGTTGGCATCGGCAGGGAATTCGAGCATTTCGCCCTGCATCACATCGGAGAGACCGTGCACGCGCACGATACCGTCGGTCACCGACACCACGGTGCCTTGATTACGGATATCGCTGCCGGCTTCCAGCCCCTCGATGCGGCTCTTAATCAGTTCAGAAATTTCTGCGGGATTGAGTTGCATGACTCTTTCCTATTCCTTTAAGTTAGCCCAGTCCCTAGCACCGCCCTTAGGCGATGAGGGCCGCTTTCATTTGTTCCAAGCGGGCTTTGACAGAGGTGTCCAGCACCTCATCACCCACGACAACGCGCACGCCACCGATCAAGGATTCATCGATCTTGACCGAGAGGCTGAGCTTGCGAGCAAAGCGCTTTTCCAGCACGCCAGCCAAGTCGGCCAGCGCAGCTTCGTCCATCGGGAAGGCGCTAAACACAACGGCATCCGAGGCGCCATTGCGTTGGTTCACAAGTCCACGGAACTGCGCTGCCATTTCCGGCAGGGCATCGAGGCGGCCATTTTCCAGTACGACGCGCAAGAAGTTGCGCGCCGCTTCGGGCAATGCCGAACGGGCTACGCCCGTGATGACGCCGAGCACCTGCTCAGCACTCACCTTGGGGCTATCAGCCAGTTGGCGCAATTGCGGATCGGCGGCAATCGCCGCCAATTCCTCCACCCAAGCTACCGTGCCGTTCAAATCTGCGCCCTGGTCGGCGCAGGATTTGAACAAGGCTTCAGCGTAAGGGCGGGCAATGGTGGCGAGTTCTGCCATGTTTGCTTTTCCTTACAGCTCAGTCTTGAGGCGGTTCAGCAGCTCTGCATGGGCACCGGCATTGACTTCCTTGCGCAGGATTTGCTCGGCACCTTTGACAGCCAGTGCAGCCACTTGCTCGCGCAGGGCTTCACGGGCAGCGATGGCTTGCTGCTCAGCTTCAGCGCGGGCGGCGGCAACGATCTTGTTGCCCTCTTCCGTAGCGCGCGCTTTGGCTTCTTCAACGATGGCTTGGGCACGACGGTCGGCGTCCGCAAGACGCGAAGCTGTTTCGTTGCGTGCTTGGCCCAATTCCTGCTCTACGCGCTGGTTGGCAGCGCGCAGTTCGGTTTTGGCTTTATCAGCAGCAGCGAGGCCATCGGCGATTTTCTGGGCTCGCTCATCCAAGGCTTTCATGATCGGGGGCCACACGAAGCTCATCGTGAACCACACCAAGATCAAGAAAACAATGATCTGAACGAACAGGGTCGCGTTAATACTCACGGCAACACCTTTCTATTCTGCGGCGTTGACGGGAGGCTTAGGCCAGGGTGAAGGGGTTGGCGAAAGCAAACAGCAGAGCAATAGCTACACCAATCAGGAAAGCAGCGTCAATCAGACCGGCCAAAATGAACATTTTGGTTTGCAGTTCGTTGATCAGCTCAGGCTGGCGAGCGGAAGACTCCAGGAACTTGCCGCCCATCAAAGCGATGCCGATCGAAGCGCCGATAGCGCCCAAACCAACGATCAGACCACAGGCCAGAGCAACGAGACCGAGAATGTTTTCCATGATGACTCCTAGAGATGAAGAAAGGTTGAAAAGTTAAAGGAAAAGGGAAGGGTTAGTGAGCTTCATGCGCTTGGCCGAGGTAAATCAGCGCCAGCATCATGAAAATGAAGGCTTGCAGGGTGATGATCAGAATGTGAAAGATCGCCCAGATCGAGCCCGCAATGATGTGCCCCACGGGGAGCAACACACCAGAGAGCGACATGGCAGCCGCACCACCCATCAGGGCAATCAGGCAGAACACCAACTCACCAGCGTACATATTGCCAAACAGTCGCATACCGTGCGAAACCGTTTTAGCAACGTATTCAATGATTTGCATGGCCAGGTTCACCACGGCCAGCAACAGGAAGAAGATCGGATTTTTGCTGGTACCAAAGGGAGCGGTCACCAGCTCATGCGCCCAGCCACCCACGCCTTTGATCTTGACGCTGTAGATAAAGCACAGTAGCAGCACACCGGTGGACAGGCCCAAGGTGGTGGACAGGTCAGCCGTCGGCACTACACGCAGATAGGCGTGCGCGTCGCCCTGGGCGGTTTGCCACAGCACGGGCAACAGGTCCACAGGCAGCATGTCCATGGCGTTCATGGTGAAAATCCAGACGAACACGGTCAGCGCCAAGGGGGCAATGAATTTACGGCTTTGGGCGTTGTGGATGGTGGCCTTGGCTTGGTTGTCCACCATTTCCACCAAAATTTCTACGGCTGCCTGAAAGCGCCCTGGCACGCCCGAAGTGGCTTTGCGTGCACCCTGCCACAGCAGGAACAGCACGAAGGCACCGGTCAGGATACCGACGACGATGGAGTCCAGGTTGATGACAGAAAAGTCAATGATCGACGTTTGCTTGACGTTTTGCAGGTGTTGCAAGTGGTGAACGATGTATTCACTTGCGGTGGGGCCATGTGTTTCAGCAGCCATCGGAGAACTCTTCCCTCAAATATGGTTTAACGGGTACTGGTTCGCCCCATGAACAGGGCCAGCCAATACGTCTTCATTACAACAATCAAACCAGCCAGCAACGCCAGCCAGTGCAGATCGCTCAGCAGGCGCGGGGCTGCAGCCAACATGGCTACGCACAGCACCAGCTTGACCAATTCCCAGCCAAAGAGCCGCGCCAGTGCACTACCAGCGTGGGCGGGCTGCGTAGCAACTGCCCGGGCAAACACGACGTTCGGTAATACGATGGCCAAACCGCCGTAACCTGCCGAGTAGCCTGCAGCGGCTCCAGCCCACCACCATCCCAGCACTGCAGCCAGTAGCGCTACCACGCACTGCACTGCAATCAAACGCCAGACCGACAACTGCGGGTGGCGTTTGCGCCAAGCCTGCGCTTCCTGCGCAGTCAGGGGCTTGAATTGCGGCTCTTCATCCTCAAGTTCCGAGTCCTGAGTCCACTCTTTCATGGCTTTGCATTTTCCTCAGCACGGTTGGAACTTTTTTCAAAATCCTCTGATTATACGTAGAAACCCCCGCGCTCTGACACGTTTGTGACCACAAATTAGGTGTTCCTACGCATACCGATGGCGCGAATCCCCTGGCCCAGCCGCTACATTGGCGCGACCGCCCTGCACCCATCGGCAGGCGGGGGATTTTTATTGCGGCGCAACAATAGCGCATCTTCACTTTCCCACCAAGCAAAAACCCTAGGTTTTCTCGTCATGTCTTCTGCCAGCTCTGCCGATCCGCGTAAAGACTCGCTCATCGAGTACCCCAGCCTGTTTCCCATCAAGGTCATGGGGCTGCACACCGACCACTTTGTCCACACCGTCACGCACATTGCCCGGCAGTTCGACCCGTTTTTTGACGCCGCCACGGTGGAGCTGCGCCCCAGCAGCAGCGGCAAATACCTGGGGGTGACGATCACCATCACCGCCACCAGCCGGGAGCAACTGGACGACTTGTACCGGGCGCTGACCGGGCACCCCGAAGTGAAGGTGGTGCTGTGATGCCCACCCCAGCCGCCCCCCCTTTGGATGTACGCTTTCTTGGCCTGGTGGATTACGCCTGCACGGTGGCGGCCATGCAGCGCTTTACCGCTGAGCGCGATGACAGCACGGGCGATGCGCTATGGCTATGTGAACACCCACCCACTTTTACCCAGGGGCTGGCAGGCAAGGCCGAGCACGTGCTGCAGCCGGGCAGCATTCCGGTCGTGGCCACCAACCGGGGCGGGCAGGTGACCTACCACGGCCCAGGGCAGGTGGTGGCCTACCCGCTGCTGGACTTTCAGCGGCGCAATTACTTCGTCAAAGAGTACGTGCACCGCTTGGAAGAGGCCGTCATCCGCACCCTGGCGCACGTCGGCATTACCGGCCACCGCGTTGCCGGTGCGCCGGGGATTTACGTGCGTCTGGATGCCCCACACAGCCACGCGCTGCTGCCCCAGCGTCCGCAGCGACGCCTGCCGGGCAGTAGCGCCCCGCAACCGGATTTCACGGGTCTGGGCAAGATTGCGGCGCTGGGCATCAAGGTCAGCCGCCACCGGAGCTACCACGGGGTGGCGTTGAACGTGGCCATGGACTTGGCGCCGTTTACCCGCATCCACCCCTGCGGCTATACCGACCTGGCTACGGTCGATATGCGTTTTTGTGGCGTAGATGCAACATGGCAGGATATTGCGCCGCTGTTTGCGGGGTATTTGCAGCAGTTTTTGGATTGAAAACTGCCACACCTTTAAAAAAGAGAGCTGCTACCGCAGTTTTTATCAGCATTTCAGATAGTTCTATACTTGAAACATAGATAAATAAAGCGGTAGCAGCTCTCTTCTTTATAGACTTTGCCGCATGAGCTGCGCAGGCTCTTCGGCTTGCACCACCTGCTGGGCCCAGGTGGCAAGCTTGCGCGTATCGGCACGCAAGACCTCTTGCTTGACGGCCAGCAGCTGCGCCGGGTGCATGGAAAAGCTGCGCAGCCCCAAGCCCAGGAGCAGGCGCGTCATGGCGACGTCGCCCGCCATCTCGCCACACACACACACGGGCTTGCCCGCAGCCTGCGCTGCCGTAATAACGTGGCCCACCATGTGCAGCACGGCAGGGTGCAGCGGGTCGTACAAATGGGCAACGGCTTCATCGGCGCGGTCAATAGCCAGGGCGTACTGAATCAGGTCGTTGGTGCCGATGGAGAGGAAGTCGAAATAGCGCAAAAACGTCTCGACCATGATGGCGGCGGCTGGCACCTCGATCATGGCCCCCAGCTGCACGGCGCCAAAATCTGCGCCGCGCTCACGCAACTCCTGCTGGGCCTGGGCGACCAGGTCCAAGGTCTGCACAATTTCCTGGCGGTGCGCCAGCATGGGGAACATCAAGCGCACCGGGCCGTGGGCGGCAGCGCGCAACACCGCGCGGAGCTGGGTGCGGAACATGGCGGGTTCGGCCAGGCTCCAGCGGATGGCCCGCAGCCCCAGGGCGGGGTTGAGGAAGACATCGCGGCCATATTTCTCCAACGGCTTGTCCGCGCCGATGTCGATGGTGCGAATCGTCAGCGGCTTGCCCTGCATGCCAAGCACGGCCTCCTGGTAGGCGGCAAACTGCTCTTCCTCATCGGGCAGACGCCCAGCGCGGCCCATGAACAGAAATTCACTGCGAAACAGCCCCACCCCGGCAGCACCGGCTTGCACGGCAGCCTGGGTGTCGCTGGGCTGCTCGATATTGGCCAGCAGCTCGATGGCGACACCGTCGCGGGTCACGGCGGGGGCGTAGCGCAGACGGGCCAGGCGTTCGCGCTCCAGGGCTATCTGGCGCTGGCGAAAGCGGTATTCCTCCAGCATGGCGGGGGATGGGTCAACCAGCACGATGCCGGCATCGCCATCCACAATCAGCCAATCGTCCTGGCGAATCAACTGGTGCGCGGCGCGGGCACCGACCACGGCAGGAATGTCCATGCTGCGCGCCACGATGGCGGTGTGGCTGGTCTTACCGCCCACGGCGGTAACAAAGCCGTCAAAGACGCTGCGCTTAAATTGCAGCATGTCGGCGGGCGAGAGGTCTTGCGCCACCAAAATCAGCGGGGTTTGCGCTGCGGCATCGACCCAACTGGCCTGCGCTGGGGGGATGCTGCCCCCAACCGGGTGAACGGGGGCGGGCAGCACCTGCCCACACATGTGCTGCAGCACGCGGTCAACCACCTGCTCGATGTCGGCTTTGCGCTCGCGCAGGTAGTCGTCCTCCATCTCATCAAACTGGCGGGAGACCTGCTCCAACTGCGTCACCAGCGCCCATTCGGCGTTGTAAAACCGCTCGGCAATCCACTGGCGGATGCCGCCCACCAGCACCTCGTCTTGCAGCAGCATCAGGTGCACATCCAGCAGCGCGGCCAGCTCGGTAGGAGCATCGGCGGGCAGCTCCTGGGCCAGTTGCTGCAGCTCGGCAATCACCGCATCGCGGGCAGCGCGGGCGCGGGCCAGCTCGGCCTCGACCTGCTCGGGCGCAATAAAGTAATGCCGCACTTCTGCGCGGCTGTTGGTGAGGACAACCGCCTGCCCGATCGCAATCCCCCGCGAAACGGCCAAGCCGTGGAGCGAAAAACTCATACCCGTCCTTTTACTGGCGTTGCATTGGCGTTGTATTGGCGTGCTTGGGGCCCAGGGCCCGGGCTTTACTGGCCTTCGCCAAACTTGTCCTCAATCAGCGCAACCAGGGCCTGCATGGCCTCGGCTTCCTGGGGGCCATCGGTCTCCAGCATCACCTGGGAGCCCAGGCCGGCGGCCAACATCATTACGCCCATGATGCTTTTGGCGTTGATGCGCCGCTCGCCCTTGCTCATCCATACATCGCAATCAAAACTACTGGCCAGCTTGGTCAGCTTGGCCGAGGCACGGGCATGCAGGCCCAGCTTGTTGGAAATCGTCAGCTCAGTGGTCAACATCAGGCAGTTCTATCTTTCTTCGGTCTGCGGCAAATTGCGTGCAAGCACGCCGTTATGCGCCCCATCCAGGGCGCGTTGCGCCCAGGCCGTCACGTCTTCATGGCGGTAGGCAATGGCCCGCAGCACCATGGGTAAATTCATTCCCGCCAGCAAGGGCCAGTGCTGCTGCTGGGCCCAGCGCAGGGCGATATTGCTGGGGGTGGCGCCAAATACATCGGTCAAGACCAGGCAGCGCTGGGCCTGCCCCGCAGGCAGCAGCGCCTGGGCACGGGCCAAGGTGACTTCCGGGGCCTCATCGGCAGGCACATCCAGCGCGTGCACGAACCGGGGGGCATCGGCAAAAACATGGCTGGCGCAGGCCAGCAAGGCACTGGCCAAGGGCGCATGGGCCACCAGGACCACGTGGGCCGGCTCAGGGGAAACAGTCATACAACACACTTATCAGAGGCTCGCATTATTCCAGCACCAGGCTCTGGAAAAACTGAGCGGCCACCTCATGCTGGGGTTTGGGCGCGTAAATCACGGCGTGGATGATGCGGGCCTTCTCCCCTTCCTGGCGGGCAAACCACACCCCATGGGTGGTGATCGTCCAGCCCGAAGGGCCTTCGCCTTCGACCGTGGCCTCGATAGAACGCGACAAGGGCATGGCCCCCGGTGGGACAAAGGCCGCGCCGCTCTTGCTGTGCTTGCCGTCTACGGCCTTGAGTTTGCCCAGTACGGCGGCCTGCCAAAAGGCCAGGGCATCGTCCGCCTGGCGAGCGTCATCGAGCAGCCAATGCGAAATGGCAAAGGTGGAGTCCACCGCGTCGCAGCCCATCATGCTGACCGTCACCGGGCCATTGCCCATGCCAAAGTCCACCGGGGTCCGGGCGACAGCGGGTTCACAGGGAAATTGCGCCTGCAGCTTGGCCTCCGTCAACTCTACGGGGCGCCAGGGGAGTTCTGGCTTCTCAGCGGTACAGCCCGCCAACAGCAGGGCCACGGCAGGGAAAATGGTAAAAGCAAAAAAGGTACGCATAGCGGCATTATCGGCATAGGCTCGGCCAACAATAGTACGAACTTTTCCGCCTGGCCCAACTCCCATACGGCCTACCGCCGGATAGCAACCCGGGCACAATCGCACCTGTTATGAAAACTTCGCACCTTATTGTCAGCATCGCCCTGGCGGCCGTGGCCAGCCTGGGCGCTTATGTGTACTGGGGAGCAGCCACCCACGCAGCGCCCACGTCCGAGTTTGTTTTACTCGACGGCAACACCACCGACACCGCCGCCCTGCGCGGCAAAGTCACCCTGGTCAACTTCTGGGCCACCAGTTGCACGACCTGCGTGGCGGAGATGCCCGACATCGTTGCCACCTATAACAAATACAAAGACCAGGGCTACGACACCCTGGCCGTGGCCATGCAGTACGACCCACCACAGTACGTGCTGAACTACGCCCAGTCGCGCCAACTACCCTTTAAGGTGGCACTCGACCACACGGGCGCGGTGGCCAAGGCCTGGGGCGACATCAAAATCACCCCCACCACCTACTTGGTCAACCAGCAAGGCGAGATTGTGAAAACCTACGTTGGTGCGCCCAACTTCGATGAGCTGCACCAACTGATCGAGCGCCTGCTTGCCCAGGGGTAATACCCAGCCTCTAGGCTGCGCTGCGGCCAGCGTCACCGCTTACACTGCCCTCTCGTTTTCTAGATACTTATTTGCTGCGCTTTGACTGAGGACTCTGCCCCCATCGAACTACGCCAAGCTGCCAGTGCGCAAGACCTGGCCACCATTGGCGAGCTGTTTCAAGAATACGCTGCGGCCCTGGACGTTGACCTGGACTTCCAAGGCTTTCCCCAAGAGCTTGCGACCCTGCCCGGCGAATACGCACCGCCACGCGGCACCCTGCTGCTGGCCTTGGTCGATGGCAGCCCGGCAGGCTGTTGCGCCCTGCGCCCCCTGGATACGTCCGACTACCCCAATGCCGCAGAAATGAAGCGCCTGTACGTGCGCAAAGCCTTTCGGGGCTTTGGCCTGGGTCGGCACCTGGCCGAAGCCACCTTGGACGCCGCGCGCCAAGCAGGGTACGCCAGTGTTTTGCTCGATACCCTGGACGATATGGAGTCGGCCCGCGCCCTGTACGCGGAGCTGGGTTTTGAAGAAATTCCCCCCTACTACCACAACCCAGTGGTGGGGGCGCATTATTTAAAGACAGATATTTTTTAATAAAAAAGGCTGCAAACGCTTATCCAGCAAGCGCTTGCAGCTCTTGTTTTAATAGTTATCAGCGTATTTGCGCCAGCAAACTGGCGGCATCACTGACCTTCAGGCCCGCGCCCTCTTCCACATTGAGCTGAGCCACCTTGCCATCACGCACCAGCATGGAGTAGCGGGCGGAACGCAGACCCAGGCCCTTGCCCGTCAAATCCAGCGTCAAGCCCGTGGCCTTGGCAAAGACTGCATCGCCATCGGCAATCATGCGCACCTTGCCGCTGGCCTGCTGGGCACGGCCCCAAGCGCCCATGACAAACGGGTCATTCACCGCCAGGCACCAAATCTCATCCACACCGGCGTCTTTGAATGCCTGGGCCTGGGCGATAAAGCCGGGCAGGTGCTGCTCAGAGCAGGTCGGGGTAAAAGCCCCTGGCACGGCAAACAACGCAATGGTTTTGCCCTGCAAGGCATCGGGCAAGACCACCGGGTTGGGGCCGATGCTGCAACCGTTGCCTTCAACTTCCACGTACTCTGCCAACGTACAAGCGGGCAGTGCATCACCAATTCGAATCATGGCGTCATCCTTTCAGAAAATAAAAAAGCGACCCACATTGTGGGTCGCTTCTTAAGACCTTAAGGCCTTCGCCTACTTTGGATTACACCAAGGCAGCTTTCTGCACCAAGCGGGTAGCCACCCAGTTCTTGGTTTTAGACAGCGGGCGGCTTTCGGTGATCTCGATGGTGTCACCCAGCTGGTACTCGTTGTTCTCATCGTGAGCGTGGTACTTGCTGGACTTGATCATGATCTTGCCGTAGATGGGGTGCATCACACGGCGCTCGACCAAAACCGTTACGGTCTTGGAACGCTTGTCGCTGACCACCTTGCCAACCAAGGTGCGCTTGAGGGATGGTTTAGCTTCCGTCATGTCGGCTCCTTAATTACTTGGCGGCTTGCTTTTCAGCAAGAATGGTCTTGGCACGGGCGATATCGCGGCGGGTAGCCTTGATGGTCGCGGTGTTACCGAGTTGTTGCGTGGCTTTCTGCATACGCAGACCGAAGTGGGCTTTTTGCAAAGACTTCACTTCTTCCTTCAGAGCAGCAACATCTTTTTGGCGCAGTTCTGCAGCTTTAGTCATGTTGATTCTCCTTAGGCGCCAACGTGACGAGTCACGAAGGTGGTACGCAGGGGCAGCTTGGCAGCAGCCAGACGGAAGGCCTGGCGAGCCAGCTCTTCAGGCACACCCATGATTTCATAGATGACCTTGCCGGGTTGGATCTCGGCCACGTAGTACTCGGGGTTACCTTTACCGTTACCCATACGCACTTCGGCGGGCTTGGTAGAGATCGGCTTGTCCGGGAATACGCGGATCCAGATACGGCCACCACGTTTAACGTGACGCGAAATCGCGCGACGGGCAGCTTCGATCTGACGTGCAGTCAGGCGGCCACGGTCGGTGGACTTCAGGCCGAAGTCACCAAACGACACCTCATTGCCACGGGTGGCGATACCGGTGTTGCGGCCTTTGTGTTCCTTACGGAACTTACGGCGTGCAGGTTGCAGCATGTTTATTCTCCTTGACCGTCCGCTGCTGTAGCGGGCGCGTTCACGCGCTTAACGGAATCCGTTGCCACGGCAGGTTTGTCGCTGCCGTCGGCAGGGGCGGTATGGGTGCCAGCAGGGCGGCGACCACCACGGCGCTCGCCATCACGGCGACCGTCACGACGACCATCGCGGCGGGGGCGACGCTCGTCTTCACGCGGGGTTTCCACAGCAGGCACATCACCACGACCGAGGTTGTCACCCTTGTAGACCCACACCTTCACGCCAATGGCGCCGTAGGTGGTTTGGGCTTCGGAGAAACCGTAGTCGATGTCGGCACGCAGGGTGTGCAGCGGCACACGGCCTTCGCGGTACCACTCGGTGCGGGCAATTTCGATACCGTTCAGACGGCCCGAAGACATGATCTTGATGCCTTGGGCACCCAGACGCATGGCGTTTTGCATGGCACGCTTCATGGCGCGACGGAACTGAATGCGTTTTTCCAGCTGTTGGCAGATGGAGTCAGCAATCAGCTTGGCATCGATTTCAGGCTTGCGCACTTCTTCGATGTTCACAGCCACGGGCACGCCCAGACGGGTAGCGAGTTCCTTTTTCAGGTTCTCGATGTCCTCGCCTTTTTTACCGATCACCACGCCCGGACGTGCCGAGAAAATAGTGATACGGGCGTTTTTCGCGGGGCGCTCAATCAGCACACGCGACACAGCGGCGTTTTTCAGCTTGGCCTTCAGGTACTCGCGCACCTTGATGTCTTCGGCCAGCATGCCGGCGAAGTCACGGTTGCTGGCGTACCAACGGCTAGCCCAGTTGCGGCTTACAGCAAGGCGAAAGCCGGTAGGATGGATTTTCTGTCCCATAGTCTCTCTGGCCCTTTAGTTACCCACGGTCACGTAGATGTGACATGTGGGCTTGCTGATACGGTTGCCACGGCCTTTGGCGCGGGCAGTGAAGCGCTTGAGCGTGGTGCCTTGTTCGACGTAGATGGTTTTCACCTTCAGTTCGTCGATGTCGGCGCCATCGTTGTGCTCAGCGTTGGCAATGGCAGACTCCAGCACTTTCTTGACGATGCCAGCAGCTTTTTTCTGCGTGAACGTCAGAATGTTCAGAGCTTGATCCACTTGTTTGCCACGGATCAGATCGGCTACCAGACGGCCCTTGTCTACCGACAAGCGCACGCCACGGAGAACAGCACGTGTTTCAGACATGTTCTTTCCTTATTTCTTGGCCTTCTTGTCGGCAGGGTGACCTTTGAAGGTACGCGTCAGAGCGAATTCGCCCAACTTGTGACCCACCATTTGGTCGGTGATATAGACCGGCACGTGTTGCTTGCCGTTGTGCACAGCAATCGTCAGGCCGATGAACTCAGGCAGCACCATGGAGCGGCGCGACCAGGTTTTCACAGGACGTTTGTCCTTACCAGCCACAGCTTTTTCCACTTTGGCCAGCAGGTGATGGTCAACAAATGGACCCTTTTTAATCGAGCGAGTCATTGGCTACCCCTTACTTCTTGCGACGCGACACAATCATGTTTTGTGTGCGCTTGTTGTTACGGGTACGGTAGCCTTTGGTCAGGTTGCCCCATGGGTCAACAGGGTGACGACCGCCCTTGACACGACCTTCACCACCACCCAAGGGGTGATCCACAGGGTTCATCACCATACCGCGCACGGTCGGGCGAATACCCATCCAGCGCTTGACACCGGCTTTACCCAATTGGCGCAGGCTATGCTCTTCGTTAGCCACTTCACCCAAGGTGGCGCGGCATTCGATGTGAATCTTGCGCACCTCACCCGAGCGCATACGCACCTGAGCGTACACACCTTCACGGGCCAGCAGCGTTGCCGAAGCACCCGCCGAGCGGGCGATTTGCGCACCAGCACCAATCTTCAGCTCGATGCAGTGAATGGTCGAACCCACAGGGATGTTGCGGATCGGCAGGGTGTTGCCTGCGCGGATCGGTGCTTCAGAGCCGCTGATGATGGTAGCGCCCACTTCCAGGCCACGGGGAGCAATGATGTAGCGACGCTCGCCGTCGGCATAGCACACCAGAGCGATGTGGGCCGTACGGTTGGGGTCGTACTCAATGCGCTCGACCTTGGCGGGGATACCGTCCTTGTTGCGCTTGAAGTCCACCACACGGTAGTGGTGCTTGTGACCACCGCCTTTGTGGCGCGTCGTGATGTGACCGTTGTTGTTACGGCCTGCTTTTTGGAACTGGGGTTCCAGCAGCGGGGCGTAAGCATCACCTTTGTGCAGGTGGTCACGGGTGACCTTCACCATGCCACGGCGGCCAGGCGAAGTCGGTTTAATTTGAATCAC
Source organism: Comamonas sp. (assembly GCA_034675705.1). Taxonomy (GTDB): domain Bacteria; phylum Pseudomonadota; class Gammaproteobacteria; order Burkholderiales; family Burkholderiaceae_C; genus Comamonas. Next base: position 2,737,840 of record JAUCCZ010000006.1, on the reverse strand, counting down.
AGCCATGGTTTACGCAGCCTCCCCAGACAGGTTCAGCTCTTGACCTTCTTTGAGCAGCACGTAAGCCTTGCGCACGTTGTCACGGCGGCCCACGGTCTTGCCAAAGCGCTTGGTCTTGCCTTTGGTGTTCACTACAGAGACGCCCTTGACTTCGACCTTGAACAGCAGCTCTACAGCAGCTTTGATCTCGTGTTTGGTGGCGTTTTGCAGCACTTTAAAAGTCACAGCATTGGTCTTCTCAGCAACCATGGTGGCCTTTTCGGACACGATGGGGGCGACCAGCACTTGCATCAGACGACCTTCGTCAAACTTGGGGGCATTCATGCGAACATCTCCTGGAGTTTGTCGATTGCGCCCTTGGTGACGAGCACTTTCTTGAAATGGATCAGCGACACGGGGTCTGCATAACGTGCTTCGGTAACGAACACGTTTTTCAGATTGCGCGAAGCCAGGTACAGGTTTTCATCCACTTCCTCGGCGATCACCATCACCGATTGCAGATTCATGGCCTTGAACTTGTCGGCCAACACCTTGGTCTTGGGCGATTCAACTTTCAGCGAATCCACCACAGCCAGGCGACCTTCGCGGGCCAGCTGCGAGAAGATGGCAGCCATACCAGCGCGGTACATTTTCTTGTTGAGCTTCTGCGTGAAGTTTTCTTCCGGCAGGTTCGGGAAAATGCGTCCGCCCCCACGCCACAGCGGGGAAGAAGTCATACCGGCGCGGGCATTACCCGTACCTTTTTGCTTGAAGGGCTTCTTGGTCGAGTGCTTGACCTGTTCACGGTCTTTCTGGGCACGGGTGCCTTGACGACCGTTGGCACGGTAAGCAGTCACCAACTGATGGATCAGATCTTCGTTGTAAGCACGACCGAAAACGGTCTCAGGCGCATCGATTTGCGCGGCGGCTTGGCCCTGTTCATTCAGGAGTTCGAGCTGCATTAGTTCGCTCCTTTAGTAGCTTTAGCCTTGATGGCGGGACGCACTGCGACGAAGCCACCCTTGGCACCAGGAATTGCACCCTTGATCAGCAGCAGCTGACGGGCCTCATCAACGCGCACCACATCCAGGTTCTGGGTGGTTACGGTTACATCACCCATGTGACCGGTCATGCGCTTACCGGGGAACACGCGACCGGGGTCTTGTGCCATACCGATAGAGCCAGGCACGCGGTGCGAGCGGCTGTTACCGTGGGAGTTGCGTTGGGCGCCGAAATTGTGGCGCTTGATGGTACCGGCAAAGCCTTTACCAATCGAAGTGCCTTGCACGTCCACTTTTTGACCGGCAGCGAACAACTCTGCCACGGGCAGGGTTGCACCAGCGCCATATTTGGCGGCGGTTTCTTCGGTCACATGGAATTCGCGGCTTACTTCACCGGCTTCAACACCGGCTTTAGCCAGGTGGCCAGCTTCAGGCTTGGTCACGCGCGACGCTTTGCGCGAACCGAATGTGACCTGCAGGGCCACATAGCCATCGTTCTCTTGGGTTTTGACCTGGGTCACGCGGTTGTTCGACACATCCACCACCGTGACGGGAATCGCTTCCCCGTCATCGGTGAACAGACGCATCATGCCCACCTTGCGACCCAGCAACCCTAGGGAGTTGCTCAGACTCATTTATTTACTCCGATACTTTCGCCGCTGCAACTGCAATTGGCCCAGCGTTGCGCTCAGTAAAAAGATTCCAGCGCACGAAAGAAGGTTGATGAAACTTCGCGCCAATAAAACGCGAAGCACAAAATTTTAACGCGAACTGCTTTTGCAAGCAAGTTCGCGTTAAAAAATCCTCATAAATCCCGCTTTTACAAGCGGGATTACGAGCTTATTGCAGTTTGATTTCGACGTCCACGCCAGCAGGCAGGTCCAGCTTCATCAGCGCGTCCACGGTCTTGTCGGTCGGATCAACGATGTCCATCAGACGTTGGTGGGTGCGGATTTCCAACTGGTCGCGGCTGGTCTTGTTCACGTGGGGCGAACGCAGAATGTCAAAACGCTTCATGCGGGTCGGCAGGGGCACGGGGCCCTTGACGATTGCGCCAGTGCGCTTGGCGGTTTCTACGATTTCGGCAGCCGATTGGTCGATCAGTTTGTAGTCGAAAGCCTTCAGGCGGATACGGATTTTTTGTTTGGACATTGTTAATTCCTAGTTGTGCTAAGAATTAAGCAATAACCTTGGCAACCACGCCAGCGCCCACAGTGCGGCCACCTTCGCGGATAGCAAAACGCAGACCTTCTTCCATGGCGATAGGTGCAATCAGCTTCACAGTGATCGACACGTTGTCACCAGGCATCACCATTTCTTTATCGGCGGGCAGCTCAATGGAGCCGGTCACGTCGGTGGTGCGGAAGTAGAACTGGGGACGGTAGTTGTTGAAGAAAGGCGTGTGACGGCCACCTTCGTCCTTGGACAGCACGTACACCTCAGCGGTGAAGTGGGTGTGCGGCTTGATGGAGCCGGGCTTGCACAGCACTTGGCCGCGCTCGACGTCTTCACGCTTGGTGCCGCGCAGCAGCAGACCAACGTTGTCGCCAGCTTGACCTTGGTCCAGCAACTTGCGGAACATTTCCACGCCGGTCACGGTGGTCTTGACGGTGTCTTTGATACCGACGATTTCGATTTCTTCGCCAACTTTGATGATGCCGCGCTCAACACGACCGGTCACCACGGTGCCACGGCCAGAGATGGAGAACACGTCTTCCACGGGCATGGCGAAAGCGCCGTCCACAGCACGCTCGGGCGTGGGGATGTAGCTATCCAGGGCAGCAGCCAGGCGCAGGATGGCGGGTTCACCCTTGTCGGATTGGTCGCCTTCCAGGGCCAGCTTGGCCGAACCACGGATGATGGGGGTGTCATCACCGGGGAATTCGTATTTGTCCAGCAGCTCGCGCACTTCCATTTCGACCAGCTCCAGCAGCTCTTCGTCGTCCACCATGTCGCACTTGTTCAGGAACACGATGATGTAAGGCACACCCACTTGGCGAGCCAGCAGGATGTGCTCGCGGGTTTGGGGCATGGGGCCGTCAGCGGCCGAGCACACCAGGATGGCGCCGTCCATTTGGGCTGCGCCAGTGATCATGTTTTTCACATAGTCAGCGTGGCCCGGGCAGTCCACGTGGGCGTAGTGGCGGGTTGCAGTTTCGTATTCAACGTGCGAAGTGTTGATCGTGATACCACGGGCTTTTTCTTCGGGGGCGTTGTCGATTTGCGAGTAGTCTTTGGCTTCACCGCCAAATGCCTTGGACAGCACGGTTGCCAGAGCAGCAGTCAGCGTGGTCTTACCGTGGTCCACGTGGCCGATGGTGCCCACGTTCACGTGGGGCTTCGACCGTTCAAATTTTTCCTTTGCCATTGCAAATTCTCCAAAAGAGCTTGCCTGTGTGGGGTTTAACGTCTGCACCCGGTTGCTGTTTCGCCCTGCACAGGACAACAGGACGGCACCGAATCGCAGATTGCAAGAAACTTGCTTTTACTTAAGTTTTATAGCTGCCAATGCTTACCAGGCAAGCGTTAGCAGCCGTTTTTACCAATTATTTGGCACGTGCCGAAACAATGGCGTCAGCCACGTTACGGGGGGCTTCAGCGTAGTGCTTGAATTCCATGGTGTAGGTCGCGCGACCTTGTGTCATGGACCGCAGTTGGGTGGCGTAGCCGAACATTTCCGACAGCGGCACTTCGGCCTTGATGGCCTTGCCGCCACCGACCATGTCGTCCATGCCCTGCACCATGCCGCGACGGCTGGAGAGGTCACCCATCACGGTACCTGCGTAGTCTTCAGGCGTTTCTACTTCCACAGCCATCATGGGTTCCAGGATGACGGGGTTGGCTTTACGGGCAGCTTCCTTGAAACCAAAGATAGCGGCCATCTTGAAGGCCTGCTCGGACGAGTCCACGTCGTGGTACGAACCGAAGGTCAGCGCGACTTTCACGTCCACCACGGGGTAGCCGGCCAGCACACCGCTGGTCAAAGCTTCTTCCACACCCTTTTGCACGGCGGGAATGTACTCGCGCGGCACCACGCCGCCCTTGATTTCGTCCAGGAACTCAAAGCCCTTGCCGGGTTCGTTGGGTTCCAGGCGGAACACGACGTGACCGTATTGACCCTTACCACCGGACTGGCGCACGAACTTGCCGTCCACGTCCTTGACGGTGCTGCGGATGGTTTCGCGGTAGGCCACCTGGGGTTTGCCCACGTTGGCTTCCACGTTGAACTCACGCTTCATGCGGTCGATGATGATGTCCAGGTGCAACTCGCCCATACCGGCGATGATGGTCTGGCCCGATTCTTCGTCGGTACGCACACGGAAAAACGGGTCTTCTGCAGCCAGACGCGACAGAGCGATACCCATTTTTTCCTGGTCGGCCTTGGTCTTGGGTTCCACAGCCTGGGCAATCACGGGCTCAGGGAACACCATTTTTTCCAGCACGATGGGGGCTGCCACGTCACACAGGGTTTCACCCGTGGTCACGTCTTTCAGGCCCACGCAAGCAGCGATGTCACCGGCGCGGATTTCGTCCACTTCTTGGCGCTCGTTGGCGTGCATCTGCACGATACGGCCAATACGCTCTTTCTTGCCCTTGGTGGCGTTGAGCACCGTTTCGCCCTTGGTCAGCACACCCGAGTACACGCGCACAAAGGTCAGCTGGCCCACGAAGGGGTCGGTCATCAGCTTGAAAGCCAGGGCAGAGAACTTCTCTGCGTCGTCGGCCTTGCGGGTGATGTGCTTCTCTTCGTCGTCGGGGTCGGTACCGGCCACGTCAGGAATATCGGTAGGCGCAGGCAGCAAGTCCAGCACCGCGTCCAACATACGTTGCACGCCCTTGTTCTTAAAGGCCGTGCCGCACAGCATGGGCTGAATTTCGGTGGCGATGGTGCGCTGACGCAGACCAGCCAGGATGTCTTCCTCGGACAGGTCACCCTCTTCCAAGTATTTATCCATCAACTCTTCGCTGGCTTCGGCAGCAGCCTCCACCATGTTTTCGCGCCACTTGTTGCACGTTTCCACCAAGTTGGCGGGAATATCGCCGTATTCAAACTTCATACCCTGGCTGGCGTCATCCCAGATGATGGCTTTCATCTTGAGCAGATCCACCACGCCTTCGAAGTTGTCTTCAGCACCAATCGGCACAACGATAGGCACAGGGTTGGCCTTCAGGCGCAGCTTCATCTGGTCGTAGACCTTGAAGAAGTTGGCACCCGTGCGGTCCATCTTGTTCACAAAAGCCAGACGCGGCACTTTGTGCTTGTTGGCTTGGCGCCACACGGTTTCGGACTGGGGCTGCACGCCACCGACGGCGCAGTACACCATCACAGCACCGTCGAGCACGCGCATGGAACGCTCCACCTCAATGGTGAAGTCCACGTGGCCCGGGGTGTCGATGATGTTGATGCGGTGTTCAGGGCGGGACATGTCCATCCCTTTCCAGAAGCAGGTCACTGCCGAGGAGGTGATGGTGATACCGCGCTCTTGCTCTTGCTCCATCCAGTCGGTGGTAGCAGCACCGTCGTGCACTTCACCCAGTTTGTGGGTCACGCCGGTGTAAAACAGAATACGTTCAGACGTGGTGGTCTTACCAGCGTCAATGTGGGCCGAGATACCGATATTGCGGTAACGGCTAATGGGGGTTTTGCGGGCCATGATGGATCCTCAATGATCGTAAAAGGCAATTGCTTGCACGCCTTGCACTGCAAGCAACAGCAAAAGATAGCTTTAAAACCTCAACAAGGTCGCCAGCAAGGGTTTGCGGGCGACCTCCCTGGGGGTCAAAAGAACCCGAGGTTTAGAAGCGGAAGTGGCTGAATGCCTTGTTGGCTTCGGCCATGCGGTGCACTTCGTCACGCTTTTTCATGGCGCCGCCACGGCCTTCGGTGGCTTCCATCAGCTCGTTGGCCAGGCGCTGGGCCATGGATTTTTCGCTGCGCTTGCGAGCAGCTTCTTTCAGCCAACGCATGGACAGGGCCAGGCGGCGCACGGGGCGCACTTCCACAGGCACTTGGTAGTTGGCACCACCCACGCGGCGGGATTTCACTTCCACCATGGGCTTGACGTTGTTCACAGCGGTGACAAACACTTCCAGAGCGTTTTTCTCAGGCTGTTTTTTCTCGATCAGTTCCAGAGCGCCGTAAATGATGCGCTCGGCCACTGCTTTTTTGCCGCCTTCCATGATCACGTTCATGAATTTGGACAGCTCGACGTTACCGAATTTAGGATCCGGCAGGATTTCACGTTTGGGGACTTCGCGACGACGTGGCATTTTTCACCTCTATCTTTGCTTCAGTTGGCACCATTTCAGGTACCGCGAGAGCCAAACCTAGGACTCCCACTTACTCGACCCGCGCACACCTTGTGCGTTTGGGGTCACTACGCTGCACACTCCGCGCCACGCGGCAACAAAAGGATGGCAGCACCGAAAATTTAAAACCGCAGGGCTGATTACTTGGCCTTGGGCTTCTTGGCACCGTATTTGGAACGGGCTTGCTTGCGGTCTTTCACGCCTTGCAGGTCCAGCGAACCGCGCACGATGTGGTAACGCACACCGGGCAAGTCCTTCACACGACCGCCGCGCAGCAGCACCACGCTGTGCTCTTGCAGGTTGTGGCCTTCACCGCCGATGTAGGAGATGACCTCAAAACCGTTGGTCAAGCGCACCTTGGCAACCTTACGCAAAGCGGAGTTAGGCTTCTTAGGCGTCGTGGTGTACACACGGGTGCACACGCCACGGCGCTGGGGGCAGTTTTCCATAGCAGGGCTTTTGGATTTAACAACTTCGACCGTGCGGCCCTGACGCACGAGTTGGTTAATGGTTGGCATGTATACGTCCCTCAACGTGAAATGCTTTGAGAAAAAGCGAAAACGTGAATCCCTTCGGAAAATTCCGAAAAGCCCGCAACTGTAGCAGCTTGCAGGCTTTTAGGCAAGCACCTTGCTGGTGCCCGGCGCTTTCATACCGCGCCAATCAGCGCAGCCACAGGCGAATGGCGTCCCAGGCCCGGCTGAGAAAGCCGCCTTCGGCCACTTCTTCCAGGGCGAACACGGGAAGCTGCGCCACCTCTTCCTCGCCCAGCAACACTTTCAGCGTGCCGACCTGCTGCCCCTTGGCAACGGGGGCGATCAAGGGGTCCTGGCGCTCCACCCGGGTGGTGAGCTTGCCGCTGCTGCCCGAAGGCACGGTGACGACAGTTTGCGCATCGCGCCCGAGCTTGATGGTGCCCTGCCCGCCCTTCCACACCGGCGCGTCTTCCATGGCTTGGCCGGCTTCAAAGAGCTTGACGGCGTCGTAAGCGGTGTAGCCCCAGTTCAAAAGCTTTTGGCTTTCATTGGCGCGGGCGTTTTCACTGGCCGCCCCCAAGACGATGGAAAGCAGGCGCCGACCGCCCACATTGGGCATGTCGCGCTGCGCGGTAGAGACCAGGCAATAGCCCGCCGCATTGGTGTGCCCGGTCTTTAAACCATCGACCGTAGGGTCGCGAAACAGCAGGGTGTTGCGGTTCTTGCCGTTGGAGGCTGGCGTGCCTTCGTAGCGGTACTCCTTGATCTTGTAGTAGTGCATGAACTCGGGAAAGTCCCGCATCAGGCGCATGGACAAGATCGACAAGTCGCGTGCCGTGGTCAGGTGCCCGGGCTCGGTCAGCCCCTCGGGGTTGCGGTAGGTGGTACCGGTCATGCCCAGGGCCTTGGCCTGCTCGTTCATCAGGCGCACAAAATTCTCGGCAGTGCCGCCTACGCCTTCGGCCAGGGCCATGGTGGCGTCGTTACCGGACTGCACGATCATGCCTTTGATCAGGTCATCCACGGGCACCTGCATCTTGGGGTCGATGAACATGCGCGAGCCGGGCATCTTCCAGGCTTGCTCACTCACCGGCAGGCGCTGGTCCAGGGTGATTTTTTTCGTGCGCAGGGCTTCGAACACCAGGTAGCCGGTCATCAGCTTGGTCAGCGATGCGGGCTCGATTTGCGCATCGACGTCCTTGGAGGCCAGCACCTGGTTGGCCGTCACGTCCACCAGCATGTAGTTGCGGGCAGCAATTTCCGGCGGCTGCAGGGTGGCGACTTGGGCAGAGGCCCACACGGGCAGCAGGGCGGCAGACAGCGCCATCAGGCGCAGGCGTTGGGACAAAACAGTCATAGCTTTCATCAAAAAAATGAGCCTGCAATGCAGGCCACAACAAAATTCCAAAACCCCGATCAGGGCATATCCGCGCACAAATGGCGCAGCACCAAGGATTTGAGCAGGGGCAGCTTGCCGTGGAAAAAGTGCTCGCCACCGGGCACTACCGTGACAGGTAGCACTTGGGGGCGGGCCCAGTCCAGCACGCTGGCCAGGGGCACGGTGTCGTCTTGCTCGCCATGCAGCACCAGGGCGCGGTCATGGCTTTCGGGCGGCAAAGGGGCTGGATCAAAGCGGCTGGCAGCAGTTCCCACCAATACAATTTTTTGCACCCGCTCGGGCGACCACAGCGCCTGCACGGCGTGGGTGGTGACAAACGCGCCAAAAGAAAACCCGGCCAGCGCCAGGGGGCCGCTGGGGGCCACCTGCTGGGTCACGGCCAGCAGGTCTTGCAACTCGCCGCGCCCGCCATCGTGCTCACCCACGCTGGCACCGACGCCGCGAAAATTAAACCGCACGGCCTCCCAGCCGGCCTGCACAAAGGCGCGGGTCAACGTCTGCACCACCTTGTTGTGCATGCTGCCGCCGTACAGCGGGTGGGGGTGGGCAATCACGGCCACGCCCCGGGGCGTGCCTGCCGGACGGTTACGCAAACCCTCCACAGGGCCGACCATTCCGTCCAGGGTGATTTTTTCGGTTTGGGCAATCATTGCATACAGCTTGAAAATAATAGCTACTTGCGCTTACTGGATAAGGGCTAGAGGCCAAAAAGACTAAAAATTACCGTCCCATCTCCGGTGGAATCAATAAGCGCTCCACCACCTGGCCGTTTTTCAGGTGCGATTCGACAATTTCGTCAATATCGGCCTCATCGACAAAGGTGTACCACACGCCCTCGGGGTAGACCACGCACACCGGCGCAGCCGAGCACCGGTCCAGACACCCGGCTTTGTTGACCCGGACTTGGCCCTTGCCTGCCAGGCCCGCATCGCGCACGGCCCGCTTGCAGTGGTCAAAACCGGCCTTGGCCCCGTGCAGGGCGCAGCAGTCTTCGCCGTTGGGGCGCTCATTGAGGCAGAAAAAAATATGCCGCTGGTAATACCCGGCGGCAGTGCTGGAAGAAGGGGATGGGGAAGACGAAGGAGATGGGCTTACAGCATCAGTCATGCGGGCTATTGTAGGGACGCGGGCTGCCCCGGGTCAGCCGCGCGGCGACATACACCAGCAGCGCATACGGCCAGAGCCAGCCCAGCCACTGCCCCAGGCCGTAAAACTGCACAAAGCGCCCCTGCTCCCACAGTTGCAGGGTTTGGGCAAAGTAGGCGCTGTGCGGCGCTTGGTTCAGGGCCGCCAGTTGCAGCGTCAGCCCCAACAGGGCGCATACGCCGCTGATGCGCCAGGGCAGCACGGCAAACACCCAGGCCAGACCCAAGCCCGCCACCACCCCCAGCGCCACCGGCGCACTGACCCAGGCCCAGGCATTGGCGGGGCCATAGCCCAGGGCGCACGACAGCGCCGTCACCCCCACGCCCACCACGGCCCACAACGCTGCTGCCGCCATGCGCTGCACCGGTGCGTGTACGACCAGGAAAGTCAACCAGCACGGCGCCAGCACGCCTTGCGCCACGCACAGCAAATACCCCAGGGGTGACAGGGCCTGCGCTGGGCTATTGCGCAGCGGCAGCCACGCCATATAGGGCGAGCCGTCCAGCCACAGGGCCAGGCCCGCTTCCAGGTGCGGCAGCACCTGGCCCAAGCCCAAAGGCACCGACGCCGGAAACAGCAGCGCCCACGGCCATAGCAGCAACAGGGCCAAGGCGCTGGCGTCCACCGTATGCAGCCAGCGCTGGCGAAACTGCGCCCAGCGGCGTACCCCGCCCAGGCGGTGCAGCAGCCAGGCCAGACCCGCACCCAGCCAGGCCCCCAGGCTGTTCAGCAACCAATCCAAATTCGACGGCACGCGGTGCGGTAGGTAGAGCTGCAGCACCTCCATCGTCAGCGACAAGGCGCTGCCCGCCAGCAGCACCAGGGGCAGCACGGCCCGCTCCACCCCAGAGCGCACCAGCCCCAGCCCCAGGAAAAAACCCAGCGGCAGGTAACCGGCAATGTTGCTGCCCACGTCAAACCCCGTCCAATACTGCGGCGGCAGGGGCTGGGTGAGGATGGCCCACCACGGCAGCTCCTGGTTGCGCCAGCCCTCAAAGGGGTAGAGGCTGGCAAAAACAATCAAGGCTGCGTACAGCAGCGCCAGTGGCCAAGCGGAGGACTGGCGCAGCATGGTTTAAAAGGGCTTGACGACTACCAAAATCACGATGACCGTCAAGAGCAGCACCGGAATTTCATTGAACCAGCGGTACCAGCGGTGGCTGTGCAACTGCTGGCCGCCCCGCATGCGCGTGAGCATGCGGACGCACACCACGTGGTAGGCAATCACCCCCAGCACCAGCACCAGCTTGGCGTGCAGCCAGCCGGTAGCGCCCCACCACCACTGCAGCCACAGCCACAGGCCCAGCGCCACGGCGACCACGCCCAGCATGGTGGTAAAGCGCAGGAGCTTGCCCGCCATCAACAGCAGGCGCGCGCGCTCGGCCACCGAGCCGGGCGGCACCATGGCCAAGTTGACGTAAATGCGCGGCAAATAAAACAGGCCAGCAAACCAGCTGGCCACGAAAACGATATGAAAAGCTTTAACCCACAACATAGGGCTGGCAGTGTACGCGGCGCGGGCGCGGGCAAAAAAAAAAGCCCGGTAGAAACCGGGCGGAGAAACCCTCGGTTGCCCGAGGCCTGCTCAGGGAGGTCAAGCAGGGAAGGCAGTGCAAGCACCACCCCCACGGCGCAATCTACCAGCCCCGCCGCTGCGGCCAGCCTGGGGCAATCCCCAACACCCGGCCAGACGCGGCACAATCACCGCCATGCATTTATCCAGCCCCACCCCCTTCCCTATCAACCGCCCGCGCCGCCTGCGCCGCGATGCCTTTACCCGCAACCTGGTGCGCGAGCACCGCCTGAGCAGCCACGACTTCATCTACCCCGTGTTCGTGCATGAAGGCGAAAACCGCCGCGAGGCCGTGCCCTCCATGCCCGGCGTGGAGCGCCTGAGCCTGGACCTGCTCCTACCCGTAGCACGTGAATGCGTGGCGCTGGGCATCCCTTACATGGCGCTGTTCCCCGCCATTGACCCCAGCTTGAAAACCCCCGACGGCAAAGAAGCGGCCAACCCCAAAGGCCTGATCCCCCGCGTGGTGCGGGCCCTGAAAAAAGCATGCCCCGAGCTGGGCATCATGACCGACGTGGCGCTGGACCCCTACACCAGCCACGGCCAGGACGGCATCCTGGACGACAGCGGCTACATCATCAACGACGACACGGTGCAGATGCTGGTCGCCCAGGCGTTGGCCCATGCCGAAGCCGGTGTCGATATGGTGGCCCCCAGCGACATGATGGACGGACGCATCGGCGCCGTGCGCGACGCGCTGGAGGCGCACGGCCACATCCACACCCGCATCATGGCCTACAGCGCCAAGTACGCCAGCGCCTTCTACGGCCCGTTTCGCGATGCCGTGGGCACGCGCGGCGCCTTGGGCAAGGCCGATAAAAACGTCTACCAGATGGATCCGGCCAACACCGATGAAGCCCTGCGCGAAGTGGCGTTGGACATCGCCGAAGGCGCGGACATGGTGATGGTCAAGCCCGGCATGCCCTACCTGGACGTGCTGCGCCGCGTGAAAGACGAGTTCAAGGTGCCCACCTTTGCCTACCAGGTCAGCGGCGAATACGCCATGCTCAAGGCCGCAGCGGCCAACGGCTGGCTCGACCACGATGCGGTGATGCTGGAGAGCCTGCTGGCCTTTAAACGCGCCGGGGCCGACGGCATCCTGACCTACTTCGCCATCGACGCAGCCAAGCTGCTGCAAGTGCAGTAAGTTCCACCCCAGGTGCATGGGCATGTATCTGAGGCAATTAAGTTTTTATAGCATCTAGCGCTTGTTTAATAACCATTTCAGATACCTTCAAATCTCAAATCGTTACTAGACAAGCGCTATCAGCTCTCTTTTTCATACCGTGGCCAAAGAAAAAACCCTGTTCACCTGTAACGCCTGCGGTGCCAGCTCCCCACGCTGGCTGGGCAAATGCCCCGGCTGCGGCGCGTGGAACAGCCTGGTGGAGACCGTAGCCGAAAGCGCCAGCGGCGGTAAAAACCGCCTCAGCAGCGCGCCCCAAGGCTACGCCGGGCTGGCCAACGCCCAAGCCGTCACCCCGTTGGCCGCGATTGAGGCGCAGGACGTGGCCCGCACCCCCTGCGGCCTGACGGAACTAGACCGCGTACTGGGCGGCGGCATCGTCGAAGGCGGCGTGGTGTTGATCGGGGGCGACCCCGGCATCGGCAAATCCACCCTGTTGCTGCAGGCCCTGGACGCGCTGCAGCGCTGCGGCCTGCCGACGCTGTACGTCACCGGCGAGGAAAGCGGGGCGCAGGTGGCGCTGCGCTCGCGCCGCCTGGGTATTGAGGGCAGCCAGGTGAACCTGCTGGCAGAAATCCAACTGGAAAAAATCCTGGCCACGGTGGAAGCCACCCAGCCCGCCGTGGTGGTGGTCGATTCCATCCAAACCATGTATTCCGACCAACTGAGCAGCGCCCCTGGCTCGGTGGCCCAGGTGCGCGAATGCGCCGCCCACCTGACGCGCATGGCCAAAAGCACCGGCATCACCGTAATTTTGGTCGGCCACGTCACCAAGGAAGGGGCGCTGGCCGGCCCGCGTGTGCTGGAGCACATGGTCGATACCGTGCTGTACTTTGAGGGCGACACGCACAGCCCGCACCGCCTGATCCGCGCCATCAAAAACCGCTTTGGCGCGGTCAATGAAATCGGCGTTTTCGCCATGACGGAAAAAGGCTTGAAAGGTGTCAGCAACCCCAGCGCCATTTTTCTGAGCCAACACAGCGAACCCGTACCCGGTAGCTGCGTGCTGGTCACGCTGGAGGGCTCGCGCCCGCTGCTGGTGGAAATCCAGGCCCTGGTCGATGGCGGCAGCCCCGCCCCCCGGCGGCTATCGGTGGGCCTGGAGCGTGACCGCCTGGCTATGCTGCTTGCCGTGCTCAGCCGCCATGCCGGCGTAGCCTGTGGCGACCAAGACGTCTTCGTCAACGCCGTGGGCGGCGTGCGTATCAGCGAACCCGCCGCCGACCTGGCCGTGATGCTGGCCATTACCAGCAGCCTGCGCGGCAAAGCCCTGCCGCAAGGCTTTATCGCCTTTGGCGAGGTGGGCCTGGCCGGGGAAATCCGCCCCGCCCCGCGTGGGCAAGAGCGTTTGAAAGAAGCCGCCAAGCTGGGCTTTACCACCGCCATCGTGCCCAAGGCCAACGCGCCCAAAAAACCTATCCCAGGCTTGACCCTGCACGCCGTAGAGCGCGTGGACGAAGCCATCGCCCTGCTGCGCGGCCTGGACTAGCCGCCCCACGCCGTAAAATCGCCCGCATTCACGCCTTCACGTTCCCCCTATATTGAGAGAAAGAGACAACGCATGACCACCACCGCCACCGTCGAGCTGACCGCCCACGACCTCAACCCCGCAGGCGACTTCTACTGCCCCCACCCCAAAGCCGACATGAAGCTGTGGAACAGCCACCCGCGCGTCTATATCGACGTGGGCCACGACGGTAAAGGCAAGTGCCCCTACTGCGGCACGGTGTACCAGCTCAAGGCGGGGGAAGTGTTCAAGGGCGGGCACTAAGCGCCACGAGCACAAACACCATTGCAAGGGCTGGGCCACACCAGCCCTTTTTGTTGGAAAGGACATCGCTGCATGCGCATTTTGCACTTCGTCACCGGCGGTTTTTCTGGCGCTACCCAGGTGGCCATTGACCTGTGCCTGGCCGCACAGCAGACCCCCGGCATGCAGGCGCTGCTGGTACTGCGGCGCAAAAGCAACACCAGCACCGCACGCATCCAGGCACTGCAAGCGCAAGGTCTGGACGTGCGGGTGGTATCCAACTGGCTACACGCCCGCACCGTCTGGGAGCTGCGCCGCATCATCCGCGCCTGGCAGCCCGATGCCGTCTTTGCCCACGGCTTTAGCGACCACATCTGGGGCCGCCAGGCCGCTGTCGCCGAAGGCGTGCCGCGCATCTTCCACGTCGAGCACAACAGCCGCGAGCGCTACACCCGCCGGCGCCTGCGCCAAGCGCTGGCACTGGCCCCAGCCACGCAAGCCAGCATCGGCGTATCGGAAGGTGTACGCCAGGCGCTGGTCGAGCGGGGTTTTCCCGCCGACAAGTGCATCGCCATCCCCAACGGCATTGCGCTGGAAAAATTTCCTGCCAGCCTGCTCCCCCCCCACTGGTCAGCGCGCGAAGCGGCCATCCTCATGGCCGCCCGCTTTGGCCGCCAAAAAGACCACGCCACCCTGATCCGCGCCCTGGCGCTACTGCGCGCACAGGGCTTGCGCCCCACGCTCTACCTGGCCGGAGACGGCAGCCGCCGCCTGCTGCGCCAGGCCCAGCAGCTGGTGCAGTCCCTGCAGCTTGCAGAACAAGTGGTGTTTTTAGGCAAGGTGCCCGATGTCCCGCAGCGGCTGGCACGGGTGCAGGTCTGTGTACTAGCCAGCCACTGGGAAGGTATGGGCCTGGCCATGGCAGAAGGCATGGCCGCAGGCTGCGCCTGCATTGGCAGCGATGTCACCGGGCTGCAGGAAGTCATCCACCACGGCCATGACGGCCTGTTGGTGCCGCCAGCCGACCCCACTGCCCTGGCCCACGCCTTGCAGCAATTACTCACCCAACCCGACTACGCCGCCCAACTGGCCCAGGAAGCGCGGCGCACGGCCTTGGCACGTTACGGGCGAGAGCAGATGTGGGCCCAATATCAAGCCTTGTTAGCGCCTGCGCCCCCCTCGGACGCGGCAGGCAAAGTGTCATCCACATGAGGAGGGCGAGCCCAGGCGTTGCCCCACGCCAATTGCAGCTTCATCTTGAGCTTGCGTAGCCGCTGGGCAAAGGTAAGGCGGTCACGCCCCGCCTGCCAGATGCTGCTGTCTGCGCTGGTATCGTCCAGCGCAATCACACTGGGATAGACGCCAAAAATGCGCAAATCGTTTTCAAACCAAAAACGCAAATCAACGTCTACCGGACGGCCAAAGGGCAAGCGGCTGTCCAACAACTTGCGGGCACCGGCACGACTCACGACATAGCCCGCTGCAAAACTAGGCACCCGGCGATAAGTAATCAGCTCCAACCCACCCGGGACCAAGGCACGGCGGCTGGCAATTTTTTCGTGCGCGCGCCCATACAGCTTGACCATGTCCCAGCTGCCCTGCGGCAATTGCCCAATAGCGGCCAGCGCCGTCGGCAAGTCAGGCAACAAGCGTACATCGTCCTCAAACACCGCCAAGGCTGGCGCATCACTGGCCAGCAACTGCTGGCAAGCGGCCAAATGGCTGCTGTAACACCCCTTCTCACCATTGCCCAAGGGCTTGAAATACTGCCCTTGCGTCAGCAGGGCACTATGATGGCGGGCTTGCTCTTCAGGGGGCAAATCTGCCCACCAGACGGCAGGCAAACGCTGCGCCAACAGATCCAAAGCCGCAAACTGGCGCTGCATGCGCTGGCGGCGCTCGGCGTCTTTGGTGAGGTTGATATAAAGAATAGGTAGCGTGGACATTTTTATATATAAATTTCCCATCTATTTTACACACAATTATTTTCACTAATTTCGCATGCAGCAAGATTTTGACATCCGCGTTATTTCCTTGATTGACCAAAACGATCGACGCGACAGGATAAAGAAATTATTTGAAAATACCGAAATTTCCTGGAAATTTATAGATGCCATTTCTGGCAAGCATTTAGATAATTACTGGCACCATTACGACCAAGCACAACGCCTCAAGCACCTTGGCTACGATATGCGCAACAATGAGATTGCCTGTTTTTTATCGCATAGGGTGGCTTGGCAAGAGTGTGTCAACGCCCAAAGGCCCTTTCTCGTGGTAGAGGACGATATTACAATCAATACCGTTTTCTCCAGCCTTGATGAAGTTGTTCAAAATATCAACCAACTCTGTAAAAATTTACAAAATAATTTTTTTATTCGTACTGGCCGGGTTGTTGAAAGAAAATCTTACCCAATCAGACAAATTAGTGAAAAAATTCAACTAATCCGCTGCCTCAAAGACCCAATGAGCACTATTGGATACTTAGTCTCTCCCGATGTTGCTCAAAAATTATTAATACATAGTGAAAAATTTAATATTCCCGCTGATAATTTTTTATGGCAAGGATGGGTGCATGGCTGCCATTTACTAGATATTCAGCCACAAATTTTTCTTACCGACGAAGATGAAACACCCAGCACCATTGGCAACAGGCAGAAGCCAAAAATAAAATTTACCAAAAAATTTAGTAGAGAATGGTACCGATTCGCCGCTCAACGAAATGAAACTCTCTATCAAAAACAACTTCTCAAATTAATTCACCAATCTGAAAAATGAACAATATTCTCAAAATAAATTCATATATTCTAAACATTTCTGCAATTTTATTTTTTGCATTATTTTTATCTACAAAATCTGGACATTCAATTGGCACCGGACTGGCTGTGATTGGCTCTTTCTTATCAGTAAAATTTTTGATACAACACCCCAAGGACAACAATACAAAAATCTTTGCATTTCTTCTTTTATTTCTTGGTATTTTTTGGTCACACTCTTTTGACGGCTTGTTTTCTTTTAGTTTAAAGGGAGATTATCTCTTAAAATACAGCATAGGAGCAATATGCGTACTGGCATTCTCCTGCGTAACTATTAATCCAAAAACTCTAATGTACGCAATTGGGCTAGGGGCTGTTAGCGCTGCAGCTATTGCGGTATGGCAATACCCTGCCCGAGCCGATGGATACACTAACGCCATAAAGTTTGGGGACTTTGCCATTCTTTTTGGTGTCATGTCTATAATTTTTTCTTTTGATAAAAAATTGAACAATTATGAAAAAATATTCTTTTTAATTTCGGGAGGCTGCGGAGCCTTTGCATCGCTACTATCCCTGTCTCGCGGCGGCTGGCCCCTTATTGCCGTCATTCCCTTTGCTGCTATCTTTCTCGCAAAAAACAAGAAGAAAAAAATCATTCTCTTAAGCGTTATATCTGCAATGACTATTATTGCAGCAATAAATACTCCAAAATTTATGGACAGAGTACATTTGGCACAAAAAGAGATACAAGGCTATTTAACACAAAGAGATGCGTACGCGAAGTCCTCTGTTGGAGCACGACTCGAGCAATGGCGTCTATCGTGGAAACTTGGAAATGAAAAACCGTTAGCAGGTTGGGGGGAAAATGGCGTCATGGAAGGACGAAAGCTCCACGTAGAACAAGGAGATGCGGATCCATTCGTTCTCACACTGCATCACTCCCATAACGATTTATTAAATATGTGGTCGGAGCGTGGAATTATCGGCGTAACCGTATTATTCTTAATGTATGGAACGCTTTTATATATATTTTCTCCTAAAAAATCTGCTATAGCAGAAATCCAGGAAGATAAAAAAACCACATTTATTATTCTTCATCTCGCGGGGATGACTATACCTATTGGTTTTTTTATATTTGGACTTTCTGATTATTCATTCAATTTAAGTATTGGTCATATGCTTTTCATCTTTTCACCAATTTTCTTTATTAGCGCCATCAATCATTTAAAAACAAATGATTAAGCTCAACCAACTGCAGTGGATCGGCAAAGGCACTATTAAGAGTGTTTTTCAACACCCAGAGGCAATCGATAAAATCATCAAGGTCATCCAGCCTGCCATCGTCGGTAGTGACGGCGGCTTCGCCAAGCACGGCACGCTCAAACGTTCGCTCTACCAAGGCATCTACCGCCAATTTCGCCGGGAAATCATCCAATACCTGCAGCTGTGTAAAAACCACTACGGCACGGGGCAGTTCACTTTCCCGGTGGAAACGCCTTACGGTTTGGTCGCTACCGACCAGGGGCTGGGGTTGGTGACGGAGAAAATCACGGCGCCTGACGGTCAGGGCTGGACGCTGTACGACCTGGCCCGAGGCCCGGGGCTGGAGCCTAAGCACTACCAGGCGCTGGCGCAGTTTTTTGACGACTGCGTGCGCCTGCACATTGTGTTTGGGGAGGTGAACATCGCCGGGATCATGTACACCGAAAGCCGCAGCGGGCGGCCAGAGTTTGTGCTGGTCGACGGGATTGGGGAGAAGCTGCTCATTCCGATTCGGGCGATGAGTGCCCGCATCAGTGGCCGTTACGTGCGCAAGGTGCAGCAGCGCATCATGGCAGAGGTGGCGCAGCTCAGCGGCCAGCCTGCGGCACTGTAAATATCACAATACATAGCTGTTAGCGCTTGCCTGTATTCAGTTTCAAGGTCTTTAGTACTTCAAACCAAGGCATAGCAAGCGCAAGCAGCTATCTTTTACGCAGCAGCGGTGTAAAACAGCTTACGCGCAGGCACGGGGGCTACGGCTTGGGCGATGGCGCCGATGTGGTCGGGGGTGGTGCCGCAGCAGCCGCCCAGGATGTTAACCAGACCTTCGGCGGCAAATTCGTGAACCAGGCGGCTGGTGACGTCCGGCGTTTCGTCAAAGCCGGTGTCGCTCATCGGATTGGGCAGGCCGGCATTGGGGTGGCAACTGATGAAGGTATCAGGCGCGGCCTTGTTCAGTTCTTGGATGTAGGGGCGCATCAGCGCGGCGCCTAAGGCGCAATTGAGGCCAATGGACAGCGGCTTGGCGTGGCGCACGCTGTGCCAAAAGGCGGTGACCGTTTGGCCCGAGAGGATGCGCCCGGACGCATCGGTCACGGTGCCGCTGATCATGATGGGCAGGCATTCGCCGGTTTGCTCAAACGCTTCGTCAATGGCAAACAGCGCGGCCTTGGCGTTCAGGGTGTCGAAGATGGTTTCCACCATCAGCACGTCGCTGCCGCCGGCCATCAGGGCCAGGGCCTGTTCCAGATAGGCCACGCGCAGTTGCTCAAAGGTGATGTTGCGGGCACCGGGGTCGTTCACATCGGGGCTGATGCTGGCGGTTTTAGGCGTGGGGCCCAGCACGCCGACGACAAAGCGCGGGCGCTCTGGGGTGGAAAATTTGTCACAGGCGGCGCGGGCCAGCTTGGCGCTTTCCAGATTCATCTCATAGGCCAAATCGCCCATGTGGTAGTCGTCCTGGGCGATGCTGGTGGCACCAAAGGTGTTGGTTTCAATCAGGTCGGCACCGGCGGCCAGATAGCCTTCGTGGATGTCCTGGATGACCTGGGGGCGGGTGAGCGAGAGCAGCTCGTTGTTGCCCTTCACATCGTGGGCAAAGTCGGCAAAACGCTCGCCCCGAAACTGGGCTTCGGTGAGTTTGAGCCGCTGAATCATGGTGCCCATAGCGCCGTCCAAGATGGCGATACGTTGGGCCAGGATGGCGGGCAGTTGCTGGGCGCGGGTGTAGGTGAGCAAAGAGGTGGGCAAAGTCATGGGGGCCGATTGTAGGAACTTGCCCACGCACCAGTCGCTGGTATGGGTGCTGCCGGTTTGGCGAAAGCCCCTAAAACTGCTTAAATACTAGGCAAATTGCTGCAACGGTTGCGGCAAAGATGGCAAGGGGAAGCATCATGGCTGTCATCAATACCAATTACTTGGCGCTGGTTTCGCAAAACAACCTGAACAAAACTCAACCGACACTGGGCTCGGCCATCCAGCGCCTCTCTTCGGGCCTGCGCATCAACAGCGCCAAGGACGATGCCGCCGGGCTGGCTATCGCCTACCGCTTTCTGTCCAATATCAAGGGCCTGAGCCAGGTGGCGCGCAACACCAACGATGGCGTATCCCTGGCGCAAACGGCGGAAGGCGCTTTGGGCAACGTCAACAATAATCTGCAGCGCATGCGCGACTTGGCAGTGCAAGCGGGTAACGGCACTTTGAGCAGCGCTGACCGCCAAGCACTGCAAAAAGAAATGCAGCAACTGACAGGCGAAGTCGACCGCGTTGCCAAAACCAGCAGCTTTAACGGCCAAAAACTGCTCAACGGCAGCTTTAGCGGCGCCACCTTCCAGGTGGGCCCGAATGCCGGGGACAACGTCACGGTGGGGGCCCTGGCGAATACCCAGGCCAGCGCTTTGGGCAGCAGCGAGTACGCCCAAGCCAGCGTTGCCGTGGACGAGACTGCCAAAGCCAACCTGCAAAGCGATTTGGCTGCGGGCGATATCGCCATCACCATCACCGGTGCCAACGGCCAAAGTGTGCAGGCCACCATGGCCCAGGATGCCGATGCCACGCCCGAGGAGGCGCTGGGCCAGTTTGTCGCCGCCGTCAATAGCAAGAGCCAAGACACGGGCGTGACCGCTTTTCTGAGCGACGACGGCAGCAGCATCGAATACCGCGCCCGCGTGGACGCTGGGCAAGACGCAACCCAGGTCAACATCACCGCCACCGGTAGCAACGACTTTGCCGCCACCGGCCAGGCGCACAGCACCCAAGGCATTCAAGGTATGGATCTCAGCACCCAAGCAGGTGCCTGGGATGCACTTAAGCGCATTGACAGCGCTATCGACAGCGTGAACACCGCACGCAGCAGCCTGGGGTCTGTACAAAAGCGCTTTGAAAGCACCATCAACAACATCAACATCCAGCACGAAAACGAATCCGCTGCCCAGGGCCGTTTGGTGGATGCCGACTTTGCCAAAGAAGTCTCCAACCTGACCCGGGGCATGCTGCTGCAGCACATTGGTTTCACCATGCAGACGCAGGCCAACCAACACCCGCGCTGGGTGCTGCCGCTGCTGACGCAGCGCTAGCACCACCAGCCCCACCAAGCAGCAGCTTGCCCCGCGCAAGCTGCTTTTTTATTGCGGAAAGCCCGCTAAAGCCCGGCGTACTGCGCTTCCTAGAATGGCCCTTTACCCACGTTTACTCATTACGCCAGCAGGAGAGCCCGCCCATGCCTTTGGATTTGCAAGTCCCCGCCTACATCCAACACAGCCGCCTGATTGCCTGGGTGGCCGATATGGTGGCCCTGTGCCAGCCCGCCCGCATCCACTGGTGCGATGGCAGCCAGGAGGAATACGACCTGCTGTGCGGACAATTGGTGGATGCCGGCACCTTCATACGCCTCAACCCCGAACTGCGCCCCAACAGCTATTTGGCGCGCAGCGACCCGTCTGACGTCGCCCGCGTGGAAGACCGCACCTTTATCTGCTCGGAACAAGAAGCAGACGCTGGCCCCACCAACAACTGGATGGCACCAGAGGCCATGCGCGCCACCTTGCAGCCACTGTTTAACGGCTGCATGCGCGGGCGCACCCTGTACGTCGTGCCGTTTTCCATGGGGCCACTGGGCAGCCCCATTGCCCACATTGGTGTGGAGCTGACCGACAGCGCCTACGTAGCCGTGAATATGCGCCTAATGACGCGCATGGGCCGCGCCGTCTATGACGTGCTGGGGGCCGATGGCCCCTTTGTGCCCTGTATGCACACCGTGGGTGCGCCGCTGGCCGCAGGCGCAACCGACACCACCACCTGGCCGTGTAACCCGACGACGAAATACATCGTCCACTTTCCCGAAACGCGGGAGATTTGGAGCTATGGCTCCGGCTACGGCGGTAACGCCTTGCTGGGTAAAAAATGCCTGGCGCTGCGCATTGCCTCCAAGATGGGGCAAGACCAGGGCTGGCTCGCCGAACACATGCTGATTTTGGGCGTGACCAACCCGCAAGGGGTCAAGCACCACGTCGCCGCTGCCTTTCCCAGCGCCTGCGGCAAAACCAATTTCTCCATGCTGGTACCGCCCGCAGGCTTTGAGGGCTGGCACGTCACCACCGTGGGGGACGACATTGCCTGGATCAAACCCCAGGCCGACGGGAGCCTGCGTGCCATCAACCCCGAGGCGGGTTACTTTGGCGTGGCCCCCGGCACCAATTTGCAAACCAATCCCAACTGCATGGCCAGCTTGGCGTCGGACGTCATCTTCACCAACGTCGCGCTGACTGACGACGGCGATGTCTGGTGGGAAGGGCTGGAAGCCGACCACGGCGGCCAGTTGCCCGCCCACCTGATTGACTGGCAGGGCCGGGACTGGACGCCCGCTATCGCCCGGGAAACTGGTGCCAAGGCGGCCCACCCCAATGCCCGCTTTACCGTCGCTGCCACCAATAACCCCGTACTAGACCCCGCCTGGGACGCCCCCGCCGGGGTGAAGGTGGATGCCTTTATCTTCGGGGGCCGGCGCTCCAGCACCGTGCCGCTGGTGACCGAGGCGCGCAACTGGGTGGACGGCGTGTACATGGCCGCCACCATGGGCAGCGAGACCACGGCCGCCGCCTTTGGCCAGCAAGGCGTGGTGCGCCGCGACCCGTTTGCCATGCTGCCGTTTTGCGGCTACCACATGGGCGACTATTTTCAGCACTGGCTGGACCTGGGCACAAAACTGCAGTCCCAGGGCGCAACCCTGCCGCGCATTTACTGCGTGAATTGGTTCCGCAAGGGGGAAGATGGCCAGTTCGTCTGGCCCGGCTATGGCGAAAACATGCGCGTGCTGCACTGGTTGTTGCGACGGCTGCAAGGCCAGGTCCAGGGCGAGGAAACCGCCTTTGGCATCGCCCCGCGTTATGGCGATTTGCATTGGCAGGGGCTGCCGTTTAGCCAAGCGCAATTTGCCAGTGTGACCACGCTGGATCGCGCAACGTGGGCGCAGGAGCTGCAATCGCACGCCGAGCATTTCGCCGCGCTGGGGCCGCGCCTGCCGGTGGCGCTGGAGCAGGTGCGCCAGGCACTGGCGCAGCGACTGGCGGGTGGTTAGGAAAGGTCTGTAAAAGCCCCTTGTTGGCCGATGTGAGGCGCTTGAGCCACCTTGCTACCGCAGCCTGAAAGACCGCCTGCCCGGTGTTTTATCGTCGTGGGCTAGCTCTACCAGCGCGTGGCCACCGCCTGCAGACTGCGTGCATGCCTTGGTGGAAAAGTGGCCGTATCAGCGCCCGGTCCGCAGGTTTTTCGGTGAAAAGCCGTACAGCCGCCGAAACGCGGTAGAGAAATTTGCTGGGCTACGGTAGCCCGCCAGCGCTGCCGCCTGTGCCATGGTGATGCCCTGCGCCGTGATAGCGTGGGCAGCCCGGCGCAAGCGGCTTTCGCGCAGGTGGTCGAAGATGGCCTTGCCAAAGGCCTGGCGAAACTGACTCTGCAAGGTGCTGGGGTTGCAGCCCATGTGCTGTGCGATGGCGCCCAGGGTAAGGGTATCGGCGGCACCACTGTCCAACCAGTCGCGCAGACGGCAGGCGCGGCGGTACTCACCGGGCCGCAAGCGTGCAGTTTCAGCAAGCGGTGGGGCCTCCGGTGCCGGTGCCAGTTGCGCCAGCGCTTCGATGACCAGCTCCAGCGCCAAGCGCTCCTGCAACAGGCTGTGCAGTGGCCCATCTTGCGCCCCGGGTGTGGACAAAAGCTGTTCGGTGATGCAGACCGCCCGGGCCGATGGCCCCCAAGCCACCATGGACAGGTGCTGCCTGGCATTCAAATCCCCCAGGCCCGCTTGCTCCAGCCAGTGCGGCAGCAGTGTGATGAGCAACATCCGCTCGCGCGTGGCGGCCCGGCAGTGGTGCTCGTACAGCACTGGTTCGCGCAGCGTGATGACCACGGCCCGCGCCCCAGCCAGCAGCGGCAGTGCCAGCTCACCTATGCGCAGCTTGCCGCTGCCTTGCAGCTTGAGCACGATTTTGACCCCACTGCCGGACAAGGGAAAGCGGCTGGTCATGCTGCGCAGATAGGTCACATCTGTGCGGTGCAGGAAAAATCCGTCGCGCAATTCGGCCAGTGACAGAGTGCCGTGCAGAACCTGGCCTGCGGCGGCCTGCTCTGAGGCGCTCAACGCGCCGCCATGGCCCAGTCGGTCCAGCAGCGCGGCCAGGGGGCGATAACGAAGTCTCCCGGCGGTTCACGATCGAGGCAAAAGTTTTTGTGGCAGCAAACATATTTCTTGTCAGCGCAAAAGAAACAGGGAGGAGGGCTGCAGATACTACGTGATTACTTGATAACGGTTCTCAATCGCAACAATTCCCTGTTTGACCAGCCTCTCTGCCTTTTCACCATGCCTTTAAAAAACCATCATCTCCATCCCCTGCTCCTGGCCCTGCCGGGCCTTTTCACGGCATCGCTTGCCTTGGCGCAGGAGCAAAACCTGCAAACCGTTGATGTGCGCGGCAAGCTCATCTCCGATGTCACCACTGCCGTCTCCAGCGAAGACGTGCAAACCCGCGCAGCCCGCAGCCTGGGCGAGATGCTGCGTGACGAGTCTGCCGTCTCGGTCGGCGGCGGCGCGGCCATTGCGCAAAAGCTCTACATCCGGGGCATTGAGGATTCGATGCTCAACACCACGCTGGACGGCGCGGCGCAAAGCGGCCGGGCCTTTCACCACCAGTCGCGCCTGCTGGTCGACCCCGAACTGATCCAGAGCGTGGAGATCGACCGGGGCGCCACCCCCGCCAGCGCCGGGCCGGGGGCGCTGGCCGGCTCCATCCGCATGACAACCAAGGATGGCCGCCAGCTTCTGCGCGAGGGCCAGACCATCGGTGCCAGCGTACGCGGCGGCGTGGCCTCCAACGACGGGCACCGCTGGGGTGCGACGGTGTATGGCCTGGCGGGCGAGAGCGTGGACTTCCTGCTCTCCGCCAACCGCGATAAGAACGACGATTACAAGGCCGGCGACGGTACCCGGCAAACCTACAGCGGCTCGACGCAAAGCAGCCAGCCTGGGCAAGCTCAACTGGCGCATCGCCCCCGGCCACCGCCTGACGCTGGGCTACCAGAGCGTGCAGGACAAGGGCACGCGCTACCTGCGCCCCAACTTCTGGCAGATTCAGCCGGGCAATTCGCTCATGCCGCAAAAAACCACGCGCGACACGCTCACTGCCACCTACCACTTCGACGGCGCGGGCCACCTGCCGGCGATGGAGCTGGGCCTGTTCTCCGACACGCTGAAGGTCACGCGCACCCCCACGACGGCGCAGCCGCAGTTCAACAAACCGGCAGGCTATACGTTCGGTGAGGAAATCACCTCCAGCGGCCTGAACTTCAAGGCCGCCAGCCGCGTGGCAGGCGCGACGGTGCGCTACGGGCTGAACATCCACCGCTTCGAGATGGACGCTGTCCATGCCCGCCCACCCGTCGTCTCCACCAGCAACGGGCACGAGAAAAGCGACGTCAAGGGTCTGTTCGCCGAAACCAGCATCCCGCTGGGCGATCAGTTCCTGCTGGGCGCAGGCACGCGCTACGACTGGTACAGCTATACCGACAACCACGGGCAACGCATCACCAGCAATGGCCTGAGCCCCAACGCCTCGCTGACCTGGATGGCCACCGACGCCCTGAGCGTGCGGGCCTCCGCAGGCCGCACCCTGCGTGGCGCGGGGCTGAAGGAAGCCTTCTATGTGGACAACACCCGCTGGCGCAACAACCCCGACATCCGGCCGGAAAAAGCCGACAACTTCGAGCTGGGCGTGAACTACAACCAAGGGCCCTGGAGCGCCAAGGCCACCGTGTTTCGCCAGCAGATCCGCAACTTCATCACCACCACCACGGGCGCGACTTGGCTGGTGGACAACGTGGGCACGATGAAGTCCTCCGGCTACGAGCTGAGCGCTGCTTGGGACAACGGCACTTGGCGCAGCGGCCTGGCCGTGGCCAGCGCCAGCCCCAAGCTCAATGGCTATGACCTGGGCGACGAAGCCTACGGGCTGGGCGTCTCCACCGGCCGGAGACTGGAACCTGAACCTGGGCTACCGCCTACCCGCGTGGAATCTGGACTTTGAATGGTTCGCCCGCTTCATGGAGGGCAAAACCTCCACCGAATACCTGATCTCCGAGGGCCGCACCGCCACCAAGCGCAAGCCCGGCTTTGGCGTGCACGATGTCTATGTCAATTGGCTGCCCACTGGCAATGACCGCCTGCGCGTGACCTTTGGCGTGCGCAATCTGTTTAACAAGTTCTACTACGACCAGGGCAGCTACGCCTACTACGTGGATGCTGTTGGCAACAGCACCGGCAGGGGCTTTGCCGAGCCGGGGCGCAATGTGCGGCTGGATGTCGAGCTGGAAGTTTTGACGAGTGAAATGCTATTACTCCTGTGCTAGGCCCGCCTCGGGCACGTAGACCATCGAGCCATCCTTCATCTTGTAGGCCACTCCGGCTTTGGCCCCCTGGCCTTCACCGATTTCGCCGCTGGCCTTGTAGTGCTCGACTTTGGTGCCGTCCTTGATGATGACTTCCATGTTCTCCTTGCCCGGGTTTTTGATGACCGTCACCTGCTCGGCAGTGAACGGGTTGGCCGGGCTTTGCGCAATGGCCAGCAGCAAGGCGGCGATGATGACCAGGAACACGTCAATCAGGTTCACCACCGAGAGGATGGGGTCGTCCTCATCGCTGTCTTCCAGCAAGCGCCGGCGGGGGGCAGCGGCCACTGCGGCGGCAGCGGCGGCTGCATGGGGGGCGGTGTTCATGCTGCGGCCTCCTGAGTATGTTGTTGGGCGTGGGCAGGCGCCTGCTTCAGGGGCACGACGGCGGTCTTGTGCTGCTGGGCCAGCAGCGCCTGCTCAATGGCGGCCAAATCCAGGGCGTACCAGCGCTTGCGCACGTTCACCACGGTAAAGCTGATGGCTGCGGCCAGCAGGGCCAAGATCACCGCCGAGAACGCCACCATCAGGCTGCGCGAGACGTCTTGCAGCGCCCCATCGGCCAGGGCCTTGAGCGCCGGGCCCATGGGAATCATGGTGGCGACCAAACCCAGCATGGGGGCCACGCGGGTGGCGATGCGGGCAAATTCCAGGCGCTTGACGGCCAGGCTTTCCAGGTCGGTGATGCTCAAATCCGGCTGCGCCCGGTGCAGGGCGTGCAATTCAAAACCCACCGCATGGCCTTGGGCGCGTTGCCAGGATTGCCAGACAAACGCCCCCAGGGCAAAAAACGCGTGGACAAACAGCACGGCAATACCGAGCAGCACGGGGTAGAGGAAGAATTGGCTGATGTCATACATCGCAACTTCTATGGGATTGGTCATACAGACTCCTAGCAAAAATTTATGAAAAATCGGGGTTTAGCGCTTACTGGGTAAGCGCTGAAAGCTATGTTTTTTGATGCAAGCGGGTACGCCGCCGCTGGTACCAAGCACCGCCCGCCGTGACGATGGCCAGGCCCAGACCCAAGGCCAGGTTGCGCAGCGGCACATCGGGCTGCGGCGTGGGCGGGGCCACGGGCTGCAGCACCACACCGGTCACTGGGGGCGGCTCGGCAGGCAGTTCAGGCTCGGGCTCCGGTGGCTGCTCGGGCTCAGCTTCGGGGGGGCTGCTCGGGTTCTGGCGGGGCTTCCGGGGCTTCCGGGGCTTCCGGGGCTTGGGGGGGCGCTGCCGGGGCCGCCGCCGGGCGCGGGCCTTGGGGGGCGGCGGCCTTGGGCGCTGCTGCCCCTGGGGCGGCCATGCCAAACTCGGCACCGGGCTGATTGCTCGCCCCCACCATGGCGGCAAAGACGGCGTTGTCGGTGCGCACGTCAAAGCGTCGGGACAGGTCTTGCCAGCGGTCTTTGAGCTCCTGCACCGTTGCCGCGTCCGCTTGCCAATAGCCTTGGCGGGCGGCTTCGAGCATGCGCTCCATGGTCTGCGCCAGGGCGTGGGGGTTTTGCTTTTCAAACCACTTCTTCAAGCCCAGCTGGTGCTTGTCGCGCACGTAGACGTCGACCATTTCCTGCCATTGGTCATCGCGCACGATTTCGCGGGCCACGGCCGTCCAGCCCCAGAAGTTGTTGGTCGCATCCAGCACTTGCAGCGTGCCGGCGTAGCCCTC
The DNA here is from genome assembly GCA_034675705.1 of Comamonas sp. GTDB lineage: Bacteria > Pseudomonadota > Gammaproteobacteria > Burkholderiales > Burkholderiaceae_C > Comamonas. The sequence goes on along the minus strand of JAUCCZ010000006.1, from coordinate 2,709,908 downwards.
TTTCATCAAACCCTGGATATAGCCGGGGTGGAACTGGCGCGTAGCCAGCTCCTTGGCCAGGAACTGCGCGGCGCCTTCCACCCGGCCTGCGCCGCTGCCGCGCAGGTTGCTGATGTACAGCTCTGGCGCCTTGCCATCCAGATGGCGCACGGCCAGGGCGATGCCGCCCAGATACTGGAAGGGGTCGTCCGTGGTCAACATGCCGTAAAGGTTGGAGCTGCGCGAGAGCACCGCGCCCTGCGTGCCCTTGAGGTGTTCGGCGTACAGATTCACGCCCTGGCGGCCCTCTAGCCCGGCCACGCCGGCCTGGCCCCATTGCTTTTCATCGGGGCCGTAGGCGTATTGCATTTTCGACAGGTAAAGCTGCGCCAGCTTGCGGTCGCCTTCTTCCTTGCCGCTCCAGGTGTCGCTGGCCAGCACGGCATCGTCCAGGCCAGTACCGTAGTTGCCGCTGGCCGAGGCAAAGATGCGCGTGGCTCCGGCCTGGGCAGCTACTTCGGGGTCAGCCCCCTGGGCGACAAGTTGCTGGGCGATGCGCTGGGCATTGCGGGCCACGGGGTTGTCGGCTTCGTCCTTTGCTTGACTGGCCAGCAGCGCGGCCTGGGCCAGTTGCTGCATGACGTTGGGGAAATGGTCACGGTACAGGCCGGTGGCCGACAGCACCACGTCCACACGCGGGCGGCCCAGCACCTGGCGCGGCACCAGCTTGACGTCGGTCACGCGCCCGCTGTCATCCCACACGGGCTCGACCCCCAGCAGCCACAGCGCCTGCGCTTCCAGCAGACCAAAGTGGCGCATGGTTTCAACCGACCACAGGCTGAAAGTGAGTTTTTCCGGTGCCTTGCCGTGCAGCTTGACGTGCTCGGCAATCAGGTTTTCGGCAGCCTGCTTACCGGCTTCCCAAGCCTGCTTGGTCGGCACGCGCGAGGGGTCAAAACCATACAGGTTGCGGCCCGTGGGGTAGGCGTCGGGGTTTTTGATGGGGTCGCCCCCGTAGGAGGTGGGCAGGTATTTACCGTCCAACACGGCCAGCAGGCCGGGCATTTCCCCCTGTGCGCCCAGGTTGGCGTAGGCCGTGCGGGCTTGTTGCAAAGATTTTTGCAGCGCTTCGGGCAGGCCCTCCAGGCTCTCGCCCTGCACGACGTGGCGCTGTAGCAGTTGGTAGGGCGTGGTTTGCGCCAGCTTTTCCCAGGGGCCAATCAAAGCTTCGTCCACATCTTCGGGCGGCACACCGGCGTGTGCAGCAGCTGCTTCCCAGAAGTTTTGGCCCAGCATCAACAGCACGGTGCCCAGGCGGTGCAGCTCCTCGGGGGCCTGGCCGAAGCGGTGCAGGCCTTGGGGCTGGGCGGTTTGCGCCAGCTCGTGCAGGTGGTTGTGCAAGGTGGTGACAAAACCGGCGAAGTCGGCCCGCACCTGTGTCTCAGTCAACCCCAGGTCGGCCAGCACGCGTTCTTTTTGTGCGGCGGCCAGCAGGTCGGTGGCCATGCGCTCTTTCACGGCGCCTTCGTCCTGTGCTAGCCATTGGTGCAGCAGGTCGTGCATGTGGGTGAGGGCATCATGCAGGCCACCGGGGGCAAAGGGCGGGGTCTGGTGGCTGATGATGGTGGCGCGCCCCCGGCGCTTGGCCTGGGTGGCTTCGCCAATGTTGTCGGCAATATAGGGGTAGGCCACGGGGATGTCGCCCAGCGCCAGCAGCGGCGGGTCGTACATGGACAGGCCGCGCTCCTTGCCCGGCAGCCATTCCTGCGTGCCGTGGGTGCCGAAGTGCATCAACGCATCCGCGTGCTGGCGCGTCCACAAATACACCGCCAGGTAGTAGTGCGAGGGCCAGGCGGTGGTGGAGTGGTAGATGGCCTTTTCCTTGTCCACCTGCCCATCGGAGCGCGGCGGCTGCGGCAGGATGCTGACCTTGCCCAGCTGCAGGCGCGGGATGACGAAGAAGTCCTGGCCCCCACGGCGCACCAGCATCTTGGACTGCTCGGGCTCGCCCCAGGCGCTGCGCAGCGCTGCTTGCGTGGGCGCGGGCAGGCTGGCCAGCCAAGCGCGGTAGTCGCGCAGCGGCAGCAGCTCGGCCAGGCCGGCTTTAAGCAGAGGCTGCAGCTGCCCGTCCCGGTAGGCCGGGGCCAGCAGTTGCTGCAGGGCGCTGATGAGCGCCTCTTCCTCTTGCGTTTGGGTGTCGTAGCCAGCCTCGTGCAGCCCCGTCAGCACGGTCTGCAGGCTGCGCGGCACGTTCAAAAACGAGGCGGAGAGGTTTTTCTCCCCCGGTGGGTAGTTCCAAAACATCACTGCCAGGCGCTTGTCGGCATTGGGGGTGGCTTGCAGCTGGGCCAAGCGCACGGCCTTGTTCACCACGGCCTGGGACTGGGCCACGATAGGCAGGATCTGGTCATCGCTTTTACGCGTGGCGGCGGCCACTTGAATATCGGTCACGCCGGCGTATTCAGGCTGGGCCAGGTAAAAGGGCACGTCCATGACGTGCACGCCGTGCGGGTCTTGCTCCCAGTCGGCCTGCTCACCCCGGCGGTAGGGCATGGCCTGCAGCACGGGAATGCCCAGGTCGGCAAATTCGCTGCGCCGGTCTTCGGCGCTGAGCATGATTTGCGTGGTAATCAGCACATCGGCCAGGCTCTGGCCGTTGGCCCCTTGCAGCAGACGGGTGAAGCCCTTGGGCTCCATCATCGGGGTGTAGAACGGCAGGGCAATGGCGCCGCTGGCTTCAATGCGCTGCACCATGTCATCAATGAAACCGGTCTGCATCGAGGCGATGTACTGCTGGTGCACCGCCAGCCCGATGATGGCCGGGCGCTGGCTGCGCGGCGCATTGGGATCAATGCCCTTCCAGGCGAAATACTCCTGCGCCGTGGCAAACACCTGCTGCGGCGCTTGCGGGTGGTAGATGGCGGCCTTGGGGTACAGCACGGGCGCAGCCACATCGGGCAGCGGCTGGCCGCGCAGGTGGGCGCTCAAGGTGGCGAAAAAGCCTTCAAAGTTTTGCCGCCCGCCATTGACATAAAACGGGTGCAGGCGCTGCGCTACTTCGGCGGGCAGGCCACTGGCCTGGGCCTGGGGGCCGTACAGCCACATATGCGGCTGCACCAGCGCGGGCAGGGCGCTGGTCAGGTGCTCACGCACCTCATCGACCAGGTAGCTGTCGAAGAACACTGCGCTGTGGCCTTGCCACAGTCCGCCATCGCTGTTTTTGGGGATACGGTGCAAGAACTGCACCTGCACGCTGATGCCGTAGGGCGCGGCAATTTCGGCCAGTTGGCGAAACTTGCCCGCAGGCACGTTGCTGGTGGCCACGAACAATACCGACAGCGTTGGCTGCGGCGGCTGCGCAGCCTGGGCACTGGCCGCGAACGGCCACACCGCGCCGCACAGGGTGAGTAGCACCAGCCAGAGTTGGAAAAATTTTTTCATCATGCAAGGCGGCGCAGGACTGGTGACAGCGCTGCGCCTTGGTATTTTTAATAGCTGTTAGCGCCGATGAAATAAAGGTTTCAGAGCAATACATTGCTAAATTCTTTATTACACAAGCGCTAGCAGCTATGGTTTTAAAGATTAAAAATCCATCCGGGCGTTGACGAAGAAGCGCCGTCCCTGCTCGGCCCAGCCGAAGTTGACCGACTCTTCCTGCATACGCACATTGCCCAGGTTCTGCACTCCGGCGCGGACGTGCAGCTGGCGCTGCTCGCCCAGCTGCCAGGCGCGGCCTACGCTGGCGTTCCACAGGGTGTAGGCGGGCAGGCGGCCCGAGTTGCTGTCTTGCTTGCCGGTGTATTCAGCCCCCAGTTCGGTACGCCATTGCTGCACTTGCCAAGCCAGGCGGCTGTTCCACACCACGTGCGGGCGCTCGTTCAAAGCCTTGCCCGTGGTCTTGTCGCGGGTATGCAGCCAAGTGGCGTTGTTGTTCCACTGCAGATGCGGGGTAATGTCCCAGGTCGCGCCCGCTTCCAGGCCCTGGATGCGGGCCGCGTCCACGTTGTCGTACTGGTAGATGCGGCGAACGCCAATTTGCTGGAGCAGGTTGTAGGTAATGAGGTCTTTTACCTCGGTATGGAACACCGTCGCCCGCAGGGCCAGGCTGGGGCATGGCCTGCCAGTTGGCGCCCAACTCAAAGGCGTTGGAGGTTTCGGGCTGGATGTTGCCGTTGCCCAGGAAGGAGTGCGGCCCTTCTGCGCCCACATAGTTGGGCGAAATCTGCTTGAGCGTCGGTGCCTTGAAGGCGTGGCCCCAACCGCCTTTGACGACCAAGGTCGGGCTGGCTTCCCAGACCAGATAGGCGCGGGGGCTTAATTCAGAGCCAAAAATCTCATGGTGGTCCCCGCGCAGGCCCAGCGTGGCCATCAGGTTCTGGCCCAGGGCGAATTCATCCTGAATGAACAGCGCCTGGTGCGTCGCCTCGTCCTGGCCGTTTTTCAGCCCGGCGTTCACCAGCTCTTCCTTGCGCCACTCGCCGCCGAAGGTAATCTGGTGGCTGCCCCAGCGCGTGGTGGCGTGGCCGTCGATCACGCTATCACGCATATCCTGCGGTCGCGTAGCAGCCACACCATTATCACGGAAGTTGCGGATGCTGATGTCGCTGCGGTAGGCGCGCAACTGGCTGCGCCAGTCGTTGCCCCAGTCTGCCGCCCAACTCACGTGCTTTTGGCTGCGGTCCAGCTCATAGCGGTTGTGGTAGTACTTTTTACTGGTGTTGACGTCATTGGAATCACGCTTTTCCATGCCGTCCTGCACGCCGAACTCCACCGTATGTCCCACAACGGGCTGCCAACTGGCAGTAACGCCCAGGTTGCGGGCACGGCTGCCTTCAATCTCCGACTGGGCACGATCTTCCGGCAGCACGGTGCTGCCCTGGTAGGACTTTTCCGCATTGATGGCCAGATTGAATTGCTCGCCCAAGGGGCCTGCGGCGTAGACCGAACTGCGCCAAGCATCGGCAGCCGTATCCGAATCCAGCCCGGTGGAGCCCGACAGGCCCAGCGAGGCGATCCAGCGGTCCTTGGGTTTTTTCGTAATCAGGTTAATCACCCCGCCCAGCGCTTCAGAGCCGTACAGCGCCGAGAGCGGGCCGCGAATGATCTCCACCCGCTCCACCGCCGACATGGGCAGCCAGCCGTATTGGTAGTCGGAGTGGCCAATCACGTCGTCGCTGGCGCTGATGCGCCGTCCGTCAATCAGCGTCAAGGTGTGCTTGCCCTCCATGCCGCGCAGGGCCAGCGTCTTGCGCCCGCCCACCTGCCGCCCTTGGAAAGCCACCCCCGGCGTACCGCGCACGGCATCAAGCAGGTTGGCAGCGTTGCGCTCGGCCAGCTCCTCCTCGGTAATCACGGTCACGCTGGCAGGGGCGGTGCGGGCGTCCTGCTCCGTCATAGTGGCCGTCACCGTGACAGCTTGCAGGGTCGCTTGCTGGGGTGTTTGCCCTGCCGTTTGGGCCATGGCCGGCGCTGCAAGACAGAAAAAAGCCGCCAAGGCAAGAGGGCGGCGCGAACCAGGAGGGGTAGAAGTGAACATGGTTTAAATATTAATGAGAATGATTCCTTTTTTTAATCATGCCATAAACTTTCCTGGATTTTTTGCAACGAACAAAAGTTTTTTGCCCAAAAAAAAGGCAGCCCATGGCTGCCTATGACCCCCCTCTACGGGGAAGTTGGACACTAAAACCAGCGTGCAGTCTTAAAGCGTGTTGACGTTCTTACTGCTCAGCGCGGTCGCGGGCGCGCAGCATGTCCATCATCACGCGGTGGTCGCCCTGGGCCATGCGCCAGACGGCTGCGTCCTGCGCTGCAGCGCGGCGGGCATCCTGCCAGCGCTCGATAGCTTGGCCAGCAGCACGTAAAGCACGGCGCACCACGGCCAAGCTGCCCACAAAGGCCATGCCCGCCAAGGCCCACACGGCCATGCTGGCCAGTTGCAGGCTTTCTGCCGAGGTACTCCCCAACAGCATGGCCACTACGGCGGCCAAGACGGCCGTCCCCAGCCAGGAGCGGCGGCTGTCGTGGTGCGCGGCCACCGGGCCTTCGCGCTCGGCTTCAGCGGTAGAGAGGGCGGCCACGCGTGCCTCGCCCAAGTATTCGACCAGGTAGGCGTTAAAAATCATCTGCTTTTGCATGGTAGGACCTCTCAAAAATTCGGTGGTAAGCATGGCCGAATTATAGGGTTAACCCTAGTCCTTGGAGATCATAGGGGTAAACCCTAGATTTTCTAGTCGCTTGCCAGCTGCCGGTAGCGCTTTTGCAGTGACTGTCCAGACAAACCCGTATGATTGACCGGCGGGCACAACGACCCGTTTCTTTGTGGAGGTGTTCGATGAAAATTTTGTTGGCTGTCGACGGCAGTCCCTACACCAAAAAAATGCTGGCCTATTTATGTGCCCACGACGAGCTGATCAGCGCCGGGCGCAACAGCTTTACGGCGCTGACCGTCATGCCCGCCATGCCCCCGCGTGCGCGTGCCGTGCTCAGTAAAGAGATGGTCGATGAGTACTACCGCGAAGAAGGCGCCAAGGTGCTGGAGCCGGTGCGCAAATACCTGGCGCAAAGCTGCATCATCCCCACCGAGCAGCTGGAAGTCGGCCCCCCGGGGGACGTGATTGCCCGCGTGGCCGAAGAAGGCAAGTACGACCTGATCATCATGGGCACCCACGGCCACGGCGCCCTGGGGCGGCTGGTGATGGGCTCGGTCAGCACCCAGGTGCTGGCCAATTGCGGCGTGCCGGTGATGTTGATTCGCTAAACACAGCCCCCCCCCCTAATTCCCTACTCTCTCCCCCACCGCCTGGCGCTGCCCAGGCGGTTTTTTATGGGCGCAAATCAGGCGCGGGGGTTGGGTCAATGCCTTGGGCCAGCGCGGCACTGTGCTGCGCGGCCAGGGCACGTTGGTAGGCGGGGCGCTGCGTCAGGCGCTGCCAATACGCCTGCAGTGCCGGGGCGTAGTGCGCATCCAGCCCCAGGTGCTGCCCCAGTTGCAGCGCATAGCCCACGGCCACGTCGGCGGCGGTAAAGCGCCCGGCGCACAGGTAGTCGGCCTGCTCGACCTGCGCCGTCACGGCCCGTAACCGGGCCAGGAACCAGCGGGCATAGTCCTCTGCCACCTGGGGCTGCTGGCGCTCTGGCGGCTCAAAGTGGCGGTAGCGCAGCACCAGGGTTTGCGGGAAGGTGAGGGTGGCATCACTCATATACAGCCAGTTCAGGTAGGCACCGAAACCGGCCTCGTGCGCTTGCACCTGCAGCGCCGTGTTGCCGCTGCGGCGCACCAGGTAGTCGCACATGGCTGAAGACTCGGTCAGCCGCGTGGCCCCATCCACCAGCAGGGGCACGGTGCCCAGGGGGTTGGCATCCAGAAAATCGCGTGCCAGCGCCCGGGGTGGGAACGGCAGCATATGCAGTTGGTAGGGCAGGGCCAGCTCTTCCAGCATCCATAAGGGGCGCAAGGAGCGGGCACTCACGCAGTGGTACAGCTCAATCATGCCCGGGACGATAAGCGCATTCAGCAGCCCGCCCTGGCCCAACCAGGGACCGTACCCTGGGGAATTACCCGCAGTTAGCCTGCCGCAGATTCCTGCACCGCCGCCAGTGCAGCGCCGCCCACAATCAAACAACCGCCCAGCAGCATGTGGGCCGTCAACTGCGTGGCCCCCAGCAACCAGGCCGAAGCGGTGGCAAACAACACCTCCGAGAGCATGACCAGCGACGTGGTGGCCGACGGCAGGCGCGCTGCGCCAAACTGCAGCGCCCAGTTGCCCCCGGCAACCAACGCGGCCATGGCCAGTACCGCCAGCACCCACACGGCGTTGGGCGCGGGCAGGCCCGGCAGCCACCCGGCGCTATAGCCCAGCAACGACGCCACCAGGCCCGCACCCAGGCAGCCGACGAACATCGCCAGCATGCGCCCCTGCGCCGGGGCGCTGCTGGGACGGCGCAAGCTGACGTTGGTCACGGCAAAGCACAGCCCACCGAACAGCCCCAGCCCGTCGGCTACGGAAAACTGGCTGCGCAGGTGCTGCCAACCCTCTGTCCCGGTGGGCAACACCACCAAGGCCATGCCGGCAAAGGCCAAGACCAGGCGCACCACGGCCATGCGCGAGGGGCGCTCGCCCAAAAAGCGCCAGGCCAGCACCACGGCCCAGGCGGGCATCAAATAAAACAGCAAGATGACGCGCACCACGTCCCCCATGGAGACCGCGGTGTTGAACGCCACATTGGTCAGCCCCGCCGCTGCGGCCAAAAGCCACAGGGTTTTGTCACGACGCAGCCAGCGCCAGCTCCAGGGGGCGGCAGCGCTCATGACGGCCACCAGCAGCACATACATCAGCAGCGTGGCCCAGGGCGCGGCCAGCCCGGCTGCGCGCATGGTCTGGAAGGGCCACCAGGACAGCCCCCACACCATGGCATTGCCCAGCAGGGCCAGATACGGCGCAAACGGTGAATGCAGCACGGCGATCTACGGTTTGGTTACGGTTTGTCCTGGCGGGCAATGGTCAGGAGCTTGCGCATCTCCCCACCAAAATTGCGGCAGTTGAATACGTACCAACGGCCAATGGCCCACATGCTGCCCGCCACCAGCAGGCCAAAGGCAGTAATCGCCCCATAGGCCGAAAGCCCCAGCATGGACGCCAAGCTGTAGAGCCCGCCCAGCCCCAGGATGGCCAGCTGCTCATTGAAGTTTTGCACCGCAATCGAGCGCCCCGCCCCCATCAAACAATGGCCCCGGTGCTGCAGCAGCGCATTCATGGGCACGACCAGGTAGCCACCCAAACCGCCGAGCACGATGAGAAACGGCACCGCCACCCACAGGTGATGGATGAAGTTCATGGCAATCACCAGCAGCCCCATGGTGATACCCACGGGAATCGCCCGCGTGGCGTATTGCAGGCGCATACGCACCGCCGCCAACACCGCGCCTGCAGCGGTGCCCACGGCCACCACGCCCACCAGGGCTGAGGCCTGCGTGGTGCCGTAGCCCAGCGCCACCGCCGCCCAGGCCAGCACGATGTAGCGTAAATTGCCCGATACGCCCCAAAACAGCGTGGTCGTGGCCAGGGAAATCTGCCCCAGCTTGTCGCGCCACAGGCTGCGGTTGCAGCACCAAAAATCCCGCACCAAAGCTACAACACTGCCCTGGCTGGGCTGGGCCACATCGCTGGTGGGCTGACTGGACGTAGCGCCAGACTGCCCACACGCCGGGCCCGGGTGGCCATGGTGCTGGCTGTACCAAAACGGCACCAGCGGGGCATGGGTGCGCGGAATGCCCAGGTTAAACAGCGCCGCCACCACGTAGACCCCCACCAGCACGGCAATGGCGGCCTTGGCCGGGCTATCGGCCCCCGGCAAGTCCCAGGCCAGCAGATACGGTGCCACCGCTGGGCCCACCAACTGGCCGCCCAGCAGCACGCCCAGGATGATGGAGGTAATGGTCAGCCCCTCAATCCAGCCATTGGCACGCACCAGTTGGGAAGACGGCAACAACTCCGTCAAGATGCCGTATTTGGCGGGGGAATAGGCCGCAGCGCCCAGGCCGATGATGGCGTAGGCCAACAGCGGGTGCGAACCCAACAGCATCAGCAAACAACCCACCACCTTGATGGCGTTGCTGATGAACATCACCCGCCCCTTGGGCAGCGCATCGGCAAACGCACCGACAAACGGGGCCAGCACCACGTAGAACAGGGCGAACATCGGCACCAGGGCCGCCTGTTGCCATTCACCAGCGCCAGCGCTGCGCAGTAGCTCGACTGCGGTTACAAACAGGGCGTTATCGGCCAGCGAGCTAAAAAACTGCGCCGCCATGATGGTGTAAAAACCGCGCTTCATGCCATAAAAACCAACCGCAGCACTGAACGTTCAGGCCCGGTAAAAACCCTGTGAAAAAGACCGATGGTTATATCACGCGCCCCCCGCCCCTCCTGGCCCGGCCAGACGATACCCCCGCTATGACCTGCTCCGACACCGCCTTGCTCCAGGGTGCCCAACACCTGAGCCTGCTGGCCCAGCACTACCCCGACGCCCGCCTGTGGGTGCACATGCCCACCCAGGCCGACGCCCCGGCGCTGGCACCGCTCTTGGAAGCGCTACGCGCTGCCGAGGGCCTGGCCGTGCACGACAGCGCCAGCGCCCAGGCCCTGCGCCACCTGGGCTGGCGCGGCCCCATCCTGCTGCTGGCCGGCGTGGCCGATGCGCGGGCGCTGGAGTTGTGCTCACGCCTGGGGCTGTGGCAGGTGCTGCACAGCGCAGAGCAGCTCGACTGGCTGGCCGCGCACAAAAGCCAACACAGCCAGCAGGTGCTGCTGCGCGGCGGCCCCGGTGGTTTTGCAGCGCAGCAACTGGGCAGCACCCTGGCCCGGCTGGCGCACCTGCCCCAGGTGGAAAACGTCACCGTCTGGGCCCAAGCGCCCACGCTGGAAGCCGCCCCGGCCCTGGCCGCCGCCCTGGCCGATGCCAGCGCCGCCTGGGCCGGTGCCCGCAACCTGGTCGTACCGGTGGCGCTGGGCGCTGCGCTGGCGCCAGCAACGTGGGAGCACCTCAGCGCCCTGCAAACCCTGGCACACGACCAGCAATGGGCTTTAGAGTTGCTGTGCACCCCATAGCCCCGTAGTCCGGGTAAGCGCAGCGCACCTGGGGAGTATTGGTATACAAACCATAGCTGGTTGCGCTGGCACAGCAACAATTCCAGATTGTTTTATGTCTTAAATGATTACCACACCAGCGCCACCAGCTATCTTTCAAGGAGCTTTTATGACCACCCTGCCCCCCGACTTCCTCGCCGCGCTGCAACAGCGCTTTGCTGCGCAATGCTCCACCGCTGCGGCGGTGTGTGCGCAGCACGGCACGGATGAAGGCTCCATCACCGCGCCACCGCCGGGGGCCGTGGTGTTTGCCGAAAGCACGCAGGACGTGCAAGACGCAGTGCGCCTGTGCGCCCAGCACCGGGTGCCCATCATTGCCTACGGCGCGGGCACCTCGCTGGAAGGGCATTTGCTGGCCATCCACGGCGGTATCAGCCTGGATGTGAGCCGCATGCAAAACATTGTCCGCATCCACGCCGAAGACATGACGGTGACGGTGCAACCCGGCATTCGCCGCAAGGCACTCAACGATGCGCTGAAAGACCAGGGCCTGTTCTTCCCCATCGACCCTGGGGCCGATGCCAGTATTGGCGGCATGACCGCCACCCGCGCCAGCGGTACCAACGCCGTGCGCTACGGCACCATGCGTGAAAACGTGTTGGCGCTACAGGTGGTGACGGCCAGCGGCGAGCTGATTCGCACCGGCAACCGCGCCAAGAAAAGCGCGGCGGGCTACGACCTCACCCGTCTGATGGTGGGTAGCGAAGGTACGTTGGGCATCTTCACCGAAATCACCCTGCGCCTATACCCGCTGCCTGAAGCGGTGAACGCCGCCATCTGCACCTTCCCCAGCATGGAGGATGCGGTACACACCGTCATCCAAACCATTCAACTGGGCGTGCCCATTGCGCGGGTGGAGCTGCTGGATGCCGCCACCGTTGGCATGGTCAACCGCTATAGCAAAACCACGCTGCGCGAAGCGCCCATGCTGCTGATGGAGTTCCACGGCTCCCCCGCTGGCGTGCAAGAGCAGGTGGAGACCGTGCAAGCCATTGCCGCCGAACACCACGGCCAGGATTTTGAATGGGCCAGCACCCCGGAAGAGCGCACGCGCCTGTTCACCGCGCGGCACAACGCCTACTTTGCCGGCGTACAAAGCCGCCCGGGCAGCCGCTGCATCACCACCGATGCCTGCGTGCCCATTTCGCGTCTGGCGGACTGTTTGCTGGCATCCATTGCCGATGCAGAAAACAGCGCCATCCCCTTCTTCCTGGTCGGCCATGTGGGTGACGGTAACTTTCACTTTGGCTACCTGATCGACCCCGACAACGACAACGAACGCCAACGCGCCGAGGGTCTGAGCCAGCGCCAGGTGCAACGCGCCATCAGCATGGAAGGCACTTGCACGGGCGAGCACGGCATCGGCATCCATAAACAAGATTTTTTGGTGCAGGAATGCGGCGCAGGCGCAATTGCCCTGATGCGCGCCATCAAAACCGCGCTCGACCCACAGGGCATCTTGAACCCGGGGAAGATTTTTACGGCCTAGGCCCCAGCCACTGCCGGGCATTGATCACCGTAATTGCGGTGTCTTTGCTTGCCTTTTTGGACGATTGCCTCAACCATCGGGCCATGGGGGTGTGCGTGCAAGCCCCCGTTGCATCCGTTCTTCGGCCCTTCTTTACCCCTTGTTTGCACGTGCCTTGAAGAGGTTTGGCAGCCATGGCAACGACCGACTTTTCCATTAGCAGCGGCGCTTCCAGCAGCGCCCAGTGGCAACTGCGCACGGCAGAAAAAGAAGCGCAGCAAGCCGAAAACACCGCCCAACGCCTGCGCAGCCAGGCCGAAGCCGCCCAGCGTAAAGCCGATGACGAGCAAGACAAGGCCGACCACCTGCACAAAAACGCCGGCCAGGCGCAAGACCGCGCCGATGCCGCGCACAGCCAACTGAGCAGCGCCCGCACCGACGCCGCCCCCCGCGTGGGTCTGGAAAGCAATACGCGCAGCAACTGGCCCCAGCCGGGCGCCGCCACCCGCCCCACGCTCAACGCCCTGGGGCAAAGCATTGGCACCCGGGTACACGTTACGGCCTAGCCCTCAACAGCGCCCACGCCGTACCGCCGCAGCAGCCACCTACAATGGCCGCCCATGACCGAGACCACTTTGCCCACTTTGCCCCCCTGCCCCCAGTGCCAATCGCCCTACACCTACGCCGGCAGCACCCAACTGGTGTGCCCGGAATGCGGCCATGAATGGCAGCCCCAGGACGCAGCGGCTGCCGAAGACACCCTGCTGGTGCGCGATGCCCACGGCAATACCTTGGCCGATGGCGACAGCGTGAGCTTGATTAAAGACCTCAAGCTCAAAGGTTCCTCCACCGTGGTGAAGGTGGGCACCAAGGTGAAGAACATCCGCTTGGTGGAAGGCGACCACAACATCGACTGCAAGATCGACGGCATAGGTGCCATGCAGCTCAAGTCAGAATTTGTGAAGAAGGTGTAGAGAGGTATAGAGCACTGCCTTCAAAATCTAGAGCAGCTACCGCCTAAAAACAAAGGGTTTCAGATAGGAAACTATCTGAAACCCTTTTTCTACCAGCGCTAATAGCTCTTATTTTCCAAGCGCCTGGCGCATGGCGGTGATTTCGGCCTGGTAGTCAGGTTTACCGAAAATGGCGCTACCGGCCACAAAGGTGTCGGCCCCGGCATCGGCCACAGCGCGGATGTTGCTGGCCTTGATGCCGCCGTCCACCTCCAGGCGAATGTCTTTGCCGCTGGCATCAATGCGCTTGCGTGCCGCTTCTACCTTGCGCAAGGTGCTATCAATAAAGCTTTGTCCGCCAAAGCCGGGGTTGACGCTCATCAGCAAGATCAGGTCGATGTCTTCAATCACCCAATCGAGCACGTCCAGCGCCAGCGCGGGGTTGAACACCAGCCCCGGCTTACAGCCTGCGGCCTTGATGGCCTGGATGCTGCGGTGCACGTGGGCGCTGGCGTCGGGGTGAAAGCTGATGAAGTCCGCCCCCGCCTGGGCAAAGGCCTGGGCCAGGGCGTCCACGGGCTGCACCATCAAATGCACGTCAATCGGCACGGCCTGGCCGCCGGGGGTAACGGCGTGGGGTTTGAGCGCCTGGCACACCATGGGGCCAAAGGTCAGGTTGGGCACGTAGTGGTTGTCCATCACGTCAAAGTGAATCCAGTCGGCACCGGCGGCGATGACGTTGCGCACCTCCTCGCCCAGGCGGGCAAAGTCGGCGGACAGAATGGACGGGGCGATACGGTAGGTAGGGGGGGTGTTGTTGCGCATAAGGCGGCAATTGTCGCAGTTTGCCGGGTGTAGCAACGCAGATAACTGCTTTACCATTGCCGCCCTATGCGCAATGCTTCCTATGACCTGCCTCGGCTTTTGGCCGAGCTTGACCCCCACGCCGAGCTGGCCGAGCGCCACCTGTGGCTGATCCACGTGCTGCAGTGGCTGCGCTCCTCGGCCCCTTCCATCGAAGTGGCCTTGGCCAAGGCCGAATCCCTGGTGGCTGCCATCGAAGCCGATGACGAGCTGCGCCTGCGCCTGCAACTGTGGTGGCAGCGCTTTACCGCCACGGTGGACATCACCACCTTGCTGGCCGACTTTGGCTTTGCCCCGCGCACAGCCATGGTCACCGAGCTGGCCGACCGCCTGCGCCTGAAACTGCTGCCCGGCACGCCCGAAACCATTGACGCGGCCGAGCTGTTTTCCATCGCCCTGCCGCACGAGTTTGACGCGCGCTGGCTCACCGCCCTGCCCGAGCCGCTGCTGCAGCGCCTAGCCGCCCTGCTGACCCCGCCCGATACGCAAGGCATTGGCTTTTGGCAGCACGCGCTGCTGGGAGCCATCACCTACTGCACCGGGCAAATTTTGGCCAACGGCTTTTCGCCCGAGCTGCGCCTGCGCATGAGCGAAGAGGCGCGCGAGCAGCAGCCCTTTCACGCCCTGATTCACGACGCCGACAACCTGCGCCTGGAAGTGGTGCACGGCCTGCGCACACCCGAGCGGCTGGAGCAGGCCGAGCAGCGCCTGCGCGAACGCCTGGACGCCTGCCGCGCCGCCATTGGCACGGTGTACCAGCACTTTGCCGCCGAAGGCATTTCCGTTGGCCTAGTGTTTCGCGTGCGCCAGTTGCGCACCCGCATCGTGCGCGTGCGCCAACTGCTCGATTGCCTGACCAGCGCCCACCCCGAGCAAGAAGCCGCCCGCCTGCTGGCCGGTTTCGTCAGCGTCGGGCGTGACCGGCGCAGCCTGCGCCACCTGTGGGCAACCAATTCCTCTTTGCTAGCCGCCAAGGTCACCGAGCGCAGCGCCGAGACGGGCGAGCACTACATCAGCCACAACCGCAGCGAATACCTGCAAATGGTGCGCCGCGCCGCAGGCGGTGGCCTGTTGATGTCGGCCACCACGCTGCTGAAATTTGGCATTGCCGCACTAGCGTTTTCGGCGTTTTGGGGCGGCTTTTGGGCGGGGGTGAACTACTCCATCAGCTTTGTGCTGATTCAGCTCCTGCACTGGACGGTGGCCACCAAGCAACCGGCCATGACGGCCCCGGCCATGGCCGCCAAGCTCAAGGACATGCACACCAGCGACGACCCACCGGGGGCGCTGGCCGCCTTTGTCGATGAAGTGGCCAACCTGGTGCGCACCCAGGTCGCCGCCGTACTGGGCAACGTGCTGGTGGTCGCCCCGGCGGCGCTGGCGCTGGCGCTGCTGTTCATGCAGTTGTTCGGCCACCCGCCGCTGGACGCCGAACACGCGCGCAGCACGCTCGATTCGCTGCACGTCCTGGGCCCCTCGGCCCTGTTTGCGGCGTATACCGGGGTGCTGCTGTTTGCCAGCAGCTTGATGGCCGGTTGGGTGGAAAACTGGTTCGTGCTGCGCCAGCTTGATTCAGCCATACGGTATAACCCCCACTTCACCCGCCTGTTAGGCAAGGCCCGCGCCAAGCGCTGGGGAGATTTCTGGCGCGCCAATATCTCGGGCTTTGCTGCCAATATTTCGCTGGGGATGATGCTGGGGCTGACCCCCTCGATTGCCGCGTTCTTCGGCCTGGGGCTGGAGGTGCGCCACGTGACCTTGTCGTCCGGGCAAATCGGTGCCGCCAGCGCCACCTTGGGGCTGCAGGTGCTCAGCCTGCCGGCCTTTTGGTGGGCCGTGGCGCTGCTACCCATCAACGGAGCGCTGAACGTGCTGGTCAGCTTTTACCTGGCGTTTCGCATGGCCTTGCGGGCCCACAACATCAACGGGGTTGAGCGTTCACGCATTTACGCGGCCATTCGCCAGCGCCTGCGCTCGCGGCCTTCGAGCTTCTTCCTGCCTTAATACCGGAGATCCTCAAGAGGGCGGCCCCCAGTCACACCAAGGAGATTCGCCCTATGTCCACCCTCTTTCCACCCTGGCAAGCGCCGGCCTGGGCTGGCCCGCAGGCGCTGCAATGGGCCTTGCTGCTGGCCGTTGCCGCCTGGGCCGGTTACGCCTGCCAGCGCCAACTGGGCCTGCCCAAGGTGCTGGGCTATGCCCTGGTGGGCACCGTCGCGGGCCTGCTGGGCATGGGCGGTGCGCTCTGGCCCCTGCAAGGGCCGGTGCTGTTTGTGCTGGAGCTAGGCGCTGCCGTGGTGCTGTTGGAGTGCGGCACCCGCATCCACCGCCGCTGGTTTTTGCACAACCCCATGGTGCTGGTGCAAAGCCTGTTGGCGGCCACCATCACCTACATCGCCGTGTTCTGGGGCCTGCAGGCACTGGGCGTAGAAGCGCGCAGTAGCGCCGTGCTGGCGCTGATGGCCATGGCCGCCTCCCCCGTGCTGCTAACCCGCGTCGTGGCCGACACGCGTGCTGCTGGGCCGGTGACCGACCGGGCCCTGGCGCTGGCCACGCTTTCCACCCTGTACGCGCTGACCTTGAGCGCGGCCAAGGCGCAGATTTTTGCCAACCCGCAGCAGTCGCTGTGGCGGGACATCACCCCCGTGCTCCAGGTGCTGGTGGTATCGCTGGCGGTGGCAGCGGGCCTGTTCGTACTGATTCGCCTGGCGCTGCGGCTGATGAACCCCTTGAGCCAAAACACCGCCATGCTGGTGCTGGCCCTGGTGGCCTGCGCCACGATTTGCGCCCGCTGGGGCGGCGGCTCGGCCCCGCTGGCTGCGCTGCTGGCCGGTATTTTGGTGAAGAACCTGCTGCACCGGCCCCTGCCCTGGGCGCAGCAACTGGGCAGCGCCACCGCCATGCTGAGCCTGGTGGTGTTTGTGCTGGTGTCCACCGCCGCGGCGCAAGCGCCGTGGACGGGCACCGTCGCCACCGCCGTGCTGGCACTGGTGCTGCTGCGCCTGCTGGCTGGCACCGTGGGCGTGGGCCTGGGCCACCTGGGCAGCGGCACCAGCGCCCAGCAGGCGCTGTGGACGGCCTGCGCGCTCTCGCCCCTGTCGGTGGTGGCACTGCTCATCATTGCGCCCTTTGCGTATGTAGCGCCGCAAGCGAGTCAAACCCTGTCTGGCATTGCGCTGCCTGCTATTCTTTTGATGGAATTACTCGGTGCCGTGGCCGCCACCTGGGCGCTGCGCCGTGCGGGCGAGGCCCGCGACACCTTGGGAGTGCGCCATGACGCTTGAAGCCTTTGCCGCCTCTGCCCCGCTGACCCTGGGGGTCGAGCTGGAGCTGCAACTGGTCAACACCCACGACTACGACCTGACCCCCTACGCCGCCGACATGCTGCGCCTGATGGGCCAGCACGAGCTGCCCGGCACCGTGGTGCCGGAGATGACGCGCAGCATGATCGAGGTGGCCACCGGTATCTGCCAGGACAGCGCCGATGCGCTCAAGCAGCTCACCCCCATCCGGGACGCCCTGGTCGCCTGTGCGGACAAGCTCAACATCGCCGTCGCGGGCGGGGGCACCCACCCGTTTCAGGAATGGCACCAGCGGCGCATTTACGAAAAAGCGCGGTTTCAGGAGCTGTCCCAGCTCTACGGCTACCTGACCAAGCAGTTCACCATTTTTGGTCAGCACGTACACATCGGCTGCCCGGATGCGGATGCCGCCCTGTTGATGCTGCACCGCATGAGCCGCTACATCCCGCACTGTATTGCACTGTCGGCCTCCAGCCCCTTTGTGCAGGGGCAGGACACGGCGTTTGATTCCGCACGGCTCAATTCGGTGTTTGCCTTTCCGCTGTCCGGGCGGGCGCCGTGCGTGCTCACCTGGGCCGAGTTCGAGCGCTACTTTGCCAAAATGACGGCCACCGGCGTGGTCAAGGGCATGAAGGACTTTTACTGGGACATTCGCCCCAAGCCGGAATTTGGCACCATCGAAATCCGCGTGTTCGATACGCCCTTGAGCATTGAACGCGCCGCCGCCCTGGCCGGTTACGTGCAGGCGCTGGCCGCCTGGTTCCTGGACACCCAGCCGTTTACCCCGTGCGAGGACGACTATCTGGTCTACACCTACAACCGCTTCCAGGCCTGCCGCTTTGGGCTGGATGCCGTCTACGTAGACCCCGCCAGCGGCCAGCACCAACCGCTGGCCGAGCACATGCTGCGCACCATGGACACCATCGCCCCCTACGCCCGCCACAGCGAGCACCTGGCGCTGCTGCGCACCAGCGTAGAGCAGCGCCACAACGACGCCCGGTGGCTGCGTGAATGCCAGGCGCAAGAGCAGCTCCTGGGCGAGGTCTGCCGCCAGGCGGCGCTGCGCTGGCGCGGCAGCCCGGCTTGAAAGGCTTTGCGGTTTTTTATATGATTTCAGCCTCTAACCCTTACCCATCAAGCGCTGAAAGCTACTTTTTATGAAGCAAATCCTGGGTGAATTTGACCTGATACAGCGCTTCTTTCAGCGCCCGGTACACCACAGTCCCCTGGGCGTGGGCGATGACTGCGCCCTGCTGGCCCCGCGCCCAGGCATGCAGCTGGCCGTCTCTACCGACATGCTGGTGCAGGGCCGCCACTTCCTGCCTGACGTGGACCCGCAACTGCTGGGCCACAAAGCCCTGGCGGTGAATTTGTCTGACCTGGCCGCCTGCGGTGCCCAGCCCCTGGCCTTCACCCTGGCGCTGGCCCTGCCCCGTGCCGATGCCGATTGGTGCCAAGCCTTCAGCACCGGCCTGCTGGCCCTGGCCGATGCCCACGGCTGCGAATTGGTAGGGGGCGACACCACCCAGGGGCCGCTGACCATCAACATCACCGTGTTTGGGGAAGTACCCGCAGGCGAGGCCATTTTGCGCAGCCGCGCCCAGGTGGGTGACAACATCTGGGTCAGCGGCCACGTGGGCGATGCCCGCCTGGCCCTGGACGCCCTGCTGCGCCAGCACATGCTGCCCGCCCCGGTGCTGGCCCAAGCCCGCCAGCGCCTGGAAGCGCCCACCCCGCGTGTGGCCCTGGGCCAGGCGCTGCGCGGCATTGCCAGCAGCGCCCTGGACATCAGCGACGGCTTGCTCGGTGACCTCGGCCACATCCTGCACGCCAGCGGCGTGGGGGCCAGCATCCAGGTCAGTGCCACACGCAAACTGCTGGCAGCGGCCAGCCACCCGCTGATGAGTGCGGTGGCCACCAGCCGTATCGACGCCTGCACCCTGGCCGGGGGAGATGATTACGAGCTGTGCTTCACCGCCCCCGTGGCCCAACGCGCTGCAGTCGATGCAGCAGGCGCCCGCTGCGACACCCCGGTAACCCGTATCGGCACCATTGAAGCCCTGCCCGGCCTGCGCGTGTTTGGCCCCCAGGGCCAGCGCCTGCCGCAGCTGTGGCCCGGCTTTGACCACTTTGCTTAACCTGGGTGTTCAGCGCCCACCTCTCGCCACACCCCATGCCCGCCCCTGATACCGTCGAAGACATCACCCCCAAACGCTTTACGCCCCACCCGGCGGCAAACAACACCGCCAACAACGCCGCCAACAACACTGCGGACGGCGCAGCAGGCAGCGCCCCCCCGCGCCGCGCTGCCCGCCCCACCCTGGCCTTTATGCTGCGCCACCCGGCGCACTGGCTGGGCCTGGGCTTTGGCAGCGGCTTGGCCCCGGTCGCCCCCGGCACTGCCGGCACGCTGTGGGCCTGGGCCGTGTTTGTGCTGCTGCAGCAGGTCTTTAGCCCCCTGCAACTGGGCTGGTTGATTGCTGCCTCCATCCCCGTGGGCTGGTGGGCCTGCACCGTCACCGCCCGCAACCTGGGCATTGACGACCCCGGCTGCGTGGTGTGGGACGAAGTGGTCGCCATGTGGCTGATTCTGTGGCTCATGGCCCCGGCACACTGGAGCGGGCAGCTCCTGGCCTTTGCGCTGTTTCGCCTGTTTGACGCCGCCAAACCCCAGCCCGTGCGCTGGGCCGACCAATGCTTCAAAGGCAGCGGCTGGCGCGGTGGCTGGGGCATCATGTTTGACGACCTGGTCGCCGCCTTCTGCACCCTGCTGGTGCTGGCCCTGGGGCGGCGCGGGGGGCTGTGGTGAATAGCGCCGTTCAATTAGCCCCGACGCTGGAGCAACTGGCCCAGGTCTTGACTGCCCAGGGCTGGATGCTCGCCAGCGCCGAAAGCTGCACCGGCGGCCTGATTGCAGCAGCCTGCACCGACCTGCCCGGCTCCAGCACCTGGTTCGAGCGCGGTTTTGTCACCTATTCCAACGCCGCCAAAACCGAGCTGCTGGGCGTGCCCGCTGCCCTGATTGCCGAACACGGCGCGGTGAGCGAGCCCGTTGTGCGCGCCATGGCCAGTGGCGCTGCCCAGCGGGCCCGCACCCCTTTGGCCGTGGCCAGCACCGGCATTGCCGGGCCGGGCGGCGGCAGCAGCGCCAAGCCAGTGGGCACGGTGTGGCTGGGCTGGAGCATCCACGGGCAGGTGCACAGCCAATGCTTTCACTTTGCGGGGGCGCGCGCCGCTGTACGTGCCCAGGCGGTAGAACAGGCGTTATTTCATTTGGTGAAATTGATTTTTATTAAATGAAACCCCACGCTGCGTAATGTTCTTGCCGCTGCCACACTGCCTGTGCGTACAGCGCAAGAAGGAGACAGTGATGGCCCAGAAGAAATTTCCCCTCAACCCCGCCCACCCCGAACGCACCTGCTGGGGCTGTGACCGCTACTGCGCCGCCGACGCCATGTTGTGCGGCAATGGCTCCGAACGCAGCCAGCACCCCAGCGAACTCTTTGGCCCGGACTGGGCCGACGGCCTGGACGACGACGGCCCCATGCCCGCCCAGCCGCGCCGCATCCACAAGCCAGCGACAGCGACTGCATAAAAAAGAAGAGCTGCTAACGCTTGTCTGTATTGCGTTAGCAGCTCTTTTGACCAATAAAAACCAACTGCTATTGCAGCGCCAAAGGCTGTCCGCCACTGGGCGAGTGCATCGGCGAATGCACAGCCCCATGGCCTGCCACCCGGAAGGTATCGGCCATGGCGGCCAAGGAGCTGGCCTGCTGCTGCAAGGCACTGGCAGCAGCGGAAGACTCCTCCACCAAGGCCGCGTTTTGCTGGGTGACGCCATCGAGGTGGCTGACCGCCTGGTTGATTTGCGCCAGGCCGGACGCCTGCTCACGGCTGGCCAGGGCAATTTCATCGACGATGCCCGCCACACGCTGGATGCCGGTGACGATTTCCTGCATGGCCGACCCCGCCTGTGCCGCCTGGGTGTTACCGGTTTCGGCCTTGGCCACGGCATCGGTAATCAGGGCCTGCACTTCACGCGCAGCTTCGGCGCTGCGCTGCGCCAGCGAGCGCACTTCCCCAGCCACCACGGCAAAGCCCCGGCCCTGTTCCCCGGCGCGTGCGGCTTCCACGGCAGCGTTCAGCGCCAGGATGTTGGTCTGGAAGGCAATGCCGTCAATCACGCCGATGATGTCAACAATCTTCTTGGCCGACTGGTTGATCTCCGCCATGGTGCCGACCATTTGCCCAACGATGCTGCCCCCGTTTTGCGCCACCTGCCGCGCTTCGGTGGCCAGTTGGTTGGCTTGCACGGCGTTGTCGGCGTTTTGCTGCACGGTGCTGGACAGCTCTTCCGTGGCCGAGGCGGTTTGCTCCAGCGCACTGGCTTGCTGCTCGGTACGGGCCGACAAATCCAGCGTGCCCGCCGCCACCTGGGCCGAGGCGCTGGCAATCGCGCCCGTGCCCACTTTCACCTGCCCGACGACCTGCGACAAATTGCTGCGCATGGTCTCCATGTGTAGCAGCATGCAGCCAATTTCATCCGTGCCGTCGTGGGCAATGGGGTGGGACAGGTCGCTGGCCGCTATCTGCTGCAACGCGGTGCCTGCGGTGCGGAACCCCTGGCTCAAGCGCCCCAGCAGCCACAGCGCCAGCAGGGTAGAAGGCAGCACTAGCAGCACGGCAGCGCCCAGGAAAATCCACAGCGCCCAGGTGTAGTGTTCCTGCGCCTGTTTAAAGGCCGCATCCCCGGCTTCCATTTGGTAGGCCCGCACGGCAGCCAGACTTTGAATCACGGCTTCGCCGTTGGTGCGCCCGGCGGCCAGGAAGTCTTCCATCACCCGGGGGCTGTAGTTATCGGCCCGCACGGCCTGCACGGCTTGTTGCAGATCCGCACCCCAGGCCTGACGGGCTTGGGCAACGGTATCGAGCAGGGCTTGCTCGCCCGGGTCGCGCACGCCTTTACTCAGCAGGGTGAAGAGCTGGTCGACCCAGGCCTCGTTGGTGCTTACGGTCTCCAGGTGCTGCTCGACCGGGTGGTCGTGGATGCTGGCCAAGGCTTCTTGCGGGTTGTGCTGGAAAGCCAACAGCACCTGCATGTGACTGTCGGTGGACTGCTCAATGGCCTGACCGGCCAGCAGGGAGCGCACCAGCGCCTCTTCGTGCAGCACCTGGATGCTGGTTTTCGAGGAATTCATCCCCCACAGGCCGATAGCCGCAATCGCCAGCACCGAGACAATAAACGCCCCCAGTACGGCCATAAAACGGTGCGTAATGCGCAAGTTGTTCCACAAAGAAGTCATAGGTATCCCAGCAGACAAAGAAAAGTGGCGATTCCCCACGGGCTAGGGGGAACTCTGCAGATTACAGGAAGTTACCTTTTTACCTAGGGAATACCCGATTAAAAAATTCACCTTTCGTGGCTTGCCAACAACTGCCAGGCCAGGCGCAGGCGCTGCGTATCGCGCCCCCAGCGGCGCGTACGGGGCAACCGCCCCAGCAGGCCCAGTTGCTGCTGCGCCTGGGCCAAGGCCTGCTGCTGGGCAACAGGCCAAGTAGCGGCCCAGTCCTGCCACAGCGCCTGGGCCTGGGGCAACACCTGGGCGCGGTCCAAAATCCACGCGGTGGAGTGGGCGTAGCACAGCGCATCGCGCAGCTGGCACAGCACCAGGGGCAGGTGGGCGGCGGGGTCGTCTTCAAAGTCGATAAAGCCTATGCAGCCATCGCTACACAGCACCATGTTGCGGGCAAAGGCCTGGCTCAGGCACTGGCCACGGGCATGCACATCAGAGATAGCGGCCAGCCCCTGCTGCCACAGCGCCAGGGCGGTGGCGCCATCCGGCGCCCGCTCCAGGCTGCGGCCCAGGTTGTGGCTGGTGCCGCTGCCACCGACGTCCTGCATGACAAAGCCCTCAGCGCACGCGGCCAGCACCTGGGGCACGCGCACGCCGCTGGCAGCCAGGCTGCGCAGGCGCTGCACTTCGGTGGCAATGGCTGCTTGCCCGCCGGGGTTGGGCACGGGGGCCAGGGCCGGTACCCCCAGCCAGCGCACCACCAACGCCAGCAGCCGGTAGCTCCAGGCTGGGTGCGGGCGGCCTGCGCGTTTAAGCCACAGGCTTTGGCCCTGCCAGTCGTGGTGGGCAATCAAGCTGCCGGGTTGCTGGAGCTGGGCGTGCAAAAACGCGGTGAAGTCGGAAGGAGAAACCGCCGAAGCTGACACAAAAAATCCTAGCGTAGTCGTAATAAAAGATGCCGACTACACCGCTCCCTCCTCTTGCTGGGCCTGGCGGGCAGCCTGGGCGGCCAGCGAAGTTTTGGGCGCCGAGGGCACCAGCGGCGGCGGCGTAATCTGGAAGCTGTCTGCCTTGGCCAAGGGCCAGTACAGACGGAAAACCCGATGCTGGCGGTGCAGCGACCCCAGCAGCGCCCCGGGGCGCACCTGCATGATAAGTTGGGAAAGCAGGTGCACTTCCGCATCGTTGATGCGCCGCACGATGTGGTGGGCGGTGATTTCGCCAGGCTGGTGCAGGCCCGCCGCTTGCACCAGCTCCATCAGCGCGTGCATGGTGTTGCGGTGGAAGTTGGCGACGCGCGTAGCCTTGTCGGGCACGACCAGGGCTTTTTGACGTATTGGGTCTTGCGTGGTCACGCCCGTCGGGCAAAAGCCGGTGTGGCAGGTTTGCGCCTGAATGCAGCCCAGCGCCAGCATGAAGCCGCGCCCGGCGTTACACCAGTCCGCGCCCAGGGCCATCATGCGGGCGATGTCAAAGGCGGTAATTACCTTGGCGGCAGCGCCGATCTTGATGCGCTCGCGCAACTTGACGCCCACCAAGGTGTTGTGCACCAAGATCAGCCCCTCTTGCAGCGGTACGCCGACGTGGTCGGTAAATTCCACCGGGGCGGCGCCCGTGCCGCCTTCGGCACCGTCAACGACGATAAAGTCCGGCGTGATGTCCGTCTCCAGCATGGCCTTGACCATGGCAAACCACTCCCAGGGGTGGCCAATGCACAGCTTGATGCCCACGGGCTTGCCGCCGGACAGGCGGCGCAGCTTGCCGATGAAGTGCATCAGCTCCAGCGGCGTAGAAAACGCGCTGTGAAACGGCGGACTGATGCAGTCCTGCCCCACGGGAATACCGCGCGCAGCGGCAATTTCCGGGGTGACCTTGGCCCCCAGCAACATGCCACCGTGGCCGGGCTTGGCCCCTTGGCTGAGCTTGAGCTCAATCATCTTGACCTGCGGGTCCCGCGCGTTTTCGATGAATTTCTCGTCACTGAAGGTGCCGTCCGGGTTGCGGCAGCCAAAGTAGCCCGAGGCAATTTGCCAAATCAAGTCACCGCCGTGCTCGCGGTGGTATTTGCTGATCGAGCCTTCGCCCGTGTCGTGCGCAAAGCCGCCGGTACGCGCGCCCAGGTTCAGCGCCAGCACGGCGTTGGCCGACAGGGCGCCAAAACTCATGGCCGAGATGTTGAACACGCTGGCGTGGTAAGGCTGGGTGCAGGCCTCAGCGCCTGGGAGCGGCTGGCCGGGCGTGCCGCCAATCCAGGTGCGAAAGTCCTGGCTGGCCAGCTTGGTCGGCACCATGGAATGGTTGACCCACTCGTAGCCGGGGGCGCTCACGTCCAGCAGCGTGCCAAAGGGGCGGCTGTCCGAGACGCTTTTACTGCGCTGGTAGACCAGCGAGCGCTGGGCGCGGGAAAACGGCAGGTTTTCGTGGTCGCCCTCAATAAAGTACTGGCGGATTTCCGGGCGGATGTATTCCAGCATGAAGCGCATATGCCCAATCACCGGGTAGTTGCGCAGCACCGCATGGCGCGTTTGGCGCATGTCCAGCACGCCAATGACGGCCAGCGCCCCCAAGACCACCGGCACCAGCCACCACCAGCGCCCCCAGGCCAGCGCGGCCACCAGCCCCAGGACGGTGCCCACCACGCACAGCACCATGACCGTATAGCGAATGGGGAACAGGCCGGTAAAACGGCCAGAAGATGCGGACATGCAAAAACTCCAAAAGCAAAAAAAGATGGCCCACGCCCAGCCAGCTACACTGCCAACCTGAGCCCAAGCAACGCTTTTGACGATGCCCGCCATCCCGTAAAGGGCTGTATTGTGCCCTTACAGCTGGCTTACCCTGCCCGCCCCGCCGGGATAAAACCCCGCGATTCAAGGACTTGCATGCCTGCCGCGCATGCCAATTAAATTTTTACTTATGACCTCTGTAC
The DNA here is from genome assembly GCA_034675705.1 of Comamonas sp. Lineage (GTDB taxonomy): Bacteria > Pseudomonadota > Gammaproteobacteria > Burkholderiales > Burkholderiaceae_C > Comamonas. The sequence continues at coordinate 2,684,473 of JAUCCZ010000006.1, read as the reverse complement.
CGCCCCCCGCCCTCAGCGACGACGACCTGCAAGCGCTGGACACCCTGCTCGATACCCTGCGGGCGCACGAAGACGAAGTCCCGGAATGGGAGTTCTGCGACGGCTTCCTCAGCGCCGTGGCCTGCACGCGCCGCCCGATTGCCGTGCAAGAGTGGCTGCCCATGCTGCTGGGCGATGGTGTGCCGCTGCCTGCCGATGCGCCGCTGCCCCTGCTGGAGCTGTTTGCCCAGCACCCCGAGCTGCAGCCGCAGTTTGTCGATTTGGCGCAAAAGCGCCTGGCAGAAATCACCCACCAGCTCGACCAGCCAACCACGCAGCTCGACGACGTCAACGCCTTCTCCCCCGAGGTGCTGGACACCCGAGGAGCACTGCTGACCATGAGCGAGGAGGAGCAGGCCGAAATGCAGGGCCAGGCCGTCCCCTCGCTGGCGCAGGTCTGGGCGCTGGGCTTTATGTTTGCCGTGGAAAACTGGGCCGAGGACTGGGCCCAGCCGCGCGACAAGGAAGCCGCGCAAATGATTAACCAGGCCATGGAGCTCATCATTGCGCTGACCGAGGACGACACCGCCACACCCACGCACAACCTGTACGACGAGAGCGCCCCCGCCTCCACCAGCCAGCAGCGCATCGACGCCTTTGGCGAAGCCATCTGGGGCGTGTACGACCTGCGCCAAGCCTGGCGCAGCCTGGGCCCACGCCAGGAAACCGTGGTCAAAGGCGCCCAGCCGGGCCGCAACGACCCCTGCCCCTGCGGCAGCGGTAAGAAGTTCAAGAAGTGCTGCGGCGCTTAGAACGTGTTCACGGCCTTAAGCTTTAAACTGCAATAAAAATAGCTGCTAGCGCTTAGTAAATAAGGGTTTCAGGTAGAAAAATACCTGAATTGCTTATCTACCAAGCGCTAGCAGCTTCTTTTTTAAAAGCAAACCTTATGCAGCAATACGCCGCTGGCGCACTGCAGCGGCCAGTTGTTGCAGCACGGGCAGCGTCTGCTCCAGGCTGATGCAGGCATCGGTCAGCGAGACGCCATAGGCCAGCGCCTGCCCGTCCACGATGTCCTGGCGGCCTTCGCACAGGTGGCTTTCAATCATCACGCCGGTGATGCGGCCATCGCCCCCGGCAATCTGTGCGGCCACGTCGGCGGCCACGTCAATCTGGCGCTGGTGCTGCTTGCTGCTGTTGGCGTGCGACAAGTCAATCATCACCTGCGGGCGCAGGCCCGATTTTTCCAACAGGGCGCAAGCGGCCTGCACGTCGGCGGCGCTGTAGTTGGGTGCCTTGCCTCCGCGCAGGATGACGTGGCAGTCTTGGTTGCCGCGCGTCTCGAAAATAGCGCTTTGTCCCATCTTGGTCATGCCCATAAAGGCATGCGGCGCGGCGGCGGCCTGGATGGCATCCACCGCCACCTTCACGCCGCCATCGGTGCCATTCTTGAAGCCCACCGGGCAGGACAGGCCGCTGGCCAACTGGCGGTGGCTTTGGCTCTCGGTGGTGCGCGCGCCAATCGCCCCCCAGCTCACCAAGTCGCTGATGAATTGGGGCGAGAGCAGGTCCAGAAACTCGGTGCCCACCGGCAGGCCCAGCGCCAGCACGTCCAGCAGCAGGCGCCGCGCCATCTCCAGCCCCTCGTTCATGGCAAAGCTGCCGTCGCGGTGCGGGTCGTTGATATAGCCCTTCCAACCCACGGTGGTGCGCGGCTTTTCAAAGTACACGCGCATGACGATGAGCAAATCGTCCTGCAGCGCCTGCGTTTGCGCCTGCAGGTGGCGAGCGTAGTCCATGGCCTGTGCATGGTCGTGGATGGAGCAGGGGCCGACGACGACGATCAAGCGGTCATCCTGCCCATGCAGCACCCGGGCAATGGCGGCGCGGCTGGACTCCACCAGCTCCAGCGCCTGGGCGGTGGCGGGCAGCCACTCTTGCAGGATGGCCGGGGTAATCAGGGGGCGCACGGCTTTGATGCGCGTGTCGTCAATGCGGGTGGTATCGAGCGTACTGGCCGCCGTCGTGCGGGGCAGTTGGGCAGGGGTGGAGGGCATACGGTCCTTTTCAACAAGCAAGGCGCAATGGTAGGGCCTGGCGCAGCACTTTTCGCCGTCACACCGGCCACGCCACCGGCCCGCCACTTATCCCTTAAGGATGCCCCCCCAGATGACGATATGTCACTATTGCGACATAGTGTGCGCTGCTTACGCTGCATCCATTGAGAGGGCTCTTGCCATGTTCCATTCCTTACGCACCCGCATGCTGGCCGCCAGTGTGGGCGTCACGACGCTGGCCATGCTGTTATTGACGATCACGGCCTTTCTGGTCGTGCGCAGCAATATGCTGCAAGAGCTGGACGACCGCATCTCCAGCCAGTCGCGCCAATACGCTGCCGAGCTGCAGCAATGGGTGCACGACAAGCAGCACATGACCAGTGCCATCAAAACCGTGGTCGATGCCGATGACCCCCTGCCCTTCTTACGGATGATCGTGGCCGCCGGGCTGGACGATGCCTACGCCGTCATGGCCGATAAGCGCAGCTTTTTCATCACGGACAACCCGCCAGACTACGACGGCACCCAGCGCCCCTGGTACCAGCAGGCCGTGGCCGAAGGCAAGCCGGCGCTGACGCCTATCTACGTCGATGCCACCAGTGGCGACCTGACCTTGACCCTGGTCGATCCCATCCTGGAAAACGGCCAAACCATTGGCGTGGCGGGGGCGGACGTGCTGCTCAACACCATTGTGGACAAGGTCAAATCCATCCATGCGGGCGCTGGCAGCTTTGCCTTTTTGCTCGACACCGGCTCCGGCACCATCCTGGCCCACCCGCGCAAAGAGCTGGCACAGCAGCCGCTCTCGGCCCTATCCCCCACGCTCACGCTGCAGCAGCTCACCGCCTTGGCCAACAGCACCCAGCACCTTGAGCAAACCGTGGGCAGCGAACCCTATTTGTTCTTTGCCGCCCCCGTGGCCGGCACGCCCTGGCTGCTGTCTATTGCCGTGCAAAAAACCACGGCCATGCAGGGCCTGCATGACCTGGGCATCACCGCCAGCGGCATCACCTTGGCGGGCATCCTGGCTGCCATGGTGTTGATGGCCTGGATCGTCAACCGCCTGCTGGCCCGCCTGCCCCTGGTGCGCAACGCCTTGGCCGACATTGCCAGCGGCGAGGGCGACTTGACGCGCCGCATGGACGCTTCCGGACAAGACGAGCTGTCTGAAATCGCCCAGGCCTTCAACCAATTTGCCGACAAGATCGCCACCGTGCTGCTGCAAATTCGCGCTGCCGCTGAAAACGTGCGCGTGGCCACCACCGAGATTGCCCTGGGCAACCAGGATTTATCGTCCCGCACCGAGCAGCAGGCCAGCAGCCTGGAAGAAACCGCTGCGGCGATGGAGCAGCTCACCGCCACCGTGCAGCAAAACGCGGCCAACGCCAAACAAGCGCGTGAGCTGGCGCACGATGCCTCCGGCATTGCCGCCCACGGCGGCGAAGCGGTGGGCCAGGTGGTGCAGACCATGGGAGGCATTGAGCAGGCATCGCGCAAGATTGAAGCCATCATCAGCGTGATTGACGGTATTGCCTTCCAAACCAACATCCTGGCGCTCAATGCCGCCGTGGAAGCCGCCCGGGCGGGTGAACAGGGCCGGGGCTTTGCCGTCGTCGCCAGCGAAGTGCGCACCCTGGCCGGGCGCAGCGCCGAGGCGGCCAAGGAAATTAAAGAATTGATCGAAGATTCCGTGGCCCAGGTCAGCAGCGGCAGCCGCCAGGTGCAGGATGCCGGGGCCACCATGGCGCAGGTGGTGGAAAGCATCCGCCAGGTCAACACCATCGTGGCCGAAATCAGCAACGCCAGCCAGGAACAAAGCACCGGCATTGCCGAGGTAGGCACGGCAGTCACCCACATGGACCAGGCCACCCAGCAAAACGCCGCCTTGGTGGAACAGGCCACTGCTGCCGCCCAGTCACTACAACAGCAAGCGCAGAACCTGGCCGAAGTGGTGGCGGGCTTTAAGCTGCCGGAGCAGGCCGGGCAATATCCTGCATTGCGATGATTTAAAACTCTAATTTATAGCTGCCAGCGCTTGAAAACAAAGGGATTCAGCCATAAAACAGGCTGAATCCCTTGGTTTATCTGCGGTATACGCTATGGTTTAGATATCCAGCACCAAGCTATTGCCCACCGTCGCGCCAAAGTAGGTCGCCAGGCGCTTGCGCTGTTTCAGCACGGCTTTGTCTTTGCTGATGAGTAGCGCCTGGTGCTGCGCGGCCAGGTCGAGGAAGTGCTGGTCGTCCGGGTCGGTGCAGGTAAAGCGCACCTTGGGGGCCGTGGGCACCATCTGCGTGCCGGCATCGAAGGCGGCCAGCACGCCCTCCACCGTTTTTTCATAGAAGGCCACGCGCGGGGCGACTTTGCTGTAGGTCAGCACCCGGCCCAGTTCGATGCGCTGGGCTTCGTCAGCAATCCAGCGCAACTGGCCCTGCTCCAGCAATTGGCGGATGGGGGGCACCTGCGGGTCGCCAAACACCAGCAAATCCAGCACCACGTTGGTATCCAGCACCACCGGGCGCGGCTGGGGGCCGCTGTAGTCGGCGTTGCACTGCGGCCAGCGCAAAAGAATTTTCATGCTGCGCCTGCCCCGTCCTGCACGTTCTTGCGGGGTTTGTGCGCCCCGGCCACCAGGTCAAAGCGGAACAAGCGGCATTCGATGGGGCCGTTCCACATGGGCGTGCGGCGGGCTTCTTTCAGGCGCATCTTGCCGGGCAGTTTCAGGTCGGGGGTGAGCATCCAGGCGCTCCAGCCGCTGAAATTTTTCTTCCAGTGGCTGGCCAATTGGCTGAAAAACTCCACGCCGTCTTCGGTCTGGGCGGTTTCGCGCCCGGCGCGCTCGACCACGTCCATGCGCTCATGGGCGCTGCGCCCGGCCACCCCGGCGGCGGCAATGCGTTCGCCATAGGGGGGGTTGAGCAGCAAGATGCCCGGCTGCTCGCAAGGCGGCATGCGCTGCAGCGCATCACCGCCGCGCAGTTGCACGGTGTCCAGTACCCCGGCGCGTTCGGCGTTGCGCTGGGCAAAATCGACCATGCGGTGGGCGATGTCGGAGCCAAAAATCGGCACCGGGCTGCGCTCCAGAATCTGCGCCTCGGCCTCGTCCAGCATGGCTTCCCAGACGTGTTTCTGGAAAGGCAGCAGCTTTTCAAAGGCAAAGCGGCGCAGGATGCCGGCGGGAATGTTGCGGGCGATTTGCGCCGCCTCAATCACCACGGTGCCGCTGCCGCAGCAGGGGTCGTACAGCGGCTGGGGGTTGTCGCCGTGCGGGTTCCAGCCGGTGGCGGCAATCATGGCGGCGGCCAGGGTTTCCTTCAGGGGCGCATCGCCCTTGTCCTCGCGCCAGCCGCGTTTGAACAGGGCCTGGCCGGAGGTGTCGATATACAGCGTGGCGGTATCGGTCGTCAGGTGCAGGTGTACGCGCACGTCGGGGTAATGCGTATCCACACTGGGGCGCACGCCCTGGCGCTTGGCGCGAAAGCGGTCGGCCACAGCATCCTTGACGCGCAGGGCGGCAAAGTTCAGGCTGGTGAGCGGGCTGTGCTGGGCGGTGACTTCCACCTTGAAGCTGCGCTGCGGGTCAAACCAGATTTCCCAGGCCACCTGGCTGGCGGCGCGGTAAATGTCGTTTTCGTTGCGGTATTCGTCCAGCGCCAGCTCCACCAACACGCGCTGGGCCAGGCGGCTATGCAGGTTGAGCAGCAGCACATCGCGCCACGCACCGCGCAGCATGACACCGCCCCGGCCCACGAGTAAATCCTCGCCACTCGCGCCGGTAATGGCGTGGACTTCGTCGGCCAAAAAGCCTTCTACGCCGGCGGCGCAGGGTAAAAATAAATGCAATTGGTTCATAAGCGGGGCAAAGCATAGCGCCCCGGCGGGGGCGGTGGTGCCTACAGGCTTTTACGCAGGCTGGCGACGGCAATCCCCAGCCCTTCGCGGTATTTGGCGACAGTGCGGCGGGCGCATTCGATGCCTTGTTCGGCCAGCAGGTCGGCGATTTTGGCGTCCGACAGCGGTTTTTGCCGGTTTTCTGCGGCAATGAGCTGGGCAATGACGGCCTGCACTGCCGTGCTGGAGGTGCTGCCGCCGGTGTCGGTGGCCAGACCGCTGCTGAAAAAGTAATTCAGCTCAAACGTACCGTGCGGGGTGGCCATGAATTTGCCGTTGCTGGCGCGGCTGATGGTCGATTCGTGCAGCTCCAACTGCTGCGCCACGTCGCGCAGCACCATGGGGCGCAGGGCCTGCGGGCCGTGCTGGAAAAAGCCGTGCTGCTGCTGCACGATAGCCTGGGCCACACGCAAGATGGTGTCAAAGCGCGAACCGACATGCTTCACATAACCACGTGCGGCCTGTAACTGGGCGTGCAGCCCGGCATGGCTGGGGTGGTTGCGCTGGCCGCGCAGCACCTGGGCGTAATGTTCATGCACCTGCAGGCGCGGCACGGCAGCGGGGTTGAGGGTGACGCGCCAGCCCTGGCTGCCCCGGCGCACCAGCACGTCGGGCACCATGCTGTACTGCACAACGGGGGCAAAGCGCCGCCCCGGCTTGGGGTCAAGCTGGCTGAGCAGGCGCAGCGCCGCCTCCACCTGCGCGGCCGGGGCGCTACACAGGCGCGCCAGGCTGCGCAGGTCTTTACGCGCCAGCAGCGCCAGGGGCTGGGCGCAAAGCTGCGCGGCCAGGTCGCGTTCGGCGCTGGCGGGCAGGTCGCGCAACTGCAGGCGCAGGCATTCGGCCAGATCGCGGGCGCCCACGCCTGCGGGCTCCATGTGCTGCAGCAGGGCCAGCGCGACCTGCAGGTGGTGGTGGAGCTGGGCGGCGGGGCTGGTGGTGTCGGCGGCGTCCAGGTCAGCATCCACATCCGCGCCCGGCAGTAGGGCTGCCACCAGGGTGGGCAGGTTGTCTTCCAGGTAACCGTTGTCGCTAAGGTTTTCAATGAGGAAATACAGCGCTGCCTGTTCGGCGGGGTTCAGGCGCAGGGCCAGGGCTTGGGTGTGCAGGTGCGCGGCCAAGCTGGTGTGGGCGCTGGCCAGTTCCAGGGCGGTGGCGGGGCCGTCGTCTGCTGCCATGCTGGTGCGCTCGGCAGGCAGGGCGGCTTCGCTGGGGTCACTGGGGTCACTGGAGTCAGCAAAATCGCTCTCGGCCCAAGTCGGCGCTTCTAATTCGATAGCTTCTGGCGCTGACTCAACCTGCGTTTCAGAATGATTTTCCTCTGAAACGCTTTCTTTATCAGCGCTGGCAGCTATATTTTCTGTAGTGGATGCGCTGTTATCAGCATCTGCGGCGTCGGCCAGTTCCAGAAAGGGGTTGTCCAGCAGTTGCTGCTGGACGTCTTCCTCCAGCTCCAGGGTCGATAGTTGCAGCAGGCGCAGCGCTTGCTGCAACTGGGGGGTGAGCTGCAGTTGCGTGCTGGGGCGCACCTGCAGTTGTGGAGCGGCCCCGTTACGCATCCTGCATCCTGCTGCCTGCCCCCGCGCTTACATGCGGAAGTTGTCGCCCAGGTACACGCGGCGCACGTCGGGGTTGTCCACAATGGCTTGCGGTGTGCCTTGGGCCAGCACCTTGCCTTCGCTGATGATGCAGGCGTGGTCGCAAATGCCCAGGGTCTCGCGCACGTTGTGGTCGGTGATCAAGACGCCAATGCCGCGCGCTTTCAAGAAGCCGATGATGCGCTGGATCTCAATCACCGCGATGGGGTCGATACCGGCAAACGGCTCGTCCAGCAAGATAAAGCGCGGGTGCGTGGCCAGGGCGCGGGCAATTTCCACGCGCCGACGTTCGCCCCCGGACAGCGCCAGCGCCGGTGCATCGCGCAGGTGCTCGACGTGCAGCTCCTGCAGCAGGCCGGTGAGCTGGCGCTCAATCTCCTCTTTGCGCAGGGCCTTGCCAGTGGCGTCTTTTTGCAATTGCAAAACGGCGCGGATGTTGTCCGCAACGTTGAGCTTGCGAAAGATGGACGCCTCCTGCGGCAGGTACGACAGCCCCAGGCGCGCACGCTGGTGCATGGGGCTGGCGGCCACCGATTGGCCGTCGATCAGCACGTCCCCGCCGTCACTGCGCACCAGGCCGACGATCATGTAAAACGACGTGGTCTTACCCGCGCCGTTGGGGCCGAGCAGCCCCACCACCTGGCCGCTGCAGACGGTCAGCGACACGTCCTGCACCACCTGGCGCTTGCCATAGGTCTTGGCCAGGTGCTGCGCCTCCAGGCGGCTGGTGCTGGCTGGGGTTTGGTTTTGGCCTGGGTCGCTGCTGGCGGGGGTTTCGTCCCAAACGGGTTCTGGCATGGGCTTAGGGCTCCTGGGGCGCAGCCATTTGGGGGCTGGGTTGTAGGGGCAGGGGCGCTGCGCCGCTGCCTGCATCGGCCCCGGCACCCGCACCAGCAGGGCTGGCCTTGGGCGCCAGCACGGCGCGCACGCGGTTGCTGCCACCGGGCGTGGGCTGGGCGCTACCGTCGACGGTAAACACGTCGGTGATGCTGTTGTAGGTAATCAGGCTACCGGTGATGTCGTCGCTCAACTTGCCGTCGGTAAAGCGGCGCAACTGCCCACGGCGCACCAGGCGCACGTCGTCCTTGCGGCCATCGTATTCAATGACTTCGGCTTCGCCTTCCACATATTCCTGCGGCGCACCGGGGGCGGTGTCGCGCTTTTGCCGGAAAAACGCCCGCTGCCCCGCCGCGCCGGTGACGGTGCCGAACTGGTAGCCCTGCGCGTCCTGGCGCACGTCCAGCCGCGCGCCGCGCAGCACGATGGAGCCCTTGGTGGCCACCACGTTGCCGGTAAAGACGCTGGTTTGCTGCAGCTCGTCGTGGCGGAGCGCATCGGACTGGATGTGCATGGGCTGGTCACGGTCGGCACGTTCGGCCCACGCGGCGCTGGCGCACAGCACGCCGCTGGCCAGCAGGGCCGCGCCGACGATGCGCGGCAAGGAAAGAGGGGGGCAGGCTTGGGGCATAGGGCTGGGTGTTGCCGGGGGCGGCAAGGCCCCGGGGCGGTCGTGGTGGGATGGCTAACTGCTGGTATGACGGGTGGCTGGCAATCAGGCGCGTTTGCGCTCTTGTGCAATCAGCTCGTTGGTGATTTGCACCATACGCTCAAACCCCCCGGCCATGGAGCCGTCGGTGTAGTAGCGCCCGGCAATCCCCATGGCGGGGGTGCCTTCTACCTGGTACTGGTCTTGCAGTTGCACGGCCTGGCGCACTTGCGAGGCCACGCCAAAGGAGTTGTAGGCGGCTTCAAACTTGGCGCGGTCAACGCCTTGCTCGGCCACCCAGGCAAACAGCACGTCGGGCTGGTCGAGGCGCTTTTTCTCGTCCTGGAAAGCCTTGAATACCTTGGCGTGCAGGCGCTCGACCAGGCCCAGCGCTTCCAGCGCGTAGTAAATGCGCTGCAGCGGCTCGAAGTTTTTATTGAAGCCCACGTGCACCAGGCGCACGCTGACGTCCTGGGCAGCGGTTTTTTTCCAGGCTTCAAAAATCGGATCGAAGTTTTTGCAGTGCACGCAGCCGTAGGAGAAGAACTGCACCACCTCCACCTTGCCCTTGGGGGCCAGCACGCTGGCGGTTTGCTTCAACTCCACATAGCCGGAAGCGGCCTGGGCCGTCAGGCTCCAGACGGCAGGCACGCTGCCCAGCAGGGCCAGTTGGGTAAATGCACGACGTTTCATATCCGGTTTCTCCAAAAAATAAAGGCGCAGATGGGAGTGTGGGCCGCGCCTTCGGTTCCCGCGTCTGCGGGCGCCCTGCGGCGCCGCCTACTGCTGCACACGCACCAGGGCGGTTTCCATGCCCGAGCCGTCCAATTGTTTTTTCAAGGCCTCGGCCTCGCCGCGCTGGGTCAGGGGGCCAATGCGCACGCGGTAGACCGGGCGGCCATTTTGTTCACGCTGGGTCACCCGCGCCTGCTGGCCCAACAGGCCAAGCTTGACACGCTGGGCATCGGCATCGGCCTTGTTGCGAAAGGCACCGGCCTGCACAAAGTAGTTGTAGCCGCTGCTGTTATTCGTAGCCGCTTCGCTGACCTTGGCCTGGACCAAATCACCCAAGGGGTCGCTGCTGCCAGGCACTGCGGTAGCGGTGGTGCCCGTCACGGTGGTATCTGTTTCCGGCGCGGCCTCCGGCTGCGGGCTGGGCACCACCGGCACGGGGGTGACCTTGCCGCCCAGGGCGGCGTTGGGGTTCCAGCCCTGGTTGCGCGACTGCTCGACGTTGGCGTCTGCGGCGCGACCATCGTCGCGCGTCACAAAGGGAATGGGGATTTTGCTGACGTACACGGCGACGCCAAAGGCGGCCCCCAGGCCCACCAACAGGCCCAGAATAAAACCCAGGATGGTGCCGCCGCGTTGTGTGCTGCTGCTGCGCATGGTTGAACCCTTTGCTTACATGCGCTGGGGCGCATCGACCCCCAGCATGGCCAGGCCGTTGGCCAGCACCTGGGCGGTGGCGGCCACCAGCGCCAGGCGGGCAAGTTTTACGGCCTCGTCATCCACCAGGATGCGCTCGGCGTCGTAATAGCTGTGGTAGGCCGCGGCCAGCTCGCGCAGGTAGAAGGTCACGTCGTGCGGGGCGTTGCCGTCTGCCGCTGCGGTCAGCATTTCGGGGTATTTGGCCAGCAACAGCATCAGCGCCTGGGCTTGCGGGCCCTCCAGCGGGCTTAAGTCCACGGCTTGCAGGCTGGCGACGTCGTAGTCTTCTTGCCAGCTGCGCAGCACCGAGCAAATGCGGGCATGCGCGTACTGCACGTAGTACACCGGGTTGTCGTTGTTCTTGGCCACGGCCAAATCGACGTCAAAGGTGTATTCGGTATCGGGCTTGCGACTCAGCAGGAAGAAGCGCACCGCGTCCTTGCTGGTCCACTCAATCAAGTCACGCAAGGTGACGTAGCTGCCCGCGCGTTTGGTGATTTTCACTTCCTCGCCATTGCGCACCACGCGCACCATGGTGTGCAGCACGTAGTCAGGGTAACCAGCGGGAATGCCTACATCGGCGGCTTGCAGGCCCGCACGCACGCGGGCAATGGTGCCGTGGTGGTCGGTGCCCTGGATGTTTACCACCTTGGTGTAGCCGCGCTTGAATTTTTGGATGTGGTAGGCCACGTCCGGCACAAAGTAGGTGTAGCCACCGTCCTTTTTGCGCATGACGCGGTCTTTGTCGTCGCCGTAGTCGGTGGACTTCAGCCACAGGGCACCGTCTTGCTCATAGGTCTTGCCGTTGGCAATCAGGCGCTGCACCGTCTCTTCCACATAGCCGTTGGTGTACAGGCTGGATTCGAGGTAGTACTCGTCAAACTTCAGGTTGAACGCCTGCAGGTCTTTGTCCTGCTCATTGCGCAAATAGGCCACGGCAAACTGGCGGATGTTGTCGTAGTCCTGCACGTCGCCATTGGCGGTGAAGCTACGGTCATCGGCCTGGACGGTGGCCTTGGCCAGGAAGGCATCGGCAATGTCCTGGATGTAGTCACCGTTGTAGAAGTTCTTGGCCAGCGGGTTCTCGGCATCGGAGGGCCAGCAGGCATCGCCAGGCTTGAAGCCCTGGGCCCGCAGTTGCGTGCTTTTGGTCAGGGTGTCGATCTGCACGCCGGCGTCGTTGTAATAAAACTCGCGGTGCACCTTCCAGCCCTGGCTGGCGTACAGGTTGCAAATGGCATCGCCCAGCGCCGCCTGGCGGCCATGGCCGACGTGCAGCGGGCCGGTGGGGTTGGCCGAGACGAATTCCACCAAGATGTTTTCCCCGCGTGCGCTTTGCTGGCCAAAGTGGCTGCCTTGCGCCAGCACTTCGCGCACCACCTGCTGTTTGGCGGCGGGTTTGAGGCGGATGTTTAAAAAGCCGGGGCCAGCAATGTCCACGGCATCCACCCATTGCTGGAAGGCGGCTGTGGCTTCTAGCGCGACCTTGAGCTGCTCGCCCAGGGCGCGCGGGTTTTGCTTCAAAGGCTTGGCCAACTGCATGGCGGCGGTGCAGGCCAGGTCGCCGTGCGCGGCCACTTTCGGGTTTTCAAATGCAGCGCGAGCACCTGCGCCGGGCACCAGTTGTTCTAAAGCGCCGACAAGTGCGGCCAGTAATTGCTGTTTAACGATAAGCATGGGCGGGGATTTTACGTGGCTTGGGCAGCAGCCCAGCGGCCAGACGGGTGCAAGCAATTGTTTTGATAGCTGCAGCCGCTTGCCAAATCAATATTTCAAGGTTGAAGATAGTGCAATTGCACGGTAGGTAAGCGCAAACAGCTATGCTTTTTACCAACCTCGCGCCCAAAACACGGCTACGGTGGCAATCACCGGCATGATGTGGGTGTGTAGCATGATGGCGCTGCGCGTGCGGTTGATGGCCTGCGCATCGGGCAGGGCCCCGGTGGCGTCCAGCGTCTTGACCCAGCGGCGAATGGTGACGCTGACCCGCGCGGCGATGATGATGGTCACCACCACCAGCGTCATCTTCAGGTGAAACAGCGGCTGGCTGACGTACCACTGCCAGCCCTTGATGCCCCAGACCACCCGCGCCACGCCCGACAGCAGCAGCACGGCAGCGGCGGTGATGTAAATCCAGTCCAGGCGCAGCAGGCGGCGCACGACGGCGGCGTTCATCCAATCAGTACGGCACAGCGCCGCCTGGCTGGACGAGAACACCACAATGGCCAACACGGCCACGATGTGCAGGCTGGCAAGCAGGGTTTCTTGGGTCACGCAATCACTCCATCGCGCCAGAATTCGGGGCGCTCATACTGTTGTTTCAAATAATCAATCCACAGCCGCACGCGCAGCGGCATGTGTTTACGCTGGGGGAAGATCATATAGATGCCATTGGGCGGCGCGGCAAAGTCTTCCAGCACCGGCACCAGTTGGCCGGAGGCGATTTCCGACTCCACCTCCCAGGTGCTGCGCCAGGCAATGCCCCAGCCGCCCAGGCACCAGGCGTGCAGCACCTGGCCGTCGGAGCAGTCCAGCGGGCCGCCAGGCTTGACGTAGGCCACCTCGGTGCCGCCTTCGGTGCGCGGCACCCGAAACGCCCAGCCGCGCGTTTGCGAGGCATCGCTCGACAGGGTCAGGCAGTCGTGCTGCGCCAAGTCCTGGGGCTGCTGGGGCGTGCCCCGGCGGGCCAGGTATTCGGGCGTCGCCACGCACAGGCGGCGGTTGTCGGCCAGGCGCACGCTGACCAGGGAGGAATCGGGCAAATCACCCACGCGCACGGCGCAGTCGTAGCCCTCGGCGGCCAGGTCCACCACGCGGTCGGAGAGGTTCAGGGAAATCTTGACCTCGGGGTGCAGGTCGTAGAACCGGGGCACCAGGGGCGCAACGTGCCGCCGCCCAAACCCAGCCGGCGCGGTAATGCGCAACTGCCCCGCAGCTTTGACGCCACCGGCAGAGACACTGGCTTCGGCATTGGCCACGTCCATCAGTAAGCGCTGACAATCTTCCAAAAAGGCGCTGCCCTCATGCGTCAAGGTAATGCGCCGGGTGGTGCGTACCATGAGCTTGACGCCCAGGTGTTCCTCCAGCGCATCGAGCCTGCGCCCCATGATGGCCGGGGCCACGCCTTCGGCCTTGGCCGCAGCCGTCAAGCTGCCCTTGGTGGCAACGGAGACGAAAGACTCAAAAGCTTTTAATTTGTCCATAGTGGCAGCTACCCAGAAGAGGTGGCAAATATAGCGTCAAGGCAATACTGGCAATACTTCACAGCTATTAAAAATATGAAAAACGGCGCAACTGCGGCCCCCAGCGCCGCCGCAGCTACGTACGACCTTTGCACAAAAGTCAGGGGTTCTAGGATACGCGGACGGTTTATCCACTTGTGTATTTCTAATACAGTGGCACTATCTAGAGTTTTTTATTTTCGCTGCAAAGGGAGAACCATGACTGCACGTACCACCGTAGGCAATTTGCACGTTGCCAATGAGCTGCACCAATTTATCAACACCCAGGTTCTGCCCGGTACCGGCGTAGACGAAGCAGCTTTCTGGCAAGGTTTTGGTGCCCTGGTGGCCGATTTGGCCCCAAAAAACGCCGCCCTGCTGGCCGAGCGCGAGCGCCTGCAAAAAGAGCTGGATACCTGGCACAAGGCCCATCCCGGCCCCATCACCGACATGGCGGCCTACAAGCAGTTTCTGACCCAGATCGGCTATATGGTTGAGCCGCCCCAAGGCGCCAAGGCCACCACCGAAAACGTGGACGCTGAGCTGGCCAAGATCGCTGGCCCACAACTGGTGGTGCCCATCACCAACGCCCGCTACGCCCTCAACGCTGCCAACGCCCGTTGGGGCTCGCTCTATGACGCGCTGTACGGCACGGATGCCATCAGCGAAGCTGGCGGCGCCGAAAAAGGCAAGGGCTACAACCCCGTGCGCGGCGCCAAAGTGATTGCATTTGCCCGCAACTTCCTCGACCAAGCCGCCCCCCTGACCACCGGTTCGCACCAAGACAGCACGGGCTACAAGATCGAAGGCGGCAAGCTGGTCGTTAGCCTGAAAGACGGCAGCAGCACGGGCCTCAAAAACGCTGACCAGCTGGTGGGCTACCAAGGCGATGCCGCCGCCCCCAGCGCTGTGCTGCTGATTAACAACGGCCTGCACATCGACATCATCATCAACCGCGCTACCCCCATCGGCCAAACAGATGCCGCTGGCGTGGCCGACGTGGTGGTGGAAGCCGCAGTTTCTACCATCCTGGACCTGGAAGACTCCGTTGCCGCTGTGGACGCCGAAGACAAGGTGCTGGGCTACAGCAACTGGCTGGGCATTTTGAAAGGCACGCTGACCGAGACCTTCGCCAAGGGCGGCCAGCAAGTCACCCGTGGCCTGAACGCCGACCGCGTCTACACCGGTGCCAACGGTGGCAACGTCACCCTGCATGGCCGTTCGCTGCTGTTTGTGCGCAACGTGGGCCACTTGATGACCAACCCCGCCATCCTGTGGGGCGCTGACAACCAAGAAATCCCCGAAGGCATTCTGGACGCTGTGGTCACCACCGCCATCGCCCTGCACGACCTGCAAGGCCACGGCGTCAACGGCATTAAAAACAGCCGCACCGGCAGCGTCTACATCGTCAAACCCAAGATGCACGGCCCCGCCGAAGTGGGTTTTGCCAATGAGCTGTTCAGCCGCGTGGAGCAGGTGCTGGGCCTGCCCGCCAACACCGTGAAGCTGGGCATCATGGACGAGGAGCGCCGCACCTCGGTCAACCTGAAAGCCTGTATTGCTGCCGCCCCGGCCCGCGTGGCCTTCATCAACACCGGTTTCCTGGACCGCACCGGCGATGAAATGCACACCGCCATGCAGGCTGGCCCCATGATCCGCAAGGGCGACATGAAGACCAGCGCCTGGCTGGCGGCGTACGAGAAAAACAACGTGCTGGTGGGCCTGACCATGGGCCTGCGTGGCCGCGCCCAAATCGGCAAAGGCATGTGGGCCATGCCCGACCTGATGGCCGCCATGCTGGAGCAGAAAATTGCCCACCCCAAGGCCGGTGCCAACACCGCTTGGGTGCCCTCGCCCACGGGGGCTACGCTGCACGCGCTGCACTACCACCAGGTCAAAGTCGACAGCGTGCAGGCAGAGCTGGAAAAAATCAGCGCCGACACCGAGCGCGACAACATCCTGGCCGACCTGCTGCAAGTGCCGGTCGCCAAAGACCCGAAGTGGACGGAACAGGAAAAGCAGCAGGAGCTGGACAACAACATCCAGGGCATCCTGGGCTACGTCGTGCGCTGGATCGACCAGGGCGTGGGCTGCTCCAAAGTGCCGGACATCAACGACATCGGCCTGATGGAAGACCGCGCGACCCTGCGTATCTCCAGCCAGCACGTCGCCAACTGGCTGCTGCACGGCATCGTCACCGAAGGCCAGGTGCGCGCCACCTTTGAGCGTATGGCCGCCAAGGTGGACCAGCAAAACGCGGGCGATCCGCTGTACCAGCGCATGCACGACCGCTTTGACAGCTCCATGGCTTACCAAGCCGCCTGCGACCTGGTGTTCAAGGGCATCGAGCAGCCCAGCGGCTACACCGAGCCCCTGCTGCACGGCTGGCGCCTGAAGGTCAAGGCCGCTGCCAAGGCCTAAGCCACCGCATTAACTCGCACAAGCGGCCCTTTGCTGGGCTGCATACACCCCAAGGCACCTTCCGAGGTGCCTTGTTTTTTGCCATTTTTTGCCTTGAGCAGGCCCGATACACTTGGACGTATCTGACTTATTTGCGCCAAAGAGCTGCCTATGTGCCAACTGCTTGGAATGAACTGCAACACCCCCACCGACGTGCGCTTTAGCTTTAGCGGCTTTAGCCAACGCGCGGGCAACACTGGCGACCATACCGACGGTTGGGGCATCGCCTTTTTTGAAGGCAAGGGCCTGCGCCAATTCGTTGACCACGAACGGGCTACGACGTCCCCCATTGCCAAGCTGATTCGCAACTACGCCATCAAAAGCGAAAACGTCATCGCCCATATCCGCAAAGCCACGCAAGGCGAAGTCGCCCTGGAAAACTGCCACCCCTTTGTGCGGGAGCTGTGGGGCTTTAACTGGGTGTTTGCGCACAACGGCAACCTCAAGGACTTTGCCCCCAAGCTGCACGCGCAATTTCACCCCGTGGGCGATACCGATAGCGAACAGGCGTTTTGCTGGATCATGCAAGAAGTCGCCAAATCCCACGCAGGCATGCCTAGCCTGCAAGAGCTGACCCTGACCCTGCAAGACCTGGCCCGCCGCATCAGCAGCCACGGCACGTTTAACTTCTTGCTCTCCAATGGCCAGGCGTTGTGGGCACACGCCAGCACCGACCTGTGCTTTATCGAGCGGCACCACCCCTTTAGCACCGCCCGCCTCAGCGACGAGGACGTCAGCCTGGACTTTGCCACCTGCACCACGCCCAGCGACAAAGTCGCCGTTATCGTCACAGCCCCGCTCACCGACAACGAAGTCTGGACACCCTTCATCCAGGGCCGGGTGCATCTGTTCCAAAACGGTAGCCTGCTGCAAAAATAAGCAGGTGATGGGGAGGGGAAAAGTGGGGGCGGCCAGCCGGTCGGTTGACTCTTTAAATAGATAGCACACCCCGCCCAGCCAGAGCCATTTTCAGCAATCTAACCAGCGCAATTGCTGGGTGCTCAAGCGCTAGGTGCTATCAAAACAAAACCCCCAGCCTTGGATAAGGACTGGGGGTGTTGCGGTTGTAAGAGCCTGACGATGACCTACTTTCACACGGGCATCCGCACTATCATCGGCGCAGACCTGTTTCACTGTCCTGTTCGGGATGGGAAGGAGTGGTTCCAAGTCGCTATGGTCATCAGGCATAACTTGTACTGCAGTGGTGCTGTTTTTCTTTGGCACTACTGCATAAATTCATAGAGTCGCTTTTGTTTTCAGCGTTTTCTTTGTAGTTTGATTGCGCCTTGTTGGCATAACAGTCTTTGGATTTTGTTTGCTATCAAAGTTATAGGGTCAAGCCGCACGGGCAATTAGTACTGGTTAGCTCAATGCATTGCTGCACTTGCACACCCAGCCTATCAACGTCGTGGTCTACAACGACCCTTTAGGGGGCTCGAGGCCCCGGCAGATCTCATCTTGAAACGAGTTTCGCGCTTAGATGCTTTCAGCGCTTATCTCTTCCACACGTAGCTACCCTGCGATGCCACTGGCGTGACAACAGGTACACCAGAGGTGTGTCCACTCCGGTCCTCTCGTACTAGGAGCAGGCTTCCTCAAATCTGCAGCGCCCACGGAAGATAGGGACAAAACTGTCTCACGACGTTTTAAACCCAGCTCACGTACCTCTTTAAATGGCGAACAGCCATACCCTTGGGACCGACTACAGCCCCAGGATGAGATGAGCCGACATCGAGGTGCCAAACACCGCCGTCGATATGAACTCTTGGGCGGTATCAGCCTGTTATCCCCAGAGTACCTTTTATCCGTTGAGCGATGGCCCTTCCATACAGAACCACCGGATCACTATGTCCTGCTTTCGCATCTGCTTGACTTGTCAGTCTCGCAGTTAAGCACGCTTATGCCATTGCACTATCGTCACGATGTCCGACCGTAACTAGCGTACCTTCGAACTCCTCCGTTACACTTTGGGAGGAGACCGCCCCAGTCAAACTGCCTACCATGCACTGTCCCCGATCCCGATTAGGGACCTAGGTTAGAACCTCAAACACACCAGGGTGGTATTTCAACGTCGGCTCCAGAAGAACTAGCATCCTTCCTTCAAAGCCTCCCACCTATCCTACACAGGTCTGTTCAAAGTCCCATACAAAGCTACAGTAAAGGTTCATGGGGTCTTTCCGTCTTTCCGCGGGTAGATTGCATCATCACAAACATTTCAACTTCGCTGAGTCTGCGGAGGAGACAGCGTGGCCATCGTTACGCCATTCGTGCAGGTCGGAACTTACCCGACAAGGAATTTCGCTACCTTAGGACCGTTATAGTTACGGCCGCCGTTTACTGGGACTTCGATCAAGAGCTTGCACCCCATCAATTAATCTTCCAGCACCGGGCAGGCGTCACACCCTATACGTCCACTTTCGTGTTTGCAGAGTGCTGTGTTTTTATTAAACAGTCGCAGCCACCGATTTTTTGCAACCCCTTTGGGCTCCCCTTGTTCAGGTTCACCTACTGAGGGCATACCTTCTCCCGAAGTTACGGTATCAATTTGCCGAGTTCCTTCTCCGCAGTTCTCTCAAGCGCCTTAGAATACTCATCTCGCGCACCAGTGTCGGTTTGCGGTACGGTCGTCAATAGCTGAAGCTTAGTGGCTTTTCCTGGAAGCTGGGTATCACTCACTTCAGGTGCATGCACCCTCGTTATCACTCCTCACCTTAGCCCGGCGGATTTGCCTACCGGGCATGGCTACAAGCTTGAACTGCCTATTCCAACAGACAGCTGAGCTAACCTTCTTCGTCCCCACATCGCACTATTGAGCGGTACAGGAATATTGACCTGTTTCCCATCAGTTACGCATCTCTGCCTCACCTTAGGGGCCGACTCACCCTACGCCGATGAACGTTGCGTAGGAAACCTTGCGCTTACGGCGAGGGGGCTTTTCACCCCCTTTAACGCTACTCATGTCAGCATTCGCACTTCTGATACCTCCAGCATCCGTTACCAGACACCTTCTCAGGCTTACAGAACGCTCTCCTACCACGTGCAATTAAATTGCACATCCGCAGCTTCGGTAACTGGCTTAGCCCCGTTACATCTTCCGCGCAGGACGACTCGATCAGTGAGCTATTACGCTTTCTTTAAATGATGGCTGCTTCTAAGCCAACATCCTGACTGTCTGTGCCTTCCCACTTCGTTTCCCACTTAGCCAATTTTAGGGACCTTAGCTGGCGGTCTGGGTTGTTTCCCTCTTGAGTCCGGACGTTAGCACCCGGTGCTCTGTCTCCCAAGCTGTACTCTGCGGTATTCGGAGTTTGCCTAGGGTTGGTAAGTCGCCATGACCCCCTAGCCTAAACAGTGCTCTACCCCCGCAGGTAATACTTGAGGCACTACCTAAATAGTTTTCGGAGAGAACCAGCTATTTCCAAGTTTGTTTAGCCTTTCACCCCTATCCACAGCTCATCCGCTAATTTTGCAACACTAGTCGGTTCGGACCTCCAGTACCTGTTACAGCACCTTCATCCTGGCCATGGATAGATCACTTGGTTTCGGGTCTACACCCAGCGACTGAACGCCCTATTCGGACTCGATTTCTCTACGGCTTCCCTATTCGGTTAACCTTGCCACTGAATGTAAGTCGCTGACCCATTATACAAAAGGTACGCAGTCACCCCTTACGAGGCTCCTACTTTTTGTAAGCATACGGTTTCAGGATCTATTTCACTCCCCTCCCGGGGTTCTTTTCGCCTTTCCCTCACGGTACTGGTTCACTATCGGTCGATGATGAGTATTTAGCCTTGGAGGATGGTCCCCCCATATTCAGACAGGGTTTCTCGTGCCCCGCCCTACTTGTCTCTAGCCTAGTACCACCAATCAGTTTTCACATACGGGGCTATCACCCACTATGGCCGGCTTTTCCACACCGTTTTGTTAACTGACTGACTATCACTAGAAGGCTGTTGCGATTTCGCTCGCCACTACTTTCGCAATCTCGGTTGATGTCTTTTCCTCTGGGTACTTAGATGTTTCAGTTCTCCAGGTTCGCTTCCATATCCTATGTATTCAGATATGGATACCCCTAAGGGTGGGTTCCCCCATTCAGAAATCTCCGGATCAAAGCTTATTTGCCAGCTCCCCGAAGCTTATCGCAGGCTATCACGTCTTTCGTCGCCTATCATCGCCAAGGCATCCACCATATGCTCTTAGTCACTTGACCCTATAACTTTGATTTCTCCCAATAAAATTAGAAGAACTCGCTGCCAAAGTCAAAGACTTGTAAGGTCTTGCACCTTACGCGTTATGCCGTAATGCGATTTTGTATCTTCGATATTGCTATCTCAAGAACTACTTTCGTCATTACTGAATTCAAAGTTGAATTCGTTTTGACGCAATCAAATTTACATTGCTGTGGCACGGTCACTTTTTACAGTGCTTCCACAGCAACGCTGATTCGACTCTATGAATTTTTAAAGAACAGCCTATTGGATAATTCCAATACATAAAAACTCTTTCAAGACAACATCTTGCAGAGCGCTTATGTATTGGCAAGCCGAGTATTCTAACACCAAAAACCAAGCTCTTTGCTTAAATTTCAGTGTTTACCCGATAACAATAACTTGTTGGTGGAGGATGACGGGATCGAACCGACGACCCCCTGCTTGCAAAGCAGGTGCTCTCCCAGCTGAGCTAATCCCCCTTTGAGACCGTTATGCCGCGTTACTCAGTCAGTTGCATAGCGCTGCTATGCGGCCTTTCTTCGCGCCTTGCCTAACACTCTCAAAATGCTGTTGGGACGTTTGGTGGGTCTAGTTGGGCTCGAACCAACGACCCCCGCCTTATCAAGACGGTGCTCTAACCAGCTGAGCTACAGACCCAAGCCATCAAATCGTTTTGGTCTTCGATGGGCCATCCAACAACCGATAAGTGTGAGTATTTGATAGCAAACAGTCGTTTGCATTTTGGCTTCGACACGTTGCGGTGCAACTTAACTTTGTTTGCACAAAGTTAGTCTTCACCGAAACGGCTTTAGCCGTTTTCCAGAAAGGAGGTGATCCAGCCGCACCTTCCGATACGGCTACCTTGTTACGACTTCACCCCAGTCACGAACCCCGCCGTGGTAAGCGCCCTCCTTACGGTTAGGCTACCTACTTCTGGCGAGACCCGCTCCCATGGTGTGACGGGCGGTGTGTACAAGACCCGGGAACGTATTCACCGTGGCATGCTGATCCACGATTACTAGCGATTCCGACTTCACGCAGTCGAGTTGCAGACTGCGATCCGGACTACGACCGGCTTTATGGGATTGGCTCCACCTCGCGGCTTCGCGACCCTTTGTACCGGCCATTGTATGACGTTTCTAGCCCCACCTATAAGGGCCATGAGGACTTGACGTCATCCCCACCTTCCTCCGGTTTGTCACCGGCAGTCCCATTAGAGTGCCCTTTCGTAGCAACTAATGGCAAGGGTTGCGCTCGTTGCGGGACTTAACCCAACATCTCACGACACGAGCTGACGACAGCCATGCAGCACCTGTGTTACGGCTCTCTTTCGAGCACTCCTCTATCTCTAAAGGATTCCGTACATGTCAAAGGTGGGTAAGGTTTTTCGCGTTGCATCGAATTAAAGAACATCATCCACCGCTTGTGCGGGTCCCCGTCAATTCCTTTGAGTTTTAACCTTGCGGCCGTACTCCCCAGGCGGTCAACTTCACGCGTTAGCTTCGTTACTGAAGAAATAAATCCCCAACAACCAGTTGACATCGTTTAGGGCGTGGACTACCAGGGTATCTAATCCTGTTTGCTCCCCACGCTTTCGTGCATGAGCGTCAGTGCAGGCCCAGGGGATTGCCTTCGCCATCGGTGTTCCTCCGCATATCTACGCATTTCACTGCTACACGCGGAATTCCATCCCCCTCTGCCGCACTCCAGCCTTGCAGTCACAATGGCAGTTCCCAGGTTAAGCCCGGGGATTTCACCACTGTCTTACAAAACCGCCTGCGCACGCTTTACGCCCAGTAATTCCGATTAACGCTCGCACCCTACGTATTACCGCGGCTGCTGGCACGTAGTTAGCCGGTGCTTATTCTTACGGTACCGTCATCACCCCCCTGTATTAGAGAAGAGCTTTTCGTTCCGTACAAAAGCAGTTTACAACCCGAAGGCCTTCATCCTGCACGCGGCATTGCTGGATCAGGGTTGCCCCCATTGTCCAAAATTCCCCACTGCTGCCTCCCGTAGGAGTCTGGGCCGTGTCTCAGTCCCAGTGTGGCTGATCGTCCTCTCAGACCAGCTACAGATCGCAGGCTTGGTAAGCTTTTATCCCACCAACTACCTAATCTGCCATCGGCCGCTCTAGTAGCACAAGGCCCCGAAGGGTCCCCTGCTTTCATCCACAGATCTCATGCGGTATTAGCCACTCTTTCGAGTAGTTATCCCCCACTACTAGGCACGTTCCGATGTATTACTCACCCGTTCGCCACTCGTCAGCATCCCGAGGGACCTGTTACCGTTCGACTTGCATGTGTAAGGCATGCCGCCAGCGTTCAATCTGAGCCAGGATCAAACTCTACAGTTCGATCTTAAAAATTTAAAGTCCTAGGACTTCGCTCAAAACGGAATTGAAGTGAACTTCACTTCATATTCACATGAGCATTTAATGGCAAACTTCTATCCACCACCAAATACCCACGCTTATCGGCTGTATCTTGTTAAAGATTCCAAACAGAAGCCCTTAGACTTCTTAGCACCGCTGCAATCAGCGAAGCCTTGTATTGTAGCACAAGATTTTGTGCTTGTTTCAAAAAACTTAAAAAGAATTTTGAAACCTTCTTCGCAAACCTCAAATCACCGAAGTGGTTTTAAGCAGCGAAGCCTCGCATTGTACACAGATTTTTTAGTGTTTGGCAAGTGGTGAAGAATTTTTTTTCTTCCCGCCAGAACCTGTCTTTCAACCAGCTCCAGCGCCTCTTGCCCTGCGAGGAGCGCGACTATAGCACAGGTGTTGAGGGTTTTCCCGAAAATTCAAACTTTCTCGACCGCCCGCTCCAACGCATCGACAAACAGGGTGGCGACGTTGCAGCCGGTTTGCTGCTCAATCTCTTGGAAGCACGTGGGGCTGGTGACGTTGATTTCGGTGATGCACTCGCCAATCACGTCCAGCCCAATCAGCAGCAGGCCACGGGGGGCGAGCACGGCACCGACTTTTTCCGCCATCGCTTGATTGGATGCGCTCAATGGCTGGGCGACGCCTTTACCGCCTGCGGCCAGATTGCCACGTACTTCATTACCTTGCGGGATACGGGCCAGGCAATAGGGCACGGGCTGGCCGCCGATGATGAGCACCCGTTTGTCGCCAGCGCTGATTTCCGGCAAGAACTTTTGCACCATGACGCTGGTGCTGCCTTGCTGGTTCAGGGTCTCGATGATGGAGCCCAGGTTCAGCCCATCGGCCTTGACCCGGAAGATGCCCATGCCGCCCATGCCGTCCAGGGGCTTCAAGATGATGTCTTGGTGCTGGGCGTGAAAGTGGCGGATGGCTTGCGGGTTCCGGGTGACTAAGGTGGGACCGAGGAATTCAGGAAACTCCATGACGGCCAGTTTTTCCGGGTGTTCCCGCAGGGCGGCGGGGTTGTTAAAGACCTTGGCCCCTTCCCGCTCGGCTTGGCTGAGTAGATGGGTGGCGTAGAAAAACTCGCTATCAAAGGGCGGGTCTTTGCGCATCAGGCAGGCGCTAAAGCTGGCCACGCTGCGGCTGGTGCTCTCCAACACCTCAAACCATGCGGCGCTGCCGGGGGCGGCATCCGCACGCAGGCGAATGTGTCGCACCTGGGCCTGTACCTGGCCGCCAGACTGCCATTGCAGGTGCTGCGGCTCACAGGCGAACAGGGTGTGGCCCCGCTGCTGGGCCTCACGCATCATGGCGAAGGTGGTGTCTTTTTTGGTGTTGAAGGCTTCGAGCGGGTCGGCAATAAAAAGCAGTTGCATAACGAATCAGGCCCAATCAGGCAGAAGAAGACGGGCGCAGCGGCAGCTTTTGCGCCAGCAGCACCAGGCTGCCCGCCACTACGCCCCAAAAGGCAGAGCCTACGCCGATCAGCGTGACCCCACTGAGGGTGACCAAAAAGGTGATGATGGCTGCTTCCCGGCGCTGGGCATCGGCCAGGGCGGCATGCAGGCCCCCGGCGATGCTGGCCAGCAGGGCAAAGCCGGCTACGGCCAGTATCAGCGCCTGGGGAAAGGCCAGTAGCAAGCCCGTCACCACCGCCCCATACAGGCCCAGCACCACATAGGCGATGCCGCAAACTACGGCGGCGGTATAGCGCCGGGCAGGGTCGGGGTGCGCTTCGGGGCCGGTACACAGGGCGGCGGTGATAGCGGCAAAGTTAATGGCATAGCCACCAAAGGGGGCCAGCACGATGCTGGCGGCCCCAGTCAAACTGACTAAGCGAGACACCGGCACCGCATACCCCGCCGAGCGCAACACAATCACCCCCGGCAGATTTTGCGAGGCCATGGTGACGACAAACAGCGGAATGCCCAGGCTGACAAACGCCTGCCAGGTAAAGCTGGGCGTTGTCCATTGCGGCGTAGCCAATGCCCACTGCACCTGCCCCCAGTGCATGCTGCCTTGCGCCGTAGCGGCAGCAACCCCAGCGGCCAGCGTCCACAGCACGACGTAGCGCGGTTGGTAATGTTTACCCAGGATGTAAGCGGCCAGCATGGGCAGGACGATGGCTGGGCCGCTGGCGGTGGCGGCAAAGGCGTCCATACCGAACTTGGCCAGCACCCCGGCCAGCAGGGCCGAGGCCAGCGCCACGGGGATGCGGGCCATCAAGCGCTCAAACACCCCAGTCACCCCGCACAGCACGATGAGTACGGCGCTGCCGATAAAGGCACCGACGGCCTGCTCCATGCTGAACTGCCCGGCAGCGCCCCCCGCCGCCAGCACGGCTGCGCCAGGTGTTGACCAGGCCACCATGATGGGTTGGCGCAGCCACAGCGACGGCACGATGCAGCACAGCCCCACACCCAGGCACAGCGCCCACACCCAGGAGGTGATTTGCCCCGGCGTGGCCCCGAAGGACTGCGCCGCCTGGAACACCAGGGCGATGGAGCTGGTAAAGCCCACCAGCACCGCCACCAAACCGGCCACGGTGCTGGAGAGGCTGAGATCACGCCAGAACTGCATGCGCCCTTTCAAACACAGCCCAGGAAACCCAGGCAATAAAGGAAACGCCTGACGGGGCAGGCGTTGATTCAAAAACAGGAGCTATCAGCGCTTTATTCTCAATAATTTCAGCATCGAAACCATTTGAAATTGTTGATTCATCAGCGCCAGCAGCTACTTAAACCATAGTGAAATCATGGTGCTTAGTCGTACACCTCGGCATCGGGGTCGGTGGCTTCCAGCTCGTAGCTGGCAGCCAGCATGGCCAAGCGGCCAATCACGCCATACATATAGAAGCGGTTGGGCGCACTGGCACCGGGGTGCAGGCCGGGCTGGGGCATTTGGGCACTGTGGGCAAAGGCCAGGGGTACGTAGCTGGAGCCGGGGGCGTTCAGGTTTTCGTCCACGCCGCGCTCGGGGTGCATGCGGTAGAAGCCGCCGACCACGTAGCGGTCCAGCGTATAGACCACCGGCTCGGCCACAGCGTCGTGCATGCGCTCGGACGTTTGCACGCCTTCTTGCACGATGACGTCGTGCACCGAAACCCCGTCGCGTACAAAGCCCAGTTGCTCGCCGGCCGATTCCAGCAGGGCGGGCAGCTCCTTGGCGTCGCGCACCGTCATGATGCCTTGGCCATAGGTGCCGTTGTCGGCCTTGACCATGACGAAAGGCTTTTCCTTGATGCCGTATTCCTTGTACTTGCGCCGCACCTTGGTCAAGAGCGCGTCCACCTGCGCGGCCAGGTTGTCCATGCCGCTGCGCTGGCCAAAGTCCAGGCCCTCGGCCTTGGCAAACAGGGGGTGGATCAGCCAGTGGTCGATACCCAGCATCTTGCCAAAGCGCTTGGCCACCTCTTCATAGCTTTGGAAGTGGCGCGATTTGCGGCGCATATTCCAGCCAGCGTGCAGGGGCGGCAGCAGGTATTGCTCGTACAACTCTTCCAAAATACCGGGCACCCCGACGGACAGGTCGTTGTTGAGCAAGATGGTGCAGGGGTCAAAGTGCTTGACGCCCAAACGCCGCTTGGTGCGCACCACGGGTTCGAGCACCACGCTTTGGCCAGTGGGCAGGTTGATTTCCACGGGCTTTTTCACCTCGGGGCTGATCGAGCCAAAGCGCACGTTCAGCCCCGCCATCTTGAAGATACGCTGCAACTGCGCCAGGCTGGCCAGGTAGGAGGGGCTGCGGTTGTTGTTCTCTGGAATGATGAGCAGGTTGCGCGCTTCCGGGCAGATTTTTTCGATGGACGCCATCGTCGCCTGCACCGCCAGCGGCAGCATGGGCTCGGTCAGGTTGTTCCAGCCGCTGGGGAAAAGATTGGTATCAACCGGGGCCAGTTTGAAGCCCGAGTTGCGCAAATCCACCGACGCGTAAAACGGCGGCGTGTGCTCCATCCACTCCAAACGGAACCACCGCTCAATGGCGGGGGTGGAGTCGATGATGCGCTGCTCAAGCTCGTTGATGGGGCCGGTCAAGGCCGTAATGAAATGGGGAACCATGAATGCCCTCTATAGACAATGGAGGCCGATTGTAGGGAGAGAGGACAAATTTAGGCCAACTTTTGTTCCCCTTATCTGCCCCATCTGCCCCCTGCCGACGCCTTATCTGCGCCAAAACGCCGGGGTCAGCAGCGCCATGAAACTCAAAATTTCCAGCCGTCCCAACAGCATACCCAGGGTGCAGACCCAAATTTGAAAATCATTGAGCACCGCGTAATTGGACGCGGGCCCCAGCGCCCCCAAGCCCGGCCCCGTGCAGTGCACGCTGGCCAGCACGGCGGAAAAGGCGGTGATCGGGTCCAGGTCGGTGAGTAGCAGCACCATGCTCAGCACAATGATGGTGCCGCCGTACACCAGCATAAAGGCCAGCACGGAAAAGATCATGGGGCTATCCACCACCTTGCCGCCCACCACCACGGGCTGCACGGCGCGGGGGTGCACCAGGCGGGTCATCTCACGGCGTGCCTGCTGAAACAAAATCAACATGCGCATCATCTTGATGCCGCCGCCGGTAGAACCGGCGCTGGTGGCCACACCCGACAGCAGCAGCATCAGCACCGGGGCAAACACCGGCCAGGTCAAGTAATCGGTCGTGGCAAAACCGGTGGTGGTTGCCACCGACACGACGTGGAACATGCCGTAGCGCAGCGCATCCAGCGGCCCGTACACGCCCTTGACCCACAGCAGCAGCGCCACCAGCAGGCCACCGCCCAGCAGCACGCCAATCGTGGCGCG
Organism: Comamonas sp.; assembly: GCA_034675705.1. Lineage (GTDB taxonomy): Bacteria > Pseudomonadota > Gammaproteobacteria > Burkholderiales > Burkholderiaceae_C > Comamonas. Next base: position 2,656,957 of record JAUCCZ010000006.1, on the reverse strand, counting down.
CATTTCCGGGTCGCGCCAAAAGCTGCGCCAATTGCCTTTGCGCAGGGCGATGAAGTACAGCGCAAAGTTGCAACTGGCCAGCAGCATGAAAAAGATGGCAATCAGCTCCAGCCGGGCCGACTGGAAAAAGCCAAAGCTGGCGTCGTGCGGCGACAAGCCGCCCAAGCTCACCGTGGTGAACATGTGCATCACCGCGTCCAGCGGCGTCATGCCGCCCAGCCAAAACGCCAGGGCGCAGGCCACGGAAAACAGGCTATACACCCCCCACAGGCCCTTGGCCGTGCCCGCCATGCGCGGGGTCAGCTTGGTGTCCTTGATGGGCCCAGCCGCCTCGGCGCGAAACAACTGACTGCCCCCCACGCCCAGCAGTGGCAGCAGCGCCACCGCCAGAATAAGAATGCCCATGCCCCCCATCCACTGCAAAAAGGTGCGCCAGATGTTCAGGGAAATGGGCAGATCGTCCAGCCCGGAGAGCACCGTTGCCCCGGTAGTCGTCAGGCCGGAGACGGCTTCAAAGTAGGCATGGGTGAGTGACAGCGGTTCACGCAGCTCAAAAAACACGCCCCAAATCGGCAAGGCGGCGCATACCGGCAGGCTGACCCAGGCCAGCGTCACCAAAATCACCCCATGGCGCGGCTGCAAATCCTGCTTGTACGGAAACAGCCCCCACCACAGGCCCACGCCCAGCAGCAGCGTCAACCCCATGGCGACCGGCCACACGGCAGTCACCCCGTCCTGCTGGTAGTAAGACACCGCCCAGGGCACGCACATGGACAGGGCAAACAGCAGCAGCACCGTGCCCAGCACGCGCAAAACGGGTAAGACGTCACGCATCGCCTACAAGCCCTAGAAAAACGTTGCGCCCACGCGAAACAGGCGCTCCACGTCGGCCACCAGGCGCTTGTGCGGCAGGAAGAACACCACGTGGTCGTTGCTTTGCAGCACCGTATTGCTGCGCGGCAGGATGACCTGCGGCTGCGGTGCGGCGGTGCTGTTGATTTCGGCCATTTCATCGGGCAGACCGCGCACGATCAGGCCGATATGCACGTCTTCCGGCAAGCGCAGGTTGCCTACTTCACGGCCCACGACGCGGGACGTCTTCCTGTCCCCGCGCACCACGATCTCCAGCGCCTCGGCCACGCCCCGGCGCAGGCTGTGCACAGCCTGCACGTCGCCCTTGCGCACATGGGCCAGCAGCTCACCCAACATAGCTTGCGAGGGGGTCAGCGCAATATCAATTTGCGTGCCGTGCATCAAGTCGGCGTAGCTGCGCTGGTTGATCAGCGAGAGCACGCGCCGCGCGCCCAGGCGCTTGGCCAGCAGGCTGGCAAGGATGTTGTTCTCGTCGTCATCGGTCAGCGCCAGGAAGAAGTCCACCTCCTCGATGTGCTCCTCCATCAGCAAATCTTCATCGGCGGAGCTGCCGTGCAGCACCAGCACCTCTTCTGGCAGGCGCGTGGCCAGGGCCTGTGCCCGGGCGGCGTTGTCTTCCAGCACCTTGATGATGAAGCGCCCCGGCTCGCTGGCCAGCTCTTGCGCCAGGCGCTCGCCCACGCGGCTGCCGCCGGCAATCATGATGCGCCGCACCACGCGCGCGGGCATGCCGGGGGCGTTGTAGAAGACTTTCAAAATCTCTTTCAAATGCTCGCGCCCGGCCAGCACGAAGACTTCATCACCCGGCTCGATGCGGGTGCGGCCATCGCAGCGCACAAAGCGGTCGGGCCCATCGGTAAAGCGCCGGTAGATGGCTACGACGCGCAGTTGCAACTCGGGCATGTGCTGGCGCAGGTCTTCAATCGTCAGCCCCGTGGCCTGCGCCCCCAGGCGCGCGCGTACCGAGGCCAAACACGCCCGCCCCCCGGCAAAGCTGCGCACCTGCAGCGAGGCGGGAAACTCAATCAACTTGCTGATGTAGCGGGTCAGCGACGCCTCCGGGCAAATGATGGCGTCCACCGCGAAACCTTCCGGCCCCATGAGGGGCTGCTCCACGTCAAAGCCCGAAGAGCGCACCCGCGCAATGCGCGTGGGGATGTGAAACAGCATGTGCGCAATCTTGCAGCACACCAGGTTGGTTTCATCCTGCGCGGCGCAGGCAATCAGCAGGTCGGTATCGCGCGCGCCCGCCTCGACCAACACCCGCGCGTCGATGCCATCGCCCGTCACGCAGCGCAGGTCAAAGCGCTCTTGCAACTCGCGCAGGCGCTCGGCATTGGTGTCGATGACGGTGATGTCGTTGCGCTCGGACACCAGGCTCTCTGCCACGCTGTAGCCAATGCGCCCCGCGCCGAGAATAATGATTTTCATAGCTTGTCGCCCTTATTTGGCGGGCGTTACCACGATTTTATTTGCGTACCTGCCCGTCACCCAGCACCACGTATTTGAGCGAGGTGAGCCCCTCTATCCCCACCGGCCCCCGGGCATGGAATTTATCGGTGCTGATGCCAATTTCCGCGCCCAGGCCGTATTCAAAGCCATCGGCAAAACGGGTGCTGGCGTTGACCATCACGCTGCTGGAATCCACCTCGCGCAAAAAGCGCTGGGCGTGCATATGGTCGCGCGTCAAGATGGCCTCGGTATGACCGCTGGAATAGCGGTTGATGTGGGCAATGGCGGCATCCAGGCCATCGACCACCTGGATGCTGATGATGGGGCCCAGGTACTCCGCGCTCCAATCGTCCTCGGTGGCATCGACCAGTTTTGCTCCTGCAATAGGAGCTAACAGCGCTTTACTGGCGGGGCAAACACGCATTTCTATGCCTTTTTCTGCAAACACCGCGCCGATGCGGGGCAGAAACTCTGCCGCCACACCACGGGCCACCAGCAGGCTTTCACTGGCGTTGCAGGGGCTGAATTTCTGCGTCTTGGCGTTATCAACCACGGTCACAGCCATGTCCAGGTCGCAGGGGTCATCCACATAGCTGTGGCAATTGCCATCCAGGTGCTTGATGACGGGCACCTTGGCCTCGGCGCTAATGCGCTCAATCAAGCCCTTGCCGCCGCGCGGAATGATCACATCCACAAACTGCGGCATGGTAATCAAGGCCCCTACAGCAGCGCGGTCGGTGGTGGGCACCAGTTGCACGCCGTGCGTGGGCAGGCCCGCCGCCGCCAGCGCCTGCACCACCAACGCGGCCAGCGCCTGGTTGGAGGCAATGGCCTCCGAACCGCCGCGCAAGATGCAGGCATTGCCGCTTTTGATCGACAGGCTGGCCGCCTCAATCGTCACGTTCGGGCGGCTTTCGTAAATCATGCCAAACACACCAATCGGCACGCGCATCTGCCCCACGCGGATGCCGCTGGGCTGCTGCTGCAGGCCGCTGATCTGGCCAATGATGTCGGGCATGGCCGCCAGTTGCTCACAGCCCTGGGCGCAGGTCTCCAGCACTTGCGGTGTCAAACGCAGGCGGTCAACCATAGGCGCGGCCAAGCCGGCGGCCTGGGCACGCTCAATATCCTGCGCGTTGTGCGCAGCCAAGGCATCACCATTGCTGCGCAGCAATTGCGCCAAAGTGCGCAAAGCCTGGTTTTTTTGCGCGGCGCTGGCCTGGGCCATCCAAGCGGCGGCGGCCTTGGCCTGGGCGCCCAGTTGTTGCATCAGTTCCATGGTGGACAAAGAAGAGGTCGTGGCAGAAGTCATGTGCGGATTTTCACCGAGATCGCCCCCCGCCGGGCACAACCGTACGCGCAGGGGGCCTACACTGATTCCCTAACACTCCCCAACACCCCAGCCACCCAAGGAGGACGCCATGACCACCAGCCACGCCCTGATGCAATTGCAAGCCCTGCACGACAGCCTGCTGCGCTACGAAGAATGCGCCGTCAGCGCCAGTGCCCTGAGCGAACAGGCCCGCGCCGCGCAGGAGCTGCTCACCAGCCTACCCCCACGCTATGGCGAGGTGCTGCTGCAACTGCTCGACCGCCTGGAAGCCAGCACCCTGGCCGCCGAAGAAAGCTGCACCTTCAACCAGCAAGAGCTGCGCGACAACCTGTACGGCTGGGTGGATAAGGCGCGGGAACAACTGGAAGCGGCTTGATTGCTCTTAAAACAGAAGCTGTTAGCGCTGGTGTTTATTGATTTTTAGGCAAAAAATTACGTGAAAATCTTTAACAGCAAGCGATAACAGCTATGTTTTTTAGTAAAATCCTGCTGCTTGCACCGTAGCCCTAGAGCTGTTTGACCAGCAGCTTTGCTAAAGAAAGCTGCGCCTGGCGCGCAGCCTGCAAAGCATCCCAGATCGTGTCTTGACTCAAGATGGAATAGCGACCGTCCTGGATATGGGGCCGCAGCGCTGCATGGTCGGCATCCGTCAGTCGTTCATCGCTATAAATGCGCAGCCAGTCCCGGTCATAAAAATCTTCAAGCTGCTTCAGGCCTTGGTGCAGCGCCTGCGCTGTCTCGAGTGCAAGGGCCAGCGCTTCCGTTTGGTCTAGCACCTTGTCACACAGCACTTGCATCTCTACCAACTGCTGAAAATCCATCGTTTGCAGAGCCATATTGTTTTCTGTCGAGCCTAACTTCGAGTCCTCATTGCACCCTGCGCACCCCAAAACGGCCCGATCCGATGCGAAGTCATCAACCAACAAAACGGGCTGGTGCTTCATAAAACGCTACTGCACCGCCGCAATCACCCCGCCGCCCAAACACACCTCCCCGTCATACAACACCGCGCTTTGTCCCGGCGTGGCGGCCCATTGGGGCTGGGCGCGGCAGTCCAGGGTGAAGGTGTTGCCGTCGGCCTGCACCAGTGCAGCCGGGGCGTCGGGCTGGCGGTAGCGGGTTTTGCTGCCGTAGTTGCCCAGCGCCGGGGCGTGGCCGGCGACCCAACTGGCTTGGTCAGCCTGTACCTGGGCGGACAGCAGCCAGGGGTGGTCATGGCCTTGCACCACGACCAGGGTGTTTTTCGCTACGTCCTTGCGGGCAACGAACCAGGGGGCATGGTCGCCTGCGCCACGGGCCGCGCCTTTTTCTTTCACGCCGCCGATGCCCAGGCCGGAGCGCTGGCCCAGGGTGTAAAAGCTCAAGCCCACGTGCTGGCCCAGCTTGCGGCCCCGGTCATCGACGATGGGGCCGGGTTCCTTGCTGATGTAGCGGTTCAGAAACTCGCGGAACGGGCGCTCGCCAATAAAGCAGATGCCGGTGGAATCCTTTTTCTTGGCGTTGGGCAGGCCCAGTGCTTCGGCGATGCGGCGCACCTCGGTCTTGCACAGGTGGCCAATGGGGAACAGCGCTTTGGAAAGCTGCGCCTGGTTCAGCCGGTGCAGAAAGTAGCTTTGGTCTTTGCTGTTGTCCACGCCCTTCAATAGCTCAAACAGGCCGGTGGCGGCGTTCTGGCGCACGCGGGCGTAGTGGCCGGTGGCGATTTTTTCCGCACCCAGGCGCATGGCGTGGTCGAGGAAGGCTTTGAACTTGATCTCGGCGTTGCACAGCACGTCCGGGTTGGGCGTGCGGCCGGCCCTGGTATTCGCGCAGAAATTCGGCAAACACCCGGTCTTTGTAGTCGGCGGCGAAGTTGACGTGCTCAATTTCAATGCCCAGCACGTCGGCCACGCTGGCCGCGTCCAGGAAGTCCTGGCGGCTGGAACAGAACTCGGAGTCATCGTCGTCCTCCCAGTTTTTCATGAAGATGCCGACCACTTCGTGGCCTTGCTGCTGCAGGATGTGGGCGGTTACGGCGGAATCAACGCCGCCGGACAGGCCGACGACTACGCGGTGCTTTTCGCGGTGCTTTTTCATGGGGGCAAATTATCGCTGTGCGGGTAATCCCTGCGCTGGCGTCCCGGCGCTGGTGGCGTCCTCGCTGTCTTCCAGCAGGGCATCGACAATCTGGCGGTTGCTGTAGTCCGACGAGCGTTGGTACAGCGCCAGGCCAAACTGCGGCAGCACCCCCATCAGGTGGTCAAAAATACTGCCCTGGATGCGCTCGTATTCCGCCCAGGCGGTGTTGGCGCTATAGCAATACAGTTGCAGCGGAATGCCCATGGCCGTGGGCTCCAGCGTGCGCACCAACATGTGCATGCCCACGCCCTTGGCCACTTCCGGGTGGGCTTGTAGATATGCCAGGGTATACGCCTGCAGTGCGGCCAAATTGGTGCCTGCGGGGGCATCGGCAGGCAGCAGGCCCTGGCGCACCAAGGCAGTGCGGCGCTCCGGGGCCAGCAGGCTGACGGTGGCGGCATCAATATGCAGCGCGCGCATGATGCGCCGCCCGCCGGTTTCAAACATGGCGCGCCAGTTTTTAAAGCTCTCGCTCATCAGCTTCCAGGTGGGGATGGTGGTGATGGTTTTGTCCCAGTTCTGCACCTTGACGGTGTTGAGCGCAATGTCCACCACCGCGCCGTCGGCCCCTTCCTTGGGCATTTCAATCCAGTCGCCCACGCGCAGCATGTCGTTGCTGGCCAGTTGCACACCGGCCACGAAGGACAAAATCGTGTCCTTGAACACCAGCATCAACACCGCCGACATAGCCCCCAGGCCCGAGAGCAAAAGCAGCGGCGAGCGGTTGAGCAACACCGCCGCCATCAATAGCAGCCCCACCGTCCACACCACCAGCTTGCCCAGTTGCACATAGCTTTTAATGGTTCGCATTTGCGATGCCTTGGGCCCGTCGTGCGTGTCGTGCGCCACGTTGGCAGCGTCCAGCAGGGCGCAGACGGCCCGCACCAGGTGGTAGGTGGTAAACACAGCGGCGGCGTTGTGCCAGAAGTTGGCGACGTTATCAGCCAGGTGCGGCACGGCGTACACGCCCTGCTGCACCACCATGGACGGCACCGACTTGGCCAGGCGCACCAACACGCTGTCATGCAGGGCCACGGCCAGCCAACCGCTGGCCCAGGTCTGGCGGCCATGGCGCACCACGCGCAGCAGCAGCAAGCGCGCTACTCCACCGGCCAGCATGGCCAATACCGACAAAGCACCCAACCCCAGGGCCGCTTGCGCCCAAGGCTGTAAATCCATCCACGTTGCGACAAACAACTGCACACATACTCCTTGCCCCCATAGGGGCGCCTAAAATGCCCGGCACAGCAGCGTCCGGCTGCTCTTTTCTTGAGCCAGACACACACCATGCACGACAAATACAACCACCTCGACATCGAACAAGCCGCACAAGCCCATTGGAATGCGCACGACGCCTACCGCGTCACAGAAGACCAGAACAAGAAAAAGTTCTACGCCTGCTCCATGCTGCCCTACCCCAGCGGCAAGCTGCACATGGGGCATGTGCGTAACTACACCATCAACGACATGCTCACGCGCCAACTGCGTATGCAGGGCTGGAATGTGCTGATGCCCATGGGCTGGGACGCTTTTGGCTTGCCCGCTGAAAACGCGGCGCTGAAAAACAAGGTGCCGCCCGCCCAGTGGACGTACGACAACATTGCCTACATGAAAAAGCAGATGCAGGCGATGGGCCTAGCCATCGACTGGAGCCGCGAAGTGGCCACCTGCGACCCCGAGTATTACAAATGGAACCAGTGGCTGTTCCTGAAAATGCTGGAAAAGGGCATTGCCTACCGCAAAACCCAGGTGGTGAACTGGGACCCGGTCGATCAAACCGTGCTGGCCAACGAGCAGGTGATTGACGGGCGCGGCTGGCGCACCGGCGCTTTGGTGGAAAAGCGCGAAATCCCCGGCTACTACCTGAAGATCACCGATTACGCGCAAGAGCTGCTCGACCACGTACAGGTCGGCGGCGACAAGGCCACGCTGACCGGCTGGCCCGACAAGGTGCGCTTGATGCAAGAAAACTGGATTGGCAAGTCCAGCGGCGTGCGCTTTGCCTTTACGCACGACATCAAAGACAGCAGCGGTGCCTTGATTCAAGACGGCAAGATGTACGTCTTCACCACCCGCGCCGACACCATCATGGGTGTGACCTTCTGCGCCGTTGCGCCCGAGCACCCGCTGGCCCAGCATGCAGCGGCTGGCAATGCAAAGCTCGCTGCCTTTATCGAAGAATGTAAAAAGGGCGGCACGACCGAGGCCGAACTGGCGCTGAAAGAAAAAGAAGGCATGGCCACCGGCCTGTTTGTCACCCACCCGCTAACGGGCCAGCAGGTCGAAGTGTGGGTCGGTAACTATGTGCTGATGAGCTATGGCGACGGTGCCGTGATGGGCGTACCCGCCCACGATGAGCGCGACTTTGCCTTTGCGCTGAAATACCAGTTGCCGATCACGCAAGTGATTGCCGTCGAAGGCGAGAGCTTTGACGGCCAAGCCTGGGCCGACTGGTACGCCGACAAGCAAAAATGCGTGTGCGTCAACTCCGGCGTGCTCGATGGGTTGAACCACGCGCAGGCCGTGGACAAGGTGGCCGTGCTGCTGGCTGAAAAAGGTTTGGGCGAGAAGAAAACCACCTGGCGTTTGCGCGACTGGGGCGTGAGCCGCCAGCGCTACTGGGGCACGCCGATTCCCATCATCCACTGCGCCGATTGCGGCCCGCAGCCCGTGCCGGAAAAAGACCTGCCCGTGGTGCTGCCGCCCGATTTGGTGCCGGACGGCAGCGGCAACCCGCTGGTCAAGTCCGAAGCCTTTCATGCCGGCGTGACCTGCCCCTGCTGCGGCAAACCGGCCCGGCGCGAGACGGACACCATGGACACCTTTGTTGATTCGTCCTGGTACTTCATGCGCTATTGCGATGCCACCAACACCGAAAAAATGGTGGCTGAGGGTACCGACTACTGGATGCCGATGGACCAATACATCGGCGGCATCGAGCACGCCATCCTGCACCTGCTGTACGCACGCTTTTGGACGAAAGTCATGCGCGACCTGGGGCTGGTCAAGGTCGATGAGCCATTTACCAAGCTGCTTACGCAGGGCATGGTGCTCAACCACATCTACAGCCGCAAGAGCGCCAAGGGCGCGAAAGACTACTTCTGGCCGCATGACGTGGAGCATGTGCTGGACGACAGCGGCAAGGTCATCGGTGCCAAGCTGAAAAACGCAGCGGACAGCAGCGACGGCCTGCTACCCGTGGGCACCGCCATCGACTACGAGGGCGTGGGCACCATGTCCAAGTCCAAGAACAACGGTGTCGATCCCCAACACCTGATTGAGAAATACGGTGCCGACACCGCGCGCCTGTACACCATGTTCACCGCCCCGCCGGAGCTGACGCTGGAGTGGAACGACGCTGCGGTGGAAGGCAGTTACCGCTTCCTGCGCCGTGTGTACAACTTTGGCGTCAAGCTCTTGGGCATCAACTACGTGCCGGCGATTGCGCTGGCGCTGTCTGCCGACAGCCTGGACGACATCAGCTTTGACGCCCCCGCCAAAGCCCTGCGCCTGGAAGTGCACACCGTGCTCAAGCAGGTGGATTACGACTACCAGCGCATGCAGTACAACACCGTCGTCTCCGGCGCGATGAAGATGCTCAACGCGCTGGAAGGCTTCAAGGGCCTGGACAGCGCCGAAGGCCAGATTGCCGCCATTGAAAGCTTTGGCATTTTGCTGCGCGTGCTCTACCCCGCCACCCCGCACCTGACCCATGTGCTGTGGCAAGAGCTGGGCTACGCCAAGAAACAGGGCGATTTGCTGGACGCCGCCTGGCCCCAGGTCGACCCCAAGGCGCTGGAGCAAGACGAGCTGGAGCTGGTGCTGCAAGTCAACGGCAAACTGCGCGGCAGCGTGCGCGTGCCCGCCAGTGCAGACAAAGCCGAGATCGAACGCCTGGCCCTGGCCTGCGACGATGCACAAAAACACCTGCAAGGCGCAGCACCGAAAAAGGTCGTCGTCGTGCCGGGCCGTTTGGTCAACATCGTGGTGTAAGCATGCAGCGCCGCCACCTTCTCACCACCTTGGCCTTAGCCCCTGCGGCGGCCCTGCTGCCCGCCTGCGGTTTTCAACTGCGCGGGCAGGCGCATTACGCCTTTCACTCACTGCTGCTGGCCGCACCCGAAGGCTCTGAACTGGGGCGCGAGCTGCTGCGCCAGTTGGCCGCCTCCAGCCACGACCTGCGCCTGCTGCTGCCGCCCAGCACCAGCGCTGAGGCCGACGTTACCCTGCGCCTGCTGGGCGAGCGTTCGCAGCGCGTCATCCTGGCCAAAACCGTGGCCGGGCAGGTGCGCGAGCTGCAACTGCGCCTGTTCGTGCGCTTTAGCCTGACCGGCAAGGATGGCCGCAGTTGGGTGGAAGACACCGAAATTGGCCAGACCCGGGACATGAGCTACAGCGAAACCCTGACCCTGGCCAAAGACGACGAAGAAGCCGGCCTGATGCGCGACATGCGCCTGGACATTGCCCAGCAACTGCTGCGCCGCCTGGCCCTGGTGCAGCCGCCAGCGCCCGCGCAATAAGCCCGGCCCGCACGGCACAGCACCCATGCAACTGGCTTTGGAACAACTGGCCCAGCACCTGCGCCAAGGGCTGCGCCCGCTCTACACCCTGCACGGCGATGAGCCGCTGCAACTGCAAGAAGCGGCAGACGCCATCCGCGCCGCCGCGCGCGCCCAGGGGTTTACCGAGCGCCAGGTCTTTACCGTACAAGGCGCGCACTTTGACTGGAGCAGCGCCCTGGCTGCAGGCAGTGCGCTGAGCCTGTTTGCCGACAAGCAAATCATTGAACTGCGTATTCCCAGCGGCAAACCCGGTGGTAAAGAAGGCGCAGCGGCTCTGACCCAACTGGCGCAACAAGCCGCGCAGGCGCAGGATGTGCTCACCCTCATCCACCTGCCCCGGCTGGATGCTGCCAGCAAGAAAACCGCCTGGTTCACCGCGCTGGATACGCAGGGCATCCACATCCCCATCCACCCCATTGAGCGCGACAAGCTGCCCGCCTGGATTGCCCAGCGCCTCAAGGCCCAGGGCCAGCGCGTGGCCGAGGGACAGGCGGGCCTGCAGTGCCTGGCCTTTTTTGCCGACCGCGTAGAAGGCAACCTGCTGGCTGCGCACCAGGAGATTCAAAAGCTGGGCCTGCTCTACCCACCGGGGGAATTGCAGCAGGAGCAGATCGAGCAGGCCGTGCTCAACGTGGCCCGCTACGACGTGTTCAAGCTCTCCGACGCGGTGCTGGCCGGTAACTTGGAGCGCACCACCCGCATGCTCGACGGCCTGCAGGCCGAAGGCGTGGCCGAGGTGCTGACCCACTGGGCGCTGGCCGAAGACATCCGCAACCTGCAACGCGCCCGCGCTGCGCTGGATGCCGGCCAGCCCCTGCCCATGGTGCTGCGCCAACTGCGCGTGTGGGGGCCGAAAGAGCAGCGCTTTGCCCGCCTGGTGCCCCTGCTGCGCCCCGCTGTGCTGGCCAAGCTGCTGCTGGCGGCCCACCAGGTCGATGGCGTGATTAAAGGTCTGCCCCACCCAAGCTGGCCGCGCAACGGCTGGCAAGCCCTGCACCAATTGGCGCGGGAACTGGTGCAAGCCGTGCAAGCGGCCAGCCCCCATGCGTAAATCAAGGCAATCGCATTTAAATTCATAGCAAACAATAATGCTCCGTCACACCCGCGAAGGCGGGTGTCCAGCGACAGCGTTCATGGGTCGCACTGGATTCCCGCCTTCGCGCACTACTGTCCGGAGAAAATTTCGAGGAATCTCAAAAAAGCGTTGCGGTGCTTGGGATTAGGGGTTAAACCCCTGAGCGCCAACTCAATCACCCAAACACCGCAACATGTTCAGCATAAGCCGATTTGAGCAACTATTGAAGAACCTGCCTCGTGCCCATGTGCAGCGCCTGGCCGACAAGCACAAGACAGACCGCTACACCAAAGGCTTTGACACCTGGTCACTGCTGATCGCACAGGTCTATGGGCAGCTCAGCGGTAGTCGCTCGCTGCGTGAGCTTGAGACGGGCTACAACCTCCATGCCCGCCATCACTACCACTTGGGCACCGGGCCAGTGCGCCGCACGACCCTGGCTGATGCCTGCGCCAAGCGCAAGCCACAAGTGTTCGAGGAACTGGTCGGTGAATTGATGAGTGCCGCTCACAGAAAGATCCGGCGGCAAGTGCGTGAAGGCCTGTTGCTGCTCGATTCCACCAGCCTGACGCTCAAAGGCCGGGGCTTTGACTGGGCCAAAGAGCACAGCACGCGCAATACCCAGGGATTGAAGCTGCATGTGGTTTTCAACCAAGGCAGTGCGACCCCTGTGGTGCAAGAGATCACACAGGCCAACGTCAATGATGTCACTCAGGCTGTTGGAATACAGTTGCAAGCGGGCGCAACCTACGTGTTTGACAAAGGGTATTGCGACTACAACTGGTGGTCGACGTTCGAGAACAAACAGGCACTGTTCGTCACACGCCTGAAGTCCAATGCGGCAGTGAAGGTGCTGGAGCAAAAAGACGTGGCCGCAGCCGATCAGCAGCACATCCTGGCCGATGAGTTGATTGCCTTCAGCAACCGCACACCCGGTGGCAAACGGCGTAACCAATACATCAAGCCCCTGCGCCGTGTGCGTGTGCATCGCCCAGACCACGACAGCGATCTGGTACTGGTCACCAATGATATGAATCGCTCTGGCGCAGAGATTGCCGCCTGCTACAAAGCACGCTGGAACATTGAGCTGTTCTTCAAATGGATCAAGCAGAACCTCCGGCTCAAAGCCTTCTATCGCCGCAGCCGCAATGCCGTGCGCATTCAACTGCTGTGTGCGCTGATTGCCTACCTGCTCGTAGCGCTGTATTGCCAAGCGCAGTCTGGCGGCACTTCGCTGCTACGGGTCTTCAATGCACTACGTGCGGGCTTGTTCCAGCGGCCCAGAAACGATGAAGAGGTAGAGAGGCGAAGGCGGGAAAACGCGCAAGCCAGATCAATGATTCAGCCTGATTTGTTTACTTGAAGATTTCTCCGGACAGTAGTGCGCCTTCGCGGGAATGACGAAGGAGAGAGCAGGAACGGTGAAAATCTCTTTGATTTTTAAAGAGATTTAGATGCGATTACCCTGATGCACAAATAGATTAGATATAAAAAAGAGAGCTGCTAGCGCTTGTTCTACTTGATTTTCAAGGTTAAAACACCTTGAAATCTTTATGAAACAAGCGCCAGCAGCTCTCTTTTTAAGAGTTGGCGTTCGCGCAGCTTATGCCGTCAGGCGCTGCAGTGCTTCGCGGTATTTGGCGGCGGTTTTCTCAATCACCTCTTGCGGCAGGCGCGGTGCGGGGGCTTTTTTGTCCCACAGCTTGCCGTTGACCTTGGCCTGCTCCAGCCAGTCGCGCACAAACTGCTTGTCGTAGCTGGGCGGGTTCTCGCCCGCAGCCAGGGCGGCTTCGTAGCCTTCCACCGGCCAGTAGCGCGAGCTGTCGGGGGTCAGCACCTCGTCCATCAGCACCAGCTCGCCGTCTGCGGTCAGGCCAAACTCGAACTTGGTGTCGGCAATGATCATGCCCTTGGTCAGCGCAATGGCGGCGGCCTCTTCGTAGATGCGAATGGCCGTATCCCGGATTTGCGCGGCCAGTTTTTCACCCACCATCTCCACGGTGCGCGCATACGTGATGTTTTCGTCATGGTCGCCCACCTCGGCCTTGGCCGCCGGGGTGTAGATGGGCTGGGGGAGCTTGGCCGCATTGGTCAGACCCGCAGGCAGGGGCACGCCGCAGACGGACTGGCTGTCCTGATATTCCTTCCAGCCGCTACCGGCCAGGTAGCCGCGCACCACGGCCTCAATCAACACCGGTTGCAGGCGCTTGACCAGCATGGCGCGGCCAGCCACCTGGGGCACTTCTTCGGCGCTCACCACGCTTTCCGGTGCTTCACCGGTCAAATGGTTGGGGCAGATGTGGCCGAGCTTGTCGAACCAAAACAGCGCCATTTGCGTCAGCAGCCGCCCCTTGCCGGGAATGGGCTCGCCCATGATGACGTCAAAGGCCGAGAGGCGGTCGCTGGCGACCATCAGGATGCGGTCATCGCCCACGGCGTAGTTGTCGCGCACCTTGCCGCGTGCCAACAGAGGCAGGGACGTGATGTTGGAAGTGTGCAAGGCGGTGGTGCTAGGTTCGGTCATAGTGCGCAAACGGTAAAAATAAAACGGCGCAGAAACACGCCAACCGGGCATTTTACTGGCCTGGCCCACGCCAGCCCAGGGCGGCGTAGAAACCACAGTCTGCAGCAATATCTTGGGGGAAATCCCACTTGCAGTTGCAATTAAACGTAATTGGGTACATTCTTGCCCCTTGGGCCCCTTGAGGGGCTCTTTCATTCCAATGCGTGCAGCACTGATGACGGAATCCATGAATCGCCTTGCCTCCATCCTGCCATCCGCCCAAGTTCTCGTGGGTGTGGATGCCACCAGCAAAAAACGTGCTTTTGAAGAAGCGGGCCTGTTGTTTGAAGGCTTGCACGGCCTGTCCCGGGCCTTGATTACCGACAGCCTGTTTGCCCGAGAACGCCTGGGCTCCACAGGCCTGGGGCACGGCGTGGCGATTCCCCATGGGCGCATCAAGGGGCTGAAATCCCCCATGGCAGCGGTGTTCCAACTGACCCAGCCCATCGGCTTTGACGCCCCGGACGAGCAGCCCGTCAGCCTCCTGATCTTCCTGCTAGTGCCCGAGGCCGCCACCCAGCAACACCTGGAAGTGCTCTCGGAAATTGCCGAACTGCTCAGCAACAGCCAACTGCGCGAAGCCCTCAAAAGCACGCAAGACGCCCAAGAGCTGCACACCATCATTGCCACGTGGCAGGCTGCCGCCAGCGCTTAAAGCCCAGCGCACATCTGCGCACCACTTGCAAGCCTGGGCGCTGCCGCCTGCCTTTGCCTCCTCTTGTCCTGATACGCCATGCGCCATAAAGCCATTAACGCTGACCGACTCTTTGACGCTTTTCGCCACTCGCTGGCCTGGACATGGGAAGCCGGCCACGGCAACCCGGAGCGGCGCTTTGACGAGATGGCCGTGCGCTCGGCTCGCTCTGGGGCCGACTTGGTGGGCTACCTCAACTACATCCACCCCTACCGTCTGCAGGTTTTAGGCAAGCGCGAGGTCGCGTATCTGACCAACGCTACCGACGCCGATTGCGAACGCCGCGTGCAGCGCATCACCAGCCTGGAGCCGCCCGTACTGGTGCTGGCCGACGGGCAAACCGCACCGCCGCAGCTGATTGCCATGTGCGAGCGGGCGCACATCCCCCTGTTTGCCACGCAGGAGGCCGCCGCCTTCGTCATCGACGTGCTGCGTGCCTATTTGTCCAAGCACTTTGCCGACCGCACCACGGTGCACGGGGTGTTCATGGACATTTTGGGCCTGGGGGTGCTGATTACCGGCGAATCCGGCCTGGGCAAAAGCGAGCTGGGGCTGGAGCTGATTACCCGGGGCCACGGCCTGGTGGCCGACGATGCGGTCGACCTCTACCGCATCAACCAAACCACCATCGAAGGCAAGTGCCCCGAGCTGCTGCGCAACCTGCTGGAAGTGCGCGGTATTGGCCTGTTGGACATCCGCGCCATTTTTGGCGAGACCGCCGTGCGCCGCAAAATGCGGCTCAAGCTCATCGTCCACCTGGTGCGCCGCGAAACCATGGAGCGCGACTACGAGCGCCTGCCGCAAGAGCCGCTGCAGGAAGACGTGCTGGGCGTGCCCGTGCGCAAAGTGGTGGTGCAGGTGGTGGCCGGGCGCAACATGGCCGTACTGGTGGAGGCGGCGGTGCGCAACTCCATCCTGCAGCTGCGCGGCATTGATACCTACGCCGAATTTGTCGAACGCCACCGCCTAGCGATGGAGCGCGACATGGGCAGCGGCAGTAGTAGTGGCAGTAGTAGTGGCAACCCAACGGCTAACCGCTAGACCCGTCCCCCCATGCAAAAAGCGCTGCAAAACCTGCAGCGCTTTTTTTACTGTGCCCGTTAATTTTTCTTCAGGCAGGCGGCGCACACGCCGTATAGCGACATGGAGTGGTCCTGGATATTCCAGCCCAGGCGGTCAGCCACCTGCATTTGCCGCCGTTCAATTTCCGGGTCGTAGAACTCTTCGACCTTGCCGCAGCTGGTGCACACCAGATGGTCGTGGTGCTGGCCTTCGTTGAGCTCATACACCGCCTTGCCGCTTTCAAAATTGCTGCGCAGCAAGATGCCGGCCTGCTCAAACTGCGTCAGCACCCGGTAGACGGTGGCCAGGCCAATGTCCGAGCGCTCATCGAGCAGCACGCGAAACACGTCTTCCGCCGTCATGTGGCGCTGTTTGCCGGTTTGGAAAATTTCCAGAATTTTTAAACGGGGCAGCGTGGCCTTCAGGCCCGTGCTTTTAAGGTTTTCAATATTGTTCATGCTGTGCCTGCCGTAGAAAACAAGCCAAGAAGAGTGGCTAGCCACCCCCCTTGCCAAAGCCAAGAGGTATCGCCCTAAGAACATGTTCTAAGAAGGGGAGGGAGCTGTCGCGGCAGGGCCTGGGCGCCTGCCGCTACAATGCCCCGCATCATATCCGGCACTAATTACCTATGTCTGCTCAAGCCCGTTGTCGCGCCGCCTTGGTGCTCACCCTGCCCTTTGCCCTGCTGGCCTGCTCCAGCGTGGGCGACGCCACCCGCTCGGCCATGCAAAAAGTCACCCCCTACAAGGTGGAAGTGGTGCAAGGCAACTTTGTCTCCAAAGAGCAGGTGGACGCCCTGCAGCCCGGCATGAGCCGCCAGCAGGTGCGGGAGATTCTGGGCTCGCCCCTGATGACCAGTGTCTTTCACGCTGAGCGCTGGGAGTACGTCTTCACCATCAAGCGCAAAGGCGTGGCCGAGCAGGCCCGCAAGCTCACCGTATTCTTTAACGGCGACCTGTTTGACCGCGCTGAGGGCGACGACATGCCCACGGAAGATGAGTTCGTTGCCTCCCTGGGCCCGTCCAAGCGCAAGCTGAAAATCCCCCAGCTAGAAGCCACCGAAGCGCAACTGGCCAAATACCCCGCTGCCCATCCACAGGCCCGACAGGCCGAAGCGGCCAACAGCGCCAGCAGCCCCGCCCCCCGCAGCGGACGCAGCTACCCCCCGCTTGAGCGCGATTAACCTCCCCTGCATCCCCCCACCATGATTTCTGCCCCCCTTCGCATCGCCATTGCTGGCGCCAGTGGCCGCATGGGCCGCATGTTGATTGAAGCCATCCACGCCAGTGACAACTGCCAACTGGCCGCCGCCTTGGACATGCCCGACAGCGCCGCCATTGGCCAGGATGCCGCCGGTTTCCTGGGTGAAGTCAGCGGCGTCGCCATTGAAAGCGATATCCGCAGCGCCCTGTCCAAAGCTGACTTCTTTATCGACTTCACCCGCCCCAGCGGCACCTTGGCGCACCTGCACATCGCCGCCGAGCTGGGGGTGAAAACCGTCATCGGCACCACCGGGTTTGACGATGCCGGCAAAGCCGCCATTGCAGCCGCCGCCACCAAAACCGCCATCGTCTTTGCGCCCAATATGAGCGTGGGCGTGAACGTCACCCTCAAACTGCTGGAACTGGCCGCCCAGGCCCTGCCCGGCTACGACATTGAAATCATCGAAGCCCACCACAAGCACAAGGTAGACGCCCCATCCGGCACGGCGCTGAAGATGGGCGAAGTCATCGCCCAGGCCCAGGGCACCGAGCTGCAAGAACGCGCCGTGTACGAGCGCTACGGCCACACCGGCGAGCGCGCCCCCGGCAGCATTGGCTTTGCCACCATTCGCGGCGGCGACATCGTGGGCGACCACACCGTACTGTTTGCCGGCACGGGCGAGCGCATCGAGATCAGCCACAAATCCTCCAGCCGCGCCGGTTACGCCGCAGGCAGCCTGCAGGCCGTGCGTTTCCTGGCCGGGCAAAGCACCGGGCTGTTTGATATGTTTGACGTGCTGAAACTGCGCGGTTAAAGCCATCCGTCATAAAAAAATCCCGCCTGGGCAGCCCGGCGGGATTTTTTATGGTCGCTACGACGGCGCCCGGTGATTTTTTAAAACGGAATATCGTCGTCGCCAAAATCATCAAACCCGGCGCTGGGGCGCTGCGCTGCCGGGGCGGGCGCAGCGGGTTGTTGGGCCATGGGCGGGCGCTGCTGGGGCGCTGCGGCGCGCGGTGCGTAGTTTTGTTGGGGGGCGCGCTGCTGGGGGGCGGGACTGCCGTATTGGCTATCGCCAAAACCGTCGTTACCGCCGGGCGCTGCGCCTGGGCCGCCTTGGCGGCCACCGAGCATTTGCATGGTGTCGGCGCGGATTTCGGTGGCGTAGCGCTCTTGCCCGCTTTGTTGGTCCGTCCACTTGCGGGTGCGGATGGAGCCTTCCACATACACCTGCGAGCCTTTGCGCAGGTACTGGCTAACGATTTCTGCCAGGCGGCCATTGAAGACGACGCGGTGCCATTCGGTGGCTTCGCGGTTTTCGCCGGTGTTTTTATCGCGCCACTTGTCGGTGGTGGCGATGGTGACGTTGGCGACTTGGTCGCCGCTGGGGAAGGTGCGCACCTCGGGGTCACGCCCCAGGTTGCCGACCAAAATGACTTTATTGACGGATGCCATGATGAAAAATTTCTTTCTACCTACAGTTCCTAGCCCTGGTGTTCACGGGGAGGGTCCAAGGGCCAACTACACGCTGCGCAGCCCCTCCGGCTGAACGCAGGTGCGCAGGATACCGCAAAAAAATAAATAGCTGATAGCGCTGATAGAGCAAGGATTTCAAACTGTTTAGTATTTGAAATTCAATCTGCTCAAGCGCTAATAGCTATGATTTTTAATATATCTTTTACTCATCCGCGCAGGGCTGCAGCACCCAGGTTTGGCCCTGGCCGTTGATCTGCGCGTGCAAGCTAGCCCCAACGAAGTGCTGCAGCGTCCCGTCCAACTGCCAATGTTTGAAGCTGCCGGGCAGGACGTAACCGGGCAGGTCTTCCATCAACATCTGCGCCGGGGTGTCCGGTAATGGGGGAGACTGGGGCAGTTGGTAGGCCAAATCCACCACCTTGGCATAGCCGCCGCCGGTGTTGCGCAGGCGCAGGCCCGTATGCGGCGCGGGCTGCGCAAACACGCAGGCCGCTACCGTGGGGGTCAATGCTTGGGCGGGGAGCACAAACAAGGGCAAGGGCAAGGACAGGCGCAGGCGTTGGCGCTGGCCGGGGGGAATCTGAACGTGCGGGGGGCTCAGGCCCACCTCGGCGGTGGGGGTGAGGGCTTCCTCACCGTCGCGCTGCTGCCAGTTAAAGACCTGGGCCTGAACGTCCAGCCCCCTGTCGCCGGTATTGGTCAGCCACAACGAGGTGGCCGATTCGCCCCAGGGCAGGGTCACGGTCAAGGGTTCAATGGCCAGGCTTTGCGCCCGCGCCGCGCCAGCAGCCAGCAGCAGTGCGCAGGCAGCGGTTAAAACACGACGGCAGGCAGGTGCTGCTGGAGTGCGGGCTGGGGCAGAGGCAAGGAGGTGCGGGCCTTCGCCGCTGTGGCGGGAGCCGCAACCAAGGCCAGCGTCTTGGCCTCACCTGGGCTGCAGCGCAGGCTGTGCACGGCGCTGGATTGGGTGGCAGTGGTTATGGGGGAGGAGGAGATTTGCGTGCATTGGGCGGAAATAGTCAATTGCACCGGAATCTGCACCGACTGGCTGCCCGCAGCCCAACTACTAGAAGCTGCTACACAGAGCAGTCCACAACCAACAAGTTGCTTGAACATGCAACACCTCCCTTGAAAAAAACCACTGTTTTGCCAGTGTCAGGGGGCGCTGCACCGCAGCTTGCTAGTAGTGCAGGGTGACGATGACGGTATCGGTATAGGTTCCGGTCTCTACTTGGGGTTGTGGTGGCACTTCTCCGTGCACGGCAAGCAGGACGGCCTGGTTCCCTGGCCCACTGACGCCCGAGACCATAGCCCCTTCCTCATTGCCCCACACCTTGAGCGTGTTTTCATCTTGATACAACTGATAGCGCACAAAGGTATTGTAAAAAACCGGCCAAAGCGGCGCTGCTGCCTGCCCCCCAACCGGCCAACGCCAAAGCAGCTACCACCAGGGTGCGTTGCATTGTGTATTGCATGGTTTTCATCATCTGCTCCGGTTAAAACGAAAAGGGTGGCGGTGACGGTGTCGGTGTACGTGCCTACCGGCTCCGTTCCTACCAGGGTGGCTCGGGCATAAACATCGACGACTTGGTCCTTATCCAACCCGCCTCCTTTGCCTGGGTAAACCGCCCCAAACTCTGTTCCAGACCCCCATGCAACGGTCAGGCCTGCATCCCGGTAGAGGGCATACGCAATATCTGTCGTCCCAGTGCTACCTGGCCCCCGCATATTGCGGGTCGTACTACCTGAATGCGTCCCTCCATCTAGTGCAATGCTGTAGTCGTGGTCGATCGAGCAGCGCACGACAATCTGCCCCTGTGCATTCCGCGTCCCTGGCTGGGCACTGGTAGCGGTAAAAACAATATTTCCAGGTGTCAGTACTGTGCAGGTGTTTTGAATTTCGATGGAAACGGTAAATGGTTCAGTCTTCGAACCTGTCTGTGCATACGCTCCCGACGCAGCCAACGCGCACAGGCCCAGGGCTAAAACAACACCCGAAAGTTTCTTGGTCATACGCATGGTTTCCTCCTTTGTAACGGTGTCATGCTAGATGTTCTCAAGCCCGTCAATAGCGACAAATTGCACGCGTTTTCTGTGCCTGATGGGGTACATCCTGAATTTTTTCCCTAGGGTTTTCACCAGGAGAAAATGTAAAAAATTTTTACACTGCTTACGCCAAGCGTACATAGAAAACAAAAATCCACCACCTTTTCAGGTGGTGGATCTACGTAAAAATAACTACTAAAAAAAGAGCTAGTAGCGCTTATTTAATAAGGGTTACACCCCTATTTAATGCATATTTTCCTGTGCTGCACTCTGGCGCCCAACGGGCTGCAGCGGCCAGGTAAATGCCAGCCACAGCACACACAACAGGCCAGTAGCGACAAATACCCCTTCCATGCTGCCATGGCGGGCCAGCAGGCCGCCGACAAAGCCGCCAGCAAACAAGCCCAGCGACTGCAAGGTGTTGTACGCACCCAGGGCCGCGCCGCGCAGGCTATCAGGGGCCATGCGCGAGACCAGGCTGGGCTGGGTAGCCTCCAGCATGTTGAAGCCAATGAAAAACACCAGCATGGCCAGGCCCAGCAGCCACAGCGAGCCTGTGCCTGCCCAGGCCATGACGCCCAGGCCAATTTGCACCAGCAGCACCAGCCCAATCGCCACCAGCAAAGCCACGCGCAATTGGCCTTTGCGCTCCATGGCAAACAGGCGCCCCAGCGCGGCAAACGACAGTAGTACTGCGGGCAGATACACCTGCCAGTGCGCCGCTTTCACCAGGCCCGCCGCTACCAGCATGCTGGGCACGGCCACCCACATGGCCATTTGCACGGTGTGCAGCACAAAGACGCCGGCGTTCAGGCGTAGCAGGTCGGGGTAATGCAGTAAATCGGCAAAGCGCCCACGCGGCACGTTGGTGTGTTGCAGCGGCTCGGGCGGCACGACCCACAGCACCGCAGCGATACCGGCCAGCGTCAGCGCCAACGTCAGCCAGAAAATGCCGGACAAGCCTACCCAGCCCGCCAGCAAGGGGCTGAGCACCAGGGCAATGGAGAACATCAGCGCAATGCTGCCGCCCACCATGGCCATGGCCTTGGTGCGCACCACTTCGCGCGTGAGGTCGGCCAGCAAGGCCGTGACGGCCGCCGATACGGCCCCAGCACCTTGCAGCGCCCGACCCCAGACCAGCCCCATGAGCGAGTCCGCCTGCGCGGCCACCAGGCTGCCCACGGCAAACACCAGCAGCCCGGCGATGATGACTTTTTTGCGCCCAAAACGGTCGGAAGCCAGCCCCAGCGGCAGTTGGAACACGGCTTGCGTAAGGCCATACATACCTAGCGCCAGGCCGACCATGGCCGGATCGTCCCCCCCGGCGTAGTGGCGCGCTTCCAGCGCAAACACGGGCAATACCAAAAACAGGCCCAACATGCGCAGCGCAAAAATCAAGGCCAGGCTGCCGCTGGCGCGCAGCTCCTGGGACGTCATCTTGCTTGGGTTGAGGGTGGGGGCAGCCGCAGCAGCTGCAGAGGTTGAAGTAGACACGCGAGACTTCCCGCAAAAAAGGGCTAGAACCAGACCTGCACCTGCAGGCCCCAGAAGAACGTAGGCAACGATCTGAGGGCGCTATTGTGCGTACTCCAGAAAAAATGCGTGCGTATTCTGGAATACCCCAGGCTTCCTGACAAAAGCTTTCAGGTGTATCAAGGACACTTCACGATGTTCGTAGCTATAAAGCTGGAACATCCCTTGACATTTTTGTGCATGCAAACTGGACTAGCTATGCAATTTCTCACTCGCTTTACTATTGCCCACCGCTTAACCACCACGCTAATTTTGTCGGCGCTGGGGTTGTTGGTTGTGGTTATGGCCTTGATGTTTTCAGAGCGTACTTTGTTGTTGCAAGAGCGCTCAGAGAACCTTAAAGGCATGGTAGATATCGCCACTGGCATCGCCTCGCACTACCACGACTTAGCAAAAAGCCAGGATTTACCTGAAGATGTGGCGAAGGAGCGGGCCTTGAAAGCCATTAGCAAACTGCGCTATGGCAATGGCGAATATTTCTGGGTCAACGATATGCAGGTGCGCATGTTGATGCACCCCATCAAACCGGAGCTCAACGGCAAAGACCTCAGCGGCAGCACCGACCCTAACGGCAAACACTTATTCGTGGCTTTTGTCGATACCGTGAAAAAAGACGGCCAAGGTTTTGTCGACTACCTCTGGCCCAAGCCCGGACATGAGCAGCCAGTGGCCAAAATCTCCTACGTCAAGGGCTACGCCCCCTGGGGCTGGGTTATTGGCTCGGGCGTGTATATCGACGACGTGCAAGCGCTGTTCCTGCGTCGCGTGGCCGAGGCTCTGGCCATCGGCGGCGGCTTTACCGTGCTGCTGGCGCTGACCATCTGGCTAATTACCCGCAGCATCCTGCGCCAATTGGGTGATGAACCCACCGAACTCAACGCCCTAGTGCATGAAATTGCCCAAGGCAATCTGACGGCGCGCAGCAGTCGCCCGATTGAGGATGGCAGCGTGCTGCACGGCATCCACCAAATGCAGGAAAGCGTGGCCCGCATCGTCGGCCAGGTGCGCCAGGGCGCAGAAAGCCTGGCCACCGCCAGCGCCGAAATTGCCCAGGGCAACCAGGACTTGAGCGCCCGCACCGAAAGCCAGGCCAGCGCCCTGGAGGAAACTGCCGCCTCCATGGAAGAGCTGGGCGCTACCGTGCGCCATAACGCCGACAACGCCGCCCAAGCCAACCAAATGGCCGCCAGCGCCAGCCAAATTGCCGACCAGGGCGGCCAGACGGTGGAGCAGGTGGTGCACATCATGCAAAGCATCCACAACGACTCGACCAAGATCGGCGACATCATCGGCGTGATTGACGGCATTGCCTTCCAGACCAACATCCTGGCGCTCAACGCTGCGGTGGAAGCCGCACGCGCCGGGGAACAAGGCCGGGGCTTTGCCGTGGTGGCCGCCGAAGTGCGCGCACTGGCCGGGCGCAGCGCCGAAGCAGCCAAGCAAATCAAACAGCTGATTCAAGACAGCGTTACCCACGTCGATGAGGGCCGCACCCTGGTTAACCAGGCCGGCAACACCATGCAGGAGGTGGTCTCTGCCATCCGCCGCGTGACCGACATCATGGGCGAGATCAGCGCCGCTAGCCGCGAGCAAAGCGCCGGGGTCAGCCAGGTGGGCGAAGCTGTTACGCAGATGGACCAGGTCACCCAGCAAAACGCCGCGCTGGTGGAAGAAATGGCCGCAGCCGCTGCCAGCCTGCAAAGCCAGTCGGCCCAGCTGGTGCAAACCGTTGCCGTGTTCCGCACCGGGGCTGGCACGGGCGCAGGCACAGGCGCAGGCGCGTCCGGCCCGGCGCTGGGCTATACGCAGTAAGCTGCCACCAGCACGACACCTTCCCGGGCAGGGGGAAGGTGTCGTGCGGTAAATGGGTGCCACCGCTATCATGGCCCGTTTGCTTTGCGCTGTTTTTACCCGTGCCTGCCGCCTCTTTTCCAGATCCCCTGCCAGATTCCGCATCCGCCGCCCCTGCTGCCCACGGCCTGATCCGTATTCGCGGTGCGCGTACCCACAATTTGCAGAATGTCGACGTCGATATTCCGCGCCACCAGTTGGTGGTAATTACGGGGCTGTCTGGCTCAGGCAAATCCAGTTTGGCGTTTGATACCTTGTACGCCGAGGGGCAACGCCGCTATGTGGAGAGCCTGTCCACCTACGCGCGGCAGTTTTTGGGCCAGCTCGACAAGCCCGACGTGGATGTGATTGAGGGCCTGTCCCCCGCCATTGCCATTGAGCAAAAAGCCACCAGCCACAACCCGCGCTCCACCGTCGGCACGGTCACGGAAATTCACGACTACCTGCGCCTGCTCATGGCGCGCGCTGGCCAGCCCCATTGCCCCGAACACGGCCAGCCGCTGCAGGCGCTGACCATCAGCCAAATGGTTGACCGCCTGCTGCAACTGCCCGAAGGCACGCGCCTGATGTTGCTGGCCCCCGTAGTACAAGGACGTAAGGGTGAATTTGCCGAGCTGCTGACCCAGCTGCAAGCCCAGGGCTTTGTGCGCTTTCATATTGACGGGCAGACCGTGCAGGCTGCTGATTTGCCCCCGCTGGACAAAACCCAGCGCCACGATATTGCCGTAGTGGTTGACCGCCTGAAAACCCGCCCCGACATGGCCGCCCGCCTGGCCGAAAGCCTGGAAGCGGCGCTACGCCTGGTGCCAGAGAGCGGGCAAATCTCCGCCCTGAATATGGACGACGGCAGCACCATCACCCTGAGCAGCCGTTTTGCCTGCCCGCACTGCCACTACGCCCTGGCCGAGCTAGAGCCGCGTTTGTTTTCGTTTAACGCCCCGCAAGGCGCTTGCCCCAGTTGCAACGGCCTGGGCAGTAGCGAGGCGTTTGATGTCGACCTGGTGCTGGCCCACCCCAGCATCAGCCTGGCCAGCGGCGCGATTGTCGGCTGGGACCAGCGCCACAGCACCTACTTTGAGCTGCTGCAGGCCGTGGCCGCCCACTATGGGCAGGACGTGCATGCGCCCTTTGATAGCTGGCCCGAAGCCGTGCGCCAGGTGGTGCTGTGGGGCTCCGGCAGCACGGCGATACGCTTTACCTACCGGCACGAAGGGCAGGAGCAAACCGTTGAGCACCCGTTTGAAGGCGTGATGCCCAACCTGGCGCGGCGCTGGAACACCAGCCATTCCGCCCCCGTGCGCGAGGTGCTGGCACAGCTACGCAGCACCCGCTGCTGCCCCGATTGCGGTGGCGCACGCCTGCGCCGCGAAGCGCTGCACGTGTTCATTGGCAGCGGCGCGCAGCAGCGCAACATCCACGCCATTAGCACCAGTACGCTGGACGATGCGCTGGCCTGGTGCGAGGCCGTGGCCTTGAGTGGCAACCAAGCGGCCATTGCCGACAAAATCCTGCAGGAAATCCGCGCCCGGCTGCGGTTTTTAACCGACGTGGGTTTGGGCTACCTCAGCCTGTCGCGCAGCGCGGACAGCCTCTCGGGCGGGGAGGCGCAGCGCATCCGCCTGGCCAGCCAGATTGGCAGCGGCCTCAGCGGCGTGATGTATGTGCTGGACGAGCCCAGCATTGGCCTGCACCAGCGCGACAACGACCGCCTGATTGCCACGCTGCAGCGCCTGCGCGACCTGGGCAACAGCGTCATCGTGGTGGAGCACGATGCCGACATGATGCGCTGCGCCGACCACATCATCGACCTGGGCCCCGGCGCCGGCAGCCACGGCGGACGCATCATGGCGCAGGGGCGGCTGGCGGACATCATCGCCACGCCCGATTCGCCCACCGGGCAATTTTTCAGCGGCCAGCGCCACATCCCCACCCCGCAGCGGCGCACCCCGTGGCTGCCGCTGCCCAGCAGCGCTGCGCCCCGTGCGGCAGATGCCAAAAACGCTTTTGGCAAACCCTTGGCTGCCGAGGCACGTACCAACAGCACCGCCGCCGCCCACTCCAGCCACCCCGGCCTGCAATGCCTGCGCGTAGTGGGGGCCAGCGGGCACAACCTGCGCCATATCACGGTGGAATTCCCCGTTGGCCTGCTGACCTGCGTCACCGGCGTATCCGGTTCGGGCAAATCCACTCTGGTCAACGACACCCTGTACGCCGAAGCCGCCCGCCGCCTGCACCGCGCCGCCTTGCACAGTGCGCCGCATGAAGAATTGCAGGGGCTGGAGCTGATCGACAAAGTCATCTG
Organism: Comamonas sp.; assembly: GCA_034675705.1. Lineage (GTDB taxonomy): Bacteria > Pseudomonadota > Gammaproteobacteria > Burkholderiales > Burkholderiaceae_C > Comamonas. The sequence goes on along the minus strand of JAUCCZ010000006.1, from coordinate 2,630,814 downwards.
CGTGGACCAAGCCCCCATTGGCCGCACCCCGCGCAGCAACCCCGCGACCTATACGGGGCTGTTTACCCCCATCCGCGACCTGTTCGCCCAGGCCCCGGCGGCGCGCGAGCGCGGTTATGGCCCTGGGCGCTTTAGCTTTAACGTGGCCCAGGCCAATGGCGGCGGGCGCTGCGAGGCCTGCCAGGGCGACGGCATGATCAAGGTAGAAATGCACTTTCTGCCCGACGTGTACGTGGCCTGCGAGGTCTGCCACGGCCAGCGCTACAACCGCGAAACCCTGCAAGTGCTGTGGAAGGGCCACAACATCGCCCAGGTGCTGGACATGACGGTGGAGAGCGCCCTGAGCTTTTTTGCCGATCAGCCCGCCCTGGCCCGCCGCCTGCAAACCCTGGTGGACGTGGGCCTGGGCTATATCCGCCTGGGGCAAAGCGCGACCACGCTCTCAGGCGGGGAGGCGCAGCGCGTCAAACTAGCCCTGGAACTGGGCAAGCGCGACACGGGCCGCACCCTCTACATCCTGGACGAACCGACCACCGGCCTGCACTTTGCCGACGTGGCCCTGCTGCTGCAGGTACTGCAGCGCCTGCGCGATGCGGGCAACACCGTGGTGGTGATTGAGCACAATCTGGACGTGATTAAAACCGCCGACTGGCTGATCGACATCGGCCCCGAAGGCGGCAGCGGCGGCGGCCAGGTCATCGCCCAAGGTACGCCCGAAGCCGTGGCCGCCACGCCCGCCAGCCACACAGGGCGCTACCTGCAACCCTATTTAAATAGGAGCTGATGCCGCATGCCCAGCAACGATTTCACGTATAAAACACCTTGAAATCATTTATTCATCAGCGCTAGCTACTCTCTTTTTTTACTATGACCTATACCCCACCCCTGCCCCTGACCGTCTACGCCGAACGCCGCGCCCGCCTGGCTGCCCAACTGGGCGCGGGCGGCATCGCCATCATCCCCACCGCGCCAGAGCGCCCGCGCAACCGCGACAACAGCTACCTGTACCGGCACGACAGCTATTTCTTCTACCTCACCGGCTTTACCGAACCAGGGGCCACCCTGGTGCTGCGCCACGACGGCCACGCCACCCTGTTCTGCCAGCCCAAGGATCTGGAGCGGGAAATCTGGGACGGCTACCGCCTGGGGCCCGACGCCGCCCCCGCCGCCCTGGGCGTGCAAGCGGCGCAAACGCATACCGCCATCGACACAGAGCTGCCCCGGCTGCTGGACAACCAACGCTGCATCTGGTGGCCCTTTGCCACCCATGACGGCCTGGCCCAGCGCATCGAAACCTGGCTGGCCCCCGTGCGCGGCCGCGCCCGCGCAGGCGTGCTTTGCCCCACCCAGCAAGGCGACGTCTGCCAACTGCTGGACGACATGCGCCTCATCAAAGACCCGCACGAACTAGCCACCATGCGCCGCGCCGCGCAAATCAGCGCCGCCGCCCACGTCCGCGCCATGCAGACCAGTCGCCGCATGCTGCAAGCGGGCCAAGACACCCGCGAGTACCACCTGGATGCCGAACTGCTGCACCACTTTCGCCAAGGCGGTGCCCAGGGCGTGGCCTACGACAGCATCGTCGCTGCCGGGGCCAACGCCTGCGTGCTGCACTACCGCGCCGGCAACACCCCGGTGCGCAGCGGTGAGCTGGTACTGATCGACGCCGGTTGCGAGCTGGACGGCTACGCCGCCGACATCACCCGCACCTTCCCCGCCGACGGGCACTTCACCGGCCCGCAGCGCGACGTGTATGAACTGGTGCTGGCCAGCCAGCAAGCGGCCATCGCCGCCACCCGCGCCGGAGCCCGCTTTCACGACCCGCACAACGCCACCGTGGCCGTGCTGGCCCAGGGCCTGCTGGATTTAGGGCTGCTCAGCCGTGACCAGCACGGCAGCGCCCAGGACGTGATCGAACAAAAAACCTACACCCAGTTCTACATGCACCGCACCGGCCACTGGCTGGGCATGGACGTGCACGACTGCGGCAGCTACGTCGAACCGGGCGCTGCGCCGCTGCCCGACGGCAGCCGCCCCAGCCGCATCCTGCAGCCAGGCATGTGCCTGACGATTGAGCCGGGCCTGTACATCCGCCCCACAGAAGGCGTGCCCGAGCAGTTTCACCACATCGGCATCCGCATTGAAGACGACGCCGTCGTCACCGAAACCGGCTGCGAACTGCTCACACGCGACGTGCCGGTGGACGTGGCGGAGATTGAGGCGGTGATGCGGGGGTAGTGTCAGCACAACAACTTCATTAGCAACTTAAGGAAGTCCCATGCCGATCGGCAAATCGATTCGTATTTATTTACCGGACGCTACCGTAGCTGGAATACGGTACGCCGAAGTCGTGAACTGGACAGGCCATGCCGTCACTGCCCCACGTAATCGGTTGAGTGATTTAGCGGCTTGGCCAGAGACGACAAGACCTGGTGTCTATTTCTTATTTGAATCTCGTCTGGGCGATGCTAAACCGTTAGCCTATATTGGCGAATCAGAGAATGTCTTCGGACGCCTAGCCAGCCATGATCGTGAAAAAGACTTCTGGAACGAAGTAGTTGTGTTTACGAGCAAGGACGAAAACCTCACTAAAGCACATATTAAATTTCTAGAAGCCACATTGGTAGGACTAGCAAAAAATGCAGAGCGCTACAACCTAGAAAACGGGAATACACCACCCGAATCGAGTCTACCGCGTGCCGACCGGGATGCAATGACCGAGTTCATTGAGAACATTCGTATGATTTTGGGCACTTTGGGTTACCCCATATTGGAGCCACTGATCAAAGCGCAATCGCCATCCATTTCTGCTGTATCTCTAAGTGAGCCTTCCTCCCTCAGCCCTAGCGATTTTTTCTTTAAAGTTAATCAACTCACAGCCTGTGGTGCGGTAACGAATGAAGGGTTTGTTTTGAAAAAGGGCTCACAAATTGCACGCGATAATGCATCAAGTGCTTCTGTACGCTCTATTCAAACTAAAGAACAATTAATTAATGATGGTCGTTTAAAACTTAACGACAACTATTTTGTATTGGAAGAAGATGTTTTATTAAGTTCATCAAGCCACGCCGCCGGCTTAGTTGCCGGAACAGCCAGAAGTGGCCCGCAAAGTTGGTTTACAAAAGATGGAAGAACTCTGAAGTCCATCGAAGATGCCGCCGTTACAGCGCAGTTGCAACCTTAACCCCCAAAGGAGCCCCCATGCCCCCTGCCATCTACATCCGCCGCGCCACCAAAATTGTGGCCACCCTTGGCCCTGCATCCAGCGACGTGGACACACTGGCGCAAATGATTGCCACGGGCGTGAACGTGGTGCGCCTGAACTTCAGCCACGGCACGGCGCAGGAGCATATGGCCCGGGCCGAGGCGGTGCGCGAAGCCTCGCGCCGGGCGGGGCGGGAGGTGGCCATCATGGCCGACCTGCAGGGGCCCAAAATCCGCGTGGGCCAATTTGCCGAGGGCAAGGTGTATCTAGCCGAAGGGGCCACCTTTGTGCTGGATGCCGCCCGCACCGCGCCCGGCGATGCCCAGGCCGTGGGGCTGGATTACAAAGAGCTGCCGCAAGACGTGCGGGCGGGCGATGTGCTGCTGCTCAACGACGGGCTGATCGTGCTGCGCGTCGTGCGCGTGCTGGGCGATGCCGTACACACCGAGGTGGTGGTGGGCGGGGAGCTGTCCAACAACAAGGGCATCAACAAGCAAGGCGGGGGCCTCACCGCCCCGGCGCTGACGGCCAAGGATATGGAGGACATTAAAACCGCCATCCAGCTCGGCGCTGATTACGTGGCGGTGAGCTTTCCCAAAAACGCCACCGACATGGAAATGGCGCGGCAGTTATGCACCGTGGCCGCTGCGGGCACGGGCCACCGCCCGGGCTTGATTGCCAAGATGGAACGTGCCGAGGCGATTCCCCACCTGGAGGACATCCTGCGCGTGTCCGACGGCATCATGGTGGCGCGTGGCGATTTGGCGGTGGAGGTGGGCAACGCCGCTGTGCCGGCGCTGCAGAAAAAGATGATTCGCATGGCGCGTGCCATGGACAAGCTGGTCATCACCGCCACGCAGATGATGGAGAGCATGATTACCAACGCCCTGCCCACCCGCGCCGAAGTCAGCGACGCTGGCCAACGCCGTGCTGGACGGTACCGATGCCGTCATGCTCAGCGCCGAAACGGCGATTGGCAAATACCCCCTGGAGACGGTGCGCGAGATGGCCCACATCTGCGCCGCTGCCGAGGCGGCGGAAGATGTCAGTGGCGATGCCCATTTCACCCAGCGGCCCCTCACACGCATCGACCAATCCATTGCTCTGGGCGCATTGTTTACCGCCCACCACCTGGGCGCCAAGGCGATTGTGGCGATGACGGACAGCGGCTCGACCGCACTGTGGATGAGCCGCCACCGCATCCATATTCCCATTTACGCCCTCACGCCCAAGGTCGCTACCCAGCGCAAGATGGCGCTGTACCGCAACGTCAGCCCCCTGCTGATGGATACCAGCGCCGAGCGTGACCAGGCCCTGGCCCAGGCCGAGAGCCATTTGCGCGAACGCGCCATCGTCCAAAGTGGTGACGTGTACGCCATCACCTGCGGCGAGCCCATGGGCCAGCCCGGCGGCACGAATATGCTGCAAATTTGCCGGGTGGGGGCGTAAACATGGGCTAGGCCCGCACCAGTCCCAGGCCCAACAGCTAAAATCGGCGGTTACACAGCAGTTACCGCCTTTTTTTATTCACTTTTTGATCGGATCAGACCATGCCTTTGATTTCCATGCGCGAGATGCTCGACCACGCCGCCGACAACGGCTACGGCATTCCTGCCTTTAACGTCAACAACTTGGAGCAGGTGCAAGCCGTCATGGCCGCTGCCGATGAGGTGGGTGCCCCCGTCATCCTGCAAGCGAGCGCCGGTGCCCGCAAATACGCGGGTGAGTCGTTCATCAAGCACCTGATCCTGGCCGCTACCGAGGCCTACCCCCACATCCCTCTGGTCATGCACCAAGACCACGGCACCACCCCGGAAGTGTGCCGGGGCGCGCTGGCACTGGGCTTTGGCTCGGTGATGATGGATGGCTCTTTGCTGGCCGACGGCAAAACGCCTTCGGAGTTTGACTACAACGTGCGCGTGACCCAGGAAGTGGTAGCCATGGCGCACCAAATTGGCGCTACCGTGGAAGGCGAGCTGGGCTGCCTGGGCAACCTGGAAACGGGCGACGCCGGCGAAGAAGACGGCATTGGCGCCGAAGGCAAATTGAGCCACGCACAAATGCTGACCGACCCGGAAGAAGCCGCCCAATTCGTGCAAGCCACCCAGCTCGATGCCCTGGCCATTGCCATTGGCACCAGCCACGGCGCGTACAAATTCACCCGCCCGCCTACAGGCGATGTGCTGTCGATTCAGCGCGTGAAAGAAATCCACGCCCGCCTGCCCAACACCCATTTGGTGATGCACGGCTCCAGCTCGGTGCCGCAGGACTTGCTGGCCATCATCAACCAGTTCGGCGGCAAGATGAAGCAGACCTACGGCGTGCCGGTCAAGGAAATCCAGGAAGCCATCAAGCACGGCGTGCGCAAGGTGAACATCGACACCGACATCCGCATGGCCATGACCGGCGCGGTGCGTAAGTTCCAGTTTGAAAACCCGGAAAAATTTGACATGCGCGAATGGATGAAACCCGCCCGCGAAGCGGCCAAGGCCGTGTGCAAAGCCCGCTACCTGGAGTTTGGTTGCGAAGGCCAGGGCGGCAAAATCAAAGGGTATACCCTAGAGGCCATGGCCCGTAAGTACGCTGCCGGGGAGCTCCAGCAGCGCGTGCACTAAACAGGCATAAACGCACGGTCGTTTTATTTTCTAAACAACCATAAGCACTTATGACCAGGCCCGGTGTTTTACGACACCGGGCCTTTTTACATGAGTTTTCTGCACTTTGGCAGCGCGTTGTTGCATCTACGCCCATCGTTCTTAACGAATAGCCGACCTTTGCAAATTTCCTGTAAGCTTTGCATGATTACCAAAAAGCAATGTGTTATGCAAATAACGCATAAGGAAATACCATGAAGATTGGCATCCCCTGCGAAACCTTCGCATTGGAAAAACGCGTGGCCACCGTGCCCGACGTGGTGAAAAAACTTTTGCAGCTCGGCTTTAGCGTGGCGGTGCAAAGCGGCGCGGGCCAGGCAGCCAGCTTTAGCGACGACAGCTACCGCACTGCTGGGGCCGAGGTGCTGCCCGACGCGGCCAGCGTGTGGGCGCAGGCCGACGTCGTGCTCAAGGTACGCGCCCCCAGTGCCGAAGAAGTGGCCCTGGTACGCCCCGGCACGGTGGTGATTGGCTTTATCTGGCCCGCCCAAAACCCGGCTCTGATGCAGGCCCTGGCCGACAAGCAAGCCACCGTGCTGGCCATGGACTGCCTGCCGCGCACCTTGAGCCGGGCGCAAAAGATGGACGCCCTCACCTCCACCGCCGGGGTCAGCGGCTACCGCGCGGTGATGGAGGCGGCGCACGCCTTTGGGCGCTATTTCAACGGGCAAATCACGGCGGCGGGCAAGGTGCCCCCGGCCCAGGTCTTCATTGCCGGTGCAGGCGTTGCCGGTTTGGCCGCCATTGGCACGGCGGCCAATTTGGGTGCCGTGGTGCGGGCCAACGACACCCGCGCTGAGGTGGCTGACCAGGTCAAATCCCTGGGCGGCAGCTTTGTGAAGGTCGATTACGAAGAAGACGGCAGCGGCGGCGGTGGCTACGCCAAGGTGATGAGCGAGGGCTTCCAAGCCGCGCAGCGCCAGATGTACGCCAGCGAAGCGGCCAAGGCCGACATCATCATCACCACCGCGCTGATTCCCGGAAAACCAGCGCCCAAGCTGATTACGGCCGAGATGGTGCAAAGCATGAAGCCCGGCAGCGTCATCGTCGATATGGCGGCCGAGCAAGGCGGTAACTGCGAACTGACCGTACCGGGCGAGGCCGTGGTGCGCCATGGCGTGACCATCATTGGCTATACCGATTTGGCTTCGCGCCTGGCGCAGCAGTTGTCCACGCTGTATGCCACCAACTTGCTGCGCTTGCTCGAAGAGCTGTGCAAGGCCAAGGACGGCCAAGTCGTGGTGAATATGGAAGACGACGCCATCCGCGGCCTGACCGTGGTGAAAGACGGCAGCATCACCTGGCCGGCCCCACCGCTCAAGGCCGCACCCGCGCCAGCGGCCAAGCCTGCCGCCGCCCCGGTGGTGGAGAAAAAATCCGCCCACGGCGCGCGCCAGCCCATGTCGGCGCGGGCGCTGACCATCAGCTTTGCCGTGCTGGCGCTGGTGTTTGCAGCGATTGGTCTGTACGCGCCCGTGGCCTTCCTGGGGCATTTGACGGTGTTCGTGCTGGCCTGCTTCATTGGCTACATGGTGGTGTGGAACGTCACCCCCGCGCTGCACACGCCGCTGATGAGTGTGACCAACGCCATCTCCAGCATCATCGCCATTGGGGCCCTGGTGCAAATTGCCCCACCGGGGGCGGACGCCGCCAACCGCCCAGCCAGTTTGATTGTGGCCCTGGCCTTTGTGGCGCTGGTGCTGACCGCTATCAATATGTTTGGCGGCTTTGCCGTCACGCGCCGCATGCTGGCAATGTTCCGCAAATAACGACAACAACAAAACCACCGATTTACCAGGAAAACTCCCCATGCTGTCTTCCAGTTTGACCACCGTTGCCTACTTGGGCGCGGCGATGCTTTTTATCCTCAGTCTCGGCGGGCTGTCCCACCCGGAAACCTCGCGCCGGGGCAACTTCCTGGGCATGCTGGGCATGGCCTTGGCGGTGCTGGCCACCGTGTTGGGCCCCCGGGTCGCGCCTGCGGGCCTGGCCTGGATCGTCGGTGCCCTGGTGCTGGGCGGCAGCGTGGGCCTGTACGCCGCGCGCGTCGTGAAGATGACGCAAATGCCCGAGCTGGTGGCCCTCATGCACAGCCTGGTGGGCCTGGCCGCCTGCCTGGTGGGTTTTGCCAGCTATGTGGACACCAGCACCCCGTTGATGGGGGTGGAAAAAACCATCCATGAGGTGGAAATCTACGTCGGCATCTTGATCGGAGCCATCACCTTCAGCGGCTCGCTCATCGCGTTTGGCAAGCTCAACGGCAAGATTGGCGGCAAGCCCCTGCTGCTGCCCGCGCGCCATGGGTTGAACCTGGTGGCGCTGCTGGTGGTGCTGTGGTTTGGCAAGGAATTCTTGGCTGCACCCGACGTGCAGGCCGGCATGCTGCCCCTGGTGGTGATGACCGTGATTGCCCTGCTGTTTGGCATCCACATGGTGATGGCCATTGGCGGGGCCGATATGCCGGTGGTGGTGTCCATGCTCAACAGCTATTCGGGCTGGGCGGCGGCGGCTACGGGCTTCATGCTCAGTAACGACCTGCTCATCGTCACCGGGGCGCTGGTCGGCTCCAGCGGGGCGATTCTGTCCTACATCATGTGTAACGCCATGAACCGCAACTTCCTGAGCGTGATTGCCGGCGGCTTTGGCTCCGGCGGCGGCGCGCCCGCCAAAAAGGGCGAAGCCGCCCAGCCCCAGGGTGAGGTGCAGCCCATCAGCAGCCAGGAAACGGCCGAGCTGCTGCGCCAAGCCCAGCAGGTGGTGATCGTGCCCGGCTACGGCATGGCCGTGGCGCAGGCCCAGCACACCGTGTTTGCCATTACCGAGGCGCTGCGCGAACACGGCGTGCAGGTGCGCTTTGCCATCCACCCCGTCGCTGGCCGCATGCCCGGGCACATGAACGTGCTGCTGGCCGAGGCCAAGGTGCCCTACGACATCGTGATGGAGATGGACGAAATCAACGACGACTTCCCCGCCACCGACGTGGCCATCGTCATCGGGGCCAACGACATCGTGAACCCCAGCGCCGCCGAAGACCCCAGCAGCCCGATTGCCGGTATGCCGGTGCTGCAGGTCTGGCAGGCCAAGACCAGCATTGTGATGAAGCGCAGCATGGCCTCGGGCTACGCCGGGGTGGACAACCCACTGTTCTACAAAGACAACAACCGCATGCTGTTTGGCGACGCCAAGAAAATGCTCGATGAAGTCTTGACCGCCTTAAAGGCTTAAGGGCTTAAGCACTTCAATTTGATAGCTGTTGGCGCTGGCAGGTAAACGATTTCAAGGTTAAAACAACCCAGGATTGTTTATCTACCAGCGCCAACCGCTATCTTTTAAATAACAACTAGCGCCACCCCCATCAGCACACCTGCTGGTACAGCACGTCGGTGCTGTTGACGCTCTCTACCGGCCCAGGGGCTGCGCCGGGCTGGCGGGTAATGCGCTCGCGGCGGGTGCAGTTGAGCACCTGGGGCAGTTGCACCATCCGTTCGCTGGGGTCCTTGATAAATCGGTAGACGATGTATTCCACAATCTTGTCGCGCTCCTGGTGGTATTCGCGGTACTGGCCATCGACCACGTCAAAGCTATTGACCGACGGGGCGATATAGCTCCAAGGGCGGAAGAAGTCGGCCTCGCGGTACTCGGCCACCACCACCGAACCGGCGGGCAGTTGGCTGCGCTTGAAGTCGTACCACGCGTAATCGTAATAGGCCAAATAACCAAACATGCCGCAGCCTGCGCAAATCGGAATTAGCCATTTCGGTAAGCGGTTTTTACTGAGTTTGCGCAGTAAATAACCGAAGGCTCCGGCACATAAACCAATAATAAAAACACCGGCTAAATTCCAAATCATTTTCTTGCTCCCTGACAAAAAAGTGGGCTTTCCGCAGAAAGCCCACTTGGTTAGACGTTCATCTTAAAGCGTATCGCACTCTCCTTACGGGTAACGCACGCGGCGCACCATTTCTTGGATTTCTTCGCTGGGCTCTTCCGTAGCCAGCGAGACACCAATGGCCACGATGAAGTTGGTCACCGCGCCAATCACGCCCACCGACAGGGGCGAGATGCCCATGATCCAGTGCTCAGGCGTATTGGGGAAGTTGTTGGTGCCAGGGATAAAGAACCAGCCCAGGTACATGAAGATGTAGCCAATGGTCAGGGTGGCACCGGCCAACATACCGGCAATAGCGCCCTTGTTGTTCACGCGCTTGACGAAAATACCCATCATCAGCGCTGGGAACAGGGTGGCAGCTGCCATACCAAAGGCCAGGGCCACCGTTTGCGCCGCAAAGCCTGGCGGGTTCAAGCCCAGATAGGTCGCCACAATGATGGCCCCCGTCATAGCCAGGCGGGCGTAGAGCATTTCTGTTTTCTCAGAAATATGCGGAGTCAAGGTGTTCTTCAGCAAGTCGTGGCTAATCGCGGAAGAAATCGCCAGCAGCAAACCCGAAGCCGTGGACAGCGCCGCCGCAATACCGCCAGCAGCCATCAAACCAATCAACCAGCCGGGCATGTTGGCCACCTCAGGCAGGGCCAGCACCAGGATGTCGTTGTTCACGGTCAGCTCGTTGCCTTCCCAGCCACGCTCTTTGGCGGTGCCTTCGGCAAAGGTTTTGTTGCCTTCGTTATAGAACTGGATACGGCCATCCTTGTTCTTGTCGTCCACTTTCAGCAGACCGGTTTGCTCCCAGGTCTTGAACCACTCGGGGCGCTCGTCATAAGCCAGGGCAGGCTTGTCGGTGCCTTGGGGGTAGACAGTCTCCAGCAGGTTCAGGCGGGCCATGGCAGCCAGCGAAGGCACGGTGGTATAGAACAAGGCGATGAACACCAGGGCCCAGCCAGCCGACCAGCGTGCGTCTTGAATGTTCGGCACGGTGAAGAAGCGAATGATCACGTGGGGCAGACCCGCGGTACCCACCATCAGCGTCAGCGTAAAGAGGAACATATTCCACTTGTTGCTCACGTCTGCGGTGTAGTCCTGGAAGCCCAGGTCACGCACCACCAGGTTCATTTTTTCCAGCAGCGGCAGGCCCGAAGCCGTGTGCGTACCGACCAAGCCGGTTTGCGGCAGGAAGTGGCCGGTCATCATCAGCGACAGGTAAGCGGCCGGAATGGTGAAAGCCAAAATCAGCACAATGTATTGCGCCACCTGGGTGTAGGTCACACCCTTCATGCCGCCCAGCACCGCGTAGAAGAACACCACCACGGAGGAGATCAGCAGACCATTGGTGCTGCTCACTTCCAGGAAGCGCGAGAAGGCCACGCCAGCGCCGGTCATCTGGCCGATCACGTAGGTCAGCGAGATGATGATCAAGCACATCACCGCCACCACACGGGCAGTCTTCGTGCCGTGGCGTTTACCCACAAAGTCCGGCACGGTGTACGCACCAAAACGGCGCATATACGGAGCCAGCAAGGTAGCCAGCAGCACGTAGCCACCCGTCCAGCCCATGATGAAAGAGGAGTTAACGTAGCCCACCGAAATCAGGCCCGCCACCGAGATAAAGGACGCCGCGGACAGCCAGTCTGCCGCCGTGGCCATGCCGTTCATGATGGGGTGCACTTCCCCGCCGGCAATATAGAACTCGCGAGTTGACTTCGCTCGTGCCCACAGTGCGATGGCCGTGTAGATAACGAACGAGCCAATCACAAAGGTAAAGTTAATCCAAAACTGGCTCATGGCTTACTCCTCTAGACCGAAGTCTTTATCTAGCTTGTTCATGCGCCAGGCGTAAAAGAAAATCAGCGCGAGAAAAGTAAAAATAGAGCCTTGCTGGGCAAACCAAAAGCCAAAATCTGCCCCGCCAATTTTAATGCCCATAAACAAGGGGCGTAATAACATGCCAAAGCCGTAAGACACCAGCGCCCAAATGCTGAGGCACAGCGCAATCAACTTGACGTTTGCATGCCAATAAGCATGGTCTTTCTCGGTGAGTGGTTTTAACATTTTGTCTCCTGATCTATATTTATTTCGTTGTTTGCGTCAACCAGACGGTATATCTGGCTGACGCTTTTCAAACTATTTAAAGATTAATAACTTTCCGTTGTAAGCATTGAATCGTAGGTCACCTCCATTTTCTGGTGTGTTTGTCACACCGCTGACAATTTTCGTCCGCATAAGGAAGCAAGGCCTTATCCGCTCCAGATAGACAAAGCCCGCAGCCGCCATCATTTGCCTTAAACTTACTGCTCTCTTACTGCATACAAGGAAAAACGAGGCTTTCAGGGAAAACACCAGATAAATAAAAAAACGCGTAAAAACAAAAACTTGCACCGCGAATACCTGAATTATTTTTTTCTCAAATAGGTATTAATACTTAATTTTTCTTCTGAAAAAAGTCTTGACAAATATTTTTTCCACGTTCTCTTTTTTAGAAAATCTGGAAAAATCTTCTAAGCCGCTTACCTGCTTTATTTTTTCAGCAATAAGTATTAACCCCAGATTTTTCTCTGAAAAAAAATCTTGACGCTATTTTTTTCGGTGTTCTCGCTGAAGAAAATCTCCCGGAAAATAAGCACTCTCTCCCCCTTCAATGAGGAAGACCGCATGCCCACCATCGTCCCTCCTGCTGCCAGCGCCGACACCACCGGGCTGCTGGGCACACCCTTGTCCAGCCTGATTGCCCGCCCGCCCCTGGCGCTGCCGCCCGAGGCCACCATCCAAATGGGCGCACAGGCCATGCGCGATGCGGGGGTCTCCTCCGTGCTGTTGATGCAGGATTTGCGCCTGCTGGGTATCGTCACCGACCGCGATTTACGCAACCGCGTGGTGGCGCAGGGGCTCTCGCCCAGCCTGCCGCTGCATAGCATTGCCAGCACCGATTTGCGCAGCCTGCCGCCCCAGGCCAGCGCCCTGGATGCGCTGGCGCTGATGGCGCAGCACAACATCCACCACGTGCCGGTGCTGGAGCAGGGCCGGGTGCTGGGCATCGTCACCCCGCGCGACGTGGGCGAGCGACAAAGCCCCAGCACCGTGCAGCTGGCGCGCGGCATCCGCAAAGCGCCAGACATTGCCGCGCTGGCCCAGCTCAGCGCCCAGGTGCCCGCCATCCAGCAGGCACTGGTGCATGGCGGCGCAGGGGCGCAAGGGGTGGGGCACATCATCACCACGGTGACGGATGCGGTGACCAACCGCTTAATTGCCCTGGCCCAGCAGACCCTGGGCCCCGCGCCCGTGCCATGGGTGTGGGTGGCCGCCGGCTCACAAGCGCGCCGGGAGCAAACCGCCCGCACCGACCAAGACAACGCCCTGCTGCTGGACGATGCCTTTGATGCCGAAGTGCACGGTGCCTACTTTGAGGCGCTGGCCCGCTTTGTCTGCGATGGGCTGAACGCCTGCGGCTACGTGCACTGCCCCGGCAACATGATGGCGATGAACCCCCAGTGGCGTCAGCCCCTGCAGCAGTGGCGGCGCTACTTTCGCAAATGGATTGACCAGCCCGAGCCCATGGCGTTGATGCTCAGCAGCGTGTTTTTTGATCTGCGTGCTGTGGCGGGCCATACGCCGCTGCTGACGCAGTTGCGCCAAGAAGAACTCAGCCGCGCGCAGCGCAACCAGTTGTTTTTGGGCCATATGGTGGGCAATGCCCTGACGCAGCGCCCACCGCTCAATTGGCTGGGCGGCATCCGCGTACTGCGCGATGCTGCGCACCCAGGGTGTATTGACCTCAAGCACAGCGCCATTGCCCCGGTGGTGGACCTGGCCCGCATTTACGCACTGGCAGGCGGGCTGGAAGCCGTCAACACCCAGGAGCGCCTGGCGCAAGCGGGCGCTTTGTCCGGTGGGGCAGTCAGCCCAGCAGCGGCCCAGGATTTAAGCGACGCCCTGGGCTTCATTGCCGCGCTGCGCCTGGCGCACCAGGCCCGTCAGGCCGACGCCCAGCAAGCGCCGGACAACTACCTGCCGCTGGCCAAGGTGTCGCACTTTGAGCGCATCCAGCTCAAGCAGGCGTTCAGGGTCATCCAGGCGCAGCAGGCGGTGCTGGCCAAGCGCTACCCCATCAGCCGATAAACCCGCAGTCACTCAATCGCTCAGTATTTCAATCGCGCGTAATAGGTTTTCTGCGCGGCTTCGCGGGCCTGGCCCAGGGTGTGGATGCCCATGGCCTGCAACTGCCCCAGCAGGTGTAGCCAGACCTCGGCGGTCACCATCGCATCGCCCAGCGCGGTGTGCCGCCCCAGCACCGTGACGCCAAAGCGCTCGGCCAGGGCTTCCAGGCGGTGCGATTCCTGGTGCGGATGCACGACAGCGGACAGCAGCAGCGTATCGAGCACCGGCTGGCGAAAGGTGACGGCGCAGCGCTGCTCCAGCAGTTGGAGAAACTTCATGTCAAAGGCCGCGTTGTGGGCAATGAGCACGCTGTCCTCGGCAAAGCGGTGGAAGGTGGGCAGCACCGCTTCAATACGGGGCTGGTCGGCCACCATGTCCTGCGTAATGCCGTGGATGGGGATGCCTGCGGCTGGAATGGCGCGCCCAGGGTTGACCAGTTGGTCAAAGCTCTCCTGCGCCAGCAGCCGGCCATTAACGATGCGCACCGCACCAATTTGCAAGATCTCGTCCCCGCCCGAGGGGTTGAGTCCTGTGGTCTCGGTATCGAACACGGTGTAGCGCAGACTGCTCAAGGGGCGCTCGTCCCAGGCGACGTTGTCCTCCTCGTGCTGGAACAGGTCGAAGTCGTAAAACTCCGGGCGGCTGGCAATGGTTTGCGCTTGGGCCGCCATCTCGGCAGCGCTGTCTTGCACCGGCTCCAGCGGTAGGGCAAAGCGAAAAAACGCCGCGTGGCGCACACGTTCGCGCTCAAACCACATTTGCCCCCGGTGGCGGGCCACCACTTTGCGCACCGACCAGGTGCTGTGGCCGCTGCCCACGGCCATGGGATCCATCTCCCAGCCCATGACGGTTTCGGTGCTCATGGCGTGGCCCGTCCAGACCACGTCCAGGTGCACGCGCTCACCGGCGCAGGGCTGCAGGCGCAGTTGCAGGCTGCGCACGCCAAACTCATCGACCAAGCGCTGGCCCAGGTACAAGAGCGCTTGCAGCAGGGAATAGCTGTCCAGCCGCAGCCAAATATCTGCCGGGGCCGGGCCAGTGACGACGGGGCAGCCCAGGCGCTCTTGCAGGTGCTGCTGCGCTGCCGCTAAAAATTCCTGGCCCAGCATTTCCTGCAGGGGCCAACGCGCTTGCAGCGCTTCTGCGGCGCGGTGGGCCAGAGCGTCAATGCGCTGGCCGATACGGGCCATCTCGTCCTGCACGATGTGGACGAACTGCGCGCGCAGGGGCGCGGGCCCGGCCTGTTCGCCCAGGGTGTGCAGCGCCGCCTGCATGGCGGCCAGGCTGGCGCGGTTGCCTTCGGTGAGGCTGTGCAGCACGCTGTCGCGCTCACGCTCCAGGGCAAAGCTGTGGGTGACGTCTTCCAGCAGCAGCACAAAGCCCGACAGCGCCGCCGCCCCTGCTGGCTGCTGCGCCAGCACGGGGGTCATTTGCACGCGCAGCCATTGGCCCGAGAGGGTGTAGGTGACAAACTGCGTCGCCGCCCGGCCACTGCCCCGCGCCAGGCGCTGGCTAATGGTGTGCAGGGCGTGGTGCATCAGCCCCCGGTCCAGCAGCCCATAGACCGAGCGGCCTATGCCCACCACGCCGCCGTGTTGGGCTGCGCCCAAGGCTTGGCGGGCCAGGTGGTTGTAGAGCAGGATGCGCCCGTCCAGGTTGCACACCAGCACGCATTGCTGCAGCTCGGCAATCAGCGCGGCCAGCCGGTCTTTTTCCTGCTGCACGCGGGCGCTGGCCTGCTGCACCTGGGTGGCGATGTCGCTGCGCAGACCGTCGCGCTGCGCGGCCAGGGCTTGCACGGCGTGCACCAGGGGCTGGGCAGCGCTGCTGCGCGCCTGCAGCGGCGGGGCCGATTCCAGCGTGCAGGCCACGCGCACCTGTTCGGCCAGGCGGGCCAGTTCCCGGCGCGGGCGGCCCACCAGCCGCTGCCAGGCTTGCACGGCCACTGCGGTGGCGGCCAGCGCCACGCTGGCCAGTAGCAGCACTGCCAGCGGCTGGGTCAGGGCGTGTACGGCCTGCCACAAGCCCAAACTGCCCAGCAACAGCAGGGCCACGCCACTGGCCGCGCCTGCCACTACTTTCCACAATCCGGCCTGTGCCTGCATGGGCTGTGCCCTCCTTCCTGGAAACTATCTTCAAAAACCAGAGCTATTACCGCTGATAAATAAAGAAATTCAAGCTTAAAAGATGTTGAAACCCTTTATTTATCAGCGCTAACAGCTATTTTTATGATTGCACCAAATGCCGCAGCTTGATAAACGCCATGGCGGCCATGACGGCGTCGTTCAGCGCGTCGTGCGCTTCGCGCTCGGGCAGGCCCAGGTCGGCCAGCAAGGTGGTAAAGCGCAAATCAATTTCCACATTGCCCTGTTGGTGGTGCGGCGGCAGTTGCTGGAATTTGTAGTCGTGGTACAGGGCCGAGACTTCCATGCGCGGCTGCGGCAGCCCCATGCCCAGGATGGGGGTGACGGCGCGGTTGAGCATGGCCACGTCAAATTCCAGGTAGTAGCCCACCAGCGGGCGGCTGCCGATGAAGTGCAGCAGCTGGCGCATGGCCACGTCCAGCGGCAGGCCGTCCTGTAAATCCTGCTGGCGCAGGCGGTGGATGCGCACGCTGTCGGCGCTGACGGTTTTTTCCGGGCGAATCAACAGCTCCAGCCGTTCACTGGTCAGGATGCGGTCGCCCACGATGCGCACGGCCCCCACGGAGATGATTTGGTCGCTGCGGGTATTGAGCCCCGTGGTTTCGCAATCCAGCGCCACCCATTCGCCCGGCGGCGGCGGGGCCAGCATGGCGGCAAACTCGGGCGCGGCCAGGCGGCGCAGCGCCCATTGGCGGCGCCACTCGGTCCAGCGCTGCTGCAGCCAGTTCATACCAAGTCCAGGCGCAGGCGCAGGTGCAATACGGCTTTGAAGCGCTTGACCACGGCCAGCGTGTCTTTGAGCAGGTCGCGCTCCAGGCTACTGAGGCGCATGGGGTCCACCTTGCCGGTTATGGGCCGTTGCAGCGCCCATTCATCCAGGCCGGCCTGCAGGCGCAGGCGCATCAGCAGGTGCAGGCTCTCCAGCAGCTCTTGCGCCAAGGTGGCGTCCAGCACCTGCTGGGCCACCAGCGCATCCAGGCGCTCGGCGGTGCTGGAGGCGTGGATGCCCTGGGCCAGTGCCAGGCTGCGCACCCCGTGCACGATGGGAAAGAGCCCGGCTTTTTTCAGGTTGATGTGCTCGGCATCGCCCCGGCCCAGTAGCCGCCCCCACCAACCGGCGGGGCTGCCAAAGGCGTCCACCGCAGCGGCAAAGCGCGCCACTTGCACGTCGCTGTCCACGGTCAGCTCCTGCAGGCGCTTGCGCACCTGGGTGAGCAGGCTGGCATCGCCCGCCACGGCCAGTGCGTCCAGGAAGATGCCCAGGTTCATCAGGTCATCGGCCTCTTCGGGCAGTAGCAACCAGCGGCGCACGCGCTGGGTAAAGTCGCTGACGCTACCGCGCCAGGCGGGGTTGTTCAGCATGATGTGGCCCGGGCATTCCGGGTAGCCAAAGGCGGCCAGCGCATCCGAAAACCGCTGGCAAATGGCGGCCAAATCCTCGGGCGGCTGGTAGCCGTCGCGCAGCAGCAGGCCGTTGTCCTGGTCGGTTTTCAGCAGCTGCTCGCCCCGGCCTTCACTGCCCATGACGAACAAGCAGCTATTGGCCAGCAGGGCGGGCGGCGCAATCATGCCCCAGGCGCGTTCAAACAAGCGGGTGTTGAGCTGCTGCACCAGCCGCGTCATCAGCCCCACGCGCATGCCGCCCCGGTGCAAGGCGGCAATCAACTGCGTAATCAAGGCTGCGGCGCGGGCCAAATCGTCCAGGTTGTGCGCCTGCTCAATCTGCACCCCCACCAGGTGCGACTGGTTGGCGACAAAGCTGAATAAATCCAGCGCCCGCAGCAGCCCCAGCACCTGGCCGGCTTCATCGACCACCATCAGCCGGTGTACGCGCTGGCGCAGCAGCACGGCCATGGCATCCCCAATGGTGGCGCTGGCGGCAATGGTGACGACGGGGTAGGTGGCCAGCTCGCCCACGGGCAGGGTGTCCAGCGGGCGGCCATCCAAAATAGCGTGCTGCAGCGAGGTGGCGGTAAAAATCCCCAGCGCATCGGGATCGGCGTCCGTATCGGCATCCGCACTCGTATGCCCGAGCCGCCCCTGCACCAGCACGCTGGTGGTGCGCTCGGCCTTGAACACCTGCGCCACCTGCACGATGCTGGTGGCCGCAGGCACCATGTGCACCGGGCGCAAATACGCCTGGTCCACCCGCGCCAGGAGCAGGGACTGGGTTTCATGCTCCTCGGCCTGTTGGGCCAGGGCCCGCAGCTTGTGGCCCAGGTCGGAAAACAGCAGGGCGCCAAAGGTGGCGTTGCGGGCAATCAGCTCCTGCACCGTAGCGCGCGCCAGTTGGTAGAGCAGCACTTCCTCTGCCGCCGTAAAGCGGCTACTGACCCGCCCCGCCACCAGGCTGCGGCCATCAAAACAATCGTCGGGGCCAAAGGTGGCCTGGATTTCCTCGCCGTCCATTTGGGCAACGTAGCCCTTCATGACGACAAACAGGTGCGTAGGCTCGGCCCCCACGTCCAGCACCACGGCGCCGGGGGCAAAGTAGGCAATATCGACGTTGCTGCGCACCAGCGCTTGTTCGTCGGTCGAGAGGCAGTCAAACGGCGAGGCGTTGAAGTTAAAGGCATTGGGCATGGCGGCGTCCATTCAACCCGGCAAGCCTTGCGCCACGCTTGCAAGCGCCTGCCAGGTGCTGGCATCCAGCGTAGCGCCCCCATCTGCCGCGCCCAGCAGGTCGGCGCGCAGCATGGGCAGGCTGTCTAGCCCCCAATACACCCGCTCCTGCGCAGCAAAGCTGGGCACGCCAAACACGCCCAGGGCGGCAGCGGCGTCGGTATTGGTGCGCAGGCGCTGCTTGGCGGCGTCCAGCTCGCAGCGTATTTGTGGGGCCAGGCTCGCGTGCAGGGCATCAAGCCGCGCGGGTGCCAGTGCCTCGTGCCCGCCCTCCCAGACGTGGCGAAAAATTGTCTCCGCCACAAAACGGTTGATGTCCGCCTGTCCATCATCCCCCACGCGGCTGCATTGCAGCGCCAGGCGCAACAGCGGCAAGGGGGAAAACGGGTGGCGCGCCGGCATCTGCAGCGCCACCCCCAGGTGCTGGCCCAGCCAGGTGGCGTGCCGGTACGTCCACGCCCGCTTGGGCGCAATCCCCGCCGGGCCGGGGTTGCCGTGGTGCTGCAGCAAGGCCCCCAGCAGCACCGGACGGTAGCGCACCTGGTAGCTCATGCCCTCCAGGGCGTGGGGCAGCTGGGCAAAGGCCAGCCAGGCGTAGGGGGAGGCAAAGTCCAGGTAACAGGTGATGGTGTGCATCGCAGCAGGCTCCTTGGATGGCTATAGGGTGGAGGGTTTTGTAGCACAAAGGATGTGCGCCACCCATAATGCTCATTTGCCCTTGACGCCCCTCGTTTGCATGCCACACGCCCTCTACTGCAGCAATACCGACAATGCCACGCTGCTGACGCTTTTGCAGACCAGCGATGCCCACATCGCGGCCACCTTGATCTTGCAACACCTGCAGCACTGCGGCCTGCCCGCCCAGGCCGTGGTGTGGGAAAACGCCCAGGCCACGCTGGAGCATGTCCCCCCCAGCCTGCCCGATAGCCGCTATCTGCCCGCCGTGGTGGACGCACTGCGCGGCAACGACCCGGCCCCACAGGTCTACCTGCTGCCCGCCGGGGCCGAGCTGCCGCGCCAGGCCGTGGTGGTGGCTGCGGGCGACGCCCCCTGGCAGGCCCTGCCCGCTGACGTGCAGTGGTGGCTGGACATTGCCGGGCGGCGCCTGCATGAAGTGCTGGACAGCCAACAGCAGCAAGCGGCCATTGCCCAGCTGGAGCAGTCCGAACTGCTGCAGCAAGCCCTGTTTGCCATTGCCGATTTGGCCGGTAGCGTGCAGGACATGGACAGCATGCTGCGCGGCCTGCACGAAATCATTGCGGCGCTGATGTATGCCCGCAACTTCTTCATTGCCCTGTTTGATGCGCAGCGCCACAGCGTGCGCTTTATCTACTTTGTCGATGAAAAAGACGGCCAGCTCTACCACCCCGACGAGGAGCTGAGCATGCAGTCCATGCGCAACACCTTGACGCTGGCCATCATCGAGCAAGGCATTGCCGTGCGCGGCCCCTCCACCGAAGTGGCGCGCACCCTGGGCCTGCCCAGCCACCAGACCCAGGGCACGCCCTCGGTCGACTTTCTGGGCGTGCCCATGCGCCGCGACGGCCAGGTGCAAGGCGTTCTGGTGGTGCAAAGCTACCAACGCGGCGTGGGCTACACCGAGCGCGACAGCGCCGTGCTGGGCTTTGTCGCCGAGCACGTGCTCAACGCCCTGGAGCGGCGCCAGCAGCACGAGGCGCTGGAGCAGCGCGTGCGCGAGCGCACCCACGCCCTGGCCCAGGCCAACGCGCAGCTGCAGGAGCAAATTGCCCAGCGCGAACGCGCCGCCCACCTGCAGGCCACGCTCTACCACATTGCCGCACTGGCCAATGAGGGGCTGGACAACGAAGCCTTCTACCAGCGCCTGCACCACGCCATTGGCGAGCTGCTGAACGCGGAAAACTTCTATATCGCCCTGGTGTCTAGCGACGGCCAGACGCTGGAATTTCCCTACACCGTGGACACCGCTGGCGAAGCCGCCCACACCCGCCCCATGGGCCACGGCGTCAGCGAATACCTCATGCGCCAGGGCCACACCCTGCTGCTCAGCGCCGCTGACCTGCAGCGCCTGGTGGCCCAAGGCGAAGTCAGCATTCCCACCGCCAGCGGCACCACGGCCAGCGTGTGCTGGCTGGGCGCGCCGCTGCTGGGGCCGCAAGGGGTGTTGGGGCTGGTGGCGGTGCAAAGTTACCGCGCCGACCTGGTCTACACCCGCGAAGATGCGGACGTGCTGACCTTTGTCTCGCACCAGATTGCCACCACCTTGCAGCGCCACCGCCAGGCCCTGGCCCTGCAGCGCCTGAACGCCGAGCTGGAAGACCGCGTGCGCGAACGCACCCGGGCGCTGGAGCATGAAATCGCCATCCGCAAGGACATCCAGACGCAGTCGCAGCACCAGGTCATGCACGACCCGCTGACCAGCCTGCCCAACCGCGTGCTGCTGCGCGAGCATTTGCAACGCGCCCTGCACGCCTACCGGCGCGATGCTGCCAAGGTGTTTGGCTTGCTGTACATGGATATTGACCGCTTCAAGCTGTTTAACGACAACCTGGGCCACCCCTGCGGCGATGCCGTGCTGTGCGAGCTGGCCCGGCGCCTGCAAGCCTGCGTGCGCAGCCCCGATACGGTGGCCCGCCTCTCAGGCGACGAATTTGCCGTGCTGGTGGACATGCAAAGCCACCCCCAGGCCGCCATCCGCGTGGCCCAGCGCATCCAGGATGCCATGCGCACGCCCATGCGCATTGCTGAGCGCGAGCTGCAAGTCTCCGTCAGCATTGGCATTGCCATCAGCACTGACAAGTACACCGACATCGACGAAATCCTGCACGACGCCGACGTCGCCCTGTACCGCGCCAAAACCGCTGGCCGCCAGCGCTTTGTCTTGTTCGACGAAGCACAAAACGACGCCGCGCTGAACGTGCTGGACGTTGAGCAGCAATTGCACAAAGCCCTGCAGCAGCAGGAGCTGGTGCCGTTTTTCCAGCCCATCGTGCGCCTGGACGATGGCCAGACCGTGGGCTACGAGGCGCTGGTGCGCTGGCAACACCCCGAGCGCGGCCTGCTGGGGCCGGGCGAATTCTTGCCCATTGCCGAAGAAACCGGCTTGATCGAAGCCATCGACTGGCAGCTGTACCGCAGCGCCTGCCTGGCCGCACTGCCCTGGCTGCAGGCGGGGCAGTTCTTGACCATCAACGTCTCGCCCCGGCACTTTCACAATGCCGACCTGGCCACGTCCCTGCTGGCCCTGCTGGAAGACACCGGCCTGGCGCCTGCCCAGCTACACATCGAAGTCACGGAAAACACCCTGCTGGGCAACCCCGCGCAGGTGGCCCAGACCTTGCAGCAACTGCAAGACGCCGGCGTACACGCTGCGCTGGATGACTTTGGCACGGGCTATTCCTCGCTGGGCTACGTCCACCGCTTTCCGCTGGCCATGCTCAAGATTGACCGCTCCTTTGTGCAAGAGCTGGACAAGTCCGAGCGCCCGCGCAGCGCCGCCATCATCGAAGCCG
This sequence comes from Comamonas sp., assembly GCA_034675705.1. Classification (GTDB taxonomy): domain Bacteria; phylum Pseudomonadota; class Gammaproteobacteria; order Burkholderiales; family Burkholderiaceae_C; genus Comamonas. Next base: position 2,608,651 of record JAUCCZ010000006.1, on the reverse strand, counting down.
TGCTGGGCCTGGGCCGCGCCCTGGATTTGAGCGTTGTCGCCGAAGGCATAGAAACCGCCTCCCAGCGCGACAGCCTGCAAGCCATGGGCTGCACCCTGGGCCAAGGCTTTTTCTTTGGCCGCCCCGCCCCGGCGCGGCACTGGCGGGAGCAGGTGGCAGCGGCAACCAAGCTTCACACAATTTGATAGCTGCTAGCGCTTGTGTTTTCTGGATTTTCGATTGCTTTGATATTGAAAACCCCAGGATAGAAGCGCTAATAGCTACGATTTTTGCATAACAAGAGATCGCCACGGCCTACGGCCTCGCGATGACGGGGGAAGGAAGTGACCTCGCAATGACGGGAAGAGGAGGCCTCCTCCCGATGACAGGAGAGAGGCCGCCTCGCGATGGCTAGAAGGGACGGGAAGAAACTTACCCCGCCCGCTTCGCCAGCACTGCCCGCGCTACGCGCGAGCCGTTGGGTTTGCCCAGGTGCTCGCTGATGAACTGGCCTGCGTCGATCAGCTTGTCCAGCGCAATGCCGGTGTCGATGCCCATGCCGTTGAGCATGAACACCACGTCCTCCGTTGCCACGTTGCCGGTCGCCCCCTTGGCATACGGGCAGCCGCCCAGGCCAGCTACGGACGATTGGAAGTTCCACACCCCCATGGCCAGCGCCGCCAGGGTGTTGGACAGCGCCTGGCCGTAGGTGTCGTGAAAGTGGCCGCTGATGTGGTCAATGTCGTAATGCTTGAGCGTAGCTTCAATGGCGCGGCGCACGGCCAGGGGCGTGCCTACGCCGATGGTGTCGGCCACGTCCACGCGCTGCACGCCGATGCCTTTCATCAGCCCGGCCAGATAACCCACCTGCTGGGGGGCGATGTCGCCCTCATACGGGCAGCCGACGGTGCAGCTCATGGCCCCGCGCACGGCGATGCCGGCGGCCAGGGCCGCTTCCACCACGGGGGCGAAGCGCTCGATGCTTTCGGCAATGCTGCAGTTGATGTTTTTCTGGCTGAAGGCTTCGCTGGCCGCGCCAAAGACGACGATTTCGTCGGGCTGGGTAGCCAGCGCCGCTTCAAAGCCTTTCAAGTTGGGCGTGAGCACGCTATAGCGCACGCCGTCCTTGCGGGCAATACCGGCCATGACCTCGGCGTTGTCGGCCATTTGCGGCACCCACTTGGGGCTGACGAAGCTGGTGACCTCAATCTCTTTCAGGCCCGCCTCTTGCAGGCGCTGCACCAGCTCGATTTTGATGGCCGCCGGGACAGGCTGCTTTTCGTTTTGCAGCCCATCGCGCGGGCCGACGTCGATGATGCGTACTTGGGTGGGGTAGCTCATGGGGCATCCTTCTTAATTAACAACCCTATCGTCATTTCCGCGCCTTCTCTCGTCGCCCTTGCCGTACTCCTCTTCCCACCGTCACACCCGCGAAGGCGGGTGTCCAGCAGCGGCGCTGGCAATGGGCACGGTAGTGGTGCAGGTAAGGCTGTCACTGGATTCCCGCCTGCGCGGGAATGACGACAGGAAAAGGCTTGGGACAGCTTCCTAGGCGGTTTTCAGGCGCAGCAGCTCGTCGCCCTCGGTCACTTGGTCGCCCGGGGCAAACAGCAGCTCCTCGACGATGCCATCGGCGGGGGCGGCCACGGTGTGTTCCATCTTCATGGCTTCCATCACCGCCAGGGGCTGGCCCTTGGTCACTGTATCGCCTGCTTTAACGGCAAACGACACCACCTTGCCGGGCATAGGGGCGGTCAAGCGCCCGCCTTCGCCGCCGGTTTGGCCGGCGTTGGCCAGCACGTCCAGCTCGGTGATCTGCGTCGCGCCCCGGTGGGTGAACAGGTATTCGGTTTCGCCCAGGGCGTAGTCGAACACGCGCTCGCGCAGGCTGCCAAAGCGCAGGTCCATGCTGCCGTCGGCCTGCCAAGCGGCAGACAGGGGTTGGAAAGCGCCTGCGCCCACCTGCAGTTGCAGGCCATCGCGGGCGTAGCGCAGGGTGGCAACGACGGGCTCGCCCTGGTATTGCAGGTCAATGCGGCGGGTGGCTGCGCCGTGGGAGTGGAAGCCGTCGGTACGGCTGAACGGGTCGGCGGTTTGCTGGCCTTGCTCGGTCAAGATGGTTTGCGCCACAGCGGCGGCCACGGCCAGTTCCAGGCCGATTTTGTCCTGGTTGAACAGCACAGCGCGTTCGCGCTCAATCAGGGCAGTGTCCAGCTGCGCCTGGGCAAAGGCGCTGCTGGCCAGCACGTAGCGCAAAAATTGCACGTTGGTGGCCAGGCCGACGATGTGGGTTTGCGCCAGCGCGGCGTCCAGCCGGGCCAGGGCCTGGGCGCGATCATCGCCGTGGACGATGAGCTTGGCGATCATGCTGTCGTAAAACGGGCTGATGGCATCGCCCTCGCGCACGCCGTCGTCAAAACGGATGTCGCTGCGGGCAAACGCGCTGTGTGCGGGCTTGCGGTAGGTGTGCAGGGTGCCGGTGGCGGGCAGGAATTGGTTATCGGGGTTCTCGGCGCAGATACGCGCTTCGATGGCGTGGCCGATGATGCGCAGCTCATCCTGGCGCTTGGGCAGGGGTTGGCCGCTGGCCACGCGCAATTGCCACTCCACCAGGTCTTCGCCGGTGATGGCCTCGGTCACGGGGTGTTCCACCTGCAGGCGGGTGTTCATTTCCATGAAGTAGAACTTCATCTGCTCGGGATGCTCGTAGCCGCCGGGCTGCTCGACGATGAATTCCACCGTGCCCGCGCCCACATAGCCCACGGCCTGGGCGGCGGCGACGGCAGCCTCGCCCATTTGGCGGCGCAGCTCGGGCGTCATGCCGGGGGCGGGGGCTTCTTCCAGCACTTTTTGGTGGCGGCGCTGCACGGAGCAATCGCGCTCGAACAGATAGACGCAGTTGCCGTGGCTGTCGCCAAACACCTGGATTTCAATGTGGCGCGGGCGCAGCACGTATTTTTCGACCAGCACCGCATCGTTGCCAAAGCTGTTGATGGCTTCGCGCTTGCACGATTCCAAGGCAGCGGCGAAGTCTTCGCTTTTTTCGACCAGGCGCATCCCTTTACCGCCGCCGCCTGCGCTGGCCTTGATGAGCACGGGGTAGCCGATGGCATCGGCCTCACGCTGCAGCAGCGCGGGGTCTTGGTCTTCACCTTGGTAGCCGGGCACCAGGGGCACACCGGCGGTGGCCATCAGGCGTTTGGATTCGGCTTTCAGGCCCATGGCCAAGATGGCGCTGGCGGGTGGGCCGATAAACACCAGGCCAGCGGCGGCGCAGGCGTTGGCGAAGTCGTCGTTCTCGGACAAAAAGCCGTAGCCGGGGTGGATGGCTTCAGCGCCCGTGGCTTTGGCCGCGTCGATGATGCGCTGCCATTGCAAATAGCTGTCCTTGGGGGCGCTGCCGCCGATGTGGATGGCCTCGTCACAGGCGGCGACGTGCTTGGCGTTGGCATCGGCGTCGGAATACACGGCCACGGTTTGCACGCCCAGGCGGCGGGCGCTGGCGGCAACGCGGCAGGCGATTTCGCCACGGTTGGCAATGAGAATTTTTTTAAACATATACGACTCAAAACTTTCAGTGTTTTTGGCCTCTAGCCCTTATGTAGCAAGCGCTAGTAGCTATTTATTTAATACCTTTTATCCGTCATTCCCGCGCAGTTCCCGCCTTCGCGGGAATGACAGGGAATCCAGTGCCTACATTGCAAGCCGTTGTCTGGATGCCCGCCTTCGCGGGCATGACGAGGCTTTGGTCAACCTAGCCAATTTGGCTTGCGCTTGTTGAGGAAGGCTTGCACGCCCTCCTTGCCTTCGCTGCTCGCGCGGATGTCGGCAATGTTTTCCACCGTGCGGGCAATCAGCGCGGGGTTGATCTCCTGCCCGGCCACGTCGCGCACCAGGCGTTTGCAGGCTTGCACGGCAGCCGGGCCAGCAGAGAGCAAATGCTTGAGCAGGCCATCGACAGCGCCATCCAAATCATCGGCAGCCACCACCTGGTGGACGAAGCCGATGCGCAGCGCCTCGGCGGCGTCAAAGCGCTCGCCGGTCAAGAAGTAGCGCTGGCCGGCGCGGGTGCCCATGGCTTGCAGCACATAGGGGGCGATGGTCGCGGGAATCAGGCCAATCTTCACTTCCGACAGGCAAAAGTGCGCGGACTCCACCGCCACCGCCATGTCGCAGGCGGCGACCAGCCCCATGCCACCGGCGTAGACGTCGCCCTGCACGCGGGCAATGGTGGGGTGCGGGCAGGTGGCGATGGTCTGCAGCATGGCAGCCAGCTTGCCCGCGTCGGCCAGGTTTTCTTCGCGGGTGTAGTCGGCCATGGCGCGCATCCAGTTGAGGTTGGCCCCGGCGCAAAAGGCCGGGCCTTCGGCGGCCAGCACCACGGCGCGCACGTCGCTGCGCTGGCCCACTTCGGCAAATGCGGCGGTGATGTCGGCAATCACCACGTCGCTGAAGGCGTTGCGGATTTCCGGCTGGCTCAGGGTGATGGTGGCCACCCCGGCATTGGCGGAAACGATGACAGAACGGGTCATGGTTGCTCTCCTTGTTTCAACGTGAACTTCAACGGGGGCGGTTACATGCGGAAGACACCGAACTTGGTGTCCGCAATGGGTGCGTTGCGCGTGGCGGCCAGGCCCAGCGCCAGCACGCGGCGGGTGTCGGCGGGGTCAATCACGCCGTCGTCCCACAGGCGGGCGCTGGCGTAGTAGGGGTGGCCTTGTTCTTCGTACTGCTGGCGAATGGGGGCTTTAAAGGCTTCTTCTTCCTCAGCGCTCCAGCTGCCGCCCTTGCGCTCGATGCCATCGCGCTTGACGGTGGCCAGCACGCTGGCGGCCTGCTCGCCACCCATCACGCTGATGCGCGCGTTGGGCCACATCCACAAAAAGCGTGGACTGTAGGCACGGCCACACATGCCGTAGTTGCCCGCGCCAAAGCTGCCGCCAATGATGATGGTGAATTTCGGCACGCTGGCCGTGGCCACGGCAGTCACCAGCTTGGCACCGTGGCGGGCAATGCCTTCGTTCTCGTATTTGCGCCCCACCATGAAGCCGGTGATGTTCTGCAAGAACACCAGCGGAATCTTGCGCTGGCAGCACAGCTCGATAAAGTGCGCGCCCTTTTGCGCCGATTCGCTGAACAAAATGCCGTTGTTGGCAATGATGCCCACCTGCATGCCTTCGACCCGGGCAAAGCCGCAGACCAGCGTGCTGCCAAAGCGGGCTTTGAACTCATCGAACTGGCTGCCATCGACGATGCGGATGATGATTTCGCGCACGTCAAAGGGCTTGCGGGTGTCGGTGGGAATCACACCGTACAGCTCTTTTGCTTCATAAAGAGGATCTGCTGGCGCTGTATCCCCGGGGTTTTGCGCCTTGTTTTTATTCAAATTGCCCACCGCACGGCGGGCAAGTGCTATCGCATGCAGATCATTTTCGGCCAGGTGGTCGGCCACACCGGACAGGCGGGTGTGCACGTCGCCGCCGCCCAGGTCTTCGGCGGTGACGACTTCGCCGGTGGCGGCTTTCACCAGCGGCGGGCCGCCCAAAAAGATGGTGCCCTGGTTTTTCACGATGATGGATTCATCGCTCATCGCCGGGACGTACGCGCCGCCAGCGGTGCAACTGCCCATGACCACGGCAATCTGTGCGATGCCTTGGGCGCTCATGTTGGCCTGGTTGAAGAAGATGCGGCCAAAGTGGTCACGGTCGGGGAAGACATCATCCTGGTTGGGCAGGTTGGCACCGCCGGAGTCAACCAGGTAAATGCAGGGCAGTTGGTTTTGCTGGGCAATTTCTTGGGCCCGCAAATGTTTTTTCACCGTCATGGGGTAGTAGGTGCCGCCCTTGACCGTGGCATCGTTACACACGATGACGCAGTCCACCCCGGCCACGCGGCCAATACCAGCGATCAACCCCGCGCCGGGTGCTGCGTTGTCATACATGCCCAGCGCCGCCAGCGGGGCCAGTTCCAGAAAGGGCGTGCCGGGGTCGAGCAGTTGCTGCACCCGGTCGCGCGGCAGGAGCTTGCCCCGGCCCAGGTGCTTGGCGCGGGCGGCTTCACCGCCGCCTTGGGCGATTTTTTCGCACTGGGCGCGTAAATCGTCGACCAGCGCCTGCATGGCTGCGGCGTTGGCCTGAAAATCCGCCGAACGCGGGTTGAGCTTGCTGGTGGTCATGCGAAAACTCCTTCCAGGAAAAATTGCATTTTTTCTAAATTTTGTCCGGCTGCACGAGGCCAAGCCCGCCGTGCAGCACACACAATCGGTCTATGCACACTGTTGAAACTGTTTTGCTGGTATTGATGCTGGGGGCCCTGACGGGCATTGCCGCACGCTACGTGCGCGCCATTCCCCTGCCCTTGATCCAAATCGCCATGGGGGCGCTGATTGCCTGGCCGCAGGACGGCCTGCACATTGCCTTTGACCCCGAGCTGTTTTTGCTGCTGTTCATCCCGCCGCTGCTGTTTGCCGACGGCTGGCGTATCCCCAAGCGGGAATTTTTCGCCCTGGCCAAGCCCATTTTGCTGCTGGCCTTTGGTCTGGTGTTCTTCACCGTGTTTGGCCTGGGCTACCTTATCCACTGGATGATTCCCAGCATTCCCCTGACGGTGGCCTTTGCCCTGGCTGCGGTCGTCTCGCCCACCGATGCGGTGGCCGTCTCGGCCATTTCGCGCAACCTGGGCATGCCCAGCAAGACCATGCACGTGCTGGAGGGCGAGTCGCTGTTGAACGATGCCTCGGGCCTGGTGGCGCTGAAATTTGCCGTGGCAGCCACGCTGACCGCTGGTTCGTTTTCGTGGGAAAGCGCCGCCAAGGACTTCACCTGGATGGCCGTGGGCGGCCTGGGCCTGGGCACGCTGATGGGCTGGGGCTTCAGCCGGGCACGCGACATGGTCACGCGCCGCGTGGGCGACGTGGCCGCCACGCAGATGGTGCTGCTGCTCATCCTGCTGCCCTTTGCCGCCTACATCGGCGGGGAATACATCGGCGTCTCGGGCATCCTGTCGGCGGTGGCCGCCGGGATCGCCACCAATTTTGCCGATCTGGACCGCAGCAACTTCATCTCCGAACGCCTGCAAACCGAGGGCACCTGGAGCATGGTGGAAGCGGCCTTCAACGGTGCCATCTTCCTGCTGCTGGGGTTGCAGCTGCCCTCCATCATTGGCGAGACACTGCGCGGCGCGGCGCACCACGATGTGTGGATGCTGCTGGGCTACGTCACCGCCATTTCCTGCGCCCTGCTGCTGCTGCGCTGGATTTGGCTGCTGCTGGGCGTGCGCGGCTCGCTGCACAAGGCGCACCGCCAGGGGCGCATGGAAGAGCGCCCCTCGCACCTGCTGACGCTGGCCACCACGGTGGCCGGCATTCGCGGCGCCGTGACGCTGGCCGCCGCCCTGTCCATTCCCACCCACCTGGCCAATGGCCGGGTGTTCCCCGAGCGCAACCTGCTGATCTTTTTGGCCACGGGCACGATTTTGTTCACCCTGGTGCTGGGCAGCATCGTGCTGCCGCTGCTGCTGCGGCGCATGCCCCCGGTGGAAGACAACCAGGCCCAGCACGAAGAGCGCCAGGCCCGCACCGCGGCCTGCCAGGCGGCCATTGCCAGCCTGGCCCTGTCCGAAGACGAAGCCCAGCAGCACGATGCGCAGTGGCTGGCCCAACACCAGGAGGTGGCCGGGCGCATTACCCAGGAGTACCGCAACCGCATCCAGATGCTGGATGAAACCGGCATTGCCAGCTCTGCCGAGGCGCAAAGCGACACCCCCGAAGTGGTGCAGGAGCGGCGCCTGCGCTACCTGCGTGAGATTGAGCTGCGCCTGCGCTGCATCCAGGTGGAGCGCAACGCCCTGTACGCCGAGCGCCAGGCGCACCACATCAACGACGAGCTGCTGCGCTCCATGGTCAGCGAGCTGGATATGTCCGAGGTGTCGCTGCGCAAACGCCTGATCGTCGCCCGCCGCGCAGCCGGGCTGCCGGCCCTGAACGACGGGCACTGAGAACGTGTCTACGCTCTTTTTCTGCTGATTTTTCACATCGCCTGGGCAGCTATCCCAGCGCGTTCCCCCGTCATTCCCGCGCTTTCCCCAGTCATTCCCGCGCAGGCGGGAATCCAGCAACGGCCTTACCTGCATCACTGCCGTTCCCATTGCCAGCGCTGCCGCTGGACACCCGCCTTCGCGGGTGTGACGGCGGGTGTGACGGCGAGAGGGGTGGCGAGTGGGCAGCGCGGCGGCGGGCATGGTCATGCGGTGTGCTGCGGCTGCAGGTGCAGCTGCTCCATCATCACTTCGCGGATTTTGAATTTCTGGATCTTGCCGGTCACCGTCATCGGGAAGGCGTCCACAAAGCGGATATAGCGCGGCACCTTGTAGTGGGCAATCTGGCCCTGGCAAAAGGCGCGGATGTCGTCCTCGGTCACGCGCTGGCCGGGCTTGGCGATGATCCAGGCGCACAGCTCTTCGCCGTAGCGGGTATCGGGCACGCCCACCACCTGCACGTCCTGCACCTGGGGGTGGCGGTAGAGAAATTCCTCAATCTCGCGCGGGTAGAGGTTCTCGCCGCCACGGATCACCATGTCCTTGATGCGCCCGACGATGTTCACATAGCCTTCGCTGTCCATCACGGCCAGATCGCCGGTGTGCATATAGCCTGCGTCGTCGATGGCTTCGCGGGTTTTTTCCGCATCGCCCCAATAGCCGTGCATCACGGAATAGCCCTTGGTACACAGCTCCCCAGTCACACCCGGCGGCACGATGGCACCGCTTTCCGGGTCGATGATCTTCACTTCCAGGTGCGGCTGCACCAGGCCCACGGTGGAGACGCGCTTATCCAGCGGTGTGTCGGTCGAGCTTTGGCAGCTGACCGGGCTGGTTTCCGTCATGCCGTAGGCAATGGTCACCTCGGTCATGTGCATGTCGGCCTGCACGCGCTTCATCACCTCAATTGGGCAGGGGCTGCCGGCCATGATGCCGGTGCGCAGGGTGGACAGGTCAAACTCGGCAAAGCGCGGGTGGTCCAGCTCGGCAATGAACATGGTGGGCACACCGTGCAGGCCGGTGCATTTTTCGGCCTGCACCGTCTCCAGCACCAGTAGCGGGTCAAACCCATCATTGGGGTAGACGATGGTGCTGCCGTGGGTAAAGCAGGCCAGATTGCCCAGCACCATGCCAAAGCAGTGGTACAGCGGCACGGGAATGCACAGGCGGTCGGCTTCCGTCAGCCGCATGCACTCGCCAATGAAAAAGCCGTTGTTCAGAATGTTGCGGTGCGTCAGCGTGGCCCCCTTGGGAAAGCCCGTGGTGCCGCTGGTGAACTGGATGTTGATGGGGTCGGTGTTTTTCAGCGTGGCGGCCACGGCATCGACCTGCGGGTCATCGGCCTGGCCCTTGGCCATCCAGTCAGAAAAACGCAGCATGCCGCTTTGGTTCTCGCCTTCACCGGCCACGTCAATCCACACCACAGAGCGCAGGCTGGGCAGGCGCTTACTGGCCAGCATGCCGGGCATGCAGCGGTCCAGCTCAGGCGCAAGTTCGCGCAGCATGCCCAGGTAGTCGCTGGTCTTGAATTGCGCCATCGTCACCAGCGCCTTGCAGCCCACTTTGTTCAGGGCGTATTCCACCTCGGCGGTGCGATAGGCGGGGTTGATGTTCACCAAGATGATGCCGACCTGCGCCGTAGCCAACTGCATCAGCACCCATTCGGCGTTGTTGTGCGACCAGATACCGACGCGGTCGCCCTTTTCCAGGCCCGATTGCAGCAAGGCACTGGCCAATTGGCGCACCGCCTTGTGCAGACCGGCGTAGGTGTAGCGCAGGCCCTGGTGGCGGCTGACCAGGGCTTCGCGCTCGCCCTGACGGGCCGCCATGCTGGCGAAAAAATCGCCCAGCGTGGTTTCAATCAACGGGGTGGTGGTGGAGCCACGGGCGTAGCTGGCAGTCAGGGCGCTGGACATGGGGGCAATCTCCTTCGGGGTCAGGGCTGCGGCGGTACGACCCACCTGGGGCCGCCACAGGTTTGCTTGCAGGATACGGGTAAGCACTGCGCAGATGTGGCCGCATTGGTTGCAATAATTGCCACCCCATGGAAGACCCTAGCCTGCCCAAGACCCTCGCCACAACCATCGCCCCGGTACTGGGCGCCCCGCATCCAGCCTTGACACCTATGGCTTTTGTCCGGGCCGTGGTGCTGGCCTACCAGCAGCGCGGCCTCTCCCCGGCGGGGGCGCTGCGGGCGGCACAAATTGCGCCATCGGCGGTGCAGCACCGGCACGCCCGCATCACCGCCTTGCAAATGGAGCTGCTGTGCGACCACGCCATGCGCGAGCTGGACGACGAGGCCCTGGGCTGGTTCTCCCGGCGCCTGCCCTGGGGCAGCTACGGCATGCTGGCGCGCGCCAGCATCAGCAGCCCCAACCTGGGCCTGGCCGTGGCGCGGTGGTGCCGCCACCACAACCTGCTGACGCAAGACGTTGCCCTGCACCTGCGCGCGGACGCACACACTGCCCGCATTGAGCTGCACACGCTGCGCCCCTTGGGGGCGATGCAAGAGTTTTGCCAACTCTCCGTCCTGCGCAACCTGCACGGGCTGGCCAGTTGGCTGGTCGACCAGCCGCTGGCGCTGCTGCAGGCCAGCTTTCCCTTTCCCGCCCCAGCGCATGCGGCGGTGTACGAGGTGCTCTTTCAAGCACCCGTGGTGTTTGCCGCCCCCCTGGCCTGCCTGGAGCTGCCCGCCCATTGGCTGACCGCCCCCCTGGTGCGCGATGAAGCCGCCCTGGCGCAGATGCTGCAGCGGGCGCTGCCCATCCAGGTGCGCCCCTACCGCCCCAGCCACAGCCTGGTGCAGCGCGTGCGCCAGGCGCTGGCCGCCCACCCTCAATGCGGCCATACGGCAGAAAGCCTGGCCCAGTTGCTGCACCTGGCCCCGCGCAGCCTGCACCGGCAATTGCAACAGGCGGGCACATCGCTGCAGCAACTGAAAGACGAGGTGCGCCGGCAAAAAGCCTGCTCTTTGCTGCTACGCACCGACATGCCCCTGAAACGCATTGCCCAGGCCTGCGGCTTTGCCAGCGAAAAAAGCTTTGGCCGCGCCTTTACCCACTGGCTGGGCCAGCCGCCGCAGGGCTACCGCGCCAGCCAGCGGGCGGTGCCGTAGCACGTGTTCAAAGCCTTTTCCCGCCGTCATTCCCGCTCTCTCCCCCCGTCACACCCGCCTGCGCGGGTGTGACGGGGAGAGGCCTTAACCGCGCTTGTCCAGCGGCAGCCGCAACTCAAAGCAGGCCCCGCTGGCACCGTCGGGGCGGGGCAGGCAGTGCACGCTGCCGCCGTGGTGCTGGGCGATGGAGCGCACCAGCGCCAGGCCCAGGCCCACGCCGCCGCTGCGCTCGCTGGCGCCGGGCAGGCGGTAGAACTTTTCAAAGATGCGTTCGCGCTGCTCGGGCGGCACGCCGGGGCCCAGGTCTTGCACGCGCACGATGGCTTGCGGCCCGTCCTGGGCCAACTCCAGGGTGATGGCGCCGTGGCTGTAGCGCTTGGCGTTTTCCAGCAGGTTGCGCACGGCGCGGCGCAGCAGCTTGGCGATGCCGGGCACCTCCAGCGTGGTGGCTTGCAGCAGCAGTTCGGCATCCACGCGGGCGCATTCTTCGGCGGCCAGGCCAATCAAATCGACCGATTCGCTGCTACCGACGTCGATATCGGGCTGCTCCAGGCGGCTGGCCAGCAGGATTTCATCGACCAACTGGTCGAGCTCGGCAATATTGCGCTGGATTTCGCTCTTGGCGCTGCGCTGCGCGGGCGCGTCGCCCATCAGCTCCAGCCCCATGCGGATACGCGCTAGCGGCGAGCGCAGCTCGTGCGAGGCATTGGCCAGCAGGCTTTGGTGCGATTGCACCAGGGTCTGGATACGCTCGGCAGCGGCGTTGAACTGGCGCGCCAGGTCGGCCACCTCGTCCTGGCCCTGGGCGGGCACGCGCACGGCTAGATTGCCTTCGCCGAACTGCTGCACGCTGCGCTGCAGGTTTTCCAGGCGCTTGAGCAAGCGCCGGATGATGGGAAACACCCCCAACGCCACGGCCAGCCCCACCAGCCCCAGTAGCCACAAGAAACCAAAGGGAGGGCGCAGCCAAAAGGTGATATCGAACTGGCTGGGCGGGGGCGGCGCAGGGCGGCCCCGGTGCGGGGCCATCTCCAGCAGGTAGCGCTGGCCGTCTTCGCCGGCAATGGCAAATTGCAGGCTGTCGCTATGGCGGCGGCGCTGGCGCTCAAACGGGCCTTGCAGCACCACCTGACCCTGGGCGTTGGTGACGGTCAGCTCCCGCGCCATGGTGTCTTGCACGGCGCTGCGGGCGTAGTGCTCTTGCGCCACCTGCCAGGCCATGCCGACCAGCAGCGTCAGCACCGCTACGCCGCCGACCACGGCCAGCCAGATGCGCAAATACAGGCGCTGGGCAAAGGCTTGGAACATCTGCGGCGCCCTTTAATCCTGCTGCTTGGCGAACACGTAGCCCACGCCGCGCACGGTCAGGATGCGCTTGGGGGCCTTGGGGTCCACCTCGATGGCCGCGCGGATACGGCCCATGTGTACGTCGATGCTGCGGTCAAACGCCTCCAGCTCGCGCCCGCGCACGGCTTCCATGATTTGGTCGCGTGTGAGCACGCGCCCGGCGCGTTCGGCCAGGGCCACCAGCAGGTCAAATTGGTAGCTGGTCATCTCGGCCGGCTGACCGGCGACGGTGACGGTGCGGGCATCGCGGTCAATCTCCAGGCTGCCAAAGCGCAGCACCTGGTGCGCGTCCTCCGTCACCACGGCGCCGCGCCCCTGGCGGCGCAAGATGGCGCGGATGCGCGCCAGCAATTCACGCGGCTCAAAGGGCTTGGGCAGGTAGTCGTCCGCGCCCATCTCCAGGCCGACCACGCGGTCCATGGGGTCGCCCTTGGCGGTCAGCATCAGCACCGGCACCTGGGCCGCTGCGCCGGGCAGGGCCCGCAGGCGCCGGCACACTTCCAGACCGTCCAGATCGGGCAGCATCAAATCCAGAATGACCAAATCGGGCAGCGCGCTGCCCTGTAGGCACAGCAGGCCGCTGCTGGCGTCCGGGCAGTGCTGCACCTGCAGGCCGTTATTGCCCAAATAGGTGACCACCATGTCGGCCAGGCGGTGGTCGTCTTCGATCATCAACAATTGCTGCGTACTCATGCCCGGCAGTGTAGAGGGCGCAGTTGTCTGTTGTGTAAAGCGGCCCGGGCAATCGCACCGAAATTCATAGCAATCCTTAACGCCCCGTCATGCCCGCGCAGGCGAGCACCCAGCGACAGCGTCTATTGGGTGCACTGGATTCCCGCCTTCGCGGGAATGACGAATACCTCTTTGATTTTTAAAAATATTTACCCAACAAAGCAACTAAATTGCTATTAATAAAGGTGCTGTTTCCGCTTTTAAATAAACGATTTCAGATATGAAATATGCTGAAATCGTTTATTTACCAGTGGTAAAAGCTCCTAATTTTGACGTGCTGCGCGTCAGGTAACGCAGCAACTGATCCAGCAGGGCGTACAACTCCTCATAACGGCCCGGGCTGCGGGCCTGCAGGGCCTGGGCGCTCTGGATGCCGGGCGCAGTCACCAGTTCGCTGTGGCCATGAGCCAGCATGGCGGCCACACTGTCGGGCGTGGTTTCCAGGTGGAATTGCAGGCCGATGGCCCGCTGGCCGATCTGGAAGGCCTGGTGCGGGCAGGCCGCGCTGCGGGCCAGGTGGATGGCCCCGTCCGGCAGGTCAAAGGTTTCGCCATGCCAGTGAAAGACTTCTGCCGTGGCCGGAAAGGCAAAGCCGCTGCCCTGCGGCGCACAGCCCTGGACGGGGAACCAGCCGATCTCCTTGCACTGCGCCGGATAGACCCGGGCACCCAGGGCCGCCGCCATGAGCTGCGCCCCCAGGCAAATACCCAGCACGGCCTTGCCGCTGCGGATGGCCTTGCGCAGCAGGCGCTTTTCCGGGCGCAGCCAGGGCAGCGCGGCCTCGTCGTTGGCGCTCATGGGGCCGCCCAGGGCGATCAGCACGTCGAAGGCGCTGACCGGCGGCAGGATGGCCCCGGCCTCGAACAGCCGGGTTGTCGTCACTACTTCCTGCCGGGCGGTCAGCCAGGCGGCGATGCTGCCCGGCCCTTCAAACGGCACATGCTGCAAAACGTGTACGCGCATCGGCTGCACCCCCCGCATCTCAGCCAATGGCCCGCTGCGGCGCGGTGCGGACATGGGTGGTGTACAGCGTCAGGCCGGTGAATGCCAGGCCGCCGACGATGTTGCCCAGCACCACGGGGATTTCGTTCCAGAGGAAGTAATCCATGATGGAGAAGTTGCCGCCCAGCATCAGCCCCGAGGGAAACAGGAACATGTTCACCACCGAATGCTCGAAGCCCATCGCAAAGAACAGCATGATCGGCATCCACATGGCGATGACCTTGCCGCTGACGGTGGTGGAGATCATTGCGCCGACCACGCCGGTGGACACCATCCAGTTGCACAGCACGCCGCGCAGGAAGATGGTGGCCCAGCCCATCAGCCCGTATTCGGCATAGCCCAGGGTGCGGGCCTCGCCGATGTGGCCGATCTTCTGCCCGATCTCGCCCGGCGGCACGGAAAAGCCGTAGGTGAAGATGAAGGCCATCATCCCCGCCACGGTCAGCGCCCCCAGAAAGTTGCCGACAAACACCAGCCCCCAGTTGCGCAGAATGCCGCGCACGGTGACGCCGGGGCGCTTGTCCAGCAGCGCCAGCGGGGTGAGCATGAACACGCCGGTGAGCAGGTCGAAGCCCAGCAGGTAGAGCATGCACACCCCCACGGGAAAGAGCAGCGCCCCGATCAGCGCCGAGCCGCTCATGACGCTGGCACTGACGGCAAACACCGCCGCCAGCGCCAGGATGGCCCCGGCCATGAAGGCGCGGATCAGGGTGTCGCGGGTGGACATGTGAATCTTGGCTTCGCCGGTATCGACCATCTTGGTGACGAATTCGGCGGGAGAGAGGTAGGCCATGGGAATGCTCCTGCAAGGGTGGGAAATCAGGGGAGGGCGAAGAAAAAGGCCATCAATGCGCGGCAGGTGCCGTCCGCTGCACCGGGCCGGCCAGCGGGCGGGTTTGCGTCAGCGCGTGCCCGGCCAGCTCGGCGGCGTCCAGGTAGACGGCGCCGCCTTGCACCTGCACGCGGAAAGTCGGGGTGCTGCCCTCGTCCGGGGCCAGCGCCTGGCCGTCGGCCAGGCCGATCGTCCAGTTGTGCAGCGGGCAGGCGACCTTGTCGCCAAACACCATGCCTTGCGACAGCGGGCCGCCCTTGTAGGGGCTGTAGTCCAGCAGGGCGTAGACGGCGTCCGCCGCAGTGCGGAACAGCGCCACTTCCAGCCCCTGGGGCCGGGCCACGCGGCGGGCGCCCTGGCGCGGGATGTCGTCCACCTGGCAGATGTATTGCCAGTTTGTTTGGGATGTCATGGGTATATCTTTCATAGCTGCCAACGCAGTCTTGTAGGGCGCTGGTGGGTGTTTTTGCAGTGAATCAAACGGCAGGCGCCGTGGCCGGTTCGGCGGGAACGATAGGGATGAACTGGCGTGTATCGACCCGCGCTTTTTCAGGCTCGAACCAAGGGTCGGGCTCGCCCTCCAGCGCCGTTTGCAGCCGTGCCCACAGTGCCTGGCGGTTGGCGGCGTCTTCCAGCACTTTCTGCTTGACGTGTTCCAGCCCGACGCGGGCCACGTAGTGGGTGGTGCGCTCCAGGTACCAACCTTCCTCGCGGTAGAGCTGCAGGAAGGCGCCGCTGATCTCCAGCACCTCCTCGGCGGTTTTCACCTTGGTGAAGAACTGCGCCACCTCGGTCTTGATGCCTCCGTTGCCGGCGATGTGGATTTCCCAGCCGGAATCGACGCCGATGATGCCCACGTCCTTGATGCCGCTTTCCGCGCAATTGCGCGGGCAGCCGCTCACCGCCAGCTTGACCTTGTGCGGCGCGTACATGCGCCACAGCGCCCGTTCCAGATCGCGCCCCAACTGGCTGCTGTCCTGCGTGCCGAAGCGGCACCACTCGCTGCCCACACAGGTTTTCACCGTGCGCAGGCTTTTGCCGTAGGCATGGCCGCACGGCATGCCGATGTCGCGCCACACGCCGGGCAGGTCTTCCTTCTTCACGCCCAGCAGGTCGATACGCTGGCCGCCCGTCACCTTCACGCCGGGGATTTGGTATTTATCCACCACGTCGGCAATGCGGCGCAGCTCGTCGGCATTCGTCTCGCCGCCCCACATGCGCGGCACCACGCTGTAGGTGCCGTCCTTCTGGATGTTGGCGTGGCTACGCTCGTTGATGGCGCGGCTTTGCGGGTCGTCCAACGCTTCCTTGGGCCACGTGCTGATCAGGTAGTAGTTGATCGCCGGGCGGCAACTGGGGCAACCGTCGGGCGTCTGCCATTCCATGAAGGCAAAGACTTCTTCCTTGCTGATGAGGTGGTGGGTGCGGATGGCATCGCGCACCGCCTGGTGGCCGTGTTCGGTGCAGGCGCACACCGGCTTGACCGTGGTGTTGGCGGCATACGCGCCGCCGACGGTGGCCATCAAGAGCTGTTCCACCAGCCCGGTACACGAGCCGCAACTGGCGCTGGCCTTGGTGTGCTTGCGCACCTCGTCGAGGGTGAACAGACCCTTTTCCTTGATGGCCTTGCAGATGGTGCCCTTGGTCACGCCGTTGCAGCCGCAGACCTCGGCATCGTCAGGCATGGCAGCGGCCTGGTTCTGCCCGGCGTGGCCGCCTTCGCCGATGTTGCTTTGCCCCAGCAAAAGGGCGCTGCGCAGCTCGGCCACGCTGCGGCCCTCGCGCAGCAGCTGGAAGTACCAACTGCCATCGACGGTGTTGCCGTACAGGCAGGCACCGACCAGCTTGTCGTCCTTCAACACCAGCTTTTTGTACTGCCCGGCGCCGGGGTCGCTCATGACGATTTCCTCGGTGCCCGCGCCGCCCATGAAGTCGCCCGCCGAGAACAGGTCGATGCCCGTCACCTTCAGCTTGGTCGAGGTCTGCGAGCCCAGGTAGCGGCCAATGCCGAATTCGGCCAGGTGGTTCGCCAAGACTTTGCCTTGCTCGAACAGCGGCGCCACCAGCCCGTAGGCCACGCCCCGGTGCGCCGCGCATTCGCCGACGGCATAGATACGCGGGTCGGTCGTGGTCTGCATGGTGTCGCCCACGACGATGCCCCGATTGACGTGCAGGCGCATGGATTCGGCCAGGGCGGTGTTCGGGCGGATGCCCACGGCCATCACCACCAGGTCGGCCGGGATTTCGCTGCCGTCCTTGAAGCGCACGGCCTGCACCCGGCCTGCGGCGTTGCCCAGCAGCGCCTCGGTCTGTGCCTGCATCAAGAACTGCATCCCGCGCTCCTGCAAAGCTTTTTGCAGCATCTGCCCGGCCACGGGGTCAAGCTGGCGCTCCATCAGCCACTCATTGGCATGCACCACGCTGACCTGCATCCCGCGTTTCATCAGGCCGTTGGCCGCCTCCAGCCCCAGCAGGCCGCCGCCGATGACCACGGCGTGCCGGTAGTGCGCAGCCGCGTCGATCATGGCCTGCGTGTCGGCAATGTCGCGGTAGGCCAGCACGCCGTCCAGCTCCCTGCCCGGAATCGGCAGCATGAAGGGCTTGGAGCCGGTGGCCAGAATCAGCCGGTCGTAAGGCACGCTGACCGCCTCGCCCGTGCTGCGCACCGCATGCACGGTGCGCCGGGCGCGGTTCACCTCGGTCACGGTGCAGCCCGCGTGCAGGGTGATGCCATGCTCGGCATACCATGCCCAGTCGTTCAGGACGATCTGTTCCAGCGTCTGCTCCCCCGCCAGCACGGGCGAAAGCAGAATGCGGTTGTAGTTGGGATGCGGCTCCGCGCCGAAGATGGTGATCTCGTACAGATCGGGGGCGATCTTCAGCAGCTCTTCGAGCGTACGCACCCCCGCCATGCCATTGCCCACCATCACCAGTTGCATTTTTTTCATAGCGCCCTCTTGCAGTGTTCAGTCACGGCCCCATAGGCCACGCACAGAACAAAGCAATAAGCGTGCCAATGCAAAAACTGGCGTACCGCCCCCTAACAAAGCAAGGGGCAGCACCCAAATTCACGCCATTTTTTAGTGCGTCCCCCCTGCTGCAACGCACCAAAACAGCCAGGCTTTCAACGCTTGCGCAGCAAGCAAGAAAGCCCAGGCGCGCAGTCGCGCCCCTCAAGACACAGCGCATCCGTCAGGGCACAGCCCCCAGAACAGGCAAGCCGCATCCCGTCTGACTCGCCGTGGCTGTCCGAGCGCAGCGCCCAAAGGGCGCGAAGCGAGTTCCACGGCGGGTATTCAAGCTGCGCAGCACGCCTTCTTTGCTGACTTTCTTGCGCGCGCAAGAAAGCCAGTCGCGCGCCGGGGCGAGTCCCGGCCAGCAAACCTCAAAACAATAGCTGCCTCCGCAAGCAAACAAACGATCTCAAAGACAAAGCACCACGAAATCGTTTACCCACAAGCGCAAACAGCTATAAATTCAATAGACCCATCACCCCAAAAACGGTGGCCGTGGCAGCTGGTCGCGCAGCACCTGCCACGGGCTGCGGCCACTGAGCTGCGCCACGATGGCCGCTTTCAGCGGCGGCATATGCTGTGCCCCCTGCAGCACCAACTGGCGCACCAGCTTCGGCCCAGGACGCGGGTCGGTAAACAGCTTGACCACGGTGTTCGTGCCCTGGAACAGCGGCCAGGCGTGCACATGCTGGCTGCGGTGGTAAGGGGCCAGCACGGCAGCATCGCCCCAATCGTGCTGCCCGTGGTAGGCGTTGGCGACGATGGTGCTCAAGCGCTCCACCCCCGACAGCCCCAGGTTAAAGCCGTGGGCCGTCACCGGGTGCATGCCCACGGCGGCATCGCCCAGCAGGGCAAAGCGCGGGCCGCTAAAGCGCCGGGCGTAGGTGGCCACCAGCGGGTAATGGTGGCGCGGGCCGACCAGCTCCATCGTGCCCAAGCGGTCTTGGAAATGCGCTTGCACCTGGGCGGCAAAGTCCTCGGGCGGCAATTGCATCAGGCGGGTAATGTCCGCCCCGTCGCTGGTGACGACGGCCGAGCACAGCAAATCGCCCGTGGCCGGATCGGGCTCCAGCGGCAGGATGGCCAGGGTGCGGTCGTAGCCAAAGCATTCGTGCGCCACGTGCTCGTGCGCCACCGTATGGCGCATGCGGCAGACGATGACGCTGCGACCAAAGTCCGTCATGTGCGCGCCCACGCCCAGCATGCGGCGCACGGCGGAAAAACGGCTGTCAGCGGCCACCACCAGCGGTGCCCGCAGGGGCGTGGCATCTACCCGCACGCCGCCTTCTTGCACCTGGTAGTGCACCTGGGCGGCGGCGCTGTCGATATGCACCTGGGTGACGGTGGCGCCGGTAATCAGTTGCACGGCGCTGCCCAGCTCCTGCGCCGCTTCAAACGCCGTGCGGCGCAGGGCGCAATTGGGCACGATGCGGCCCAGCTCCGCCATATCGGGGCCAACGGGGTCGATGTCCAGGGTCGGGCGCATGCCTACGGGGCCGTCGTGCACCACGGCCTGGCGGATAGTGCCTTGCTCGTGCGCCAAAAGCCGCTGCCAGGTGCCCAGACGCTGCAAGGTCGCCACGCTGGGCTGGGTCAGCGCAATTTCGCGGCCATCGGGGGCGGGCTGGGCCAGCACTTGCAGGCTTTGCTGCTCCAGCACCGTGGCGTGCAAGCCCGCCTGGGCCAGGGCCACGGCCAAAGACAGACCCGCCGGGCCCGCGCCAACGATCAAGACATCGGTATCCATAAGTTACTCATCCTTTCAATACGGCGGCATTTTCCCCCGCTTACTGACGCCAAGAAGGCGAATACGCCACAAACCGCCTGGGCGTGCGTGTACGTGCAGCGATGGTGCAAGGTACACTTGTCCGCTGCTGCAACCCCTTACCCCTGAAAACCTTTGCCATGGCTGTTGATTCCCAGGGTGCCACCCGCTCGAGTTTCGACCTCAAAAGTGCCGAACTACCGGTGCTGGCGGTGGCTTTGCGTTCCACCGACGCCGACGCCCTAGTGGCCGACCTGGCCCGCCGCCTGGCCGATGACCCGGACTTTTTCGACAACGACCCCGTCCTGATCGACCTGCGCCACGTGGCCGATGCGCCTGAGCCCATCGACTTCCCCCGCTTAATTAGCGCCCTGCGCGCCCACCATACCCGCCCAGTGGCCGTGCGCGGTGGCAGCGCCGCACAGATGGATGCAGCCCACACGGCGGGTTTGGTGCCCGCGCCCGATGCGGTGATTGAGCGCCCCAAGGAGCGCGAAGTCATCCGCGAGGTCGAGGTGCTGCGCGAAGTGGAAGTCATCCGCGAAGTGACCGTGCAAGTGCCTACCTACACCCCGGCCCTGGTGGTGGACAAGCCCTTGCGTTCAGGCCAGCAGGTCTACGCCAAGGGCTGCGACCTGGTGGTGCTGGCCATGGTCAGCTTTGGCGCGGAAGTGATTGCCGATGGCAACGTCCACGTCTACGCACCGCTGCGCGGGCGGGCCGTGGCCGGGGCCAGTGGCAACACCGACGCCCGTATTTTCAGCACCTGCATGCAGCCGCAACTGATTTCCATTGCAGGCAACTACCGTGCCCTGGAAACCGATTTACCGGCGGACGTTGCCGGTAAACCGGCCCAAGCCCGCCTGGAGGGTGACCGCCTGGTCATCGAGCCCCTGCTGTGATGCCCCATAACCCTCGTGAACCCCGTGACTGACCGAGCCCGACATATTCAATTTGAGGAAACGCGCTGTATGGCCAAAATTATTGTGATTACTTCCGGCAAAGGTGGCGTTGGCAAAACCACCACCAGTGCCAGCATTGCCGCCGGTTTGGCCCTGCGCGGCCACAAGACCGTCGTCATCGACTTTGACGTGGGCCTGCGCAACCTGGACCTCATCATGGGGTGCGAGCGCCGCGTGGTGTACGACCTGATCAACGTCATCCAAGACGAAGCCAATCTGAACCAGGCACTGATCAAAGACAAGCAGTGCGAGAACCTGTTCATCCTGGCCGCCTCGCAGACCCGCGACAAAGAGGCTTTGACCGAAGAAGGCGTGAAAAAGGTGCTGAACGACCTGGCCGCCATGGAGTTTGAGTTCATCCTGTGCGACTCCCCCGCCGGTATCGAGAGCGGGGCGCTACTGGCCATGCGCTATGCCGAAGAGGCCCTGGTGGTGACCAACCCGGAAGTCTCCTCGGTGCGCGACTCGGACCGGATTTTGGGCATGCTCAGCTCCAAAACCGAAAAAGCCAAGCAAGGCAGCAGCGTCAAGGAGCACCTGCTCATCACCCGCTACAACCCCAACCGGGTGGAAGACGGGCAAATGCTTTCCATCCAAGACGTGGAAGACATTTTGCGCATCCCCTTGGCGGGGGTGATTCCTGAATCAGAAATCGTGCTGCAAGCGTCCAACCAAGGCATCCCCGTGATCCACATGCAGCAAAGCGAGGCTGCGCAGGCATACCAAGACGTGGTGGCCCGCCTACTAGGGGAAGAGCGTCCGATGCGCTTTACCGAAGCAGTCAAGCCCGGTTTCTTTCAACGCATCTTTGGGGGGCGCTAAGCCATGTCCATCCTGACCATGCTCCTGGGCGAGAAGAAAAAGTCCGCCGCCGTCGCCAAAGAGCGCTTGCAAATCATCCTGGCGCGCGAATGCGCCGCTGGCGGCACTTCCCAGCCCGACTATCTGCCTGCGCTGCAACGCGAGCTGATGGCTGTCGTCTCCAAATACGTCGCCATCAACCCGCAGGACATCAAAGTCAATTTCGAGCGCCAGGACAACCTGGAAGTGCTGGAAGTCAAGGTCGAGCTGCCCGAAACCGTCCCCTCACGCTAAACCGTTCCGTTTGCTGCTGCCGCCCCATGGGCTGCGGCAGCATCGCCCCCAGCCTGCGGGGCAAAGCGCCGACCCAATTGCCCGGCGTGGTAGAGCAAGGGCTCCCCCCCCTGGCGCTGACAGCGCAGCACCTCGCCCACCATGATGAGGTGATCCCCCCCGCGTAGCGGTGGCGCAAGGCGCACTCAAACACCGCCACCGCGCCGCTGATGATGGGCACCCCTTCGGCATTGGGTTGCCAATCCACTTGGGCAAAGCGGTCGCCCCCCTTGGCGGCAAAGCGCCGCGCCAAGTCCTCTTGCTCCAGTGCCAGTACGTGGATGGCGTAATGCTGGCTGCGCAAAAACACCGGGTACAGGGCCGTGGCCTGCCCCAAGCTCCACAACACCAGCGGCGGATCAAGCGAGACGGCATTGAACGAGCTGACCGTCATCCCCGCCGGGGCACCCTGCGCGTTGCTGGTGGTCACAATCGTCACCCCGGTGGCAAACTGCCCCAGGGCATCGCGCAATTGGCGCTCAGTAAATGCGGGGGCAGAGGGCAAAGAGGTCACGGAGGTGGGGCTTTCATGGCTAAACGCTGGATTATCCATGGGATCGGCACTCCAGGAAAAAGCTTGCAAGCACCTGACATATATCAAAGACACTACTAGCAAAATACTTTCTTGCATAACGTTGCGCCCCTCAACCCTCGGGCCCGCACAATGCCCCGCAGGTGTAAATCCCCTTGCACCGCTTGCCTTCATAAAGGATGACCTGATGCACAAATTCCTCACCACGCTGGCCATTGCGGCCACCGCCGTTATTGCTGCCCCTGCCATGGCTGCCGATAACTGCGCCGCCACCATTGAAGCCAACGACATGATGCAGTTCAACGTCAAGAACGTGGACGTGCCCAAAACGTGCAAAAACTTTGCCATTACCCTGAAACACGTCGGCAAAATGCCCAAAGCATCGATGGGCCACAACGTTGTGGTGACCAGCACCGCTGACATCGCTGCCGTAGCCGCTGATGGCGTAAAAGCTGGCCCCGCTGCTGACTACGTCAAAGCGGGCGACACCCGCGTACTGGCCCACACCAAAGTGGTGGGCGGCGGCGAAAGCGCCACCGTGCAGTTGGACGTGAGCAAGCTCAAGGCCGACGGCAAATACAGCTACTTCTGCTCCTTCCCGGGCCACTTCTCGGTCATGCAAGGCACGCTGACGTTGAAATAATTACCGCCTTTGCCTCCAAAAAACTTCGCCGCCCACAAGGCTTGTGGGCGGCTTTTTTATGTTCCAAATTTGGTAACGTTGCAGCTTTATTTTTTCTGTACCTCGTACCGCCTGCCATGCTGCACTACCGCACCTTGCCCGTTACTGCTTTTCAACAAAACTGCTCCCTCGTCTGGTGCGATCAAACCCGGCAGGCGGCGGTCATTGACCCTGGTGGCGATATCGACAACATCGAGGCGCTGGCCCAGTCGCTGGGGCTGAGCATCACAGCCATTTGGCTGACCCATGCGCATATCGACCACGCAGGCGGCGGAGCCACCTTAAGTGAGCAGCTAGGCGTTCCCATCATCGGCCCGCACCGGGGCGACCAGTTCTGGATTGACGGCCTGCCCCAGCAAAGCCTGATGTTTGGCTTCCCCCCGGCGGGCACCTTTATTCCCAGCCGCTGGCTCGAAGATGGCGACACGGTACAGATTGGGCAAGAGAGCCTGCAGGTACGCCACTGCCCCGGCCATACACCGGGCCATGTGGTGTTCCACGCCCCACAAATTAAGCGTTGCTTTGTCGGCGACGTGCTGTTTGCCGGCAGCATTGGCCGCACCGACTTTCCCCAGGGCAACCACCAGCAATTGATTGACAGCATTACCCAGCGCCTATGGCCCATGGGCAATGACACGGTGTTTATTCCTGGCCATGGGCCAGAGAGCAGCTTTGGGCAAGAGCGGCTGACCAACCCCTTTGTCGGCAATACCTGACGCGGCCCCCTGCGCCGGGGGTTTTTGCTCTTTGCAAGCGGCCAAGGGTATCGCTAGGCTGGGGCGGGCAAAACTTCCGTAGGAGCGACGCAACGCAATGCACACCTCTTTTGGGCGCAAACATGGTTACTGGGTCGTGGGTGCCATCGTGGCGCTGGCCACGGCCACCCTCACCTACGTACTGGTGCAACAGCAACGCAGTGCCAACACTGCCCTGGCCCAAGAGCGCTTTACCGAAGAGGTACACGCATCCACCGGCGCCCTCATGCAGCACATGGCGGGCTATACCGAAGTAGTCGCCGGATTGCGTGACCTGTTCTTCATCAACCCCTACCTGACTTATGCCGAGTTTTCCCAAGTTGCCGACACTCGCAAAGGGCACGACAACTACCCGGAAATCCGCAACCTGTCGTTTTCCCGGCGCGTGGTAGCCGCAGAGCTGCCCATCTTTACCGAACGCATGCGCCAGCAGGCGGTGCTGACCAGCCGCACTATGCCCGCGCTACCGGTAGACCCCCGGCCTGAATATTTTTTGCTGGAATACCTCTGGCCATACAACAGCAAGAACCACGGCGTCTGGGGGCTGGACCTGGCCACCCAGCCGAACAATTTAGCGGCCATGCTCGCCAGCCGGGACACCGGGCAGACCGTGGTCTCCGCCCCTTTTCCACTGCTGCAGGAAGACCGCCCCACGTTGGCCTTTATGCTGCGCACCCCGGTGTTTCTGGAGTCCCAACAGCCCTGGGCCACGCCGGGAGAGCGTGAATTCCTCGGCGCTGTTGCTGCCTCTGTGGACGTGCCCGCCATGCTCGAGAGCGTGCGCAGCCAAGGCTTTCTGCGCAATATCGCCGTGCGGCTGGAAGATGTGGACACCACTGCAGGCTACCCCCACCCCGTGCACCTGCTGGGGCAAACCTCCGACTTTGCCACGGCCCAGCACCTGCACCATCTGCCGCCCCAGGTACGGGTGGAGCAGGTGCACAACCGGCGCTGGCGGCTGGAATTTTTCCCGGCACGCCCCTTGCTCTCCCCGATTGAAAGCGCCTTCCCTTCCTGGATGGCCATTGGCGGTGGCGGCCTGTCGCTGGTTTTAGGGGTTTTAACTGGCTGGATTTGGTGGCGCTACAACCGTGCCCTGCGCTCCAGCGAGGCCAATTTCCTGGCCGTATTCAACCAGGCCACCGTCGGCATGGCCTTGGCCAACACCCGCACCGGGGCGTTTTTACGCATCAATCGGCGCTACGCCGAAATTTTGGGCTACAGCGTGCAAGAGCTGCAGTCGCTGGACTTTCACGTCTTGCTCTACCCCGAGGACGCCAACACTGCGCTGGCTTTGCACGCGCAACTCATTGCCGGGCAGATTCGTGAATACCACCTGGAAAAACGCATGCTGCACAAGGACGGGCACCCCGTCTGGGTGGACGTGACGATTGCCCCCATGTGGGCCGCCGGCAGCGCACCCACCTACCACCTGGGAGTCATGCAGGACATTTCCGAGCGCAAGCGCATGCAGCAGGCCCTGCAAGCGAGCGAGCAGCAACTGGCCAACATCTTGAATCACCTGCCTGTGGGCGTTGCGGTGATTGAAGCAGACCAGCGCATCAGCTACCGCAACACCTTGTTTGACGCCTGCACCGGATTTACCGCCGAGCAGATTCCCGATTTGGCGCACTGGTGGACGCAGGCCTACCCCGACCCCCATATCCGCGCCCAAGCCCAAACGCACTGGCAGCACTTGCTGGCCCAGGCGCAGGCCAGCCATGGCGTGATTGCGCCTGCGGAGTACACCGTTACCCGGGCGGACGGGCAGGTGCGCATCATGGAAATTTCCGGCGTATTGCTCGGCCAGGGCTGGGTGGTGGCCATGCAAGACCTGACTGACCGCAAGGCGGCAGAAGAAAAAATCAACTACCTGGAGTATTTTGACGCCCTCACCCAACTGCCCAACCGCCGCCAGTTGCTGAAGATTTTGCAGCGCGCCCTCATAGACAGCGCCAGCCACGACACCTATGGCGCGGTGCTGATGCTCGATATCGACCACTTTAAAACCATCAACGACGTCAAAGGCCATGACTGCGGCGACCTGCTGCTGCAGCAAGTGGCTGAGCGCCTGCGCAGCAGCACCCATGCCCATTGCTCGGTGGCGCGCCATGGCGATGATGAATTTGCCATTTTGGTAGAAAAACTCCCGCCCCAACCCGGCCAGGCCGTCACCCAGGCAGAGGCGCTGGGGCTGCGGGTCCTGGAAGTCTTTCGCGCCCCATTTCTGCTGCGTGGCGAGCCCTACCACACCACGGCCAGCATCGGCATTGCGCTGTTTCACGGCATGCAAACCCATGCCGAAGAGCTGCTTAAACGCGCCGACATGGCCATGTACCAGGCCAAGGTGGCCGGGCGCGATACGCTGCAGTTTTACTCGCCCAATATGCAAGCCTCTATCCAAGAGCGGGTGGAGCTGGAAGGACAAATGCGCTTTGGTCTGGAGCACGGCCACTTCGAGCTGTTCTACCAGCCCCAAATCCACGGCAATACCGTGATGGGGTGCGAGGCGCTGTTGCGCTGGCGCCACCCAGAAAAAGGCATGATCTCGCCCGCGGTCTTCATTCCGCTGGCCGAGGAAAGCGGGCAAATCCTGGCGCTGGGCCAGTGGGTACTGACCACCGCCTGCCAGCAACTGGCACGCTGGGCCCACCAGCCCGCGCTGGCGTATTTGACGATTGCCATCAACATCAGCCCCCGGCAGTTCCACCAGCCCGACTTCGTCCAGCAGGTGCTGCACACCATTGCCGAAACCGGGGCCGACCCGCGCTACCTGGAGCTGGAGCTGACCGAGGGCCTGCTGCTGCAGGACGTGGAAGACACCATCGACAAAATGCTGCAGCTCAAGCGCCACGGCATTGCCTTCTCGCTGGACGACTTTGGCACGGGCTATTCCTCGCTGGCGTATTTGAAGCGCCTGCCGCTGGACCAGCTCAAAATCGACCAGGGTTTTGTGCGCGATGTGCTGACCGACGCCAACGACGCCGCCATTGCCCGCACCGTGGTGGCCCTGGGCACCAGCTTAGGGCTGCAGGTGATTGCCGAAGGGGTGGAGACCGAGGCGCAGCGCCAATTCCTGGAGCTGCACGGCTGCAACCACTGGCAGGGCTATCTATTTAGCAAGCCACTGCCTGCCGGGGAATTTGCCAGCTGGGTCGCCCGCTTTGACAAGCCAGCACCGCCGCCTGCACGCTGAGATCGTCCACACCTTCGCCATTCACACCGTCATCTGCTGCCCGTGCGCATCCAGACAACACACGCGGTTGCGCCCGCCTTGCTTGGCGGCGTACGAGCTGCACGTCGGCGCGGGCAATGGCCTCTTGCAATGATTCCTCGGGCTGCAGCTGCACGGCCCCCACGCTCAAGGTCACCACGGTGCCATCGGGCAGCCGGGGCCAACGTGTGTGCTCGACCTGGCTGCGCACGAATTCCAGCCGCTGGCAAGCCGCCACCCAGGGCATGCCCTGCAGCACCACGACAAATTCTTCCCCGCCGTAGCGCCCCACCCGGTCACTGGGGCGCACATTGCCCATGAGCAATTCCGCCAGGGTTTGCAGCACCGCATCGCCTGCCGGGTGGCCCCAGGTGTCGTTGATGCGTTTGAAGTGGTCCAGGTCACAGATGGCCACCACGCCCCCGGTACTGGCCAGTTGCGACCACGGGGCCAGCAGGGCACGGCGGTTGAGCAGGCCGGTCAGCGGGTCTTGGTCGCGTTCGGTGCGCAGTCGTTGCACCGAATCGAGCCCTGCGGCCGCCAGGAAAAAACCCGTCGAGATAATGCCCATGATGACCGAGCCGTACAGCGTAACCAGCCAAATCACCGACACACCCAGGGCAAACGGCTGGGCAAAGCTTTCCGGGTTCCACACCAGCAGGGCAGGGCGCAGCACGACGAAGGCGATATAGGCGCCGTAGCTGCACGCCAGTCCCCGGTCGATAAAGGTCAGCTCGCGCCAGCGCAGCCGCCACAGGCCGGGCACCAGCTGCCCGAGCAAAGCCGCCAGGCCCACGGCCATGACCGTCAGGCGCGCCGAGAGGTTTTCATCGACGTGGGAAAAGTAAATCGCCAGCAGCTCAATGATGACGGCCACTGTCAACGTCCAGCGCCAACGCATATGGATGCGCAAGCGCAGCGACATGGCCCAGGTCAAGCCAACAATGGTCAGGATGTAGATGGGCGCAATCCACGGCGCAATATGGCTAAAGGCCTGCGGCGAGGTCAGCGTCTGGATACCCAGCGCCAGCCCCCCGGAAAACGAGGCGCTGGCGTACCACAGCAGATACCTTGGGCGGCCCAGCCCCCACCACACGCCCAGGCACATGAGGGCCAGCAGCCATAGGCACACGGGCACGATCAAGGCGAAATACAGGGCGGCAACAGCATCCATAAAGCATCTAGCGGGGAAAATGCCTACAGGCTATGCCAAACAGGCTGGTGAGAAGGTGCAAAGAGCGCCGCTTTTATGCCAATTTGGCTTTCAGCAAGGCGTTGACCTGGCCGGGGTTGGCCTTGCCCTTGCTGGCTTTCATCACCTGGCCGACCAGGGCGTTAAACGCCTTGTCCTTGCCGGCGCGGTACTGCTCGACGTTACCGGGGTTGGCGGCAATGACGGCGTCGATGATGGCTTCCAGCGCACCGGTGTCGTTCATTTGCTTCAAGCCCTTGGCTTCGATCACAGCGTCCACGTCGCTGCCTTCACCTGTCCACAGCGCTTCAAACACCTGTTTGGCGGCGTTGTTGCTGATGGTGCTGTCCTGGATGCGGGCAATCAGTTGGCCCAACTGGGCGCTACTGACCTTGACGGCGTCCATGCCGATTTCCTCGGCATTCAGGCGGCGCGAGATTTCGCCCATCACCCAGTTGCTGGCCAGCTTGGCCTGGCCGCTGGCCTGGGCCACCTGCTCGAAATAGTCGGCCATGGCCTGCGATTGCGTCAGCGTGGTGGCGTCGTACTCGGGCAGGCCGTAGTCCTGCACAAAGCGCTCGGCGCGGTGGCGCGGCAGCTCGGGCATGGCGGCCTTGACCTGCTCGATCCACTCAGGGGCAATCACCAGCGGCGGCAGGTCGGGGTCGGGGAAGTAGCGGTAGTCAGCCGCGTCTTCCTTGGTGCGCATGGCGCGGGTCTCACCCGTATCGGGGTTAAACAGCACGGTGGCCTGCTGGATGGCGTGGCCGTCTTCGAGCTGGTCAATTTGCCAACGAATTTCAAAGTCAATCGCCTGCTGCATATTGCGAAACGAGTTCAGGTTCTTGATCTCGCGGCGCGTGCCCAGCGGTGCGCCGGGCTTGCGCACCGAGACGTTGGCGTCGCACCGGAAGCTCCCCTCCTGCATATTGCCGTCGCAAATGCCAATCCAGGTGACGATTTTGTGCAGCTCCTTGGCGTAGGCCACCGCTTCAGCGCTGGAGCGGATATCGGGCTCGGTGACAATTTCCAGCAGCGGCGTGCCTGCGCGGTTCAGGTCGATGCCGGACTCATTGGGGAACAGGTCGTGCACGGATTTGCCGGCGTCTTCTTCCAGGTGGGCGCGCACCAGGCGCACGGTTTTTTTCTCATCCCCCAGGTAAAAGCTCACTTCACCGCCTTGCACGACGGGAATCTCGAACTGGCTGATCTGGTAGCCCTTGGGCAGGTCGGGGTAGAAGTAGTTTTTACGCGCAAAGATGCTGCGCGGCGCAACGTGCGAGCCCAGGGCCAGGCCCAGTTGGATGGCGCATTCCACCGCTTTTTTGTTCATCACCGGCAGCGTGCCCGGCAGGGCCAGACACACGGCGCTGGCCTGGGTGTTGGGCTCGGCGCCAAAGGCGGTGCTGGTGCGGCTGAAAATCTTGCTGGCCGTGGCCAGTTGGGCGTGGGTTTCAAAGCCAATGACAACTTCGTAACCGTGGATGAGTGGTGCAGTCATAGCGTTCTTTTAAAAATAGGAGCTGTTGGCGCTTGTCCGACATAGATTTCAGATGGTTTTATTGCTGAAATCAAGTCCAGTTAAGCGCTAGCAGCTATACATTTATTACAAAGGGCTGCGCAGGTGGAAGTCCGTGACCTGCTGCAGGCGGTGGGCCACGTTCAGCAGCCGCGCTTCCTGGAAGTAGTTGCCAATCAGTTGCAAGCCCACCGGCAGGCCGCCTGCGCCGGTTCCGGCGGGCAGGCTCATGGCGGGCAGCCCGGCCAGCGATGCGGGCAGGGTGAACACGTCGGCCAAATAGCTGGCCACCGGGTCGGCCTTGGCGCCCAGCTCCCAGGCCACGCTGGGGGCCACGGGGCCGGCGATGACGTCGCACTGCTGGAAAGCGGCCTGGAAGTCATCGGCAATCAGGCGGCGGATTTTTTGCGCCTGCAGGTAGTAGGCGTCGTAATAGCCTTCGGAGAGCACGTAGGCACCAATCATGATGCGCCGCTGCACCTCATCGCCAAAGCCTTCGGCGCGGGACTTTTGGTACAGGTCCTGCAAATCTGCCGGATGGGCGGTGCGGTGGCCGTAGCGCACCCCGTCAAAGCGCGACAGGTTGGAGCTGGCCTCCGCCGGGCTGATGATGTAGTAGGCCGGCACCGACAACTGCGTGCGCGGCAATTGCACCGGCACCAGTTTTGCGCCCAGTTTTTCGTAAGTTTTGAGCGCTGCGTCCACCGCTGCGCGTACGTCATCGGCCAGGCCGTCGGCAAAGAACTCGGCGGGCACGCCAATACGCAGGCCCTCGATGCTGGCGTCCAACTGACGGGTGAAGTTTTCCTCGGCCACGTCCAGGCTGGTGGAGTCGCGCAGCGGGTCGGGGGCGCACATCACCGACAGCAGCAGGGCGCAGTCTTCGGCGCTGTGGCCCATGGGGCCGGCTTGGTCCAGGCTGGATGCGTAGGCAATCATGCCGTAGCGGCTGGCACGCCCATAGGTGGGCTTGATGCCGGTAATGCCGCAAAAGCTAGCCGGCTGGCGGATGGAGCCGCCCGTATCCGTACCCGTCGCCGCCGCCACCAGGCGCGCCGCCACGGCAGCCGCACTACCGCCGGAAGAACCGCCGGGCACGCGGCTGGCATCCCAAGGGTTGCGCACTGGCGCGGGGGCCGCCTGCCCCACGGGGGCGATGGCCGTGCTTTCGTTGCCGTTGCCCATGGCAAATTCGTCGCAGCTCAATTTCCCCAGCGTCACGCACCCGGCATCGGCCAGGCGGGTGACCACGGTGGCATCAAAGGGCGAGCGGTAGCCCGCCAGCATGCGGCTGCCTGCCGTGGTGGGAAAGTCGCGCGTGACAAACACGTCCTTGTGTCCAATGGGCACGCCAGCCAGCGGGCCAGCGGTACCGGCAGCGATGGCGGCGTCCTGCGCCTTGGCTTGCGCCAGGGTGACGTCGGCATCTACGGCCAAAAACGCGCCTAACGCCTGTTGGGCCTGGGCGCGGGCAAGAAAGTGCTGCGCCACTTCCGTGGCGCTGGTGTCGCGGTTGCGAATGTGGGCGGCCAGGGCCGCCAGGCTCAGTTGGTGCAAATCTGGGGTGCTCATAAACGGCTTCTTGTACAGCTTGGGGGGCGCAGCGGGTGCGGCAAGGGCAGCGGGTTCAGCAGGCGCGGCAATTTATTCAATGACCTTGGGAACCAGGAACAGTCCCTGCTCGGCAGCCGGGGCGTTGCGCAGGTAGGCATCACGCTGGTTGGTTTCGGTCACCACGTCGTCCTGCAGGCGCAGTTGCACGTCCTGGATGACGGCAGCAGGGTGGGTCAGGGGCGCAACGCCCGTGGTATCGACCGCCTGCATCTGCGCCACCATGCTGAAAAAATCATTCAACTGCGTGAGGGTGCGTGCGCTTTTTTCGGGGGAGAGTTCCAGCCGCGCCAGGTGGGCGATGCGGTCAATATCGTGGGGGGTAAGTGCCATGGTGCAATGCAAAGGGAAAAGCCGGCCAGCAACCGGATGTAAAGACAGTAGGCCAATGCCAGAAGGCCCGAGTTATTCACAGGCAATGCGGTATTATCTTGCCTTTGCGCAAGAGCACGCACGTTCGCTGTGCTCTTGCTGCGAAAACCCCTCCTTTTCGCCCCCTGTTTGACCCTATTTTCCCGGCGATGGCAAGCCGAAGCGCGTGCCGTGCCGCAAAGGATTTTTCTACATGTTCGGAGCTTTCCGCCGGTATTTCTCTACCGACCTGGCCATTGACCTCGGCACTGCCAACACCCTGATTTTTGCGCGCGACAAAGGCATTGTGCTGGACGAGCCGTCCGTTGTCGCCATCCGCCACGAAGGCGGCCCCCACGGTAAAAAAGTCATCCAAGCCGTTGGCCGCGAAGCCAAGGCCATGCTGGGCAAGGTACCCGGCAATATCGAAGCCATCCGCCCCATGAAGGACGGCGTGATCGCCGACTTCGTGATCACCGAGCAGATGATCAAGCAGTTCATCAAGATGGTGCACCCACGCAACGTCATGGCCCCCAGCCCGCGCATCATCATCTGCGTGCCCTGCGGCTCCACCCAGGTGGAGCGCCGCGCCATCAAGGACGCCGCCGAAGCCGCTGGCGCTACCGCCGTGTATCTGATTGAAGAGCCCATGGCCGCCGGTATCGGCGCGGGCCTGCCGGTGTCCGAAGCCTCGGGCTCGATGGTGGTGGACATTGGCGGCGGCACCACCGAGGTGGGCGTCATCAGCCTGGGCGGCACGGTCTACAAAGGCAGCGTGCGCGTGGGCGGCGACAAGTTTGACGAAAGCATCATCAGCTACATCCGCCGCAACTACGGCATGTTGATTGGCGAGCCGACGGCCGAGCTGATTAAAAAGCAAATCGGCAGCGCCTTCCCGGGCAGCGAAGTCAAGGAAATCGAAGTCAAGGGCCGCAACCTCTCCGAAGGCGTGCCGCGCAGCTTCACCATCTCCAGCAACGAGGTGCTCGAAGCCCTGAACGAGCCGCTCAACCAAATCGTCAGCGCCGTGAAAAACGCGCTGGAGCAAACGCCGCCCGAGCTGGGCGCCGACATTGCCGAGCGCGGCATGATGCTCACCGGCGGTGGCGCGCTACTGCGCGACCTGGACCGCCTGCTGTCCGAGGAAACCGGCCTGCCGGTGCTGGTGGCGGAAGACCCGCTGTCCTGCGTGGTGCGCGGCTGCGGCATGGCGCTCGACCACCTGGATCGCCAAGGCAGCATCTTCACCAACGACTAAGCCCGCAGCGCCCGCACCCCGATGCTGCGATGAGCCTGCGTACGCTGGAGCGTGATGCTCCGTCCCTGTTCAAAAACCGCCTGCCTGCGCCTGCGCAGTTGGCGGCTTTTTGCGTGCTGGCCCTGACCTTGATGCTGGTCGATGCCCGCCTACACCTGATCGCACCGCTGCGCCAGGCGCTGGCCACCGTGCTGTACCCGGCCCAGCAGGCCCTGCTGCAGCCCCTGCGCTGGATCAGCGACAGCGCCAGCTATTTGGAGACCCTGGAAGCCGCCCAAAGCGCTGCCCACCGCGCCGAGCAGGAAATTGCCGCCATGAGCGTGCGCGCCCGCCTGGCCGACAAGCTGGCCGAGGAAAACCAACAACTGCGCGACATGCTGGCCCTGCGCGAGCGCCTGACCCTGCCCATCCAAGCCGCCGAGGTGGTGTACGAATCCCCCGACGCCTACGCCCGCCGCGTCATCATCGACAAGGGGCAGGTGGCCGGCATCGTGCCCGGCAGCCCCGTGCTGGATGCCCAGGGCATCGTCGGCCAGGTGGTGCGCGTGCAGCCCTTTACCAGTGAGGTACGCCTGCTGATTGACCGCGACCAGGCCATTCCCGTCCAAGTGGCCCGCACCGGCGTGCGCGGTGTGGCCTACGGCTTGGCCTCCAACGTACAGCCTGACGCGATTGAGCTGCGCTACATGCCCAGCGACGCCGACGTGCTGGCCGGGGACGTGCTGCTGACCAGCGGCATCGACGGTGTTTACCCCCCAGACCTGCCAGTGGCCACCGTCACCACGGTGGAGCGCCAGGGCGGCACCACCTTCCTGCATATCAACGGTCAGCCCCTGGCCCGTATGCAGGGGCTGCGCTACGTCATGGTGCAGCCCCCGGTGCAAGAGGCGCTGCAGGCACAACTGCCCGCCGCGCAGGAGCTGCAGGAACTCATCGCCCCCAGTGCCAGCGCCACACGCCAGGCGCGGGAAGACAAATCGGCTCAGCGCCGCGCAACGCCGCAGTTGCCCAAGGAGAGTGCCCCATGATCATGCCGCGTGGCGAGCAATTGCTGCTGCCTGCCAGCCCCTGGTTCATCGGGCTGTCCCTGCTGCTGGCATTGCTGTGGAACCTGCTGCCCAGCAGCACCTGGGTCGGCACGCCCGACGTGCTGCTGCTGGTGCTGGCCTTTTGGGGCGTGCACCAGCCGCTGCGCATTGGCATGGGCAGCGCCTTTGGCCTGGGCCTGCTGATGGACGTGCAGCACACCGCCTTGCTGGGCCAGCACGCCCTGGTGTATGTGCTGGTGATGTTTGCCATGCAGTACACCAGCCGCCGCCTGCTGTGGTTCAGCCCCTGGAAGCAGGCACTGCAAATGCTGCCCGTCTTCGTGCTGGCACATGTGCTGCAGATGCTGATTCGCATGGCCTCGGGCGGCATGTTCCCCGGGCCGTGGCTGCTGCTGGCGCCGCTGCTGGAGACGCTGCTATGGCCCCTGGCCGTAGCCCTGCTGCTGGCTCCGCAGCGCCGCGCCCCGGCGCATGACGATGAACGCCCGCTGTAGGCAGCCCAGCGCAAAAGTGGCAAGGCAGGCATGCGGCGACGTTTGAACTTTCGCACCCTCTACACCCAGGCGCAGGAGCAGGGCTTTCGCTGGCGCGTGGGCGCGTTGGCTGCGCTGGTGCTGCTGTTGTTTAGCCTGTTGGCCTACCGCCTGTACGTGCTGCAGGTGCAGCGCTACGACGCTTTTACCCAGCGTGCCGAGAGCAACCGCACCGCCGTGGTGCCCATCGTGCCCAACCGGGGGCGCATTGTGGACCGCAACGGCGTTGTGCTGGCGACCAACTACTCGGCCTACACCCTGGAGATCACCCGCTCCAAGGTAGAAGACCTGGAAGCGACGATTGATGCGCTTAATGACATCGTGCCCATCAGCGTCCGTGACCGGCGGCAATTCAAGCGCCTGCTGGCCGATAGCAAAAGCTTTGAGTCCGTGCCCCTGCGCACGCGCCTGAGCGACGAGGAAGTGGCCCGCTTTACCGCCCAGCGCTGGCGCTTTCCGGGCGTAGACGTCAAGGCGCGTTCGTTTCGCTCCTACCCCTTGCACGAGGTGGCCAGCCACGTAGTCGGCTATATCGGGCGCATCAACGCCAAAGAGCAGGAAATCATCGACGACTCCGACGACGCGGCCAACTACCGGGGCACCGAGGTGATTGGCAAGCTGGGTATCGAGCAAAGCTACGAAAAGCAACTGCACGGCGAAACCGGCTGGGAGCAGTTGGAGACTACCGCCGGGGGCTACGCGGTGCGCCTGCTCAACCGCCGCCCAGCCACGCCGGGTAACACCTTGGTCTTGAGCCTGGACATCGGCCTGCAAAAACTGGTGGAAGACGTGTTTGGCGAACGCCGGGGTGCCCTGGTCGCCATTGACCCGCGCAATGGCCAGGTGCTGGCCTTTGTCAGCAAGCCGACCTACGACGTCAACCTGTTTGTCGGCGGCATCGACCAGGAAAGCTGGGACATGCTCAACACCTCCATCGACCGCCCCCTGCTCAACCGGGCGCTGCGCGGCACCTATCCGCCGGGCTCCACATATAAGCCCTTCATGGGGCTGGCCGGGCTGGAGACGGGCAAGCGCACGGTGGACACCGTTATCCAGGACAACGGTAGCTGGACCTTTGGCGGCCACACCTTTCGCTCCGGCCACCCCAATGGGCCGACCAATTTGCGCCGCTCAATCATCAAGTCCTCCAACGTCTATTACTACATGCTGGCCAACGACATGGGGGTCGATTTGATCCACGACAGCCTGGCCCCCATGGGCTTTGGCCAGGGCACCGGCATTGACCTGGAGGGCGAGGCCAAGGGCGTGCTGCCCAGCACCCGCTGGAAGCGCGAAACCTATAAACGCCCCGAGCAAAAGCGCTGGTACGCAGGTGAGACGATTTCCCTGGGCATTGGCCAGGGCTACAACCACTTCAGCATGCTGCAAATGGCCTACGCCACCGCCATGCTGGCGAATGACGGCGTGCAGCACCGCCCACACCTGGGCCTAGGGATGGTGGACGCCGTCACCCGTGCGTATGCCGACCTGCCGCAACCCCCCGGTAAAGACCTGGGCTACCGCCCCGAACACGTGCAGGCCGTGCGCGAAGCCCTACACGCGGTGACGATTGAAGGCACCTCGCGCGGCGTGTTTGCCGGGGCACCCTACACCTCCGCCGGTAAGACGGGCACGGCGCAGGCCGTGACCGTGGGGCAAAAAGAGCGCTACAACGCCGCCAAGCTGGCCGAGCACCAGCGCGACCACTCCCTCTACATGGCCTACGCCCCGGCGGAGCAGCCCGAAATCGCCCTGGCGGTGATTGTGGAAAACGCCGGTTTCGGTGCGGCCGCCGCCACCCCCATTGCCCGGCGTGTGTTCGATTACTGGCTGCTGGGGCGCTACCCCAGCGAACAAGACCTGGCTGCCGTGCGCCAAGGTAAGGCCGGCGTGCCCCTGGGCAAGCCCCGCCGCGCCGCCGATATGTGGGGGGATTACGAACGCATCGACATCCCCGGCCTGCAGCCGCGCCCCCTGCCTTGGGTTGACCCGGCAGCGCCAGCGA
The DNA here is from genome assembly GCA_034675705.1 of Comamonas sp. Classification (GTDB taxonomy): domain Bacteria; phylum Pseudomonadota; class Gammaproteobacteria; order Burkholderiales; family Burkholderiaceae_C; genus Comamonas. The sequence continues at coordinate 2,572,034 of JAUCCZ010000006.1, read as the reverse complement.
CACCTGCTACACCTGCTACACCTGCTGCAGCAACGGCCACCAGCGCCGCCGCTGCCGCAGCCGCAAGCGCTGACACGGCAGAAGATGAAGACGAGGACTAGGGACGCTGCGCTTAAGCCGCATCCATTTGGCTGAGCAACAACGCCGCCACCAGCAAACCCGCGCCCACCAGGGCCCACAGGCCCATGCGCTCGCCCAGCCACAGCCAGGCGGTGATGGCGGCAAACACCGGCTCCAGCCCGTAGATGATGGCGCTGCGCGAGGCGTCCACCCGCTGCTGGCCCCAGGCTTGCAGCACCACCACCCCCACGCTGGCGGCCAGTGCCAGATACAGCAGCACCAACCAATGCGACCAGGCCAGCGCCTGCGCCGCGGCCTGCAACTGTCCCCAGGCATGGCCCTGCACGGCCAGCATGAGCATGCTGCCAGCGCACATCACCAGCGCCACCATGGCGGCCAGCCGGGTTGAACGCAGCGGCTGGCCGCGGTGGCGCACGGCGCACAGCTCCAGCGTGAGGATGAAGCAGGCAAAAAACCAGGCGCTGGCCAGTGTCAGGCTGTCGCCCAGGCTCCAGGGCGCATCTTCAAAAAACATCAGTTGCAAGCCGCCCAGGGCCAGCAGGCAGGCCAGGGCAATCGGCCAGCCCAGCGGGCGGCGCAGCACGCCCCAGGCCAGCAGCGGCACGATGAGCACGTTCAGCCCCGTGACAAAGGCATTGCGGTTGCTGCTGGTGCGGGCCAGCCCCTCGGTCTGTAGCCAAAAGGCCAGGAAATTCAACACCCCCAGCAGCAGGCCCCAGCGCCATTCGGGCCGGCGCAGCCCGAAAAACAAGGGCAGCAGCAGGGCGCTGGCCAGGCCAAAGCGCAGGGCAATGATGTGCAGGGGCGTCAAGCTGTGCGTCAGCAGCTTCATGGCCGGAAAGGTCGTGCCCCACACGACGGTGACGCACAGCAAGGCCGCCAGCCCGGCGTAACGCTCAGAAGAAGTCATACGGTGATATTAAAAAAGGAGCTATTAGCGCATGCTATACCGTTATTTCAGTATTAAACATATCTGAAATGATGGATAGACAAGCGCTAATAGCTCTTTTTTTGATAGAGGAAGATATTTAAAAAACGATCTAAGCCACCCGCTGCACCCGGCCAATAAAGGCGGCAATCCGTTCGTTCGCCGGGTGGGCAAAGAACTCCAGCGGCGGCGCATCGTGGGCGATGCAGCCCTGGTCAAAGAACAGCACCCGGTCGGCCACGTCGCGGGCAAAGCCCATTTCGTGGGTGACGACGACCATGGTCATACCTTCGCGGGCCAATTTGCGCATCACGTCCAGCACCTCTTGCACCATTTCGGGGTCCAGGGCGCTGGTGGGCTCGTCAAACAACATCACCTTGGGCTGCATGGCCAGCGCCCGGGCAATGGCCACGCGCTGCTGCTGCCCGCCCGACAGCTGCCAGGGGTATTTGTGCGCATGCGCCTGCATGCCCACGCGCTCCAACAGCTGCATGGCCTGGGCGTTGGCCTGGCTGCGCGCCGTGCGGCGAATGCGCCGGGGCGCCAGGGTAACGTTGTCCAGCACCGTCATGTGGCCAAACAGGTTGAACTGCTGGAACACCATGCCTACCTCGCAGCGCTGGCGCTGTAGGGTGGTTTCATCGTCGGTCACGGGTACGCCGTCGATCAAGATCTGGCCGCCATCGTGCGGCTCCAACCGGTTGATGGCGCGCAGCAAGGTGCTTTTGCCCGAGCCCGAAGCGCCAATGATGGCGGTGACCTCGCCGGTATAAAACGCCGTCGAGACGCCCTTTAACACCTGGTGGCTACCAAACGCCTTGGTGACCTGGTCCACCACGATGTAGGCCTGCTTGTCCTGGGCAGTGCTGCTCATGGCTGGCGCCCTTCCACGTCAAAGCGGTATTCCACTGCGGCGGTCACTTGCGTGACCAAGGTGGTCAGCACCAAATAGGTCAGGCCCACGGTGGCCAGGGTCTCCACCGGCTGGAAAGTGGAGGACTGGATGCGGTTGCCCACGTTGGTCAGCTCCACCACGCCAATGGCGTAGGCCAGGGACGAGTCCTTGAGCAGCGCGACAAAGTTGCTCACCAGCGGCGGCAGCGCAATTTTGAAGGCTTGCGGAAACACCACATCGGCAAACACGCGGCTGCGCGGCAGGCCCAGGGCGCGGGCCGCTTCCGTCTGGCCGCGCGGCACCGCCAGCAGGCCGGCGCGCACGGCTTCGGCGTTGTACGCGCCCACGTTCAGGGCCAGCGCCACGGCAGCGGCGGCAAAGTCGGGCAAATTCAGCCCCGGCACCAGCACCGGCAGGGCAAAGTACATGAACAGAATTTGCACCAGCAAGGGCGTGCCACGCAGCACCCAGATATACAGGCTGGCCAGCCAGCGCACGGCAGCCACGGACGAGGTACGCGCCAGCGCCGCCAGCACGCCCAGCACCAGGCCTGCCGCGCCGCTGACCAGCGTCAGGTACAGCGTGGTGCGTGCACCTTCGGCAAATTCCGCCGCGTTGTCGCCAATCGGCGCGGGCAGCAGAGCCAGCAATTGCCCCAGGGCAGCGACGACAACCACCATCAGCACCAGGGCGCTGACCAAGGTGGCGTTGCTGCATTGGCTGCGGCTCCAGTGGCGGGGCCAAATCGCAGTCAGCATAAAAACCTTTGTGAAGCGCCCCCTGCGCCCAGGCAGGGGGCCGGGGCCTTAGTCGGGGCAGCGAATGTCTTCGCCAAACCACTTGTTCGACAGCTTGGCGTAGCTGCCGTCTTGCAGCGCCTCGGTAAAGGCCTGGTTCCACGCATCGGCCAGGGCGCGGTTGTCTTTGGAGACGACGGCGGCAATGCGCTCGACGAACAGCAGTTCACCTTGCTTGAACTTGGCGTTCGGGTTTTTCTCCAGCATTTCCTTGGCCAGGAAGCGCTCAGTCACCCAGGCATCGACGCGGCTGGTCATCAGGGCGTTGAGTGCGGCCTCATTGGTGGGGAAGTTCACCAGGCGCTTCACACCGGGCACATTTTTTCTGCACGTAGTCCAGATAGGTGGTGCCGGTTTGCGCGGCCACGGTTTTACCGTCCAGGTCTTTCGCGCCTTGGATACTGTCGTCCCGCGCAATCACCTGGGCACCCGAGCAGTAGTGCGGCAGGGTGAAGGTGACGACCTTTTCCCGCTCCGGCGTAATGCCGTGCGAGGAAATCACCAAGTCCCAACGGTCTTGCTGCAGGCCGGTGAGCAGGGCGTCAAAGGCAATCGTCTTCCAGGTGAATTTCAGGCCCATTTTCTGCGCCATCAACTCGGCCAATTCCACCTCAAAGCCCACCAGCTGCTTATTGTCAAAGTAGGCAAACGGGCGGTAATAGCCTTCGGTAGCGAGGCGCAGCGTGCCCTCTTTCTGGATAGCGTCCAACGGGCGGGCCTGCGTGCCTGTAGCGAACAGGGCCAGGGCAGCGGCGGCAATGGCGAGATAGCGTTTCATGGGGAAAAAGGAAAGGAGAGGAAAGGAAAGAAAAAAAGGGCTCCAGGAGCCGTCGCAGCCGCCGGGCCACCAGTCAAAGACCTTCAGGTGGCGGGCCGGGCTGCAATCGCCTGCTTTGCAGGCGAAAGCAAAGCCTTCGATTATAAAACCAAGCCTGCGCCAGTACCGCAGGCAGGCATCGCCGATGGCGCAGGCTACGGGGCCGCAGCCCCGCCCCCGTCAGGGCAGCAGCAGCGCGTCCCAGCCGGTCTTCACAATCAAGGCCCCCACCACCACGATGAAAATCACCCGCACAAAGCCGGTGCCGTGGCGCAACGCCAAATAGCTGCCCAGCACGCTGCCCAATACGTTGGCCACGGCCAGCGGCAGGGCAAAGTGCCACCAGATATGGCCCTTGGCCACAAACAGCGCCAGCGCCGCGATGTTGGTCGCCAGGTTCAGTAACTTGGCACTGACCGAGGCATTGAGAAAGTCATAACCCAGCACGCGCACAAACAAAAAGACAAAGAAGCTGCCGGTGCCCGGGCCGAAAAAACCATCGTAAAAGCCAATCACCGCGCCAATGGCGACCGTGCGCCACTGCTCGGCAGCGGCGTGGTAGCGGGGGGTATGGGCGCGGCCCAGTTCTTTTTTCGCCAGGGTGTAGAGCAGCAGGGCCAGCAAGATCAACGGCAAAAGTTTGCGCAAAAAGCTGGGGTCGACCAAGGTGATGCTCCAGGCCCCGGCAAACGCACCCACCAGCGCTGCCACGGCCCCCGGCAGCAACGCGCCCCAGCGCACCTGCACCTTGCGGCTGTATTGCCACGCCGCCACGGCAGTGCCCCAAATGGCAGCGCTTTTATTGGTACCAAAAAGCGTCGCTGGTGCTGCCGTAGGGAAAGCGGCAAACAAGGCGGGCAGCAAAATCAGCCCGCCGCCGCCGACGATGGCATCTACAAACCCGGCCAAGGCCGAGGCCAGCGTCATCAACAACCATTCCATAACAAGAGCGCTGAAAAAATAAAAGCGCCGGACAAGCCGGCGCTAGAGGGGAAAAATAATGCACCTCATAACGGGTGCTTGGGTGTGTGTTCTAGTTATGGATCGAGTTGTCTCCTCGGGCCCTCCGTACACCGTTTGGCACGGCGCTAGAAGTGGGGCAACTGTAACCGCTGCCCTGTCTTATACAAGAACAGGGCTTTCCCTAGGGTTAGTCCGTATCCACGATGCCAGCCATCGCCCGTGCCGATGTATCGGCAGCGCTAACGCGCGCGCCCATCCGTGCACTCGGTAACCGTCAAGCTGGTTACCAACTGTGATACAACCAGCCCTCACAGCAATGACAGCCGCCACGCCCGCATTTACCACCCGCACGACCAACTCTACGTCCTGGATTGTTTTACAGGGGCGCTGGGGTGCGGCTGAACTGGGCCAGCGCGGCCAGTGGCAACGCCTGCAAGCCAGCTTGCCGCCAGCGCAAGCCGCTACCGGCTGGGATTTAACAGCCCTCACTTGGTTAGACCACCTGGGCGCACAACTGCTGTGGCAACACTGGGGCGGACAGTGGCCCCAGCACCTAGAAGCCAGCGACAACCAACGCGCCATGCTGGCGCGCATTGCCCAATGGGGCGCAGTTGCGCCCCCCACGCCCCGGCCGTATTACTGGGGCCAGTTCGTTGAAAAACTGGGCACCGTGGTGCTGGCTGCCCTGGGCCATATGCGCGACATCGTGCTGCTGATGGGCCAGCTGTGGCTGGATGCCCTGCGCCTGCTGCGTGCGCCGCACAAAGGGCCGTGGCGGGATTTTTCCGGGCACCTATTCAATATGGGGGCCACTGCCCTGCCCATTACCGCCCTGGTGGGTTTTTTAATTGGCGTGGTGCTGGCGTATTTGATGGCGCTGCAACTGCGCCAGTTTGGGGCCGAGGCGTTCATCGTCAACATCCTGGGCATTTCGCTCATTCGTGAACTGGGGCCGCTGTTGGGCGCGATTTTGGTGGCCGGACGCTCGGGTTCGGCCATTACCGCGCAAATTGGCGTAATGCGCGTGACCGAAGAGCTGGATGCGATGCGCGTCATGGGCATCTCCCACGGTTTTCGCCTGGTGCTGCCACGCGCCATGGCCCTGGGGCTGGCGATGCCGCTGGTCAGCTTATGGACAACGCTGGCAGCCCTGATGGGCGGCATCGTGGCCGCAGACCTGACCATGGACATCTCCCCCGCGTATTTTTGGCAAGCACTACCCAGCGCGGTAGAGGTGAGCAACCTGTGGCTGGCCAGCGTCAAATCCATGGTGTTTGGTATCTGGATTGCCTTGATCGGCTGCCACTGGGGCCTGCGTGTGGAGCCCAACACCCAAAGCCTGGGCGCAGGCACCACGGCGTCGGTGGTGTCCTCCATCACCATGGTGATCGTGGTGGACGCAATTTTTGCCGTGGCATTTAAAGACATAGGGTTCTGACATGGTGACTGCTGCCACACCTACCACCAGCACAGCCAACGATACCGGCGACCCCGTGATCGCCATCGACGGCCTGTGGAGCATTTTTGGCCAGGGCGAAAAAGCCTTTGCCGTGCACCAAGACCTGAACCTGACGGTACGCCAGGGCGAGATGCTGTCCATCGTCGGCGGCTCGGGCACGGGCAAAACCGTGCTGCTGCGGCAAATTTTGGGGCTGCTCACGCCCGGCAAGGGCAGCGTCACCACTCTGGGCCGCCCTGCCGCCGAGTTGTGCCGCGAAGGCGCATCAGCGCGCGTAGGCATGCTGTTCCAGCATGGGGCGCTGTATTCAGCCTTCAACGTGCTGGACAACATTGCCTTTCCCCTGCGCGAACAAGGCGGCCTGCCCGATGCCGTAGCCCGCCAGGCAGCGCTCATCAAACTGCAAATGGTGGGGCTGCAGCCCGAGCACGCCAGCCGCAACCCGGCTGATCTTTCGGGCGGCATGATCAAGCGCGTGGCCCTGGCGCGGGCACTCATCATGGACCCACCGCTGCTACTGCTGGACGAGCCCACGGCGGGGCTGGACCCCACCAGCTCGGACGAGTTTTGCGCCCTGCTGCGCCAGTTGCACCAGGAGCTGGGGCTGACCGTGGTCATGGTCACGCACGACCTGGATACGCTGTTTGCCCTGTCTACCCGCGTGGCCGTGCTGGCGGAAAAGTGCGTACTGGTCAGCGGTAGCGCCCAAGAGGTGACGCACTTTGACCACCCCTTTATCACCACCTTTTTTCAAGGCGAGCGGGGCCGCCGCGCCATGGCCGCACCCCCACCAGCCGCCCCCGCCCCGCAAGAAGCCATGCAAGCAACGCAAGGAGCGCATTGACCTATGGAAAACAAATCCCACGCCATGGCCGCTGGCATCTTCATGCTGGTGCTGGCCAGTATGCTGGCCGGCCTGGCCCTGTGGCTGACCCGTGACCAGCGCCAATACAGCAGCTATGAGCTCTCGACCACCGACGCCATCAGCGGCCTGCAACCCCAGGCCACGGTGCGCTACAAAGGCGTGGCCGTGGGCAAGGTCACCCACATCGGTTTTGACCGCGAGCACAACGGCCACGTGCTGATCCGCATTGCCGTGGACAGCCAGGCCCCCGTCACCACCAGCCACACCTTTGCCCAACTGGGCTACCAGGGCGTGACCGGTATTGCGCATATCCAACTGGACGACGACAGCGGCCCCAACCCGCAACTGCCCCTGGGCGACAGCGGCATCGCACGCCTGCCAATGAAGTCCTCGCCGCTGACCGTGCTCTCTGACCAAGGCATGCTGATCTTGAGCAAGGCCGACGAAGCCGCCACCCGCATCAACCAACTGCTGGGCGATGCCAACCAGCAGCGCTTTAGCGATTTGCTCGACAGCCTCAACCGCACCAGCACCGCGCTGGAGCAAAGCACGCGCCGCCTGGACCCCACGCTGCAGGCGCTGCCCGCCCTGGTGCGCGACACCCGCACCACCATGCAGGCCGTGGCCGGTGCCAGCACGCACATCGGCGAACTGGCCGCACAACTCCAAGCGCCCGATGGCGTGCTGACCCAGCTGCAAGCGGGCAGCCAGTCCATGGTGCAATCGGCCCAGCGCTTTGAGCGCTACACCCTGCCCGGCATCCAACGCGCCAGCAGCGACCTGGGCCTGGCGTCCCGCCAAATGGGGCGCACCATGGCCAATATCGACGCCAACCCGCAATCGCTCATCTACGGCAACGGCATCGTGCGCCCAGGCCCCGGTGAGCCCGGTTTTACCCCGCCCGCTGCGGCGGCAAGGAACTAAGCATGCGCCTTCCTCTGCTTCTGACCACTGTGGCCCTGGCCGCTGCTTTAAGCGCCTGCAGCGGCCTGCCCACCCCGCCGCAAGAGCCCACCCGCTACGACCTGGGGGCCACCGTCGTGCCTGCCGCCACCAACGCCCCAGCACAGCCCGCAGCCATTGTGCTGGCCGACATCCAGGCGCCTTGGCAAGCCGAGGGCAGCACCACCGCCATGCACTACCGCCTGGCCTACGCCCAGCCGCATACGCTGTATGCGTATAGCCAGGCCAGCTGGAGCCTGCCGCCCGAGCTGCTGGTGCAAGAGCGCCTGCGCCAATGGCTGGGCCTGTTCGGGCGCGTCGTGCTCAGTGCTGAAGGCGGGCGCATTCCCCCCACCGTGCAAGGCCAGGCCGCCCCGGTGCTGCAACTGGCGCTGGAAGACTTTCACCAGGTGTTTGACAGCGCCGACACCAGCCACGCCCTGGTGCGCCTGCGCGCCACCGTGCACAGCTACCACGCCGGGGGCGACAGCCTGCGCGGCCAGCAGGTCTTTACCGTCCAGGTGCCCACGCCCACAGCCGATGCCCCCGGCGGCGCCCAGGCGCTGGCTGTGGCCATTGACCGCATTGGCACCCAATTGAACGACTGGCTCACGCAGCTGCCTTGACCTGATCCAGACTGTGCCCACCCCGAACTGCGTAAGCTCGGGGCACTTTTACCCATTCACTAGCAACTGCCATGGCTACTTTGCAATGGGACGACAAGCTCCAGCTCGACCTGCCGGAGCTCGATAGCGTCCACCACGAATTTGTCGACCTGCTGGCCCAGGCCGAAACCACCAGCGATGCCGCCCTGCCCGCCCTGTGGCAGACCATCATCACCCACACCGAAGGGCACTTTGGCATGGAAGATCGCTGGATGCTGGCCACCGGTTTTGCCCCGGACAACTGCCACCTGCACCAACACCAGGCGGTGCTGGACATCCTGCGCGAAGGCGCCGCCAAGGCCGCTGGTGGCGATACCGCGGCCATCCGCGCCATGATTCCCGACCTGGCCAACTGGTTCAGCTACCACGCCAAGACCATGGACGCTGCCCTGGTCTACCACCTGCAAAGCACGGGTTTTGATATCCACGCCCCGCTGCCTGCTGCTCCGACGGTGGCTAGCGCCGCCGAACCGGCCACCACTGGCTGCGGTTGCGCCAGTCACGCCCAATAACCCACCACATCAAGAACACACAGGAGACACGTTATGGGACAGTGGGTTGAGCTGCACAGTGCCGACGGAGCCGCGTTTTCCGCCTGGGTGGCGCAGCCCCAAGGGCCGCTGCGCGGCGCCATCGTCGTTGCGCAGGAGATTTTTGGCGTCAACACCCATATCCGCGCCGTCACTGACCGCATGGCAGCGCGGGGCTTTTTGACTATTGCGCCCGACCTGTTCGCCCGCTTTCAACCCGGCTTGGACTTGGGCTATGGCGAGGCCGACATTGCCCAAGGCCGCAGCTTCAAAGCCCAGGCCGAGGCCATGCCCCTGGCCATCTTGCAACAGGTACGCGCCGCCGCCCAATGGGCCCTGGCGCAGACGCCGTGCAAAGTCGGTATGGTGGGCTTTTGCTGGGGTGGTTTGGTGACGTGGCGGGCTGCCGAGCAGCTGCCCGAATTGAGCGCTGCCGTGTGCTACTACGGCGGCGGCATGACGGGGGCGCAGGAAATGCGCCGCCAGCCGCACTGCCCGGTGCTGGCGCACTTTGGTCGGCATGACCCCATCATCGGCCTGCCCTCGGTGCTGGAATTTGCCCACCGTCACCCGCAGGTGCAGACACACATCTACGAAACCGGCCATGGCTTTAATTGCGACCTGCGCCCGGACTACGACCACGACAGCGCCATCCAGGCCAAGGACCGGAGCCTGGCGTTTTTGGACACCCATTTGCGCCAGTCTGCGTAAGCCAGGCGGAATACTGGCATCATCGCGGGCTTGGTTTTTCTCACTGCAGCCCTGCTGCCTGCCCATGACCGATACGACTTCTGCCGCGCAGCCTGCCCAGGCCAGCGCCCCGACCCGCCGCCCACCCCACCCCATGTTGGTGCAACTGGGCCAGCTCTACCCCCAGTTGTTTGGCGCCACCGTGCAGCCGCTTAAACGCGGCATCTTCCAAGACCTGATGACCGCGCACGGCGAGGCCCTGGACAAAGCCGAGCTGAAAACCGCCCTGGCCATCCACACCCGCTCAACCCGCTACCTGCAGGCCGTGGCCAGCGGCGCAGACCGCCACGACCTGCAAGGCCAGGCCGTGGAAGCCATGGCCCCGGAGCATATCATCCACGCCGTGCTGCAAGTCTTTCAGCGCCGCAAACCCCGCCCGGGCGAGACGGTAGAGGAGCAGCAGCAACGCCTGCAGCGGCGCCTGGCGCAAATTTTCATGGACAGTGGCTTGACGCGCGAAGCCCTGCTGGAGCGCCTGCATATCCACCAGGCCCCGGCCCTGGCTACCGTCACCGCAGCCCTGGATTACGCCGCCGAACAAGACGCCCGCGCCGAAGCCGTGGCCAACGCCTTTGCCGCCAGCGGCACCGACAACGCCGCCGCCTTTGCCAAGATGTACGGCATGCACCCCAAGGCCGTGCAGCGCCAACTGGCCCGCGCCGCGCAGCTGCAAGCGCAGCGCGCTAGCAGCGCCAGCGCCGCCAGCGCATAAACCGCCCCGGCGCTGGTGTATGGTTGCTGGGCAATTCACCCCAGCAACCCCATGACTGAACAACTCCTTGGCACCATCCACACCGTTTTGCGCGGCAGCGCCCGCCCTTATCTGCGCCTCAATGGCAGCGCCGGGGGCTTGAGCGGCATTGACAAGCACCCCATTACCGGCCCCGTCCCCGTTGGCCTGCACGGCCTGGCCGGGGACGAGCAGGGCGACCTGAAAGTCCACGGCGGCCCGGACAAAGCCATCCACCACTACGCCCATGAGCACTACGCCACCTGGCGCGCAGAGCTAGGGCCGCTGCCCGTGCTGGCCCAGCCCGGGGCCTTTGGGGAAAATTTTTCCAGCACCGGCATGACCGAAGCCACCCTGTGCTGGGGCGACCAAGTGCGCGTAGGCAGCACCGTGCTGGAGCTGGCGCAAAGCCGCCAACCGTGCTGGAAGCTCAACACCCGCTTTGGCTGCGCCGACATGGCCCGGCGCGTGCAAACCACGGGCCGCACCGGCTGGTACTGGCGCGTGCTGCGCACCGGCAGCGTCCAGGCGGGTGACGGCATCTACCTGCTGGCTCGCCCCCACCCCGATTGGCCCCTGACCCGCGTGCTGGACCTGCTCTACCACCACACGCTGGATCAGGTCGCCCTCACCGAACTGGCCCAGTTGAACCTACCGCCCTCCTGGCAGCGCCTAGTGCAAGGGCGCCTGGAGCGCCAGCAGGTCGAGGACTGGGACCGCCGCCTGGAAGGTTAGGCACGTGGACAAAAATACCCCCGCAAACACCGCCAGCGCAGACGCCCGGGCGGGTTTTACCCCCATCCTGGCCCAACAGGCGGGCCTGCTGTTTGCCGTTTTGGTGGGCAGCCGAGCCAACGGCCAGCCCCGCCCGGACAGCGATTGGGACATCGCCCTGATGTGGGCGCACGACACCGATGGCTGGCATCTGCTGGGCCAAACGGAAACCCTGCGCCGAGCCCTGGCCCTGGCCATCGGCGTTCCAGAAGGGCAGATTGACCTGATTGACCTGCGCCGCGCCAACTTGGCCATGCGCGCCACCGTTGCCCAGGATGGCCAGCCACTCTGGATAGGCGATGCCCTGGCCTGGAGCAAATTCTTGCAACGCACCTGGCGCGAAGTCGAAACATTTATGTGGACGTCTACCTATGGAACTTGACATCTACCAGGCCGAAACGGCCCGCATTGCCGCCCAGCAAGCCGCCAGCCTACATGAGGCGCGCCGTATTTTGCTGCGCTCCCACCTTGGCCCACACTCAGCACAATGACGACCACGCCCCTGACCCCGGGTCTGTTGGCCCTGCACGGCAATTGCGCCGAGACCTTGGCGCAAGCGCTGATTGATTGGGCTGCAGCCCACCCGCTGGCACCGCTGGAGCAAGAGGTGGTGTTGGTGCAAAGCAACGGCACTGCCGAGTGGTTCAAGATGCTGCAGGCGCAGCAGCGCGGTATTTGCGCGGCCACGCGGGTGGAGCTGCCGGCGCGGTTTTTGTGGCGCAGTTGGCGGCAGATTTTGGGGACGCAGCGCGTGCCCAGCCTCTCGCCGCTGGATGAAGCGCCCATGGCCTGGCGCTTGATGCGCCTGCTGCCCGACTGCGCAGCGCTGCCGGACTTTGCCCCCATTGCCCGTTTTTTACGCGCCGACCAGCCCCAGCGCCTGTGGCAACTGGCCAGCCGCCTGGCTGATTTGTTTGACCAGTACCAGGTCTATCGCAGCGACTGGCTGGCCGCCTGGGAAGCCGGGCGCGACGTGCTGCCAGGGCTGCCCGGCCAGGCAGAACAGCCCCTACCCCCAGGCCAGGCCTGGCAGCCGCAACTGTGGCGCACCGTGCTGGCGGATTTAAGCGCCCAGGAACGCGCCGTCACCCGCCCGGCGCTGCGCCAGGAAGTGCTGCACACCCTGCAAACCGCCCCGGTGGGGAGCCTGCCGGTGGCGCGGCGCGTGCTGCTGCTGGGGCTCACCCACGTGCCGCTGTCGATGCTGGAATTTTTGGCCGCGCTCTCGCGCCACAGCCAGGTGGTGCTGGCCGTACCCAACCCCTGCCGCTTTCACTGGGCCGATGCCATCAGCGGGCGCGAGCTGCTGCGCCAGCAGCGCCGCCGCCACCCCCTGCGCAACGGCCAGGAGCTGGCCGACATTGCGCTGGAGCAAATGCACCTGCACGCCCACCCGCTGCTGGCCGCCTGGGGCCGCCAAAGCCGCGACTACGTGCGCCTGCTGGATAATTTTGAGAGCAGCTCGCGCTTGTCCCAAGACATTTTCAGGGTTGATCTATACGAAGAAGCGGCGACTGACAAAGGCAACCTGCTACAACAAGTGCAGCGCAGCATCCGCGACCTGCTGCCCCTGGCCGAACACCCCCGCGCCCTGCAGCCCCAGCACCGCATTCCGGCGGATGACCGCTCCATCGTCCTGCACAGCGCCCACAGCCTGGTGCGCGAGCTGGAAGTGCTGCACGACCACCTGCTGACCCTGTTTGCCACGCCCCCCGCGCCCGGGCAAGCGCCGCTGCAGCCGCGCAACGTCATCGTCATGCTGCCCGACATTGCCAGCGCCGCCCCGGCCATCCGCGCCGTGTTTGGCCAGCACAAGGTGCAGGACGCGCGCCACATCCCCTTTGCCATTGCCGACCTGGCCGCCAGCGCCAGCAGCCCCCTGGCCGCTGCCCTGGGCTGGCTGCTGCGCCTGCCCCAGCAGCGCTGCCGCCTGAGCGAGTTGTCCGACCTGCTCGACGTCCCCGCCCTGGCCGCACGCCTGGGCCTGGCCGCAGAAGACGCCCCCCAACTGCGCCACTGGATGCGGGAAGCCGGCATCCGCTGGGGGCTGGACGCCGCCCAGCGCAGCCACCTCAACCTGGCGGCCTGCGGCGACACCAACAGCGCCTGGTTTGGCCTGCAGCGCATGCTGCTGGGCTACGCCAGCGGCAACACCCCGGTGCTCGATGCGGGCCTGCCACGCAGCGCCGCCTGGCAGTCGGTCGAGCCCTTTGCCGACGTGGGCGGCCTGGATGCCGAGCTGGTCGGCATCCTCAGCGCCCTGGTGCAGCGCCTGCTGGCCTGGTGGCAAGAGGCCCTGGTACCCACCACGCCCTTGCAGTGGGCGCAGCGCCTGCGCACCCTGCTGGCCGACCTGTTTGCCCCGCAAGACAACGTCGAACGTGCCATCCTCACCGGCCTGGAGCAAGCGCTAGACGCTTGGCTGCAGGCCTGCGAACACGCCCGCTTTGAAGCGCCCCTGCCCCTGCAAGTGGTGCAGCCCGTTTGGCTACAAGCCCTGCAAGCCCCGGCGCTGGAGCAGCGCTTTCACGCCGGGGGCGTGACGTTTTGCACCTTGATGCCGATGCGGGCCATCCCCTTTGAAGTGGTTTGCCTGCTGGGTATGAATGAAGGCGACTACCCCCGGCGCAGCAGCCGCAACAGCTTTGACCTGATGCAGCAGCCCGGCCAATACCGCCCCGGCGACCGCGCCCGGCGCGACCATGACCGCCAGTTGATGCTCGATGCCCTGCTCTCGGCGCGCCAGCAGCTCTACATCAGTTGGACGGGCCAGCACGTGCGCGACAACAGCCCCCAGCCCCCGTCGGTTCTGGTAGCCCAGTTGTGCGACTACCTGCGCAGCGGCTGGCGGGCCGAAGGGGAAGCAGACGGGGCGCAAGCTGACGGCAACGGCACCACCAACGTCGTCAGCCAACGCAGCCAGCGCCACCCGCTACAGCCCTTTAGCCGCCAGTATTTCGAGCAAGGCAGCCCCTGGCACACCTACGCCAAGGAGTGGCGCAGCGCCCATGCGGCAAGCCCTCCTGCGCCCCCCACGCCCAATGCCGCGCCCGAAGCTGCTGCGCCCCTGACGCTGGCGCAACTGGTGCAGTTCTTCCGTGACCCGGCCAAAAGCTATTTGCGCCAACAACTGCAGGTGGTGTTTGCCCTGGAAGAAGACAGCCTGCCCGATGAAGAACTGTTTGGCCTCAGTGGCCTGGACGCCTACCAGCGCATTGAAGCCCTGCACACCCAGATCAGCGCCCAACACCCCCGTGACCACGCTGCGCTGGAGCAACTACTCACCAACCACCTGACCACGCTGGAGCGGGCCGGGCAACTGCCCCTGGCCAGCCTGGGCCAGCAGGAAAAAACCCAATTACACGCCATGGCCCACGGCAGCCTGAGCGCCTGGCTGCAACTGCAGCAGCACTTCAGCCACCCGGCCAGCCACCAAGCGCTGGACTACCAACATGCAGGCGTCGTGCTGCACGACTGGCTGGACGGCCTGCGCTGCCGCCCCGGCGCGGCGCAAGCCACCGCCATACTGCTAAGCGCCAGCAAACTGCTGGACGACAAGGCCGACAGCACCCAGCGCAAGCCCCAACCGCACCAGCTTTTGCCCCTGTACCTGCGCAGCCTGGTGGCCAGCGCCTGCGGCCAGCCCCTGGCGCAATGGGTGGTGGGGCGCAACGGCGTGCTCTACCTCCCGCCCATGGATTGCGCCAGCGCCCCTGCGGCACTCAACCCCTGGCTGGCTGCCTGGCAAGCCGGGCAGGCCGCCCCCCTGCCGCTGCCGTGCAAAACCGCCCTGGCCTGGGCCGAGGCCTACACCAAAGAACTGGCCGCCACCCAGGACTGCAGCGCCGCCGCCCAGCATGCCGCCAGCAAGGCGCAAGCCTGCTACACACCCACCTTCCAGGCCGCAGAGCGTGACTACAGCGAAGGCGGCAGCCTGCACTGGCAGCGCCTGTTTGCCGATTTCGAGCAGTTGACCGCCAGCGGCCAACTGGCCGCGCTGGCCCCCAGCCTCTACCAGCCCCTGCTCGATTGGGGGCATCACGCCGTGCGCGTCGTGGCCGCGGATGCCCTGCCCGCCGCCTTGCAGGAGCTTGCCCCATGAGCTGCACCCCACCTTCTGCCCGCGCCCAGGCGCTGGACGCCCTCACCTTCCCGCTGCACGGCAGCCGCTTGATCGAAGCCAGCGCCGGTACCGGCAAAACCTGGACGATTGCCGCCCTCTACCTGCGCCTGGTGCTGGGCCACGGCAATGAGGACGGTGCCAGCAACGCCTTTGCCCCGCACGGCACCGCCCAGCCGCTGCTGCCAAGCGACATCCTGGTGATGACCTTCACCCGCGCCGCCACGCGTGAGCTGGTCGAGCGCATCCGCGCCCGGCTGGTGGAGGCCGTGGCCTGCTTTCGCGGGAGCGATGCAAACGGCGCAGGCGGCGCAGACGCCGGCGCAGCCCGCCCCGACCCGTTCCTACAAGCGCTGCTGGCCGCCTACCCCACGGCGCTAGAGCGTGAACGCGCCGCCTGGCGGCTGGCCAACGCCGCCGAATGTATGGACGAGGCCGCCATCTTCACCATTGATGCCTGGTGCCAGCGCGTGCTGCGCGAACACGCCCTGGACAGCGCCAGCCTGCTGGACGAAACCCTGGAGGCCGACGAAGCCCGCCTGCGCCACGAGGCGCTGCAAGACTACTGGCGCCAGCACTGCTACCCCCTGGGGGCCGAAGACTTCGCCAGCGTGCAGGCCACCTGGCCGCACTTTGCCGCCTTTGCCCACAGCGTCCAGCCCCTGCTGGACTACGCCCCCGAACCTGCCTGGGCCGCAGAGCCCCTGACCACCGCCCTGCCCCAGTGGCGCGCTGCGCAGCAGCAGGCACTGGCAGCGCTGGCGCAGCAATACGGCCATTTGGCGCAAGACTTCACCCTGTGGTTTGAGCAGCAACTGGCCGACGCCGACGCCAAGAAAGCCTGGAACTGGCGCAGCATGAATGTCAAGCAGCGCCAGCGCTGGCTCGATACCCTGCGCCAATGGGCCGAACAGCCCACCCCCGCATTGGCCACCGACTGCAGCCGCCTCACCCCCCAAGGTCTGGACGATATGCGTCAAGGCGATGTACGCGCCGACATCCCCGCCGCCGCCTACGCCCTGGCCGAGCTGCAAACCGCCCTGGCCGCCCTGCCCAGCCTGGGCCTGCAACTGCGCCAGCACGCCGCCGCCTGCGTGGCCCAGCGCCTGGCGTGGCTGAAAAGCCAAAACGCCAGCTTTGGCTTTGCCGACATGCTGCAGCGCCTGGATGCGGCCCTGAGCGGCCCCCACGGCGCCGTGCTGCGCCAGCGGCTGCAAACGCAGTACCCGGTGGCCATGCTCGATGAGTTCCAAGACACCTCGCCCCTGCAATACCGCCTGTTCAACCACATCTACGCCCCGCAGGACAACGCCGCCAGCAGCGCCCTGCTGCTGATTGGCGACCCCAAGCAGTCCATCTACAGCTTTCGCGGGGCCGACATCTACAGCTACCTGGCCGCCCGCCGCGCCACCGTGGGACGCCACTATGTGCTGGGCACCAATTACCGCTCCACCGCCGCGCTGGTGGATGCGGTGAACCACTGGTTCACCCAGGCAGAGCAGCGCCCCGGTGGCGGAGCCTTTAACCTGCGCACCGGCAAGCAGAGCATGCAGGACATGCAGGAGGACACGCACAGCGAAAGCGATGCCGCCCCCCTGCCCTTTATCCCCGTGCAGGCCCAGGGCCGCAAAGAACAGTTGCAACGCCAGGGCCAGCCCCTGGCCGCCATGCAGGTGCTGTGGCAACCCAGCGATACGCCGATCAACGGCGGCCAGTTGCAAAAGATTTTTGCCAGCGCCTGCGCCGAACAGGTGGCCCAGTGGCTGGGCGATGCCAGCATGGGCTTTTCCCAGCCGGGTGCGCCGCTGCAGCGCCTGCGCCCGGCGGACATCGCCATCCTGGTGCGTGACCGCTCCGAAGCCGCCGCCGTGCGCCGGGAGCTGGACAGGCGGCGCGTCCCCTCGGTCTACCTGTCTGACCGTGCCAGCGTCTTTGCCAGCAGCGAGGCGCAAGACCTGCTGTTTTGGCTGCAGGCCGTGGCCGAGCCGTTGAACACCCGCTGGGCCCGCGCCGCCCTGGCAACGCGCCTGCTGGATTTCAGCCTGGCCGAACTGCAGCACCTGGCCAGCGACGACGAAGCCTTTGACGCACGCACCGCCCAACTGCGCCAGTTGCAGCACATCTGGCAGCGCCAGGGCGTGCTGGCCATGCTGCGTGCCAGCCTGCACCTGCTGGAGCTGCCGGGCCGCTGGCTGGCCCAGCCCGGCGGCGAGCGGCGCTTGACCAATGTGCTGCACCTCGGTGAGCTGCTGCAGCACGCCAGCGCCGAGCTAGAGGGCGAGCAAGCCCTGATCCGCTGGTTGGCCGACCAGGTCAACGACCCCAACCAGGACAGCGAAGCCCACACCCTGCGCCTGGAAAGCGATGCCGACCTGGTGCAGGTCATCACCATCCACAAAAGCAAGGGGCTGGAGTACCCCATCGTCATGCTGCCCTTTGCCAGCCAGTTCAAGCCGGCAGAGCGCAAAAGCACCCCGGTGGTGCGTCTGCCCGATGGGCAGTTGCAGTGGCATATCGACGACGCGGCCCTGGCCCTGGCGGAAGCCGAGCGCCTGCGCGAAGACCTGCGCCTGTTCTACGTCGCCCTGACCCGCCCGCGCCACCACCTGTGGCTGGGCCTGGGGCCCATCGTGCGCGGTAATAACAAAGCCTGCCAAAACGAAAAATCCGCCAGCGGCTACCTGCTGGCAGGTACGGCCACCCGCCCGCCCAGCGACTGGGAAGCCGCCGTCCTGGCCCTGCAAGATCAATGCCAAAATATCGTTGTAACGCCCGTCCAGCAAGCGCAAGCAGCTACTGTTTTTGAGAATACGGCCAGCACCTCCACGCTGCGTGCAGCCAGCAGCTACAGCGCCGCGTTTGACCGCCGCTGGGGCGTGGCCAGCTTCTCCGCCCTGGTGCGGGACCTGGCCCCCAGCGCCGACCAGGCCCTGCTGGCCCCGCGCCCGGCAGACGATGAGGACGGCGCTGCGCCAGCCGCAGCCCCATCGCCTGCAGCTACAGCCACCGCATCCACCCCGGTCTGGCACCAGCTGCCCCGGGGGCCGCTGGTGGGCAACTTCATCCACGAACAACTGCAGTGGCTGGCCGCCGAAGGCTTTGCCCCCATCGACGAAGCGCGCCTGCTGCGCCGCTGCACCCGCGCCGGGTATGCCGAGCACGGCCCAGGCATGCTGCAGTGGCTGCAGGCCATCACCCGCACGCGCCTGCCGGTGCTGGACGCCAGCTTGCAAGACGTGGGAGCGTTGCTGACCGAAATGGAGTTTTGGCTACCGCTGGCGCAACTGCCCAGCCACGGGGTAGACGCCCTGTGCTGCCAGCACCTGCTGCCCGGCCAGCCGCGCCCGCCGCTGCCCAGCCGGGCGCTACACGGCATGCTGATGGGCTTTGCCGACCTGGTGCTGGCCCACCAGGGGCGCTACTGGGTGCTGGACTACAAAACCAACGCCCTGGGTGCCGATAGCCGCGCCTACGACGCGCCCACCTTGGCCCAGGCCATGCTGCAGCACCGCTATGACGTACAGGCCGCCCTTTACAGCCTGGCGCTGCACCGCCTGCTGCAGTCCCGGCTGGGCACGGCCTACGACCCTGCGCAACACCTGGGCGGGGCGCTGTACTTTTTTGTACGCGGAGTGGATGGCAGCACCTGCGGCCTGCACCACCTGCCCATTCCCGTAGCCTTGCTGGACGCGCTGGATGCCTTGCTCGATACACCACCGCATTCGCCCCTGACCATGCCACCCAATCCGCAGCCAACCACGTCGGAGCCGGTATGAACCTTGCGCACAACACCACCCTCGACCTGTTTGCCCCGCCCCTGGCCGAGCAATTGCACGCCTGGCAACAGGACGGCGTACTGCGCCAACTGGACGTAGCGTGGATGGACTTTGTCCGCACCCACGACCCCCACGCCCACGACTGCCTGCTGCTGGTCAGCACCTTGCTGGCCCATATGGAAGGGCGCGGCCACAGTTGCCTGCCCCTGGCCGCCGCCGTACACAACCCGGCAGCGCTGCTGGCCTGGGACAGCAGCAGCCACGCCGCCCTGGCCGCCCAATGGCAGCAACTGCCGCGCAGCCTAGCGGCGTGGCTGGCCGCCATCAGCGCCAGCCCCTTGGTGCGCGTGGTCGGACGCGATGCCGACCTGGGCCAGCCCATGGTGCTGGCCGGTGCCGATACCCCTGCGCCCCTGCTCTACCTGCGCCGCTATTGGCACCATGAGCGCCTGGTCGCCCAGCACGTGCTGGCCCGCAGCCAGGCCGATACCCGCGTTGACACCGCCCAGCTACAGCACTGGCTGCAGCGCCTATTCCCCACCCTGCCCGCTCCGCCCGTCCCCCCCACCCCACCAGATGCAGCTACCCCAGTAGATTGGCAAAAAACCGCCTGCGCCCTGGCGCTACATGGGGGGCTGACCATCATCACCGGCGGGCCCGGCACCGGCAAAACCTATACCGCCGCCCGCCTGCTGGCACTGCTGTTTGCCACCGCCCCCCAAGCTAGCCAATTGCGCGTGGCCCTGGCTGCGCCCACCGGCAAGGCCGCAGCGCGGCTCAAACAAGCCATTGACCAAGCCCTGCTGGGCCTACACGCCAGCTTAGGCGCTGCGCTGGATTTGCCCGCCCTGGTCGAGCGCACTGGCGCAGCCCGCACCCTGCACAGCCTGCTCGGCGCCCAATCCGGTAGCCGCCAGTTGCGCCACCACCAGGGCCAGCCGCTGGAGGTGGACGTGCTCATCGTGGACGAAGCGTCCATGGTGCACCTGGAGATGATGGCCGCCCTGCTCGACGCCCTGCCGCCGCAGGCGCGGCTCATCATCCTGGGGGACAAAGACCAGCTGGCCTCGGTCGAAGCCGGTGCCGTGCTGGGCGATTTGTGCCGCGACGCCGCCGCCGGGCGCTACACCCCCACCACCGTGCAATGGCTGGCGGCAGCCAGCGGCTGCACCCTGCCCGCCCATTACCAGGACGCGCAAGGCCCCGCCCTGGCCCAGCACACCGCCATGCTGCGGCGCAGCCACCGCTTTAGCGGGCCCATTGGCCAACTGGCCCTGGCCGTGAACCAGGGCGATAGCCAAGCCGCCCACCAGGCGCTCACGAATGGCCGCAATGAGGGCGGCCTGCACACCCTGACCGCGCCCCGGCTGGAGCAGGTCTGGCAACTGGCCCTGGCCGCGCACCGCCCCAGCTACCGCGCCTACGCCACGCTGCTGGCCCACCAAGGCGATGCCAGCGACCACAGCGCCTGGGCACGCGCCGTGCTGCAGGCGTTTGAAAGCTTTCGCCTGCTGTGCGCCATCCGCGCAGGTGATTGGGGCGTCACCGGCCTGAACCAAGCCATTGAGCGCCAACTGGTGCAGGCCGGTCTGCTGACCAAGGGCCAAGACAGCGAGTGGTACACGGGCCGCCCCGTCATGGTCACTCGTAACGACCCGGCGCTGGGGGTGTTCAACGGCGACATCGGCATTGCCCTACCTTCGCCCCAAGGGGCGCAGCGCGTGTATTTTCTGGATGGTGAAGCACTGCGCAGCGTGGGCGTCACCCGCCTGGCGCACGTAGAAACCGCCTTTGCCATGACGGTGCATAAAAGCCAGGGCTCGGAATTTACCCACGCCGCCGTGGTGCTGCCCGCCACCGCCGGCCACCTGCTGGGGCGCGAACTGCTCTACACCGGCATCACCCGCGCCAAGCAACACTGCACCCTAGTGCAGCAACGCCCCGGCCTGCTGGAGCAGGCCATGGCCCAGCCCACCCAACGCAATAGCGGCCTGCTGCGTTTTTTAGCGGGGGAATTCTCTTGAATTCATAGCTACCAGCGCTTACCCAGTAAGGGATAGAGCCTTATTTCTTGCAAACCTTGACACGCTTGCAAGTTCTAGGAGAAACCCTAGAATGGCCCACCTACTTTCCCATTCCTTCACCCCTTTTCTTGTTTGAAAGCTGTTTATGTCTTTGCGTCACCTCTTCGCCGCCAGCGCCTTGCTGCTTGCCAGCGCCACCACCTGGGCACAAGCGCCCGTGCACATCGACCAAGCCTGGGCCCGCGCCAGCGTGCCCGGCCAGCAGGCCAGCGGTGCCTTTATGCACATCACCGCCCAGGAAAACCTGCGCCTGGTGGGCGTAAGCACCCCCGCTGCCGCCGTGGCGGAAGTGCACGAAATGAAAATGGAAGGCGACGTGATGCAAATGCGCGCCATCCCTGCGCTGGATCTGCCCGCCGGTAAGACGGTGGAGCTCAAACCCGGCGGCTACCACCTGATGTTCATGCAGCTCAAGGCCCCGCTGCAGGCCGGTAGCGACGTGCCCGTGACCCTGCAATTTGAAAACGCCCAGGGCCAGCGCCTGGAGCAAGCGCTGCAAGTGCCCGTCAAGCAACTGGCCCAGCCCGCTGGCCACCAGCCCAAAGGCCACGGCATGCAGCACTAAACGGGCTTGACTTGCATTAAGCTGCAGGGGTGCTTTCCAGCACCCCTTTTTTTATGCGCGACTTTTCTCGGAGGCAGTATGAGCGATGCAAAGGCTTTTGGCTTTGGCCAATTCATTCCCGGATACGACTTCTTGCAACAGCTAAACAAGGCCGGACAAGGCGCTGCGCTACCGCCCTTTTCCAGCTGGGTGGCCCCCACCGTCAGCGTGGAAGAAATCGACAAACGCATTGAAGAACTCAAGGCCGTGCAATTTTGGCTAGAGCAAAACAACAAAGCCCTGGCCGCTACCGTGCAGGCGCTGCAGGTGCAGAAAATGACGCTCTCCACCCTCAAGGGCATGAACGTCAACCTGAGCGAATTTGCCCAGGCCTTTGGCGCAACCAACCCTGCGGCGCACGACCTCTCCAACTGGCCCATGGGTGCCAGCGCCGCCAAAGCACCCGCCCAGCCAGAGGCTGCTGCCCCCACCGAACCCACGCGCCCGGCAAAACCAGCAAAACAGGTCGAACCAGCAGCCGCCCAAGCAGCCGCCCACCCCATGGCCGAGCAGGCCGCGCAATGGTGGGGGGCGCTGACCCAGCAGTTCCAGACCATTGCCCAGCAGGTGCTGCAAGACCCCGCGCAAAAACAAGCCATGGCGCAAGCGGCCAGCATGGCCAGCGACTTCACCAAGGCTGCTGCCCAAACCGCCAGCGACATGATGCGCCAGGCCGTCAGCCAAACCAGCAGCCAATTCCAAGCCGCGACAGCCGCAGCCACCAAGGCAGCAAAGGCCAGCACCCAAGCGGCCAGCGCCGCGAGCACCCCTGCCGCCAAGCCCCCCAAAGCCGCCGCCGCGCCGAAGAAAACGGTTGCCAAAAAAGCAGCGGCCACCACCCCAGCCCCCGCACCTAAGGCCGCGCCCAGTAAAAAAGCGCCCAGCGCCAAAAAAACCAGCACCAGCCGGAAAAAACCGGCCTAAGCGCCCAGCGCAGCCCAGCCATGCACGACCACGGTTTTTTCACCACCAGTTGGCAGCGCACCTGGGCCGACTTGGGCCTGCCCGCCCCGGCGGGCCTGCTGGAGCAGGTGCTTGCACGCTACCAAGAGCCCCAGCGCAAGTACCACACCACCGAGCACCTGGCCGAATGCCTGGCCCACATCACCCCCGCCCTGCCCCTGACCGAGCGCCCCGGTGAAGTGGCCCTGGCCCTGTGGTTGCACGACGCGGTGTACGACCTGCACGCCAAGGACAACGAAGCCCAAAGCGCCCGCTGGGCCAGCGCCGCGTTGCTAGAGGCCGGTAGCAGCGCCGCTACCGCAGAGCGGGTGGCTGCACTCATCCTGGCGACTGAGCACGCCGCCCAGCCCAGCACGCCCGATGCCTGCTGGGTGGTGGATACCGACCTGGCCATCCTGGGCAGCAGCCCCGAGCGCTTTGCCGCCTACGAGGCGCAAATCCGCGCCGAATACGCCTGGGTGCCCGGCTGGCTGTTTCGCCGCAAGCGCAAAGCGGTATTGCAAAATTTTTTGCAGCGCCCGCAGATTTACGCCACCGACTACTTTCGCAGCCGCTACAAAGCCCGGCCCGCGCCAACCTGCAACAGGCCATAGCCCAGCCCAACTACATTCGACAATGCACTATTGCAGGGAGCAACCAAATCGACACCATCCGCCGGCATAAATAAGGAGAAGATTGCCCGCTTTCCGTCGGCCCGATTGTTTTTGTCTTTTTGAAGTTATGCGTCTTCGCCCTTTGTTTTTCTATTAAGCGTGCTGCTTTCGACCACCGTCATCCTGATTGCCGGTAGCGCCGTCAGCACCGACTGGGTGCTGCTACAACGGGCACAACACAGCATGCGTGCCATGCAGCAACTGCACAAGCTGCTGGTGGTGTTTGACATGGCTTCGCGCGAGCGCGGGCCCGCCAATGGCGTGCTGGGGGACGACATGCCACCCGACCAACCAAGCAAGCCTTGCTGACCCAGGCGCGGCAGGCCACCGACCAGGCGTTTGCCCAACTGCAGCACATGCTTAGTGCAGAAGATGCGATTTACGCCACCACCGGCCAGGCACGCCAGCAATTGGCACGCGCCAGGGCTGCCGTAGACCAGGAAGCGGGCAAGCCGCGCAGCTACACCTGACCAATAACGCCTCGGCCAGCTTTCCCGCCACCACCGATGCGCTGCTGGCCGCCATCCAGGCCGCAGCGCTGCGGGAATACGCGGGGCAATTGGGCTCGCAACTGACGGCGGCCCTGACCACCCGCCAGCCCCTGCAGGCTGAGGAGCTGATGGCCGTGCACTACCTGCGCGGGCGCATCCAGCAATTGCGCGACCAGCTCAAGACCCGCTCCGTCACCTTGGAAGACCACACCATCGTGCAAGCGGCGATTCGCACGATTGCCGAGCGTTACTTCCAAAGCGCCCTGCCTTTTGTCGAACAGCAAATCGCCATTGCCGTGCTGCGCGACAACAGCCTGGCCCGGCGCAAGGCCGAGGCCACCATCCGCCACATGGCCTTCTACGACCTGTTGACCGATTTGCCCAACCGCCGCCTGCTGGAAGACCGCTTGCAGCAGGCCATCGTCAGCGCCCAGCGCCACCGCACGGTGGGCGCCGTGCTGTTTATTGACCTGGACAAGTTCAAGCAAGTCAACGACGAACAAGGCCACGAGGCCGGAGACTGGCTACTGCAGCAAGTAGCCCACCGCATGCGCAGCGTGCTGCGCGAATCCGACACCGCCGCCCGCTTTGGCGGCGATGAATTTGTGGTGCTGCTGCCCGAGGTGCTGGACGCCGCCAGCGCAGCCCAGGTGGCAGAAAAAATCCGCCTGCAAATGCAAGCGCCGTTTGTCATGGACGGTGGCGTGGCGCTGCATATCGACTCCAGCATTGGTGTTGTCCTGTTTCCGCAGCAGGCCGATACGGTCGATGAAATCCTGCGTTTTGGCGACAACGCCATGTACACCGCCAAGCGCCAGGGCCGCAACCGGGTGGCGGTTTTTAACCCCTAGCCTTGGCAACAGCCTAAGCCCCCACCGGATAGCGGCTGCTGATGGCAATGCGGTTCCAGGTGTTAATCACCACCGCCAGCCACTGCAGCGCTGCCAGTGCCTGGGGCGAGAGCTGCGCTGCCGCTTCGGCGTACACGCTATCGGGCACCTGACCGTCGGCCACCAGAGTAATGGCTTCCACCAGGGCCAAGGCGGCGCGCTCTGCGGCGGTGAAGTACGCGGTCTCTCGCCAGGCGGGCAGCACGGCGATGCGGTCGCTGCTTTCACCGCTGGCCAGCGCATCGCGCGTGTGCAGGCGCACGCAAAAGGCGCATTGGTTGATTTGCGAGGCACGCAGGCGCAGCAAATGGGTAAATCCTGGGGCCAACCCAGCAGCGGTGGCGGCAGCACCGGCTTGTTGGTCGAGCTGCGCTACGGTGCGGTATAGCTCGGGCAGGGCCTTGCCCAGGTTGATGCGTTCAGACATTGCTTATTCCTTACATAAAAAAACGCCAACGACTGTAAGCCGTTGGCGTAGCAAGGAGACAAACAGGGTGTTTAGAACACGTGCTTAGTCCTTAAATTCCGGCGTCTGCTTGGCCATGCTGGCCATCATGGCGGCCATCAGGTCGTCGCTTTGCAGCATGGCGGCGTTCCAGGTGGCGACGTAGTTCAGGCCGTCGGCCACGCTGTGGTCGCGGGCGTAGTTGAGCATTTCCTTGCTGCCGCGAATCGACAGCGGCGACTTGGCGGCAATGCTGGCCGCAATCTCGCGCACCCCGGTGTAGAGCTGCTCGCGGGTGTCGAACACGCGGTTGACCAGGCCAATCTGCTGCGCCTCCTGCGCCCCAAACACGCGGCCCGTGTAGGCCAGTTCGCGGGTGATGCCTTGGCCGATCAGCTTGGGCAGGCGCTGCAGCGTGCCCACGTCGGCCACCATGCCGATGTCGATTTCTTTAATGGTGAAGCTCGCGTCGCTGCTGGCGTAGCGCATGTCGGCGCAGGCAATCAGGTCGATACCGCCGCCAATGCAGCCGCCGTGAATCGCGGCCAGCACGGGTTTGCGGCAGCGCTCCAGGCTGGTCAGGGTGTCTTGCAGGTCAAGGATGAGGCGGCGCAGCTTCTCGCGCATGCGGCCTTCGCAGTCGTCGGCAATGTGCGATTGCAGGCCCAGCATCATTTGCAGGTCAATCCCGGCGG
Source organism: Comamonas sp. (assembly GCA_034675705.1). Taxonomy (GTDB): domain Bacteria; phylum Pseudomonadota; class Gammaproteobacteria; order Burkholderiales; family Burkholderiaceae_C; genus Comamonas. The sequence continues at coordinate 2,546,117 of JAUCCZ010000006.1, read as the reverse complement.
TGAAGTATTTGCCCTCGCCCTGCAAGATGGCTACGCGCGCTGCGGGCGTGCGGTCCACCCACTCGAACGCCTGGCGAATTTCCTGCCACATGTCCAGATTCATGGCGTTGGCCTTGTCCGGGCGGTTCAGGCTGACGGTGGCGATATGGTCTTGCAGGGTAATCGTTACTGTTTTCATAGCTGGTAGCGCTGATGTATCTTGGTTTTTAGAGGCTTTAGATGCTGAAACACTGATTGACTGTGCGCCAGCAGCTTCTGTTTTTGCAGTATCTTTTGCAGTATCCACCGCCCCGCCCAGGCGCAGGCCCAGCTCGGTGCCCTGGCGGATGGCGCGTTTAGCGTCCAGCTCGGCGGCTTTGTCCGCGCCGCCAATCAGGTGCACGGTTACGCCCTGGGCTTGTAGCGCGGCCTGCAGTTCGCGATTGGGGTCTTGGCCCGCGCAGATGATGACGTTATCCACCGGCAGCGTTTGCTCCTGCCCCTCAACGGTGATGTGCAGGCCCGCGTCGTCAATCTTGCGGTACTGCACGCCGGGCAGCATGTGGACGCCCCGGTTTTTCAGGCCGGTGCGGTGAATCCAGCCGGTGGTTTTGCCCAGGCCGTCGCCCACCTTGCTGGTCTTGCGCTGCAGCAACCACACCTGGCGCGGCATGGGGCCGATGTGGCCGGGCTGCACCCCGCCGCGTGCGCTGCCGGTGGTGTCCACACCCCATTCGGCAAAGAACTTGGCTTTATTCAGGCTGGCACTTTCACCTTCGTGCAGCAGGTATTCGCTCACGTCAAAACCAATGCCGCCCGCGCCGATGACGGCGACTTTCGCGCCCACGGGCTTTTTGTCGCGCAGCACGTCCAGGTAGCCCAGCACCTTGGGGTGGGTGATGCCGTCAATCTCCGGCAGGCGCGGGGCAATGCCGGTGGCCAGCACCACCTGCTGGAAACCGGCTTGCACCAGATCGTCGGCACTCACGCGCTGGCCCAGTTGCACCGTCACGCCCGTTTGCTGCAGGCGTTCGCCAAAGTAGCGCAGGGTTTCGTAAAACTCCTCCTTGCCGGGAATTTGCTTGGCGACGTTGAACTGGCCGCCAATTTCACAGGCGGCATCGAACAGCGTCACGTCCAGCCCGCGTGCTGCCGCTTCAGTGGCAAAGGCCAGGCCCGCCGGGCCAGCGCCGACCACGGCTACGCGCTCTTTTTTCGGCAGCGGCTGCGGCACGAGGATGGTTTCATGGCAGGCGCGGGGGTTGACCAGGCAGCTCGTAATCTTGCCGCCGAAGGTGTGATCCAAACAGGCTTGGTTACAGGCAATGCAAGTGTTGATGTCTTGTGCGCGGCCCTGGGCGGCTTTGTTGACGAATTCCGGGTCGGCCAGGAAGGGGCGGGCCATGCTGACCATATCGGCCTGGCCGCTGGCCAGCACGTTTTCCGCCACGTCCGGCGTGTTAATGCGGTTGGTGGCCACCAGCGGAATGCTGACCTTGCCCTTGAGCTGCTCGGTCACCCAAGCAAACGCCGCACGCGGCACCTTGGTGGCGATGGTGGGAATGCGCGCCTCATGCCAGCCAATACCGGTGTTGAGGATGGTCACGCCCGCCGCCTCCAGCGCCTGGGCCAGTTGCACCACTTCTTCTTGTGTGGAGCCACCTTGCACCAAATCCAGCATCGACAGGCGGAAGATGATGATGAAGTTCGCCCCCACCCGCTCACGTGTGCGCCGCACAATCTCCAGCGGAAAGCGGATGCGGTTTTCGTAGCTGCCGCCCCAATCGTCATCGCGCTGGTTGGTTTGCGCGGCGATGAATTCGTTGATCAGGTAGCCCTCGGAACCCATGATTTCCACGCCGTCGTAGCCCGCGCTTTGCGCAAGAAAAGCGGCGTGGGCGTAGTCCTCAATCGTCTGGCGCACCTGTTCATCGGTCAGCGCCTTGGGCGGGAAGGGGCTGATCGGCGCTTTGAGCGCACTGGGCGCGACCAATTCGGGGTGGTAGGCGTAGCGGCCAAAGTGCAGGATTTGCATACAAATCTTGCCGCCCTCGGCGTGTACGGCATCGGTGACCACCTTGTGCTTGGCGGCCTCCGTCTCGCTGGTCATGGCCGCGCCGCCGGGCATGGGGCGGCCCGCCGCGTTGGGCGCAATGCCGCCGGTGACGATCAAGCCCACACCGCCGCGCGCGCGTTCGGCGTAAAAGGCAGCCATACGCTCAAAACCGTTGGGCGCTTCTTCCAGCCCCACGTGCATGGAGCCCATGAGGACGCGGTTTTTCAGCGTGGTAAAGCCCAGGTCGAGCGGGGCCAGCAGGTGGGGGTAAGGCGTGGCAGAGGGGTTGGTGGTCATGCAATCATCTCCTTGGGGTTTTATGCAACGGGTTGCATAAAAGTGTACGGGCGTTCTTTTAACTATGCAACTAGTTGCATAGTCACGCCCGGCTGGCTAGACTTGCCCGCCATGTCCTTGCCCCACGCCGTCCTCACGTCCCTGCTTGAAAAATCCACCTCCGGCTACGACCTGGCGCGGCGCTTTGACAAATCCATCGGCTACTTCTGGCACGCCACCCACCAGCAGATTTACCGCGAACTGGCCCGCATGGAAGCGGCAGGCTGGATTGCCGCCTTCGTGCCGCCCGACGCCGGTAAAACCCGTAAAAAACACTACCGCGTGCTGCCCGCAGGCCGCCAGGAACTGGCCCGCTGGGCGCTGGAACCCACCGCCCCCATGGACCTGCGCGATGCCTTCACCGTGAAACTACGCGCCGATGCCGTGCTGGACGAAATCAACCTGGTGCCCGAGCTGCAGCGCCACCTGGCCCTGCACCAAGCCCAGCTAGCGCACTACCAGCGCATCGAAGCGCAAGACTTCCCCCCCGAAAAAACGCTCACCCGCGCCCAGGCCATCCAGCACCTGATTTTGAAAAAGGGCATGGCGTATGAACGGGCGCAGATTGAGTGGGGAAGGGAGATGTTGGGGGTGTTGGATACCCAAAATACATAGCTGTTACCGCACGTATTTATTGTGTTTTGGATAGTTTTGATGGCGAAAAGCTGATGTGGCAAGCGCTATCAGCTATTTTTTTATTGCTAACGCCCTAATATTTCAGAGCAATCGCATCTAAATATTTTAAAAATCAAAGAGATTTTCATCATTCCCGCGTAGGAGAGAATCCAGTACGCCCAATGGACGCTATCGCTGGGCACCCGCCTTCACGGGTGTGACGGGGCGTAATTGCTCGCTATGAATTTAGATGCGATTGCCCTGCCTAACACCTGAGTTAAGCGGCGTCGGCTTGAATGAATTGTTAGGCGCCACCCGATGCCCGCTCCCATGATGCCACCGATCCCGGCTGTTGCCGAAACAGCGGGTGACAGGCTGGTAAGGCCAGGTCACTCCAACGAGCCAGCACGGCAGGGCTGCGAGTTGCCAGCTTGCGCTGCAAGTGACCCCACTCAAGCGCGAGTTGCCCGGTGCTGACTGGAATTGGCTGCACCGTGCGAACCGGCCCAATCTTGGACGGGTCAAAAGCATAGCCGCGCTCCGTGGCCTCGGCATGGATCGCTGCAAGGTAGGAGTTGATAGCGAACCTTGGCTGAGGATGCGCTTTGAATCGCTCCAGTTGCGGATGATTGGTGTATCCGCGAGTTTCACCACGGAGGACTGCTTTAGCCAGCAGCGACTCCCGCCACAAGGCGACTAAGCCTTGCGGGTCGAGATACTTTGGGTGCAATGACCAGAGACGCATGCTGTGGCGCCTAACGTTCTAATTCAGCGGATGGCAAAAGCGTAGCTTTTGACAGTCCGCTGGAATGATTTGTTAGGCATTTTCCGACAATCTCCGTTCAGCTTTTTCTATTAGCGATTTCATGGCACTGAAATATTTCTCAGAAACGACGAGAGCATCTTGATTTGGAAACTCGTTAACTTCACGGAACGCCATAGTCGCTGATGCAGGCAAAAATACTCTTCCATTTGGTGGGTTTTCTGGCGAGTAGCCCTCATTTTTGTGATGAAGTTTTATGTTGAGCTGACTGAAATCACCATTTTCAAATGCCTCTTTTATCAGATTGAACTCTTTTTCGGGTAAGTGTGACAGACTGACTAGGGTCGAATGCAAAGGTGACCTTTTTATCCGTTTTTACGGATTCTATTTTTGTCGAGCGAACTCTCAGTTCATTCGTAGATTTTAAAATTCGCTGTTCGTCCTCCGTAGGAGACTGCTGTTCCAGCCATAACTTTAATTCAGGGTTTTTATTAAATTGACTAGATAGAACCCATTGAACACTTCGGCATGACCCGATAAATGCGTTGAGAAAATAATCGAACTCTTTAGAGGTCGAGTCCGTATCTCGCATGTGCTGGAGAAAGAATTCTGCTTCCTGAAGCTTATTCCTCGCTTTTAGATTCATATGATTACCTAACGCCTGAGTTAAGCCGCGCCGAAGGCATCGGCTTGAATGAGTGGTTAGGCACCACCCGCTGTTCGCGGATCGAACTGCCAATCCGTGGGCGACTCATACAATGTGCCATCGTCGTCTTGTACGTTGCCACCCAGAGCCTGAGCGATCTGAAGCATCTTTTGGTACAGGGCTGTATCTGGCCATTTTGTGTTGATATTGCCTTGGAACCAGTCTAGCCACGGCTCCTCATAAGCAGACTTTCCATACCAGCGCGCGAAGTGCTCCCCTTGAGATGTGTCGAGCGTAAGTTCTGGGTCTGACTTGACGTAGGAGACCCACTCATCAGCAGTGATTGGTGAATCCTCATTCTCTGCCCAGAATTCTGCGCGAGTGATGTATAGCTCGACTCCCATGATCTCTCCTGTCGTGCTTAACTAGAATTAGGCGACAGCAAATTACTGCGTTGCCGCCAGATAAAACCACCAGATGCTACATCAAACCCAGAAAAGTACCTCCATGTTTTCCGTTTAGCCAAACCTAAATTTTTCCGGATCAATCCACGGCCAGCCACAACTGCCCGCACTACGTCACATCTCCCAAAACATAACTGGTACTCCGTTCCCCTCCCTCAGCCTTCACCAACACCCCCTGCGCCAGCAGGTCGTTAATGTCGCGCAGCGCAGTATCCGGGGAGCACTTAGCAATAGCCGCCCATTTGCTGCTGGTGAGCTTGCCGTCAAAACCATTGAGCAGTTTGTTTAGCAACTTCACCTGCCGCGCATTGAGCGGCAGCGCTGCCCGCTGCCGTCGGCGCGGGCCAGTAGCAAATCGCCCCAAGGGTGTGGCGTGTCGGCCCAGCAGCCGCTCCCGAGTGATCTGGGCATGCGCTAATCTCCGCACATTTTGCGGAGATTAGCGACCGTTATCGCCGCAGACTGGTACATCATCAAAATATGTAGCTGTTGGCGTTCGTATTCATTGAATTTCATGTGCGTTTGATGCTAAAACCTATATATAACAAGCGCCATCAGCTATCTTTAAAATAGCTAGCACACTTCCTTAATCCCCGCCACAAACATCTGAAGCCGGTAGATCGTGATGCGTTGATTGCCGTCACCGTGTAGCGATGCGTCGGTTTGGTTCTGCAGCCAATCGATAAACGCGTCGCGGGTACAAAGCCCCCTATACTTCGGCCCCTAGGTGTTGAGAACGATACTCAACACCAATTCGTCCCTCTCCCCCTCTTTCTTCCCATGTGCTTTCCCTCTTGGAGTGCCCCGTCATGCGCCGCCGCACGCTGGTGATTACGCTGGCCGTGGGCGCAGCAGCCTTGTTGTTGTCCAGCGCCGTCGTACAAAAAATGCGCGGGCCGGTGCTGCCTGCTTATGCAGTGACTGTGCAGCCGCTGGTGCAAACCGTGGTGGTCACGGGCCGGGTCAGCGCGGTCTCGCGGGCGCAGGTGGGCAGCAGCATCACCGGCATCGTGCGCGAACGGCGTGTGCGTGAAGGCGATCAGGTGCAGCCTGGCGATGTGCTGGCCGTGCTGCAGTCGGATGTGCAAGAGGCGGAACTGCACCAGGCCCGTGCCAATTTGGCGGAGCTGCAGCGCTCCGCCCGCCCCCAGGCGCAGAAAGCTTGGCAGCAGGCCCAAACCCAGTGGCAGCAGGCCCAGCGCGAATTACAGCGCCGCGCGGCCCTGGTGGCCCAGCAAGCCATTGCCCATGAGGAGCTGGAGCAAGCCACCCAGGCCGAGCACCAAGCCCGCATGGCGATGGAGCGGGCGCAGCTGCAAGCGCGCAGCCTGCAGGCGGGCCAACCCCAGGAAGCCCTGGCCCTGGCCCGCGTAGCCAGTGCCCAGGCGGCGCTGGACAAAACCCTGATCCGCGCGGAAATGGCCGGCACCATCTTGACGCGCAACGCCGAGCCGGGCGATGTGGTGCAAGCTGGCCAGGTGCTGTTTGACATGGCCCGCGCAGAGGACACCGAGGTGCTGGTCGCCCTGGATGAAAAAAACCTGGAAACCCTGGCCCTGGGGCAGCCTGCGGTTTGCATTGCCGATGCGTATCCGCACCAGCCCTTTACCGCACAGGTCAGCTTTATTGCCCCGCGCATCGACCCCCAGCGTGGCACGGTGGACGTGCGCCTGACGGTGGCGCCTGTGCCTGAGTTTCTGCGCCAGGACATGACGATTTCCGTGAACATCCAGACCGGGCAGCAAGAGCGGGCGATTGCCATCCCCAACGATGCCATCGCCGGTCTGGAGCAAGGCCCGCCCCAGGTGTGGGTAGTGGAAGCAGGCCGCGCCCAGCGCCGCACGCTGCACCTGGGCCTGCGCGGGCTGGCGCAAACCCAGGTGATGCAAGGCGTGCAGCCGGGCGACTGGGTGCTGGCCAATGGGCAGGCCGCACTCACCCCCGGCCAGCGCGTACGCACGCAGGCGCAAGAACTGCCCTGGACACCATGACGCGGGGCCGCCATGTGGACTGAATGGCAGATTGCCACGCGGTTTCTGCGCGAAGGTAAAACCCAAAGCCTGCTGATCTTGGTCGGCATTTCCGTGGGCGTGGCGGTGCTGGTGTTCCTCACGGCCTTGGTCAATGGCTTGCAGAACAACATCATCCACCGCACCCTGGGCACGCAGGCGCATATCCGTATCGAGCCGCCGCAGGAGCGCAACCGCATCGTCCCTCCGCCTGCGGGCAGCGTGCAATTGCTGCTGGAGAGCCAACGCGCCCAGCGCCTGCGCTCCATCAACAACTGGCAGCAGGTGCGTGACCTGCTGGAGACCATGCCTGCGCTGTCGGCAGTCTCCCCCCTGATTTCCGGGCCGGCCTTTGCCCGCCGGGGGCAAGCGTCCATGTCCGTCACGCTGCTGGGGATTGACCCGCCGCGCTACCGGCGCATTGTGGATTTGGCCGATGCCATCGTGCAGGGCCAGTTTCGCCTGCACGCCGAAGATGCGCTGATTGGCAGCCAACTGGCCGCCGACCTGGGCCTGCGCGTAGGCGACAAGCTGCGCCTGGATGCCGGCCAAGGCAGTGAGCGGGTGGTCAGCATTGCCGGTATTTTTCAGCTGGGCGTGCGCGAATTGGATGCCCGCTACGTGTACCTGAACATGCAGCAGGTGCAGTCGCTGCTGCAACTGCCGGGCGCGGCCAGCAGCCTGGACATCAAGCTGCACGACCTGTTTGCAGCGCAAACCATTGCCACCCACCTACAGCGCCTGACGGGCCTGAAAGTGCAAAGCTGGATGGAAACCAACACCCAGTTGATGAACGCCCTGCAATCGCAGCGCCTGTCCACCCGCATGGTGGGGCTGTTTGTGGCGTTAAGCGTCTCGCTAGGCATTGCCAGCGTGCTGGCCGTGAGCGTGGTGCAGCGCACGCGCGAGATCGGCATCCTGCGGGCCATGGGGGCCAGTCGGCAGCAAATACGGCGGGTGTTTTTGCTGCAAGGGGCCATTTTGGGCTTGCTGGGCGCGGTGCTGGGAAGCCTGAGCAGCTACGGGCTGGTGGCGATTTTCAACACCTTTGCCGCCAATTTGTTCTCTATCCCCGTAGACCTGTGGCTGCCCTTGATGGCTACGCTGCTGGCAACCCTGACAGGGATTTTGTCCGCCGCCATCCCCGCCCGCCGCGCCGCTGCGCTCAACCCCGTGGAGGCGATTCGCTATGTCTGAGCAGCGCTACGCCATGCAGGAAACACAGGAAGTGCTGCGCCTGGAGGGCCTGTGCAAGCACTACAACCGGGGCCAACCCACTGAGGTGCAGGTACTGCACAAGCTGCACCTGCGCCTGCAGCGCCAGGAATTTGCCGCACTGGTGGGCAGCTCCGGCTCCGGCAAAAGCACGCTGCTGAATGTGATTGGCCTGCTGGACACGCCCACCGCCGGGGCGCTCTTTGTGCTGGGCCAGCCCACCCACCAGATGGACGATGCCCAGCGCACCGCCCTGCGCGGGCGCAGCATTGGCTTTGTATTCCAGTTCCACCACCTGATTACCGCCTTCACCGCGCTGGAAAACGTGCTGATGCCGCTGATGCTCTCAGGCGGCAAACCCACGCCCGCGCAGACCGAATTTGCCCGCCACCTGCTGGCCCAAGTGGGGCTGGAGCGTTTTGCCGGGCACCGGCCCGACCAGCTCTCCGGCGGCCAGCAACAGCGCGTCGCCGTGGCCCGCGCCCTGGTCACACAACCGGCCCTGGTGCTGGCGGACGAACCCACCGGCAACCTGGACAGCCAATCTGCCGCCGAAGTCTTCGCCCTGTTTCGCCGCTTTCAACAAGAACTAGGCTGCGCCGTGCTGATGGTGACGCACGACGAACGCATCGCCCAGCAGTGCGAGCGCACCATCCATTTGGTGGATGGGCGGATTGCGGGGGGTGATTAGCCTAACCAGCCGCAGACTGTCGTCAGCCTTGCTCGGCCTTGCTCTACACCCGGCTTTGCGCCCGGGCAATCGACCAGAGGTAGTTCATCTCGGCACAAAACGGTTGGGCGCACACGGCACGGCCCAGGTATTGGCAGCCTTCCACGGTGCACAACCCAGCCTGTTCACCGGCATGCTGGTGCTGGCGTGCTTGCTGGCCGCTGGCGTATTGCTGGGCCATATGCAGCCAAGGGTCAGCGACCCGGCCTTGGAGAAAAGCCTGCCATTCCTGCGGCAGCAGTTGGGCAGGGACATAGGCAGCTGCCGCCTGGGATGCCTGCTGCGCGGCTTGGGCGGGTAGGGGCTGCAGTTCCAGTTGCAGCACAGCGCTGGTGCGTAAAAGTTGCAACTGGGTCTGCACTGCCTGGGGGCTGCCGGGCAGTGCCTGCGGTTGCAGCACCAAACCAAAACCGGTGCTGCTGAGCTGCTGCATGCTGCCAGCAAACGGCAGTTGTAGCCCCCCCAGCACGCCCCCCGGGGCCAAGCCGCTGGCAGCGGCAAACCCTAGCCCTGGCGTAGCCACCCCTGCTGCGCCCGGCCCACCGGGCGTTGCCCCCGCTAAAGCGGCCTGGGCTTGGGCCCAAGCCTGGGGCACTTTCAACATCATGCTAAAGCCCCTGGCCCCGTCCTGTGCCTGGATGCTGCCTTGCAGCACCAACCAGTTTTGCAGGGCAGGAATCGGTACGCGCACCCCGGCAGCGGTGGCGGCACTGGCGGCATTGCCAAGCGCTGTCGCAGCTGTTGCGGTAGAGGCTGCGGCCCCGGCTGCCGCGCCCGCTTGTTGCAATACGGCTTGCAACAGGCTGGCTGGCCAAGCCTGGGCACTGACCAATTGCTGCGGCAGCGCTTGGCCTGCGGTGGCCTGCTGCACCAGGGCAGTCAACATGGCCTGCACCGCAGGCGGTACGCCCTGGGCGGGCCAGGAGGCGGCGGTGATTTGTCCAGCCCCCACCTGTTGCACCAATTGCGCGACCAGTTGGGTAAAGGCTTCAACCTTGACGTTGTGCTGGGCCTGCGGGGAAAGGTGCACGGCGCTTAATGCAGCCTGGGCTGCTTGGGCAACTTGGGCCGCCGCCTGCACGGCGCCGGTTGCGGCGGGCGCTGTGGGTGCAGCCACGGCAGCGGCAGCACCGGTAGCACCGGTATTGGCCGTACTTGAGGGCGCTGGGGAAGATGGGGGAGCTGTAGAGGCCGGGGCAGTAGATGCAGCCGGGGAACTGGCTGCACTGGCTGCACTGGCTGGGGGTGATGTGGGCACGCCCTGGGCCTGGGCTTGTGCTGCAAAACTGCCGCTAGCGCCCGTCCCTTGGGCGTTAGCAGCTATATTTTGTGCAGCATTGGTTGCCTGCGGCGGGGCCGCAGGGCTGGAGGGAAGGGAAGAAGGGGGGAGAAGGTCGCCGCTCACCCCCCGGAGTTTAAAACAGCACCCGGCAGCGCACGGTGCCCGGGATTTGCGCTAGTTTTTCCACCGCCAGGGCGGAGGAGCCGGGCTCCAGGTCAATCACCACATAGCCCAGTTTTTCATGGGTACGCAGGTATTGGCCGGCCACGTTGATACCGTTTTCCGCAAACACGTTGTTAATGGCCGAGAGTACGCCGGGCACGTTCTGGTGTACGTGCAGGATACGGTTTTGGCCAGGGTGTTCGGGCAGCGCCACTTCGGGGAAGTTGACGGCAGAGATGGTGGTGCCGTTGTCGCTGTAGCGCACCAGTTTGTCGGCCACTTCCAGGCCGATGTTGGCCTGCGCCTCCATGGTGGAGCCGCCGATGTGCGGGGTCAGGATGACGTTGTCAAACGCTCGCAGGGGGGAGATGAATTCGTCCTTGTTGCTCTTGGGCTCAACCGGGAACACGTCCACTGCCGCGCCCAACAGCTTGCCGCTTTCCAGCACTTTGACCAACTCTTCAATCACCACCACGGTGCCGCGTGCGGCGTTGATGAAGATGCTGCCGGGCTTCATGGCGGCAAATTCTTTTTCACCCATCATCCATTGGGTAGAAGGCAGCTCAGGCACGTGCAGGGTGACGATGTCGCTGCGCGAGAGCAGGTCTTCCAGCGACGCGGCCTGGTGGGCGTTACCCAGGGGCAGTTTGGCAATCACGTCGTGAAAAATCACGTGCATGCCCAACCCTTCGGCCAGTACGGACAGTTGCGAGCCAATCGAGCCATAGCCCACGATACCCAGCGTTTTGCCGCGAATTTCAAACGCATTGGTGGCTGATTTAAGCCAACCGCCCCGGTGGGCCACGGCGTTTTTCTCAGGAATGCCGCGCAGCAGCAAAATGGCCTGGGCCAGCACCAACTCAGCAACCGAACGGGTGTTGGAATACGGGGCGTTGAACACCACGATGCCTTTTTCCTGGGCAGCGATCAAATCTACCTGGTTGGTACCAATGCAAAAGCAGCCAATACCCACCAGTTTTTTGGCGGCATCGAGCACCTCACGGGTCAGCTTGGTGCGCGAACGCACGCCGACAAAATGCACATCGGCCATTTTCTGCTTGAGCTCGTCACCTTCCAGCGCGTGCGAGAGCAGCTCTACATTGGTGTAGCCCGCGTTTTTCAAGGTTTGCACGGCTGTGTCGTGGATGCCTTCAAACAGCAGAATTTTGATTTTCGATTTGTCCAGGGAGGTCTTTGCCATAAAGATACTTTCGAGAGTTAGCTTTTGCCTATTACAGCGGATTCCACCGCAAACCAGCGCCGCGCCGTCGCAGATCAAGAATGCAAGTATGGTCTAGCTTACGCGCTCACACCCTTGGGGCGATCTGGTATAGAATCGCGGGCTTCGCCCATGTGGCTCAGTGGTAGAGCACTCCCTTGGTAAGGGAGAGGTCGGCAGTTCGATCCTGCCCATGGGCACCACAGATAAGAAACCCCGCTAACGCAAGTGAGCGGGGTTTTTCTTTATCCAAGTTTTGCGAAGCCTAGGCCTTGCTTTGCAACTCCAGCCCCGCATGTTCACGCAAGGGATGGAAGTGGATTTTCGGAAAGCGCTCTTGCGCCAGGCGTACGTCGTACGGGCTGGTGCATAAAAACGCCAAGGTGTCTGCCGCATCGTGCGCCAGGCGCAGGGGGTAGGCGGCTTCAAACTGGCGCAGCTCTTGCGGGGTGTCGGCAGTAATCCAGCGCGCGCCGGTGTATTGGCAGCCTTCCAGGCGGATGTCGCAGTCGTATTCGGTTTTCAGGCGGTGCTGCACCACTTCAAACTGCAGTTGGCCCACGGCCCCTAGCAGCATATTGCCGCCGGCATCGGGTTTAAAGACCTGAATCGCGCCTTCCTCGCCCAGCTCCATCAAGCCTTGCTGCAGTTGTTTGGAGCGCAGCGGGTTTTTCAGCACCACGGTCATGAACATTTCCGGAGCGAAAAACGGCAGGCCGGTAAATTGCAGATTGGGCCCGTCGGTAATGCTGTCACCCAGTTGCACACCACCGTGGATGGTGAAGCCGATGATGTCACCCGCGTAGGCTTCATCCACCGCTTCGCGCCGCTGGCTCATAAAGGTAACGACGCTGGTGGGGCGCAGGTCTTTGCCGGTGCGCTGCACGCGCATCTTCATGCCGGGGGTGTATTTGCCGCTGGCCACACGCACAAAGGCGATGCGATCACGGTGGTTGGCATCCATATTGGCCTGCACCTTGAACACCACACCGCTAAAGCCTTTGTCCTCGGGGTGGATGGTGACTGCCTGGCGCTGGCGGTTGACCTCTTGGTAGGCAGTGCGCGCGCCGGGCGAGGGGCACATATCCACCACGGCGTTAAGCACTTCTTGCACACCAAAGTTGTTCACCCCCGAACCAAAGAACACGGGGGTGAGCTTGGCGGCCAGAAATGCCTCATGGTTCCATTCCGCGGATGCGCCTACGGCCAGCTCCATGCTCTCTAGCGCATCGTCAAAAGCCTTGCCAAACCGGGCACGCAGCTTGTCGGCTTCGGCCAGGGGGATGACTTCAAAGTCTTGCGGGCGTTTTTCGCTCCCGGCTTCAAACACCGTCATGCTTTGCGTGCGCAGGTCGATGATGCCGCCAAAGGTTTTGCCCTGCCCCACCGGCCAGGTGATGGGGCAGCAGGGCATGCCCAGCTCGCGCTCGACTTCGTCCAGGATATCCAGCGGGTCACGCACTTCGCGGTCCATTTTGTTGACGAAGCTGATGATGGGCGTATCGCGCTGGCGGCAGACTTCGATCAGGCGGCGGGTCATTTCCTCCACACCGTTGGCCGCGTCCACCACCATCAGGGCCGAATCCACCGCCGTCAGCACGCGGTAGGTGTCTTCCGAGAAGTCCTTGTGGCCGGGGGTGTCCAGCAGGTTGATGACGTGGTCACGGTAGCTCATCTGCATCACGCTGGAAGCCACCGAAATACCGCGCTGCTTTTCAATCTCCATCCAGTCGCTAGTGGCGTGGCGGCTGGCTTTGCGGCCCTTCACCGCCCCGGCAATTTGGATGGCACCCGAGAACAGCAGCAGCTTTTCCGTCAGCGTGGTTTTACCCGCGTCCGGGTGGGAAATGATGGCAAAGGAGCGGCGCCGCCGCGTTTCTTCTAAATAAGACACAGTGTTAAGGGGGAGGTAAAAACAAAACCGCCCATTGTAAAAGCAGCCCTGCTTTGCCCCCTACCCCATGGATTTAGCAGCCCCCTTGGCGGACTAGGCCACAGCCTGGCTGCGCCGTTGGTGGACGTTGCTGCCCACCGCCCCCGCTGCCAAAACGCTCACGGCCAGGGCAATACCTGCACCGTAAAACACCCCGTGGGGCTGGTGGTGGTCCATCAGCCAACCAAACACCGGCGCGGCCAGGCTAAAGCCCAAGTCCAGCCCCGAATACACCGTGCCGTACACCCGGCCCGTGGCACCGGGCGGTGCGGCCTGCTTAATCAGCATGTCCCGCGAGGGGCCAGCCAGCCCCTGGCCAAACCCAGCGGCAGCGCCCACCATCAAGGCCACGCTGCCGGGCAACCACCCGGTACCAGCCAAGGCCAGCAAGGCCCCAGCCAGCAATAAGAACACGGTAATCACCTGCTCCAGTCGCTGTACCCGGGCGGCTAAAAAGCCACCGCCCACCATGCCTACGGCGCTACACAGCATGAAGCCGGTCACCATCCAAGACGTGGTGGTCAGGCTGAGCTGCGGATAAATGCTGCTCATCGCCGGGCTGGCAAAGCTTTGCACGGCGCTCAAGCCTGCCGTGGTGAAGAAGAAAAAGGCAAAGCACAGCCACACCGCCGGCAAGGCCAAAAAGCCAAAGGAACTGTCCTGCCCGACTTGAACCACCTTAGCCGTTGACGTGGCAGGCGCTGCGCTGGCACTTTTTTCCGCCACCTTGTCGTCCAACCATTGGCGCTGGTGCACGACGATGGCCAAAATCAGCAGCGCCAAAACCGCCCCCGCCAGGCAGGCCAGGCGCCACGACCCCATCCAACTGGTAATGCCTGCCATAAACACGGGGGCAGCCGCCCAGCCCAGATTGCCGGAAATACCGTGCACCGAAAACGCATGCCCCATGTTTTTGGGCGAGACGCGCTTGTTCAAAATCGTGAAATCCACCGGGTGAAACGGCGCATTGCCCAGGCCCGCACAAAAGGCCGCAGCGACCAGCATGGCGTAGTTTTGCGCACTGGCAGCAATCAGCCCTGCCAAGGCAAAACTGGCCAGTGCGGCAAACAAGATAGGCCGAGCGCCCACCTTATCGACTAAAAACCCGGAAAGCATTTGCCCCACACCAGAGACAACAAAAAACACCGACACCACGGTGCCCAGCTCTACATAGCTATAGCCAAACTCCGCCATCAACCACGGAAACAGCGGCGGCAACAGTAAATGGAAAAAGTGCGATGACCCATGGGCCAGGCCAATCAGGCCAATGGTGCGGGCGTCTTGCCGCAGGGTGTTAGAGGATGAGTCTTGCATTCCTCTATCTTAAAAACCCCCGCATGCCCCAGCCATCGCAAGGTTTCACGTGGAACGTCGCCGTCCGCCAGGGCGGGACTTCAGGGGGTAGAGGCGCTCGCCCCGCACCAGCACCCCGGGCGGGGTCACGCTGGCGGTAGCGCCCGCTTGCACATCGGCATCCACACTGGCGTGGTCCACTGCGTCGATCGGGCAGTGGTAGGCGTAGACCCCGCGCCCATCGGGCAGGTGGGCGGTGTGCGTGGGGGCAATATCGGGCAGAGGGAAGTTCAAGCTCACCAGCCAGGAACCAGCGGGCATTTCCGTCAGGGCTTTGACGGCAGCGCGGCTCATGCTCTCAGGCCGCTGAAACAAATACACCACGTGGTAGGGCTGCCAATCGACCGTCCACATATCACCCTGGCGCACCGTGGCCCAAGGGCAACGCAGGGCGCAGGCCCAGCGCAGCACCCAGCTCCATTCCACGCCATACACCTGCGCCTGCGGCCAGGTGGCGCGCAAGGCCCGCAGGCCGTGGCCAACACCGCAACCGGCATCCAACACCTTGGCCCCGGCGGGCACGGGAATATGTGCCTGCAAGCCCGCCAAAGCGCCCGCAGGCGTGGGAAACAGCGGCGCATCGCGCCAAGCATTCAGGGGATAGACCAGCAGCAACGCACCCAAGAGCAGCAGCCAACCCCAACTGGGCAGGCTGGCCGCTGCCAGCACTGCAAAAGACAGGGGAAAGCCCAGTGCCAGCATGACGCGCCGCCACCAGCTCCGGCCCCACAGGCTGGCAGCAATACTGGCCAAGGTTGCCAAGGCCGCAGCCCAGGCACTGCTGCCCAAGGCCCACTGCCCCGCCACAAAAATGGCCCAGGCAGCGGCCCACACCAATAAAGCGGGCAAGGGCCAGGGTAAGCGCTGCATGGGGATAGTCGTCCAATATGCGGTTGATACGGCGTTATGGGATACAGCCTTACTGGCTGCGGCGCAGGCGCTCAATCAGCCCATTGAGTTCGTCGAGCGAGCCAAACTGGATGGCAATCTCCCCCACTTCTTGCACGCTGCCGTGGCGTTTCACACGTTTTTTTACGCGCACATCGACTTGGGCCAGGAGCAGGTCGGACAGCTCTTCCTCCACCCGCAATACGTCACCGGATTTGGCTGCGCGACTGCTGGAAGATGGAGCGTTAGGGGCATCGGCAGCGGTTTTTTTCACCAGCGCTTCGGTTTCACGCACCGAGAGTTTGCGCGCTGCCACCTGGTGGGCGGTGGTGATTTGCTCGGCCTTGTCCAGACTGAGCAGGGCGCGGGCGTGGCCCATGTCGATATCACCGGCCATGAGCATGGTTTGCACCGGCTCGGCCAGTTGCAGCAGGCGCAGCAAATTGCTGGCGGCGGAGCGGCTACGGCCCACAGCGGCGGCGGCTTGTTCGTGCGTGTGACCGAATTCCTGTACCAAGCGCTGCAGGCCCTGGGCTTCTTCCAGGGGGTTGAGGTCTTCGCGCTGGATGTTTTCAATCAGCGCCATGGCGGCGGCGGCTTCGTCGGGCACATCGCGCACCAGTACGGGCACTTCGCTTAAACCGGCCAATTGGGCGGCGCGAAAACGCCGTTCACCGGCGATGATTTCATACTGCCCTGCCGTGGCCAGGGGGCGCACCAAAATCGGCTGCATGATGCCCTGGGCCTGGATGCTGGCGGACAGCTCATACAAAGCGCCTTCATCCATGCGCGTGCGCGGCTGGTATTGGCCGGCCACCAGGCTGGTGACGGGCAAGCTGCTGGGCAGGTCGCCTGCGGCGGCAGGTTCGGCCACTTTGGGGCCTAACAGCGCTTCCAGGCCGCGCCCCAAGCCTTTGGGTTTAGTGGTTGCCATGGTGCAAATCCTTTTTCATCCAATCCAACAACAGGGCGTGCCCGCTGGGCCATGCGCCCAAATTGCTGGCGCTGTTGATATGCCCCGCCGCCCCCGCATCGACAAAACGGCTGCCCCAGGCCGCAGCCAGTTGCTGGGCGCGTGCCAGGGTGCAATAGGGGTCGTTGTGGCTGCCGACCAGCAGGCTGGGAAACGGCAGGCGCTGCAGGGCAATGGGTCCCCAGCCAGGCAGTTGGGCTTGCAAGTCCGCCTGCTCTACATCACCAGGTGCTACCAGAAAAGCCCCCTGTACCTTCGCCGCAACGCTGGCCGGGGCGTGCGCCGCCCACCATGCGGTGAGGATGCAGCCCAGGCTGTGCGCCACCAGCACCACGGGCGTGGGGCTGTCGATGACCACATCCTGCAAGCGTGCCGACCAATCACCGCGCAGCGGGTGCTGCCACGCATGCTGCTGCACCCGGGTGTAGCCGTGCTGGCGTTCCCACTGGCTTTGCCAATGTTCAGCGTCTGAGTTTTGCCAACCGGGCAGCAGCAGAATCTGGGGGAGCATAAAAATCTCTTTTTTAATAGCTGGTAGCGCTTGCTATGTAAGCATTTCAGGTAGTTTTAATGCTGAAATCCTTTATTTACCAGCACTAGCAGCTATAGATTACATAGTTTTTACCCGCTGCACCATTTCTTCGGCAAAGCTGATAAAGGCTTTGCTGCCCTTGGCGCTGGGGTCAAACACCACGCCGGGCAGGCCGTAGCTGGGCGCTTCGGCCAGGCGCACGTTGCGGGGAATCACGGTGTTGAACACCTTGTCGCCAAAGTGCTCTTTCAACTGGTCACTGACTTGCTGTTGCAGCGTGGTGCGCGGGTCAAACATCACCCGCAGCAGGCCGATGATTTGCAAGTCTGGATTCATATTGGCGTGGACTTGTTTGATGGTGTTGACCAAGTCGGTCAGCCCTTCCAGCGCAAAGTACTCGCACTGCATAGGCACGATCACGCCATGTGCGGCGCACAGGCCATTCAGGGTGAGCATGGATAGGCTGGGCGGGCAGTCGATCAGCACAAAGTCAAAATCGGCATTGGCGGTTTGCAGGGCGGCTTTCAGGCGTTCGGTGCGGCGCTCCAGTGTGACCAGTTCAATCTCTGCGCCGCTCAATTCCCGGTTCGCCCCCAAGACGGCAAAGCCGCATGGTTCAGAGTGCACCGCCGCTTCCGCCACGCTGGCCGATTCCAGCAACACGTCGTACACCGACAGCGCCAGCGCCCGTTTATCCACCCCCGCGCCCATGGTGGCATTGCCCTGGGGGTCTAAATCCACCAGCAGCACGCGCTGGCCGATTTTGGCCAGCCCCGCTGCCAAATTCACCGCCGTGGTGGTTTTACCCACCCCCCCTTTTTGGTTGGCAACACAGAAAATTTTGGCCATAGCAACAGCAAATAAAAAAAGCGCAGAACGCGCTAGTGTACGGGAGAGATTTTTACAGCGTGTCTACGTCGCAGCATTTGGCCGCAGCCAGACAATGCAGCGCTCTGCCTCCAGCCCCGGCACCGCCAAAGGTTCCACGTGAAACACCTGCACCTGCTCGGTGTCCAGGGCGGCTATTTCCTCCTGCGGGTGCTTGCCCTTCATGGCCAGCCAGACACCATCGGGCGCAATGGCTGCGCGTGACCAAGTGGTGAAGTCCAGCAACGAGGCAAACGCCCGGCTGCTGACAATGGCATAGGGGCCGGGCAGGCTTTCCACCCGGGCGTGGATGCCGCGCAGATTGGGCAGATGCAGCGTGGCCGCAGCCTGTTGGATAAAGGCGGCTTTCTTCGCCACGGTATCCACGCAATGCACCTGCAATTGCGGGCAGCAAATGGCAAACACCACACCGGGCAAGCCACCGCCGCTGCCCACGTCCAAATGCTGTACGGGTGCATCTGTACCGGGCAAGCTGGCCAGATGGCGCTGCAAGGGGGGCACGGCGGCCAGGCTGTCGAGCAGGTGGTGGGTCAACATTTCCTGCGGGTCACGCACGGCGGTGAGGTTATAGACCTTGTTCCACTTCACCAGCAGTGCCAAAAAATCCAACAACTGGGTGATTTGCCCCGCCGTCAGGGGTAGGCCCAAAGTCGCTGCGCCCTGCTCTAGCGTCTCTTGCATGGTGGGGGCGCTCATGCCTGCACCTCAGCAGTGCTGGGGGTGGCGGCTGCGGTGGTGACAAAACCCTTGAAGCCGCCTTTTTTCAAATGCACCATCAACAAGGACACGGCTGCCGGCGTTACCCCCGAAATGCGCGATGCCTGGCCCAAGGTTTCCGGGCGGTACTTTTGCAGCTTTTGCCGCACTTCAATCGACAAGGCGGCTACCTGCATATAGTCCAAATCCGCAGGCAGCTTCAAGTTTTCATAGTGGGCAGAGCGCTCCACCTCTTCTTTTTGCCGGTCGATATAGCCCGAGTATTTGGCGGCAATTTCGACTTGTTCGATCACCGCGTCATGCAGTTCGCCCAGTGTTTCACGTGAAACAGCACTGCTGGCGTATTTGCCATCGTCCATGCCCAGCAGATTGGCATAGTCCACCCCCGGGCGGCGCAGCAGATCAAACAGGTTGTATTCATGCTCAATGCCTTTGCCCAGCACACGCTGGGCTTCGGCTTGCGGCAGGATGCGCGGGTTCACCCAGGTGGATTTCAAACGCTCGGTTTCACGTGAAACAGCGTCGCGCTTGCGGTTGAACAAATCCCACTGCGCATCGCCCACCACACCCAGGGCGCGGCCTGTTTCAGTCAGGCGCATGTCGGCGTTGTCTTCACGCAGTTGCAGGCGGAACTCGGCCCGGCTGGTGAACATGCGGTAAGGCTCGTTCACGCCCTTGGTAATCAGATCATCGACCAGCACGCCTAAATACGCTTCATCGCGCCGGGGCAGCCAGGGGCCTTGGCCGCGCGCTTGCAGGCCGGCGTTGATACCGGCAAACATGCCTTGTGCGGCGGCTTCTTCATAGCCGGTGGTGCCGTTGATTTGCCCGGCAAAAAACAGGCCCTGGATTTGCCGCGTCTCAAAACTGCTTTTCAGGGCGCGGGGGTCGAAGTAGTCGTACTCAATCGCATAGCCGGGGCGCAGGATGTGGGCATTTTCCAAACCTTTGATTGAGCGCACCAGCGCGTACTGGATGTCAAACGGCAGGCTGGTCGAGATGCCGTTGGGGTAGAACTCGTTGGTCGTCAGCCCCTCGGGTTCCAGAAAAATCTGGTGGCTATCTTTGTCGGCAAAGCGGTTGATTTTGTCTTCCACGCTGGGGCAGTAACGCGGGCCCACGCCTTCAATCTTGCCGGTGAACATGGGGCTGCGGTCAAAGCCGCTGCGGATGATGTCGTGCGTGCGCTCATTGGTGTGCGTGACCCAGCACGGCATTTGGCGCGGGTGCATCGCCGCATTGCCTCGGTAGCTGAACACGGGGAGCACACCTGCATTGACACCGCCGGGCATGCCGTCGCCGGGTTGCTCGGTGCATTGGCTGAAGTCGATGCTGCGCCCGTCAATCCGGGGCGGGGTGCCGGTTTTTAAGCGGCCTTGTGGCAGTTGCAGTTCCTTCAAGCGCTGCGACAGGCTCATGGATGGCGGATCGCCTGCGCGGCCCCCTTCGTGGTTGCTCAGGCCGACGTGGATTTTCCCGTCCAGGAACGTCCCCACCGTCAGCACCACTGCCCGGGCGCGAAACTGG
Source organism: Comamonas sp. (assembly GCA_034675705.1). Taxonomy (GTDB): domain Bacteria; phylum Pseudomonadota; class Gammaproteobacteria; order Burkholderiales; family Burkholderiaceae_C; genus Comamonas. The sequence goes on along the minus strand of JAUCCZ010000006.1, from coordinate 2,525,830 downwards.
ATACCAATTTGCGTGACGGCACCAACAACGCGCTCGCCCTCCACCAGCAGGTCATCCACCGCTTGTTGGAACAGCCACAGGTTGGGCTGGTTTTCCAACATCTCCCGAATGGCGGCCTTGTACAAAATGCGGTCGGCCTGGGCGCGGGTAGCGCGCACGGCCGGGCCTTTGGAGCTGTTCAAAATCCGAAACTGGATCCCTGCCTGGTCGGTTGCCAGGGCCATTGCCCCGCCCATGGCGTCCACCTCTTTGGCCAAATGGCCTTTACCAATGCCCCCGATGGAGGGGTTGCAGCTCATCTGGCCGAGGGTTTCTATATTGTGGGTCAGCAGCAAGGTGGTGCAGCCCATACGGGCAGCGGCCAGGGCAGCCTCGGTGCCAGCGTGGCCACCACCGACCACGATGACGTCAAATTCTTGGGGGTACAGCATGTTCAAACTCCAAAGCGGGCACACCGTGTACAGGGAGGGCCCGTTGCGCAGGCAAGCCCGCGATTTTCCCATTCTTTGGCAGTTTTTGCCGGCTGCAGGGCCTTGCACAAACTTCTAGGATGGGCGTTTTTACTGCTCAATACGGAAAGACCATGAAGCTTTATTACAGCCCCGGCGCCTGCTCGCTCTCCCCCCACATCGTCGCCCGTGAGGCGGGTTTGGCCATTGACTTGATCGTTGCCAGCACCAAGACCCACCAACTGGAAGACGGCACCGATTTCTACACCATCAACCCCCTGGGCTATGTACCGTTCTTGGTACTGGACGACGGCCAAACCCTGCGCGAAGGCCCAGTCATCGTGCAATACCTGGCCGACCAAGTCCCCGAAAAAGAACTGCTGGGTCCCGTTGGCAGCATGCAGCGTTACCGCACCCTGGAGTGGCTGAACTTTATCGGCACCGAGCTGCACAGGGGCTTCACACCCCTGTTCGCCCCCGGCACGCCGGACGACTTCAAACCCACTATCAAGCAACGCCTGCTGCAGCGCTTTGCCTGGGTAGATGAACAACTGGCGGGCAAGGACTACCTGCTGGGCAACAACTTTAGCGCCGCTGATGCGTATTTGTTCACCGTCTCCAACTGGGGCAAGTTTGTGGGCGTGGATTTGTCGCGCTTTGCCCATTTACAGACCTATTTGGCCCGCGTAGCCAGCCGCCCTGCCGTGCAAACCGCTCTGCGTGAAGAAGGTCTGCTGAAATAAACCAGCACTACACTGCCCAGAACAAAAAAGGTTCCACGTGGAACCTTTTTTTATGGAGACGGCATCTGCTGCCCCCAGAGCGATCAGCGCAGGTAACCTGCCACACCACCCGTCACACTGCCCGCTATGCCGCCCGGTACAGCACCAGCGGCCAGTTTAAATTGCCCCACCACACCTGCCAGGCGCTGGGCCTGGTCGTGCAGCGACTGGGCGGCGGCGGCAGATTCCTCCACCAGCGCAGCGTTTTGCTGGGTCATTTGGTCGATATGGCCCACGGCCTGGTTAACTTCTGCAATGCCGCTGGATTGCTCGTTCGCCGTGGCGCTGATCTCGCGGATCATGCCCACCACCCGCTCAATGCTGCTGACAATGCCCTGCATGGTATTGCCGGCATCCTCGGCATTGCGCACACCGCCATCCACGGCAGTGACACTGGCTTGGATAAGTTGCTTGATCTCACTGGCTGCATCGGCACTGCGGCGCGCCAGCAGGCGCACTTCCGAAGCCACCACGGCAAAGCCCCGGCCTTGCTCCCCCGCCCGCGCAGCTTCCACTGCAGCATTGAGCGCCAAGATATTGGTTTGGAAGGCGATGGAATCAATCAGCCCAATGATGTCGCCAATCCGGCGGCTGGCATTGGCAATGGCCTGCATGCTGCCCACGGCCTCTTGCACCACCGTTCCCCCTTGTCCAGCGGTATCCGATGCCTGGGCCGCCAGATGATTGGCCTGCCCAGCCGAATCTGCCGTTTGCTGCACGGTGCCGGTCAGTTGCTCCAGGGAAGCTACGGTTTGCTGCAAATTGCTGGCGGTTTGCTCGGTACGGGCAGACAGGTCGGCATTGCCGCTGGCAATTTCCTGGCTGGCCAGGGCAATGCTGCTGCTGGCATCGCGCACCTGGCCCACCATGTGGTTGAGGTTGCTCTGCATCTTCTCCAAGGCCCGCTGCAGATCGGCCAGTTCATCTTTGCCTGCGGTATCGACAGGGGCGGTCAAGTCCCCTTGGGCAATGGCATCGGCCACTTTTTGCGCAGCACTCAAGGGGCGGCAAATGGCCAGCATGTTCAGCCAAGTCAGCGGCCCCACCACCAGCAGCGTCACCAAAATAGCCGCCACGAACAGCCATTTGGCCTGCTCAGCGACGGCGTCTCCACGCTCCTGCATGGCTTGTGCGCCCTGCTGCAAAGTGGTTTGCAACTGTTTGACCTGTTGCTCAGCTTTTTGCAAATGGGCGTGGGAAGCGTCGGCAGCGCTGTAAATTTCAGAAGCGGTGATAAAGGGCTGCTCCCGAATGTCCTGCAAAATTTTTGCAAAGTCCTTGTTGTAATTCCCCACTGCAGCCAATACCGCCTGCGCCTGGGGCTGCTCGGCAGCATCCAGCCCCTGCTGGTACGCGGTAATTTGGGTGGTTAATTGCTGCATCTGGGTTTGCCACAGCGCATACACATCCTCCAAAGCGCGGCCCCGGGCAAACTCCATCAACACGTGGCCTTCTTGCAAGCGCACGGCATCCAGGCTGGTGGTCAATTGCTCCATGCGCTGGGCCTGCTGCCAGGGGCCTTGCAGGAAGTTGTTGTGCAGATCGTGAATCCGCAACATGCTCCACATGCCGACGCTGCCCAGCAGCCCCAGTAGGAGCAAGACCACAGCAATGGCGCTTTGCATACGAAAACGAATCGTAAACATGCGCATCAGGTCCAATATATTCATAAACTTACCTTTTTTCTTCAGATGCAGTTGACCGGCTTTACTGCACGCGGCAATACCGTGCTAAGGAAGCCTTGAGTGTATTTGTTAATTTTTGTTGCAGAACTGTTTGACCTTGCCACCATGTCATAGATCATGATTTGGCACAAGTTCAACGCCGCTTTTTACCCGTAGGGAGATTTTTATGGAATACACATTTCACGTCACCGGCATGACTTGCGGTCACTGCGAACGCGCGGTGCAACAGGCCATTACGGCCATCGACGCCCAGGCCCAGGTGCGCATTGACCGCCCGGCGGGCCAGGTGGTAGTGCAATCGGCCAGCGCCAGTCGCGAGGCACTGGCCCACGCCATTGCCGAAGAAGGGTACGAGGTTGCCTAACAAAGCAGCGCCCAGCCCACGGCACTGGCCCGTAGCCATTGGGGAAGCCGCCCAGCGGGCCGGTGTTTCGGCCCGTATGGTGCGCCACTACGAGGCCCTGGGGCTGCTGCCCCCAGTGGCACGCACCGAAAGCGGTTACCGCCAGTACGATGCTAAGGACGTCCACACCCTGCGCTTTATCCGGCGTTGCCGGGATTTGGGTTTTTCCATGGCGGAAATCGAAATGCTGCTGGCCCTGTGGCACGACCAAAAGCGCAGCAGCGCCCAGGTCAAGCAAATTGCCCAGGCGCATATCGACCAGCTCAGTGCCCGCATCCAAGCCATGCAGGCCATGCAGCGCAGCCTACAGGCGCTGGTGTCGTGCTGCCGGGGCGATGACCGGCCAGAGTGCCCCATCCTGGACGATTTAAGCGCCTTGGACAACGGCAGCTAAACGTACTGCCCACGCTCGCGCACCCAGCACGTTAAAACGGCGGGGAATCATCCTCAGCCACGCCTCCAACAGCCGGTTGGGGTGCTTGCTTCGCCTCTGCCGAAGCTGCAGGCGCCGTCTCAAGCGCTTCAAGCGCGGTACGCCCTTCCCCACCCAAAGCTTGCACCAGTGCGGGAATGAGCTGGGACAGCTCGCCCGTCGCCAGGGCTACGTCGCCATCAAAACCACCCTCTTCCTGGCTGGCGTCCTGCACCGGGTCTTGAAAAACAATTTTCTTGATGTGCAGCGCCTCGGTCAGTTCAAAGCTCACCCGCCCTTGCCAGGTCAGGGCCAACTGGCTGGGTAATTTGCCCTGCTGGATATGCTGGGCCACCTCATCAATATCCAAAGCGTGGTGGGCGTAGCGCACCACGGCCTTGCTGCCGTCCTGCGCTTTCAGGGTACAGGCCTGGTCGATGGAAAATTCCGCCGGGGCCTCTTGGCTCAGCAACCACTGGGCCATAGCAGCCTGGGCACTGGTTTGGGTATCCAGCAGCGCCAAGGCCAGGCCGTTCAAATGCTCCACCAGGTTGCTGACCACCGCATCGGCCTTGCTCTGGGCGGAAGCATCCACCACCAGCACACGCGCCACCGGGTCGATCCACACCCACAGGCTGCTGTCCTGGGTAAAGGCCCGAGGTAGCAAGTCGAGGCGGGCTTCATCTTTCAGCGCACGCTGCTCTTTCTTGCCGGGGGAACGGCCCGTAGCTTGTTCAATTTCTGCACACTTTTCCGCAACCCGACGCTGCAGCACGCTGGCGGGCAGCAGCTTGCTTTCACTGCGAAAACGCAAAATCCATTGCCCGCCCACGCTTTCCACCAACGGGCCATGCGCCTGGCCACGGGCCGGCACCCAACCGCAAGCGCTTTCCTGGGTTGCCGTACAGGGCAAAAAAACTGCTTTTTGCAGGGCCTGCTCCACCTGCTGCAAATCTGCCTGCCAGGTCGGCGCCATGCGATAGACCACCATATTCTTGAACATAGAGATACCTTCTAAAAAAGGAGCTACCAGCGCTTACCCAGTAAGGGCTAGAGCCACTTTTTATTAAAAATTTTCCTTACTTTACACAACAGCCGCATAGCCACACCAAGGCCTTACACACGGACACGACACTTGCAGCCATGCCTTAGCCATCGTCTGATGCAAGGCGTGCATTATTGGTTGAACCGCTGAAAGGAAGTTTGTATGTCTACCACCCCTCGTACCCGACTGACCCAATGGCTGGCCGTAGCTGCTTGCAGCGGCATGATGGCTGGCGCTGTCCTGGCCCAAGAGGCCTCTGCCCCCACTCCGCCGTCTGCGACAAACGCACCCATGCAGGCCCATGGCCCGCGAGCACCCCAGGATATGCAGCACCGCATGCAACAACACCGGGCAGAAAAAGGCACGCAGCACTGGGAGCGCATGAAAAACATTTTGCAATTGCAGCCCAAGCAGCAAGCCGACTGGGATGCCTACGTTGCGGCCATGCAGCCTCAAAAGCCCCAAGCCCGCCCTGAGCTGGCCAAACACCCCAAGGATATGACAACGTTGGAGCGCCTGGACTGGAAAGCCCAAATGCGCAAAACCCACCAGCAAAACGCCGAGCAACGCGACCAAGCAACGCGCAAGTTTTACCGCAGCCTGAGCGCACAGCAACAAAAAGCTTTTGACAGCATGCACTTAGACAAAAAGATGCACAAAGGCCCCCGCCAGCATCGCGACATGCACTGGTAAAAAATTTTCTAGGGACGCAGATACCCACGGCGCGATGATTCGTGCAGGATGTCCCTAGCACCGGGCAGGAACGTCTGCCCCCCCCAACAGGCCACAAGGCCTGTTTTTTTGCGCCCGCCTTCCAAAGGCCTGTGGACAAACCTGGGTGAAAATCAAGCGTAAATTCCAGCTTATCCACAAAATTTTTGGCTTGCGGCAACTTACCCCCAAACGTGCTTGGGCTATGCCTGGCTTCAATCACAATGTTGGATCATGGTTAAGATGTTGAAATGAAAAAAATTTTCACTCTTACCCACAAGAACTAACGCCCCTTATTATTCTTACTATCTAAAATAATTAAATTAAAGAATAAGAAAAGAAGGCAAAAAATTCGCTTGAAACATCCAACCATGTTGGAAAATTGCAGTGAAAAATCTATTCACAGACATGAATTCCAATGATTTCAATGCTCTAGGAAGTTTTAGCGTTGTTACGTCATGTGGATACATTGCGGAAAATTGCTTGCTTATCCACAGTAAATTCCAACTTTGCAAAGTTGTTCCTAATCGGGCAGCGCACTTAAACACAAGCTATTCGCACAACACAAAGTGGGTGAAGTTGTTGAAAAGCTTCGAAGAAAAAACTTTTGCACAGCAAAGGCTGTTGCTTACTATTACCTACTATTCTTTTAAAAAATTTAAATAAAAAAATAGACAATAGCAACCGCTGTTTAAAACACAAAATTAACCGTTTATATTGTTTGAATACTGTGTTAATAAATGCGATGTATAAAAATAAAATTCAATAAAAACAATGTGTTGATTGTTTTTTCAAAATTTAAACAATGTGTATTTATTGTGCAAAACGTTGTTTGACCTGAAAGGCTGGCAAGCTTTTTAAGATCAGTTGCCCATACGCCGTCGTGGATAAGCGCTTGTCATAGCAATACACCTGGGCCTGGTCATGCTCGGTACGAATCGCCCGTCCGACCCATTGCGCCAAGCGAATCGCCGTAGCGGGCACGACCAATTCCGTAAACGGATTGCCACCGCTGCTGCGCAGCCATTCCGCCCGGGCTTCGCCCACGGGGTCGTCCGGTGGGGTAAATGGCAATTTGGTGATGAACAGGGCCGCACACAAAGCGCCGGGCAGGTCCAGCCCTTCCCCAAAGGACTGCATGCCAAAAATGATGGAGGGCTGCTGGGCTTGCACCCGTTCCCGGTGGGTAGCCAGCAAGGTTGTCCGTGCCATGGTGTTTTGCACCAAGACGCTGGCCCGTAGCACTTGGGGCAAAGCATCCACAGCCTGGCGCATCTGCTCGCGAGAAGTGAATAACACCAAAGCGCCAGTGCGCACCTGGCTTAAATCCTGCAGCAGGGTGCGCACCATCTCTGGGGTAAAGACATCGGGGTACTTGGGGTCCGCCTGGGTGTGGTGGGCCCACAGCACGCCTTGCTGTGGGTAGTTGAAGGGGCTGGCAACCTCCAGGGTATCGACCTGGCCCAGCCCCTGCAGGCCGGTTTCGCGCAGGTAAAAGTCAAAACTCCCGGCGCTGGTCATCGTGGCAGACGTCAGCACGGCGCCCCGCACCAGGGGCCACAGGTGTTGGCGCAAGGTGTTACCCGGCAGGATGGGGCTGGCATGGGCGTGCAAGGCTACCCACTGGTCGTCCATCTCCAAGGTAAACCATTTAGCCGCCGGGGCTGCCTTGCCTTCTGCCTGGTGGAGCAGCAAGGTGGTGGTGTCGTACACCGCTTCCAAGCGGGGCGCCAGGCTGCCTAGCTGGGCGTATAGGTTGGCCAGTTGGGGGGCTTGCTCTGGCGTTTCTTTGATAGCACTGCGCAGCGCCTTGGCAATGGCGCGTAAAACGGCCAGCATGCCGCTGCTGTGCGCCTCCATGGCGGTTAACGACGTCTGCAAGACCGGGGGAACCATGCCCTGGGGCAGGCGCACCCGTGCCGGGCCGCCCCGGCTGGGCTGTAGGGCGTCGCTGTAGTGTGCTTGGACGTCCTGGGCCAGCTGTGTCATGTGGCGGCGCAAGCCGCTGATGTGCTCGGGAATGTCGGCAATCTCTTCGACCTCCAGCAGTTGCCCAATCCGCAGGGCGCGGCTGCTTAAACGTTCCAGCCACTGCAGGCGCGATAAGTCCATGGTGCAGGCAAATTGCGCCAAGGCGGTGGCGGGCAGGTGGTGGGCTTCGTCCAGGATGAGCAGGCTGCTATCGAGTTCCGGCAAAACCCGCCCGCTCAGGGACGACAGCAGCAAATCATGGTTGGCCACGATCACCTGGGCCCCGGCCAGCTCCTTGCGCCGGGCAAAGTAGCTGCAGTTTTGGAACAGGGGGCAGTGCTTGCCTGTGCAGGAGCTGCCCTCTGCCGCGATGGGGCCCCAGACTTCCGTCGAGGGGGGCGTGGCCAGGCTATCGCGGTCGCCATCCCATTGGCTGCTGGCCAGGGCTTGGGACAGGCTGGCGTAGGCCTGCTGCTGGGCCGATGCAGTGGGGGGCGCTGCCGCCGCTGGCGCATCGTCAAACAAACCGGCCTCTTCTGGCGTGGTGCTTAACAGGCGCTCCAACTTCAATTGGCACACAAAGCGCCCCCGCCCCTTGGCCAGGACGAAGCGAAAGGGCTGCGGTATTTGCGCAGCCAGCGCTGGCAAATCCTTGTGCACCAATTGTTCTTGCAGGGCCACCGTGGCGGTGGAGATGATGACCCGTACCCCCCGCTGCAACGCCAGGGCAATGGCCGGTGCGCTATAGGCCAGCGATTTGCCCACCCCTGTACCCGCTTGGATGACGGCAATGGCGGGAACGGGCGCTGCTTCCTCTTTACCCAGGGGGGCTGCAGCCAAGGTTTTGGCGACTTGTTCAGCCATAGCGTGTTGGCCGGCACGTGGACGCAGGCTGGGGGTGGCAGCGACCACGTCGTCAAAAACCTGGACGGCGTGGGCGGCCCATTCGGAAGCACTCATAAGGGGGCGGATGCGGTGTTGCCGTCCCAAAAAAGGAGGCAGTTATAAAAAAATAAACACAGGAAATGCAAATGTGCGCCGCAGGATTTTATAAAACATCATCAGTGCGCGTTGTGCACGTGAAGAAATAGCCTCGCAACAGCTAAAAATTATGTGTATAAAACTGTGTGTAATTTTTAGAAAAATAGCGTGTGTAGATTTAACTCATTCTCTTGAAAAAGAAATATCCCATCATCGATCGTTGAAAATTTTTTTCCAAACACTGTGAACAACCAGCAGCACAGCCTGCGGCAAAGCGTGCTGTAGTTGCTGAAAAATCAGACTCTAAAAAGCTAATAAAAAATACAAAAATATCTTTTTACGGTTTGAATTTTTTATTGTTGTAATTTTTGAGTATTGCTTTTCTGCCGCTAGCCTGTTGCGGGCGGGCGTGCAGACCAGGTGCTGTCGTTACACTCAGCCGTTTTGCCTGGGCTTGGCCCAGTGTGTGCAGGAAAGGCAAGTGTGTATGTATGCCAGTTTTGGCTGGGCCGACGCCCTGATCCTGGGTTTGGTGCAAGGCCTGACCGAGTTTTTGCCCATCTCATCGAGCGCCCATTTGCGCATCCTGGGGCCGCTATTGCCAGGGGGCGGGGACCCCGGCGCTGCATTTACCGCCATCACCCAATTGGGCACTGAGCTGGCGGTGTTGATCTACTTTCGCCGTGACGTGCTGCGCATGCTGCTGGCGTGGTGGCGCAGCCTGCCTGGTTTGGGGCGTGCGCCGATGGACGTGGATGCCAAGGTGGCCTGGCTGGTCATCCTGGGCACGATACCGATTAGCGTGCTGGGCCTGCTGCTGCGCGATGTGATTGAGACAACGTTTCGCACCCTGCTCCTGACCGCCATCATGCTGATCGTGTTCGGCGTGATTTTGGGTTGGGCCGAAAGGCGTGGCCGGCAAACACGCAGCATTGCGCAGCTAACGGTCAAAGACGGCGTACTGCTGGGCTTTGCGCAAGCCATGGCGCTGATTCCCGGGGTATCGCGCTCTGGTGGGACGATTACCGTGGGGCTGCTGTTGGGCCTGACGCGTGAGGCGGCAGCGCGGTTTTCCTTTTTACTGGCCATTCCGGCGGTGCTGCTGTCGGGCTTTTACATGCTGCTGTTCAAGCGTGAACCCATGGGGGCCGAGCAGTGGAGCATGACGCTGGCGGCCACCGCCGTGGCTTTTGTGGTGGGCTACGCCGTGATTGTGTGGTTCATGCGCCTGATTTCGACCAAGGGCTTTGGCGTGTTTGTGGTCTACCGCATTGCGCTGGGTAGCTTGCTGTTACTCGGGCTGTACGCAGGTTGGGTGCAGTAAGCGTCGATAAAAAAGAAGGTGGGAAAAACAGGCCATGCAAGTTCTGGTGTTACTGACGCTGATTGTGCTCAACGGCCTGTTTGCCATGGCCGAGATTGCCCTGGTCACCGCCCGCAAGGCGCGGCTGCAAAAACTGATTGATGCCGGCGATACCGCCGCTGCTGCGGCCTTGGCGCTAGGGCAGAACCCCACCCGATTTTTATCGACGATTCAAATCGGCATCACTTCCATCGGGGTGCTCAACGGCGTTTTTGGTGAGGCTGCATTGGCCCAGCCCCTGGGGCAGTGGCTGATGCAGTGGGGGCTCTCCAGCGCCACGGCCTCTGCCACCGCGACGACCTTGGTGGTGGTGGTGTTGACCTATGGCTCCATCGTGATTGGTGAGCTGGTGCCCAAGCGCATTGGCCAATCGCGCCCCGAGGCCATCGCCCGCCTGGTGGCTCGCCCCGTGCACTGGCTGGCGCTGTTGACGCGCCCGTTTGTCTATTTGCTCAGCCTGTCCACCGAGGGGATACTGCGCCTGCTGGGTGTGCAAACCGATAGCGAGCCCGCCGTCACCGAAGATGAAATCCACGCCATGCTGGCCGAAGGCATTACTTCTGGCGTGATTGAAGTGCAGGAGCACCGCATGGTGCGCAACCTGTTTCGGCTGGATGACCGGCAAATCTCCTCCCTCATGGTGCCGCGTGCCGATCTGGTGTGTATCGACATCAATGCACCGTTTGCCCAACAGTTGGCGGTGGTTGCGGCGCATGACCATGCCCGCTTTCCCGTGATGGATGGTGGGATGGACAATATCGTGGGTGTCGTCAACGCCCGCCAATGGCTGCTGCGCGTCATGAAAGCCGAATGCCCGCTGCGCGAGATTCCCGAGGTGATGGAGCGCCCCGTCTACATTCCGGAAACCATCTCGGGTCTGGAGCTTTTAGAGAACTTCCAACAGCATGGCGCCCGTCTGGCGTTTGTGATTGACGAGTACGGGGAAGTGCTCGGCGCAGTGGCGCTGCGTGACGTGATCGAAGCGATCACCGGCGAGTTCGCCAGCGACAACCCTTCCCAAGCCTGGGCCGTGCAGCGCAGTGACGGCAGTTGGCTGCTCGATGGCCATATCCCCGTGTATGAGCTGAAAGACCGCCTGAACCTGAAAACCCTGCCCGACGAAGACAAGGGCCGCTACCAAACCTTAAGCGGCATGCTCATGCTGCTGACCGGGCGGGTACCCACCGAAACCGACACCGTGCAGTGGCAAGGCTGGGAGTTTGAAGTGGTGGATATGGACGGCAAAGTGATTGATAAGGTGCAGGCCCGCTGGGTAGGGGAAGGGGGCTAAATCACTTTGTTCCATACGCACACCACCCCGTTTTTGGGCTTTTCACGGTGGGGTGCAGGCGGCAGGTTTCCGGGCGCTGGGCGTATACCGTGCAGCGGCGGGTATCGGGGTTGAGGAATTGGCAATCGCCGCTGGCGCGGCGGGCCAGGGTGAAGATGTCGTGCTTGGGGTTGTAGTGGTCAATGGCGCGGGTTTTCAGCAGGCGCCGGGCGATCAGGCGGTGCTCGACGTGCTCGGCCTCGAACGCATCGACCAGGCCCAGGCGGATCAGGTCACTGATCTGCACCTCTAGCGGCATGGTGCAGCAATTGGCGCGGCAGCTCTCGCACAGGCCCTTGCGGTAGCGGCTCCACGTCTCTAAACGGTCAACATCAACAATCGGCATAAGGGGCGCGATTGTGCGCAGGTGGTGTGGTCGCTGCTTTAGGGATAGCGATAGGGTATGGAGCACAAAGGGTTTATGGTTTTTCTAAACCTCGCGGGATAGAATGCAAGGCCACTTATGTGACGTTCCCTCCAGCAATGAGCGCCACCAGTCGACTGCCTGTTATGAAAGGGGCTCTGTATGCGCAAAAACTTGCCAATTACGCAACAGGAATACATGTTTTCCGCCCATGAAACCTTGGTATCCGTCACGGACATCAAGGGGCGTATGACGTATTGCAACCCGGCATTTGTGACCGTGAGCGGCTTTACGCTGGAAGAATTGCTCGGCCAGCCGCATAACCTGATTCGTCACCCTGAAGTGCCATCCGAAGCGTTTCGTGATTTATGGGCCACGATTCAAGACGGCCAGCCCTGGACGGGGGTGATTAAAAACCGCCGCAAGGATGGCGATTTTTATTGGGTGCAGGCCAACGTCACCCCGATGCGCGATGGCGAAAAAATCATTGGCTACCTCTCAGTGCGCACCCTGCCCAGCCGGGATCAGGTGCAAGCCGCCCAAGCCCTGCACGCCCGTATGAATGCAGAAGTCGTTGCCGGGCGGCGCATGCGTTATGTGCTGCGCCAGGGCGAGGTGTACCGCAACGACATCCTGGGGCAAATTGTGCGGGCGTTTGTGTCCTCCACCATTGCGCAGGACTGGCTTTGTTGCAAGTTTTTGTGGTTGCATTAGCCGTTACTCCGGCCCTGCTGGATGCGCCTAACTGGGGTGTTGTGTTGGCAGCGGTGCTGGCTGTGCTGGTGGGGGTGGGGGCGGCGCGCAAAATTGCGGTGCAAGCGCTGTTTGAGCTACTGGAAGATGCCAACTACCTGGCCTCTGGCGACTTGACCCATACCGTGCGCACTGGCGCTGTCGGGCGTATTGGCCTGGTGCAGCGGGCACTGTTTCAGCTCAGCGTCAACGTGCGTACCGTAGTCAGTGACGTACGCGCACAGGTGCAGCAGCTGGAGCAAGCAGTGCAAGCCATTGCCCAGGGCAACCACGATTTGTCCCAGCGCACGCATACCCAGGCAGGCAATTTAGAGTCGACCGCCAGTGCCATGGAAGAAATTACCAGCACGGTGCAAAGTAGCGCCACCTCGGCCCAGGAGGGCGCACAACTGGCTGCGCAGACCACCACCTTGGCCCAGCATGGCAGCGATGCGGTGTTGGCGGTAGATACCACGATGCAGGGCATTGCCGAATCGTCCCAAGCCATTCAAGGCATTGTCCACACCATTGAGGGTGTGGCCTTCCAGACCAATCTGCTGGCGCTGAACGCTGCTGTAGAAGCGGCCCGTGCGGGCGAAGCCGGGCGCGGGTTTGCCGTGGTGGCTGCTGAAGTGCGGGCTCTATCCGGGCGCACCACCGAGGCGGCACACACCATCCGCCAACTGATTCAAGACGCGCATGACCGCGTGGCCAGTGGTACCCAGGCTACGCAGCAAGCCCGTCAACAAATGGATGCCACGCTGCAAGCCGTGCGCCAGGTCAACAACCTGCTGGGCACCATCAGCACTGCTGCGCGGGAGCAGCAGTCCGGCATCACCCAGGTGAATCATGCCGTGGCGGATTTGGATGCCATCACCCAAAGCAACCTGTCCTTGGTTGGGCAGGTCGATGACACCGCCTATGCGCTATGTGGCCAGGTGGAAAGCGTGCGCAACACCATGCGGCTGCTGCGCTTGGCACCTACCGATCTGTCTTTGTCGCAAGAAGATGCCGTGGCCCTGCGGCGGGCGCAAAAGACAGATGCCTTGACAGACGATTAAGCGCTGCCCAGCCAGTTTTCTATGGCCCGCTGCACTGCCTGCGGGCTGATGAACTCTTGCTCCAACCGCCCCAGGCTGTGGGTGCGTAAAAACGCATCCAGCGCCTGTTCGGCAGGAAGCAGTGCGGTGCCCGCTGCGGCGGGCTCGGCCCGTACGGGTTCGACCACTGCTTGGGTGCTATGGGCATCCCAGGTGGCCTTGTCCATGAGCAGCGCTTGCACATGCGGTAGGGCTTGGCGGGCGCTGGCCAGCATGTGTAGCCCCCAGGTGTCGATATCGCCCCAATACGCCACTTGGCGTTGCTGCAGCCAAGGCGCCGAGAGCCAGCCCAGGTTCAGCCCTGCCCCCAAGATGGCGACGGTATCCGGGACCGGGGGCAGCAGGTGCAGGCAGCGCTCGTTTTCCACCAGCAGGATGCGCTGAGCGGCTATGCCTTGGCGTTGCAAAAGCTCTACCGGCACACGCAGGCGCTCAAACGGCAGCAGGCCGGGGGCCAGAGGGGCCAGCAGTAGCCAATGTTCGTGCTCGGCGCAGGCCCCTAAAAAGTCGCCCAACCCTTGGGCACTGGCTTGTCCGGCAAAGCGTAAGTCGAGCAAGGCGGTGAGCAAGCGGCCATGGCGCTCAAAAAACTTGCTGTCATTACCTTCGAGTGCCAAAGCCCGCAAGGGACGCCCCTGGGCGCAGCCGGGCGTCAGTTGTTCAGCCATGCGGGCCGCCTGCACGACGGCTGCTGGTGCGGTGCCCCGCCACAGGCTGGGGCGGCGCAGCAATAGCTCGCGCTGCGCGGCGGTGGTGTGGGGCAAAAACTCCGCCAGGGCTTGCCAATCAGCGGCAATCTCTGCCCACCCTGGTGGGCGCAGGTGGCGTAGCGCGGCCAAATACTGTGAAGGCTGGGCCAATATCCAGCGCACCGGTAGCTCGACCGGCGCTGCGGCCCCCTGGTAGCTGCGTGGCTGCCACAGCACCTGCCCCAGTTGCGGTTGGGCGGTGAGGTCGCGCCATGCTTGTCTATGGGCCAGCACCTGGGCGCTGGCGGTGCGAATCTGCTGGGCTGTGGGTTGCGGGATGGTGATTTCCAGCGGCCAGCCCTGCCCTTGCAAATGTTCTACGCGCCAATCTGCCCGCTGCCAGGCGCGGGCCAGTGGGTGGGCAAGGTCGGTGGGGAATTTCATTTTTAATAGCTGCTTGCGCTTACTGTATAAGCGTTAGATCCCGTTTTCTTGTTGATTTTGTAGCCCCTGTGACGCCTGTGGCCCCTGTGGCCCGGCCATCAGCTCTTCCCAACGCATATTCAGCAGCCGTGCCTGTGGGCCTTGGCGGTGGACGACAACGGCGCTGCGCGTGTGCTGGCGCAACAGGTGCATTTCTTTGTTGGGGGTCACGAACAAAGCGTGCAGGCCAAATTGGCGCAGTGCATCAATGATGCGGGCCGCTACGGTTTGGGAGCTTTTGGAGAAGGCCTCGTCCAGCACGATGGTGGCAAACAGCGGGTGCTGGCGTCCTTGAGGGCACAGGGCGTAACTCAGGGATGCGGTCAGCACATAGCTGGCGATGATTTCTTTCTCCCCACCGCTGCCGCCTTGCGAGCCGGTGCGCCGCTCCAGCACCTCACCACTGGCGCGGTCAAGGACATGCACAACAAATTGCAGGCGGTAGCGGGGGTCGAGCAGCGCCTGGGCGGCCTTGGTGCGGCGGTTTTCGGCATGTTCGCGCAGCAGTTGCACCATGGCCTGCAGGCTGCGGTAATGGCTGGCACCGCCGTCGTCGGCCAGGCTATCGCTGACCAATTGGCGGCGCAGTTTCTCCAGCGCTTGCAAGCTGGGGTGGATGACGCTGTGGTGCACCAACTGCAAATACCGCCCTTGCTGAAAATCCACCTGGGCCAAGGTGGTGTTGAGCTTTTCTATGCGTTCGGTAATGGCATCCACCTGGGTTTGAATGCCGCTGAGCAGCACGCGCACGCCCTGGTCGGAGGTTTCGTTCAAATACGCCTGAAAGCGCTGGCGTTTTTCCGGCAGGGCTTCTTCTTGCAGCAGGCGCAGGCGCTCTAAATAGGCGGGCAGGGTGGCGAGCTCTTCGGTTTGGTCGGCCAGATGGCCGCGGTCTTCTTTGAGCGCCTTGCCCATTTGGCGCACGATGTCGGTGTGGATGCTGGCCAGCAGCGCGGCCTGTTTGCTGCCTTGCTCTTGGGCGTAGTCCAGCCACAGGCGCTCTTGCGTGGGCAGGGTGTCGCAGGCCACATCCTCTAAGGCCGGTAGGCCCTTGACCCCGCGCAGCAGGGCGGCCAGCTCCTGCGTCCATGCCGCTTGCGGCTGGGCAGTGGCGCGGGCTTGTTGTTGGCGCTGGTAGTGCTGTAGCTGTTGCTGGGCCGCTTGCACCTGGCTGTGGCGCACGGCTTGGGCTTGTTCCAACTGGCGCAAGGCAGCGTCGGCCTGCTGGCTGGCGGTTTGGGCGGCTTGCCAGCGGGCTTTGGCCTGGGCGGTGTCGGATTGCGGGTCCAGCAAGGCGGCAATTTGCTGCTCTAGTTGCGCCACTTGGGCGGCGCAACTGCGGGTGTCCAAATCGGCAAATTGCAGGCTTTGCAATTGTTGCCACAGGCGCTCTTGCTGCTGCAGTTGTTGCTGGGCCTGGCGGGCCTGGGCTTTGGCCTGTTGCAAGGGGTGCAAGACTTGCTCTGCGGCACGGAGCTGGGCTTGCAACTGGGCCAAGCGGTCGCGGTTGTCAAAGCCGGTGAGCCAGTTGTCCTGCAGGGCTTGGCGGTCGTTTTTCTCAAAGAAACCGGTTTTGCCGGACATCAGTCCTTCGCGCGTCATGGCGTGGGGGGTGGTCTGTAGGGCGTCGGTGCTTTCAACGCAATGGCGGTCTTGCGTGGCCAGCAGTTGGCGCAGGGCGGGCTGCAGGGCGTGGGGCTTGAGTTCTAGCTTGCAGACAAAGCCATCGTCCCAAAACTGTACCGGCGCGGCATTGGCTTGGGGGCGGGGTACTTCCAGCAGGCGCACATGCAGGCGGTTGTGGCGCTGGTTGACCCATTGCAGTGCTGCGGGAGCATGGGCCTGGGGCACCAAAATGCGTAGCCGCTGCTGGCCCAGGGCGCGTTCAATCGCGCCGCGCCAGGCTTGTTCTTGGGGCGGCACCTGCACCAGTTCGGCCACAAAGGGCAGTTGCCCCGGCTGTAGCTGTAAATGCGCGGCTAAATCAGCGCGAAAGGCCAAAAACTCTGCGGGCAAATTGCTGCCGGGGCTGCGTTTGGCCTGTTCCAGTTCCTCGGTGAAAGCCTGTACCAGGCTGCGCTGGTTGTGCTCTTGGGCAATCGCACTGTCCAGGGTGTGCTGCTGCGCGTGCTGGGCTTGGGCCAAGGCGTCCAGGGCCGTACTGGCCTGTGCTTGATCTGCCGCCAGTTGTTCGGCAGTCAAGGGGTGCTCGGTATCGGTATCAGCAGCGGCACAGGGCGTGGTCAGGCCCAGGTTGCGTGCCAGGCGCAGGTAATCAAGCTGGGCCTGCCTGCGCTGGTGCAGGGCTTGGCGCTGGTGCCCCAGTTTTTCTTGTAGCAGGTCAATGTGCTGGCCGCCGGTGCGCAAATAGGTTTCCAGCAAACTTTGTTCGGTGCTGCGTGCTTGCTGCCATGCGGTGTGGGCGTGGGTGATGGCCTGCTGGCCTGCAGCGGCGGCTTGTTCTAGGCTGCCGCAGCGCGCGTGCCACAACTGCACGCCCTGTTCGGCCAGCCACAGGGGTAGGGCCTGTTGCAGTTGCTGCCATTGGCCCAGGCGCTGTTGTTGGCGCTGGGCGCGTTGGGCCAGTTCTTGCAGCGGTAGCAGCGACAGGTACTGGCGGTTGGCCAGCTCCATTTCTTCGTGGATGGCGGTCAGTTCATCAAACCCGGCGGCTACGCGCAGGGCTTGGTCAAAGGCGCTGTGGTCGTCCAGCACCAGTTCCCGAAAAATCTCATCAATGCTGTTGAGCTGTTTCAGGCCCGCTGCGCGGTTCAGCAGGGTAAACGCGTTGGGTCCCACCTCAAAAAAACTTTGTACCCGCGCCAGATAGGCGCTTTTGCTGTTGAAGTTGCGCAGCCCTTCGCGGGCTTTTTCCAGGCGGGTGATGGCGGCGGCGCCGCCGCTGTGGTGTTCTTCCAGCCATTCATCCAGGCTGTGACCGGGGCCTTGGGCAAACAGCCAGCGGCGTTTGAGGTCATTGCTGGCCGAGCCGCTGCCGTCCAACCACAGCACCGCGCCCAGCAGCACGCGCTCTGCACTGCCATCGGCCTGTGGGCAGTGCAGCTCAGCGGCCAGGCCCGTGACGCAGCGGCCCGTGCGCTGCACCTGTCCGGGGCCGCTGGCACCGCGCACGTAAGAGAGTAAATCGCGGTCGCTTTCATGCCCGCCCGTTGATGCCAGGTTGTAGCGCGGCGTGGCGCATAGCAGCGTCATCAGCGCATCGACCAAGGTGGTTTTACCGCTGCCCGTGGCACCCACAATGGCGCTGTTGCTGCCGTCAAACTCCGCACGGTGAATGCCCCCGGCAAAGCCGCCCCAGTTAAACAAATGCAGACTGTGTAAACGCCAGTTGGGGGGAATTAAACCCACCGTGGCCGCGGCTGCTGGGAGGGCTGCAGCCGCCTCAGGCGGGGTAGTAAAAAAGTCAGTTTGCATAAAAATAAGAGCTGCTTGCGCTTGCAGGATAAGGGCTAGAGGCTGTTTTCATCATTATTTTTGCGCGATAGATTGTGCAAGTGCTGCAGCAGGGCAGCCAGGTTTTCCGGGTTGGCCAGATGCACGATCAGCGGGCGGATGCCCAGGCGCTCATGGGCATCAGGGCGGCTGACGATGCCGTGGTCGTGCAGTTTGTCGAGCAGGTTGGTCAGGCGCTTGCGGTCTTGCATATCGCTGCCGCTGGCACCCAGGTAAATCTCCAGTTGCGGCAGCAGGCTATCAAAGGCGATATGCACGGGCGCACCGATGCCGCCTTCTTGCTCACGCTGTAAAAACTCGCGCCGCAAAATCGCCAGCAGCAGTGATTGCTCTAGCGTCAGCGGCAGGCGGCGCACCAGCGGGTGGGTCCAGGCTTCGCCCTCATCGTCTTCGGGTAAATAGCTGGGCGCTACGCGCACAAAGGCTATGCCGCGTGCATCGTCCACCTGCACGGCCAAATCCAGCGGTTCCAGCAGTTGATTGACCCGGGCCGTATCCAGCGTAATTTGCTTGAACAACTGCGGCTTGCTGGCCATCTCCAGCACACCGTCTTTCACCAATTGTTGTAGCGCCCGGCGCAGGAGCAGCGGCGTACGCAGCGTGTTTTCTTCTGCATTTTGCGTGGCAGCTGTGGTGTCGGCGCTCTTGGTGCTATCCGGTGGGGGGACAGCGTTTGCGGGGTGGCTATGGGCGGCGGCCCAGGTGTCAAAAATATCAGGGGGCATCAGTCCTCCGCCAGGGCTTGGGTTACGGCGGCCTCGGTAATGGTGAC
This sequence comes from Comamonas sp., assembly GCA_034675705.1. Lineage (GTDB taxonomy): Bacteria > Pseudomonadota > Gammaproteobacteria > Burkholderiales > Burkholderiaceae_C > Comamonas. The sequence continues at coordinate 2,507,084 of JAUCCZ010000006.1, read as the reverse complement.
GGCTGGCAGGGTAAAGCGCCAGCCGTCATGGTGGAGCTGGCAGTGCTCGCCGGGCGCAGGGGCGCTGCCCAAGGTCAGCCACAGGGCCAAGGTTTCTAAATCATGCTCGCCCAGGGGCAGGGCCTTGGCCAGCGCCGTCAGGGGCATGGGCTGCCCCTGCACCTGTACGGCAGCCAAGGTGCGCTCTAGCAGCGCGTGGCGGTCTAGCCCCGCCAGGGCTTGCCAAAAGTCTGCGCCCACCTCATGCAGGCTGGCGCTGGGGCTGGTCAGCAGCAGCGGCTCAGGGTCGCTGGCGTTGTCCAGGGTTTTACAGCGCAGGCGCTCTGCCAGCGGCAAATTGCCCAGCTCCACGCCCAAGGGAGGCAGTGGTGCGGGGCTGCGGCGCAGGGCTTGGCGCTGCCAGTCCAGCGTGAGCGCCTGTTGCAAGATGTCGTTGAGCAACTGGCCTACGCGCTGGTTTTCTGCCGCCTGGCCGGTGTGCATGAACTGGCTGACCTCGCGCTCGCTGCGCTGGCGCACGCGGTGCACTTGCTGCGCCTCAGCCAGTAGCTGCATGGTCAGGTTTTGCCAAGCGCTGCGCTGCAAATCGTCCAGCGCCTGCGCGGTGGCCGGGTGGCGCAAAATCGCCCGAATGCCTTGGCGCATGGTCAGCAGTTCGCCCTGCTGCTCTAGCTGCTGGTGAAAATTGTCAAACACCCGCCCCTCCTGGGTGTTGAGCAGCGCCGCCTGGCCGTCCAGCAATTGATCGACCACGCTACCGCGGTGGTGCTGGGCGCTGATGATGGCTTGGCGCAGTTGCTGGTCAGCCTGCCGCCAAGAGTCTTCCACCCGCCGAAAGTCCGCCCGCAGGCCCATGGCCAGGGCAAACACCTCACGAATGCCTTCCACCGCCTGGTCGTTACTGAGGGGCTGGAGCTTGCCCGCCTGCACATCGGTCACCTGCTGCTCCAGCTCGGTAATACGCCGCTGTAAATATTCCAACCGCCGCTCGGGGTTGGGGTCCAGGGCCGTGGCCAGGTTGTCAATTTCCCGCTGCACCACCCCCAGGCGCGAGGCGGTGGAAGTCATCATTCGGCTGTCCAACTGACTGACAAAGCGCAGCGCGGTTTTCAGCGCATCGGTTTCATGCACCAGCCCTTCGCGCTCCGTAATCAAAGCGCGGCGAATCCAATCGCGCAGGTCTTTGCGGGCCTGGGTGGGAATATCGGCGGCCTCAATCTCGTATTCCGGCTGGTTGGCATGGGCCGTCAGCACATCAGCTACCGCCTGCACCGCCGTATCAAACGGGACACCCGTGGGCTGGTGCTCAAACAAAGATTCCAGGCAACTGAGCATCAACGGCGCCCGGGGCGAAGCGAGCAACCGCCACGCCGGATGCTGCTGGCGGGCCAAGATGTAATTGCGCGTGCGCTGCTGAGCAAGGGTGGGCATGGAGGGGATTTTAGGGAGGAGCCAAGGCAGGAGTTACCCAGGCGGTGGATCTCGCCCCCCAAACCCCCACCTCCAACAGCGCCTCCTCCACGGCAATTTGCTTTTCAACCGCCCGCTCCCCATGATGGAGCCGTTTTATGCCTCCCCAAAACCACTCCATGCCCCAGACGACTACCCTCCCTGAAACTGCTCTTTGTGACCTGCTCGATTGCCGCTTACCGGTATTGGTCGCTACCGACGATTTAGCCATTTACGCAGATGCAGTCAGCGCCGGATGCTATGTTTTTTGGCAGGGTGCAGTGCTGCCGCAGCCGCCTTTAGGGCAAGACCTGCGCGCAGGGCAGGTGCCGGATGCGCAGGCCAAGGCGTGCTTGTGGGCACAGCCCGCTGCCGCGCTGCCGCCGCGCAGCGTGGTGGCCGCAGCTTCTGCGTGGCAGGCCTTGCAGGCGCAGGAGGCGGGGGCTGCAGCCGTGCTGGTGCCTGCAGCGGCGCTGGCCAGCACGGTGGCGGTGGTGAGCTGCCCGGTGGTGGTGGATGCAGTGCTTGAAGGGCGGGAGCTGGTGCGGGCTTTGGATGTGGGGGCGCAGGCCGGGCTGTTGGCACCGGAGGCCGCGCTGGATGCGGTATTGGCGCAGGCCAATGCGCTGTGGCCGATGTTTGCTGCGTCCCAGGCAGAGCTGGCGTCCCCCGTGTGCTACGCGCCGGAATTTGAGCGCGAGCGCAATGCGCCGCAGGTGGCGCTGCTCAATGGCCTGCTGGCGGCTGAACGTGCCCTGGCGCGGGCGGCGGTGCATGTGCCTGATGCCGCCGAAGCACAGGCGGCTTCGCACATTGCCGCCTGTGCGCTCTTGCGCCAAGCGGTGCGGGAGATGGACGCCGTGCCCTGTACCCAAACCGCGCCCAGTTATGCCGCGCTGCTGGCCCTGCCAGATGTTGAGCGTCTTTCCGCCTGGCAGCAGGACGTGCAGCAGTTGCAGACCCAGTGGCAGCAGGCGCTGCCCCGCATTGAAGACCTGGCCCTGCGCGCCTGGGGCCAGCAGCAGCGCTGCCCGGTGCCGCAGCAGGCTTAAACCACGAGAAGGAGAACCCGCCATGCCCACGACCGAACCCCTGGATAGCGTGATTACCGACATCGTCCAATATGTGTACGACACCACCACGGCCAGCCCGCTGGCGCTGGAGACGGCGCGGCTGTGCCTGCTCGACACCCTGGGCTGTGGCCTGCAGGCGCTCAGTTACCCGGCGTGCACCAAGCTGCTGGGGCCGGTGGTACCGGGCACCGTGGTGCCGCACGGTGCACGGGTGCCGGGCACAAGCTTTGTGCTCGACCCCGTACAAGCGGCGTTCAACATCGGCTGCATGGTGCGCTGGCTGGACTTCAACGACACCTGGCTGGCTGCAGAGTGGGGCCATCCGTCCGACAACCTGGGGGCGATTTTGGCGGTGGCCGATTGGCGCTCGCGCACGGCGCTGGCGCAGGGTAAAGCGCCGCTACGTATGCACGACGTGCTGCTGGCCATGGTCAAGGCACATGAAATCCAGGGCTGTTTGGCGCTGGAAAACTCGTTCAACCAAGTGGGGCTCGATCACGTGCTCTTGGTGCGCGTCGCTTCCACGGCAGTGGCGGCGCATTTGCTCGGCCTTTCGCGCAGCGAAGCGGCCAGCGCCCTCACCCACGCCTGGGCCGATGGCGGGGCGCTGCGCACCTATCGCCACGCACCCAATACGGGCAGTCGCAAATCCTGGGCGGCGGGCGATGCCACCAGCCGCGCCGTGCGCCTGGCGCTGCTGGCCGGTACGGGCGAAATGGGCATCGCCAGCGTGCTGACCGCGCCCACCTGGGGCTTTTACGACGTGCTGTTTGGGGGCCAAGCCTTCCAGTTCCAGCGCCCCTACGGCAGCTATGTGATGGAGAACATCCTGTTCAAAATCGCCTTCCCGGCGGAGTTTCACGCGCAAACCGCGGTGGAATGCGCCCTGCAACTGCACCAGCAATTGGCCGCCTTGGGCAAAACCGCGCAGGACATTGCCCACATCACCCTGCGCACCCACGCCGCGTGCCTGCGCATCATCGACAAGCAAGGCCCGCTGCATAACCCCGCTGACCGCGACCACTGCGTGCAATACATGATCGCCGTGCCCTTGATTTTTGGGCGCTTGACCGCTGCCGATTACGAAGACGCCATCGCCGCCGACCCGCGTATTGACGCGCTGCGCGCCAAGATCACCACCGTGGAAGACCCGCAGCTCACCCGCGACTACCACGACCCGGACAAGCGCTCGATTGCCAGCGCCCTGACGGTTGAGCTGGCCGACGGTACCCGCCTGGACGAAGTGCTGTGCGAATACCCCCTGGGCCACCGCCGCCGGCGCAGCGAAGGCGTGCCCCTGCTGCTGGAGAAATTCCGCGCCAATTTGGCCCTGCGTTTTGCCCCGCGCCAGCAGGCACTGATTGAGCGGCACAGCGCTGATGTAGACACCCTGGGCGCCCTGGCCGTAAACGAGTGGGTGGATGCCTGGACGCTACCGGCAGCTATCAATTAAAGAGCTGTTACCGCTGATAAATAAACAATTTCAGATATAAAAATATTCAAAATTGTTTATTTATCAGCGGTAATAGCTATGCTTTTTACTCTATCGTTATTGCGAGGAGCCGCAGGCGACGCGGCAATCTCCGTGTTCGTTCGTGTACCCCGCAGATCGCCACGGCCTGCGGCCTCGAGATGACGGGGGAAAGAGCACCTCGTGAACTTGAATCCGCCCAATAAATACAAGCGCTGGCAGCTATGCTTTTCTAACCAACCCTATTCCCTTGCCATCACAGTACCCGGTGCTGCAGGGCTGGGAGCTGCTCGCGCACCTGGGCCAGCCGCTCGGGCAGCAATTGCGCCAGCACCAGGCCGGCGCCGGGTTCGCTGCGCTGGGCCAGGATGCTGCCCCAGGGGTCAACGGCCATGCTGTGGCCCCAGGTGCGTCGGCCATTGGGGTGCTCGCCCCCCTGGGCGGCGGCCAGCACGAAGCTTTGGTTTTCAATAGCGCGGGCGCGTAGCAGCACTTCCCAGTGCGCGGCGCCCGTGGTGGCGGTGAAGGCGCTGGGCACCAGCAGGATGTCGGCCCCGTTCTGGGCGTGCTGGCGGTACAGCTCGGGAAAGCGCAAGTCGTAGCACACGCTCAGGGCCAGGTGCCAACGCTGGCCGCTACGGTCGGTCATGGGGGCGACAACCGGGGTGGTGCCGGGGATGATGCAAGCGGCTTCGTCATAACGCTCACGGGCAGTGGCAAAGCGAAACAGGTGGATTTTGTCGTAGCGGGCGCTGCACTGGCCTTGTGGGTTCCACAGCAGCGCCGTGTTCAGCACGCGCTGCGGGTCGGGGGAGCGCAGCGGCAGCGTGCCCCCGGCAATCCACAACTGGTAGCGGCTGGCCCACTCTGCCAGCGCGTCTTGAATCGGGCCGTGGCCAAAGTCTTCGCACCAGGCCAGTTTGTCGGCATCGCGCAGGCCCATGCCACAAAAGTATTCGGGCAGCAGCGCCAGCTCGGCCCCCTGGTCGGCGGCCTGCGCCAGCAGGGCCTGGGCGCAGGCCAGGTTCTCGGCCATGTTGGGGGTGCTACACATTTGCAGAACGGCGACTTGCATGGGCGATCTCTCCTGGGGGTGTTTTCCGAAGTTATGGGGCTGGGGTGCTCACGGGGGTGACGACGGGCTCGCTCCAGCTACCGGTAACGTCAAAGGTGCGTGTGGCCGCCGCCATGGCGGGGCCGCGCAGCAGGGCCTGGGCGATAAAGCTGCCCAGGCCAATCACTGGGTTGATGGCGGTGGCCACCAGCGAGGCGGTCATGGCGTTGATTTCGGGCACCACCACCAGGCGCAGTTGCTGGGTTTCGTCCTGCAGGTTGGCCTGGCCTTCCATCAGCACGGCGGCGTTGAGCCCCTTCATCTGCAGGTTGTTGGTGCGGGCAATGCCGTCGGCCACGGCGATGTCGCCACGCACGAAGTCAAAGGCAAAACCGGCGTTAAAGACGTCGCGGAAATCCAGGCTCAGGCGGCGGCTGATGGACTGCAGGCTCAGCACGCTGAGCAGCCGCCCCATGCCTGGCTCGGCCTTGAGGAACTGGCCTTTGCCCATGTCCAGCTGCACCTGGCCTTGCATGCTGGGCCAGTGCGGTGTAGCGGGGCTGCCTTGCCAGTGGACGTTGCCGGACAGCGTGCCGTTGCCATCGCGCAGTACGCCGGGCATGTCCAGGCGGGTCAGCAGGGCCCCGGCATCGCTGGTCTGCAGGGTGAACTCGATGTGCGTGCGCCGGTGGGGGCTGCCCGCTGCGGCGGCCCAGCTGCCGTGCGCTTGCCAGCGGGCGTCGGGCGTGGTCAGGCGCAGGCGCTCCAGCGTCCAGTCGCGCGGGCTGTCCGGGCGCAGGCGGGCCAGCAGCTGCAGGTGGCCCAGGGCCTTGTCCTCCAACGTGAATTGCTGCACCTCTATATCCAGGGCGGGCCAGTTGCCCTGGTCGGTGCTGCTGTCGTCGTTTTGCAGGTGCTCGACCTCGGCTTTGGGCAGATGCAGGCGCTCCAGACGGGCAAAAACCAGGCCGTTGGGGTTGCGGGTGCTGGCTGGGTGCAGCTCGGCATACCCGGCAAAGTACTCGGCCTGCAACTGGCCGCGCCAGACGGCGTCCCGGCGCTCCAACTGGGCGCTGCTGGGGCCCAGGTTGCGTTGGTACAGGCGCAGCGCCTGTACGTCCAGGCGCAGGCGCTGGGGGACAAAACTGGCGGCAGCGGGGTCGTCCAGGGCGCCGCCCTGGCTGGCCAGCACCTGCTCCCAAGCGTCCACGTCCAGCGCCGGTAGGCGCAGCTGGGCCTGTACCTGGGTTTGGGTGTCTGAAGGGGGCAGCTCAGCCTCCCCCACGGCGATGAAACCACCCAGCGCCTGGCCGCTGGCCGGGTCGATGTGGTAGCGCAACTGCCCACGCTGGTGCAGCAGCACATCCAGCTGCGCCGGGCCCTGCGCCGGAGTGCGGTAGCGCACCAGCAGGGGCAGCTCGGCATTGCTGGCTTTATCCAGCGGGGCGGGCAAGCTCAGGCCCAGGCCCTGCAAGCTGCTGCGCACCACTACGTCGGTGCTGCCGCCGTGGGCCTGGACGGTGACCTGGTACGGCGTTTTCCCCGTGCTGTGCCCCATCAGCTGGCGTACCAGGGGCAGCGGTGCCTCGCGCTGCAGCCCCTGGGCCTGCGCCTGGCCGGTGGCGCTGACTTCTACCTGCCCGGCCTGCATGCCGCCTTCCACCTGCACCGGCCCGCCCAGTGCCTGGGCGTGTACCTTGTCCAGCCGAAAGCCCTGCTCGCTAAAGTGCACGCGCCCCTGCGCCTGGTGCAGCGGGGGGGGCCATGGGCCACAGTTGCAGGGTGTTGCGCTGCAGCTGTATCTGGCCGCTGACACGGCTGTGCTCGATCGTGTCAATAGGCAGTTCAAGCGCCAATTGCAGCTGCGCCGGACCTTGGGCCTGGGCCTGGCTTAAAGCGCCGCCGGTGAGTTGCTCCAGCGCCGTACCGCGCACGGTGTGCAGCAGGGCGTCCAGGGGGGCCTGGTCGTGCACGCGCACGTGGACGACGGGGGTGTTCAGGTCGGCAATATCTGCTTCGATATGGCCCAGGTGCAGCTGGGGCTGGCCGACAAAACTGGTGCGCGCGGCACGCACCTGGATGCCCGGGCCGTCAAAAATCAATTGGCCCGAGAGGCCATCGAGCACCGGCCAGGCCGCTTGCCCCGCTGGGCGCAGGCTGGCGGGCACGTAGTCATAACGGGCGCCGGTGATGTCGGCGGCAATATAAAAGCGCCCAGTGTCCGGGTGGTGAAACGGCATGTGGCGCAAATCGCCTTGCACGGCAAAGCGCACGTTGCGGCTGCCCCCAGCCAGGATGCTGTCGCGCACGTAGTGGCGGGCCTGGGCGGGGATGTCCAGCGGCAGGTAGCGGTGGACACGCGTGCCGTCCGCGCGGGTGAGCTGGCCTTGCAAATCCAGCACGCCGGGCAGCTGGTGCTCGGGCTCCGTCCCCATGTGCCAGTGCGCTTGGAACTGGCCGGCGGCGTCGGCATTGGCAAAGTGGGTGTCTTGCACGTCCACTTGCCAGCGCCCCTGGCGCTGGGCCCAACGCAGCGTGCTGCTGAGTTGGTCGATGGCAATCGTCGGCTCTTCAAACACGCCCGGAAAGCTGAGCGTGCCTTGCTGCATGCGCACCTGGGCGCTGCCGCCGTGCTCGGTGGCGGAAAAATCGGCGTCCAGCCCGCTAAAGCCCGGGGTGCCGATCGCCGTGGTACCCGCCGGAGCGTCCTGGCTGCGCAGTGCCAGCTTGCGCAATTGGCCGCTGGCGGTATAGCGCAGCACCTTGCCGGGGCTGACGCGCAATTGCACGTTGTGCAGCTCGCCGGTAGGGGCCCAACGGGTGCGCGCTGCCTCCAGCGCAGCGGGAATGGGCAGGTGGCCCAGCAACTGGCTGGCCAGCCCCACGTCCGCCTGGGCCAATTGGATGCGCAGGTGTTCCTGCCCGCCTTGGGTGGCCGATTCTGCCGACCAGTCGCTGGCGGGCCAATGCTGCACGGCCCCGGCGGGGCTGCGCCAGTCAAAACGCAGTTGCTGCACCTGTGCCGACCAGGCGCGGCGGCTGGCGCTGTCGTGCCACTGGGCGCTTACGCGGCCTTGCACCTGCTCCAGCGCCAGGGCGGGGCGCTGGCTGTCCTGCCACTGCACCTGGGCTTGGCGCAGGGCCACGTCGGTGGTGATGCCGGCCATTTGCCCCTCATGCACGTCGGCCCATAGGCGCAGCTGTCCCTGGCCTTGCAGGGCGGCTACCGGACTGTCGGCAGGCCAGGGCAGGGGGGGCAATTGGCGCACATGCAGCTGGGCAAACCACTGGCCGCTCCAACGCTGCCACAGGGGGGCGCTACCCGGGAGCAAAGGGCGGCGAAACAGCCCGGCGGCGTGCAGCTGTTGGCCCTGGTCGTCTTGCGCATCCAGGCGCAGGGCGTTGCGCCAGTGGTTGCTGCGCAGTACCAGGCGCACGTCGTGCAATTGGCGGCTGTCCTGCATCACCTCATCTACCCAAGTGATGTGGCCGCCTTGCACGGCCAGTTCGGGCTGGTCCAGCAACCACTGCGCGGCCTGGGGGTTGTCCCCACCACCGGGGGTGATGGTCAGCCCCGCAACGCGCCAGCGGCCATCGGCCAGGCGGCGCACTTCCAGGTGGGGGGCGTCAATGAACAACTGCTCCAGCCCACCGCGCAGGATGGAGCGCGGCGAGACGGTGAGCACCACCAGCGGCAGCTCCAGCGCCGGGTGCGCTTGGCTGTCTTGGCTGTCGAGCACGCGCACATCGCGCAATTGCACGGTGGGAAACAGGCCCCGGGCCTGGGCCTCAATGCTGCCAATGCGCACCTGTGCCCCTAGGGCCTGGCTGGCCCACTGCTGCACATGGCCGCCCCACTGCGGGATTCGCGGCACAATCCAAACGTGCAGGCCGACCCAGACCAATAGAAAAATGCACCACGCGGCCACCACACCGCGCAAGGCCCAACGGGCCAACCAGGCCAGCAGGTGCAAACGACGGGAGGGGACGGCAATCACAGAATGGGGCATGCTCATAGGGGGTTGGGCCGCAAATTATCTCAGCGCAAACCCTTGGCCGTTGGAGCTGCCTTGATTTCACAGCGGCCCGCTTCTGTGTGTTTGTCCATGTCCGATACCTCTGCCACCGTCGATACCGCCTTGCCCTCTACGTCCTTGCTGGCCAATACGTCCCGTTTTTGGCAGCGGGTACAGCGCCGCTACGCCGCACAGGCCCCACTTTTGCCCCCCGGCCCCGTCACGCCCGAGAGCCTGCGCACCACGCTGGCAGCCTTGCAGGCGCAAGACCTGGAGCTGGGCGCCGCCCTGCGGGTGCTGCGCCAATTGGTGCTGGCGCGGCTGCTGGAGCGCGATTGCACCGCGCAAGCGCCCTTGGCAGAAATCACCGCCAGCATGACGCACCTGGCCGAGCTGGCCCTGGACTGCGCCTGCCAGCATGCCCGCACCACCTTGGACGTCCGCCACGGCCAGCCCCAGGGCCCGCAAGGCCAGGAGGTACAGCTATGGGTGGTGGGCATGGGCAAGCTTGGCGCGCGCGAGCTGAATGTCTCTAGCGACATCGATCTGATCTACGTCTACGAATACGAGGGTGAAACCACCGGGCGGGATGCCAGCGGCAAGGGCTGCATCAGCAACCATGAATACTTCACCCGCGCGGTGAAAATTATTTTTCAACTGGTAGGCGAAGTGACCGAGCACGGCTTTGTCTTTCGTGTTGACCTGGCCCTGCGCCCGCATGGAAACTCTGGCCCCACGGTGATTTGCCTGCCCGCGCTGCAAAGCTATTTGCAAACCCATGGCCGGGAATGGGAGCGCTTTGCCTGGCTCAAAAGCCGGGTGGTGGCTCCGGCAGCGTGCATCACCAGCGCCCAGGTGCAGGCACTGCGCCAGGTAGTGCTGCCCTTTGTGTTTCGCCGCTATCTGGACTACAGCGTGTTTGATGCGCTGCGCGACCTGCACCGGCAAATCCGCGCCCACGCCAGCCGCCGCAGCAACGGCCAGCCTGGGCGCAGCAACGATGTGAAGCTCTCGCCCGGTGGTATCCGGGAAATTGAATTTACCGTGCAGCTGCTGCAAGTGGTGCGCGGCGGGCAGTTCCCCGAGCTGCGCTGCCGCCCCACCCTGCAGGCCCTGCAGCGCCTGGCCCATGCTGAGCTGATGCCCGAGCGCACCGCCGCGCAGCTGGCCCAGGCCTACACCTTTTTGCGCCAGGTGGAGCACCGCATCCAATACCTGGACGACCAACAAACCCACGTCCTGCCCACGGACGATGCCGATGTGGACTGGATTGCCCAGACCATGGGGTTTGCCGACACTGGGGCCTTTCTTGACCAGCTCTATACCTGGCGCGAACTGGTGGCGCAGGAGTTTGACGCCCTGCTTGGCGGTGCCCAGGGCAGTTGCCCCAGCGGCCTGTGCCAAGGCCCCAAACGCGCCGTGGATGCGCAGCGCCCGCCGCAGTTGCAGGCGCTTTTGCAAACTGCACCCACTGCGGTGGGGGAGCGTTTAAAAGCCTGGTGCGATACCCAAAAGGTGGGCAGCCTGCGCCCCACGGTACAGGCGCGGTTGCTGCAGTTGCTGGAGCAAACCATGCAGTGGCTGGAAGCAGAAAAAGTCAGCCTGCCCGCCGTGCTGGGTTTTTTACAGTGGGTCGAGCCCCTGCTGCGCCGCGAAAGCTATCTAGCCCTGTTGATGGAGCGCCCCTTGGTGCATGAGCGCTTGCTGCACATGTTGGGCGCTGCCGCCTGGCCCGTGCGCTACCTGCGCCAGCACCCTGGGGTGGTCGATGAATTGGCCAGCGAACAGTTGTTGCAACAGCGCTTTGACCCCGCCGCGTTTGAAGATGAACTGCGCCAGCGCCTGCAGGCACTGCAGCGCACGGGCGAGGACGATGACGAAAACCTGCTCAACCTGCTGCGCCGCGCCCACCACGCCGAGGTGTTTCGCACCCTGGTGCGCGACGTGGAAGGGGCGATGACCGTCGAGCAGGTGGCCGACGACTTGAGCGCCCTGGCCGACAGCGTGCTGCGCGTAACCAGCCGCTGGTGCTGGCAGCGCCTGAAGCAGCGTCACAGCGAAGAGCCGCAATTTGCCATCATTGGCTACGGCAAGTTGGGCGGCAAGGAGCTGGGCTACGGCAGCGACTTGGACATCGTGTTCGTGTTTGACGATGCTGACGAGCGAGCTCCCCAGGTCTACGCAGCTTTTGTGCGCAAGCTCATCACTTGGTTGACCGTCAAAACCAGCGAAGGCGATTTGTTTGAAATCGACACCCAACTGCGCCCCAATGGCAACTCCGGCCTGTTGGTGACCAGCTTTGATGCTTTTGCCAACTACCAGCAGCAGCGCGGCAGCAATACCGCGTGGACGTGGGAACACCAAGCCATGACGCGAGCCCGTTGCGTGGTTGGCAGCAGTGCCTTACAAGCACGATTTGACGCTATCCGCGAAGCGGTGATAACGGCTGAGCGCGACCAGCTTGCCCTGCGTCATGAAATCGCTCAGATGCGCCAGCGCCTACACCTAGCACATAGCGTGCCACCTGACCGTTTTGACCTTAAACACAGCCCCGGCGGTATGCTGGACGTGGAATTTACCGTGCAGTATCTAGTACTGGCCTTTACCCGTAACTACCCCCAATTGCTGGGCAACCTGGGCAATATTGCCTTGTTGCAGCGGGCCGAAGCTGCGGGGCTTTTGCCTTCCGGTGTGGGGCAGGATGCTGCCAATGCCTACCGGCAGTTGCGGCACTTGCAGCATATTTCGCGCCTCAATGAGGGCGATGGCCTGGTCGATCCGCTTAGTATTGCCCCCTACCGCGACGCTGTACTGGCGTTGTGGCGCTCTGTTTTTTAATTTGTGTCATGAAGCTCGTTGCGCTTGATATCCAGTCCATTCCTTTTGGCCAGCCGATTCCCTTCGCCCTGCGGGGGGCAGGTGGTGCGCTATTGGCAGGCAAAGGCTACGTTATTCGTTCGCAGGAAGACTTAAAAAATCTGTTGCTGCGCGGCCAAACCTTGTATGTGGATACCGATGAGTCTGGTGACAGCTACCGTGCCTATTTGGCGCAGCTGCAATCCATGCTGCACGCTGACAAACCTTTGGGCAAGATTGCTGAAATGTCCATACAAGTGACTGCCGGCCAGGAAGAGGAGGAAGAGTACAGCGTCCACCCTCGCTGGGTTGATTGGCAACTGCATTGGACACAGCTCTTACGCCAGCCCGACCCAGATACCTTTGCCGGGCGTTTTACGCGCATGTTTTCGGCCCTGGTTAACTACAGCGAAAAGAATCCGGATGCAGCACTTTTAGCTTTGGTGCAACTTTCGGCCCAAGAAGTGCGTTTTTACAGCGCCACCCATGCTTTGTTGGTGGCCACCATCACCATGCTGGTAGCTCGCGAGACCCTACACTGGCCCACCGAGCAAGTGCATACCCTGGGGCGGGCAGCGCTGACGATGAATATCTCCATGACCCAGCTGCAAGATGACCTGGCGCAACAACGCACCCCCTTAAGCGCCGAACAGGCCAAGGTGATCGACCACCATGCCGAGCAGTCGATGCACCGGCTCGAACAACTGGGCGTGCGCGATGCGCTGTGGCTGGAGGCCATCAAATTCCACCACTACCGTGACCCCGGCAGGTTGGCCGACAAAACACCTGGGCGCCAGCTGGCCCGCTTGATTCAACGCGCCGATATTTTTGGCGCCCGCATTGCCCCACGGGTGGGGCGCGACCCGATGTCCGTCACCTCGGCCATGCAGGCGTGCTACTACGACGAAACCAAGGCGGTTGACGAAGCAGGCACCGCCCTGGTGAAGACCCTGGGCATCTATCCCCCCGGGGCCTGGGTGCGGCTGCAAAGCGGGGAAACCGGCATCGTGATGCGCCGTAGCGCCCATGCTGCCACCCCGGTGGTCGCGGTATTTCTGAACCGCGACGGCATGCCGTGCGACCCCATGACGCGCGATACCAAGCAGCCAGAAAACAAAATCGTCGGCGCAGTGGCGCACCGGGAAATCCGCGTGCGGGTGGGGCTGGAACGTCTGCTCACGCTGGTCTGACGGGGCTGACACCCGCAAGAAAAGGAAGGCCATGATTACCGTCACCGATCTGGTGTTTGAATACCCTGGCCACCGCGCCTTGGATGGCGTGCAGCTGCACATTGCCGCAGGCAGTGTCACCGCCCTGGTGGGGCCCAATGGCGCGGGCAAGTCCACTTTGCTGCGCTGTATTGCCGGCTTGGACTTACCGCTGTCCGGCCAGGTGCGCGTGCAAGGCATCCACGTCGCCAGCCAGCCGCGCCTGGTGCACCAGCACCTGGGGTATTTGTCAGATTTTTACGGCCTGTACGAACGTTTAAGTGCCCGCCATTGCTTGCACTACGCCGCCTTGGCCATGGGCATCGCCCCTGCTGCCGTGCCCGGGCGGGTACAGGCCGTGGCCACGCAACTGGATTTACTGCCGCTGCTGGAGCGCCTGCCCAGCCAGCTCTCGCGCGGCCAGCGCCAGCGCCTGGCCATTGGCCAGGCCATCATCCACCAGCCAGCGGTGTTGCTGCTCGACGAACCGGCCAGTGGCCTGGACCCCGAGGCCCGGGCCAGCCTGTCGCAGTTGTTTCGGCAGCTACAGGCGCAAGGCATGACGCTGGTGGTCTCCAGCCACATCCTGAGCGAGTTGGACGAATACTGCACCCACATCCTGGCCCTGCGCCAGGGCCGGATTGAGCACCATAGCGCCTTGCAAGCGCGCCTGGACAGCAGCCCGGCGCTGCAATTATTTGCCCTGGAACTGGCCCAGCCCCTGGACGCCCCGGCCCTGCAGCAGTGGCTGGCGACCACCCAAGTGCACGACTGGGGCAGTAGCACCACCCCAGTGCTGCTGTGGCTACCCAGTGCCCCGGCAGAGCGGGCGCAGTGGCTGGCCGCCCAGGTGGCCGCAGGCCTGCCGGTAGCCGGCCTGGCTGCCCAGCGCGAGAGCCTGCAGCAACATTACCTTCGCCAAGAACATCGCCCAGACCACCGCCCAGGGAGCACCCCATGAGCCGTCCCCCCCTGAACCCCGAATTTCAGCGCCAACTGTGGTTGAACTGGCGCCCCTCCCTCCCGCTGTGGACGCTGGGGCTGGTCAGCTTGATCCTGGCCCTGCCCTGGGTGCTCTCCAATGCGGCAGAGCGCCTGAGCAACCTGGGCATCACCGCCCTTTTGGGCCTGTGGGGCGCGACCGTGGTGTACGGCAGCGTCTTGGCCGGGCGCAGCCTGAGCGAAGAGCTGCGCCAGCACACCTGGGACTGGCAGCGCCTATCGGCCTTGAGCCCCTGGCAAATGGCCTGGGGCAAGCTCCTGGGGTCGACCCTGCCCGCCTGGCTGTACGCCGCCTTGTTTGCCACGGTCGCGCTGTTTGTTGCCAGCACCTGGGAGGTCGTGATTGGCGTGCACCAAGGCGGGCACCTGACGGCGCTGGCCCTGCTGTGGGGGCTGGGCATGCAGACCTGGGCGATGAATTCCGTGCTGCTGGGCTGGAACACCAGCAGCCGCAGCGCCCCAACGCAGCGGCGTTCCTGGGTCGTTTTCCTGCTACTGCTATGGCTGGCGCCCTGGCCGCTGCTGGGGCTGCTGCGGCGCAATGTGCTGGATGGGCAGACTGTGTGGTGGTGGGGCTGGGCCATCAGCGACATGGGGCTGGCGTATTTACTGGGCGGCGTGCTGCTGGCCCTGGGGTTGCTGGCGCTGTGGCGCCAACTGTGCCAACGCCTGGATGTAGCCACCCTGCCCTGGGCGTGGCCTCTGGGGCTGGCTGTAGCCAGCGCAACTGGTGCCGGTATTACTGCTGGGGAGCATGTACCCACCTCGGGCGCAGCCCTGTGGGCCAGCCATACCGCCATGCTGGCGCTGCTCGCCAGTGCCTATATTGCCTTGCAACACATGCTGGACGATGCCCGCGCCTGGCGGCAGGTGCAGTGGTGCGTGCAGCGCCAGCGCTGGCGCGATGCCCTAACGGCCCTGCCGCTGTGGCCCGTTAGCTGGGTACTAGCCCTGGCCGCCGCGCTGTGGGCCTGGGCAGCAACGGCGCAACTGGGCTGGGTGTTGGTACTGGCCTGCCTGCAACTGCTGCGCGATGCCCTCATCCTCACCGGCTTTGGTTTGCTGCGGCGGCGCTTGAAGTCGCCCATGGGGGTGTTCATCGTCACCTGGCTGGTGCTGAACCTGCTGCTGCCGCTACTGGCCCAGGGGGTGGGCGGCGCCCTGGTGGCCAGCACGGTGCAGCCGTTGCTGGCATTGATCTGGCCGCAAGAGCACTCCCAACTCCTGGCCCCCCACTGGGCCTGGCTGGTGCTGGCGGTGCAATTGCTGCTGGCTGCGCTGTGGGTGGGGCTGTGCTACCGCCGGGAAGTGGCGCTGGATGCCGTGGCGTCTGCTGACGCGCCAGCGGCGCAGGCTGGATAAGAACGTGTTGGCGATCTCCGCGCGGGGCTAGTCAACACGTTCTAAGACCTGCGCACCGGGTCTGGCTAGGGGAAAGCCGTAAAATTACGCGCTTTCCCTTAGCCCTTCCCCCCTCTATTCACACTATGCAAGCCGTACACGTTGGCGTGGTCATGGGTTCGTCCAGCGATTGGGACACCATGCAGCACGCGGTTGCCATCCTGCAGCAATTTGGTATTTCTTTTGAAGCCCAGGTCGTCTCGGCCCACCGCATGCCCGACGACATGTTCCGCTACGCCGAAAGTGCTGCCGGGCGGGGGCTCAAAGCCATCATCGCCGGGGCCGGTGGCGCTGCCCACCTGCCGGGCATGATTGCCGCCAAAACCACCGTGCCCGTGCTGGGTGTGCCGGTGGCCAGCCGCCATCTGCAAGGGGTGGATTCTTTGCACAGCATTGTGCAAATGCCCAAGGGCGTGCCGGTGGCCACTTTTGCCATTGGCCAGGCCGGGGCCGCCAACGCCGCCCTGTTTGCCGTGGCTCTGCTGGCCAATGAAGATGCGGCTCTGCGCGGCAAGTTGGAAGCCTTTCGCACCGAGCAAACCGCCGCCGCCCGTGCCATGACCTTGCCGGTGAACGCATGAGCGGGGCCGCTGACGTGAACGCTGATGTCATCCTGCCCGGTGCCACCCTGGGCGTATTGGGCGGTGGCCAGTTGGGCCGCATGTTTGCCCACGCCGCGCAGGCTATGGGCTACTTCACCGCCGTGCTGGATGCCGACGCGCACAGCCCCGCCGGCCTGATTAGCCACCACCACATCCGCACCGGTTACCAAGATGCCTCAGGCTTGAGCGAACTGGCCCGCCTGTGCGCCGCCGTGACCACCGAGTTTGAAAACGTACCCGCCGCCGCGCTGGATGCGCTAGCCGCCAGCCGTCCGGTATCCCCCGCTGGCCGGTGCGTGGCCATTGCCCAAGACCGCGCCGCTGAAAAAGCCCACTTTGTGCGATGCGGCGTGCCCGTGGCCCCGCACGCCGTCATCACCACGGCAGAGGAGCTGGCCGCCGTCAGCGCCGATTTGCTGCCCGGTATTTTGAAAACCGCCCGCATGGGCTACGACGGCAAGGGCCAGGTGCGCGTGGCCAGCGCCGCCGAACTGGCTGCCGCCTGGGACAGCCTGGGGCGCGTGGCCTGTGTGCTGGAAAAAATGCTGCCCTTGGCGCAGGAATGCTCCGTCATCGTCGCCCGTGGGCGCGACGGGGCCATGGTGCACCTACCCGTACAGCGCAACCTGCACCGCGACGGCATTTTGGTTGTCACCGAAGTTTATGAAGAAAATCTGCCCAAAACGCAGACCCAGCAAGCGCTAGTAGCTGCACAATCTGTAGCGCAAGGGCTGGATTATGTCGGCGTGTTGTGTGTGGAATTTTTTGTGCTGCAGGACGGCAGCTTGGTGGTCAATGAAATGGCCCCGCGCCCGCACAACAGCGGCCACTACAGCCAAAACGCCTGCGACATCTCGCAGTTCGAGCTGCAAGTGCGCTGCATGACGGGCCTGCCCCTGGTGCAGCCGCGCCAGCACAGCGCGGCCATCATGCTCAACCTGCTGGGCGATTTGTGGTTCCCCCAAGGCGCAACCACCCCCACCGAACCCGCCTGGGCCCAGGTGCTGGCCCTGCCCGGTGCCCACCTGCACCTGTACGGCAAAACCCAGGCCAAGCCGGGTTGCAAAATGGGTCACCTGAACATCACCGCCGCCACGCCAGAGGCTGCCCGCACCACGGCACTGCAAGCGGCGGCGCTGCTGGGCATCGAGGCGTTTTAAGCATGGTGCTGGACGGCCAACACCCCCCGGCGATTGCCGCCGCTGCCCAGGCGCTGGCCCAAGGGCAGCTCTTGGGCCTGCCGACCGAAACCGTCTATGGCCTGGCTGCCGATGCCGACAACCCCGCCGCCGTAGCGCAGATTTTTGCCGCCAAGGGCCGCCCGGCCGACCACCCGCTGATCGTCCACCTGGCCCACAGCACCGACATGCACGGGGCTATTACGCCAGTGGCCCATTACGCGCAGGCCGTCCCCCTGTTTGCCCAGCAGTTGATGGATGCCTTCTGGCCTGGGCCACTGACCCTCATCCTGCCCTGCCTGCCCGGTGTGGCCCAGGCCGCCACCGGCGGGCAAGCCACCATTGGCCTGCGCTGCCCGGCCCACCCTGTGGCCCAGGCGGTATTGCACGCCTGCCAAGCGCTGCCCCAGCCCATTTGGGGCCTTGCCGCCCCCAGCGCGAACAAGTTTGGCCGCATTAGCCCCACCACTGCCGCCCACGTGGCCGAGGAATTTGGCGCAGATTTGCTGGTGCTGGACGGCGGTGCCTGCCCCGTCGGCATTGAATCCACCATCGTCGATTGCACGCGCGGCGTGCCCGTGCTGCTACGCCCCGGTGCCATCACCCGCAGCGATATTGAGCGCGTGTGCGGCCAGCGCCCGCTTTCAAAGGAAGAGCTGCAAGCGCACACCCCACGGGCCTCTGGCACGCTTTTGGCCCACTATGCCCCCCAGGCCAAAGTGCGGCTGATGAGCGCTGAACAACTGCAAGCCACCCTGCAGGTTTTGGGCCGCGAAGCCCCCGCCCTGGCGGTGTACCACCGCAGCCCCTTGCAAAGCAGCGCCCGCAGCGTGACATTGAAAACCATGCCCGCCACCGCCCCCGAAGCCGCCCGCCAACTGTTTGGCGATTTGCGCGACCTGGACGCGCTGGGCGTAGAGCTGATTTGGGTGGAAGCCCCGCCCGCAGAAGATGCGGCTTGGGAGGGTGTGCGCGACCGGCTGGAGCGGGCAGCGGCGGCGGGGTGAACCCCGTGTCCTTTCGGGGACCCGGAAAAAAGGGCGCGCATTTCTGCGCGCCCTGGTTATCTCTGGCAGCAGTTTTTAGCCAACAAAGCGGCCATTGCTGCCCAAAATACCCAGTTCAATAAAGCGTGAGCCAATGAACGGGGCCTGGCTGGAGAAGTTGACCGTAAACCCGCCCAAATCCAAATTGCGGATACCGGCCAGGGCAGCGCGCAGGCGTTGGGGGCTAACGTCTTTACCGGCCAGGCGCAGCCCCTCGATCAACACGCGGGCGTCGATATACGCTTCCAGCGTGGCCGAGGAGAAGGTGTTCTCACCAATGGCGCGCATGGCGGCTTGGTAGTCGCGCACCAAGCCGATTTTTCCTCGGTTGGGGTCGGGCACGATGGTGGTGACGGCCATGCCACTGGTGGCGGCATCGACGGGAAGCCCGTGCAAAGTCGCGCTCAACCCGGTCAGCAACACGCCGGGCAGCTCTTTCTTGATGCCGCGCACCATGTCCAGCGATGGGGTACCGGCGGTAATCAGCAGTACCGAAGAGGGACGGACTTTTTTCAGGCCCGCCAGCACTTCAGCCACGTTGTCGCCAGAGACGTGCAGCGGCAGCTCTGCAGCAGCGCTGGCCTGGTTTTTCGCCAGTTCCTTGACGGCAACTTCCCGCAGCTCTTGGCCGTAGCCGTTGTCCAAATACACCACGGCAATGCCCTTGAGCCCCATGCCCAGCAGGCGTTGCACCAGGCGCTGGACCTCTTCGGTATAGCCTGCACGCACGTGAAAAACAAAGCGCTCGTTGTGCCGCAGCGATGCCGCGCCGCTGACTGGGGCCACCAGCGGGATGCCAGCAGCTTCGACCAGGGGCGAGATGGCAGCCGTCGTCGGCGTACCGGTACTGCACAGCAGGGCCAGGGCGCTGCGCTCTTGCAAGATTTTTTTCACGTTGGCGGCGGTGCGCTCAGGCACGTAGCCATCGTCCACCAGGTTGAGCTTGAGCTGGCGGCCATGCACCCCGCCTTGGGCATTGGCCTGGGCAAAGGCCGCGCCCGCGCCTTGCTGCACGGCTTGGCCAAAACCGGCCAGGGTGCCCGTCAGTGCCAAGGAGCTGGCAATCGTCAGTGTGCTGTCCGTGACCCCAGGCGCGGCGGCGTCCTGCGCAAAGGCTGGCAACGACCATGCCGAACACGCCCCCCAGGCAGCAGCGTGGCTGGCTAGAGAAACAAAACGACGTCGTTGCATGGCAGTCTCCTTCAGGGGTTGGAATAGTTAAAGCGCCCGATTGTGCACGGGTTGCTTGGCAGAATTGTCATGTTTCAGAAGGACTGTTAGCCCACAAAACGGCCATTGCTGCCCATCACCCCCAGGTCGATATAGCGCGAGCCGACGAAAGGTGACTGACCTGCATAGTCCACCGTGAAACCGCCCAAATCCAGGTTACGGATGCTGGCCAGCGCAGTCCGCAGGCGTGCAGGGGTAGGCTCCTTACCCACGCGGCGTAGACCATCGATCAGTACCTGGGCGTTGATGTAGGCCTCCAGTGTGCCGGGAGAAAATTCTGTATGGCCCACAGCACGCATAGCGGCCTGGTATTCCCGCACGATGGCTAACCGGCCTTTGTCAGGGTCTGGAACGATCGTGGTGATGGCAATGCCACTGGCCGACGCATCCAGCTTGAGCCCCTGCACGGTTACGCTCAAGCCAGCCATGAGCACCCCTGGCAACTGTTGTTTGATACTGCGGATCATCGCAAGCGACGGAGTGCCGGCAGTAGCCAGCAGTACGGCGGAAGGGCGGGCTTGCTTGAGCGCTTGCAGCACCTTGGCGGCATTGCCGCCATCCACGTCCAAGGGCAGTTCTGCTGCGGTAGTCGCGCCTTGCTGTTGCAGCTCCGTAATGGCGACATCATGCATTTCCTTGCCGTAGCCGTTATCCAGATACACCACGGCAATACCCTTGAGCCCCATGCCAACCAGGCGCTGCACCAGGCGCTGCATTTCTTCGGTATAGCCAGCACGTACGTGAAAGACAAAACGTTCATTCTTGCGCAGCGAAGCAGCGCCGCTGATGGGGGCAATATGGGGAATGCCTGCCGCCTCGACCAGGGGGGTGATGGCAGTATTGTTGGCCGTACCGACGCAAGACAGCAGGGCCAGGGCGCTGTGCTCTTGCAAGATTTTTTTCACGTTGGCGGCGGTGCGCTCAGGCACGTAGCCATCGTCCACCAGGTTGAGCTTGAGCTGGCGGCCATGCACCCCGCCTTGGGCATTGGCTTGGGCAAAGGCTGCACCAGCACCCTGCTGCACGGCTTCGCCAAAACCAGCCAAAGTACCGGTCAGTGCCAAAGAGCTGGCAATCGTCAGCGTGCTTTCTGTCACGCCCGGCACCAGAGCATCCTGCGCAAAGGCTGGCAACGACCATGCCGAACACGCCCCCCAGGCAGCAGCATGGCTCGCAAGAGAAACAAAACGACGCCGTTGCATAACCGTCTCCTTAGTATGTGTAGTCATAGCAAAGCGCCCGATTGTGCACGGGTTGCTTTTCAGAATACGTAATGTTTGGTGTGTCCTAGGGGCGCATATCGCGGGCCACCCAGTCGATCAAGGCATCCATCGCCGGGCGGGCGTTGCCCGCGTTGGCGTGGTTGATCAAGGCCACCAGTACATAACGCTGGCCGCTGGCGCCATCGACAAATCCGGCAATAGCGCGGGCATCGCGCAGTGAACCGGTTTTTAGGTGGGCGCTGGCATCGGCTTGGCTGCGTCGCAGCGTGCCGTCGGTGCCGGCAATGGGCAGCGAGGACATGTATTCCGCCATCACCGGCGAGGCCCATACCGCCTGCAACATATGCCCCAGGCCTTGGGCAGTGATGCGGGCGCTGCGGCTTAGGCCCGCGCCGTTGTCAATTTCGGGCACGGGCTCCTGGGGCCAGCGGCGTTGCCACCATTGCTGCAGCACAAAGCGGGCGCTGTCAAAACTGCCTTCGCCGCCGCGCTCTTTGCCCAGGGTGAGCAACAGCTGCTGTGTCATCACGTTGTTGCTGTATTTGTTGATGTCACGCACCACTTCGGCCAGGGCGGGGGATTGGTTTTCCCACGCGGGTTTCAGACCTGCGGGTATCCGACCATCACGCACCTGGCCGGTGAGCTGCCCACCCAGGGCGCGCCACATGCCTTCCACCGCCTTGGCGGCAAAGCGCTCGGGCTCGGGCAGGGCCACGGGCCAGTTTTTGTCGCTGCAACTGGCGGGGTAGCTGCCGCCCAGTTGCACCTGGGCCGGGTTGTCCCACTGCGCCTGCAATTGCCCGCGCCAGTCGCCGCAGGCCGTGCCCGCCGGGGCCAGGGGCACGCTGGTTGGTAGCTGCACACCGGCCAGGGGCAGTTCGTAGTGGATACGCGCCACGCCCGCGCCGGGGTCGGGGATAAAGCCCAGCACCTGGCTGTTGTAGTTGATGAGCAGCGCATCCGGCCCGACGTTGTAGGGCCGGTACGGCTCGCCATCAAAGGCGGCGGGGTCGTGCGGCGGCAGCTTGAAGGCGCTGCGGTCAAGCACGATGTCGCCCACGATCACCTTGGCCCCCATGCCGTACAGGCGGCCCAGCAGCAGCCAGAGCCGCTCAGACACCAGCTTGGGGTCGCCTACGCCCCGGATATAGACGGTGCCGCGAAACGCGCCATCTTCCAGCACGCCGTCCAGGTACAGCGGCGTGCGCCACACATAGGCGGGGCCGAGTTGGTCCAGCGCGGCGTAGGTGGTCACCAGCTTCATGACCGAGGCCGGGTTCATCGGCTGCTGGCTTTGCCAGGCCAGGCGCGGCGCTTGCCCCGGCGTGCTGGGGGCGACAAAGACGGACACCGCCTCGGGCGGCACCTGCACGCGCTTGAGCGCCGCTTGCACGGCGGCGGGCAGTTCCTGGGCGGGCGCAGCAGTGGCAACGGTGGCCGCAGTGGCCCAGCACAGGGCGGCCACGGAAAAGAATTTTTTCAGCATGGGCGCAAGTGTAGAGCGCCGTAGAACCCCGCCGGGCGCTACCACCGCGCAAATACCCGCCGCCGCCAGCACCGGCGGGCCCAGGGCAGATAATCGCCCCCCTATGCACCTGCTTGCCTTTGATACCAGTACCGCCGACGTATTCATCGCCCTGCACAGCCCCCAGGGGCAGTGGCACTGGCAGGGGGCGGGCGGGCCGGAGTCGTCCACCCATTTGATTCCAAAAATTTTGGAAGGTTTTTCGGCGCTAGCCCTTACCCCAAAAGCGCTAACAGCTATTGTTTTTGGGCAAGGTCCGGGTTCCTTTACCGGCTTGCGTACCGCTTGTTCAGTGGCGCAGGGTTTGGCCTTTGGGGCGGGCGTGCCGGTGCTGCCCATCGGTAGCCTGCTGGCCGTGGCGCAAGATGCCTACACCCAGCATGGCGTGACCGACGTGCTGGCCGTGCTCGATGCCCGCATGGGCGAGGTCTACCACGCCCACTACCGCCGCACTGGTGAACAATGGCACGCCGTGACTGCGGTGGGCCTGAGCGCCCCCAGCGCCGTGCAGGTGCCCGCCGGTGCCGTGGTAGCGGGCAATGCCCAGGCGGTGTACGCCGACCTGGCCCCCCACGCCCGGCATCTGCCCGCCCTACCCACCGCCCAGGCCCTGCTGCAGCTGGCCCCCGCCGCCATCGCTGCCGGTGGCCTGCTGGCCCCGGAACACGCCCTGCCCCTGTACGTGCGCGACAAAGTGGCCCAAACCACCGCCGAGCGCGCAGCCCTGGCCGCCGCCCGCACCCAGCAGGCACAGCAACAACCGCAGCAGTCCCCCCAATAAACGCCATGCTGGAATGCCAAGCCCCCGCCCAACTGCTGCCCATGACGGCCCCCTGGCTGCCCGCCGTGGCCGCGCTGGACGCGCAGGCGCAAGCCCACCCCTGGACGCAGCGCCAGTTTGCCGATGCCCTGGATGCGGGCTACCACGGCCAGGTGCTGGTGCGTAATGGCGCATTGCTGGGGTTTTTCATGGCCATGCAGGCGGTGGACGAAGGGCATTTGCTGTGCATCAGCGTGGCCCCCGCCTACCAAGGACTGGGCCACGGCCAGACCTTGCTGCACGCACTTGATGGCTGGGCGGCGAGCATCGCCGCGCAATCGCTATGGCTGGAAGTGCGCCAGAGCAACGCCCGCGCACGCAGCCTGTACCAGCACCACGGCTTTAGCGAAGCGGGCCAGCGCAAAGACTATTACCCCGTAGAACCCGGCGTGCGTGAGGCCGCTATCGTCATGTGTAAGCTGCTATGAGCCTGAACCTCGACCCGCGCCGGCGCGCCATGCTGGAAGAAATGGGCATCACCCTGTGGCTGCCCCAACCGGTTGCACCGGCTACAGCCCCGGCTGCGCCGCCACCGCAATCACACGCTGCCCCTGCCGCGCAGATGGCAACCCAAACGGCAGCGCAAGCTGCAGCCCCCAGCGCCGCCGCCGTGCCAGCGCCGCAAACCGCAACCCCCGCAAAACCCGCACCCACCCCAACGGCGCAGGCGGCCCCCCAATCAACACCAGCCCCAACACCAGCCGCCCCAGCCCCCGCCCCCACCGAAGCCGAAACCGCCCTATGGCGCATGGCCCCGTGGGTACAGCTCTACCCCCAGGCCAGCGGCCCTGCCACCGGCGGACCGTGGCTGATCTTGCTGGAAAGCACCAACCCCATCACCCCCTTTGCCGGGGACGTAGGCGGCCTGCTGGACAAAATGCTGCGCGCCCTGGCGCTGCATGAACACCCCCAGGTCTGGCTGGCCGTGCTGCAGCGCCAAGGCAGCAAAGCCCTGCCCATTGCCGGCAGCCTGGCTCCGGTCGATTGGCAGCCGCTGGAACAACAGCTGCCCCAGGCACTGGCCCAACTGCAGCCCCAGCGCCTGCTGCTGTTTGGCCAGAAAGTGGCCCACACCCTGCTGCAGCGCAGCGACCCCATCGGCCAACTGCGCCAGCAGGCCCACAGCGTGCAAGGCATCCCCACCGCCGTGACTTACGACCCCAGCTTCTTGCTGCGCACCGCCCAACCCCGGCGCTACAAGGGCGAGACTTGGGCAGATTTGCAGTTTGCCCAGGGCTTGGGACAAATTACATAAAAAAAGGAGCTGCTAGCGCTGATAAACAGTGGATTTCAAGGCTTAAACACCATGAAATCCTTGTTCAACAAGCGTTAGCAGCTCCTTTTATAGAAGCAATGCCAGAACTTACTTGGCTACGGCTTCCAGCGATACGGTGATGGTCACTTCATCGCCCACGTTGGGCACGTATTTATCGGCGTTGAAGTCCGAGCGCTTGATCACCGTGCTGGCGTTGGCGCCGATGGCGTCTTTCTTCATCATGGGGTGGGGCTTGGTGACGAAGTGGGTCACTTTCAGCGTCACGGGCTTGGTGATGCCCTTGATGGTCAGGTCGCCGTCGATGGTGACGGGCTTGTCGCCTTCAAAGTTCACCTTGGTGGATTTGAACGTGGCGGTGGGGAATTTGGCGGTGTCCAGGAAGTCTTCGCCCTGGATGTGGCCGTCAAACACGTCAAAACCGGTATCGACCGAGGTCATGTCGATCACCACGTCCACCGAGGCGGTTTTGGCTTCCTTGTCCAGCATGACGGTGCCGGTGGTTTTCTTGAACTTGGACAGTGGTGCCGACAGGCCCATGTGGGTGTAGGAGAAGTTGGGGAAGCTGTGCGTGCTGTCAACAGCGTAGGTCACAGGCGCGGCCATTGCCGGGGTGGCCAGTGCGGCAGCGCAAGCCAGGGCGGCGGCAAATGCGGTCGTGCGGGTCATGGAGTTTTCCTTTCAAAGAAAAATAAAAACAGGTGGGGAAAAAAGAGAGAAATGCGGCCAGATGCTGGCAGCGCTTATTTGGCAAGCAGCTTGAAGTGCACCACCACGTCGTTGGCAACGATGTCAAAGGCTTTCCAGGCGCCTTCGCCAATCGAGAACGCGCCGCGCTGGATGGTGAGCTGCCCTTCAAACACGCCCTGGCCGTTGCTTTCGCTAAAGCGTGCGGGCACGGTGACGTTCTGGCTCTGGCCCTTGATGGTCAGCGTACCGGCCACTTCGTACTGGCCGGCCGTGGGCAGGGCCTTCACGCTGGTGGAGACAAACTTGGCCTTGGGAAAGGCGGCGGTGTTGAACCAGGTTTTGGTGGCCAGCTCGTCGTTGGCTTCGTCGTTGTCCACGTCCACGCTGGCCAAATCCACTTCCAGGCTGGCCTGGGCTTTATCGGCAGCAGCCGGGTCAAAGCGCAAGGTGCCGGTAAAGGTCTTGAACACGCCTTGCATGCCAACGCCCATTTGTTGGTAGTCGAAGCTGATTTTGCTGGCCTGGGGCTGCACCTGGGTGTATTCGGCAGCAGAAGCATTGCTGAGATTACCCAGCAGGGCCAAGCTGACAGTCAGGCTGGCGAGGGGAAGAAAAACTTTTTTCATATCCACAATTCCTTTCAATTTTTGTGGCGCGGCAACATGCGGGTCAGCACGTCGTCCTTATCCACAAAGTGGTGTTTCAGCGCCCCGGCCACGTGGGCCAGCAGGACGGCAATCAGGCTCAGATTCAAAACCGCGTGCAAAGTTTGCAAGGCGTTGCCAATTTCCTTGTTTTTATCCAGCAGGTCGGGCAGCGGCAGCACGCCAAACCATACGGTTTGGATGCCCTTGGCCGAACTCATCAGCCAGCCGGACAGGGGAATGACCACCATCAACACATACAGCGCACAGTGGCCCAGCTTGGCACCCAGGCGCTCCAAGCTGCCCATGTGGTCGGGCAGCGCCGGTGGGCGGTGGCCAGCGCGCCACAGCAGGCGCAGCACGGCCAGTAAAAATACGGTCACGCCCGCCCATTTGTGCCAGGAATAGAACTGCAGCTTTTGCGGCGACAGGGGCAGGCCCTGCATGTAAAAACCCAGGCCCAGCAGGCAGAAGATGAGCAGCGCCATCAGCCAATGCAGCCCTTTGGCCAAGGGGTCGTAGTGCAGGTTGGAGGGTGCGGTAGTCGTAGACATAAGACAAGAAATAAGCAGTTAAGGCCCTTACTCTAGGGTATTTACCCATAAAAAAATAGGGGACAATTGCCAAAACTTTATTGCAAAGGTGGCAACAATGAGTCGTTTTGATGCAATGCAGCATTTCGTCCGGGTGGCCGATCTCGGCAGCTTTGCCGCAGCGGCGGACCAATTGGGCGTGGCCCGCTCCGTCGTCACCCGGCGCATTGCCGCGCTGGAGGCGCATTTGGGCGTCAAGCTGATGATGCGCACCACGCGCAAGCTCACGCTCACCAGTGCCGGTGTGGCTTACCTGGAGCGCTGCCGCCGCATCCTGCAAGAGATCGACAGCGCCGAAGCCGAGGTCATGGAAGCCGGGCAAGCGCCGCGCGGGCATATCCACATCGGCGTGCCCTTGAGCTTTGGCATCCGCTGCATTGCCCCGCTCTTGCCGCGCCTGCACCAGCTCTACCCCCATATCCAATTGACGCTGGACTTCAACGACCGCACCAGCGACTTGATTGACGAGGCCATGGACCTGGCCATCCGCGTCAGCACCCAGCTTGACCCCAGCAACATTGCCCGCAAGATTGGCCAGGTGCAGCTCCTTACCGTGGCGGCCCCCAGTTATCTGGAGCGCAAGGGCGTGCCCCAGCATCCACAGGACTTACTACAGCACGACTGCCTGGGCTACACCGGGCGCGGGCAGAACAAGCCGCTGCAATTTACGCTGGACGGCCAAACCCAAGGCGTGGCCGTGCCCTACATCCTGCAGGCCAACAATGGCGACGCCCTGACGCTGGCCGCAGCCCAAGGCATGGGGGTGACGATGCAGCCGGACTTTCTGTTGCATGACTACCTGCAGGACGGCGCCCTGGTGCCCATCTTGCAAGACTTTGCCCCGCCGCCGTCCGGGGTGTATGCCATCTTGCCGAGCAACCGCTTACTCACGCAGCGCCAGCGTGTAGTGCTGGACTTTTTCGCCCAGGCCCTGCAGCCCGTGACAGGGCAGGCATAATTGCGGGTTTATTCGGAGATAGACACCGTGGAACCCTACCCCAGTTGGTAGCTTCCCGGCCCCTGTGGTCTTGCCTTCTGCAAGCGGGGTCAGGGAAGCGCCCCTTTGAGAGCGCATGAACTGCGCTTACCCCCCGTTTTTGCGTTTTGCCTGCACGCCGGCCCTGGCCCGTGCATGCCCCCACAGGAGAGCACACTATGCTCAACGTCTTCTTGCTGTCCAACGGACGGCTGGTTCAAGCAGAAATCGACCGCTTGGAAGACCTGGAAAACCTCCAGCCCATCTGGGTCGATATGGAGTCCCCCACGCGCGAGGAAAAGCGCTGGGTCAAGCAACACTACGGCCTGTCCATCCCTGACGATGCCACGGGCGACGACATTGAAGAATCCGCCCGCTTCTACGAAGAAGACAACGGCGAGCTGCACATCCGCAGCGACTTTTTGATTGACGACGAGGACGAAAGCCGCAGCGTGCGCGTGGCCTTCATCCTGAACCAGCGCAATACCGAGCTTAAAAGCTGCGGCGTGCTGTTTTCCATCCGCGAGGAAGACATCCCCGTCTTTCGCCTGCTGCGCATGCGCGCGCGCCGCGTGCCCGGTCTGATCGACGACGCCAAGGACGTGTTGCTCAGCCTTTTCGACGCCGACGTGGAATATTCCGCCGATGCGCTGGAAGGTATTTACGACGATTTGAAAAAAGTCAGCGCCCAGGTGCTCGAAGGCAGCGTGACCGACACCTACGCCCAAGAAGTGCTGGCCGACATCGCCTGGCAGGAAAACTTGAATGGCCGTGTGCGCCGCAACATGCTGGATACGCGCCGCGCCGTCAGCTTCATGATGCGCAGCAAGATGCTGGATGCCGAACAGTTCGAGGACGCCCGCCAAATCCTGCGCGACATCGAGTCGCTGGACAGCCACACCCAGTTCCTGTTCGACAAGATCAACTTCCTGATGGACGCGCTGGTCGGCTTCTTGAACATCAACCAGAACAAGATCATCAAAATCTTCTCCGTGGCCAGCGTCGCGCTGCTGCCGCCCACCTTGATTGCCAGCGTCTACGGCATGAACTTCCGTGTCATGCCTGAGCTGGAATGGCAATACGGCTACGTCTACGTCATCCTCTTGATGATCGCCAGCGCCCTGGGCCCCATGGTGTATTTCCGCAAGCGCGGCTGGCTGGCTTAAAGCAGTATTTTTTAGTAAAAAGTGCCGCTAGCCCTTGCTGGGCGGGCGCTGTTAGCTCTTATTTTTCCAGGGGCAGGTCAATACCTTCCAGCGCCTGCTGTACCTCACCGACGCACGAGACCGTGGCTGCATGCTTGCCGTTGATCGTCACATGTACCCCGGCGCTGATGGGGTGCTCGTCCGTCATACGGTCCACGCTCCAAAACACGCTATAGGTGGTGTTGCCGTTGGGTATGTTGACGGAATAGCTCATAGACGGTCCCGTGCCATTCCACTGCCAGGTACTGGCCCGGGCGCGGGGAACGCGCAGCACGATGTCCGGGGTGCGCTGCGGCAAACCAAAGGAATACACCATGGTCTTGCCCGCATCGCACAGCTGGAGCACCTTGCCTTTGGTGGTGGTGCAGTGAAACACCGTGGCGCTGCCGGGGTCGCAATCGGCCCAGGCAGGGGTAGTCAACAGGGCACAGGCAGCAACAGTCAATAAGCGGGAAATACGGCACATAGGGGCAAACTCCTGAAGGTCATGCCAAGAAGGCGGGGGGCAGTATCGGCGCTCTACAGCGTGGAAGGAGCTAGGGGTTTCCGGGCTTTATGGGCCAAGCTGGCGCACCATGCTTTGCACTATCTGCAGTGCGTAGCGGCTGGCTACGGCTTCGACAAAGGCGGGGAAGTCCACGTGGGCGCTGTCGTCCGCCCGGTCAGAAATGGTGCGCACGGCGGCAAAGGGCAGGCCGTAGTCGGCGCAGACCTGGGCAATGGCCGCGCCTTCCATCTCCACGGCCAGTACGGCGTGGCCTGCGGCCTGCAGTTCGCCGTGGATGCGTGCGCTGGTGTGGCCGTTGACGATGAATTGGTCGCCACTGGCGATCAGGCCCTGGTGGACTTGGGGGCGGTGGCCGCCCAGCAGCGGCAACTGCCAATCGCGCGCCACGGTGGTGCAGGTCTGCGCGGCTTGGGCCAGTGCTTGGGTAAGCGCCGCATCACAAGCAAAGGTGGGGGCGGCGTAGCCGGGCACCTGCCAGCGGCCAAACAGGGGGCGCACGTCCATATCGTGCTGGATGAAGTGTTGGGCCACCACCACGTCACCCACATGCACGCCGGGGGCAAGCCCTCCGGCCACGCCGGTAAAGAGCAGGCGCTGGATACCGCAGTGGGCAATCAAGGCGGTCGTCGTCGTGGCTGCGGCCACTTTGCCAATGCCGCTCAAGGCCAGCACCACGTCCTGGCCGTGCAACTGGCCGTAGACGAAGTCGCGCCCGCCGTGGCGCTCGCTGCGGGCCTGTTGCAGCAGGTGGTGCAGGCCGCGCTGCTCTTCGGGCAGGGCGCTGACGATGGCAAGCGTCATAGGGGGGCATCTCCAAGCACAAAATCCAAACACAAAAAAACAGCGCCGCTGTGTTCAGCGGCGCTGCGATTGTCCCGGATTTACCGGGCCGGTTGATGGCTTACGGCTTAGGCCTGGGCGTCGCGCAGTTCGCGGCGCAGCACCTTGCCCACGGGGGTCTTGGGCAGTTCCTGGCGGAATTCGATAATTTTCGGGTGCTTGTAGTTGGTGAGCTTGCCTTTGCAGAAGTCGCGAATGCCTTGCTCCGTAACCTGCGGGTTGTTGGTGACAACGACCAGCTTCACGGCTTCGCCGGTTTTGGCGTCGGGCACGCCGACTACGGCGCATTCCAGGATGCCGGGCATTTGGGCGACGACGTCTTCCACCTCATTGGGGTAGACGTTAAAGCCGCTGACCAGCACCATGTCTTTCTTGCGGTCGACGATGGTGATGTAGCCGCGCTCGTCCATGGTGCCGATATCGCCGGTGCGGAAATAGCCGTCCGCGGTCATGACGCGGGCGGTTTCATCGGGGCGCTGCCAATAGCCGGCCATGACCTGGGGGCCGAGCACGGCGATCTCGCCGGACTGGCCGCGCACCTCGATGCCGTCGTCGTCCACCAGCTTCACGTAGGTGCTGGGCACCGGCAGGCCAATCGTGCCGGTAAAGGCGGTGTTCGTTACCGGGTTGCACGAGACGATGGGGCTGGTCTCGGACAGGCCATAGCCTTCGCAAATCGGGCAGCCGGTTTTTTCCAGCCACAGCTTGGCAACGGCGCTTTGCACGGCCATGCCGCCGCCGACCGACACTTTCAGGTGGCTCCAGTCCACGGTGCCAAAGTCGGGGTGGTGGGCCAGGCCGTTGAACAGGGTGTTGACGGCGGGGAAGGTGTGAAAGCGCTGCTTGGACAGCTCTTTGAGCGTGGACTTCAAATCACGCGGGTTGGGAATCAGGATGTTTTTGCCGCCAATGCGCATGGACAGCATCATGTTCACCGTAAAGGCGAAGATGTGGTAGAGCGGCAAGGCGCATACGCTGGTGATTTGCTCGCCCGAGGCCAACAGGCTTTTAAGCATGGGGCCGTACCAGGCTTCGGCCTGCAGCACGTTGGCAATCACGTTGCGGTGTAGCAGCACCGCGCCCTTGGAGACGCCCGTCGTGCCGCCGGTGTATTGCAGGATGGCAATATCGTCTGCCGTAATTTCCGGGCGGGTAAAGCGTGCACTGGCACCCCGGCTGAGCGCTTCCTTATACGTAATGGCCTGGGGCAGGTGAAACGGCGGCACCATTTTCTTGACCTTGCGCACCACGTGGTTCACCAGCGTGCCCTTGAGCCAGCCCAGGGTGTCGCCCATGGCGCACAGCACGACGTGCTTGACGTCGGTGCTGGCAATACATTGCTCCAGCGTGTGGGCAAAGTTTTCAATGATGACGATGGCCTTGGCACCCGAGTCCTTGAGCTGGTGCTCCAGCTCACGGGCGGTGTACAGCGGATTGACGTTGACCAGCACCAGCCCGGCGCGCAGCACACCGGCGACGGCAATGGGGTATTGCGGCACGTTGGGCATCATCAGCGCTACGCGGTCGCCTTTTTGCAGGCCGCACGACTGCAGGTAGGCGGCAAAGGTGGCGCTATAGCGGTCAACGTCGGCAAAGTTCAAGTCCTTGCCCATGAAGTTGTACGCCACGCGCTGGGCGTGGCTGTTAAAGGCTTGCTCCATCAGCGCAACCAAAGAGGTGTGGCTGCTCAGGTCAATATCGCTGGGAACCCCTTCGGGGTAGGAAGCCAGCCAGGGACGCTCTTGCATTACGTAATTCTCCTTTGATGTCTGCCAGGATGAACCCAACATCCGTGCAGGCCATTGTTGAGGCCGTCGGCGGACATCGCTAGTGTGCTAACCCTGGAAATAAAAAACGAACGATAGTTCTATTTTCACCCAGGGCGCATGAAAAAGTCCATCGTGCAGGTGTTGCACGATGGGCTTTTTGCCCTAGGAAAAACCCTTGCTAAATGGGTTAGACGCCCAGTGCTGCGTTATTAAGCACGGTACGTGCCTGCAGCGCAGCGGCGCGGGCGGCCTGGGCAAAGTCGGCATCAGCGCTGGCGTACAGCACGGCGCGTGAGGAATTGATGACCATCGGCCCGCCCTGCGCGGCCCGCACGGTGGCCACGGCATCGCCCCCCTGGGCGCCCACGCCGGGAATCAACAGCGGCAGCGTGGGGGCCAAGGCGCGTACGCGCTCAATTTCCTGCGGGCGAGTGGCGCCCACCACCAGGCCGAGCTGGCCGTTGGTGTTCCACGGCCCTTGGGCCAGTTGCGCCAAGTGGGTGAACAACTGCGGCTGGTCGGGCACGTCGGCCAGGGTTTGCGCCTGGAAATCATCGCCACCGGGGTTGGAGGTGCGGCACAGCAGGAAAGCGCCCTTGCCGGGGTATTGCAAATACGGCGTGATGGAGTCGAGCCCCATGAAGGGCGAGAGCGTGACCGCATCGGCGCCGTAGCGCTCAAAAGCCTCTTTGGCGTATTGCTCGGCGGTGGAGCCAATGTCGCCGCGCTTGGCATCCAAGATGATGGGCACCTGGGGGGCCACGGTGCGGATGTGGGCGATCAGCTTTTCGAGCTGGGCCTCCGCCCCGTTGGCGGCAAAGTAGGCAATTTGCGGCTTGAAGGCGCATACCAGGTCGGCGGTGGCATCGACGATGGCGGCGCAAAAATCAAAAATCTTGCTGGCATCGCCGCGCCAGTGGGTGGGGAATTTGGCAGGCTCAGGGTCTAAGCCCACGCACAGCACGGAATGGTTACGCGCCGTGGCATCGCGCAGCATGTCGAGGAAGGTCATGGCGGGCGATTCTACTGAGAACGTGTTCACGCTCCCCGCGCGGGTGTGCAGTCGCGCCTCGGGCGTTCTGCGTCGTTGCAAATCCTCGCCATAGCACCACTATGGCTGCGGTTTGCGCCTAGCAGCCCATCCCGATGCGCATCCCGCACCCCTTCGCGCGCAGAGCGCGAACACGTTCTGAGCCCCCACAAACCGTGGCTGGGCAAGGGACTGCACAAAAGCATAGCTGCTGCCGCTGTAACCACAATGATTTCAGATTGTTTTGTATCTGAAATCGTTTCTAACTCAGCGTAAACAGCTTTTATTTTTCAAGCACCATTCAACTGCGCTAGCCGCTCGGGCGTGCCCACATCCGTCCAGCGTCCGGCGTAAAGGCTGGCCCCCACGCGGCCTGCGTCCATGGCGCAGCGCAGCAGGGGGGCCAGGGGGGCTTCAATGCCGTCCGGGTTTCCGGGCGCAATCTCGCACCAGGGCTGCGTGAACAGCTCTTTTTTAAGAAGCGCGATGGTGCTGTAGGTCCAGCGCGGGCCGGGGTGTTCGGGCGGCAGGTTCAAAGCCCGGCCATCCACACAGGCGAAATCCCCGTGCGGGTGGTGGGGCGGGTTGGGCACCAGCCACAGGTGGGCCAAATCAGTGCTGGCGGCAAAGTCGGCCCAGGCGCGGGGGCTAAAAACAAAGTCCGGCGCAAACACATCGCCCGCCACCAACCAAAACTGCGCGGGCAGTTGCGGCAGCGCCCGGGCAATGCCACCAGCGGTTTCCAGCGCGTGGCCACAGTCTTGCACCTCGTGCGAATAGCGCAGTTGCACCTGGCTGGCGGGCCATTGCGCATTTAAATAAGCGGGTATTTGCTGCCACAGCCAGCCGGTGTTCACCACCATCTGCCCCACGCCATCGCGCAGCAGGGCGGCAATGTGCCAATCCAGCAGGGCGCGGCCTTGCACGGCGAGCAGCGGTTTTGGGGTGTGGTCAGTCAGCGGGCGCATGCGGCTGCCGCGCCCGGCGGCCAGCAGCATGGCGGCGTAATCAGGAAATTCCATAGAACAGTCGGTGCGGGCAGTCATGGCCGCGCAGTATGCCGCCCGCAGATAGGGGGATGGCACAGGGGGCTATGTAACTGCGTGGAAACTCCAAGTGACAGGGCCGTTAAAATCGCCGCCATCTTTTTCTCTGTGCTAGGAAAATTTCCCAATGGCAAACACCCAGATGATGGCCAACGCAATCCGCGCCTTGGCTATGGACGCTGTTCAACAAGCCAAATCCGGCCACCCCGGTGCCCCTATGGGCATGGCCGACATGGCCACCGCGCTGTGGGGCCAGCATCTGCAACACAACCCGGCCAACCCGCATTGGGCCAACCGTGACCGTTTTGTGCTCAGCAACGGCCACGGCTCCATGCTGATTTATGCGCTCTTGCACCTGAGCGGCTACGCCCTGCCGCTTGAAGAGCTGAAAAACTTCCGCCAACTGGGCAGTAAAACCGCTGGCCACCCCGAAGTGGGCCACACCCCCGGCGTGGAAACCACCACCGGCCCGCTGGGCCAGGGCATTACCAACGCCGTGGGCATGGCGCTGGCCGAAAAACTGCTGGCCGCCGAATTCAACCGTGACGGCCACACCATCGTCGATCACCGCACCTACGTATTCCTGGGCGACGGCTGCCTGATGGAAGGCATCAGCCACGAAGCCTGCGCCCTGGCCGGTGCCTGGAAGCTGAACAAACTGATTGCCCTGTGGGACAACAACGGCATCAGCATCGACGGGCAAGTTACCCCCTGGTTTGGCGACAACACCCCCGCCCGTTTTGCAGCCTATGGCTGGAACGTTATCCGCGCCGTTGATGGCCATGACGCCGCTGCCGTGAGCGCTGCCATTGCCCAGGCCCAGCAGAGCACCAATAAGCCCACTTTGATTTGCTGCAAGACCAGCATCGGCTTTGGTTCGCCCAACCGCGCAGGCACGGCCAAGGCCCACGGCGAGCCGCTGGGTGCCGAAGAAATTGCCCTGACGCGCGCCGCCCTGGGCTGGAACTACGGCCCGTTTGAGATTCCAGCCGAGGTCTATGCCGACTGGGATGCCAAGGCCGCTGGCGCTGCCCGCGAAGCCGCCTGGAATGAGCGCTTTGCTGCCTACGCCACTGCCTACCCTGCGCAAGCCGCCGAATTTACCCGCCGCATGGCAGGTGACCTGCCCGCCAACTTTGCCGAAATTGCCGCGCAAATTGCCTCGCAAGCGCATGACGATGCGGCCACGGTCGCCACGCGCAAAGCCAGCCAATTGGCGCTGGAAGGCTTGACCGCCGCCCTGCCCGAACTGCTGGGCGGTAGCGCCGACTTGACCGGCTCCAACCTCACCAACACCAAGAGCACCCCCGCCCTGCGCGTGGATGCCGACGGCCACATTGTCAAAACCGAAGACGGCCACATTGGCCGCCACATCAACTACGGCGTGCGTGAATTTGGCATGGCCGCCATCATGAACGGCATCGCCCTGCACGGCGGCTTTATCCCGTATGGCGGCACGTTCATGACGTTTAGCGACTACAGCCGCAACGCCATCCGCATGGCCGCGCTGATGCGCCAGCGCGTGGTGCACGTGCTCACGCACGACTCCATCGGCCTGGGCGAAGACGGCCCCACCCACCAGCCCATCGAACACGCCGCCAGCCTGCGCCTGATTCCCGGCCTGGACGTGTGGCGCCCCGCCGACACGGCAGAAACCGCCGTGGCCTGGACGCTGGCCCTGGCCCAGGGCAACCGCCCCACGGCGCTGCTGCTGTCGCGCCAAAACCTGCCCTATCTGGCCAAGAGCGAGGCCGCGCTGGACAACATCGCCAACGGTGCTTATGTGCTGAGCGAGCCTGACAACGGCGCTGCTGCCCAGGCCATCATCATTGCCACGGGTTCAGAAGTGCAGCTGGCGCTACAAGCGCAGCAACTGCTGGCCGCCCAAAACATCGCCGTGCGCGTGGTCTCCATGCCCAGCACAACGGTGTTCGACCGCCAGGACGCGGCTTACCAAGCCAGCGTTTTGCCCCAGGAGCTGCCACGCATTGCGGTGGAGATGGGCAGCAGCGACGGCTGGTGGAAGTACGGCGTATCGGCCGTGGTCGGCATCGACCGCTTTGGCGACTCGGCCCCCGCGCCCGTGCTGTTTGAGCACTTTGGCTTTACCGCCCAGAACGTGGCTGCCACCGTGCAGCAGGTGCTGGCGCAAGACTAAGAACGTGTTCACGTTCTAAACATTTCGGTTTTTTATTTCATCATCCAGAAAGTTAGAGGCAACTATGGCTATCAAGATTGGTATCAACGGTTTTGGCCGCATTGGCCGCATGGTGTTCCGCGCTTGCGTGCAGAATTTTTCGGACATTGAAGTGGTCGGCATCAACGACCTGCTGGAGCCCGACTACCTGGCCTACATGCTGAAGTACGACAGCGTGCATGGCCGCTTCCAAGGCGACGTGGCCGTGAAAGACGGCAACCTGGTCGTGAACGGCAAAACCATTCGCCTGACGCAAGAGCGCGACCCCGCCAACCTGAAATGGGGCGAAGTCGATGCCGACGTGGTCATCGAAGCCACCGGCCTGTTCCTGACCGACGAGGCCGCCCGCAAGCACATCGCCGCTGGCGCGAAAAAAGTGCTGATGTCCGCCCCTTCCAAGGACAGCACCCCCATGTTCGTGTTTGGCGTGAACCACGCCGAATATGCGGGCCAGGACATCGTCTCCAACGCCAGCCTGCACCACCAACTGCCTGGCCCCCGTGGCCAAGGTGCTCAATGACAAATGGGGCATCAAGCGCGGCCTGATGACCACCGTGCACGCAGCAACCGCCACGCAAAAAACCGTGGACGGCCCCAGCAACAAAGACTGGCGCGGTGGCCGTGGCATTTTGGAAAACATCATCCCCAGCAGCACGGGCGCTGCCAAGGCCGTGGGCGTGGTGATTCCTGCGCTGAACAAAAAGCTGACCGGCATGTCTTTCCGCGTGCCCACTTCCGACGTGTCTGTGGTTGACCTGACCGTGGAGCTGGAAAAAGAAGCCGACTACGCCGAAATTTGCGCCGAAATGAAG
Organism: Comamonas sp.; assembly: GCA_034675705.1. Classification (GTDB taxonomy): domain Bacteria; phylum Pseudomonadota; class Gammaproteobacteria; order Burkholderiales; family Burkholderiaceae_C; genus Comamonas. The sequence goes on along the minus strand of JAUCCZ010000006.1, from coordinate 2,470,347 downwards.
GCCCAATCCGAAGGCCCCCTCAAAGGCGTGCTGGCCTACACCGAAGACAAAGTGGTGGCCACCGACTTCCGTGGCGAGAGCTGCACCAGCGTGTTCGACGCCGAAGCCGGTATCGCCCTGGACAAGACCTTCCTGAAAGTAGTCGCCTGGTACGACAACGAATGGGGCTACTCCAACAAATGCCTGGAAATGGTGCGCGTGATTGCCAAGTAATTGGCAAACGCATTGGCAAATGCATAAATCAATAGCTGCCACCGCTGATGAAATAAGGGTTTGAGTATTTAAACAAGCTGAAACCCTTGTGCAGTCAGCGCAAGCAGCTATGAAAAAACAAAACCAGCCCTCGGGCTGGTTTTTTTATCGCACTGATATCTAGGGGTATGTACTAAAAACAACGAAATATAAATTTATTGCATACAAGTGCTTTAAAAGTAAGCGAAAAGCGCTGTTTTTAGCTGCTTGCTGCAAACGCGGGCATGGTTATGCGCAAAAGCGATGATGGTCATGTGAATGGCGCTCAATAATGCGGCCTGCGCCTTGTTCCCCTGGGCCCTTCTCGTTTTCGGCAATGACCCAGAGGAACAAGGCGTTGCTACGGGTGCGTGCACCGCAACGCGCTGGCGAGCAACACCGTTTGGTTTTTTATTTTTGTGAAAGAGCAATTCCATGCGTCAAGAAAGCGACTTCCTCGGCTCCAAAGACCTGCCCGACAACGCCTACTGGGGCGTTCACGCCGCCCGTGCGGTGGAGAACTTCCCCATCTCCGGCCACAGCGTGGCGCAAATGCCCCACCTGATTCGCGCCTTTGCCTATGTGAAAAAAGCCGCCGCCGCCGCCAACCTGGCCATGGGCGCCATCAACGCCGAGCAGGCGGACGCCATCGCCAAAGCCTGTGACGACGTGGCCGCAGGCCAGTTGAACGCGCATTTCGTCGTGGACGTGATCCAAGGCGGCGCGGGCACCTCGACCAACATGAACGCCAACGAGGTCATCGCCAACCGCGCCCTGGAGATCATCGGCAAAGCCAAAGGGGCTTACGAATTCATCCACCCCAACGACCACGTCAACGCCTCGCAATCGACCAACGACACCTACCCCACCGCAGTGAAGCTGGCCACCTACTTCGGTATCCAAGAGCTGCTGGTTGCCCTGGCCGCGCTGCGCGGTGCGTTTGCCGCCAAGGCCGATGCGTTCAAGGACATCCTGAAAATTGGCCGCACCCAGTTGCAAGACGCCGTGCCCATGACGCTGGGCCAGGAATTCAACGCCTTCGTGTCCATGATTGCTGCCGATGAAGAGCGCCTGCGCGCTTCCGCTGCCCTGCTGTGCGAAATCAACATGGGCGGCACCGCCATTGGCACCGGCATCAACGCCCCGGTCGGTTACGCCGACGTGGTGACCGCCAAGCTGGCCGAGTTCTCCGGCGTGCCCGTGGTGAAAGCGGCCGACATGATTGCCGGCACTGCCGATACCGGCGTGTTTGCCGATATCTCCGGCATCTTGAAGCGCATTGCCGTCAAGCTCTCGAAAATCAGCAACGACCTGCGCCTGCTGTCCTCGGGCCCGCAAGCCGGTGTCGGCGACATCAAGCTGCCGGCCCGCCAAGCCGGTTCGTCCATCATGCCCGGCAAGGTCAACCCCGTGATCCCCGAAGTGATGAACATGGTCTGCTTTGAAGTGATCGGCAACGACGCCGCCGTCACCATGGCCGTGGAAGCTGGCCAACTGCAGCTCAACGCCTTTGAGCCGCTGATGGCCTGGTCGCTGCACAAAAGCCTGCGCCACCTGGCCGCAGCCTGCAACACCTTGCAAGTGCACTGCGTGGAAGGCATTGAAGCCAACACCGCGCTGCTGGGTGCCCGCATGCAAGAGTCGGTGACCCTGGTGACGGCCCTGAACCCGCTGATCGGCTACGAAAAAGCCGCCAAGATTGCCAAGACCGCCATCGCCACCGGCCAGCCCATCGCCCAGGTGGCGCAAGAGCTGGGCATCATGAGCGCAGAAAAAATGCACAGCCTGCTGGTAGCAGACAAGCTGACCACCCCCGGCGCCTTGAGCGCTGAATAAGCGCCCCCGGCGCTTACCCCCAGCGTTGCGGCCAGCGTTACGGCCAGCGTTACGGCCAGCAGGGCTGGGGGCGGTTTCCCTACGTATCCAACTACGTAAGTGCCCGATTTGCTAGACCCATACGGGTTTCTACTGATACTATTTTCTCTCTAAGAATTTCATTGAAACCGCCAGCGGCTATCTCGCCAGGCGGTTCTTTTTTGTCACACCTTTTGGAGAGAGACAGCACCATGAGCCTGGCCGATCGCGTTCGCTTTGCACCTTTTCACAACCGCGTCATGAGCGCTGCCCAGGCGGCGGCCCTCATCCCCCACGGGGCCAATGTGGGCATGAGTGGCTTTACCGGTGCAGGCTACCCCAAGGGCTTGCCGCAGGCGATTGCCGAGCGCGCCCATGCCGAACATGCCCAGGGCCACCCCTACAAGATCAACGTGTGGACGGGCGCGTCCACCGCGCCGGAGTGTGATGGCGTGCTGGCCCAGGCCGGGGCACTGGGCCAGCGCCTGCCGTTCAACACCGACCCCATTGCCCGCAAGCAAATCAACGCCGGGGAGATGGACTTCATCGACATGCACCTGTCGCACGTCGCCCAGCATGCGTGGTTCGGCTTTCTCGGCAAGATGAACGTGGCGGTGGTCGAGGTGCTGGGCGTGACCGCTGATGGCCTGCTGATTCCTTCTACGGCCATTGGTAACAACAAAACCTGGCTGGAAATTGCCGACCAGGTGATCTTGGAAGTCAACACCAAGCTGCCCGTGCAGATGGAGGGCATGCACGACATCTACTACGGCACCGCCATCCCGCCCCGACGCATGCCCATTTCCATGACGCACGCCGACAACCGCATCGGCGAGGCGTATTTGAAGGTCGATCCCGCCAAGGTGATTGCCGTGGTGGAGACGCACGGCAGCGACCGCAACAACGTGTTTGCCGAGCCGGATGCCGATTCCAACCGCATCGCCAGCTCCATCATCGACTTCCTCACGCATGAGATGAAGGCGGGCCGCCTGCCCAGGCAGATGCTGCCCATCCAGTCGGGCGTGGGCAACGTTGCCAATGCGGTGCTGGCCGGGCTGCTGCACGGCCCGTTCGAGCAGTTGCTGGGCTTTACCGAAGTGCTGCAAGACGGCATGCTGGATTTGCTGCGCGCCGGCAAGATGAGCCGCGCCTCGGCCACGGCGATTTCGCTGTCCAGCAAGGCGTTCGAGGATTTCGAGAAAAACATCGACTTCTACCGCAGCCGCATCATCCTGCGCCCGCAGGAAATATCGAACCACCCCGAGCTGGTGCGCCGCCTGGGCGTGATTGCGATGAATTCGATGATCGAGGCCGACATCTACGGCAACATCAACTCCACCCATTTGATGGGTAGCAGCATGATGAACGGCATTGGCGGCAGCGGCGACTTTGCGCGTAACGGCTATTTGTCGTTCTTCGTCACGCCCTCGGTGGCCAAGGGCGGCAAGATCAGCTGCATCGTGCCCATGTGTTCGCACGTTGACCACACCGAGCACGACACGCAAATCATCGTCACCGAACAGGGCCTGGCCGACCTGCGCGGCCTCTCGCCCAAGCAACGCGCCAAGGTGATGATTGAAAAATGCGCCCACCCCAGCTACCGCCCCATGCTGCAGGACTACTTCGACCGCGCCTGCAGCAAGGGTGCGCTGCACACCCCGCACATCCTGACCGAGGCGCTGTCCTGGCACCAGCGCTTTTTGGATAGCGGCGATATGCGGGCCGCGTAATACGCCAGCCGAGATTGCCGCGTCGCCTGCGGCTCCTCGCAATGACGGCAGAGTAAAAAATAATAGCTGCCCGCGCTTGCTATATAAGAATCTTGCATATATTTATCACTGAAAACCTGTAAATACGCACGCGACGTGCTATCAGAACCTGGGCAGTAAAATCGCAGCCTTTTGACTGCTGCTGGTCGCTTGCTGGCGGCTGGCCCTGCCCTGTTTCTGTTTAGGTACGTTCATGACTGCTACGCCCCATCCCCTGCCCCCTATGAAGCTCTCTGGCCTGGAGCCGGTGTTCATTGGCGAAGGCAGCCTGTTCGTGAACGTGGGCGAGCGCACCAACGTCACTGGCTCCAAGGCTTTTGCCCGGATGATTTTGAACGAGCAGTACGAGGAAGCCCTGTCCGTCGCCCGCCAGCAGGTGGAAAACGGCGCCCAGGTGATTGACGTGAACATGGACGAGGCCATGCTGGACAGCAAGGCCGCCATGGTGCGGTTTTTGAACCTGATTGGCTCCGAACCCGACATTGCCAAGGTACCGGTGATGGTGGATAGCTCCAAGTGGGAAGTGATCGAAGCGGGCCTGCGCTGCCTGCAGGGCAAGGGCATCGTCAACTCCATCTCCATGAAGGAAGGGGTGGACAAGTTCAAGCACGAGGCCAAGCTGATCAAGCGCTACGGCGCTGCTGCCGTGGTCATGGCCTTTGACGAACAAGGCCAGGCCGATACCTTTGAGCGCAAGATTGAAATTTGCGAGCGCGCCTACCGCGTGCTGGTCGATGAAGTGGGTTTTGCGCCCGAGGACATTATTTTTGACCCCAACATCTTCGCCATTGCCACCGGTATTGAGGAGCACGCCAACTACGCGGTGGACTTCATCAACTCGGTGCGCTGGATCAAGGCCAACCTGCCGGGCGCGAAGATTTCTGGCGGTGTCTCCAACGTGAGTTTTTCCTTCCGGGGCAATGAGCCGGTGCGCGAAGCGATTCATACCGTGTTCCTGTACCACGCCATCCAGGCTGGGATGGACATGGGCATCGTCAACGCCGGTATGGTCGGCGTCTACGACGACCTGGACCCCGAGCTGCGCGAGCGCGTGGAAGACGTGGTCTTAAACCGCCGCGAAGACGCTGCCGAGCGCCTGCTGGAAATTGCCGAAGCCGCCAAGGGCGCGGCCAAGGACGACAGCAAAAAGCTGGAATGGCGCGGCACGCCGGACAACCCCAAAACCGTGGGCGAGCGCCTGTCGCACGCCTTGGTGCACGGTATTACCGACTTCATCGTCGAAGACACGGAAGAGGCTTACCAAGACATTTGCGTGGCCAAGGGGGGCCGGCTGCACGTTATCGAAGGGCCGTTGATGGACGGCATGAACATCGTGGGCGACCTGTTTGGCGCGGGCAAGATGTTTTTGCCCCAAGTGGTCAAGTCCGCGCGCGTGATGAAGCAGGCCGTGGCCCACTTGATTCCCTATATCGAAGAAGAAAAACGCCAGCAGGAAGCCGCAGGCATGGACGTGTCCAGCAAGGGCCGCATCGTCATCGCCACGGTCAAGGGCGACGTGCATGACATCGGCAAGAACATCGTCACCGTCGTGCTGCAATGCAACAACTTTGAAGTCATCAACATGGGCGTGATGGTGCCCTGCCACGAAATCCTGGCCAAAGCCAAGGAGGTGAACGCCGACATGGTGGGCCTGTCCGGCCTCATCACCCCCAGCCTGGAAGAAATGCAGTACGTGGCCGGCGAGATGGACAAGGACGAGTACTTCCGCAGCCGCCAGACGCCGCTGCTCATTGGCGGGGCCACCTGCTCGCGCGTGCATACCGCCGTGAAAATTGCCCCGCAATACAACGGCCCGGTGATTTATGTGCCCGATGCCTCGCGCAGCGTGGGCGTGGCGCAAAGCCTGCTGGGCGAAGGGCGCCCGGCCTACCTGGAAGAAGTGGCTGCCGACTACGAACACGTGCGCCAATTGCACGCCAAGCGCAAGCGCCAGCCGCTGTGGCCCATTGCCAAGGCCCGCGCCAACCTGCCGCAGCTTAGCTACACCCCCGTCGTCCCGCGGGCCCTGGGGCGGCGTGTGTTCAAGAACTTTGACCTGGCCGAAATTGCCCAGTACCTGGACTGGGGGCCGTTCTTCCAGACCTGGGACTTGGCCGGACCCTTTCCTGCCATCTTGGACGATGAGATCGTCGGCGAAGAAGCGCGCAAAGTGTTTGCCGACGGCCAGGCCATGTTGAAAAAAATTATCGAAGGGCGCTGGCTGACTGCGCACGGTGTCATGGGGCTGTTCCCGGCCAACCGCGTGGGCGACGATATCGAGTTCTATACCGATGAAACCCGCAGCGAAGTGCTGATGACCTGGTACGGCCTGCGCCAGCAAACCGAAAAGCAGGTGGACGCCCAAGGCCAGTTGCGCCCCAGCCGCTGCCTGGCCGACTTTGTCGCGCCCAAGGAGTCGGGCATTGCCGACTACGCCGGCCTGTTTGCCGTCACCGCCGGCATTGGCAGCGAGAAAAAAGAAAAAGAATTCATGGACGCGCTGGACGACTACAGCAACATCCTCTTCAAAGGTCTGGCCGACCGCTTGGCCGAAGCCTTTGCCGAATGCCTGCACCACCGCGTGCGCACCGACCTGTGGGGCTATGGCGCTGAGGAAAACCTGAGCAACGCCGACCTGATTGCCGAAAAATACCAAGGCATTCGCCCCGCCCCCGGCTACCCGGCCTGCCCAGACCACACGGCCAAGATTGCCCTGTTCCAGACCTTGAACACCGACGAAATCGGCATGCAGCTGACCGAGAGCATGGCCATGTTCCCGGCGTCGAGCGTGAGCGGCTTTTACCTGGCCCACCCCGAGGCGCGGTACTTCAGCGTCGGCCCCATTGGCGACGACCAGGTGCAAGACATGGCCGAGCGCCGGGGCATGGATTTGGCCGAGCTGCGCCGCCGCTTATCGCCCAATCTTCATTAAAAACAAGAGCTGCTAACGCTTGCTGGATAAGCGCTAGCGGCCTATTTCATTAAACTGCCATGACTGCAGCACACCGCAAAACCAGCTGGGCCTTTTTGGCCTGGCTGCTTTTTTTCACCCCCAGCCTGCTGGCGGAATCAGACGCCAAGGCCATTGGCCAAATGCTATTAGCCGTGTTGGCCTTTTGGCCGCTGCTGGCGCTGCGTCCCTTGCAAATTCCGCTCTGGGTGGGGCTCACGTTGCTGGGCGGCATGAACATCCTGCACGCCAGCTACTTTGGCAATTTGGCGGACGAGTTCTTTTTAGCCACCGCATTGCGCACCACGCCGGATGAAACGGCGGAATTCCTCACCACCTTGCCGTTGCAAGCCGTGCTCGGCTGTGTGCTGTGGCTGGCCGCCTGTGTGATGGCCGGGCGCTATTTGTGGCGCACCCTGCCGGGGCTGTGGGGGCAGTCGCCCTGGCTGCGCAAGGCTTGGTGGGGCGCGGGCGTGTTTTGGCTGGCGGTGCTGGGCTACTCCTGGGGCAAGCACCTGGATGCACATACCTTTATACGCAAGGCCAAAAGCCTCTACCCCCTGCACGTGGTGCGGGCGGTGATGCGCCAGCAAGATATTGCCGATGCGCTCTTTACCTCGCCGCAACTGCCCAGCTACGGCCCCAGCGGCCCGCAGGTGGATACCCTGGTCGTCGTGCTGGGGGAAAGCGCCACGGCGCAGCGCTGGTCGCTGCTGGGCTATGGCGGCGCCCCCACCAACGAGCCGCTGGCGCAGGTACAAGGTCTGCATACCAGCGCCGTACTGGCCCAGGGCTGGAACACGGCGGCAGCCCTGCCGTATGTGCTGACCGGCATGTCCGCCCACGACAGTGCCATGCAGCGTGCACCCTCGTTTATCGACCTGGCCCGCCAAGCGGGCTACAAGACGTTTACCTTTACCAATTCACGCTTTTTCAGCTCCAAAGAAGACTTTTTCAGCTATGCCCTGCGCCGCGCCAGCGACGTGTACCAAAAGGTCGGCAATGGGGGCTATGACGAGGTGCTGACCCGCTATCTGGACACCGCCTTGGCCGACCCCGCACCGCGCAAGCTGATCGTGCTGCACACCTACGGCAGCCACATCCGCCCGGAGAGCCGCTTCCCCTCGGAATTTGCGCAGTTTCGGGATGATTACGACAACTCCCTGCTCTACAGCAGCCACCTGTTGGCGCAGTGGATTGGGCAAACAGCCCGCAGCCAGCCACAGGGCAGTGCCATGCTGCTGTACACCAGCGACCACGGCGTGCTGATGCCGCCGTGCGCAGATGGCTACCGCTCAGGCGCAGGGCTGTCGAGCTTTGAGGTACCCATGCTGGTCTGGCACAACGCGGCGGTAGAGGCGGCATTGCTGCCCGACTTTGCCCAGCCCGGGGGCAACGCCCCGGCGCATACCAATGCCCTTTTGGCAGAAACCGCTATCCGCGCCGTGGGCTATGGGGCGTGGCTGGCGCAAGCCCACTGGCCTGCCAGCACGGCCCCCGCCATCAACGGCGTGCCGTGGGCGCAGCTCAAAGAGCGCAACGCCTGCACGCTGCAGTGAATTTGAAACGTTTTAAGGCTGGCCCTGGGCCCAGAGTTTTTCCAGGCGCTGCAGCTCATCGTCAAAGCGCAGCAGGGTGCGCTGGCGGTTGATTTCGTTGAGCTCGATCGAGCGTTTTTGCTCCTGCACCGCAGCGTGGGCCTCGCGCTCGGCTTTGCGGGCCGCCGCCGCGTTGTTTTGGATGGCAACGTCTTTCTTTGCCTGCAGGTAGGCCAGCTCCAGCTCTTGCAGGCGGGCGTAGGCCAGCGCCTGCAGCTCGTCAAGCTGTAAGACCTGGTGCGCCCGCTCCCGGTCGTGGCTGGTGCGGTTGGGGTAGCGCAGCAACAGGGCTTTGTCCAGGCGCTGCTGTTCCAGGTGGCGCTTTTGCTCCAACAGGGCGCGTTGCGCCTGCTGGGCCGCTTGCTCACGCTCTTGCTTGGTCAGGATGGGGGTGAGCGGCGGGCGCTCCACCCCGGTGGGGCCGAGCACGCGCTGCTCGCGGTCACGGCATTCGGCAATCGGGCGGTCGGCGACCAGGCGGTTGCCGTGCTCGTCGATGCAGGAATACGCCCCGGGCTTTTGTGCCCAGGCGGCGCTCGCTACCACGCTGCAGATTCCCAATAGTTGCCAATGCCGCATTGCTCTTGTGCCCCTTTGCTGGTGTTGCAGCGCCTTAGCCATCCACCCCGTAGCGCTGGCGGTAGGCCACGACGCGGGGGTAGTGTTCGGCCAAATCGCTGCTGCCGTCTTGCCCGGCCAGGTAGGCCAGTAAGTCTGCCAGTGTAGCAATAGCACATACGTGCAGGTTGAGCTGTTCACGCACGTACTGCACGGCGCTGTGGTTGACGTCCTGGCCGTTTTCGGTAGCTTTTTCCTGGCGATCCAGCGCAATGGCGACGGCGTGGGGGCGTGCGCCTGCGGCCTGGATCAGGGCAATGGATTCGCGGGCGGCGGTGCCGGCGCTCATCACGTCGTCGATGATGAGCACCCGCCCCTGCAAGGGTGCACCCACCAGGGTGCCGCCTTCGCCGTGGTCCTTGGCTTCCTTGCGGTTATAGGCAAAGGGCACGTTCTTGCCCATGCGGGCCAGTTCCACCGCCACCGTGGCGGCCAGGGGAATACCTTTGTAGGCAGGGCCAAATACCATGTCGAACTCGACGCCGCTGGCGACGATGGCCTGTGCATAAAATTGCGCCAGGCGGGCCAGCTTGGCCCCATCATCAAACAAACCAGCGTTAAAAAAGTACGGGCTCATGCGCCCGGCTTTGGTTTTGAATTCCCCAAACCGCAACACACCAGCCTGTACGGCAAAGGCGACAAAGTCTTGCGCCAAGGTATTTTTTTCTGTGGACATGAATAGCACTGCTTCTTTATTTCAACTTACCAGCCTGAATTTAAACGGTATCCGCTCGGCCACCACCAAGGGGCTGGAGCCCTGGCTGGCCCAATTGCGGCCTGATTGTATTTGTGTCCAAGAGTTAAAAGCCCAGGAAGGGGACATCGCCGGGCGCTTTGACAGCCTGGCGGGCCTGCCCGGCTGGTTTCACTGTGCGCAAAAGAAGGGCTACTCCGGCGTGGGCATTTATAGCCGCCGTGCGCCCAGCGACGTCATCGTTGGCTTTGGCAATGCCGAGTTCGATGCCGAGGGCCGCTACGTCGAGGCGCGCTTTGATACGCCGGATCGCAAGCTCTCCATCATCAGCAGCTACTTTCCCAGCGGCTCTTCCGGGCCTGAGCGCCAGGAGGCCAAGTTCCGCTTTCTGGCGGCCATGCACCAGCACCTGATGGCGCTCAAGCAGGAGCGCGACTTCATCCTGTGTGGCGACATCAACATCGCCCACACCCAGCAGGACATTAAAAACTGGCGCAGCAACCAGAAAAACAGCGGCTTCACCCCCGAAGAGCGCGCCTGGATGGACATGCTGCTGGCCGATGACACCGCCAGCGGCGGCCTGCGCGACGTGTACCGCCAGTTGGAGCCCGACGCCACCGACGCGGGCTACACCTGGTGGAGCAACCGGGGCCAGGCCTACGCCAACAACGTGGGCTGGCGCATTGACTACCACCTGGCAACCCCGGCGCTGGCTGCGCGGGCGCGCACCAGCAGCATTTACAAGGGGGAGAAATTCTCCGACCACGCGCCGCTGACCATCGGCTACGACTTGCCGTGGTAGGCCGCGCAGGAAGCGCAGGGAGCTAGCGCAGTCAGTGGGCGCTGCTGTCCTGCGCTGCGGCGCTGGCCAGAGCCTCGTCCAGCACCTCGACCCAGTGGCGCACGGGGATGGACGTGCCAGCCTGCAGGTGGGTGATACAGCCAATATTGGCCGACAAAATCGCTGCGGGCGGGGTGTCGTCGGTAAAGGCTTCGCCCAAAGCGCCCAGCTTGCGGCTGCGCAGTTTTTCAGAAATATCGGCCTGCAGGATGGAATACGTCCCGGCTGAGCCGCAGCACAAATGCGCCTCGGTGCGCGAGGTTTTCAGGGTAAAGCCCAGCTTGGTCAGGTTGGCCTCGACCACGCCCTTGAGTTTTTGCCCATGCTGCAAGGTGCAGGGCGGGTGGTAGGCCATGGCCGCAGACGGCAATTGGGCCTTGCCAGCGAGTTTGTCCACCAGCTCGGGCAGCAGGTCGGGCAGCAGCTGCGCCAAGTCACGCGCCAGGGCGCTGATGCGGGCGGCTTTTTCGGCGTACTGCGCATCCAGCCGCAGGGCGTGGCCGTAGTCCTTGATCATCACGCCGCAGCCGCTGGCGTTGCTGACGATGGCTTCGACCTCGCCGGCTTCTACCGCCGGCCACCAGGCGTCGATGTTGGCGCGCATCTGGTCTTTGCCTCCTTCCTGGTCATTCAAGTGAAACTTCACCGCGCCGCAGCACACGGCCTGGTCGATGACCACGGTCTGGATACCCACCGCATCGAGCACGCGGGCCGTGGCGTAGTTGATGTTGGGCAGCATGGCGGGCTGCACGCAACCGGCCAGCAGCAGCACCTTGCGCGGGTGTTCGCGGTGCGGCCAAGCGCCGCACTCCTGGGCTGCCGGCACCTTGGCGCGGATGCTGGCGGGCAGCAGGCTGCGAAAGGTCTGACCCAGGGCCATGGCCGGGGCAAACAGCGAGGAGTTGATGCCCTCCTTCAGCGCCCAGCGCTTGAGGCGCTCGCCCAGGGGGCGCTGCACCTTGGCATCCACCACCTTGCGGCCAATGTCGATCAAGCGGCCATATTGCACGCCGCTGGGGCAGGTGGTCTCGCAGTTCAGGCAGGTCAGGCAGCGGTCCAGGTGCAGTTGCGTGGCGCGGGTCGGCTGGGTACCTTCCAGCACCTGTTTAATCAAGTAGATACGCCCGCGCGGGCCGTCCAGCTCGTCGCCCAGGGTTTGGTAGGTGGGGCAGGTGGCGGTGCAAAAGCCGCAGTGCACGCACTTGCGCAAAATGGCTTCGGCTTCGATGCCGTCGGGGGTGTTTTGAAATTCAGGGGCTAAATGGGTTTGCATGGCGTGGGCCTCTCTTTCAAGCCTTTAAGCGGCAAGGCCCGTACGGCCAGGGTTGAAAATGCCGTGGGGGTCGAATGCTCTTTTTATCTGAGCATGTACCGCTTGCAGGGCGGGCATTTGCGGTGCAAAGATGGCTGAGTTGCTGATTTGGTCAGCGCCTTCAGCTCTAAAAATGATGGCACTGCCGCCGGCAGTCTGCGCCGCCCGGACAATGTCCTTGCCCATGGCGCGCGGTGCTTGCACCCAGCGCAGGCCGCCGTGCCACTCCACCAAGGGGGCGGCTACCCCGGCGGGCAGCTCCAGCGCCGGGGCGGTTTGCGGCAGCGACAGGCGCCACAACACGTCCGGGTGGCGGCGCTGGGCAAACCAGGCGTGCTGCTGCTCGCGCAGGGACTGCCACAGGCTCTGCGCCTGGGCGGGCTCCAGGCGCTGGCCGCCCAGTTCCCGGCCCAGTTGGGTGCAGGCTGCTTCCACCGCGGCGACTGCGCCGCGCAGGCGCAGCCACAGTTGGCCGCCCGTCCAGCAACTGGCATTCAGCGGCAGGGGCTGGCCGCCCCAGCGGTTGAGCGCTGCCAGCGCCGTGGCCTGGTCGACGGTAAAGCACAGCGTGGCTTCTGCCGGTGCCACGGGCAGCACCTTGAGGCTGACCTCGGTAATCACCCCCAGCGTGCCCCAGCTACCGGCCATCAGGCGTGAGACGTCGTAGCCGGCGACGTTCTTCATCACCTGGCCGCCGTAGCGCAGCAGCTCGCCCTGGCCGTTGATGAGCTCTACCCCCAGCATGAAGTCACGCACCGCGCCCACGCTGGCGCGGGCCGGGCCTGACCAGCCTGCCGCCACCATGCCGCCCACGGTGGGCTGGTGCGCGGGGGTGGCAAAGTGCGGCGGCTCGCAAGCCAGGGCCTGGCCGTGCTCGGCCAGGGCCGCTTCCAGCTCCTGCAGGGGCGTGCCCGCGCGGACGGTGACGACCAGCTCCGTCGGCTCGTAGCTGACGATGCCCGCCAGCGGGCGCAGGTCCAGCACCTCGCCGGTGAGCGCCTGGCCATGAAAATCCTTGCTGCCCCCGCCGCACAGGCGCAGTGCGGTGGTGTTGGCAGCAGCAGCGCGTACGCGCTCCAAAACAGTGTGTAAGGCGGTATCCATAGCGGGCGATGGTAGCGGCCCACGCCCGAAGGGGGCTTGAATTTTTTGAATGTGCGCCGTGAAGTTGCCCACGCCAGCGTGTGGTGGGGCGGCCCCCTGGCCAGCCCTCATACAAATCCCCAGACAAATCCTCTTGGCAGCGCAGCCCGCGCCTGCCTACAGTCAAGGCCCGCTGTTTTCATCCCCCTGCCCTATGACTCTTGCCTGCGTCCAAAGCCGCGCCTTGCTGGGTTTGCAAGCGCCTGCCGTCTCTGTGGAAGTGCACCTGGCCAACGGCCTGCCCAGCTTTACCCTGGTGGGGCTGGCGGACGTGGAAGTCAAGGAAGCGCGTGAGCGGGTGCGCTGCGCCATCACCAACAGCGGGCTGGAGTTTCCCAACAACAAGCGCATCACCGTCAACCTGGCTCCGGCGGATTTACCCAAGGATTCGGGCCGTTTTGACCTGCCGATTGCCCTGGGCATCCTCGCCGCCAGCGGGCAGCTGCCCCCGGCGGCGCTGGCCGGTTGGGAGTTCGCCGGGGAGCTGTCACTCTCCGGCGCCCTGCGCCCGGTGCGCGGCGGGTTGGTCAGTAGCTTGCACCTGGGCAGCCATCGCCTGGTGCTGCCCCCGGCCAGCGCCCAGGAAGCGGCCCTGGCCCCCGACGCCCAGGTGTTTGGCGCAGCCCATCTGCTAGACGTCGTCGCCCACCTGCTGGGCCAAGCCACCGAGGCCGGGTGGCAACGCATGCAGCCCCCTGCGCCCCAGGCGGCAACCGCGCTGCCCCTGCCTGATATGGCCGACGTCAAAGGTCAAATCCAGGCCAAACGGGCGCTGGAAATTGCCGCCGCTGGGGGCCACGGCGTGCTGCTGGTAGGCCCACCGGGGGCGGGTAAATCCATGTTGGCGCAGCGCTTTGCCAGCCTGCTGCCGCCCATGACCGAACAAGAGGCGCTGGAAAGCGCTGCCGTGGCCAGCCTGGCCGGGCGCTTTACCCCCAGCCAGTGGGGCCTGCGCCCCACCAGCGCCCCGCACCACACGGCCAGCGCTGTCGCCCTGGTGGGTGGCGGCTCACCGCCCAAGCCGGGGGCTATTTCGCTGGCGCACCACGGCGTGCTGTTTTTGGATGAATTCCCCGAATTTGCCCGCAGCGCCCTAGAGGCCCTGCGCGAGCCGCTGGAAAACGGCCACATCACCATTGCCCGCGCCGCCATGAGCAGCGAATTTCCCGCGCGCTTTCAACTGCTGGCCGCCATGAACCCCTGCCCCTGCGGCTTTCACGGCAGCAGCCAGCGCCCCTGCCATTGCACGCCCGAGCACATCCGCCGCTACCAGGGCAAGCTCAGCGGCCCGCTGCTGGACCGCATCGACCTGCACGTCAGCGTCCCCACCCTGCCCGCGCAAGAGCTGCTCAACGCCCCCGCCGGGGAAGGCAGCGCCGCCGTGCGGGCGCGGGTCGTAGCCGCGCGCGACCGGGCCTTGCAGCGCCAAGGCACGCCCAATCAGCAGCTACAAGGCCAAGCGCTGGAAAAATTTTTGCAGCTCGATGACGCTGCCACGGCCTTGACCCACAAAGCGGCCGAGCGCTTGGGCTGGTCGGCCCGCGCCACCCACCGCGCCCTGCGCGTGGCCCGCACCATTGCCGACTTGGCCGACAGCCCTGCCATCACCAGCACCCACGTGGCCGAGGCCATGCAATACCGGCGCGTGCTGCAGCAAAATTCTTAGTGAAAATGGCTTTTAACGCTTACTGCATAAGCGTGAATAGCTATTTTTTAGAAGCATTAAATGGGTAGATGCGCACCGGCTTGGAACAAACCGTTACCATTGCCCCGCATGGATCCACCCGGTAAAACAAGAGGAATGAGGACAGACCTATGGCGCTGAAAGACTATCTGGGCGAGCAGTTTCTGGGCGTGCTGGCCTCGTACCAGGCGGCAGGCATCGTCCACCATATTGGCGTGGTCTACCCGCGCAGCTGCAACCAGCTGCGGGTCTTTATTCCCAAGGGGCATAGCCTGGCCCTGGGCTCCTTGGTGAGCTTGCACCTGGATAACCGCCCCGCCCCGCAACTGGGCTAGGGAGCGGCGATGTCCCTGGCCGACTTTTTCCCCTTGGGGCGCAAGGAGCGCACGGCCCTGCAGGCGCAGCTGGCGGCGGCCCAAACCGCCCAGCAGGTGGCCGAGGTGGTGTTCCATATTCCCGTTGCGGTGCTGGTGGCCAGCCCCAAAGGGGTGATTGAGCGCATCAACCCCGCCTTTACCCAGTTGACGGGGTACGCCCCCGAGGAAATCGTCGGTAAAACGCCGTGGATTTTGCGCTCCGGCCACCACGACGAGGCGTTTTACGCCGCCATGCGCCACAGCATCACCACCACCGGTAGTTGGCAGGGTGAGATTTGGGACCGCCACAAAAGCGGGCGCATCATCCCCAAGTGGATGACCATCACCGCCGTGCCGGGGCCCGACGGGCAGGTGCAGCACATGGTGGCTACCTACGTGGATATTTCCGAGCGCAAGCGCGAGCAGGAGGAGCGCCACCAACTGGCGTTTTACGACCCGCTCACGCGCCTGCCCAACCGCAGTCTGTTGCTCGAACGCCTGCAGCAAGCCATTGCCGCCAGCGCCCGCAGCCACCAGCACGGCGCGGCCTTGTTGATTGACTTGGACGATTTCAAGCGCATTAACGACAGCGCCGGCCACACCCTGGGCGACAAGTTCCTGCAGCAGGTGGCCCAGCGCCTGCAAGCCTGCGTAGGCGAAGGCGATACGGCGGCCCGCATTGGCGGGGACGAGTTCTTTTTGGTACTGGGCAAGCACTGGGGCAGTGCCGCCCAGGCAGCGGCCTGGGCCGAGCAAGTTGGCCACAAGGTGCAGCAGGCCCTGGCCTTGCCGTACTGCCTGGGCCATGTGGACTACCACTGCAGCGCCAGCATCGGCGTGGCCCTGTTCCACCAGGGGCAGCCGACGGCGCAGGACGCGCTCAAGCAGGCCGAGCTGGCCATGTACCAGGTCAAGCAAAAGCAGCAAGGCGGCCTGCACTTTTTCGATGCCGGGTTGGAGCGTGCCATCGAGCAGCGTGTACAACTGGAGCGTGAACTGCGCCATGCCCTGGACGCGGGCGACCAGCTGCAACTGTTCTACCAGGCGCAAGTCACCCCCCAGGGCCAGGTACAGGGGGCCGAGGCCCTGGTGCGTTGGCAGCACCCGCAGCGTGGGCTGGTCAGCCCCGGGGTGTTCATTCCCTTGGCGGAAGAATCCGGCCAAATCCTGCCCCTGGGCGCGTGGGTGCTGCGCACCGCATGCCAGCAACTGGCGCAGTGGCAGGGCAGTGCGCTTACGCGCAAGCTGAAGCTGGCCGTCAACGTCAGCGCCCTGCAATTTCAGCAGCCCGACTTTGTCGCCGAAGTGGCCCAGGTGCTGGAGCACACCGGCGCCCCGGCGCATCTGCTCAAGCTGGAGCTGACCGAAAGCATGCTGGTGGACAGTGCCGACGCCATGATTGCCAAAATGCACGCCTTGAAAGCCCTGGGCCTGCAGCTATCGCTGGACGACTTTGGCACGGGCTATTCCTCACTGTCTTACCTGCGGCGCATGCCGATCAACCAGCTCAAAATCGACCAGTCCTTTGTGCGCGACCTGCTGCTGGACGGCAACGCCCTGGCCATTGCCCGCGCCGTGGCCGCCCTGGCGCATAGCCTGCATCTGGACGTTGTCGCCGAAGGGGTGGAAACCCAAGACCAGTGCAACGCCCTGGCCGACCTGCGCTGCACCAGCTACCAGGGCTACCTGTTCAGCAAGCCGATACCGCTGGACGATTTTGTCCACTGGCTGGCCCAGCGCCCGCAGCCGCAGGCCGTCGCCCGCCTGTAGCGCTCCCATCTAGCTCCCGCTTAGCCCTGGCCGTCTGCGGGCATAACACCTGTGCCCCGCATAGGCCCAATGCGCCGGGCCGGGGCAGCTAGGATGGCACATGGTCGTGTGCCAGCAACCGCATACGCCAAGGAGAAAAAACACAAGCGGGAAGGGTGGGGGATGCGCATGCCGTCAATACCTGCGCAGGCACCCACCGGGGGCTGGCTATGGCTGGCGACGGTGGTGCTGGTGACGCTGAATCTACGTCCATTTTTAGCATCTATTGGGCCGCTAGCGCCCGCCATACAAGCGTCTACAGCTATGAGTTTTGAGGCGCTGGCGTGGCTGACCTTCTTGCCCATGGCCTTGATTGGCTCGGGCACCTGGCTGGCCCCGCTGGCCATGCGCTGGTGCGGTGCCCGCTTGGCCTTGCTGGCGGCCTTGCTGCTGCTGGCCCTGGGCTGCGCCCTGCGCCTGTGGCCTGCGTGGCTGCTGGTCACCGCTGGGGTCTGCGGCGTGGGCGTGGCGTTGGTGCAGGGCATGCTGCCTGGGCTGATTAAGCTGCATAGCCCCCGCCACGTTGCGCCGATGATGGGGGTGTATTCCGCTTCCCTGATGGGCGGTGGTGCCCTGGGGGCGCAGCTCTCGCCCCTGGCGCTGCAGTGGGGGCTGGAGTGGCGCTGGGTTTTAGCGCTCTGGGCGCTGCCGGTGCTGGCGGCCATGGCCTTGGCGCATTGGCAGTTGGGGCGCATGCCCGCGCCTGCTGCAGCCCAGCAGCCAACAGGCATGGCCTGGCTGCTGCGCCGCCCGCGCACCTGGTTGTTGATGCTGGCCTTTGGCCTGATGAACAGTGGCTACGCCAGCATGGTGGCGTGGCTGGCCCCGTACTACCAGGAGCTGGGCTGGAGCGTGGCCCGCAGCGGCAGCTTGGTAGCAGTGCTGTCGCTGGCCCAGGCCGCTGCAGCGCTGAGCCTGCCCCTGCTGGCCGCCCGCAGCCCAGGGCATGACCGCCGCCCCTGGCTATGGGTGACCCTGGGGTTGCAGGCGCTGGGCTTTGCCCTGCTGGCCTGGCAGCCCTTGGCGGCGCCGCTGTTCATCGTGGTGGTGTTGGGGGTGGGCCTGGGCGGCTGCTTTACTTTTTTCATGCTGGTGCCGCTGGACCACCTGCCCGACCCGGTGCAGGCCGGGGTGCTGAACGCCTTGATGCAAGGCGGTGGCTTCTTGCTCTCGGCCCTGGGCCCGTGGGCGCTGGCGCGGCTGCACGACTATGGCGGCTGGGGCAGCGCAGCGCTTAACGGGGCGGTTGGCAACGGCTTTGCCAGCGGCTGGTGGCTACACGCCGTCGTCGTCATGGCCGTGGCCCTGCTGGCGCTACGGTTTGCCCCGGCCCGCTACGCCCACGTGATGCACGCACCAGGCGTAAATCCATAAAAAAAGGGGCCGCTGGCCCCTGATTTTTTGAGCGTGTGTGGTTACGCTTTTTTATGCGGGCTGACGTAGTCACCCACTGGGGTGCGAAACGCTACGTTCAGACGGTTCCAGCCGTTGATGGTGATGATGGCCAAGGTCAAGTCCACCAAGGCTTTTTCATCAAAATGCTCGCGTGCCTGGGCGTATACCGCATCGGGCACGTCGCGCCCGGCCAGGGTGGTGACGGCTTCCGTCCAGGCCAGGGCGGCGCGTTCGCGGGCGGTGTAGCAGGGCGCGTCGTGCCAGGCGGCCAGCAGGTGCAGGCGCTGGCTGCTCTCGCCCATGGCTTCGGCGTCCTTGGTGTGCATGTCCAGGCACCAGGCGCAGCCGTTCAATTGCGAGGCGCGGGTCTTCACCAGCTCCAGCAGAGAGGCTTCCAAGCCGCAGCGGTTGACGGCCTGCTGCACGTGCAGCAGGGCTTTGAAGGCATCGGGGGAGGCGGTTTGGTAGTTCAAACGTGCAGTCATCGGGGGCATTGCTCCTGGGGTTAGTAACCGTAAAACTCTTCGCTGCGGACATCGTCTTCGTCCACCCCGGCGTCTTCCAAGGTCTCGCGCATGGCAGCCACCATGGGCGGCGGGCCGGAGATGTAGAAGATGGGGTCGGTCAACGTGCCGGTCGCTTTTTGGATAAAGGCGCTGTCGATCATGCCCGTGGGGCCGTCCCAGCTTTGGCTGGACTGGGCCATGTCCGTCATGGTGGCCAGCAGTTGGAAATGCGCCAGGGTGCTTTGCAGGCCCTGCAGCTCAGCCAGGAAGGCGGTGTCTTCGGGGCGGCGGTTGGAGTACAGCAGCAGCAGGCTTTGCGTGCTGGCGGTGTGCGCGGCGTGGCGCAGCATGCTCATGAAGGGGGTGATGCCGATACCCCCGGCAATGAACACCGCCGGGCGCTCTTGCTTCTTATGCAAGGTCAGTGACCCGAAGGGGCCGTCCAGCTCCAGGGGCGCGCCGGGTTGTAGTTGGGCCAAGGCCCGTTTGAAGGCGCTATCGCGCATGCGGGTGGTAAAGACCAGTTCATCCTCATGCGGGGCCGAGACGATCGAAAACGCATGCCGGGCATCGCCAGAATTGGGGTCGGCCTGGCCCGGCAGGATCAGGTCGCAGGCCTGGCCGGGTTTAAAGCTAAAGCCTGCGGGCTTGCTCAGATGAAATGCCGTGGTGCCCGTAGCCACGGGGGTAGCGCGTAGCAGTTGTACGGTGGTAGCCATCGTTGTCCTTTCAGGGGTGTTGTCTCGCCCCTGATTAAACCCAAGCCCACTAGTCGGATATTTCACCCGGGGCAATAGTGCCTTTGCCAGCAGGGGTGCTAGGCAAAAACAAGAGCTACCCGCGCAGGTAATCAAGGGCTGGGGCCTATTTTGACCTTGGATGCCAAGGCCACCAGCAGCAAGACCGGCACCCCCAGCGCAGCGGTGGCCAGGAAGAAATCTGTATAGCCAAAGGCATCGACAAAGCGCCCGGAAAACCCGGCCAGCCATTTGGGGGCCAGCAGCATCATGGAACTGAACAGCGCGTACTGCGTGGCCGAGTAGCGGATATTGGTCAGGCTGGAGAGGTAGGCAATAAACGCCGCCGAGGCAATGCCCCCGGCCAGGTTGTCGGCGCTGACCACCAGGGTCAAGCCCAGCACGGTGGGACTTTGCTGGGCCAGCCAAGCAAACAACACATTGCTGCTGGCCGAGAGGATGGCCCCCAGCATCAGCACCCGCATTACGCCCCAGCGCATGCTCATCACCCCGCCAATAAAGGCACCCGCCAGGGTCATGACCACGCCAAACACTTTGGTCACGGTGGCGACCTGCTCTTTGCTATAGCCCATGTCCACGTAAAACGGGTTGGCCATGATGCCCATCACCACGTCGCTGATGCGGTACACGCCAATCAGCGCCAGGATGAGTACCGCCTGCCAGCGGTAGCGGCCCAGAAATTCCGCAAACGGGGCGACCAGTGCCTCTTGCAGCCACTGCGCCAGGCTGCGGCTGGGGGGCAGGGGGGCGGTGGCAGGTTCTGGGGAAAGCAGTACGGTGAGCACGCCCACGCCCATGCTGGCGGCCATCACGCCATAGGCCCAGCGCCACGCCAGGGGGGTGTAGCCGCTGCTTTCCCCCTGGGCTTGGGCGGCCAGCCACAGCGCACCGGCACCGGCCCAAATCATCGCCAGGCGGTAGCCGGTTTGGTAAGTGGCAGCCAGGGCGGCCTGGCGTTCTTGGCCTGCCGATTCAATGCGGTAGGCATCCAGCGCAATATCCTGCGTGGCCGAGCCAAAGGCCACCAGCAGGGCGCACCACACCAGCGGCTGCAGGCTGTGCGCGGGGTTTTGCCAGCCCATGCCCAGCAGGCCCAGTGCAATGGCCGCCTGCGCCAGCAGCAGCCAGCTGCGCCTGCGCCCCAGCCAGCGCGTGAGCAGCGGTAGCGGCAAGCGGTCGACCAGGGGCGACCACACCCATTTGAAGGCGTAGGCCAGCCCTACCCAGGACAGATAGCCAATGGTGGTGCGGTCAATACCCGCCTCGCGCAGCCAAAAGGACAGCGTGCCCAGCACCAGCAGCAAAGGCAGGCCCGCGGAAAAACCCAGGGCCAGCATGCGCAGGCTGGCCGGTTCGCGGTACACCGCCAAAGAGGCCAACCAAGCGCGCCAAGAAGAAAAAACAGCCATAGCAGCAATAAAAAAGCCCGCAGCACAAACGCTGCGGGCTGGAGAGCTTACGCCAGATGCAGGCGTTTATTTCTCGACAAAAGCGCGTTCGATGACGAAGTCGCCCGGCGTGGTGGTGTTGCCTTCCTTGAAGCCGCGCTCTTCCAAAATGGTTTTCAGCTCATCGAGCATGGCGGGGCTGCCGCACAGCATGACGCGGTCCACTGCGGGGTCGAGTGCCGGCAGGCCGACGTTTTGCGGGAAGGTGCCGTTCAGGATTTGCGTCGAGATGCGGCCCTGGTTGCGGAAGGGCTCGCGCGTCACGGTGGGGTAGTAGATGAGCTTGTCTTTGACGATTTCGCCCAGCAGCTCGTGCTCGGGCAGCTCTTTTTCCAGCATGTCCTTGTAGGCCAAGTCGGCCACGTGGCGCACGCCGTGCACGACGATGACTTTCTCGTAGCGCTCATAGGTGTCCGGGTCGCGCACGATGGACAGCCACGGTGCCAGGCCCGTGCCCGTGCCGAACAGGTACAGGTTTTTGCCGGGCAGCAGGTAGTCGGTCACCAGGGTGCCGGTGGGTTTTTTGCCGACGATGACGGTGTCGCCCACCTGGATGTTTTGCAGGCGCGAGGTCAAGGGGCCGTCCGGCACCTTGATGGAGAAGAACTCCAGGTGCTCTTCCCAGTTGGGGCTGACGATGGAGTAGGCACGCAGCAGGGGCTTGCCGTCCACCTTCAGGCCAATCATGGTGAAGTGGCCGTTAGAGAAGCGCAGCCCGGTATCACGGGTGGTGGTGAAGGAAAACAGGCGGTCTGTCCAGTGGTGTACCGACAAAACACGTTCTTCGAGAAAAGCACTCATAACCAAAAAGCAGGAAAGAAATGATCAACAACACAGCCGCAAGGGCTAACCAGGAACCGGCTTGCGCAGCCAGGGTCGCATTGTCGGGCAAATACCCTTAAAACGGGGGATTTCCTGCTTTTCTCTTGATATAGATTAGTGATAAGCCAAATGAAGTGTGTCAGCCGCCCTGCTGCGCCGCTTGCAGTTCCGCCGCCAGCGTGCGCACCAATTCAGCCGCTGGCAAGGCCCGTGCCAAGGCGGCACTTTGCCCGGCCCAAAACGGTGCGTAATCCTGGCAGCCCTGGGCGCTGGCGGCTTGGTGCAGGGCCTTGCCCGCGTCGTACACCCTGGGGTAGTCGGGCAGGCGCTGGTGGTAGTCCTGCCCTAGTTGGTGCATGCGCCCGAGCAGCCCCCGCGCCGGGCGGCCTGAAATTGCGCTGGTCACGGCCGTGGGCTTGTCCCCCGGTGCCAACAAGGCGGCGCGGTAGGCGGCATTGGCACTACTTTCCGGGCAGACGACAAAGGCCGTACCCATTTGCACGGCGCTGGCACCCAGTTGCAAGGCAGCGGCGATGCCGCTTCCGTCCATGATGCCGCCCGTGGCCACGACCGGCAGGCGCACGGCGCGCACTACCTGCTGCACCAGGGCGAAAGTGCCCATCAAGCTGTCTTGCGCTGGGTCGAACACGCCCCGGTGGCCCCCGGCTTCTACGCCCTGGGCAATCACTACGTCGATACCGGCTTGTTCAATGGCGCGGGCCTCGGCCACGCTGGTGGCACAAGCCATGGTCAAGCACCCGGCGGCGCGCAGCGCGGCGAGGAAGTGCGGCTCCGGCAGGCCAAAGTGAAAGCTCACCACTTCGGGGCGCTGCGCCAGCAGCATGGCTTGCAGGGCCTGGTTGCCCAAGGCGCTGGGGTAGACGTCGCGCAGTTGCGCCGGAGCCTGGGCGCCAAAGCGGGCAAATTCCGGGGCCAGGTAGTCCAGCCAGGCCTGGTCACGCTGGGCATCAGGCAGGGCCGGGCGGTGGCAAAACACGTTGACGTGCAGGGCTGCCGTGGTGAGCTGGCGCGTGCGCTCTATCTCTGCCTGCGACTTTTCCACGCTGTACGCGCCCAGGCCCAAGCTGCCCAGGCCACCGGCGTTGCCGACGGCAGCGGCCAGCTCTGGCGTGGCGGTGCCCGTCATGGGGGCTTGCACAATCGGGTGGCGGACACCCAGGCGCTGCAGCCAAGAGGCGATGGTGTATGGCATATATCTATCCTTTCACTTAAGCAGGGGACGCGGGCGCGACAGGGCCACCAGCACGCAGCCGGAAAGCAAGGCGCTGCACCCCAAAACAAACAACAGGCGGTAGCTGCCGCTGCTGGCGTACAGCCAGGCCATAACGTAGCCGGCGGTGGCTTGCAGCAAGGCAAACACGGCGGTGGCGTAGCCCCACATTTTTTTGTGCTGCACCGGGCCGATGAGCTGCATCAAATACCCCGAGGTAATGGCCGACATGCCCGGTGACAGCGCCCCCACGGCAAAGCTGGAGACGCTATGCCCCAGCATGCTGACCCACACCAGCGGCAGGCCAATGGCCAAGCCCTTGAGCAAATACGCCCCGGTGATGCTGCGCCACCAGCCCCAGCGCGTGGCGACAAAGGCCACCGCCATGGGCCCAGCCATGGCACCCAGGCCAAACAGCGCCCATTGCGTAGCCGCGTAGGCGCTGCCCAGGTGCAGCTCGCGCGTGAGGTAGTCCACCCAGAACACGGTGTGCGGTACAAAGCCAAAGCCGTCGAGCATATAAGCGGCAAACACCAGGCCAATGGCCAGCGTCCACAGCGGTGGCTGCGCTGCGGCAGCCTGCGCCGGTGCATGGGGGGTGATGGCGATGGGCGCTGGTGCGGGCAGCCGCCGGGCGCTGTACACGCCCGCCGCTGCGACGATGGCGCTGACCAGGGCCAGCACCCACCACACCGCGCCCAGCCCCCAGGGCAGGATGCCCGGCACGATCAAGGCGGCAAACAGCGCCCCCATGCCTACGCCGCTGAACATCAATGGCCCCAGGAAGGCGCGGCGCTGTGGGGCGGCAGCGCTCATGGCAATGGACGGGCCCAGCACCATCAACAGGCCACCCGTCACCCCCGCCACAAACCGCCAAAAGGAAAACACCGCCATGCTTTGCGGCCAACTGCTGGCGGCAAAACTGAGCGCCACTGCCCACCAGGCCCACACCAGGGTGCGCACGCCGCCCAGGCGCTCGGCGCAGGGCGCAGCGGCAATAGCGCCCAGCAAATAGCCCAGCAAGTTGGCGGCACCCAGGTAGGCGGCCTGCTCGCCATTGAACCAGCCGGACAGCACCATCTGCGGCATCAGCGCCGTATAGGCAAAACGGGCCAGGCCAATGCTGCTGAGCGTGGCCAGAAAACCGGTAAGGAGCAGGGAAAGTTCAGAGCGGCGAATCACAAGTAGGACAGGGCAACAGGGCAGGGCGCAGACGGGCTGCGCAAACGGCGCATTGTGCGCCCGGACGCACCAAGCCCTGCCCCAGCAGGGGTGATCTAAGGTTTTCGCCGCTGCGTTATAAAGCCCAACCCGGCTCGGCCCTTGCACCACAAGTGCTGGTAGCTATGGTTTTATCTAATCTACCGATGGTGATTCCTCCCATGCTGTCCTACCCCGACATCCAGGCCGCGGCACAACGCCTGCGCGGCCACATCTTGCAAACGCCGTGCGTGGCATCGCAAACCCTGTCCGACATCACCGGCGCACAGGTATTTTTAAAGTTCGAGAACCTGCAGTTCACCGCCTCGTTCAAAGAGCGCGGCGCGTGCAACCGCCTGCAACTGCTCACGCCCGAAGAAAAAGCGCGCGGCGTGATTGCCATGAGCGCGGGCAACCACGCCCAGGGCGTGGCCTACCACGCGCAGCGCATGGGGGTGCGGGCCGTCATCGTTATGCCGCGCTTCACCCCCGGTGTGAAGGTGGAGCGCACGCGCAGCTTTGGCGCACAAGTGCTGCTGCACGGCGACACGCTGGAAGCGGCCCGCCAGCACGCCTACGCCCTGGCCGCGTCGGAAAACCTCACCTTCATCCACCCGTTTGACGATGCGGCCGTCGCTGCCGGACAAGGCACGCTGGCGCTGGAAATGCTGGCCGAGCAGCCGGATTTGGACACTCTCATCGTCTCGGTCGGTGGCGGCGGCCTGATTGCCGGCGTAGCCACGGCAGCCAAGGCGCTGAAGCCCAACATCCGCGTCGTCGGTGTGCAAACGCAGCGCTTTCCGTCCATGCTCAACGCCGTGCAGGGCAGTGATTTGCCCATCGGCAACGCCACCATCGCCGAAGGCATTGCCGTGGCCACCGCCGGGGAGCTGACCCGCGCCGTGGTGCGCGAACGCGTCGATGAGCTGCTGCTGGTCGATGAAGGCGATATCGAGCAGGCCGTGCTCATGCTGCTGGAAATTGAAAAAACCCTGGTCGAAGGCGCGGGCGCGGCGGGCCTGGCTGCGCTGGTGCGCCACGGGGAAAAATTCACCGGCCAAAAAGTCGGCCTGATTTTGTCGGGCGGCAATATCGACCCGCTGCTGCTGGCCTCCATCATCGAGCGCGGCATGGCCCGCTCAGGCCGCCTGGCCCGCATCCAGGTCAGCGCCCGCGACGTGCCCGGCGTGCTGGCCCACATCACTGCTACCGTGGCCGAGGCCGGGGCCAACATCGAAGAAGTGCACCACCAACGCGCCTTCACCCTGCTGGCTGCGCAAAACGTGGAAATTGAATTTGTCCTGCAAACCCGCAACCAGGCGCATGTAGAGCAGGTGCTGCAGGCCCTACACGCCCAGGGCATGGAAGCGGTGCGGATATAAAAAGAGAGCTGCTAGCGCTGGTATTGATTGCGTTTCAGATACTTTTGTATTTGAAACTCGCGTAAATACAGCGCAAGCAGCTATTGTTTTTGCCATCTCGTCATTGCGAGGAGCCGCAGGCGACGCGGCAATCTCCGCGTTCGCCTTTGCACCACGCAGATCGCCACGGCCTGCGGCCTCGCGATGACGAAGGAAAGTGCGACCTCGCGATGACTAGCGATTAATGGTGGTGCCCATGGTCGCCGTGCACGTGGCGGTGGGCAATTTCTTCGCTGCTGGCGGCGCGCACCTTGGTGACGCTGGCGGCAAAGCGCAGGGCCTTGCCAGCATAGGGGTGGTTGCCGTCCAGCAGCACCACCGGGCCTTTGATTTTGACGACGTTATAGGCCTGCGGCTCGCCCTGGTCGTTGGCGCCACGCAGTTGGCCGCCCACTTTCACGCCAGCGGGAAATTCGCCCTTGGGGATGGTGCGCTTGAGACTGTCGTCCACGGGGCCAAAGGCATCTTCCACGGCCAGGTCCAGTTGCACGCGTTCGCCTTCGGTTTTGCCGGTGAGGGCCGCTTCTACCTTGGGAAAAATATTTTCATAGCCGCCGTGCAGGTAGGACAGGTCGCCCTTGTCCAGGAGCTTGAGTGCGCTGCCGTTGGGCAGCAGTTCGTGCACGGTGTAACGCAGGCTGACGGCGGTGTCTTGGGTAATTTGCATCATGAAAAGCGCTGGGCGCGGAGGGTGAAAAGATGGGCGGCATTGTCGCCCATCTGCCCATCTACATGGCGGGCGCGGTGCTAGGCCCCCACTTCCAGGCCGCGCTGCACGGGGGGGGCGATCCAGCCACGCGGCCAGCACGCGCTGCACGTTGGTAAAGCGCTGTAGTTGCAGCAGCTCTTGCGCCTGGTAGTGGGTTTGCAGGCAGCGCACCCAGGGCAGGACGGCGATGTCGGCAATGCTGTAGTCGCGCCCCATGATCCATTGGCGGCCTTGCAGGCGCTGCTCCAGCACCCCCAGCAGGCGCTGCGCTTCGGTGGCGTAGCGTTGCAGCGGGCGCTTGTCTTCCCAGTCCTTACCGGCGTAGCGGTGGAAAAAACCCACCTGACCAAACATGGGGCCGACGCCGCCCATTTGCCACATCAGCCATTGCAGGGTTTCGTAGCGCTGCACGGCGTCGATGGGTAGGAGCTGGCCGGATTTTTCCGCCAAATAGATCAGGATGGCCCCCGATTCAAACAAGCCCAGCGTTTGCCCGCCGGGGCCGTGGGGGTCGAGGATGGCGGGGATTTTGTTGTTCGGGTTCAGCGCCAGAAACCCTGGCTTGAACTGGTCACCGGCGGAGATGTCGATGCGGTGCGCCTCATAGGGGATGCCGATTTCCTCCAGCATGACCGAGACTTTCACCCCATTGGGGGTGGCCAGGGTGTAGAGCTGCAACCGGTCTGGCTGCTGGGCGGGCCATTGGGCGGTGATGGGGTGGTTCAGTGGCATGGCAACAGTGTGCAGGGCAAAAGACAGCGGCCATCGTACAAGGCTTGGCGGGCGGTGGGGCTATGGCTAACGCTTAAACGCTAGGCTGTAGATAGCGCCCGCGCAGCGCGGCCAGGGCGGGGGCGTCCAGCCCCAGGGCGCCTTGCAGGTAGGCATTCATGCTGCCCCAGTCGCGTTCTACGGCGGCGTAGGCGGCTTCAAGAAACGCGGGCTGCACCGTCCACAGCACTTGCAGCACGTCTTGCGGAATATGGCGCGCAGCCTGCGCGGCCAGGGCCTGCGGGCGGGCGTAGAACTGGTTGGTGAGCAGATAGTCCTGCGCAACCACCTGCGCATCCACCCCCAGGGCGTGCAGCAAGATGGCGGCGGCCCAGCCGGTGCGGTCTTTGCCGGCGGTGCAGTGAAAGACCAGGGGGCGCTGATCTTCCAGCAGCAGCGCCAGCCACTGACGGAACACCGGGGCGGCGTCGCGCACCAGGGCGCGGTAGGTGTCTTGCATCAGCGCCACGGTGTCGGCCACGGTCAGGCGCTGGCCGTTTTTCATCAACTGCACGGCCTCTTGCACCAAGGTGGGCTCAATGGCCAGCTGGTGCTGCGCCAGTTGCGGCCAGGCGTAGGGGTGAAAGCCGCTTTCCTCGTGGCCGCGAAAATCCACCGCGCGGGCTACGCCCAGGGTGCTCAGTTGGGCCAGGTCGGCAGCGGTCAGGTCGGCCAAATGGTCGGAGCGAAACACCTGCCCCCAGCGCACGCTGCGCCCCTGGTGGCCACGGTAGCCGCCCAGGTCACGAAAGTTGCTGCTGCCTTGCAGGGGGATGTGGCGTTGTGAAAGCGTGGCGGGCGTGGACATATCAAGCGCGGCTGATGAGGTGGGGGCCGATCAGGCCGGTGAGTTCAAACATGCCGGCGCTGTCTTTGCCCAGCACGGCGCGTAGCTTGTTGTCGGCCAGGATTTGGCGCTTGTCCTGCGGGTTTTGCAGGTTGTGGGCCTTGATGTAGTCCCACAGTTTTTTCAGCGCCTCGGTGCGGGCCACGGCTGCGCTGCCAATCACGGCAGCCAGGGCGGCATCGGGCTGGTAGTTGGCTGCTCCAGTTTTTCTAGCTGCAGGCGCTTTCTTGGTAGTGGTTTTAACTGCTTTTGTGGCTGAAGTGCTTGGTTTGCCAGCGCCAGCAGCTACAGTTTTTGTTGTGCGACTGGGGTATTTGCTCTCGCGCTGCTCAAATTCAAAGCCGACTTTGCTGCTGGCCTTGTCCCACACCAAATGCGCTTTGAAGGCGCGGCGGGTGCGGTTGGAGATGAATTTGTCCAGCAAGTCCGTCTTGCCCGTGGTCAGCAGTTTTTGCATTTGCTCAGGCGCAATGGGTTGCTGCAGGATGACGATGCCGCTTTTGAATTTGCAGCTCGGCGTGGGCTGCTCTGCCGTGGGCACGGCTTTGCTGCACACGTAGTTGCTGCCGTGGGCGTGTACGGGTGCGCCGCAACTGGGGCAAGGGCCCAGCGCCGGGGTGGTGAAGTGGACGATTTCACCGCCGCCGTCTTCACCCTTTTTGTTGTCGCCAAAGTCAAATTCCAGCTTGAACGCGCCGCTGTCGGCATCGCGCACGATGGCCAGCTCCGAGGCAAAGGGCCATCCGGCCTTGGAGCGAAAACCCTCCAGCGGGCCAATGCGCCGCTCGCGCAGCAGGGTTTCGGCCTCATGCGTCTCAAAGGTGCGCCCGGCGGGAGATTTGGTGAACGAAAAGCCGCAGCCTTCGCCTTCACCACCGGCTGCGCTGCTGCCCGTGCAGGCAAAGCGGCGGTAATTTTCTTTCACCACGCCGCCGCACTGCGGGCAGGGCGCGGCCAGGGTGGCGTAGTTGCCGGGGATGGTGTCGCGGTCGTATTCCTTGGCCTTGTGCACCAGGCGCTCGGTCATGGCGGCAATGTCCTGCATGAACTGGGCGCGGGGCAGCTCGCCACGTTCCATTTGTGCGAGTTTGAATTCCCACTCGCCCGTCAGCTTAGGCTTGCACAGTACGTTGATTTGCAGGCCGCGCAGCAGCGTCATCAGTCGGAAGGCTTTGGCCGTGGGAATCAGCTCGCGGCCTTCGCGCAGCATGTATTTTTCGGTAATCAAACCTTCAATCGTGGCCGCGCGCGTGGCGGGCGTACCCAAGCCTTTTTCCTGCATGGCGCTGCGCAGTTCTTCGTCTTCCACCTGTTTGCCGGCGCTTTCCATCGCGCCCAGCAAGGTGGCTTCTGAATAGCGGGCGGGCGGTTTGGTGGCCAGTGGCTTGGCATCGGCAGCGGTGACCTGGGGGCGCTCGCCCGGCTGCACGGCCACCAGGGGCTGGCCTTTGTCGCCGTCCTTGCCGCCTTCTACCTCGGTGGCGGCTTCCTTGCCGTAAATGGCCAGCCAGCCGGGCTGCACCAGCACCTTGCCTTCGGTTTTGAAGTGGTGCTGCTCCACCTGGCTAATGCGGGTGGTGACCAAATACTGCGCGGCGGGGAAGAACACCGCCAAAAAGCGGCGCACCACCAGGTCGTACAGCTTTTGCTCGGCTTCGGACAGGCCACTGGGCGCTTGCGTGGTGGGGATGATGGCAAAGTGGTCGCTCACCTTGCTGTTATCGAACACGCGGCGCGTGGGCTTGATGTAGCCGCTATCGAGCGCCTGGCGGGCAAACGGGGCCAGGTGGGCCAGGTGCGAAGCGGCCAGCATCTCCACCGTTTGGCGCGTGGTGGGCAGGTAGTCCTCGGGCAGGTTGCGCGAATCGGTACGCGGGTAGGTCAGCGCCTTGTGCTTTTCGTACAGCGCCTGGGCCAGCGCCAGCGTGGTTTTGGCGGAAAAGCCAAATTTGCCGTTGGCCTCGCGCTGCAGGCTGGTCAGGTCAAACAGCAGGGGGCTGGCCTGGGTGCTGGGCTTGGATTCTTCGGTGACGGTGGCGGCTTTGCCCCGCACGGCGGCGGCAATGGCCTGTGCGTCTTCGGCTTTCCACAGGCGGTCGGCCTTGGCCTCGGGGTCGTCGGATTTTTTGAATTGCGGGTCAAACCACTTGCCCGCGTACTCGCCCGCCTGGGCGGCAAAACGGGCGTGGATTTCAAAATAATCGCGGCTGCGGAAGGCGCGGATTTTTTCCTCGCGCTCCACCACCAGCGACAAGGTGGGCGTTTGCACCCGGCCCACGGTGGTCAGGAAAAAACCGCCGTCGCGCGAGTTAAACGCGGTCATGGCCCGCGTGCCGTTGATGCCCACCAGCCAATCGGCCTCGGAGCGGCTGCGCGCTGCATCGGCCAGGCCCTGCATTTGCGCGTTGCTGCGTAGCTTGTTAAAGCCGTCGCGAATGGCCTGCGGGGTCATGGACTGCAGCCACAGGCGCTCAATGGGCTTGCCCAGCGTGCCCTTGGCACCCCCGGCGTATTGCTCAATCAGGCGGAAAATCAGCTCCCCCTCGCGGCCCGCGTCGCAGGCGTTAATCAAGGCGGTCACGTCCTTGCGCTTGGCTTGTTTGACGACGGCGGCCAGGCGGCTTTTGGTTTTATCCACGGGTTTGAGGTCAAAGCGCGGGGGAATTACGGGCAGGTGGGCAAAGCTCCACTTGCCGCGCTTGACATCAAATTCCTCGGGCGCTTGGATTTCGACCAAGTGGCCCACGGCGCTGGTGACGACGTAGCGCTCGCTTTCAAAATAATCGTCGTGCTTGTCGAACTTGCCCACTACCGGGGTCAAGGCCCGCACAATGTCTTGGGCCACCGAAGGTTTTTCGGCAATTACCAGGGTTTTACTCATACGTATCGCTGCGGTAGAAGCTGGCTATAGGCTTCTACAATCTTTAAGTTAGGGTTAAGCACTCTCTCGCGTGCGCACGCACGCATACCTGTTCAAGTTATCAGAGTTTTTCATGTCCAGCACAGCAGGCAGCACATCTTTATCCGGCGGCGCATCCAGGTGCGCCGCTCTGGCGTGCATGGCAAAGGGGTGTTTGCACTGCAGCATTTGCCCGCAGGCACGCGCATTATTGAATATGTGGGCGAGGTCATTGACTGGGAGGAAGCCCAGCGCCGTCACCCCCACGACCCCAGCCAGCCCAACCACACGTTTTATTTCCACGTCGATGCCGACACCGTGATCGACGCCGCCCACGGCGGTAACAGCGCCCGCTGGATCAACCATAGCTGCGCCCCCAACTGCCACACGGTGGAGGAAAAAGGCCGCATCTTCATCGAGGCGCTGCGCCCCATTGCCGCTGGCGAAGAGCTGAGCTACGACTACGGCCTGATGGTGGAAGAGCGCTACACCAAAAAGCTCAAGGCCGAATACGCCTGCTGGTGCGCCGCGCCCACCTGCCGGGGCACCATGCTGGCCCCCAAACGCGGCTGGCGGCCCCCGCAGCCCGAAGATTTTCTCCCCGCCCCCACCGCCGAAGGCCAGCCATGAAGTGGCAGGCCGAAGATCTATGGCAACAAACCGTTGCCCACCTGCCGGGCTTTACCGTCGAGGTGCTGCCCAGCATTGATTCGACCAACACCGAACTCATGCGCCGCGCCCGCGCCGGGCAGGCCGAGCCGGTGCTGTTGATTGCCGAAAACCAAACCGCCGGCAAAGGCCGCCGGGGCCGCCCCTGGAGCAATGCGCCGGGGGCCAGCCTGATGTGTTCGCTGGGCCTGATCCTGGCCCCGCAGGACTGGTCGGGCCTGTCCCTGGCCGTGGGCATCGCGATTGCCCAGGCGCTGCAGCCCGCCAACCCGCAGGCGCTTCTACGCATCGGCCTGAAATGGCCCAATGATTTGTGGCTGACCGACCACCGCAAGCTCGGCGGCATCTTGATTGAGACGGCCAACCTGCCCAACCACCACCCCAGCAGCGGGCGCTATGTGGTGGTCGGCATGGGCCTGAACGTCCAGCTCCCTCACGCTGACGGCCCCTGGAGCACCCCCGCAGCCTGCCTGCAAGAGCTGGACCCGCGCTGGAGCGCACCGCTGGCGCTGGCGCAGCTTTTGCCCAGCGTGGTGCATGCGCTGCTGCACTTTCAAACCCACGGCTTTGCCCCCTGCGCCGCCCAGTTTGCGCCGCTGGATGTGCTGCGTGGCCAGCCCGTACACACCAGCGATGGCCTGAGCGGCATCGCCCAAGGCGTGGGCGCAGACGGTGCCTTGCTGCTCGATACTGCCCAAGGGCGCTGCGCCATCCACAGCGCCGAAGTCAGCGTGCGCCCCCAACATATGCCCCTACCAAGGACGACCCCCTGATGCTGCGTTTTCTGATAGTGATTTTGTTACTGGCCAACGGCCTGTTTGCCGCCTGGGGCCAGGGCTGGCTGGCCCCCATCGGCTGGTCGCCCGAAGCCAGCAGCGAAGCCTGGCGCTTGGGCCAGCAAATGCGCCCCGAAGCCGTGCAGCTGCAAGCCAGCACCGCAGCAGAGGCCAAGGCACCCCCTGCTGCATCCGCGCCTGCACCAACGACCGCAGCAGATAGCCCTGCCAGCCCCGCAGCAGCCCCCACAGAAGCAGCCCCCGCCGAAGCAGTCGCTGTGGCAGCAACCGATGACGCAGCCCCCGAGGCCGCTGCCAACGCAGCCCTTACCTCCGCCCCTCCCGCCACCCAATGCTGGCAAGCCGGCACCTTTAGCCAGGACGAGGCCGTCAGCCTGCGCAGCGGCCTGCGCAACCAGGAGCTGCCCTGGGACAGCTACGAACTGCGCACCCAGGAAATTGCCGGGCGCTGGATGGTCTACCTGGGCAAATTCCCCAGCCTGGATTTACTGGCGCGCCAACGCGCATCGCTGCGCGCCCAGGGGGTGGATACCGACCGCGCTGGCGGCACGCTGGAGCCCGGCCTGTCGCTGGGGCGCTTTTCGTCCGAAGAAGCCGCCACACGCGAACTGACCCGCCTGGTGCGCAGCGGCGTGCGCGGCGCCCGCGTGGTGCAGGAGCGGGCCACGGCCCAGGTCTTTACCCTGTATCTGCCCGCCATCAGCACCGCGCAATACCAGCGGTTGCAAAGCCTGCCTGAGCTGGTGAAAAACCCGCTGGTTGCCTGCCCAGCCGATGCTGAAAAACCCGAAGCCACAGAAAAAACCGATTAAGCGCGTTGTGCCAGCCCTGACCCAAGCGAACCTGAGCCAGTCTTAGCCCCCCCGGTCAGGGCGCAGGCTGCTCCAGCAGCGCCAGCGCCGCCAAGGGCGCGGTTTCGGCCCGCAGCACGCGCGGGCCGAGGGTGACGGGGGCAAAACCAGCGGCCAGGGCGGCGGCTTCTTCTTCCGCGCTCAAGCCCCCTTCTGGGCCGGAAAGCAGCACCACCGGCCCCGTGCCGTGGGGGGGGGACGGCTTGCAGCAGCGGCTGGCTGGCTGCCGCCAGCGAGAGCACGGCGCGCTGCTGCCCCGCTGCATCTGCATGCGCGGCCAGCCACTGCGCCAGGGTGACGGCCTCATGTACTACGGGCACTTGGTTGCGCCCGCATTGCTCGCATGCAGCCACGGCAATGGCTTGCCAGTGGGCGCGTTTTTTCTCGCCGCGTTCGCCTTTGAGCTTCAGCACGCTGCGCTCGGCCAGCAGCGGGGTGATGCTGGCAGCGCCCAGCTCGGTGGCTTTTTCCAGCAGCCAGTCCATGCGCTCGTTGGCGGTAATGCCTGCCAGCAGGTGTACGGGGCGGCGGTGTTCGCACTCCTGCGCGGTATGCGCCAGCGCCCGCACGCGCACGTGGCTGCGGCCCATCTCCAGCACTTCCGCCTGCCATTGGCCCTGGTTGGCACCGCCGGTAAACAGGGTGATTTGCGCCCCCGGTTGCAGGCGCAGCACCTGCACGTGGCGGGCAGCCCCGGCAGGTAAATCAAACTCGGCCTGGGCGCTGATGGGCAACGGGCAATGAAAGCGTGGCATAAAAATAGGAGCTGGTAGCGCTGGTGTTTATTGATTTTTAAGGTGTTTTGATACTGAAATGCTTTATTTACGAGCGCTAACAGCTATCTTTTTAATGATTAACCTCACATCCGCCCATAGGCATAGCCCACCTGGGGCTGGATGTTTTCAATCTGGTCAACCAGGCGCAGCAGCGGGGCCAGCTCGCGGTAGCGGCTGCAGGTGGCGCGGATGTAGTGGATAAAGCGCGGCGCATCGGCCAGGTATTTGGGCTTGCCGTCGCGCAGCGTCAGCCGCGCAAAAATGCCAGCCACTTTCAGGTGGCGTTGCAGGCCCATCCATTCCACAGCGCGGTAAAACTGGCCAAAGTCATCGCCCCAGCCGCTGGCGCTTTTCGCACCCAGCAGGCCGGCCTTGCGGGCTTTTTCCCAGTAGCGCACGGTGATGTCGATGACGAAATCCTCTTCCCAGCTGATAAACGCATCGCGCAGCAGGCTGGCAATGTCGTAGGTGATGGGGCCGTAGACCGCGTCCTGAAAATCCAGCACCGCCAGCGGCTGGCTGTGCGGGTCGGGCGGCACCATCAGGTTACGCATCATGAAGTCGCGGTGCACGAACACGCTGGGCGCAGCCAGGTTTTCCGCCACGATGCGTGCAAACGCCTGGCTCAGCGTGGCCTGCTGCTTATCGTCCAGCGTGAAGCCCCGGTGCTGGGCGATGTACCAGTCGGGAAACAGTTGCAGCTCGCGCTGCAGCAGTGCAGCGTGATACGCGGGCAGCACATCGGGGCGCGAGGCTTGCTGCCACTGCAGCAGCACGTCGCTGGCGTGGCGGTACCAGGCTTGGGCCTCGGTGGGCTGGTCGGCATGCAGGATGTCGATCACGGTCTGCTGGCCCACGTCGGTCAGCAGCATGAAGCCCTGGGCCTCGTCCCAGGCCAGGATGTCCGGCACACGCACACCGGCGGCGTGCAGCAGGGCCTGCACTTGCACGAAGGGGCGGGAGTTTTCTTTGTCGGGCGGCGCGTCCATCACGATCAGGCTGGTGCCCGCTTGGGTGTCGATGCGCAGGTAGCGGCGAAAGCTGGCATCGGCGGAGGCCGGACGCAGGCTGGCGGGCAGCAAACCGTGGGCAGGCGCTTGCGCAGAGAGCCAGTGTTGGAAATGCTTTTCACGTGCAGCGTCGGCCCAGGTGACGGCTGCCAAAGGGTTTTCGGGCGG
Organism: Comamonas sp.; assembly: GCA_034675705.1. Lineage (GTDB taxonomy): Bacteria > Pseudomonadota > Gammaproteobacteria > Burkholderiales > Burkholderiaceae_C > Comamonas. Next base: position 2,435,210 of record JAUCCZ010000006.1, on the reverse strand, counting down.
GGGGGTGGTTGTGCTCATGGATAATCGCATTTTACAAACCCCACCTTGCGCCCCTGGCGGCGCTGGGTCCACGCCTCATCTTTTTCCTCTGATCGTGCTTGTTCGTCCACGCCCATTGCCTGCCGTGCGCCTGTTGGCGCTGGCCTGCGCCTTGCCCGCTGCTGCGCAGTCGCCGGTCAGCACCTGGGATGCGCCCCCGCCCGCGCTGCAATTGCGCTCCAGCCCCCGCCTGCAAGAACAGTTGCCGCCCGCCAGCGGCCAGCAACTGCCCACCTACGTGCAGGCCGACCGTTTCGAGGGCCAGACCGACATCCGCGCCCGCCTGCAAGGCCATGTCGAGCTGCGCCGGGGCGATACCGTCATCCGCGCCGACCAGGCCGACTACACCCTGGCCGACGACACCGTGCTGGCCCAGGGCAAGGTCTATATCAACCGGGGCGGCAATATCTACCAGGGCACGCGGCTGAAGCTCCAGGTCGATGCCTTCCAGGGCGACTTCACCCAGGCGCGTTACCGCTTTTTGGATACCGACGGCCACGGCGATGCCGAGCGCGTGGAGTTTTTAAGCCGTGAGCGCACCCGCATCCACCAAGCCACCTACACCACTTGCGAGCGCGACGACAGCCAGGAGAACTGGGCCCCGGACTGGGTCATCCAGGCCAAGCGCATGGAGCTGGACCGCGCAACCGACACCGGCGTGGCCTATGGCGGGGTGCTGAAATTCAAGGGCGTGCCCATCCTGCCGGTACCGGCGGTGAGTTTTCCGCTGTCGGACAAGCGCAAATCCGGCCTGCTGCCGCCCACTATCGGCATTGATAGCGTCAGTGGCGTGGAATACAGCCAGCCGTATTACTGGAACATTGCGCCCAACCGGGACGCCACCATTACCCCCACGCTGATGAGTAAGCGCGGCATGAACCTGGGGGCGGAGTTTCGCTACCTGGAGCGCTCCTTCCAGGGCGACGTGAACCTGAACTTCATGCCCAGCGACAAGCTGCGTGATCGAGACCGCTGGTCCCTGGTCTGGCGCAACCAGGCCAATCTGGCCGCCATCACTCCGGGGCTGACGGCGGACTGGAAAATCCACCGCGTCAGCGACAACGACTACTGGCGCGACTTTTCCCTGCGCGGCAGCAGCAGTACCTTGCTCACCAGTAACGACCGCCTGCTGGAAAGCTACGGCAGCTTGAGCTGGGCACGCGATGGCCACAGCCTGCTGGCGCGGGCGCAAAAATGGCAAACCCTGCAGGACGTGGACAGCCCCATTGCCCCGCCGTTTGACCGCCTGCCGCAGTTGCAGTGGCGCTACCAGCCCCTGGCCTTGCACAACGCCTTGGGGCTGGACTGGCAGCTTGAAGCCGACACCACCCGCTACCGCGCCCGCACCATCGACGAGCGCCAGCACGCCGACAACGGCCAGCGCAGCTACTTTGCCGCGCAGGTCAGCCGCCCCTTCTTGCGCCCGGGCAGCTTTGTGACGCCCAAGCTCAAGCTCCACGCCGCCAATTACCGGCTGGACAACGAGGTGGCCGGGCGCGCGCGCAGCCACTCCCTGGCTGTGCCCACGGCCAGCCTGGATACCGGCCTGATCTTTGAGCGCCCCACCCAGGTACGGGGTCACAACTATGTGCAAACGCTGGAGCCGCGCGCCTTCTATACCTATACGCCCTACCGCGACCAATCCATGGTGCCGCTGTACGACACGGCGCTGTCGGACTTCAACCTGACCAGCATCTACAGCGAAAACAGCTACACCGGGCACGACCGCATTGCCGACAACCACATGGTTACCCTGGGCCTGACCACGCGCTACCTGAACGCCGATACCGGTGCCGAAGTGGCCCGCTTTGGCGTGGCCCAGCGCCTGCGCTTGGCCGACCAGCGGACCTATTTGGGCTACGACGCCCCGGGCACCAAGGGCTGGTCGGATATTTTGGTAGGTGCTGGCGTCAAATGGGGCACGCGTTGGGGGGCCGATGCCCTGGTGCAATACAACCGCGACATTCGGCGCACTACGCGCTCGGCATTGACCGGGCGCTATAGCCCCGGCCCGTTCAAGGTGGTGAGCGCCGCCTACCGCTACCAGCGCGAAAACAGCGGCCCCATTGCCAACCAGGGCAGTGAACAGGTTGACCTGGGCTGGCAATGGCCCTTGAACCGGGCTGCGGCCAGCGCCTCCAGCACGGCACCAGGCGGCAAGGGCCGTTGGTTCAGCGTCGGGCGTTTGAACTACAGCATGTACGACAAAAAGCTGGTGGATACCGTCATCGGCTTGGAATACGACAGTTGCTGCTGGATTGGCCGCGTGGTCGTGGAGCGGCTGCAAAACAGCGTCTCCCAGTCCAACACGCGGCTGCTGTTCCAACTGGAATTTGTCGGCTTCTCGCGCCTGAGCCTGGGGGCTGACCCCCTGGCCAGCCTGCAAGAGCACGTGCCGGGCTACCAGCCCCTGCGCAGTCAGAACCCGGTCACTCCCAGCCGCTTTAGCCGTTACGATTAACCCCTTTTTTTTTCTCTCCCAGGGCCACCATGATGCTCCGTCTGAAGACCTTGCCCCAGGCGCTTGCCTGGGCCTTTGCCACCGTGGCAGCCGCCAGCAGCCTGCAGCTGGGCGCCTACGCGGCCACGAACGCCAAAACCGCCAGTAAGGCCAAAGCGCAAGCGGCCTCCACGCAAGCGGCTGACGTCAAACAAGCGCTGGCGCAGACAGCCATTCCAGCTCCGGCCCCGGTGGCTGGCCCGCGCACGGCGGACTTCATCATGGCGGTGGTCAATTCCGAGCCCATTACCCGCAACGAAAGTGCTGGCCCGCAGCGAGCGCGTGCTCGGTGCCATGCGCGAGCAAGGCAGCCGCAACCTGCCCACGCTGGAACAGCTGGCCCCCGAGGTGCTGGAGCGCCTGATTGCTGAAAAAACCCAGGTGCAGCAGGCCAAGGAAACCGGTATCCGCGTGGATGACTTTGCCGTCAACCAAGCCATTGACAACATTGCCCGCCAAAGCGGCGGCTCGCTGGCGGCCTTGCAGGCACAGTTGCGCGAGCAAGGCATTAGCGAAGCGCGTTTTCGCAAGGAAATTCGTGATCAGCTCTTGATGCAGCGCCTGCGCGAGCGCGACGTTGACAGCCGTGTGAAGGTCAGTGAGCAAGACATCGACCAATACCTGGCTGAACAACAACGTAACGCCCAAGGCCCGGCGCAAGCGCTGGACTTGGGCCACATCCTGGTGGCTGTGCCGGAGAAAGCCAGCGCCGCCCAGGTGCAGGCGCTGGAGCAACGCGCCCAGCAGGCCGTGCAGGCGCTGCGCAGCGGGGTGGATTTGCAAACCGTGGCCCAGCGCTATTCCGACGCGGGCGAACCCCACATGGGCCTGCGCCCTACCGATCGCTACCCACAGGCTTTTGTGCAAGCCGTGGCTGCTACCCCGAGCGGCGGCATCGTCGGGCCGCTGCGCTCGCCCGCAGGCTTTCATGTGCTGCAGGTGTTGGAAAAACACACCAGCGCGGTGCCCAGCGTCGTCACGCAAAACCATGCCCGCCACATTTTGCTGCGCCCCTCGGCGCAGTTGAGCGAAGAGCAAGCGGCCAAGCAACTGGCCGAACTGCGCCAGCGGATTGAAAAAGGCCAGGCCAGCTTTGCCCAACTGGCCGAGCAGTATTCCCAGGACGGCAGTGCCCCCATGGGCGGGGACTTGGGCTGGTCCAGTCCCGGCCAGTTTGTGCCGGAGTTTGAACAAGCGCTTGAACGCCTGCAGCCCGGGCAGATCAGCCAGCCGGTGGTCTCGCGCTTTGGCGTGCATTTGATTGCGCTGGAAGACCGCCGCCAGGTCACGCTGGACGAGCGCCAGCAGCGCGACATGCTGCGCAACATGGTGCGGGAAGAAAAGCTGGAAAAAGCCTACGCCACCTGGGTGCAGGAGCTGCGCAGCCAAGCCTATGTGGAATACCGCACGGCTGACGGCAGCCGCCACAACTAACGCCACTAGCCTGTGAAGATTACCTTGTGAAACACATTGCCCGTAAGCGCTTTGGCCAGAATTTTTTGGTCGATGACGGCATCATCGACGCCATCGTGCGCGCCATTGCCCCGCAAGCGGGCCAGCCCGTGGTGGAAATCGGCCCTGGCCTGATGGCGCTGACCCAGCCGCTGCTGGAGCGCCTGGGCCAGATGACGGTGATTGAGCTGGACCGCGACCTGGCCGCCCGCCTGCGGGGCCGCCAGGGCTTGAACGTGGTGGAAAGCGACGTGCTGAAAGTCGATTTCACCGCCCTGGCCCAGCAACTGGGCACGGCCAAGCTGCGCGTGGTGGGCAACCTGCCCTACAACATCTCCAGTCCGATTTTGTTTCACCTGCTTGACCACGTGGACGCGGTGCAAGACCAGCACTTCATGTTGCAAAAAGAGGTGATCGACCGCATGGTGGCGCAGCCCGCCACCGCGGACTATGGGCGCTTGACCGTCATGCTGCAGTGGCGCTACGCCATGGAAGATGTGCTGTTTGTGCCGCCTGAGAGTTTTGACCCCCCGCCCAGGGTCAACAGCGCCGTGGTACGCATGCTGCCGCGCAGCGCCCCGGCGGCGCTTGACCGCCGGGTGCTGGAAGCACTGGTGCAAGTGGCCTTTAGCCAGCGGCGCAAAATTTTGCGCAACACCCTGGGGCGTTGGTTGGACGAAAAATCTTTTGCAGGCACTTTTGACTTACAGCGCCGCGCCGAAGAAGTGCCGGTGGCTGAATACGAGACCCTGGCCGCTCAACTGAGTGGCTCCAGCCCGTCGCTGGCTCCTGCGACCTCCGCTTGATCGTTCTTATCCCCGTGGCGCTGTAGGACGGCAAAGCGCACCGTCATGCAGGTGCCCGGCGGCTTGCGGCTGGGGTGGGCGTCCAAGATCACCAGCTCGGCCCCGTGTTGGCGGGCAATCTCCTGCACGATGGGCAGGCCCAGGCCAGAGCCATCGGCCTCATTGCCCAGGGTGCGGTAGAAGGGTTGCAGCACCAGGGGTTTTTCCTCCTCGGCAATGCCGGGGCCGTTGTCTTCCACCTGCAGCACCACGCTGGCGTTGAACGGATCGGGCAGCACCCGGGCCGTGACCACGGCAGGGCGTTCGGCGCTGGAGGGGCTGTAGTGGATGGCATTGGTCAGCAGGTTGCTAATGAGCTCTTGCAGCAAGGTGGGGTTGCCTGTTATCCACACGCCCTCATCGTCTTCTTGCGCCCCTTCGTAGCCCAGGTCGGCCTGTTGGGCCAGTGCCAGCGGCAGGATGTCCTGCATCACTGCAATCACCAGGGCCACCAGGTTGCACGGCTGGCGCTGCAGGCTGCTGCCAGCGCCCTCGGCCCGCGCCAGGGCCAAAAGCTGGTTGACGGTGTGCGTCGCCCGCATGCTGGAGCGTCCGATCAACTGTAGCGAGCGCTTGAGCTCGTCGGCACTGACATCCAGGCGCAGCGCCAAATCAGCCTGCATGCGCAGGCCTGCCAGCGGGGTTTTGAGCTGGTGCGCCGCATCGGCCAAAAAGCGTTTTTGCGTGGCCAGAGATTCATTGAGGCGCTGCAGCAGGTCATTCACCGCATCAACCAAGGGCACCACCTCCTGCGGTACGGCCCGCAGGTTCAGCGGCGAGAGGTCTTCGGGCTTGCGCGCGCGGATGCGCGCTTCCAGCCGGTGCAGCGGCTGAATACCACGCGCCAGGGCCAGCCACACCAGCAGCACCGCCAGCGGCAGGATGGCGAATTGCGGCAGCATCACGCCTTTAATGATTTCGGTGGCCAGCATGCTGCGCTTTTCCCGCGTCTCGGCCACCTGGATCAAGACCGGCCCGCCGGCCAGGCCCAGGGGGTGGGCACCCACAGGGCCGCCACGCGGATGTCGATGCCGCGCAGCTCATCGTCGCGCAGCATGACCTGCTCCAACTGCCGGGGCGTGCTGTCGGTGAGGGTGGGGAAGTCGCGCTCCCCGGCAATCCAGCGGCCTTGGTTGTCTTGCACCTGGTAGTACATCAGGTCGGCCTCATCGGGGCGTACTACCTGGTAGGCGGCTAGAGCAGTATTAAAGCTCAGGCGGCCATCGGCCTCGACGTGGATTTGCTGGGCCAGCGCCTGGGCGTTGTATTCCAGCGCCCGGTCAAACGGCTTGTTGGCCAGGGACTGCGCGACCAGCCAGGTCAGCGCCAGGCTCAGCGGCCACAGCAGCAAGAGCGGGGTGAGCATCCAGTCCAAAATCTCCCCGAACAGCGAGCGCTGCTCACGCTGGAAGATTTTGAGCCTGGTTTTTTGAGTGTTTTTGCGCTTTTGCACAGACGGGGCGGGCGTGGTTAGCTATGGTTTTCAAGAGTTGCGCAGCAAGGCCCGGCGCAGCAGCCGCGCTGCCCGATCGCGGATTTGGAAAGGACTGTGGCTGCGGGCCGGACGCTGCTTCGCCAGGGCGCAGGCGGCCAGAAAATCGTCCAGCAGCGGGTGGCTTTCCAGCGTGGGGCATTCGGGGATATGGAACTCCGGGTGCCACTGGGTGGCCGCAATATAGCTGGTGTGCAGGCTGCGCCGGTAAATGGCCTCGGGGATGCCGTCAGGCAGGCTCCAGGCCTCGACGGAAAAGTCCGGCGCCACGTCCTTGATGGCCTGGTGGTGGATGCTGTTGACCCGCGCCGTGCGCACGCCGGGGTAGAGCTGCGCCAGGTGCGAACCGGCAATGATTTCAATATCGTGCTGGTGCCGGTCGTACGCATGGGCGTTGCGGTGTACCTGGGCCCCCGGCACCTGGGTGAGGATGTCTTGGTAGAGCGTGCCGCCAAAGGCCACGTTGATGAGCTGCAGCCCCCGGCAGACGCCAAAAATCGGTTTGCCCGCCTGGCTAAAGGCCTCCACCACCGCCAGGTCGTACAGGTCGCGCACGCGGTCGCCCAGCCACTCGGGGCGCATGGGCTCTTCCCCATAGCTGCCGGGCCATACGTCCGCGCCGCCGTGCATGACTACGCCATCGAGCCACTGGGCGTAATGCGACAGGCTCACGTCACCCTTGGCAGTCTCGCCTGTAGGGCAGGGCACCATCACCACCATGGCCCCGGCGGACATGATCCAGTGGGCAATCGACTGCTCGACGTATTGCAGGGTTTTGTTGGTGAACAGGGGGCGGTCGGGGTCCGCGTGCGAAAAGCAGGCGGACAGGCCAATTTTCAGGCGGTGCGAGGCAGGAGCAGACATGAAGCGGCAAACACCAGGGCGGCAGGCCCTGCAGTTGAGAAGGTGTGAAATTTTGGCACCTTCGGTGCAGTTTGGCTGGCAAATGCGCTCAGAAGGGAGATTTTCGGTTTAGGATGTACCCAGGTCGGTGGGAAGTTTGCCACTGGCAAGCACCCACCGAATGTTGCTGCAAGCCATGCAGTAGTTGTTGAAAAGGAGGATTGCATGCAGGTACAAGTTCATGCCGACGATTCCATCCAGGGCGGTGAGTCCCTGGCGCAATGGGCCCACGAGGAGGTCAACACCAAACTCGATCGCCTGAAAGAATACGTGGTGCGCGTGGAGGTCTTCTTCTCAACCGTCGACGCCCTGAAGGCCAGCGGCGGCCCCGGTAAGAAATGCGTGCTGGAGACCCGTGCCAATGGTCGTCCGCCGATTGCGGTGAACGCCGAGGCCGAAAAGGTCAAGGACGCCTTCACTGCCGCACTGGAAAAACTACGCCGCGCCGTAGAAACCGATTTGGACAAAGTCAAAGACAAAAACGGTCGTGCCAGCGTGCGCGGTGTGGAAGACACAGTGTCCTAAAGCACTGATCGCTTTTCATCCAAAACAACAGGCCCTCGCAAGAGGGCCTTTTTTTTGTCGTGGCGGGACAGTTTAAGAGCGTGTATCAACGCCCGCGCGACAACGCCCAGTGCAGCCCAATAGCGCCAAACGTGGCGGTGCCGATGCCGCCCAGGGCGAAGTCGCCGAACTTCAGCGTGAACTCGCCGGTGCCCAAAATTAGCGTGATGGCGGCGACGATCAGGTTTTTGGTGTCGGCAAAGTTGACCTTGTTATCCACCCAAATGCGTGCCCCCGCCACGGCGATCAGGCCGAAGACAACGATGGAGACGCCGCCCATGACGGGCAGCGGTATGGCCTGAATCAGCGCCCCAAACTTGGGCGAAAAACCCAGCAGCACGGCCAGCAGGGCCGCGACCAGGAACACGGCGGTGGAATAGATGCGCGTGGCGGCCATCACGCCAATGTTTTCGGCATAGGTGGTCACGCCGGTGCCGCCTGCTGCGCCGCTGACCATGGTGGCGATGCCGTCGCCAATAAAGGCGCGGCCCATGTATTGGTCCAGGTTTTTGCCCGTCATGGCCGTGACGGCTTTGATGTGGCCCAGGTTTTCGGCCACCAGGATGATGACCACGGGCACGATCAGCAGCATGGCGTTGGCGCTGAACACCGGGGTATGCAGGCCGGGCAGGCCCAGCCACGGGGCTTGGGCCACGCCGGACAGGTCCATGGGCTTGCCCCAGCCCAGCACATTGGTGAACAGGCCGTACAACACGCTGGCCACGATCAGCCCGACCAAAATCAGCAGCCGCTGCAGCATGCCGCGCGTGAACACGGCCACCAGCGCCACGCAGGTGAAGGTCATGGCCTGCATCCAGGCTTCAAAGTTGTTGGCGGCCATGTTTTTAATCGGTACGGTCGCCAAATTCAGGCCAATGATGGCGACTACCGCGCCGGTGACGACCGGCGGCATGAGCTTTTCAATCCACCCCGTGCCAATGGCCTGCACCAACAGGCCCACCAGGGCATAGACCGCGCCGCAGGCGATGATGCCGCCCAGCGCCAGCCCAATGTTGGCGTTGGCCCCCTGCCCGGCGTAACCGGTAGCGGCAATCACCACGCCGATAAAGGCAAAGGACGAACCGAGGTAGCTGGGTACCTTGCCACCGGTGATGAGGAAAAAAATCAGCGTGCCGATGCCGCTCATCAGCACGGCCAGATTGGGGTCGAACCCCATCAGGATGGGGGCCAGCACAGTGGAGCCAAACATGGCAATCACGTGCTGCACACCCATCAGGCCGGTTTGCGCCCAGGGCAGGCGCTCGTCGGGGCCGATGACACCGCCGCCGTGCAGCGCCGAGGAAGGTTTTTCTGACCAGCTAAACAGGCCCATGGCATTCATCCTTAAAAAACGTGGGCGCGATATTAACTGCACGCCCGTTCACCGGCTGCCTGTGTGTCACAGCACCGTCATACATGTTGCATATCGTAAGAACCTGTTCACGATTTTTTCATGGTGCCCGCAAGGAAGGAGCGATCCAGACATGCCGTCGTTGAGTGTTTTTCAGAATCTATCCGTGGCCCGCAAGATGTGGGCCCTGTTCCTGGGGCTGCTGCTGTGCTGCACGGTGGTGGCTGCCGGGCTGCTGGTCTACCTGCAAAGCGTGGAGCAGCGCGTCAGCCAGAGCGTGCAGGCCACCGACCAGCGCATCAACCAGGCGCTGCGCTGGCAGGCGCTGACGCTGCAAAGCGTCGAGGCCGCACTGGCCAGCGTGCTGTCGTCCGAGGAGCATCTGATCGCCCAGCTCTCGCACAAGGCCCGGGGCCTGATGGCGCAGGCGGGCAGCCTGCAGGAATCGATGCAGGCCGACGTGCGCAGCGCAGCCGAGCGCGACGGCCTGGCCCAGGTGGACATGGCCCGCAAGACCGTGCTGGACGTGTACGACCAGGCCTACCGGGCGCGTGACCTGGGCATGGCCTGGGAGGCGCAGCACCTGGTGGACACGGCGCTGACCCCTGCCGCCCAGCGCTACGTGCAGGCGCAGGATGCGCTGATCGGCACCTTGCAGCACCAGCGCACCGAGGTGCTGGAGCAGGGCCACGCACAAAGCGCACTGGCCAAGCAACTGGCTGCGGGCGTGGGCCTGTGCATGGCGCTGCTGGGGGCGTTGCTGTCCATGGCGGCCATCCGCTCCATCACCACCCCGCTCGGCGAGGCGGTACGGCTGGCGCAGACCATTGCCGCAGGCGACCTAAGCCACGTGCCGAACAGCCAGCGCCGGGACAACCTGGGCCAGCTCATGCAGGCGCTGGCGCAGATGACGCAGCAATTGCGCGGCCTGGTGGGCGAGGTGCAGGGCGGGGTCGAGGCCGTGGCCGCCGCCTCCAGCCAGATGGCGCAGGACAACAGCGCCCTGTCCGACCGCACGGCCCATGCCACCAGGCAGTTGCGTGCCACGGTGGGCAGCATCGACAGTATGGTGGAACTGGTCACACGCTCGGCCGACAACGCCCTGCATGCCGACCGCAGCGCCCGCAGCGTGGCCGAGGCCGCGGCCAGCGGCGGCAGCGTGGTGCAGGAGGTGGTGCGCAACATGCAGGACATGGCGCACAGCAGCCGGCAGGTGGCGGCCATCGTCGGCGTGATCGACAACATCGCCTTCCAGACCAACCTCCTGGCGCTCAATGCCGCCGTCGAGGCTGCACGGGCCGGGCAGCAGGGCCGGGGCTTTGCCGTGGTGGCGGCCGAAGTGCGGGCCCTGGCCCAGCGCAGCGGCGAGGCAGCCCGGCAGATCCGCAAGCTGATGGCGCATTCCACCGCGCAGATGCAGTCCGGCCAGGCGCTGGCGCAGCAGGCGGGCCAGCGGATGCAGCGCATCGTCAGCGACGTGCAGCAGGTCAGTGCGCTGATCGCCTCGATCACCGAAGCGGCGCAGGCGCAGAACCAGGGCATCGCCCAGATCAGCGCAGCCGTGCAGACCCTCGATCAGATGACCAGCCAGAACGCCGGTCTGGTGGCCGAGTCGCACGCTGCCGCGCAGGAACTGTTCCACCAGGCGCGGCGGCTGGAGGCCGGGGCCGGGCGCTTTCGGCTGACTGCCGATGTACCTGAAAAAGTAGCTTTTACCGCTGATGTGGCATTGATTTCAGCATGATTGATGCCTGAAATCGTTGATTGGTCAGCGGAAACAGCTATGTTTATTGTGCTGCGGCACTGCCGGCCTGCACCTGGGCCGAGGCGGGCAGGCCGAAGATGCGGTCGAACGACCAGTTGAAGGCGTAGGTATAGACTAGGAAGAAGGCCAGCATTCCGGCCTCCATCACCGTCGCCTCCCACAGGCTGATGCCGAACCACCAGGCCATGATGGGGATCAGGATGGCCCCCAGCCCGCCCTCGAACCCCAGGGCGTGGGCGATGCGGCGCTTGAGCGAGCGGCCCTTGACGGCCTGGCGCAGCTCCCAGCGCTCGAACCAGTGGTTGAAGGTTACGTTCCAGGTCATGGCGATGACCGAGGCCGCAATGGCCATGGCGCCCGATTCGCCCGCCTGTTGGCCAATCAGCATGAACAGGCCGCTGGCGCAGAAAATGGCAATCAGCTCGTACAGGCCCACGAACACCACGCGACGCCAGGGGCCTTGCAAACCGGTGATTTTGGGGGGGGCTACCGCGTCCACCGCAGAAGAAACAGACAAAGACATAAGGGCGCAGAGTGTAGGCGCTGGGGCCCAAGCTGGCAGCGCTGGGGGCTTGTTGCAGCGGCAGGGGGCTTAACGTTTGCGTCGCGCTTGCTCGTACAGGCCCTGCACCTTGGGCACATTGGCTTGGAGCTGGCGGATGCGCTCCGGCCCGCTGGGGTGGGTGGAAAGAAAGCTGGGGCCGCTGCCCCCGGTGGCCTGGCCCATTTTTTCCCACAGGCGCACGGCAGCCTGCGGGTTAAAGCCGGCGCGGGCGGCAATTTCCAGGCCGACCAGGTCGGCATCGGTTTCATCGCTGCGGCTGAAATTCAGGCTCAGCAACTGCCCGCCCAGCTTGGCGGCGTAGTTGCCTATATCGCCCAGTCCCAAGAGCTGCGCCCCCAGCGAGATACCGATGCTGGTGGCCGAGTTTTTCGCCATTTGCTCACGGGCGTGTTCGCGCAGGGCGTGCGCCATTTCGTGGCCCATGACCATGGCGACTTCATCGTCGGTGAGTTGGAGCTTGTCCAAAATGCCGGTGAAAAACGCAATCTTGCCGCCGGGCATGCAAAAGGCGTTGACGTCGCTGCTGCGAATCAAGGCCACCTGCCACTGCCATTGGCGGGCGCGGCTGTTCCACGGTGCGGTAAAGGGAATCAGGCGCTGGGCAATGGCGTGCAGGCGGCGCACTTGGGGGTCGGTGTCGGCCACCAGCTTGCCCTTGGCCTTGGCTTGCTGCAGCAGCTTGCTGTATTCCTGCGTGGCCGCTTGCTCCAGCTCCTGCGCTGGCACCAGCTTGCGCATGGCAGAGGATTTGCCCACTTCCACCTGCGCCCACACCGGTGTGCAGACGCTCAAGGCGCTGGCCGTGGCCAGGACTAAACAATGGCGGCGGGTGGGCACAGGGGCGGCAGCGGGCGGAACGGGCAGAGCAGGCATAGCGGGCTTAGGCATGTTCAAAGTGGAACACCGCGCGGCTGGCCAAGAGGTTGGGCAGGCGGCGCACGACCTGGCCATTATCCAAACCAAAGGCGTCCAAGATGCGCAGGCGGTTTTTGGTGGCCAGCACTTCAAAATCCTTGAACGTACCTACGCGGATATTGGGCGTGTCATACCACTGGTAGGGCAGGTGGCGCGTTACCGGCATGCGCCCGCGCAGCACCGACAGGCGGTTGGGCCAGTGCGCAAAGTTGGGGAAGGCGACAATGCCGCTGCGCCCGATGCGGGCCGTCTCGCGCAGCATGATTTCGGCGTTGCGCAGGTGCTGCAGGGTGTCGATTTGCAGCACCACGTCAAAGCTGTTGTCCTCAAAAATCGCCAGGCCGTCTTCGAGGTTGAGCTGCAGGACGTTCACCCCCCGGCGCACGCAGGCCAGGACGTTGGCATCGCTCAATTCCACCCCGTAGCCGGAGCAGCCGCGTTGGCGCTGCAAAAAGTCGAGCAGGGCGCCGTCGCCGCAGCCCAGGTCCAGGACGCGGGCCCCTTCGGGCACCAGGGCGGCAATGGCGTGCATGGTGGCTTGGCTGGTCATTGTGCGCACTCCTTGGCAATACTCTCAAAATAAGAGCGCATGACGCTCATGTAGCGCGGGTCATCCAGCAAAAACGCATCATGCCCATGCGGCGCGTCGATCTCGGCGTAGCTGACCTGACGGCGATTGTCGAGCAGGGCTTTGACGATCTCGCGCGAACGCGCTGGGGCAAAGCGCCAGTCGGTGGAAAAACTGATCAGCAAGAACTTGGCCAAGGCCCCCGAGAGCGCTTGCGAGAGCTGCCCACCGTGGCGGCGCGCAGGGTCGAAATAATCGAGCGCCCGGGTAATGAGTAAATAGGTATTGGCGTCGAAGTAGCCGCTGAACTTCTCACCCTGGTGGCGCAGGTAGCTCTCAATCTGGAACTCGATGTCCTGGGTGCTGTATTTCAGCTCCAGCCCTTCGCGCAACTGGCGGCCAAATTTCTGGTTCATCACATCGTCACTCAAATAGGTGATGTGGCCAATCATGCGGGCAATGCGCAGGCCCCGCGCGGGCACCACGCTGTGTTGGTAGAAGTTGCCGCCGTGAAAGTCCGGGTCGGTCACGATGGCACGGCGGGCCACCTCGTTGAACGCAATGTTCTCTGCCGTCAGGTTGGGCGCACTGGCCACTACTACCGCGTGGCGCATGCGTTCGGGGTATTGCAGCGTCCAGCTCAGGGCCTGCATACCGCCCAGGCTACCGCCCAGCACGGCAGCCATTTGGCCAATGCCCAACTGGTCGAGCAGCCGCGCCTGGGCGTTGACCCAGTCTTCCACCGTCATCACCGGAAAATCTGCGCCGTAAATAGCACCGGTGTCGGGATGGGTGTGCATGGGCCCGGTCGAACCAAAGCAAGAGCCCAGGTTGTTCACGCCAATGACAAAAAATTTGTTGGTATCCACCGACTTGCCGGGGCCAATCATGTTGTCCCACCAGCCTTCGCTTTTTTCCTGGTCGGGGTAGTAACCGGCTACGTGGTGCGAGGCATTCAGCGCATGGCAGACCAACACGGCGTTGGATTTATCGGCGTTGAGCTGCCCGTAGGTTTCGTAGGTGAGGTGGTAGTCGCGGATGCTGGCACCGCTTTGCAGCGGCAAGGCATCGGCAAAGTGCATGGACTGGGGCGTGGCGATGAAGGACATGAAAAAACCCGGCATCGCTAAAAACGAGGCCGGGTCGAACAGTGTCCGTCGGACGGGTCTTTAGCTGGATTTATAAAGCGCCCGCAAGCTGGTGCAAATCGGCGCGTCGTAAGCGGCCCATTATGCCCCATTCTCTCAAGCGAGGCCGGGCAGCCATTCCAGCCACTGCGGCAGGCCATCCCCCAACAAGGCCAGCAGGCCCAAGACCAGAAAAATCAAGGCCGAGACGCCGTGTACCCAGGCAATCGGCAGCCGCCGCACCAGCTTGTCACCCAGCCACACCACCGGGGCATTGGCCAGCAGCATGCCCACCGTGGTGCCCGCCACGACCCAGAAAAACGCCTGGTACTGGGCGGCCAGCATCACGGTGGCAATTTGGGTTTTATCGCCCATTTCTGCCAGGAAGAACGCAGTCGTCGTCGTCAGCAGCACGCCCCAGCCGGGGTGGTTGCGCACCTGGGCATCGTCAAGCTTGTCAGGCACCAGCATCCACACCGCCATGGCAATAAAGGCCAGGCCCAGCACCCAGCGCAGTGCCGTCGGCCCGAGCCACGCCGTCAGCCAGGCACCAACGGCGGCGGCCAGTGCGTGGTTGAGCACTGTTGCCAGCGCAATACCGCCCACGATGGGCCACGGTTGGCGGTAGCGGGCGGCCAGCAGCAGGGCCAGCAGTTGGGTTTTGTCGCCCATTTCGGCCAAGGCGACCACCCCTGTAGAAATCCAAAAAGCTTGCATAGGGCGCGCATTGTCCGGGTTTTCCTATAGGGCTTGCGCAAGCGAGCTGTACGGCTATTTCGGCCAAGTGTTGTTTCAAGCACAAATTTGTTTTAAAGGCTGCTCAAAACCCATAGCCGTCATTGATAATGGCCGCGCTCCGAGGTGCTCGGGCACAAGAGCGCAGTGCGTTTGTGTCTTTCGTCAGTGTGATCTGTGTGATTGCGGTCAGGACTCCATCGCGTTTTTTTCTTTGATTTCAGGAGTCCTTTCATGGGCAACAAACTGTACGTTGGCAACCTGCCATATTCTTTCCGTGACAACGATTTGGAACAAACCTTCTCGGCCTTTGGCTCGGTGCAAAGCGCCAAGGTGATGATGGAGCGCGATACCGGCCGCTCCAAAGGTTTCGGCTTTGTGGAAATGGGCAGCGACGCAGAAGCCCAAGCCGCTATCGCTGGCACCCACGGCCAAAACTTCGGTGGCCGCGACCTGGTGGTCAACATCGCCCGCCCGATGGAACCCCGTCCTCCCCGCACCGGCGGTTTTGGCGGTGGTTTCAACCAACGCCGTAGCAGCTACTAAGCCGCTTGCGCCACATCAAAAAGGCTCCGAAAGGAGCCTTTTTTGTTACAGAATCAAGCCCTTAACGGGATAAATCCGGCTTTGCTGCATAGGCAATTTATGCTTTGATGGCCGCTTTCTTTGACCTCTGAAGGTTGGTAAAGGAGTGGTGACATGGGCAATCGGCTGTACGTTGGCAATCTCCCCTACGCTTTGCGTGATGATGAATTAAAACAAGCGTTTAGCGCATGGGGTAGCGTCACCAGCGCCCACGTCATGCTGGAGCGCGATACCGGGCGCTCCAAGGGTTTTGGCTTTGTGGAAATGGCAGACCCTGCCCAGGCCGAAGCCGCCATGGCGGCCTTGCACGGCCAGCCCTTGGGAGGGCGTAACCTGGTCGTCAATGTGGCGCGCCCCATTGCGGCCCGTCCCCCGCGCACACCGAGCGGACGCACGACCAGTTACGCCGGGCGGCGCGACAACGGTTTTCGCAACCCCTACAGCACCGGCTCGCGCCAGCGGGCCGCCCAAACGCACCCTGCCGAAGGCTAAGGACGCTTTTTCGACTGCAACACACCACGCACATGACCGGTCAGGGTCAGCACTTGGTCGAGGTTGTCGTAGGTCATGCTGTCGCCGTCAAAACGGTTGGCACCGCGCATCAAAATCACCGGCAGGTGGGAGCGGGCCTGCTCCTGCTGGGGCCAGGCGTGTAAAAACTGGCCATGCACCACCATGTCCGGCGCCCCATCGGGGTAGCTGCGGCGCACTTCGGCATTGCCCCATAGCTGCACTTCAGAGCCATCGCCATTGCTCAGCCCCCGCAGGGCAGCGGTGGTGGTGACCACCCCCTGGGCACCCAGGCTGCGGGTACGCACCGCATCAATTTCCAGCACGTCTGTTTCTGGATAGTGCCGCGCCTCGGCACCCCAAAGCTGACTGGTCAACTGCCCGGCGGCATCAAACTGCTGGGTAGAAAAGTCGTAGACGATGTAATCGGGCTGGCCCTGGGGCAGTCGCTGCTGGGGGGCAGCCTCGGGTTCGGGGGCCGAGCGCACCAGCCACCAACTGCCCAGCGCCAAAACGCCCACCAGTATCAGCGGCAGCGACAGGCTCAAGCGGTCATGCAGCGTGGTTTTCATGGCAGATATTGCTCCAGCAGGCGTCGGTACTGGCCGCTGGCGATCAGCAGCAGGTCACACAGCTCACGCACAGCGCCCTGCCCGCCCGCATGGCGGCTGACCCAGTCGGCCAGCGCCAGGTTTTCCGGATGGGCATTGGCCGGTGCGCAGGCCAGGGCGCAGCGGCGCATCAGGGGCAGGTCGGGCCAGTCATCGCCCATGATGGCGGCCTGCGTCCAGTTGAGCTGCAACTGCGCCAGGATGCGCTCTGCCGCTGGCAGCTTGTCTTCCGTGCCAAAAATAGCGTGCGTAACGCCCAATTGCTGCAACCGCAGGCGCAAGGGGGCGCTATCGCGGCCTGTGACCACCGCCGGGGTAATGCCGGCCTGTTGCAGCAGTTTGAGGCCATGGCCATCCAGGGTGTGAAAGCGTTTGATCGTCTCCCCTTCGTGCGTGAAGTACAGGCCGCCGTCGGTCAGTACGCCGTCCACATCAAAAAACACCACCCGAACGGGTTGGGCTTGCAGCAGCAGACTGCGGGGCAAAGGTCTGCACGGGCGCGGTATACGGTTGGGACATAAAAGCTTTCAATCCTGCAAGGGCTGCAAGTCATTGATTCATCGCGTCATCAAAATGGCTTAAATCACCTTGGCCAGCATCAGGTCACGGATATGCACCAGGCCGACCAGGGTGTTGCGCTCGTCCACGACCAGCACGCTGGTAATGCCGTGCTGCTCCATCATCTGTGCGGCCTGGGTGGCCAGGGCTTGCACGCCAATCGTGCGCGGGCCGGGGTGCATGAGCTGGCCCGCCAGGGCATGGCGCAGATCGGCACCCGCTTCAATGCGGCGGCGCAAATCGCCGTCGGTGAAGATGCCCAGCACCTGCTGCTCGGCATTGACGACGATGGCTGCACCCAGGTTTTTGGCGCTCATTTGCCGCATCAGCGTAAAAAAGTCGTCTTCGGGCTGAACCGTGGGTAACTCACTACCGCTGCGCATCACGTCACGCACGTGGGTGAGCAGCCTGCGCCCCAAGGATCCCCCGGGGTGGGAGCGGGCAAAGTCCTCGGCCTGGAAGCCTCGGGCATCAAGCAGCGCCGTTGCCAGCGCATCGCCCAGGGCCAGCTGCACCGTGGTGCTGGCTGTGGGGGCCAGGTTCAGCGGGCAAGCTTCGCGCTCGACGCTGGTATCGAGCACCCAATCGGCATGCTGGGCCAGGGTGGAGCTGGGGTTGCCCGTCATGCCGACGATGTGGACGCCCTGGCGTTTCAGGGGCGGCAGCAGGTCGGTGATTTCGTGGCTTTCGCCGCTATTGGACAGGGCCAGCACCAAGTCCCCGCTGCGCACCATGCCCAGGTCGCCGTGGCTGGCCTCTGCCGGGTGGACGAAAAACGCCGGCGTGCCCGTCGATGCCAAGGTAGCGGCAATCTTGCGCCCCACATGGCCGCTTTTACCCATGCCCATCACCACCACCCGCCCGCGCAAGGCCAGGATGGCCTGCACCACGTCGGCAAATACGCTGCCCAGACGGGCGCTCAGTGCCTGCAAGGAGGCAATTTCAATCTCTAGCGTGGAACGGGCTGTAGCCAGTGCCCGGGCAGGGTCAACCTGCGGGCGGGGGGAGAGGGAATCAGTCATAGCCGCTCATTTTAGGGCGCCAGGCGCAGCGCTACACTTGGCAACAGCTGATCTCCTTTCCCCACCTCGCCCCTGTGCCGAATTGCTTTATGTATTCCTCTAGCGTCCATGATTATTTGCGTGACCATATCCGTACTGTGCCCAACTGGCCCGCACCGGGCGTGCAATTTCGGGACATCACCCCGTTGCTGCAAGACCCCAAGGTCTTTCGCGTCCTGATCGACGCTTTTGTCCACCGCTATATGGACAGCGGCATGCGCCCGGACGTGGTGGCGGGGCTGGATGCACGCGGCTTCATCATTGGCTCGGTCATTGCGTATGAGTTGGGCGTGGGCTTTGTGCCCATTCGCAAAAAAGGCAAGCTGCCCTTTACCACCGTGGAAGAAACCTATGAGCTCGAATACGGCAGCGCCACGGTCGAGCTGCACACCGATGCCGTACAGCCTGGGGACAAGGTGCTGCTGATCGACGACCTCATCGCCACCGGTGGCACCATGATGGCTGGCAAAAAGCTGCTGGAAAAACTGGGCGCCACGGTCATGGAAGGCGCAGCCATTGTTGACCTGCCCGAGCTGGGCGGCTCGCAGCTGCTGCAAACCGTGGGCAAGCTCCCGCTGTTTACCCTGGTCGACTTTGCCGGGCATTAGCCCTCATCGCCACCAGACCCGAACACCGTGCTGCATTCCCTGAAATTCATGCTGCTAGCCCCCGTGGTGGCGGCCTTGGTCTTGAGCTTTGGTGCGGTCTACTGGATGCAAAACGCCACGACGGCCCGCATTGTGCAGGCCCAGGCTGCGCAGCAAACAGATTTGCAGGCCATTGCCCAGGTGGCAGAGTTTTCCCACGTCTTGGTGGACGTGCACGCCACTTTGCTCCGCACCATGGAAGATGCGCAAAAGCACCAGACCACCCTGCCCACACGGCGCAACATCGTCAACCAGCTCAACGCCCTGGAGCCACAGTTGCAACAACTGATGCACGCCCCGCTCCTGCAGGAGACGGCACCCATGGCGGCTTTGTCGGCGGCCTTTACCCAGTACCACGCCAGTGCGCTGCGGGCCAGTGCCTTGACGGCCCTGCAGGCGCAGCAAGCGGGGCCGATGAGCACCCAGGTCAATACCCATTACCTGGAGCTGTTTTCCGCCGCTGCGGCCGTGGGCGAATACGTCACGGGCCAGGCCGTTGAGCGCCAACGCAGCCGCTCGGGCCAGTTCCTTGCCAGCAACCAGCACCTGCTGTGGAGCAGCCTGGGGGTTTTGGTGATGGCGTTTTTACTGGTTCACATCCTGGTGCGCCGCACCCACCGTGACCTGCTGGCCATCACCGAAGGGCTGGAGCAGCTGCAGCAGCACCCAGACGCCGCCCCCCAACTACCGGCCATCGAACACCTGCTGCTTCACCGCCGCGGTGAAATCCAGACCATGGCCCAGGCCCTGCTGCACCTGAGCCACGCCTACGAGCGCCAGCGCCAGGCTGAAGAGCAGGCCTTCACCCTCTCGTTCTACGACCCCCTGACCCAGCTGCCCAACCGGCGCATGTTGGTCGAGCGCATTCGCCAGCTGCACAGCCAGCACCCCCAAAGCGCAGCGGCCTTGCTGATTTTGGATATAGACAACTTCAAGTCCTTCAACGACCTGCAAGGTCACAGCGCGGGCGACTACGCCTTGCAGGAGACCGCCAAGCGCCTGGCGCACAACGCACCGTCCAATTCCCTGACTGCCCGCGTCAGTGGCAACGCCTTTGCTGTGTTGCTGTGGCACTTGAAAGAGCCAGAAACCCAGGCGCTGCACATTGCCGAAGCCCTGGCCCAGGACGTGCGCCGCCCAGTTTCCTGGTTGGGGCGCGAATATCTGTTCAGTGCCAGCATGGGCATCACGCTCTTTAGCGGCAAGCTGGCAAATCTGGACGAGCCCCTGAAAAATGCCGAAGCCGCCATGTACGTCGCCAAGGGCCAAGGGCGTGGCGCCATTCAGTTCTACGACCCCACCATCCAGGCACGGCTGCAAGAGCAATTGCAGGCTGGAATCTGACCTGCGCCAGGCCTTGGCACACCACGAGCTCTTCGTACTCTACCAGGCCCAGGCTGACGCCCAGGGCCAACTGGTCGGTGCCGAAGCACTGCTGCGCTGGCAGCACCCGCAGCGTGGCGTTATCTCCCCGGGTGTGTTCATTCCCCTGGCCGAAAACAGCGACTTGATTGTGTCCATCGGCCAATGGGTGCTGGATACCGCCTGCGACCAGCTCCAGCAGTGGGCCCAGCACCCAGCCACGGCGGGCCTGACCCTGGCGGTCAACGTCAGCGCCCGGCAGTTCCAGCAGGACGACTTTGTCGGGTTGGTACGCCAGGCCCTGCAGCGCACCCAGATTCCCCCGCAGCGGCTGAAGCTGGAGCTGACCGAAAGCACCGTGCTGGACAGCGTGGAAACCACCATCGCCAAGATGCACGAACTGCGCACCCTGGGCGTGCGGCTGTCCATGGATGACTTTGGTACCGGCTACTCCTCGCTGCAGTACTTGAAGCGCCTGCCGCTGGACCAGCTCAAGATCGACCAGGCCTTTGTGCGTGACATCACCAGCAACCCGGCAGACGCTGCCATCGTGCAAACCATCGTCGCCATGGGGCATGCCCTGGGCATGCAGGTCATTGCCGAAGGGGTGGAAACCCAGGCACAGCAACAAGCCCTGCTGCAGCACGGCTGCCGCTTCTACCAGGGCTACTGGTTCAGCCGTCCGGTGCCGATGGCAGAGCTGCTGGCGCTGTTTCCGAATACCCGGTAGGGCGTATAGGTAGCAACCGGCAGCAACAGGCAGCAACAAGCAGGCCATGGCCCCGCCGGGCCTCACTTGCCAATACAGAAGCTGCTGAAAATCACCCCCAGCAAATCGTCGGAGGTGAACTCCCCCGTAATCGCGCCCAGGTGGTTGTGTGCCAGGCGCAGGTCTTCGGCCAGCAGGTCGAGTGCCGGATCGGGTGCATGCAACTGGTCGTGGGCTTGCTCCAGGTGGGCGCGGGTGGCTTGCAGGGCTTCTACGTGGCGGGCGCGGGCGATGTACAGGCCCTCGGCACCGGCTTGCCAGCCGGCGATTTCCAGCAACTGCTGGCGCAGCGCATCCAGGCCCTGGCCGTGCTTGGCCGACAGGTGCAGGCCCGGGTGGGCCGCTACGGTGGCGGGGGTTGCTATATCTTCTTTATTCCAGATATGAAGCACAGCAACGTTTTGTGGTAGTTTTTGTTCTAAAACCCTTGCTATATCAGCGTCAGCAGCTCTGTATTCAGGAGTATCTACCCGGGTTAAGTCGTGCAGGAACAGCACGGCGTCGGCCTGGGCAATCTCGGCCCAGGCGCGTTCGATGCCGATGCGCTCTACCTCATCTTCACTCTCGCGCAGGCCGGCGGTGTCAATCACGTGCAGGGGCACACCGTTGATTTGGATGGTTTCCTGCACCTTGTCGCGCGTGGTGCCGGCAATAGGGGTGACGATGGCCAGCTCTGCCCCGGCCAGGGCGTTGAGCAGCGAGCTTTTGCCCGCATTGGGCTGGCCGGCAATCACCACCTTGATGCCTTCGCGCAGCAGTGCGCCCTGTTGGGTGCGGGTGAGCACCTGCGCCAGTTGGGTCTGCAGGCGCTCTAGCTGCCCCCAGGCGTCGGCTTTTTGCAGGAAGTCGATTTCTTCTTCGGGAAAGTCCAGCGTCGCCTCCACCAACATGCGCAGGTGAATCAAGGCATCGCGCAGCGTGGCAATTTCTTGTGAAAACGCGCCAGAGAGTGAACGGCTGGCGCTACGGGCGGCTGCAGCGGTGCTGGCGTCGATCAAATCGGCAATCGCCTCGGCCTGGGCCAGGTCGATCTTGTCGTTGAAAAACGCCCGCTGGGTGAACTCCCCCGGCTCTGCCAGGCGCAGGCCGGGCAGCAGGGCCGCGCCATCGGTCTGCGGGGTTTGCGCCACTTGCAGGCAACGCTGCAGCAGCAGTTGCAGCACCACCGGCCCGCCGTGGGCCTGCAGCTCCAGCACATCCTCGCCCGTATAGCTGTGCGGGCCGGGGAAGAACAGCGCCAAGCCGTGGTCGAGCGGCGCGCCCTGCGCATCCGGGAACGGCAAATAACTGGCCTGGCGCGGCGGCAAGTCCCGCCCCAGCAGTTGCCGCACAAAAGGAGCCAGCGCCTTGCCAGAGACACGCACAATGCCCACCGCCCCCCGGCCTGGGGCAGTGGCAATGGCAACAATCGGGTCGTGGTGGCGAGCAAGCATAGGTTCAAGTCTTATAAAAAAGTGAGCTTCTTGCGTAGATATTTAAACAATTTCAGATGTTTTTCATCATGAAGTTGTTTAAACATCAGCGATAACAGCTATTGTTTTTGAAATGACAGTGGCCGCATAAGCGGCCACTAAAGCATAAAAGTATGCAAGCAAAGGAGGGGGGACCGGTTACTTTTGTCCGTCTACAGCGTGCTTTTTAAACGGATGGTTGAACTGCGGCGGCACGCCCATGCGCACGTTGATGACCCACTGCTGGGCAATCGACAGGATGTTGTTGGTCAGCCAGTACAGCACCAAGCCCGCCGGGAACATGAAGAACATGAAGCTGAACATCAGCGGCATGATCCACATCATTTTGGCCTGCATCGGGTCGGGCGGCACGGGGTTGAGTGCCGTTTGCAGCAGGGAGGACAGCGTCATCAGGATGGGCAGGATGAACAGCGGGTCTTTGGCCGACAGGTCCGTAATCCACAGCATCCACGGTGCCTGGCG
Organism: Comamonas sp.; assembly: GCA_034675705.1. Lineage (GTDB taxonomy): Bacteria > Pseudomonadota > Gammaproteobacteria > Burkholderiales > Burkholderiaceae_C > Comamonas. Next base: position 2,412,352 of record JAUCCZ010000006.1, on the reverse strand, counting down.
GATTTCCACGCTGGACAGCAGCACCCAGTACAGGGCGATGAAGACGGGAATCTGCACCATGATGGGTAGGCACCCGCCCAGGGGGTTGACCTTTTCCTCGCGGTAGATGCGCATCATCTCCTGCTGCATTTGCTGGGGCTTGTCTTTCAGGCGATCGCGCATTTCTTGGATGCGGGGGTTGAGCGCCTTCATCTTGGCCATGCTGGAGTACGCCTTGGCGTTGAGCCAGTAAAAGGCAATTTTCAGCAGCAGCACCAGGCCGACGATCGACCAGCCCCAGTTGCCCAGGACGCTGTGGATTTTGTCCAGCAGCCAGTACAGGGGCTTGGCCAGGATGGTGAACATGCCGTAGTCCTTGACCAGCTCCAGGCCGGGGGCAATGGCTTCGAGCATTTTTTCCTGTTGCGGCCCGGCAAAGAAGTGGGCGTCGATGGTTTTGCTCTGCCCCGGCTCAATGGCGCCAAAGTTGGTCAACATGCCGGCGCGGTACATCTCGCCGTCGGCCTTGCGGGCGAAGTTTTCACGCTCTATGCCCTGGCCCAGCAGCCAGGCGCTGGCAAAGTAGTGCTGCACCATGGCAACGTAGCCGTTGTCGGCCTGCTTTTCAAAGCTGGCTTTGCCTTTGTCGATGTCTTTGAACTCCACCTTTTGGTATTTGCCCGCTTCGCTATAAACCGCTGGGCCGGTGAAGGTGGAATAAAACGCCGTACCGCCAGCGATGGGGTGGTTGTCGCGCAGCAGTTGCAGGTACAACTGGGGGTTGACGCTGTGGTCGCTGGTGTTGCGCACTTGGTGCTGCACGTCCACGGCGTAGGCGCCGCGCTTGAAGGTCAAGGTCTTGACCAGTTGGACGCCGTCCATCTCGGGCGACTCCAGGCGCACGGTCAGGCTGTCTTGCCCGTCTTGCAGGCTGCGCTCGCCGGGCTGCAGGTGCAGCACGGTGTTGTGCGTGGGGTAGTTGCCGCCCACCAGGCCGGTTTGCGCCAGGTAGTTGTGCTCGGGCGAGTTTTCCAGCAGCACTACGGGGCGTTCGTGGTCATCGTCGCTGGCGTATTTCAGCAGCTCGGTGCGCACCACGGTGCCGCCCTTGGTGTCCAGCACGACGCGCAGCACGTCGGTGGTGATGGTGATTTGCTCACTGGCTGCGGTGGCCGGTGCCGCGTCCGCCGTTGCGTCGGCAGTAGCTGGGGCCGTAGAGGCCGTAGAGGTTGTCGATGCCGTGGAGGCAGCAGCGCCTGCACCATCAGCGGCGGGCGCAGTGGCTACGGGGGCGCTGGGGAAAAACGTGGCAGGTTTGCCATTGTGGATTTGCCATTTGTCCCACAGCATGATGAGGGAGAAGGCAAACACCACCCACAAGATGGTGCGGCGGATATCGGTCATGAGGACTTCTTGGTAGAGGAAGAAGAAGAGGAAGAGGCCAGCAGCCCGGTAAACAGGCGTGGTGCTTGTTCAGGCACGGGGTCGTGCCCGCCAGCGCACCAGGGATGGCAACGCAGCAGGCGGTGCACCGTCAGGTAGCTCCCAACGCCAGCGCCGTGCTGCTGCAAAGCCTGCAAACTATACGCGGAACAGGTGGGCTCAAATCGGCACGACGAACCCAGCCAAGGGCTGAGCAGTAGGCGGTAAGCCTTAACCAGGGTGATGAGCAGTTTTTGCATCATGGCTGTTCCCCAGGCGCTGGCGCAGCCAGCTTGCGCACGGCGTACGCAAAGAGCTGCTGCAGCTCGGTGCGCACTGCTTGGCGCAGAGCTTCGGAGCTGGCGCTGACAAAGTGCTTGCGGTCAAACTCGGCACGCAGGCGCACGACAAAGGCCATGTGCTGCGGCAATTGCGCGGCATAGTCAGCCCCCACGGCATAAATCTGGCGGCGCAGCAGGTGGCGCGTGACCGAGCGCTTGGCCCAGCGCTTGGGCACCAGCGGCCCCAGCCAGGGGCCAGCGGCCAGCGGCTTGGGAACGACAAACAGGGCCTGCGGCCCTTGCTGTAGAGGCAAGGAGCCGGGCCCTGATGGGGGATTTGCCGAGCTGGCCTGTGGCGTAGCGCCGCCGTTCAACACCATGCGGTGCAGAACAAAGTGGGGCGTGCGTGCGCAACTGCCAGCGGCCATGACCGCTTGGAACTGTGCCCGCGATGCCAGCCGATGCAGCACTGCCTGCCCGCTGGCGGGCGCAGTCATGGCGCGGTGCCCAGCAAACGCTGACCTTAGACGGCCAGGCGCTTGCGGCCCTTGGCGCGGCGGGCGTTGATGACGGCGCGGCCACCTTTGGTTTTCATGCGCACCAGAAAGCCATGGGTGCGAGCGCGACGAATTTTGGAGGGTTGGTAAGTACGTTTCATGGGTCAGGTTCCTTGAGAAGGTTCAGTCTAAACGCTGCCATCGACCCGCCCGTAGAAGGAGAGGTCAAAGACAACGCGCAAGCTGTATTGCCCTGAACACATTCAGGGAAACCCGCAATTATCACAGCGTTATGAGTAACTTGCAATGACCTGGAAAATTTCGTCCACAATAGCGCCCCTGCGCCAGACCCCGGCGCATCAGGGCGGCAATGTGGATAACCATTTGAAAAGCTACAATCCACGGCCCTAGGCGTTTCTTTCTATCCACATCACCGACCCGTTTTTTATGACAGAGGATTCCTTGCATAACGCTGGCCAAGGCCTTTGGCTGGCGTGCGTCGAGCAGCTCAGCCAAGATTTGCCTGAGACGCAATTTGATATCTGGATCAAACCCTTGACCGCTGCCGTGTCGGAAGACTTTGCCACGGTGACGGTGTTTGCCCCCAACCCGTTCAAGCTGGACTGGATTCGCTCCAAATACGCAGGCCGCATCACCGCCCTGCTCGAAGCGCTGTGCGGCCACAGTGTGACGCTGGAGCTGGCCGTGAGCCCGCGTGAGCCCGTGGTGCGCACCTATGTGCGCACGCCCACGCCCCCGGCAGCGCCTGTGACGACGCCGACCTTTGCCGCATCCCCCGTGGCGCCAGCGGCCACCGTTGTGTCCGCCGTGCCTGCCGCAGCGGCTGAGCCAGCGCCCGTCTTTCGCTCGCGGCTGAACCCGGCGCTGACGTTTGATACCTTGGTGGAAGGCACGGCCAACCGCATGGCCCGCGCGGCGGCGCTGCATGTTTCCGGGGCACCGGGGCAGCTGTACAACCCGCTGTTTATTTATGGTGGCGTGGGCCTGGGTAAAACCCACTTGGTGCACGCTGTGGGTAACCGGCTGCTGGAGGATAAGCCGGACGCCAAGGTGCTGTATATCCACGCGGAGCAGTTTGTCTCTGACGTGGTCAAGGCCTACCAGCGCAAGGCGTTTGATGAGTTCAAGCAGCACTACCACTCACTGGATTTGCTGTTGATTGACGACGTGCAGTTCTTTGCCAACAAAGACCGCACGCAGGAAGAATTTTTCAACGCCTTTGAAGCGCTGCTGGCCAAGAAAAGTCACATCGTGATGACCAGCGACACCTACCCCAAGGGGCTGGCCGACATCCATGAGCGGCTGGTCTCGCGCTTTGATTCGGGCCTGACGGTGGCCATTGAGCCGCCGGAGCTGGAGATGCGCGTGGCCATCTTGATCAACAAGGCGCGTGCCGAGGGCGCTGAAATGCCCGAAAGAGGTGGCGTTTTTCGTCGCCAAGAACGTGCGCTCCAACGTGCGCGAGCTGGAAGGGGCGTTGCGCAAAATTTTGGCGTACTCGCGCTTTAACCAAAAGGAAGTCTCCATTCCGCTGGCGCGCGAGGCGCTGCGCGATTTGCTCACCATCCAGAACCGGCAAATCAGTGTGGAAAACATCCAAAAAACCGTGGCCGATTACTACAAGATCAAGGTTGCCGATATGTATAGCAAGAAGCGCCCGGCCAGCATTGCGCGGCCCCGCCAAATTGCCATGTATCTGACCAAGGAGCTGACGCAAAAAAGCCTGCCCGAGATTGGCGAGCTGTTCGGCGGGCGCGACCACACCACGGTACTGCACGCGGTGCGCAAGATTTCTGCCGAGCGCCAGCAACTGACCGAGCTGAACCAGCAACTGCATGTGCTGGAGCAAACGCTCAAAGGCTAAGCAACAGCTAAATAACGGCTAAAAACTGCGCTAGTCACGGCAAAATCACCGCTTTCGTGCTTTTTAGCTTTTTACTTCTTCGACCTGTTTTCTTTGCCCGATTAAAGGCCTGACATGATTCTTTTCAAAACCACACAAGGCACCGTCCTGTCCGTATTGCAATCTGTCTGCGGCATTGTGGAGCGGCGCCACACCATGCCGATTTTGGCCAACGTGCTACTGCACAAGGTAGGCAACGCCGTGCAATTGACCACCAGCGACTTGGAAATCCAAATCCGCACCACGGCGGAACTGGGCGGCGACGAGGGCGACTTCGCCACCACCCTGGGCGCGCGCAAGCTGATGGATATTTTGAAAACCATGCCCGCCGACCAAACGGTGACGCTGGAGGCCAGCGCCGAGAAAATCATCCTCAAAGGCGGTAAAAGCCGCTTTACCCTGCAGTCCCTGCCCGCGCAGGACTTTCCCCTGGTGCAGGAAGCGCCCAACTTTGGCCCCGCGTTCAGCGTGCCGCAAAAAACGCTGAAAGACTTGATGCAGCAAGTCTCGTTTGCCATGGCGGTGCAGGACATTCGCTACTACCTGAACGGCATTTTGTTTGTGGCCGAGGGCAACACCCTGAGCCTGGTAGCCACCGACGGCCACCGCCTGGCCTGGGCCAGCGCCGAGCTGGACGTGGCCATCGACACCAAGCAAGAAGTCATCCTGCCGCGCAAAACCGTGCTGGAGCTGCAGCGCCTGCTCTCGGACGCCAGCGGCGACAACGCCCCGCGCATCAGCCTGCAGTTTGCCGGCAACCAAGCCAAATTCAGCTTTGGCGGCATGGAGTTCGTCAGCAAATTGGTGGAAGGCAAATTCCCCGACTACCAGCGCGTCATTCCCGCCAACCACCACCACCGCATCGTGCTGGGCCGGGCGGCGCTGCTGGCCAGCTTGCAGCGCACGGCCATCATGACCAGCGACAAATTCAAGGGCGTGAGCCTGTCCATCCAGCCCGGCAGCCTGCGCGTAGCCAGTAATAACGCCGAGCAGGAAGAAGCCACCGACGAGCTGGACATTGCCTACGACGGCCCGCAGATGGAGATTGGCTTTAACGTCGGCTATCTGATGGACGTGCTGGCCAACATGGGCCAGGACATGGTGCAAATCAACCTGCTGGACAGCAACAGCTCGGCCCTCATCACCATTCCCGAGCAGGACAACTTTAAATACGTCGTCATGCCGATGCGGATTTAAGCGCCTGCAGGCCAGTAAAAAACAATAGCTGCTAGCGCTGTCTGGCAGCTATTTTCAGATAGTTTTCACCTTCAAATTCAATCTATACAAGCGCTAACAGCTCTTGTATATGTAGCACAAGGCATTGTATGAGCGAGCAGCACAGCATCCCCCCCACCCCTGAAACTGGCGACGGCTACGGCGCGGGTGCCATCCAAATCCTGGAAGGGCTGGAAGCGGTGCGCAAGCGCCCGGGCATGTATATCGGCGACACGTCCGACGGTACCGGCCTGCACCACCTGGTGTTTGAGGTGGTGGACAACTCCATCGACGAGGCGCTGGCCGGGCACTGTGACGACATCCTGGTCACCATCCACGCCGATGGGTCGCTGTCGGTCATCGACAACGGCCAGGGGCATTCCCACTGCCGTGAAGATGGACGACAAGCACGAGCCCAAGCGCAGTGCCGCTGAGATTGCGCTGACCGAACTGCACGCGGGCGGCAAGTTCAACCAAAACAGCTACAAAGTCTCCGGTGGCCTGCACGGCGTGGGCGTGTCGTGCGTGAATGCGCTGTCGAGCTGGCTCAAGCTCACCGTGCGGCGCAATGGCAAGGTGCATGAAATTGATTTTTCACGCGGCTTTGCCCAAAACCGGCTGATTGAGGTGGTGGATGGTTTTGAAACCTCGCCCATGCGCATCGTTGGCGACACCGACAAGCGCGGCACCAAGGTGCACTTCTTGCCTGATACGGAAATCTTTAAGGAAAACCACGAGTTCCGTTACGAAATTCTGGCCAAGCGCCTGCGTGAACTTTCGTTTTTGAACAACGGTGTCCGCATCCGCTTGAAAGACGAGCGCGACGGCAAAGAGGACGATTTCTCGGGCGCAGGCGGCGTCAAGGGCTTTGCCCAATTCATCAACGGCACGAAAAAAGTGCTGCACCCCACCACCTTCTACGCCGAAGGCTCCCGCCCAGCAGAAAGCTACGGCGGCATTCCCGGCACCGAAATTGGCGTGGAAGTGGCCATGCAGTGGAACGACAGCTACGCCGAACAGGTGCTGTGCTTTACCAACAACATCCCCCAACGTGACGGCGGCACGCACCTGACCGGCCTGCGCGCGGCCATGACGCGGGTGATTGGCAAATACATCGAACAAAACGAGCTGGCCAAAAAAGCCAAGGTGGACGTAACGGGTGACGACATGCGCGAAGGGCTGTGCTGCGTGCTGTCGGTAAAAGTGCCCGAACCCAAATTCAGCAGCCAGACCAAGGACAAGCTGGTCAGCAGCGAAGTGCGCGCCCCGGTGGAAGACATCGTGGCCAAAACCCTGACCGACTTCCTGGAAGAAAACCCCCAGGACGCCAAGGTGCTGTGCAACAAAATCATCGACGCGGCCCGCGCCCGGGAAGCCGCCCGCAAAGCCCGCGAAATGACGCGGCGCAAAGGCGTGCTGGACGGCATGGGCCTGCCCGGCAAACTGGCCGACTGCCAGGAAAAAGACCCGGCGCTGTGCGAGATCTACATTGTGGAGGGCGACTCCGCCGGCGGCAGCGCCAAGCAAGGGCGCGACCGTAAATTCCAGGCCATCCTGCCGCTGCGCGGGAAAATTCTGAACGTGGAAAAAGCCCGCTATGAAAAGCTGCTCTCCAGCCAGGAAATCATCACGCTGATTACCGCGCTGGGCACCGGCATTGGCAAGGTGAGCGAAGACAGCGGCAAAAGCAATAGCGACGACTACAACCCCGACAAGCTGCGCTACCACCGCATCATCATCATGACCGACGCGGACGTGGACGGTGCCCACATCCGCACGCTGCTGCTCACCTTCTTCTACCGCCAGATGCCCGATTTGGTCGAGCGCGGCCATATCTACATCGCCCAGCCGCCGCTCTACAAGGTGAAAAACGGCAAGGAAGAGCTGTACCTGAAAGACGGCCCCGCGCTGAACCAATACCTGCTGAAAATCGCCCTGCGCGATGCCAGCGTCAGCACTGGCGGGGAGCAGCCGCGCACCATCGACGGCGAAGAACTGCAGCGCCTGGCCGGCATGCACCTGGCGGCGGAAAACGTCATCGAGCGCCTGTCCAACTTCATGGACATGGAAGCCCTGCGCGCCATTGCCGATGGTGTGCAAATCCACCTGGAAACGCTGGCCGATGCAGCGCAATGCGCTCCTATTTTGGAAGCAAAACTGCGCGAGCTGACCACCACCGGCGTGCCCGCAGCGGTGACCGCCGAGATCGACCCGCAAACGGAAAACCCCATCCTACGCATCAGCCGCCACCACCACGGCAACATCAAAAGCTCCATCCTCACCCAGGAATTTGTACGCAGCAGCGACTACGCCGCCCTGGCCGACGAGGCCCAGCACTTCAACGGCCTGCTGCAAGACGGTGCCAAAGTGCAGCGCGGCGAAGGCGACAAGGCCCGCGTGGAAAAAGTGGCGGACTTTCGCAGCGCCATGCAATGGCTGATTCGCGAGGCCGAGCGCACCACCGCCCGCCAGCGCTACAAAGGCCTGGGCGAAATGAATCCTGAACAGCTCTGGGAAACCACCATGGACCCCAACGTGCGCAGCCTGCTGCAAGTGCAGGTGGGCGATGCCATCGAAGCCGACCGGGTGTTCACCATGCTGATGGGCGATGAAGTCGAGCCGCGGCGCGACTTTATTGAAACCAATGCCCTGCGGGCGGGCAATATTGACGTGTAAAGCGGCAGGCCCCACGGCCAGCAGCGGGGGGCAGCAAAAATTTCAGCCCCCCATGAAATTTGTCAAAATTTCAACATCCCCTGTAGGGCTTCCAGCCTGATTGCTGGGCTGCCCACCTAGACTTCGTTTCTTATCTCTTGATTGGCAAGCTCTGCCCCGCGCGGCCCGCAAGGTGCCGCTGGGGGGTAGGGCTTCCCTGGTTTCCCCTTGAAGGATTGCTATGCTGCGCTGGCTTTTTCAACTGCGGTTGGCTCAAAAATTTCTACTGTTGGGCGTGGTGCTGCTGGGCATGATTGCCTTTCCCACGGCGCTGTACCTGAACACCACCTTGGCCAATATTCGCCAGGCCAACATCCAGGCCCAAGGTATGCCGGTGGTGATGGCGCTCGGGGGGGTGGTGGAGCGCCTGCAAGTCCACCGGGGGCTCTCGTCGGGCATGCTCGGCGGCGATGACGCCATGGGCGAGAAGCGCTTGCAAGAGCGCGAAGCCATCAACCAGGCCCTGGCACGCACCCAGCACCTGCTGGCCGCGACCGAGGTGCCCGCGAGCATTCACACCGAGCTGCAGCAAGCGCAAACCACCTGGCAGAGCCTGGAGCAGGCCGTGGCTGCCCGTACCGTGGACATGCCCGCCAGCTTTAGCCGCCATACGGGCTTGATTGCCGATTTGATGCTGCTCAACGAAGAGCTGCTGCTGGCCTACCAGCTGCAAACCAGTGACAACCCGGCCAACTTTGCGCTGCTGCAGACCGCCGTCGTGCAGGCTCCGCAATTGAGCGAAAGCGTTGGGCAGATGCGGGCCGTGGGCACCGGCTTTTTGGCCCAAACCTTTATGCCCATGCACGGGCGGGGACAGTTGCAAGCCCTGTACAGCCAATCGCTGGCGTTGGAGCAGCAGGCCAAGCGCTCCATCGTGCGTGCCATGCGGCTGAACCCCGACTACCAGCAATCCATGGGGGCGCAGGTCAAGAAAGCCTCGGGCCTGCTGGAAGAAAGCTTTGGCCTGGTGGAGTACGAACTGCTGAACGTGGACTTGCTGCAGTACGCACCGGCGGACTACTTTGCCAAGCTCACCGCAGCGATTGAGGCGGTGAATGCCGTGAGCACCCAAGGCGCACAGCACCTGGTCGACCGGATGCACGCCGATGCGGCGGCGCAGCGCAATATGTTGATTTTGCTTGCTGTGATCCAAGCGCTGGCACTGGCGTTGACCGTGGGGCTGGCGGTGCTGTTTGTGCGCTCGATCACCCGGCCTATCCATCAGGCGGTGGACTTGGCCTCTGCCGTGGCCGATGGCAACCTCAACGGGGTCGATGTGCCCACTGAGCGCAACGAAACCGGCGAGCTGCTGGCCGCGCAGCAACAAATGCGCGCGCGCCTGCGCCCCATCGTTGAACAAGTGCGCCGGGGCGCGGACGGCGTAGCCCTGGCCAGCGCCGAGATTGCCCAGGGCAACCAAGACCTGTCCAGCCGCACGGAAAGCCAGGCCAGCGCCTTGGAGGAAACGGCGGCGTCCATGGAGCAACTGAGCGCCACCGTGCGCCACAACGCCGACAGCGCCCAGGAGGCACGCCAGTTGACGCAAAGCGCCCACGGCATTGCCAGCCAGGGCGGCACCATGGTCGGGCAAATGGTGCAGACCATGCAGGGCATCCACGACAGTAGCCGCAAGATGAGCGACATCATCGGCGTGATTGACGGCATCGCCTTCCAAACCAACATCCTGGCGCTGAACGCCGCCGTGGAAGCGGCCCGTGCGGGCGAGCAAGGCCGGGGCTTTGCCGTGGTGGCCGGGGAGGTGCGTTCGCTGGCACAGCGCAGCGCCGAAGCGGCCAAGGAAATCAAGCAACTGATTGACGACAGCGTGCAACGCGTGGGCGCCGGCAATGCGCTGGCCCAGCAAACCGGCGACACCATGCAGGAGATGGTGGCCGCTATCGAGAAGGTCAACGCCATCGTCAGCGCCATCAGCAGCGCCAGCCAGGAGCAGGCCAGCGGCGTGGCCCAGGTGGGCGAGGCGATTACGCAAATGGACCAGGTGACGCAGCAAAACGCCGCCTTGGTCGAGGAAATGGCGGCAGCAGCCACCAGTTTGCACAGCCAAAGCCAGGAGCTGGTGCAGGCGGTGGCGGTGTTTCACGTATCCGACGGTGGCGCCCACCACGCGCCCAGCGGTGTCAGTAGCCGTCCAGCCCGACTGGCAGGGAAGCCGGGTCAGCAAGTGCTCTTGAAATAAGAGCTGTTACCGCACAAGCAAAGCCAACCTTCAATACAAATAGCTGCCAAATGCTTGTCAGACAAGCGCTGGCAGCTATTTTTATTGCAGTTCTTAAAGCTTGCGCACGTCCACCAGGGCAATGCGGCGCTTGTCCATCTCCAGCACTTCAAAGCGCAGCCCCTCGGCTTGCACCACCTGGCCGGCGGCGGGTAGCTGCTCCAGGTGGTCGAGTAAAAAGCCCGCCAAGGTGCTGTAGTCCTCGCTGTGCGCCAGGGTGTAGGTTTCGGTGGCGGTTTCCAGCGCGTGTAAGTCCACCTGACCGTCCACAATCCAGTGCCCAGGCTCGGCCTGGGGCTGGATGTCGGGAATCTCGCCCTCTTCGGGAAATTCACCGGCAATGGCTTCGAGCAGGTCAATCGGCGTGACCAGCCCGAGGATGGAGCCAAATTCGTCGCTCACCAGTGCAATTTGCGCCCGCGAATGGCGCATTTGCTCCACCAGCTTGATGACGTTGACCGACGTAGGCACCACCAGCGGCTGGCGCAGGCTGCGCGTTAAGTCAATGGCGCCATGCTCCAACACGTCGGCCAGCAGGTCGCGGGCGCGGGCCACGCCGCTGAGCTTGTCCAGCTCGCCGTTTGCCACCGGGAACAGGCCGTGGCGGGCCTGCAGCAGTTGCTGGCGCAGGGCTTCGGGGCTTTGTTCCAGGTCGATCCATTCGATGTCTGAGCGCGGCGTCATCACCGACTGCACGCTACGCTCGGCCAGCGACAGCACGCCGCTGACCATGTGGCGCTCCTGCACGTCAAAGGCTTGCAGCGCGGCAGCGCTATCGGCGGCGCTCAGGCCATCGGCCTGCATGGCGGCGTGGGCGCGGCCACCGAGCATGCGCAAAATCGTGTTGGCGGTGCGCTCGCGCAGCGGCACGCGGGCCTGGTTGCGCCGCAGGTTGCGCTGCGCCCATTGGTTGAAGAACTCGATCATGATCGAGAAGCCAATCGCCGCGTACAGATAGCCCTTGGGCAGGTGAAAGCCCAGGCCCTCGGCCAGCAGGTTCAGGCCAATCATGAGCAAGAAGCTCAGGCACAGCACCACCACCGTGGGGTGGGCGTTGACAAAGGTGGTCAGCGGCTTGGAGGCCAGCAGCATCAGGCCCATGGCAATCACCACGGCGGTCATCATCACCCACAGGTGATCGACCATGCCGACGGCGGTAATCACCGAGTCGAGCGAGAACACCGCATCCAGCACCACGATTTGCGCCACCACGATGGAAAAGCTGGAATACGCACGGCTGGCCTGACTGCTGTGCTGCACGCCTTCCAGGCGCTCGTGCAGCTCCGTTGTGGCCTTGAAGAGCAGAAACAGCCCTCCCAGCAGCAAGATGGCCGAGCGCCCGGACAGCTCCACCGGGCCCAACGTTAGCCACGGCGTGGTCAAGGACACCAGCCAGGAAATAGCTGACAGCAGGCCCAAGCGCATGATGAGGGCCAGCGCCAGGCCGGTGATGCGGGCCTTGTCCCGTTCCTCAGGCCGGACTTTTTCGGCCAGGATGGCGATGAACACCAGGTTGTCCACCCCCAGAACAATTTCCAGCACGGTCAGGGTGATCAGGCCCAGCCAGACGTTGGGGTCGCTCAGCGTCATCAACACGTCCATGGCGTTACTCCTGTACGGGGCGCGCCAAACGCATGCGCTGCAAAAACATCAGGGGGAAAAATACGCGGCGCACAAGGGCGCGGGTCGGGAGGCTGCATAGTGGGGCGCTATTCTTACAGAATCTGCCGCTTTGCGTGGTGGGCGGCAGTAAGGGATGGGCAGTGCCCCCTTAAGCACGGCCCAGGCGCTGGAACAGACCGCCGGGCTGGCTGGCAACCAGGCCGGCCAGCTCCAGCTCAAACAATTGCGCTTGCAGGTGGGCGGCGTCCCAGCCGGTGCGGGCGCTTAAAGCGTCCAGCCCCACGGGGTCAAAGCCCATCGCGGCCAGCAGCTCGGCCTGCGCAGGAGGTAGCGCGGGAGGTAATGCGGAAAGTGCGGGCAGTGCTGCATCGGCTGGCGTATCGGCGGCCCCCGCTTGCGGCGTAGCCCAGGGCAGGGGCGCTTGTCGGGCAGTGCCTGCGGAATGGGGGCTGCTGGAGAGCTCTTCAAAAATATCTTGCACCGTCTCCACCAGCTTGGCCCCTTGGCGTATCAAGGCGTGGCAGCCCTTGGCCTGCGGCGCGTGGATGGAGCCGGGAATGGCAAACACCTCGCGCCCTTGCTCACTGGCCAGCCGCGCCGTAATCAGGGAGCCGGAGGCCAGCGCTGCTTCCACCACCAGGGTGCCGCAGCTCAAGCCCGCAATGATGCGGTTGCGCTTGGGGAAGTTGTTGGGCAGCGGCGGCGTGGCCAGGGGAAATTCACTGAGCAACAGCCCCCGCTGGGCAATGCGGGCGGCCAAATCCTGGTGGCGGCGTGGGTAGACCACATCCAGCCCCGTGCCGACGACGGCCACGGTGGGAAGCAGCGCCCCGGATGCCGCCGCCAACGCCCCTGTGTGCGCCGCGCCATCAATCCCTGCGGCCAAGCCCGAAACAACCGTCCAACCGCGCTCGACCAGGGTGCGGGCAAATTGGTGGGCGTTGTCCGCGCCCTGGGCGCTGGGGTGGCGTGAGCCGACCATGGCCAGGCTGCTGGTCATCTCGACCAAGGGGTTGCCGTGCTGTAGCAGTGCCTGTGGCCCCTGGGCGTACAGCAGCAGCGGTGGGTCGGCAATTTGCAAAAGGGCCGGGGGGTAGCGCGGGTCCCCCAGCGTCACGATGGCCCGCGCCTGACCGGCGGGGGCGCTGTCCAGCCAGCGCAAAGTGGCCTCTACCTGCTGGGCAAAATCAGGCGGGGTTTGTGCCAGCTGGGTGCTTTGCCCGGCGTTGATGCAGCCCTGCCAGGCCGCCATGGGCGCTGTAAAAATATGCTGGGGGCTGCCAAAGCGGGCCAGCAGCCGCCGGGCGCTGGCGTTGCCAATACCGGGCGTTAGCTGCAGGCGCAGCCAGGCGGATAGCTCACCATCATCCCAGGCCCAGGGCGCGGCCATGGCCGGGCTGCCCGTTTATTGCGGGCTGGTGAGTTTGTCACCCACCAAAACGCCCCGGCGCACGTCCATCAGCAGCACGTAGGAGACGCGGTCAAACACCCGAAACACCATGCCGGTGCCGTTGACCAGGTCGGGTAGCTGCACCTGCTCGCGCTTGCCATCGGTTTTGTCCACGACTTTGCGCCCTTGCGAAATCAGGGTCAGCACCATGCCTGGTTCCATACCGTCAACCTCGCCCTTGTTGATGCTGATGACCTGGTAGGCCGTGCCGTAGCGCATGGCGTTGCTGGTATAGAGCGATACCACCCGGGCATCGACAGCATCCTGGGCTGCGTGGGGGACAAAGCTGCGGAACTGGCGCTCGGGCTCAGGCAGCAGGCGGTCGCCCGTGCGGATTTCTTCTTTGGTTTGCAGCACATGCAAGGTGGCGGGGATGAACTGTGCTGGCGCATCGGCAGGGGCGTCGGCAGCCAGCTCGGCAGGCTGTTTCGGGCACCTGCAGCTCCAGCTTGCCCAGGTACTGGGCTTCATAGCCCAAAATTTCCTGGCTGACGGGGTCTTTCAACGGCTTGGCGTCGCGAAACACCCGGTAGAGCGACTCTTGCGCATCCTGCGGGGCCAAGGGGGCACCTGCGGGGCCACGGGCGTAGACCTCATCGCCGGGGCTCATCATCAGGCGCTCATCGGAGGTGGCAACCAGGTGGGGTGCTTGTTGCAGCGTCAGCTCCTGCACGACCAGGGGTTCGGCCAGGAAGGGCTCGATCAAATGCATCGGCAGCGTGGGCACGGCCAGGTCTTTCAGGCTTTCCGAGCGCACGCGTGGCGAGAGTTTGACGGTGCCGTTGTTGCCACCAGAACCCATACGCAGGCGGGCGTAGCCATTGCTGCGCTCTAGGTACAGGGTTTGGCCCGGATAGATCAAATGCGGGTTGGCAATGGCCTGCAGGTTCATGCCCCATAGCTCCGGCCAGCGCCAGGGTTGGCGCAAGAACAGGCCCGAAATCCGCCACAAGGTATCGCCTTGGCGCACGGTGTAATGCTCAGGGGCATTGGCGGCCAGGGCCGACAGGGGCACACCTTGGCTGGCCACCTGCTGCGCTGTTGCCCGCTGCTGTGCAGTGATCGGGTAGGTTTGGGCTGCAGCCTGCCCGGCAATCAGGGCCAGCGACAGTGCGCAGGTGGTGGCAATAACTTTCATGGTGTTGTGTCCTTGGCAGCGCTGACCCGAGGCCAGTGCAGGGTAAGAATCGTTCTGCCGACCGAGTCGGGCTGGTTGGAGTTTTTGCAGATTCTGTGGGCAAGGCCCGGATTGGGCAACGATTATCCGGGCCAGCTTCTGCATCCTGTGGGCAAAGTAGCCAAAATAACGACAGTATTTGTTGAAAACTGTTATGGCCCTGCTCCCTATTCTTTGCTACCCCGACCCGCGCCTGCACAAGGTGGCGCAACCCGTTGCCCAGGTGGATGCGCGTATCCGCACGCAAATTGCCGATATGTTCGAGACCATGTACGAGGCCCACGGCATTGGCCTAGCAGCGACACAGGTCGATTTTCACGAACGCTTGATCGTGATCGACGTCTCGCAAGAGCGCGACCAGCCCCTGGTGCTGATCAATCCCACCATCACCTGGGTGAGCCCGGAGATGCAGGTCAATGAAGAAGGCTGCCTGTCGGTGCCCGGCATCTATGATGGTGTAGAGCGCCACAGCGCCGTCAAGGTGCAGGCCCTGGATGAAAACGGCCATAGCCGCGAAATTGACGCCGAAGGGCTGCTGGCCATTTGCATCCAGCACGAGATGGATCACCTGATGGGCAAGGTCTTCGTTGAATACCTCTCGCCTCTGAAGCGCGGGCGCATCAAGACCAAGCTGCTCAAGCAACAAAAGCAGGCCAGCCAGGCATGAAGCTCGTTTTTGCCGGTACGCCCGAATTTGCCAGCACGGCCTTGGAGCACATTGTGCAAGCGGGGTTTGACGTGCCCCTGGTCTTGACCCAGCCAGACCGCCCCGCAGGGCGGGGCATGAAGTTGCAGGAAAGCGCCGTCAAGCAAACCGCCCAAGCCCACGGCATCCCCGTGCTGCAGCCGCGCAGCCTGCGTTTGGATGGCCGCTTTGCCGAGGACGCCCAGGCTGCGCAAGCCGCCTTGCAGGCGGTGCGGCCTGACGTCATGGTCGTCGCGGCCTATGGGTTGATCCTGCCGCAATGGGTGTTGGATTTACCGCGCCATGGGTGCCTGAACATCCACGCCAGCTTGCTACCGCGCTGGCGCGGCGCCGCCCCCATCCACCGTGCGATTGAGGCGGGCGATAGCGCCACCGGCATCACCATCATGCAGATGGACGCAGGGCTGGATACCGGCGCCATGTGCCTGACCGAGCGCCTGGGGATTGCCCCCGATGCCACCACCGCCAGCCTGCACGACGCCTTGGCCGCCATGGGCGCACGCTTGATCGTGCACGCGCTGGGCCAGCCCCTGCCCTTGCTGTCCCAGCCGCAGCCAGAGGCTGGCGTGAGCTACGCACACAAAATCGCCAAAGAAGAGGCTTGGCTCGACTGGCAAGCCCCCGCCCAGGTGTTGGAACGCAAACTGCGGGCCTTCACCCCCTTCCCCGGCGGGGCTACGCGCTGGGGGCAAGAGACGCTCAAAATCTGGCAAGCCCAGGTCTGCCCCGGCGCTCCCGGGGCCCAGCCCGGCACGGTGCTGGCCACCCAGCCCGAAGGCGTGGTCGTGGCCTGTGGGCAAGATGCGCTGCGCCTGACGCAGTTGCAACGCGCTGGGGGCAAGCGCCTACCCGCCGCTGAATTTTTACGCGGCTGTCCGCTGCCGATCGGTAGCGTGCTTTCCAGCACCCCTGCATGAGTCCTGCCCTCATACGCGCCAGTGCGCTGGCGCGCACCCCGGCGTTTGCCGCTGGGGTGCGCGACATGCTGACAACCGTGCCGGGCCTGGGTGCCTGGGGGCTGGTCACCGGCGTGGCCATGATGAAAAGCGGCATGACGCTGCCACTGGCGCTGTTCATGTCGCTGACCGTCTACGCAGGCACTGCCCAGGCTGGCCGTTCTTCCCTTGATGGCTGCAGGCGCACCGCTGTGGATGGTGTGGTTCACCGCCTTGTGCGTGAATCTGCGCTTTGTCGTGCTCAGCACCTTGTGGCGTACCTATTTTGACCACTTGCGCCTACGCCATCGCCTGGCATTGGGGTACTTCAGCGGCGACATCATCTTTGTGCTGTTTAACCAGCGCTACCCCAGCGCTGACAAGCATGCCGAGCAGTTGCCGTATTTCTGGGGCGCGGCCACCGCAAGTTGGCTGGGCTGGCAAATTCCCGCCATCGCCGGTATTTTTCTAGCCAATTTCATTCCGCTGGAATGGGGCCTGGGTTTTGCCGGGGTGCTGGCCATTTTGGGCGTGCTCTACGCCATGCTCAAGGAAACGGCGACCTGGCTGGCTGCAGCGGTATCTGCCGCCGCTGCGGTAGCCGCCTTTGGCCTGCCGCTGCGGCTCAATACCCTGGTGGCGATTGCAGCGGCCATCACCGTCGGGCTGGTGGTAGAGGCTGCCGAGCGCCGCGCCCGTACGCTCACCTCCGCCCAGGAGCAGCCCTAATGCTGGGCGAGCACCTCTTTGGCTGGCTGGCTACCGTGGGGCTGGCGGCCATTACCCTGCTGACCCGGGCATTCTTTCTCATTCCCAAAGAAGAGCTGCCCATGCCCGACTGGCTCAAGCGGGGCCTGAAATACGCCCCCCTGGCTGCGCTGACTGCCGTGATTGCCCCTGAAATCTTCATGAACCAGGGTCAGCTGCTGACCACCTGGATGGATGCCCGCCTGCCCGCCACGGTGTGCGCAACCCTCTTTTTCATTGTCCGGCGCAGCATCTTGGGCACCATCGCCACGGGTATGGTGGTGTATTTGCCGCTGCATATTGGGTGGGGGTGGTAGGGTTCGCTGTGCGTTACCCGCCAAAGGAAGGAGATCATCCTCCTGATACCCCCCCTTCTTGGCCTGGAATTGCGCTTGACCCAAATCCATTTTGTCCGGATACACCGTTGGTGAGTTGGGTTGGGAAAACGCCCATTTCACCCAGCTCTCGTGCTTCATAAGAAGGTGGCAAGGACGGCTGCGGCACTTCCGGCAAGGTGTTGGAGCGCAGCGGCCAGCCACTGCTTCCATCTACCTGGGCGACTTCTCCGGCTCTTAAGCCAACACAGCCAGCATCGGTACAGACTTCGATGCTGTCTTGTTCACCGGCCACGGTGACCACGCCATTGGGGGCAATAGCGATGCGAAATGCCGACCCTCGGATACCTACCACGGCCGTGGGTGTGGTGATCTTGTAGTTTTTGGGGTCGCGCTTACCGATCAACCCAGTAATTGCCCGCAAGCCGCCGCTGAGCAATTTGGCGGCAAACTGGTCGCTGGTGGGCTCTCCCGTATCGGCGTAGCTGGCCAGGGCAAACTCGGAATTGGCGTAGACGGCGACCAGCCCGCCATCCGAAAAGCGGATTTGTGCCTGGCCCTGGGCCCCCGTGCTAACGATATCCTGGGCCTGCAGTTCCAGGCCCTTGCGGCCAGGTTGGGCGTCCTGACCACGCTGCACCTGCACTGGGCCTGCGGCAAATTGCATGACCCCGGCGGGCGCTGCCCAGGCTGCTGCCGGGGCCAGCAGTACCCACGTCAGGAGCCAGCGTGTTGTCGATGATGGCGTCATGTCTTACTCCTTGCTGGCTTAGAAACTGCGGCGCACCGCGACGAAAAATTCTTTGCGGGTGTATTGCGTAATCGGCAATGTGGAGCGGTTGCGGGTGTAAATCCACTGCGGCATGACTTTCCACTGGGCTGCTGGCTGCCAGGCCAGGCCCAAGGCCCATTGCAATTGTTTGTCTTGCCGGGTCACCGGGAAAAACACATCCTGGCTTTGGTGGTCTCTACGCTCATAACTGGCGTGGGTAAATGCCGCCCACTGTGCACTCCACTGCCAGACCCCGCCTGCGCGTAGCCCCCACAGGTCATAGCTGCGCTGGCGGGCGGTGCTGCGCTCAGCCTGCATCTCGCCACCGTAGACCCCGGCATACCAACTGTGGCCGCTGCGCAGGGTATGCGCATAGGTGGTGCCGATCAGGTAGCGGTGCGTGTCCCACTGCCCGTGGCCGGGATAGCGCAGTTGCTGGTATTGGACAAAACTGCTCCATTGCCGAAAGCCATCCAGGCGGTAAATCCACTGCCCTGTCAGGCCCCAAATCGTGCGCAGGCTTTGGCCGTCCAAGCGGTAGTAGTTGTGCTGACCCAGCAGCAGCCACTCATGGCGTTCACGCCGGTAGGACAGGCCAGCGTTCAGGTCGGTTTGCATGAAGTCGTAATCTCCCGCTCTGTTGCCAGCGTAGCCGCGCACCTGTGCCGTGGCGCTGCCCAGCAACGACCATTGCGCATTGAGCATCGTGCGGCCACGCACATGCCCTGTCACTGCAGCAAAACTGGCGCTGCGTTTGGCTGCGCCAGACGGTAGCTGCCAGGCAGGTGTGCCCGGTGGGGAGTTTTGCGGGGCATCCGCACTGGGCCCGGCGTTGACGTTGGAGCTATGCCCCGCCGCCAGTTCGACATAGCCCTGCCAGGCCGAGCGGCCCGCATATTGCTGCCCCTCATACGCGCGGGGCTGCTCGGGCATATTGCGCCCGACGCTGGTGTCGATACCCGCTACGGCTCGTGCGCCAGCGTCATCGCCCACAGCCAGCAAGGCCCGGCCCAATTGGTGCAGGGCGGCGGCATCTTGCGGGCTTTGTTGCACCACCCGCTCCCACGCCAAAATGGCTCGGGAAAAATGGCCGCTGGCGTAGGCTGCTTGGCCAAACAGGCGGTCAAATGCGGACTCCCCCGCCTGGGCGACTTCTTGTGCCTCTAATAGCGCATAGGCCTATTGGGCCTGCCCTTTTACCAGCAGGGCTTGGGCTTGCGTCAATACATCTTGGGTGCCTGCCTGCACGCCCAAGCAGGCCCAAGTCGCTGCTGCACACACCAGACCTCGGGAAACGCGTTGTATGCCGAGCATGGTCGCCCCCTCTCTCTTTGAAATTCAGACGTTGTTTATCGGCAAATGTAACTTATGTGACATACGAACTTTCCCTGTTATTTTTGTAAATAGTCACTTACGGCTTGCCAGTCTGGCCCCCAGTTTTGCGTGCGACAGTGGGCCAAGCGCTGGGCGTACCACGCCAGTACCTCGGCCCCTAGCCACTGGGCGTCCAGCATCGGCTACTGTGCATCGCAAGCGGCCCAATCCTGCGCCCGAAATGCTGCCAGCCACTGGTGCCACTGGTGCCACTGCGCCAAGGCGGCGATTTGTGCAGGGGGCGCGCTGTCCAGGCGGCCTCGGGGGGTAAAGATGGCCAGGGCCTGCTCCCGGCCAGAGACGCGCACCCGATCCAACTCTTGCCAGGCAAAGTCCGGCGCTTGCGCCTGGCAAGTCGCGCTCGCCACGATGCCCACGCCATAAACCTTGCACAGCGCTTCAAGGCGTGCGCCCAGGTTCACGGCATCCCCCAGCACCGTGTAGCTGCGCCGCAAATCAGACCCCATATCCCCCACGCACATGGGCCCAGTATTCAAGCCCATACCAATATGCAGCGGCGCCAGTTGCTGGGCCTGGCGCTCGGTGTTGAACTGTGCAACCGCCTGCAGCATATCCAGCGCCGCCTGGACGGCGTGCTGGGCGTGTGCGGGCAGCGCCATGGGCGCGCCCCAAAACGCCATGACGCAGTCACCAATGTATTTATCAATCGTGCCGCGCTGCTGGCCAATCACCTGCGTCAACCGCGTAAACAAGGTGTTGAGCAGCGCTTGCAGGGCTGTGGGCTCCATGTGTTCGGACAGGCTGGTGAAGTTGCGCACGTCGCAGAACATCACGGTCAGCTCCCGCGTGCTGGCCTGCATGCTGTAGTGCTGGGGCGATTGCAACATTTCCTCCACCAACGGGGCGGGGACGTAGGTGCCAAACAGCCCGGCCAAATGGCGTTTGGCCCGGCTTTCGACAAAAAAGCCCCAGCCCATGCCCAGCATCCACGTCAGCAGCAGCTGCAGCAGCACGCCTGCCAGCGGCAATGCCAGATCTGCCCCCTGGTACAGCGCCCAATTGGCTGCCACCAGGGCGCCGCCCAGGCCCAGGCACAGCGCACTGGCCCCCAGCACGCCCAACCCGGGCAGGGCCAGTGCCAACAGGCCGCCCACCAGCAGCATTTGCAGGGCGTTGTAGCCGGGGGCGTAATCGGGCTCTACGGGCAGATGTTGATCGAGCATCCCAGCCAATAAATTGGCATGGGCCTCCACCCCCGGGTAGGCACCGCCCACCGGGGTAGAGCGCAAATCCTGCAGCCCTGGCGCGGTAGAGCCCAGCAAGGCGACTTTGCCGCGCAGCGCCCCAGCGGCCAAGCGGCCTTGCACCACATCGGCAGCAGACACATAGGTAAACGAGCCCCCATCCGGCCCCCCTGGCCCCCGGTAGGGCACCTGGGCGGTCAGCCGGGCATCGGTGGGCAGGCGCATCACACCGTCTGCGTGCAGCACTTCCAGGGCGTGTACGGGCAGGGTATCGCCTTGGGGCGAGCCCAACACCAGGCGCACGGCGGACTGGTGCTGCAGCTCCTGGTAGACCGCCAGCGCCAAAGAGGCGTAATACTGGCCCTGGTATTGCGCCAGTACGGGCAAGGCCCGCACTACGCCATCGTCATCGACCATGGCGTTAAAAAACCCCGCCTGGGGTGCAGCCTGCGCCAAGCTGGGGATGTTGCTGCCAAAGCCATTCCATACGGTGGACTGCAGCGCGGCATTGCCCAATTGCTTGGCCGTGAACAAGGGCGCGGGCAATTGCCCCCGGCCTTTACCGTCCCGGTCACTGGTGAAGTAGTAGCCCAGCACCACCTGGCCCCGTGCCAGGGCCTGGGCAAAGCGCTGGTCGTAGTCCAACTGGGGGGGCAGCGCCTGCAGGGCGGCGCGAAACGGCGCTTCATCGCGCAAACGCCCTTGGGCCAGTTGCTGTAGCTGGGCCAGGCCAGAGCTGTCGTCGGCTTCGGCAAACACCACGTCCATGCCCAGCACGGCAATGCCTTGGCGCTGCACCAATTCATCGACCAATTGGGCCAGCTTGTTGCGGCCTCAGGGCCAGTGGCCCAGCTCTTCCAGGCTGCGCTCGTCCAGGTCGATGATGACGACCCGCTCCTCGTGCGTGCGCGGCATGCTGGCGCGCAGCCGCGCGTCGCTGAGCATCAGCTCCCCGCGCTGTAGCCACGCGGGGGTCCACCAGCCTGCCGCTTGCCCCAAGGCCCAGGCCAGCACCAACAGCGCCATGATGGAGCGCCCCCAGCTACGCCGCCACCAGCGCCACCTATCTCGCCTTATGCCCATGCCTGCCCCTTCAACGATTGCCTTGTCACGATTGCTGTGCCCGATTGTGACCAGCCGCACGGCGCGCGGCCATCCCTGGCAAGCCCGGGGTTTTATGTTCCAATACGGCCCCAACAAAGGGGAGTAGTTCCCTGCCGGGGCCAGCGGATGCGGGCGCTGGCAGTTGAGCAGATCGTCAGCACGAAGCGCCGCACGCGCTTCCGGTCTGTTCTACCGTTTGGCGGAAATGGCGTAAAGCTGGGCTAAAACGGTGAGCGAGACCTTTGGGCGACTGAACTCATCCATGGTCACCCAAGGAGCCCCTGGCCTGCGCAGGCATGACGCCCTGCCAGTCCCCCAGAGCCTGCAGCGGTGCCCCATGGGCAAGTCGGTCATTTCACCCACTGGAGCTGTTATGGACTTGGACTTTCTCACCCACACCCCGTTTTGGATTGCCCTGGGGCAAATCATCATCATCGACATCTTGCTGGGGGGGGGACAACGCCGTTGTCATTGCCCTGGCCTGCCGCAAGCTCCCGCCCGAGCAGCGCAGTAAAGGCATTGCGTACGGCACGGCCGGTGCCATCGTGCTGCGCCTGATCCTGATCATGTTTGCCATGACGCTGCTGCAACTGCCCTTTCTGAAAGTGGCGGGTGCGGTCTTACTGGTTTGGATTGGCGTCAAGCTGATTGCCCCCAACGAAGAGGGGCACGAGCACATTGCGGGCAGCGAGCACCTGCTGGCGGCCATCAAGACCATCATCATTGCCGACCTGGTGATGAGTGTGGACAACGTCATCGCCATTGCCGGTGCGGCGCAGGCTTCGCACCAAGACCACCAACTGCTGCTTATCAGCCTGGGGCTGCTGATCTCGATTCCCATCATCGTCTGGGGCTCGCAAATCGTCATCAAGCTGATGGAGCGTTTTCCCTTTGTGGTCGTCGCCGGGGGCATGCTGCTGGGCTGGATAGCCGGGGGCATGCTGGTCACCGACCCGGCCTTTGTCCATCCGGACAAATGGCTGTGGCTGCCCAAGCTGGGCACGCTGAACGCCAAGGGCCTGGCCGAGATTCCGGACGCCCTGTACTGGGCGGCACACCTGACTGGCGCGGCCCTGGTGCTGGGCCTGGGCAAGTGGCTGTCCAAGCGCAAGGCAGCGCTTAAAAAATAATGGTAAAAATGGCCTTTAACGCTTACTGGGTAAGCGTTAGTAGCTCTCTTTTAAAGAGTTGAAGGAGTTTTTATGGCGAAATGGATCACGCAATGGGTGCTCAGCGCCGGGGCCCTGCTGCTGGTAGCCAGCGTGTTTAGCGGCTTGCAGGTGAGCGGCTGGGCCTCGGCCCTGTGGGCGGCGGTGGTGCTGGGCTTGCTCAACACTGTGCTGCGCCCGGTGCTGGTGGTGCTGACCCTGCCGGTCACGCTGGTGACCCTGGGGCTGTTTTTGGTGGTGGTCAACGGCCTGGTGTTTTGGCTGGCAGCGGGGCTGCTGGGGGGCTTACACGTCAGCGGCTTTTGGGCCGCCGTGTGGGCGGCGCTGCTGTATTCGGCGCTGGGGCTGGTGATCGACTCAGTCCTTACGCGCCTGTTCCCGCAGTAATTCGGTGACGGCCCGCAGGCGCGTGTCGATGATGGACGCCTCGATATAGTCCTGCTGCCCCGCCGGGCTGCGCCGCGCCAGGTCTTGCGCGGCTTTCAGGCGGTCTTGCGCGGCAGAAAAATCACGAATGGCCACCTGCGCCTCGGCCTGGGCCCTGAGCGCCCGCAGGGGCTGCTGCTGGGCCTGCCAGGCTTGGCCGAGCAATTGCCAGGCGTGGGCATCTTGCGGGTGCTGAGCCACCCAGGTCTGCAGGCGGTCGCTGACCTGGGCAGGGCGCTGCAGCGCCAGCAGGGCCTGGGCTTGCAGCAGCAATGCCGGGCGCGCTACCGGGCGCTGCGCTGCCGAGGGCTGCACCAGCTCCAGCGCCCGCTGCGCCTGGCCAGCGGCCAGGGCCAGCTCGGCCCCCAGCCAGGCGCTTTGGCGCTGGGCGACGGCGTCTTGCTGCACCAGGGCGTCCAGCTTGCGCCACAGGGCCTGGGCGGCGGCGCCATCGCGCAACTGTTGCTGGGCCAGGGCTGCTGCGTACAGGCCGGCCACCTGCTGCGCCACCGGCTGCTGGGCAAATTCAGGCTGCTGCACCTGTTCTGCCCATTGGCGCAGGCGGTCTACCCCAGGCTGGGCCAGCACCCGGGCGCGGGCGGCGATCATGGCGTGCTCCAGCGTCGTGCGCAGCGGTGCGGCACTGCCGTGGGGCACACGGGCCTGCATGTCGGCAATACGCTCGCTGGTCAGCGGGTGGCTGCGTAGATAGGGCCAGCTGCCGTTGTCGTTCAAGCGGCTGGCCTGCTGCAATTTATCGAACATGCTGGCCGCGCCCTGGGGGTTGAACCCGGCGGGGGTCAGCAGGTTAAAGCCCACGCGGTCGGCCTCGCGCTCCATGTCGCGGGAAAAGCTCAACTGGTTTTGCACCGTAGCGGCCTGCCCGCCGATGATGAGGGCCTGCGCCGCATCCGGGCTTTTGGTCGCGGCCAGCGCCCCCAAAATCATGCTGCCAATCAGGAGTGGCATATTCTTTTTATCTTCGGCAAACATGCGGGCAATGTGGCGCTGGGTGACGTGGCTCAACTCGTGCGCCAGCACGGTGGCCAGCTCATCGCGGCTGGTGACTGCGCCAATCAAGCCCAAATGCACGCCCAGATAGCCCCCCGGCAGGGCAAAGGCGTTGATGCTGCGGTCCTTGCCCAGCAGTACCTGCCAGGCAAAGCGCTGGTGCAGCTCGGCGCTCAGGTCCCCGCGCTGCAACGCCGCTTGCACCAGGGGCTGCCACACCTGCATGACGTAGTCGTGCAGGGGCGCATCGTCGATGTAGTCCGGGTCGCGATATAGGCTGGTGATGATGCTGTCGCCCAGCGCGCGCTCCTCGCTGATGCTCAGCTCTGCGCCATCGCCCAGGTGGGGCAGTTGGATTTGTGCCTGCGCGGCCAGCCCCCCCCAGGCCAGTGACAGGGCCAGCACCGCAGTGCGCAGGGGAGCGAGGAAAAAGCGTGTTTTGTGCATACGGGCCATGGCGGGACTGAGCCCCGCAGGAGGGAAAAAGTTGCGCCAAGCGGCGGACAATAGCCTGTTTATCTTAGAACGGGTTGACCCCCTCAACTTGCCATGACCATGCCGCATTCCCCCCTCACCCACTTTGACGCCCAGGGCCAGGCCCATATGGTGGACGTTGGTGCCAAAGCCAGCACCGCCCGCATTGCCGTGGCCGAGGGCCGCATCACCATGCAGTCCGCCACCTTGGCCCTGGTGCAAAGCGGCAGCGCCAAAAAGGGCGACGTGCTGGGCGTGGCCCGCATTGCCGCCATCATGGCCGCGAAAAAAACCAGCGACCTCATCCCCCTGTGCCATCCGCTGGCACTGACCCGCGTGGCCGTGGACTTTGCCCTGCAGCCCGATGCCAACGCCATCCGCTGCACCGCCACCGTGCAGACCCAGGGCCAAACCGGCGTGGAAATGGAAGCACTGACGGCCGTGCAGGTGGGGCTGCTGACCATTTACGACATGTGCAAGGCTGCGGATAAAACCATGGTCATGGACGGCGTGCGCGTGCTGGAAAAGCACGGCGGCAAGTCCGGCACTGGGTGGCTACGGGTAAGTAGATCAACCGACCGTAAGAGCACCTATCACGCCGCCATCTGTGTAATTGCAGCAGCATTCGCTCACAAAATCTCCGCTTTAAACAATAAGGAGATATTTTTTGAGTACGTTTGCCATTGTTATTTCTCTGCTGCTGCTGATGTTCCTGGCCTACCGGGGCTACACGGTGCTGCTGCTGGCCCCGCTGATGGCGGCACTGGCGGTCATCCTCTCCGGGGACATGGTGCAGCTGCTGCCCATTTACACCGAGACCTTTATGCGGGCCTTGGGCAACTACATCCTGGCGTTTTTCCCCATCTTCTTGCTGGGGGCGCTGTTTGGGCAGTTGATGGCCGATTCGGGCGCGGCCACCGCCATTGCCAAGTGGATTGAACGTACCCTGGGCGCCAAGCACGCCATTTTGACGGTGGTGCTGGCCTGCGCCATCCTCACCTACGGGGGCGTGTCGCTGTTTGTGGTGGCCTTTGCCATCTACCCCATTGCCAAGTCGCTGTTCAAGGATGCCGACATCCCCAAGCGCCTGGTCGCCCCCGCCATTGCCCTGGGGTCGTTCACCTTCACCATGACGGCCATGCCCGGCACCCCGGCCATCCAAAACGCCATTCCCATCAAGTTCTACGGCACCAACACCTTTGCCGCGCCGGGGCTGGGGGTGATTGGCTCCATCATCATCTTCACCCTGGGCATGCTGTGGCTGCGTTCACGCGAAAAAGCCGCCCGCGCCGCCGGTGAAGGCTATGGCCAGCACAACGACGATGCCGAGGCCAAAGGCCTGGTGGGCGAAGCCGACATGACGGGCGACGCCAGCCGCACCATGCCCCTGCTGCTGGCACTGCTGCCCTTGGTGCTGGTGATTGGCGTGAACGCCCTGTTCACCTACGCCATCTTCCCCGGCATGGACTGGAGCTTTTTGCAAGGGCGCTTTAGCAGCATGGACCCCAGCAAGCAAACCGGTATGTGGGCGCTCATCATCGCCCTGGTCATATCGTGTGCGGTGCTGATGCTGCTGGGCCTGGGGCGCTGGGCGAACTTGCAGCAAACCATCAACAAAGGCGTGCTCGGCTCCATGCTGCCGATTTTCAATACCGCCTCGGAAGTGGGCTACGGCGCGGTGATTGCCGGCCTGGCGGGCTTTGCCATCATCCGCGATGCGGTGCTCAACGTCTCCAGCAACCCACTCATTTCTGAGGCCGTGGCCATGAACGTGCTGGCGGGCATTACCGGCTCGTCCTCGGGCGGCTTGTCGATTGCGCTGCAAACCCTGGGGGCCGACTACCTGAAGATGGCCGTCGATGCCGGTATCAGCCCCGACCTGCTGCACCGCGTAGCCGTCATGTCTGCCGGTGTGTTTGACACCCTACCGCACTGCGGGGCCATCATCACCTTGCTGTCGATTTGCGGGCTCAACCACCGCCAGTCCTACGCCAACATCGCCATGATGACCATCGTCATGCCCTTGATTGCACTGTCCGCCGTGATTGCCCTGGGCACCATGTTTGGCTCGTTCTAAACGCAACCACTCCAACAAAAACGCCAGCTTGAAAGCTGGCGTTTTTTATAGCTGCTTGCGCTTATCCCATCAGGGCTAGCGCCGGTTTTCTCTTGGATTAACCCTGGGCGCGTTTTTCCAGAATTTCAAACGCGGGCAGGGTTTTGCCTTCCAGCACTTCCAGGAAAGCGCCGCCGCCGGTGGAGATGTAGCCCACGTCTTTTTCAATGCCGTATTTGGCAATGGCGGCCAGGGTATCGCCCCCACCGGCGATGCTGAACGCGCTCGATTGGGCAATCGCCTGGGCAATGGCTTGGGTGCCACCGGCGAACTGGTCAAACTCAAACACACCCACCGGGCCGTTCCAGACGATGGTGCCTGCGGCCTTGAGCTGGGCGGCCAGCTTGGCGGCGGTTTCGGGGCCGATGTCCAAAATCATGTCGTCGTCGGCCACTTCGGTAGCCTTTTTCACGGTGGCGACGGCATCGGCGGCAAAGGTCTTGGCGGTGACCACATCGGTGGGAATGGGCACTTCTGCCCCGCGTGCGGCCATGGCGGCGATAACGGCTTTGGCCTCATCCAGCAGAGCGGGTTCGGCCAGGGATTTACCAATGTTCAGGCCCGCCGCCAGCATGAAGGTGTTGGCAATGCCGCCGCCCACAATCAGTTGGTCAACGTTTTTCGCCAGCGATTGCAGGATGGTCAGCTTGGTCGAGACCTTGGAGCCAGCGACGATGGCGGCCAGCGGACGCGCCGGGTTGGCCAGGGCTTTGCTGATGGCGTCAATCTCTGCCGACAGCAGCGGGCCGGCGCAGGCGATGGGGGCAAACTGGGCAATGCCGTAGGTGGTGCCTTCGGCGCGGTGGGCGGTGCCGAACGCGTCGTGCACAAAGATGTCGCACAGTGCGGCCAGCTTGCGGGCCAGTTCTTCTTTGTTCTTTTTCTCGCCCACGTTGACGCGGCAGTTTTCCAGCAGCACGACCTGGCCGGGGGCCACGTCCACACCATCGACCCAGTTGGCCACCAGCGGCACATCGCGGCCCAGCAGTTCAGACAGGCGCTGGGCCACAGGGGCCAGGCTGTCGGCGGGCTTGAATTCGCCTTCCGTGGGGCGGCCCAGGTGGCTGGTGACCATGACGGCCGCGCCTGCCTTGAGCGCCATTTCAATGGCCGGCACCGAGGCGCGCACGCGCGTGTCTTCGGTAATCTGGCCCGCATCGTTCAAAGGCACGTTCAGGTCGGCACGGATGAATACACGTTGGCCTTGGGCTTTGCCCTGGGCGCACAGGTCGGAAAAACGCAGGATGTTCATGGTGAGGGGAGGTTTTCTTCAAAAGGTGAAAGCAAAAATCCCCGGCATTCTAGTTACATCGCGGTTACTGTGCGTTTTTCCACGTTTGCAGCGCTACTTGCACCATGCCTTGTTCGCCCGCCAGGGTCAGTTCGCCGTCCTGGATGGTGGCTTGCAACTGCATGCTGCGTTGGGCCAGCGCCGCCAGTTGCTGGGCGGTTTCGGCGGGGATGCGCTGCACGGCCAGTTTGTCCAGGCGGGCGAGTTTGTTTTCCAGCCCCTTCCACCACACTTCGGCTGCCGGGCCGAAGGGGTAGAGCAGCAGGTGGTCGGTCTTGTGGCAGGCTTTGGTGATGGGTTTTTCTTCGGGCTGGCCCACTTCAATCCACAGGCGCTTGGCGCCGGTGAAGTCGGTGATATGTACGTCCGGGTCGTCCGGGTCGGATAGGCCGGTGCCAAAGGCCAGGGTGCCGTCGCCGCCGCACAGCGCCTGCAACTGCCAGGCGTTCAGCGCCAGCGCCACCAGCCGCACCATCATGCGCTCGTCGGTTTCGCTGGGGTGGCGGGCCAGGGTGAGGTTGTGGTCGGCGTAGTAGCCGTGGTCGATGTCGGCAATCGACAGGTTGGCTTTGAAGATGGTGGATTTCAGGGCCATAAGAATGCTCATAAAACAAGAGCTGCCAGCGCTGATGAACAGGCGTTTTGGCAGCTCTTTGTGGTTGAGGTGCTTTATTTGTCAGCGCTAACAGCTATGAAAAATAAAGATTGCCGCGTCGCCTACGGCTCCTCGCAATGACAAATTGCTATTTTTGTAGGAGTGGCTTGAGCCGCAATGATCGGCTGTGCTATCGGTGCTGATCGCGACTGAAGTCGCTCCTACAAGACAGCCTGCTTTAACGGCGGCCCCTCGTCATCGCGAGGCCGCAGGCCGTGGCGATCTCCGGTGGTTACACGCGCTGGGCCAGTTCGGTGGCCTTGCCGATGTAGCTGGCCGGAGTCATCTCCAGCAAGCGCTGTTTATCAGCGGCGGGAATGTCCAGGCTGCGGATGAGCTGGTGTAGGTCTTCGGCCAGCACGCTCTTGCCGCGCGTGACTTCCTTGAGCTTTTCGTAAGCCCCGGCCACGCCGTAGCGGCGCATGACGGTTTGGATCGGCTCGGCCAGCACTTCCCAGGCGGCGTCCAGGTCTTCGGCCAGGCGCTCTTGGTTCAGTTCCAGCTTATTGAGGCCCGTCATCAACGATGCGTAGGCCAGTGTGGCGTAGCCCATAGCCACGCCGATATTGCGTAGCACGGTGGAGTCGGTCAGGTCGCGCTGCCAGCGGCTGATGGGCAGCTTTTCGGCCAGGTGGCGCAGCACGGCGTTGGCCAGGCCCAGGTTGCCTTCGGCGTTTTCAAAGTCGATGGGGTTGACCTTGTGCGGCATGGTGGAGGAGCCAATTTCGCCATCTTTGAGCTTTTGCTTGAAGTAGCCCAGGCTGACATAACCCCAGATGTCGCGCGACAGGTCGATCAAGATGGTGTTGGCACGGGCGATGGCGTCAAACACCTCGGCCATGTAGTCGTGCGGCTCGATTTGGATGGAATAGGGCTGGAAAGTCAGGCCCAGGCCCACGGGCTCGGCGCTTTCCACCACGCGGCGGCTAAAGGCTTCCCAGTCGTGCTCGGGGTAGGCGGACAGGTGGGCGTTGTAGTTGCCCACGGCGCCGTTCATCTTGCCCAGGATTTGCACGGCTTTAATTTGCGTGACGGCTTTTTCCAGGCGCACCAGCACGGTAGCGATTTCCTTGCCCACGGTGGTGGGGCTGGCCGTTTGGCCGTGGGTGCGGCTGAGCATGGGCACGGCGGCAAACTGGTGCGCCATGGTGCGCAGCTTGGCAGTGACTTGCCCCAGCGCGGCGGTGACGACGGCGCGCCCAGCGCGGATTTGCAGGGCGTGGCTGGTGTTGTTGATGTCTTCGCTGGTGCAGGCAAAGTGCACGAATTCGGCGGCTTTTTCCAGCTCGGCCTGGCCTTTGAATTGGTTTTTTATCCAATATTCCACGGCTTTAACGTCGTGGTTGGTGGTTTTTTCAATGTCTTTGATGGCCTGGGCATCGGCTTCGCTGAAGTTGGCCACCAGGCCATGCAGCAGGGCGCGCGCATCGGCAGACAGGGGGGCAAATTCGGCAAAACCGGCATCCGACAGGGCAATAAACCACGTCACTTCCACCTGAACGCGGCGGTGCATATAGCCGTATTCACTCATGATGGGGCGCAGTGCAGAGAGTTTGGCGGCGTAGCGGCTGTCCAGCGGGGAGAGGGCAGTAAGGGCAGACAGGTTCATGGGCCGCGATTGTAAAGGCCCGCTTCCCAAAAGCTTGAGCCCCTGCTGCACGTAGGCATGCAGCAGGGGCTCGGAAGAAAAAGCGCTGTGGGGCACCCGTGGGCAATTTAAGAGAGGGAGGGAGGAGAAGCGCCCTCAGGATGGACAAATCTGCATTGTTCAGATGCAGCCGCGCCACACAGCTTTAAAGTCCGCAAAACCAGAGGTCTTACGTTTTCTCAGTGTGGGGACGCAGTTCAGAAGTTCCAGCGCTTTACAACTTCTTTACAGGCAGCACGCCCGGGCTGGATAAACCCCCAAGCCACCCCAGATATGGCTGAGAATCCCCCCCCCATTTGCGCCCCGGCGCAGCCGTCAGCCCAGGAGAGAGAGTTTTTCCCATGATTGATATCACCCTTGAAAATTTTGAAGCGCAAGTGATTGCCGCTTCCACACAAACGCCCGTGCTGGTGGATTTTTGGGCCACCTGGTGCGGCCCTTGCAAGACCTTGGTGCCCACGCTGGAAAAGCTGGAAGCCGAGTACGACGGGCGCTTCATCCTGGCCAAGATTGACGTGGATGCCAACCAGCAAATTGCCGCCATGTTTGGCGTGCGCAGCGTGCCCACCTGCGTGCTGATGATCGGCGGCCAGCCGGTGGACGGTTTCATGGGTGCCCAGACCGAGGGCCAGGTGCGCCAGTTCCTGGACAAGCACCTGCCCAGCGAAGACGCCCTGCACGCCGAGGCCGAGGCGCAAGAGGCCCAGCAGCTCATGCAAGACGGCGATACCGACGCTGCCCTGCAAAAACTGGGCGAAGCCGTGGCCGCCGACCCCACCAACGACGATGCCCGTTTTGACTACGTGCGCCTGCTGATTGCCAGCGGTGGCACCGAAGAAGCCGCCGCCTTGCTGCAAGAGCCGATGAAGCGCATCCCCCAGCCGCTGCGCTTTGCCGCGCTGCACGCCTGGCTGCAGTGCGTGCTGTTTGCCCAGCAAGACCCGCGCGCCCAGTGGCCGCTGGCGCAGTTTGATGCCGCCATCGCGCATAACAAGCGCGACTTTGACACCCGCTTTGCCAAGGCCCAGCTCCTGGCCGCAGCCGGGCAGTGGACGGCCAGCATGGATGAGCTGCTGGAAATCATCCTGCGTGACAAAACCTGGAACGAGCAGGCCGCCCGCAAATTGCTGGTGGCGATTTTGGAATTGCTCACCCCGCCCAAGCCGAAAAAACAAGCCGCCGAGCCAGGTAAAAGCGCTGGCGGCATTGAGCTGCTGGGGAAAAACGCGGCCCAGCAGGATGAGGTCACCGCCCTTATCAATAGCTACCGGCGCAAGCTGAGCATGGCGCTCAATTAAGTCCGTAAGTTTTATAGCTACTGGCGCTGGCCCCATAAGGGCTAGCGCCATTTTTTTCCAGATTTTCCAGGTGAATGGAGCGAATCGGGATGCCCGTGTCTTGCGGAATCTGGCCACTCAATTGCAGCGCCAGATAGCGCATGCAGCACACGCGCAGGAAGGAGGTGAAGTTGTGCACCGCCTCGCCCGCGCGCAGCAGCTCGTCGTACAAGGTGGTGCACAACTGGGGCACGGTGTAGCCGTCGCGCGCGGCAATTTGCTCCAGCGCGTCCCAGAACAGGTTTTCCAGGCGGATGCTGGTGGTGGCCCCATGCAGGCGCATGGAGCGGGTGCGGTAGCTGTAGAGCTGCGGGTCCGCACTGATGAAAACTTGGCACATAGGGCCATCCAAAACCAAACAGGGCAAGGGGCGATGGTCGCCACTTGCCCTGGGGTTTGTCAAACCCGATGGGTTTTAAGAATGTTTTTACAGCGTAATTTGCGTACCCAGCAGCGCCAGGAACTGCGCCATCCACGCCGGATGGGCCGGCCAAGCCGGGGCGCTGACCAGGTTGCCCTGGGTGTGGGCCTGGTCTACGGGAATGTCGGCATAGGTGCCGCCGCCCAGCGTCACTTCCGCCCGGCACGCAGGGTAGGCCGAGCAGGTGCGCCCCTGCAGCACGCCCGCACCGGCCAGTAGCTGGGCGCCGTGGCAAATGGCGGCCACGGGTTTGTTGGTGTCAAAAAAGTGGCGCACGGCGGCGCACACGGCCTCGTCATTGCGCAGGTATTCGGGGCCACGGCCACCGGGGATGACCAGGGCGTCGTAGTCGGCCACGTTGATGTCGGCAAACGTGGCGTTCAGCGTGAAGTTGTGGCCCGGCTTTTCGCTATAGGTTTGCGCGCCTTCAAAGTCGTGGATAGCGGTCTTGATTTGCTCGCCCGCTTTTTTGCCGGGGCATACGGCATCGACCTGGTGGCCCACGGCCAGCAGGGTCTGGAAGGGCACCATGGTTTCGTAGTCTTCGCAGTAGTCACCGCAAATCATGAGGATTTTTTTCTGGGCCACGTCTTGTCTCCTTAAAAGGGTTGGTGAAGCGGCCCATTGTGCGCAGCCTGCGGCGCAGCGGGTAATAGCGGATTACTACAGCAGGGAGGATTACAGCGCGGGCGAAGGCTCCATCACCTGGGCTTGCGGCGTCGCGAAGATGCTGGCGTCCGCCTGGATCAAGCCCAGGTCAAAGCGCTGGCCGCTCAGGTAGTCGCCAATCGACTGTAGCACCACGGGGCTGCGGTGCAGGTGGGCGCTGGCTTGCAGCTCTGCCAGGGTCAGCCACAGCGGGCGCACGATGCCGGTATCAAGCTGGCGATCCGCGTAGTGCCGGCCCAACTGGCCGCTAAAGGCAAAGCGCAGGTAGGTGATGTCCGAGCCGGTGCGCGTGCGTACAAAGCGGTTCATATAGATGCCGACCAAGGCGGTGGGGGTGAAGTCGTAGGCGGCTTCTTCCAGCACCTCGCGCACGCAGGCTTGCAGCGGGGTTTCGGCGGGGTCGAGGTGGCGCAGCCGGAGTGTTCAGGCGCAGGCCATCGGCGGTGTGTTCTTCGACCAATAAAAAGCGGCCATCTTGCTCCACGATGGCCGAGACGGTGACATTGGGTTTCCAGCGTTCAGGCATGGGCGGCATTATCGGCGCACACGCGGCGTCCGGATACGGGGTCGGGCCGGTTACAAGCGGGCCGTCATATACACCGCGCCGGGCCCGTAGCTGGCCAGGGCGCGCTGCTGGATATCGGCAACCGGCGCGGCGGCAAAGCCGTAGCGCTGCCAAAACCGGGCCGAGCCCTGCACCGCCACCAGCGCCATCGCATCTACCTGGCGGGTGCGGGCGGTCTGCATCAACTGGCTAATCAGCGCGTGCGCCACGCCTTGCCCGGCCAGGCTGGGCAGTACGGAAATATCGTGCAGGTACAGCACCGGCGGCGTGCTGTGCGGCGGGGCGACAAAGTCACCATCCAGCGCCGTAATGCTGCCCGGTGCCGACCAATACGCCGCCGCGTAGGCCAGCAGCCCCGGCTCACGGGGGCGCTCCACCCCCAGCGAGCACTGGTGGGCGCTGCCCAGCCGCCGGGAAAAGACGCTGGCGCTTTCCTGGAAGTGGGCGCCGTAGGCCAGGGTCTGGATATGCAGCAGGTGCGGCACGTCACTGGCCGTCAGGGGGCGGATCAGCCAGTCGGCACCAGGGGCGGGGGTGAAAGAAGCAGTCATAGGTCAGAGCGCAACCACAGGCAAGGCAAACAGAGCGCATAGCCTAAAAGAATTTGCGCGATAGGCAAAATGCTGTCCCGAACTAAACAAGAATGAATATCATTTATGCACTGTTTGATCGTACCGAGGAGTCCCGCCATGTCCCACCCTGATTTTTTCACCACCATCACCGGCCTGCTGCAACGCCACCAGCGCACGCTGCTGAAAACCTTCAGCTACTACTGCATGCACATCACCGTGGCGGTGGGCGTGGCCTACGCCGTGACGGGCGATTTATGGATGTCCATGACGCTCAGCCTGCTGGAGCCCACGGTGCAGATGCTGTTCTTCTTTTTCCACGAAAAGGTCTGGGAACGTAAAAAACAAGAGCGCCTTGCGTAAGTATATCAACGATTTCAGATAGTAAGTATCGTGAAATCACTATCAATACAGCGGTAGCAGCTCCTCTTTTTTTGTATACAAACAAGTTAGACTGTTTGACCCCAGCCGCAAATCCCGGTAACCCAGGTTTGTCTGGACAGACGCCTACAATGCCTTTTTCTTTGTAGCAGTCCGCGCCCACGCGGTGGGATGCGGGCTGTTTTTTCCGTGCTTGGAGCCACGCAGCATGCCCGAGAACCAGCCCTCTCCCTCCCTCACCCACATCGACAAACGCGCCTTGCTGCGCCAAGCAGCGCTGGAATACCACGAACACCCCAAGCCCGGCAAAGTCGCCATCGCCGCCACCAAGCCCATGGGCAACCAGCACGACCTGGCGCTGGCCTATTCGCCCGGCGTGGCCGCCCCTTGTGAGGAAATCGTCAAAGACCCCGCCGCCGCCTTTAAATACACCAGCCGGGGCAACCTGGTGGGCGTGATCTCCAATGGCACCGCCGTGCTGGGCCTGGGCGACATTGGCGCACTGGCCTCCAAACCGGTGATGGAAGGCAAGGGCGTGCTGTTTAAAAAGTTCGCCGGGGTGGATGTGTTTGACATCGAAGTCAACGAAAAAGACCCGCAAAAACTGGTGGAAGTCATCGCCGCGCTGGAGCCGACCTTTGGCGCCATCAACCTTGAAGACATCAAGGCCCCCGACTGCTTTTACGTCGAGCGCGAACTGCGCAAGCGCCTGAACATCCCCGTCTTTCACGACGACCAGCACGGCACCGCCATCACCGTGGCAGCGGCCATGGTCAACGCGCTGAAAGTGGCGGGCAAGAAGATTGAAGAGATCAAGCTGGTCGCCTCTGGCGCAGGCGCTGCAGCGCTGGCTTGCTTGAACCTGCTACTGGTGCTGGGCCTCAAGCGCGAAAACGTCTTCGTCACCGACCTGGCCGGCGTGGTCTACGAAGGCCGCACCGAGCTGATGGACGAGGACAAGGCCCTGTTCGCGCAAAAAACCGAGCTGCGCACCCTGGGCCAGGTGATTGAGGGCGCGGATGCCTTCCTGGGCCTGTCCGCCGGCAACGTGCTGAAAAAGGACATGGTCGCCAAGATGGCTGCCACGCCCATCATCTTCGCCCTGGCCAACCCCAACCCGGAAATCACGCCAGAGGACGTCAAAGCCGTGCGCGACGACGCCATCATCGCCACGGGCCGCACCGACTACCCCAACCAGGTCAACAACGTGCTGTGCTTCCCCTACATCTTCCGGGGAGCGCTGGACTGTGGGGCCACCACCATCACCAAAGAGATGGAAGTAGCCGCCGTCTACGCCATTGCCGACCTGGCACAGGCCGAGCAAAGCGAGGAAGTGGCAGCCGCCTACGTGGGCCACGCGCTGAACTTTGGGCCGGAATACCTCATCCCCAAGCCGTTTGACCCGCGCCTGATGCTGATCGTTGCGCCCGCCGTGGCGCAAGCGGCGGCTGACTGCGGCGTGGCCCAGCGCCCGATTGTCGACATGGCCGCTTACCGCGAGCAGCTCAAGACCTTTGTCTACGCCTCCGGCACGATGATGAAGCCCATCGTCATGGCCGCGAAAAAGGCCGAGAAAAAGCGCATCGCCTACTCCGAAGGCGAGGAAGAGCGCGTCCTGCGCGCCGCGCAAATCGTTGTCGATGAGCGTATGGCCCGCCCCACCTTGATTGGCCGCCCCGCCGTGATTGCCAAGCGCATCGAAAAATTCGGTCTGCGCCTGCAGGAAGGGCGCGACTACGACGTGGTCAACGTCGAGCACGACGAGCGCTACCACGAGTTCTGGCGCACCTACCACCAACTGACCGAGCGCAAGGGCGTGACCGAGGCGATTGCCAAGATCGAAATGCGCCGGCGCCTGACCTTGATCGGCTCCATGCTGCTGCAGCGCGGCGACGTGGACGGCCTGATCTGCGGCACCTGGGGCACCACCAGCTTGCACCTGCACTACATCGACCAGGTGATTGGTCGGCGCGCCGGTGCCCACACCTACGCCTGCATGAACTGCCTGCTGCTGCCTGAGCGCCAGGTCTTCATCGTCGACACCCACGTTAACTACGACCCCAGCGCCGAACAGCTGGCCGAGATCACCATCATGGCCGCCGAAGAAATCAAGCGCTTTGGCATCCAGCCCAAGGTGGCCCTGCTCTCGCATAGCAACTTTGGCTCCAGCAATCAGCCCAGCGCCGTGAAAATGCGTGAAACCCTGGAGCTGCTGCGCGTGCAAGCGCCGTGGCTGGAAGTGGACGGCGAAATGCACGGCGACGTGGCGCTGGACGGCAAGGCCCGCGCCCAGCTCATGCCGCGCAGCAGCCTGCAAGGCGATGCCAACCTGCTGGTGCTGCCCAATATCGACGCGGCCAACATCAGCTACAACCTGCTCAAGCAAGCAGGCCGGCGGCGGCATTGCCATTGGCCCGGTGCTGCTGGGCGCTGGCCAGCCGGTGCACATCCTCACCCCCAGCGCCACAGTGCGCCGTATCGTCAACATGACGGCGCTGACCGTGGCCGACGCCAACGCTGCGCGTTAATTCGCTGCGTTAATTCCTCACGTTCATCGCCGCACCGTGCAGCGACGCACCCCCAGCCTGCTGCGCCTTGGCGCGGCAGGCTTGCTTTTTATGGGGCGCTGGTAGACACTTGCGCCCGTTTTGCGGGCGCTTGCGCCCATGCACCGCGCCTGCGGCCCGCCCCTCTGCCCCCATCACCATGACCTTTTTCACCCGTGTGCAGCGCCTTGTGGCCGCCTGCTTTCTCAGCGCCAGCCTGGGCAGCAGCTGGGCCTATAGCCTGCCCGACGTGGCCCTGGCCGACCTGCCCGTGCAGGCGCGCACCACCTACCAGCGTATCTTGAGCGGCGGCCCCTTCCCCTACGACAAGGACGGCACCGTGTTTGGTAACCGCGAACGCATCCTGCCCGCGCAAAAACGCGGCTTTTACCGCGAATACACCGTCAAAACCCCGCGCCTGCGCCACCGGGGTGCCCGGCGCATCGTCTGCGGCGGCTGGCAACCCACCGCGCCAGAGGCTTGCTACTACAGCGCCGACCACTACAACAGCTTCTCCACCATCGTCCCATGAGCGCCGCTGACCCCACCACCGCCGTGCTGCACAACCTGCCTGCCCAGGTGGTGCAGTCCATCCGCGCCCTGCGCGTGCCTGAACTGCAAGCCGCTGCCGCTGCTGCGGGCCAGCACTTTCTCTACGCCAACCTGGCGCACATCCACACCAAGCAAGAGGCGCTGGAACACATCGGCCAGGCCTTTCACCTGCCCGCCTACTTTGGTAAGAACTTTGATGCCCTGTACGACTGCCTGACCGAGCCGCTGGCCCGCGCCTGCCGCCAGCCGGGCTTTGTCATCGTGCTCGACCAACTGCCGGTAACGCCCAAGTTCGACAAAGACGTGCGCGAACAACTACTGGACTGCTTTCGCGATGCTGCAGATTTTTGGGCCGAGCAAGCCGTGGCGTTTCGCTGCTTTTATTCTTTTTTTGATAGCAGCTACCGCTGATAAATAAAAGGTTTCAGGTGCTTTTTGACCTGAAACCCTTTTTCTATAAGCGCAAGCAGCTACTTTTTTTATGCATCCTGCGCCGGGACTTGGCGGGTGCATCTAAATTCATAGCAAACCATACACCCCGTCATGCCCGCGAAGGGAGAGAACGGGAATGACGAAGGGAGAGAGCGGGAATACCGAAAACCCCTTTGATTTTTAAAGATAGTTAGATGCGATTGCCCTGCTCCGGGCTCTGCGCCATGGCCCCAATCACCTGCGCCACGGCGGCGGTGAGTTTTTTGGCGTAGGGCAGGTGCAGGAACTCATTGGGGCCGTGGGCATTGCTCTTGGGGCCCAGCACGCCGCAGACCATCATTTGCGCCTGGGGAAAGCCTCGACTGAGCATATTCATCAGCGGAATCGTGCCGCCCTGGCCGATGTAGCCGCAGTCCGCACCAAAGTGCGCGCGGCTGGCCGCGTGCAGGGCGTTTTCAAACCACGGCGTCATGCCGGGCGCGTTCCAGCCGTTGGCGCTCGACGCGCCCTCAAACGTCACCTTGGCGTGGTAGGGGGCGTTGTCTTCCAGCAGGGTTTTGAGCTCCTGCACACAGGTGGCGGCATCGGCCAGCGGCGGCAGGCGCAGGCTCAGTTGAAACGCGGTATAGGGCCGCAGCACATTGCCCGCATCGTGCAGCGCGGGCAGCCCCTGGGCCCCGGTGACGGACAGGGTCGGCTCCCAGGTGCGCTTGAGCAGCGCCTGCGCCGGGTCATCCGTCATCGGCAGGGCAAAGCCGCCGGCACCGCCGCAGTCGTGCTGCGCCCAGGGGAAGTAGTTCCAGGTGGCATCGCCCAAAATAGCCGCCGTCACCTGGGCCTGTTGCACGCGCTCCGGCGGAATGGCGCAGTGAAAGCTGGCGGGCAGCACGCGGCCTGTGGCGCTGTCTTCCAGGCGGTCCAGCACCTGGCGCAAGATGCGAAACGACGACGGCACCACGCCCGAGGCATCGCCCGAGTGCACGCCTTCGGTCAGGATTTGCACCTTCAGCGTGCCGCTGGCCATGCCGCGCAGGCTGGTGGTCAGCCACAGCTGGTCGTAGTTGCCCGCGCCGCTGTCCAGGCAAATCACCAGGCCAACCTCGCCCAGGCGGCTCTTGAGCGCATCCACATAGGGTAGCAGGTCGCCAGAGCCGCTTTCCTCGCTGGTTTCAATCATGCCGACGATGCGCGGGTGCGGCGTG
This sequence comes from Comamonas sp., assembly GCA_034675705.1. Lineage (GTDB taxonomy): Bacteria > Pseudomonadota > Gammaproteobacteria > Burkholderiales > Burkholderiaceae_C > Comamonas. The sequence goes on along the minus strand of JAUCCZ010000006.1, from coordinate 2,373,191 downwards.
TTCTGGCTTTTCAGCGCCTGGATGGCGGCAATGCTGGCGTAGATGGCGTAACCATCGTCCGCGCCGCCCCGGCCATAGAGCTTGTCGCCGTCGATCACCGGCGTCCACGGGCCCAAGTCACTGCGCCAGCCGTCAAACTCGGGCTGCTTGTCCAGGTGGCCGTACATCAGCACCGTGGGGCGGGCGGCGGCATCCTCTTGCGTGCCGTCCACTTCAAAAAACAACAGCGGCGTGCGCCCCGGCAGGCGCACGATCTCCAATTTGAGGCCCGCAACCTTTTGCGCCTCTACCCACGCAGCAGCGTTGCGCACCACCTGCTCCAACAGCCCCTGCTGCTGCCAGTCGGGCGCAAACATGGGCGACTTGGCCGGAATGGCGATGTAGTCCTTGAGTTGGGGGACGATGCTGCTGTCCCACTGGCGGGTAACTTGCTCCAGCGCCTGGCTGGGATGGAAAAATGAATCAGTCATAAAAAAAATAAAAGTAGTTGCACCTCAGCGCTGGTCGCTATTCGGTGGGTTCGGCGAGTGAGGCAGCAAAGCCGCCAGTTGTTCGCGGGCAATCACATGCCCATGCGCCGCCGCCTTGGCAATCCACATCAGCGCCAAGGCAGGGTTGTCCTCCCCCGGCTCACCCAGCCGGGCCGCGTACAGCAGGCCCAGCCAGTGCATGGCATCGGCCTCGCCCTGCTCGGCGGCTCGCTCTAGAAAATAACGGGCAATGCGCGTATGATGCTGCCCCCCCCCCCCCCCCCCCGACGCTGAAGTTGGTGCAGCCGCGCCACGCAAGGCCAGCAACGCAAATTGGGCCCCCATTTCGGCCTGGGCCAGCGCATCGCCCTGGTCGGCATCCACCAGGGTTTGCACATCTTCTGCGCCCCAGCTTGGCGGCTCCTCCATGGCTTGCTGCACCACCGCAAAAGGCACTTGCGCACGCGTGCCATCGCCCAGGCGGGGCACCAATCCATCCTCTATGCGCCGCTGCCAGGTGCGCAGGCTGCGCCCGGTCAGGATGGCGGCGGTGTGAAGGCTGATGGAAGGTGGGGTGTCTGAATGGTCTGCTGCAGTCATGCCTGCATTGTAGGGAATGCTGAGAGCGTGTTGACCGCGCAGTTCTCGCTTTCAAATGTCGCCATTTTTCTGCGACACGGGCAGTGTCTTAATTTTTGAACGACATGCGCGGGGGTAAAAGCGGATTTTGTCCGTGCATTTCCACGACACAGGGCCAAATTGCTGCGGTTTTCCAAGCATTTAAAAGTTGGCACGCTCTTTGCTTGTTATTGGTCGCTTGTTTCTTTTAACCACTTAGAGAGGTGACTTATGAACCGCACTATGCGCTCCGTACAAAAGGGTTTTACCCTGATCGAACTGATGATCGTTGTGGCGATTATTGGTATTTTGGCTGCTGTGGCTTTGCCTGCTTATCAGGATTACACGGCACGTGCTCGCGTCTCAGAGGTTTTATTAGCTGCTTCTTCTTGCCGTACAACAATTACCGAAGTTTCTCAGACTGGACTATCTACCGCTCCTGCTGCAGATGGTTTTGGTTGCGGTGAGTCTTCTACGGCACTTTCTCAATATGTTAAAGAGCTTCATACTGGTACTACAGGTATCATTACCGTTACAGCACAAAATATTCCTCAGCTTGGGACTGATACGGTTTTATCTTTGAGCCCCTTTACTGACTCTGCTGGTACTACCGCCGCTGTTGCAAGTGATTTTACACGGGGCACAGAAAAAGCTATTGTTGCCTGGAAGTGCGGGGTTGCTGCAGATGGGACCACTATCAAAGCTAAATATTTACCAGCTACTTGCCGTGGTTGATCTGTGAATGGTGAGTAGCCCGGATAACTCACGCGTATCTTGGTAATACCTCCAAGGCGTTTGCTTTCTAAAAGGCAAACGTCTTTTTTATTGAAATACCGTACTGATGTACGGTATTTTTTATGGGTGTTTGATTACTGTTTTTGGATTGCTAAATGCCTTGTGCTTTTTGGGCTTTCTTTGGGTTTTGCGTTCTGCTGGCCGGGACTCGCCCCGGCGGGCGACATCCTTTCTTGCCCGCGCAAGAAAGGACGCAAAGAAGGCGTGCTGCGCAGCTTTGCGCCGTGGAACTCGCTACGCGCCGCCGCTGGCGGCGCTGCGCTCAGACAGCCACGGCGAGCTAGACGGGATGCTGCGTTGGTGGTTTTGGTGGCTGCGCCCTGATGGATGCGTTTTTTTGGAGGGGCGCTTCGCTTGCTGCGCAGCTTCAGCGGGGGCTGCTAAATCATTAAAAAGGGAAGCTGTTTACGCTGATTTTTATTGGGTTTTAGATTGTTTTAATTCGAAAAACCAATCAATATCATCGGTAATTGCTCTCTTTTTAAGAGTGTTCGTCATGGCAAAGCAGATGGCGCACACAACCTCGGCTGAAGCTGCGCAGCAAGCGAAGCCGCCCTTGGTGACCAAAGCGCATCCATCAGGCCATAGCCGCCCAAACTGGCCACAGCGCTTCCCGTCTAGCTCGCCGTAGCTGTCTGAGCGCAGCGCCCACAGGGCGCGTAGCGAGTTTTACGGCGGGTATTCAAGCTGCGCAGCACGCCTTCTTTGCATCCTTTCTTGCGCGGGCAAGAAAGGATGTCGCCCGCCGGGGCGAGACCCGGCCAGCAGAACAAAAATCAGACAGGAAAGTTTTCAAGACCCGGCCCGCCGCACAGGCCACTACTGGACACCCGCCTTCGCGGGTGTGACGGAGGGGGAAGCCGGGTGTGACGGTGGAGTGGGAAGTGGCTAACGGTGCTGGAGAAGGGTGTTGGGTATACGAGGCTGATTATTCAGCACCCACCCTGATGACAAAATGCACACAACCGTGTTAGACTTTTAACTATGAAAATCTACAATTGGAGCCCTGAGAAAAATCAGGAACTTATCGTTGGCAGAGGTATATCCTTTGAGGAAATAATTTTTCATATTGACCGTGGCGGTCTGCTGGATGACATTATTCACCCCAACGCATCAAGTTACCCCAATCAGCGGATCTTCATCATTTGTATCAGAGAGTACGCCTATCTTGTTCCCTATGTTGAAAATGATGACGAGATTTTTCTAAAAACAATCATTCCTAGCAGGAAATTTACCAAATTATATCTTGGAGGTAGAGTATGAGCAGATTCAACCTGTCTAAAGAGGAGAAAGATCTCCTTGATGCTGTCGAGGCTGGGGAATTTGAGTCGGTATTAACAGCGTCTCGCAAAGAGGAACTGGCGGCCATTGCTGACAACACATTCAAGAAAGATAAAAGAGTAAACATTCGAATCTCCAACAGAGATTTAACGCTTCTCCAATCCAGAGCCGCAGAAGAAGGTATTCCGTACCAGACTTTTTTGTCGAGCATTATTCACAAATACATATCTGGCTCTCTGCAAGATATTACCGCCAATAAGCAAATGCAGCCAGCGTACAATATGCGCGGCAGATAGAAGTAAATAGTCCGGATAAGCCAAGCGTATACGGGTAATACTTTCAAGGCGTTTGCTTTTAAAAAGGCAAACGCCTTTTCTTTATTGAAATGCCGTGCTGATGCGCGGTATTTTTATGGGCGTTTGGCGGTTCTCTTTGCTCGCTGAATGCCTTGTGCTTTTTGGGCTTTCTTTGGGTTTTGTGTTCTGCTGGCCGGGTTTCGCCCCGGCGGGCGACATCCTTTCTTGCCCGCGCAAGAAAGGACGCAAAGAAAGCGTGCTGCGCAGCTTTGCGCTGTGGAACTCGCTACGCGCCGCCGCTGGCGGCGCTGCGCTCAGACAGCCACGGCGAGTTAGACGGGATGCTGTGTTGGTGGGTTTGGTGGCTGCGCCCTGATGGATGCGTTTTTTTGGAGGGGCGCTTCGCTTGCTGCGCAGCTTCAGCGGGATGGCTGCTAAATCATTAAAAAAGGGGAGCTGTTTACGCTGGTTTTTATTGGGTTTTAGCTTGTTTTAATTCGGAAATCCAATCAATGCCAGCGGTAACCGCTCTCTTTTTAAGAGTATTTGTCATTGCACAGCAGATGGCGCATACAACCCCGGCTGAAGCTGCGCAGCAAGCGAAGCCGCCCTTGGTGACCAAAGCGCATCCATCAGGCTACAGCCGCCCAAACTGGCCATGGCGCTTCCCGTCAAGCTCGCCGTAGCTGTCTGAGCGCAGCGCCCACAGGGCGCGTAGCGAGTTTTACGGCGGGTATTCAAGCTGCGCAGCACGCCTTCTTTGCGTCCTTTCTTGTGCGAACAAGAAAGGATGTCGCCCGCCGGGGCGAGACCCGGCCAGCAGAACAAAAATCAGGCAGAAAAGTTTTCAAGCCCCCACCCGCCGCACAGGCTGCGACAGGGCCACCCCTTGCCGGGGGGGGCAAGGCCGCAGACTTTACAACCCCAACATGATCTGCAGGTTCTGCACTGCTGCGCCGCTGGCACCTTTGCCCAGGTTGTCCAGGCGGGCGATCAGCACGGCGTGGTGGTAGGTGTCGCTGCCAAACACGCGCAGTTCCAGGTGGTTGGTGTCGGCCAGGGTATCGGCGGCCAGCTTCAAGTCCTCGGTGGGCGGCAGCACCTTCACCCATTGTTGGGGCGTATTGGTTTTCGCGTAGTGCGCGGCCAGTACGTCGTAGACGTCAGCCACCTTGGGCGCACCGGGCAGGGTGTCCAGGTGCAGGGGCAGCTCCACCAACATGCCTTGGCGGAAATTGCCCACGGCAGGAATAAAGATGGGCCGGCGCGTCAGCCCCGTGTAGCGCAGGATTTCCGGGATGTGCTTGTGCGCCAGCCCCAGGGCGTAGGCTTCGTGCGGGGCGGCGGTACCGGCCTCGTAGGCCTCAATCATCGGGCGGCCCCCGCCGGAATAACCGGAGATGGAGGGCAGCGCCAGCGGCATATCCGGCGGCACCAGTCCAGCGTCCACCAGCGGGCGCAGCAGCGCAATCGCGCCGGTGGCGTAGCAGCCGGGGTTGCTCACGCGGCTGGCGCTGCGAATGGCGTCCAACTGGCCGGGGGCCAGTTCGGCAAAGCCGTAGACCCAGTCCGGGGCCACGCGGTGCGCGGTGGAGGCGTCAATGATCTTGATCGTGCGGCCCGTCTCGGCCTGTACCGCATCGACCATGGCGGTGGTCTCGCGCGCAGCGTTGTCGTGCAGGCACAGGATGACTACGTCCACCGTGGCAATCAGGGCGCGTTTGGCGGCGGGGTCTTTGCGCAGGGCGGGGTCGATACTCACCAGCTCGATACCGGCTATGCCTGCCAGGCGTTCGCGAATCTGCAGGCCGGTGGTACCGGCTTCACCATCAATAAAAATTTTGTGCATCTGTGAAAAACCTTCAACGCTAAAAAAAGTGGGCTGCTGGGGGGGATTGTCCTAGGGAATGCCTGCACCCAGCGCAAGCTGTGCAGCGCTGTTGCGCAGGGCGCGGCCTAGGCGCCAGGGCCGATCAGGAGCATCTTGCTAGTTACACGCAGTTTTGCTGCCTGCCTGCAGAAAAAACCGACGCTAACCCGTGGTGTAAGCCTATGTTAGACCTGCGTGGTACATTTCGCGGTTGCCATGCCTTGCCCCTTGTCTCGGGATAGTTACCGCCGGGTTACACCCCCGCCAAGGGCAAAAAAGCGGGCATTTCCCCCTCCGTTACTGAGAGACACACACGCATGAAAATTCATGAATACCAAGGCAAGGAAATCTTGCGTCAGTTCGGCGTGCCCGTACCCCGTGGCATTGCCGCTTTCACCGTTCAAGAAGCCGTGGAAGCTGCCCAAAAACTCGGCGGCCCCGTCTGGGTCGTAAAAGCCCAAATCCACGCCGGTGGCCGTGGTAAAGGCGGCGGCGTGAAAGTGGCCAAGACCCTGGACGACGTGAAGGCCCTGTCCGAGCAAATCCTGGGCATGCAACTGGTCACGCACCAAACCGGCCCCGAAGGCCAAAAGGTGCGCCGTCTGTACATCGAAGACGGTGCCGACATCAAGAACGAGCTGTATGTCTCCCTGGTCACCGACCGTGCTACGCAAAAAGTGGCGCTGATCGCTTCCAGCGAAGGCGGTATGGACATTGAGGAAGTGGCCCACTCCACCCCCGAGAAAATCATCACCGAGATGATCGACCCCCTGACCGGCATCACCGAAGCCCAGTCGCGCAAAGTCGCTGCGGCCATCGGCCTGGAAGGCAAGTCCATCGACCAAGCTGTGACCCTGTTTGCCAACATCTACAAGTGCTACATGGACACCGACGCTTCGTTGGTGGAAATCAACCCCCTGAACTGCGACTCCAAGGGCGACCTGATGGCGCTGGACGCCAAGTTCAACTTTGATGCCAACGCCCTGTTCCGCCACCCCGAAATCGTGGCCCTGCGCGACCTGGACGAAGAAGACCCCGCTGAAATCGAAGCCTCCAAGTTCGATCTGGCCTACATCTCGCTGGACGGCAACATTGGCTGCCTGGTCAACGGCGCTGGCTTGGCCATGGCCACCATGGACACCATCAAGCTGTTTGGCGGCGAACCGGCCAACTTCCTGGACGTGGGCGGCGGCGCTACGGCTGAGAAAGTGACCGAAGCGTTCAAGATCATGCTCAAGAACCCCGAAGTCAAGGGCATCTTGGTCAACATCTTCGGCGGCATCATGCGCTGCGACACCATCGCCACCGGCGTGGTCACCGCGTGCAAGGCCGTGAACCTGTCCGTACCGCTGGTCGTGCGCATGAAAGGCACCAACGAAGAGCTGGGCAAACAAATCCTGGCCGACAGCGGCCTGCCCATCATCGCTGCCGACACCATGGCCGAAGCCGCCACCAAAATCGTGGCTGCCGTCAAGTAAACCGCCCAGGAAAGCGAAGCAACACTATGTCGATCTTTATCAATAAAGACACCAAAGTCATCACCCAGGGCATTACCGGTAAGACCGGCCAGTTCCACACGGAAAAATGCCAGGAATACGCCAACGGCAAGAACTGCTTTGTCGCTGGTGTGAACCCGAAAAAAGCTGGCGAAAAAATCTTTGATATCCCAATTTATGGCACCGTCAAAGAAGCCGCCGCACAAACGGGCGCTACCGTCTCCGTCATCTACGTGCCGCCCGCAGGCGCTGCTGCTGCCATCTGGGAAGCCGTCGAAGCCGACCTGGACCTGGCCATCTGCATCACCGAAGGCATCCCCGTGCGCGACATGCTGGAAGTGCGCAACAAAATGCGCGCCAAAGTGGCCGCTGGCGGCAAGGAAACCCTGCTGCTGGGCCCCAACTGCCCCGGCCTGATTACGCCTGACGAAATCAAAATCGGCATCATGCCCGGCCACATCCACCGCAAAGGCCGCGTGGGCGTGGTCAGCCGCTCCGGCACGCTGACCTATGAAGCCGTGGCCCAACTGACCGAACTGGGCATTGGCCAATCCAGCGCCGTTGGCATTGGTGGCGACCCCATCAACGGCCTGAAGCACATCGACGTGATGCGCGCCTTCAACGAAGACCCCGATACCGACGCCGTCATCATGATTGGCGAAATCGGCGGCCCCGATGAAGCCGAAGCCGCCCAGTGGTGCAAAGCCAATATGAAAAAGCCCATCGTCGGCTTTATCGCTGGCGTGACCGCCCCTGCCGGTAAACGCATGGGCCACGCCGGTGCCTTGATCTCTGGCGGTGCTGACACGGCAGACGCCAAGCTGGCCATCATGGAAGAGTGCGGTTTCACCATCACCCGCAACCCCTCTGAAATGGGCCGCCTGCTGCAAGGTCTGCTGAAAAAAGCATAAAAAGTGGCTCTAGCGCTTGCCTGGCAAGCGTTGGTAGCTATCAAAAATGCCCGTCTCAACATAGACGGGCATTTTTATGGGCAACAGGTAGCCAAGCAGCCTAAGCAAAACAAAACCCCGCCAATTCAGAACTGGCGGGGTTTTTTTAGTGGTTTGATGCAGTGAAGGTAGAGATTTACACCACCGCGCCCGCATTCGGGTCGTTGGGGTCTTGGGTGTCTTTCTTGGCCTTCACCAGGTCTTCGCGCTTGACGCCCAGCCACATGGCCAGGGCTGCGGCCACAAACACGGAGGAATAGATGCCAAACAAGATGCCGATCGTCAGTGCCAGCGCAAAGTAATGCAGACTGGGGCCACCGAAGAAGAACATGGACAGCACCATGGCCTCGGTGGAGGCGTGGGTGATGATGGTGCGGCTCATGGTGGAGGTGATGGCGTGGTCGATCACCTCGTGCGTGGACAGCTTGCGGAACTTGCGGAACGCCTCGCGGATACGGTCAAAAATCACCACCGATTCGTTCACCGAATAGCCCAGCACGGCCAGCACCCCCGCCAGCACCGACAGCGAAAACTCCCACTGGAAGAAGGCGAAAAAGCCCAGGATGATGATCACGTCGTGCAAGTTGGCAATGATGGCGGCCACGCCAAACTTCCACTCAAAGCGCACGGCCAGGTAAATGATGATGCCCAGGATCACCATGCCCAGCGCCATCAGGCCGCCGTGCACCAGCTCATCGCCCACCTGGGGGCCAACGAATTCGGTACGGCGCAGGGAGACGTCCTCGTCATGCGCTTTCAGGGCGGTGAGCACCTGCTCGCTTTGCTGGGCGGAGGTCACGCCTTGCTGCACGGGTAGGCGAATCATCACGTCGCGCGAGGTGCCGAAGTTCTGCACCACCACGTCCTTGTAGCCCAGGGACGAGACGGTATCGCGCACCTTGCCAATGTCTGCAGGCTGCACGTAGGCCACTTCCATGACCGTGCCGCCGGTAAATTCCACTGACAGGTGCAGCCCCCGCGTGACCAGGAAGAACACGGCCAGGGCAAAGGTGATGAAGGAGATCGCGTTGAAAATCAACGCGTGCTTCATAAAGGGAATGTCTTTTTTGATGCGGAAAAATTCCATGGTGGTCTTTCCCTTTCTTTACTCGTTCACGCCACGGCCAGCGACGGAGCGCACGCCCTCGCCTTCGGGCTTCCAGACTTGACCGATGGCCAGGCTCTTGAGCTTCTTGCGCCCGCCGTACCACAGGTTGACGATGCCGCGCGAGAAGAACACCGCCGAGAACATGCTGGTCAAAATCCCGATGCAGTGCACCACGGCAAAGCCGCGCACCACGCCGGTGCCGAACATCAGCAGCGCCAGGCCCGCAATCAAGGTGGTGACGTTGGAGTCCAAAATCGTGTGCCAGGCGTTGGAGTAGCCAGCCTGAATCGCCATTTGCGGCGACACCCCGGCGCGTAGCTCCTCGCGGATACGCTCGTTGATCAAGACGTTGGCGTCAATGGCCACCCCCAGTGCCAGCGCCATGGCGGCAATGCCGGGCAGCGTCAAGGTTGCTTGCAGCATGGACAGCACGGCCAGCAGCAGCAGCAGGTTGACCGACAGCGCCAGGGTGGAGATCACGCCAAACAGCATGTAGTACATGCACATGAAGATGGCAATCACCACCAGGCCCCAGACCACGGAGTGGATACCGCGCTCGATGTTGTCGGCGCCCAGGCTCGGGCCAATGGTGTATTCCTCAATGATCTCCATCGGCGCAGCCAGCGAGCCAGCCCGCAGCAGCAAGGACGTGTCGTTGGCTTCCACCGTCGTCATGCGGCCCGAGATTTGCACCCGACCCCCGCCGATTTCGCTGCGAATCACCGGGGCGGTGACCACCTCGCCCTTGCCTTTTTCAAACAAGATGATGGCCATGCGCTTGCCAATGCTCTCGCGCGTAATGTCCTTGAATACGCGCGCGCCCTTGGCGTCCAGCGTCAGGTTCACCGTTGGCTCTTGCGTTTGGCTGTCAAAACCGGGCTGGGCATCGGTCAGGTTCTCGCCCGTCAGGATGACTTGCTTTTTCACAATCACCGCCTGGCCGTTGCGGTCCAGGTAACGCTCCGCACCAAACGGCACCGGGCCGGTGCCCAGCTCGGCGGCGCGCCCTTCGGTGGATTCATCCACCATGCGCAGCTCCAGCGTAGCCGTGCGGCCCAGGATGTCCTTGGCCTTGGCCGTATCCTGCACGCCCGGCAGCTGCACCACGATGCGGTCCAGCCCCTGCTGTTGAATCACCGGCTCGGCCACGCCCAGCTCGTTGATACGGTTGCTGAGCGTTGTCATGTTCTGCTTGAGCGCCTGCTCCTGCACCTTGCGCAGGGCTTCGGGCTTGATGCTGGCCACCAGGCGCTGCTCGCTGCCGCTGCCCAGCACCTGGGCTTGCAGGTCAGGCAGTTGGTCGCTGATCAGGTTACGCGCAGCGGTAATGTCGGCATCGCTGCGCAGGCGAATTTCCACGCTTTGGCCATCGCGGTTGATACCGCCGTGGCGAATGCCCTTGTCGCGCAGCATGGTGCGCAGGTCACTGGCCAGGGAATCGGCCTTCTTGGTCAGCGCGGCCTCCATGTCCACTTGCAGCATGAAGTGCACGCCCCCGCGCAGGTCCAGGCCCAAATACATGGGCTGGGCGCCCAGGGCCGACAGCCAGGCCGGCGTGCGCGGCACCAGGTTCAGCGCCACGATGTAGGGGGCGTCTTCGGGGTCGGGGGTCAGCGCTTTTTGGATGATGTCCTTGGCCTTGAGCTGGTCATCGGCGGTGCCAAAGCGGGCCCGCACCGAGGTGCCTTCCAGGCTCAAGGTATCGGGCACCAGGCCCGCGCCTTGCAGGGCCTCCTCCACCTGGCGCAAGGTGGTGGTATCGACCTTGACGGTCGCCTTGCCCGAAGAAACCTGCACGGCAGGCGCTTCGCCAAAAAAGTTGGGTAGGGTGAAGATCACCCCAATGAGCAACGCCAGCGCAAGGATGGCGTACTTCCACAGTGGGTAGCGGTTCATAGCGGCGCAATGTGCAAACGCCTGCAGAGCGCTGCAGGACAGCGCCACTGCAGCCGGTGTTATTTCAAAGAGCCCTTGGGCAGAACTTGGGTGACGGCCTGGCGCTGCAGTTGCACCTTCACGCCGCTGGCGATTTCGATGAACAGGTGGGTGTCATCCAAATCCACCACCCGGCCCAGCAGGCCACCGGCAGTAGCCACTTCATCACCCTTGGCCAGGGCTTCGACCATGGCGCGGTGTTCTTTTTGGCGTTTCATTTGCGGGCGAATCATGATGAAGTACAGCGCCACGAACATCAGCACCAGGGGCAGCATGCTGCTCAGTTGGCTCATCAGGTCGCCACTACCAGCGGGGGCTGCAGCTTGGGCAAAAGCAGAGGAAATAAACACGCAAAGACTCCAGAATGTGTGTTGAATAAAAAAAGGGGGACGCAAGCGCAGGCCGCGCACGAAACCAAGCATTGTAGGGCCGTGCCTGCGCCAGCCCCCCGCCGTGCGGCAGCGCCAGGCCCAAGCAGGCGAAAAAAATCACCCGATCCGGACCCTAAAACTACGGGTTTTTACCGTATTTGTCACCCAAAGAGTGCAGATGCGGCAAAAAATTCCATAGCTGCCCTACTTTTCCCCACCGCAAGCCCCGGCAGCGCCCCGATGAACCTACACTTGCGCCCGACGTTTGTAAGGAGGCAATAAGCATGCGCATTTTGATAGCAGAAGATGACCAAGTTCTGGCCGACGGTCTCTTGCGCAGCCTTAGAAATTCTGGCGCCGTGGTCGACCACGTGGCCAACGGCGCAGAAGCGGACACCGCCCTCCTGACCCACAACCACTTTGACCTGCTGATTCTCGACCTGGGCCTGCCCCGCATCCACGGCCTGGAAGTGCTGCGCCGCCTGCGCGGGCGCGGCGACAGCCTGCCGGTGCTCATCCTCACCGCCGCCGACGCCATTGAAGAGCGCGTCAAGGGCCTGGACCTGGGGGCCGACGACTACATGGCCAAGCCCTTTAGTCTGCAAGAACTGGAAGCGCGGGTACGCGCCCTCACCCGCCGGGGCATGGGCAGTACCAGCAGCACCATCAAGCACGGCCCCTTGGTCTACGACCAAGCCGGGCGCGTTGCCACCATCGACGGCAAGATGATTGAACTCTCCGCCCGCGAACTGGGCCTGCTGGAAGTGCTGCTGCAACGCGCAGGCCGCCTGGTCAGCAAGGAGCAATTGGTCGAGCGCCTGTGCGAATGGGGCGAAGAAGTGAGCAACAACGCCATCGAGGTGTATATCCACCGCCTGCGCAAGAAAATAGAAAAAGGCCCCATCCGTATCGCCACGGTGCGGGGCCTGGGGTATTGCCTGGAGAAAATTGCGGCTTAACCCGTTTCGGTTGCCGCTTTAGTAATGCCTGCCGTCACTGCAGGCATTACACAAACTGTACCCGCACACGTTTACCCAGCGCGGCGGCGTACTTTTGCAGCGTAGCCAGCGACGGCGAATGCTTGCCCGTGACCAAGGCATTTTCCAACCGCGCCACGGCAGGGGCCTTGGTGCCCATGCGCTCGGCCACCTGGGCCTGGGTCAGACCAGCTTCTGCGCGGGCCTGGAGGATGGTGTCCAGCATCGGCATCTCCTCACGCTCAATGCGCTCGTACTCGGCACGCACGGCGGGGTTGGATAAGGCCAAGGCTTTCAGTTCTTCATGGGTTCGCATGTTTGATCTCCTTCAATGGGGGCAGTAGGCAGTTGGTCGGTGGGCAATATGCTTTAAAGCTGCTCTACAAAGTTGTACCGCATGACTGCTACCCGAGCTACAGCCCAAAAATCAAGCCCGCGTAGAACCCGCCGTCCCCTGGAGCAAACGCTCCAGCTGCGCTTGTGCCACCGGATGCCCCAGCGCAGCGGCTTTTGCGAGCCACATGATGGCAAAATTGTCGCTTGTCGCTTGTCGCTTGTCGCTTGTCGCTTGTCGCTTGTCGCTTGTCGCTTGTCGCTTGTCGGCCTCTTTGCGTCCTGCCTGGGCGTGGGCCAGGGCCAGCCAATACATCGCCTCGGTATCGTTCTGCGCTGCGGCTTCTTGCAGCCAATACAGCGCCGCCTCCTGCTCGCCCGCCACGTAAAACAGCGCCCCCATATCCGCCTGGGCCGTGGGTTCGCCCGCATCGGCACGCAGCAGTATGGCGATGTCTTCCTCCCCCAACGGCACGGGCACCCACTGCAACACTTCATCGAGCGCCAGCAGGATGCGACGGCGCGCATCCTGGCCGAATTTTTCCAAGGTGCCATCCGATACCCGCCGCCGCAGCGTGCTGTGGCTCATGCCGGTGATGGCGACTGCCGCATCCAGACTGATGGTGTTCATGGCCGCTTCTTCCCTTATGACCGTGGTGACCCGCGCCGGGTGTTGGCGCTGGTTTATCGCGGGGGATTTTATCGGTGTGCTGGGATAGGGTTTTGTATCGGCATATTCCGGCGTATTTTGGCGGTGTGACTAACTCATGACTTATTCATGAACAAGTCATGAGTTGTTCAAATGGGGTTTGAGGGGGCTGAATCGACAGTTTTTACCGGGTTTTTCTGGAAATTGTGGGGAAATTTATAGTTGGCATGGGTTTTGCTTTGGATGGGGTGTCCGGCAATGTAGTCGGCCATTTTTCTAACGTTGATTCGGAGGACTTCCCATGCAACACAAAACATTGGTGCGCCGGGCGCAAGCTGGTTTTACTTTGATTGAGCTGATGATCGTGGTGGCGATTATTGGTATTTTGGCGGCTATTGCTATTCCTCAGTACGGCGATTACACGTCGCGTACTCGTGCTGCAGGTACTGTGGCGGAAATTGCTTCTTTGCGTACCGCTGTATCGATGTGTGTTGCAGAAGAGGGAAAAATTGCAGGATGTAGTGCGGGTTCGTTTGGTATTCCTGCAACAGCTAACTTTACCGCTACAAAAAACACAACCGCTCTCACTTCTATTACTGACGGTGTTATTGTTGGAACGAGCGGAGCTACTGATACGGCGGGAACTAACTTGACATTCACCTTGACTCCAACTCAAAGTGCTGATGCTGCAAATATGGTTTGGACGATGACTGGTACTATTTGCAATGCAAAACGTGGATTGAAGCCTGGTCAAGGCGGTTGCGCATAATCTCCAAAAAATAGTTTCAAGGCGTTTCCCTCTTAAAGGCAAACGCCTTTTTTCTATTTGGGTACCGTACTTATGTGCGGTATTTTTTTATGAGTGTTTGGCGGTTCTCTTTGCTTGCTGAATGTCTTGTGCTTTTTGGGCTTTCTTTGGGTTTTGTGTTCTGCTGGCCGGGACTCGCCCCGGCGGGCGACCTCCTTTCTTGCCCGCGCAAGAAAGGAGGCAAAGAAAGCGTGCTGCGCAGCTTTGCGCCGTGGAAACTCGCTACGCGCCGCCGCTGGCGGCGCTGCGCTCAGACAGCCACGGCGAGTCAGACGGGATGCTGCGTTGATGGCCAATACTGGCACGCCCTGGGCAAACGCCCTGCCTTGAGGGGCGCGACTTCGCGCCCTGGGGGGCTGTCACGCCGGTGCAGGCGGGTGTCCAGGGGCTGGGGGCGGACACGTTGCAGTAGCGGCTCGTGGGGCGCTCCTGGATTCCCGCCTGCGCGGGAATGACCAAAGGGGGGTAGAAAAATAATGGCTTCTATTCCCTCGTCATTGCGAGGAGCCGTAGGCGACGCGGCAATCTCCACGCCTGCCCTTGCACCACGCAGATCGCCACGGCCTGCGGCCTCGCGATGACGGGGAAAGGGTAGCCTCGCGAACTTGAAATCCAATAAATACAAGCGCAGCAAACTATCTACTTCAAAGCAAAAAGAAGTGGCGCGGCGGCTGCAATGGCAAGCTCTCACCTATTCATGCTTGCCGTGGCTGTTTGAGCGTAGCGCTGTAAGCGCGCAGCGAGTTTCACGGCATAGGCCGTGCCACGCGCTTTCTTTGCGTCCTTTCTTGCGCGGGCAAGAAAGGATGTCGCCCGCCGGGGCGAGTCCCGGCCAGCAGCACCCAAAACAACAACAGACGGCATTTGCCGCCCCCTATAAAAACCCAAGTCAGGGCAGCAAGCCGCATACCAGGGGCTAGCTATTTTTCTGCTCCAAAGCCTTTAGTCGCCGGTACAGCGTGCGCGGGCTCATGCCCAGGGCCTGGGCCTGCTGTGCGCGGGTGCCGCCTGGCAGGTTGTGCAGCAGGGTGGCCTCTGCTGTAGGCGGGGGCAGGGCTGCGCCAGGCCGTGTGGGCAAGGCGGGCGAGGTGAATAGGGGTGTGCCCGGGCGGCTGGCGCTGTCGAGTGCCAGCGCCTGGCCTATGGCGCGGGCGCTGATCAGGCGGCCATCGGCCAGCAGGGCGGCGCGCTCCAGCACGTTGCGCAGTTCGTGCAGATTGCCCGGCCAGGGGTGGCGCAGCAGGGTGCGCAGCGCCGCTGGGGCCAGGCTGTACCCAGGGGCCAGGCGGGGCAGCAGGGCGCTGGCCAGCAGGGCAACGTCTTCGCCGCGCTCGCGCAGGGGCGGCAGGTGGATGGGCAGGGTGCTGAGGCGGTAGTACAGGTCGGGCCGCCATTGGCCGGCGCGTACCAGGGGGCGGATGTCGCGGCTGGTGCTGGCGATGATGCGCACGTCGGTGCGGCGCAGTTCGCTGTGGCCTGGGCGGCGGTAGGTGCCGCTGTCCAGCAGGCGCAGGAGCTGGGCCTGCAGGCCCCAAGGCAGGGCGTCGACATCGGCCAGCAACAGGCTGCCGCCTTGCGCGGCATCCAGCCAGCCGCTGCGGCTGCCGGTGCCGGTACCGGTACTGCGGGCGGCTTGGCCAAACAGCTCGGCTTCGAGCTGGGCCTCGGGCAGGCTGGCGCAGTCGGCCACCACCAGGGGGTGCCGGGCACGCGGGCTGGCGGCGTGGAGGGCCTGGGCCGCTCGCTCCTTGCCGGTGCCGGGTTCGCCTTGCAACAGCACGGGACTGGCGCTGGGGCCCATGCGGGCAATCAGCTCCAGCACGGCGGTGAAGGCGCCAGAGCGCCCCAGCATGGCCCCCTGGCCCTGGCTGGCGGTGTGCAGGGGTTCCATTTTTTCCAGGAAGAACTGCGCCGGGCCGGGGCCGGTACGCAGGGGCTGCAGTTCAATGGCGACGTATTCCTTGCCCCGGTTGGTGTGGTGCAGGTGCAGCACCCGTTCCCGCTGGCCGCTGTATTGGGCGCGGGCCAGTGGGCAGGTTTCGCCTGCCTGGTCGCAGGGCACGCTGCTGTGGTGCGATACGGCGTGGCAGGTGCGCCCGGCAACCTGGCCGCTGTGCCCAAAGGCCAGGCGGTAGGCGCTGTTGGCGGCCAGGATGTGGTAGTCGGCATCCAGCAGCACGTGGGGTTCGGCCAGGCTTTCCAGCCAGGCGGCGATCAGGGTGTGGGCGGTGGCATCCATGGGCAACAGGCACAAACGAGGGGTGGCAACTGCCAGATACTGCCAAATTTGGCACAGTTTGGCAGTATCTGGCAGCGCATGGTGACAGTGCGCATGGCAGCTTAAATGGTTAATAACTTGATAAATAAGCTGTTTTTAACCTACTTGGATGCTCAAGCTCTTGGCAGAAAGCTTGATCCAGAATAAGTCACATGGCCCCGCCGGGGCGCTGTGTGGATGGGCTTATGTCTGCTGAAAAACCCAAGACTTACCTGAGCTTTTACGCTCCCAAACAAAAAATCTACCCCCGGGCGATTGACGGCATGTTCAACCGTTGGCGCTGGGTCATGCTGCTGGTGACGCAGCTGGTGTTCTACGGCCTGCCCTGGCTGCAGTGGGGCGAGCGCCAGATGGTGCTGTTCGACCTGGGGGCGCGGCGCTTTTATCTGTTTGGCCTGGTGCTGTACCCGCAGGACTTCATCTACCTGACCGGGCTGCTCATTCTTTCGGCGCTGTCGCTGTTTTTGTTCACGGCGGTGGCGGGGCGTCTGTGGTGCGGCTTTACCTGCCCGCAAACTGTCTATACCAAGCTGTTCATGTGGCTGGAGACGCATATCGAGGGGGACCGCAGCGCCCGCATGCGCCTGGACAAGGCGCCCTGGACGTCGCCCGAAAAGCTGCTGCGCAAAGGGGCCAAGCAACTGGCCTGGATCACCGTGGCGCTGTGGACGGGCTTTACCTTTGTGGGCTTTTTCGTGCCCATCCGCCAACTGGCGGGGGAGGTGCTCAGCGGCGATGTGCTGGCCTGGCAAGGCAGCTGGCAGTCTGTTTTGGGTGTTCTTCTACGGCTTTGCCACCTATGGTTTTGCCGGTTATATGCGTGAACAGGTGTGCAAGTACATGTGCCCCTATGCCCGCTTTCAAAGCGCTATGTTTGATGAGGACACGCTGATTGTCACCTACGACAGCGCGCGCGGCGAGCCGCGTGGCGTGCGCAGCAAAAAGGTCGACCCCAAGGCAGCGGGCCTGGGCGACTGCATTGATTGTTCGCTGTGCGTGCAGGTCTGCCCCACGGGCATCGACATCCGCAACGGCCTGCAGTATGAGTGCATAGGCTGCGGCCTGTGCGTGGACGCCTGCAATACGGTGATGGACAAGGTGGGCTACGCCCGGGGGCTGATTCGCTTTGCCACGCAAAACGGCATGGTCAAGCGCTGGACCAACAAGCAGATGCTGCGCCAGGTGTTCCGCCCCCGGGTGCTGGGTTATGGCGCGGTCTTGCTGGCCCTGGCCCTGGCCATGGTGGTCAGCCTGACACTGCGCACACCGCTGAAAGTGGACGTGGTGCGCGACCGCGCCGCGCTCTCGCGCCTGGTGCCGGGAGGCAAGCTGGAAAATATTTACCAGCTGCAAATCATGAATGCCACGGAAACCGCGCAGCACTACCGCATCAGCGCCCGTGGGCTGGAGGGTTTGACCGTGGTGTCCGAGGCCCAGGTGGCAGTGCCCGCCACCGGCGCGCGCTGGATTGCCGTGCAGCTGCACATTCCCTACGGCAGTGCCGCGCCGGGCTCGCACCCGATTTTCTTTGAGGTGCAGGCGCTGGAGCATCCTGCCAAGGTGGAGGAAAAAGCCACTTTCCTCGTGCCGCGTTAAATCCGCAGCAGCCCCCGCCGTAGCCCCACAGCGGCAAAAAAACGGCCAGCAGGCAGCCCCTGCTGGCCGTTGGTGTTTCTAGAACGTGTTTTTAGGCTTGCGATAAATGGGCATCAATGGCCAGCAGCGCCTCCAGCACCGCGGCGCTGGCAGGGCCGGGGCAGCGCTGGCCCCATTCATGTTCGGCCAGGGGGTGGACGCTGCACGCCGTGGGCAGGGGTGCTTGGGCGTCGAGCAAGGCATGCAGGCGCGGCAGCAGCACCCACTGTAGCCATTGCTCAATCAGCAGCGTATCGACCATGAACGGCATGGTTGATGCCAGCGCTTGCTGCGATGGCACCGCCGCGTCCCACAGGTCGGCAGCGTGCAGGGCCGCTTCCAATTGGTGCAGCAGCGGGCGCAGCCCGGCGGGGGCAGTGTTGTCGGTGGTGGTGTTGGCAGGAAGATCAGCAGTCATAGCGCAATTGTGCCCAGGGCTGGGGTAGCCCGATGGGCGCAGGGGCAAGCTAGGCCAGCCGCCCGGCATCTGCCCCGTACAGCTCCAGCGCCAGGCGCACCACGGTGGCCACCTCTTCGCCCACGGCAGCGGTAAATTCCGCCTCGGCCTGGGCGGTGGCGCGGGCAAAGCTGTCGTACCACTCCAGGCCCTGGGCGGTGTAGCACACGCGCTTGGCGCGGCCATCCAGCGGGTCGGGCTGGCGCTCGACCAGGCCCCAAGCTTGGCACTGGTCAATCAAGTCGGCCATGGCCTGCTTGCTCATGCCGGCGCGTTCGGCCAGGTCGGTCAGGCGGTCGCCCTGGGGGCTCAGGTGGCGGGTGATGTGGATGTGCGCTGCGCCCACCTTGTCGCGCTCGGCCAGGTTGGACAGGGCCAGGGGCGCAGCGCTGTCGCGCACCATCAGCTCGCGCACGCGGCCATCGAACTGACGCAGGGCGTGGCCCAGCAACTGGCCCAGGTGGGTGTGCCGCCAGGCATCATCTTTCAGCATAGTTAGTTTTCCTGATAATCAAACGAACTGACTAAATTATAGCGATATTGTGTTTTACATTACTGCTCATTCATCCAGTTATCTGTTTTTTTATCCAGGAGTTTTGCCATGAACGCCACCGCCCGCACCCCCGCTACCGCCGCCGCAGCCGACCCCGGCGAAAAAGCCAAAGCCCTGGCCGCCGCCCTGGCGCAAATTGAAAAACAGTTTGGCAAGGGCACCATCATGAAGCTGGGCGAGGGCGAGGCGATTGAGGACATCCAGGTCGTCTCCACCGGCTCGCTGGGCCTGGACGTGGCCCTGGGCGTGGGTGGCCTGCCGCGTGGCCGGGTGATTGAAATCTACGGCCCGGAATCGTCTGGCAAAACCACGCTGACGCTGCAAGTGATTGCCGAGATGCAAAAAATCGGCGGTACCTGCGCCTTTATCGACGCCGAGCACGCGCTGGACACCGGCTATGCGCAAAAACTGGGCGTGAACCTGGGCGAAGTGCTGATCAGCCAGCCCGACACCGGCGAGCAGGCGCTGGAGATTGTCGACAGCCTGGTGCGCTCTGGCGCGGTGGATTTGATTGTGGTGGACTCGGTCGCCGCCCTGGTGCCCAAGGCCGAAATCGAAGGCGAGATGGGCGACTCCCTGCCCGGCCTGCAAGCGCGCCTCATGAGCCAGGCGCTGCGCAAGCTGACCGCCACCATTAAAAAGACCAACTGCACGGTGATTTTCATCAACCAAATCCGCATGAAGATTGGCGTGATGTTCGGCAGCCCCGAAACCACCACCGGCGGCAATGCGCTGAAGTTTTACGCCTCGGTGCGCCTGGACATTCGCCGCACCGGCAGCATCAAAAAAGGCGACAACGTGATTGGCAACGAAACCAAGGTCAAGGTGGTGAAGAACAAGGTTTCGCCCCCGTTCAAGACCGCCGCGTTTGACATCATGTTTGGCGAAGGTATCTCCCGCATGGGCGAGATCATCGACATGGGCGTAGAAGCCAAGGTGCTGGACAAATCTGGCGCGTGGTATGCCTACAACGGCGAAAAAATCGGCCAGGGGCGCGACAACACCCGCGAGTTTTTGAAAGAAAACCCCGCGCTGGCCAACGAAATCGAAAACAAGGTGCGCGCCCACCTGGGCATTGCGCCTACGGCCCCCCAGGCCGGTGCCGCCGCGCCTGCGCCCGAAGCGGCTGAAAAGTCCGCCAAGGCCGCCAAGCCCAAAAAAGGCGAGGTGGATGAAGACGGCGTGATCGTTGGCTAAGGCCGCCGCCGTGCCGCCACGCCCCAGCACGCTTTCACTGACTGCGCGGGCGCTGCGCCTGCTCTCGCAACGCGAGCATGCGCGGCTGGAGCTGGAGCGCAAACTGGCGCGCCACGTGCAAGAGGGCGAAGACCTGGCCGCCGTGCTCGACCAGTTGGAGGCCAAGGGCTTTATCCAGCCTGAGCGCGTGGTGCAATCCGTCCTCTACCGCCGCGCGCCCAAGCTGGGCAGCCAGCGCGTGCTGCAAGAGCTGCGGCAAAAAGGGCTGGACGACGCCCTGGTGCGCGCCGCCGCCGAAACCCTGCGCGAGAGTGAACACCAACGCGCCTGGGACGTGTGGCAGCGCAAATTTGGCACCGTGGCCGCTACCCCGCAGGAGCGGGCCAAGCAGATGCGTTTTCTGGCCAGCCGGGGCTTTGCTGCCGATGTGGTGGGCAAGGTGGTACGCGGGTTGGAGCCGGAAGATATATAAAAAAAGAGAGCTGGTGGCGCTGCGTTATTCAAGATTTCAGAGTGTTTTGTCTCTGAAATCTTGGTATAGCAAGCGCTACAAGCTCTCTTTTTTGATGGGAAAGCTGGGCAGGTTCAGCGCATCAACGGGGCACGGCCACACCTTTGGGCCACAGCACCCACAGGCGCAGGTCTTGCTTGGTGCGCCCGGCAATATCGCCCGCTGCTTTGCCCGAGCCCATGAAGTAATCCGCCCGCACCGCGCCGACGATGGCGCTGCCCGTGTCTTGCGCCATCACCAAACGGCTTAACGCCTGGGTGGGGCCGCTGCTCAACAGCCACACGGGGGTGCCGTAGGGGATGCTGTTGCGGTCTACGGCAATCGAACGTTCGGCGGTCAGCGGCACGCCCTGGGCGCCCCGAGGGCCAAAGTTGGTGCTGACTTCATCGAGCGGCTCTTCCTTGAAGAACACGTAGCGCGGGTTGCTCCAGAGCATTTCCTGCACGCGGCCTGGGTTGGCCTGCACCCAGGCGCTGATACCCGGCCAGGTCGCATCGCGCACCAGCCCCCGGTCGAGCAGCCACTTGCCCACGCTGCGGTAGGGGTGGTCGTTGGTGGCGGCAAAGGCGGCGCGGATGGGGTGCTGGCGGCCATCGGCCTCGGTCATGGTCAGGCGTCCGGAGCCTTGGATGTGCAAGATCAGCACGTCCACCGGGTCATCCAACCAGGCAATTTCGTGGCCGCGCAACGCCGCTTGCACGCTGGCTTGGCTTTCGATTTGCTGGCGGGTCAGCCACGGCTTGCGCTGGCCAAAGCCTTGCACGCCCACCGGGGCGCTGTACAGCGGGTAGCGAAACTGCGCGTCCGGCACGCGCCGGGCGGCGAACACGGGTTCGTAATAGGCGGTCAGCGTGCCCTGGGCCTGGCCGCTCAAGCTCTCTACGCGGTAGGGCTGCATATGCGTTTGCAGCCAGTGCCAGATTTGTGCGGGGCTGGCGCAGGCTCAGGCGCCGGATGTCGGGGCACAGCGCGGCCAGCGCGGCGGGCGGGCGCTCGCAACTGTGTTGCCAGGCGGCCAGGGCCTGGTGCACGTCATCGGTGGCCAGGCCCGGCAGTTCCACCCCCAGCGCACGGGTTGCCAGCGGCTTTGCGGGCGCACCACGGGCGGGGGCAGGGGGGCGGTATCGGCGACCATGCCGGCGGGCAGGTGCTGTACGTCGAGCACGTCTGGGGCTTTCCTCGGAGAGGAGCAGGCAAGCAAACTGCCTACAATCAAAAGCAGCAGGGCGCGGGGCAAAAGCAATGCGGTCATGGGGGCCGATTGTGCGCTAACCGGCCAGGCCACAGCGGTTGCGCCGCAGCCGTTTTCATGAAAGGACCTTGTTTATGCGTAAAACCATGACCCTTACGGCCACTGCTTTGGCGGTCGCCCTCACCATCAGCGGTTGTGCCGATACCGGCGGCATGACCGATACCCAGCGGCGCACGGCCATTGGCACCGGCATCGGTGCCGTGGCTGGCGCGGTGATCGCTTCGGCCACCGGCGGCAAGGCCGGCGTGGGCGCTGTTGCTGGCGCCGCAGTGGGCGGGATTGGCACCTATATCTGGTCGTCCAATATGGAAAAACGCAAGCGCGAGATGGAAGCGGCCACCGCCGGCACGGGCATTGACGTCAGCCGCACGGCGGACAACCGTCTCAAGCTCAACATCCCCAGCGATGCTTCGTTTGACACCGGGCGCTCGGACATCAAGCCCAACTTCGCCCGCGTGCTTGACCGCTTTGCCGACGGCCTGCGCAGCAGCCCGGGCGCCGAGGTGTTCATCGTCGGCCACACCGACAGCACCGGTAGCGATGCGGTGAACAACCCCTTGTCGGTGCAACGCGCCAACGCCACGCGCAACTACCTGACCAACCGGGGCGCCAACGGCAGCACCATCTACACCGAAGGCCGGGGCTCGCATGAACCCGTCGCCACCAACGCCACCGCCCAAGGCCGCGCCCAAAACCGCCGGGTAGAGATCTACATGGGCGAGCCTGCACAGTAAACCAGCCGCCAAGCATATAAATTGATAGCTGCTAGCGCTGGTATCAACAAGGTTTCAGCATTAAAAGTATCCGAAAACAAAGAAGCATCTGCGGTAGATGCTTCTTTTTTTATGGCTGCACCCCTGCATGCCAGAATGCCTGCCCCAATAAATACCCATGAGGTGCCAAGAAGGCACCCAGGAGGCAGGCAGACACCATGGAACAGGCAGATTACGTGCACTTGGTGCGCATCAGCGAATTGGCCAGTGCGCAAAACAGCCGGGCGTACCGGCGCAGCGTGGCGTGGTTTGCCACGCTGGGCTATGCCTGGGTGCTGGGCTGTTTGGCCTTGGCGGTGGGCATGCTGCTGTGGGCCGGCGGGCAACTGCTGGCCGGGCAGCGACACTTTGGCTGGGTCATGCTGGTCTTTGGCGGGCTCTCGCTGCTGTGGAGCAGCGCCCGCGCGCTGTGGCTGAAGAAGGCCGCGCCGCCCCAGGGCATTGCACTGCACGCTGCCGATGCCCCGGCCCTGTTTGCCCTGCTGGAGCGCATGCGCCGCAAGACCGCCGGCCCCCGTGTGGATGCGGTGTATTTGACGGACGACTTCAACGCCGGTGTCCGCCAGGTGCCGCGCTGGGGCGGGCTGGGCCGCCCGCGCAATGAGCTGAGTTTGGGCCTGCCGCTGCTGATGGCCCTGAACCAAAAACGCCTGCTGGCCATCCTGGCGCATGAATGGGGCCACCTGCGCGGCGGCCACGGCCAGTTTGGTGCCTGGGTGTACCGCACCCGCTTGAGCTGGAGCCGGCTGTACGACAACCTGGAGGACAACGACGGCCTGGTCTCCTACGCCACGCAGAGGTTTTTGCACTGGTATTTCCCGCGTTTTTTGGCCAAGACCTTCGCCATGGCGCGCCAAGACGAATACGAGGCAGACCGCCTGGCCGCCCGCCTGCTCGGCCCCGCCGTCGTGGTCGATGCACTGGTGGAAATGGAGGTGCGGGAGCAATGGCTGGCCGAAAAATTCTGGGCGCAGCACTGGCAGCTTGCCCGCCACCAGGCGCTGCCGGTGGGCCCGTACCACGCCATGCGCCAGGGCCTGGCGCAGCCCGTGCCACCGGCGTTTGCGGCCCAGGCGCTGAAACACTGCCTGGCGCGCCGCTCTGATTTTGAGGACACCCACCCTGTCCTGAAAGACCGTGTTGAAGCCTTGACCGAGCAGCGCCCGCAACTGCCCGGGCAATGGTCAGATGGCAGTGCGCTGGCTTTGCTCGGCGCCGCCCCCTTGAAGCAGTGGCTGGCCGCACTCGATCAGCAGTGGTGCCAGGCTAACGCCAGCGCCTGGCACGCGCACCACGCCCGCCTGGCCCGCTACGCCAGTCGGCTAGAGCACCTGCAGGGGGCGGGCGAGGCTTCGGTGGACGCGCTGCTGCAACGCGCCCAGCTGCTGCGCAGGCTCGATGCCCGCGCCCAGGTCGCGCCGCTCTACCAAGCGGTGCTGCGCCAGGAACCCTCCCATGCCAAGGCCCTGGCTGGCCTGGTCGAGGCGCTGCCCCAGCGCATGGACGATGTGCGCCTGACGCTGCTGGAGCGCCTGTTTACCCAGCACCTGGATTACCGCTGGTGGGCCGCCCATCGCGCCGTGGCGGTGCTGCAGGCGCGCCCATCGCAGGGTGTGGACGACGAGAAAATCCAGGCGCTGCAGCGCTGGCGCCAACGGCTTAAGGAAGCCAGCGCCCTGGAAGATCGCTTTAACGAAGCCTTGCTGCAGACCCCGCTCCTGGAGGATTTACAGCCTCATGGCCTGCAGGCGTGGGACGTGGCCGAGGTGCAGGCCGAGCTGCGCAACTTCCGGCCCGTTACGCGGGCTTGGCTGGTGCGCAAGCATTTGGAGAGCCTGCCCAACCGCCCCGTGTTCCTGCTGCTGGCTGACATGGGCAACCTTGATGAAGCCGAGGGCGACGCACTGGGCGCGCAAATCGACGATGTGCTCAACCTGCCCGGCAGGCTGTGCGTGGTGCAGCTCCAGCAGGCCGAAACGCGCGAGGAACTGCAGCGCCAAGGCTTTGCCCCTGTGTATCTGCGTGCCCTGGGGTAAGCAGGATTTACTAAAAACAAGAGCACGTTGCGCATGCCCTGTCTTGAAAAGTAGGTGTTTTGACCTTGAAGTTGGCTTGCTATCTGCGTAAGCAGCTATGCTTTTCACTATCTCGTCATTGCGAGGAGCCGCAGGCGACGCGGCAATCTCCGCGCCCGCCCTTGCACCACGCAGATCGCCACGGCCTGCGGCCTCGCGATGACGGGGGGAAAAGAACACTTCGTGAACTTGAATCTGCCCAATAAACACAAGCTGCAAGCAGCTATGTCGATTGACGGTGCTTGCTTTACTGGCTACGCGTCAGCACCGCCAGCACCTCTTGTCCATAGGCTTCGAGCTTTTTCGCGCCAATGCCGCTGATGCCTTGCAAGTCCTGCAGCGTTTGCGGGTGCTGCTGGGCAATGGCTGCCAGGGTGGCGTCGTGGAAGATGACGTAGGCGGGCAGGTCGTGCGCCTTGGCCACTTCGCTGCGCCAGGCTTTGAGGTTGATGAAACGCGCCTGCGCGTCCGGCCCCAGGTCTTGCGCGGCGATGTTGGCCGCCGTGCCTTTGGGGCGGCGCGTGCGGGCAGCGGCTACGCTCTCGCGCAGCATGACGCTCACCTGGCCTTGCAGCACGCTGCGCGAGGCGTCGGTCAGCGTCAGCGTGTCAAAGGTGTGGCCGCTGTTGTCGCTGGTGACCTTGTGCAGGCCCAGCGCCCCGGCTGGCCAAGAGTTGCCGCATGACGGCGCGTAGTTGCGCCTCCGGGTACTGCGCCCCCAGGCCGAAGGTGGAGATTTTGTCGTGCCCGTACTGGCGCACTTTGTCGGAATTCTTGCCGCGCAGCACATCCATGATGTGGCCTGCGCCAAAGGTCAGGCCACTCATTTGGTGCACGCGGTAAATGGTGGACAGGAGCTTGCGCGCCGCATCGGTGCCATCCCACACGGCGGGGGGGTGCAGGCAGTTGTCGCAATTGCCGCAGGGCGTGCTGGCTTCGCCAAAGTAGTGCAGCAGGCGCACGCGGCGGCAGTCGGTGGCTTCGGCCAGGGTGAGCAGCGCGTCCAGCTTGCCGCGCAGCACGGTCTTGAAGGCTTCTTCGGCTTCGCCCTCGTCGATCATGCGGCGCTGGTTCACCACGTCGGACAGGCCGTAGGCCATCCACGCCTGCGCAGGCAGTCCATCGCGCCCGGCGCGGCCTGTTTCCTGGTAATAGCTTTCGATGTTTTTCGGCATATCGACGTGGGCGACAAAGCGCACGTCCGGCTTGTCGATGCCCATGCCAAAGGCGATGGTGGCGACCATGACCACGCCTTCCTCGCGCAAGAAACGGTGCTGGTGGCTGGCGCGCACCTCGGGCGGCAACCCCGCGTGGTAGGGCAGGGCGTGGATGCCCTCGCGTTGCAGCTTGTCGGCCAGGTCCTCCACGCGCTTGCGCGATTGGGCATAGACCACCCCGGCATCGCCTGCGTGCTCGTGTTGGATAAAGCGCAGCAGTTGGGTGAAAGCGTCCTTTTTTTTCTTCGATGCGGTAGCGGATGTTGGGCCGGTCAAAGCTGCTGATGAACAGCTCGGCAGACTGCAACTGCAGGCCCTGCACCATGTCGGCGCGGGTCAGGGCATCGGCAGTAGCGGTCAGCGCAATGCGCGGCACGCCGGCGTAGCGCTCGTGCAGCAGGGTCAGTTGGCGGTATTCGGGGCGAAAGTCGTGGCCCCATTGGCTCACGCAATGCGCCTCGTCAATGGCAAACAGGGCCAGTTGCTGGCGGGCGAACAAATCGTCCAGCAGGCCCAGGAAGCGCGGTGTCACCAGCCGCTCTGGCGCTACGTACAGCAG
Organism: Comamonas sp.; assembly: GCA_034675705.1. Lineage (GTDB taxonomy): Bacteria > Pseudomonadota > Gammaproteobacteria > Burkholderiales > Burkholderiaceae_C > Comamonas. Next base: position 2,346,727 of record JAUCCZ010000006.1, on the reverse strand, counting down.
GGTAATCTGCCCGTTTTGCAAGCGCCATTCGACCTCCTGCGCCTCGTCGTAACTGAGCGAGGAATTGAGAAACGCCGCTTCCACCCCCGCTTCGCGCAGCGCCCCCACCTGGTCGTGCATGAGCGCAATCAAGGGCGAGACGACGATGCTGCAGCCCAGCCCCAGGCGTTGGCGGGCAATGGCCGGTATCTGGTAGCACAGGCTTTTGCCGCCGCCGGTGGGCATCAGCACCAACGCGTCGCCCCCGCTGGTGACGCGCTCGATGATGGCCTGCTGCGGGCCACGGAACTGCGTGTAGCCAAAGACTTCGTGGAGGATGGTGGCGGGGTCGGTCGTGCTATCCATGTTGCTTGGGTGGGGGCCCTGTATCAGAAGGTGTATTCTCCCCCGAGATCAAGAGCGCAGGACGGGCCTGCGCGCACACAGCAAGGAGAGCTGAACTATGCAAAAAAAATGCTACGCCCTGGCCTTGTGCCTGATGAGCCTGATGCCCCTGGGGGTCAGTGCCCAAAACCTGGATGGCCGCACCGTCTACCTGCAGGGTAGTTGGGCGGAACACAATGCCTACGGCGCTGCCGTGGGCGTGACGCTGCCGTGGAACTGGTCGCATGCCCTGGGCAGCGGCCAGGTGACGGGGCAATGGGACGTAGCGCTGGGGGGATTGTCGGCCCGCCCGGAAAACCGCCATCGCCGTAGCCTGGCGGCGCTGGGTGCGGGCATCAACCTGCGCTGGCGGGCAGCCCAGGGCGCGTCGCCCTGGTTTGTCGAGGCGGGCACGGGCCTGGTCTGGCACAGCCGCCACTACGCCAGTGACGATAAATACTTCAGCACCCGCTACAACTTTGCCTCCCACCTGGGTGTGGGGCGCAATTTTGGCCCGCAGGGGCGCCATGCCCTGGCAGTGCGGCTGCAGCACATCTCCAACGCAGGGATCAAAAAGCCCAATCCGGGGGATAACTTCCTGCAACTGCGCTACGCGGTCGCTTTTTAAGCGCCTGTTCCCACGCCCAACGTGGTTTGTTTGACGAGCCCTTGCGCTGGCATAAAACCACACTGGCAGTAACTGAGGTACAAGCAAAGCCCTGCACCGCCGACAGCGCATGTCGGCGGTGCAGGGCTTTGCGTATAACGATTGGATTTGGAGACTGTGTGTGACGACCGTGCCCCCCGTGCCTACCCCTGTGCCTGATTGGCAACTGCTTGACCCCGCTGTGCAGCGTGACCAGATCGCTGCCTACGACGCCCTGCGTGACCGCCTGGGCGTGGCCTATAGCCCGCAACTGCATTGGTCGGTCTTCGGCCACACCGAAGTGCTGCGCACCTTGCAAGAGCATGAGACTTTCAGCAACGTCGTCTCCACCCACGTGGCCGTACCCAATGGGATGGACCCGCCCGAGCACACCGCCTACCGCGCCGCCATCGAGCCGTTTTTTACCCAGGAAGCCGTAGACGCCTTTGCCCCCACCTGCCAGCAGGTGCTGGACGACCTCTTGCAGGCGCAGCAGCAGGCCGCAGCGCCGGTGGTGGACGTCATGGCTGCAATCGCCCTGCCTTTTGCCGTGCGCGTGCAGTGCGCCTTCATGGGCTGGCCGCTGGCGCTGCAGGCACAGCTCACGCAGTGGATTGGTCAGCACCACCAGGCTTCGCGCACGCAAGACCGCGCCGCTTTGGCCACTTTGGGCGAGCAGTTCAATACTCTGGTGGCGGGCCTGCTGCAAGAGCGTATTGACCAAGGCGACGCTGCTTCGCAGGACGTCACCACCCGGCTGCTGCACACCCCGGTGCATGGTGCGCCGCTGAGCCATGCGGCCATTGCCAGCATCGTGCGCAACTGGACGGTGGGGGAAATTGGCACCATTGCCGCCTCTGTCGGCATCTTGGCGCAGTACCTGGCCGCCCACCCTGATTTACAAGCCACCTTGCGCACCGAGCCCCAGCGCCAGGCCGAGGCGATTGAGGAAATCCTGCGCCTGCACGGCCCGCTGGGGGCGAATCGCCGCGTAGCCACCTGCCCCGTCACCCTCAGTGGCCGGGAGTTGCCCGCCGGGTCGCGCCTGACCATCCACTGGCCGTCTGCCAACCGCGACCCCCGCGTGTTTGCCGATGCCGACCAGTTCCGCTGGGGGCGCAACCCGGCGGACAACCTGCTCTATGGTGCAGGCATCCACGTCTGCCCCGGTGCGCCGCTGGCGCGGATGGAATTGCAACTGGCCCTGCGCAGCCTGTTGGCTGCCACCACCGCCCTGGCCCCGGCGGGCGCAGCCGTGCCGGCGCAGCACCCGGCCATGGGCTTTAGCCAACTGCCTTTGGCGCTGACCTGGGCTGCATAAGGTAATAAGGTAATGCGGTAACGCGCGGTCAGTCGGCCTGCTGTTGGGCGGCGCGCGCAGCGCGTTCTGCCAGATAGCGGGCCGTGGCATCGCGGGCCATGGCGGCTGACCCCAGCACCTGGCCCCGGGCGTCTTTCACCACGGAAAAGCTCATGTCTACGTACAGCTTGCGCCCGTCGGCGTGCAGGCTGCGCGTGGTGCGCACCGCGCCGGGCTGGCTGCAGCGGCCCGTTTGCATGGCGCGGCCAAAGCCCCGGTCGTGCCCATCGCGCAGGTGCATGGGAATGATGAGGTGGATGTTTTGCCCCAGCGCTTGCGCAGCGGTGAAGCCAAACAGCGCCTCGGCCTGCCGGATTCCAGACGCGGATGGTGCCGCTGGTGTCGATAAAAATCAGCGCGTCACCCACGTCGCGCACGATGTCTGGCCAGGAAATAGTGGTGGTGGACATGGCAAACAAACCCCGTTAATACAGCGGCCCAGCATACACCTGCACCCCGTCGCGCCCGGTGGTCTTGGCCTGGTAGAGCGCCTGGTCGGCACAGCTCAGGGGCTTTTCCAGGGCAGCGGTGGCCTGCCCCTGGGGGATGGCGGCCACGCCAATGCTGCAGGTGATGAACAAGGTCTGGCCATCATCCAGGGGGATAGGGGTGCTGCGCACCTGCTGGCAAATCCGCTCGGCCACGGCCTGCGCTTGCTCTAGATGGGTGCGCGGTAGCACGATGGCAAATTCTTCCCCGCCCATACGGCCCAGCAGATCTTCGGGGCGCAGCGTTTGCTCGGTGACTTGTACCAGGGCTTGCAGCGCCCGGTCGCCGTGTGCGTGGCCGTAGAGGTCGTTGACCTGTTTGAAATAATCCACATCCAGCATCAGGACGGCCATGGGCTGGCCCTCTTCGCGCAGGCGGGTCAGCAGCCTGCTGCCGCGCTCCAGCAGGGCGTGGCGGCTCCAGGCACCGGTCAGGCTGTCGTGGTTGACGATGTGGCGCAGCTGCTGCAGCGTTTGCTGGCGCAGGGCGTAGGTAGTCGCCACCGTCAAGGGAGCCAGCGACAGCAGGGCCACGCCCAGGCGCAGGGAAATCATCTCGTGCACGTAGTCTTGCTGGAACTCGGGCATGGCCGAGATGATGGACACCTTCCATAGACTGAGCAGCAGGTTCAGCGCCGCGCTGGGCAGTACCCCGTAGGCCATGGCGCACCAAATCATGGCGGGAACGGAATAGGCCGTTGCCCCCTTTTTGCCCACGGCCACCGCGACCATTTCCGCCAGGAACAAGGCCAGCAGCGGCAGGACGTAGTGCCAGCTCATGGGTTTTTGCGGTAGCCAGTGCTGCCAGCGCCAGACATCGGTGCGGGGCGCTGCAAAAAACAGGGGCAGCAGCAGGATGAAGGCAAAAAACTCCCCCACCAGCCAGCCTGACCAGACCTGCAGCCACGTCAGGTGCAACAGGTATTGCGTAACCGGCGCCCCAATCAAGGTGCTGGCCAGCGCGGCCAGGGAGCAGCCCGTAAGCAGCGCCAAAATGGCGCGCGATTGGCGCAGTTCCACCACGGCCCTGGGCTGGCGCAGGAAGTACCACCAGCCGGTGGCTACCCCGGTCAGGTTGGCCACGGCCAGCCCCAGGGCCCACAGCCAGTGGCACCCGTGAGCCCATCGACGGCAGCCAAGGTGATAAACGCCAGCACCCAGGTGCGCGGGCTACGACCCAAGCGGGGGCGGCGCAGCAGCAGGCCCAGCATGACGGCATTGCCCGGCCAAAACGAGGCCAGATAGTCCGATGAGCGCGTATACACCCCCAGGCCGGCACTGAGCGCCAGGCAGATCACCAGGAAACCCTGGTCGTGCCACAGGCTGCAGGGTGGACGCTGGCGGCGCTGGGTCTGCATGGTGGCAGGGCGCGGGGCTTACACCCCGCGCGCCCGGTCAGCCTTGAACTGGGCGCGGAACTGGCTGAACTGCCCTGCATCCAGCGCATTGCGCACTTCCTGCATCAGGTTCAGGTAGTAGTGCAGGTTGTGGATGGTGGTCAGCATCGGCCCCAGCATCTCACCGCAGCGGTCCAGGTGGTGCAGATAGGCGCGGCTAAAGCCCCCGCGCCCGCCGTCAGCCCAGGCCACGCCTTCCACCCCGGCGCAGGCGTGGCAGGTGCAGGTGGGGTCCAGCGGCTGGTGGTCGGTTTTATGGCGGGCGTTGCGCAGTTTCAAATCACCAAAACGGGTGAACACCGTGCCGTTGCGGGCGTTACGGGTGGGCATGACGCAATCGAACATATCCACGCCGCAGGCTACGCCTTCGACCAAATCTTCGGGCGTGCCCACGCCCATCAAATAGCGCGGCTTGTGCGCTGGCAGGCGGTGCGGCGTATGCGCCATGATGTGCAGCATTTCGTCCTTGGGCTCGCCCACGCTGACGCCGCCAATGGCGTAGCCGGGAAAGTCCATGGCCACCAGCGCATCGAGCGACTCCTGGCGCAAGTGCGCAAACATGCCGCCTTGCACAATGCCAAACAGCGCGTTGGGGTTGCCCAGGCGCTGAAACTCATCCTGGCTGCGCCGGGCCCAGCGCAGGCTCATTTCCATGCTGGTGCGCGCTTCCTGCTCCGTGGTCAGGTGGCCGTTGGTTTCATACGGCGTGCATTCGTCAAGCTGCATGACGATGTCGGAATTGAGCACGGTTTGAATCTGCATGCTCACCTCGGGCGACATGAACAGCTTGTCGCCATTGACTGGGCTTTGGAAGTGCACGCCCTGCTCGGTGATCTTGCGCATCGCCCCCAGGCTCCAGACCTGAAAGCCGCCCGAATCGGTCAGGATGGGCTTGTGCCACTGCTCAAAGCCGTGCAGGCCGCCAAAACTTTGCATGATGTCCAGGCCAGGGCGCATCCACAGGTGAAAGGTGTTGCCCAGGATGATTTGCGCCCCCATATCGTGCAGGCTGCGCGGCAGCACGCCCTTGACGGTGCCATAGGTGCCCACCGGCATGAAGATGGGCGTTTGCACCACGCCGTGGTTAAGCGTTAAACGGCCACGGCGGGCGTGGCTGCTGGGGTCGGTAGTAAGCAGGTCAAATTGCAGCATAGGGGCGCCATTGTCCCAGAAGCTTTGCGCCGCTCTCTAGGGGGGAGTAAGTGGTCTATAGTGAACGGCGACAATTCGTTTCATTGCACTTACAAGAAAGGGCGCCGCTATGAACCCCATCACCACCTTGGCCATTGCCGTCGATGGCTCCCCCACCGCCCTGCAGGCCGTGCGCCAAGGCATCAGCTTGGTGCAGGCTGGGCTGCAGGCCCGCATCGTCTTGCTGCACGTGCAAGAGCCCGCCACCTTGCTGGAGCTGGCCACGCACGACTCTGACCTGATTGCCAACGCCGCCATGCAGGCCGGCGAAGACCTGATGGCCAGCGCCAGCGCCCTGCTGGATGCGGCCCAGCTGCCGTATTCCAGCGAAATTGCCCTGGGTGAACCCGCCACCGTGCTGCTGGACTTGGCCGAGACCGTGAATGCCTGCATGCTCATCGTCGGTGCCCGGGGCCTGGGCACGCTGCGCCGGGCGTTCATGGGGTCGGTCTCGCAAGCGGTGCTCAACCGCGCCAGCATGCCGGTGCTGGTGGTCAAGCCCGTAGAAGAAAACATAGCTGATGGCGCTGATGAATAAACGACTTTCACTATAAAAGTGGCTGAAACTGTTTATTGGTAAGCGCTAATAGCTACGTTTTTTTTAAGATTCAGACAATAAAAAACCCCGATGCACGCATCGGGGTTTTTGCCTTTGGGGCTAGGTCACATTAGAAGTTGTGACGGATGCCCAGGGCGAAGGATGAGAAGTCGTCGCCGGCAGTTTTTACACGATAGGTGGCAGCTTTTTTGTTATTAACTTTGGTGTAGTAGGTGTAGACCTTGGTGCGCTTGCTCAGGTTGTAGTTGTAGCCCAGCGTCCATTGCGTGGCGGAGGAGTCATCAACCTTGCTCCACTTGCCAGCGTGGCCGACGTTCACGTGGAACTCCGAAGCGTTCAGCACATACATGCCAGACAGACGGAAGTTGTTACGCGTGCCTGCACCGGTGCCCAAGTAGGCGTTGTCGTCTTTGTTGCGCTGGTAGTAGGCACCAACCACAAATTGACCAAAGTTGTACAGACCGCGAGCAGCGAATTGGTAGTTGCTGTTCCAGTAGCTATAGCCAGCACCCAACGACAGGGGGCCGTTGTTGTAGTTGGCAGCCAAGTCGTAGCTGTTTTTGCGAGCTTCTTTAGGCTTTGCGGGGTCTTTCACTTTTTCGTGGAAACCCACCAAAGCTTCGGCCCAGAAGTTATTGAAGGTGGGGGTGCGGTAAGCAATCTTGTTGCCGGTGCCCGTGCCAACGTCATCCTTGTCGTCGAGCCAGACGGGGTCGTAGTACAGAGCATCAGACGACGAACCCGTTTCGTGGTTGTGCATGCCGATGTAGTCGGAGGTAGCGTAATAGGACTCCGGGAAGAAGTTACCCAGGCGCAGCATACCGAAGTTGCCCGACAGGTTCACTTCGCTTTGACGTTGGAAAGTCAGGGGGCCAGAGCCGTCGTCAGAGCCAAAACCAGCTTCCAGTTGGAAACCTGCTTTCAGGCCATTGCCCAGGTCTTCCACGCCCTTGAAGCCAATGCGCGAGCTGTTGTTGAACATGCCGGTGACGGAGTCGTTACCGGTTTTTTGGTGCTCAACAGTGGTGTTCACGCGGCCATAGATGGTCACGCTGCTTTGGGCCATAACGGCGCCGGAACCGCAAACGGCCAGGACGGCCAACATGACGCGGGTAGTTTTGGTCATATAAAAATCCTTGGGGAAAAAATGAAATTGCGCCCTGCGTTGTCTCAATGCTGCAAGTAAGTAGCGCGGGTGGGCCGATTCTAGGAGGCGTATTGCGTCCAGCCTGCTTTTGACGCAATGAATAGGGTGCAAGTGTGCGTAAAAAGCAACAGATGGGGTCTGGTCACTGTCGCCCGGTAGTCAATGCCTGCTGGATTTCCCCTGCTGCACCGCGCCGCGCCGGGTTTTTCCACCGATTTGCGCTGCCTGACAGTGCGGATGAATGGGGGAAATAGACAAACCTCGGGGCAACCCTAGGTATTTGTTTTTTCATATGAAATTTCTAGTGAAAACCCTGGTGAGTTTCTCCAGAAGCAGTAAGCAAGCGGTCAGACCGGGTTTCCAGAATGCAGCTGTCCGCAAAGTCTCCAGACTTACTGAAAGCTGACAATTTCCCAACATAAGGAGGCAAACAATGACTGACCCCATTGTTCAAAAAATCCAATCCCACCCGAAGTACCAGGCGCTGCGTGCCAAGCGCAACCCCCTGGGTACGACGCTGACCATTCTGATGTTGATCGTGTACTACGGTTACGTCGGTTTGATCGCATTCGATAAAGAGTTCCTGGCCGCGCCCTTGGGGCCTAACGGCGTTACCACTCTGGGGGTTCCCATTGGCCTGGCGGTGATTTTGTTCACCATCGGCATCACGGTGTACTACGTGAGTGTGGCCAACAACAAATTCGACGCTATGACCGAAGAACTGCTCAAGGATGTGACCAAATGAAGCGCGTACACAAGCATTTTGCCGGCACTGCGCTGGCCCTGGCCGCCCTGGCGGCCAGCCCGCTGGCCTTGGCCGCAGGCGGTGACATTGGTAACACCGTCAAGCAAGAGACCAACTGGATTGCCATCATCATGTTCGGCGTGTTCGTCGCGCTGACGTTGTGGATTACCAAATGGGCTGCTGGCCGCACCAAGTCGGCGGCAGACTTCTATACCGCTGGTGGCGGTATCACGGGCTTTCAAAACGGCCTGGCAATTGCGGGGGACTACATGTCCGCCGCCTCCTTTCTGGGGATTTCGGCGATGGTGATGGGTACCGGCTACGACGGCATCATCTACTCCATCGGCTTCCTGGTGGGCTGGCCCATCATCACCTTCCTGATGGCTGACCGCCTGCGTAACCTGGGCAAATTCACGTTTGCCGACGTGGTGGGCTACCGCTTCAAGAATGGCCCCATCCGCACTTTTGCCGCTTCGGGCACGTTGATCGTGGTGGCTTTCTACCTGATTGCCCAGATGGTCGGTGCCGGCCAGCTCATCAAGCTGCTGTTCGGCCTGGACTACTGGATCGCCGTGGTGCTGGTGGGCGCGTTGATGATGGTGTACGTGATGTTTGGCGGTATGGCCGCCACCACCTGGGTGCAAATCATCAAGGCCTGCATGCTGCTGTCGGGCGTGACCTTCATGGCCTTCATGGTGATGTCCAAGTACGGCTTTAGCCCCGAGGCGCTGTTTGCCGACGGTGTGCGCGTGCGTACCGAAGTGGCAGCCAACTCTGGCAAAACGCCGGAAGAAGCGGCCAAGGCGGGCCTGGCCATCATGGGCCCTGGCGGTTTCCTGAAAGACCCGATCTCGGCCATCTCCTTCGGTATGGCACTGATGTTCGGTACCGCTGGTTTGCCCCACATCCTGATGCGCTTCTTTACGGTGCCGAACGCCAAGGAAGCACGTAAATCGGTGGGTTGGGCCTCGGTGTGGATTGGCTACTTCTACATCCTGATCTTCATTATCGGCTTTGGTGCCATCACCTTGGTGCTCACCGACCCGACCATGGCTGATACCGCCAAGGGCGTCATCCACGGTGGTGCTGGTGCTGCCAACATGGCGGCCGTGCTGGTGGCCAAGACGGTGGGCGGCGACGTGTTCTACGGCTTTATCTCGGCTGTGGCCTTCGCAACCATCCTGGCTGTGGTGGCTGGCCTGACCCTGTCGGGTGCCTCTGCCGTGTCGCACGACCTGTACGCTACCGTGATCAAAGACGGCAAGGCCGATACCGCTTCGGAATTGAAAGTCACCCGCATCACCACCTTCGCACTGGGCATCATCGCCGTGCTGCTGGGCATCTTGTTCGAGAAGATCAATGTGGCCTTCATGGTGGCCCTGGCCTTCGCTATCGCAGCCTCGGCCAACTTCCCGGCGCTGATCATGTCCATCCTGTGGAAAGACTGCACCACCCGTGGCGCTGTGATCGGCGGCTTCATGGGCCTGATCTCCTCGGTGGTGCTGACCATTGTTTCGCCTTCGATCTGGGTGGCCACCCTGGGTAACTCGCCCGAGACGGTGCTGTTCCCCTACTCGTCGCCGGCTCTGTTCTCCATGCCTCTGGCCTTCTTTGGCGTGTGGTTCTTCTCGATCACCGACAAGAGCGCCCGTGCCGAGGTCGACCGCGCTGGCTTCCCGGCTCAGCAAGTCCGTTCGGAAACGGGTCTGGGTGCTTCCAAGGCTTCTGGCCACTAAGCATCGGCTAACACCCTCTCGCCCCTGGCCCAAGTCCTGCACTTGGGTCAGGCGGCAACCCCAACCGGGCCCATCACCATGAGCCCGGTTTTTTTATGCTCGTCTGATTCTGGTCAGCGACCTGATTTTGTTGTTCTGGTACGTCGTTTGATTGTTAAAAAATATTAATAACAAGTAGCTGTAAGAAAATTTTATGGAGGCTGTTGTCCAATCGGCGCTGGATGAGATTACGGGGTACTTAGGCCCCTTGAGTAAAAAAATAGCAATGGTTGTGTATGTCGCCATGCAGTGGCGATGGGCGCAACCTGAAAGGGTCTGTATGTTGAAGTCGTGGATGGGCCGCCGAGCAGGCCGCGCAGTAAGCCCTATTTGGGCGCGTATACAACGCTACGTTTGGCCTGTGGTCGTCGGTAGTGGACTTTGGGCCGCTGCAGTTGGCGCGCAGGCGAACGTTACGCTCAATAGCGTTGCGATACCCAGCTCGGTGGGGCGAACCATGGATGTTGATGTTGATGTGGCCTACACCCGTACCAGTACTAGCCCCGTTTCTATCAACGTAACAATTCCCCCCGAGCTGGCGGTAAACCCTCCTGCTCCCCCGGCTGGCTGTGCAGTCACAGGAAATGAACTGGAGTGCTCGGTACCGGCAGGGGGCGTTGGTAGCACAGGGGTGATTACTTTCCCCGTACGGGGCCAGGCGATTGGTGGGTTTAACTTAACCGCCCATTCCACGAATGGATCGACGGCGGTTGCATCCAGTAATGTTCGCGCTTCTGGGGATTTAACGGTTGCCCAAATCCAGGCACCTTCTAATACGTTAATTGCGGGGCAGGAAACTACTTTTACGCTTCAACCAAAGATTGCAGCAGGTGGTGATGATGTGCCCACTGGCGGTAGTGTGGTGGTAACAACACTTTTGCCCGCAACTGCGACCGATTTTGAGTTAACCGATATAAATTTTACGGGGAAGACACCAAGCTGTACTGCTGTGGGCGCTGCGAATACCAGCCGTACACTGACCTGTACTTATAGCGGCCCTGTTACTTTGGCGCAAATTAATACCAGCACTATCGTACTTAAAGGGCATGCGCTAAAAAATGGCAATTTTCAAAATTCTGTCAGCATTGGGTCGGGAAGTAATGAATATATTGACCGTGATGGAAGTAATAACACTGAAAACGTTCCATTTACAGTAAACCCTGGTGGAGATTTGCAAGCGTTAGGGAGCTTTCCTGCGCAACCCGTGCTCCTAGGGTCTTCGCAGAATTTGACTCTCACGTATAAAAATAATGGACCGATGCAGGTGCCTGCTGGAGGAGTGATTTCTACCATTATTCCCGCAAACTTCACGATTGGAACCTTGCCCGCAGGATGTGTAAATGAAGGTGCTGGCAGCATTACTGTTGGTGGCCCTGCATACAGTGGTACAAAAGTAAGCTGTACCGCTGGTGTTGTAAATTCTGGCAGTAACCAAGATTTTATTTTGCCATTGACGCTGCCTTCTGCTGCAGGAGTGGGTGACTTCCCGATTCAGGTAGATGTGCCTCCTACAGGTTTTTCGGATTTTGACATTGCAAATAATGTTACAACTAGACATTATATTGTCTCGGCTCCATATGCGGATTTGTCTTTAACAAAAAGTAAAACAGGTGGCCCGAAAAAGGCGGGAGATACGATCACCAATACTTTCACCGTTAAAAATGAGGCGAGCAGCCCTTCTGCTGCTACCTATGACGCTGCAAATCCACTACGGGTAGTGGATTGGGCAATGCCGGAAGAAGTCGATGGGGATACCGTCACCGATGTAACCCCCGGATGGACTTGCACTGTTCAACCAGGGCAAACAGCCCCAGCTTCTTTACCAGGGGCAACGACGCGCATTAGTTGCTACACCTTAGGGTCAGGTTCTTTAGCACCTGGTGCGTCTATCACTTTGTCGTACAAAACGACGCTGGACAGCACCTGGAGTGCTGGACAGAAAACATTGCAAAACCTTGCCTGTACTGGCGGAACTGCGTTAACGGGTTTGGGTGGTGGGACTACAGGCCCTCAGCCAGCAGATACCAATACTGCAAACGATTGCTCTGGCATTGTGGGTGGTTTGGTGCTGACGGATGTCACTACGGCCAAGGCCAGCGTTGTAAAAACGGCTTCGGTAGATGGTACGAATTACAGTGCCAGTGGCGCTGAACTTGCTGGAGAAGATGAAACCATGCACTGGCGTATGGTGGTTACGACAGATGCAAGTAATACCCAGAATATTCCTACTTTATGGCTGGTAGATAACCTAATTCCCGGGCGTGTCGATTATACAAACCCAGCAGAGAAAACCCCGGTAATTACAATTGCTACCAATCCTTCCACCTATGGTAGTTGCCCAGCAAGTTTACCTGCTGGGACGGGGGGTGTGCCCCTTAAATGCGAATTTTCTAATGTTCCTGCGGATACCACCATTACTGTGGATTTTTCTGTTCAGCGTCCGGTGACTAGTGGATTACTGACAAACACCGCCACGATTACTTCGCCTGATGCCATTTTGGCCGCTTCTCTTGGTGGGCAGTTGGAAAGCAGTGCTTCTCTAACCGTCAAGCCCCGTTTGGATGTAGAGGTTAGTACGAAAACCGTACAACCCTCCAGCCCTCGTGTTGGGGAGTCTGTGGAATTTGTATTGACTGTGCGAAATAATGGTACGGATGCTATTGAAGCCAATGGTTTTGTACTGACGGATACGCTTAATATCGACCCTGCTGCCAACGAAGTTGCTTACGGTAATATTAGTGCTGCAGGTACAAATATGGATTGTTCGGCCAGTAACTATGGCGCAGGACAAATTTCTTGTAAAAATACCAATGCGGTTGGGCGAGCCACCACCCGCACTGTAACAATTAAAGCCCGTATTTTAAAACCAACGAGTGCGATGCCATCCAGTGGCAATGTCTTTGAAGGGCAAACTAATCGTGCAGATGTGGCGTTGGCTGATAATAATTTGTGTGAATTTGTTGTCGGAACTTCCACAGCCTGTAACGATGCTGCTGCCAAAGCCAATAACTATAAACAAATTACCTTTGCTGTTCAGGTGCCGCAGATTGATATGCAGCAGGGTAAAGAGCGTATTTTACCTGCTGGCCAAACAGCGTTTGGTTTTGGTGATCAGTTGCGCTACCGCTTCCGTCTGCAGTCGGTAGGGCCGTCGCGGGCAGAAAAAATTGTGATGACGGACACTTTGACCGTTCCTTCAGGCTTTACGCTCACTTTGGCTGGTGGGCCACAAAACGTGAATGCAGCACCTGCAGAATCAGGATTTAGCTTGGATGGAAGTAAGACAAATACAGTTATTTGTAGTCAAGCGGGTGGCAATGGAGTTGTCACTTGCCACTTGGCCAGCAGTGATGCCGATAATTTTCTGGATGCGGGCCGTGAGGTGAATTTCGAGCTGGCTTTTGATATGAATCCGGCGACTTCTGGTGTTCCAGTCACATTTGGTAATATGGCATTGGTGTGTGCCGATGAGACTAATGCTTATGAGTCTTCAGGCAAATGCTCTTCCGATCCTGTGCTGGCGGCAAACAATATTGCATCCGTGAACGATGTGGTATTTCCCAAGGCAGATATAGAGGTTGTAAGTAAAACGGCTTCTATTGCGAATGTATCGGTGATGCAGCCGTTTAACTACACCATTGTGGTGCGTAATAATGGTCCACAGGAAGCACGTGGCGTATCGTTTACCGACCCATTGCCTGATGGCATGGTGCTTACGGGCCCGCCAGTGGTACAGGTGGTAACACCGGGTTTTTCAACAACTGCGTGTAGCGGTGCTGTAGGTGAAAAAATTGTGGATTGTGCTTTTGGTACGGTGCAATCTGGCGCTGAATTGACGTTAACGTTGCCAGTGCAAATTAATAAATTTACTGCTGCCACTTTAAGCAATACGGCCAAAGTCAGCGTAGATGAAGATGCTACATACGACACCGATCCCAGTAATAATGAAAAAACTGAGGTGGTGAACGTACAGCGCTTCACCCTCAGTGGCAAGGTGTTTCAGAAGGCCGACTCCAGTTATCCAAATACACCGTTTGATGGGGCCACTGATGCACCTATAGGAGGAGTACCCATAACGGTGACGGGTAAGGATATTGCGGGCAATACTATTTTAGTAACCGGTGTTACCGAGTCCGATGGTTCGTACAGCTTTGATTTGCCGCCAAGTGATACTGCTGGTTACGCTATTACGCGTGGTGATGTGCCGTTGAGTTTGTCATGCTCGATTACACCATGCTCAGGCGCACAGCTGGGTTCTGGGCCTGCAGCGCCAGGGGCTGTGCAGGATGCCGAACACACCCAAGGGGTCGTGCTCGATGCCAACGGGGTGAATTACGATTTTTGGGTCGCTTCCAATGACATTACCCTCAAGCCCCCTACAGTGAGTGGCTACGTTTATTTCGATCGTGATCGTGATCGCGAGCGCCCCCCAATTCCAGAGCAAGACCCTATTGTGAAAGATTGGACGGTGACGCTGTGGGCTGAGTTGGCTGGCGGTGGGCGGGAGAAAGTATGCGAGCTGAAAACCGACCAATATGGCTTCTACCAGTTTGACAACGTCCGTTGTAATACCGCTGGGTATACACAATGGGCTGCGAATGGGCTGCCAACGACAGGGAGTACACCTGCCGGGTATGGAAGCGCTATTGATTCGTTCAGTATCGAATTTTCTAATGATGATGTTGGTTCGGGCAGTGCGGTTGGTATGCCTCAATCTGGTAATGGGGCAGGAGCAACGCAGCCTCGTCAAATTACTGGTATTGATTTGCAGGCCAATAGCCATATTACCGAGCAAAACTTACCCATCGACCCTGCTGGGGTGGTATATGACGCAATAACGCGGCAGCCAATTCCTGGTGCCCGGGTGTACTTTGATGGCCCCAACGGCGCACCAGTCCCGACGGCTTGCTTGGTCAGTGGTTTAAATCCAGTCGTTACTAATGCTACGGGGATGTATCAGTTTGAGCTGATTCCGGGCGCCCCGGGCTGTAACCCGGGAGATATCCCTGACGGAGATTACACCTTGCGGATTGAACCACCGGTTGGTTATGTTCAGGGAGCATCTGCATTAATTCCGCCGTGTGCCAATCCTTTGTTTGTGGGTAATCCTGGGCCTTTTGACGTGCAGAACAGCGATGCGCCCCCGGGTAATGCTGCAGCGCTACACGATCCTGGGCTGTGCCCTGTAACGGCTGCGGGTTTGAGTCCTGCCAACCAAAATAGTACACAGTATTACTACACCGTTAATTTGACGACCTCAGGGCCTAATCCTTCTGGCAATCTGTTTCGCAACCATATTCCCCTGGATCCCATGCAAGGTGGTGCGCTGGTGGTGACGAAGACCACGCCCAAGCTCAATGTCACGAAGGGCGAGCTGGTGCCTTACACCATTACGGCTACGAATACCCTGAGTGCGGTACTGCCTAATGTCGATATGCAAGACCAGATTCCCCCGGGTTTTCGCTATCGCCAAGGCTCTGCCACCTATAACGGCATGCCTTTGGAGCCTTTGGTTTCTGGTCGCCTGTTGACATGGAAGAACCAGACCTTTGCTGCGGGTGAGAAAAAAAACCTACCAGCTTTTACTCATGGTCGGTGCTGGCGTAGGGGAAGGGGAGTACGTGAACCAGGCTTGGGCGTTAAACAGTGCCGCTGGTACGCGCATCTCCAATGTGGCCAACGCCATCGTGCGAGTGGTGCCTGACCCGCTGTTTGACTGCTCGGACATCATCGGCACGGTGTTTGATGACAAGAACGCCAATGGCTACCAAGACCAGGGCGAGTTGGGTATTCCCAATGTGCGCGTGGTCACAGCCCGTGGCTTGTTGGTCACCACTGATGCGCAGGGGCGCTTTCACGTGGCCTGTGCGGCGATTCCGCAGGCCGACCGTGGCAGCAACTTTGTCATGAAGCTGGATGAGCGCACCTTGCCTTCGGGCTTCCGCGTGACCAGCGAGAACCCCCGTGACGTGCGCGTGACGCGCGGCAAGATGGTCAAGCTCAACTTCGGTGCCACCGTGCACAAGGTATTGCGCCTGGAGGTGGATGGCCGTGCTTTTGCTGCCGATAAGCCAGAGCTGACCACCCAGTGGGCCGAGAAGCTGCCTGGCCTGGCCGCACAGTTGGCTGAGCGCCCTTCGGTGTTGCGCATTGCGTACCGTGCGAAAGGGGAGGAGGCGGCCTTGGTGAAAGACCGTATCCGTGCCCTGACCAAGCAAGCCCAAGCCGCGTATGACGCACAGGCAAAACAACGCAAACAAGACAAGGATGAGGACACACCCCGTTTGGTGATCGAGACCGAGTCTTTCTCTATCCACTAAACGCAGGGAGTGCGTGAAATGAAATTCCAACAGCACCAAGTGCGCGCTGCCGCACGTCCGCAAATTGCTTTGTCTGCTGTCGCTTGTGCTGCAGCCCTCTTGATGGGGGCCGGGCAGGCCTGGGCCCAGGAGGCCGATGCTCAAGGCAAGCGCATTGATAACGCCCGCCAAGTGGTGGTGGCCTTGCCCCCGCCGGGTGAGGCCATGCCTGAGCAGGGTTTTAGCTATGAGCTGCCTTCGGGCATTAGCCGTGCCGATGCGCTGGCCATGCGGGGGGCCAATGACCATTTGCCCCAACAGCCGGCGCAAGAGGCCCAGACTTTTTCTGAGGCTGACCCTGCAGGCGCCTTGTTCGCCTCAGGTAAGGCCGATTTACTGCCCGCCTCCCAGCAGCGCCTAGATGCCTTGGCAGCTAAGTTGCAGGGCAAAAAAGGCCTGAAAATTTCTGTGGTGGGCCACGCCGATACGCAGCAGATGACGGTGCGCACGCGCAAGATTTTTGGCAATAACCAAGGTTTGTCCGAAGCGCGTGCTTTGGTGGTGGCCCAGTATTTACGTCAGGCTTTGGGCTTGCCCGCTGAAGTGGTGGCCATGAGCGGCAAGGGCGATACCTTGCCCGTTGCCAGCAATGCCACGTTGGAAGGCATGGCGCAAAACCGGCGTGTGGAAATTTCTGTGTGGTGGGATGAGCTGCCGGTGGTGGCCGCTGCGGATGCCTGCGGCCAAGTGGGGGCAGCGGATGACTTGCCCTTTCGTGTGACGGTGGATGGGGTGGATACCAGCGGTGCGGAAATTAACGAAGCTGACCGCCAACGCTGCACCGACGTGGCCTTGGAGCGGGCCGACATCCAAATCAAATACGACGATTTGGCTACCAAACCGGCGCTGAATGTGTGGGCCACCAAAGACCTGACTTTGCGCGGTGAAGCCGCCCAATTCATGGGCTGGAGCAATTACGCCAGTTGGATTGAACGTGCGGAGCTGCGTATTTTTCGCAAGGGCGCATTAACTGGTAGTACACCTTTGGCCGTGGTGCCCTTGCAGTGGGCGCAAACGGCAAGCTGGCCGGTGCCGGTGGAGGGTGATGATGAGTTTGTTTACCTGCTGCGGGTGTATGACCGCAAAGGTCGTTTTGACGAAACCGCCACCAAACAGCTGAATGTGGCCACACGCGAGCGCCCTCTTAGCGATGTGGACAAGCCTAGTCGTGAGGCCTTGGTGGGCTGGGGTGAAAACGCACTGCAAGTGAGCAATATTTCCGTGCAGGGTGGCACGATCACCGTCAGTGGCCGGGGTATTCAACCTGGAGAGAAAGTCAGTGTTTTAGGACAAGACATTCCGGTGGATGACCAGGGCAATTTTGTGGCCCGGCAAATTCTAAGCACTGGCCCACAAAGCGTAGATGTGGCCGTCACAGGCACTGATGGCCGCGTGGCAACGTACCGACGCAATGTCTCGATTCCGGATAACGATTGGTTCTATATCGCCATTGCTGACTTGACCGTGGGGCGCGATCGCACTACCGGCCCGGCCCAGCTGCTGACCAATGATTTGCAGCACTATGACAACTCCACCTTTGTCGATGGCCGTGGCGCGTTTTACCTAAAAGGCAAGATCAAGGGCGAGTGGCTGTTGACCGCCGCTGCTGATACGCGGGAGCAACCGCTGAAAGACCTGTTCAGCAATTTTGCGGAAAAAGATCCCCGCTACCTCTTGCGTCGTATTGACCCGGATATGTATTACCCGGTGTATGGCGATGACAGCACCACGGTGGACGATGCCCCAACGCAGGGCAAATTCTTTGTGCGCCTGGAAAAAGCTGGCTCGCAGGTGATGTGGGGGAATTTCCAGACGTCCTGGGCGGGCTCCGAGCTGATCCAGTATTCCCGTGGTCTGTACGGGGCGCAGGTGAAGCTGCGCTCAGAGTCCGCCACGGGGTTTGGCGAGCGACGCTCGGGCTTGGACGCCTTTGCGGCAGACCCCGGCACCATGGGGGCGCGCGAGGAGTTTCGCGGCACGGGCGGTTCACTCTATTACCTGCGCCATTTGGACGTGACGGTGGGCTCGGAACGCCTGTGGGTGGAGGTGCGCGATCGCGACTCTGGGCTGGTGATTGAGCGGCGCTTGTTGACCCCTGGGCAGGACTATGAAGTCAACTATCTGCAAGGGCGCATCATGCTCAGCCAGCCGCTGCCTTCCACGGCCAACGGCACCGGCTTGATTTACACCAGCGCGGTGAATGGCAATCCTCTGTACTTGGTGACGACGTATGAATACGTGCCCGGCGTCAGTGAGGTGGATTCCATGGCCTATGGTGCCCGCGCCAGTCATTGGCTCAATGACCATGTGCGTGTGGGGGCGACCGGATACCGCCAAGGCAAGGGGGAGGCCCGCCAGACGCTGGAAGGGTTGGACGTTACGCTCAGGGCTGCTGCGGGCACGCAGATCAAGGCTGAAGTTGCCCGCTCCAAAGGGGTGAGTGATTTGTCCAACAACCTGTCCATGGATGGTGGCTATGGCTTTAACGCTATTGATGGCGCAGGCCAGGACGGGGCAACGGCCTATCGTGTGGAGGCTACTGTTGATTTGGCCGAGGTCACGCAAAACCAAAAGGGCCAGATTGGTGCGTACATCCAGGATCGGGAGAAAGGTTTTTCCGGCCCCGGGCAAATCGCCTACGGCGGTGAAGCTGTGCGCCAAGTGGGAGCCCGGGCTAACGTGGCGGTGACCGAGCGCACCAGCTTGCTGGCCAAGGTGGATGATCGCCAGGGCGACACCCAAGATGCTAGCAATGTGGAGCTGGGCTTGCGTCATACGTTGAATGATGCCTGGGCGGTGACTGGTGGCGTACGCCACGATAACCGCACCACCGTGGTGCCCAACGCCAGTGAATTGCTTTCGCAAGAAGGGCGGCGCACCGATGTGCAGCTGCGGTTGGACTACACCCCATTGAAAGACGGGGGCCAGCCCGGTGAGCGCGAGGATTGGTCGCTTTATGGCTTTGTGCAAGGTACGGCAGACCGCTCTGAGACGCGTGATGCGAATAACCGTGTGGGCCTGGGAGGGGCGTGGCGGATGAATGATCGCCTCACGCTCAATGCGGAAGCCTCTGGCGGCAATTTGGGGCCGGGTGGCTTGCTGGGTGCGGATTACCGTATCAGCGACCGTAGCAACGCCTACTTGAATTACCGCCTGGAGACGGAAAACCCTGACTCGAACTATCGGGGCCGCTATGGCACCTGGGTCACGGGAAGCAACTACCGTTTAAATGACACCACGCGGCTGTTTGGCGAGGTGCGCTCTACCGACGGTGCGGGGTCGCAAAGCTTGGTGCAAGCCTTTGGTGTGGACTTGGCGCCCAATGATCGCTGGACGTTTGGCTCCAAGGTGGAGTTTGGGACGGTCAGCAACGAGGTGGGTGGCGACTACGACCGTAAAGCCATTGGCCTGTCGACCAGCTACAAACACGAAGGCCTGAAATATGCCGGTGCGCTGGAGCTGCGTCGCGACAAGGACGCCATGGGCAATACGCGCAATACGTGGCTGATGCGCAATACCTACGGTCAGCAACTCTCGCCGGCGTGGCGTTTGCTGGGCAAGTTCAATATCTCGCGCAGCAGCAATTCGCAGGGTGCGTTCTATGACGGTAACTTCCATGAAGCGGTGCTGGGTGCTGCCTACCGCCCTGTGGATAACGACCGCTGGAATACGTTGGTGAAGCTGACCAGTTACCACAATGTGCCTACCGCCGGGCAGTTGGATAACAACGGCAGCATTGCCGACTATGCGCAAAAAAGCACGGTATTGGCGGTAGACACCATCTGGGATGCGAAACCTTGGCTGTCGCTGGGCTTCAAGTACGGTGTGCGTGTGGGTAAGCTGCGGATGAACAAGGCGGAAGGCCCCTGGTTCTCCAGTCGTGCGGACTTGGTGGTGTTGCGTGCCGATTGGCACTGGGTGCATGAATGGGACATCGTCACCGAAGTGCGCAACCTGCGAGCCAAGGAAGCTCGCGATGCCCGCGCTGGCGCACTGGTGGGTGTTTACAAACACGTGGGCAAACACGTGAAAGTGGGGGCGGGGTATAACTTCACCAATTACTCGGATGACTTGACCGACCTGTCTTACCGCAGCCGGGGCTGGTTTATCAACGTGATCAGCACGTTCTAAGATTACCCATCTGGGAAACGCGCTTTCAAGGCCTTGCACTCCCCGGGGAGTGCAAGGCCTTGTTTCATGGTTTTTATGGCTCTAGCCCTTATGGGGTAAGCGCCAGCAGCTATTGTTTTAATACTATGCAATTGAATATCGTCGGTAAGGCTTTGGAGGTGGATGCCGTCATGTTTGACCTGGACGGCACCTTGGTGAACACCTTGGGCGACTTTGCCCAGGCCTTGAACGGCATGCTGGTGGATTTGCAGCTACCGGCCATTGCGCCGCAGGTGATTGAGCACATGGTTGGCAAGGGCACGGAGCATTTGCTGCGCTCGGTGCTGGCCCATGTCGGCGTGCAGGACGTAGAGGGCTGCTACCAGGCAGCGTGGCAGCGGTATGAGCACCACTACCTGCAGTGCAATGGCCAGTTTGCCCAGGTCTATCCGGGGGTATTGCCAGGGCTGGCTGCGCTGCATGCTGCGGGTCTGCCCCTGGCCTGTTTGACCAATAAGCCGTTGGCCTTTGCCCGCCCTTTGCTGCATGCCAAGGGCTTGGAAAATTATTTTCAGCAGGTGTTCGGCGGCGACTCGTTTGCCCGTAAAAAGCCCGACCCGCTACCGCTGCTAGAAACCTGTAAAGCCCTGGGCACGCAGCCAGGGCGCACGCTGATGGTGGGCGATTCCAGCAACGACGCCCGGGCGGCGCAGGCTGCTGGCTGCCCGGTGGTGCTGATGACCTATGGCTATAACCACGGCGAGCCGATTACCGCCACCCCGGCGCTGGCGCACGTGGATGCGCTGATGCAGATTGCCGTGGCGGGTTAAAACGTTTCCCAATCGTCGTTATCCGGGTTGGCCGCTGCCGCAGCGGCGGGCTTGGCTGCCGGTGGCTTGAGTGCGGCAGGTTGGGCAGCTGCCGGCGCTGCGGCCTTGGCGGGTGTAGCACGGGCCGCGCCACTGCCCAGGCTGGGAGCCTTGGCGGTAGAAGCCGCAGCCGCCGGGCGCGGTGTGGCGGATGCCGTGGGCTTGGTGCTAGGGGCGGGCGCTGCCACCGCTGCCGCCACTGCCACGGTGGGGCGCGGTGCCGCGCTGTGACCGCCTACTTGAAAGAAGGCGACAGCCTGCACCAATTGCGCGGCCTGTTGCTTGAGGTTGTCTGCCGCTGCCGCGCTTTCTTCCACCAAGGCGGCGTTTTGCTGGGTGGTGCGGTCCATTTGCGAGACGGCTTCCCCCACTTGAGAGACACCCGAGCTTTGCTCGCGGCTGGCGGCACTGATCTCGCCCATGATGTCGGTGACGCGGCGAATCGCGCCCACCATGTCCTGCATGGAGGTACCGGCCTGGTCGGCCAGTTGGGTGCCTTGGCCCACGCGCTGTACGCTGGTGTCGATCAGCGCCTTGATCTCTTTGGCGGCATCGGCGCTGCGCCCGGCCAGGGCCCGCACCTCGCTGGCGACGACGGCAAAGCCTCGGCCTTGCTCCCCGGCGCGTGCGGCCTCGACGGCGGCGTTCAGCGCCAGGATATTGGTCTGGAAGGCAATGCCGTCAATCACGCTGATGATGTCGGCAATGCGCTGGCTACTGTCCTGGATGTCGCGCATGGTGGTGACCATTTGCTCCACGATGGCGCCACTTTGGCTGGCCACGTCGTTGGCGCTGACGGCCAGCTGGTTGGCCTGGGCGGCGTTGTCAGCATTTTGGCGCACGGTCGAGCCCAGCTGCTCCATGGACGCTGCGGTTTGCTGCAAGGCGCTGGCCTGCTGCTCGGTGCGGGCTGACAGGTCGTTGTTGCCCTGGGCAATTTCCGTGCTGGCGTTGGCCACGCTTTCGGCATTCTGGCGCACGCTGGAGACGGTGCTGGCCAGCGTGGCCTGCATTTGCTGCAGGGTGCGCAGCAAGGTGGCGGTTTCATCGTGGCCGGTGCTGTCGATGCTCTGGCTGAGGTTGCCCTGCGCAATACCTTGGGCAATATCCACCGCCTGCCCCAGCGGGTGCAGGATGGAGCGTGCCAACGACCAAGCTCCCAGCAAGCCCAGCACCAGCGCCAAGGCACCGCCGATGATGAGCGCCACCTGCCCCTGGCGCAGTTGGGCAATGGCGTCGGTGCGCGTTTGCTCATAGGCCTGCAACTGGGCTGCTTCAAACCGCCCCAGTGCCTGGTCGTAGGCATCGGCCAAGGGGGCCAGGGTGTCTTGCACCTCCTGGGCCACGTATTCGCCACCGGCGTTGCGGGCCATCAGGTCCTTGCGCACATCACGGTAGGCCGTGCGCTCTTTGCCCAGGTCTTTAAACAGCTGCTGGCTCCGCTCGGTGCGCAGCAGCCCCTCGATTTGCTTTTGTGCGGCGCTGATGGTTTGCGACGTGGCGGCGATTTCCTTTTCCCAGATGGCGTTGAACTGCGGGTCGGGGTTGAGCAGCATGGCCCGGGTGCGAATCCAGTTCTTTTGCGTGTTTTCGCGCCACTGCACGGTGGCCCGTAGGCGTTCGCTGTCCACGGTGGTCATGGTTTCGGTGACTTCGGCAATGGCTTGCAGGCGCCAAACGGCCAGCGCGGTAATCACGCTGGTAATGAGCAGCAACAGGCCAAAACCCAGGTACAGGCGGGTGCTAACTTGGAGGCGGTTCAATGACATGGCAAAGGCTTTCAGCGGGCAAACAAAAGAAGGCAATGCAGGCGCGTGGGCGCTGGCGGCGCAAGCGTTACTGGGCGGATTTAGCCTTGGGGGCCGGGGGCAGGCTCGGGCACGGGGCACTTGCAAAACGGGGCAAAGGCATGACGAGACTTTCTGTCAAAAATGAAACCAGTTGCAAACAGGCATAGTTTGCCTAAATCAATTTTTTTGTGAAGTTAGCAAGAAACTTTTTAACAAACTGGCGTGCCGTTGGCAGCAAGAGGAGTGCGGTTAGAATGCTCGGTTCTCTTGATAAATCATTTACTTTGGCCGTGGGAGAAGCTGTTCGCCCCGTCGCCCCCAAGGAGGTATCCGCATAATGCAAGGTGTGCACCTGACCGCTGACTTGTACCAATGTTCCTGTGATCCGGCACTTATGGTTTGTGCCGACAGCATTGCGCAGTTATGCCGAAGTCAGACGCAGGCCAGCGGCCTGACCCTGGTGGAGGACAAGTGGGTGAAATTCCCCGAATGGCAGGGCCAGCCCGGTGGCGTCACCGGTGCGGTGCTGCTGGCCGAATCGCACCTGGCCATCCATACGTGGCCGGAGACGGGTAACGTCACCATTGACGTGTACGTGTGCAATTTCTCCAGCGACAACTCAGCCAAGGCGCAGGCGCTGATGGATGGCGTGATTGCCGCCTACGCCCCCCAGGATGCCGTGCGCCAGCAGCTGTGGCGCGGCGATATCTCTACCAACAACGTGGGGCAATACCCGTGGGTGATGGAGCAGCTCACCCCGGACGCCGCCTTTGGCTTTCGGGCGCACAACGTCGAGCGACGCACCACCACCTACCAAACGCTGGAGATGATGGACACCCCCAGCTTTGGCCGCGTCATGCGCCTGGACAACTGTTTCATGACCAGCGAGCGCGAAGAATTTTTCTACCACGAGTGCATGGCCCACCCGGCGGCCATTGCCCACCCCGCACCGCAGCAGGCGCTCATCATCGGTGGTGGTGATGGCGGGCTGGCCGAGGAGCTGCTTAAACACAACACGGTGCAGCGCGTGGTGCTGGCCGAGCTGGACGAAGCGGTGATTGCCGCGAGCAAAGCGCAGCTACACGCCGTGCACCAAGGCGTGTGGGACAACCCGCGCCTGCAATTGCAAATTGGCGACGGCATGGCGTATGTCGACAGCACTGTCGACCGCTTTGACCTGGTGGTGCTGGACTTGACCGACCCCGACACCCCGGCAGGTTCGCTCTACAGCAGCAGCGCCTTGCAGCGTATGCGCCGCGTACTCAACCCCGGCGGGGCGCTGGTGCTGCACCTGGGCAGCCCCGTGTTCCACCCCGAGCGGGTACAGGCGCTGGTTGCCACCTTGCACGCAAACTTTGCCCAGGTGGCCTGCTATGGCGTGTACGTACCGCTGTACGGGGCGTACTGGGGCATGGCGGTGTGCTCCGACACTCTGCAGCCCACCCGCGTGGACGCTGCCGAGGTCGCCCAGCGTCTGCAAACGCGGGGCGTGGCGGATTTGCAGTACTACAACGCCGAGGTGCACGGTGCCCTGTTTGCCCTGCCCAACTACTACCGCAAACTGGTGGCGCGCTAGAGAGCGCTGCTGCAACCTGTATCGCAAGGCGTTGGGCGTAAAAAGGGCGCACCTGGTGGTTCGCCCTTTTTACTGAGGTGGGTGTCTGGATTACTGGGCGTCCGTGATGTTGGTGGCGCCCAGCAGGGCTTGCTTGAGTTTGGCATCTGCCGGTTTTTCCCCCAGCCAAATACCCAGCAGGGCGGCAAAAAACGCGGGGTTTTCAAAGCGTGGCTGTTGGGCCTGGCCGTTGATGGACAGGGTCATGCCCGTGCCCGGTTCCCAGTCCAGGGCAAAGCTGTCGCCCTTGTTGAGTTTTTTCTGGTGGGCAAACACCGCACTCATTTGCACCACGCCGGGCAAGACCTGGCCCAGTTGGTCACGTGGGGTGTTGTGCTCAATGCCTTGGGTAAAGAGTTTGCCCAGCTCATTGGCGTCGATATTGCGCAGCATGTGGATTTCCAGGCGCTTGGGGCCGTTTTGCTGCAGCACCTGCTGCAGGTTGTGCGCAGGTGCTGGTGTGTAGAGGCTGGCGTTGTAGACCTGAAAGACTGCCTTGTAGCGTGTGCCGCTGCCGTTGAGCTGCAGCGCTTGTCCGCTCAGGGTGATCTGCGGGGGCGCTTCCTCAACCGCCCAAGCCAGGCACGGAACCAAAAGTGCGGCGCACAGCCAGTGGCGCCAGGAACGCAGAAAAGCAGGCATGGAGCATCCTTTCAAGGGAAGATGTAAGAGCATGAACGGTCGTGCTTTTTTTAAAAATGCATTTTCCAAGCCTGACAGCGTGCTGACAAGCGGCGTTCACCCCACTTGCGGGTAAATCCTAGGGATGCTGGCCTTGCCGGGGCCGGCGTGGGCATGCGCTACACTCGCTGCCCATGTTCATTCACTACGCGTTGATTGCAGGTTGTGCCGACCGGGGAGCCTGGCCCTGGCGTAAGCCTGCGCGCATCACCGTTTAACCCTGCCTGCGTGGCAGGCGGGCTGCTACCGGCGGCTTGCCCTGTCCTTTTGAATGAACCGCAGCCGCCCCATCCCTTGCACAGCGGGCGCGGCCCTCCCCCTCAAGGAAGTCCCATCGTGATTACCGAGCTGGAATTTCAAAGCCTGGCGCGTGCCGGCTACAACCGCATCCCCCTGGTGACCGAGGCATTTGCCGACCTGGAAACCCCTTTATCCCTCTACCTCAAGCTGGCCCACGCCAGCGGCGACGGCAAGCACAGCTTTTTGCTGGAATCCGTCGAAGGGGGCGAGCGCTTTGGCCGCTACAGCTTTATTGGCCTGCCCGCCCGCACCCTGCTGCGCGCCAGCGGTTTTGGCGCGGCGGCCGTCACCGAGGTGGTGACCGACGGCCAGGTGGTGGAAAGCCACCCAGGCAACCCGCTGGACTTTATCGCCCAATACCAGCAGCGCTTGAAAGTGGCACTTGTGCCCGGTCTGCCGCGTTTTTGTGGCGGTCTGGCGGGGTATTTTGGGTATGACGCGGTGCGTTACATCGAGCCCAAGCTGGCCGATACCTGCCCGCCCGATGGCCTGAACACGCCCGACATCCTGCTGCTGCAGTGCGAAGAGCTGGCGGTGATCGACAACCTCTCGGGCAAGCTGTATTTCATCGTCTATGCCGACCCCGGCCAAAGCGAAGCCTATAGCCGCGCCAAAAAGCGCATGCGCCAGTTGAAGGAGCAACTGCGCTACTCGGTCAGCGTGCCGCAAATCAAGGGCGGCGACAGCCACCCTGCCGAACGCAGCTTTGCCAAACAGGACTATCTGGCCGCCGTGCAGCGCGCCAAGGACTTGATTGCGGCGGGCGACTTCATGCAGGTGCAGGTGGGCCAACGCATCCACAAACGCTTTACGGAAAGCCCCTTGAGCCTGTATCGGGCGCTGCGCTCGCTCAACCCCTCGCCGTACATGTATTTCTATAACTTTGGCGACTTTCAGGTGGTCGGCTCCAGCCCGGAAATTCTGGTGCGTCAAGACAAGGTAGAAGGTGGCGAAAAAATCACCATCCGCCCCCTGGCCGGTACCCGCCCGCGTGGCGCTACGCCAGAAGCGGACAAGGCCACCGAGCAAGAACTGCTGGCCGACCCCAAGGAACGTGCCGAGCACGTCATGCTGATTGACCTGGCGCGTAACGACATTGGCCGCATTGCCCAAACCGGCAGCGTGCAGGTGACCGAAGCTTTCGTGGTGGAGCGTTATAGCCACGTGATGCACATCGTCAGCAACGTGGAGGGGCTGCTGCAGCCCGGCATGACCAGCATGGACGTGCTCAAGGCCAGCTTTCCGGCGGGCACGCTCTCGGGTGCGCCCAAGGTGCACGCCATGGAGTTGATTGACCAGCTGGAGCCGACCAAGCGCGGCATCTACGGCGGCGCGGTGGGGTATTTGAGCTTTGCCGGGCATATGGATATGGCCATTGCCATCCGCACCGGTGTCATCCAAAACGGCACGCTGTACGTGCAAGCGGCTGCCGGGGTGGTGGCCGACTCGGTGCCCGAACTGGAATGGCAAGAAACTGAACACAAGGCCCGCGCCCTGCTGCGTGCGGCGGAATTGGTAGAAGAAGGATTGGAATGATGCAGGCCATCGACAAAGTGCCGCACTGCGCCACCATGCTGGAGGTGCGGGCGGGTGTAAATGCCCTGGACAACGTGCTGGTGCCGCTGTTGGTAGAGCGCAGCGGCTATATGACCCAGGCCGCGCGCGTGAAGAACGACGACCGCCTGGTGCGCGATGAGGCGCGGATTGAAACCATCGTGCAGCGCGTGCGCCAACTGGCGCAGGCCGAAGGCGGCAACCCCGAGCTGATGGAGCGCCTGTACCGCGCCATGATGGAGTGCTACATCGCCTTCGAGCACGATGAACTGGCGCGGTTGCGCGCTGCGGGCCTGCCGCCCAAGCAAGAGGAGTCGGTATGAACGTCTTGATGCTGGATAACTACGACAGCTTCACCTTCAACATCGTGCAGTACCTGGGCGAACTGGGCGCGCACGTCACCGTGGTGCGTAACGATGAAATGCCTTTGGCGCAGCTCATCGCCCTGGTGGCGCAGCAGCATATCAGCCATGTGGTGATTTCCCCCGGCCCCTGCTCACCAGCGGAAGCGGGCATTGCCGTGCCCACTATTGAGCACTTTGCCGGCAAGCTGCCGGTGCTGGGCGTGTGCCTGGGCCACCAGGCCATTGGCGCGGCGTTTGGCGGCAACATCATCCGTGCGGGCCAGCAAATGCACGGCAAAACCAGCGTGATTACCACCGACCAGCAAGGCGTGTTTGCCGGCCTGCCCCGGCAGTTCACCGTAAACCGCTACCACTCGCTGGTGATTGATAAAGCCACCCTGCCCGATTGTTTGGTAGTCACCGCCACCAGCGAGGACGGTGAAATTCAGGGCGTGCGCCACACCAGCCTGGCGGTGGAGGGCGTGCAGTTCCACCCCGAAAGCATCCTGACCGAACACGGCCACGCCATGCTGAAAAATTTTTTGCAGCCCGCGTAACGCCCAGCACCAGCCACCCTTGCGGTGGCTTTCTTTATTTTGATAGCTGTTCGCGCTGGTGAATAAACAGTTTCAGCATGAAAACTATTTGAAATTGTTGTTTGACCAGCGTTAGCAGCTCCTAAAAATACTTATTCGCCTGTATTGAGAGACATTGCATGACGACTTCTGCTACCCCATCCACCGCTTGCACTTCTTCCAGCCCCATTACCCCCCAGGAGGCGCTGCAGCGCACCATCGAGCACCGGGAAATCTTCCACGACGAAATGCTGCACCTGATGCGCCTGATCATGCGCGGCGAGCTCTCCCCCGTCATGTGCGCTGCCATCCTCACCGGCCTGCGCGTGAAGAAAGAAACCATTGGCGAGATTTCCGCCGCCGCCCAGGTGATGCGCGAGTTCTCGCACAAGGTGCCGGTGCATGACCGCCAGCATCTGGTCGATATCGTCGGTACCGGCGGCGACGGGGCGCACACCTTCAACATCTCCACCTGCGCCACTTTTGTGATTGCAGCAGCGGGCGGCAAGGTCAGCAAGCACGGCGGGCGCAGCGTGAGCAGCACCTCGGGCAGCGCTGACGCCATGGAAGCGCTGGGCGTCAACATCAACCTCAGTGCCGAGCGCATTGCCGACTGCATCCGTGACGTGGGCATTGGCTTTATGTTTGCCCCCAACCACCACCCCGCCATGAAAAACGTCGCCCCCGTGCGTAAAGAGCTGGGCGTGCGCACCATCTTCAACATCCTGGGGCCGTTGACCAACCCCGCTGGTGCGCCCAACATCCTCATGGGCGTGTTCCACGAAGACCTGGTCGGCATCCAGGTGCGTGCCCTGCAACGCCTGGGGGCCGAGCATGCGCTGGTCGTCTACGGGCGCGACGGGCTGGACGAAATCAGTCTGGGTGCAGGCACCTTGGTGGGTGAATTGAAGGACGGCGTGGTGCGCGAATACGAAATCCACCCCGAGGACTTCGGCCTGCGCATGGCCGGCACCCGCGCCTTGAAGGTGGAGACCCCGCAGCAATCCACCGCCATGCTGCTGGGCGTGCTGCAAGGCGAAACCGGCCCCGCACGCGACATTGTTTGCCTGAATGCTGGCGCCGCCCTGTACGCCGCCAACGTGGCCAGCAGCATCGCCGATGGCCTGGCCCGCGCCCAGGCCGTGATTGACAGCGGCGCTGCGCTCCAAAAAATGGAGCAACTGGTTCGCTACACCCAAGCCACAACATCCCCCGTCATTCCCGCGTAGGCGGGAATCCAGGGCGCCCAATGAACGCTGCCGCTGGACACCCGCCTTCGCGGGTGTGACGGAGGGGGAGGTGACTGCCCTGTGGCGTACATCTGTGGTTTCAACGCTGTTTAGGAGAAGAAAAACATGTCCGATATTTTGGAAAAAATCTGCACCGTCAAGCGCGAAGAAGTCGCCGCCGCGCAAAAGCGTATGCCCCTGGCCGAGATGCGCCGCGATGCTGAAAGTCGTGTGCTGACGCGCGACTTTGTTGGTGCCATGCGCGCCAAGCTGGACAAGCAGCAAGCCGCCGTGATTGCCGAAATCAAAAAAGCCAGCCCCAGCAAGGGTGTGATCCGCAAGGGCGAGTTCATCCCCGCCGACATCGCGCAAAGCTACGCCCAGGGCGACGGCCAAGTCAGCGCTGCCTGCCTGTCGGTGCTGACCGACCGCCAGTTCTTCCAGGGCCAGCCCGACTATTTAAAGCAGGCCCGCGCCAGTTGCGGCCTGCCGGTGCTGCGCAAGGACTTCATGGTGGACCCCTACCAAATCTACGAATCGCGGGCCATGGGGGCCGATTGCGTGCTCTTGATTGCCGCCTGCCTGGACGACGGTTTGATGGCAGAACTTGAAGCCATCGCCCACAGCCTGGATATGGCCGTACTGGTGGAAGTGCACGATGGCAATGAGCTGGAACGGGCGCTCAAGCTCAAAACCCCGCTGGTGGGCATCAACAACCGCAACCTGCGCACCTTTGAGGTGGACATTGCCACCACCTTGGCGCTGCAAAAACACGTACCCGCCGAGCGCATTTTGGTGACCGAATCGGGCATCGTGAGCAGCGCCGATGTGCAGACCATGCGCACTGCCGGCATCCACAGCTTCTTGGTGGGCGAAGCCTTTATGCGCGCACCCGACCCCGGCACCGCCTTGGCACAGTTGTTTGCGCAGGCGTAAATTCTGAGAACGTCAACACGTTCTGAGGTCTTTGCCCCACAACCTGCTGCTTGGTGCACCTATGCCATCTGCGCTGCGTTTTTTGCTCCCACCTGCCGACCGCTACCGCCGTGAATGGTGGTGGCTGGGGGTGGCCGGGCTGCTGATCGCCCTGCTGCTGGTGGCCGACCTGTGGACCGAGCGGCGCTTGCTGGTGCGGCGCGAGCAGCAGCACTTGATGCAGCAGACCCAGATCATCCGCGCCAGCATGGAGCGCCAGTTCACCGCCGTGAACCAGACGCTGGAAAACCTGCTGGAAGTGATTGCGCAAAGCAGCTTTACCGGCAGTGACGACGTGCACGAGAAGGTGCAAGAGCGCCTGCTCTCGCTGAGCCAGGCCATGGTGGGGGTGGGCATCCTGACGTGGATTGACAAAGACGGTCAGGTGCTGGCCGCCAGTGCCCCGAGCTTGATTGGGCGGGACTTCAGCCAGCGGCCCTACTTCCAAACGGCGAAAAACACCATGGTGCTGAACGACCTGATCGTCAGCCCCCCGTTTGCGCCAGAGCCCAAGCTGTGGGTGCTGACCCTGGCACGGCCCGTGCTGGATGCGCAAGGGGAGTTCGACGGCGTGGTCACCGCCGTGCTGCGCCCCGAGGACTTTGCCGACCTGCTGCGCTCCGTGCTGTTTGCCCCCGATGCCCGTGCGGGCCTGATCCAAGGCGGTGGCCAAACCTTCGCCCTGCAGACCTTGCAGGACAAGCTCCCCGGCGCCACGCCGCCGCCAGGCTATGGCCAGGCGCTGTTGCGGCAGTTCTGGGGCCAGGGCCAGGACGCGGCGGTGCTGCAAGGCCCGCTGCTGCCCCACGAAGGGCCGCGCCTGGTTGCGGTGCAGATGATTACCCCGCCGGGCATTGGCATGGACACACCCATGCTGGTCGGCGTCGGGCGGGACGTGCAGGCCATGTTTGCGCCCTGGTACGCCCGCTTGTGGGTCAGTGTGGGCCTGTACGCGGTGCTGGCCCTGCTCAGCGCCCTGGGCCTGCACCTGATACAAAGCAATTTGCGCCGGGTACAGGTCAAGGAGCAAGCCCTGAGCGAGCTGTGGCACGCCGTGCTCACCGCCACCGGCCAAGGCGTGTGGGACTACGACGTGGTGCACCAGCGCGTGTATTTCTCCAGCACCTGGAAGCGGGCGCTGGGCTACGCCGATGATGAAGTGGGCGACAGCCTGCAAGAGTGGCAAAGCCGCATCCACCCCGACGACCAGCGCCAGACGCAGCAGGCCTGGCAGCAGTACGTGCGCGGCGAAAGCCCCACCTACGAAAGCGTGCATCGCCTGCGCTGCAAGGACGGCAGCTACCGCTGGGTGTGGGGGCGCGGCAGCATCATTGAGCGCGATGCCCAGGGCCTGCCCACGCGCATCGTGGGCACCAATACCGACGTTACCGAAGAGCGGCGCCTGCGCGAGCGCTTTGAGCACCTGACGCAGAACGTGCCCGGCATGATTTACCAATTCCAGCTCGAACCCGATGGCCGTGGGCACTTCCCCTACACCAGCCAAGGCGTGTTGAACGTCTACGGCCTGCAGCCCGAGCAGGTGCAGCGCGATGGCCGCCTGGCCCTGCAGGTCATCCATCCGGATGATCTGCCCCAGGTACTGGCCAGCATTCGCCAGTCGGCCGACACCCTGACCGTGTGGCACCAGCAGTACCGCGTGCAGTCGCCCAATGGGCAAGAGCGCTGGGTCAGCGGCCAGGCCCAGCCCCAGCGCCTGGAGGGAGGGGCCGTGCTGTGGCATGGCTACATCCTGGACATCACCGACGCCAAGCTGCAGGCGCTGGAGCTGGAAAAAGCCCAGCGCATGCTCGAACACCTGATCCACACCATGCCCGTGGCCCTGTGCATGGTGGACGACCAGCGGCGCATCTACCTGCGCAACCAGCGCTTTCTGGACTACTTTGGCTACACGGAAGCTGACGTCCCCACCATGGATGCCTGGGCCGAACACGCCTACCCCGACCCGGCCTACCGCCAGGAAGTCGGCCAGGCCTGGCGCCAAGCCCTGGCCCACGCCCAGGCGCATGACGGCTACATCCCCAGCCAGGAATACCGCATCACCAACCAGGCGGGGCAAGAGCTGGTCGTAGCCATCAGCGGCGTGCGCTTTGGCCACAATTTCCTGGTCACCTTTGCCGACCGCACCGCCCAGCACACCTACAGCGCCATGCTGGAGCAAATGGCCTTTGTCGATGCCCTGACCAATCTGCCTAACCGCCGGCGCTTTGATGAAGCGCTGCAGGCCGAATGGCTACGCTGCCAGCGCAGCCAACGCCCCCTGGCGGTGCTGATGATGGATATCGACTACTTCAAGCAATACAACGACCACTACGGCCACCCCGAGGGCGACGCCTGCCTGCGCGCTGTCGCCCAGGTGCTACACGGCTGCCTGGGCCGCTCCTACGACCTGGTGGCCCGCTACGGCGGGGAGGAATTTGTCTGCCTGCTGCCCGAATGCTCCCTGGAAGGCGCACGTAGCAAAGCCCAAGCCATGCTGCAGGCCGTGCGCGACTTGCAACGGCCCCATGCCTACGCCCGGAACCAGGCCGAGGCCGAGGGGGCGCCGCTGGGCGCAGGCATCGTCACCATCAGCATTGGCGTGGCCGCCATGCTGCCCCAGGAAGGCGTGCAAGCGACCGCACTGCTGGCCCAGGCCGATGCCCACCTGTACGCCGCCAAAACCGCCGGGCGCAACCAGGTGCATGCGGGCGAGGAGATGAACGGCTAGGGCCGTGGTGATCTGCGTGGTGCAAGGGTGGGTGTGGAGATTGCCGCGTCGCCTGCGGCTTCTCGCAATGACGAGGGGTAAAAATAATAGCTATTACCGCTGATATTTATTGAATTTCAAAATGAAAATTGCTTGAAATTCAATAAATTCAAGCGCTGCTAGCTATCAATGTCATTGTCCGCGTTATCGTCTGCAGCGGCAGCCTCTGGCGCGGGCGCTGCCGGGTGGCTCCACTGCCACAGCAGTTGCGCCACCTCATCGACGCCTTGCTTTTTCAAGGCCGAGAACAAGCGCACCTCGCCGCCCCCGGCGTTCAGCCGCATGATGGACAGCGCCTTGGCCTGCTCTGCGCGGGTGAGCTTGTCGGCCTTGGTCAGCAGCACCAAGAACTTCAGCCCCTGCTCCACGCGCGGGCGCAGCGCGTCCAAGAGCGCTTCGTCCAGCTCCGTCAAGCCCAGGCGCGGGTCGCACAGCAGTACTACGGCGGTCAAGCTCTCGCGCTGCATGAGGTAGTTGAGCATCACGCGCTGCCAGCGCTCTTTGTCCGAGCGCGAAACGGCGGCGTAGCCGTAGCCGGGCAGGTCGGCCAGCACGGCGTCGGTGACGCCCTGCTTGCCCAGGGAAAACAGGTTGATGTGCTGGGTGCGCCCCGGTTTTTTCGAGGCAAAGGCCAGTTGCTTTTGCTGGGTGAGGGTGTTGATCGACGTGGATTTACCGGCGTTGGAGCGCCCCACAAAGGCAATTTCTGGCACAGCCACCGGGGGTAACTGTTGTAATTGCGCTGCAGTGGTGAAAAACCGCGCGGTATGCATCCAACCCATAGCTGCCTTGGCGTCAATGGGGGGTAAATCTTGATCGGCAACAAGGGCTAGAGGATTTACTGTCATAGGGAAATAGGAATATCCAGAAGCCTCATTGTAGAATCTGCCCGTTTTTGCCGACATAACCAGACCATTTACTATGAAGTTGCTTGCCTCCCTGCTGACAGCTGCCGTTGTGGCAGCACCCGCTTTCTCCGCCTCTGCTGCAGACTTGGCCAAGGGCCAGGAAAGCTACCAAGGCGTGTGCATCGCCTGCCACGGCGAAGCCGGTAAATCCGTGCTGCCCGATAACCCGGTACTGGCCCAGCAGCACCCGGAATACCTGGTCAAGCAGCTCAAAGAGTTCAAGGACGGCAAGCGCAGCGACCCCATCATGGCCGGCATGGCCGCCATGCTGACCGATGAAGACATGGCCAACATCGGTGCCTGGCTGGCGCAGCAAAAGGCGGATGCCGGTGCTGCAACCGATAAAGACCTGGTCGCCCTGGGCGAGCGCATCTACCGTGGTGGCTTGCAAGACCGCAACATCGCTGCCTGTGCAGGCTGCCACAGCCCCAACGGCGCTGGCATCCCCGCGCAATACCCGCGCCTGGCCGGTCAGCACGTGACCTACACCGTCAAGCAACTGAACATCTTCCGCGACGGCACCCGTGCCAACAGCCAGCAGATGAGCGATGTGGCCGCCCACTTGACCGACAAGGAAATTCAAGCCCTGGCCCAATACATCGCCGGGTTGCACTGATCCTTGTTTGCGCACACTTCCCCTCACGTGGAACTTTGCGCACCCCACCAACCCTAATGCGGGCGGTGCCTTCCCTAGGCGGAAAGCACCGCCTTTTGTTTGCTGTTCTTCGCGGGTTTTTTGCGGCTTTTTCTTGCCTTTGCCATGTCTGATTCTTTTTTCCGCCAGCGCCTGCGCAGCACGCTAGAGCTTTTGGCGTCGATGCGCTTTGCCATTGCGCTGCTGACGGTGATTTGCATCGCCTCGGTGATCGGCACCGTCATCCAGCAGCACGAGCCGGTCAACAACTACGTCAACCAGTTCGGCCCGTTTTGGGCGCAATTGTTCTTGGCGCTCAAGCTCAACGCCGTCTACAGCGCCTGGTGGTTTTTGCTGATTTTGGCCTTCCTGGTCATCAGCACCACGCTGTGCCTGACGCGGCACACCCCCAAATACCTGGCCGACTTGCGCAATTTCCGCGAGGACATTCGCGTCAAAAGTCTGCAAGCCTTTGGCCACAAGGCCGAAGGTGACTTGGCCGAACCCACGCCCGCAGCCGCCCAGCGCATTGGCGCCGGGCTGGTGCAACTGGGCTGGCGCGTCAAAGTGCAAGAGCGCCCGCTGGAAGGCGGTGCCAGCGGCTTCATGGTGGCGGCCAAGAAGGGCGCGGCCAACAAGCTGGGCTATATCGCCGCGCACACCGCCATCGTGCTGATTTGCCTGGGCGGCTTGCTCGATGGCGACTTGATCGTGCGCATGCAGATGTGGCTGGGTGGCAAGACCCCGTTCGATGGCATGGGGCGTATTTCCGAAGTCATTGACCAGCACCGCCTCTCCAGTAGCAACCCCACGTTTCGCGGTAACCTGCTGGTGGCCGAAGGAACCCGGGCGGACACCGCCATCCTGGCCCAATCCGACGGCATCCTGCTGCAGCCCCTGCCGTTTTCGGTCGAGCTGAAAAAATTCACCGTGGAGTACTACAACACCGGTATGCCCAAACTGTTTGCCAGTGACGTCATCATCCACGACTACGAAACCGGCGAAGCCATCCCCAAGCGCATCGAGGTCAACCACCCAGCCCGCCACCGGGGGGTGGAGATTTACCAGTCCAGCTTTGACGACGGCGGCTCCAAGGTACAACTGCAAGCTACCCCATTCACCGCCCAGGGCCAGCCCTTTAGCGTCAGCGGCATCATTGGCGAGAGCACCCAGCTCCAGATGGCCCAGGGCGATCCGCTGACGCTGGAATTCACCCAGTCCTGCGCACCATCAACGTGGAAAACTTCAGCAACACCGAAGACGCCGCCGTGGATGTGCGCAAGGTGGATTTGCGCAGCGTGCTCGACAGCCGCACCGGTGCGGGCCACAAGACGGGCACTGAGCGCAAGCTGCGCAACATCGGCCCCAGCATCGGCTACAAGCTGCGCGACAGCGCCGGCCAGGCGCGGGAATACCAAAACTACATGGTGCCCGTAGAGATGGAGGAGGGCGCGCCCGTCTTCCTGCTGGGCGTGCGCGACAGTGAGGCCCAGCCCTTCCGCTACCTGCGCGTGCCCGCCGACCCCGAAGGCACGATGCACACCTTCACCCGCCTGCGCCTGGCGCTGCTTGACCCCGCACAGCGCGAGGCCGCTGTGGCCAGCTACGCCCAAAAAGCCAGCCCCGCCGACCGCCCCGACCTGCGCACCGCCTTGGCCGATTCGGCCCTGCGCATTGCCACCTTGTACGCCGGTAGCGGCGCGAGCACGCCCGATGGTGGCCTGCAGGCCCTGGGCAAGTACCTGGAAGACAGCGTCCCCGCAGCCGAACGCGACCGCGCCGGGGAGGTGCTGCTGCGTATCTTGAACAGCACCCTGTTCGAGCTGGCCCAGCAGGTACGCGCCCAGGACAAGCTGCCGCCCCTGGAGCCCAACCTGGAGACCCAGCGCTTCATGGCCCAGTCGGTCTTTGCCTTGAGCGATGCGCAGTACTACCCCGCGCCCATGGCCTTGATGTTGGACAATTTCGAGCAGGTGCAAGCCAGCGTCTTCCAGGTCGCCCGTGCGCCAGGCAAGACGGTGGTGTATATCGGCTGCTTCTTCCTGATTTTGGGCGTCTTCGGCATGCTGTACGTGCGTGACCGGCGCCTGTGGGTCTGGCTGGCACCGCAAGACGGCCAGGGCACCCACGCTACGATGGCGCTGTCGTGCAACCGCAAGCTGATCGACATTGACCGCGAATTTGCACAGCTGAACCACCAGCTCCTGGGCGCACCCGCCCCCACTGCTTCTGAGGTGTGAACATGAATACTGCTACTGCCCCCGCCACCGTGCGCCTCAACCCCAGTTTTTGGGCCCAGCGCAACGCGCTTGACTGGCTGTTTGCCCTGGCTTTGCTGGTCGGCACCGCCTTTGCCTGGCACCAATACGGCTACGCCATGGACGAGTATGAAAAAGGCATTCTGCTGCTGACGGCGCCCTGCCTGCTGGGTCTGGGCTGGTTCTGGCGGCCCATGCAAAAGCTGATGCTGGCGGTGGCGGGCCTGTCGCTGCTGGCCATTTGGCTCTACCACGGGCCGGACGGCGCAGCCCATTTGGACCGGGCCGATACGGTGTTTGGCCTGAAATTTTTCCTCTCCAGCCAGTCCGCCATTTTGTGGATGGGCATGCTGTGCTTCATGTCCACCGTGTTTTACTGGGTAGCCCTGTTTGCCAAGAGCGAGCAAAGCAGCTTTGGTCGCATTGCC
Organism: Comamonas sp.; assembly: GCA_034675705.1. Lineage (GTDB taxonomy): Bacteria > Pseudomonadota > Gammaproteobacteria > Burkholderiales > Burkholderiaceae_C > Comamonas. The sequence continues at coordinate 2,309,660 of JAUCCZ010000006.1, read as the reverse complement.
AGCGGCATTACCTGGGTGGCCGTCACCCTGGCGCTGGTGGGCACCATGGTGCGCTGGTATGAAAGCTATCTGATGGGCCCGGACGTGGGCCACATTCCGGTGAGCAATCTGTATGAAGTGTTCGTCATGTTCATCTGGATGACGGCGCTGTTCTACCTCTATTACGAAGAGCAGTACGCCACCCGCGCCCTGGGCGGCTTTGTCATGCTGGTGGTCAGCGCCGCCGTCGGCTTTTTGCTGTGGTACACGATTGCCCGCGAAGGCCAGGAAATCCAGCCGCTGATTCCCGCCCTGCAAAGCTGGTGGATGAAGCTGCACGTACCGGCCAACTTCATCGGCTACGGCACCTTTGCCATGTCGGCCATGGTGGCCTTTGCTTACCTGATCAAGCAACAAGCTACCGAAACAAAATGGTACAAGCTTGCCCCCCTATGGCTGCTGGGCGTGGCCCTGTGCTTTGAGCCGCTGGCGTTTCGCCAAACCCAGGCCAGCGGCAGCAGCTACTGGCTGGTGTACGCCGGTATTTCCGCGCTGATCGTCGGCGCCATCCTGACGCTGCGCAAACCCATTGCCGCCCGCCTGCCCGCGTTTGAAGTGCTCGACAGCGTGATGTACAAGGCCATTGCCGTGGGCTTTGCCTTCTTCACCATCGCCACCGTGCTGGGCGCCCTGTGGGCGGCAGACGCCTGGGGTGGTTACTGGAGCTGGGACCCCAAGGAAACCTGGGCGCTGATCGTTTGGCTGAACTACGCCGCCTGGCTCCACATGCGCCTCATGAAAGGGCTGCGCGGCAGCGTCTCGGCCTGGTGGGCCCTGGTGGGTCTGGCGGTGACGACCTTTGCCTTCCTGGGTGTGAATATGTTCCTGTCGGGCCTGCATAGCTACGGCGAGCTGTAATCTCGGCTTATATCGACTGCCAGAGCGCCCATCTTGGGGCGCTCTTTTTATTTCAGCCTGTGCTGGGGCAGACTGGCCCAAGGTGCCGCGCAGGGGGTACGGCCTTGGCGCTGGTATATTCGCGGCGTCAAGATGCAGGGCGATCTCAAAAGTGAAGTGCAACACCCCTGTGCCACACCAATAAATTATTTTCACCCATGAACGAAATTCTTGTTTTAAAAGACTATATTGCCAAAGGCAATTTCAAAGAAGTCTATCCCTGCCCTTGGGACGATACCAAAGTGATTAAAATCATAAAACCCCATCACGCCCAGGCAGATGGGGGGTTCAAGGGGTAATCCAAACTGCGTCGCAACCTTTTTCAAGGTGTTTACCGTCAGTTTCGCCGTGAAATCATTCAATACCTGCAGCTGTGCAAAACACATTACGGCACTGGTAAATTCCTTTTTCCTATAGAAACCCCGCACGGTTTTATACACACCGACAAGGGTTTAGGTTTGTTGGTGGAAAAAATAACCGCCCCTGATGGTAAATGCTGGACGCTCAATGCCATTGCTTCTGGCCCGGAGCTGGAGCCTAAACACCTGCAGGCACTGCATCAGTTTTTTGATGACTGTGTGCGCATGCACGTGGTTTTTGCACGTATCAACACCGATGCGTTTCTTTATACCGAAAGCCGCAATGGGGGCCCTGAGTTTGTTTTGGTTGACGGTATTGGCGATAAATTATTTATTCCTATTCGCGCTATGAGCCGACGCATCAGCGCGCGCCATGTCCGTAACGTGCAGCGCCGCATTATGGCCAGTATTGGCCAGCCCATGCCGGCATAACGCCAGCGGCTTCTTTCCCGCAGGCAAGGCATACTGGCAGGCTTGTAAGTACAAGGAGCGATGTGATGAGCCGCTTTACCCTGACCAGCCCAGACATTCCCGCCAACGGCACCATCCCGCAGGAATTTGAATTCAACAGCTTTGGCTGCACAGGCCGCAACGAATCGCCCGTGCTGCGCTGGAGCGGCGCCCCCGCTGGCACGCAAAGCCTGGCGCTGACGGTGTACGACCCCGACGCGCCCAGCGGCAGCGGCTGGTGGCATTGGATGGTGGTGGATATTCCCGCCGCGACCACCGAGCTGCAAGCCAACGCAGGGGCTGCCGGTAGCACCACCTTGCCCGCCGGTGCGCGGAACATTCGCAACGACTACGGCAGCTTTGCCTGGGGCGGCGTCTGCCCGCCACCGGGAGACAAGCCGCACCGCTACGTCTTCACCGTCCACGCCCTGTCGGTGCCCAAGCTGGAGGTGCCGGACGACGCCACCGCCGCCCTGGCCGGTTTCATGATCAACGCCCACTGCCTGGGCACGGCCAGCTTTACGGCGCTGTACGGACGTTAATTTTTATAGCTGTTACCGCTGGTAGATATTGAATTTCAGGCATTAAAGTGCCTGAAACACAATAATCATCAGCGCTAATAGCTCTCTTTTTTAAGAGAACGATTCTTCCAAGGCTCCCACCTCCAGGTGCTGGGTATCGCCCCAGCCAACCAGGGTCAGGCCCTGGGGCGTCCACAGCAGGCGGTTGATGGCGGTATTGGCCAGCGTCCAGGTGCGCGGCGCTTGCAGGTCTTGCTGGGTGGCCAGGCGGTAGAGCACGTCCATCACGCCGCCATGGGCTACCAGGGCGATTTGCCCGCCGACGTGGGCGGCGGCCAGGCGCCCCACCGTGGCGGCAATGCGCGTGCGCAGCCCCAGCAGCGATTCGCCCCCGTCCGGCGGCACGAAATCGGGTTCCCGCTTGCGCCAGCGCCGCGCTGCCTCGGGGTGGCTGTGCTCTACCTCGGCAAAGCTGCGGCCTTCAAAGGCACCAAAGCAGCGCTCGCGCAGGCCCGGCTCGGGGTGCAGCGGTGCGCCCGTGGTCTGGGCCAGAGCCTGCGCAGTCTGCCAGGCGCGTTGCAAGTCGCTGCTATAGATGGCGTGCACAGCTTCATCGGCCAGGGCCTGCGCGGCGCGGGCGGCCTGTTGCAAGCCCGTGGGGTTCAGGGGGATGTCGGTGTGTCCCTGGATGCGGCCATCCACATTCCAAGGGGTTTCGCCGTGGCGAATGGCAATGATGCGGGTAGCGTGCATAGGGCAAAAGCGGGCAGTCAAAACGGTGGATTTTCGGGTAAACCCGCAATAGATGCAAACCACCGGGCTGGGCTGCTCTGCGCCAAACCGTTTTTCCGGCAATAAGCAGCCAAAGCCTGCGTGATGGCGGCAGAACGCGGCAATGTCGGCAATGTCTGTTATCGCCTAGGCATTTGTCGTTATTTTTAGGCCGGTTTACCCGGTTTTAGCGGCGGCAAAAAGCGGGCAAGTATTTCGCTGCCGCCCCCTGGGCAGGGACGACCTAGGCTTACACAATCAGCGCCGTTTGCTTAGCTGGAGTTTTTCTAATGTCTACCCCTTGGTCTTTAGCCGCGATTGAAGAATTGTTTGCCCAGCCCTGGATCACGCTGATGCAGCGCGCCATGCAGGTGCACCAGGCCCACTGGCCCACCCCGGAGGTGGAGCTGGCCACGCTGCTGTCGGTCAAAACCGGCGGTTGCCCGGAAAACTGTGGCTACTGCCCGCAGGCGCAAAGCGTGGATACCGGCGTGAAAGCCAGCAAACTGCTGGCCGAGGACGAGGTGCTGCGCAACGCCCAGGCCGCCAAGGCCGCCGGGGCCACCCGTTTTTGCATGGGCGCTGCCTGGCGCAGCCCCAAGGAGCGCGACCTGGAAAAAATGGCGCACATCATCGCCAGCGTCAAAGCCCTGGGGCTGGAGACCTGCGCCACGCTGGGCATGCTCTCGCCCGAACAGGCGCACACTCTGCAAGCGGCAGGGCTGGACTATTACAACCACAACCTGGACACCAGCCCCGCGCACTACGCCCAGGTGGTGACGACGCGCAGCTACCAAGACCGCATCGACACCCTGACTGCGGTGCGCGAGGCGGGCATCAAGGTGTGTTGCGGCGGCATCATCGGCCTGGGCGAAGAGCAGGCTGACCGCGCCAGCCTGATTGCCGAGCTGGTCAAGCTCCAGCCCGCGTCGGTGCCCATCAACAGCCTGGTGCCTGTGCCCGGCACGGCGCTGGCCAGCAGCGCCCCGGTGGACCCGCTGGACTTTGTGCGCGTGATTGCCGTATGTCGCATCACCATGCCCCAGGCGCGAATCCGCCTGTCTGCAGGCCGCCAGGAATTGGGCGAAGCCGTGCAAGCCCTATGCTTTTTAGCCGGTGCCAATTCGATTTTTTATGGCGACAAGCTGCTGGTGACGGGCAACCCCGATACCCAGGCCGACGATGCACTCCTGGCCAAACTGGGCCTGCAGCCCTGGAGAGCGCCTGAGGACGCTGCGCCCGCCCCTACTGCTACTACTGCTGAGGCGGCTGTACCGGCGTAGTGCTTACAGCCGGTGGACGCACCGGCTGGGTGGATACGGGTGTGCTGGTGGCTGCTGGCTCTGCAGCGGGCGCTGGCACCCCAGGCTGTGCAGCAGCGGGCGCAGGCGCGGTAGAGGCCGGTGCGTCGCCCCCCGTGCTCCGCACTTGGCGCGGCCCAGCGGGCGGGAAGGGAAAGCCTGTGAGTGCGGCATCAAACAGGGTTTGCCAGATGCGGCTGTCATCCACCCGCACCTCGTCGTACTTGGCCGAGGTCTCGTACACAATGCGCTGGCTCTTGCGGTCACGCAGCACCAGTTTGACGGCGCGTACGTAGACCCGTGGGGGGGTATCCATCATCCAGTGCATGCTCCACCCCGGATACCAGCCGTAGCCTAGCCCCCACCCAAAGCGCGGCCCATAAAAATACGGGTCCCAATAGGTCGGATGCTGCGCCCAGCCCTGGTTGGCCGTAGCGCCTACCTGCACCACCAAGGCCGCCCGCTCCGGTTGGGGCGCGCGCTGCAAGCCCACCTTGGCCAAGGCGTTTTCTGCAGCCGCTTCAATCCGGGTGAAATCGCTTTGCTGCTGCTGGGAAGGCAGCAGCTCCATGCGGTAGGTCGCTGGCAGGGCAATGCCCTGCATATTGGAGTAGGACTGCACGTCGCTGACCACGCTGGTTGGCCCGCTTGCACAGCCAGCCAGCAAGGCGACGGACACACACACGGCAGCAGAAATGGGGCGCAGCAGCATAGCAAACTCCTTGGCGTGATAACAACCGTTAGAACTACCGTTACGACAACAGATCCGAACGGCTGCGCTGTACGACTTGCTGCATGGGCAGAGGTTCATCGTCAAACGCAATATCGCCATTGGGGTCGGCAATGCCGGTGGCCTTGGCGTTTTTAAAGTCGTGCAGCTTGGGGTCCATCATATGCGTGGTTACCACATGGCCCATGGCGCGGAACATGCTTTCGATGCGGCCTGGGTGTTTTTTCTCCCACTCGCGCAGCATTTCATTCACGGCCACGCGCTGCAGGCCGTCCTGGCTGCCGCACAGGTTGCAGGGAATGATGGGGAACTGCTGAAACTCGGCCCAACTGCGCGTATCGCGCTCAGGCACGTAGCACAGGGGGCGAATCACCACGTGCTTGCCGTCATCGCTCACCAGTTTGGGCGGCATGCCCTTCATGCGCCCGCCGTAGAACAGGTTAAGCATCATGGTGGCCAGGATGTCGTCGCGGTGGTGGCCCAGCGCCACCTTGTTGCACTGCAAGCGGTCAGCCACCGAATACAAAATCGCCCGGCGCAGGCGCGAGCACAGGCTGCAGGTGGTCTTGCCCTCGGGCACTACGCGCTTGACGACGCTGTAGGTGTCCTGGTTCTCGATGTGGTACTCCACGCCAATGCTGTCAAAGTAAGCGGGCAGTACGTGCTCAGGGAAACCGGGCTGCTTTTGGTCGAGGTTCACCGCCACCAGCTCAAACTTGATCGGCGCGCGCTTTTGCAGCTTGCGCAGAATGTCTAGCAAGGTGTAGCTGTCCTTGCCGCCGGACATGCACACCATGACGCGGTCGCCCTCTTCAATCATGTTGAAGTCCGTAATCGCGCGGCCCATTTCGCGGCACAGGCGCTTTTCCAGCTTGTGCGCTTCGCGCTCGGCTTTGGTTTTGCCGCCGGTGGGGGCAGCCAGCGCCGGTTCATCATCTGGCGGCAACGAGGAGGAAAGAGGCAGGGCGATCTCAGGCATACAAGGTGGACTAAATAAAGGCAAAAAAAAGAACTGGTAGAACTTGCTGCAGGCAGCAAAACCCTGGGATTTTCCCCGCAATTGCATGGCGCTTGCTCTGTTTGGGACTTTTGTTTTGTCGACATAACCGAGCTGGGCATACTATGGACGGCGCATCCCCTCACCCCAGCCTTTGAAAGACCGTAAGCCCATGGCACAGGCCTATTCACTGAAAAACCGCTTGACGCTGTTCACCCTGGCCGTGTTCCTGCTGGGCCTGTGGCTGCTGGTGGCCTACGCCGATTGGCACGTGCGCCGGGAAGTGCGCAGCCAGACCCTGGCGCAGCAGGCTTCGGTCACGGCCTTCATGGCGCGCTCTTTGGAGCAGACCTTGCAAGAGCGCCAAGCCGTGCTCTACCGTGTCTCGCGCCACTTGGGGCAGGTGCTGGAGCACGACCCCCGCAGCCTGGCCAGCCCCATCAACCTGTTTCAAGTCCTCAAGCAGCTCCCCCAGGAAGCGATCACCGACGCCACCACCGCCACGCTGGGGCAGTCGGCCCCTTTTAGCCTGCTGGTGCTGCAGCAGCTCTTTAACGGCGGGGCGTTTATCGTGAATACCGAGGGGCTGGCCGTGGCCTCATTTCCCCCGCACGCCCCGCGCACGGGCCATAGCTATGCCGAGCGGGACTACATCCAGCAGGCCCTGGCCGGGCAGGCCAGTATCAGCCCCCCGATACAAGGGCGCGTCGTCGGCAAGCCCTCGGTGATGATGGCGGTGCCCATTTGGGGCGAAAGCGCCCAGGTCATCGGCGCCGTGGTCGGCGTTTTGGATTTGACCGAACCGAACTTTCTGGAGCCCTTTAAAACCCAGGCCTACGGTAAAACCGGGCACTTCTTCGTCATTGACCGCAACGCCCGCATGATTTTGGCCACCAGCGACCCCCAGCGCCTGCTGGAGCAACTGCCCCCTCCGGGAGCCGACCCTGTGCTGGACCGCTTTGCCACTGGTGTGCACGGCCAGGCCGAATACACCACGCGCGGCACGCCGCTGTTGCTGAGCGTGCAGCAGTCGATTGCCCCCGCCTGGGCCGTGGCCGTGACCGAACCCTTGGGAGAGATTGACGCCCCCGTCGCCAGCGTGCGCCGCAGCACCATTGCTGCGGCCCTGGTGCTGTCGCTGCTGGCCGCCGCAGGCACCCGCTGGCTACTGCGCCGCGAGCTGCGTCCGCTGGAGCGCATGGCCCACACCCTGGCCCAGCCGGTGCAGCAAGGCTACGCGCTGCAGCGCCTGCACGTGCCCCAGCAGCGCGAGGTCGGCCAGCTGGCCACAGTGTTCAACCACATGCTCGATGAGCTGGAGCGGCGCCAGCAGGCCATGCGCGACAGCGAGGCGCGTTACCGCAGCGCCTTCATGACCAGCCCGGACGCGCTGGAGATCACCCAGGCCAGCGACGGCATGATCTTGGACGTCAACGCCGGGTTCGAGCGCCTGTTTGGCTGGCGCCGCGATGAGGTCGTAGGCCGCACCGAAAGCGCCCTGGGGCTGTGGAGTGCGGACAGTGCCCCCAGCGACGCCAGCAGCGGCTGCGCAGCCATGGCCGCACAACTGCTGCGCGATGGCCAGCCCCGCTTTAACCAGCCCATGCAGCTACCCCGGCGCGATGGCACGACCATCTCCGCCCTGGTATCGGCCAGCCTGCTGCAGTTGCAAGAGCAAACCTGCATCCTGTGGGTAACGCAGGACGTCTCCGCCTTTGAGCAGGCGCACGCGCAAATCGCGTGGCTGCGCTCGACCGACACCTTGACGGGCCTGCCCAACCGCCAGCAGTTTCTGGAGCTGCTGGCGCAGGTTCAAGACAGCAGCCAGGCCCGGGGGCAAAGCGCCGCCCTGCTGCATATCGACCTGGACGACTTCCAAATGATCAACGACACCCTGGGCCACACCCTGGGGGATGATTTTCTACTGGCTATTGCAGAGCGCCTACGCGCCGTGCTGGCGGCCGATATCGTGCTGGCCCGCCCGGGCGGCGATGAGTTCTTGGCCGTCATACCGGCGCTGCCCGCCAGCGCCGGGGATGCCGCCCACCAGACCCTGGAGCTGGCGCAGCGCATGCTGGCTGCCATCGAAGCGCCCGTACCCTTGCAGGGTCAGGAGCAAAGCTGCAGCGCCTGCATAGGCGTCACCCTGCTGGAGCGCGAGCACCAAGACCCTACCGAGCTACTGCGCCAAGCAGACTTGACGCTCAACCAAGCCAAAAACGCCGGGCCCGGCAGCATCTTGTTTTACGAGCCGCACATGCTCGACCAGGTCAGCAGCCGCGCGCGCCTGCAGCGCAGCCTGCGCGAAGCCCTGCACCGCCAAAGCTTTAGCCTGCACTACCAGCCGCAAATCAATGCCGACAACCAGGTGGTGGGCGTAGAGGCCCTGGTGCGCTGGCACCTGCAGGGCCAGGGCATGGTCTCGCCCGCAGAATTCATTCCGCTGGCCGAGAAAACCGGCCTCATCCTGCCGCTGGGGCGCTGGATTTTGCACACCGCCTGCACGCAACTGGCCGCGTGGGCCCAGCAACCGGCACGGGCCGGCTTGACGATTGCCGTCAACGTCAGCGCCGGGCAGTTCCAGCAAGACAATTTTGTCGAGCAGGTGCAGGAAGTGCTGGCCGAAACCGGGGCCCCGGCGCAGCAGCTCAAGCTGGAGCTGACCGAAAGCGTCATGGTGCACGACATCGAGGAAATCATCGCCCGCATGCAGGCGCTGCGCGGCCTGGGCGTGCGCTTTTCGATTGATGACTTTGGCACCGGCTTTTCCTCGCTCACCTACCTCAAGCGCCTGCCGCTGGACCAGCTCAAAATCGACCAAGGCTTTGTGCGCGACTGCCTGGAAGACCACAACGACGCCAGCATCGCCCAAACCGTGATCGCCCTGGGCCAAAGCCTCAAGCTCGAAGTGATTGCCGAAGGGGTGGAAACCGCCGCCCACCAGGCCGCGCTGCAGGGTTGGGGTTGCCGCTTTTTCCAGGGCTATGGCATCAGCAAGCCTGTGCCCATCGACGCGCTGGAAGCGTTCCTGGATGCGTATGCCCAGGACGGGTCAAGCCAGGCTGCTGGCTAGGTTGATATAAAAAATATAGCTGCTATCGCTGATAAAAAAACAAATGTAGGTATTTAATAGCCTGAAATCGTTTGTTTGTGAGCGGTAGCAGCTATTAAAAATAAAACGAAAACACCCCTGCAGCGGTTGATCGCGGCGGGCTGCGCCCAGACCTTTAGCCATGGGCCGGGCACCGACAACCCCTGGGTTGATACCTAGTAAGTTCCGCGTAAACCGCTGCCGTGCCCAGGGTTTGCCTCACTACAATGCGCAGGTTGTTTCCTTTTGTAAAACATCTACCTGTTGTGTCTGCGTCCCCGCTTTTGCCTCGCCACCGCTACCACCGGCAATGGTGGTATTTGGCGTTGGCCTGGGTGTTCATCGGGGTGCTGCTGGGGGGCAATTTGTGGTCGGAACAAAAGGCCCTGGTCTATGAAGAGCAGGCGCGGCTGCAGCGCCAGACCCAGGTGGTGCACGACTACCTGGCCCGCCAGCTCACGGCGGTCGACCAAACCCTGGGCACGCTGGCCCCCACACTGCCTGACCCCCAGCATGCGGACGAGGCCGAGGTAGCCGCCATCTCCCAACACCTGGCGGTTCTGCACCGGGCCATGGTGGGGATAGGCACCTTGGTCTGGCTGGATGCGCACGGGCAGGTGCTGGCGGCCAGCCCGCCCAACCTGGTGGGGGAAAACTTCCGCGAACGGGCCTATTTCCAATCTGCACTGCGTGCCGATGCTGCCACCCGCACGGTGGTGGGCGCACCCTTGGCGCCCACGCCAGGGCAATGGCTGCTGCCCCTGGCCCGCCCGGTGCGCGATGCCTCCGGGCAGGTGCAAAGCGTGCTGGCAGTGGGGCTGTTGCCGCAAGACTTTTACATCGTGCTGCGCTCGGTGCTGTACGCGCCGGATATGCGCTCGGCGATTTTGCATGGCGATGGCGAGCAGTTCGTGCAGCAGGCTGAGCGCTTGGCCGCAAGCGCCGAGGATGCCCCTCCGGCAGACAACCTGCTCCTGGCACCCGCCTTCCAGCAGATGGGGCACGCACCCATGCTGGCCCAGCGCCTGGTGCAGCCCCCAGTGCTGAAAATGGACAAGCCCCTGCAGGTCACGCTGCAGCGCTCTTCCGTCGCGGTGCTGGCCCCCTGGCGGGCCAAGGCCTGGGCGGTGCTGCTGTCCTATCTGCTGGCGGGGGGATTGCTGAGCGTGGGTATGTTCAACATGCAGCAGCATGCCCGCCGGGTGCAGCAACAAGAGCGCGACTTGCAGGACAAGGACCAGGCGCTGGACGACCTGTGGCACGCCGTGCTGGTGGCCACCGGCCAGGGCGTGTGGGACTGTGACGTGGCCGCGCAGCAGGTGTACTTTTCCACGGCGTGGAAGTCGCTCCTGGGCTATGCCGACGAGGACGTCGGCCACACCGTGCGCGACTGGACCGTGCGCATCCACCCCGACGACTGGCCCCAGGTCAACCAGGCGTGGACGGATTGCCTGGCCGGGCGCAGCGATGAGCTCGAATGCGTCTACCGCCTGCGCTGCAAGGACGGCAGCTACCGCTGGTCGCTGGGCAAGGGCCGGGTGATCGAGCGCAACCTGCAGGGCCAGGCGCTGCGTATCGTGGGCACCAATACCGACGTGTCCGAAGAGCGGCGCCTGCGTGAGCGCTTTGAGCGCTTGACGCAAAACGTGCCCGGCATGATTTTCCAGTTCCAGCTCGAACCCGACGGCAGCAGCCACTTTCCCTACGCCAGCAAAAGCATGCAGGCGCTGTACGGCACGCAGGGCGCGCCGGAGCGCAGCGCCTCCAGCCTGGCGCTGCTGTCCATCATCCACCCCGAGGATGCCAGCGCCGTGGGGCAGAGCATTGAGCGCTCGGCCATCGACCTGTCGATCTGGAGCCAGGAGTACCGCGTCTGCCTGCCCGGTGCGCCGCAGCGTTGGGTGCGCGGCGTCGCCCGCCCCCAGCGGCTCGATGGCGGGGCCGTGCTGTGGCATGGTTATATCCAGGACATCAGCCACGGCAAGCAGCAAGCCATGCAGCTGGAGGAAACCCAGCGCATGCTGCAGCACCTGATCCACGCCATGCCGGTGGCGCTGTGCATGGTGGACGACGCGCGCTGCATCTACTTTCGCAACCAGCGCTTTTTGGACTACTTTGGCTACACCGAGGCAGAAATCCCCACCATGGACTGCTGGGCCCAGACCGTCTACCCCGACACCGCCTACCGCAGCCACGTGGCCCGCGCCTGGCGCAGCGCCCTGGAGCACGCCCGCTCGCACGACGGCTACATCCCCAGCCAGGAGTACCGCATCCGCGCCAAGAGTGGCAACGTCTTGACGGCGGCCATTGGCGGGGTGCAGTTCGGTAAAAATTTGCTGGTCACCTTTGTTGACCGCACCGCCGATCAGGCGCACAGCGAAATGCTGGAAAAAATGGCCTTCGTCGATGCCCTGACGGGCCTGCCCAACCGCCGCCAGTTCGACCAAAGCCTGCACGCTGAATGGCTGCGCGGCCAGCGCGGGCACGAGCCGCTGGCACTGATGATGATCGACATCGACTTTTTCAAGCAATACAACGACGCCTACGGCCACCCGGGGGGCGATGCCTGCCTGCGCGCCGTGGCCAAGGTGTTGCGCCATGCCGTGGGCCGCTCCTACGACCTGGTGGCGCGTTACGGCGGGGAAGAATTTGCCTGCCTGCTGCCCGAATGCGGCCTACAAGGGGCCCAGGACAAGGCCTGGGCCATGTGCCAGGCCGTGCGGGCGCTGCAACTGCCGCATGCGCGCTCGCCCGTCGGCCCCTCCGTCACCATCAGCATTGGCGTGGCCGCCATCGTGCCCAGTGCCGAGCACACGCCCGAGCAGCTCCTGGCGCTGGCCGACAGTCGCCTCTACCGGGCCAAGGCCATTGGCCGCAACCAGGTCTGTGCGTTGGATGCTGAAAATGTGAGCATTTAGCGCTTATCCACAGGTCATTTGACCATCAAAGCATGGTGAAATCCGCACCGTTACAGCGCAAACAGCTATCGAATCCATGTTGCCCCCTTTTTCCCCTTCCGACCAATTGCAGCAGGCTGACCTGCTGGCCTGGCCCGTAGCGCCGGGCTGGCAGGCCCTGCTGCAGGACTTTGCCGCCAGCGCCACCGGGCAGGCGCTGCAGCACTTTTTGCAACAACGCCTGGAGGCGGGCGCCAGCATCTTCCCGCCCCAGCCGCTGCGGGCGCTGGCACTGACCCCGCCCGATGCGGTGCGCGTCGTCATCCTGGGGCAAGACCCCTACCACGGGCGCGGCCAGGCCGAGGGTCTGGCGTTTTCCGTAGCCCCCGGCGTGCGCCTGCCGCCGTCGCTGCGCAACATCTTCAAAGAACTACAGCGTGACGTAGGCACGCCCCTGCCGCCGTTTCCCCAGCCGGGGGGCAGCCTGGTCAGTTGGGCCCAAAACGGGGTACTGCTGCTCAACACCTGCTTGACGGTGGAGGAGGGCCAGCCCGCCAGCCACGCTGGCAAGGGCTGGGAGGTCTTGACCGATGCCATCATCACCCACGTCGCCCAGCAAGGGCGCCCGGCGGTGTTCATGCTCTGGGGTAGCCACGCCCAGGCCAAGCGCCGCTTGATTGCTGCCGACCGGGGGCATTTGGTGCTGACCAGCAACCACCCCTCGCCCCTGTCGGCGCTGCGCCCGCCGCAGCCCTTTATCGGCAACGGCCACTTCAGCGCTGCGCGGGCCTTTCGGCTACAGCACGGGTATTGAGGCGCGCTCCAACAGCATGGCATCGCCATAGCTAAAGAACCGGTAGTGCTGGGCAATGGCGTGCGCGTACAGGGCGCGGATATGGTCGTAGCCAGCAAAGGCGCTGACCAGCATCATCAGCGTGCTCTTGGGCAGGTGAAAGTTGGTCAGCAGCAAATCCACCACCTGGAACTGAAAGCCGGGGGTGATGAAGATCGTCGTATCCCCCGTTGCCAGTCCGGTTTGCGCCCACGATTCCAGCGTGCGCACGCTGGTCGTGCCCACGGCGATGATGCGCCCGCCGCGCTGGCGGCAGCGCTCCAGCGCTGCCAGCGTGGGCAGGGGGATGTGGTACCACTCGCTGTGCATCTGGTGCTGGCTCAAGTCCTGCGTTTTCACGGGCTGGAACGTGCCGGCACCTACGTGCAGGGTCACGCTCGCTGTCTCCACGCCCCGCTCGGCCAGGGCATCCAGCACCGCTTGGTCAAAGTGCAGCGCCGCCGTGGGGGCGGCCACCGCGCCGGGGTGGCGGGCGAATACGGTTTGGTAGCGTTCACCGTCTTCGGCAGCGTCCGGGTCGTGGCCGCTGGCTTGCTGGCGTTCGATATAGGGCGGCAGCGGCAGGTGACCGTGCTGCTCCATCAGCGCCCAGGCCGTGCTGCCCGCCGGGCCGTGTAGGGCCAGGTGAAACAGCGGCCCATCCGCATCGGGCCAGCGGCCCAGCAGCGTGGCATCAAACCCGCCGTGGGCCAGGCCCCCGGCCAGGTGCAGGCGGGCACCCACAGGGGGCTTTTTACTCACCTTCATATGGGCGACGACTTCATTGGCATCGGGCAGTACCCGCTCAATCAGCAGCTCCAGCTTGCCGCCGCTGGATTTTTCGCCAAACACGCGGGCCTTGACCACCTGGGTGTCGTTGAACACCAGCAAATCCCCCGGCTGCAGCAGTGTCGGCAGTTCCCGAAAAATACGGTCGATAGGCGCTGCGCTGCGCCCATCGAGCAGGCGCGAGGCGCTACGCTGGGCGCAGGGGTGTTGGGCAATGAGCTGCTCGGGCAGCACGAAATCAAAATCACTGAGCGTGAAGGCAGTCACAGGCATGGGGCAAGAAGGCGCAGTGCGCCCCTGCGCTAAAAAACAACAAGGGCGCGATTGTCGCAAAACGCCCGGGGGCCACGGGCCCCGGATGGGTACTGGTGTTTGCCCTGGATTTGCGCTGTGCAAGCTTGATGGATGTCAGGAATCTTGCGACCATGGTCCCTACACTGGTGGACTTGTTAAAACGGTCGGGTAGGTGAAAAAGGTGGGCATCATGGATACGGCTTTTGTTTGGGATGAGAACTTTGTGACGGGACTCAATGATGTGGATCAGCAGCACCACATCCTGGTGGATTTGTTCAACGAGCTCAACCGCGCCATCTTTGACCACTCCAGCGAGCGCGACGGCCTGCTGGCCGACGTCTACGGGCGCCTGCTGGCCTACACTGAATACCACTTCCGCGAAGAAGAAGATCTGATGGCGCAATACGGCCTGGACATGCGCCACATGCAAAGTCACCGCAGCATGCACCAGCAGTTTGTCGAGCAAATCCAAACCCTGTGGCTGCAGCGCACCTGCATGACCGACCCTAGCGCGACGCTGGTGGGTTTTCTCACCTCGTGGCTGGGCCTGCATATCTTGGGCATTGACCAGTCCATGGCGCGGCAAATCACGTCCATCCAGAACGGCATGAGCCCGGAAGACGCCTTCGAGGTCGAGAGCAAAATCCACGACAACGGCACCCAGGCGCTGCTGCGCATGATTGGCAAGCTCTACACCGTGCTGTCTGCGCAAAACGCCCAACTGGCCAAGGCTAACCAAAGCCTGGAAGACCGCGTAGTGCAGCGCACCCAGGAGCTGGAAGCGGCCAACGCCCGCCTGCGTGCGGCTTCGCGCACCGATGCACTGCTGGGCATTGCCAACCGCGCCCACTTCAACGAGCGCTATGAGCAAATCTGCGCCCTGGCGCTGCGCGGGGAGCGGCCCGTAGGCGTCATCATGCTGGACGTGGACTGCTTCAAGCTGTTCAACGACCGCTACGGCCACCTGCAAGGCGATGCCTGCCTGCAAAAAATAGCGCAGGCGCTGCAAGCCTGCCTGCACCGCAACTCTGACTTGCTGGCGCGCTACGGCGGCGAGGAATTGGTCGTGCTGCTGCCCGATACCAACCAGGAAGGTGCCATGGCCGTGGCCGAGCGCATGGTGCAGGCGGTGGCTGACTTACGCATTCCCCACCAGGCCTCCACGGTGGCGGACATCGTCACCATCAGCGCCGGGGTGGCGGCGCACATCCCCTACGCCAGCGCCGAAGGGCACAGCGGCTCTGCCGCCCTGCTGGCCCGTGCCGACGTGGCCCTCTACAAAGCCAAGGCCCAGGGGCGCAACGGCTTTGCCGTGAACGCCAACTAGAACATTCCACACCGCTGAAACACCGCCTAGCTGGTGGCGGCATGGGCATCTTGCGCGGCAGCGGCTTGCCAGATGTGCTCCAGGTTGGTGAAGGACCAATGCTCCGGGTCTTCGCGCTGCAGGATGCGCAGATTGGCCACACAGCACAGGTTCATCGGCTCGGGGGTGGGTAGATACTGGTTGCGTGAGGCGTCGTAAAAACTCACCACCCGGGGGGCGAGTAAATTTTCCTCACACGGGGCGTAGACCACGGCCAGCAGGCCGTTATTCAGGCGCACCAGGCTGCCAATGGGGTAGATGCCCATGGTTTTGACAAAGGCGCTAAAGAGCCGGTTGTCCAAATGCCCGCCACACCACTGGGCCATGCGCTGCAGGGCCACGGCGGGGGACCAGCCTTTTTTGTAGGGCCGGTCAGACGTAATGGCGTCGTACACGTCGCAAATGGCGTTCATGCGGGCCAGCTCAGAGATGGCATCGCCCTGCAGCCGGTCGGGGTAGCCCCGGCCATCCAGGCGTTCATGGTGGTGGCGGCAGGCGTCCAGCACGGCCAGGTCGTCCACCGAATGCTTGAGCAGCTCGTACCCGGCCACGGGGTGGCGCGTCATGTGGGCAAATTCATCGTCGGTCAGGGCGCCGGGCTTGTTCAAAATCGCCAGGTTGGAGCGGGCCTTGCCAATATCGTGCAGCAGCCCGGCCATGGCCGCCTGGTGGATTTGCTCGGGGCCATAGCCCAGTTGTTTGGCCAAGGCCACCATCAAGGCGCTGACGGCCACGGAGTGCATATAGGTGTAGTCGTCCGCCGTTTTCAGGCGGGCCACGCTAATCAGTGCGGCCGGGTTGCGCAGTACCGAGTTGGTGATCTCCTGCACCAGGATGGTGTTCTTCTCCATGTTGACTGCCGTGCCCATGCGGGCCTGGCTGAACATGTCCATCACCGAATCGCGGGCCTGCTCGCACAGCATGCGGGCTTGCGCCAGCTCCTGGGCCAGGGGCGTGGGGTCGCTGCCCAGCAGCGCCGGGGCCGCCATGGCCGGGGCGGTGTTGTGGATGGGCGCAGGCTCGGGGGCGCCGTCGTCTGCTGCTGGCGCGGGCAGCACATCCAGGCCCTTGCTGATGTCGATCCACACCTCTGGCACGTTGCTGGTGCGCAGCGCCTGCAGGTCTTGGGCGTCATCGAGCAAGAAAGCACTGCGCCAAAAGGGGTGGTGTATCCACGCGCCGCCCAGCGCGTGGATATACATTCCTAGGCGCAATTGTTGGACAGTGACCTTTTTGAACATGGCCGCAACCTCGTTGGAAGTTTGAAGCGTGGGTGCTGCTGCCTAGCAACCCCCGTATAAAAGGGGATGCTAACCTGTCCTGTCATTAGCATAAAACCGTAATTGTTAAGAATTCATGCCCGAGCCGTCCGCCCCGCCACCCAAAAAGAAAACCGCCAAGCCCAGCCCCGCCCAGCAAGCCCTGGTCAAGCTGGGTTTGGTGCGCGATTTGGACTTGGCGCTGCACCTGCCGCTGCGCTATGAGGACGAAACCCGCATCACCTTGCTGAAAAATGCCCACGAGGGCGACACCGTGCAGATAGAGGCCACCATCACCCACAGCGAGGTGCAACTGCGCCCCCGGCGTATGCTGAAAATCACCGTCGATGATGGTAGCGCCACCTGCCAGTTGACGTTTTTCAGCTTCTACGGCTCCCAGCAAAAAGCCATGGCCGTGGGCACGCGCTGGCGTATTCGCGGCGAAGTGAAGGGCGGCTTTTGGGGCCGGCAAATGGCCCACCCCGTCTGCAAGCCTGCGGGCGGGGAGCTGCCCCAGGCGCTCACCCCGGTCTACCCGGTGACGGCCACCTTGCCGCAAGCCTATATCCGCCGCGCCATTGCCACGGCGTTGCAACGGGTGCAGTTGCCGGAAACCTTGCCGCCGCACACCCCGCCGCCGATTGCCCAGTATTGGAATGAAAATGGCCTGCAGCCCTTGCCCAGTCTGCGCGAGGCGCTATTGTTTTTGCACAACCCCACGCCCGATACCCCACTGGCTACGCTGCAAGACCACAGCCACCCGGCCTGGCAGCGCCTGAAAGCTGAAGAACTGCTGGCCCAGCAACTGTCCCAACACCAGGCCCGCCAGGAGCGCGCCCGCCTGCACGCCCCGGTGCTGGAAGTGCCGCCTGCTGCCGCCGGGGCGCAAACCTTGGTGGCGCAATTCCTGGCCGCCCTGCCTTTTGGCCTGACGGCTGCCCAGCAGCGCGTGTGCCAGGAAATTGCCGCCGACCTGGCCCGTACCCAGCCCATGCACCGTTTGCTGCAGGGCGATGTGGGTTCCGGCAAAACCGTGGTGGCGGCGGTGGCGGCTATGGTCAGCATTGCCGCCGGTTGGCAATGTGCGCTCATGGCCCCCACGGAAATTCTGGCCGAGCAGCACTTTGGCAAGTTGGTCGGCTGGCTGGAGCCGCTCTTGGCCCCACTGGGTAAAAAGGTGGCGTGGCTGGCCGGGGCGCAAAAGAAGAAAGAGCGCAGCGCCATGCTGGAACTGGTCGCCAGTGGGGAAGCGGCCCTGGTGGTGGGCACGCACGCGGTGATTCAAGAGCAGGTGCAGTTCCACAACCTGGCGCTGGCCGTGATTGACGAGCAGCACCGCTTTGGCGTGGCCCAGCGCCTGGCCCTGCGCCACAAACTGGCCCACGCGGGGCTGGAGCCGCATTTGCTGATGATGAGCGCCACCCCCATCCCGCGCACCCTGGCCATGAGCTATTACGCCGATTTGGACGTCTCCATCATCGACGAGCTGCCCCCAGGGCGCACCCCCATCGTCACCCGCGTGCTGCCCGACAGCCGCAAGGACGAGCTGATCGAGCGCCTGGCCGCGCAACTGGCGCAGGGGCGGCAGGTGTACTGGGTCTGCCCCTTGATTGAAGAGAGCGAAACCCTCGATTTAAGCAACGCCACCGCCACCCACGCCGAGCTGAGCGAAGCCCTGCCCGGCGTGCTGGTGGGCCTGCTGCATTCGCGCATGAGCGCTGCCGAGAAAAAAGCGGTGATGGAGATGTTCTCCAGCGGCCTGATGGGCCTGCTGGTTGCCACCACGGTGATTGAGGTGGGCGTGGATGTGCCCAACGCGTCCCTGATGGTGATTGAGCATGCCGAGCGCTTTGGCCTCTCGCAACTGCACCAACTGCGCGGGCGCGTCGGGCGCGGGGCCGTGGCCTCGGCCTGCGTGCTGCTGTATACGGTGGGCGACAGCGGCAAGCTGTCCGACAGCGGCAAAGAGCGCCTGCGCGCCATGGCCGAGACGAATGACGGCTTTGAAATTGCCCGGCGCGACCTGGAAATTCGCGGCCCTGGTGAATTTCTTGGGGCCCGCCAATCAGGCGCTGCCCTGCTGCGCTTTGCCGACCTGGAGCGCGACCAGGCCCTGCTGGAATGGGCGCGGGAACTCGCCCCGCACATGCTGCTCCATTACCCCCAGCAAGCCCAGGCGCATATCGAGCGCTGGCTGGGCAGCAAGGCGGAATACCTCAAAGCCTAAATCCCCAGGTGCCCCTGCCCCGCACCCTTTCAGGGGCTGTGTTATATCCTCCCCTTACACCTTGAAATAATTGGGCCCAGCAATGACTCTGACCGAATTGAAATACATCGTCGCGGTGGCCCGTGAGAAGCACTTTGGCCGCGCGGCCGAGGCCTGCTTTGTCTCGCAACCCACCCTCTCTGTTGCCGTCAAAAAGCTTGAAGAAGAGCTGGATGTGAAAATTTTTGAGCGCAGCTCCAGCGAAGTCACCGTCACCGCCCTGGGTGAAGACATCGTGCGCCAGGCGCAAAGCGTGCTCGACCAGGCCGCTGAAATCAAAGAAATCGCCAAACGCGGCAAAGACCCCCTGGCCGGTGTACTGACGCTGGGCGTCATCTACACCATTGGCCCCTATTTGCTGCCCGACTTGGTGCGCCAATCCATTGCCAAGACGCCGCAAATGCCGCTGATGCTGCAGGAGAACTTCACCGTCAAGCTCCTGGAGATGCTGCGCACCGGCGAAATTGACTGCGCCATCCTGGCCGAACCCTTCCCCGACACCGGCCTGGCCATGGCCCCGCTGTACGACGAGCCCTTCCTGGCCGCCGTGCCCAGCACCCACCGCCTGGCCACGCAGGACGGCGTCACCACCCACGACCTGAAAAGCGAAACCATGCTGCTGCTGGGCGCGGGCCACTGCTTTCGCGACCACGTGCTGGAGGTCTGCCCCGAATTTGCCCGCTACGCCAGCAATGCCGAGGGCATTCGCCGCAGCTTTGAAGGCTCGTCGCTGGAGACCATCAAGCACATGGTCGCTGCCGGCATGGGCGTGACCCTGGTGCCGCGCCTGTCGGTGCCGCCCGACGCCCTGGCCAGCCCGCGCCGACGCCGCTCGGACGAGCCCTATATCCGCTACCTGCCCATTACCGAGCCCGACGGCAGCCCCCCGCCCAAGCGCCGCGTCGTGCTGGTGTGGCGGCGCAGCTTCACCCGCTACGAAGCCATTGCCGCACTGCGCAATGCCGTCTACGCTTGCACCTTGCCTGGCGTAGAACGCTTGAATTGATGCAATAAAGTGAGCGGCTTGCGCAGTAGTTATCAGCGATATAGCTAGAAACGATGCGCAAAACCTTGTATTTCAAGCGCCAGCCGCTACAGTATTCTTTAAGCGCAGCAGGTGTTGCGCAGCCAGGTTCACCCGGTAACCCGTAAGAAAGGAAGCAAGCATGGCCACCACAGCGACCAAAACCACGAAAACCACCAAAACCACCAAGGCTCCCAAAGCTGCCCCTAAAACCGCTCCTAAAACCGCCCCGAAAGCGGCTGCAGCGCCCCAGGGCGTGCGCATCAACATCGGCATCAGCGACAAAGACCGCGCCGCCATCGCCCAGGGCCTGTCGCACCTGCTGGCCGATACCTACACCCTGTACCTGACCACGCACAACTTCCACTGGAACGTCACCGGCCCCATGTTCAACACCCTGCACACCATGTTCATGGGGCAGTACACCGAACTGTGGAACGCCGCCGACCCCATTGCCGAACGTATCCGCGCCCTGGGCCACGTCGCACCGGGCTCTTACGCCGCCTTTGGCAAGCTCTCTTCCCTGCCCGATGCCCCCGCCCAGCCGCCCAAGGCGCTGGAGATGGTGCGCATCCTGGTTGAAGGCCACGAAGCCGTCGCCCGCACCGCCCGTGGCATGCTCGATTTGGTCGACGATGCAGACAACGAACCCACCACCGACCTGCTCACCCAGCGCCTGACGGTGCACGAGCAAACCGCGTGGATGCTGCGCTCCATGCTGGAAGAATAAGCAGCGCCAGCCCCTGCCCGCCCCTGCCACCCTCCCTTGCGCCCCGCTTTGCCGGGGCGCAAGGCTTTGTGCGCAACTGCGGTGTAAACACCTGATTTTTCGGCAGTTATGCTTTTGCGCTAGCGCAAACCTTGGGGTACGGCCAAGGGTTTCCGATAGTGGCGAAAGCACAACAAACGACTTTTAGAACGCACGTACTTTTTATACTCTGGTAGCAATCTGAAACCGATCAATCATCCAAGGAGTCAAGCAGATGCAATTGAAGACCGTCGTAATCGCCGCCATGGCGACATGTGGCATGGGCGTAGCCCTGGCCCAGTCCAGCGCTAGCAAAGTGGAACTGTGGGGCGTTGTCGACGCCGCCGTGCGCCACACCACCAATGAAGGAACCGATAAAAGCGGCCTGACCAAGCTGATTGGCGGCGGCATGTCGCAAAGCCGTTTTGGCCTGAGCGGTGAAGAAGACCTGGGCGGCGGCAGCAAAGCCCTGTTCTTTATGGAGCACCGCTTCAACGCCGACACCGGCATGAAGGACACCACCGCCCCCTTCTTCCAGCCCTGGCCTATGTGGGCCTGCAAGGCCCCTATGGCCGCCTGACCATGGGCCGCCAGTGGAACGTGCTGTTCGACGTGGTGACCAGCACCTACGCCTCCTTCCCCTACTCGCCCTACATGGATGCCTACAAGCCCGAGCTGGGCATGGCTGCTGGCGCCCGTACCAGCAATGCCTTGAAGTACACCCTGGCTACGCCGGATCGCAAATGGGTGGGTACGCTGCAGTATTCGTTTGGGGAGAAAAACAATACCAAGAGCGTGCAGGATTACGGTGTAGCAGCGTTGAACGCTTCGACCAATCCCCAAGTTGCTATGGTTGGTGGTGCCCTGGGCGGTTATACGGCAGGTACGCCGATTAAGAACATTCCGGGCTTGGGCAATGCTGTGCAAAACGTGATCAATGGCGTGGTGCAACTGTCAGCGGACTCTGCGGCTGACCCCACAGGGCTGAAAGCTAAGGTAGAAGACGTTGGTACCGGTGCCATGAAAACCTTTGGCGGTTTCCTGCGCTATTCGGACAAAGGTCTGTCCTTGGGCGTGGGCGCTATGCGCACCACCCTGCCTGGTGGCTCTGACTTGGATGCGTTTACCTTTGGTGGTTCTTATCGCACCGGCCCCTGGTACTTCAACGCAGGTTATGGCCTGAATAAATACAAGCCGACCAAGTTTGCCAACCGTCTGGATTCGTACATCAACTACCTGACCGACCGTCAAATTTTGAGCAAGATGTGGAGCGGCCAGACCAACGGCGGTTTCTCGGGCGGTTATTTTGAGAATGCGGCGGACAAGCGCCAAATGATCAAGCTGGGTGTTGGCTACCAAGCCACCAGCCAGTTGAACCTGGGTGCACACTACTTCCGCGCCAAACAGTCGGGCTCTAGCGATGGTGCTTACAACGGTCACGCCAATTTCATGGTGTTTGCCGCCGACTATGCATTTAGCAAGCGTACTGACGTCTACGCTGCCTTGGATCACACCACGGTAAGCGGCGGCAAGCAGTTGGTTATTGACCCTGAAAGCAAAGCCCGCACCCGCACCGGCATCACCGTCGGCCTGCGCCACCGCTTCTAAACGGCGCACTCTCCAAGGTTAAAGGGGCAGCCTGCGGGTTGCCCCTTTTTTGTGCTTCTTTGTCACACCCGCACCCCGCCGTCACACCCGCACCCCGCCGTCACACCCGCACCCCCACCGTCACACCCGCACCCCCACCGTCACACCCGCGAAGGCGGGTGTCCAGCAACAGCGTTCATTGGGCGCACTGGATTCCCGCCTGCGCGCACTACTGTCCGGAGAAAATTTCGAGGAATCTCAAAAAAGCGTTGCGGTGCTTGGGATTAGGGGTTAAACCCCTGAGCGCCAACTCAATCACCCAAACACCGCAACATGTTCAGCATAAGCCGATTTGAGCAACTATTGAAGAACCTGCCTCGTGCCCATGTGCAGCGCCTGGCCGACAAGTACAAGACAGACCGCTACACCAAAGGCTTTGACACCTGGTCACTGCTGATCGCACAGGTCTATGGGCAGCTCAGCGGTAGTCGCTCGCTGCGTGAGCTTGAGACGGGCTACAACCTCCATGCCCGCCATCACTACCACTTGGGCACCGGGCCAGTGCGCCGCACGACCCTGGCTGATGCCTGCGCCAAGCGCAAGCCACAAGTGTTCGAGGAACTGGTCGGTGAATTGATGAGTGCCGCTCACAGAAAGATCCGGCGGCAAGTGCGCGAAGGCCTGTTGCTGCTCGATTCCACCAGCCTGACGCTCAAAGGCCGGGGCTTTGACTGGGCCAAAGAGCACAGCACGCGCAATACCCAGGGATTGAAGCTGCATGTGGTTTTCAACCAAGGCAGTGCGACCCCTGTGGTGCAAGAGATCACACAGGCCAACGTCAATGATGTCACTCAGGCTGTTGGAATACAGTTGCAAGCGGGCGCAACCTACGTGTTTGACAAAGGGTATTGCGACTACAACTGGTGGTCGACGTTCGAGAACAAACAGGCACTGTTCGTCACACGCCTGAAGTCCAATGCGGCAGTGAAGGTGCTGGAGCAAAAAGACGTGGCCGCAGCCGATCAGCAGCACATCCTGGCCGATGAGTTGATTGCCTTCAGCAACCGCACACCCGGTGGCAAACGGCGTAACCAATACATCAAGCCCCTGCGCCGTGTGCGTGTGCATCGCCCAGACCACGACAGCGATCTGGTACTGGTCACCAATGATATGAATCGCTCTGGCGCAGAGATTGCCGCCTGCTACAAAGCACGCTGGAACATTGAGCTGTTCTTCAAATGGATCAAGCAGAACCTCCGGCTCAAAGCCTTCTATGGCCGCAGCCGCAATGCCGTGCGCATTCAACTGCTGTGTGCGCTGATTGCCTACCTGCTCGTAGCGCTGTATTGCCAAGCGCAGTCTGGCGGCACTTCGCTGCTACGGGTCTTCAATGCACTACGTGCGGGCTTGTTCCAGCGGCCCAGAAACGATGAAGAGGTAGAGAGGCGAAGGCGGGAAAACGCGCAAGCCAGATCAATGATTCAGCCTGATTTGTTTACTTGAAGATTTCTCCGGACAGTAGTGCGCCTGCGCGGGTGTGACGGAAGGGGGCGGGAATGACGGAGGGAGCGTGCAGGAGATGCGCAATCCTGCGCACAATCGCTCCTATGTCTGCATCTTTCAAGCCTTCCTCCCTCTCTCCCGCGCCGCGTTCTCGGCTGGCGCTGTATCTGGATTTGATTCGCTTTAACCGCCCGGCCGGCTGGCTGGTGCTGGTCTGGCCCACGTTGACGGCATTGTGGGTGGCGGCAGACGGCTTTCCCGGCTGGCATTTATTGCTGGTGTTCGGCCTGGGCACGGTGCTGATGCGCAGCGCCGGTTGCACCATCAACGACATTGCCGACCGCAATTTTGACAAGCACGTCAAGCGCACCACCGCGCGCCCCATTACGACCGGGGAGCTGAGCGTCAAGGAAGCCGCCCTGGTGGGTGCCACGCTGGCGCTGATTTCCTTGGGGCTGGTGCTGACCACCCGCTGGGAGGCCGTGGCCTGGTCGGTGCCTGCCGTGCTGTTCACCATCCTCTACCCCTATACCAAGCGCTTTTTTGCCATGCCGCAGGCGTTTTTGGGCATTGCGTTTAACTTTGGCATCGTCATTGCCTTTGCCGCCGTGGTGGGCGAAGTGGGCAGCACCGCCTGGGTGCTGTGGCTGGCCAATATGTGCATGGTGCTGGGGTATGACACCGAGTACGCCATGGTCGACCGCGACGATGACCTGAAAATTGGCATGAAAACCTCGGCCATCACCCTGGGGCGCTTGGATGTGGCCGCCGTGATGGCGTTTTTCATCACCTGCCTGGCGTTGACCGCCTGGGTGCTGCAGCCCTACCAACTGGGCTGGCCGCTGTGGGCTGGGCTGGCCGTGGCAGCCGCCCAGGTGCTGTGGCATTTCACGCTGATTCGCCGCCGCCAGCGCCCCGGGTGCTTTACCGCATTCAGCAAAAGCCACTGGATGGGCGCGGCCCTGTTTGCCGGGGTGGCGCTGGGGTTTGCGCTGCGCTAATCGGTAGAAATAGCAGGTAGAGAGAGCGGCTGTGGGCTGGCTTAGCCCCCAAACTCCGCCGCCAGCGCTTGCGCCCGGGCCCGGGCTTTTTCCAGCGCAGCGGCAAAGTGTTCGGGGATGTGGGTGGCCTGCATATGGGTGATGGCCGCGTGCGTGGTGCCGCCCTTGCTGGTCACGCGCTGGCGCAGGGTGGCCGCATCTTCGGGTGACTGCGCTGCCAGGGCCGCCGCACCGGCAAAAGTGGCCACGGCCAGTTGGTAGGCCTGGTCAGCGTCCAGCCCCATCTGGGTGCCCGCGGTGGTCATGGCCTCCAGCAGCAAGAACACATACGCCGGGCCGGAGCCAGACAGGGCGGTGACGGCGTCAAGCTGCGCCTCATCGTGCACCCACAGGTGGCGGCCCGTACCGGCCATGAGCTGCTCCACCCACTGCCGCCCGGCAGCATCGACCTGCGGGCAGGCGTACAGGCCGCTGATGCCCTGGCCAATCAGCGCCGGGGTATTGGGCATGGCCCGCACAATGCGCGCGGTGCCCAGCCAGCGGGCGATGCTGGCCGTGGGAATACCGGCAGCCACGCTCAAATGCAGCGCCTGCGTCGTAAACGGCGCCACGGGGGCGGCGGCCTCGGCAAAGTTTTGCGGCTTCACGGCCCAGACCACCACGTCGGCCACTTGCAGCGCGGCCTGGGCGCTGGCGGCATCGGCAAATACGGCCAGGCCCTGCTGCTGCGCAGCACTGCGCGCGGCGGCAAAAGGCTCTACCACGCTGATGCGGCCAGCCGCCCACCCCTGGCGCAGCAGGCCGCCAAAAATGGCGCAGGCCATATTGCCGCCGCCGATAAAAACAATGGATGGAGACATAACTATCACTTTCTATAGCTGTTTACGCTGTATCTGTCGTGGTTTAAAGATGTTTTATATTTGAATTTGTTGTATGGCAAGCGGTACTAGCTCTCATTAAAAGAGCGAATTGTTGCAGTGCAAAAATCATTTATAAAGTCGGATTCTAGAAAAATTCACACGACCCGCGCCCCGGGCCGAATAAGGCCTTGGCGGCCAGAAAGAGGAGCATATGCAAACACCATCACCCGTCCAAGGGCTGAACTTCACCCAACTGCTGCGTGCAACGGAAGGGTTGACGCAAACGCGTCCCGTGTTGCTCGGCTTTTTGTCCATGCTGGCTGCTGGGGTCGTGGTGGGGCTGGGGGGCTTTCTCAGTGCGTCCCTGTCAGGCATGTTTGGCACTATCGTTGGCGTGGGGCTCAGTGGCTTGCTGGGCGGGCTGTTGTTTGCAGCGGGCATGTCCGGCGTAGGCATTTTGCTGATGGACAAGGCCCGAAACATTGAGCCGCGCTCCTTGGTCGATGCCTGGCTGGCCGGTTTGTTTTGCATCCCCAAGCTGATCGGTTTTGGCGTGGTCATTTTCCTGGCCATGGCAGCGCTTGCCGTGGTGGCTGGGCTGGTCTACCTGGTGTGCAAAATTCCCGTCCTGGGGCCAGTCCTGCTGTTTTTTGCCCACCCCGCCATGGTGGTAGTGGCTTCGCTGGTGTTCACCGCGCTGTTTTGGGTGGCGTTTCCGCTGTTTGCGCCCGCTATCTGGGAAGGGCGCGGGTTCAAGGAGGCGCTCTCCGTCGTCGCCACGGTGGCCCGCAATCGCCTGCTGCCGACGATTGTGCAGTTCGTGCTGCTGTATCTGCTGATGAGCTTGATCTCCATGCTCATGGTGGCCGCCATCTTCCCGGGCTTTACCTTGATGTCTGGCATTGCCTCAAGCGTTTTGAACATCCGCATGGGCCTTGGCGGGTTGACCTCCGGGTACGGCATGGATGCCAACCTGGTGGCCGGCATGCTGGCCACCATGGTGATTTTTGGCCTGGCCTTTGTGCTGCTGATGCAAGTGGCGCTGATGGGGGTGAACCTGGTCTACCTGTCGGTCACGGAAAACCTGGATACCTCGTCCACCGAGCAAGCCCTGGCCGCTGGCCTGGCCCAAGCCAAGGAAAAAGCCCGCCAGGCCCAGGAAAAAGCGCGCCAAGCCGCAGAAGTCGCTCAAGAAAAAGCCCGCCAAGCGGCAGAGCAAGCCAAGGAACGCGCCCGCCAGCGGGCCGAAGAACAGGCCGCCGCCCAGGCCCTGGCCGCCGAACGCGCCGCTGCCCAAGCTGCCGCTCTAGAACAAGCCGCTGCAGAAGAAGAGGCCGCGCAAAAAGCTGCCGAAGCCCAAGCCGCCGAGGAAGCCGCCGCTGCCCAAGCGCTGGCCCAGGCCCGAGCAGCAGAACAAGCGGCGATAGCCCAGGCCGCCCAAGAACGCGCAGCGGCAGAAAAGGCCCAAGCGCAAGCTGCGCAGCAAGCTGTCGAAGAAACGGCTCCAGTGTCGCCCACACCGGCAGCCTGCCCCGTCGTGCCCCCAATGCCAGCACCCGGTAGGCGCAAACGATATGTTCTGTGGGGAGTGTGGGCAGCGGCTCAAGGGCTAAATACCGCCATTGCCAGTTCTCTCCCATAACAACAGGGCCGCAATTGCGGCCCTGTTGCGTTGAGAACGTGCTCTACAAGAAAACGGATGGGGTTAATCCAAGCTGGCTATCTGGACGATTTGGGGCTGGTCATCCACCCACACCACTTTGGCTTGCAGGTCACGACTGGCGACGTGCTGCTCGTTGACGTATAGCTTGGTCTGGATGCCGTACACGCCTTGGGAGACGCCTTCAGGGAGTTTGAGCGTAAAGGCATTGTCGTAACGCCCTGCGGACGTTGCGGTAAATGGCTTGGATTTGGGGTCTTGCATGATGGGTTTGCCATCCGGGGTAAACAGCATCAACTCTTCGCGGACATTGCGTACCGGTTGGTTCTTGCCATCGACCACTTCTACCGTAGACGCCAGCGTAAACGGTGCGCCGCGTTGTATGGCATTGCGGTCAACCATTGCGTTGTATTGCGTCACTTTCGGGGCCGCAGGCAGTTGACCTTTGTGTTTTTTGCGGTACTCGGTCTCTACCTGGGTAGCGGTTTTTTGCTGGGTACTTTGCACCGAGTACGCCATACATGCCAGATAGCCCGTAGCAGCACCGGCAGCCGCTCCGATAGCAGCCCCCTTGCCGCCGTTGATCAGGCCTCCGATCAACGCACCAGCTGCTGCTCCTACCAGCGCAGAAGTGCCAGGGGCACATGGGTTGTCATTGGCACTGGTGCCGTCCCCAGTACCCGCAGGCGTGGCGCAGCCGGCCAGCAATGCGGCAATACAGCAGGCGGATACGGTAGAACGGAAACGGGGCGGATTGGCAAACATGGTGTGCTCCTTGGTAGATGTGGACTTAATCAATCGTGATGTTCTGGCGCAAATATTGCATCTCTTGCTCCTGAATTCTGCGTTTTAAGCGGGCCGCTTCAGGGCTTTGAGGGTCGATACGCTGGGCACTTTCGACAAATGCCTTGGCCTTGTCATATTGGTTGCGCTGTAAATGGGTTTGCGCATCTTTCAGGAAATCCTGTACCAAGGCTTGCGTATTGGCTGCAGGGGCGGCTGGCCGCACGGGTACGGCCATTTGCTGCAACTGGTTGCGCAGTGCGGGCAGGTCTGGGTGCTCTTGATTGATGCGGGCCAGTTGGGTGATCTGCTGCTCGGCCAGTGCATGGTTGCCGGTATTCAGCGCTTGCTGGGCCGTTATAGATGCTTGTTGGGCTTGGTCAGCCGCTTGGGCGATTTGCGTTGCCAAGTTTTGGCGATCTGGGCTGCCTGGGCAGTCGCTTTGGAAGGCGGCCAAGGCTTGCTCGGCACTGCTGAGGCGGCGTGCTTGCCAAATGCCGACCACCTTTTGATAGTTTTGTGCGCATCGGGCTGCTTTCTGCGCCGCTTGCTTTTGCGCTTGGGCCTGGGCCACTTGCTGCTGTCGCACCAAAGTGGCGGCAGTATTGCGCAGGCCGCGCGCTTGCTCGGCACGCTGCGGGTCTGGGCACAGCTCGGTGGCAGTGCGGGCCAATTGCTCTAGTGCGACGGGATCTATCGCGTTGGCCATGGCGGTTTGGGCCTGGCCCAAGGCCTGATCACACGCATCGGGGGCTTGTGGCGTGTGGGCGCTCCACTGCCAGCCGCCCATACCGGCGGCCAGCAGCACGGCAGCGGCAATGCCCCATGTTTTTCCAGCACCACTGCTGCGGGCCGCACTGTTGCCGCTTGCCTGCGGCTGTGTTGGTGAAGCGGCCACTACCGGCGCGGTACCGGTAGCGGCAGTCGCTGGCGTGGTTGCCGCTGGCTTGGTTTGTAGCTGTGGTGCCGGCGGTGCTGCTGCGGGCTCTGCTGGAGCAGTGGGCTCCGCAGTAGGCGCAGCAGCAGGGGGCGTTACCACCGGAACTTGCACAGATTTTTCGGCAATAACGCCCGTGGTTACAGCGTCAACAGCTTCTTTTTCAGGAGCTAAATTCTGGCTTGCTACCGTTGGGGTACTGTGGCCACAAAACGGGCAAAACGCGACCCAGCCATACAGCGGCTGGGTGCAGTGCTGACACAGTGCGTAGGGGGCGATGTCGTGATGAGCAGAAGGCATGCCAAAGCTTTACCGAAATTTAGGGCAGTGGTGGCATGGTGGGCAGCGGCGGCATGGCCGCAGAACTGCCGCTGCCTACCAGCGCTTGCAGCTCGGGGTGTTGTTGCAGTGCAGTCCACGCTGCCCAGCCCTCACGCCAAGCCAGGGTGCTGGCGTTGATGCGCCCTTCGGCCAGCATCTGGCGCAGTTGCGTAACGTCAAACGGGCCATAGGGCTGGTTATTTACCGACACATGGTATTGGTAGGCCGGCGTCTGCGGCAGGGGCGGCACACCCGTGCCAGGCAAGGGGGGCATGGCGGTTGGCATAGCAGGAGGCATGGCCGGCATGGCTGCTGTTGGCTGGCCCACTGCAGTGGATGCACCGGGTTGCAGCAGCGCTTGCACCACGGTCTGCACTTGCGGTCGCAGGCGGTATTTCAGGCGCGCGGGCTCGCCTTGCTCTTCATCGGGTTGCTCTACTTCCCAGAGGTAGGCGTCGGCATCAGAGTATTCGATCGGCTCCGCCCATTGGGTCAGGTTGCTGTGCAATTTTTTCTCGAACCCCTCCAAGGCGCTGTCATTGCACCCCATCCGACGCAGGCGGGTATGGATATCGCTGGCCAGTTCATGGGCCATGGCACTGCCAAAGCCTTGGTGCGACTCTTCAACACCCTGGGCATTGGGAATGCGCTTGGGGGTATAGACCTTGCGCTCGTAGTAATGCCCCAGGGTGTAGAGCGCCAGCAACTCTTCCTGGCTGGCCGCGCTGATACGTTCTTGCACCTGGTTGATGATGGCTGTGCGATAGGTGGGCGGCAAGCCGTTGACCCGTACCAGGCGCTCGCTACCGACGCGCATGAACTCACCGGGTGCACTCTCGAAGCGGTACTCGCCCAAGAGGTTGCGGCCTTTAAGGCGCTCTAGCACCCCCAGCATGACGGCCTGCAGATAGGTTTTAAAGTCATCCGCCAGGGTGTTGAGCTCTTCCGGCGTAGGTGCGATCGGGTGGGTAAATTGACTGAAGTCGATATGGGTGTGCGTGGGACTTTTATCAAACTCTTTGCGGTAGCTGGTGCGCCAATCTTCAATGCCGCGCAGCACCGTCAAAGGCAAGCCGGATAACTCGCAGTAGCACACGGCGCGCCCTGGCAGACCACTTTCGATAATCGCCACTTGCGGCCCGGTCAGCCCGACATGGGTGGGCACGCAAGCTTGGATTTCACTGCCAAACTTGCGGCCAAACTCTTGGGCATTGGCTACACCAATAAAGCATTTGTACTGGTCGCTATGGATGCCGACATCGCCCGCCAAATTGGCATCCACCCAGGGCATAGCGCAGTTGAGCAGCTTGCTAAAAATACTGGCACGGGCGACCGGGGACAAGGCCTCCAGCGCTTGAATCAAGGGGTCGGCCTGGGGGGCTGCTGCGGCACTGCCGCCCAAGCGTGCAATTTGCGTTTGCGCCATGCGCAGCACTTTGGTTTGGATATCCAGCCGTTGCTCAGGCTCACTGAGCATGGGAAAGAGCACCCGCGAGCCGCCCAAGTCGGCAAAAGCGTTGTCGGCCCATTCACGCAGCTGTTGGGCTGCAGGCAGGGGCGGCGAAGTGTCTTCAGCCTGGAGCGTGATCAAGGTCGCATGCTCGGTGCGCAAGTCTTTTTGGATGATGGCGCTAGAGCGTTGCAGCTGATCGAGCATCTGCAGCACAGCGTTGCGGCCATCTTGGAACTCGCCCACCACGCCCGTCCACACCGCTTGCCCTTGGGCGTCAATGCCATTTTTTTGCCCCAGCCAGGTAGAAATTTCACGCATCAGCGTCCACGCTTGGCGAGCGGCCTGGGCACGCAGGTGAAACTTGATGCTGTTGGCAATTTCCACACGCAGCTGATCCATGATCAGCCCGGCTTGTTTTTCGCCACTGCCAAACAAACCACCTCGGGTTTGGTCAAGATTTTCCAGCAGGCGGGCCACTTCGCGGCTACTGACGGCATCACGAATTTCCTGGTAGCGCTCACTGTTCAAGCTCAGCGTGCTCAACAGCCCCGTGCCGGGGGCCTCTAGCCGGTCTTTGATTTGTTCAACCAGCGACAGTACATATTCCAGCCCACCATATTCCTTGTTGTCCAAATAGGTGTAGAGCTGCGCCTGCACCTTGCCCTTCATCTCCTGGAACAACTCTTTGCTGCGCAGGCTGATGCGGTCTTCGGTCGTGTCTGCGCTTGAATCTTGGTCGCGCACGGCATCCCGCTGCAGATGCTTGATGGCATCACGCACCTGGGCTGCCCATTCTTTACGGTCAAATCCCGTGCGGATGTCATTGATACGCGCGTTCACCCGCTCTTCTACGCCACTGAGCAAGCCCCCTTGTTTGTCTTGCAGCAAGCGCTCCACCACGGTGTAGTCAATGAAGTCGCCTTGTGAGCGTTTGAGCTCAATGCTGCTGTCGGAAAACTCCGGGAATTCGCTGAAGGTGGTGGGTTGTAGCGACAGATAGGCCGCCATGAATTCATCGCGTTGTTTGTCAGTCGCACGGTTGGCTTGCCCATCGGCAGCGCCCACACCAAAGAAGGCCTGCAGCATGGCGCCGGCCCACTGGTGGGCCCGCGCCTCTTGCTTGGTATACAGCTGGGTATCGAGCATGGCCTGACCAAACGCAGAGTAGCGCTTGGAATACTCCAGGCGCATATTCGGGAAGCGTTGGCGCGGCACCAAGGCCTGAAATGGGTAGTTTTTATGCTGGGCCTGGTTCACCGCCACCGAGCGCTTGGTGCGGGCAAAGTCACCGGCGGCGAAATCTTCAAACAAGGCGCTGGCCACCATCTGGTACACGTCTTTCACGTCTTTGGTGTGCTGCTGCGCCAGGTTGCCGGAATCAATAAGGAAGACTTCTTTATAGGGTTCGCGGTCCAGGGTGGGGCGGTCGTAGTTGTCCCATTGGCTGACAAACGATTTATTGCCCCGCATGGCCGATTCCAGCTCCATCAGAGCGGCATAGCCGTTGGCTTCGGTGCGTGTTTTGTTGGCGGTGCTATAGCCCGTGGGCAAAAACAGCATCAAATCGACGTCGGCAGCACTGACTTCGGAGGCGGCAATCCAGCGCGCCAGCCAGCCCATATCTAAAAAGCTGCCCGAGCCCGTGCCCCCAGCCACCGACCCCACCACCACGATGCGGAATTTTTGCAATTCCATTTTCAGGCCCAGCTTGGCCAGTTGCTTTTCGTGCGATAAGCCGGATTTCAGTGTTTTGAGTTTGGTGCGAATTTTGTCCCGGATTTTTTGGTATTTATCGTAAAAATACAGGCGTGAAATAGCGCGAATCTGGCCAGCCCCTTTGCTGGGATCAATGCCTAAATTGGCAATGACACGCGGCGTCAAGGGGAGCCATTCTTTGATATGCGGGTATTTTTCCAGCGCGTCTTCATCGCGGCTGTATTTCTCCATATCGAAAGATTCGATAATTTTGTCTTCTTCGGTAAACTTGACTTGGTCAAACTGTAGGTCACCACTTTGGGCATTGCCAGAGTCGATCAAGGCCCCAGAATCCAAGTCCAGTTGAATGAACTGTGCAATCGGAAATTCCGTCAAACTATCAATTCTTACGGGCTGCCCGGACGTGCCCCAAAGGTTGTTGAGGATTTTGCGGCGTACCCGCATTAATACCTCCATCCCTGTGCCACCCACACCAATAAATAAAGTGGGGCGGACATTGATTTGAGTTTCTTTTTTCGCCTCTCCTGGCGCGGGAATGGTGGTATTTATATCAGTCATAAACCAGAAGCTACTGGTGTCAGCAGCTTTTTAAAGTCCATCAACAACCTAAAAGCGCAATTTATTTGCGACCGCTGAGTAGAGCAAGAATCAAACCCAGGATGCCTACCCCCCCCAATGGGCCCAATACAAAAGGAGTCATAAAGCGTGTGCTGCTGACAGCCGACAGAACTACGCCGATAGAAATGGACGATAGGCAGATAAATAACCACCACCCAGCGGCATTGGCCTTGTTGGGCGGTACACGTTTACCCACCAAGGTATTGGCATACGCATTTTTGGCAAAGAAAAATGCCACCAAGAGCACCAAGATCACTGCGCCGCCAATGAGTAAATCCCGTGAAGAAGTGTCCTCTCCCACGGGGATGGTAGCCAAGCTTGGCATACCCGTGGTGGTGGCTGTGGTGGTCTGGGGCGCCATATCGGCTGGGGCGGGCGTTGCTGCATTGGTGGGTGCTGGCAAGCTAAAGCCGCTGTTGTTCTCGTTTTGAGCCATGGTGGAAAACTACCTTTCTAGTGGTATGCAATAAAACCAAAAATGCCTGTCCCAGGCGGGGCTGCAGGGGCTAGGTGTGCGTGCAGGGGAGTTAGCGCGTAGAGGTGCTTGGGGCTAATGTGACGGTGTGTCCCTCTTGCACGCGCACCACCTCCAGCCCGCCCCAGCCTCGGCGTACTTCGCCCGCCTCTTGCCCCTCGCTGTTGCGCAGCACCAGCCGACCAAAGGCTGGCAGAGCCACCGCGCGTGACATGCCATCTATGTGAACCGTAAACCGCTTGCTGCGCTTACCCAAAACACCCCCGGCAATTACGGCGGCCAATACTGCGAGCACGGCACCCAATGTCAGCAATAGCGGTAGCAGCGGGTACTGGACACGCAGTACTAAAGGAATATGCACACTGGAGGCCCGCACCGCCTCTGGGGGGGTAAAGACTTCCGAGAGTGGGTCGCCCGGAAAAATAGTCTGCATATCTTGCGCAAAGCTGTCGGCAACCTGCAGTCTGTTGTCCCGCCAGGGACAGTTCCACCACCATAGGAATCAGCACCTGTTTGCCCATGGCTGCCAGTGCCTGCATGGACCAGGGGGACGGAACCTCCGGTACGGGCAGTTCAAAATGCACTTGTACGGCTTGTTCCGCCCCAGGTTGCAGGTGGGTGACTTGGGGGGGCTCCACCTGCAGCGGCGCACTGCCCGCTGGCGACTGTACTTGGCCGGTCACCTGCGCTTGGGCAATCACGTAAGGAAAGAACAGGTTGTGCAATTGCGCCTGCAGCGTCACTTGCGGGCGGTACTGTGCCGGGTCCACCACGTCGAGCACCACCGTGCGTTGGTCGCTGCCTAAGCTGGCCCGCATGGCGGCGTTGTTATGCACGGCGCTGGGCACAATACGTACCGCTTCTTGGTCCACCGGTTTTAACCGTGCGGGTGGTTTGGTCAATACCTGCGCAATACGGCCCTGGGCCAGCAATTGATCCAGCGCCTGGGCGGCGGGTTCACCATAAGCCAAGGCATACACCATCAGCCCTTGCGCCTGAAATAGCTTGCCTTTGACGGGCATGCGCAACGGAAATGCCAGTGTTTTGGTAATTGCCGACTCGGTATGCAGCAGGTGGTAGAAATCGCGGTTGCGCTCACGCGTTTGACTATCGTTGTTGGGACTATTTTTATTATTGGTAAATATCCACAGAATGCCCGGTGCCTGGTGGAAGGGGCCGGTAATCGCGCCCAGCACCGCCTCTTTAAAGTCGGTATCCGCCAAAGCGGCTTGTGGCCCGCCGTTGCCCTTGCGTGCTACTTGTAGCGGCGCTAGAGCCTGTGCCACGCCTTGGGCACCTGCGCCTTGATGCAGCAGTTTGGGCGATTGATTGGCTCCGGCAGTTTGGCTAAACGCCAAGGTGCTCACTTGGTCTTGTTCGGTCGTTACTGCTTGAGCCAGTGCAGCGACCAGGGGCTTGAGCTGGGACTGCGTATCGGTAAAGAACGGTTCCATCCAGCCAGAGTTTTGCACCAGAAATGCATGCTGCATGGCCCCGGCGGGCCATGCCAAGCACCACACCGCCCACAGTACAGCGGCTTTAAATACCTTCTTCACGCGATAACTCCCAGCCTTGAATGTCGTTGAGCTGCGGGTGCGATGCCCACAAGAAACCATTGTGAATAAAGCACCGTAAGTTCCAGGGCGCTACCACTGATACTTGGCCAAAGGCGATCAATCGGCCAGCATCTATCGTCAAAATAGCCCGTTGGCGTTCTTTGCTGCGCAGGATTTTTGCAAGCCCCTGATGGGCGTTCTCTAATTGCACCCCGAGAACTTGTTGATGACCGGGCGCTGCAAACAACGGCACAAAAATTCTGGTTTGGTTGCCATCGCTGCCCACCGTGGACTCTTCCCAGGGCGCATTTCTTTGTGGGCTGCTGTAACGGTAGTTGACACTGCCTACGCACAGGCGTGGCAGTTCAGCTTCCTCCACTTCCGGGACTGTGGCCTGCAACTTGACGTAGCAATAGCGCTGTGTGTTGGCATCCTGGCACAGCTGCCATAAGCTGCCATCCTTGGCCAAGTAAGGGCTGCCGAATTCAAACTGCGGCTGCAGGGCCTGGGGCCAGGGGACGATGTCCACCCGCACATCCCCCGCACCAAAGCGATGTAAACGGACATAGCCTTCATCGCCCAACCACACCAAATTCCGTGGACTGGCAATTGGTCGGGTTTGGGCCACAAATTGCGCGCAATGGGACTCAAGAGGGACAGCGTAACGTGCGACCTCTTCCCCCGTAGGCGTGCAGCACAGCGCGTATAACTCCTGGCCTTGCGCCAGCAGGGCCCACACAAAGG
Source organism: Comamonas sp. (assembly GCA_034675705.1). Classification (GTDB taxonomy): domain Bacteria; phylum Pseudomonadota; class Gammaproteobacteria; order Burkholderiales; family Burkholderiaceae_C; genus Comamonas. Next base: position 2,273,815 of record JAUCCZ010000006.1, on the reverse strand, counting down.
CATTCCATACGATAGGCGCCCCCACCACACGGCCTTCCCCGCTATGCGCCACCCGATAGCGCAGTGCTGGTGCATGGGCTTGTAAGCAGGCCAGCCCTTCGTCCGTCGGCACAAACAAGGTGCGCTGCGTTGGGCCAGCCTCAACCACTTCAGCACGCCAGGCTGCGGCAGGTAAGCCATGGTTTTCGTTCAAGATCACGCCATCGGGCTGCAACCGCACCCACTCTTTGAGCGCATTGAAGTAGCAGTACACCAAGCCTTTGCCACGCTCTAATGCCAAAAGCAGCGGACTGTCTGTTGCGCAAGGTAGCGAGAAAAACTCATATTCCCCGGGCGGGGGCGCAGGCAGCCGGGCGTCCGGGTCGTCCACATCGCAGCGCTGCTGCGCGTGCGTGATGTGCAGCGTGTGGGCTGTCTCGGGCAGACCATAGGTGGCATCCGTCGCCGTACTGCGGCCAAAGGGCGCAACCCAATCGCCTGTGCCCGGCGCGGGCTGCCGCTGCACCAACGAAGCGCCTGTTTCTGGGTGAAACAGAAAATCAGGGGGATATACCGCCTCAGGCTGTGCAGGATCGCGGGCATACCGCATACACATCTGCCACTGCGTCGGGAAAAACTGCGGGGCAACGGGTAAACCTGCCGCAGTCACTAGGGGCTCAAAGCCTAAAGAAGAAGGAGTAAGAGGCTGCCATGTGCCTGAAGTCAAAGGCCACAGAGCACTTTCAGATTCAGCGCTTGTCATTACAAATTTTTTACAAAATCGCGTGAATTATGCAGTAAGGCACTGGCAATTCTTCACAATCACGGGCCGTGTGTTGGCTGGCTCAAACAGCGCTAGGAAGCCGCGGCATCGTCCGCAGCACTGGCAACCTCTAGCGTCGCATCGCACCCCCGCCGCAATCCAGCGCCGCGCCAAACGCTGGCGCAGCCGCCCCCACCAGCCGCGCGGCGCATCGGCCATGGCGCCGCACAGGTAACGCCCCTCAGCGTCGGACCAGCGCAGCAGCACACAAGCGCCCGTGCGCTTGCGCGAAACCAGCATCCCCAGCGGGCACGGCTCCAGCAAACAGCACAGCCCGCAGCCATTGCAAGGCGCGCCCAAGGCGGGCTTGAGCGGGGCGGTGGGGTGGATCAGGATGGGGCGGGTAGGCTGGGGCATGATGCGCGGATTCTCTCTCAGCCCAATCACCGGCCATGTCTACCCCTTGCCCAGCCGCTGCCAGGGATACCAGGAACGCATCCCATGCCTTTTGACGCTTTACGCACCTTTTCTCTGTTCGTTGTCACTGCCCTTGCAGAGATCGTTGGCTACTATTTGCCTTAGGCCCATGCACACAACCATCCGCAAACAAAAATACGGGCGATTTTTCTGCCTGGCCCTATTCTTGGCTGTTGCTTTCGTGTGTTCTTTGTATGCCTCTCGTTTTTTTGCGATAGACAGACTGCCTGGATCGCGGGGGCCGCTGGGATTATGAGATCGAGGAATGTGAACGCTGACAGCTCCCCCCGTCATTGCGAGGAGCGTAGCGACGCGGCAATCTCCTGTGGCAAGGTTATCCCCCCAACTTCCCCCCCAACGCCACCCCCGTATGCGTCCCCGCCGCCACCACGTCTTCGGGCGTGCCTTGGGCGACGATACGGCCACCGCCTGCGCCGCCCTCGGGGCCGAGGTCCAGCACCCAATCGGCTTCGGCGATGACGTCGAGGTCATGCTCAATCACCACCACGCTGTGGCCGGCATCGACCAGGCGGTGCAGCACGTGGATGAGTTTGTGCACGTCGGCCATGTGCAGGCCCACGGTGGGTTCGTCCAGCACGTACAGGGTGTGTGGGGCTTTTTGGCCTCGGCGGGTGATGTCGTCGCGCACCTTGGTCAGTTCGGTCACCAGCTTGATGCGCTGGGCTTCGCCGCCTGAGAGCGTGGGGCTGGGCTGGCCCAGGGTGAGGTAGCCCAGGCCCACGTCTTGCAGGAGTTGCAGCGGGTGGGCGATGGCGGGCATGCTGGCGAAGAATTCGACGGCTTCGTCCACTTCCATCTGCAGCACCTGGCCGATGTTTTTGCCGCGCCAGGTGACGGCCAGGGTTTCGGGGTTGAAGCGCGCGCCGTGGCAGGCGTCGCAGGGGACTTTCACGTCGGGCAGAAAGCTCATGGCGATGGTGCGTAGGCCCTGGCCTTCGCAGGCGGGGCAGCGGCCTGCGCCGGTGTTGAAGCTAAAGCGTCCGGCGGCAAAGCCCCGGGCCTGCGCTTCCAGCGTGGCGGCAAACAGCTTGCGGATGGCATCCCAAAAGCCGATGTAGGTGGCCGGGCAACTGCGCGGGGTTTTGCCGATGGGGGTTTGATCGACTTCCAGCACGCGGTCAATGCGCTCAAAACCCGATAGGCCGGTGCAACCGACCAGCGCCGGGGCGTGGCCTGCGTCCATCGCCGCACGGCCCGCCTGGGTTTGGCGCTGGGCGACCCAGGCGGCGGTGTTGGTCAGCAGCACGTCGCGCGCCAGGGTGGATTTGCCGGAGCCGGAAACGCCTGTGACGGCCACCAGGCGCTGCAGCGGGATGCGGGCATCGACCTGCTGCAGGTTGTGCAACTGGGCTTGGTGGACGGTCAGCCACGGCAGGGGTACTGCATTTTCCGTAGCTGATTGCGCTGGTGGTTGCTGGTTTTTAGATGGTTTTGATGCTGAAACTGTTTTTTTACCAGCGTTAGCAGCTTCTGTTGTTGTAGCGACTACGCTGCGCCGTGCTTGCAGCGGGTGGCGCATGGCGTGCAGCAGGTAGCGGCCGGTTTGCGAGTCGGCGGCGCTTTCCACGTCGGCCACGCTGCCTTGGGCGATGAGCTGGCCGCCACGCCGCCCGGCGCTGGGGCCGATGTCGATGATGTGGTCGGCACGGCGGATGGTGTCTTCATCGTGCTCGACGACGACCAGGGTGTTGCCCTTGGCCCCCAGCTTGTGCAGGGCGTTGAGCAGGATGCCGTTGTCCCGCGCGTGCAGGCCGATGGTGGGCTCGTCCAGCACATAGCACACGCCTTGCAGGTTGCTGCCCAGTTGCGCGGCCAGGCGGATGCGCTGGGCTTCGCCGCCCGACAGCGTGGGCGCGCCCCGGTCGAGGGTGAGGTAGCCCAGGCCGACTTCCTGCAAAAACTCCAGGCGGCTGGCGATTTCGGGCAACAGGTCGCGGGCAATGTCGGCCTCCCGCCCGGTGAGGGTGAGCTGCTCGGCCCACTGGCGCAGGTCGTCCACGCTCAGGCGCGCCAGATCGGTGATGCTGCCCCCGGCAAAGCGCACGGCGCGGGCGGTGGCGTTCAGGCGCGTGCCGTGGCAGGTGGGGCAGGCGATGTCGGCCAGGTCTTCCACCTCCTGGCTGGCAAAGCTCAACTCGCGCCCCCGGTTGTCTTCGGCCAGTTGGCTGTCGTCATAGACCTTGCGCTCGTCCTTGTTCAGTTGCACGCCGGTGCCCACGCAGTCCGGGCACCAGCCGTGCTTGCTGTTGTAGCTAAACAGGCGCGGGTCGAGTTCGGCATAACTGGTGGCGCACACCGGGCAGGCGCGTTGGGTGGAAAACACCTGCACGCTGCCGATGCCCGCACCGTCGCCCCCGGCGGTCATGGTGGCCGCCAAATCGTCGATGTGGCTGAGTACCTGCACCACGCCTTTGCCCAGCTCCAGCGTTTTGGCCAGATGCTGGCGCAGCGTGGCTTCATCGGTGGCGCTGACCAGGATGCTGGCCACGGGCAGCTCAATGCTGTGTTCCTTAAAGCGATCGAGGCGCGGAAAGCCGGTGGTGGGCAAAAACGCGCCATCTACGCGCAAATGGGTATAGCCACGGGGGCGGGCCCAGTCGGCCAGCTCGGTATAGACGCCCTTGCGGTGGCTGACTAGCGGGGCCAGCAGGCCAATCACCTGCCCGCTAAATTGCGTGATGAGCTGGGCGGCAATGCTGTCCAGGCTTTGCGGGGCGACGGCGGCATCGTCATGCACGCAGTGCTGGGTGCCCAGCTTGACGTAGAGCAGGCGCAGAAAGTGCCAGACCTCCGTCGTGGTGCCCACGGTCGATTTGCGCCCGCCGCGCGACAGGCGCTGCTCAATCGCCACGGTGGGGGGAATGCCATAGACCGCGTCCACCTCGGGCCGCCCCGCTGGTTGCACGATGGAGCGGGCGTAGGCGTTGAGCGATTCCAGGTAACGGCGCTGGCCTTCGTTGAACACAATGTCAAACGCCAGCGTGGATTTGCCCGAGCCGGACACGCCCGTAATCACGTTGAATTTGCCGTGGGGAATGTCCACCGACAGGCCTTGCAGGTTGTGCTCTTTGGCGTTCACCACCTCAATCGCGTTTTTGTGGGTGATTTGGGCTGCTAGCCCTTGCCCTGCCTGCGCGGCCTGCTGCGAAGGTAGGAGCATGGGGGCCACTTCCGCCACCAGCTCGCCCCCCATGCCCATGGCCAGGTCGTATTCGCGCAGCGCGGCGGCGGTGAAGGAGGCGCGCACTTGCCGCAGCTCCTCTGGCGTGCCTTGGGCGACGAGCTGGCCGCCGCCGTCGCCGCCTTCGGGGCCGAGGTCAATCAGCCAGTCGCTGGCGCGAATCACGTCCAGGTTGTGCTCGATAACGATCAGGCTGTGCCCGGCATCCAGCAGTTTGCGTAGCGCCCGCATCAGCTTGGCGATGTCTTCAAAGTGCAGGCCGGTGGTGGGCTCATCAAACAAAAACAGCGTGCCTTTACGCGCCAGGCTTTGGCGCGATTTGGCCTGGGTTTTGGCCGCTTCCGCCAAAAAACCGGCCAGCTTGAGGCGCTGTGCCTCGCCGCCGGAGAGCGTGGGCACGCTTTGGCCCAGTTGCACGTAGTCCAGCCCCACATCGACGATGGGCTGCAGCGCGCGGATGACTTCGCCGTCGTGGGCAAACAGCTCGGCGGCTTCGGCCACCGTCAGCGCCAGCACGTCGGCCACGTTGAGCATTCGGCCTGCGCGTTCGATACGCACTTCCAGCACCTCGGGGCGGTAGCGCTGGCCGTTGCAGTCCGGGCAGCGCAGGTACACGTCGGAGAGGAATTGCATCTCCACATGCTCAAAGCCCGAGCCGCCGCAGGTCGGGCAGCGCCCGTCGCCCGTGTTAAAGCTGAATTTTGCCGCGGTGTAGCCGCGTTGCTGGGCCAGCGGGGCGCAGGCGAACAGCTCGCGCAGGCTGTCCCACGCGCCCACGTAGCTCACGGGGTTGGAGCGGGCGGTTTTGCCAATGGGCGACTGGTCAACAAACAGCACGTCGGCCAGTTGCTCGGCCCCCAGCAGGCGGGTGAAGGCACCGGCGCTGTCGGTCGGCTTGCCAAAGTGGCGCAGCAGCGCGGGGGCCAGGATGTCTTGAATGAGCGTGGATTTACCCGAGCCAGACACGCCCGTCACCGTGACCAAGCGCTGCAGCGGAAAGGCCACGTCGATCCCGCGCAGGTTGTGGGCGCTGGCCCCTTCCAAAATCAGGCGCGGCGTGCTCTCCAGCACCGCCCGCTTAAAGCCAAAACCCACCTGGCGGCGGCCCCCCAGGTAAGCGCCGGTCAGGGTGTCGGCCTGGCGCAGCGCGGCGGGGGTGCCATCAAACACAATCTGCCCGCCGCGCACGCCGGGGCCGGGGCCCATGTCGATGATGCGGTCGGCGGCAAACATCACGGCGGGGTCGTGCTCCACCACCACCAGGGTGTTGCCGGCGTTTTTCAGGCGCTGCATGGCTTGGTTGATGCGCTGCATATCGCGCGGGTGCAGGCCAATGCTGGGCTCGTCCAGCACAAACAAGGTGTTCACCAAGCTGGTGCCCAGCGCCGTGGTGAGGTTGATGCGCTGCACCTCGCCGCCCGACAGGGTGCGGCTTTGCCGGTCCAGCGTCAGGTAGCCAATGCCGACATCGTTCAAATAGCGCAGCCGGGTGATGATTTCTTCCAAAATCAAAGCGGTTGCCGCTTGTTCTGCTTGGTTTTGCGCTGGGTTTGATGCTGAATCTGTTGCTGCATCAGTGCCAGTAGCTTCTGTTTTTAGGTTTTCAAAAAAGCGTAGCAGCCGCACCAGGGGCAGCTGCATCACGTCGTGCAGGTTCAGGCCCGGCAGGGCGTGTAGTTGCTCGGCGCTCCACTGCACGCCCTGGGGCATAAAGCGCTGCGCCGGGGGCAGCACCGCATCGGCCCCGGCCTTGCTGCCCACGCGCCACAACAGGCTGTGCGGCTGCAGGCGCGCACCGCCGCAGCAGGGGCAGGGCGTGTAGCTGCGGTATTTGGACAGCAGCACGCGGATGTGCATCTTGTAGGACTTGCTCTCCAAATACGCAAAAAAGCGGCGGATGCCGTACCAGGTCTGCTCCCACTTGCCGTTCCAGTTGGGCGAGCCTTCCAGCACCCAATGCTGCTGCGCGGGCGTGAGCTTGCTCCAGGCAATGTCGCGGGGGATGCTTTCCGCCTCGGCGTGGCGCATCAGGTCGTCTTGAATTTCCTTCCACGCCGGGGTCTGGATGGCCTTGATCGCGCCGGTGCGTAGCGTCAGCTTGTCGTTGGGGATGACCAGGTTCCAATCCACCCCAATCACCCGGCCAAAGCCCCGGCATGCCTCACACGCCCCGGCGGCGGAGTTGAACGAAAACAGCGCCGGCAGCGGTGCGGGGTAGCTGATGCCGCTTTCCGGGCAGTGCAGGCCCAGGGCGAACTTCCACACGTCCGCCGTGCCATCGTCCGCCAGCGCATAGACCTGCATCAGCCCCTGGCCGCGCAGCAGGGCCAGGTCAATCGCCTCCATCACCCGGCTGCGCTCGGCTTTGCTGCAGCGAAAGCGGTCGGCCACCACGTCCAGCAGCTTGACGGTGGTGGACTTGGGCGCTTTTTTTGAGCCTTTTTCCGGGGGCGGGGCGGGTTTTTCTACCGTGCGTTCGGCCTGGATTTTGGTAAAGCCGCTGGCCAGCAGCCACTGCTGCACCTCATCGGCGGTAGTGCTGGCGGGCAGCTCCACCGCAAACGTCACCACCAAGCGCGGATCACCCGCCGCCTGGGCGCGTGCCTGCAACTGGGCGTAAATGCTTTGCGCCGTATCGTGGCGCACCGGCAGGGCGGTTTGCTGGTCAAACAGCGCCCCGGCGCGTGCGAACAGGAGCTTCAAGTGGTCGTTCAGCTCCGTCATCGTGCCCACGGTGGAGCGGGAATTGCGCACCGGGTTGGTCTGGTCAATCGCAATCGCCGGGGGCACGCCCTCCACCTTATCCACGGCGGGCTTGTCCATGCGATCCAAAAACTGCCGCGCGTAGGCGCTGAATGTCTCCACATAGCGGCGCTGGCCCTCGGCATACAGGGTGTCAAACACCAGCGAAGATTTGCCCGAGCCGCTGGGGCCGGTCACCACCGTCAGCTCCCCCGTGCGGAAATCGACATCCAGATTCTTCAAATTGTGCTGGCGTGCGCCGTGGATGCGGATGAGGTTGGCGCTGGCGTTTTTGGGCGACATGGCAGGGGGGAAAAATAAGGGGGCTTTATTGTAGGAAGCCCACCTTAGCCCTGCGGCGGCGGGGTTAGGGGTGCTGCGCCAGCAACCCCGGCAACTCCCCCATATCCCGCAGCACCCGTTGGGCACCGGTGGCCAGCAGGGTCTCGGGTGTGGTGTGGCCGCCTTCCCAGGGGCAATAGCCCCAGACGGTGGCCCCGGCAGCCAGGCCCGCCTGCAGGCCGGGCAGGGCGTCTTCCACCACCAGGCAGCGGCGCGGGTCCACGCCTAGCGATGCGGCGGCGGCCAGGTACACGTCCGGGTAGGGCTTGGTGCGCGGCAGGTCGTGGCCGCTAAAGATGTGGGGGGTGAACAGCGCCAGCAGGCCGACTTTGTCCAGCTGCATCAGCACCTTGGCCTTGTCGGCACCGCTGGCCACGGCCACTTTGCCGCCCAGCAGGGCGTGGCATTGCTGCACGGCAGCCACGGCACCGGGCACGGCTTGCAGGTGGGCGTGTAGCCCCTCGTCACGCAGGGCGTAAAAACGCGCCATCCAGTCGTCGGTCAGCGGTTGGCCGGTTTCGCGCTCAATGCGGGCGGTTTCGCTGCGGACGGTTTTGCCGATGAAGATGCGCTGGCATTCCTCGGCGGTAATCGCCCAGCCGCTGGCGTTCAGCATGTGGCGCAGTGCGCCCAGGGTGATGTGCTCGCTGTCGACGAGTACGCCGTCGCAGTCGAACAGGATGCCTTCAAATTGCATAGCTGGTTGCGCTTTCTGGATAAGGGTTTAGGCCGTATTTTTTATAAATTTAGGGCGTTTGATCGCCATCCACGTACAGCCAGCGCGGCAGGCCGTCGAGGACTTCGCGCACGAAACGGCTGCGTTCGTGCAGGCGCACGGCCCGACCCTGGACGCGAAAGCGGGCGACGAATTCCACTTCTGCGCTGTCTATGCTGGTGGTGGCAAAGTGCTTGACCTGCAGGCCCAGCCACTGCGCGCCGATTTCAAAGTCCAGGCTGGCTGGGCGGGTGCGGGGGTGCCAGGTGGCCAGCAAGTAGGCGGCGTCCTTGCGCACAAAAGCGCTGTAGCGCGAGCGCATCAGGTGCTCGGCATCGGGCGCGGCAGCCGTGGCGTAGTGGTCGATGAAGCGGCCACAGCAGGCGCTGTAGGCCAGGGGCTGGCCTTTAGCCGTGGTGCGGCCACAGGGGCAGGCGGGGGCAGAAATTGGGCGCGGTGTTGGCATGGCCGCGCATTGTCCACCACGCTAGGGGTGCGCTGCCCAAAGCAGCCCGGGGGTGTTGCACGGGCCCCGCTCAGGGTTATGCAGGGCTTTCCTCACGTTGACGTAAACGTCAATAATCCGCGCTATGCACACACACCCTAAACCTACGGCGTATTCGATTGGCGATTTGGCCAAGGAATTTGACCTGACCACCCGCGCCATCCGTTTTTATGAAGACATGGGGCTGCTGCAGCCCCAGCGCGAGGGCGCCGGTGGGCGCACGCGCATCTACAGCCCGCGTGACCGGGCGCGGCTCAAGCTGACGCTGCGGGCCAAGCGCCTGGGCCTGTCGCTCAATGAGGCCAAGGAGATCATCGAGCTGTACGACAGCCCGCGCGATTCCGGGGCGCAGTTGCAAAAATTTTTGCAGGTACTGGCCGAACACCGCCAGCAGCTGGAAGTGCGTATGCAAGATTTGCAAATGACGCTGGATGAAGTCTGCGCCCAGGAAGACGAGGCCCGCGCCCTGTTGGCGCGGCTGCAGGCACGTGGATCTGCGTAATTGACGTTTACGTAAAGGTAACGTAAAAACAACCCCTGCTAAGGAGATGCCATGCAGACTTTGGACGCCGCTGCCGCGCAGCGCATTCGTGACAGCTTTGCCCTGCAAGGGGCGATGACCACCCTGGGGGCTGAGTTGACCCACCTGGCCCACGGCCAGGCCCACCTGTGCTTTGACTGGGCGCAGGGCCTATCGCAGCAGCACGGCTTTATCCACGCCGGGATGATGGCCACTGCGCTGGATTCAGCCTGCGGCTATGCGGGCCTGTCCGTCATGCCGCTGGATGCGGGGGTGCTGTCGATTGAGTTCAAGATCAATCTGCTGGCCCCGGCCAAGGGCCAGCGCTTTCGCTGTGAGGGGCTGGTGCTCAAGCCTGGGCGCACCATTGTGGTGACCGAGGGCCGCGCCTTTGCTCTGGATGGCGACCAGGAAAAGCTGGTGGCGACCATGACCTGCACGCTGATGGCCATCCAGGGCCGCCCCGGCATTGCCGCTGTTTAGCTACCGTTGAACCGATTAAATTTCCAAGGAGACACACCATGACCAACCTGCCCGGACTGAACTTCCAGCTTGGTGAAGATATTGATGCCCTGCGCGATGCCGTGCGCGACTTTGCCCAGGCCGAGATTGCCCCCCGCGCCGCCGAGGCCGACCGCACCGACCAGTTCCCTATGGATTTGTGGCAAAAATTCGGCGAGCTGGGCGTGCTGGGCATCACCGTGGGTGAGGAGTACGGCGGTGCCGACATGGGCTATTTGGCGCACATGGTGGCGATGGAGGAAATCTCCCGCGCCAGCGCCTCGATTGGCCTGTCCTACGGTGCGCACTCCAACCTGTGCGTCAACCAAATCAACCGCAACGGTAACGCAGCGCAAAAAGCCAAATACCTGCCCAAGCTGATTTCTGGCGAGCATGTCGGCGCGCTGGCCATGAGCGAACCCGGCGCAGGCTCGGACGTGATCAGCATGAAGCTGCGCGCTGAAGACAAGGGCGGCTACTACCTGCTCAACGGCAGCAAGATGTGGATCACCAACGGCCCGGACGCCGACACCCTGGTGGTCTACGCCAAGACCGAGCCCGAACTGGGCGCACGCGGCGTCACAGCGTTTTTGATTGAAAAAGGCATGAAGGGCTTTTCCGTCGCGCAAAAGCTGGACAAGCTGGGCATGCGCGGCAGCCACACGGGTGAGCTGGTGTTCCAGGACGTGGAGGTGCCGGCGGAAAACGTGCTGGGCAACGTCAACGGCGGTGCCAAGGTCTTGATGAGCGGCCTGGACTACGAACGCGCCGTGCTGACCGGCGGCCCCCTGGGCATCATGCAGGCGGTGATGGACAACGTCGTGCCCTATATCCACGACCGCAAGCAGTTCGGCCAGAGCATCGGCGAATTCCAGCTCATCCAGGGCAAGGTGGCCGACATGTACACCGTGCTGCAGGCGGCCCGCAGCTTTGCCTACACCGTGGCCAAGAACCTGGACATGCTGGGCACCGACCACGTGCGCCAGGTGCGCAAGGACTGCGCCAGCGTGATTCTGTGGACGGCGGAGAAAGCCACCTGGATGGCCGGCGAAGGCATCCAAATCCACGGTGGCAACGGCTATATCAACGAGTTCCCCCTGGGCCGTTTGTGGCGAGATGCGAAACTCTACGAGATTGGCGCTGGCACCAGCGAAATCCGCCGCATGCTGATTGGCCGCGAATTGTTCGCGGAAACTTGCTAAGTCTTTCAGCAGCAAACGGTAAAAAATGCCGGGTGCAAGCGCTATTTTTGTGCCATCAATAAAGGAATCCCCATGAGTACACCTTCCATCGACGACCTCTTTGCCAACAACCTGGAGTGGGCAAAGCGTATGGAGTGCGAGCGCCCCGGCTTTTTTACCCAACTGACCGAGCAGCAAAACCCCAAATACATGTGGATTGGCTGCTCTGACAGCCGGGTTCCTGCCAACCAAATCAGCGGGCTGGAGCCGGGCGAGGTGTTCGTGCACCGCAACGTCGCCAACGTGGTGGTGCCCAGCGATTTGAACTGCCTGTCCACCATCCAATACGCCATTGACCAGCTCAAGGTCGAACACCTGATGGTGGTCGGCCACTACGGCTGCGGCGGCGTGCTGGCTGCGCTGGAAGAGCTGCGCATCGGCCTGGCCGATAACTGGATTCGCCACGTCAAGGACGTACGCGCCAAGCACTACCACCTGATTAAAAACACCCCCGTGCAATACCGCCACGACGTGCTGTGTGAACTCAACGTCATCGAACAAGTGATGAACGTGGCGCAAAGCACGGTGATGCAGGACGCCTGGGCCCGTGGCCAGAAAGTCACGCTGCACGGCTGGTGCTACAGCCTGAAAAACGGCCTGATCACCAACCTGGAAATCACCCTGCCCGGCGTGGGCGGCCTATACGACGTTCACGAGCGGGCCGTGGAACTGGTCGCCAGCCGCGAACGCACGTAGCCATCCCCCTCGAACCCCTCGACCAGCGCCACGGTGCTGGTTTTTCTGCAACAAGGAGAGCAAAACATGTCCCAACAGCAAGACCCCGTCGTCATCGTCAGCGCCGCGCGCACCCCCATGGGTGCGTTTCAAGGCGGCTTTTCCGATTTGGCCGCGCACGACCTGGGCGGCGCAGCGATCAAGGCTGCGGTAGAACGCGCCGGCATTGCGCCGGAGCTGGTCGATGAAGTGCTGTTTGGCAACTGCCTGATGGCGGGCCAAGGCCAGGCCCCGGCCCGCCAAGCAGGCTTCAAGGGCGGCCTGCCGCAATCGACCGGGGCCGTGACCCTGTCGAAAATGTGCGGCGCAGGCATGGAAGCCACGCTGCTGGCGCACGACCAACTGGTCGCAGGCAGCCGCGACGTGATGGTCTCCGGCGGCATGGAGAGCATGACCAACGCCCCCTATTTGCTGAAAAAAGGCCGGGGCGGCTACCGCATGGGCCACGACAAGGTCTATGACCACATGATGCTCGACGGCCTGGAAGACGCCTACGAAGCAGGCCGTAGCATGGGCACCTTTGGCGAAGACTGTGCTGCTCAATACCAGTTCACGCGTGAAGCGCAGGATGCCTTTGCCATTGCCAGCGTAGAGCGCGCGCAGCGAGCCATCCAAAGCGGCGCGTTCCAGGCCGAAATCACCCCGGTGACCTTCCAGACCCGCAAGGGCGAGGTGACGATTGCCGAGGACGAAGGCCCGCTCAAAATCCGCACCGACAAAATCCCCACCCTGCGCCCCGCGTTCAAGAAGGACGGCACCATCACCGCCGCAGCCAGCTCCAGCATCAACGACGGCGCGGCCGCCATGGTGCTGATGCGCCAGTCCACCGCGCAGCAACTGGGCTGCAAGCCGCTGGCAAAAATCGTCGCCCACGCCACCCATTCCCAAGCGCCTGAATGGTTCACCACCGCCCCCGTGGGTGCCACGCAAAAAGTGCTGAAAAAAGCCGGCTGGCAGGTCGAGGACGTGGACCTGTGGGAAATCAACGAAGCCTTTGCCGTCGTGCCCATGGCGCTGATGGCCGACTTGAACGTGCCGCACGACAAGGTCAACGTCCACGGCGGCGCTTGCGCCCTGGGCCACCCCATCGGTGCCAGCGGCGCGCGCATCATCGTCACCCTGCTGTACGCCCTGCAGGCCCGGGGCAAGAAAAAAGGCCTGGCCACGCTGTGCATTGGCGGCGGCGAGGCAACGGCCATGGCGGTGGAGCTGCTGTAATAAAAAGAGCTGTTAGCGCTGATATATAAAGGGTTTCAGATATTAAAAATGCTGAAATCCTTTGTTTTTAAGCGCTAGCAGCTATTCTTTTTTAAGAAGGCCGCCACGGCCTGCCGGAGTATTCCCATGCTTTTAAGCCAAGACCAGCAAATGATCCGCGACGCGGTGCGCGACTTTGTCCAGGCGGAAATCACCCCCCACGCCGCACGCTGGGACAAGGAGCACCACTTCCCCAAAGACGCGCACCAAGGGCTGGCCGCGCTGGGGGCCTACGGCATTTGCGTACCCGAGGAATATGGCGGCGCCGGGCTGGACTACGTCACCCTGGCCCTGGTCTTGGAAGAAATCGCGGCGGGCGATGGCGGCACCAGCACGGCCATTTCCGTCACCAACTGCCCGGTCAACGCCATCCTCATGCGTTACGGCAGCGCAGCGCACAAGCAGCAATGGCTCACCCCCCTGGCACGCGGCGAGATGCTAGGCGCGTTTTGCCTGACCGAGCCGCACGTTGGCTCTGACGCTTCGGCCCTGCGCACCACGGCCACCAAAGACGGGGACGATTACGTCCTCAACGGCGTGAAGCAATTCATCACCAGTGGGCAAAACGGGCAGGTCGCCATCGTCATTGCCGTCACCGACAAGGCCGCCGGCAAAAAAGGCATGAGCGCCTTTATCGTGCCCACCAGCAACCCCGGCTACCAAGTGGCGCGGCTGGAAGAAAAACTCGGCCAGCACAGCAGCGATACCGCGCAAATCAACCTGGAAGATTGCCGCATTCCCGCCGTCAACCTGATTGGCAGCGAAGGCGAGGGCTACAAAATCGCCCTGTCCGCCCTGGAAGGCGGGCGCATTGGCATTGCCGCGCAAAGCGTGGGCATGGCGCGTGCTGCGTTTGAATGCGCCCTGGCCTACAGCAAAGAACGCGAAAGCTTTGGCCAGCCCATCTTCAACCACCAGGCCGTCGGCTTCAGACTGGCCGATTGCGCCACGCAGCTAGAAGCCGCGCGCCAGCTCATCTGGCACGCCGCCAGCCTGCGCGATGCAGGCCTGCCCTGCTTGAAGGAAGCGGCCATGGCCAAGCTGTTTGCCAGTGAAATGGCCGAGCGTGTGTGTAGCAGCGCCATCCAAACCCTGGGCGGTTATGGCGTGGTGAATGACTTTCCGGTCGAGCGTATTTACCGCGATGTGCGCGTCTGCCAAATCTACGAAGGCACCAGCGACGTGCAAAAAATCATCATCCAGCGGGCCTTGGCCTAGGTTTGTCAGCCCACCGTCAGTCTGTCAGGAAGGGCTTGCCCCTAGAATGGGGCCGTTTTATCTTGAGAGTCACTGCCAGCCATGGTGGATAAAAACCCCTCGGTGATTGCCCGTGAAGCGCTCAAACGTCTGTTTGCGCGGCAATTACCTCCCACCCCAGAAAATTACCAAGCTACTTACAACGAAGTGGCCGGTACGGCTGCAGTCGTACCGACCGCCTTGGCCGAGCAGGTAGCGCGCCTGCTGGACGTGGGAGGGCCGGCCTTTGGTGACGACAACCCTCGTTTGCATGAAATGGCCGAACAGGTGCGCAATTTTCTGTGCCAACCTGCCCCCGATTTAGCGACTGCCTTGCTGCTGCTGCAAAACTTCAGCCATCGCCTATCGTTTTCGGCGCAAGATCAAGCGTTGATTCGCAGCAGCTTGTTGCAACTACTCAACCTCATCATCCGCAACATGGCGGTGCTGTGCCTGGATGACCAGTGGCTGCAGGGACAGTTGGATTCCTTGCAGGCGGCAACCTTGCCCCCCGTAACACTATCGCGCCTACAAGAGGTGGAGCAGGGGTTAAAAAGCGTCATCTTTAAGCAAACTGAGGCTAAAGAGCGCTTGGTGCTGACGCAAAACCAGTTGCGTGATTTACTGGCTACCTTTATTGACCGTCTGGCTGATATTGGTGATACCAACACCAATTACCACGATAAGCTGGAAAGCTGCGCAGAGCGGCTGAGTAAAGTCTCGCAATTGCATGAAATCACGCCGCTGCTGGAAGAAGTCATGCAGGCTACCCGCGCGATGTCCGAGCGTTGTGACGCGGCCCGCTTTGAACTGGAAGACCTGCGTGAGCAAGCCAGTGTCGGTTTTGCGCAGGTGCAGCAACTGCGCGAGGAGCTGGCCCATACCGCCACCTTGGCACGCCAGGATGCGCAGACCGGCGTGCTCAACCGCCGGGGGCTGGACGAAGTCATCGTGCGGGAAGTTGACCGCGCCCAGCGCCAGGGCCAGCCGCTGTGCGTGGCGCTGCTGGATTTGGACAACTTCAAGGCCCTGAACGACCGCCTGGGCCACGAGGCTGGGGACAAGGCCCTGCAACACCTGGTGGAAGTGGCCAAGCAAATCATGCGCAGCCAAGATCAGCTGGCCCGTTACGGCGGCGAGGAATTCGTATTCCTGCTGCCCGGTACCCACCTGCCCCAAGGGGTCGAGGTCATGAAGCGCCTGCAGCGCGAGCTGACCAAGCGCTACTTTCTGCAGGAAAGTGAGCGGGGTGCTCATCACCTTCAGTGCTGGAGTGGCGGAAATCGCCTCCGATGAGGACTACCAAAGCGCCCTGTCCCGGGCCGACCGCGCCATGTACATCGCCAAGCGCTCCGGTAAAAACCGGGTGGAAGCGGCTGAGTAGGCGCGGCTTTTAGATGTTCAGTCCCAGGTAGTTTCGGGGCGTAATTGCTGGGCCAGGGTGCGCGGCCAGGCCAAATCCAAATCTGCCATGCGCTGCTTGATCAGTACCGGCGCGACTTGAAACAAAAGCGCCAGCTTTTCCAGGTGGTGCAGTTGCGCCAGGCTGTCGCGCAGCGCCGCTTCGGGCAGCAGCAGGCGCAGGGCAAAGTCGTTGGCCTCGGCATCCATGCGCACTTCTACGTTCAGGTGGTAGCTTTCTGAGACGTGCACCACATGCGCCATACCGGGGCGCAAATGGTGCAAGGCCACATGCCCCAGGGCGTGCGCGACGCCGTAGCGTTGGCGCTCCAGCGGGTCATCGGGGTTGATGGTGATGCGCGGCCTGCCGCTGCGCGGCAGCTCCAGCTGGGCGCAGGCCCCCACGGCCGCCAGGGCCACGCGCACCTGCATGGCCTTGGCGATATGGGCCAGATTCACCGGAATGCTCTGGTCCCAATAGCTGTTGAGAACGCCCTCAGCCAGCAGCGTCATCGCCCGTATCCCCTGCCCCCGGCGCCATGGCCGTGCCAGACGGTAAGAACAGCGGGCCGCTTTGGCCGCAGCCAGCCATTGCCAGCAAGGCGGCGCACAGCAGTGCCCATAGCCAGCGGGAAGAGGTGCGTGGGGTTCGGGAGGTCGGGGAAGCAGAGGTCATGGTGTCGTGGCCCTTGTGCAGATGGCTGGTGCGGATGGCTTAGTTACGGAATAAATCCAAAATGCTGCGGCGTTCCTCGGGGTCAACCGGGGTGATGGTGCCGGCCTCGTCCTCGCCGCCAAAGCCCCCAGCCTCCATGCCCAGGCTGCGCACACCGTTCATGCCGGTGCTTTCGTTAAAGAACCATTCTCCATCCACATTGGTCACGCCCGGCGGGACGCGGTAGTCAACCACGGGGGCATCCTTGAGGGCGTATTGCATGAACTGGATCCACACCGGCAGGCTCAAGCCCCCGCCGGTTTCGCGCGCGCCCAGCTTGCGTGGCGTGTCGTAGCCCACCCAGGTGATGGCCACCAGATTGGGCTGGTAGCCGGCAAACCAGGCGTCCATGGCATCGTTGGTGGTGCCGGTCTTGCCGAACAAGTCCGGGCGCTTGAGGGTGGCTTGCGCCCTGGCAGCGGTGCCGGAGCGCGCCACCGTCTGCAGCATGCTGTTCATGATGAAGGCGTTGCGCTCTTCAATCACACGTTGCTGCTTTTCCAGCGGTGGGGGCTGGTACTGGGCCAGCACGGTGCCGCGCTGGTCGGTGATTTTGGTAATCAACCAAGGGGTAACGCGGTAGCCCGTATTGGCAAAGGTGGCAAAACCCACGGCCATTTGCATGGGGGTGACGGAGCCCGCGCCCAGCGCCATCGTCAGGTAGGCGGGGTGCTTGCTGGCTTCAAAGCCAAAGCGGGTGGCCCACTGCTGGGCAAAGGCGGGGGTGGTGGCCTCTAGCACCCGAATGGCGGGAATGTTCTTTGACTTGGCCAGGGCGCGGCGGGCCGACATCGGGCCTTCAAAACGGCCATCGTAGTTTTTCGGTTGCCAAGGCTGGCCACCGGTGACGCTGGCGCCGTAGATCAGCGGCGCATCGTTGACGATGGTGGCTGGCATGATGCCTTTTTCCAGGGCAGCGGAATAAATAAACGGCTTGAAGGCCGAGCCCGGCTGGCGCCAGGCCTGGGTGACGTGGTTGAACTTGTTTTTCTGGAAGTCAAAGCCACCCACCAGGGCGCGAATGGCGCCAGTTTGTGGTTCTAACGCCACAAACGCGCCTTCCACTTCCGGCAATTGGGTGGCTGCCCAGGTCTTGCCGGTCTGGATGATGCGAATCACCGCCCCGGGCACGATTTTGATTTGCGGCGGCGCTTTGGCAGCCAGGCCCGATTCCACGGGTTTTAGCCCTGGGCCGGTGATTTCGATTTTTTCCCCGTCGGTGCGTTGCACCAGCAGGCGCTTGGGCGTTGCCTCCAGCACCACGGCAGACAGCACGTCGCCGTTATCGGGGTGCTGGGCCAGGGTCTCGTCAATCACGTCTTCCAGTGCTTCCGGGTTATCGGTGGGCAGGGCAATAAAGCGCTCGGGCCCACGGTAGCGCTGGCGGCGCTCGTAGGCCATGATGCCGTCGCGCAGCGCTTGGTAGGCAACGTTTTGCTCGTCCAGGCGCAAGGTGGTGTAGACGCTCAGCCCCCGGGTGTAGGCGGCTTCGCCGTACTGGTCAAAAATCATTTGGCGGGCCATCTCGGCCACGTAGTCGGCGTGGTTGGCGCTTTCCTTGGGCATGTCGCGGCGCAGTTTCAAGGGCTCTTGGCGGGCCTGTTCGGCCTGCTCAGCGGTGATGAAGCCGTTTTCCTCCATCCGGTCAATGATGTAGAGCTGGCGCGCCCGGGCCCGCTTGGGGTTGCTGATGGGGTTGTAGCTGGACGGTGCCTTGGGCAGGCCCGCCAGCATGGCCGCTTCTGCGACGGTGATGTCTTGCAGCGGCTTGCCGTAATACACCTCGCTGGCCGCAGCAAAGCCGTAGGCGCGGTGGCCCAGGAAGATCTGGTTCATGTAGACCTCCAGGATTTTTTCCTTGGTCAGCATGTGCTCCAGCTTGAAGGTCAGCAGCACCTCGTAAATCTTGCGGGTGTAGGTCTTCTCCGACGACAGGTAGACGTTACGCGCCACCTGCATGGTGATGGTGGATGCCCCCTGGCTCTTCACCCGCCCCAGGTTGGCCAGGGCCGCCCGCAGCATGCCCTTGTAGTCCACGCCGTTGTGCTCGAAAAAGCGGGTGTCTTCAATCGCCAGCACGGCATCGACCATGACTTTGGGAATCTCGCGGATCGGGGTGAGCGTGCGTCGCTCTTCGCCAAACTCGCCAATCAAGGTGCCCTCGGAGGAATACACCCGCAGTGGCAGCTTGGGCTGATAGTCGATCAGCGCCGAAATGTCGGGCAGGTTCGGGTAGGCGCGCGCCAGGGCAATGGCGACGACCAGCGCCAAGGCAATGCCAGTAGCAATAGCCAGGCCGAACAGCCACAGCAGTGCCCGGATCGGCCAGGGCCAGCGTTTGGCAGGTTTTTTGGGCTTTTTGGAAGGTTGGGGAGAACGTGGCGTTGCGCCTTGGGTGCGGGATGTAGAGGTGGGCATAACAGGTACCAGGCAGGGCGGCCATTATAGGAAGCCGCTTCTGTAAACGTGTTGCGACCAGTTGTCACAAAAAGCTTGGGAACGTTCGGTTTTGGCAACACTGCAGGGGAAAAACTGATTTGGTGGGACAAATCTGGCTACTTCCTGCTGCTAGCATCCACGGCGTCCGTTTAAATTGGGCCCTCGCCGCATGCCATCCATAAGGAGTCGCTTTGTTTTCTCTGAATACGCTTTTCCAACGCCAGCCCGAGCCGCTCATTGGCTTGGACATCAGTGCAACGGCGGTCAAGCTGGTCGAGCTGGGGCGGCAGGGCCAGGACTCCTGGGTGCTGGAGCGCTGCGCGATGGAGCCGCTCTCGCCCGATTGGGTGTCCGAAGGCAGCATCGTGAACTTTGACGAAGTCGCCGCTGCCGTGCGCCGGGTGGTCGTCAAGGCCGGCTCGCGTGCCAAGCATGTGGCGCTGGCGCTGCCGCCGTCTGCGGTCATCACCAAGAAAGTGATTTTGCCGGGCAGCCTCACGGACCAGGAAATGGAAATTCAGGTCGAGAGCGAGGCCAGTCAATACATTCCCTTCTCGCTGGAAGAAGTGCGCTTGGATTTTTGCGTCATCGGCCCCAGCCCCAAGAGCCCGGGCGACGTGGACGTGCTGCTGGCTGCCACGCGCAAGGAAAAAGCCAATGAACGCCAGGAAGTGGCCGAGGCCGCAGGCCTGAAAACCACGGTGCTCGACATTGAGTCCTACGCCGCCCGGCTGGCCGTGGAGCGCCTGCTCTCCAGCGAACGCGCACCGGTGCACGTGCATGAGGCCGATTTGCTGGTGCTGATCAAAGTCGGGGCACGGGGCTACGCCCTGCAGGTGCTGCGTGGCGAAGAAGTGGTGTACGACACCGAACAAACCCTGGGGGGCGTTCAGCTGACCCAGGCCATTGCCCGCCACTACAGCCTGAGCCAGGAAGAGGCTGAGCAGAAAAAACGCAACGGTGAGCTGCCCGCCAACTACCCGCCGGAAGTGCTGGCGCCGTTTGTGAAAAACCTGGCCCAGGATGTGGCCCGCTCGCTTCAATTTTTCTTTACCAGTACGCCTTACCACAGCGTGCAGCACATTGGCCTGTTTGGTGGCTCGGCCATTTTGGATGGCCTGGCCGAAGCCATCCAGGAACAGACCAACGTGCCCACGCTGGTGCTTGATCCGTTTGCCGGCATGTCTTTCTCACCCACGGTGAGTAAATCGCGGCTGAGCAAGGAAGCCAGTGCCTACGTCACCGCCTGTGGTCTGGCTTTGCGGAGGTTTTACCAGTGATTTTGATCAACCTCTTACCGCACCGGGAGGCGGCCCGCAAGCGGCGCAAAGAAGTCTTCCAGATGGCGATGTTCGGCGCCTTGCTGGCAGGCCTGGTTGCCGCCGCTGGCGTCTACGCGGCATTCCAGGCGCGTATCGATGCCCAGCAAGAGCGCAATGCCTACCTGCAGTCGGAAATTACCGTGCTCAACCGCCAGATCAAGGACGTGGAGGGCCTGGAAGGTGAAATTGCCGCTTTGCGTGAGCGTCAAAAAGCCGTGGAAGACTTGCAGGCCGACCGCAATCTGCCGGTCTACCTGCTTAGCGACCTGACCCAGCTGCTGCCCGAAGGGGTCTACCTGTCCTCGCTGAAGCAAACGGGGCTGGACGTCGAGCTCAAAGGCTCGGCCCAATCGAACGAGCGCGTCTCCGAAGTGCTGCGCAACCTCTCTGCCGGTTCGCCTTGGTTTACCAAGCCCGTGCTCAAGGAAATTGTCTCGGGCACGGTAGAGATTGCGCCCAAAGACCTGCGCAAGGTCGTGAACTTCACCCTGTCGTTCCAGTTGGTGCGTTCTTCCGACGTCAAACCCGATAGCTCCCAGGGAAAGCAGTGACATGGGTAAAGCCAAAAAAACCATCACCATGGCTGACATCACCGCCCGCCTGGGCGATGCCAAGGCCCAGTTTGAAAACCTCGACCCCAAGGACCCATCGCTTTGGCCTTTTGTGCCCAAGGTGGTGCTGTGCCTGTTCATTGCCGTAGGTGTCTTGATCGGGGCTTGGTATGCCTACCTCAACACCCTGGAAGAAGACTTGAATACCGCGCGGGAGCAGGAAAACACCCTGCGCCAGGAATATTCCACCAAGCTGGCCAAGGCCGTGGGGCTGGAAGCGCTCAAGGCCCAGCGCGAGCTGGTGCAGCAGTACGTTACCCAGCTGGAAAAACAACTGCCCAACAAGGCCGAGATGGCGGCCCTGCTCTCGGACGTGAACCATGCCGGCATGGGCCGAGGGCTGCAGTTTGACCTGTTTCGCCCAGGCAGCGAAGACGTGCGCGACTACTACGCCGAGCTGCCGATTGCCGTGCGCGTCTCGGGCCAGTTCCACGACATGGGGGCTTTTGTCTCGGACGTGGCGCACCTCTCGCGCATCGTGACGCTCAACAACATCAGCCTGGTGACCGACGCCAAGGGGGGCGACCTGGTCATGGATAGCCAGGCGCGCACCTACCGCTACCTGGACCCCGAGGAGATGAACGCCCGCCGCCAGGCAGAGGCTGCTGCCAAGAAAGGGAAGAAAAAATGACGATGCCGTGGCGCACCTTTCCCTGGGCCCTGGGGCTGCTGGCCAGCTTGTTACTTACGGGCTGCCTAGGCAGCGACGATGCCGATTTGCGTGACTGGGTCACCCAGCAGCGGGCGACCGCCAAGCCACGTATCACGCCGCTGAACGAGCCCAAGGCCTTTGTGCCCCAGCCCTATACCAGCGCGGAGCTGACCAGCCCCTTTAACCGCCAGAAACTCACCCTGGCCCTGCGCCGCGATAGTGAGAGCAACGCCTCCAACATGGCCTTGCTGCAAGCCGAGCAAAACCGGCGCAAGCAAGAGCTGGAGAGCTATCCGCTGGACGCCATCACCATGGTCGGCAGCATGCACCAGCAGGGCGTGGAAACCGCTTTAGTGCGGGTGAACAAGCTTATTTATCAAGTCAAGCCCGGTACCTATATGGGGCAAAACTACGGGCGTATCGAAAAAGTTACTGAAAACAGCATCCGGCTGCGCGAAATCGTTCAAGACCCAGCCGGTGATTGGGTCGAAAAAGCCACCGTGCTGGAATTACAAGAGGGGGATAAGTAATGTTGCTGCGATCCACAACATCCAAGAAAAAACACCTGTTCGCATTCAGCGCCAGCGCAGCCTTGCTGCTGCCGAGCCTGGCCTGGGCAGGCAGCATCCAATCGCTGACCGGCTCGGTCCAAGGCGGCGGGGAGGTCGTGCGCGTTGAGCTGTCCGAGCCGCTGACCGAAGCACCTACGGGCTTTTCTATCCAGTCGCCAGCGCGTATTGCGCTGGACTTTCCAGCCACGACCAACGGCCTGCCCCAATCCCTGGTGGAGCTGCAGCAGGGCAACCTGAACACCGCCAATGTGGTGGAAGCCTCGGGCCGCACCCGCGTGGTGTTGAACCTCAAGACCGCAACCAACTACCGCACGGAGCTGAGCGGCAACGCCGTGCTGGTTTACCTCGATCCGGTGAAAGTGCCTTCTGCAGTTGCGCCCACGCCTGCGGCAGCAACCGCCCCGGTGGCGGCAGCGCCTGCCGTATCGGCACAGGCCATTCGCGATATTGATTTTCGCCGTACCAGCGATGGCGCTGGCCGTTTGATTGTGGCCTTGGGCTCTGCCGGGGCCAGTGCCGATGTGCGCAATGACGGTAAAGGGCTGATGGTGGAGTTCTCCCGCTCCAGCCTGCCCGAAGGGCTGATGCGCCGCCTGGACGTGGTGGACTTTGGCACCCCCGTGCAACTGGTCAGCACCAGCACCCACGGTAACAAGGTGCGCATGAAGGTGGACCTCAAAGGTAATTGGGAGCACAGCGCCTACCAAAGCGACGACCAGTTCGTGCTGGAAGTGCGTGAAAAGAAAGTGGACCCCACCAAGCTGACCCAAGGCCCTGGCTTTAGCGGTGAGCGCTTGTCGCTGAACTTCCAAAACATTGAAGTGCGTGCCCTGCTGCAGGTGATTGCCGACTTCACCAACTTCAACATCGTCACCTCCGACACCGTGGGCGGTGCTTTGACGCTGCGCCTGAAAGACGTGCCCTGGGACCAGGCGCTGAACATCATCATGGAGGCCAAGGGCCTGGGCATGAAGAAAAACGGCAACGTGCTGTGGATTGCCCCCAAGGAAGAAATTGACGAGCGCACGAAAAAAGACCTGGAAGCAGCCCGCGCCATTGAACAACTGGAGCCGCTGCGCACCCAGGGCTTCCAAATCAATTACGCCAAGGCCGAAGATTTGGTGAAAAAATTCACGGAATCGCAAAATTCGGGGGTAGGTGGCGCTGTAGGTTCAGGCACTGGTACCGGCACTCGCTTTTTGTCGGAACGTGGCTCGGCGATTGCAGAAGAGCGTACCAACCAGATTTTTATTACCGATACGCCGAGTAAGCTGGAAGAAATTGCCCAACTGCTGAAAAAACTGGACGTGCCTGTGCGCCAAGTGCTGATTGAAGCGCGCATTGTCGAAGCGCGCGACAGCTTTGGACGTTCGCTGGGGGTGAAGTTTGGCGCTGCGGCCATTGGCTCGAACGTTGGTTTGGGTAGCCAATACGGGTCGCGTAAAGTGACCAGGACAATACAACGGGCCGATGGCACCACGACGCTGGATCACACGGTACCCGGGGTTTCCATGGAAAATCCGTTTGTTAACCTGCCTGCCTCTGCCCTTTCGGCCTCTTCTGCAGCGAGCCTTGCGTTCAGTGTATTTAACTCCAGCTTGACACGTTTCCTGAGCCTTGAACTGTCGGCAATGGAATCCGAAGGGGTGGGCAAGATTGTTTCTAGCCCACGGCTCATGACCGCAGATAAGTCTGAGGCTGAAATCAAGCAAGGTACGCAAATTCCTTATAAATCGTCCACAGGCGCAGGCGCTAGCGCTATGCCCAAGGTCGAATTTAAAGATG
The DNA here is from genome assembly GCA_034675705.1 of Comamonas sp. Taxonomy (GTDB): domain Bacteria; phylum Pseudomonadota; class Gammaproteobacteria; order Burkholderiales; family Burkholderiaceae_C; genus Comamonas. Next base: position 2,250,103 of record JAUCCZ010000006.1, on the reverse strand, counting down.
CCGTCTTGCGGCTTAAGGTCGTGCCGCAGATTACGCCTGATGGCGACATCATTATGGATTTGGAAGTCCATAAGGATTCCGTCGGTGCAGTCACTGATGATGGCCCCGCTATCGATACCAAGAGCGTGAAAACCCAGGTCTTGGTTGAAAATGGTGGCACGGTCGTGATTGGCGGTATCTTTGAAACTGAAGAGACGAATCAAATCAATAAAGTGCCTTTATTGGGTGATATTCCGGTGATGGGTAATTTGTTTAAAAACCGCACCCGTGAGACGCAGAAACGCGAAATGCTGGTCTTTATCACCCCACGCATGGTGACGGATGCCATCCGCAATTAACACCGCTAATCTTCGTTAAGATTCCCAGGCCGCTTTTGCGGCCTGTCATTTTTCAGCACCGCTAAGGAGGGTGGTTGTGCAACATATCGCATTGGTGGGCCTGCCCGGCTCGGGCAAATCAACGATTGGGCGGCAGGTGGCCCGCCAGTGCGGCCACGTGTTTGTGGATGCCGACCAAGCGATTGAGGCGCAGCTGGGCTGCAGCATCAAGGATTTTTTTACCAGTGACGGGGAAGCCGCGTTTCGCGATGTGGAGGCCCAGGTGCTGCAGCAATTGCTGGCCAGCCGCCACCCCACGGTGCTGGCCACCGGCGGCGGTGCGGTGCTGCGGCCCGAAAACCGCGCAGCCCTGCACCAGCACAGCACGGTGTTTTACCTGCAGGCCCAGCCCGAGGACATTGCCCGGCGCTTGCGCGGCGATACCGTGCGCCCCTTGATGCAGGGCGTCAACCCCCCTGGAGCGCCTGCACGAGCTGCTGCGCGTGCGTGGGCCGCTGTACCGCGAGGTGGCGCACTATGTGCTTGACACCCAGCGGCAAACGCCCAGCCAGGTGGCCCGCAAAATCTGCATGCAGATGGATGTGGCCGACCTCTCCAACTGCCTGCTCCCAGGGGCTTTCCCGCCTGGGCAGTATTTAACGATAGCTGCTGGCGCTTGCTGGACAAGAGTTTCAGATGGATTCATCTCTGAAATCATTGTTAGGTAAGCGCTGGCAGCTCCTGATTTGAAAGCATAAAACTATGGGCACTGTTGCACATACCGTTGGCATTGATCTGGGCGAACGCTCCTACCCCATCCTGATTGGCACGGGCCTGCTGGGCGATGCCACCACGTTTGCCGCCTGTCCCAAGGCGGCGCAGGCCGTCATCGTCACCAATACCACGGTGGCGCCGCTATACGCCCAGCAGGTGCAGGCGGCGCTGGCCGCGCACTACCCCAAGGTGCTGACGGTGGCCCTGCCCGATGGCGAGGCGCACAAAGACTGGCCCACGCTGAACCAGATTTTTGATGCCCTGCTCGGCCACGGGTGCGACCGTAAAACCGTGCTGTTTGCCCTGGGTGGCGGCGTGGTGGGCGATATGACCGGCTTTGCCGCCGCCAGCTATATGCGCGGCGTGCCGTTTGTGCAAATTCCCACCACGCTGCTGTCGCAGGTCGATTCCAGCGTGGGCGGCAAAACCGCCATCAATCATCCACTGGGCAAGAACATGATTGGTGCCTTCTACCAGCCGCAATTGGTGGTGTGTGATTTGGCCAGCCTGGCGACTTTGCCTGCGCGTGAGCTGTCCGCCGGCCTGGCCGAAGTCATCAAATACGGCCCGATTGCCGACATGGCATTTTTGACCTGGCTGGAGGCGCATATCGACGCACTGCGCGCGCAAGACCAGGCCGCCCTGGCGCAGGCCGTCAAGCGCAGTGTGGAGATCAAGGCCTGGGTGGTGGGCCAGGATGAAAAAGAAGCGGGCCTGCGCGCCATCCTCAACTTTGGCCACACCTTTGGCCATGCGATAGAGGCCGGCATGGGCTACGGCAATTGGCTGCACGGCGAAGGCGTGGGCGCAGGCATGGTGATGGCCGCCCATTTGTCCCACCGCCTGGGGCTGGTGGATGCCGCGTTTGTTGAGCGCCTGACCCGTTTAATCGAGCGCGCGGGCCTGCCCACACGCGGCCCGGTGCTGGATGCCCAGGACAACGCCGGGGCTTACCTGGCCCATATGCGCGTCGATAAAAAGGCCGAGGCGGGCGACATCCGCTTTGTGCTGATCGACGGCCCCGGCCAGGCCGTGGTGCGCAGCGCCCCGGATGCGCTGGTGCGTGCCGTGATTGATACCTGCTGCGCGGCGGCTTAAACCGCTTGCGTTGTCTCCTGCCAGCGCTGCCAGCCCGCTGCCCGCAGCGCACAGGCGGGGCACTGCCCGCAGCCCGCACCCCAGGCGTGGGGCGTGCGCTCGCCTTGGTAGCAGGTGTGGCTGTCTTGCACGATCACGTCCACCAGGGCCTGCCCGCCCAGTTCCCACGCCAGTTGCCAGACGGCGGCCTTGTCGCGCCACATCAGCGGGGTGCTGATGCGTAGCTGGCGGTTCAGCCCCAGGTTCAGCGCCACTTGCAGCGCCTTCATGGTGTTGTCCCGGCAGTCGGGGTAGCCGGAAAAGTCTGCTTCGCTCACGCCCGTGACCAGCACCTGCAAGCCCCGGCGGTAGGCCAAAGCGGCAGCCAGCGTCATGAACAGCAGGTTGCGCCCTGGGACAAAGGTGTTGGGCAGGCCGTCTTGCTGCATGGCAATGGCGGTGTCTTCGGTCAGGGCCGAGCCGCCAATTTGCCCAATCACATCCACCTGCAGCACATGGTCGTCGTGCAGGCGCGCGGCCCAGTGGGGGAACTGCGCACGCAGGCGCTGCAGCACGGTGCACCGCGCCGTCATCTCGATGCTGTGGCGCTGGCCGTAGTCAAAGCCCAGCGTCTCCACATGGGGGTAGCGCTGCAGCGCATGGGCCAAACAGGTGGTGGAGTCCTGCCCACCAGAAAATAAAACCAAGGCATGTGTGTGCATGGCGGCAATGTAGCACCGCCGCCTGGGTGGCTCGCTAGAGTGGCGCGGGTTTAAACCCCACAATCAAGGAGGCAGGCATGCTGCAGTTGTATATCGGTAACAAGAACTATTCGTCCTGGTCGCTCCGGCCCTGGCTGGCCATGCAGGTGCTGGGCATAGCGTTTGAGGAGGTAGCGCTGCGCTTTGACGGGTTTGACGCCCAAGCGCAATTCAAGCAACGTTTGCAGGCGCTGACCCCCAGCGGCAAGGTGCCGGTGCTGGTCGATGACGGTGTGGCCGTGTGGGATTCCCTGGCGATTGCCGAAACCCTGGCCGAGCGCTTTCCCCAGGTTGGCATCTGGCCGCAAGCACCCGCTGCCCGTGCCCAGGCACGCGGCCTGTGTGCGGATATCCACAGCGGCTTTAGCGCCTTGCGCACGCACTGCCCTATGAACATCAGTGCCCGACTGCCCGCCATCGGTGCCCAGGTGTGGCAGGAACAGGCCGAACTCCGCGCTGACATAGACACCCTGTTGGCCCGCTGCGCCGAGCTGCTGCAGCGCAGCCCCGGCCCCATGTTGCTGGGTGCCTTTGGCATGGTGGATGCCTATCTGGCCCCGGTGTGGCTGCGCCTGCAAACCTACGCCTTGCCTTGCCAGGTGCCGCCCGCTGTGGCCGCGTACATCGCCCGCGTGCAAGCCTTGCCCGCCCACCAAGCCTGGTGCCAGGCCGCGCAGGCGGAAAACGACTTTTGCGCCTTTCTGGAGCCCTACCGCAGCGGCCCTACACTGCAGGGATGAAGATTTACCAAGTAGGCGGTGCCGTGCGCGACAGGCTGCTCGGCCTGCCCGTGCATGACCGCGATTGGCTGGTGGTGGGCGCAACGCCCGCGCAACTGCAGGCCCAGGGCTTTACCCCCGTGGGGCGGGACTTTCCCGTCTTTTTGCACCCCCAAACGCATGAGGAATACGCCCTGGCCCGCACCGAGCGCAAAAGCGGCCACGGCTACCAGGGCTTTACCGTCTACGCCAGTCCCGATGTCACGCTGGAAGAAGACCTGGCGCGGCGTGATTTAACTATCAATGCCATAGCTGCTCCCGCAGACTGGACAGGCGCTGGAGCCGTTTTTGACCCTTATCACGGCCAGGCCGATTTAGAGGCCAAGGTGCTGCGCCATGTGACCGAGGCGTTTCGTGAAGACCCGCTACGCATCCTGCGCGTAGCCCGCTTTGCCGCCCGCTTTACCGACTTTACGGTCGCCCCCGAAACCCTGGCGCTGATGCAGCAGATGGTGGTCGCCGGCGAAGTGCAGCACTTGGTGCCCGAGCGCGTGTGGCAGGAAATCAGCCGGGGGCTGATGGCGCAGCAGCCCTCACGCATGTTCGAGGTGCTGCGCGCCTGCGGGGCGCTGGCCGTGCTGCTGCCTGAATTGAACCGCCTATGGGGCGTGCCCCAACGCGCCGAATACCACCCCGAGGTGGATACCGGCATCCACGCCATGCTGGTGCTGGACATGGCCGCCCAACTGGATACCCCGCTGCCCGTGCGCTTTGCCTGCCTGGGCCATGACCTGGGCAAGGGCACGACCCCGGCAGACATGCTGCCCCGCCACATTGGCCATGAACAGCGCAGCCGCAAGCTGGTGCGTCAAGTCAGCCAACGCTGGCGCGTACCCACCGATTGCAAGGAGCTGGCCGAGCTGGTGGCCGATGAGCACACCAACATCCACCGCAGCCTGGAGCTACGCCCCGCCGCGCTGCTGCGCTTGTTGGAGCGGTGCGATGCCATCCGCAAGCCTGAGCGCTTTGCCCAGGCGCTGCTGGCCTGTGAATGCGATGCCAGGGGCCGCCTGGGGCTGCAAGATAGTGCCTACCCTCAGCGCCCGCATTTGCAACAGGCACTGGCGGCTGTGCTGGCTGTGGCCACCGCCCCCATTGCGGTAGCCGCCCAAGCCGCAGGCCGCCAGGGTGCGGCCATTGGTCAGGCGATTACTGCAGCGCGGGTGCAGGCATTGACGCAGTGGCTGGCTACCAATCCCACACCGCCAGCAGCTTGACGACGGTAAATAGCAGCACCGTGACAATCACCGCGCTGGCAAAGGGCAGGCGCAACTGCCAGCGGCCCCAGCGCCAGCCAAAATCCCCCGGCAGCCGCCCGCCGGGCAGGCGCTGCCAGATACGGCCCAGTAGGCCAGTGGCGCTGTCAATCAGCACCAGGGCAATAAAAACCAGGGCAACCCAGCGAATCATGGTGTTTTCAGCAGGTTTACAAGCGGTGGGTGCGGTCGCCGTGGCTAAAGCCCAGGGCGGGCCAAGGCGCAGCGCCCTTGACCAGGCCCAGTACCTTGAACAGCTCACCCATTTCATGCTCCAGCACCAATTTGCCCGCTAGGGGGCGCTGGGCCAGCGCCAGCTGCTCTGCTTTTTGCGCGAAACCGCAGTTCAGCAAGAAATGCCCCTGGCTGGTGTAGCCCAGGATGTCAAAGCCCGCATCCTGCGCTGCCACGGCGCTGCCGGTGAAGTTGACGTGGGCGGTAATGTCCTTGCTGCCCACGTCGGTCAGCGGGTCGTCATCCATCTGGTGCAGGCGGTGGCACACCAGGGTGCCCATGTGGCGCTGGGGGTGGTAGTACTCGTCCTCGCCAAAACCGTAGTCGATGAAAAACGCCGCGCCGCGTTCCAGGTGCGCGCCCAGGGTGCGGATAAAGGCTTCGCCCTGGGCGTGGATTTCGGTCACGTAGTCATGTTCACCCGCAATGTCCAGCGGAGGGCGGAGGGGGGTGGGGCGGTCGCGCCAGACCAGGCGGCCATCGTCCAGCGCCACGCCGCGTTCATGCCACGCGCCGCCAGTGCGGGCCAGCAGTTGCACGGGCATGGCATCCAGCACCTCATTGCCCACCACCACGCCCTGCATGGCGGGGGGCAGTTGGTCGGCCCAATGCACCAAATCGCCAAAGCGGGCCAGGCGCTCCTGCTGGCGTGCCCGCAAGCTGCCGGAGACATCCACAATCGTGTAGCGCTGCGTCTCCGCGCCCTGGGCTTGCAAGCTGGCAATGAGCTGCTCGGCCAATGCGCCGCTGCCTGCGCCAAACTCCCACACCTCGTACGTTGCGGTGTGCTGCAGGGCTTCGGCCACCTGGGCGGCCAGCAATTGACCGAACACGGGGGACAGCTCGGGCGCGGTCACAAAATCGCTGCCACTGGCGGGCATCTGGCCCAGCTTGACGCTGGCATTGGCGTAATACCCCAGACCGGGGGCGTAGAGGGCCAGGTGCATAAAACGGTCAAAGCCCAGCCAGCCGCCCGCTTGGGCGATGGCCTGTTCAATCTGGGGGAGCAGGGCGCTGGTTACACTCTGCGCCCGTGGTGGTGTGTTGTGCATGGCCGCATTGTCTCTTGCTTGTGTATGGGTTCTGAACATCTTCCTTGTGTATTGGTCACCGGCGCAGGTCGGCGCTTGGGGCGGGAAATCGCCCTGGACTTGGCCCGCGCCGGCTGGGCGGTGGCTGTGCACTACCACCGCTCCGTGGACGGCGCGGCGCAAACCGTGGCCGATTGCCAGGCGCTGGGCGTGCCCGCCTGCGCCCTGATGGCCGATTTGGCCGACGAAGCCGCTACCAGCACATTGGTGCCCGCCGCCGTGCAGGCGCTGGGGCGGCTGGATGCGGTGGTCAACTGTGCATCCTTGTTTGCTTACGACGGCGCACAAGATTTTTCCTATGCCCTGCTGCAGCAGCACATGGCCAGCAACGCCGCTGCGCCCATTGTGCTGGGGCGTGATTTGCACCAGCACATCGTGCAGCGTCAAGCCAGCGCCCAAGAGGCCGATGCAGAAGGCGTAGTGGTGAATCTGCTTGACCAAAAGCTGTGGAACCAGAACCCGGATTTTTTCAGCTACACCCTCTCCAAAGCCGCCCTGCAAGCGGCCACCACCATGCTGGCGCTGGCGCTGGCCCCCCAGGTGCGCGTGGTGGGCGTGGCCCCAGGGCTGACGCTGACCAGTCATATGCTCAGTCAAGAAAAATTTGAGCAACTGCACCGCCTCAGCCCCCTGGGGCGCAGCTCCAGCCCGCAAGACGTGGCGGCGACTGTGCGCTTTGCGCTGGAGAATCGCTCGCTGACGGGCAGCAGCATCTTGGTCGATGGCGGCCAGCACCTGCAGCGCTTTGAGCGCGACTTTTCCCTGATGTAACGCCGCTCAGGCGTTCCCTTTTTTGATGACGACTTACCCCATGCTTCCTGCTACCGGCACCCAAACCCTGACTTTGACCGGCCTGCGCTTTCACGCCAACTTGGGCATCTTGGCGCATGAAAAAGTAGCGCCCCAGCCTATCCAGGTCGATGCTGAGCTGCACCAAGGCCCCCAGCCCCTGCGCCCGCAGGACGACGACATCCTGCACGTGCTCGACTACCGCAAGGTGCGGCAAATCATCATTGAAGAATGCACCGCCGAGCATGTGAACCTGCTGGAGAGCCTGATCGGCAAGCTGGCCCAGCGCCTGATGCAACTGCCCGGCGTGGTCGGCGTGCGCGTAAAAATTGCCAAGCTGGAGATTTTTGACGACTGCGAAGTGGCTATTCGGGTAGAAACCGGGCAGTGGTAACCCGGCTGCGCCAGTGGCTACTTTTTATAGAGCGATTCCTGCCCCTCGGGCCGCGTTTTAAAACGTTTGTGTACCCAGTAATACTGCGCGGGCATGGTGCGGATGGCGGCTTCCAGCTCGCGGTTCATGCGGGCGGTGTCGGCCACGTGGTCGGCGGTGGGGAAGTTGTCCCATGCAGGAGATAGCTCCGCCACATAGCCCTCGGGCGTGATGCGGCTGTACAGCGCCACCACCTTGGCCTTGCCCAGCCGGGCAAAGCGCGACAGGGACGGAATCGTGGCCGCATCCGGCACGGCAAAAAACGGCACAAACACCGAATCGGTGGGCCCATAGTCCATATCGGGCAGCAAATACAGCAAGCCGCCTTTGCGCAGGCACTGGATGATGGGTTTCACCCCATCAGCGCGGTTAAGCATTTGCACCTTGCCAAAACGTTGACGGCCTGCCATGAACCAGTCGTCCAGCACCGGGTTGGGGTTGGTCGCAAAGATGGAAGTGAATTCGCGCAGGGTGTTCAGCGGCAGCGCCAGGCCGCCTGCGTCCATGCTGTAGAAGTGCGGGGCAAAGACGATGGTGGGCGTGTCGCCGTCCAGTTCTTCCACCGCGCCGGTCAGTCGTACGCGCTGGCGTACCAGGGCTTCGGAGCCAAACCACAACCAACTGCGGTCAATAAAGGTCTGGCAAAAGGCGATAAAGCTCTGCCGCGCCCAGTCCTTGCGTTGGGCTGCGGGTATGTCGGGAAAGCACAGCTCCAGGTTGCGCAGCGCAATTTTGCGCCGAGGGCGGGCCAGCACAAACAGCATGCGGCCCAGCACCGCCCCCAGGCCGCGCAACACCGGCAGAGGCAGGCGGGCCAGGATGTGCATGATGCCCAGGGCTAGGCGGCTGCCGAGGTATTTGCGACCGGAATGAGGGTGCGGGTGGCTCATGCCTGCTCCTCCTGCGGCGCGGGGTTTGGGGGCGGGGCTGCAGGCGCTTCCTGGCGCGGTTGTTTGTAGCGGCCATAGCCCCACAGGTATTGCTGCGGGCATTGGCGAATGATGTGCTCCATCGCCTGGTTGATATGCAGCACCGCGCCATCCATGTCCTGCGCCAGGGGCTGGGGCAGGGCTTCAAAGTACAAATCAAACCCCCGCCCCCAGGGCAGGCGCTCGCACCGCGCCAGGATGACGGTGGCGCCAGTTTGCAGCGCCAGGCGGGCGGCCAGCGTCATGGTGTAGGCGGGCTGGCCAAAAAACGGCGCCCACTGGCCCTGGCCGTCGGGGGGCACCTGGTCAGGCAACAGGCCCACGGCCTGGCCTTTGCGCAGGGCTTTAATCATCTGGCGCACGCCCGAGAGGGTGGTAGGCACAGCCTCCACGCCGCTGCGGTTGCGGGCGGTGAGCATCATTTCGGCCAGCCAAGGCTGCTTGGCCGGGCGGTAAAGGATGGTGATCGGCCCGTGTTGGGCCGACCAGCGCGCCGCCGCCCCTTGTACCGACAGTTCAAAGCAGCCAATGTGCGGCGTCAAAAACACAATGCCCTTGCCGCGCGCCCAGGCGGCTTCGACCACTTCTGCGTTGTGGATGGTGTTGATGGGCGTGTTTTTGAGCCACAGGCGCGGCAGCTCGGTCACCATGCGCCCGGCGTGGCCAATGGCGCTGCTGATCTGTTCAAAGCGGTAACCGGCCTGGGCGCTGTTGGCCGCAAAGCGGCGGCGGTAGGTGGGCGAGAGCATCCACGCCAGCCAGCCCAGCAGCGCGCCGATGGCGTGCGCCAAGCCCAAAGGCAGTAGGGAGAAAAAGCGAAACAGGGTGTGCATTAGAATAGCCGCCGTCGCTGAGTTAACAGAGCAACTTGCAGGGCGACGGTAAATAAAACTGCTAAAGCGTTCGCCAAGCTTTTCGGCCTAGGCAACGCAACTGCCAAAGCATAGGAGTTTATTCAATGGCGAACGACTTTCTCTTTACCTCGGAATCTGTCTCCGAAGGCCACCCCGACAAAGTAGCGGACCAAATCTCGGATGCCATCCTCGATGCCATCCTGGCGCAAGACCCCGTCTCCCGCGTGGCCGCTGAAACCCTGACCAATACCGGCTTGGTCGTGCTGGCCGGTGAAATCACCACCAACGCCCATGTGGACTACATCCAGGTCGCGCGCGACACCATTGCCCGCATTGGCTACGACAACACCGAATACGGCATCGACCACAAAGGCTGCGCCGTGCTGGTGGCGTACGACAAGCAAAGCAACGACATTGCCCAGGGCGTAGACCGCGCCAGCGACGACCACCTGAACACCGGCGCGGGCGACCAGGGCCTGATGTTTGGCTACGCCTGCGACGAAACCGACACGCTGATGCCAGCGCCCATCTACTACGCCCACCGCTTGGTCGAGCGTCAGGCCCAGTTGCGCAAAGATGGCCGCCTGCCCTTTTTGCGCCCGGACGCCAAAAGCCAAGTCACCATGCGCTACGTGGACGGCAAGCCCCACAGCGTAGACACCGTGGTGCTGTCTACCCAGCACAGCCCCGACCAAAGCGAAAACGCCACCACCATGAAGGCCAGCTTTACCGAGGCCATCATTGAAGAAATCATCAAGCCCGTGCTGCCCGCCGAGTGGCTGAAAGACACCCAATACCTCATCAACCCCACCGGGCGTTTTGTGGTGGGTGGCCCGCAAGGCGACTGCGGCCTGACCGGGCGCAAGATCATTGTGGACACCTACGGCGGTGCCTGCCCGCACGGCGGCGGTGCCTTTAGCGGTAAAGACCCCACCAAGGTGGACCGCTCTGCTGCCTACGCCGCCCGCTACGTGGCCAAAAACGTCGTCGCCGCCGGTCTGGCCCGCCAGTGCCAGGTGCAAGTGGCCTACGCCATTGGCGTAGCGCGCCCCATGAACATCACCGTCTACACCGAAGGCACGGGCGTGATTTCGGACGAGCGTATTGCCCAGCTGGTGCAAGAGCACTTTGACCTGCGCCCCAAGGGCATCATCCAAATGCTGGATTTGCTGCGCCCCATCTACGCCAAAACCGCCGCCTACGGCCACTTTGGCCGCGAAGAACCCGAATTCACCTGGGAGCGCACAGACAAAGCGGCTGCGCTGCGCGCAGCGGCTGGGCTATAAGCCCAGCTCCCGCACACTCACTATCTAAACCATAGCTTCTACCGCTGGCAAACCAAGGATTTCGGGTATAAAACACGCTGAAACCCTGGTTCCACCAGCGCTAGAAGCTATTTTTTCAAGAGATTGACCATGACCCGAGTGCATACCGCCGTTTTGATTGGCCGCTTTCAACCCTTCCATAACGGGCACCTGGCCCTGCTGGAGCAGGCCCTGGAGGCTGCGCAGCAAGTCATCGTGGTGCTGGGCAGTGCCCACCAGGCCCGCAGCCCGAAAAACCCCTGGGTGTGGGAGGAGCGGCGCAAGATGATTGACGACTGCTTGCCCACCCGCATCAAAGGGCGGGTGCAGTTTGTGCCCATCCGCGATTACTACGACATGCAGCGCTGGGTGGAAGAAGTGCGCAAATGGGTCGGCGCCCTGGTGCCCCTGGGGGCAGACATCGGCCTGATTCGCTACGCCAAGGACGACAGCAGCAGCTACTTGAACCACTTTCCCGGTTGGAAGACGATTGACCTACCCCGCCAAGGTGACGTAGACGCCACCCCTTTGCGTACCCTGTACTGGAACACCGACGCCCAGCCGGATGCTGAGGTCTACGCCGCCCTGGCCGACGCCATACCCGCGCCAGTTGTGCAGTGGCTGCAAACCTGGCAAGCAACCCCCGCCTACGCCGCTGTGCGTGAAGAAGCCCAAGCCCTGGCCGCCTACCGCGCCACCTGGGGCTGCGCCGCGTTTGCGCCGGTGTTCGTCACCGTGGATGCCCTGGTGCTGTGCGCCGGCCATGTGCTGCTGGTGCAGCGCGGCCACAGCCCTGGCAAAGGGCTGCTGGCCCTGCCCGGCGGCTTTCTGGAGCCGCGCGACACGCTGGAACAATCCGCCCAGCGTGAGCTGCAGGAAGAAACCGGCCTGACGCTTAGCGCTGCCGACTGGCAAGCCGCCCTGCAAGGCGTCCAAGTGTTTGACCACCCCGACCGCAGCCAGCGCGGGCGCACCGTCACCCACGTCTACGTGCTGCACCTGCCGGGCGACACCTTGCCCGTCGTGAATGGGGGGGACGACGCCGCCGCCGCCGATTGGGTCAGCGTCAAAGAGCTGTGGGAGCTGGAGCCGCAGTTCTTCGAAGACCACTTCCACGTGCTGCGCAGCTGCTTTGACCGCTGGGGCGGCGGGCCTTCGCCCAAGCTGCCGTAAACAGGTCACGCGCCCACAAAAAAGCAGACCTTGGTCTGCTTTTTGTTTTATGGCGGCTTATGGCAACTTCTGGAAACTTATGGCAGCACCACCCTCGGCACCCGCTGCACATGGCACAGCAGCTCATACGCAATAGTGTTGTTGGCCGCGGCCACGGTGCTTACGGGCACCAAGTCGCCCCAAAGCTCCACCTCAGCGCCTATGCCTGCGCTGGGCAGTGGCGTTAAATCCACCGTCATCATGTCCATGGACACGCGGCCCAGGGTCTGGGTCAGCTGGCCTGCCACGGCCACGGGCGTGCCGTTGGGGGTAGAGCGCGGGTAGCCGTCGGCGTACCCCATGGCCACCAGCCCCACGCGGGTGCGCTGTTGCGCGGTGAAGGTCGCGCCATAGCCCACCGATTCGCCGGGCTCCAACCAGCGCTGGGCAAAGATGCGGCTTTTCAGGCGCATGACGGGGCGCAGCGGCGTGGCGCTGGGGCAAGGCGCTGCGCCGTACAGCATCAGCCCCGCACGGCCCCAGTCGCGGTGGGCCTGGGGCCAGGCCACGATGCCGGCAGAGTTGCTGACGCTGCACCAGCCGGGCAGGCCGCCCACGGCGGTATCGAACTGCTGCAACTGCGCCTGGGTGTGCTGGGGCTGCGCCAGCTCATCGGCGCGGGCCAGGTGGGTCATAAAGCTCACTTGCGCCACCTGCGGGCAGGCAGCCAGGCGGGCATGCACGCCAGCGACTGCGCTGGGTGCAAAACCGACGCGGTGCATGCCGCTGTCCACTTTCAGCCAGACGTGGAGGGCTGCGCCGCTGGCCTGCTCCAGCAGGGCGATTTGGCTGGCCTGGTGCACCACCAGCCACAGCCCGTGCTGGGCGGCCAGTTGCACATCGTCGGCATCAAACGCGCCTTCCAGCACCAGGATGGGGGCGGTAATACCCGCTTGGCGCAGCGGCAGGGCTTCTTCGGCAAAGGCCACGGCAAAGCCGTCGGCCTGCGCCGCCAGCGCTTGGGCGCAGGCCATAGCGCCGTGGCCGTAGGCGTTGGCTTTGAGCACGGCCAGCACGCGCGCCCCGTGGGCGGCCTGGGCGGCGGCGTAGTTGGCTTGCAGGGCAGTGAGGTCGATTTCGACCCAGGCAGGGCGGCTCATGCGGCGCGGGTGCAGACTTTGCCTGCACGCATGTAACGCTCAACGGACAGGCCATCGGTGGCGATGTCGGTCGGCTGGCCCAGCAAAATATCGGCCAGCAGCTTGCCGCTGCCGCAGGACATCGTCCAGCCCAGCGTACCGTGGCCGGTGTTCAGGTACAGGTTGGCAATCGGCGTTTTACCGATGATGGGTGTGCTGTCCGGCGTCATCGGGCGCAGGCCCGTCCAAAACTCGGCCTTGGGCAAATCGCCGCCGGGGAACAGGTCGTTGGTCACCATCTCCAGCGTTGCGCGGCGCGCGGGGCGCAGGGCACGGTCAAAGCCGCCCAGCTCGGCCATGCCGCCCACGCGAATGCGCTGGTCAAAGCGGGTCAGGGCGATTTTGTAGGTTTCATCCAGCACGGTGGAAACGGGGGCCAGCGCCTCGTTCACGATGGGGATGGTCAGCGAATAGCCTTTGACCGGGTAAATCGGTAGCTCCAGCCCCGTGGACTGCAGCAGCGGGCGCGAGAAACTGCCCAGCGCCAGCACATAGCGGTCGGCAGTAACCACTTCGGCCTGCGTCCCGTTTTGCCCTGCGTTTTGCCCTCCGTCTTGCCCCCCATCTTGTCTTTTCAGGCGCACGCCGCTGATGCTGCCGTCTGCCGCCTGGGTGAGCTGGTCAATCTCCACATTCCAGCGAAATTCCACGCCCAGCCCCTCGGCCAGCTTGGCCAGCGCGTTGGTGAATAAAAAGCAGTCGCCCGTTTCATCCGCTGGCAAGCGCAGGCCGCCGGTAATCGTGGCGCGCGATTGCGCCAGGGCAGGCTCGGCCTGGCAGACCCCGGCGCGGTCCAGCAGCTCATAGGCGATGCCGCATTCCTTGAGCACTTCCATATCGCGCTGGGCCTGGTCCACCTGCTTTTGCGAGCGAAACAGTTGCAGCGTGCCCTGGCTGCGCTGCTCAAACTGGATGCCCGTATCCGCGCGTAACTGCGCCAGACATGCGCGGCTGTAGTTGGAGACGCGCAGCATGCGCTCTTTGTTGATGGCGTAGCGCTCAGGCGAGCAGTTGTAGAGCATGGCGCTCATCCAGCTGAGCTGAAACGCGCTGCCATCGAGCCGAATGGCCAGCGGCGCGTGCTTTTCAAACATCCACTTCACAGCCTTGGTCGGAATGCCCGGAGCCCCCCAGGGCGTGGAATAGCCGTAAGAGATTTGCCCCGCATTGGCAAAACTGGTGTCCAGCGCCGGGCCCGCATTGCGGTCCAGCACCGTCACCTTCGCCCCCGCCCGGGCCAGGTAATACGCCGTGGCCACACCGACCACACCAGCCCCCAGTACGACAACTTTCATAGTGATTTCTCCCGCCTCAGAACGCATTTGGAACGCGGCAAGCACAAGCCTGGCCAGCCGGTGGCGAATGTAGCCCAAGTCTTGCAGAGGTTTTTCTGTTTTTTAAGTATTTAACAGCAATAATTGCTGCTGTTTAAGCAAACCGTGGCAGTTATCAGCAATGTATGAACTTGATGCAATAGATTTACGCATTCTTGACCTGCTCCAGCAACAAGGGCGCTTGACCATGACCGAGCTGGGCGAAAGTGTCGGCCTTTCCACATCCCCTTGCTCGCAACGCGTCAAGCGCCTGGAGCAACTGGGCGTCATTGTCGGCTACCACGCCCGCATTGATCCGCAGGCCCTGGGCAAGGGGCTGCTGGTGTTTGTCGAAATCACCCTGGCGGAAAAATCGGAAAAAATTTTTCAGCAAGTGCGCGAAGCACTCGAACTGATTGCCGAGGTGCAAGAGTGCCACCTGATCGCCGGGCGCTTTGACTACCTGGTCAAAGCGCGCCTGAGCGGCATGGGCGAATACCGCCGCCTGCTGGGCACCATCCTCCAGCAAATGCCCGTGGCCTCGCAATCGAACAGCTACGTGGTGATGGAAGAAATCAAGGAAAGCCAGCAACTCAAGATTGAGCGGCGGCGCAAGGGGGGTTAGGGCGGCGCAGGCAGTATCCATTGGCACGGGTTGCCGTAGCCCGATAAAAGTAGGTTGTAACGCTCATGAAAAAATTTTCTCTAGTAAGGCGCGTCCTTGGGCCGTAAGGCGATAGCGCTGTAGGCGGCTCTTGGGTTTGTCGGGGATGGTCATTTCAATGAGCTGCATATCCAGTAAGCGACGTACTTGTTTATGCAACTCACCGGATACCGTGCGATTGCCCAGTGCTTGCGCCAGTGCTGCTTTGCCGGACTCTTGGTGGGATAGCAATACAAAGATGCGAGCAGCAAAATTTGACTCTAGCTGTGACTCTAGCTGTGACTCTAGCTGTGACTCTAGCTGTGACTCTAGCTGTGACTCTAGCTGTGGCGTTGACTGTTGCCGCTCCATAGGAGGTGCAGTGGGTTCTGACGCCGTGGTTTCTATCGTGATTTCCTGGGCCAGAGGCACAGTTACGCGCACGCCGGTGGCGATTTCCGTTACCTGGGGGGTGGGCAGTCCCTGGGCGGCAGCTTCGGCAAAGATACGGCGCACGCCACTGCCCCATTGCTCAATCAGGCCCAGCTCGCGAAACACCCGGGCAATGACGGGGTTGCGGATGCGTGAGACGCCGCTGTGCATGTCTTGTACCGTCATGCCGGGTAGCAGATAGCCGGGGCTTTCAATGTCGATGCGGTCGTCAAAAAAGGCGATGCGAATTGGCGTGCCGCGCTGGGCGTAGTCGGCGTGTACCAGGGCGTTGACGATGGCCTCGCGCAGCATGGTCAGTGGAATGCTCCACACGTCTTGGCGCTGCATAGCGCCGAAGCGGGCGCTTTTGAAGGCGTGTTTTTTCAAGAACAGCTCTATTTCATGCACGGCATCGGGCAGGTGGGCGTGGATGTCTTGCTGGTCAAAGATATAGACCTTGTCACGCCCGCGAAAGCGCCCACACTGTACCCAAGCGTCAGGAAAATGCAGTGTGCGCTGGCGGCCAAATAGCAGCACCGCGCCGTGTGTGGGTACTAGGCGACCTTGCTCGTGGCGCAGCAGCTTCAAGGTCTGCAACTGCTGCATATCCAGCCCCAGCGGGCGATGGGGGTAAAGCTGCGGTGCAGGGCATCCACGTCCAGGTCATCGAGGGTGAGCTCGGGCATGGCCTGTTCATCAAACACCAATCCGGCGCTGCTGCGGTGGGCTTGGGCAATCCAGTCTGGCCCAGCCTGGCGGTTGCTTGCGCCCAAGCGCAGGTACACGCCCTGCACAGGCCCCAAGGCTGTGAGGTGGTGCGGGCGGGTGCTGCTGGGGTAGACCTCGGCAATCAGCAGCGTGGCCTGTTCCACGCTCATAAATTCGATGTTGGGCACTAGGCGTGGGGCGATGCCGTCGGCAATCTGGTTGCACAGGCGCTCTTCAGCGTCCAACGGGTCGGCCACGCCCAGCACTTGGCCGTCGTCATCGATGCCAATGACCAGCCTGCCGCCTGCTGAATTGGCAAAGGCCACCAGGGTTTTCAGTAGGTTGCGCGGCGAGGACAGGTCGCGCTTGAACTCCAGTGTTTTGCCCTCGGGCGCTTGTAGCTGGGGAGGCAGACTGGATTTCATGTGTTGGCCCAGAGGTGGCGCACTGTATGTGCTAACAATGTTCCCACCCGCCACCACTGCCGTAATAACGCCTTAATGGGCGGTGTGCGCCACTGCGCTTGTTGTTGGGCGTTACCTAAAAAGGCGGGAGTGGTAAAGCGAAGCTGGGTGTGATGGGTCTGCATAACAAGGTAGCCAGGGTGGCAGGTGGCAATCGAAAGAGGACTTGTTGCCAAGTATTACCGGATGCCGCAGCGGTTTCTGCCCGGCAAGCTTGCGATGCAGCCAAATTGCCACAACAAATACCAACACCCCCACCCCTTGAAAACCCAGCAACCGCCCTTATCATTAGCACTCGTTGGGGTTGAGTGCTAACAAACCGGCCCCAGATCAAGTTCTATCGGCCCCGGTGGTCGATGTTTTTTGTTCTATCCATTGATATTTGAGGAGTTCTCCCATGAACCTGCGTCCCCTGCACGATCGCGTGATCGTCAAGCGCCTGGAAAACGAAACCAAGACGGCTTCTGGCATCGTTCTGCCTGACAACGCCGCTGAAAAGCCCGATCAGGGCGAGGTGCTGGCGGTGGGCCCTGGCAAGAAGAACGACCAAGGCGTGGTCTCGCCCCTGAACGTGAAAGTGGGCGACCGCGTGCTGTTTGGTAAGTACAGCGGCCAGACCGTGAAGATGCACGGTGAAGAGCTGTTGGTGATGAAGGAAGACAACCTGTTCGCCGTGGTTGAGCAGTAAGCGCTTTTTCCCCTCCTCACCTCCTAAATTGCATAGCTGCTGGCGCTTACTGGATAAGCGTTAGCGCCTGATTTGAACCAAATTTTGAAGGAAGCCAAAAATGGCAGCAAAAGACGTAGTTTTCGGTACTGACGCCCGCACCCGCATGGTCGAAGGCGTGAACATTCTGGCCAACGCCGTGAAAGTGACCCTGGGCCCCAAAGGCCGCAACGTGGTGCTGGAGCGCTCGTTCGGTGCCCCCACCGTGACCAAGGACGGTGTGTCGGTCGCTAAAGAAATTGAGCTCAAAGACAAGCTGCAAAACATGGGTGCCCAACTGGTTAAGGAAGTGGCTTCCAAGACCAACGACATCGCTGGTGACGGCACCACCACCGCCACCGTGCTGGCCCAAGCCATCGTGCGCGAAGGCACCAAGTACGTGGCCGCTGGCCTGAACCCCATGGACCTGAAGCGCGGTATCGACAAGGCTGTTGTGGCCCTGGTCGAGCAGGACTGAAAAAGCAATCCAAAGCCACCACCACCAGCAAAGAAATCGCCCAAGTGGGTTCGATTTCCGCCAACTCCGACGAGTCCGTGGGCACCATCATTGCCCAGGCTATGGACAAAGTGGGCAAGGAAGGTGTGATCACCGTGGAAGAAGGCAAGAGCCTGGACAACGAGCTGGACGTGGTCGAAGGCATGCAGTTTGACCGTGGCTACCTGTCGCCCTACTTCATCAACAACCCCGAAAAACAAGTTGCCCTGCTGGACAACCCCTTCGTGCTGTTGTTTGACAAGAAGATCACCAACATCCGCGACCTGCTGCCCACGCTGGAAGCAGTGGCCAAGGCCAGCCGCCCCCTGCTGATCATTGCCGAAGACGTGGAAGGCGAAGCCCTGGCCACCTTGGTGGTGAACACCATCCGCGGCATCCTGAAAGTGGTGGCCGTGAAGGCTCCTGGCTTTGGCGATCGCCGCAAAGCCATGCTGGAAGACATTGCCATCCTGACCGGCGGCAAAGTGATCTCCGAAGAAGTCGGACTGTCGCTGGAAAAAGTGACCCTGGAAGACCTGGGCCAAGCTGCCCGCGTGGAAATCGGCAAGGAAAACACCACCATCATCGACGGTGCTGGCCAGGCTGACGAAATCGAAGCGCGCGTCAAGCAAATCCGTATCCAGATCGAAGAAGCCACCAGCGACTACGACCGCGAAAAACTGCAAGAGCGCGTGGCCAAGCTGGCCGGCGGCGTGGCCGTGATCAAAGTGGGCGCAGCCACCGAAGTGGAAATGAAAGAGAAGAAAGCCCGCGTGGAAGACGCCCTGCACGCCACCCGCGCTGCAGTGGAAGAAGGCATTGTGGCCGGCGGTGGCGTGGCCCTGCTGCGCGCCAAGCAAGCCGTGGGCGACCTGGCCACCGGCCATGCCGAGCAAGACGCTGGCGTGCAACTGGTGCTCAAAGCCATTGAAGCGCCCCTGCGCGAAATCGTGGCCAACGCCGGTGGCGAGCCTTCCGTGGTGGTCAACGCCGTGCTGCAAGGCCAAGGCAACTACGGCTTCAACGCCGCCAACGACACCTACGGCGACATGCTGGAAATGGGTATTCTGGACCCCACCAAGGTCACCCGCACCGCGCTGCAAAACGCCGCATCGGTAGCGTCGCTGCTGCTGACCACCGAGTGCATGGTTGCCGAAGCCCCCAAGGCTGACGCAGCCCCCGCCATGCCCGACATGGGTGGCATGGGCGGTATGGGTGGCATGGGCATGTAATTGCCCCGCTGCTTGGGCCCGGCGCTTGCCGGGCCGCTGCACTAACAACACAGGCCGCGCAAGCGGCCTGTGTTGTTTTTGGCTTACAGCCATGCTGCAGAATGCGAACCATTCATTTTTTAAAAAATAGGAGAGGCAAGCATGCTGCTGAGCAACACCGAATACATTTCCGGCCACAAAATCACCCGCCACCTGGGGCTGGTGCAAGGCAGCACCGTGCGCTCCAAGCACGCGGGGCGGGATTTGATGGCGGGGCTGAAAAACATCGTCGGTGGTGAACTCAAGGGCTATACCGAGCTGCTCAACGAATCGCGCCAGGAGGCACTGGAGCGCATGCAGGCCCAGGCCCAGCAACTGGGGGCCAACGCGGTTATCAATGTGCGGTTTTCGACGTCCAACATTGCGGCGGGGGCGTCTGAATTGCTGGCTTATGGCACGGCGGTGGTCATCCACACGCACCTGTAAGCGGGGTGAGGGTTTATGGAACTGCTCATCAATCTGGCCTTTATCGTGCTGCTGGGCTTGTCGGGCCTGGTATTCGGCACCCTGAGTGAGCGCCGACACTACCGCTCCATCTGCGCACGCGAGGCGCAATACCGCCACATTCTGGTGTTTAACGAAAAGCGCCCGCCGCGCTTTGTGGCGGGGCAGCCGTTTCACTTGGTGCAGGGCTCGGTCGTCATCTCCAGCGACTACTTTAAGAACATGGCGGCCAGCCTGCGCAGCCTGTTTGGCGGCAACCTGAAAACCTATGAAACCCTGCTGGATCGGGCCCGGCGCGAGGCTTTACTGCGCCTTAAGGAGCAAGCCGACGCCCACGGTGCCCATGTGGTGGTGGGCGTGTTGTTTGAAACTAGCACGCTGAACCAAAACGGGCGCGGCCAAATCGTCAGCTGCGAGGTGCTGGCCTACGGCACGGCCTTTGCCATGCCGCCCGAGCATGCTTGAGGACGGGCGCAGCGCCTACGCCAACCCCGAGGTTGATCATTCGGTCAACGTCGCGGCCGGTTCGCCCCTGCGGGAGTTTTTTAGCCTGAGCCTGTGGCTGGTGCTGGCCGTGGCGCTACTGGCGGGCGCGGTGTTTTGGGGCATGCGTTGGCTGGCTCCGCTGGTGCCGATGGCGTGGGAGCAGCGCATGGCCCAGCCCCTGGTGGCGCATTGGCGCAGCACGGCGCAGGCATCGGCCCAGGCCCAGCAGCGCCGCCTGTGGCTACAAGCGCTGGCCGAACAATTGCGCCCGGCCCTGGCCTGGCCGGCAGACATGCCCATCACCGTGCATTGGCTCGATAGTGCAGTGCCCAACGCCTTTGCCACGCTGGGCGGCCATGTGTTTGTGCACCAGGGTTTGCTTGACCGCGTGGGCAGCGAAAACGCCGTGGCCATGGTGCTGGCGCATGAAATGGCGCATATCCGGCACCGCGACCCCATCGTCGCCCTGGGCGGTGGCGTGGTGGTGAGTCTGGGGCTACAGGCGCTTGTCGGCGGTGGCCTGGTGGGTTCCGGCGGCGTAGCGGGAGAGGCGGCCGCCGTGCTGTCGCAACTGAGCTTTTCGCGCCGCCAAGAGCGCGCGGCTGATGCCGCCGCGCTGGCAGCCCTGCAAGCGCACTACGGCCATGTGATGGATGCCGATGCTTTCTTTACCCACATGCTCTGCGCCGAGCGCAGCGGCCAGGTGCCCGAGTTCCTCCTGACCCACCCCGACACGGCCAGCCGGGTGCAGGCCATCCGCACAGCAGCAGCGGCTGAGTCTGTGGAATCTGCAGCCCCCGTGCCGCTGCCGCCTTTTATGCACAGTGCGCAGCGGCCACCCGCAGCGGCGGCGTGTGGAGAATAAAGGGCCGGTGCGCCAGCTGCCTAGCTTGTCTGGCAAACAAGCAGCAGGGCTATGGCGGCTGGTACAGCCTGGATGAAGAGGATTTTCTTGCTGGCTGTTGCAGCACCGTAGAGGCCTGCGACCAGCACGCATCCTAAAAAGAACACTTGAAAGCTGTGTCCAGCCGCCCCTTGGGCCAGGCCATACAGCAGGCCCGCCGCCAGGAAGCCGTTGTATAGCCCTTGATTGGCGGCCAAGACCTTCGTCTGCTGGGCAAATTCTGGGTTTAAACCGAATGCCTTTCGGCCAGCAGGCTTGGTCCACAGGAACATCTCCAAGACCAGGATGTAGAGATGAATGGCGGCGACACAAGCGACTGCGATGTTGGCAATGAGGTGCATGTTGCGGTGTATTTGTTGACGATGGAATATCTATTTTTAGGAGCTGCTTGCGCTTTGTTTACAAGGATTTCAGCATGTTTTATGCCTGAAAACCAATAAACACAAGCGTAAACAGCTCTTGTTTTTATATCGCTGGCGGCAACAACGGAAACCGCAGCGCAGCCAGCGCCTCAATTCCAAACTCCGCCAACAGGGCGCGCAGACGCTCTGCGCTGCTGCGTTTTTTCTGGCCGGTGTAGCGGGCGATGATGAGTTCGTTTTTCATGCTGTGCTCCCAGCCCACCAATTCGGTGACGGTGACTTGGTAGCCGCAGGCTTCCAGGTACAGGCAGCGCAGCACGTTGGTCAGGTGGCTGCCGATTTCGCGCGTGTGGATGGGGTGGCGCCACAGCTCGGCCAGCGGGGTGCGGGCCAGGTTCAGCGCTTTGTTTTGGCGCAGGGTGGCGGCCAGTTCGGCCTGGCAGCAGGGCACCAGGACGATGGCCTGGGCGCGTTTTTCCAGGGCAAAGGCGATGGCATCGTCCGTGGCGGTGTCGCAGGCGTGCAGGGCGGTGACGATGTCAAAGCGCTCTGGCATGAAGTCGGCGCGGGTGGATTCGGCCACCGACATATTGAGGAACTGCATGCGCGCAAAGCCCAGGTCGGCGGCCAGTTGTTGCGAGGCTTGCACCAGCGGTGCGCGGGTTTCAATGCCGTAGATGGTGCCGCGCCCCAGGTCTTTGAAAAACAGGTCGTAGAGGATAAAGCCCAGGTAGGACTTGCCCGCGCCGTGGTCGGCCAGGGTGGGGGCGTGTTCGCTGCCGTCTTTGTTGGTGCGCAATTCCTGCAGCAGCGGTTCGATGAACTGGAACAGGTGGTAGACCTGTTTGAGCTTGCGGCGCGAATCTTGGTTGAGCTTGCCCTCGCGCGTGAGGATGTGCAGCGCTTGCAGCAGGGCGATGCTTTGGCCGGGGCGCAGGCCCAGTTGCTCGGCAATGCTGGGGGCGGATTTTTGGGCAGATTTGGGGGATTTATTTTTGGTCATCAGGGGATGGGGGCAGGCTGCGGCCCGTGACTGGGCAGCGCGGGCCGACGTCTAAGTCCAGCCAGGCTTCGATGCCCAGGTCTTCCAGGGTTTGCATGTTGCGCTCGTAAATGATTTCGGCGTCGGGGTAGGCCTGCACGGCTTGGTCGATGCTGTCCTCGCGCAGCAGGTGCAAGGTGGGGTAGGGGGCGCGGTTGGTGCAGTTGGTCACGTCGTCCACGTCGGTGCCTTCAAACTGAAAGCGCGGGTGAAACGAGGCCACTTGCAGGATGCCGCCCAGCTCCAGCTCGTCAATCATCGCGTCGGCCACTTCCAGGAAGTCGTTGAAGTCCAGAAAGTCTTCAAACACCTGCGGCAGGATGAGCAAGGTGGTATCGCGCTGGGCGGGGTTGGCTTCGGCCAGGGCTTCGAGCTCGCGGTGCAGATCGTGCGCCACCGCTTCGGCATCCTGGGCTTGGCTGACGGCGTAGTGGATTTGGCCTTTGATGTGTACGCCCTTGGCAAACGGGCACAGGTTCAGGCCGATGACGGCGCGCTCCAGCCAACGCACGGTGTCGGCGATGACGATGTCCTCGGGGTAGGCATGTTCCTCGGTGGCGTGCATGGGCGGCTCTCCAGGTTCCAGGGGGGTAGGTTGTTGACAACGTGAACACGCTTTCAGGGCGCCGATGTTAGGGCAAGCGCTGTTGCCCCGTCAGGCGCTGGTGTTCGCTGGCGGCGTAGCGGTCGGTCATGCCGGCGACAAAATCGGCCACCGCCCGGGCGCGGGTGCGGGCATCGTGCGCCACCTGGGCGCGGTGGGCAAAGCGCGGCTTCATGGCCTGGGGGTGTTCCAGGTAGTAGGCGAACAGCTCACGCACCACGTCTTGCGCGGCGTCCATGGTGTGCATGACCTGTGGGTGGCGGTAGAGCTGGTGCAGCAAAAAGCTTTTCAGCGCCTGGCTTTGCGTGTGCATGGCGCTGCTAAAGGCCACCAGGCGCTGGCCGCATTGGCGCACGGCCTGCACGTCGGTCACACCGGCGGCGTTGATGGCGGCCTGGGTGGTGGCAATCACGTCATACACCTGGGCGGAGAGCATGCGGCGGATGCACTCGTACAGCAGGCGGCGCTGGGCATCGGCGGCCAGCAGTTGCGGGTGCTCCTGCACCACGGCTTGGTAGTACTGGGCAAACAGCGGCACGCCCTGCAGTTGCTCCAGCGTGATGAGGCCGGAGCGCACGCCGTCGTCCACATCGTGGGCGTTGTAGGCAATGGCATCGGCCAGGTTGGCCAGTTGCGCTTCCAGCGAGGGCTGTTGCTTCAACAAAAAGCGCTGGCCTACGCCGCCGGGTTCCTGCTGCTCCAATAACTGCGCATTGCTTGGGGAGCAGTGTTTGAGGATGCCTTCGCGCGTCTCAAACGTCAGGTTCAGGCCGTCGAAGTCGGGGTAGCGCTCTTCCAGGTAGTCCACCACGCGCAGGCTTTGCAGGTTGTGCTCAAACCCACCCCAGTCGCGCATGCACTCGTTCAGCGCATCTTGTCCGGCGTGGCCAAACGGCGTGTGGCCCAGGTCGTGCGCCAGGCAAATGGCTTCGACCAAATCTTCATTCAGGCCCAGCGGGCGGGCGATGCTGCGCCCCAGTTGCGCCACTTCCAGCGAGTGCGTCAGCCGCGTGCGAAACAGGTCACCCTCGTGGTTGACGAACACCTGGGTTTTATAGACCAGGCGGCGAAACGCGCTGCTGTGCACGATGCGGTCGCGGTCACGCTGGTGGTCGTTGCGCGTGGGGGTGGGCGCTTCCGGGTAGCGCCGCCCCCGGCTGGCCGCAGGCTGGCAGGCCCAGGGGGCCCAGGGGGCCAAGGGGGCAGAATTAGGAGAGAAAAGTGGCTCAAAGCCTTGTGGGGTGGGCGGCATAAGCTCCCCTTTTTACTAACCGCTAACGTGATAAAGCCGCGCCACCGAGGCAGCCGCCCCGGCGGGCAGTTGCGCCCCACCGTAGGTGTGGCTGCTGCCCTGCTGGGGCATGAGCGCTTGCAGTTGCTGCTGGTTGATGGCCCCCACCTTGACGATGTGGGCGCGGATTTGCGCCAGCCGCTCAGAGATGCGCTGCATGTGCGTGACGTTCTCGGGCGTGAAGGCGCTGGCCTCGAACTGCTGGGCCAGGCCGACAAAGGCGGCCATGCTGTCGCGCAGCTGTTCCATGGCTTGGGTGATGGCGTCTGGCTGCTCAGAGGTCAGCAGCGGGGTGATGAGGTCAAGCAGACCGTCGATTTGCGCAAGGGCTTGGGGCAGTTGCATGGGCGAAAAGTGGTGCAAGGCTAAAAGCCCAATAGTAAAGCCCCGCTGTCTTTGCACACGCGCCGAAGGTCGGAAAAGGCGGTGTGTGCAGGCCAGCGGGGCCTAAAACGTGCAACAGGGCAGCAGCTTATACGCGGGCGGCACCCAGGAAGGCGCTGGCGTCGGACAGCAGCTTGTCGGCAATGGCGCCGGCGTTGACGGTGAAGGTGCCGTTGGCGATGGCTTCGCGCATGGCGCGCACCTTGGCCATGTCGATATCGCCCGTGGCTTTGGCGTTTTGGTCCAGCGAGCGCACCGAGTTGGATACCGTCACCGGCACACCGGCTTGGGCGTTGCGGCCACTGGCTTGCACGGCTTCAGCAGCGGTGCCCGATTGTTTTTGCAGCGCTTGTTGCGCGGCGGTCTGCTGCAGTTTGCCTCCCAGCATTTCGACGTTGTTGTTGGTTCCGACCTTCATTTTCTTTTCTCCATCTGTGGGACATTGCTGTCCGGTTTGATACTGCTATCGGCACCCCGGTGGGGAACTTGAGGGTTTTCTTTGTGGCTGGTTGTTACCGGCCTGTTGCAGACCTGTTACGGCCTTGAGAGGGGTCATGGCCCAGTCTCCACTTCACCCTGGGCGTTGACGATGCCGGAGATCAAGCGCCCATTATCCATGCGCACCTTCACTTCCTCGCCAATCCCGGCGCCGCTGGTGGCCTTTCCGGTGGCGGTCACGACGAAGCCCGGGCCTTTGGAGAGCACGCGCACGGTGGCGCCTTTGTCAAAAACGGCGGCGGGGCGCACCATGGATTGGCGCAGCACCTGCCCGGCCATCAGGTTGCGGCTGGCGTTTTGGCCGATCCAGCCATCGGGCAGGGCAATCACGGGGGAGGCATCGGCCGCCCAGTCCACTTCGGCTTGCGTGGCGCTGCCTGCGTCCAGGGTGTCACCGCTGTTGACGTTGTAGGCCAGCACCCAGCCCATGCCCCAGGCTTTCACCGTGACGGGTAGAAACACGTTCCAGGGCCGCAGGCCCTTTACGCAGCGCAGGCCAATGCGGGTGCGCCCCCACAGCTTGGAGCCTGCGGGCAGGTAGGGTTCTACCTGTTCACACGGGGCCAGTTGCAGGCGCGGGTCAAGGCGCCCGACCTGCACTTCCATGCGCAGGGGCAGGCTTTGGCCGCCGTCTTCCTGGGCCATGGCGCTATCGAGCCACTGCGCCCCCAGGTCACCGAGCTGCTGCAGGTTGTTGTTTTGCGCGAACGCGCCCGTGCCGACCCAACTGGTCAAAAGCAATAGGACGGTGGCGCAGCGGGACAACAAGGACATAACAGGCAGCAGTGACAGGCAGCAGTGAGCTGGCAGGGGTGAAAAATCTTTTGCGATAAGGCGACTGTAGTGATTGCTGCAGCCGGTAAAGCGGGAAATAGCGCAGGCATGGCTGCGTTCTTCGGGCTTTTGCTGGCGGGGCAAGTTTCCATAATCGGTGCACGTCCCCAAGCCTGTGGGCCAGGGTGCAGCTTGAAAAGGAAAGAACGCCATGCTCAACAAAATCACCGGTAACCTGGATTTCCAAACGGATGCGCTGGTACTGCGTGCCGAGCGCCAGCGGGTTATCTCCAGCAATATCGCCAACGCCGATACCCCCGGTTACGTGGCCCGCGACTTTGACTTTGCCAAGACGCTCAAGGCCGCCACCGCAGGCGATAGCTCCTTGCACGAGCAAATGCGGCAACTGAGCAGCACCAATAACCGCCACATTCCCGTGCCCACGGCCAGCTTTGGGCAGGACAAGGACAAGCGCCTGGGTTACAGCCTGTCAGCCCAACCGGCGCTGGACAACAACACCGTAGATATGGACCGCGAGCGGGCCAACTTTGTCGATAACGCCGTGCGCTACGAGGCCACGCTGCGCTTTGTCAACGGGTCGTCGCGCACCCTGCTGTCGGCCATTACCGGTCAATAAACGGCGCTGAGGAGTTTTTTTATGTCGATGTTTTCTATTTTTAGTGTTTCGGGCAGCGCCTTGAGCGCCCAATCCCAACGCCTGAACGTGGTGGCCTCCAACCTGGCCAACGTGGACGCCGTGGCCGGCCCCGATGGTGAAGCCTACAAGGCCCGCGAAGTGGTCTTCCAAACCGCCCCCATGGGCGAAGAAGGCACCGCCGGGGTGAAAGTGGTCGGCATTACCGAGGACGACACTCCTGGGCGCAAGGTGTATTCCCCCGAGCACCCCTTGGCCGACGAGCAGGGCTACGTCACGCACTCCAACGTCAGTGCGGTCGATGAGATGGTCAACATGATCTCGGCCTCGCGCTCTTACCAAAACAACGTGGAAGTGATGAACACCGCCAAGACGCTGCTGCTCAAGACGCTGCAGCTTGGCCAGTAAACATCCTTTATTTGCCCAAGGCCCGCACCACCATGATGAATCCCGTCTCCACCACTTCCAGCGCTGGCACCCGTACGGCGGCCAGCAACGGCACCGCCACCAACGCGGCGGACATGCAAAACCAGTTCTTGACCCTGCTGGTGGCCCAGCTCAAGAACCAGGACCCCACCAGCCCGATGGACAACGCGCAAATGACCTCGCAGATGGCGCAGATCAGCACCGTCAGCGGCATTGAAAAACTGAACGACACGGTCAATAGCGTGACCAGTCAGTTCTCCACCATGCAGATGCTGCAAGGCAGCAACCTGATTGGCCGCACCGTGCTGTCTGAAGGTAACCACTTGGGCGTGAGCGTGACCGAGGGCGAAGACGAAGACGGCAACGCCGTCAACACCATCCGGGGCACGGCAGCGTTTGACCTGGACGGCCTGGCCAGCGACGTGCAGGTGCAAATCACCAACAGCAGCGGCCAGATCATCGACACCCTGCAATTGGGCAGCGCCAACCCGGGGCGCAACTACTTCACCTGGGATGGCACGGGCTACGAGGGCGATTTGACCGACCTGCGCTTTAAGGTCACCGCCACCAACGGTACCGAGACCGTGGGCCACACCGCCCTGTCGCCCAACGCCGTGGTGGCCACCAGCATTACCGAGCAAGGCATGCAGCTGGAGCTGTCCAATGGCAGCAGCATCCAGTACGGCAGCGTCAAAGCGGTGTTTTAAGTTTTTATTGCTATTGCATTGCGCAGGAGAGCAGCATCATGGGTTTTTATCACGGACTCTCGGGCCTGAACGCCGCCAGCAAGTCGCTGGACGTCAGCGGCCACAACATCGCCAACAGCAATACCGTGGGCTTTAAAAAGTCGCGTGCTGAATTCAATGAAATGGTCGCCAGCGCCATGGGCACGGGCCAATGCCCGGGCAGCGCCGGTGCTGGTATTGGCGTGAGCGTGGCGGCGGTGACGCAGCAGTTCAGCCAGGGCGTCATCACCCCCACGGCCAACGGGCTGGACATGGCCATCAATGGCGATGGTTTCTTTGTTGTCAGCACACCGGACGGCACGGCCTACACCCGTAACGGCGCTTTCCAACTGGATAAAAACGGCTACCTGGTCACCGCCAATGGCGACAAGGTGCAGGGTTGGGCCAATGCCAACGCTACCGGCACCCAGCCGGTGGATTTGCAGTTCCCCTCTGGCCCTGGCATTCCGGGGCAGCAGACCACCAGCTTGGAAATCCAATCGGCGAACCTGCCTGCGACCGCACCGGACGCCGCTACCGCCGTGCCACCCACGCCGCGCCAGACCTATGGCACTTCGGTACAGGTGTATGACAGCCAGGGTGTGGCCCTGCCGGTAGAGGTCTACTTCGTGAAAAACGGTAGCAACACCTGGGATGTGTACGACAGTTTGACGGCGGTAGCACCTATTGGTCAGGTGGCTTTTGATGGTCAGGGCAAGTTTGATGCTGCGGCATCGACCAGCCCCATGACCTTGAACGTGGACCCGTCCATTGCCAACCCCAACAACCCTCCGGCACCGTTTACCGTGAGTCTGGATTTAAGCGGTATGACGCAAAGCGACCGCAAGTGGAGCGTGGACAAGATGACGCAGGACGGCTACGCCTCTGGCGAGCTGACGGGGGTGAACGTCTCCAAGGACGGCACACTGATGGCTTCCTACTCCAACGGCTTGACCCGCGCCGAAGGTCGCGTAGCGCTGGCGCGGTTTACCAATCCGCAAGGGCTGGCACCGGCGGGCAACAACAACTGGGTGCAGACCAATGATTCCGGCCCGGTGCTGTACGGCTCGGCCGGTTCTGGCAGTTTTGGGCAGATTGAGGGCTGCGCCCTGGAAGAGTCCAACGTTGACCTGACGGCTGAGCTGGTGGGCATGATGACCGCGCAACGCGCCTACCAGGCCAATGCACAAACCATTAAGACGCAAGACCAGGTGTTCAGCACCTTGGTCAACCTGCGCTAAGCCGCATCACCGGGGAGTAGCCTGCTATGGACCGCATCATCTACACCACCATGACGGGGGCCAACGCTGCCATGCAGCGCCAGGCCATTTTGTCGAACAACCTGGCCAATGCCACCACCACTGGCTTTCGGGCGGAGCTGACGACCTTCCGCTCCGTGCCGCTGGAGGGCGCGGGGGCCAGCACCCGGGTGTTTGGGCTGGATGCCACCTCAGGCTACGCCGACGTGCCCGGCACGGCGATTACCACCGGTAAACCGACCGACATCATGGCCCGGGGCAGCGCCTGGTTTGCCGTGCAGGGCTTGGATGGGCTGGAAGCCTATACCCGTAACGGCGCACTGGAAGTGACCGAGCAGGGCCAGATCGTCACCGCCAATGGCCTGCCGATCTTGGCCGACGGCGGTACGCCGATTGACGTGCCGCAAAACTCCAAGGTCAGCTTTGGCGCGGATGGCACGGTCACCGCCACCGAGCCGGGGCAGCAGCCTGTGAACATTGGGCGCTTGAAGATGATTACGCCCGCGCAGGATGCGCCCCTACAGCGCGGGGACGATGGCCTGTTTCGCGCCGCTGACGGCAACCCCCTGCCCACCGATGAGGGCGCCCGCCTGGCCGATGGGGTGCTGGAAGGCTCCAACGTCAATGCGGTAGAGACCATGGTGGACATGATTGCCGCCGCCCGCCAGTTTGAGGCGCAAATGAAGCTGCTCACCACGGCCGAGACCAACGATAAAACCGCCGCCCAGCTTCTGGGCCTGAATGGATAAGCCTAGGAGGATTCCTAGAAGGAGTAGCCACCATGATGAATTCCCTGTGGATTGCCAAAACCGGCATGAACGCCCAGCAGACGAATATGGACACGGTTTCGCACAACCTGGCCAACGTCACCACCACCGGCTTTAAGCGCCAGACGGCGGTGTTTGAAGACTTGATTTACCAAAACCTGCGCCAAGTCGGCTCGCAGGTGGATGAGCAAAACCAACTGCCCACCGGCATGCACATGGGCCTGGGGGTGCGCTCGGTCGCCACCACGCGCACCTTCTCGCAAGGCACGCCGCTGGAAACCGGCAAGGCGTATGACGTGGCCGTCAACGGCGATGGGTTTTTCCAAATCCAGATGCCCGATGGCTCCACCACCTACACGCGCGACGGCACCTTTGCCTTGAATGGCGACGGCACGCTGGTCACCTCGGGCGGCTATCCGCTGCTGGACGGCATCACCGTGCCGCCGGATTCGCGCAGCTTCACCATCAGCAAGACCGGTATCGTCACCGTGCTGGCACCGGGTGAGACGGAGCCGCAGCAAATCGGCCAGCTCAACCTGGCGACCTTTATCAATCCGGCTGGCCTGGAGCCCGTGGGCGAGAACATGTACCGCGAGACCCCGGCCTCCGGTGCGCCGCAAACCGGTGCGCCGGGCGACACCAGCATTGGCACGGTGCTGCAGTGCTATCTGGAATCGTCCAACGTCAACGTGGTCAACGAGCTGGTGACCATGATCCAGACCCAGCGGGCCTATGAGATGAACTCCAAAGCCATCAGCACCAGCGACCAGATGCTGGGCCGGTTGGTACAGATTTAATTGTTATAGCTATTACCGCTGGTGTTTATTGGGTTTCAGTATGTTTTATTACTGAAACCTAGTAATAACAAGCGCTAATAGCTCCTTTTTTAAGAGGTTTGCCATGTTTGTAAGCAGTCCTTGGGGTGCGCGTTGTCGGTTGGGGGTGGGACTGGGCATGGCCGCAGTATTGGCAGGTTGCGCCTTGAACAACCCGCCGCCCGTCGATATGGGGATGAGCACCACCCCGGTATCCCCCGCCGCCATTGCGCCACCGGCGCAGGCGGTGAGCAATGGCGGCAGCCTGTTCCAGGCCAGCCGCTACCGCCCGATGTTTGAAACGCGCCGCGCCCGCATGGTGGGCGATACGGTGACGATCACCATCACCGAAAAAAGTGGCGGCCAGCCAAAAGCAAAGCTCCAACGTCAACCGCAGCAATGAGATGGAGGCCAAGGTCGGTGCCATCCCCTTCCTGAACAGCCCCAAGACCCTGGGCCGCCTGGGCGCGGATTTGGAAACCAGCAACAAATTCCAGGGCGGTGGTGGCACCAGCAGTGCCAATACCTTTAGCGGCTCAATCACCACCACGGTGGTGGACGTGCTGCCCAATGGCCATCTGGTCGTGGCCGGGGAAAAGCAAATTGGCGTGAACCACAACGTGGACGTGCTGCGCTTTACCGGCACGGTGGACCCCTACATGCTGCAGCCCAACAGCATCATCAGCTCCCAGCAGGTGGCCAATGTGCGCGTGGAGTCGCGTAGCCGCGGCCAGCAGGGTTCAGCCCAGTCAATTGGCTGGTTAGCGTCCTTCTTTTTAAGCGTTCTGCCTTTTTAGAAATCTCCAGAATTGGGCAGTATGAAGATACTGTCCTTGCTCCCCTCTGACCGCTTGCTGCGCGTTACCGTCCTGGCCCTGGTTGCCCTGGGCACCAGCCTGGCCTGGCAACCGGCACAGGCGCTGCGCATCAAAGAAGTTGCCGCCGTGCAGGGCGTGCGCAGCAACCAGCTGTCCGGCTATGGCCTGGTGGTGGGCTTGGACGGCACGGGGGACCAAACCACCCAGATGCCCTACACCACGCAAACGCTGCAAAACTATTTGCAGCAAATGGGCATCACCCTGCCCGATGGCATCAACCCCCGCAATATCCAGCTGAAAAACGTCGCCGCCGTGGTGGTCACGGCCCAGCTACCGGCCTTTGCCCAGCCGGGCCAGCAAATTGACGTGGTGGTCTCCTCCATGGGCAATGCCAAGTCGCTCAAGGGCGGCACCCTGATTACCACGCCGCTGCGCGGTGCCGATGGCGAGATTTACGCCCTGGCGCAAGGCAATATGGTGGTGGGCGGGGCCGGGGCTGCGCAAGGCGGCTCCAAGGTGCAAATCAATCATTTAAGCGCTGGACGCATCCCCTTGGGGGCGCAGGTCGAGCGTGCTGTGCCCACGGCGCTCAATGAGGGCGACACCATCCGCCTGGACCTGAACGCCATGGACTTCCAAACCGCCAGCAAGGTGGTGCAAGCCATCAACAGCCGCCACGGCATGGGCACTGCGGCTGCGCTCGATGGCCGCACGGTCGAAGTGCGTGCGCCGATGGACCCCAGCGCCCGCGTTGGCTTCATTGCCGACCTGGAAGAGCTACAACTGCCCGGCAGCAAACCGGCGGCCAAGGTGGTCATCAACGCCCGCACGGGCTCCATCGTCATGAACCAGGCCGTCACCCTGGGTTCGTGCGCCATTGCCCACGGCAACCTGGCTATCACTATTGATTCGACCCCCGTCATTAGCCAGCCCGGTGCGTTCTCGCAGGGGCAGACCGTGGTGCGTGAGAAGTCCAACATCCAAGTCACCCAGGAGCCGGGGGCCATTGTGAATATGCCCACCTCGGCCAATTTGGCGGAAGTGGTGCGCTCGCTCAACGCCCTGGGTGCAACGCCCCAGGATTTGCTCGCGATCTTGCAAGCCATCAAGGCCGCCGGGGCCTTGAACGCGGAGTTGGAGGTGCTATGACCAGCAGCAACCAGATATTGGGTTTTAACGCCAGCAATGCCCTGGCGACCGACGTCAATAGCCT
This sequence comes from Comamonas sp., assembly GCA_034675705.1. Taxonomy (GTDB): domain Bacteria; phylum Pseudomonadota; class Gammaproteobacteria; order Burkholderiales; family Burkholderiaceae_C; genus Comamonas. The sequence continues at coordinate 2,217,654 of JAUCCZ010000006.1, read as the reverse complement.
GAACGGCCTGAAAAACGACGCCACCAACAAAACCCCGCAAGCCGCGCGTGAGGCGGCCAAGCAGCTCGAATCGCTGTTCATGCGCGAAATGATTAAAAGCATGCGCGATGCCACCATGAAAAGCGGCCTGCTCGACGAAGACGGCGGCGCTGACCTGGCCAAGGATATGTACGACCAGCAGCTCTCGGTCAGCATGTCCGGCATGCCGGGGGGGGCTGAGCGCTGCGATTACCGCGCAGATTGCCCGCTCCATGGGCATTGATGAAAAAGAGGCGCTCGCCGGTATGCAGCAACCCGTGGGCGGCGTGGAGCGCGGCGTGTTCAGCATTCCGTCTACCGTCAACCTGGCCAGCCGCAGTGGCCGCTTTGCCCAGTGGGCCGGTAGCGCCGGTTTGCTGGGCACGGCAGCGAACGCCCAGGCGCTCGATGCCTACGCCCCTTCGCCCAAGGGGCGCACCAATTTCGTGCAGTCCCACCTGGGCGCTGCCCAGCGCGTGGCCCGCGAAAGCGGTATTCCCGCGCACTACATGCTGGGCCAGGCCGGGCACGAAACCGGCTGGGGCCAAAGCGAAATTCGCGGCGCCGGCGGTGCCAACTCGTTCAACCTGTTTGGCATCAAAGCCACCGGGGGCTGGACGGGCAAGGTCGCCGAGATCACCACCACCGAATACATCAACGGCGAAGCCCGCAAGGTCAAGGCCAAGTTCCGCGCCTACGACTCGTACGAGGAGTCGTTTCGCGACTACGCCCGCCTCATCAGCCAGAACCCGCGCTACGCCCAGGCCATGCAAAGCCGTGGCAGCGCCAAGGATTACGCCGCCGCGCTGCAAAAAGCGGGCTACGCCACCGATCCGCAATACGCCAACAAACTCTCGCGCGCCATTGACAGTGCCCACGCCGTGCAGCGTGGCAACCAGGCGTAAAGCGGGGCAAGCCGCAGCGGCCCTTTGTTTTTAAGAAAGAGATCACACCATGAGTCTTCTGAACGTCGGCGTCTCCGCCCTGACTGCCAATCAGCAGGCCTTGACCACCACTGGCCACAACATTGCCAACGTCAACACCCCCGGTTATTCACGCCAGACGGTCTACACCAAGGCCTTGGTGGGGCAGAACCAGGGCAGCGGCTTTATCGGCAAAGGCGTGCAGGTGGCCACCGTCATGCGCAACTACAGCGCCTTGCTCAGCCGCCAGTCCAATGCCGCCAACGCCACCAGCGCGGCTGATAGCAGCCGCCTGCAAAGCCTGATGCAAATGCAGGACGTCTTCAGCGGGGGCGACAACGGCGTGGGCGCAGCCATCAACAACGTGATGAATGCGTTTATCGACGTGCAGTCCGCTCCGTCAGACGCTACGGGGCGCAACGTAGTGCTTACGCGCATGAGCGAGCTGGCCAAGCGCTTTAACGCTGCCGCCAGCATTCTGTCCGAGCAGGAATACTCCACCACCGAGCAGCTGCACAACAACGTGCTGCTGGTCAACGACATGGCTGGCCAGGTGGCCAAGCTCAACGAGCAAATCACCCGCGCCCTGGCCAGCGGCCACCAGCCCAATGACCTGCTGGACGCCCGCGACCAGGTGGTGCGCGAAATCAACCAATACGTACAAACCAGCCAGGTGCTGGCCGATGATGGGTCGCTCAGCCTCTTTGTCGGCGGTAGCCAGGCCCTGGTGCTGGGCGTGTCTGCCGGGCAATTAAGCGTGGAAGAGACCCAGGAATACCCCGGCAGCCAGCGCCTGGGCCTGTATTTCAGCCAGCCCGGTGGGCAAAAGCTGGAGCTGACCGCCTCCATGATTGGCGGCGGTGAAGTGGCCGGCCTGCTGAAATTCAAAAACAAAGACCTGGCCGAAGGGCGCAACCTGCTGGGCCGCCTGGCCGTGGCCATTGGCCATGAGCTGAACCTGCAAAACCAGCGCGGCCTGACCTTGAGCGGCACGCAGGGCGGGGCGCTGTTTGACGTCACCACCGTCACGGGCGGCTATAGCAATATCACCGGCTATATCCCCAACGCCGCCACCACCACGGTGGTAGATGCCACGGGGCTGAAACCCTCGGACTACAAACTGGTCTACCAGGGCGGCAACCCCAGCCTGGTGCGCCTGAGCGATGGCAAGGTCTATGACGGCAGCTCCACCCCGCCGCTGACGGCTGCCGCCTTGGCGGCCGGTTATGAGGCCGATGGCCTGCGCTTTACCGTGCCGGCCAGGGGTTTCTGCCGCAGCGGCCAATGGGCAAAGCATTTTGTTCAAGCCTTTTGGTTCGGCGGCGGCCACCATCGAAGCCCTGGTACACAACCCCGATGAGCTGGCCGCGGCCAGTGCGCTGACGGCTAACATCAATAAAAACAACCAAGGCGCCCTGCAACTGACCCAGGTGGGGGCACAGGACTTTGCCGGCATCCCTGCTCCGCAAGACCCGGTGCGCCTGACGTTTGATGGCGCAGGCCAGGTCACCTACCAAACCTATGACCACCTCACCAGCACCTGGAGCGCAGCGTCTGCGCCCATGGGCTACACCCCGGGCCAGCCCCTGGTCATCAACGGTTGGAGCATCACCCTGACCGGTAGCTCCGCTGCAGGTGATACGGTGGACGTGGCCCACGCCACCGATTTTGGCCAGGCCTACCGCTTGAATGCGGGTAACGCCGGGCAATTCCTGGATATGCGCGACCGCGTGGTGTTTGACGAGGGCACCACCTTGGCCGATGGCTTTTCTGCGGCCCTGGCCGTGGTGGGCACGCGCACGCAAAGCGCCCAACTGGCGGCCAAGTTATCCGAGACGGTGGCGAAAAACCTGGAAATGGACCGCACGGCAGTCTCCGGCGTGAACCTGGACGAAGAGGCCGCCCGCCTGCTGCAGTACCAGCAGGCTTACCAAGCGTCGTCCAAAGTCATTCAAATTGCCCAAAGCCTGTTCGATAGCGTCTTGAACGCCGTGGGCCGTTAAGTTTAAGGATTGAAGGAGTTAAGCCATGTCGATCTCCCGCCTGGGTACGGCCAATATGTATGACCGCACCATCAACAACATCAACCGCCAGCAAAGTGAGCTGGCCAGCCAGATGGAGCACACCTCTGCCGGGATGCGCGTCATCCGCGCCAGCGACAACCCGGTGGCCGCTGCCCAGGCCGAGCGTGCGCGCAACCGCCTGGAGCGCATCGCCACCGACCAGCGCGGGCTGGATGCACAGACGGCCACCATCACCTATGGCGAGTCCACCCTGGGCGAAATCAATGACGCCCTGCAGGAATTTCGCGCACTGATGGTGCAAGCCGGTAACGGCGCCTACAACCAGGTGCAGCGCGATACCTTGGTCGAGCAGCTCAACCACCTGCGCGAGCAAATTGCCAAATACACCAACCGCGTGGACAGTAACGGCCTGCCGCTGTTTCGGGGGCTGGATACGGCCACGGGCATGCCCTTTCCCAATGACCAGGAAGGCATCCAGTCCGGTCAGGCCAATAACGGTGAGTTCTCCATTGCCAATACCTTGAATGGTGTGCAAGCCTTTTTCAGTGGCCGCACTGGCAATGGTGTGCTGGAGGTTGAGCCGTTTTTGCGCGACCCGGCCTCGGTACCGCCCAACCAGCCCATTGCCAACCAAGGCACGGCCCACGCAGACGTGGGTGTCATTAAAGACCCGGCCCTGGCGGCAGCGGTGACAACGCCGGTGGAAATTACCTTTCACGACAACGCGGGCGTGCTCTCCTACAGCCTGGACGGCGGGGCGACGTTGACGCCGTATAAGTCGGGCGATGCCATCAGCGTGGCGGGTATGGACGTGGTCATCAAGGGTGACCCGAAGCCCGGTGACGGTTTTTCCATCAAGCCCAGCGAAACCATTTCCGTGTTTGACGCCATGGACCGTGCCATTGCCACCGTGCGCGATAACGTCAACCCCGACAGCAGCACCGCCTTTGGCACGCTGGCGCATGGTATTGCCCAGTCGCTGACCGAGCTGGATACGGCGCTGAACCGCGTCTCCACCGTGCGCGGGCTGGCGGGCGACCTGCTCAACCAGGCCGAGCGCATGGGCAACACCTTGCTGGCCCGTGAAGAGTTGACCGAATCCCAACGTGTGGCTGCCGAGCAGTACGACGCCGAAGGCATGGTCAAGGCCATCTCGCAACTACAGACGCAGCAAACCGCGGTGTCGGCGGCGCTGCAGTCCTACGCATCCATTCAAAAGCTCTCGCTGTTCAACTACATCAGCTAAGCTGTCACGCGGGGTCGGCCCAAGGTTGGGTTCGATTGCGGTAACAGATGTCAGAGCTGTAAGAGGTCGCCGTGCAATATGCGTTAAACGTGTTGGTAATGGGGTACCGCCCCTTGTGGGGGGCTGAGCGGCGCATCGTGGGCGTGCAATTGTTTTTGCACGACAGCAGCGATGAGCCCGTCGATGCCGCGCACTTTCTGCGCATCCTGCAAGAGACCTGGGCCCCCAGTGCGCCCCGGTTGCTGCTGTCGCCGCAGTCGCCCGCGCTTTTAAAGAACCTGCTGGTGCATATCCGCCCCTGCTCTTTTTGGGCGCTGGAGGTGCGCGGCGAATGGTTGCAGTGGGACGCGAGCTTGCTGGCCTATGTCGAAAACGCTGCCCGCCAAGGGGTGCACTTGATTTGGCGGGGTCGCCGCGATGCCGTGCCTGATACCGAGGTGGCCAACCTGTTCGGTAGCGGCCTGCTGAGCGTGCAGCCCCAGGATGCGCTGGAGTTTCTGCGCTCCGGCCCCCAGCCCCAGGTGTGCGCCCTGCTGGTTGAGCGCCAGATGTACGAAGACCTGCACAGCCAGATGATGCTGCGCTGCTGCTTTGAGCGCTACAACGCCAGCGCCATTGCCGGCTGGCCCGACGAGGACGTGCTGTTCAACCTGCGCGGCGCCAAGGCGCTGCAACCGTCGCACGAGCATGTGCTGCGCCTGATGAAAGCAGTAGATGCCGACCAGCCGCTGGACCACTTTGAAGACATCCTCAGCGAAGACCCCCTGCTGGCCTACCGCCTGATGCTGTTTGCCAACTCGCCGCGCTGGGCGCGCGCCACCCGATTGATTCCCTGCGCCGCGCCCTGGTGCTGTTGGGCTATGGGCCGCTACAAAAGTGGCTAGGTAACTTGCTGACTCACGCTTGTGAGGAGCCTGACCTGCAACCCGTGCGCCAGTCCATGGTGCACCGGGCGCAACTGACGTCCTTGCTGCTGGACGCCGGGGTGAGCCAGGAGCTGCGCAGCGAGGTGTATCTGTGCGGCCTGTTCTCGCGCCTGGACAACATCTTGGGCGAACCCCTGCAAGACAGCCTGGCGCGCCTGCCGCTGTCCGAGCGCATCCCCGATGCCGCCTTGCGCCAGGAAGGCCCCTACACCGCCAGCCTGGAAATGGCGATTGCGCTGGAGAGCGAAAACGGCGCCGAAGCCGTGCGCGACCTGTGCGCCCAGTACGACATGAATCTGGAAACCATCAACCGCACCTTGCTGCGCTTGATCTGTAGCTGGCACAGCCAGGAGCCGCGCTGGTAGCGAAAAATACCTTACCCAAAAAATAAAGATAAAAAAGGCTGCTAGCCCTTATCCAGTAAGCGCTAGCAGCTCTCTTTTTTACCACTTGGGCATGCTTTGGCTGCGCAGCTCGGCGCGCAGTGCCAGGTAGTCGGGGCAGGCCTGGGCCACCCAGGCCCAAAAACGCGGGCTGTGGTTCATCTCGTGCAGGTGGGCCAGCTCGTGCACCACCACGTAATCAATCACCGGCTGGCGGTAGTGCAGCAAGGCGGTGTTGAGCATGATGCGCCCGTCGCTGCTGGCGCTGCCCCAACGGGTGCGGGCGGCGGCCAGGCGCAGGTGCTGCCAGCGCACCTGCAGTTGTGGGGCAAAGTGTGTGAGGCGGGCGCGGTACAGCCGCACGGCTTCACGCACCCACCAGGCCCATACCTGGGCCCGCACCACGGCGGGGGGGGGGGCAGCAGGCGGGCAGGCCAGGTGTAGCGCCCATTGCTGCGTCCCGGTGGCAACGGCTTCGCCCTGCGCCGGGGCGGTGGGGTGTAGGTGGATACTCAGTTGCCCGCCCAGGTAGGGCAGGCATGGGGTGGCGGCCTGCCAATCGAGCTGAATCTGGCGGCTTTGGCGCTCTTGCACCAAGCGCAGCTTGCTGTGAATCCAGGCGGATTTTTCCGCCAGCACCGCGTCAATCTGGGCGGCGCTGGCGCGTAGCGGCGCCCGCACCAGCAGGCCCTCGCGGTTGATTTCCAGGCCAATCGTGCGCCGCTGGCTGCGCACCAGGGTGTAGGCGGGCGTGGGCGCTGCGTTCATGCGCTGGGTGGTGTGTTGATGGTGGGCGTGGTTGCGGGGATGGCCGGGGCGCTGGGGTAGGCCTCGGGGTCCAGGCGGCGCATTTCCGCTTCAATCCAGGCTTGCACCTCGGCGGTCAGCTCTTCATGCTTGCGCCCGGCGGTGGGGATAGGTTGACCAATCGAGACTTCTACCGTCCCAGGGTGGCGCACAAAGCCGTTGCGCGGCCAGCAGCGGGCCGAGGTAATGGCCACCGGCACCACCGGTACGCCGCACATGATGGCCAGGCGGGCCGCGCCGCTTTTGTAGTCGCCCACTTCTCCGCGCCCGACTCGGGTGCCTTCGGGGAACATGGCCACCCACACGCCTTGGCGCACCAGGCGTTTGCCTTGGTCCACCACCTTGTGAAAGGCGCGGCTGCCGTGCTTGCGGTCGATGTGGATCATGTCCATGCTGCCGATGGACCAGCCAAAGAACGGAATCTTCAGCAGCTCTTTCTTGAACACGTAGGCAATGCGCCGGGGCAGGATGTTGGGCAGCAAAAAGGTCTCGAACGTGGATTGGTGCTTGGCCAGCACGACCAGGCCTTGCTGTGGGGCGGTAGGCAGGTTTTCCAGGCCCTGCACCCGGTAGCGGATGCCGCAAAACCAGCGTGCCGCGTGGATGCTGAGCATCAGCCACGCGCAGCCAATGCGCCAGCGCACCATCAGCGGCAGCCCCAGGACGCGGGCGAGCAATACCCCCAGGGTATAGGGAATGACGGTGATAACCATCCACAGCGTATGCAGGAGGGAGCGCAGAAACAGCATGGTGTCGTTCAATCAAGTAAAGCGGGCTGCAGCCCGCTGGGACAGCGGCCTTGGTGGCTAATCGGGAGCCAGCGCCCGGGCCAGGGTGTGCCAGCTGGGGTAGCGCGGCAGGCGGGTGTCGGCGCACTGGGTGCAGGTGACGTGCAGGGCCGGGGCGGGCGCCACCAGGGCGACGTGGGCACCAATGGCCAAGCCTGCCTGGATGTGTGGCTGGCACAGGCCCACCACCCACAGGTCTTGCGGCAGTACGCCGTAGCGGCTGGCAATGTGCTGCAGCATGCCGGGGGCCGGTTTGCGGCAACCGCATTGCTCCTCGGGTGCGTGCGGGCAGAAGAACTGCGCCTCAACGCGCCCGCCCGCGCTGGCGACGACCTGGTGCAGGCGTTGGTGCAGGGCGTTCAATTCGCCAATTTCCAGGCTGCCTTGGCCCAGGCCCGGTTGGTTGACGGCCTGCACCACGTGCCAGCCGTGGTGGTTGAGGTGGGCAATGGCATCGACGATGCCGGGTTGGGGCTGCCAGGACTGGGCGTCCATGACCGCGCCGATACCGTCCGGGTCAATATGACCGAGGTAGTCGAGCACGATCAGCTTCATGCGCCCGGCCCTTGCGGTTAAGCACCCGTCCAGCGGCGCAGCACCAGGCTGGCGTTGGTGCCGCCAAAGCCAAAGCTGTTGGAGAGCACCTGCGTGAGCTGGGCATCGCGCGTCTGGGTGACCAGGGGCATGTCTTGCAGCGCTGGGTCGGGCGTATGCACGTTGACCGAACCGGCAATAAAGCCTTTGTTCAGCATCAGCAGGCAGTAAATCGCCTCTTGCACGCCGGTGGCACCCAGCGAGTGGCCGGTCAGCGACTTGGTGCTGGAAAACGGCGGCACGGCATCGCCAAACACCGCCTTCATGGCACGCACTTCCTGCATATCGCCCACCGGGGTGGAGGTGCCGTGGGTGTTGATGTAGTCGATGGGGCCGTCCAGGTCTTGCATGGCCTGCTGCATACAGGCGATGGCACCCTCGCCCGAGGGGGCCACCATGTCTTCGCCGTCGCTGGTGGCACCAAAGCCGACCACTTCGGCCAAGATGGTGGCACCGCGCGCCTGGGCGTGTTCCAGGCTCTCCAGCACCACCGCGCCGCCGCCACCGGCGATGACGAAGCCATCGCGGTCAGCGTCGTAGGCGCGGGCGGCTTGCGTAGGGGTGGCGTTGTATTTGCTGGACATGGCGCCCATGCCGTCAAACAGCAGTGACATGCCCCAGGACAGCTCCTCGCCGCCGCCGGCAAACATCACATCCTGCTGGCCCCAGGCAATTTGCTGGGCGGCTGCGCCAATGCAGTGCGCCGAGGTCGAGCACGCCGAGGTGATGGAGTAGTTGATGCCCTTGATCTTGAAGTTGGTCGCCAGGCAGGCCGAGACGGTGCTGCTCATGCAGCGCGTGACCTGGTAGGGGCCGACGCGGCGAATGCCTTTTTCGCGCAGCGTGTCTGCCGCTTCAATCTGGTTGGCAGGCGAGCCACCGCCCGAGCCCATGATGAGGCCGGTGCGTGCGTGGCTGACCTGTTCTGGTGCCAGTGCTGCTTGTTTGATAGCGTCTTCCAGCGCTATTTGGGCGTATGCAGCAGCATTTCCCATGAAACGCAACTGTTTACGGTCGATACGCGCTTCAATATCAATAGTAGGGACGCCAGCCACCTGGCTGCGCAGACCCATTTCGGTCATTTCCGGCACGGCTTGAATGCCGCTGGTGCCGTTGCGCAGGGCGGCCTCCACGGTGGCCAGGTCGTTGCCAATGCAGGAGACAATGCCTGCGCCGGTGATGACTACTCGTCGTTTCATGCGGCATCGCCCTCGCGCAAAAACAGGCCCACGCGCAGATCGTTGGCCACGTAGATTTCCTTGCCGTCGGCCAGCAGGCGGGCATCGCCAATGGCCATGTTCAGCTTGCGTTTAATGACGCGCTTGATGTCGATTTCGTAGCGCACCAGCTTCACGTCCGGGCCCACTTCGCCGGTGAATTTCACCTCGCCCGCGCCCAGAGCGCGCCCGCGCCCCGGCAGGCGCAGCCAAGTCAGGTAAAAGCCAATGAGCTGCCACATGGCGTCCAGCCCCAGGCAGCCGGGCATGACCGGGTCGCCTTGGAAGTGACAGTCAAAAAACCACAGGTCGGGCTTGACGTCCAACTCCGCTTCGATACGGCCCAGGCCGTGGGCACCGCCGTCGCTGTCGATGTGGGTGATGCGATCGAACATCAGCATCGGCGGCAGGGGCAGGCGACCGCTGTCGGGGGTGAACAGCTTGCCTTCTCCAGAGGCGATCAGTTGTTCATAGGAAAAAGATTCGACCATGGGTGGTATTACTCCGTGATAGCACGCGCGTGCTAACTCAATCAAACAAATTGGGCCGCAGTGTAAAGGATGCCCTGCATAACCCCCAGCGCCGCCCGCCATTTGCAAAGCCTGGGCGGCTGGGGCGGTTTGCCGGGGGCAGGGTCTGCGACCATAGGGCGCATTATCAATGGGTTTGGACAGGTTCTGCGCCGGGGCGGGCGTGGCGCGCGCGCCACAGGGCTGCCGCTAAAACCAAGAGGGCCAGCGCCGCCAAGGGCCATAGGCCGGTGATGGCCAGCCAGCGGGCGTAGGGGGTGATGCCGTGGCGCCCCTGCACCGTGCCCTTGAGCACCCCCCGGGTGGCGGTGGGCAGGCGCTCGACCACCTCCCCGCGAAAGTCGATGATGGCCGTAGCCCCGGTGTTGGTGGCGCGCACGACGGGGCGCTCCAACTCCAGGGCGCGCATTTGGCTGATGTGTAGGTGCTGGTCAACGGCCAGGCTGTCGCCAAACCAGGCGATGTTGCTCACGTTGGCCAAGATGGTGGGGGCTTGCGCGGGGTCGGCAAAGCGGGCGGCCAGCTCTTCGGTGAACAAGTCTTCGTAGCAAATATGGGGGGCAATGCGCTCACCTGCCCAGTGCAGGGGCGGTTGCACTGCAGCACCGCGGGAAAAGTCGCCCAGGGGAATGTTCATCAGGCGCACAAACCATCGGAAAAACGGCGGTACAAATTCGCCAAACGGCACCAGGTGGTGCTTGTTGTAGCGGTAGGCCGAGCGCTCGTTGGGCGACCAGCCCACGACCGAGTTGGTATAGCCCTGGGCCTCATTGCCCAGCGGAATGCCGACCAGCGCCGCCCGGTGCCCGCCCCAGACGGTGTACCACGAGCGCAGGCCGTCCAAATAGCCGTGGGCCAGTTGCTGGGGCAGCAGCGGAATGGCGGTCTCGGGCGCGACAACGAGGTCGGCCTCGGCGGAAAACAGCTCGCGCCCGTACCACTGCAGCGCCAGCGGAATGCCGGTGCTGAATTGAAATTTTTCATCCTGGGCAATATTGCCTTGCAGCAGGGCCACGGTTAGCGGCGGGTTGGGCGGGCGGTCGTTATTGAGGATTTGCTGGCGCAGCAGGTTCACGCCCACCACCAGCATGGCGCAGTAGCCGCACAGCGCCCAAAAGCTGGCCGCTTTCAGGTCGCTGATGCGTAATTGCCCCAGTAGCATGGCAGCAGCCGCTGCCAGGGCGCTGATGCCATACACCCCGACCCAGCGGGCAAAGCCCACCAGCGGCCCGTTGATATGGGCGTAGCCGCTGGCCCCCCAGGGAAAGCCCGTCCACAGCACGCCCCGGGCCAGCTCGGCCAGCAGCCAGCAGGCGGCAAAGACGGCAGCGCCCAGGGCCCGGTGGCTGGGTGCGAGTTTTTTCCACACGGCGCAGGCCCCGGCGTAGTACAGCGCCAAAAACAGCGCCAGCGCCAGCACGGCTGCAGCCGCCAGCGGCGCAGGCAGCCCGCCGTAGTGGTGCATGGAGGTAAACAGCCACCAAAAGCTGCCTACCAGCCAACTGGTGGCAAAGCACAGGCCCAGCCAGGCGGCATCGCGCACGCGCTGGGTGTGCAGCAGGGCCTTGCACAGCAGGGCCAGGCTGATGAGTTGCAGCCACCACAGGGCTTGCCCGGTGCCGGGCAGCGCCAGGCTGGCGGCGTGCAGCAGCCCAGCGGGCAGCATGGCGCAGCGCCCGGCCCAGGTGCTGCGCAAGAAGGCGGGGGTGCTCAAGGGGTGGGGCTTTCTGTGGAGGCGGCGTCAGCGTCTTTGCGCACCTGGAACCAGCGCACCGCGCCGCCCTTGGTCATCAGCACGCGCAGGGCCAGGCCCTGCCACTGCCAGGCTTCGCCCCGGCGCGGCACGTGCCCCAGGGTGTGGGCCAGGTAGCCGCCCAGGGTGTCAAAGTCTTGCAGGACTTGGGCGGGCAGGTCTAGGTCAAAAGCCTGGACGGCGCGGGCCAGGTCTAGGTCGCCAGCTACGCGGTAGCTGCCGTCGGCCAGGGCGAAGATGTCGCCTTCTTCGTCCGGTGTGTCGAATTCGTCCTCGATTTCGCCGACGATTTGCTCCAGCACGTCTTCCATGGTGACCAGCCCGGCAATGTTGCCGAACTCATCGACCACCACCGACAGGTGGTAGCGGTTGTTGCGAAATTCGCGCAGTAGGTCGTACAGGCCCTTGGTTTCGGGCACGAAGTTGACGGGGCGCAGCAGGGCGCGCAGCTTGAGGGTGGGCGAGCGCTGGAGCTTGAGCAGGTCTTTGGCCATCAGCACGCCGATGATGTTCTCGCGCGTGCCCTCATAGACCGGAAAGCGTGAATGCGCAGTACGAATGACTTGGTCGAGCAGGGCCTCGAACGGTGCGTGGATATCGAGCCCGTCCATGCGGGGTGCGGGCACCATGATGTCGCCCGCAGTGCGGTCAGCCATGCGGATCACGCCTTCGAGCATGCTCAGCGCCTCGGGGCTGATGATGGCTTTGTCCTCCGCTTCGGCCAGGGTTTCAATCAAGGCGTCGGGCGTATCGGGGCTGGGGTGCAGAAATTCCTGGAATTTTTGCCAGAAAGAGCGTTTATCTTCCCGCTCTGGATGGGAGTCAGACACAGTGGTCGCAGCGCAGGTCGCGCAAGTCAAACAAGCTGCCAAGAATAGCCGATTGCAACGCCCGCGCAGTCAAAGGGCCGCGCCGGGTACGGGAAATCGGCCCATGCAGGCCAGGCCCGGTTAGCGGCTGGTAGCGGTCTGGCCGCGCAGGCGAAATTTTTTCAGGAAGTAATCGAACTCGGCCACCTGGGCGACCCAGCGCTGGGTCAGACGTGTTTCCATCACCGGGGCGGGCAGTTGCAAATAGGCCTCGGCCTCGCTGCCGTGGTAGATCACGCGGGCACCGGCATGGGCGGCAATTTTCAGCATGGCGCTGTTTTTGGTCAGCGCGTGGATGAACATGGTTTTCACGCCATGGTTACGCGCCAGCATGCCGGCGTGGGCAAACAGGCGTGAACCCAGCCCCCAGCCGCGCGCCGAGCGGGCCACGGAGACGCCAAACTCTGCCGCCGCGCTGGGGCTGTTGCCATAGGCCAGGTGGGCGATGGCCACCAGATGCAGGCGGCGGTTGAAGATGCCGACGATCTCGTCACGGGCAAAGTCCAGCTTGTCGACGTAGCGGGTGATTTGCTCGTCATTGGCAACGTAGCCAAAGCGTAAAAAACGGTCGGCGTCATCGAGTTGCAGCAAATGCGCCAGCACCAGCGGGCGGTGCCGCGCCTGCAGCGCACGAATGGGGACGAACGTCGGGAGCAGCGGTTGACCGGGACGGCGCGAACGCCAGTTTTTATAAGCAGAAAATAGCGACATACAGCAAGCATTAGGGGTAAACCCTGGAATTTGTGCATTGCAACACAAACCCAGCATCCCGATGTTTGCTAGGGGTAAATACTAGGACGTAGGCATAGCGGCTAGAGCGGCACGGACGTCGTGCCCTTGACCCGGTCGAGCACAAAGCTGGTCTTGCAGTCCTGCACGCTGGGGTGTTTGAGCAAGGTTTCCATGATGAAGCGGCTGTAGTGCTGCATGTCGCTGACCACCACCTGCAGCAGGTAATCCATCTCGCCGGTGAGGGAGGCGCACTCCACCACCTCGGGCCAGCCTTGCACGCTGTCGCGAAACGCGTCCATGGGGTTGCGCTTGTCGATGCCCGCGCCCTTTTCCAGGCGTACGTTGAGGTAGGCCGTCAGCCCCAGGCCGACCTTGGCAGGGGCGAGCAGGGCGACGTAGCGCTCAATCACCCCGATTTCTTCCAGGCGCTTGACGCGACGCAGCACGGCGCTGGGCGACAGGCCCACCTGTTCGCCAATCACGTCGTAGGTTTGGCGGCCGTTTTCCTGCAGGCGGCGCAGGATGGCGCGGTCCAGTTTGTCGATGGAGAGTGTCTCGGACATAGTTATTTTTCTAAAAAATAGCGTTTTATGCTGGGCTTTGCGCAGCGGGCTGCACTTTTATCAAGAATGCGGCCAATTGTCTGCAGTTTTCCTGCAAATACGTGAAATTTCCCTATGGGATTACCCCATGCGCAGTTGACGTAAACGTCAAAGACAATGCCCGGCTATGACTGATGCTTCCCCCGCTTCCCCTGGTGCCGCCACTGCCTCCCTGGGCCAGTTGTGGCCGTGCATGCGCTTTTTGGAGCGCGGCTGGCTCAGCGCCAACAACATCGTCTTTACCCGTGGGCAGGTGGCGGTGGTCGATACCGGCTACTGCAGCCAGGCGGCGCAAACGTTGGAAGGCGTGCAGGCCGCCTTGGCTGGCGCGCCCCTGCAGCGCATCGTCAACACCCATTTGCATAGCGACCACTGCGGCGGCAATGCCGCGCTGCAGGCGGCTTACCCGCAGGCGCAGACCTGGATTGCCCCTGGCCAGTGGGCGCAGGTGCAGGACTGGGACCCGGTGGCGCTCAGTTACGCCCCCACGGGGCAGGACTGCCCGCAGTTTCACGCCGAGCAGCGCCTGCAGCCGGGCAGCACCATCATGCTGGGGGAGCACGCCTGGCACATCCACGCCGCGCCGGGGCATGACCCGCATTCGGTGATTTTGTTTGAGCCTGAGCGGCGCTTGTTGATCTCCGCCGACGCGCTGTGGCAGCGCGGCTTTGGCGTGGTGTTCCCGGAAATTGAAGGCCAGCAGGCCTTTGCCCAGGTGGCCGCAACGCTGGATGTGATTGAGCAGCTCCAGCCCGCCCTGGTGCTGCCCGGCCATGGCAGCATGTTTACCGACGTGGCCCAGGCCTTGGCCGTGGCCCGCCAGCGCCTGGCCGCCTTTGTGGCCGACCCGCAGCGCCATGCCCGCTACGCCGCCAAGGTGCTGTTGAAGTACAAATTCCTGGAATGGGGCCAGGCCAGCGCCGCCCACGCCCAGCGCTGGTGCGCCGCTACGGCGCTGATGCAGCTGCTGCAAACCCAGTATTGGCCTGCGCTGGACAGCGACGCCTGGACGCTGGAGCTGCTGGCCGAGCTGGTGGCCAGCGGCGCCCTGAGCCAAAACGGGCAGCAGTTTTTTGATAAATAAGTGAGCTATTAGCGCTGGTGGAACAAGGATTTCAGGTATTAAACACCTTGAAATCCTTATTTCATCAGCGCTGACAGCTCCTATTTATAGAGTGCTTGCTGCCTTGCCTGGGCCTTATGGCAAGTCCTTGTTATAGGCCAGTGCCGTTTCCTTGGGCCCCACTTTGCCCAGGCGCTGGCGCAGCGACTGGGGCTGGCCGCTGATGAAGGCGGCGTAGTTGGTAGTGTTGGCCAGGACTTTTTTCACGTAGTCGCGCGTTTCGTTAAACGGCACGTTCTCGGCCCAGATGGCGGCGTCCAGCACCGGGCCGTTGCGCCAGTTGCGCGGGCGGCCCGGCCCGGCGTTGTAGCCCGCAGCGGCCAGCACCATGGAGCCTTGGAAATCGTCCAGCGCCAGCTTGAGGTAGGCGGTGCCGATGGTGATGTTCACATCGTGCTGGTTAATCATGCCCGGGGTGAAATCGGTCATGCCGATTTTCTTGGCCGTCCATTTGGCCGTGGCGGGCATGACCTGCATCAGGCCCGAAGCGCCGACCACCGAACGCGCATCCATGATGAAGCGGCTTTCCTGGCGAATCAGCCCGTAGACGTAGGCGGGGTCCAGGTCAATGTCGCCCGCGCGGGCAATCACCTCGTCGTGAAACGGCATGGGGTAGCGCTGGCGCCAACTGGTCAGGCTGCGCGTGCGTTCGCTGGTGTTGATGCAGCGGTCCCACACCTGCGCCTGGCAGGCCAGTTGGGCTGCGGCCAGCAGGTCGCGGTCGTTCATGCCGCCGGGCTCGTGCAGGTTGGTGGTGTAGTTCCATTCGCGCACGCCTTCGGCACGCAGCCCCAGGGCAATGGCCTGCAGGGCGCGTTGCAGGCCCGGGTTGGCCTGGGCGCGGGCCATTTCCTCAGCGCTGGGGGGCTGGGGTTCGGGCGGCGGGGTGATGGCCTGGCCCAAATCTTCCAGAGCCAGTTGGGCGTAAAAGTCATCTACCCCGGCAATGCTGCGCAGCAAGGTCTGGGCGGTGGCGTCCTGCGGGTTGGCTTGGCGCAGGGCGTAGGCACGCCAATAGATCCAGGTGTTGTCCTGCTGGGCAGCCGGGCCCATGGCGGCAATGGCGTCCTGCACGCGCTGCCAGCGCCCGGCGCGCAGGGCGCTGCGTGCCAGCCAGCCCAGGGTGTCGTCGTCCAGGTCGGTGAGTTTTTGCACCTGGGCAAAGTAGGTCAGCGCATCATCCGAGAGCTTGCGCGCCGCCACCTTGCCTGCGACGCCCCAGACGGCGTGGCGCTGCTCGCTAGAGAGCGTTTTGCTCCATGACGCCTTCAGCAGCTCGACCGCTTGCTCCGGCTGGGTAGCGGCCAGGCGAATCAGCGCCAGGGTGGCCAGTTGCGCCGGGGGCGGTGTTTTGGCCTGTAAGAAGGTTTGCGGGCTTTTCATCAAACCAGCGAGGGCCGCTGTGTGCTGGGGGGCCGCGATGGTGACGGCCTTGCTCACGGTGGCCAGTTGGTTGCGCTCGGCCCCCAGGCGGGCGCGTTGCCAGACGGTGGCTGCATCCAGCTGGTTGGCGGCAAAGAGTTCGCTGGCCGCGTAGGTGCAGCCGTCGTCGCGGGCGGGCTGGTCCAGCCACAGGGTTTTGACCTGGGCGCTGGCGTCGGCCGGAGCATTGCCCTCAATGGTGGCAATGGCCAGGTCGTAGCAGCGCAGTTGCTTGTCGTCCTGCATGCGAAAGTCGGCGTGCAGGCGGGCAAATTCCGCCCAGTCGCGGCGCTGGCCCAGCAGCAGCAGCCAGTCGTTGCGCAGGCGGTCTTCCAGGTAGCTGCCGCGCCAGCGCTGTAGGAAGTCTTCCACTTCCTGGCTACTGGCTTGGCCCAGGCGGGCTTTGAGTTCCCAGTACTGCGCCCAGACCTCTAGCGGGTGCCCCGCAGTAGCGGGCAGCAGGGCGGCTAGAGTTTTTTGGTCGCCTTTACGCGCGGCCTGCTGCATTTGCAGCAAGGCTTCAGGCGCGGAAGTCTGCGCCAAAACAACAGAAGAAGCGCCCAGGCCCATGGCCCAGGCTACCAGTGGTGTCAGAATTGCAAGCCGTTTCATGGTGTGGATTATCAGATGGACAAAATTGCTCTTCGCCGAAGTTTGGTGCAGCAACGCCTGCACATGCCCGACCGCGTGCAGCGTAGCCAAGAATTGCAAAGCGTGATGCGTGTGTGGTTGGTGGGGCGCAGCGACACGGTGATCGGTGCCTACTGGCCGATCAAGGGTGAGTTTGATCCGCTGCCGGTGCTGCACCGCTGGAAGGAAGATGGCGAACTGCTGGACAAGCCCCAGCTGCGCCGTATTGGCCTGCCCGTGATCGACAAGGCAACCAAGACCATGCGCTTTCATGTCTGGTACCCCGGCTGCCCCATGGAGGAAGACGCCTACGGCATTCCCAAGCCCAAGGATACCGAGGTGGTCGAGCCCACCTTGCTCTTTGTGCCCTGCGTAGGCTATGGCGCAGGTGGCTACCGGCTGGGCTATGGCGGCGGCTTCTACGACCGCACCCTGGCCCAGTTGCAGCCCAAGCCCAGCACCGTTGGCCTGGGGTTTGCCGGTGGCTATATTGATTTCTTTGAACCTGAGTCGCACGACCAGCCGTTGGATGCCATCTTGAATGACTATGGCGTCGTCTGGCCCGTGCTGTAAGCGCCGCGTGCGCATGCAGGTAAATACTGTCTTGTGCTTGGGAGAGCCTGGGCAAGATACAGTACAAGCTTTTGCGTTTGGTGGCCTGGTGCCGCTAGGCGCCTGCGTATGGCTGGGGTCGGGCAGTGTTGGCAAGCGGTCGAGAAAACCGACTTTGCCCCCTTAGTTCCATTATTTGCCCCTATGGCAGTCTGACAAAATCCACACCCTATGTTTGCAATTATTGGTTACGTCATCGCCTTCGGCTGCGTGTTCGGCGTGTATATCTTGCACGGCGGCAACGTTGAAGTCCTGGCCAAAGCACTGCCCTCGGAAATGGCCACCATTGGCGGTTCGGCCCTGGGGGCCTTCTTGGTCTCCAATCCGCCCAAGGTGCTCAAGGCCACCGGAGCTGCGATTGCGGCTGCGTTCAAAGGTTCGCGCTATACCAAGGGGCGCTTCATGGACCTGCTGGCGCTGCTCTACGACATTTTGCAAAAGGCCCGCAAAGAGGGGCTGATGTCCATCGAGGAGGATGTGGAAGAGCCGCAAAACTCCCCGCTGTTCCAGAAATACCCGGCGCTGTTGGCAGACCACCATCTGGTGGATTTCATGACCGACTACCTGCGCATGATGGTTTCCGGCAACCTCAATTCCCATGAGATCGAAACCCTCATGGACAACGAAATCGATACCCACCACCAGGAGGCGCACCGTCCCGTGGTGGCCTTGCAGCGTCTGGCCGGGGCCTTGCCCGCTTTCGGTATCGTGGCCGCCGTGCTGGGCGTGGTCAACACCATGGGCTCGGTCGGGCAGCCGCCTTCGGTGCTCGGCGGCATGATCGCCTCGGCCCTGGTGGGGACCTTTCTGGGTATTTTGCTGGCCTACGCGCTGGTCGAGCCCATGGCTGGGCTGGTGGAACACAACGTGCAGGATGCCTCCAAGGAATTCGATTGCATCAAGTGCACCTTGATTGCCAGCATGCAGGGCTACAACCCCCCCACGGCCATTGAATTTGGCCGCAAGGTGCTGTTTGTGACTGAGCGCCCCGGCTTCCTGGAGCTGGAAGAGCACGTCAAGGGGAAAAAGTAAATGGCCACGTCCGGGCAGCCAGGCCAGGCGGGCGGGAGCGAGAAAAAGCTCCAGCCCATCATCATCAAGCGTGTCAAAAAGGGCAACCATGGGGTGCATGGCGGCGCGTGGAAGATCGCTTACGCCGACTTCGTGACCGCCATGATGGCGTTCTTCCTGCTCATGTGGCTGCTGGGTTCGACCGCCAAAGGCGATTTGCAAGGGATTGCTGCGTATTTCCAATCGCCCCTGAAAGTGGCAATGCAGGGGGGCGATGGCTCGGGCAACAGCTCCAGCATCATCCCTGGCGGGGGCACCGACTTGGCCCGTATTCACGGCCAGGTCAAGCGCTCGGAATCATCCGATGACACCAACCGGCGTAAAGATGTGGATGCCAAAGCCCGCCGTGCCCAGCAGGATGCCCAGCGCATCCGGGCGCTACAGGCCAAGATTGAGGCGGTGATTGCCAGCAACGCCACGCTGAACGAGTACCGCTCGCAAATTCGCATGGACGTCACGCCCGATGGCCTGCAAATCCAGATTGTGGATGAGCAAAACCGTCCCATGTTCGATATTGGTAGCGCCATCGTCAAGCCCTATATGCGCGCCATCCTGCATGAAGTAGGCGCGGCGCTCGGTGGCGTGGAAAACCGCATCAGCCTGGCTGGGCACACCGATGCCGCCCCCTATGGCAACGGCGAGCGCGGTTATGGCAACTGGGAACTGTCGGTCGACCGCGCCAACGCCTCGCGCCGCGAATTGGTGGCTGCGGGCATGCCGGACGACAAGCTGGCGCGGGTGGTGGGCCTGGCATCCACCGACCTGCTATTGCCCGATACCCCCCGTGCGCCGCAAAACCGGCGCATTACGATCACTGTCCTGACCCATGAGGCCGAAGAGCGCCTGCTGGGCAAGAGTCCCCAAACCGTGCCCGATGAATCTGCCGTGCCTGCTGTGCTGGCAGGGCAAACCCCGGACAATCGCGCCCCTGAACCGGAGAAAATACCGGAGCAGTTGGACGCATTGGTACCGCAGCCCGCAGCAGCCGATGCTGCGACTGCACCTTAACCTTTTGATAACTTTTCACCGAAAGGGGCTTGTGTGGCGAATTCTGCCCTGCGTTTTTTGATTGTTGATGACTTCTCGACCATGCGCCGCATCGTGCGTAACCTGCTCAAGGAAAGCGGGTTTTCCGAAGCGGATGAAGCCGAAGACGGCGTGGTTGCGCTGCAAAAGCTGCGCAGCAGCAAGTTTGACTTTGTGGTCTCGGACATCAACATGCCGAACATGAACGGCTTTCAGCTGCTCTCCGAGATCAAGTCCGACGAGAAGCTCAAGCACCTGCCGGTGCTGATGGTGACGGCGGAAGCCCGCAAAGAGGACATCGTTGCCGCTGCCCAAGGTGGCGCTGCCGGCTATATCGTTAAACCCTTTACCAAGGCCACCTTGGAAGAAAAAGTCACCCTGATTTTGAAAAAACAGGGGATGGTGTAGAGCGCTATGCAAGAAGAGTCCCCCCTTCCTCCTGTGGATGTGCCCGCCACCGGTCTTGACCAAGGCGGCGTACACAACAAGCTGGGGTTGCTGACACGCCAGTTGCACGATGCGCTGCGTGAGTTGGGTTACGCTGAACGCCTGCGCAGCTCTGCCGACAAGCTGCCGGATGCACAAAACCGCTTGTCCTATATCGCTCGCCTGACGGGCGAAGCGGCGGAGAAGGTGCTCACTTTGGTGGACGACGCCAAGGCTCGGCAAACCACCATCGTCAGTGAAACCAAGCGCATGCGCCAGGCCATGATTGCCGACCCCGTGGCCGCCGTGGCCAAGGGCCACATCATGAATTACCTCGAAGAGATGGAAAAGTCGACGGAGATCGTCGACCAGCAGCTCACCGACATCATGATGGCGCAGGACTTCCACGACCTGACCGGCCAAGTCATTGCCAAGGTGGTGCACCTGGCCTCCAACCTCGAAGGCCAACTGGTCGGCCTGTTGCTGCAAACCGCCCCGCCCGGCGCCGTGCCGGCTGTACCAGCGCCTGCGCCAGAGCCAGAGCCCGCAGCACCGGCGGTCGACAATGCCGACGACGTGTGGGCTGCTGCGCTGGCAGAAAGCCAGCCCCAGCCAGAGCCCGCTGCGGCCAGCCCTGCCGCGTCGCACCCCGAGCTCAACGGCCCGGTGGTCGATCCGCAGGCCCCCAACGTGGTCTCCTCGCAATCCGAGGTGGACGATTTGCTCGCCAGTTTGGGTTTTTAATAAAAACAGGCTCTAGCCCTTGCTGGGTAAGCGCTAATAGCTACCATTTTTTTTTTATTCTCTCGTCATTGCGAGGAGCCGTAGGCGACGCGGCAATCTCCACGCCTGTCTTTGCACCACGCAGATCGCCACGGCCTGCGGCCTCGCGATGACGGGGAAGAGAGCGGCCTCGTGAACTTGAATCCGCCCCATAAATACAAGCGCTAGCAGCGCTTATTTTTAAGAATTTTTATTTTGCGCACGGCCATGGCCAGCCCTGTGCGCATCGATAAGCGGCTGGCAAGTGCCGCTTATCCATCGTTTGGCAAGTGGCCAGATCCGGACAATGGCATGAGACCTTACCTCTCCTGCCACCATGGAATCGAGCCAAGATAAATCCCTACCAGCCACCGCCAGGAAGCTGCAGAAAACCCGCGAAAACGGCCAAACGTCGCGTTCGCGGGATTTGACGCACCTGGCGGTCTTGGGCATGGGCTGCGCCATGGTGCTCGCCGGTGGCCCCACCTTGTTGCAGCACATGCGCCTGGAGATGGGGCGGCAATTCAGTTTTGATGGTGCCACCGTCCTGGTGCCGCAGCTGATGCTGGAGCGCCTGTCCAGCATGATGCTGCTGGGCATTACGGGGGTGCTGGTGTTTGCCTTAGCCATTAGCGTGACTTCGGTGCTGCTGTCGCTGATGTCGGGCGGCTGGGTATTTAGCTGGAAGCCGATTTTTCCCGAATTCAGCAAACTCAACCCCATTGCTGGTTTGGGCAATGTCTTCTCTAAACAGCAGCTGGTCACCGCACTGAAGAACGTGGTGCTGACCTTGATCTTGGGGCTGGTGGCCTGGCTGCACGTGCGTGACGGCATCCCCCACATGGCCAAGCTGCCCACCCAGGGCAGTCCAATGGCGCTGGCCATGGTGGGCGATTGGATTTTGTCCGGCATCGCCATGCTGATGCTGGTGGTGTTTGCCATGGTCTTGATTGACGTGCCGCTGCAAAAATTCCTGTTCTTGCAGCGCCTGAAAATGAGCCACCAGGAAGTCAAGCAAGAGCACAAAGAGTCCGAAGGCAGCCCTGAAGTCAAAGGCAAGATTCGCCAGAAACAGCGCGAAATGGCGCACCGCGCCTCGGTCAACCGCGTACCAGCGGCAGACTTCGTCGTCACCAATCCCACCCACTACGCCGTGGCCTTGCGCTATGACGACAAAACCATGGCCGCCCCCCAAGTGGTGGCCATGGGGGCCGATTTGATCGCTTTCAAAATTCGCGAAGTGGCCAAGGCCCACAACGTGCCCGTGCTCGAATCGCCCATGCTGGCGCGTGCCCTGTACGCCCACGCCGAGATCGACCAAACCATTCCTGCCCAGCTCTACACCGCCGTTGCCCAGGTGCTGGCTTATGTGTACCGCCTGAAAGCCAGCCTGCGCGGCGAAGTGCCGCCGCCCGGTGCGCTGGAGCAGCCCCATGTTCCCCCAGAGTTGGACCCCCACGCCAAAAAGCGTGCTGCGGCCAGCGCCCCATAAGTCCAAGAAGGTAGTTTCGTCATGAGTGTCGCAAGTTTGAAAAACCTCCAGCAGTGGGCTGACCAGCGTGGGCTGGCCGTGCAAGGCTTGGCTGCGCCCATCTTGGTTGTTGCCGTCTTGGCGCTGATGGTGCTGCCCATCGCGCCTTGGCTGCTCGATACCTTCTTTACCCTGAACATCGCCATTGCGCTGATGGTCATGATGGTGGCGGCCTACATGATCAAGCCGCTGGACTTCGCCGTCTTCCCCTCGGTATTGCTGCTCACCACCTTGATGCGCCTGTCGCTCAACGTAGCCTCGACCCGCGTGGTGTTGATGGAAGGCCACACCGGCCCGGGCGCTGCGGGAGCGGTGATTGAGGCCTTTGGCCACTTTTTGATTGGCGGTAACTTTGCCGTGGGTTTGATCGTGTTCGCCATCCTGGTGGTGATCAACTTCGTTGTGATTACCAAGGGGGCTGAGCGGATTGCCGAAGTGTCGGCCCGCTTTACCCTGGATGCCATGCCCGGTAAGCAAATGGCGGTGGATGCCGACTTGAACGCGGGCCTGATCGACGAAGCCGAAGCCAAGCGCCGCCGCCTGGAAGTGCAGGAAGAGGCCAACTTCTTCGGCTCCATGGACGGTGCCAGCAAGTTCGTGCGCGGCGACGCCATCGCCGGTATTTTGATTTTGATCATCAACATCATTGGCGGTTTTGCCATCGGCATGGCCCAGCACGGCCTGTCTGCCGGGGAAGCCGCCAACAGCTACATCCTGCTGGCTGTGGGTGATGCGCTGGTCGCGCAAATTCCTGGCCTGCTGATTTCCGTGGCCGCCGCCATGGTGATTTCGCGCGTCGGCAAGGACAACGACACCGGCAAGCAAATTGCCAGCCAAATGTTCATGTCCCCGCGTGCCCTGGGCATTACTGCGGCAATTTTGCTTTTGCTGGGGGTGATTCCCGGTATGCCGCACACCGTGTTCCTCATCATGGGCAGCGCCTTTGGCTATGGTGCCTGGCTGGCCATGCGGGCCAAGAACAAGCCCCAGGTGGATGAGCAGGCCCAGGCCGCCGCCCAAGAAGCCGCGCTGGCCGCGCCCCAGCAAGATACCGAAGCCACCTGGGACGACCTGCAGCCTGTTGACCTGCTGGGCCTGGAGCTGGGCTACCGCCTGATTACCCTGGTGGACAAAAAACGCCAAGGCGACCTGCTCACCCGCATCAAAGGCGTGCGCCGCAAGTTTGCGCAGGAAGTGGGCTTTCTGCCCCCGGCGGTGCACGTGCGCGACAACCTGGAGCTCAAACCCAGCGCCTACCGCATCACCTTGCGCGGCGTGATGGTGGGCGAAGGCGAAGCCTTCCCCGGCATGTACCTGGCCATCAACCCCGGTGGCATCACCACCCCCTTGATTGGTACCCCCACCACCGACCCCGCGTTTGGCTTGCCCGCGCACTGGATCGACGAGCGCCAAAAGGAAGCGGCACAAATGGCAGGTTTTACCGTCGTTGATTCGGAAACTGTCATGGCGACACATTTGTCACACTTGATGCAAATGCACGCAGCCAAGTTGCTCAGCCGCTCTGAGGTACAGCAGCTGGTTGACCACGTGGCCAAGTCCGCTCCCCGGTTGATTGAAGAAGTGATTCCTAAGATGGTGCCCATCACAGTGTTCCAGAAAGTGCTCCAGCTGCTGCTGGAGGATGCGGTGCACATCCGTGATATCCGCACGATTATCGAAACCCTGGCAGAAAACGCCGGCCAGACCCAAGACCCCGCCGAGCTGGCCCGCCGTGTGCGCATTGCTTTGGCCCCGGCCATCGTGCAGCAAATCTACGGCCCCACCCGGGAGCTGAATGTGATTGCCATCGAGCCCGGGCTGGAGCGCCTCCTGGTGCAAGCCTTGACCAACGCCAACGGCCCGTCGCTGGACCCCGGTGTGGCCGACGTGCTCACCCAGCGCGCTGCCGAAGTGGCCAACCAGCAAGAAGAACTGGGCATGCCCGCCTGCCTGCTGGTACCCGACCCTATCCGTAATGCCATTGCCCGCCTGGTGCGGCGCGTGGCACCGCGCCTGCAAGTGCTGGCGCACAGTGAAATTCCTGAAACGCATTCCATCCGCATCGGCCCCATTCTTAAAGGTGCATAACTATGAACATCCAACGCTTTATTGCTCCCACCTCGCGTGAAGCTTTAGCCAAAGCTCGGTCTGTTTTTGGCGAAGGCACTTTGATCCTGTCCAACCGCGCCGTTGCCCAGGGCGTAGAGGTCATGGCCACCGCTGAAGACCATCTGCAGCACATGGACAGCGGCCACAAAACCAGCACCGGCCTGCGCGCTGCCATCCAGGCGCGTGAAGCGGAAGAAACCCAGCCCCTGAGCCTGGCCCGCGCCACCCGCCCGGCGGTGGCTGCCCCGGCTGCCGCGCCCGTAGCCGTCAGTCCGCGCCAAAGCGTGGCGCAGGATACCGAGCAACTGGCCATGAGCACCCTGTCTTTTCAGGACTATGTGCGCGAGCGCATGCTGCGTCGGCGCAGCGAAGGCCAGCACAGCGCCGAATTGCCCGATGCGCAACTGCCCACCTTTGCCCGCAAGGCCCGCCAGGAAGTGCAACCCGCCGCCCCCCAGCCCGTGCGTCAAAACCCGTTGCGCGCCGCCCAGCCCATTGAGCTGCCTACGCCCAAGGCTGCCGTGCCCGCAGCAGTCGGCGCCCCTGCCGGTGCCGTGCCACCGGCGATGTTCCAGGAGCTGCAATCGGTCAAAAGTCTGATCGAAGAGCGCTTTAACACCCTGGCCTGGCTAGGCCAGACGCGGCAAAACCCGCTGCAGTCGAATCTGATTTTGAAATTGATCCGCGCGGGCTTTTCCCCCGCCTTGGCACGCACCTTGATTGAGCGCATGCCCCAGGATGGCGGCCCCGCAGAAAGCCTGCGCTGGCTGATGCAGGTGCTCGAACGCAACCTGCGCACCGACGCGGCAGCCTCGCCGATTTATGAAGTCGGCGGCGTCTTTGCCCTGATTGGCTCGACCGGCGTGGGTAAAACCACCACCGCTGCCAAACTGGCTGCGCTGTGCGCACAAAAACACGGCCCGCAAAGCGTCGGCCTGATTACCCTGGACACCTACCGCGTAGGCGGGCACGAACAACTGCGCGCCTATGGCCGCATGCTGGGTGTGGTGGCCCATTTGGCGCACGACAAGGCTGCCTTGCAAGACTTGCTGGGGCTGTTGTCGGGCAAGAAAATGGTCATCATCGACACCACTGGCGTGGCCCCGCGCGACCCGCGCAAGGACGACATCCTGCAAGTGCTGGACCTGCCCGGCGTGCAGCAACTGCTGGTCACCAACGCGGGCTGCCATGGCGACACCCTGGACGAATCGCTGGCTGCGTTTAAGCGTAGCAATTGCCGCCAGGCCATCCTCTCCAAGGTGGATGAAGCCGTCAAACTCGGCCCCGCGTTGGATGCCCTCATTCGCCACCAAATGGTGCTGCGCGGCATCACCAACGGCCAGCGCGTGCCCGAAGACTTTGAGCGTGCCGTCGCCAGCGAGTTGATTGCCGCCTCCATGCGGGCGCACAGCAAATCGGCGTTTGACCCCGGTAGCCTGGACTTGGACTTCTTCTACGCCGACTCCCCCCTGGGGGCTGTCGCCACCGGAGGGGCCTATGCTCGATAGCGGTTGGCACCAAGGCAGCGGCCTGCGCTGGCACGCCCAGGGCGTGCGGGCGCTAGGCATCATCCCCAGTACCGACGCTCAGGACCTGCAAGCGCTGTGGCAACTGTGCGCCCAGTTGCAGCACCAGGGCTACCCCGTCCTGATTTTGGACGGCACCGAGCGCGAAACCCCGCACGCCCCAGGCCTGCAAGACCTCTTACAAGGCCAGATCGACGCGGGTTTCAGTGCCCTGCCTGCCGATTTGAGCGACCCACTCAAAATCGCCTCCCTGCCCGCGGCGCGTGGCTTGGTACAGCTGGCCCATCTTGGGGGCAGCGCTGGCCAGCCGCCCTTGCATGGCTTGCACCGCTATGTGCGCAACCACGCCGTGATTTTGGTTTTGGCCCCCGCTGCGCTGTTGGCCAAGGTGCTCGATAGCAGCGCAGCTGCGCCTTGGCTCTTGGTGCCAGCGCAGCGCCAAGGCATGCTGGCCTCGTACCGGGCGCTCAAGCACGTATTTATGCACACTGGTTTGATGCCCCAGCTGCTGGCCCTGCGCAGTGGCTATACGCGTACCGACCCGCTCTTGAAATCCATAGCGCAATGTGCCCAGCGGCACTTGCGTAGCACCCCGCAGGCTTGGCAAATCGACCCCCAGCAACCGGCCCAGCTACAGCAGTGGTCGCTACAATGCTTGGAGCAGGCACAGGCCCTGCACCCCACCACCCCGCGCCCTGTTGCTGCACCGATGGCAACCGGCGCTTTTGCACATACTCCCGCGTGGAATCATTGACTTGATGTACACCGCTCACGGTCAGCTTAGTTTAGATGCGCTCATCCGCCAGCACGCTCCCTTGGTGCGGCGGATTGCCCAGCACATGATGGCCAAGCTGCCCCCCAGCGTGGAGCTGGATGACCTCATCCAGGTCGGCATGATTGGCTTGGCGGATGCCCTCTCGCGCTTTGAGGCCAGCCAGGGCGTGCAGTTCGAGACCTTTGCCAGCCAGCGCATCCGGGGTGCCATGCTCGACGAGCTGCGCGACAACGACTGGATGAGCCGCAGCGCCCGCAAAGGCCAGCGCGACATTGAAACCGCCATCCGCCAGCTGGAGCACAGCCTGGGGCGCCCCCCCAAAGAATCCGAAATTGCCCAGGCCATGGGGCTGGAGCTGGAGGAATATCAGTCCCTGCTCACCCGTGTGCGCGGTACCCAGTTGATTTACCTGGAAGACATCGGCCAAAGCGGGGACGAAGGCGAGAGCTTTCTCGACCGCCACGTG
This sequence comes from Comamonas sp., assembly GCA_034675705.1. Lineage (GTDB taxonomy): Bacteria > Pseudomonadota > Gammaproteobacteria > Burkholderiales > Burkholderiaceae_C > Comamonas. Next base: position 2,190,763 of record JAUCCZ010000006.1, on the reverse strand, counting down.
GCCGACGCCGAAGCCGACCCCTTCGCCCAGTTGCGCGACCAGCGCCTGCGCCAAGCCTTGGTGGACGCGATTGACAACCTGCCTGAGCGGGAAAAATACGTCATGTCCATGTACTACGAACATGACATGAACCTCAAGGAAATCGCCGCTGTGCTGGAAGTGACCGAGTCGCGTATCAGCCAGCTGCACAGCCAGGCCATTGCCCGGCTACGTACTAAGATGCGGGCGCATTAATATTTTTTTGATGCTGGCTAGGGCGTAATAGCGCAAAAAATTTATGAATATCCAAACCGAAGAAAATTTTCAAGCTATTGATAAATTAAATCCATTGGCAGAAAAATTTTCTGTTTTAAGATATTCTGATAGTGCTATTTCTTTAATTCCGCACGGATTTTTTAAAGACTGGCTGGATAACGATTTAATTAATTCTGATGTGGGGAGTTTTTCTATTGGAAGGTGCTCAGGAATTGGTGTGGGCTCTATAGTGAAATATGATTCCAGTCATCAGCAATTAAAAATTGGTCGTTATGTGGCAGGAGGGTTACGGCTTAAATTTTTATTGAATGGTCAGCATGACATGAATAGCTTGTCTATATGCATGTTTTCTTTTTTTTGCTCCAGGGCTGAAAAATTCTAAAATTCCACAATATAAAGATACGGTTATTAAAAATGATGTGTGGATTGGTGATGAGGTCATGTTTTTAGGTGGAGCTTGTATAGAAAATGGTTGTGTCATTGGTGCTCGCACACTAGTGCCTTCAAATTTTAAATCAGAGCCTTACGGAATATATGTAGGTTCTCCTGCAAAATTAGTAAAATTTCGGTTTTCTGAAAAAATAAGAGAGCTACTCTTGCAGCTAAGTTGGTGGGATATGCCATTAGATTGGCTGCGGAGTGTTAACGATAAATTCCTGTTGAATTTTTCTGAAATGGAAGAAGCGCAGGCTATAGATATTATTAAAAATCTAATAGAGAATAAGGTGGATTATTTGAATAAAACGGAGGGTCAAAATGAGAATAAATAATAAAACTATTGACCTTGATGGTTTTGAGGATAAATTTGAATGCGCACTGTATTTGCAAGAGAATTGGGAGTTTGAAAAGGCTGAGGCTGAATATCAAAATTTTTTAGTAAAAAATTTTGATAATTCTTCTGCATTATATAATTTAGGGGTTTTGTATGCTGTGCATTTGCAGCAACCAGAAAAATCATTACATTTTTTTGAATCTGCGCTTAATATAGATCCAACTAATTTGCAATTTTGGTTTAGCTATTTGGATGCCTTGATTAAAGTTGGGGCGCTAGAAATGGCTGAGCAAGTGTTGCTGCTTGCTAAAAATTATGGTTTAAATGACCTGCAAGTTGCATATTTTCGAAAAGACATTCGCTTGGCGCGTGCCACTATTAATGATTGGATTGATCCTATTTTGGCAGATGTCCCGGCGTTACCTTTAGCATCTGTACCACGGCAAGAAAACCATAGAAAATTTCCAGATCCAACTCCAGGAGAGTTGCAGCCTATATTAAGTTTATTTAACCAAAAGAAATATGAGAAAGCACGGCAAGGCTGTGCAAAAATGGTTAAAAAATATCCAAAATCTTCCATGCTTCCTATTTTACTTATAGAAGTTGAGAAAGCATTAGGTAACACCAATAAAGTTTTAGAGCTTAGAGAGGCACTTTTAAAACAAGAGCCAGAAAATATAGATTTTCTCGAGAAGTTGGCTTTGGCTTATCTTGCGGTTCAAAATAAAGAAAAAGCACAGCCATTATTGGAGAAAATAATAGCATTAGACCCAGGGCATGCACTGGCTCATGCTGAATTGGGGAAGCTTTACGAACATCAAGAAAAAATAGAAGCGGCAAAGATAAGCTATGCGCGTTCACTTGAAAATAACCCGCATTCTCCTTTGTGCTTGCAAAGAATGGGTGATTTGTTAGAGAGGTTGGGCGATGAGGATGGGAGCCTAACTTTTTATAAAGCGGCTGTGCTGGCCTCGCCTCAAGTCGAAGATCTATACCGTGTTTATGGTGAGACGCTGCATAGAAAAGACCGATTAGCTGCTGCGGAAGATGCATTTCGAAAAGCACTAACTATTAATCCAGGTGGTGTTAAAACGATTAAAAGTTTATGCTATTTGCTAGAGCAACATGGCCGTTTTAAAGAAGCACAAGCTGGCTTAATGAAATGTGCGAAGATCAGCAATGAGTCAGCGGATACACTTTATGAAATTGGGCGCAATCTTGTTTTGCAGAAAAAAGAAAAAGAAGCCCTCGATTGGTTGCGTCGGGCTATTCAAGCAGAGCCTAATTTAGTCCAGGCACATATCACATTAAGTGCCGCCTTAAATACTACGGATGACCCAGAGGCGGCTGCTGAAGAAATCCAAAAAAGTATTGCTCTTCACCCTAAAATTCCCCATCTTTATACAAACTTAGGGGTGGTGTATTTAAGCCTTAGCCGTGTGGACGATGCAATTTTTTATTTGCAAAAAGCCTTAGAGGTTAGTCCTAAATTTTCCCATGCCCGCAGTAGTTTGTTGTTCGCTTTAAGTCATAGCACAAAGATAGCGCCTGAACAGCTATATCGCGAGCATCGGGAATATGGCAAGCTGATCGAAGAGGAAGTTAAAGGCAAGGTTCATACCCAATATACCAATGTGCGCGACCCTCAGCGTCCCCTGCGTGTAGGTTTTGTTTCTGCAGACTTGCGAAACCACGCCGTGGCGCAGTTTGTCATGCCATTTTTTGAAGAGCTAAAGAAATATCCTGACATCATTACCTACGCTTATGCCAACCACGGCGCTGTGGATGATGCGATGCTGAGAATTCAAAAGAATATTGGTACTTGGCGCACTGTAGTAAAGTGGACGGATGATAAGTTAGCAGAACAAATACGCGAAGATCAAATTGATATCTTGGTGGATATGAGTGGCCACACCGCAGGTGATCGGTTAAAAGTGTTTGCTCGTCATCCTGCACCCATACAAATGACATGGCTGGGTTATCCTGGAACTACCGGTTTGCAGACGATGGATTACTGTTTGATTGATCAGCATTTGCTGCCGGGTGTCAACATTAATCATCAGTTTACTGAAAAACTTATTCGTCTTCCCAGGGCATTCAGTTTTGAGGGGAAAGATGGATTGAAAGATATTCCGTTTGACAGCCGGTCGCCATGCATCCAAAATAAATTTATTACTTTTGGTTCGTTTAACCGCCTCAATAAAGTCAACCAAGAAGTTATTGCGTTATGGAGTGAGGTGTTGCACGCTGTGCCAGATTCTCGCTTGCTTATGGGGGCTATGCCTAGCAGTGGTGTGCCAGATTTGCTGCTGCAATGGTTTGCAGACCAAGGTATTTCGCAAGATCGATTGATTTTTTACCCTCGCTCCAGCTTTGCCAGCTATATGGAGCTACATAACCAAGTAGATTTGTGTTTGGATACTTTTCCCTATACGGGCGGTACGACGACCAACCATGCCCTGTGGATGGGGGTTCCGACTGTGACCTGGGGCGGGCCAACTTATCCCCATTACCAAGGAGCACTATTTTTACACCAGGTGGGGCTGGATAAGTATTGTGTTGCAAAAGACAAAGATGATTTTGTGATCAAAGCGGTACAAATAGCCCAGAACGCCCAGTTTTTAAACCATGTGCGCCAGGAGTTGAGAGGTTATTTACAGAATAATGAAGCCAATGCCTTGCATACCGTGGTATTGGGTTTTGTTTCTGCATTCAGAACAACTTGGAAAAACTGGTGCACAGGCAAGAGTCCTAAAAATATAGAAATTACAGCCCAGGATTTGGGTGTAATCGATCCGCATCCTGATTGGGATAAATATTTCCAATAAAAAAACGGGCATAAGCCCGTTTTTTTTATGGGTACTGTTTTAGTAACTGTTCTTCAAGCTCTAATAAATTTCTTTTTCTTTCTTTTATTTTTTTTGCGGGGTTTCCAGAGTAAATTCCAAAGGTTGCACAATCTTTATTCACTAAACTTAAAGCCCCAATAGCGACACCTTCATGCAAAGTTACTCCTGGTAGAATAATGCTGCCACTGCCAACAATAACATGTTTTTTCAGCGTAACATCTGCATGGATAACGCCTGTAAATTTACTAGGAACCATAGGGTTGGTCATGTATTCTCCAGTGTAATCATCGTTACTGGAATAAATGGCTACTTTAGAGGATAGATTGCAAAAATCATGTAAGCATATTTTGCCTTTTCCAATTAATGATGTATATGCGGCAATATGGATGAAATTCCCGATTTCTATGCCCATTTCTCCGGCGGAGAGTATGCAAAAATCATCAATCCGAACATGGTTGCCGATTTTTATTTTTTCTGGTTTGTAAAAACTGGCTTTATCCGAGATCAATACATTACAGCCTACGCTGGCAAAACCTATAGAGGCTAATTGTTCAGGGTTAAGAAAAGCCATTTTAAAAATCTTGAATGTGGTTGATAATTTCTAGCTGCTTTGCTTTATCCAATGTGGGATAAATAGGCAGGCATAAAATTTGATTCGCCATTTGTGATGCCGTGGGCAAGTTGGATGCAGCCGCAGATGCCAACCCCCGGTACATAGGGAACTGTGAAATGAGGGGGTAAAAATAACGACGTGTATAAAAATGGTAATTTTTAAATTTTTCGTACAACATATCGCGGCTGAGATGGTATTCTGGTTTGACCAAAATAGGAAAATACGCATGGTTGGCCACCGCCTGTTCCCCCTGCGGCACGCATTGAATACCTGGGACACCGTCGAGTAACTCACGATACAGCGCATCAATTTCAGCCCGCCGTTGCATAATTTCAGGCATGTATTGCAACTGCAGTAATCCCATAGCTGCATTGATTTCACTCATTTTTCCATTGATGCCGGGGGCTACTACCGTGGTTTCATCAACAAAACCAAAATTCTTTAAGTGGTCAATGCGCTGTTTGGTCTTTGCGTCTGGGCACACAATCGCGCCGCCTTCAAAGGTGTTGAACACCTTGGTGGCGTGAAAGCTTAAAACGGATAAATCCCCGTGGCGCAGGATGCTGCCGCCAGCGTCTTGCACACCAAAAGCATGGGCTGCGTCGTAAATGACGCGCAGGTTGTAGTTGTCGGCAATTTTCTGGATGGCGGTCGTGTCGCAAGGGTTGCCATAGCAATGCACCGGCAAGATGGCCGTGGTTTGTGGGGTAATGGCCGCTTCGATCTTGGCGGGGTCTAGGTTCAGGGTGTGGGGTTCGATATCTACAAATACGGGTGTGCAGTTTTGCCACAGCAATGCATGGGACGTGGCAACAAAGGAATACGGGGTGGTAATGACTTCCCCGGTAATGCGTAGTGCTTGCAACGCCGTAATCAGAGCAATGGTACCGTTGGTGAATAAAGAGATATGCTGCACTCCCAGGTATTCACACAAAGCAGCTTCCAATTGCTGGTGAAACGGGCCGCCGTTGGTCAGCACCTTGTTGGCCCAGATTTGTTCCAGGTAGGGCACAAACTCATCTAGCGGCGGCAGATAGGGTTGGGTGACGTAAATTTTTTCTTCTGCCATGGCATGGGGTGCAGGGGCGCAGTTGGATAAAAGTAGCACAAGCCTAGCAGTTTGTTTGGGCAGTAAAGCAGGGAGAAGGCGGTGGAAAGGCGGCAGACTTCTGCCGTCGACAGGCCGGCACAGTAAAGGGGCTGGTTTCGCCCGGCTGGGCACTGTTTCCTACAATGCCGCCATGACCACCCGCAAGAAACTCCCCATCGGCATCCAGACCTTCGCCAAGATTCGTGAGAACGATGCGCATTACTACGTGGACAAGACGCCGCTGGCGCTGCAACTCATCGGCCAGGGCACGCACTTTTTCCTCTCGCGGCCCCGGCGCTTTGGCAAGAGCCTGTTTCTGGATACCTTGAAAGAGCTGTTCGAGGGCAACGAGGCGCTGTTCAAGGGGCTGTATGCGGAAAAACACTGGGACTGGTCGGTCAAATACCCCGTGCTGCGTTTCAGCTTTGGCGGCGGGGTGCTGGGGTCGGCGGCGGACTTGCAGGCCAGCCTGCATACGCAACTGACAAGGCACGAACAACTGCACGATTTGCCAGCACAGTTCCCCGATGCCCGCAGCCGGTTTGCCAGCTTGATATGGCGCTTGGCGGAACAAACTGGTCAGCGCGTGGTGGTCCTGGTCGATGAGTACGACAAGCCCATCCTCGACCGTATCGAAGACAAAGAGAAGGCGCTGGAAATCCGCGAGGGGCTGAAAGACTTCTATTCCGTCATCAAGGACAGCGACCCTTATATCCGCTTTGCCTTTTTGACGGGCGTTTCCAAGTTCAGCAAGGTCAGTTTGTTCTCGGGTCTAAACAATTTGCAAGACATCACGCTCGATGCCCGCTACAGCGCTATCTGTGGCTATACCGACGCGGATGTGAGCACGGTGTTTGCGCCCGAGCTTGCAGGGCTGGACAGGGAAGAAATCCGTCGCTGGTACAACGGCTACAACTGGACGGGTGAATCGGTTTACAACCCCTTTGATTTGTTGCTGTTGTTTGACCGTCGGCAGTTCATGCCCTGGTGGTTTGAAACCGGCACCCCCACCTTCCTCATCAAACTACTGACCCAGCGTCAGCAGTTCACCCCGGCGCTGGAGCATCTGGTGGCCCCGGAAACGCTGCTGTCCACCTTCGACGTGGACAACATCCCCACCGAAGCGCTGCTGTTCCAGGCGGGCTACCTGACGGTGGACCACGTGAGCAGCATCCCCGGCCTGACCCAGGTCACGCTGCGCTACCCCAATCTGGAAGTGCGCACGGCCTTGAATGCCCTGCTGCTGCAGACGCTGACCCAGCACAACACGCTGTACGCCACGCACATGATGCGGCTGTATCGTCTGCTGCAAGCTAAAGATGTTGCGGGGATGCGCGTGCTGTTTCACGCCTTTTTTGCCAGTATTCCGCACGATTGGTACCGCAACAGCCCTATTGCGCAATATGAAGGCTATTGGGCCAGCGTGTTCTACAGCCACTTTGCCGCGCTGGGGCTGGACATCGTGCTGGAAGATGCCACCAACCAGGGCCGCATCGACATGACGGTGCGCTTTGAAGGCAGCGCCTACCTGTTTGAGTTCAAGGTGGTGGAAATCGTCCCCCAGGGCAAAGCCTTGCAGCAATTGCAAGAACGCAGCTACGCCGACAAATACCGCGCCGATGGGCCAGTCCACCTGATCGGCGTGGAGTTCAGCCGCGAGAGCCGCAACATCGTTGGGTTTGAGACGCTCACCTTATAAATACACCAAAAAAATAGCTGCTACCGCTTGCTGTTACTGGGTTTCAGATAGATTTTTACCTGAAACCTAGCAGTAACAAGCGGTAGCAGCTATTTTTTAGAGAGCTTGCTGCGGCAGCGGAGTGCTGCCGTTGCCCTTGATTTACCCCTGCAGCAGCTGCAACACGTTTTGCGGAATCTGGTTGGCCTGGGCCACCATGGCAGTGCCGGCTTGTTGCAGGATTTGCGTGCGGCTTAAATTGGCCGTTTCTTTGGCAAAGTCGGCGTCCACAATGCGGCCTCGTGCAGCAGACAAGTTTTCTATCTGCACGTCAATATTATTGACAGCCGTTTCAAAGCGGGTTTGGATAGCGCCCAGAGTAGCGCGGGCACTGTTGACTTGGTCAATGGCGCTGTCGATTTTTTTCAAACCAACCCAGGCACCAGCTTGGGTGCCGACGTCGATATCATTAATACCAAGTACATTCAGTTGTGTACCACCAGGAGTGGGGCCAATAGTTCCGTCAGCATCGGCGATACCTGTCAATGTAGTGGCAAAGCCGGAGAAAGATATTTCAACTGGATTATTATTTGTATCCAATTTTCCAGAAAGAATATCAATTTTGTAGTTTTCAGAACCTTCTATTTTTGTTAGGTAGGCCGTTACACCAGTATCTGCAGATTTGTTGTTGATCGCTTCAACAACTTGGCCTAGACGCTCTTGCTGGCTGCTGGCAGGAGAAAGCTCGGGCAAATCTACGGTTCCCCCAGGGGTGACCGTAATGGCCAAATGCCCAGCCGTGATGGCTGTGCTGTAGCCTGTAATGGCGCCACCTGTTTCGCTGGTGCTCAGGCTTGCAATTGCAGAGCTTGCATAAGAAATAGAGGAAAGCTTGTCAGAGCGCGTATCCACCAGGGCGCCCAGCGTAATGTTGTCGCCCGAGTTCGCGCCCACTTGGAACACGGCGCCCGCAAAGCTGCCATCCAGCACTTTTTGACCGTTAAAGTTGGTTTGCTTGGCTACGCGGTCCACCTCATCGGCCAGTTGTTTGACCTCCAGTTGCAAGGCTTCTCGGTCAGACTTGCTGTTGGTAGCGTTACCCGCTTGCACAGCCAGCTCGCGCATGCGCTGCAGCATGTCGCCCACTTTGCCCAAGGCGCCTTCTGTGGTTTGCGCCAGCGAAATGCCATCGTTGGCATTGCGTGAGGCCACCGTCATGCCCTTCACTTGGGTGTTCATGCGCTCGGCAATGGCCAAGCCCGCTGCGTCGTCCTTGGCGCTGTTCACACGCAGGCCCGATGACAGACGCTGCATCGTGGTGTTAAGAGACTGCCCAGAGAACGACAGATTGCGCTGCGCGTTGATCGAGGCGATGTTCGTATTGATAGTTGCGGCCATTGCTGTGATTCCTTCAGTTAGGCAAAAAGCAGGGTTTTGCGAGTTGCTTCGCGTCGCCTAGAAACCATAGACGCCTAAAAGCGACAGGCAACAGGAGCGATGGGCCAATTCTTCCCGCACTAGAGCCTGGCTATAGCCCTAATAAGCATGCGGTTTGCCTGCTTTCTTGCAGGTTCACTGCATTTTTAACTATAAAAAATATAGCTTTATGCGCTTGTTTATCAATGCTTTCAAGGCTTTTTCTTTAAAGTTGCTAAAGATTTCTAGCCACTGCCCGATAACCCACATAACGCAGCAAGCACACCACGGCGCAAGCGCCTCGTACCTCGTAGAAGGTCAGGCCAGTGTTTGTAGCGCCTTAGCAAAACATTGTTCACATACCGTCTGTTTAAAGGAATTGCATCATGGCCATGTCCATCAACACCAACGTAGTGTCCATCAACGCTCAGCGCAACTTGAACCTCTCCGGTGGTTCGCTGGCCACTTCCATGCAGCGCCTGTCTTCGGGCTTGCGTGTGAACAGCGCCAAGGACGACGCAGCAGGCTTGGCCATTGCCGAGCGCATGAGCACCCAGGTGCGTGGTCTGGCCGTAGCGTCGCGCAATGCCAACGACGGTATTTCTTTGGCCCAAACCGCAGAAGGCGCCCTGGGCAAAGTGGGCGACATGCTGCAGCGCATGCGTGAGCTGGCCGTGCAAGCCGGTAACGCCACCAATAGCAAATCTGACCGCGAAGCCCTGAACGCTGAGCTGGTGCAACTGCGCGACGAAGTGGACCGCGTAGCCAAAACCACCAGCTTTAACGGCCAGAAGGTGCTGGACGGCAGCTTTACGGGCGGGGTGTTCCAGGTGGGTGCCAACTCTGGCGACAACATTACCGTGGGTGCTTTGGTCAATACCAAGGCCGATCAATTGGGTAAGGCCAACTACGGTACGGCAGCAGGTGCAACTTTTGACGCTGCATCAAAAACTGCGGCGGCGAATGGTATGACCAATACCGCTGTCACCATCACTATCGTTGGTGCTGCTGGTGGCGCTGGCGCTTCGGTGACTGTGGCGCAAGATGCCAACATTACAGGTGATGAAGCCTTGGGCCGCTTGATTCAAGCGATTAACTCGAAAACTGCAGACACTGGCGTGGTGGCATTTTTGAACGAGGCAGGTACGCAAATTGAATACCGTGCCGCAGTGGAAGATGGTGGGGATGCAACCGACTTGGCCATTACCGCAAGTGTTGGTGCGGCGCAGACATTGATTCAACAGGCTGCAGCTGCTACGGCTGTGACTGACAACGGTATCCACAAAATGGACATCAAAACCCAAGCCACTGCCTGGGAGTCGCTGCAGCGCATTGACAGCGCCCTGGACAAAGTCAGCTCTGCCCGTGCCGAGCTGGGCGCTATCCAGACCCGGTTTGAAAAATCCATCGAAAACATCGACATCATGCACGAGAACATCTCCGCTGCCCGTGGCCGCATTACCGATGCCGATTTTGCGCAAGAAACGGCGAATTTAAGCCGCACGCAAATCTTGCAGCAAGCCGGTACCGCCATGGTGGCCCAGGCCAACCAATTGCCCCAGCAAGTGCTGCAACTGCTGCAGTAAATAAGCGGAGGAAAAGAATAATGCACCGCTGGCCAGCCCCCTTGGTATCTGTTGGGCCGTGGTGCATGCAAGAAACGGGTGGTGCAAGCTGCTCGCAAAAAAAGCCCAGCCCAAGTATTTGAAAACACATATTTCAAAGCTTGGGTTTAGGCGTATCACAGAGAAGGTAAATCCATCAAGAAGGGGAATTCAAAATGGGTATGTCAATTAACACCAACGTGGTGTCCATCAACGCCCAGCGCAATCTGGGTTTGTCGGGTGGCTCGTTGGCCACCTCCATGCAGCGCCTGTCTTCAGGCCTGCGTGTGAACAGTGCCAAGGACAACGCTGCAGGCTTGGCCATTGCCGAGCGCATGAACACCCAGGTCAAAGGCCTGGCGGTGGCCTCGCGCAATGCCAACGACGGCATTTCGCTGGCGCAAACGGCAGAGGGCGCTTTGGGCAAAGTGGGCGACATGCTGCAGCGTATGCGTGAGCTGGCAGTGCAATCGGGCAACGCCACCAACAGCAAATCTGACCGCGAAGCCCTGCAGGCTGAGCTGAGCCACTGCGCGATGAAGTGGACCGTGTGGCCAAAACCACCAGCTTTAACGGTAAAAAACTGCTCGATGGCAGCTTTACCGGTGCGGTGTTCCAGGTGGGGGCCAATTCGGGCGACAACATCACCGTGGGGGCGCTGGCCAATACCAAGGTGGCGGATCTGGGGAATGCGGTGTATGGAAAAAATACTGCTGCAGCTGTCGCAATTTTGGGGAGCGGCACAAGTGCTATCACTATTGATATCAGTGATGCGAATGGCGCAGCAATGGCTCAAATTAACATTGATGCAGATGCCAACCGTACTGAAAAAGAAGCACTCGGTGAAATCATGGCGAAAATCAACGCCAAAACTGCAGACTCTGGGATTACAGCCTTTTTGGAGGATGATAAGCTGGAGCTGCGAGTAATTGCTAAATCAGACGGTACAGCTCCTATAGGCGCCCAAGTCAAATTAGGAGGGGCTGGGGTCACGGCTGCAACTTTTGGCATTGCCTCTGCGGGTGGTAAAGGTATTGATCAGGTGAATATTGGTACCCAGTCTGGTGCCTGGGAGGCTTTGCAGCGTGTGGATAGCGCTATTGACAAGGTGAATAAAGCCCGTGGCGAGTTGGGTGCTATTCAAACCCGCTTTGAAAAATCGGTAGAAAACATCGATATCCAAAACGAGAACCTGTCGGCTGCCCGTGGCCGTATTGTGGATGCTGACTTTGCGCAAGAAACGGCCAACCTCAGCCGCACGCAAATCCTGCAACAGGCCGGCACCGCCATGGTGGCTCAGGCCAACCAGTTGCCCCAGCAGGTGCTCAGCCTGCTGCGTTAACAGCGCTGCCCGCCCCGCAAGGGGCGGGAGAAGTGTTTTGCTTTTAAACCTAGGCCTTGTGCCTAGGTTTTTTTATGTCTTCTGAAAAAAGAGCGCTGGTGTTGATCAGAACCGCTGCCAACGGCACTTTACGTACAAAAGCGCTAAAGGTTTCTGCACACGGTCCGATAACTGTGATGTACGCAGCGGGCACCCCATGCCGCAACGGCCCTCAAGAGGCCAGGCAGCCCAGCAGCGACAAGCAAAACATTGTTCAAACACCGTCTGTTTAAAGGAATTGCATCATGGCCATGTCCATCAACACCAACGTAGTGTCCATCAACGCTCAGCGCAACTTGAACCTCTCGGGTGGTTCGCTGGCCACTTCCATGCAGCGCCTGTCTTCGGGCTTGCGTGTGAACAGCGCCAAGGACGATGCAGCAGGCTTGGCCATTGCCGAGCGGATGAGCACCCAGGTGCGTGGTTTTGCTGTGGCCTCTCGCAATGCCAACGACGGTATTTCTTTGGCGCAAACGGCAGAAGGCGCCCTGGGCAAAGTGGGCGACATGCTGCAGCGCATGCGTGAGCTGGCTGTGCAAGCGGGCAACGCCACCAATAGCAAGTCTGACCGCGAAGCCCTGAACGCTAAGCTGGTGCAACTGCGCGACGAAGTGGACCGCGTAGCCAAAACCACCAGCTTTAACGGCCAGAAGGTGCTGGACGGCAGCTTTACGGGCGGGGTGTTCCAGGTGGGTGCCAACTCTGGCGACAACATTACCGTGGGTGCTTTGGTCAATACCAAGGCCGATCAATTGGGTAAGGCCAACTACGGTACGGCAGCAGGTGCAACTTTTGACGCTGCATCAAAAACTGCGGCGGCGAATGGTATGACCAATACCGCTGTCACCATCACTATCGTTGGTGCTGCTGGTGGCGCTGGCGCTTCGGTGACTGTGGCGCAAGATGCCAACATTACAGGTGATGAAGCCTTGGGCCGCTTGATTCAAGCGATTAACTCGAAAACTGCAGACACTGGCGTGGTGGCATTTTTGAACGAGGCAGGTACGCAAATTGAATACCGTGCCGCAGTGGAAGATGGTGGGGATGCAACCGACTTGGCCATTACCGCAAGTGTTGGTGCGGCGCAGACATTGATTCAACAGGCTGCAGCTGCTACGGCTGTGACTGACAACGGTATCCACAAAATGGACATCAAAACCCAAGCCACTGCCTGGGAGTCGCTGCAGCGCATTGACAGCGCCCTGGACAAAGTCAGCTCTGCCCGTGCCGAGCTGGGCGCTATCCAGACCCGGTTTGAAAAATCCATCGAAAACATCGACATCATGCACGAGAACATCTCCGCTGCCCGTGGCCGCATTACCGATGCCGATTTTGCGCAAGAAACGGCGAATTTAAGCCGCACGCAAATCTTGCAGCAAGCCGGTACCGCCATGGTGGCCCAGGCCAACCAATTGCCCCAGCAAGTGCTGCAACTGCTGCAGTAAATAAGCGGAGGAAAAGAATAATGCACCGCTGGCCAGCCCCCTTGGTATCTGTTGGGCCGTGGTGCATGCAAGAAACGGGTGGTGCAAGCTGCTCGCAAAAAAAGCCCAGCCCAAGTATTTGAAAACACATATTTCAAAGCTTGGGTTTAGGCGTATCACAGAGAAGGTAAATCCATCAAGAAGGGGAATTCAAAATGGGTATGTCAATTAACACCAACGTGGTGTCCATCAACGCCCAGCGCAATCTGGGTTTGTCGGGTGGTTCGTTGGCCACGTCCATGCAGCGCCTGTCTTCAGGCCTGCGGGTGAACAGTGCCAAAGACGATGCTGCTGGCCTGGCCATTGCCGAGCGTATGAACACCCAGGTCAAAGGCCTGGCGGTGGCTTCGCGCAATGCCAACGACGGCATTTCGCTGGCGCAAACGGCAGAGGGCGCTTTGGGCAAAGTGGGCGACATGCTGCAGCGTATGCGTGAGCTGGCCGTGCAGTCCGGTAACGCCACCAACAGCAAATCTGACCGTGAAGCCCTGCAGGCTGAGCTGAGCCAGCTGCGCGATGAAGTGGACCGTGTGGCCAAAACCACCAGCTTTAACGGTAAAAAACTGCTCGATGGCAGCTTTACCGGTGCGGTGTTCCAGGTGGGGGCCAATTCGGGCGACAACATCACCGTGGGGGCGCTGGCCAATACCAAGGTGGCGGATCTGGGGAATGCGGTGTACTCATCTTCTGTTGCCTCTGTAACCCTAACGGATGCACAGGCTTCGGGTGCAATTACCGTAACGATCAGTGGCGCTCTAGGGGTTGGGATAACCGCTGATATCGCCGCTGATGCTACGCGTACTCAGAAAGAGGCACAGGGTGCAATTATTCAGGCGATTAACTCCAAAACCGCAGATACAGGGGTTGTGGCTTACCTGAATGATGCGGGAACCTTGGACATGATGTCTGTTGCAAAAACTGACGGAACGGTTTACGCAGGCGCTGCTTTCACGTTGTCCGCCGGTACGGTTAATAACGGTGTTTTGGCATCTGCCGGTGGCAAAGGATTTGCTGCTACGAATATCAGTACCCAAGCTGGTGCCTGGGAGGCTTTGCAGCGTGTGGATAGCGCTATCGACAAGGTGAATAAAGCCCGTGGCGAGTTGGGTGCTATTCAAACCCGCTTTGAGAAATCAGTGGAAAACATTGATATTCAGGTCGAAAACCTGGCCGCAGCCCGTGGCCGCATCGTGGATGCCGACTTTGCGCAAGAAACCGCCAACCTGAGCCGCACGCAGATCCTGCAACAAGCAGGCACCGCCATGGTGGCGCAGGCCAACCAACTGCCCCAGCAGGTGCTCAGCCTGCTGCGTTAAGCGGCGGTAGCCCCTCACCCCTTGCTGGGGTGAGGTTTTCGATGTTCTGCTTTTTGATAGCAGCCAGCGCCTTGCGCTTGGCTGCTTTTTTTTCGGTTGTGCCTTTTGCTGCGTATGGCCTTAAGTTGCTGTGAAATATGCCGATAAGGGGAAGAGGGCCTGCTTGTAGGGTGTCCGTTTGCGAGGTTTGAGCAAGGGGATTGGCGGGTGCTATAGGTTTTGTTTGGGCTTTTGTAAAAAGTCAACTGGGGCCACAATTGGCCGTGCTGCATGCTGTCATGGGTGACATGGGCATGTTTTTGAAGGAGTACTCATCATGGCAATTTCATCTGCAGGTATCGGCAGCGGTCTGGATGTGAAGAGCATCGTCGAGCAGATGGTGGCTGCTGAAAAAGTGCCCCTGAAGAAGCTCGAAGCCAAAGCCGAAGGCATTCAGACCCAAATTTCTACCTATGGCGAGATCAAGTCGCTCACCTCTAAGTTGGGTGACATTGTTTCCAAGCTGACTCGCGACAGTGCCTGGAATAGTGTGGACATTAAGTCCAGCAATAGCACCATCAGCGGCACCATGACCGGGATTGCTGCGCCTGGAACGTACAACATCCAGGTCGATCACTTGGCGCAAGCCCAAACCACGGTGATGGGCGGAGCCAGTGCGGCAGCTTTGGCCAAAGATACGACCATGGGGGCTGCAGGTAGTATTGGGATCACCATGGGGGGGAATACCACCTCAATTGCCGTAACCAGTACTGATACCCTCACCAGCATTGCCGTCAAGATTAACGAGGCTGGTTTAGGGGTGCAGGCCTCGGTTGTGACCGATGTGGATGGTAAAGAGCGCCTGATGATGCGCTCGAAAGAAAGCGGTACAGGGCATAGCTTTACGGTGGCGATTGACCCGGCATTGACCGCACTGGGGCAAGAGACGACACAAGTAGCGCAAAACGCTCAAATAAAGCTCAACGGCGTGACGGTGGAGTCCAATACCAATACCTTTGCCAACACTATTCCGGGGATGTCGTTTTCCGTCTCTGAGGTGACGACGACTGCAGCTACGCTGACGATCAAAACCGATACCGAGGCGATCAAGAAAAATATCCAAGAATTTGTTGATGCTTATAACGAGTTGAATGACTTGTTATCTAGCTCAACAAAATATACCGAAGAAACCAAGCAGGCTGGCACTTTGCAAGGCGATAGTGCAACGGTGAGTTTGCAAAACAGCTTGCGTATGCTGACCCAAGGTATTTCTGGCAGCAGTGGCGCATTTACCCGCCTGGCTGATATTGGCATCCAGATGCGCGAAGGCGGCAAGTTGACAGTAGATAGCACCAAACTGGATCAAGGCCTGGCCAATACAGAAAGCCTGAAAGGCCTGTTTGCTAACAAAGCAGACAGTTTGGGGCAAGGCGGTGGTATTGCAGTAAATTTCAAAAATTTTACTGATAAGCTGTTGTCTTTTGACGGTACGCTCAATACAAAAACTGACTCTTTAGAGCGTATCTTAAAGAATAACTCTGCAGAGCAGGAGAAGGTGACTAAGCGTGCCGAAACGCTAGAGACGCGGATGTACCAACAGTATTCGGCATTGGATACGAAGATGGCTTCGCTCAATGCCTTGAACTCGTATGTTTCGCAAATGGTAACGACTTGGAATAAGTCGAAAAACTGATAAATTTTTATATTGCAAGGATTCGCATGTTTTCAGCACCAGGGTTCAATCGAGCTAATGCTTACCGTCAGGTCGGAGCGCATTCTGGGGTGGAGAATGCCTCCCCCCATGCGCTGATTCAAATGCTTTTTGACGGTTTGTTTCAAAGCCTGAATGCCGCCCGGGGTGCGATGGAGCGCGGCGAGGTAGAAGAAAAAGGTCGCCATATTGGCAAGGCCGTGCGCATCTTGCAAGAAGGTCTGGCCGCAGGTTTGGATTTAGAAAAGGGTGGTGAATTGGCAGTTAATCTCAAACTGCTGTATGACTATTCTGTGAAACAATTAACCCAGGCCAATATGCGTAATGACACGGCCTTGGTGGAAGAAGTTATCGGTGTGCTGCAACCCGTAGCACAAGGTTGGAAAGAAATCGGCCCGCAAAACAGCACAGCGGCTGGCGCTTAAATGGCCTAGAGGAGCTAGGGAGATGCAATTGCTCGACTTTTACAAAGCTATTGAAAACAAAAGCGCAGATATGCTGCAAGCGGCGATGCAAAGCGACTGGGAAGCGGTGGCTGAGTGCGAAAAAGCCTGCACCATGCTGATTGGCGAGCTACGCACCCAAGGTGAGCAGCAAACCCTGTCCGCCGCGCAGCGCAAGGAAAAGACGCGCATCATGCAGCGCATTTTGCGCAACGATGCACAAATCCGCATCCTGGCCGAACCATGGCTGGCCGGTTTGGAATACCTGGGCACGGCCCCGGCGAGTTCGACCCTGCACTGAACATTCAAGTTACCGCACCCCTCCAAGGTGTTCCAAGGCCCGGATAGCTTTGCTAACTGGGCTTTTTTTGCGTCTGCATTAGCCACGCCCGCACCTGCTGCCAGGGCAGGGCCAGCCATTGCCCATAAGCGGGGGCGGGTAGTTGCCACTGGGCGCTGTTGGGCAGGGCGCTGCCGTGTTGCAGCAGCCACTGCACGCAGCGGATGGTGCCCGCATGGCAGACCCAGACGCTGTGGCGCTGGCCCTGGTGACTGTCGTGCAGCCAACTGGTGTGCAGGGCTTGGCCTACGCGCAGCAGCATTTGGGCCAGGCTTTCGCCGCCGCCGGGGCGGTAGTGGGGCAGGTCGGCGGCCCAGGCATCGATCTGGGCGTGGGGGATGGCGTTCCAGGGCTGGCCTTCCCAGGTGCCAAAGTTGAGTTCTTGCAGATGGGGGTCGCTGATTTTTTGAATGAAATCTGGCCTTAACCCTTGCAGGGTAAGCGCTAGCAGCTCACATCTTTGTAGTTGAGAGTGACGCAGGCTGGCGGGGTACTGGAGCTGGTTTGCAAAAATTTTTGCAGCGGTGTGCGTGGCATCTGCATCGGCAGGTATGTCGAGCTGGCCGTAACAGACACCGGAGGCAATCAGGGGCTGGGCATGGCGCAGCAACCACAGGCTGGGGGGCTGCGGGGTCATAGGTGGAGCAGCGTAGCGCTGGCCGCCAGTAGCAGGGCCAGTTCGGCCACCTGTTGGGTGGCGCCCAGGCAGTCGCCGGTGATGCCGCCAATGCGCCGCTGGAACAGCGCCCCCATTTGCCAGGCCACCAAGGCGGTGGCAGGCAGCATGCTGGCCAGCAGCCAAGGGGAAATGCACCCGGCCAGCAGCGCCAGTGCAGGGGTGGCCCAGGCCAGGCCGGTGAAAAAATCTTTACCGCGCAGTTGCTGGCCCAGCATGTCCACGGCCTTGGCTTGGCTGCCCAGGCCCACATAGGGCATGCGGCACATCAGCACCAGGGGGGCGAGGCGCGAGAGCACGTGGCAGGCCACCAGCACCAGCGCGGCGTGGTGCAGCTGGTGCTGGGCCAGCAGGGCCAGCAGGCCGAGTTTGGTGGCCAGCACTAGCACCAAGGTTTGCACACCGTAGCTGCCCAGGCGCGAGTCTTTCATGATCTCCAGCGCCCGTGCGGGCGGGACAAAGCCGCCCAGGCCATCGGCCACGTCGGCCAGGCCGTCTTCGTGGAAAAAGCCGGTCAGCAAAATGGTGGCAGCGGTGCTGATGCAGGCCGCTACCCACACGCCCCAGGGGCTGGTGGCCAGCAAGGTGGCGCTGCCCAGCAGCCACAGTGCGCCCCAGCCGCCGACCAGCCAGCCCACGCCGGGCAGATGCGCGGCGCAGGCTTGCTGCATGGCGGGGCTGTAGCCCACCCAGGCCGCCAGGCGGCCCGTGATGGGGATGCGGCTAAAGAACTGCAGCGCCAGTAAAAAATGGCGCAGGGGGCGGGTGATGCTCAAAATCAATAGCTGCTAGCGCTTGCTGGGTAAGAGCTAGGTGCCAAAAACACTAATAATTAACGCAAGAACAACTGGTAGGCGGGGTTGTGGGTTTCTTCCACCCAGGGGTAGCCCAGGGTGTTTAGAAATTGCACAAACCGCTCGTTGTCCTGCGTGGGCACCTGGATGCCGATGAGGATGCGCCCGTAGTCCGCGCCCTGGTTGCGGTAGTGGAACAGCGAGATGTTCCAGCCAGGGTGCATCAGGCTTAAGAATTTCAGCAAAGCGCCGGGCCGCTCGGGGAAGACAAAGCGCAGCAGCCGCTCATCACTGGCCAGGGGGGAAGCACCACCGACCATGTGGCGCAAATGCTCTTTGGCCATGTCGTCGTGCGTTAAATCCAGCGTGGCAAAGCCGTTGGCCTCAAAGTGCTGGCCAATCTGGTGCGATTCGCCGGGGGTGCTGGTCGATAGGCCCACAAACACATGGGCGCGTGCTTGGTTGCTGATGCGGTAGTTGAATTCGGTCACGCTGCGTGGGCCGCCGGGCAGCTCGTCGATCAGCTCGCAAAAGCGGCGAAAGCTGCCGCGCTCCTCGGGCATGGTGACGGCCAGCAGCGCCTCGCGCTCTTCGCCCACGTTGGTGCGTTCGGCCACAAAGCGCAGGCGGTCAAAGTTCATGTTTGCGCCGCACAGAATGGCGGCGTAGGTTTCGCCCTCGGTCTTGTGTTGGGCCACGTATTGCTTGATGGCTGCCACGGCCAGGGCACCTGCCGGTTCGACGATGGAGCGGGTATCGACAAACACGTCCTTGATGGCCGCGCAGACGGCATCGGTATCGACCAGGACAAAGTCGTCCACCAGGTTTTGCGCGATGCGAAACGTCTCCTGCCCCACCAGCTTGACGGCGGTGCCGTCCGAGAACAGGCCCACGTCGGGCAGCTCCACCCGGTCGGCCAGCCCGCACGGATTGCAGCATGGCATCCGAGTCCTTGGTTTGCACGCCAATGACCTTGATGTCAGGCCGCACGGCTTTGATGTAGTTGGCTACGCCGGAGATGAGGCCGCCGCCGCCAATGGCGACAAACACTGCATCCAGGTGGGGGCTGCCCAGTTTTTGCAGTTGTTGCAACATTTCCATTGCCACCGTGCCTTGGCCGGCGATGACATCGGGGTCGTCAAAGGGGTGGATAAAGGTCAGCCCCTGCTTTTCTTGTAGGACGACGGCGTGCTGGTAGGCATCGGAATAGCTCTCACCGGCCAGCACCACTTCACCGCCCAGGGCAGCCACGGCATCAATTTTGAGCTGCGGCGTGGTGGTGGGCATGACGATGATGGCGCGGCAGCCCAGCTTGCGCGCCCCCAGGGCCACGCCCTGGGCGTGGTTACCGGCAGAGGCGCAAATCACCCCGCGCTCCAACTGGCCAGGGGTGAGGTTGGCCATTTTGTTGTACGCGCCGCGCAGCTTGAAGCTGAATACCGGCTGCTGGTCTTCGCGCTTGAGTAGCACCTTGTTGCCCAGGCGGCGGCTGAGGTTTTTGGCAATTTCCAGATCGGTTTCATGCGCCACGTCGTAGACGCGGGCGTTCAGGATGCGGGTGAGGTAATCAGCAGGGGTCAGTGCCGCTGTGGCGGGAGGCAGGGTGGTCATACGGGTGGGCAAACAGTCTTTACGCTGGGGAATACCCCCAAAACCGTCCATCATAGGCATTGCCAGAGTCCCTAGCGGCCACGGCGCACGAAGCCGGGCATCGTCAGGAAAGCGCCAACAACGGCGATAAGCCCCCTCGGGGCGAAAAAAAAACCCCAGGGCCAAGGCCTTGGGGTTATGAATCCACCTAGAGGGGTGGAGGAGACAAAGGGTTGCGATACATTCGCAATGCTAGGGATTGTATCTAGATTTATGTTGCAATGCAACAAGCTTAAAAAAAAGGAGTTGGCATGGAATGCACAGTGAATTGGACCGGCGCTTTGGGCACCCGCTCAGGCATGGGGTTTGTGGCGGAAACGGGCAGTGGCCACATCCTGAATATGGACGGCGCGCCCGATGAACGCACCCCCGCCAACGGTGGGCAAAACCTGGCAGCCCGCCCGCTGGAGCTGCTGCTCGCTGGTATGGGCGGCTGCACGTCCTACGACGTGGTGCTGATCTTGAAACGTGGCCGCCACGATGTGCGCGGCTGCACCGTCAAAATCGAAGCCGAACGCGCCGAGACGGAGCCCAAGGTGTTCACCCGCATCCATATGCATTTCACAGTGACCGGCAACAACCTGCCCGAAGCCGCCGTGGAACGCGCCATTGCCCTGAGCCACGAAAAGTACTGCTCCGCCAGCATCATGCTGGGCAAGACGGCGCAGATCACCACCAGTTTTGTGGTGGTGGCGGCCTAACCGCTTGGCATTGCAGCCCGGGATGCACTGGGCAGAGCATCCCTAGCGGTTCACCTCTGCAGGGCTGCGGTATTGCCCATCTTCAAAGTGGTAGACCACGCGCAGACGTGAGGTGGCGTCGGGGGCGGGGCGCAGGGCTTCTTGCTCAGCCGTTAAGGTGCTGTGGCGCTGTACGACCAGGTCAGGCATGGCGGGGTTCGGGCTTTCCTCCGCCGGGGTCAGGCTGATGCTGCCAGCCCAGGCGTAGCAGGGCGCAAGGGTGAAGTCGTCTGCTTCGTCTTCCCCGTCGGCCTCATCCCCTGGGGCCTCGGTGCCGGGAGGGTTTTCCGGGGCGTCGTCGCAGGTGCCGGCATTGTCTTCGCTGGTGCCGATATAGCCCGCATCGCTCCAGCTATTGCCATCAAACAGCAGCACGGTTTTGCCGGCATAGCTATAGCCTTGGCCAAAGGCGGTGGCTTGCACCAACGCGGCGCTGTGCGTGGGGGACAGGCTCAGCAGCTCGGCCTCGGCCTGCGGGGCGTCGCCATAGCTGCCGGTTGCCGAAAAATCGCGCTGCCTGCTCACCAGTTGCCAGCCGGCGTCTTGCTGCACGTAGGTCAAGGCGGAAATGCTCACCCCTTGGGCGTGGCTGTCTATGGGCTCGCCCTCATCGTCTAAATCCTGGCTGACGAAAAACTGCGCCCAGTAGTGCTGGCCCGCTTGGGTCAACGGGGTTTGAAACCACAGGCGGGTTTGCTGCTGGGTGCCGGTGCGGGCGCTCTCGCCAGCGCTTTGCACGCCAAACAGGGCGGAGAACGCCAAGTCCACACCGGGCCCATCAGCTTGCCCATCGGTTTGCCCATTAGCCTGTATTGGGGCCGAACTGGTGGCTGGGGCGCTGGCTGCTGGCGCGGCAGGCTCATCCTTGGCGCCGCAGGCGACGCACAGGCTGGCAAGCAGCACCATGGCAGCGGTGCGTGTGGCCATGCGCGGCATGGGCAAGGGGGAGGGGGCGCAGTGGTTTTTCATACCAAAAGATCCTTGCCCAGCACCGCCCTAGTCGGGGGCGTGCTGGCACGAGTTGATAAAACAATAGCTTGAGGCGCTGGCTTGGAGCCACTATCCAGCTAAAAACTCATCCAAAGCGGCTTGGGCTATGCGCCAGGCGCTCCCAATTTTGCGGCCTTTCAGGTTGCCTGCTTCCAGCTCGGCCAGCACGTCGGCCACGTCTACGCCCAGCAGTTGCGCTGCTTGCTCGGGGGTGTAGACCTGCAGGCCCGCTGGTGCGGCTGCAGCGGGCGCGGCTGCAGCGGTGGCCGCCGCTGCACCCGCCGCTGCGGGGGCAATGGGGTTGCCGGGGGCTGCGGGCGGCTGGGGGGCAAACGGGTTGGGCGCTGCGGGCTGCTGCATTTGCTTCATCATTTCCTGCGCCATGCCAAAGCCCATGGCCATGCTGGCCGGCAGGGTGGCCGCGCCGTCGCCCGTGCCGTTGGCCATGGCCTGGCCCATTTGGTATTTGACGTAGTCATTCAGGTTGCCGATGGCCGTCATGCTGGAGCGCTTGTCGATGGCTTCTTCCACCTCTGGCGGCACCGAGACGTTTTCCACCACAAAGGTGGTGATCTCCAGCCCGTACTTTTCCACCACGGCGGGGTTGATGATTTGCACCAGCGCCTCGCCCATGTCGCTGTAGCGGGTAGCAATGTCCAGCATGGGAATCTTGGCCTTGGCCAGCGCTTCCGAGAAGATGCTGACGATGCGCGAGCGCATGGTGTCGGCAAACTCATCGAGGCGGAAGTTTTGGTCGGTGCCGGCCACTTCTTTCAGGAACAGCGCCGGTTGCACGATGCGAAAGTCATAGGTACCAAAGGCGCGCATGCGCACCACGCCAAAGTCCTGGTCGCGCACCATCACCGGGTTGGCCGTGCCCCATTTGTTACCGGTAAACAGGCGCGTGTTGATGTAGTACACATCGCACTTGAAGGGCGACTGAAAGCCGTATTTCCAGCCGTAGATGTCCGACAGCACGGGAATGTTCTCTGTCGCCAGCGTGTGCTTGCCCGGCCCGAACAGGTCGGCGTACTGGCCCGCTGCCACGAACTGCACCTGCTGCGACTCGCGCACGATGAGCTGGGCACCGTTTTTGATCTCCTTGTCCTCATCGGGCCAACGGTAGGAGAGGGTGTCGCGCGAATCGTCCGTCCACTCGATGACGTCGATCAACTGACTTTTGATGATGTTCAGAATATTCATGGCAAGTCTTTCTCAGGGCAGGGGGCAGGATTAAACCAGCAGACCATTGTAGAGTGGGGCAGGCGGCCTAAAATCACGGGTTTTGCCTTGCTGCCCCCGCTGTGGCGCAGCGCCCAGAATGTATCCGCCATGCTCACTTTCCAAGACATCATCCTGAAACTGCAGACCTATTGGGCCAACCAGGGCTGCGCCCTGTTGCAACCCTACGACATGGAAGTGGGTGCAGGCACCAGCCACACCGCCACATTTTTACGCGCCATCGGGCCCGAGCCGTGGAAAGCCGCCTACGTGCAGCCCAGCCGCCGCCCCAAAGATGGCCGCTATGGTGACAACCCCAACCGCCTGCAGCACTATTACCAATACCAGGTGGTGTTAAAGCCCGCCCCGGCCAACATCCTGGAGCTGTACCTGGGCAGCCTGGAAGCCCTGGGCTTTGACCTGAAGAAAAACGACATCCGCTTTGTCGAAGACGATTGGGAAAACCCCACCCTGGGCGCCTGGGGCCTGGGCTGGGAAGTGTGGCTCAACGGCATGGAAGTCACGCAGTTCACCTACTTCCAGCAAGTGGCCGGCATTGACTGCAAACCCGCCACGGGCGAAATCACCTACGGCCTGGAGCGCCTGGCCATGTATTTGCAAGGCGTGGACAACGTCTACAACCTGACGTGGACGGAGGGACTCACTTACGGCGACGTGTACCACCAAAACGAAGTGGAGCAGTCCACCTACAACTTCGAGCACTCCAACGTCGAATTTTTGTTCACCGCCTTTACCGCGCACGAGCAAACGGCCAACCAGTTGATTGCCGAGCAACTGGCCCTGCCCGCCTACGAACAGGTGCTCAAAGCCGCCCACACCTTCAACCTGCTGGATGCCCGTGGTGCGATCAGCGTGACCGAACGCGCCGCCTTTATTGGCCGCATCCGCAACCTGGCCCGCGCCGTGGGCAAAAGCTATCTGGACAGCCGCGCCCGCCTGGGCTTCCCCATGGCCCCCAAGGCGCACGCCGATGAAGTGCTGGCCGAACTGGCCAAGGCCGCAGAAAAACAGAAAAAAGCCGCCTGATATTTTTTAAGCCATTTTGCCCTCTAGCGCCCACCAGATAAGCGCGAGCAGCTACCAAATTTATTATGACCACTGCCAACCTCCTTGTTGAACTGTTCGTCGAAGAACTGCCCCCCAAAGCCCTGCAAAAACTGGGTGACGCCTTTGCCAGCGTGCTGCATGAGCAACTGGCCGCGCAAGACCTGACGACCGCTGCCTCGCAGCTCACCGCCTACGCCTCGCCCCGCCGCCTGGCTGCCCACATCACCGCCGTGCTGGCACAAGCGCCGGACAAGGCCGTCTCGCAAAAACTCATGCCCGTGGCCGTGGGCCTGGACGATGCTGGCCAGCCCAAGCCCGCCCTGCTGAAAAAACTTGCCGCCCTGGGCGCGGATGCCAGCGCCGTTGCCCAGTTGCAGCGCGTGCATGACGGCAAGGCCGACGTGCTGTACCTGGAAACCACCGCCCACGGCGCTACCCTGGCCGCTGGCCTGCAAAAAGCGCTGGATGAAGCCATCGCCAAACTGCCCATCCCCAAGGTCATGACCTACCAGTTGCAAGACGGCTGGAGTAGCGTGCACTTCGTGCGCCCCGCGCATGGCCTGGTGGCGCTGCATGGCACCAGCGTTGTGCCCGTGGCAGCCCTGGGCCTTACCGCAGGCAACAGCACCCAAGGCCACCGCTTTGAAGCCAGCGTCAACCCCGTCGTGTTCAAAGATGCCGACAGCTACGCCCAGCAACTGCGTGATGAAGGCGCAGTGATTGCCAGCTTTACCGAACGCCGCGCCGCCATCGAACAACAGCTCAAACAGGCCACAGCCCAAGTGGGTGGCGGGGTAACAGCTATTGAAGATGCAGCACTGCTGGACGAAGTTACCGCCCTGGTCGAACGCCCCAACGTGCTCGTCTGCCAGTTTGAAGAAGAATTTTTGGCCGTACCGCAGGAATGCCTCATCCTGACCATGAAGGCCAACCAAAAATACTTCCCCCTGCTGGACGCACAGGGCAAGCTCACCCACCAGTTCCTGATCGTCAGCAATATCGCTCCGCAAGATGCCAGCGCCGTCATTGGCGGTAATGAGCGCGTCGTGCGCCCCCGCCTGGCCGATGCCAAATTCTTCTTTGACCAAGACCGCAAGAAAACCCTGGCCAGCCGCGTGCCGCAACTGGACAAAGTCGTCTACCACAACCAACTGGGCACCCAGGGCGAACGGGTCGAGCGCGTACGCGCCATTGCCAAAGCCATTGCCGTACAACTGTTTGACAACATCGGCGCCCAGCACGCCAGCCTCAGCAGCCACGAAGGCGAAGTGGCCGAAGAATGGCTGCTCACCTGCGTGGACAACGCCGCCCTGCTGGCCAAGACCGACCTCGTCACCGACATGGTGGGTGAATTCCCCGAACTGCAAGGCACCATGGGCGCCTACTACGCCCTGAACGACGGCCTGCCCGACACCGTGGCCCACGCCATTGAAGACCACTACAAACCCCGCTTTGCCGGTGACGGACTGCCGCGCGACAACGTCGGCCTGGTCGTTGCCCTGGCCGACAAGCTGGAAACCCTGGTCGGCATGTTCGGCATCGGCAACCTGCCCACCGGCGACCGCGACCCCTTCGCCCTGCGCCGCCATGCCCTGGGCGTGATCCGCATGCTGGTCGAGCGTGATTTGCCGCTCAACCTCGGCCAACTCCTGGCCAGCGCCATTCCCGCCTTTGGCGACAAAATCCAGGACCCCAGCAGCGCCCTGGCCGACTTCATGTACGACCGCCTGGCTGTCAACCTGCGCGAACAAGGCTTTAGCGCCCAGGAAGTCGATGCCGTCCTCGCCCTGCGCCCGCAGCGCCTGTCCGACATCGCCAAACGCCTGGCAGCCGTGCGCGCCTTTGCCGCCCTGCCCGAAGCCCCCGCCCTGGCAGCGGCCAACAAGCGCGTAGGCAACATCCTGAAAAAAGCCGAAACAGCCGTACAGCCCCAGGTCAGCGCCGCTCTACTGCAAGAAGATGCCGAAAAAGCCCTGTTTGCGGCCCTGCAAGCCATTGCCCCGCAAGCGCAGCAGCAATTGCAAGCGGGCGACACCACCGCCCACCTGCAAACCCTGGCCGCCCTGCGCGCGCCGGTGGATGCGTTCTTTGAGCATGTGATGGTCAATGCTGAGGATGCGGCGCTGAAGGCTAACCGCTTGGGGTTGCTGGCTAGCTTGCATCAGGCGATGAACCAGGTGGCAGATTTGGCAAGGCTGGCAGCGTAAGCAAGGTGGCGGGGCTATGCCTCGCTTTTTTTGTTTTGGGGTGCTAGCCCTCTTGCCCAGCCAGCACCAGCAGCGCTACCACTACCAGTGCAGCCAGCACCGCAAAGAAAATCTTCACCCAGCTGTACGGACGCTCACCGGCAATGTTGCCGGTGTAGCCGTTGGCCACGATTTGGAAGGTCTTGGCCCCGTAGGTGTAGCCCACCAGCCAAACGGGCACCAGCACGTGCTTGAAGGTGCGGCTCTGGTACTGGCGCTGCATGGACAGGTTGCGCCAGGTGTCGCCGGGGATTTGCTGGATGCACATGTGCCGCAGGGCGGCGTCCATATCCGATTCGCTGGTTTTGGCGGCGCGGGCCAGGTCGATTTGGTAGCGCTCTACCGTCCAGCCACGGACAAATTCGGGGCTGTAGGCTTTGAGGTCGCTGGTGGTGGGAAAGGGCTCAATCTCGCGCAGCAGTTTGGCGTGTACGCCGACGGTGCCGGGCACCAGCGCATCGTCAAAAAAATGCTGTAGGCTGCCAGCGGCGCTTTCCCAGCGGGTGTGCTGTACCTGGCGGGTTTGTAGCTGGCCTTTGCTGTCCTGGTAGCTTTCGGTGGTGTAGTAGTAATACCCAGCTTCGGCCTGCCACTGGGCGCTGGCGTGGGCGTCAAACGTCCAATACGGCAGGTAAATGCCGTGCAGGGTATCGGTCAGGGCGGCGGTTTTGAACTTGTTGGGGGCAAACCAGCGGCTGCCGTACCACTGGCGGATGCGGTCGCGGATTTGCCCGTCGCTGACTTTAAAGGGCAGCAGGCTCTCGGGCGTAATGGCGTCGCCCCCGTCGTTGTGCGCCACGATGGCGGGGGAGCCGCAAAAGTCACAACGCTGGGCACTGCGCTGCTGGTCAAAGACGGAAATGGCGCGGCAGTTCTGGCACTGCACTTCGTAGCGTCCGTCGCCCCAGCCCCGGCCTGCGGTGGGTTCGCGCAGGGCTTGCAGCAGGTCGTGCTCGATGATGCCGCGCGGGTCGTCCGGGTCGGCGGCGGGGCTCCACGGCACCTGGGTGCCGCAATAGGGGCACTGTAGGCATTGGGCTTTGGCACTCCATTCCAAATTGCCCCCGCATTCGGGGCAGGGGTGCTTGCCCACCATGGTGGGGGCGGCGGGCGTGTCTGGGGCAGAAGAATTCATGGGTGGCTGCATCTAAGAGTTATCGGGCACAGCGAGCACGGGCAACGTCGGCGGGGACAGCATTTCCCGGCACAATAGCAAATTACGCCCATTATTAGCTGTTGGAGATCTTCCCCATGAACAAACGTACCCTGCTGGCCAGCGTGGCCTTGGCTGCTGTGCTGGCCGCCTGTGGCAAAACCGAACCCGCTGCTGAAACGGCTGCTGCTGCTGCGCCCGCACCGGCACCGGCTGCAGCCACTACCTTGGTGGTGGGCCTGGACGACAACTTCCCGCCCATGGGGTTTCGCGATGAAAACAACAACCTGGTCGGTTTTGACATCGACATGGCCCGCGCCGCTGCTGAGCGTGCAGGCTTGAAGGTGGAGTTCAAGCCTATTGACTGGAGCGCCAAGGAAGCCGAGCTGACCGGCAAGCGCGTGGACGCCCTGTGGAATGGTTTGACGATTACCGAAGAGCGCAAGCAAAACATCGCCTTTACCGCGCCGTATATGGAAAACCACCAAATCATCGTGGTGCCGGTCGGCTCGGAAATTAAGACCAAGGCGGATTTGGCCGGTAAGGTGGTTGGTGCCCAGGAAGGCTCCAGCGCTGTTGATGCCATCAAAAAGGAAGAAGCCGTTTTCAACTCGTTCAAAGAGTTGAAGACCTTTGGTGACAATGTCGCCGCCCTGATGGACTTGACCACAGGCCGCCTGGAAGCGGTGGTGGTGGACGAAGTGGTGGGCCGCTACTACGTGGCCAAGAAGCCGGAGCTGTACACCGTGCTGGAAGATAACTTTGGCACCGAGGAATACGGTGTGGGCCTGCGCAAGGACGATGCCGAGCTGCTGACCAAGCTGGACGATGCCATGAACGCGATGAAGCAAGACGGCACCGCCGCCAAAATTGCCGAGCAGTGGTTTGGTAAAGACATCATCAAATAACAGCCGTTAAAATCCACCCGCACGCCCGCGCTGCCGACCAGGCTTTTGGCCTGGTCGGCTTTTTCTTGTGTGTGTTTTTTGCACCGAGGTGCGTGTCAAGGCCAATATGGAATATGTGATCTCTCTCTTGGGGCCCATGTGGGGCGGTGCCCAAGTCACGCTCAAACTGTTTTTCATCACCATGCTGCTGTCCATCCCCTTGGGGCTGGTGTTGGCGCTGGTGCGGATTTCGCGCTTTCGCAGCTTGAGCGCTGCGGTGGGTGCTTACATCTGGCTGATGCGCGGCACGCCGCTGATGCTGCAGTCGTTGTTCATCTACTTTGCCCTGCCGTTTGTGCCGGTGGTTGGCATGCGCCTGCCGGACTTTCCCTCCGCCGTGGTGGCGTTTGCGCTCAATTACGCGGCGTATTTTGCGGAGATCTTTCGCGCCGGTATCCAGTCGATTGACCGGGGGCAGTACGAAGGCGCCAAGGTGCTGGGCCTGACCTATGGGCAGACGATGCGCCGCATCATCTTGCCGCAAATGTGGACGCGCATTCTGCCGCCGGTGAGCAATGAAACCATCACCCTGGTGAAAGACACCAGCCTGATTTACGTGCTGGCCTTGAACGACCTGCTGCGCGTGGCCCGGGGTGTGGTGCAGCGTGACTTTACGTTTACCCCTTTCATCGTGGCCGGGTGCTTTTACCTGGGCATGACTTTGATTTTGACCTGGATCTTCCAATACCTGGAGCGTCGCCATGCCCGCTTTGACGCCTAACGCCATGCAGATGCACACCATGATCAGTGCCCAGCACATCCGCAAGAGCTTTGGTGCCAATACGGTGCTGCGCGACATTTCGCTGGAGCTGCAGCGCGGCGAGGTGGTAGCCATCATCGGCCCCTCCGGCTCGGGTAAAAGCACGTTTTTGCGTTGCCTCAATCACCTGGAAACCATTGATGCGGGCCGCATTGTGGTGGAGGGCGAAACTTTGGTGGAAAACGACGCCAGCGGCCAGGCCCAGTACGTCAGCGATGCAAAAATTCGTTGCATCGGACGCAAGATGGGCATGGTTTTCCAGTCGTTTAACCTGTTTCCGCATTTGACGGTGCTGGAAAACATCATCGAAGCGCCCATGCTGGTGAAAAAAGCGGCTCGCGCCGACATCGTGCCCAAGGCCGAGGCGCTGCTGCAAAAAGTCGGTCTGCTGGAAAAGCGTGACGCCTACCCCAACCGCCTCTCTGGCGGGCAAAAGCAGCGCGTGGCGATTGCCCGGGCGCTGGCCATGGGGCCGGATATTTTGTTGTTTGACGAGCCGACTTCGGCCCTTGACCCCGAGCTGACCGGCGAAGTGCTGCGCACCATGCGTGAGCTGGCGCAGGAACACATGACCATGCTGGTCGTGACCCACGAAATGGGCTTTGCCCGCGACGTGGCCAACCGGGTAGTGTTCATGGACAAGGGCGAAATTGTTGAGCAGGCCCCGGCGCAGCAGTTCTTTAGCCAACCCCAGCACGAGCGAACAAAGGCGTTTTT
The DNA here is from genome assembly GCA_034675705.1 of Comamonas sp. Classification (GTDB taxonomy): domain Bacteria; phylum Pseudomonadota; class Gammaproteobacteria; order Burkholderiales; family Burkholderiaceae_C; genus Comamonas. Next base: position 2,160,870 of record JAUCCZ010000006.1, on the reverse strand, counting down.
GCGCAACACCTTGTAAGAACGTGTTTACGATCTCCTCGCGGGTGTGCAGTCGTGCCTCGGGCGTTCTGCGTCGTTGCAAATCCTCGCCATAGCACCACTATGGCTGCGGTTTGCGCCTAGCAGCCCATCCCGATGCGCATCCCGCACCCCTTCGCGCGCAGATCGCAAACACGTTCTAAGTTTGACCGGCCTTGGGCTGGTGAATAATCCCCCTCTTTTACGTACTTTCCCTCTTGATGGCTTGGCATGGCAGCTCCTGATTGTCTGGTTCAACTGCGCGACGTTCACTTCGGCTACGGGCAACGCCCCGTGCTGCAGGGCGTGAGCCTGCAGGTGCCCCGGGGCAAGGTCACGGCGCTGATGGGGGCCTCCGGCGGCGGCAAAACCACCGTTTTGCGCCTGATTAGCGGCCAGCACCGCGCCCAACACGGGCAGGTGCTGTTTGACGACCAGGACGTGGGCGCCATGGATACGCGCCAGCTCTACGCCATGCGCCGGCGCATGGGCATGCTGTTCCAGTTTGGTGCTTTGTTTACCGATATGAGCGTGCTGGACAACGTGGCCTTCCCCTTGCGCGAGCACACTGATTTGCCCGAGGCGCTGGTGCGCGACATCGTGCTGATGAAGCTGCAAGCCGTGGGCCTGCGCGGCGCACGCGATTTGCTGCCCAGTGAAATCTCCGGCGGCATGGCCCGGCGCGTGGCGCTGGCGCGGGCGATTGCGCTAGACCCGGAACTCATCATGTACGACGAGCCGTTTGCCGGACTGGACCCGATCTCGTTGGGGACGACGGCGCGGTTGATTCGTTCGCTCAACGACGCCTTGGGGCTGACCAGCGTCGTGGTCTCGCACGATGTGCAAGAGACCTTCCACGTGGCCGACCAGGTGATTATTTTGGGTGCCGGTGGCGTGGCCGCCCAGGGCACGCCCGAAGAAGTCATGGCCAACCCCGACCCGCTGGTGCAGCAGTTTGTCCATGCCCGCCCGCAGGGGCCGGTGCCGTTTCACTACCCCGCGCCCAGCCTGGAGCAGGATTTTGGAGGTGCGCCATGAAGGCTATCGCGCTACTGGCTGCATTGGGCCTGTGGACACGCACCCAACTGGCCGCCCTGGGCCGCAGCGCCCGCTTGTTTGTGCAACTGCTGGGCCTGTTGCCCGCCTGCTTGGCGCGGTTTCGGCTGGTGGGCGACCAGATTCACTTTTTGGGCAATTACTCCCTGGCCATCATTGGCGTGTCGGGCCTGTTTGTCGGTTTTGTGCTGGGGCTGCAGGGCTACTACACCTTGCAGCGCTATGGCTCTGCCGAGGCGCTGGGCCTGCTGGTGGCGCTGTCGCTGCTGCGGGAATTGGGGCCGGTGGTCACCGCCTTGCTGTTTGCGGGCCGCGCAGGGACCGCTTTGACGGCAGAAATTGGCCTGATGAAAGCAGGCGAACAACTCACCGCCATGGAAATGATGGCGGTCAGCCCCGTGCGCCGCATTCTGGCGCCGCGTTTTTGGGCGGGTGTCATCACCATGCCGCTACTGGCCGCCGTATTTAGCGCCGTGGGCGTGATTGGCGGCTGGGTAGTCGGCGTGGTGCTGATTGGCGTGGACGGCGGCGCGTTTTGGGGTCAGATGCAAAGCGGTGTGGACTGGTGGTATGACCTGGCCAACGGCGTGCTCAAAAGCCTGGTGTTTGGCGTGGCGGTGAGCTTCATCGCCCTCTATCAAGGCTATAGCGCCAAGCCCACGCCCGAGGGCGTAGCCCGCGCGACGACGCGCACGGTGGTGGTGGCGTCACTGACGGTTTTGGGTTTGGACTTTTTGTTGACTGCGTCCATGTTCAGTATTTAAGGAATCAACACGCATGCAATCTTCTAAAAATGATGTTTGGGTGGGGCTGTTCGTTGTCATCGGTGGCCTGGCGCTGGCGTTTTTGGCGCTGCAGTCGGCCAATTTGCTGAGTTTGAATTTCGAGCCGACCTACCAGGTCACCGCCCGGTTTGACAATATCGGTGGCCTCAAACCCAAGGCCGCGATTAAAAGCGCCGGGGTCGTCGTCGGGCGGGTGGATGGTTTTAGCTTTGATGACCAGACCTACCAGGCGACGGTGCACCTGTCGCTGGAAAAGCGCTACGTTTTCCCCAAGGACAGCTCCTTGAAAATTTTGACCAGCGGCCTGCTGGGTGACCAATACATCGGCATTGAGCCAGGGGCCGATGACAGCAACCTCGTCCAGGGTGATCGCATTGTGGCGACGCAGTCGGCGGTGGTGTTGGAAAATCTGATTGGCCAATTCCTCTACGGTAAGGCGCAAGAGGGTGGCCAGGGCAATTAAGGCGGCGCCTGGCGAGGAACTTACTATGTACAACAACACAACAACACTAACACCAACACCAACACCAACACCAACACCAACATCTTCGCGCCGTGGGCGCTGGCAGGCCGCGCTGGGCGGGGCCGTTTTGCTGACCTTGGTCTTAGGCGGCTGCGCGTCCGTGCCCGAGGGGCAGGTGCGCAACCCGCAAGACCCGTGGGAGGGCTACAACCGCTCGATGATGTCGTTCAACGACAAGGTCGATAGCGCCGTCTTCAAGCCCGTGGCCACGGCCTACCAAACCGTTACGCCCCCGCCGGTACGCACGGGCGTGACGAACTTTTTCGGCAATATTGGCGACCTGTGGTCGATGGTGAACTACCTGCTGCAAGGCAAGGGCGAGCAGGCCTACAACCACATGGTGCGCTTTACTACCAACACCACCTTGGGGCTGGGCGGCTTGCTGGACATTGCCACCGAGGCGCAAATCCAGCGCAAAAAGCAGGACTTTGGCCTGACCCTGGCGCACTGGGGTGTGAAGCCCGGGCCGTATCTGGTGCTGCCGTTCTTTGGGCCGTCCACCCTGCGCGATACCGTGGCGCTGCCGGTGGACTGGAATGGCTATGCGCTGACCCACCTGTACCCGGTATCGCACCGCAACACCTTGGCCGGCCTGCGCTGGACGAATCAACGCGCCAACCTGCTGGGCACGACCGATACCGTGGATGCCGTGGCGCTGGACCGCTACAGCCTGATTCGTGACTTCTACCTGCGCCAACGTGCGCCCAAGGCACCTGATAGCGATGCAGGCCGCGTAGAAAATTTTGACGACTAAACCCTGGATGACTTGGCTTATGCAACGACGTAATTTGGTGGGCCTGCTGGTGGCCTGTACCGTGGGGGCTGCCCTGCCCACAGCCTGGGCACAAGGCGCAGAGGAAGCGCCGGACGCGCTGATTCAACGCCTGTCGGGCGATCTGCTGGAGCAAATCAAGCAAGACCCGCTGCTCAAGCAGGGCGACATTCCCCGCATCTCCGAAGTGGTGGACCGCCAGGTCATGCCCTATGTGAACTTTCGCAAAATGACCTCGGCGGCCGTGGGCCCGCAGTGGCGCCAGGCCAGCGAGGCACAGCGCGAAAAACTGCAGCAGGCGTTCAAGACCATGCTGATTCGCACCTACGCCGGGGCGCTGTCCCAGGTGCGTGACCAAAAGCTGGTGGTCAAGCCCCTGCGTGCCGCGCCGGGCGATACCGACGTGCTGGTGCGTACCGAGGTGCATGGCCGGGGCGAGCCCGTGCCGCTGGATTTCCGCCTGGAGAAAAAGCCCGGCGAGGGCTGGAAGGTCTACAACTTCAACGTGCTGGGTATTTGGCTGGTGGAAACCTATCGCACCCAGTTTGCGCAAGAGCTGAACAAGGGCGGCATCGACGGCCTGATTCAAGCGCTGTCCACCCGTACTTTTGACGTGCAAGCGCCGCAGTCTTAAAGAGATTGCCGCGTCGCTGCGCTCCTCGCAATGACGGGGAAGGGGCGTCTCCAGTTACGCCCCTTGCAATGACGTAAAAAGGAGTTGTCATGACCACCATTGCCCTGCCTGCCACCTTGGATGCCAGCAGTGCCAACGCGGCCCTGGCGCAGTTGCAGCAGGCCGTACAGGCCGTGCAGGCACCAGCGCCTGCGGCGGCTTGCGTGCTCGATGCCAGCGCCGTGCAGCGTTTTGATTCAGCCGGTTTGGCCGTGCTGCTGGCGGCTCGCCGCCAGGCGCTGGCAGCGGGCAAAACGCTGGTGGTGGCGCAGTGGCCGGCGCAACTGCTGTCCTTGGCGCAAGCCTATGGCGTGGCGCATTTGCTGGGCGGGGCTGCACCGGCATCCGCTGGCGACCAAGACCGCGAGCAAGACGCATAGGCGCGGCGGCTATTGGTGCAGTGCACCATGCGCTGTTGGCTGCCGCCGTAAAATGGCCAGCTTCATGAGTGCCGTTTCTTTCCAATCCGTTAGCAAGACCTATAGCACCCCCAAGGGCGATTTCCACGCACTGCAGCAAGTGAGTCTGGAGATCGAACAGGGGGAGTTTTTTGGTCTGCTCGGCCCCAACGGGGCCGGTAAAACCACCCTCATCAGCATCCTGGCCGGTTTGACCCGCGCCAGCAGCGGGCGTGTCACCGTCATGGGCCACGACGTGCAAGGCGACTTCGCCGCTGCGCGCCAGCGCCTGGGCATAGTGCCGCAGGAGCTGGTGTTCGACCCCTTTTTCAATGTGCGCGAGACGCTGCAAATCCAGTCCGGCTATTTCGGCATCAAGAACAACGATGCCTGGATTGACGAGCTGCTGGAAAACCTGGGCCTGGCCGATAAAGCCACGGCCAATTTGCGCCAGCTCTCCGGCGGTATGAAGCGCCGCGTCATGGTGGCGCAGGCGTTGGTGCACAAGCCCCCCGTCATCGTGCTGGACGAGCCCACCGCCGGGGTGGACGTGGAGCTGCGCCAAACGCTGTGGCACTTTATCGCCCAGTTCAACAAACAGGGCCACACCGTGCTGCTGACCACCCACTACCTGGAAGAGGCCGAGGCGCTATGCACGCGCGTAGCCATGCTCAAGCGCGGGCAGGTGGTCACGCTCTCGCGCATGGACGATTTGCTTAAAACCGCTTCCAGCACGGTGCTGCAATTCAAGACCGACGATGTGCTCCCAGAATTGATAGCAGCGCGCGCCCGTGTGACGGGCCGTATCGTGCAAATTCCTGCCCAAGATGCGGGCGATGTCGAGCAGCTACTGGCCCAACTGCGCCAAGGCGGCGTGCAGCCGCAGGAAGTGGAAATTCGCCGCGCAGACCTGGAGGACGTGTTCGTCCACGTCATGCAGCAGCAAAAGGAGGGCGGGCAATGACCAACCCTCGCAACGCCGTAGGCTGGCAAACCCTGCTGCACAAAGAGGTGCAGCGTTTTTGGAAAGTTGCCTTCCAAACCATTGCCGCGCCGGTGCTCACCGCCGTGCTGTACCTGCTGGTCTTTGGCCATGTGCTCGAAGGGCGCATGCTGGTGTATGACCGCCTGAGCTATACCGCCTTCCTGATTCCCGGCTTGGTGATGATGGCCATGCTGCAAAACGCCTTTGCCAACAGCGCCTCCAGCCTGGTGCAAAGCAAGATCATGGGCTCACTCGTGTTCACCCTGCTGACCCCCTTGTCGCACTGGGCCTGGTTTGGGGCCTACGTGGGCGCGGCCATGCTGCGCGGGCTGCTGGTGGGGCTGGGTGTGTTTGTGGTCACGCTGTTTTATAACGTGCCGGAATTTACCGCCCCGCTGTGGGTGCTGGCCTTCGCCCTGCTGGCCACCGCGCTCATGGGCACCCTGGGGCTGATTGCCGGGCTGTGGGCCGACAAGTTCGACCAGATGGCCACCTTCCAGAACTTCCTCATCATGCCCATGACCTTCCTCTCGGGCGTGTTCTACTCCATCCACTCCTTGCCAGAGGTGTGGCAGGCGATCAGCCGCTTCAACCCGTTTTTCTACATGATTGACGGTTTTCGCTACGGCTTCTTCGGCCAAAGCGACGTTTCGCCGTGGCTTAGTCTGGCAATGGCGGGCAGCGCCTGGCTGCTGGTCAGCGCCCTGGCTTTGCATCTTTTGCGTACCGGCTACAAAATTCGTAGCTAATTGCGCTGATTAAATAACGATTTCAAAGGATTTTGATATGAATGCTGAAGATATACAAGCGCTGATTGCTACAGGTTTAGCGTGTGAGCATATTGAAGTCGAGGGTGATGGCCGCCACTGGTTTGCCGTCATCGTCTCCAGCGCCTTTGAAGGCCAAAACCGCGTGCAGCGCCAGCGCATGGTGAACGCCACCGTCCACGCCAAGATGGTGACTGACGAGCTGCACGCCCTGTCCATGAAAACACTCACCCCCGCCGAGTGGGCCGAGCTGCAAAACCAAGCGTAAATTCCAGCATAAAAACCATAGCTGCTGGCGCAAGTCCTGCCTGCGCTAGCAGCCAAAAACGGCCAAAAACCTGCATACACCCCCATGGACAAACTGCTGATACGCGGTGGCCGCAGCCTGCAAGGCGATGTCACCATCTCCGGCGCAAAAAACGCCGCCCTGCCTGAAATGTGCGCTGCCCTGCTGACCAGCGAACCCGTGCATTTGATGAACGTCCCGCGCCTGCACGACGTGGCCACCATGCGCCGCCTGCTCGACCACATGGGCGTGGCCACCGAAACCCATGGCGAGCGCGGCGGCATGAGCTTTACCGCCCCCGACAGCCTCAGCCCCGAAGCGCCGTATGAGCTGGTCAAGACCATGCGCGCCTCCGTGCTGGTGCTGGGCCCGCTCTTGGCCCGCTTTGGCCGCGCCAAGGTCTCGCTGCCCGGCGGCTGCGCCATTGGCTCGCGCCCGGTCGATCAGCACATCAAAGGGCTGCAGGCCATGGGTGCGGAAATCACCGTGGAGCATGGCTACATCATCGCCAACCTGCCGCTGGGGCAAAAACGCCTGCAGGGCGCGCGCATCAGCACCGACATGGTGACGGTCACGGGCACGGAAAACTTCCTCATGGCCGCCTGCCTGGCCGAGGGCCAAACCGTGCTGGAAAACGCCGCCATGGAGCCCGAAATCACCGACCTGGCCGAAATGCTGATTGGCATGGGCGCAAAAATCACCGGCCACGGCACCAGCCGCATCGTGATTGATGGCGTAGAGGAGCTGCACGGCAGCACCCACCAGGTGGTGGCCGACCGCATCGAAGCCGGCACCTTTTTATGCGCCGTCGCAGCCACCGGCGGCGAAGCCTTTTTGCAACACGCCCGCGCTGACCACCTGGGCGCCGTCATCGACAAACTGCAAGACGCCGGCGTACAGGTGCTGGCCGAAGACGGCACACATGGGAGCGGCATCCGCATCCGTAGCGAAGGGCCGCTCAAGGCGCAAAGCTTTCGCACCACCGAATACCCCGGCTTTCCCACCGACATGCAGGCGCAGTTCATGGCGCTCAATTTGGTGGCCGAAGGCAGCAGCACGGTGACCGAAACCATTTTTGAAAACCGCTTCATGCACGTCAACGAGCTGCGCCGCCTGGGCGCGGCCATCAGCACCGATGGGCGGGTGGCCAACGTCAGCGGCGGCCAGCGGCTGTCTGGCGCTACCGTCATGGCGACCGACTTGCGCGCTTCTGCCAGCCTGGTGATTGCCGGCCTGGTCGCCCAGGGCGATACCACCGTGGAGCGCATCTACCACCTGGACCGGGGCTACGACCGCATGGAAGACAAGCTGCGCGCCCTGGGGGCTGACATTCAGCGCATTTCTTAAAACACACACCTTCCCCCCACGCGCCATGAGCACCACCGTCACCATCGCCCTCTCCAAAGGCCGCATTTACGAAGAAACCCTGCCGCTGCTGGCCGCCGCCGGTATCACCGTGGCGGAAGACCCGGAAAAGTCGCGCAAACTCATCTTCCCCACCAACCAGCCCGACGTGCGCGTAGTGCTGGTGCGCGCCTCGGACGTGCCGGTGTACGTGCAATACGGCGGGGCAGACTTGGGCGTATCGGGCCTGGATTCGCTCATCGAACACGGCGGCCAGGGCCTGTACCAGCCGCTGGACTTGCGCATTGCCCAATGCCGCGTCAGCGTCGCCACCCGCGCCGGTTTTGACTATGCAGCCGCCGTGCAACAGGGCGCGCGCCTGAAAATTGCCACCAAATACACCACCATCGCCCGTGAGTTCTTCGCCAAAAAAGGCGTGCACGTGGATATGGTCAAGCTCTACGGCAGCATGGAGCTGGCACCGCTGACCGGCATGGCGGATGCGATTGTCGATTTGGTCTCCACCGGCAGCACCTTGAAGGCCAACAACCTGGTGGAAGTCGAGCGCATCATGGACATCAGCTCCCGCCTGGTGGTCAACCAAGCCGCGCTCAAGCTCAAACAAGCCAAGCTGCGCCCCATCATTGATGCGTTTGCCGGGGCGATTGTCAAGGATTAAAGGAATTGTTATGAATTTAGTAGCTGCTCCCGCCCGCCTGTCCACAGTTTCAAGCACTTTTGAACAAGATTTTGCCCAGCGCCTGCACTGGTCGGCCGAGCAAGATGCCGCCATTGAAGAGCGCGTAGCCGCCATCCTGGCCGATGTGCAGCAGCGTGGCGATACGGCAGTGCTGGACTACACCGCCCGCTTCGATGGCCTGCAAGCCCCCGACATGGCGGCGCTGGAGCTGACTCAGGCCGAGCTGCAAGCCGCCTACGACAGCCTGCCCGCTGCCCAGCGCGATGCACTCACCGCCGCCGCCCAGCGCGTGCGCAGCTACCACGAAGCGCAAAAACAGGCCAGCGGCCAAAGCTGGAGCTACCGCGATGCCGATGGCACCCTGCTGGGCCAAAAAGTCACCCCGCTGGACCGCGTAGGCATCTACGTGCCCGGCGGTAAAGCTGCCTACCCCAGTAGCGTGCTGATGAACGCCATCCCCGCCCAAGTGGCTGGCGTGCCGGAAATCATCATGGTCGTGCCCACGCCCAAGGGTGAGAAAAACCCCCTGGTGCTGGCCGCCGCCTACGTGGCCGGCGTGACGCGCGGCTTCACCATCGGCGGAGCCCAGGCCGTGGCCGCGCTGGCCTATGGCACGGCGACCATCCCCAAGGTGGACAAAATCACCGGCCCCGGCAACGCCTACGTCGCCAGCGCCAAAAAGCGTGTGTTCGGGCTGGTCGGCATCGACATGATTGCCGGGCCTTCGGAAATTTTGGTGCTGGCCGACGGCACCACCCCCGCCGACTGGGTGGCGATGGACTTGTTCAGCCAGGCCGAGCACGACGAGCTGGCGCAAAGCATCCTGCTGTGCCCCGATGCCGACTACATCGCCGCCGTGCAGCGCGAAATCGATCGCCTGCTGCCTACCATGCCGCGTGCGGCCATCATCGCCAAGTCCCTGAGCGACCGGGGGGCGCTGATTCACACCCGCAACATGGAAGAAGCCTGCGCCATCAGCAACCGCATTGCGCCCGAGCACTTGGAAGTCTCCAGCCAGGACCCGCACCGCTGGGAGCCGCTGTTAAAACACGCCGGTGCCATCTTCCTGGGCGCGTTTACCAGCGAAAGCCTGGGCGATTACTGCGCCGGCCCCAACCACGTCCTGCCCACCAGCGGCACAGCACGCTTTAGCTCCCCCCTGGGCGTGTACGACTTCCAAAAACGCAGCAGCTTGATTGAAGTGAGCGAACAAGGCGCCCAAACCCTGGGCCGCATCGCCAGTGTGCTGGCCCACGGTGAAGGCTTGCAAGGCCACGCCCGCGCGGCGGAAATGCGGTTGAAGTAAACCAAAAAAATCCAACAAAAATAGCTTCCAGCGCTTGCTACACAAGCGTCAGAAGCTATTTTTTCAAGAGCAAGAAGAAAAAGCGCCGCAGTGAAAAAAGCAAGCCCTCAGCAAATCTGACTCGCCGTGGCTGTTTGAGCGCAGCGCCCGCAGGGCGCGTAGCGAGTTTCACGGCGGGTATTCAAGCTGCGCAGCACGCCTTCTTTGCGTCCTTTCTTGTGCGAACAAGAAAGGATGTCGCCCGCCGGGGCGGGTCCCGGCCAGCAGCACTCAAAATCCGTCCAATGCCTTGGCCCATCGCCATGCCTGCGTAGGCGGGAATCCAGCGCTGCGGCTGGACAGCGGGTGTGACGGTGCGTAGCCTGCAGCACACGCTAACCCGCACGCGCATGGTGGTGCGGATGGTGATGGTGGTGCGCCAGCGGCACATGCAGGGGGCCGCTGCGCTCCAGGCCGCCATCGGCCAGCCAGGCGCTGGTTTGGCTGCGGCTGCGCTCGATCAGCTCGGCAGTGTGGCTGAAGTCAAACACCGATACATGCAGTGGGCACAGCGGCGGCACGACGACGATGTCTGCCTGGGTGCTGTATTGCGCCACGTCCCGGTCAAGCTGGCGCATATTCAAAATTTGCAGCACGTGCAGCGCTTGCGTGGCCAGGTCGCGCGGCAGGCTGTGCAGGCCGCAACTGGTGCCGGTGGGCAGTACCACCACGCGCTGGGCGCCCAGGGCAATGGCGCTGGCAATGGGGGTGTTGCAGCCCACGCTGCCGTCCATCAGCGCCTGGCCGTCCACATACACCGGGGGGAAGACGACGGGGATGGCGCTACTGGCCAGCAAGGCCGTGCGCAGGTCGCCGTGGGAGAGCAGGTACTCTGCGCCGTTGAGCACCTGGGTGGCCATGACGTGCAGGGGAATGCGGGCCTGCTCAATGCGCTGTGGGCCCAGGGCCTGGTCAATCAGCCGCGCCAGGGCGTGGGGTTCGACCACGTGGTCACGCTTGCCCAGCAGGGCGGTCAGGCCAGCCCTTAGGGTCAGGGGGAAGATGTCTTTGCGCTGCAGGCGCTGCCAGAGGGCGGCCAGGGCCTGCACGCCTGCGGCGTCGGGGTGGAAGGCAAAAAATGCGGCGTTCAGGGCACCGGCGGAGGTGCCCAGCACCCAGTGCGGTTGCGCCTGCGCGGCCACCAGGGCTTGTAACATGCCGACCTGCACCGCCCCGAGGCTGCCGCCACCGCTGAAAACCCATGCTGTTGTCTTTGCTGCCATAGCGGGCATTGTGGTGCGCCTACAGGCCGTTTGCCTAGAGAGAAATCGATGACACCCCCCACCCCTGCTGCGCCTTGGCATGCTGCCCTGGCTGATTTGTCGCCCGCGTATTTCGGCCTGGTCATGGCCACCGGCATTGTTTCCCTGGGGGCCAGCATGATGGGGCATGCCCAGGTGGCGCAGGTGCTGCTGTGGCTCAACCTGGTGCAGTACGCGGTGCTGTGGCTGTTGTATGGGGCGCGGCTGGTGCTCTACCCCCAGCGGTTTGTGCGCGACGTGATGGACCACCTGCGCGGGCCGGGCTTTTTTACCACCGTGGCCGCGTCGGGCATTGTGGCCAGCCAGGCGGTGGTGCAACTGGATTACCTCCCGCTAGGCGTGGGCCTGTGGGCGCTGGCGGTGCTGCTGTGGCTGGTGCTGACGTACAGCATTTTTGCGGCACTGACGGTGAAGGAAGACAAGCCCACGCTGGACAAAGGCATCAGCGGCGCGTGGCTGCTGGCGGTGGTGGCCACACAGTCGCTGGCGGTCAGCAGCAGCTTGCTGGCTGCGCGCATTGGTCAGCCGCTGCGCCTGGAGCTGAATTTGATGGCGCTGTCCATGTGGCTGTGGGGCGGCATGCTCTATATCTGGATGATGTCGCTCATCTTCTACCGCTACACCTTTTTCCGCTTTGCCCCAAGCGACCTGGCCCCGCCGTACTGGATCAATATGGGGGCCATGGCGATTTCGACATTGGCCGGTTCCCTCTTGATTCAAAACGCCCCGCACGCACCGTATCTGGCGGAGCTGCTGCCCTTCCTCAAAGGCTTTACCTTGTTTTATTGGGCCACCGGTACCTGGTGGATTCCCATGCTGCTGGTGCTGGGTATTTGGCGGCATGTGTACCGGCGCTTTCCCCTGCATTACGACCCGCTGTATTGGGGCGCGGTGTTTCCGCTGGGGATGTACGCCGCCTGTACCTGGCAGTTGGACCAGGCCATGGCCTTTGGCTTTTTACGCAGCGTGCCGCTGACGTTTTGGTGGGTGGCGCTGCTGGCCTGGGGGCTGACGTTTTTCGGCATGCTGCGGCGGCTACCTCGGGTGTTGTGGCGTTAACACGAATTTCGTGGAACACGAATTTCGTGTAAACTGCGCGGCATGAAAAATCTCACCATCACCGTGGAAGACAGCGTGCTGGAATGGGCCCGCATCGAGGCAGCCCGCCGGGGCACCAGCGTCTCGCGCATGGTGGGGGACTTTATGGCCGAGCTGCAACAGCGTGAAGATGCCTACGAACGCGCCTACCTGGCCTGGCGCACCGATGAGCGCACCTGGCAGCAGGCCCCAGGTGCTACGCAAAAACAAGCGCACAACGCAAGTCCAGCAAGGCTGAATGCCGAAAAAAGCACTGAAAAAACGATGCCCAGCCAGGAGCTGCAGGCATGAGCGCCGTGTTTGTCGATACCTCGGTGCTGATTGCCGCGGAAGACACGGGCAACGACGCCCTGTACGCCGCCTGCCTGGCGTGGCTGGACATGCTGTGGCAACAGCGCCAGGGCCGCACCAGTTGCCAGGCCTTGGTGGAGTTTTACGACCAGGTCACCGTAGCGGCCCAGCCCATGCCCCGGGGTGATGCCCGCGCTGCCACGCGCCGTTACCAAAGCTGGACGCCGTGGAAAACCGACGCCGCCACGCTGGAGACGGCCTGGGCCATTGAAGCGCGGCACGACCTGCCCTGGGGCGACTGCCTGGCCCTGGCCTGCGCCCAGCACAGCGGCTGCCAGGCCATGCTCAGTTGCTATCTGCCCCATGGCGCGGTGTTTGGCGGGGTGCGTATTTGCCACCCCCAGCACGCCGCGCCTGCTGATGTTGAAAGGATGAACCCATGATGACTGCTCCCCCCGCCGCGCTGGCGCGTGTGCGCGCCGATGTCCGCGCCATGGCGGCCTACCACGTGCAACCGGCTGCCGGGCTGCTGAAGATGGACGCCATGGAAAACCCCTTCACGCTGCCGCCCGCGCTGCAAACGGCCTTGGGCCAGCGCCTGGGTACCTTGGCGGTGAACCGCTATCCGGGCGAGCGCATCGGCCTGCTGCACCAGGCGCTGGCGCAGTACGTCCAACTGCCTGCGGGCTGCCAGCTCATGCTGGGCAATGGTTCGGACGAACTGATTAGCCTGGTGACGCTGGCCTGCGCCCAGCCGGGGGCCAAGGTGCTGGCCCCGGTGCCCGGTTTTGTCATGTACGCCATGAGTGCGCAGTTGCAGGGCCTGGAATTTGTCGGTGTCGATTTGACCGCCGACTTCGCCCTGGACGTGCCCGCCCTGTGCGCCGCCATTGCCCGCGAGCGCCCGGCCATCACCTACCTGGCCTACCCCAACAACCCCACGGCCACGCTGTGGGCGAAAGACCATATGCAGACAGTGATCGACGCGGCAGCAGAGGTCGGAGGCATCGTCGTGGTGGATGAGGCCTACCAGCCCTTTGCCAGCCACACCTGGCTGGATGAAATGCGCCGTGCACCAGAGCGCAACGGCCACGTGCTGCTGATGCGCACGCTCTCCAAATTCGGGCTGGCTGGCGTGCGCCTGGGCTATATGTTGGGCGCGGCTGCCTTGGTGGCAGAAATCGACAAGGTGCGCCCGCCGTACAACGTCAGCGTCTTGAACAGCGAAGCCGCCCTGTTCGCGCTGGAGCATGCCGAGGTGTTTGCCGCGCAGGCGCAGGAACTGTGCAGCCAGCGCAGCGCCTTGGTCGCCGCCTTGCAGGGCATGGCCGGGGTGCAGCAGGTGTGGCCTTCCCAAGCCAATATGGTGCTGCTGCGCGTGCCCGACGCGGCCCGCGCCCAGGCCGGCATGAAGGCGCGCGGCGTGTTGGTGAAAAACGTCTCGGCCATGCACCCGCTGCTGGCCAACTGCCTGCGCCTGACGGTGGGCAGCGCCGAAGAAAATACCCAGATGTTGGCCGCTTTACAGGAGTCCTTATGACCAGCAACGCCTTAGTTACCACCCAGCCCTCTAGCGCCCGCACGGCTGAGGTGCAGCGCAATACCGCCGAAACCCGCGTGCAGGTGCGCGTCAACCTGGACGGCACGGGCCAGGCCCAGCTCAACAGCGGCATTGGTTTTCTGGACCACATGCTCGACCAGATTGCCCGCCACGGCCTGATTGACCTGAACGTGGAATGCGCCGGTGACCTGCACATCGACGGCCACCACACGGTGGAAGACATCGGCATCACCCTGGGCCAGGCTTTTGCCCAGGCCGTGGGCGACAAAAAAGGCATCCGCCGCTATGGCCATGCCTACGTGCCGCTGGATGAAGCGCTCTCGCGTGTGGTGATTGATTTTTCGGGCCGCCCGGGCCTGGAGATGGACGTGCAATTTACCGCCGCCAGCATCGGCCAGCTCGACACCCAACTGGTGTACGAGTTCTTCCAGGGCTTTGTGAACCATGCGGGCGTGACGCTGCATATCGACAACCTCAAAGGCAAGAACGCCCACCACCAGTGCGAGACGATTTTCAAAGCCTTCGCCCGCGCCGTGCGCTTTGCGCTGGAGCGCGACGAGCGCATGGCCGGGGTCATCCCCTCCACCAAGGGTGCTTTGTAAACCATAGCTGCTTGCGCTGGTATATCAACACATTCAGCTATAAAACACCTTGAAAACCTTATTCAGCAAGCGCTACCAGCTATGCAAAAGATAACAAACACCGTCGCTGTCGTCGATTACGGCATGGGCAATTTACGCTCCGTGGCCCAAGCCGTGCAGGCGGCAGCAGCCGATAGCCCCGTGCGCGTCATCGTCACGCACGAGCCCGCTGCCGTGCACGCCGCCAGCCGCGTAGTGCTGCCCGGCCAGGGCGCCATGCGCGACTGCATGGCCGCGCTGCGCAGCAGCGGCCTGGAAGACGCCGTGCGCGAGGCTGCCCACAGCAAACCCCTGTTTGGCGTGTGCGTAGGCATGCAAATGCTGCTGGAGCACAGCGAAGAGGGCGACACCCCTGCCCTGGGCTTGATTGCCGGCCAGGTGCGCCGCTTTGACTTGGCTGGCCAGCGCCAGGCCGACGGCAGCCGCTTTAAAGTGCCGCAAATGGGCTGGAACCAGGTCTGGCAAAGCACGCCAGGCGGCCTGCACCACCCGCTGTGGGATGGGGTGGCCGACGGCAGCTTCTTCTACTTTGTGCACAGCTACTACGCCCAGCCCGCGCAGGCCAGTGATGGCGCGGCTACAACAGAATATGGCCAGACATTTGCCAGCGCCATTGCACGCGGTACGATGTTCGCCACCCAGTTTCACCCGGAAAAAAGCGCGGCCCAGGGCCTGCGCCTGTACCGCAACTTCCTGCACTGGCAGCCGTAGTCTCGCGGCGCTTTTGTTCAATCCCGGCCACCTCCCCCCTTTCGGCCATTTTTTTCGACTGCATTTACCCATGTTGCTCATTCCTGCCATCGACCTCAAAGACGGCCAATGTGTACGCCTGAAACAAGGCGATATGGACCAATCCACCGTGTTCGGCGACCCCGCCGAAATGGCCGCCCGTTGGCTGGAAGCCGGGGCGCGGCGCCTGCATCTGGTGGACTTGAACGGTGCCTTTGCCGGGCAGCCGAAAAACCTGGCCGCCATCAAAGCCATCTTGAAAGAGGTGAACGGCGAAATCCCCGTGCAACTGGGCGGCGGCATCCGTGACCTGGACACGATCGAGCGCTACGTGGATCTGGGCATGGACTACATCATCATCGGCACCGCCGCCGTGAAAAACCCCGGCTTTTTGCAAGATGCGTGCAGCGCCTTTGGCGGGCACATCATCGTCGGCCTGGACGCCAAGGACGGCAAGGTGGCCGTCGATGGCTGGAGCAAGCTCACCGGCCAGGACGTCATCCCCACGGCCAAGCGCTTTGAGGACTGGGGGGTGGAATCCATCATCTACACCGACATCGGGCGCGACGGCATGCTCTCGGGCATCAACATCGACGCCACGGTGAAACTGGCGCAGTCGGTGCGCATCCCGGTGATTGCCTCGGGCGGCCTGTCCAACATGGCCGACATCGAAGCCCTGTGCGCCGTGCAGGACGAGGGCGTCGAAGGCGTCATCTGTGGCCGCGCCATCTACAGCGGCGACCTGGATTTTGCCGCCGCACAGGAACGCGCCGATGCGCTGACCGAAGCGGCTTGATGCGGGTTGATGCGGGTTGATGCGGCCCCGCTGGGGCGCAGCAAGCGCAACAGCTGCGCAACACAAAACGGCCAGGGTTTCCTGGCCGTTTCTTTATTGCAGCATGAAGGTCTGGTACTCCAGGCGGTCTAGCTGGCGGCTGAGCAGCACCAGGCCGGTGGCCAGCGTCAGCAGCGTAGACAGGGCAAAGCCATAGCCATACAGGGGCGCGCCCCACCACAGGCTCAGGCCCGTCAGGCCGATGTTCAGCAGCACGAACAGCACGCACAGCCACAGCACAATGCGTCGCTGGTCGAGGTAGAAAAAGACGTTGAGCACCGCCATCAGGCCCACCTGCAGGCCTGCGCCAATCACCTGCACTTGCAGGAGCGGCAGGTACAGGCGCGAGATGCCGAGAAAGTCCAGGATGGCGGGCCCGGCGACAAAGGTGATCAGCACCGCCAGGGTTTGGATCTTGGCGATCTCACCCAGCCCGTGGCGGATGGCGTGCACCATTTCATCGCGCATGGTTTCGATGAATTCCAGCGAGCCGCCTTCGCGCACCGCGTCGTAGAACTTGTCGTAGTACTCGACGAAATCGGTTTCGATGCGCACCAAGAACACCGCCATGCCGGGGATGATGGAGAGGTAGGACAGGAACACCGGCAGGTCGTAAATCAACGAAGCACGCAAATGCCCGATGATGACTTGCGAAGTCGGCACGAAGAACCAGAACATGAACTTGTCGGCCCAGATACCCAGGTTCCACAAAAAGCCAATCGCCACCAGTGCCGGGTAGAGCTTGCCCGACTGTAAAAAGTCAAACGCCACCAGGCGGCGCGCGGGGTGAAACTCCCGCACCACCAGCAGCCACATCCCGGCCAGCAGCACGTAGTGGCCCAGCACGAAACCGGCAAGCAGGCCCTCCAGCCCCCAGCGGCGCATGAGCAAGGCACTGACCACCACCAGGGTGTAGGACAGGGCAAACAGGCCGACGATGGCCTTGTAGCGCTTCATGCCCGAGAGCAGTACCGTCAGGATCCACACCCCGCACAGCAGGACAAAACCGGCCAGCATCAGCAGCCGGTAGACCAGCCCCTGCTCGGGCAGCACCACGAAAAGGGCAACCGTGCCCAGCACGGCGGCCCCCGTCAGCATGATGACCATCACCCCATGCAGGTTGGGCAAGATGGTGTGCTTGAGGCGCTCGAACAGGCGATCAGAGACAAAGCGCGTAAACGCCAGTTGCGCCAGGCCGGTGTAGATCAGGCTGCAGGCCACCAGGTAGGTCACCGACGTCTGGAACTGTGTCACCAAGGTGGCCGGCACCACCACGCTGGCGCTGAAGATGCCGATGAGCAAGATGCCCACAATCGACAACACCCACGGCCCCGAGCCGATGACGCTGGCGTAGGTGTAGGCCTGCACCAGGCTCAGCAGGGTGTTTTTGCGCAGCATGTGGCGCAGTTCAAAGCCTATGCCGGCCATGGTTCTATCCTTCCTTCTCTTCCTGCTGCGGCCCGTGCAAGGCCCGCGCGTACACCTGGGCGTAGCGTTCGAACATCAGGCTGTCGGTGTAGTAACGCTCGACCCGGGCAATGGCTGCTGCACTGGCTGCCTGCCAGGCGGCGGTATCGCCCAGCAGAGCCAATGCGGCATCGGCCAGGGCCTGTGGCTGGGCAATGGGCACGATGGCCCCGGATGCGCCCAGCGCCCGGTCTGCGTCGTCCAGCCCGTACACCAGTTGGTGGCAGGAGCCGACGTCCGTGCTCACCGCCGGTACCCCGGCGGCGTAGCCCTCCAGCAGCACCAGGGGCAGGGCCTCGCTGATGGAGGAGAGCACCACCAGGCCGATTTGCGGCATGAGCGTCTCCACCTTTTGAAAGCCGAGGAAGCGCACCTGCTCCTCCAGCCCCAGGCTGCGCACCAGGTTGTGGCACTCCTGGGCGTAGGCGGGGTCTTCGTCCTCGGGGCCGGCAATCCAGCCTTGGGCCAGCGGGTTTTGGTTCACCACGCGGCGCATGGCACGGATAAAGGTCTTGATGTCCTTGATCGGCACCACCCGGCCAATCAGGCACAGCACCGGCGGTGGGGTGGCCGGACGCTGCGCCCGCAAGGGGGCAAAGCGCTGCAGAGCAATGCCGTTGGGGATGCAGCAGGTACGCTCTGGCGCAGCGCCGTCTTGCACCTGGCGCAGGCGGTTGGCTTCATACAGCGCAATGATGGGGTCGGCATAGTGGTAGCAATAGCGCCCCAGCCACTCGAAAAATGCAATCCAGAGCTGGCGAAAGTAAGACAGCTCGGTCGGGTCGCGCTGAAAGACGTTGCGGTTGTCGTGGATCCACTCGCTTTTGAACAGGTCGATCTTGCGCTCTTTGGTGTAGATGCCGTGCTCGGACAGCACCAGCGGGCAGCCCCGCGTCTGTGCCAACAGCCCTCCCAGGAACCCGGCGTAGCCGGTGGAGGCGCAATGCACCACGCGTACATCCAGCAACCGGCTGGCCACCTGGGCCAAGGTCCACAGGGGCTGGAGCATGATGCGCACCGTCCAGAAAAAATCGACGAACGACGGGTCTGCGCAGTGCTGGCGGTAGATGGTGCACAAAATCTCCCAGGTGTTGCGGCTGTAGAGAAAGTCTTCCTGGGTAATTACCCCACCCGGTAGCAGGGCGCTGGCCACGGTGGCAAAGGCCTGCATGGCCTGTGTGCTGTCCGGGCCGTGGGTTTGCAGGGCGGTCAGGAATGCTTCGACGAGGGCTGCGCCTTGCTGGTCACCGGCTCGCGCGACGGGCTGCAGGCGGGAGTTGTGCTCAATCGGGTCGTGCAGGAAGTGCTCTTCAAAGTGCACCACGTTGTCCGGGAGGGCGTAGCGCATCTGGCCATAGTCCTGGCGGCGGCTACCCAGGAACACCAGGGCAAAACGGTGCTCGGGGTAGGCACGGATGACCTGGTTGATCCAACTGGACACCCCTCCGCTGACGTAGGGGAAGGTGCCCTCCAAAATCAAGGCAATGTCGGCCTGGGCGGCGGTGGGGTGACTCATGCGCGGTGCTTCCAGTATTCAATGACGGGGCGCAGCCGTGGCAAGGCGCCCCAGGCCCCCAGCTGCTGCATCAAGGCCTGTGTCTGGGCGTAGTCCCGCTGGGCGAAGCTCAGCTCTGCCTCATACGGCAGTACCCGCGTGGCCGGCAGCCCCAGCGCACGGGCCTGGGCGTAGGCCGCCTGGGCGGCGCTGAACTGCCCCTGTGTGTGCAGCAGCCGTCCCTTGCGCAGCACCAGGGCGCCGTTGTCCGGTTGCTGGGCCAGCACCTGCTCGCAGTAGTGCAGCGCCTGGGTGCAGGCGTGTTGGCGCAGGTCGCCTTGCACCAGGTTTTGATAGACCAGCTCCCAATACAGGTCGGCCAACTGGCGGGCGCATTCATGGATCTGAGTCTGGTCGCGGTTGGCCTGTGCGGTTTGTAGTAATTGCAGTTGGCCATCAATGGTGTGGTTGATGCGTTTTTCCAGGTTATCCAGCATGCCGTAGGCCAGCAGGCGCAAGTCTTCGCTGGCATCGCCCATGGCGGTGCGTAGCAGGGGAGAGGCGGTGCGGCCATCGACGTATTGCAGCGCGGCCATGGCCCGCATGCGCGCCTGCAACGGTGCCTTGGGGTTGGCCAGAAAGGAGCCCAGGCCAATGTGGCGCAGGTTGTTGTGGCGCTTTTGGTGCAGGTCGTACTCGGGCGTCTCCAGCGTAGAAAAATCGGCTTTGCTGCGGGCTTTGCGGTGCAAGCTCAGTACCAAGAACGCAGCAATCACCCCCAGAAAGCCCGCAATAGGCACGGCGTAGCTGCAGGCCCAAATCAAGAGCCAGGCTGCCCAGCGTGGCTGCGCCAGGCGGGGGTGCATAAATGGCAAGAGCGTGAGCGCAAGCAAGGCGCTGGCCGTGCCGTGCAGCAGCAGGTAGCTGGCTAGCGCAGCGTCGGAGTGCTGTTCCAGTAGGGTCAGCGTGCTCCAGGCACCCAGCTCCAGGCCCATGGCCGATAGCCCCAGTTTCAGGCTAAGCATGGGCAATGCCTTCAATACGGGCAATGGCCTGCATGGGGGCCAGTCCGTCCAGTGCAATGACGTGGGGGAAAACACCGGATTGGCCCAGGGATGACTGGTTTTTTTGTCCCAACCACGTTTCCAGTCGGCTCAGATAGCCCTCGGCAGTCGCAGCATTGCCCAAGGGCATCAGCACGGCCAAGGTAGTGCGCTGCGGGGTGTCGATACGCCAGATTTCATCCATCTCGCGCTTGAGGCGCTGGATCTGCTGGGGCAGGTCGTCTTCTACCGCCTGGGCATGGCATTCGAGCACCACCAGCACGCTGGGAATGGCGGTTTGGGTGTAGATATGGGCCAGGCGCTGCACCTCAAAGGCAAACAGTGGTGGGCAGTCGGGGTGCTGGGCCACGATGGGGCGGGCCAGGGCGTGGATGGACAGGCCATCGGTGTAATACCCCAGCAGCAGGTTGAGCGTTTGCAGGCTTTCTTCCTGCAAGGCGAAAAACGGCATGTCTTGCACGACCAGCAGGCCGTAGAACGTGCCTGACAAATCCAGCAAGGGCGCAGCTACCAGGTAGCTGGTGTCCTCCACCTGGGCCAAGGTGTCGCTGATGTGGCTGAGCTTGTGCTTGTCCAGCGCCTGGGTGACCAGGGGGTCGTCCATGTCCAGGGGCGGCATTGTGCCCAAGGTGGCCAATGCGTTATTGCGCAGCTTGCCGTTCAGGACTGGGTAGATCGCGGCAGTTTCCAACTGGCAATATTGGGCCAGCAGGCGCAGCAGTACGTCAGGCGCTTGTTGCACGTCGCCTTGACTGGCATCGCGCAGCGAGAGCAGCGCATCGCGCATGGACATCGGGCGGCCAATGAGCTCTTGCTCCAGCCGATCGTGTGACAGGCGCAGCAGGTAGTGCTGGCGCACCAGGTGTTCCAGGCGCTGGTCGAGGTAGAGCTGCAAGGTCTCGGCCCGGCGGGTGCGGGTATGCCACAGGCTGGCAAATTCCCCCACCAATAGCACCAACACCAGGCCGCCTAGGAAGTAGGTTTGGGGAAACTGCTCGTAGTGGCCGTTGTTCAGCCACAGCCAGCCGCCCAGCAGCAGCAGTGCCCCGCCCACGCCAGGAATGGGGCCGTAGCGCAGGGCCAGGATGACCGGGGCCAGCCACGGCCAGGGAAAGCCTGCGCCATGGGCTTGCAAGGGGTCTTGCGGTGCCCACCACAGGCCCAGGCCCAGGGCCAGCAGCGGCAGGAGCACGGTCTCCAGCGTCACGATGGCCGGGTGGGCATGCTGGGGTGCCAGCTTGCCCAGCAGCTGCACCGGCAGGTACCAGGCTTGCTGCACCGGTTGGGCGCTGGCGGGGTGAAGGGGGCGGCGTTGTGCAGTGCTGCCCGGGGTTTCAAGCGTTGCCATGGCGAGCTTAGCGGGCGTGGCTCAGGCCTGTGCGCAGCAGGTTGCGAATGAGCTTTTGCGCTACCGCCGACAGGGCCTCGCGGCTCCAGCCGCTTTTACCGCCCGTGCCGCTCCATAGCAGTTCGCCGCTGTTGACGTCGATGATCTGCAAGGTCACACCGGCGGCGGGTTCACCGTCCACGCCGACCTTGTAGCGCCACTCATCCACCGCGCCAGCCAGGGCGTAGCGGATGTTGTTGTCCTGGGCCCATTGCAGTGCTTGCTCCTGGCGGGCGTTGTCGTTGGCCGTGAACAGGCTCTCCTGCCCCTCGACGTCGGGTGCGCGTTGCACGCTGCCAACGCCCTGGGTGTGCAGTACGGCGGCGGCAATGGCTTCGGCGCGGTTGCCAGCCAAGGGGGTTTCGGTGTTGTTGGCAAAGGGCAGCACGACCCAGCGGGACTGGGCCTGTAACTGGGGTGCAGGGCCCTTGTCGATGGTGGAGCAGCCAGCCAGGAAGACAGCTGCGCCGGTGAGGGCGATCAGGCCCAGACGTCGGAATGAATCAAAGCGATGGAGCATGGTGAGAACTTCCCTTGGTGGTTAAAAGTGCAAGCGGTAAGCCAGCGAAAGACTGCGGGTACTGCCCAAAGAGGCGGGGCCGGACTTGTCCATGCCCCAGCTCAGGCTCAGGTGATCGGGGCCGAGGACGTTGCCCGCCATGCCCAGGCGCAGGCCGTAGCCGGCACCCAATTGGCTGTGGCCTGTGAGGCTGACCATGGCAAAGGGGCGTAGCGCGCGGGTGTAGTCCTCTTCAAAACGCATATTGGTCGATAGCTGCAGGCCATAGAACTGGAAATTCTCCGGCAGGTAAAAGTCTGCTGCCGGAGCATCTGCGCCTGGTGGCAGGATGCGCTGTGCAGCGCGCAGTCCTTGACCGCCCAAGTCGGTGCGGCGGCTATAGCTGTGGGTGGACCAGAAGGCGCCGACATCCACCAGCGGGGCATCCTGGCGGTAGGTGTGGGTGTATTCCACGGTGGTGTGGCGGCCAGAGCCGACCGATACACCGGTTTGCAGGTGGTAACGCTCCAGCGCCTGGGTGAAGGTCAGGCGATCGAGGCGGCTCAATTGGTAGCGCAAGCTCAGGCTGGCGCTGTCCTTCATGCCTACCAGGCGCAGGGCCAGGCTTTCGGTCGTGGGCAGTTGGCGACCGATTTCGGCGTACCAGCTCAGACGGTTGTCGATGCGCTGATCGTGGGTGAGCAGGATGGGCGTGGTATCGGTGTAGCCATGGCGCTGGCTGATGCGCAGGGTGGTTAGCCCCGTGGGGCGCTGCCAGCCCGCCAGGATTGAAAAGATTTTTTCTTCGGGCAGGTTTTGCGCCAGGTTGTTGCTGGGCTTGATGCGCTGCACGCTGGCAAAACCCAGGTCGAAATACAGGCGTGGGCTGATGGCCCAGTGCAGCAGGGCGCGGTGGGTGGCTTCGTTGAGGTCGCCCAGCTGTTCGTAATCGGTGCGCACGCCCACATGATCGCTAAAGGCCAGCAGGTTTTCGGTGAGCTGCAGGTGCAGTGGGTCGTCATCGGTCTGCTGGTCTTGGGTTTCAAACGCGGCGCTTTGTGCCAGGCGGATATCGCCTACGGCCACTGCTGCGTTCACGCGGTCATAGCGTGGCAGGCGTTGGTCGAAGGTTTCCAGCAATTGGCCGGCGCTGGCTTTGTCGTCCTCTGCCAGGGCCAGGGTGATGTCGGCCCACAGGGGGCGGTTGCTGCGCAGGCTATGGCTGCGAGCATATTGTTGGTAGAGAAAACCCCGTTCTGCCCCATATTCGCCGGCGTCCTGTAGCCAGCCGATGGCGGTTTCCGCCGCAGCGTTGGAGTATTGGCCCTGGGCGTCTCGGTCCAGACGCAACAATTCGCGCAGCACGTCCAGCGCCGGGTCACCTGGGCGCTGTGTGAGCACCAAGCGGGTGCGGGCAATGCGCTGCACGGTATCGAGCCCCTCCTGAGTCAGCCACCGGGCACGGGCTTGGGCGCGGGTATATCGCCCCAAGGTGCCTTGCTGGGCCAGCAGGTGTTGGCGCAGTCGCCAGGCTTGGTCGCTTTGCTGGTTTTGCTCCAGGGCGTCGGCGTAGTTCATGCCCCAGAGAAAATCATTGGCATGCTCTGCCACATGGGGCGTGAGGTAGCGCTGCAAGGCGGCTTGGGGCTGCGACAGGGCCTGGTAGGCGGCAGCCAGGCTGTCGTGCATGGCACTCGATAGGCTCCACTGGGCTTCGTAGACCGTCAGCAGCCGTTGGATGGCAACGGCATCGTTGCTGTCAATGAACAGCCACAGCAGCGCCTGGCGCAAGGCATCCGATGCTGGGGCCAGGGCAAAACCGGCTTCGTAGTATTTTTGAGCCTGTTCCAGGCGGCCAAAGTTTTGGTGGTAGGTGCCCAGCAGGCGCAAGAATTCCGGGTTGGCTTGCAAGCTGGCCCAGGTGTCTGGTTGTTGTTGCAGGGTGTGCAGGCTTTGGGTGATGCGTTGCCACTGGTTGCGTGCGGACCATTGCGTCCAAGCCAGCACCAAATGGCCTGGTTGGTGGTAATGCTGCCAGGCTTGGTGGGCTATCTCGGCAGCTTCCTCGGGGGTCGTGGGCAGCAGAAGCTGGATGAGACTGTCGAAATCTTCCGCTTGTGCGTGGGCACTGGCTATCAGTCTGCGGTAGGCATCCAGCGCCAGAGCATGTTGCTCCTGGGTGTAGGCTACAGCACCGGTGATGCGCCACAGCTCGGCTGCTGCCTCGGCGTCAGCTGCCGGGGGCTGGCCCGATTGGACGTACGCAGCTTCCAGCCAGGCCAGTCCCTGTTCGGCCTGGTTGTGTTGTAGGGCTAGCAGGGCGGCGTGCAGCGCACGGGCAGGGGTACGCTGTTGGGGGTGGGCCAGCAACTTGCGCCAGGTGGCGCAGGGCCAAATCCGGTTGGCCAGCATGTTCTGCCAGGCGTGCTAGGGTTTCCAGTGTTTGGGGTGTCGGGTGTTGGCGTTGCAGGAAGTCGATGGCCACCTGGGGCTCGCCCTCGGCTTCCTGCATTTGCACAAAGGCTTGCAGCAGGGCTGCATCGCCTGGGTTTTGGCGTAATTGGTGGCGCAGGGCCAGCGCCAGGGCATGGTTGTCAAACAGACCGGGGGCCAGGCGTAGCACTGCCTGCCAGGCGCTTTCCTGGTCGGTGCTTTGGGCCAGGTGCAGCCATTGCTGCAGGGCCAGGGGTTGGCGGCCCGTCCATTCCGAGGTTTGGGCCAGGCGTTCCCGCCAGGTGGCGTCTTGTGGGCGCTGTGCGACGGCGGTGTGGGCCAGTTGCCATGCGTCTTCGACGTTGCCATTTTCCATAAACACCTGGTAGCCCAGAAGGTAGGTTTTCTCATCGAACGGCATGATGGTGGCCGCTTGTGCCGGGCGCTGATCCGCCACGCGCAGGCGCCAGCGGCCAGGGGCTAGCCACTGGGCCCCGTCGTCGTACACCGGGCCATGCCATGCCATGGGCTGGCTGTGTGGTGTGGCCGGTGCGGCCTGCATGTGCAGTAGGTGGCGCACATATTGCTCGGCAATTTCCGGGCGGCCTGCTGCGCGGGCCAGTTCAACCATGAAGACCAGGGTGGGGGGCTCGTCCAGCCAAGCGACCAATTCTGTTTGGGCCAAGGCCAGGGCTGCTGCAGGCTGGTTGCCCGATTGCAAGGTGCGCACGGCAACCAATGCCAGCGCGCGGGCTTCTGTGGCATCCGGGCTGGTGTTTTTGGCTTGTAGATACAAGTGGGCACTGCCGAAGTAGTCGCCCTGGGCCAGCGCTTGCTCTGCGCTGGCGATGTAAAAGTGCGTGGCCTCGGTGGGGTTGTCGGGCAGGACGGAGGCGTAGAGCTGCAGGGCCACCGCGCCTTCGTGCAGTCGGCTGGCCCAGCTGGCCAGGCGCAGTGTTTGTGGACGTGGCCAGCGGTCCTGTGCCAGCTCGCGTATTTGCGCGCGCAGGGCGTCCAGGAGGGCCGGACGCTCGGTGGGATCGGTTGCGTTGTAGGCAGCCAGAACCAGCTCCCATTGGGCCCACAGCGCTTTTTTGTGCAGGGCCGGGTCGGGGTGGCGCAGCACCGGGGCCAGGGTGTCGTGGGCAGCCGCGATTTCCCCGTGGGCGATTTGGCGCTGCGCCAGTAGCAGGCGCAGGTGTGGGTTGTCCGGATCGCTGCGCAACAAGCTACCGAGGTAGCTGTTGGTCAAGTCGGATTCGGGCAGGTCGGCCAGCCGGTTTTCCAGGTTTTGGCGGGGGTAAATCAGCCATAGGGCCAAGCCCACCATGACCGTCATGGCGGCAATGAGCCAGGTGGGCGCCAGCTGCGGGCGCTCAACGTGCGGGGCAGAGGAGGCTAAATTGCGCATGGGTTTGAGCGAGGCGGTAGGTGGCAGTGCGGGCACTGCGCTGTTGGGCTGCCTGTGGGCGGCCATTGACCAGGACTTGGCAAGCTTGGACGTTGGCCCAGGTCACCAGCAGGGGCACGTGGCCCTGGAATTCGGCAGTAATCTTTCCTGCGCTTTGTTGCCAGGCGTGGATGCCAGCATTGGCTTCGTACAAATAGGGCGCGGTATCCGGGTTGGTTGTGGTGCGCAGCAGGGCGGTGTTGTCAGCCATGTGCACGTATGTACCGTCTGTGCCTGGGTGCCAGCCGGCAATGGCCTGGCTGTTGCTGGGCGCGGGCGTGCCCAGGCTGGCTGGCAGGCGCACGGTACGCAAATGCCCTGGGCTGGCCAGTAGCCAACCGTCGGCACTGCGGGCAATGGCAAAGTTGTAAAAATCCTGCACCTTTTGCGCAAACTCATACGCGTGGATGGGGTGGTTGGGCTGGGCCAAGGCCCAGTCGTATACCTTGTGCAGGGCCTTCAAGGAGGCAGGCTTGGAGGCGGAATAGCTGTGAAAGTAAATCCCTATGGGCTTGATGCGCCGGGGCTTGTCCGTCATTGCAAACGACTCAATCGCCCGCTGGAAGCCGTAAAACGGCCCAGTCCACAAGTTGGTGTAAATGTTTTCGTTGGTGATGGGGGCGTACACCTGTGTGTAGGGGCCCAGGCGAATGCCCAGGGGGCCAATGGCCGTGAGCGAGGGATCGAGCTTGCTGATGTAGGTGTCCCCGCCGTTGAGGTTCAGCAACCCGGCCTGCGCCGTAATGGCCAGTGCTTCTTCGTTGGGGGCCGTGTCCCCGGGCCACTGCAGGAGCTTGACGGGCTTGTTGGCCGGGGCCAGCCGGGTGTTGATGTACTGGGCTGCACCGACGATTTCCCGGCGCAGATCCATGGTGTAACCCGGCACGGGCAGGGTCAAAGCTTCCGGGGAGTCGGCCTTACCCAAGCGTGGTGAGGACGATGGGTCCCAGATAAAAGGGTGGGAATAGGTGTGGCTGCCTACCTCGATATAGGGGAGCTGGAAAATCTTGCGAGCAATGGCTTCCAACTGGGGGCTGAGTGCGGGCGTCATGCCGTCGGGGGCTGACTCATACTCCACGATCGACATGGTCTGGGGAATGCGGTATTTGCGAAATACCTGGTCAAGCAGTACTTGTGCGGTCAGGGGGCTGCCGGGAAATTCCGCGCGGGTGTTGTAGGCATCGCCATCGACGTGCACGGTGAGGAAGCGGCGGCCATTTTCCGTGGTGGTGTCCGGTGCAGGCAGAGCAGGCAGACGCAGGCTTTGCTGTAGGAAGGCAAAGGGGTCGATAACCCAGCGCGAAGCTTCGGTGCCAGGGATTTCAGCCACCACGTTGGGGTCGAGTACAAAACCGCCCCAAGGAGTAATGGCCCCGGCGGTGGTGGTGCGCTGTTGGCTGTCACGTAGGCTCAGGAGCAGTGTGGACTGTGCTTGCAGGGCTTCGGTGAGCGCGATGTCGCTGTTTTGTGCCCCAGGGCCGGGTGGTGCAGCTTCTAGGCCCAGCATGGCATCCTGGTGCGCAATGGCTGCGATGGTGGTGCCGTTGGGGCTGGCCTCCAGAATGTGCAGCCCAAATTTGCGCAGGAATGCGTTGCTGGGTTCGCGCCCCCAGTCGCCAATGATGGCCAGCGGCAGGCCTTCATCGCTGCGCTGCATGAGCCATTGTTCAACGCTACGTCCCACGTTGGCAGGATAAAAGCCAGAGAACCAGGTCATCACACCAGCGTAGCGATCAGGATGGATGTTTTGGGGCAATGGCTTTCTGACATCTGCGTAGTCCACCACATAACCGAGATAGTTCAGCGGCATTTCCAGGTAGCGATGGGCGTTGGTGTAGCGCAGCGAGGCAGCTTCGCTACTGTTGTAGAGCACCAGCACCCGCCGGGCGACGGGTTCAATGTTGCCCAGCCCGAGGGTGTCCAGGTCGCTATCCGTGATCCAGGGGATAAAGCCATCGGCAGCAATGCGGGCGGCGGTGTTGCGAGCCAGTGCGCGGTCGGTGGGGGGGGCGTAGTCGATGACCAGAATCGGCAGGTGGTCGCGCTCCTGGATGGTGCGCAACTGCCCCAGCAGCCAGGCGCGGTCTGCTTCGCTGACTTTTTCGTAGCGGCGGGTGCGGGCGTTCCAGCCTTGGTAGAGCGATTCGCCGCCACCATCTGCACCTTGCCTGGCAGCTGCTCGACCAATTCAAAACCCCGGTTGAAGATGAGCTGGATACCGGCAAAGCGCTCGTGTAGCAGTTCGATGGTGCGCACCAGCCCTTGCTGCTGGGCCTGTTCGTCAAACTGGGGGGCCAAGCGATAGGAGTCTAGTGTGTCCAGGAAAAACCCCCGGTAGCCACGCTCCCACAGCGGGGCGATGACCTGGCTGGCGAAAAATTCGGGCCACTGCGGCACGCTTTGGTCCACGATGTCCGAGGCCCAATCAGTATTACGGGCGAACTTCCATTCGGCAGGAATACGTTCGGCGTAGGCCCGCGTCGGGTGGACTTCGGTGACGGAGACGTAGGCATAGACCTGGGTGTGGGGCAGTTGGGGCGCGGGGCCGTTTTGGTGGTCAGGGTCAATCACCAGGATGTCAAAATTGCCAAATTCATGCAGATCAATACCACTGCCGTAGTACAGCGCCACGTTGGGCGCAGCCGCCCAAGCCTTGCCCAAGGCCAGGCACCCCCACACCAGCAGGGCGTAAAAAATGCAGCGAACCCACCAGGAGTGGGGCAGGGATAGGCGAGTAAACATGGTGAAATAAGGACTGACGGTAGCTGCGACACGGGACTTGCTTAATAAGGGGCCCGAGCATAAGCAGTTTGTTTTTTCGGTTGTTGATTAGATTTTTAAATCGCCTTTTATTTAACAATAGTTAACAAAGGATGGGAACCTCCTCATGATTTTGATTACCGGCGGTGCAGGTTATATCGGCTCGCACATGTGTGTGGCGCTGGCCCAGGCGGGCCAGCCCTATGTGGTGCTGGACAACTTCAGCAATAGCAGCCCTTCGGTACTGGAGCGCATTGGCCGCATCACTGGGCAGGTGCCCGAGTGCATTGAGGGCGACGTGCGCGACAGCGCCTTGCTGGCCGATATCTTTGCCCGCTACCCCATTGAAGGTGTGATCCATTTTGCCGCCCTGAAAGCCGTGGGTGAATCGGTGGCGCAGCCGCTGCGTTATTACGACAACAACGTGGCGGGCACCGTCACCTTGTTGCAGGCCATGGATGCGGCGCAGGTGCGTATGCTGGTGTTTTCTTCTTCGGCCACGGTGTATGGCGATCCGGCCAGCTTGCCAATTCGCGAGGACTTTCCCCTCTCGGCCACCAACCCCTACGGCTGGAGCAAGCTGATGATGGAGCAGGTGCTGGCCGACGTAGACGCCGCCGCTCCTGGCCAGTGGCGTATCGCCCGCCTGCGTTACTTCAACCCCGTGGGTGCCCATGAAAGCGGGTTGATTGGCGAAGACCCGCAGGGCTTGCCCAACAACCTCATGCCCTTTGTGGCCCAGGTGGCCGAGGGGCGGCGGGCGTGTTTAAGCGTCTTCGGTGGCGACTACCCCACACGGGACGGCACGGGCGAGCGTGACTACATCCACGTGTGTGACCTGGCCGACGGGCACCTGGCCGCGTTGCGTTATTTGCGCCAGCACCCTGGTTTGCTGACGGTGAACCTGGGCACCGGCCAGCCCACCTCGGTACTGGAGATGGTGCGCGGCTTCGAGCAAGCCAGTGGCCGCCCGGTGCCCTACGCCATCGTGCCGCGCCGCCCGGGTGACGTGGCTGCCTGTTGGGCTGACCCCAGCTTGGCCCAGCAGCTCTTGGGCTGGCGGGCGCAGCGCGACGTAGCGGCCATGTGCCGCGATGCCTGGCGTTGGCAAGATGGGGTGGCCCGCCAATTGCACCGGGGCACGGGCACTTAGCCGTGGTATCTTGCCCGGTTCCTTTTGTTTCTTTTCTTCCTTCTTCCTGCACAACTGCCCATGCTTGCCAAACGCATCATCCCCTGCCTGGACGTGACCGGTGGCCGCGTCGTCAAAGGCGTGAACTTTGTCGAACTGCGCGATGCCGGTGACCCGGTGGAAATCGCCGCCCGCTACAACGAGCAGGGTGCCGACGAGCTGACGTTCCTGGACATCACCGCCACCAGCGATGGGCGCGACCTGATCCTGCCCATCATCGAAGCCGTGGCCAGCCAGGTGTTTATTCCGCTGACCGTGGGCGGCGGTGTGCGCACTGTCGATGACGTGCGCCGCCTCTTGAACGCCGGGGCGGACAAAACCAGTTTTAATTCGGCTGCCATCAGCAACCCGCAGGTGATTAGCGACGCCTCGGCCAAATATGGTGCCCAGTGCATCGTGGTGGCCATTGATGCCAAGCGCCGCACGGCGGAGGACGCGCAGCGCATCGACCCCAACGGCCAGCCCGTGGGCGATGGCTGGGACGTATATAGCCACGGCGGACGCAAGAACACTGGGCTGGACGCTGTGCGCTGGGCGGTGGAGATGGCCGAGCGCGGCGCGGGCGAAATCCTGCTCACCAGCATGGACCGCGACGGCACCAAAAGCGGCTTTGACCTGGGCCTGACCCGCGCCGTCAGCGACGCGGTGGGCGTGCCGGTGATTGCTTCGGGCGGCGTGGGCAATTTGCAGCATTTGGCCGACGGCGTGACCCAAGGCGGTGCCGATGCCGTGCTGGCCGCCAGCATCTTTCACTACGGGGAATTCACCGTGCGCCAGGCCAAGGAATACCTGCGCGAACGCGGCATTGCCGTGCGCTTGTAAAAAAGGAGCTTCTACCGCTGATAGATAAAAGATTTCAGGTATTTTTATATCTAAAAATCAATGGATATCAGTGCAAGCAGCTATGTTTATTAACTTGCCTGTCCACCGTCATTCCCGCGCAGGCAGGAATCCAGCAACGACCTTGGTGTCTTCACTGCCGCGTCTTTCGTCAACGCAGCCACTGGACACCCGCCTGCGCGGGTGTGACGGTGGAGGTGGTACGGAAACAGCTATTGAATAAAGAGTTTCTTATGAACTGGCTAGAGCAACTGCGCTGGGACGAAAAGGGGCTGATCCCCGTCATCGCCCAGGAAAAAGACACGGGCGACGTGCTGATGTTTGCCTGGATGAACCGCGAGGCGCTGCAAAAAACCGCCGAACTGGGCCGCGCCGTGTATTTCAGCCGCTCGCGCGGCAAGCTGTGGTTCAAGGGCGAGGAATCGGGCCACGTGCAAACGGTGCACGAAATTCGCGTCGATTGCGACCAGGACGTGGTGCTGCTCACCATCACCCAAACCGGCCACACCCCCGGCATTGCCTGCCACACCGGGCGGCACTCTTGTTTTTTCAGCGTGCTGCGCGATGGGCAGTGGCAGGCCGTCGATCCGGTCTTGAAAGACCCGGCCAGCATCTATAAGTAAACATGTATGACCAATGAAGACATCTTGGCGCGGCTGACGGCCGTGCTGCACAGCCGCCTACCCGCCAACGGCGGCAACCCCGAGGCCAGCTACGTGGCCCGCCTGCTGGCCAAAGGGCCGGACAGTTTCTTGAAAAAAATCGGTGAAGAAGCCACTGAGGTCGTCATGGCGTGTAAAGATGCCGACCACGGCGGTGACACGGGCGCGGTGCTGTATGAAGTGGCCGACCTGTGGTTTCACAGCATGGTGGCGCTGACGCACTATGGCCTGACCGCGCAAGACGTGGTGCAGGAACTGGCGCGGCGCGAAGGTTTAAGCGGCCTGGAAGAAAAAGCCCTGCGCAAAGCACAAGCGCGCGAGGCAGCCGGCAAGGAGGGCGTATGAACGACGACAAGGAAGTGTGGGTGCAAGTTGGCGGCGGCCATAAAACCGAACAGCAAATTGCCAGCTTGCGCCAGCTCACCCTCATCATTTACATCCTGTACGCGCTCAGTTGGGTAGCAGGCATCAGCGCCATCGTGGCCATCGTCATCAACTACATCAAACGCGAAGACGTGGCCGGCACCTTGTACGAAAGCCACTTTGCCTGGCAGATGCGCACCTTCTGGTGGGGACTGGCCTGGGCCGTGGTGGGTGTCGTGACCTTGTTGATTGGCGTGGGCTTCATCATCTTGGCGGTGCTGGGGATTTGGATGATTTACCGCATGGTCAAGGGCCTGCTGTTCTGGAATGAATACAAACCCATGCCGCTCTGAGGTGCGCCACCTCAACCTGGCGCTGCAAGGCGGCGGCTCGCACGGGGCGTTTACCTGGGGCGTGCTGGACGCTTTGCTGGAGGACGGGCGTATCGACTTTCCCGGCATCAGCGGCACCAGTGCCGGGGCCATGAACGCCGTGGCGCTGGCCCACGGCTTTGCCAGCGCCGCGCAGGAATTTGCCCACCACCCGCAAGAGCGCCACCGCGCCGCCCGCGAACGGGCCCGCGCCAGCCTGCGTGCGCTGTGGGAAGGCGTGGGCACCCTGGGCTTTTTCACCATGGGCATGGCCAGCAACCCGCTGCTGGGCATGATGAGCCAGTTCCTCTCGCCCTACCAAACCAATCCGCTGGACATCAACCCCTTGCGCATGCTGCTGCAGCGCACGGTGGACTTTGAGCAGCTGCGCGCCACCGAAGGCATGGCCGGTATGCCCAAGCTGTTTGTCTGCGCTACCAATGTGCGCACCGGCAAGGGCGAGGTGTTTTCCGAGCAGCGCCTCTCGACCGATGCGGTCATGGCCTCGGCCTGCCTGCCCCAGCTTTATAAAGCGGTGGAGGTGGAGGGCGAGTTTTATTGGGACGGCGGCTTTTCCGGTAACCCGGCGCTGTACCCGCTGATTTATCACACCGGTTGCGCCGACATGCTGCTGGTGCAAATCAACCCGGTGGAGCAAACCAGCCTGCCCAGCACCGCCGCCGAGATTGCCGAGCGCGTCAATGAAGTGACGTTCAACGCCAGCCTGCTGGGCGAGTTGCGCGCCATCGACTTTGTGCGCCGCCTGCTGGCCGAAGGCAAGCTCGACCCCAAGCGCTATAAAAACGTGCTGCTGCACCGCATTGATGGCGGCGGCGCCCTGGCTGAACTGGGTGCGGCCAGCAAGGCGCGGGCCGATTTAAGCTTTATCCGCCAACTGTTTGAACGCGGGCGCGCGCAGGGTGAGCAGTGGGTGCGCACCCACTTCACCGACATTGGCCTGCGCCAAACCCTGCAAATTGTTGACCACTGCTAGCGCTGCTGCCCCGACCCCTGACCTGTTAGACAAGAAAGTGTGAACGCTATGACTGAATCTGCCGCCGCCTATGTGGCCCACCCTGGGCATGACGAGAACTGCATCTTCTGCAAAATTGCCGCGGGCCAGATTCCCAGCCGCAAGGTGTTTGAAGATGATGAGCTGCTGGCCTTTCACGACATCAACCCCTGGGCGCCGGTGCACTTTCTCATCATCCCCAAGCGCCACATCACCTCGCTGGCGCATACCAGCGCGGCTGATGCGCCGCTGCTGGGCCGCATCCTGACGCTGGCCCCGCAACTGGCGGCGCAAGAGGGTTGCAACCCGTACCCGGAAGGCGGTTTTCGCGTGCAAATCAACACCGGTGAAGAAGGCGGGCAGGAGGTGCACCACCTGCACGTACACGTCATCGGCGGGCCGCGCCCGTGGAAGAAGCCCTAAAAAAGCCCTGAAAAAATTTTGAACAAGCTGTGAGCCGGCCCGCACCGGCCCTGCACAAGCCGTAATTTCTTGATCTACCGCGCCTTGCGCTGGCTTTTACCGCGCAAGGGGCCGACTACAATGCCCACCGTTTGCTAGGAGGTAATCTTTCATGGGTTCTTTTTCGATTTGGCACTGGGTCATCGTCCTGTTGATCGTCGTGCTGGTGTTTGGCACCAAAAAACTTAAAAACATCGGCCAGGATTTGGGCGGTGCCGTCAAAGGCTTTAAAGAAGGCATGAAAGAAGGGGGCGACGCTGCCGACGCCCCTGCTGCAGGCCAGGTCACCCACCGTGACGAGGCGCAAAGCACCACCATTGATGTGCAAGCCAAAGAAAAAAGCTAAGCCGGTGCCCGTGCAGCAAGGAGTGCAGCCATGCTGGATTTAGGTCTGTCCAAAATGGCGCTGATTGGCGCTGTGGCCTTGGTCGTCATTGGCCCGGAAAAGCTGCCGCGCGTGGCGCGCACGGTGGGCTCGCTCATCGGGCGGGCGCAGCGCTATGTGGCCGACGTGAAGGCTGAGGTCAACCGCTCGATGGAGCTCGATGAACTGCGCAAGGTCAAGGAAGAGGTGGAAACCGCCGCCCGCCAAGTGCACGACACGGTGCACAGCAGCGTCACCGACCTGGAAAAAGACCTGGGCAGCATCCAAAGCGACCTGGCCAGCCTGGAGCAAAGCAGCCCCAGCGGCTCTGCCAACAGCTTTGCCAGCGCCGCCAGCAGCGTGGTGCCCGCCTACCAGCACCCGGGGAAAAATTTCCGCCTCAAGCGCGCGGCCGTGCCGCGTTGGTTCAAGGCCCGCCAGGGCGTGCGCACCCATGTGCAATCGGGCGCTGCGCGGGTGGCCCGCTACCGTCCCAAGCGCTAGGCGGGCCGCGAAGTTGCGTGCCTGGCGCTGGGCGCAGGTCAATTGTTTTTAGGCTGGCGCAAGGGCCGGCCTTGTTGAATGGGATCCATGTCTTCCACCCCCCCCCACCCCAGACGATGAGCTGGCAGGCACTGAGCAGCCCTTTGTCCAGCACCTGATTGAGCTGCGCGACCGCCTGCTCTATAGCCTGTACGGCGTGATTTTGGCCGTGATCGTGCTGGCGATCTGGCCTGGCCCCAATGGGCTGATCGACTTCATCGCCCACCCCATCAAGGCGCATATGCCGCCCGATGCCAAGCTGATTGCCGTGGGCGTGTTCTCGCCCTTTTTCGTGCCGCTGAAGGTTTTGATGATGGTGGGCGTGCTGGCCGTGCTGCCGTGGATCATGTACCAGCTCTGGGCCTTCGTCGCCCCCGGTCTGTATAGCCACGAAAAGCGCTTTGCCCTGCCGCTGATTTTCTTTGGCAGCGTGCTCGCCTACCTGGGCATTGCCTTTGTGCAGTTTTTTGTGCTGGACAAGATGTTCGCCTTCATCCAGGGCTTTACCCCGGAAAGCGTGGCGGCCACGCCCGATATTGCGTCCTACGTGGAGGCGATTTTGTCGCTCTACCTGGCCTTTGGGATGGCGTTTCAGGTGCCCATCGTCGTCATGCTGCTGGTGCGCTTTGGCATGGTGGAGATTGCCAAGCTCAAGGCTTTTCGCGGCTATTTCATCGTGGTGGCCTTCATCATCGCTGCGGTGGTCACGCCGCCGGACGTGATCTCCCAACTGGCCCTGGCCGTGCCCATGTGCTTGTTGTATGAGGTGGGCATCATCGGCGCAGGCTGGTTTGCCAAGAACCGCCCTGCCGAGGATGAGGACGGAGAAGCCGCCAAGGATGCTTGAGTTTTTATAGCTTGTACCGCTCTATACAAAAGGGTTTCAGCATTGTTAAATGCTGAAACCCTTTGTTTATGGGCGGTAGGTGCTATCGTCTTGTTCGGCTATTGGGGTTAGGGCGCTCTACCGGCGTGATGCTTAGTGTCTGCGGTTGACCGCCGCGCAGCACCTGCAGCGCATAGCTTTGGCCGGGGCGCAGGGCGGCGACGGTGCTCATCAACTCTGCCGTGTTGCGGGTGGGCTGCTCGTGGATGCTGATGACCACGTCCCCCGGCTGCATGCCCGCCTGCGCCGCCGGGCCGGCCTGGAGCACGCCGGTGATGATGACGCCGCTACCGGCGGGCACGCCAAAGGTTTGCGCCAGTTCGGGCGAGAGGTCGCTGGGCTCCACCCCAATCCAGCCGCGCGTCACCCGCCCCTGGCGCACGATGCCGTCCAGCACCATCTTGGCCGAGGACACCGGAATGGCAAAACCAATGCCCATATTGCCGCCCGAGCGTGAATAAATCGCGGTGTTGATGCCCAGCAGGTGGCCGCTCACGTCCACCAAAGCGCCGCCGGAGTTGCCGGGGTTGATGGCCGCATCGGTCTGGATGAAGTTCTCAAACGTGTTGATGCCCAGGTGGTTGCGCCCCAGGGCGCTGATGATGCCGCTGGTCACCGTCTGGCCCACGCCAAAGGGGTTGCCAATGGCCAGCACCTGGTCGCCTACGGCAATGTGGTCGGAATTGCCCCAGGTGATGACGGGCAGGGCGTTGAGGTCGATTTTCAACACCGCCAAGTCGGATTCGGGGTCGGTGCCGATGATGCTGGCGCTGGCACGCCGCCCGTCGGTCAGGCTGATTTCGATTTCGTCAGCACCCTCGACCACGTGGTTGTTCGTCAGGATATAGCCATCGCTGCTGACAATCACCCCGCTGCCCAGGCCAGTTTTTTGCTGCGTGCCCAGCTCGCCAAAGAAGAATTGGAACCACGGGTCATTGGCCCGGGGGTGGCGCACCGCCTGGCTGGTGGTAATGCTCACCACCGCCGGCATGGCCGCTTGGGCAGCGTGGCTCAGGCTACCGGCTACGGGTTCGGTATGGGGGGCCGAGGGCGCTTGCAGCAGCACCAGCCCCGTGTCGCCAAACGGCTGGCCGCGCTGCAGCCAGGTGGGTTGCAAGGTGGCAACAACGAAATACACCGCCAGCACGACGGTGACGGTTTGGGTAAATAAAAGCCAGTAACGTTTCATAAAAACTCAGTCCTGCAGAGGCTGCATTGTGCGTGAAGCGGCCAGCGCTCGGGCTTTTGCCGACGGGTTCTTGGGCACAATGCGTGCATGACAAGCACACGCCAACAATTGCTGCAGCAGTGCGATGCCTTGCTGCAGCCCGAGCGCTTTAAGGACTACGGCCCCAACGGCCTGCAGGTCGAGGGCAAGGAGCGCATTGCCCATGTAGTGAGCGGCGTCACCGCCAGCCGCGCCCTGATCGAAGCGGCCATTGCCGACGGGGCGGACGCCATCCTGGTGCACCACGGCCTGTTCTGGCGCGGCATGGACGGGCGCGTTACCGGCTGGATGAAAGAGCGCCTGCGCCTGCTGCTGGCGCATGACATCAACCTGTTGGCCTACCACCTGCCGCTGGATGCGCACCCTGAATGGGGCAACAACGCCCAACTGGGCTTGCACCTGGGCCTGCAGGCCGATGCCCGCTTTGGCGACCAAGACCTGGGCTGGATTGGCCCCAACGCCTTTGCCAGCCCCCAAGCCCTGGTTGACCAGGTGCAAAACACCCTGGGGCGCTGCGCCACCTGGGTCAGCGGCGCTCCCGACGCACCCATTCGCCGTGTGGCCTGGTGTACGGGCGGGGCCCAGGGCTTTTTTGAAGCGGCCATTGCTGCCGGTGCCCAGGCGTTTATTACGGGGGAAATCTCCGAACCCCAGGCCCACCTGGCCCGGGAAACCGGCACCACCTTTATTGCCGCCGGGCACCATGCGACTGAGCGCTACGGCGCACCCGCCCTGGCCGCGCAGGTGGCGCAGACGCTGGGCATCAGCCACCGCTTTATTGAAATTGCCAATCCTGCTTAAAAAAAAGGAGCTATTAGCGCTTGCTGGGTAAGCGCTAGAGCCGGTTTTTATGCCTAAAAATAATTCTTCTCTGTCCTTGGTACCTCTGGCGATTACGCAAGGGGACACCGCCGGCATTGGGCCGGAAATCATCGTCCAGGCTTTTCGCGATCACGCCGACGCGCTGCGGGGCTGCTTTGTCGTGGGCGACGTAGCCAGCCTGCGCCGCGCAGCGCAGGTGCTGGCCACCGCCCACGGTGGCCCCGCCTTGCCGGTGGCGGTTATCGGTGCGCCGCAGGAGGCTGGGCAGGTGCCGCCCCAGTGCGTTCCGGTGCTGGCCTTGCCGGATATGCCCCCGCCTGCGCCCTGGGGGCAGGTCAGCGCCAGCGCAGGTGCCGCTGCTGCGCGTTGTGTGCAGTGGGCGGCAGATGCCGCCTTGCGTGGCGAAGTGGCCGCCATCGTCACTGCGCCGCTGCATAAAGAGGCGCTACACGCCGCTGGGGTGGACTTTCCCGGTCATACCGAGCTGCTGCAGGCCCGCGCCGCCCAGCACGCCGGGGTACCGCTGGCGCAAATGCCTGTGCGCATGATGCTGGCCAATGCAGAGTTGCGCACCGTGCTGGTGAGCATCCACATCGGGCTGCGCCAAGCGCTGGAGGCGGTTACCTACGACAACATCGTGCAGACCCTGGTCATTACCCACCGGGCGCTGGGTGCAGTCCTGGGCCATGCCCCACGCATCGGGGTGGCAGGGCTCAATCCCCACGCCGGGGAAGGCGGGCTGTTTGGGCGTGAGGAGATTGACACCATCGCCCCGGCCATTGCGGCCGCCCAGGCCCAGGGCATAGACGCACGCGGCCCGTTTGCCCCGGATACGGTGTTCATGCGCGCCAGGAATACGCCTGCACATCCTGGGGAATTTGACGTGGTGTTGGCGATGTACCACGACCAGGGTTTGATTCCGGTCAAATATCTCGGCGTTGAAGACGGGGTGAACGTCACCCTGGGCCTGCCGCTGGTGCGCACCAGCCCAGACCATGGCACCGCCTTTGACATTGCTGGCCAGGGTCTGGCCAGTGCCAGCAGCCTGGTGCAAGCCATTGTGCTGGCGCAGCGCCTGTACGCCGACCAAGGGCAGCGGTAGCGCTGCTACCGGGCTTTGTCTTGTATCAAGCCCACCCCTGGAGAAACCCGAAAAATACGGGTCAAGCCTCTTGCCAGCCTGAAAAAATCCCTATTGCTGCGGCCTGGGGGTTTGGAGGTGGGCTATGGGCTCCGCTACAATTTACAGGTTATTCCCCAATCTAGCGATGATGAATCGAGGATCCCCATGAGTGAAACTCCTGTCGACTCCAGCAAGCGGACGTGGATTATCACGTCGGCCTGCGCTGGCGCGGTAGGCGGCGTCGCAGCCGCTGTCCCTTTTGTAAGCACCTTCCAGCCTTCTGAGAAGGCCAAGGCTGCCGGTGCAGCGGTGGAGGTGGATATCTCCTCCTTGCAGCCTGGCGAGATGAAAACCGTCGAATGGCGTGGCAAGCCCGTCTGGATTGTGCGCCGCACCCAGCAGCAGCTCGATGACCTGAAGACGCTGGACTCGGAAGTGGCTGACCCCATGTCCGAGCGCACGGCTTACCCCATCCCCGAATACGCCAAGAACGAATGGCGCTCCATCAAGCCCGAATACCTGGTGCTGGTGGGCATTTGCACGCACTTGGGTTGCTCGCCGACCAGTAAGTTCACGACAGGCCCCCAGCCTTCGCTGCCCGATGACTGGAAAGGCGGCTTTTTCTGCCCCTGCCACGGCTCGACCTTCGACATCGCTGGCCGTGTGTTCAAGAACAAGCCCGCGCCGGACAATCTGGAAGTGCCCCCGCATATGTACCTGTCAGACACCAAGCTGCTCATTGGTGAAGACAAGAAGGCCTGAAGGAAAACAACATGGCTCATGAATTCAAAGACATTGATCCCAACGCGCCCACCGGCGCCAAGGTGGTGAACTGGTTTGAAAACCGTTTTCCGACAGCGTTTTCCGCCTACAAGGTTCACATGTCGGAGTACTACGCTCCGAAAAACTTCAACTTCTGGTACATCTTCGGCTCGCTGGCGCTGCTGGTGCTGGTGATCCAGATCGTGACCGGTATCTTCCTGGTGATGAACTACAAGCCCGACGCTGCCAAGGCGTTCGAGTCGGTTGAGTTCATCATGCGCGATGTGCCCTGGGGCTGGCTGATTCGCTACATGCACTCCACCGGTGCCTCGGCCTTCTTCATCGTCGTTTACCTGCACATGTTCCGTGGCCTGCTGTACGGCTCGTACCGCAAACCGCGTGAACTGGTCTGGATTTTCGGCTGCGCCATTTTCCTGGCGCTGATGGCCGAAGCCTTCATGGGCTACCTGCTGCCCTGGGGCCAGATGTCCTACTGGGGTGCCCAGGTGATTGTGAACCTGTTCTCGGCCATTCCCTTTGTCGGCCCTGACCTGGCGATCCTGATCCGTGGTGACTACGTGGTGGGTGATGCAACGCTCAACCGCTTCTTCAGCTTCCACGTGATTGCCGTGCCCCTGGTGCTGATTGGTCTGGTGGTGGCCCACTTGCTGGCCCTGCACGACGTTGGCTCCAACAACCCCGACGGCGTGGAAATCAAGGCTCCCGGCGCTCCCAAGGATGCCAACGGCCATCCTCTGGACGGCGTGCCCTTCCACCCCTACTACACCGTGCACGACATCTTTGGCGTGGCTGTGTTCCTGTTCCTGTTCTCGGCTGTGGTGTTCTTTGCCCCGGAGTTTGGCGGTTACTTCTTGGAGTACAACAACTTCATCCCCGCTGACCCGTTCAAGACGCCTAACCACATCGCCCCGGTGTGGTACTTCACGCCCTTCTACTCCATGCTGCGCGCTATCACTGCAGAGATGATGTATGCGCTGATCGCCTGCGTGGTGCTGGGCATGGGCTTTGCCGCGTTCAAATCCAAGCTGCCTGGCTTGTTCAAGCTGGTCGCCGTTGGCGCTGGTGCCGTAGCCATCGTGCTGATGCTGGCCATTGACGCCAAATTCTGGGGTGTGGTGGTGATGGGCGGTGCCGTGGTCATCCTGTTTGCCCTGCCTTGGCTGGATCACTGCGAAGTCAAGTCGATTCGCTACCGTCCGAGCTGGCACAAAGTGATGTACGCCATCTTTGTGGTGAACTTCTTTGTGCTTGGCTACCTTGGCGTACTGCCCCCCTTCCCGGTTGGTGAGAAAGTCTCGCAAGTGGGTACCCTGTTTTACTTTGGCTTCTTCCTGCTGATGCCCTGGTGGAGCCGCGTGGGCGCTACCAAACCTGTGCCTGAGCGCGTGACCTTTAAGCCCCACTGATCGGCCAGGAGTACTAAATCATGATGAAAAAATTTCTGCTTTCGCTGATCGCCGCCTTGGGCATTGCCACCGGAGCGCAAGCCTCGGAAGGTGGCATCGCCTGGGACAAGGCACCCGTTGATGTCAGCAACCAGGCATCTTTGCAAAACGGCGCCAAGCTGTTTGTGAACTACTGCCTGAGCTGCCACTCGGCCGCTTTCATGCGCTTTAACCGCCTGCAAGACATTGGCCTGTCTGAGCAAGAGATCAAGGACAACCTGCTCTTTACCACCGACAAAGTGGGCGAGACCATGATTGCCGCGATCAACCCCAAGCAAGCCAAAGACTGGTTCGGCGCCAACCCGCCTGACCTGACCGTGATTGCCCGCTCGCGCGCTGGCAGCGGCGGCACCGGTGCGGACTACCTCTACACCTTCTTGCGCACCTTCTACCGCGACGAAACCAAGGGCACGGGCTGGAACAACCTGGCTTTCCCCAGCGTAGGTATGCCCCACGTGCTGTGGGAGCTGCAAGGCCAGCGCCGCGCCGTGTTTGAAGGCGATCACTTCAAGGGCTGGGAGCAAATCACCCCCGGCACTTTGAGCGAACAAGAGTACGACAAGGCCGTGGGCGACCTGGTCAACTACCTGCAGTGGATGGGCGAGCCGGCACAGGCCACCCGTACCCGTATCGGTGTAGGCGTGCTGATTTTCCTGGGTATCTTTATCGTTATTGCCTGGAAGCTCAATGCTGCTTTCTGGAAAGACGTTAAATAATCCAGCTTTAGGCAATGGCCGCATTGGCCATTGACAGTTAGAGTGGGCGCCTGCGATACGGCGTCCCACTCTTTTTGATTTTTAGGAGCTTTCGCCATGATGGTGCTTTATTCCGGAACCACCTGTCCTTACTCCCACCGCAGCCGCTTCGTGCTGTTTGAAAAAGGGATGGATTTTGAGGTGCGTGATGTGGACTTGTTCAGCAAGCCCGAGGAAATCATGGCCATGAATCCCTACGGCCAAGTGCCGATTCTGGTCGAGCGCGATTTGATTCTGTACGAGTCCAACATCATCAACGAATACATTGATGAGCGCTTCCCCCACCCGCAGCTCATGCCCGGTGACCCGGTAGACCGCGCCCGTGTGCGCCTGTTCTTGCTCAACTTTGAAAAAGAGCTGTTTGCCCACGTCAATACCTTGGAAAACGCCAACGGTAAAAAAGGCAACGACAAAGAACTGGACAAGGCCCGTACGCATATTCGCGATCGCCTCACGCAATTGGCCCCGGTGTTTTTGAAAAACAAATACATGCTGGGCGAGAACTTCTCCATGCTCGACGTGGCGATTGCTCCCCTGCTGTGGCGCCTGGATTACTACGGCATTGAGCTGTCGAAAAACGCCGCACCGCTGCTGAAATACGCCGAGCGCATTTTCTCGCGCCCCGCGTATATCGAAGCGCTGACCCCGTCTGAAAAAGTGATGCGTAAATAACCACCACCGGCCTTTGTGGCCAGAAGGGATGCCCATGGATGCCCACGACAGCACAACGTCGACCCGCCCCTACTTGCTGCGTGCCCTGCACGAGTGGTGCAGTGACAACGGCCTGACCCCTTACCTGGTGGTGCAGGCTGACCACACTGTGCAAGTGCCGCAGGCCTTTGTGCAGGATGGGCAAATCGTGCTGAACACCAGCTACGACGCAACCAGTGGTCTGCACATGGGCAATGACTACATCAGCTTCAAGGCCCGTTTTGGCGGCAAGCCCCACGAAATCATGCTGCCCGTTGGCCGCGTGCTGGCCATTTATGCGCGTGAGACGGGGCAAGGCATGTCCTTTCCGCCCGAAGAGTTCGAGCACCCGCCCGAGGCCATGGATGACGCCATCAGCGCCGCCCAGCCCACTGCAGCCGATGCCGCAGGCAGCAAAGCCAAGGTGGTGCACCTGGTCAGCGCCGACAAAGACGCACCGCCACGCAGCAGCGACGAAGAGGGCTCCGATGCTGGGGACGATGGGGGTGACAACCCGCCACCAACACCCGCTGGCAAGCGCCCTGCGCTGAAGCTGGTGAAGTGACTTTTTTCCGCTAGAATCGCGGCTTTCGCCGGTTTAGCTCAGTTGGTAGAGCACCCGCCTTGTAAGCGGTAGGTCGTCAGTTCGAATCCGACAACCGGCACCAAGCATCAGTCCGCACAGTTTCAAAAACTGTGCGGGCTTTTCGTTTTTGGGGGGCTAACTTTGGGGTTGGCGCTTGGATTAGCGCCAGGCCAGGCCGCTCAGG
This sequence comes from Comamonas sp., assembly GCA_034675705.1. Classification (GTDB taxonomy): domain Bacteria; phylum Pseudomonadota; class Gammaproteobacteria; order Burkholderiales; family Burkholderiaceae_C; genus Comamonas. Next base: position 2,117,938 of record JAUCCZ010000006.1, on the reverse strand, counting down.
TCATTGGCGGCAATCGGCATATCCGTCCACAGGCCGTGCAGGCCGGCTTTGGCGACGGTGACCCACTGGGGCTGGTACAGGAAAAGGTTTACGCAGTCGTTGGCCAGCAGGCGCTGGGCCTGGGCCAGGAGGTCGTTGCGCTCTTCGGGGTTGGCGGTGCTTTGGATGCGCTCGTACAACTGGGTAAACGCGCTGGAGTGGTAGTTCCAGTAGTAATCGGGTTTGGCGTAGTTGCCCAGGTCCAGCGGTTCGACGTGGCTGATCAGGGTCAGGTCATAGTCCTTGGCACCGTAGGTTTGGCTGAGCCACTGCGCCCATTCGACGTTGATGAGCTGCACCTGCACGCCCACTTGCGCCAGTTGGGCGGCGACGATTTCGCCGCCTTGGCGGGCGTAGGGGGTGGGCGGCAGCGTCATGCGCAGGCGCAGCGGCAAGGCCACCCCCGCTTCTTGTAAGAGCTGGCGCGCTGCGCTGGGGTTAAACGGGTTGATGGCAGTGGTGTCCACGTAGCCGGGCATGCCAGGGGTGTAGTGGCTGCCAATGGGCACGCCAAAGCCATCAGCCGCTGCGGTGATGATGGCTTGGCGGTCAATGGCGGCGGCCAGGGCGCGGCGCACGCGCACGTCGCCCAGGGGGGGCCGGCCATGGTTGATGCTGACGATGGTTTTGGCCCGCGAGCCGCTGACGATGACTTGAAAGCGTGCCTGGTTTTCAAACTGGCTGATGCTGCGCGAAGCCATGCGCGGGAAGGCGTCCACGTCCCCCGCTAGCAAGGCGCTGGCCTGGGCGGCGGCGTCTGGAATAAAGCGGAACGTGGCGCGTTGGATGGCGATGCGCCCGGCTTCGCGCCACTGTGGCCAGGCCAGCAAGGTGATGTGGCTGCCCTTGCGCCACTGCCCAACGCGGTAGGGGCCGGTGCCTACGGGTTGCTGGGCGTTGGTAGCGGCGCTGCTGGGCTCGACCATGATGGCCGTGGGCTGGCCCAGGGCAAACAGCAGGTCGGGGTTGCTGTGGGCACTGGTGAGCACCACGGTCAAGGGCGCGGGCACCTGCACCTGGAGGCTGGCAAACAGGGCCTTGTCCTTGTTGGTGCTGGCGCTGCTGGCGGCGCGCTCCAGGCTAAAGCGCACGGTGTCGGCGGTAAAGGGCACGCCGTTGTGAAACTGCACGCCCGGGCGCAGGTAGAAGGTGAAGGTCTTTTGGTCGGGGCTGACGTCCCAGCGCGTGGCCAGCAGGGGCTGCACCGTGCCTTGGGGGGTGATTTTGGTCAGCGTCTCAAACAGGTTGTAGAGCACGACTTCGCCAATTGCCGCTGCGGCGCTGGCGGTGGGGTCGAGCACCGGCGGCTCCAGCGCCATGGCCAGGGTGAGCGCGTTCTTGCTGTGGGCCAGGCTGGGCAGGGCCAGGGCTGCGGTGCCAGCAGCGGCGCTGGCAAGAAGGTGGCGGCGGGTAAGCATGGGAAGGTATCTCCTAATTGATAGCTGTCAGCGCTGATGTAGATTGGTTTTTAAGCATAAAAATATCTAAAACCTATATCTCACAAGCGCTAACAGCTCTTAAATAAATAGTGCGGCCTTATGAACCTGCCCAGCGCCTACGCGCTGCCCCAGGGGTGATGGTGGGCACGGCACGCAGCAGGGCCTGGGTAGCGGGCGCGGAGCTGCGCAAAAGCTGGTTGCTGGCGATGGTTTCTACCACCTGGCCAGCGTCCAGCACCAGCACCGTATCGCACATATGGTGGATGACGGACAGGTCATGGCTAATCAGCAGGTAGCTGATGCCGTGCGTGGCCTGCAGTTCTTGCAGGAGGTTGAGCACCTGGGCCTGCACCGATACGTCCAGGGCGCTGGTGGGCTCGTCCGCCACGATCAGGCGCGGGCGGGTGATGATGGCCCGCGCAATGGCAATGCGCTGGCGCTGGCCGCCGGAAAACGCCTGGGGGTAGCGCTGTGCATCGTCCGGGTGCAGGCCCACCTGGGTCAGGGCCTGGGCGACACGCTCGGCCACTTCTGCGGCGGGCAGGCGGGTGCCCAGCGGCTCGGCCACGCTCCAGCCGATGGTACGCCGGGGGTTCAGGGCGCTGTACGGGTCTTGAAAAATCATGTGCATCTGCTGGCGCAGCGCACTTTGGCGCTGGCGGGCGTTGACGACCTGCTCGTCCAGCAGTATCAGCCCGCTGCTGGGCACTTCCAGCCCCAGGATGAGCCGCGCCAGCGTGGACTTGCCGCTGCCCGACGCGCCCACCACCCCCAGGCTGCGCCCGGCGGCCAGGCTCAGGTTCACCTGGCTGAGCACCGGCACCGGCGCAGGCGCTGGCCCCCACAGCGCCCGGCGCGGGCTGGGGTAGTGGTGGCACAAGTCACACACCTGCAGGAGCGGTGCCGGTGGGGCAAAGGCGGGCAGGGAGGGCAAGGGGGGTGACGATGTGGGGAGGCTGGGTGTGGGCGGCAGCATGGGCTAATCCTGCCAGGCGCGGGTGTTGCCCGGTTGCAGCGCCTCTGGGCGCAGGCACCAGGCGTGGTGGGCTTGCAAGCTGCTGTGCGCTGGCGCTGGCGCTGGGGGGCTGGGCAGGGCAATGCGCGGCGGCGTTTGTTCGTAACACGGCGCTTGCGTAAACGTGCAGCGCCCGGCAAAGGGGCAGCCACTGCCCCAGGCGGCCAGCGGCGGCACCTGCCCGGGAATGGCCAACAGCGGATAGGGCTGGCCACTGGGCTGGCGCGGCGCCGCCAAGCGCGGGCGGGCGGCCAGCAGGGCGCGGCTATAGGGGTGGGCCATATGTTGAAACAGCGCGGCGGTGGGGCCGCTTTCCAGCACCCGCCCGCCGTAGAGGACGAGCATGTCGTCCGCATTCTGGGCAATCACCCCCAGGTCGTGCGAAATCAGCAGCAGCGCCATCTGGTGCTCGTGCATGAGTTGGTGCAGCAAATCCAGAATGTGCTGCTGCACCGTCACGTCCAGCGCCGTGGTGGGCTCGTCGGCCACCAGCACGTCGGGCTGGCAGGCCAGCGCCATGGCGATGGTGATGCGCTGGCGCTGCCCGCCGGAAAACTGGTGCGGATAGTCGTCCAGGCGCAGGCGGGCGTGGGCAATGCCGACACGTTCGAGCAAAGCCTCGGCCTGGGCGCGTGCGGCGCGGCGGCCCAGGCGCTGGTGGATGCGCAGCGGCTCGGCCACCTGGGCGGCAATGGTCTGGACGGGGTTGAGCGCCGCCATCGGGTCTTGGAAGATCATGGCCATGCGGTTGCCGCGCACCTGCTGCCAGCGCGGTTCGCTGGCAGCAAGCAGCTCCTCGCCCGCCAGGCGCAGGCTGCCGCTGAGGGTGCTGCCCTGGGGGGCCAGGCCCAGCAGGCTGTGCGCCAGCAGGCTTTTACCGCTGCCCGATTCACCCACTACGCCCAGGCAGCTACCGCGTTCGAGCTTGAAGCTGATGTCGCGCAGCGCGTGCAAGCGCCGCCGCCCGTGGGGGGGCAGCAGCAGGTTCAGGCGGACAACGTCAAGCAGGGCCATGGTTTATGCCGGTGTATGGGGGCTAAGGCGCGCTCGCATGCCCTCGCCCAGCAGGTGCAGGGCCAGTACGGTGCAGGCAATCGCCAGCCCAGGGAAAACGGCCAGCAGTGGCGCTTGGTAGAGCAGGCTTTGCGCTTCACTCAACATCCGCCCCCAGGACGGTTGGGGCGCTTGCACGCCCAGGCCCAGGTAGGAAAAAGCGGCCTCCGCCAAAATGGCCAGCGCCGTTTGGCTACAGGCCTGCGCCAGTAAAACGGTGTGGATATTGGGCAGCACATGCTCCCAGGTGATGCGCCAGCGGCCCTTGCCGCAGGCCCGTGCGGCGTGGACGTAGTTGGTCGTCCAGATACTGGCTGCGCTGGCGCGGGCCAGTCGGGCAAAAATCGGTATGTTCACCGCTGCCAGGGCCAACATGGCGTTGTCCATGCCCGGCCCCCACACGGCTGCCAGCAGCATGGCGGAGAGCAGGGCCGGAAACGCCAGGACAAAGTCGGCACAGCGCATCAGGCCCGCATCCAACCACCCTGGGCAGGCCGCCGCCCACAGGCCCATAGCCGTGCCCAGCAACCAACCTATGCCCACAGCGACCAAGCCCACCGCCAGGGAGCTGCGCGCGCCCACCATGAGCTGGCTGGCCACGTCGCGGCCATAGGCATCGGTGCCCAGCCAGTGGTTGGCGCTGGGCGCTTGCAGGCGCTGGGCAATGTCCATGGCCTGCGCCGGGTAGGGCGTCCACAGCCAGGACAGCAGGGCCGCCAGCACGATGGCTGCGGCCAGCAGCCCCCCCAGAATGAGGGCCAGCGGCCAGGGGCGTGGCGATTGCGTCATGCCGCCCCCCGCTGGGCCAGGCGCGGGTCGGCTGCGGCATGCAGCAGGTCAACGACAAAATTCACCAGCACGATGACGGCCACCAGCAGCAATACGCCGTTGTGTACCAACAGCAGGTCGCGGTTGGCAATGGCCTGGAACAGCAAGCGCCCCAGCCCGGGCAGGTAGAACACGTTTTCCACCACAATGGCCCCGGCCAGCAGGTGGGCAAACTGCATGCCCATCAGCGCCAGGATGGGCCCCAGCGCATTGCGCAGCACATGGCCCCACAGTACGCCGTGTATGCCCAGCCCCTTGGCGCGGGCAGTGCGCACAAAATCCAGGTGCAGATATTCCAGCACGGCGCTGCGTGTGAGCCGCGCCAAAATCGCCGTTTGCACGGCCGCCAGCGCCAGTGTGGGCAAGACCAAGGCCCGCAGCGCCGGGCCCAGGCCGCCGCCTTCGGTCTGCGTCCAGCCGGGAAAGCCGCCTGCATCCAACCACTGTAGATGCACGGCAAACACCCAAATCAGCAGCATCGCCAGCCAAAAACTGGGCAGGGCCATGCCCACTTGGCTGCCCGCCATCAATAGGCGATCGAGCCAGCGCCCTTGCTGCTGCGCGGCGTACAGGCCAATCGGCAGGGCCAGGGCTGCGCTGGTCAGCAGGGCCAGGGCGGCCAGCACCAGGGTGAGCGGCAGGCGTTCGGCCAGCATGTCCCATACGGGCTCGCCGTAGGCGTAGCTCTCGCCCAGGTCGGCATGCAGCAGGCCACGTAGCCACAGGCCGTAACGCTGCCAGGCGGGGGTATCCAGGCCGAGCTGGGCGGTCAGGGCGGCCAGCGCTTCGGGGTCGGCATCCGGCCCCATCAGCACTTGGGCGGCGTTGCCGGGCAGCAACTGCAGCAGCGCAAACACCAGCACGGATGCGGCCAGCAGCGTGGCAAGCAGGCCGAGCAGGCGGCGGACGAAGAAGGCTGTCATGCGTAAAGAAAAGTGCCGTAAACGCTTGCCAGGTCAGCGCTGCGTGCTCTCTATTTTTTCACCCGGCTTGTCGCCTTGCGGCGGGCGGGGCGGCTTGGGGCGCGGCGGTTTGTGGGTGTTGATTTGGGCGCTGGCCTTGTCCATGGCACCTGCAGCCAGCAGGGGCCAGGCTTGCAGGCTGTGGGCAATGCTGTCTTCAATGGCCCGCTGCTGCTCCAGCGGAGCTTTTTTCAGCACCCAGACTGACAACTTCGCTTTTGACCCCGGGGTGGCCAATACCCAGGCGCAGGCGCCAGTAGTCGCCGCTGCCCAGTTGGGCGTGGATGTCGCGCAGGCCGTTGTGACCGCCGTGGCTGCCGCCTTTTTTCAGCTTGACCTGGCCGGGGGGGAAGTCCAGCTCGTCGTGGGCCACCAAAATCTCACCGGGCTGGATTTTGAAAAACCGCGCCAGGGCACCGACCGACTTGCCCGACAGGTTCATAAACGTCTGTGGTTGCAAGAGCCACACGGCCTGCCCCTGCACATTGGCGCGGGCGGCCAGCCCCCAGTAGCTGCGCTCGGGTTGTAGCTGTACTTTGAGCTCTTGCGCCAGGGCGTCAATCCACCAAAAACCGGCGTTATGGCGGGTGGCGGCGTATTCCGGGCCGGGGTTGCCCAGGCCAACAAACAACTTGATCATGGCGCGATTATCGTGAGGTTGCACCCGGCCCACCGGGGCCTAAAGACAAATGGCCCACCGAGGTGGGCCATCAGGCGGCAACCCAGGCGCAGGGCCTGGGTGGGCAGGGCAGGATTACTTCTTGCCTTTTTTGGCCGGAGCGGCGGGTGCTGCAGCTGCTGCACCTTCTTCGGGAGCCACTTCGGGCAGCTTGATGTTGACCAGGGCGGGGTTCTTGTTGGAGCCGCGCACCACGGCTTTCACGCCGTAGGGCATCTTCACCAGGTTGTTCAGACCCAGGGCGCTCTTGACGGTCAGGGCCGACAGGTCCACCGAGATGTGCTCGGGCAGGTGCTCGGGCATGCACACCACGGCCAGTTCGTGGATCAGGGGGGTCACGGTGCGCTGTCTTCCTTGACGGCAGGCGAGTTTTCCGTGCCCTCGAAGTGCAGGGGCACTTTCATTTCGATGCGGGTCTTGGCGTCCACGCGCTGGAAGTCCACGTGCAGGATTTGGGGCTTGAAGGGGTGGTATTGCACGTCGCGCAGCACCACTTTGGTGGTCTTGCCGTCCACGTCCAAGTCCAGCACGCTGGAGTGGAAAGCTTCTTTTTTCAGCGCGTGGAAGATCGTGTTGTGATCCAGCTCGATCATTTGAGGCTGTTCGCCAGCACCGTAAACGATGGCTGGGGTCTTGCCGGTAAAGCGCATACGGCGGCTCGCACCCGTACCTTGTTGTGCGCGTGTAGTGGCTGCAAATTGCATGGTTATCAACTCCAAAATGGTGGGCCGCGACCAGCCTCACCGGGTTAAGAAAAGACGGCCTGGGGCCGTCTTTGGGGAAAAATCTGTGGCTGTACGAAGGCTTAGCAGTCGTCGAACAGCGAGCTGACCGATTCGCCGTTTTGCACGCGGCGCATGGTTTCGGCAAACAGCGGCGCAACCGACACTTGGCGAATCTTGCCGCAAGCCTGGGCTGCAGGCGAAAGCGGGATGGTGTTGGTCACTACCACCTCATCCAAGGCGCTGCCGCTGGTAATGCGTTCAATGGCCGGGCCCGAGAAAATGGGGTGGGTACAGTAGGCGTAGACCTGCTTGGCACCGCGCTCTTTAAGCACTTCGGCGGCTTTGACCAGGGTGCCGGCGGTGTCGATCATGTCGTCCATGATGACGCAGTTGCGCCCTTCGATGTCGCCAATCACGTGCATCACTTCGGAGACGTTGGCCTTGGGACGGCGCTTGTCGATGATGGCCAGGTCGCAGCCCAGTTGCTTGGCCAGGGCGCGAGCGCGCACCACACCGCCGACGTCGGGGGAGACGACGATCAAGTCTTCGTAGTGCTTTTGCGTCAGGTCACCCAGCAGCACGGGCGAGGCGTAGATGTTGTCGACCGGAATGTCGAAGAAGCCCTGAATCTGGTCAGCGTGCAAGTCCATGGTCAGCACGCGCGAGACACCGGCGGCCTGCAGCATATTGGCCACCACCTTGGCGGTAATGGGCACGCGGGTAGAGCGCACGCGGCGGTCTTGCCGAGCATAGCCAAAGTAGGGGATGACGGCGCAAATGCTCTCTGCCGAAGCGCGCTTGAGCGCATCGACCATCACCAGCAACTCCATCAGGTTGTCGTTGGTGGGGGCGCAGGTAGGCTGCACGATGAAAACGTTGCGGGTGCGCACGTTTTGCTTGATTTCAACGGTCACTTCCCCGTCAGAGAAACGGCCAACGTCGGCAGCGCCCAAGGTCGTGCCGAGATACTGGGCGATTTCCTCGGCCATGCCACGGTTGGCATTGCCGGTAAACACCACAAAATTAGAGGGTATGGAGGGCATGAGCTATCCCAGTGCTGGGTGCTAAAACGCAAAAAATGTGGCAGGGGAGGAAGGACTCGAACCCTCGCATGCCGGAATCAAAATCCGGTGCCTTAACCAACTTGGCGACTCCCCTACACGAATAAATCCGGTAGTTATTTATCTTGCGCCCATTCAAGCAATGGGTGCTTTTGCAAATTGCCGCAAACCTTGACGTGCCAGCCACTGGGGACTGTTGAGGCGTCAAAATCGTGTGCAATTTTTGCAAACACTGCGCTCCCTGAGCCCGTCATTCTAGCCTGAAAACCTTGCGCCTGAAGCAATGCCGCAGCATCGTGAATTTCAGGGCAAAGCCTGCTGGCAACAGGCTGCAGGTCGTTCTGGCCAAAGCCATAGTGATCTGCTGCAAAGCCCACTATTGTAGCCTGTTTTGTATTGCGCTGCAGAAAATCGCTGGAAAAAATGGCCTGGGTGCCTAGCCCTGCCGGTGGTTTGAGGATGACGAACCGCGCCGCAGGCAGGGCGGCAGCACCGGTCAAAGGGGTGATGATTTCGCCCACACCTTCCACCCAGGCGTTGCGCCCACGCAGGAAAAAAGGCACGTCGGCACCCAGGGCCAGGCCGATGCGTTCCAGCGCCGGGCGCGGCAGGTGCAGTTGCCACAGGTGGTTCAGCGCCAGCAGCGTGCTGGCGGCATCTGAAGAACCACCGCCCATGCCGGCTTGGGCAGGAATGCTTTTTTCCAGATGGATATGCGCCCCCTGGGTGCAGCCGGTGGCCGCCTGCAGGGCCTGGGCGGCGCGCACGCACAGGTCGTTGGTGGGCAGGTTGCCGACGTTGTCGCTGCGGGTAATGGCGCTGCTGCGGGTGCGCTCTAGGCTGATGCGGTCATGCCAATCGAGTAGCATGAACACCGATTGCAGCAGGTGGTAGCCATCGCTGCGCCGACCCGTGACGTGTAAAAACACATTGAGCTTGGCCGGGGCGGGAACGTCGTACAGGGCAAACATGCGAATGCAAACAAGAAAGAGAAAAGCAGGAAAAGTTCAATGGCTAGGGCTGCAAAATAATTTTCAACTGCGCCTGGGGCAAAGGGTCTAGCCGCCGGGCGCTGATGCGGCCCTGGGCATGTTGGGACAGGTCGGCCTGCCAGCCGGCTGTATCCATGGCCTGGCCCTGCAGCCAGGCAAAAAAGGCGTCAATGGGCAGGGCAGTACCCAGGCTAAGCTCCAGCAGCGCGGCCAGGGAGTCTGAGCTGCGCACCTGCTGGCCCTGGCGCAGCTCGGCCTGGCCGGGCGTCCAGCGCAGTTGGGCCGCCTGGGCTCCCAAGGGGGTGAATAAATCCAACTGGCCAGCGCTGGGACTGCCTTGCAGAGTGAAGCTGGCGCTCCAGCTTTGCGCCGCTTGCCCCGCACTTTCTAAAACTTGTAGCGCCATACGACCGTGCCATAAGCCCTGGACGGTATTTTCTATAGGCGTTTTAGGCGGGGTGGGGGGCGCGGCGCAAGCGGCCAGCAGGCAGGCCGAGGCGCTGCCGAGCAAGTAGGTGCGCCGTTTCATGGCTGTTGTACGCGCAGGCGTTCCAGCGTTTCGCGCAGCACCGGGTTGTCCGGGTCACGCTGCTGGGCTGTGCGCCACAGGCTACGGGCGCGGGTGTGCTCGCCCTGCATCCACAACACCTCGGCCAGATGGGTGGCAATTTCTACGTCGTCACGCAGGCCGTAGGCGCGTTCCAGCAGGGTAGCGGCCTGCGCCAAATCGCCTTGGCGGTAGGCCAGCCAGCCCAGGCTGTCGGTGATGAAGGGATCATCGGGCGCGTAGCTCAGGGCCGTTTCAATCAAGCGCCGCGCCTCTTCCAGTTCGATGCCGCGTTCGGCCAGCGAATAGCCCAGCGCGTTGTGCGCGTGGTAGTAGTCCGGGTGGCGCTCAATCAGCTGGCGCAGCAGCGCTTCCATGGTGTCCAATTGGCCGATTTTTTCAGCCAGCAGGGCGGTTTCATACGCCATATCGGCATCATCTGGGTGGCGGGCTGCGAGCTGGGTTTGCAACACGTAGGCCTGGCCGTAGGCACCGTTGTCGCGCAGCAGGTGGACTTGTGCCTGGATTTTTTGATCCTGGCTGGTGTGGGGGCTGTTTTGGAGCAGCTCCAGCGCCTGGGTTAAATCGCCTTGGCGGGCCAGCAGCGCAGCACGCAGGGCACGCACGCGGATGTTGTCGATGTGCGCGGGAATGCGCTCCAGCCACTGCTGCGCTAGGGCGTTGTCGCCTTGCATCAGGGCGCTGCGGGCACCCAGCAGGCCAGCTTGCGCCCAGGCGGCGTCCCGCTCCTGCGGCGTGGTCATGGCGGCAATCAAGGGGGTGAAGCTGCCCAGGGTCTGCTGTACCTGGGCCCATTGGCCGCGCTGGGCATCCAGCACGGCCTGGGCCAGCCAGGCTTGTGCCTGGGCGGGGTCGTGTGCCAGCACGGCGTCAATTTGGGTTTGTGCTTCGCTCAGGCGCTGGCGGTCAAGCAGCACCTGTGCCCAGGCCAGGCGAATGCTTTGCGCGGGTGTTTGGCTGAGGTAGCTGCGCAAGACTTCTTCGGCGCTGGGCATGCCCGCTTCCACCAGTTCCAGCGCCAGCAGAGCTGCTGCACTGTTGCCGGGGCTGTAGGCGTGGGACTTTTCCACGGCGTCCAGGGCCAGGGTTTTTTGCCCGGCCAGCAAGCGCATATGCCCCACCAAGGCCCAGGCCGAGGGGGCGGTATCTGCATTGTGCAGGTCGGCTTGCACGGCTTGTTCGACGACGGCGGCGGCCAGTTTTTTATCGCTGACGTGGCGGTAGAGCTGGGCAATCGAGACGTAGGCTGCCGATTTTTGGTCTGTTGGTGTAATGGACAAGGTTTGCGCCAGCGGCTCAATCGTGTCCGACACGCGGTTCAGCAGCAGCAGGATTTGCAGCACGTAGCGGTTGGCTTCGCGCGAACGGGGGAAGGCTTGCTGCCAGGCCTGCGCCGCCATCAGCGCCTGGGGGCCGGAGCGCGCCTGCAGGGCAATATCGGTGGCGCGGCGGTAGAGCTGGGCGTCTTGGGTGGCGCGGGCAGCATCCAGCAGCAGGGCCACGGCGTCTTGGGCGTCCCCCTGCACGGCGCTCATTTCGCCCAGCAGCAGCTCGTAGAGCAAGGGGGCATCTAGGCGGGTGCTGCTTTGCGCCGTTTGCGCGGCATCTGCAGGGGCCGCTGGGGCTGCGGCCTCGGGCACTTGGGCGCAGGCAGAGAGGGTGCCAAACAGCAGGGCGCAGGCGGTATGCCAAACAGCAGGCAAGGGGCGGGTAAAAAAGGCCATCGGGCCATAATAATCTAAGAACGTGAACACGTTCTCAGTCACTCAAGCCCAATGCGCCGCTGGCGCTCCTTTTCTTTCTGTGTATGCCTGAACTCCCCGAAGTTGAAGTAACCCGGCGCAGCTTTGCCAGCGCCATTGCCGGTGCCCAGGTGCAGGCTGTGCGCCTGGGTAAGCCCTTGCGCTGGCCGCTGGGGGCGGATCCCCAAGTCCTCTGCGGGCAGGTGGTGCAGCAGGTGCGCCGTCGGGGTAAGTATTTGTTGTTCGATTGTTCCTCGGGCCTGCTGCTGTTGCACCTGGGCATGTCCGGGAGCCTGCGTTTTGCGCCGACTGTGCCCCCGCCGGGAGCGCATGACCATTTTGATTTGCACACCAGTGCTGGAACACTGCGCCTGCACGACCCGCGCCGTTTTGGCGCCGTGCTGTGGACGGCTGGAGAGGACGACCCGCGTGCCGTCAAGCTCTTGAGTAACTTGGGCATGGAGCCACTGGACCCCGAGAGCTTTACCTGGCCGCGCTTTGTTGCGGGTCTGCAGGCCAGCCGTGCGCCCATCAAGGCCGTTTTACTGGCGGGCAAGCTGGTCGTCGGTGTGGGCAATATCTATGCCAGCGAGGTGCTGTTTGCCAGCCGCATTCACCCCGCTACGCCTGCGCAGGCCATTGGGACGGCAGCGGCCAAACGCTTGTTTGCCGCCATCGTGGCGGTGATGGGCCAGGCGGTAGCGCAAGGGGGCACCACGCTGCGTGATTTTTCCGATGCGCACGGCATGGCTGGGCACTTTCAGCACGCGGTCCAGGTGTATGGCCGCGCAGGTGCGCCCTGTGTGCGCTGCGGCAGTCCGATACAGTCTGCTGCGCCAAGGCCAGCGCAGCACCTACTATTGCCAGCGCTGCCAGAAGGAGGCATAAAAGGGCGGCATAAAAGCCGCTACATACCGCGATAGCGCAACAGGTGCCGGGGTTATATTTGGCACCCCAGGTTCGTGCCTGCCAGGGGCGATGCACGGGCCAAGCGTCCTTCATTTCCAGGAGAAACCAGGTGGGCCCATCATTTAACGAACAGTTTGACCAACTGGGAGAGTGGCGCAAAGACTTTGCAAGCCAATTGGCCGACTTTCGCAATTGGCTGGGTGCGCAAGAGCTGCTCGATAGCGCCGTACAAGACCGCCTGCAGCGCCTGGAGGCGCAGCTGCGCGAAGACAAGGTGTGCGTGGCCTTTGTGGCCGAGTTCTCGCGCGGCAAGTCCGAGCTGATCAACGCCGTCTTTTTTGCCCATTACGGGCGGCGCATCATGCCCGCCCTGCCCGGGCGCACCACCATGTGCCCGACCGAGCTGGGCTACGACCCCAGCCTGCCCACCTGCATGCGGCTGCTGCCCATTGAAACGCGTGAGCAGCCCTACAGCCTGGCGCAGTGGCGCAGCCGCCCTTCCACCTGGGTACAACTGCCGCTGGACGTTCACGACCCTGACCAGTTGGCTGCACAAATTGCCAAGGTGGCCGAGGTGCGCACCGTCACCGTCGATGAGGCCCGCACCCTGGGTTTTTGGAACGACGCGATGCCGCAGGACAATCCCATGGTCGATAGCGCCGGCATGGTGGAGGTACCGCGCTGGCGCCACGCCCTGGTGAACATGGCCCACCCCTTGCTCAAGCAGGGACTGGTCATTTTGGACACCCCGGGCCTGAACGCCGTTGGGGCCGAGCCGGAGCTGACGGTTAACCAAATTGCCCAGGCGCAGGCCGTTGTGTTTTTGCTGGGTGCCGATACCGGGGTGACCAAGTCCGACCTGGCCATTTGGCGCGAGCACTTGCTGCCCAGCCACCGCGAGGGGGAATCGCACCTGGTGGTGCTCAACAAAATCGACACCCTGTGGGGCAGCCTGGATACGCATGAGGAAGTGCTGGCGCAGCTGGAGCGCCAGCGCCAGCAAAGTGCGCAGATGCTCAACATCTCGCCGCAGCGCATCTTGCCGCTGTCGGCACAAAAAGGCTTGCAGGCCAAGATCGAAAACCAGCCCGATTTATTGCAGGAAAGCGGCCTGCCCGCGTTTGAAGATGCGCTGGCCCAAGGCATCCTGGCGCACCGGCAGACCATTTTGCTGTCCGCCGTCACCGGCGGCGTGGCGCAAATGCAGGCCCAGGTGCGCCGCTCCATCCACATCCGCCGCCGCGACCTGGATGAGCAGATGCTGGAGCTGCGCAGCCTGCGCGGCAAGAACGCCACCGTCATTGGCAGCATGCGCCAGCGTATTGAGCAGGAGCAGGGCAGCTTTGATGCCAGCAGTACCCGCATCCTGGCGCTGCGCACCGTGCATTTGCGGCTGATGAACCAGGCCTTCCAGCACCTGGGGGCCACGTCCCAGCGCCGCGAGCTGGAGCAGTTGAGCCAGGCGCTGGAGCACTCGGGCCTGAAAATCGGTGTGCGCAAGGTCTACGCCTCCACCTTCGAGCGCCTGCGCGAACTGGGCGACAAGGTGCGCGCTGCTGCCGCCGAAGTGCAGGCCATGCTGGGCGCAACGTTTAAAGACCTGAACGCAGAATTTGGCTTTTCCCTGCTGCCGCCCGAGCCCCTGCAGCTGCACGACTTTGAGCAGGCCCTGGGCCAGCTGGAGCAAAGCTATTTGCAGTACCTGGGCTTTGGCAACGTCTTCAAACTGGCCAACCCCTTGTTTGGCGAACGTTTGATCAAGGCCCTGGGCATGCGCCTGCGCTCCATCTTTGAAAACGCCGCCAACGACCTGGACCTGTGGAGCAAGGCCGCCACGGCGCAGCTCGATGCCCAGCTCAAAGAGCGCAAACGCAGCTTTGCCCGGCGCATTGAGGCGGTGGACCGCATCCAGCACGCCGCCAGCGGCTTGATGGAGCACATCGCCCAAGTGGAGGCGGCGGAGCAGCAACTGCTGCAGCTGGAGCAGCAGTTGGACGCCCGCTGTCAGCAGCTCATGCGCCTGCCCGTGCCGGAAAGCGCAGCCTGCCCGATTACCCCGGTCGCGGCTAGCAGCGCCGATCAGGGCTAGTATCCGCCGCTGCTTTTGTCGGATTTACCGGACAGTTTCCGCGCCCCAACCGCCTAGCCAACTAGGCGGTTGCTTTTTTTCATGCCCTTAGCTCCTGCTTCTTCTTCCCCCCTGGCCCCTTCCCTGGTGGCCACTTTTGCCGATGCCCTGGTGCGCTGGCAGGCCGAACATGGCCGCAACCACCTGCCCTGGCAGGCAACGCGCGACCCGTACCGCGTTTGGCTCTCTGAAATCATGTTGCAGCAAACCCAGGTCAGCACCGTGCTGGCTTACTACGCCCGGTTTCTGGCCGCCCTGCCCGATGTGGCCAGCCTGGCCGCTGCGCCGCAAGACCAGGTCATGGCGCTGTGGAGCGGCCTGGGCTACTACAGCCGCGCGCGTAATTTGCACCGCTGCGCCCAGGTGGTGGTGGCCGAGCATGGCGGGCAGTTCCCCCGCAGCAGCCAGGCGCTGGCCCAGCTGCCGGGCATCGGGCGCTCCACCGCAGCGGCGATTGCCGCCTTTTGCTTTGACGAGCGCGCAGCGATTTTGGATGCCAACGTCAAGCGCGTCTTGACCCGTGTGCTGGCCTTTGCTGGCGACCTGGCCCAGTCCGCCCAGGAAAAGCAACTGTGGCAATACGCCCAGCAGCTGCTCCCCGCCCGGCCCAGCGCCATGCCGCGCTATACCCAGGCGCTGATGGACTTGGGTGCCACCCTGTGCCTGCCGCGCAAAACCGCCTGCCTGCTGTGCCCCGTGCACGGGCTGTGCCAGGCCCACCGCGCTGGTAATCCGCTGGACTACCCCGTCAAAACCCGCACCCTGCGCCGCAGCAGCCAGGCGTGGTGGTTGCTGTTTATCCAGGACCATCAAAACCGCTGGTGGCTGCAGCGCCGCCCCGCGCACGGCGGGCCCAATGCCATTTGGGCCGGGCTGTTCAGCCCCCTGGTGCTGGCCGATGCTGCTGCGGCAGCGCAGGCCGCTGCGGCTTTGCACGTCCGAACCCGGCACGACGCCCCCGTGCTGCAGCACGTGCTGACCCACCGCGACCTGTTCCTGCACCCTGTGCTGCTGCGCCTGCAAGCCGATAGCCCAGACCCCGTCGGGGACGGCAGTTGGTTTACCGAGGACGAAGTGCAGGCGCTGGGCCTACCCGCACCAGTGAAAAAGCTGTTTGCTACTTTAAATAGAGCTACTACCGCTTGAATAGCTTGAATTCCAAGGTCAAAACAATTTAAAAATCAATAAAAACCAGCGGTAGTAGCTCTCTTTATTGAGATTCGCTCAAGCATCTGCCTGTGCCCACCACTGGTTGCCGAACTGGCCCTGCAGCCAGGCCACGAACAGCTTGACCTTGGTCGGCACCAGGCGTGGTGAGGGGAAGACGGCGTGCACTTCCTGCTGGGGCAAGGCCCAGTCGTCCAGCACGCTCACCACCTGCCCGGCGTGCAGCGCCTTGTGCGCCACGTAGCGCGGTAGCGCAGCAATGCCAAAGCCCGCGCGCGCAGCGGCCAGCAGCATGGACAGGTTGTTCGAGCGCAGCCGCCCGCGCACCGTGGCGCTGGCCTGGCGGCCATCGACGCCCTGTAGTTGCCAGCGCTCATCGCCCTGCACCGAGCTGTAGATCAGCACATCGTGCTGCGCCAAGTCTTCCGGCAGCACGGGCCGCCCGTGCGCCTGCACGTAGCCGGGCGCAGCCACCAGCACCCAGGGGTTCAGCCCCAGGTAGGCCGCGCCCAGGCTGGAATCGGCCAGCTTGCCCAGGCGCACGGCCACGTCCACGCCCTGCTCGATCAGGTTCACGTAGCGGTCGTCGCAATGCAGCTCGATGTGCAGCTCGGGGTTGATGCGCATGAACTCCATCACCAGTGGCGCCATGACGCGCCGCCCGAAGGCCACCGAGGTGTTGATGCGCAAACTGCCCTGGGCCTGCGTTTGCAGCAGGGCGGCAACCGAGCTGGCCTCGTCTGCGTGCAGGCAGATCAGGCGGCATTTTTCGTAATAGAGCAGGCCGATTTCGGTGGGCGTGACGCCGTGCGTGGTGCGGTGCAGCAGGCGGGCGCCGAGCTGCTGCTCCATGCGGTTGATCTGCTTGGTGGCGGCGGGCTGGCCGATGCCGATTTCTGCCGCCGCCTTGCTGAACGAGCCGAGATCGACGATGCGCACAAAGAGGCGGATATCCTGTATACGTTCCATGAACAACATTCCACCATGGAATAAGCATCATGCGCAAGGCGGGCCTTCCAGAAAGAAGGCGGTGCTTTCATCATTGCAGCCAACACATAACCACTGTCCAAGGAGTAATAACAATGGCAAAGATGAAGGCTGCAATGGCCGCTGTGCTGATCATGGAAAAGGAAGGCATCACCCAGGCCTTCGGCGTGCCCGGCGCGGCCATCAACCCGCTGTACGCCCAGCTCAAGGAACGCGGCACCATCGCCCACATCCTGGCCCGCCACGTGGAAGGCGCATCGCACATGGCCGAAGGCTATACCCGCGCCAGGCCGGGCAACATCGGCGTGTGCCTGGGCACCTCCGGCCCGGCGGGCACGGACATGATTACCGGCCTGTATTCGGCCCAGGGCGATTCGATTCCCATCCTGTGCATCACCGGCCAGGCGCCGGTGGTCCGGCTGCACAAGGAAGATTTTCAGGCGGTGGACATTGCCACCATCGCCAAGCCGGTGACCAAATGGGCCGTCACGGTGCTAGAGGCAGCGCAGATTCCCGGCGTGTTCCAGCAGGCGTTTCACCTGATGCGTTCGGGCCGCCCCGGCCCGGTGCTGATCGACCTGCCGTTCGACGTGCAGCAGACCGAGATCGAGTTCGACATCGACACCTACGAGCCCCTGCCCATCCACCGCCCCCAGGCCACGCGCAAGCAGGTGGAAAAGGCGCTGGACATGCTCGCCCAGGCCGAGCGCCCGCTGATCGTGGCCGGCGGCGGCGTCATCAACGCCAATGCCGACAAGCTGCTGGTGGAGTTTGCCGAAATCACCGGCATCCCCGTCGTCCCCACGCTGATGGGCTGGGGCAGCATCCCGGACGACCACCCGCTGATGGCAGGCATGTGCGGCCTGCAAACCAGCCACCGCTACGGCAACGCCACCATGCTGGCCAGCGACTTCGTCATCGGCATCGGTAACCGCTGGGCCAACCGCCATACCGGCTCCACCCAGGTGTATTGCGCCGGGCGCAAGTTCATCCACATCGACATTGAGCCCACGCAAATTGGCCGCGTGTTTGCGCCGGACTACGGCATCGTCTCCGACGCCGGGGCCGCCCTGGCCCTGCTGGTGGAAGTGGCGCGTGAGCGTAAAGCCGCCGGGCAACTGCCCAGCCGCAAGGCCTGGGCTGCCGAGTGCCTGGAGCGCAAGACCTCTACCGACTACCTGCGCAAGACCAACTTCGACGCCGTGCCGATGAAGCCCCAGCGCGTCTACCAGTGCATGAACAACGCTTTTGGGCGCGAGACCACCTACGTCACCACCATCGGCCTGAGCCAGATCGCCGCCGCGCAATTCCTGCACGTCTACCACCCGCGCCACTGGATCAACTGCGGCCAGGCCGGCCCGCTGGGCTGGACGGTGCCCGCCGCCCTGGGCGTGTGCGCCGCCGACCCCGAACGCCAGGTCGTGGCCCTGTCCGGCGACTACGACTTCCAGTTCATGATCGAGGAGCTGGCCGCCGGTGCCCAGTTCAAGCTGCCCTACATCCACGTCGTGGTGAACAACAGCTACCTGGGCCTGATCCGCCAGGCGCAGCGCGGCTTCTCGATGGACTATTGCGTGCAGCTGGGCTTCGACAACGTGAACCCCGATGAAAATCTGCCCCAGGGCTACGGCGTGGATCACGTCAAGGTGGTCGAAGGACTGGGCTGCAAGGCCATCCGCGTACAGCGCCAGGAGGAAATGGCCCCGGCCATCGAACAGGCCCGCGCGTGGATGCAGGAATACCGCGTGCCGGTGGTGATCGAGGTGATTTTGGAGCGCGTGACCAACATCGCCATGGGCACCGAGATCGACAACATCACCGAGTTCGAGGACCTGGCCAGCTCCAGCGCCGACGCGCCCACCGCCCTGGCCGCGAAAATGGCCGAAGCCATGCTCGACTGACTGACTTCCCCCCTATTGCATTGTTTCAAGGAGACTTTTATGCCGCAACTCAGCGCCAACCTCAGCATGTTGTTCACCGAACGGCCTTTTCTGGAGCGCTTTGCCGCTGCCGCCCAGGCCGGGTTCAAGGCGGTGGAGTTCATGTTCCCCTACGCCTTCAGCGCCGAAGCCATCCAGGCCGAGCTGCAAAAGCACCAACTGCAACTGGTGCTGCATAACCTGCCCGCCGGGGACTGGGAGGGCGGCGACCGGGGCATTGCCTGCGACCCGGCCCGCGTGGAGGAATTTCGCGCTGGCGTAACCCAGGCCATTGCCTACGCCACCGCCCTGGGCGTGCCGCGCCTGAACTGCCTGGCTGGTAAAGCCCCGGCCGGCGTGGATGCCGCCGTGGTGCGCCAGACCCTGGTGGACAACCTGCGCTTTGCCGCCCAGGCGCTGGAGCAGAACGGCATCCGCCTGCTGGTGGAGATGATCAACACCTTCGACATCCCCGGCTTCTACCTGCACGGCACCAACCAGGCGCTGGCCCTGCTGGACGAAGTGGGCAGCCCCAACCTGCAACTGCAATACGACGTCTACCACATGCAGCGCATGGAAGGCGAGATTGCCGCCACCCTGCAAAAGCAGCTGCCGCGCATCGGCCACGTGCAGATTGCCGACAACCCGGGCCGCAACGAACCGGGCACGGGCGAAATCAACTACGCCTTCGTCTTCCGCCACCTGGACGCCATCGGCTACCAGGGCTGGGTGGGCTGCGAATACAAGCCCGCCGGCCAGACCGAGGACGGTCTGGGCTGGATCAAGGCGCTGACCTGAACCGCCCGTATCCACCCGCACGCAAGCAAAAATTTTTTCATCGATTCAAGGAGACAACACAATGACCGCACCTCTGAACATCGGCTTCATCGGCCTGGGCATCATGGGCACCCCGATGGCGGGCCACCTCATCGCCGGGGGCCACAACCTGGCCGTCTATACCCGCAGCAAGCTGCCGGACGCCATCGCCCAGACCAGCGCCAAAGCCTGCGCCAACGCCCGCGAAGTGGCCCAGGCGTCGGACATCATCATCCTCATGGTGCCGGACACGCCGGACGTGGGCAACGTCCTGTTCGGTGAGAACGGCCTGGCCGAAGGTTTGAGCGCAGGCAAGGTGGTGATCGACATGTCCTCCATCTCCCCGGTGGAGACCAAGGAATACGCCGCCAGGGTCGAAGCCCTGGGCTGCGACTACCTGGACGCGCCGGTTTCCGGCGGCGACGTGGGCGCCAAGAATGCCACCCTGTCCATCATGTGCGGCGGCAAACCCGAGGTGTTCGAGCGCGTGCAGCCCGTGCTGGCGCTGCTGGGCAAGAACATCACCCTGGTGGGCGGCACCGGCGACGGCCAGACCTGCAAGGTGGCCAACCAGATCGTCGTGGCACTGACCATCAATGCCGTGGCCGAAGGGCTGCTGTTTGCCGCCCGCGCCGGGGCCGATCCGGCCAAGGTGCGCCAGGCGCTGATGGGCGGGCTGGCCACCTCGCGCATCCTGGACATCCTGGGCGAACGCATGATCGCCCGCAACCCCAATCCGGGCTTCCGCATCGCGCTGCACCAGAAGGACTTGAACCTGGCGCTGACCGCTGCCCGCCAACTGGGCCTGGCCCTGCCCGCCACCAGCACCGCGCAGCAATTGTTCAGCGCCTGCATCGCGCACGGCGGTGCGGCCTGGGACCACTCGGCCATGGTGCGGGCGCTGGAAAAGCTCTCCAACTTCGAAATCCAAGCCAAGGACTAAACCACCATGCACACGGCCCCCATCCTGCGCGAAATGTTCGAGGCGGCCATCGCCTCGGCCCAACCCCAACGGTGCGTGCCGCCGCACCTGCCCCGGCCGCAAGACGTGAAGGGCCGTTTGGTCGTGTTGGGGGCCGGCAAGGCCTCGGCCGCTATGGCCCGCGCGGTGGAAGACCACTGGCGCGGCCCCCTGACCGGCCTGGTCGTCACCCGCTACGGTTACGAAGTGGCCTGCCCGCGCATCGAGATCGTGCAGGCCGCCCACCCCGTGCCCGACGCAGCCGGACTGCAAGCCGCCCAGCGCATGCTGGCGCTGGCCGACAGCCTGACGGCGGACGACGTGGTGCTGTGCCTGATCTCGGGCGGCGGCTCGTCCCTGCTGCCCCTGCCGCTGCCCGGCATCAGCCTGGAAGACAAGCAGGCCATCAACCGCGCCCTGCTGGCCAGCGGCGCCAGCATTGGCGAGATGAACACCGTGCGCCGCCACCTCTCGGCCATCAAGGGCGGGCGGCTGGCCGCGGCCTGCCACCCGGCCCGCGTCATCACCCTGCTGCTGTCCGACGTGCCGGGCGACCACCCGGCAGACATTGCCTCCGGCCCCACCGTGGGCGATGCCAGTACCTGCGGCGACGCGCTGGCCATCGTGCGCCGCTACGGCCTGCAACTGCCCGCGCATGTGCTGGCAGTGCTGGACAGCGGCGCGGGCGAATCCGTCAAGCCCGACGACCCGCGCCTGGCCGGGCACGCCACCCACATCGTCGCCGCGCCCCAGCAGGCGCTGGAAGCTGCCGCCCAGGTGGCGCAAGCCCAGGGCTTGCCCGTCCACATCCTGAGCGACGCCATCGAAGGCGAAGCCCGCGATGTCGGCAAGGTGCTGGCCGCCCAGGCCCTGCAGGTGGCCGAGCGCAGCCAGCCGTTTGCCGCGCCGTGCGTCATCCTTTCGGGGGGCGAGACCACCGTCACCCTGCGCGGCCAGGGCCGGGGCGGGCGCAATGTGGAATGCCTGCTCTCCTTTGCCATTGCCACCCGGGGCCACCCGCGCATCCACGCGCTGATGGGCGATACCGACGGCGTGGACGGCATGGAGGAAATCGCCGGCGCGCAGATCGCCCCGAACACGCTGGAACGCGCCTTTGCCCAGGGCCTGCACCCCTTGCGCAGCCTGGACGGCAACGACGCCCACAGCTTTTTCGAGGCGCTGGGCGCCAGTGTCGTCACCGGCCCGACGCTGACCAATGTGAACGACTTTCGCGCCATCCTCATCACCGCTTAACTTTTCTTCATAGCCCCTGAAGGAGCAACACCATGCACCGCTCTCGCCGCGCCAAAATCGTCGCCACCCTGGGGCCTGCCAGCTCCAGCCAGGACATGATCCGCACCCTGTTCACCGCCGGGGTGGACGTGTTCCGCATGAACTTCAGCCACGGCAGCCATGCCGACCACGCCGCGCGCTTTGCCGCCGTGCGGGCGGTGGAGCAGGAGTTCGCCCGCCCCATCGGCATCCTGGCCGACCTGCAAGGCCCCAAGCTGCGCGTGGGCCGCTTTGCCGACGGCCCGATTGTTCTGGCGCAAGGCGCAGCCTTCCGCTTTGACCTCGACCCCGCCCTGGGCACCGCGCAGCGCGTGCAACTGCCGCACCCGGAGATTTTTGCCGCCCTCGTACCCGGTGCCGAGCTGCTGCTGGACGACGGCAAGCTGCGCGTGCGTGTCGAACGCTGCGACGCCCAGTCGGCCGACGTGACCGTGCTGGTCGGCGGCAAGCTGTCCGAGCGCAAAGGCGTGAACGTGCCCGGCGTGGTGCTGCCGATTTCGGCGCTGACGGCCAAAGACCGTGCCGACCTGGACACCGCCCTGAAGCTGGGCGCGGACTGGATTGCCCTGTCCTTCGTGCAGCGCCCCGAAGACATCCACGAAGCCCGTGCACTCATCCAGGGCCGCGCCGGCATCCTGGCCAAGCTGGAAAAACCCGCCGCCATCGACCGGCTGGAAGAAATCATCGCCGCAGCGGACGCCATCATGGTCGCCCGGGGCGACCTGGGCGTGGAACTACCTGCGGAGCAAGTGCCCGCCATCCAGAAGCGCATCGTCAAGCTCTGCCGCAAGCTGGGCAAGCCGGTGATCGTCGCCACGCAGATGCTGGAATCCATGATCGAAAGCCCCGTGCCCACCCGCGCCGAAGCCTCCGACGTAGCCACCGCCATCTACGACGGTGCGGATGCCGTCATGCTCTCGGCAGAGTCTGCTGCCGGCAAATACCCGGTGGAAGCGGTGACGATGATGAACCGCATCATCGAAGGCACCGAGGCCGACGCGCAGTACCGCCAGTTGCTGGACGCCTCGCACACCGCCGCCGACAGCGCTGCTTCGGCAGATGCCACCGCCGCCATCTGCTGCGCCATGCGCCGCGCGGCCACCTTGCTCAGTGCCCAGGCCATTTGCTGCTTTACCACCTCGGGCCACACCAGCCTGCGGGCCGCCCGCGAGCGCCCCAGCGCCCCCATCCTCAGCCTGTCACCCGCCTTGCCCGTAGCCCGCAAGCTGGCCCTGGCCTGGGGCGTGCACAGCGTGCATGCGCCCAACATCGTCAACGCCGATTCCCTGGCTCCCGAAGCCTGCCAAGCGGCGCAGGCACAGGGCATAGCCACGCCCGGTGGCTCCATCGTCATCCTGGCGGGGATGCCTTTCGGGCAAAGCGGGACAACCAATATGCTGCGGATTGCTGTGGTGTAAATCGGCCGATTTACACTTTTTAGGAGCTGTTATCGCTGGTGAATAAAGGATTTCACAGTGTTTTTATCGTGAAGTTCTTTGTTTACAGGCGGTAGCAGCTCTTTTTTTTTTCTGCTGACTGGGCTGCTGGCCTGGATGCGTCGCCGGGTTTATCCGGGGCTGGGCGTTTACAATCCCGCCGTTGGCCTTGCCCTGTCAGGGCCGACATCAGCGTCTTCAGGGCGGGGTGCAATTCCCCACCGGCGGTAGGCGAGGCCGGGGTGCAAAGCCCTGGGGCCCTCGCAAGCCCGCGAGCGCCCACAGCGGTTGGCTGTGGGGTCAGCAGATCTGGCACCACTCCAGAGCCGACGGTCACAGTCCGGATGCAAGAAGATGCGCCGCGCGTTGCTGCGCCCTGGATGACGGGGCGCAGCAACGCGCGGCTGCGTGCCCCGAAAACGTCTTCTCCATGTGTTTTCTTGAGGAGCGTTTCCCTATGTTTTCATCCCCCGTTGCCGAGCGCATCGCGCCGGACCTTCCCGAAATTTCCCCCTCCCCCGAGGCGCTGCACCAGCGTGTGCAAGCGGCCTTGCAGGCCATACGCACCGGCGTGCCCGTGGTCTTGATGGATGACTATGACCGCGAGAATGAGGCCGACCTGATCTTTGCCGCCGAGTGCCTGACCGAGCAGGGCATGGCGCAGATGATTCGGGACGGCAGCGGCATCGTCTGTCTGTGCCTGACGGACGAGACCTTGCAGCGCCTGGATTTGCCGCAAATGGTGGCGCACAACGGCAGCGCCTATGGCACGGCGTTTACCGTGACCATCGAGGCCCGCCAGGGCGTGACCACGGGCGTCAGCGCCCGCGACCGGCTGACGACCATCCAGGCGGCCATCCACCCTGCTGCCCGCCCGGACGACCTGGTGCGCCCCGGCCACGTCTTTCCCCTGCGTGCCCACCCCGGCGGGCTGGCAGCGCGGCAAGGGCATACCGAAGGCTCCGTGTGCCTGGCTCGCCTGGCCGGGCTGCGCCCCATGGGTGTGCTGTGCGAGCTGATGCACCCCGACGGCCACATGCTGCGCGGCGATGCGGTATTGGCCTACGCGGCCCAACATAATCTGCCCGTGCTGGCGATTGCGGATTTGCTGCTTTACCTGCAGGAAAGCAGCGGCCAGTAGTAGCCATACTGAAGAACCATAGCTACTTGCGCACATAAACAAAGGGTTTCAGGCCAAAAACTACATGAAACCCTTTATTTACAAGCGCTACAAGCTCTTATTTTTGAAGTGTCCGCGCATCCATCTCCCGGTGGCGCAGCAGCGTATTCCAGTGCGGGCGAAAGTGCGCGGCCAGTTGCTCGGTCAAAAACACCGAGCGGTGCTGCCCCCCGGTGCAGCCGATGGCCACCGTCACATAGCTGCGGTGGTTGGCCTGCAGGGCGGGCAGCCAGTGGGTGACGAATTGCTGGATATGCTGCTGCATCACCAACACGTCGGGCTGCTGGCGCAAAAACGTTTGCACGGGCGCGTCCTTGCCGGTCAGCGGGCGCAGCTCCAGGTCGTAATACGGGTTGGGCAGCATGCGTACGTCAAAGACGTAGTCGGCATCCAGCGGCAGGCCGTGTTTGAAGCCAAAGGACTGGAACACCAGGCTGAGCTGATTCGCCGGGGCTTGGATCAGGCTTTTCACATAGCTTTGCAGCTGCGGGCCACGGATGTTGCTGGTGTCGATGATGTGGGCAAACTCGCGCAGGTCGGCCAGCAGTTCGCGCTCGTGCTCAATCACCTGGGCCAGGGCACCGCCGTCGGGCGCGTCGGTGGGCGAGAGCGGGTGGCGCCGGCGCGTTTCAGAAAACCGGCGCACCAAGGTGGGCGTGTTGGCATCCAAAAACAGGACGTGCAGTTGTACGCCTTCATTGCGGAATTTTTCCAACTGGCGCAGCTTCTTGGGCAGGTTGGGCAGGCTGGCAGCGCTGCGCGCGTCCATGGCAATGGCGACGCGCTTGCCGTGGTGGGCGTGTTGCAGGCGCACAAAGGCGGGCAGGAGCTCGGGCGGCAGGTTGTCCACGCAGTAGTAGCCCGCGTCTTCCAGGGCGTTCAGGGCAATGGATTTGCCCGAGCCGGACATGCCGGTAATCAGTACAACGTCTAAGCTCATGGGCGCTCTTGGGGGGCGGGATCTGGGCTGCCCTTGGCATCGTGCAGCATTTCGCGGGCGTGGGCCAAGGTGGTGGGGGAGATTTTTTCGCCGCCCAGCATGCGGGCGATTTCTTCCTCGCGCTGGGCGGTGGTGGTGGGCAGCACCTGGCTGGTGGTGCCCGCTTTATGGCGGCGCTTGCGCACCACGTAATGCTGGTCGGCGTAGGCGGCCACCTGCGGCAGGTGGGTGACGGCCAGCACCTGGCGGTCATGGCCCAGGGCGCGCATCAGCCGCCCGACCGTGTGCGCCACGGCACCGCCAATGCCGCTATCGACCTCGTCAAAAATCAGCGTTCCGGCGCTGCCGATGGCGCTGGTTGTGACCGCAATGGCCAGCGACAGGCGCGACAGCTCCCCGCCCGAGGCCACCTTGCCCAAGGGTCGGGGCGTGGCACCGGGGTGGCCGGCGACTAAAAACTGTACGTCTTCCAGCCCGTAGGCGCTGGGTGTTTGCGTGGGGCTGAGCTGCACGGCAAAGCAGCCGCCCTGCATGCCCAGGGTTTGCATGGCGGCGGTAATGGCCTGCGCCAAGCGGGGCGCGGCCTGCTGGCGCTGGGCAGAAACAGCGGCGGCGGCCTGTTGGTAGGCGGCCAGTGCAGCGGCTTGTGCAGCGGCCAGCGCGGCCATGTCGGTGGCGGCATCAAGCTGGGCCAGTTGCGCCTGCCAGTCCGTCAACAGCGTGTGCAGTTCTTGCGGCGGGCATTTAAAGCGCCGCGCCAGTTGTAGCCACAGGCCCAGGCGGGTATCCAGCGCGGCCAGGCCGGCGGGGTCAAGCTCGGTGCGTTCCAGGTAGTGCTGAAGGCTGTGCTGGGCATCGTCCAACTGGGCCAAACAGCCTTCCAGCACGTCGGCAATATCGGTAAAGGCGGGCTCCAGGTGTGCCTGGGCTTGGAGCTGCTGGGCCGCGCGGGCCAGGGGGCGCTGGGCACCGCCAGCGTCGTCGTGCAGTGCGGCCAGGGCGTGCTGGGCGGCTTGCAGCAGGGCCTGGGCGTTGGCCAGGCGCGTGTGCTGGGTGTTGAGTTCTTCCCACTCATCCGGGGCGGGGGCGAGTTTTTCCAGCTCTTCAATTTGCCACTGCAGGCGTTCGCGCTCTTGCTGCAGTTGCGCTTGTTGGGTTTGCGCCTGCTGGTGGCGGGCGCTGGCATCGCGCCAGGCTTGCCAGCATTGGCGCAGCGGCTGGGTGGCGATGCCGCCATAGGCATCGAGCAAGCCGCGCACGGCATCGGCCTGCACCAAGTGTTGCCAGGCGTGCTGGCCGTGGATATCCACCAGCAGCGCGGCCAATTGGCGCAACTGCGTGGCCGTGGCGCTGCTGGCGTTGATCCAGGCGCGGCTGCGGCCCTGGGTATCTATATGGCGGCGCAGCACCAGGGTATCGGCCACGGGCAGTTGGGCGGCTGCCAGCCACGCTTGGGCGGCGGGCGGCGGGGCAAATTCCACGCAAATTTGCGCATGGCTGGCCCCTTCGCGCACCACGCTGCTGTCGGCGCGTGCGCCCAGGGCCAGTTGCAGCGCGTCAATCAAAATCGACTTGCCTGCGCCGGTCTCGCCCGTGAGCACCGTGAGCCCCTGGGCAAAACCCAGGTCCAGCGTTTGGACAATGACAAAGTCCTGCAGCGTAATGCGCCTGAGCGTCATGGTTGGTAGCCCCGTTCGTTCCAGCCGAGCTTTTTACGCAGCGTGGCAAAGTAGTTCCAGCCCTGGGGGTGCAGAAAGCGCACGCTGTGCTCAGAGCGGCGCACGTAAATGCGGTCGCCGTGCAAGATGGTGGACAGCGACTGCATATCGAAGTTGGCGCTAACGTCGCGCCCGCCAATCACCTCCAGCATCACCTCCCCGCTATCGGGAATGACGATGGGGCGGTTGGAGAGCATGTGCGGCGCAATCGGCGCAATCACCCAGGCTGGGGTGCTGGGGTGCATCATCGGCCCCCCGGCAGACAGGGCATACGCGGTCGAGCCCGTGGGCGTGGCCACAATCAAGCCGTCGGCGCGCTGGTTGGAGAGAAAGCGGCCATCGACCTCCACCCGCAGCTCCAGCATGCCCGAGGTGCCGCCCCGGTTGACCACCACGTCGTTGACCGCCAGCGCCTCAAACACACAGGTATCACCGCGCTGCACGCGCGCGTGCATCAGGGGGCGAATGTCCTCGTCGTACTCGCCCAGCAAGATGGGGAACAGCGTCTCGCGGTAGGTATTCAGGGGAATATCGGTCACAAAGCCCAAGCGCCCCTGGTTAATCCCCACCAAGGCCGTACCGTGGCGCGCCAGGTGGCGGCTGATGCCCAGCATGGTGCCATCGCCCCCCACCACCACCGCCAGGCTGCAGTGCTGGCCCAGCTCATCCACCGTCAGCGTCGGAAAACGCTGGTGCAGCCCCGTGTGCACTGCGGTATCGGCCTCAATCACCACCTCGCAGCCCTTGGCGTGCAAAAACTCGGCAATCTCCGCCAAAGGCTGGTGGGCAGGGTTGGCAGGGGCGTGGTAACCAGACAGCGGATGGTGCTTGCCAATCAGGGCAACGTGGCGGAACTTGGGGCTCATGGCCTGAAATTACATCATTAAAATGCCCTGATGCTGGATGATCGTGCCAAGTTATTACTCAAAGCGTTGGTAGAGCGCTATATCGCCGACGGCCAGCCCGTCGGTTCGCGGACGTTGTCCAAGGCTTCGGGGCTGGATTTGTCGCCCGCCACCATCCGCAACGTCATGGCCGATTTGGAGGAGCTGGGCCTCATCGTCAGCCCCCACACCTCCGCCGGGCGCATTCCCACGGCACGCGGCTACCGTCTGTTTGTGGACACCATGCTCACCGCCCAGCGCGGCCAGTTGGTCACCCCCGAGCTGCTGGCCGAGCCGCCGCAAAAAGTCATCGCCAACGCGGCGCACATGCTCTCCAACCTGTCGCAATTTGTGGGCGTGGTCATGGCGCCCCGGCGCAGCTCGGTGTTCAAGCACATTGAGTTCGTCAAACTCTCGGAACTGCGCGTGCTGGTCATCATCGTCGCGCCCGACGGGGACGTGCAAAACCGCGTCATCTTCACCGACGCGGAAATTGACAGCAGCCATTTGGTGCAAGCGGCCAACTACCTGAACCAGCACTACGCAGGCCGCGACATCGAACAGGTGCGCGAGAGCCTGAAAACCGAAGTCGAACAACTGCGCGGCCAGGTGGCCGACTTGATGCAGGCCGCCGTGAACCTGAGCGCCGAAGCCCTGAACCCATCCGCGCAAGAGGAGCAGGTCATCATCTGCGGCCAGCGCAACCTGCTGGCCGTGAGCGACTTCTCCAACGACATGCACCACCTGCGCCGCGCGTTTGAGCTGTTTGAGCAAAAAACGCAAATCCTGCGCCTGCTGGACTTTTCCAGCAAAGCCGAAGGCGTGCGCATCTTCATCGGCGGCGAAAGCCAGGTCGTGCCGTTTGAGGAACTGTCCGTCGTCAGCGCCCCGTATGAAGTCAACGGCCAGGTCGTCGGCACCCTGGGCGTGATCGGCCCCACGCGCATGCACTACGACAAGATGATTCAGATCGTGGACATCACCTCCAAGCTGGTCAGCAACGCGCTGAGCCACCAGCGTTAGATTCATCGCAGAGCATCCTTAGCACGTACAATCGCCGGTTTTGGTGTGCGACCAGCGTCGCAATACCAAACGAGGGGCGTTAGCTCAGTTGGTTAGAGCAGGGGACTCATAATCCCTTGGTCGTCGGTTCAAGTCCGCCACGCCCTACCAATAAATTCAACGGGTTACGAGAAATCGTAGCCCGTTTTTCGTTGGAGCTGTCAACCAAGCGTCAACAGTGTTGCACGGGCCGTGAACAATGGTTCGATCTTGACCAAGCGTGCGTTGAAGACCACGGTGAACCTACAAGACGGCGATGTGATCGTGTTTCCACATTCGTCACCTTCGCTGAGCATGCGAGAAGCCAAAGTGGTTGAAGTAAAAGAGCTAGATGGGGGCTTGATAGACTACTTAGCTTTAATAGCAGGGCATGAAGGGGTATGTATGACTAAACAACCAAAACAAATAAAACCCAGTGTCGACCTACTGGACTTCGATCCAGAGAACCCGCGCTTCTTAGATGCATTTGGCTCGGCTGATGGTGAGGAGAGAGCCATCAAGCGAATGATTGAAGAAGAGAATTTAGAAGAGCTGGTGGGGTCTTTAGGGAATCAAGGCTTTTTCCCCGGTGAACCTTTGCTGGTCGCTCCTAATCCTCAGCAGCCGGGGCGTTATATCGTTGTCGAAGGCAATCGCCGCCTAGCCTCATTGCGAGTACTCAATGGTCTGATTTCTGATGAGCTTTTGACGAACTCGCTTAGAGATTTGGCTGCTGCAGCGACGGTCAAACCCGATGCGGTGGAGTGCTTCGAGTTTCCACAAAGAAGGGATGTGCTGAAGTACTTAGGCTTCAGACACATCTCAGGCCCTCGCCGCTGGGAACCACTTTCCAAGGCACGCTATCTGGCAGATCTGATTAAGAATTTTTATCATGGTCTCAACCAAGAGGCGCAGTTGAAAGCAGTTGCCAAAGATATTGGTAGCCGACGAGATTATGTTGCGCAGCTTTTGACGACTCTCAATCTGTATGACCGAGCAAAAGATAAACGGTTCTATGGTCTACAAAGAGTGGCAGAGGAAGATATCAACTTCTCTTTACTCTCTACAGCGCTTTCATATGCGAATATCGTCGATTTTCTGAATTTACCTGGGCGTGATGCGGTGGATGTCGCAGCTGTCAACGATGAGAATGCCAAGGATCTTTTTCGTTGGATGTTTGCGCAAACAGATTCTGGAGACACAGTTCTTGGCGAATCGCGCAGACTAAAAAATCTGGCCGCAGTCCTAGGCTCTGAGAGAGCTACTTTAGAGCTACGTGAACACAACAACCTCGATCAAGCTTATCTGTTTTCAGAAGGGCCCACCGAGGCATTCAATTCACTATTGACATCTGCAGACCTTGCTTTGATGAATTGCAAGCGAATGCTTGAAGGTGAAATTGATGTCGATGATGCGCATGCCAAACTTGCCGAGCGTCTTGTTTTTAGTGCCGAAGATTTGCAAACATTGGTGCAACGCGCCGCACGTCGGACTCGCCAAAAAAAGCAAAATGACGAGGGCCGATAGATGGCAGCATTACTTGTTGATACCAGTAAAGTTCCTCGTCATGGTTATTCATTTTTGTGGGCTGACTATGTTGAGCTAATGTGTTTATGCAGCCGCAATAAGATGATTTCTAAGGGAAATATTGACGCTCAGACCCAAGAGGCTGGTGATGTGCAAGCGGATAGCGTTGAGTTCGGAGAAGAGGGAGAGGAAACAGAAGAAATGGATGACCGGGTCTCGCGTCGCTGGTCAGATATACATTCGCGCTTAACCGCTCGCAGCAAGCAATATGTGGACTGGCCTTTTCAGCTTGAGCGAAATGTCCTGCGTTCTAAGTTTGATAAGGAGAATCCACGTCATCGTCTCTATGCAGCGCTATTGCTTGCATCTTCTCTGCGGTTATGTATCGATAATCGTCGGAAAGAAGTGACAGTGCGTTTGAGGAAATATCGCTTCACTGGCTGCGTAAGGCACTCAATGACCTGTGGGAAGTGCGTCCGTTTGGTGCACATCAAAACTTGCCCGGTTCATATACAGGGACGTTGTTCGAAAAATTCAAGCAATTGGCTGCTGATATTCAAGCTATGCAGGTCAAGTCAAGGGAGCACTATGACGCAAGGAATACGGCAGATGGAGGGATTGATCTGGTTGCTTGGCTAAAAATAGGGGATAAACGAGGCAATATCCCGGTGATTTTTGGGCAATGTGCTTGCTCTCCAACGGATTGGGAAAGCAAACAATTAGATGTGACACCAGCAGCAATCAGAGTGCACGTTCTACCTCAGCATGAGGGTGCTGCTTATTGTTTTGTACCGCATGATTTGTCTGCCAATGACAGGGCCTGGGATCGCGCAGAGCATGTCAAAGGTGTAGTGCTGGTAGATCGGCTGCGGCTATTTCGTTTATTTGAGAGTTGCGGTGCTGTACAGCACTTGCCTACATGGCAATTCGTCGATGACGCTGCTCAATCTAATGTCGCATTGGCAAGCTAATCCCAGATCGCTGGGATTGCTCCTGCAACGGCTGCAAACAGTGGTGGGGGAACTGCGTTCCCTGCCACTTT
Organism: Comamonas sp.; assembly: GCA_034675705.1. GTDB lineage: Bacteria > Pseudomonadota > Gammaproteobacteria > Burkholderiales > Burkholderiaceae_C > Comamonas. The sequence goes on along the minus strand of JAUCCZ010000006.1, from coordinate 2,086,887 downwards.
GTACTTCATGTCCAAGCTGGCGTTATCTGTCTCAGGGAACACAAAGTCTTTCGCAAAGCCCTGAATGCGAGCAGCCTCACGGTAGGTGAAACGACGGGCACGGTCTTCAGTTTCAAATTTCCAGACGTTGTGCTCTACCTTTGTCATCCTAGGGCTCATTGGGTGCAGGGGCATGTGGCGCGGATTGGCCACGATGGTGCGAGAGGTCTCGTCCCAGCCGTTGCGACGGTCGCGTGACATGTAGTACCAGTGAAAGTCGCGAGCGTAGAACTCGCCCTCGGGCCACTCTGGCAGGTCGCCAATGGCGTCACGGATTGTGACTTTGGGGTTGGCTCTGCCTTCACCGTGGGTCGGCTCCGGGAAGTGGTACTCATGGTCAATGTCGTCACGAATGCCCACAATAAAAATACGGCGACGCTCCTGGGCTACCCCAAAATCGGCTGCATTGAGTACTTCAAATTTGACTTTGTAGCCTGCTTCGGTAAAGACCTTGAGCTGGTCTTCAACCAAGTGTGCAAAGTTCTTGCGAATCATTCCTGATACATTTTCAACGACAAATGCCTTGGGCTGGATTTGGTGTAGCGCCCGAGCGAATTGCTGGTACAAAGTGTTGTACTTGTGGTCAGGGTTGCGTAGCCCACCTTGGCTGAAGCCTTGGCAGGGATAGCAGCCTGCTAATAGGTCGGCTTTGGGAAAGTTCTCGATCTTGGTGATGTCTTTGACGACGTAGTCAGTCTCTGCATGGTTGGCCAGATACACATCCCTTGCATAAGGCAGGATGTCATTGGCCATGATTATTTCAAAACCTGTAGCGGATAACCCAGCATCTGAGCCGCCGCAGCCGGTAAAAAGGGATACTGCTTTCATTGCTTAAACCATTGATTGACCACGAGTGTAGCTGTGTGAAGTGCTTGTGGCCATAGACATGGACACGTACCCGTGTGGCTTGTTGTTGTATCCATAGCCAACCTGTATCGAATGTTCAGGGGCAAGTTCTAAAGCCTGTGTCAGGAGCCTATTGGGGTGTGGCGGCTGATGCCCGCCCTGTCGCCATCCAAGCCCCCACCGTGGGCGCAATTCCGAGTTGGTGTTCCGCCCCGCTCACGCCGCTGCTTGTTCGGCCCATGCCTGGGCCAGTTGGGTGTGGGTGGTGCGGGCTTGGGTGAGGGTGTCGCGCAGTTGCTGGCACAGGGCGCGTAATTCGGTGACGCGGGCGACGATGCGGGATTGTTCGGGGAGGGGCGGGAGCGGAACAGGCGTTGCTTTGATTTTTCCAACATTCAAATTCGGCTGTGCACCGCCTGCAGATAGCCCCCGAATTTCGTCATAACTTTTTTCAAATAATAGTTTGATATAACTGCGATGCGCGGCAGAGTTCTCAATGAGGCAAATTGCTGCACATGCCTGATTGGTCGCGGCAGTTATTTTTAATTCAGATATTTGGCCACGAGTTTTTCCTTGGCCGTACATTGCAATAATCAATGTGCCCACTGGATAAATAGTCAAACTGGTTTGTTCAAGTGCATATTCAGTCACATGCTGCATGGTTGCGGTTATGAATGAATTTCCGGTTTCTCCACTTGTAACCCAGGGTATCGTTCCATTAAAATAATTTGGGTTATCCCTTGATGGTGTTGTACCTGTTCCTATATTGGCTAAATAATCGATAGTTACCCACTCCCACCCCACCGGCAAAGCAAACGGCTTTTCTTCGTCGGTAATTTCCGCCAGCGGTTTCTCTTTTTTAATTTTCCCCGCCGCCACCAGCCGCGCTTTTTCCTCTTGGATTTTTTGCAGCAATACGCTGGCGGGTTCGTCTGCCGGGTCTTGTGCCACCAGTAGGCCGCGCACTGCTAGTTGCAGGATGGTTTGTTCCAGCGCGTCCACGGCTTCGGGGCGGTCGATCAGTAGGTCAAAGTGTTGGGATAGGCGCTGCCACTGCTGGGCCAGTTCTTGGGCGGTGGCGGCTTGAGTGAGGCTGTCCAGCAAGGTGGCCAGCAGTTGTTGGTGTTGGCCCAGTTCCAGGCGGCCTTGGGCTTCCAGCGCATCGCAGAGCTGCATCAGGGCTTCTACGCGGGCGACGATGCGGGATTGTTCGGGGAGGGGGGGGAGAGGAATCAAATGATTAACTACTGTTGATGTGTTCAATTCAATTTGATTGGTTGTACCAGATGCACTGTTTTCTATCGCATTTTGTATATAAGGGCTTTGAATACAGCGATACAAAAAACTGTAATTGGTTTTTATAGCTCGAACAACAGTAACGTGCGAATCTGCTACTAGTTTCTTTTTTTCATATTCTTCTGGCACTAAGCAGGCGCGGCCAATGGTGCCGGTACCAGTAGAGTTCCATAGCAAATCTCCAGTTCGAAGGAAACGAACTTCCTCGTACTTGGCTAATGACTCTGATGTAATAAACCTAGCTTGGCTCAAATCCAGTCCAAACCAACGCACACACTTCTGTGAAACGACCTGATGTACAGAATAATCTGCATAGGTAGGGCTCTTTCCTCGCTGAATATAAGAGCAGATATTTCCAAACCTTACCCACTCCCACCCCTCCGGCAAAGCAAACGGTTTTTCTTCCTCGGTAATTTCCGCCAGCGGTTTTTCTTTTTTAATTTTCCCCTCTGCCACCAGCCGCGTTTTTTCGGTTTTGATTTTTTCCAACAGCCCGCTGGCGGGCTCGTCCTGGGGGTCTTGGGGCACCAGCTTGCCTTGCACGGCCAGGGTCAAAATCAGTTCCCGAAGGCGGGCAATGCCCTGGGGGGTTTGGGCGATGAGTTCTATATTTGATAGCAGTTTGCGTGCGTCATTGCTTGTTTTCAGCATGTTTTTACCTTGAAATCGTTTAAATACGTGCGCTAGCAGCTATTGTTGTTATGAATTTTCAAGCTGCTGTATAGGGCAGTAGCGTTTAAATATTTTTAAAAATCAAAGAGGTCTTCGTCATTCCCGCGAAGGCGGGAATCCAGTGCGCCCGATGAGTGCTGTTGCTGGACACCCGCCTTCGCGGGTGTGACGGTGGGGATGCGATTGCCCTGCGCTGCTGGCAATGGCGCTCATATTTTTCCCTCTAGCGACTGGGCCAGCATGGTCTGCAATTGCTGGCGCAGGGCGTGGGCGTGGGCTTGCAGTTGTTGGTATTGGGCCAGCAGCACATCGGGGTCGTGCTGGGTTTGTTGGGCTACGTGGGGGTTTTTCTGGTCCAGGTTCCAGTTGGCGGCGCGCAGTTGCTCGATGCCCACTTTCCACGCCTGTTCGGTTTCCACGCGGCTGGCAAAGCCGTCGGCAGGGCTGCCCCACCAGGCTTTTTCGGCGTCAAATTCTTCGATGCGGATGGGTTTGGTTTTGTTGTAGTTTTTTACGCCCTGGGGGTAGCGGTGTTCGTAGTACCAGACCTGCTCGGTCGCCTGGCCTTTGGTGAAAAACAGCAGGTTGGTTTTGATGCCGGTGTAGGGGTTAAACACGCCGTTAGGCAGGCGCACGATGGTGTGCAGGTTGCATTCGGTGAGCAGCTTTTCCTTGATGCGGCTTTTGCTGCCTTCGCCAAACAAAAAGCCGTCGGGCAGGACGACGGCGGCGCGCCCGCCGTCTTTGAGCAGTTTCATGATGAGGATCATGAATAAATCTGCCGTTTCGCGGCTACGCAGGTCGGCGGGGAAGCCGTCTTCGATGCCCGGCTCTTCGGTGCCGCCAAAGGGTGGGTTGGTGAGGATGATGTCCACTTGGTCGGCGCGGGTGTAGTCGCGCAGCGGGCGACTGAGGGTGTTGTCGTTGTGGATGGCGCTGGGCACTTCAATGCCGTGCAGCATGAGGTTGGTGACGCACAGGCTGTGCGGCAGGGGTTTTTTCTCCACCCCGCGCACGGCGGTTTGCAGTTGGGCTTGCTGCGCGGGCGTTTGGGCCTGCTGGCGCAGGTGTTCGATGGCGCAGACCAGAAAGCCGCCGGTGCCGGTGGCGGGGTCCATGACGGTTTCGCCCAGTTGGGGGTGGATGATGTCGGTCATGAACTGGGTGACGGCGCGGGGTGTGTAGAACTCGCCGGCGTTGCCTGCGGCTTGCAGGTCTTTGAGCAGTTTTTCGTACAGGTCGTTGAACTGGTGGCGCTGGGCCTGGCGGTTGAAGTCGATGCTGGCCAGTTTGTTGATAACTTGGCGCAGCAGGTGGCCGCTTTTCATGTAGTTGTAGGTGTCGTCAAACACGCTACGCAGCACGTAGGCGCGGGGGCTGCGTTCGATGTCGCCTTGCAGGTTGGCCAGGGTGGGCAGCAGTTGGTTATCGACAAAGTCCAGCAGTTGTTCGCCGGTCATGCCTTCGTCGTCAGCGGCCCAGTTGCGCCAGCGCAGGGCTTCGGGGATGGGGCTTTGGTAGTGGTCTTGGCTAAATTCCAGCTCTTCTTCCAGCGCGTCAAAAATTTTCAGAAACAGCAGCCAGGTCAGTTGCGACAGGCGCTGGGCGTCGCCGTCCACGCCGCTGTCCTGGCGCATGATGTCTTGGATGGATTTGATGGTGGCGGAGAGGTTGGACATGGTGGGGGGGTGAAATTTTTTAATGAAAAAGGCTGCTAGCCCTTATACAGAAAGCGCTAGCAGCTATGGTTTTAGTGGTGCGGTGGGCTATGGCTGCTGGTAAATGGCTTGGCCCAGCTGGGCCATGGCGGTGTGGTAGTCGTGCTTGCTGCCGCCAAAGCTTTTCATCAGCTCGATGGTGCTGCCCAGTTGGTTGAAGGGCTGCACTTTGAGGATGTCGGTATTTTCAATGGCAAAGATGCCTTCGTCGGCGTACTTGTCCAGCAGGGCTTGCAGCACTTTGCGGGCGGTGTCGCCGTATTGGGCGTAGATGCCGTCGTCCTGCAGTTTTTGCCGGGCGCGGCGCGCGCGTTCGCTGCGGGTAAGCAGGGGCTGGTCGTAGGCGACGTGCAGCAGCAGGTCAAACGGGTCAGCATCGGCCAGGGCGCTGCCGGGGCCTTTTTCCTGGGCCAGTTCTTCGGCCAGCACGTCCAGCAGTACGCCGTGTTGTTGCAGCTCGTGCACCAGGGCTTGTTTGCGCTCGGCGCTGTTCCAGGCTTGCAAAAAGGCATCCAGCGATTGGTATTGCTTGGCGAGGTTGATGCGGGTGAAGTCGCGCAGGCTTTCGGTGACCAGCTTGCCCTGTGCGTCCAGGTACTGCACGCGCTCGCGGGCAATGGCGACGGTGACGCGGTGGTTGATGCGGTATTTGCGTGGTGCGTCAGAGGCGGTAGCTGCGTCCCCACCGCCGTACACGCCAGCGGGGTCTTTGGGGGTGCTGCTGGTGGTGTTGCTCAATGGGTCTGCGCTATCGGCTGCGGGGGCTGTGGGCTGCTCATCTGCGCCTGTGCCTGTGCCTGTTTCCTCGTCCGTGGGGGCGGGGGGCGTGATGGGGTTGTCGCCCGTGGGTTGGTAGATTTGTACGGGTTCGCCGTCAAAGTCTTTATCGGCAAACAGTTCGGTGGCGCGCTTGAAGTCCAGGATGGTGAAAAACTGCTTGCCATACGCTTCATTGAGGCGCGTGCCGCGGCCGATGATTTGCTTGAACAGCGTCATGGACTGGATGCTTTGGTCCAGCACCACCAGCTTGCAGGTTTGCGCGTCCACGCCGGTGCTCATGAGTTTGCTGGTGACGGCGATGACGGGGTCGGCGCTGTCGGGGTCGATGAAGTTGTCCAGCTCGCGCTTGCCCACTTCGTTGTCGCCGGTGATTTGCATCACGTATTTATGGCGGGTGGCGCAGATGTCCTGGTTGGCATTGACGAGTGCCGTGGTCATGCGCTGGGCGTGGTCGATGTCTTCACAAAAGACGATGGTTTTGGCGTTGCGGTCGGTGCCTTGGAGGTATTGGGTAATTTTGTCGGCCACGACCCGGTCACGCAGGCCCAGCACCAGGTGGCGGTTCATGTCGGCGGCGTTGTAGATGCGGTCTTCTATGGGCTGGCCGTTGTCGTCGAGCATGCCTTTGGGGGGCCGCCAGCCGAAGGTGTCACGGTCTAAATCGACGCGCACGACTTTGTAGGGGGCCAAAAAGCCGTCATCAATGCCCTGCTTCAAGGTGTAGGTGTACACCGGCTCGCCAAAGTAGTGGGTGTTGGAGGCGTCTTCCGTCTCCTTGGGCGTGGCGGTCAGGCCCACCTGGGTGGCGCTGGCGAAGTAGCTAAGAATTTCCCGCCAGGCGGAGTCTTCCTTGGCGCTGCCCCGGTGGCATTCGTCAATGATGATGAGATCGAAAAAATCGGGGCTGAATTGTTTGTACACATCGTCCGTGCCGCCCTTGCCACCTTTGCCCGTGACGGCTTGGTACAGGCCCAGGTACACCTCGTAGGATTTATTCACCTGTTTTCCGCTGGTGCTTTTCTTGCCTTGAGGGGTGTCTTGGGTAATCGCCAGCTCCAGCATTTCTACCGTGGTTGCGCCGCTGGCATCGACCCGCTCTATGCCCTTGGCGTGGGGGCTGAGTTTGGCCATTGCGCCCTTGAAGGGTTTGAAGTCGCCCACCATGGTTTGGTCCACCAGGATGTTGCGGTCGGCCAAAAACAGCACGCGGGTTTTGGCGCGGCTTTTAAGCAAGCGCCAAATGATTTGGAACGCCGTATAGGTTTTGCCCGTGCCGGTGGCCATAACCAGCAGCACACGGTTGTGGCCGGCGGCAATGGCCTCCAGCGTTTTGTTGATGGCGTGCAACTGGTAGTAGCGCGGCACCCGGTGGCTGCCGCCTTGGTGGTAGGCGCTGGTGTTGATGTGCTGCTGCGTGCTGCTCCAGCCCTTCCAGGCGCAGTAGCGCTGCCATAGGGCCTGCGGGCTGGGAAATTCGTCCAGGGAGATTTCGCGCACCAGCGCACCATCGGCCAAGGTGGCATCGCGAAAGACAAAACCGTCGCCATTGCTGGCAAAGGCAAAGGGCACGCCCATGCGCTCGGCGTAGTCGGTGGCTTGCTGCAGGCCCGCTGCCACGCTGTGGCGGTTGTCCTTGGCTTCCACCACGGCCAGGGGCTGGCCGTATTGCCAGCACAGCAGGTAGTCGGCCCGCAAGGCGGTTTGCATATTGCGCTGCGCTTTTTGCCCACGCACCACGATGCGGCCCTGGGTGATGGCGTATTCGCGGTAAATCTGGTCGGCCTCGCGCCAACCGGCTTGCAGGAGGGCGGGGTCGATGAATTTGGAGCGAATGTCTGCTTCGCTTAGTTGCTTTTTGTCCATGGCGTTGTGCGTTGTATACGTACTGCGTGCTGCTGCGTTGCCGGTGATTATGGGCGGCGCTGGCGCTGCTGCCACCATCCACGCAGGCGTTTGAGCAAGCTGCCCCACCAGCGCAGCACGCCGTAGCTCAGTTGCACTTTTTCCTGGCCCACGGGCAGGTCGGCGTGGGTGACCAGCCAGGCCGATTTGGCGTAGGCCACGTGCTGCGCGGGGTAGACGCTGCGGTGGCCGATGGTGAGAAACGCCGCCATGCAGGCCCCGGCCACGTACCACATGGCATCGGCGCCAAACAGTTCTACCCCCATCAGGAGTGCCGCCACCGGGGTGTTGGACGCTGCCGCCACCACGGCCACCAGCCCGACGGCTGCGCCTTGCGCGTGGGTTAAACCCAGCCAAGGGGCGCAGGCGCTACCGGCAATGGCACCAATGACAAACTGGGGCGTGACGATGCCGCCGTAAAACCCCGCGCCCAAGGTGATGGCCACGAGCAGCGCCTTGAACAGCACGCCAGAGAGCGCCACCGCTTCGCCCTGTAGGGCGGCATCCATCAGTGGCAGGCTCAGGCCCAGGTAGTCGCTGGGGATGAGCAGCACGGCCAGCGCCACCACCGCGCCGCCGATGGCGGGCAGCAGCGGGGGCCACAGGGCAAAACGTTGCCGCAACCCGGTAAAGGCGCGGCGGGCAAGCTGGCACAGTTCGACAAACAACAGCGCGGCCAAGCCGCAGACCATGCCCAGCAGCACCGTTTTTAAAAACAGCAGTTGCGTGAAGGTGGCAGCAAAGCTGATGTGAAACTGGTGGTAGGGCAGGCCCCAAAAGCGGCTGACGGTATAGGCCGTAACACCGGCGACGATGCCGGGGAACAGAAAGTCGTGCCGGATACGGCCAATGGCCAGCATCTCCACCCCATACACGGCACCCGCAATGGGGGTGCCAAACACGCTGGCAAACCCGGCGCTGACGCCGCAGGCCACCAGGCGCTTGCGCAGCTCGGCATTCAGGCGCAGCCACTGTCCCAGGCCCGAGGCCAAGCTGGCCCCCAGGTGCGAACACGGCCCCTCTTTGCCCGCCGAGCCGCCACAGGACAGGGTAATCAGCGCGGCCAGGGGCTTGATCCAGGCATCGCGCCAGGGCATGCGGCCTTGCTGCTCATTGACGGCGGCAATGGGTTCATCGTGCAGATCCTCCCCATGGCGTGGGGCGTAGTGCAGCAGCAGGCCGTTGGCTAAACCGCCCAGGGGCAAGAGCACCGCCAGCAGCCACCAGGGCGCTTGGTACAAATGCCCTTCCGTTAAAAACAGCACGCGCAAAAACGCGCTGCACGCCGTGCCCACCACCACCCCCACGACGCTGGCCAAGAGCAGCCACTGCACCACCGTGGCGAGCATGACCAGGGTCGGCCAGGGGGTAGGGCGCTGGGGCATGGGTGTTACTGCACCACCGTCAATTTGGCAATGCCCAGCGCCAGCCATTTGCTGCCGTGGCGCGGGAAGTCCACCTGGGCGCGGGCATCGTCGCCCGTGCCTTCCACGGCCAGCACGCGGCCTTCGCCGAATTTGGCGTGAAACACCTTCTGGCCTTTGCAAATGCCTTGGGTGTTCTTGGTTTGTATAGCTGCTGGCGCTGGCTGTATGCGGTTTTCAGCATTAAAGGTATCTGAAAACCTTGTTTGATAAGCGCTAACAGCTTCTTTTTTAGGTGCAAAACTGCCAAACCCGCGTGCGCCGAGGATTTTGAGCGCCCCGGGCGGCAGTTCATCCAAAAACCGGCTGGGCAGGTTGAAGCTGGTGCGCCCGTGCAGCATGCGGCTTTGTGCGTGGCTGAGGTACAGGCGCTGGCGCGCGCGGGTGATGGCCACATACATCAGGCGGCGCTCTTCCTCCAGCCCGCCTTTGTCGCCCAGGGCGTTTTCGTGGGGGAACAGGCCTTCTTCCAGGCCGACGATAAACACCGCATCAAACTCCAGCCCCTTGCTGGCGTGCACCGTCATCAACTGCACCGCATCCTGCCCGGCCTGGGCTTGGTTGTCGCCCGCCTCCAACGCGGCGTGGACGAGGAAGGCTTGCAGGGGCGAGAGGGTTTCACCCGTTTCGGCATTGGTGTCTGGCAAGGCTTGGTTCAACAGCGGCAGGCTGGGGTCTATGCCTTGGCTGGCGGGGCTTTGCGTGAGTGCGGAAGAAACCGTGTGGGCGGTTTCATCCAGCGGCAGGGCGATGGCGTCTTTGCCAAAGCCTTCTTGCAGCACAAAGCTTTCGGCGGCGTTCATCAGCTCGTCCAGGTTTTCCAGGCGCTCCTGGCCGTCTTTGTCGGCGCGGTAATGTTCGCGCAGACCGCTGGCCTCCAGCACATGGGCGATGGTGTGGCGCAGGCTTTGGCCGGCCACGGCTTCGCGCATCACGTCCAGCAGGGCGTGAAAGCCGCGCAGCTTGGCCCCGGCTGCGCCGCTGACCAAGGTGGTGGCATCCAGCAGGCTGCAACCGGCTTGGCGGGCTTCTTGCTGCAGGGCTTCAATGCTGCGCGCGCCAATGCCCCGGGCGGGAAAGTTCACCACGCGCAAAAAGCTGGTGTCGTCCTGCGGGCTTTCCAGCAGGCGCAAATAGGCCAGGGCGTGCTTGATTTCGGCGCGTTCAAAAAAGCGCAGGCCGCCATATACGCGGTAGGGAATGCCGGCGTTGAACAAACGGCTCTCCAGCACCCGGCTTTGCGCGTTGCTGCGGTAGAGGATGGCCACTTCCTGGCGCTGCAAACCATCGGTGCGGGTGAGGGCTTGCACCTCTTCCACCAGCCAGCGGGCTTCGTCCAGGTCGGTGGGCGCTTCGTGTACGCGCACGGGCTCGCCCGCGCCTTGGTCGGTGGTCAGGTTCTTGCCCAGGCGCTGGCTGTTGTGTTCGATCAGCGCATTGGCGCAATCCAAGATGTTGCCGTGGCTGCGGTAGTTGCGCTCCAGCTTGATGTGGTGCTGCACGGCAAATTCGCGCAAAAAGTCCTGCATATTGCCCACGCGCGCGCCGCGAAAGGCGTAGATGCTTTGGTCATCATCGCCCACGGCCAGCACGCTACTGTGGCCGACCATGCGCCCGCCTGTTTGCTCCCCGGCCAGGAGTTTGAGCCACTGGTATTGCAGCTTGTTGGTGTCTTGGAACTCATCGACCAAGATAAAGCGAAAGCGCTGCTGGTAGTGCTGGCGCAAGGCGGGGTGGTCGCGCAGCAGCTCGTAAGAGCGCAGCAGCAGCTCGGAAAAATCGACCACGCCTTCGCGCTGGCATTGGTCTTCGTAGAGCTGGTACAGCTCCACTTTCTTGCGCATATCCGGGTCGTGCGCGGGCACATCCTTGGGGCGCATGCCTTCTTCCTTGCAGCCGGAGAAAAACCAGCCCAATTGCTTGGGCGGGTAGCGCTCGGCATCGACATTGAATTCCTTGCACAGCCGTTTGATGGCCGAGAGCTGGTCTTGCGTATCCAGAATCTGGAAGGTCGCCGGCAACCCCGCCGCCTGGTGGTGCGCACGCAGCAGGCGGTTGCACAGGCCGTGAAACGTACCCATCCACATGCCGCGCAAGCTAAAAGGCACCAGGGTGGATAGGCGCGTTTGCATCTCCTTGGCCGCCTTGTTGGTAAAGGTCACGGCCATGATGCCGCCGGGGCTGGCCTGCCCGGTCTGCAGCAGCCAGGCAATGCGCGTAGTCAGCACCCGCGTTTTGCCGGAACCCGCACCCGCCAAGATCAGGGCGTGGCCTTGCGGCAAGGTGACGGCGGCGTATTGTTCGGGGTTCAAGCCTTGCAGCAGCGGCAAGGGCGCAGCCGGGCAGGGGGCTGCATCCTGTAAATATGAGGGGGTCATGGCGGGGGATTGTAAGAATCCTGCTGTTGGGGGGCCGCTGACCGGACTTGTAGCAAGGCCGTAGCTGCTGCGAATAAATGTACGTACAATAAACCATGCACATCGACTTTGATCCAGCCAAGGATGCACTCAATCTGCAAAAGCATGGTGTTTCACTGGCGTTGGTCAGTGAGATTGATTGGTCACAAGTGCTGTGTTTTGTGGATGACCGCCACGATTACGGCGAGGTACGTGAGGTCGGTTTTGCCGTAATGGGCCAACGCCTTTACGTCGTCATATTTGTCCAGCATGGGGACACCATGCGCGTTATTAGCTTGCGTAAGGCCAACAGCCGGGAGGTAAAGCACTATGAACAAGCCCGAAAAACTCAGTAAAACCGGCCTGCTGCTGCCTTCTGCAGAGGAAGATGCCGCCATTGCCCGAGGCATTGCCGCAGACCCTGACACCCTGGAACTTACGGCCTCTTTGGCTGCGCGTTTGCAACCATTGGGTGCTGCGCGTTCACGGGGCCGCCCCTTGGTTGGGCTGCATCCCAAGGTGCCAGTGACGATGCGTGTGGACGCAGACGTGCTGGAAGCCATCAAAGCCACCGGCGCAGGCTGGCAGACCCGCGTCAACCAATTACTGCGCGATGCGGTGCAGCGGGGCAAGTTCGCCGCCTGACAAAAGCCGCTTCCCTTGGCAGCCAGGCGACTTGCCAAGGGCCGTACAATCAATCACCGGGCCCAAGTTTCTTGCGGCGCGGTTTTTTTTGGCCGTTTTTTGGCAGTAACCGCACTTTTCAAGCCAAGCGCCCTGTGTTTTTTGGCTATTTTTCTTCTGGAGCTGGGACTGCCTTATGGAAATTTTTGACTACGACAACATCCTGCTGCTGCCGCGCAAATGCCGGGTGGAGAGCCGTTCGGAGTGCGATGCCAGCGTGCAACTGGGCCAGCGGCGCTTTAAGCTGCCGGTGGTGCCTGCCAATATGAAGACGGTGCTCGATGAAAGCATTTGCCGGTTTTTGGCACGCAATGGCTACTTTTACGTCATGCACCGTTTTGGTGTGGACAACCTGGCCTTTACCCGCGCGATGCAGCAAGAGGGGCTGTTTGCCTCGATCTCGCTGGGGGTGAAGGGGCCGGACTACGCCACGGTGGACAGTTTTGTCGCCCAAGGGCTGTGCCCCGAATACATCACCATCGACATTGCCCACGGCCATGCCGATAGCGTGCAAAAGATGCTGGGTTATTTGAAGGAAAAATTGCCCCAAGCCTTTGTCATTGCTGGCAACGTGGGTACGCCCGAGGCGGTGATTGACCTGGAAAACTGGGGCGCAGACGCTACCAAGGTGGGCATTGGCCCGGGCAAGGTGTGTATCACCCGCCTGAAAACCGGCTTTGGCACCGGCGGCTGGCAGTTGTCGGCCCTGAAATGGTGCGCCCGCGTGGCAACCAAACCCATCATTGCCGATGGCGGCATCCGTAGCCACGGCGACATTGCCAAGAGCATCCGCTTTGGCGCGACGATGGTGATGGTCGGCTCGCTCTTTGCCGGCCACGAAGAATCACCGGGGCAGACGGTGGAGGTCGATGGCCAGTTGTTCAAGGAGTACTACGGCTCGGCCAGCGACTTCAACAAAGGCGAATACAAGCACGTGGAAGGCAAGCGCATTCTGGAGCCCGTCAAAGGTAAGCTGGCCGATACGTTGGTGGAGATGGAGCAGGACGTGCAAAGCTCCATCAGCTACGCGGGGGGCACGCGGTTGATGGATATCCGCAAGGTGAACTACGTGATTTTGGGCGGCGGCAACGCGGCGGAACATATCTTTATGTAAGAGCGTTCTAAGCCCTGGCGCGTCCATGACTTAAAACGGCCTCTGGCAGCGTGCGCCAGAGGCCGTTTTTCTTTTATCAACGCCCTGGGTAGGCTGGACGGCCACCGGGGCGCTGGTGCGGGTATTCCGGCAGGGTTTGCGGTCGGTCGGTACCCGGTTGGTGGGTGTTGGGGCGCTCAGCATCCGGGCGGTTGGGCTTGGGTTTCGGTTTGTACGGGGGGCGGGTCTGGGGTTTTTGCGGCGGCTGGTGTGGGCGCTGCACCGACGGCCCGGGCCTCGGTCGCACGGCAGGCGGGCGCTGGCCGACCTGTGGCGGCTGGGGTGCTAACTGTGCCGGGGGCCGGTATTGTGGGGGCCGGTGCTCAGGTGGTGGAGGCACGTGGGCCGGGGGGCGTTTGGGTGGCAAGTGGTTCACTGCCGGTGGGCGTGGGGCGGACGGGCGCATATATACCCAGCCGCCGCCGTGCCATTGGTAGCGCTCGCCGCTCCAGACCCAGCGGCCTTGTTCCCAGGCGTAATCCGGGCCGGGCGCACGGGGACGCCGCTCTACGCGTGGGGGCGGCGGGTAGCCATAGCGGGTGTAGACCACGGTGTCATGGCGGTAGGTGCCGCTCGATTCCACAGGGGCTACAACGCAGCCCACCAGCGCTGTGCTGGCAGCGAGCAAAATTGCCCAGCGGGCAAGCGTGGGGGTGGTTGGCATGGCAATACTCCTTGGGTTGGGCAAACCTCTATAACGAAAAAGCCCGGCGCTATGCTGACCGGGCTGGGTATCGCCAGTGGTAAGGCGGCGTAAAGTTGGTAAAGCGCAGGTAATGTGCCGGTAAGGCCTGGTTTAGAACACCCTTTTAGCGCCCCGATGCCTGTAGCGCAGCAATACGCTGCTCAATGGGCGGGTGGGTAGAAAACAACTGGCCAATACCACCAGCAATGCCCATGGCAGCCATGTTTTTAGGCATTTCCCCGGGCTGCATGCCGCCCAGGCGGGCCAGGGCGTGCTGCATGGGCAGGCTGTTGCCCATGTAGTGGGCAGCGCCCGCATCGGCACGGAATTCGCGCTGGCGCGAGAACCAGGCCACGATGATGGCGGCGACAAAGCCCAGCAAGATATCCAGCACGATGGTGGAGATGTAGTAGCCCATGCCCGGGCCGCTGTGTTCGCGGTCGTCGCCCTTGCGCAAAAAGCTGTCCACGGCGTAGCCAATCAGGCGCGAGAGGAAGACCACAAAGGTGTTCATCACGCCTTGGATGAGCGTCATCGTCACCATATCGCCGTTGGCCACGTGGGCCACTTCGTGGCCAATGACGGCTTCGACCTCCTGGCGGGTCATGCCTTGCAGCAGGCCGGTGGAAACTGCCACCAGCGCACTGTTTTTAAACGCGCCCGTGGCAAAGGCGTTGGGCGCACCGTCGTAAATGCCCACTTCAGGCATGCCGATACCGGCCTTTTGCGCGAAGTTGTGCACCGTTTGCACAATCCAGGCTTCATCGGCATTGCTGGGCTGGTTGATGATGCGCACGCCCATGCTCATCTTGGCCATGGGTTTGCTCATCAAGAGTGAGATGATCGCCCCGCCAAAACCCATGATGAAGGCAAAGCCCAGCAAGGCCCCCAGGTTCAAGCCGTTGGCGGTTAAAAAACGGTTCACCCCCAGCAGGCTGGCGGTCACACCCAGCACCGCCACCACGGCGATGTTGGTCAATAAAAATAAAGCGATGCGTTTCATTGTCGTAAAGGCAATTCAAAGAGAAAAAAAAAGAACCCACTGCAGTTGGGGAAAAAGGCCACCAGTTCAAGCCCCAGCAGGCCGCGCAGCGCGGAAGACCGTGGAGTCGGCGTAGAAGGAAAAGTTCGCGTTATCTGCCCACCAACCGGGAATGCCCAGTACCGGCAGTGGGCAAAAAGGCTTGCCCGCCAGGTGTGCGGCATCCATATCTGCAGCCCAGGCGGCATCTATGTTTGCTTCGTTTTTGATAGCTGTTTGCGCTTGGTAGATATGGGCTGTGATTGCTTTTCTTGGGTAAACCAGCTTTTCCAGCAAAGCATGGCCCAGGATATGCAGCCGCGCCTGCGCCCACAGCGGGCGTAGCGCAATAAACAGCGTCTGCCACTGGCGGGCACGCAGTGCCGCTTGCGCCGGTGCTGGTGCCACCAGCAGGGCCGCGTTTTCATCGAGCAGCGTCAGCGCATCGCGCAGCGGCCCCCGGTGTTGACCCACGCCTTGCGCCTGCACCGCAGCGCCGTGCAGTTGGTTCATGCGCTGCTTGGTGCGCGGCCAGTACAGCCACATCAGGCCATTGAAAAAGTCGTGCAAATTGTCCCGCGTCGGCACCTGGGCACATTCAAAAATAAATTGCTCATACGCCAGGCCTGCCGGTAAGTCGCCCTGCGCCACAAAGCGTACCCCAGGGTCAGGCGCAGTGCCTGCCGCCACCAAGCCATTGAGCGCCTGCGCCACGCTGCGCCCGGCCAGCACCTGCTGC
The DNA here is from genome assembly GCA_034675705.1 of Comamonas sp. Classification (GTDB taxonomy): domain Bacteria; phylum Pseudomonadota; class Gammaproteobacteria; order Burkholderiales; family Burkholderiaceae_C; genus Comamonas. The sequence goes on along the minus strand of JAUCCZ010000006.1, from coordinate 2,071,532 downwards.
GCCGCCGCCTGCCCCCATGTGGAATAGGGGGCAAACCAGGGGGCGTGCCAGTCAATGGCGGCGAAAGCTTGCACCGTGTCGTCCTTTGCGCTTTCCTTGGGTGTCTGTGGGCAAGTGCGCAGTCGCCCAGGCAGGCTTACCCCTGCAACTTCCACGCCAGCGCCTCGCCAGCGGCCAAGGGTTTGAGGGCTGCGCCCTCGCCGAAGGGGTAGCTCTCGGGTGGTGTCCAGCTTTGTTTGACCAAAGTGACGGTGCCGGTGTTGCGCGGCAGGCCGTAGAAGTCGGGGCCGTGCAGGCTGGCAAAGCCTTCCAGTTTGTCCAGCGCGTGGGCGGCTTCAAAAGCGGCGGCGTACAGCTCCAGCGCGGCGTGGGCGCTGTAGCAGCCGGCGCACCCGCTGGCGTGTTCTTTGAGGTGGGCGGCGTGGGGGGCGCTGTCGGTGCCCAGGAAGAATTTGCTGCTGCCGCTGGTGGCCGCTTGCACCAGGGCTAGGCGGTGTTCTTCGCGCTTTAACACCGGCAGGCAGTAGTAATGCGGGCGGATGCCGCCGGTAAAGATGGCGTTGCGGTTAAACAGCAAGTGCTGCGGCGTGATGGTGGCGGCAACGAAGCGGTCGGCCTCGGTCACGTATTGGGCGGCTTCCTGGGTGGTGATGTGCTCAAAGACGATTTTCAGCTCCGGAAAGTCGCGGCGCAGGGGGATGAGTTGCTGCTCGATAAAGGCGGCTTCGCGGTCAAACAGGTCGATGTCGCTGCTGGTGACTTCGCCGTGCACCAGCAGCAGCAGACCTGCGCGCTGCATGGCTTCGAGCACTGGGTAGATGTTGCGCAGGCTGGTCACGCCCTGGTCGCTGTTGGTGGTGGCACCGGCGGGGTAGAGCTTGCAGGCCACGATACCGGCGGCCTTGGCGCGGGTGATTTCCTCGGGGGCGAGCTTGTCGGTCAGGTACAGCGTCATCAGGGGCTCAAACGCTAGGCCGGGGGGCACGGCGGCCAGGATGCGCTCTTTGTAGGCCAGCGCCAAGGCGGTGCTGGTCACCGGCGGGCGCAGGTTGGGCATGATGATGGCGCGGGCAAATTGCGCAGCGGTGTGGGGCACGACGGCCTGCATGGCAGCGCCATCGCGCACGTGCAAATGCCAGTCGTCGGGGCGGATAAGGGTCAAGGTGGTTTGGGTCATCCCGGGATTATCGGGCAGGGCTTTGGCAGCGTGCGGGCCATACCCGCAGCGCCTAGCTGGCACCTTCCACCAAAAACTGCACCTTGCGCTCGCCCTTCCATTCGTTGATGTCCAGGCGAAACGCCAGGTGCGCCCAAGCATCCAGCGGCTCGGTGCGGCCAAACCAGATGCCGTCCACCAAGTCGCCGCGGTGCATGAGTTGGAGTTTCAGGTGCTTTTCCCCCACCAGGCGCTGGGAGACGATTTGCACGTCTTCGCTGAACGTGGGCGGCTCAAACCCCTGGCCCCACACTTGCAGTTGCAGGCGCTCGACCTCGTGCGGCTGGCGAAATTGCGGCTCCAGCGGCCCGTCGGTGTGCAGGCAGCGGGTGAGGATTTGCGGCTCCAGCAGCTCTTGCGCCACCTGGGCGAAGGCGCTGCTAAAGCGCTGAAAATCTTTTTCCAAAATGGTGCAACCCGCCGCCATGGCGTGGCCGCCAAAGCGCTGCAATAAGTCGGGATGGCGTTTGGCGACCAAATCCAGTGCATCGCGCAGGTGAAACCCGGCAATCGAGCGGCCCGAGCCTTTGAGCTCATGCGTCTTGCCCTCGGCCTGGCTGGCGGCAAAGACGAAGGTGGGCCGGTGCAGTCGGTCTTTCACGCGCGAGGCGACGATGCCCACCACGCCTTCGTGAAACTCGGGGTCAAACACGCTGATGGCGGCGGGCGGCTGGGGCGTGGCCTGGCACAGCTCCTCGGCCAGGGCGAAGGCTTGCAGGCGCATGTCGCCTTCCATGCTTTGGCGCTGGCGGTTGATGCGGTCCAGCGCCTCGGCCAGGGTTTGCGCTTTGGCCAGGTCGTCGGTCAGCAGGCATTCGATGCCAATCGTCATATCCGCCAGCCGCCCGGCGGCGTTGATGCGTGGGCCCAGGGCAAAGCCAAAATCCTGCGTGCTGGCCTGTTGCCAGCTTTTACCGGCGGCCTGGTACAGCGCCAGCATGCCGGCGGGCATATGGCCTTTGCGGATACGCAGCAGCCCTTGATCGACCAGGCGGCGGTTGTTGGCATCCAGCCGCACCACGTCGGCCACCGTGCCCAGGGCGACCAGGGGCAGCAGGGTGTCCAGCCGGGGCTGGGCCTGCGTGGCAAAAGCACCACGCGCGCGCAGCAGGGCGCGTAGCTGCAGCAGCACGTAGAACATCACGCCCACCCCGGCCAGGTGCTTGCTGGCAAAGCTGCAGCCGGGCTGGTTGGGGTTGACCATGGCCTGGGGCTGGGGCAGTTCGGCGCCTGGCAGGTGGTGGTCGGTGACCAGCACGCGCAGGCCCAGGCGCTGGGCCTCGGCCACACCGGCAATGCTGCCGATACCGTTATCAACCGTGACCAGCAACTCATAGCCCTGGCTGGCCACGCGCTGGGCAATGGCGGGCGAGAGGCCGTAGCCGTCCTGCACCCGGTCGGGCACTTCGTAGCTCACGTGCTGCGCCCCCAGCATGCGCAGGCCGCGCACGGCCACGGCGCAGGCGGTGGCGCCGTCGCAGTCGTAATCGGCCACGATGCAGATGCGCTGCTGCTGGGCAATCGCATCGGCCAGGAGCTGGGCGGCAGCGTCAATGCCTTGCAGGCCAGCGGGGGGCAGCAGGTGCTGCAAGCCGGTATCCAGCTCGGCGGGGGACTGCACCCCGCGCGCGGCAAACAAGCGGGCCAGCAGGGGGGCGATGCCGTTGCCCTCCAGGGCACTTACAGCGTCTGCGGGAATGGGGCGTTCAATGATTTTCATAGCTGCTCCCGCAGGCTGGCAAAGGTTTTCCGATTGAAAAGACTCGCAAATCGTATGAATAAAGCGCTACCTGCTCCTGAAAACGTGAATGCCTGCACTTCACCGGCCAGGGTCAAGCGCCCTGGGTGGCCGCTACGGATATGCGAGCGCAGTTGCGCCACCGGCCCGGCGTCTACTGCTTGCCAGGCGGCTTGCCAGGCGCGCCAGTCTTGGCGCAAGGCAGCTTGGCGCAGGCTATCGACCACGGTGATGGTTTGCGTCGGCGCAACTGCGGCGCTCGCCAGTTGCCCTGCGCCATGCAGCCAAAAGCCGTTAACGGGGGGTAGGCGGCGTGCTTCGCGTGCGTCATTAAAGGGGTGGCTGTAGAGCAGCATTTGCGCCTCGCTGTGCAGGCGCTGGAAGGGCTGGGTCTGCGGCAGCCACTGGCTGGCATCGCGCAGCACGGCGCGGTCTAGCGATGCGGTGCGTAAATTAGCCAGCGGCGCGCCGCTGACGCGCCACAGCAGAGGGGTGAGCACTTCCAACTGCAAGCCGTCTTCCGCCCACCAGGGGGCCAGCAGGGCGCACAGGGCCTGGGCTTCGTCCAGGGTGAGTTGCAGCTCTGCCGGGTCGTCCAGGCGCACCTGGTCGGCCCCGGCGTGCAGGTGGCAGGGGGTGAGCCAGGCATGGGGCTGGCCCAGCGGGGCGTGGATGGCGGCCCAGGCCGGGGCGCTGGCGGGCAGCCCCCAGGCGGCGGCCAGCACCCGTTCATGTGGGGGAATGGGGCTGTCAAAGTCCGCGCCGTCGCGCTGCTGCAGGCGCAACAGGGGCAGCAGGGCATCCAGCTCGGGCGTGGCGACGGGCGGCGCACCGTCCAGCGCGGCGTAGGGCAGTACCAGGTGGTAGGGGGCCGTGGAGGCGGTGGTCGGGGACGAGGAAGGCGTAGTGGCCGGTAGCGGCGGCCAGGGCAAGGGCAGGTCGGCAGACATGGGGCGTGATTGTCGCCAAACTGCCCACCCATTGCGCCGGGCGGGGTGATGGGTGGTTAAGTGCGCGGTGTATGCGCGTTGTGCTGTGTCATCGCTGATCCTGTGTGGTGCTGTTGAGATGGAGAGGCATAGCGGCTTCCTTGAAAAGTGCCACTTAACTAGCATATGCAGGTATTGCAGCGACCTTATCCCTACCTTTTTTCTTCTTCCTCCCCCTGCCAACCTCCACGACACAAAGCGAGAAAAGCCATGACCCAGCCTTCCCTGTTCCAACCCTATGCCCTTGGCCCCCTGACCCTGCCCAACCGCATCGTCATGGCCCCCTTGACCCGCAGCCGCGCAGGCGCCGGGCTGGTGCCCAGTGCGCTGACCGCCAGCTATTACGCCCAGCGCGCTTCTGCCGGGCTGATCATTGCCGAGGCCACCCAGGTCTCGCCCCAGGCCCAGGGCTACCAGGACACCCCCGGCCTGTATACGCCCGAGCAGATTGCCGGCTGGCGTGCAGTCACCGATGCCGTCCACGCCCAAGGCGGGCGCATTTTTGTGCAGCTGTGGCACGTTGGACGCGTCTCGCACGTGGACCTGCAGCCCGGCGGCGCGGCGCCGGTAGCGCCCTCGGCCATCCGCGCGGCCACCAAGACCTTTTTGCACGGCCAATTGATGGATGTGTCCGAACCACGCGCCCTGGCGCTGGAGGAGCTGCCGGGCATCGTCAACGACTTTCGCCAGGCTGCAGCCAATGCCATTGCCGCAGGTTTTGACGGGGTGGAAATCCACGCCGCCAATGGCTATTTGCTGGAGCAATTCCTCAAGGATGGTGCCAATACGCGCACCGATGCCTATGGCGGCTCCATCGAAAACCGCGCGCGGCTGGCGCTGGAAGTGGCCGCTGCCGTGGCCGGGGAAATTGGGGCCGAGCGCACCGGCATCCGTATTTCGCCCGTCTCGCCCGCCAATGGCATGACCTGCAGCGACCCGCAGCCGCTGTTTGACTACCTGGTCGCCCAGTTGGACGCCCTGGATCTGGCCTACCTGCACGTCATCGAAGGCGCAACCGGTGGCCCGCGTGACGTGGCCCCGTTTGACTTTGCCGCCTTGCGCCGTGCGTTCAAGCGCACCTACATCGCCAACAACGGCTACGACCTGGACTTGGCCAAGGCCCAGCTGGCCGAAGACCAGGCCGACCTGGTCGCCTTTGGCCGCCCGTTCATCGCCAACCCTGATCTGGTTGAGCGCCTGCAGACCGGCGCAGCGCTGGCCAGCCTGAACCCGGCCACGCTCTACGGCGGCGGCGCGGCGGGCTATACCGACTACCCCGCGCTGACCGCTGCCGATTAAGACTGTTGCACCAGCATCGCCAGCGGGCCGCGCCACTGGTGCCACAATGCGCCCGCTATGCAAATACCTTTTGAAATTGCCCTGGGCTGGCGCTACACCCGCGCGGGGCGCGCGATGCGGCGCAACGGCTTTATTTCCTTTATCTCGGGCGCGTCCATGCTGGGCATTGCGCTGGGGGTGGCGGCGCTGATCATCGTGCTGAGCGTGATGAACGGCTTTCAAAAAGAGGTGCGTGACCGCATGCTCAGCGTCGTCTCGCACATTGAGATTTTTGCGCCCAACGGCCAGCCCATCCAAGACCTGGACGCCACCATGGCCCAGGCCAAACGCCACCCCGAGGTGCTGGGCGCTGCGCCTTTTGTGGCCGCGCAGGCGCTGCTGGCCTGGGGCGATGAGATGAAAGGCGTGCTGGTGCGCGGCATTGACCCCGCGCATGAAGGCGAGGTGACCGACCTGGCCGCTGCCGCTGCCAATAGCGCCGTGCTGCAACGCCTGCAGCCGGGCAGCTTTGCCATCGTGCTGGGGGTGGAACTGGCCCGCAGCCTGGGCGTGGCCGAGGGCGATACCGTCACCTTGATTGCGCCCAGCGGGCAAGTCACCCCCGCCGGTGTGGTGCCGCGCATGAAGCAGATGCAGGTGGCCGGGGTGTTTGATTCCGGCCATTACGAATACGACGCCAACATGGCCATGCTGCACTACCAGGACGCGCAGAAAATCTTCCGCCTGGAAGGCCCGACCGGCGTGCGCCTGAAACTCAAAGACCTGCACCAAGCCCCGCGCGTGGCCCAGGAGCTGGCCGGCCAGTTGCAGGAATTTTTGTACCTGCGCGACTGGACGCAGCAGAACAAGACGTGGTTTGCCGCCGTGCAGGTGGAAAAACGCATGATGTTCATCATCCTCACGCTCATCGTCGCGGTGGCGGCGTTCAATCTGGTCTCCACCCTGGTGATGACGGTGCAGGACAAGCGCTCGGACATTGCCATCCTGCGTACCCTGGGCGCATCGCCCGCGTCCATCATGGGCGTGTTCGTGGTGCAGGGGGCCATGGTGGGCGTGCTGGGCACGCTCGCTGGCCTGGCGCTGGGGCTGCTGGTGGCGTGCAACATCGACGTCATCGTCCCCGCCATCGAGCAGGCTCTGGGGGCCAGCTTTCTGCCCAAGGACATCTACATCATCAGCCGCATGCCCAGCGAACCGCTGGCCAGCGACATCGTGCCGATTGCCGTGATTGCCCTGATTCTGGCCTTCGTCGCCACCCTTTACCCCAGCTGGCGGGCCAGCCGCGTCAATCCTGCGGAGGCATTGCGCTATGAATAAAGTCGTTTTACAGGCCAGCGGCCTGGGCAAGCGCTTCGACGACGGGCAACTGAGCGTGCAGGTGCTGCAAGGCGTGGACATGCAGATCCACGCCGGCGAAACCCTGGCCATCGTCGGCGCCAGCGGTTCGGGCAAAAGCACGCTGCTGCACCTGCTGGGCGGGCTGGATGCGCCCAGTGCGGGCCGGGTGGAACTGCTGGGGCAGGACGTGCAGCGCCTGTCCCCGCGCGAACAGGGCCAGTGGCGCAACCAGCACCTGGGCTTCATCTACCAGTTCCACCACCTGCTGCCGGAATTTACCGCGCAGGAAAACGTCGCCATGCCGCTCTTGATTCGCCGCCTGGCCCGGCCCCAGGCACTGGCCCAGGCCGACGCCATGCTGGCCGCCGTGGGCCTGGGCGAACGCGCAGCGCACAAACCGGCCCAGCTCTCCGGGGGCGAACGCCAGCGCGTCGCCATCGCCCGCGCCCTGGTCACGCAGCCAGCCTGCGTGCTGGCCGACGAGCCGACCGGCAACCTCGACCGCAGCACCGCCGACAGCGTGTTCGCCCTGATGCTGGAGCTGGCCCGCGCCCGGGGCACGGCCTTCGTCCTCGTCACCCACGACGAAACCCTGGCCGCGCGGTGCGACCGGCAACTGCGCCTGGTGCGCGGGCAGTTGGTGTGAACGCCGGCGAAAACTCCAGCGCCAAGTCTTGGCAGTCCATCGTTGGCTGCGCCGACCTGCATGAGCGCCTGCAGCACGCGCAGGCCGCCCTGGTGCTGTGGGGCGGGGCGCACTGCGGCGTCTGCAGCGCCGTCAAGCTCCGCCTGGCCGCCATGGCAGCGCAGCACTTGGCGCACCTGCCCCTGCTCTACGTGGACTGCCAAACCAGCCCCGCCGCCTGTGCCCAATACGGCGTGTTCACCCTACCGGTGCTGCGCCTGTACGTCGATGGCCGCATCGCCCTGGAATACGCCCGCGCCTTTGGCGTGGCCCAGGTGCAGCAAGAAGTGACTGCCCTGCTGGCGCGGTTGGATGCAATAAAGTGAGCTATTACCGCTGGTGTTTATCGAGTTTCAGAAGTAAAACAGCGTGAAATCGTTTATTTACCAGTGCTAACAGCTCTTATTTTTATACCACTATGCCCCTGCCCTGGATTGATACCCACTGCCACCTGGACGCGCCGCAGTTTGCTGCGGACCGCTTGGCCGTGCGCCAGGCGGCGCGCGCTGTGGGGGTGGGGCATTGCGTGCTACCGGCGGTGGCGCGTAGCAACTGGCAGGCGGTGATCGACCTGGCGCACGCCACGGGGGATAGTTACGCGCTGGGCATCCACCCGCTGTGGGCCTTGCAGGCGCAGGACGATGACATCGCCGCGCTGCAGGCCCTGCTGGCGCAGCAGCGCAGCGACCCGCAACTGGTGGCGGTGGGGGAAATTGGCCTGGATTTTTTCGTGCCTGCCTTGGTCACGCCGCAGGCGCGGGCACGCCAGCAGTGGCTGTATGCCGCGCAAATTGCGCTGGCGCGTGCGTTTGACCTGCCCGTCATCGTGCACGTGCGCCGCAGTAGCGATGCCTTGCTGCGCGTGCTGCGGGCCACGCCCGTGGTGGGGGGGATTGCCCATGCCTTCAACGGCAGTTGGCAGCAGGCGCAGGCGTTCATGGGCCTGGGCTTCAAGCTGGGTTTTGGCGGGGCCATGACCTATGAAAGGGCGCTCAAGCTGCGCGACCTGGCCCAGCGCTTGCCGCTGCACAGCATCGTGCTGGAAACCGACGCGCCCGATATGCCACCGCAGTGGCTGTATCGTTCAGCGGCAGAACGCGCTGCGGGCCAGCCGCAGGGGCGCAACAGCAGCGCCGAGCTGCCGCGCATCGCCCAGGCGCTGGCGGCGCTGCGCGGCCAGACACTGGCCGAGATTGCACAGGCCACAGCGGCCAATGCCCGGGCGGCGCTGGGCGGGTTGCCTGCGTGGGTTTGAGGAAAATTTTTCCACCGGGGCGGGAACAAAAAAATGTTTCGCCCTTTCTGAATGCTTCGTGATTGGATACGAAAGGATGCACACCATGCCTAGTTTGAGACCCCTGCACGCTGCCGTGCTGGCCGCTGCCGTGCTGGCGGGCACGGCCGGTATCGTGGGGTGGGAGCGCGCCCCCGTGGCCAGCGCCCACGCCCAGGTTGCCGCGCCTGCTGCGGCGGCCAACCCTGTCTTGGTACAGGGTCTGCCTGATTTCAGTCCGCTGGTGGATGCGGTGGGCCCCTCGGTGGTCAATATCCGCACCATGGAAAAAGTGGCCCCCGGCCCGCGCTTTGAGGGCTTTCCGGGCATGGATGAGGACATGCAGGAGTTCTTCCGCCGCTTTGGCCTGCCCATCCCCAGCATGCCGCGCCAGCAGCGCCCCGGCCCCAATAGCGAGGAGGGCGAAGACCAGCCCAGCGGCGTGGGCTCGGGCTTTATCCTGAGCAGCGACGGTTTCATCATGACCAACGCCCACGTCGTTGACGGTGCCAGCGAGGTGCTGGTGACCCTGACCGACAAGCGCGAATTCAAGGCCAAGATCATCGGCGCGGACAAGCGCACCGACGTGGCCGTGGTCAAGATCGACGCCAAGGGTCTGCCCGCCGTGAAGATTGGCGACGTCAATCGCCTGAAGGTGGGCGAATGGGTCATGGCCATTGGCTCGCCCTTTGGGCTGGAGAGCACGGTCACCGCCGGCATCGTCAGCGCCAAGCAGCGCGATACGGGCGACTACCTGCCGTTTATCCAGACCGACGTGGCGATCAACCCCGGTAACTCGGGCGGGCCGCTGATCAATATGCGCGGCGAGGTGGTGGGCATCAACAGCCAGATTTATTCGCGCTCGGGCGGCTTCATGGGCATCAGCTTTGCCATTCCGATGGATGAAGCCATTCGCGTCAGTGACCAACTGCGCGCGACGGGCAAAGTCTCGCGCGGGCGCATCGGCGTGCAAATTGGGCCGGTGAGCAAGGACGTGGCCGAATCCCTGGGCCTGGGTAAAGCCACCGGGGCCATGGTCTCGGCGGTGGAGCCCGACTCCCCCGCCGCCAAGGCCGGTGTGCAGCCTGGGGACGTGATTACGCACTTCAACGGCACCCAGATCGACAAGGTCTCTGACCTGCCGCGCCTGGTGGGCAACACCCAGCCGGGCAGCAAGGCCGCCGTCACGGTGTTCCGCCGGGGCAAGGTGCAGCGCCTGAGCATCGTCGTGGCCGACGTGCCCGCCGATGACACCCAGGTGGCGCAGGTCGATACCGGCGCTGGTGCCAGCGTGCAGACCCTGGGCCTGCAGGTGGCGGACGTGAGCGCGGCGCAGAAAAAATCCCTGGGCATCCACGGCGGTGTGCGCGTGCTGGCCGCCAGCGGCCCGGCAGCCCGCGCCGGGGTGCGTGAGGGCGACGTGATTTTGGCCATTGCCAATACCGAGGTGGCCGACGTTGCCGCCCTGCAAGCGGCGCTGGCCAAGGCCGACAAAGCCAAGCCCGTGAACGTGCTGGTGCGCCGCGATGACTGGGTGCAATACCTGCTCATTCGCCCGCAAGCCCAAGGAAAGTAACGCTTTCTAGGTAAAATACGCGGTTTTGCAGGCGCTGCTTGCTTTGCCAGAACACTGACCACCTCCCAAGGGTGCGCTCTGCAAACCGGGCGCACCCTTTTTTTTTATCCGGCCCTTCTTTTAAGTAGTTTGATTGATGAAGCACATCCGAAACTTTTCCATCATTGCGCACATTGACCACGGCAAATCGTCGCTGGCCGATCAGTTGATCAAGCGCTGTGAGGGGCTGTCTGCCCGGGAAATGGAGGCCCGCGTGCTCGACTCCATGGACCTGGAGAAAGAGCGCGGCATCACCATCAAGGCGCAAACCGCCGCCTTGCAATACAAGGCCCAGGACGGGCAGGTCTACAACCTCAACCTCATCGACACCCCCGGCCACGTGGACTTTTCCTACGAAGTGAGCCGCTCGCTGTCCGCCTGCGAAGGGGCGCTGCTGGTGGTGGACGCCAGCCAGGGGGTGGAGGCGCAAACCGTGGCCAACTGCTACACCGCGCTGGACTTGGGCGTGGAAGTGATGGCGGTGCTCAACAAAATGGACTTGCCCCAGGCCGACCCGGACAACGCCAAGGCCGAGATTGAGGACGTGATCGGCATTGACGCCAGCGACGCCATCCCCTGCTCGGCCAAGACCGGCATGGGCATTGACGAGATTTTGGAAGCCGTGGTCGCCAAGGTACCGCCCCCGCAGGGCGATGCCGACGGCCCGCCGCGCGCTATGATTATTGATAGTTGGTTTGATGCCTACGTGGGCGTGGTCATGCTGGTGCGCATGGTGGACGGCCAGCTCAAAAAGGGCGAGCGCATCAAGATGATGGCCACCGGCGCGACCTACGACATTAACCAGATGGGCGTATTCACCCCCGCCAACGTGGCGCGTGAGGCGCTCAAGGCCGGGGAAGTGGGCTACGTGATTTGCGGCATCAAGGAATTGAAAGCCGCCAAGGTGGGCGACACCATCACGCTGGAGAAAAAGCTACCCAACAACGCCGGGCCTGCAGACAAGCCCCTGCCGGGCTTTAAGGAAGTCAAACCCCAGGTGTTTGCCGGCCTGTACCCCACCGAAGCCAGCGAATACGACCAGTTGCGCGATGCGCTGGAAAAGCTGCAACTCAACGACGCGGCCCTGCAGTTTGAGCCGGAAGTCTCCCAGGCGCTGGGTTTTGGTTTTCGCTGCGGCTTCTTGGGCCTGCTGCACATGGAAATCGTGCAAGAGCGCCTGGAGCGCGAGTTTGACCAAGACCTCATCACCACCGCGCCCAGCGTGGTCTACAAGGTGGTCAAGGCCGATGGCGAAATCATCGACGTGGAAAACCCCTCCAAAATGCCCGACCAGGGCCGCCTGCAAGAGGTGCAGGAGCCCATCGTCAAGGTGAGCCTCTTCATGCCGCAGGACTACGTCGGCCCAGTGATGACGCTGTGCAACCAAAAGCGCGGCATCCAGGTGAACATGCAGTACCACGGGCGGCAGGTGATGCTGACCTATGAAATGCCGCTGGGCGAAATCGTGCTGGACTTTTTCGACAAGCTCAAATCGGTCAGCCGGGGCTATGCCTCCATGGACTACGAGTTTGTCGAGTACCGCGCCTCCGACGTGGTGAAGGTGGACATCCTGCTCAACGGCGAGAAGGTGGACGCCCTGTCCATCATCGTGCACCGCAGCCAGGCCACCTACCGGGGCCGCGCCGTGGTGGCCAAGATGCGCGAAATCATCAGCCGCCAGATGTTTGACGTGGCCATTCAAGCCGCTATCGGTGCCAACATCATCGCCCGCGAAACCGTCAAGGCGCTGCGCAAGAACGTGCTGGCCAAGTGCTACGGCGGCGACATTACCCGCAAGAGGAAGCTCCTGGAAAAACAAAAGGCGGGCAAGAAGCGCATGAAGCAGATTGGCTCGGTCGAAGTGCCGCAGGAGGCCTTCCTGGCCATCTTGCAAGTGGAGGAATAGATGAAGAACATGCCCACCATCACCGCCGTCGTGCTGGCTGCGTTTGCCGGCTATATCGGCGCGTGGTATTTCGGCGCTTTCGAGGGTGACTTTGCCCTGCTGATGTTTTTGGCCACCCTGGTCACTGGCCTGTACTGGCTGGCTGAAAAGTTCTACTTCCTGCCCCGGCGCAAGCAGGCTGCGGCCAAGCTGGCCGAGGAAGCTGCTGCCCGCCAGGCCCAGCTCAAAAGCCAGGGCATTGCCCAGCATGACGTGAACGTCAGCGAAGGCCAGCAGCGCATCCTGGCCCAGCCCTGGTGGCTGGACTGGACGGCGGGGCTCTTTCCGGTGCTGCTGGTGGTGTTTGTGCTGCGCTCGTTTTTGTTTGAGCCGTTCAAGATTCCGTCCGGCTCGATGATTCCCACGCTCTTGGTCGGCGACCTGATTTTGGTGAACAAATTCACCTACGGCGTGCGCCTGCCGGTCATCAACAAAAAAGTCACCGAAGGCAAGGCCGTGCAGCGCGGCGACGTGATCGTGTTTCGCTACCCGCCCCAGCCCAGCCTGGACTACATCAAGCGCGTGGTCGGCCTGCCCGGTGATACGGTGGAATACATCGACAAGCGCCTGCGCATCAACGGCCAGGACGTGCCCACCAACCAGTTGCCGGATTTTTTCGACACCGACGCCATGCGCTACTTCCAGCAGTTCGAGGAAGGCCTGGGCGCGCAGCCGCACAAGCTCTTGATTACCCAAGGTGCCCCCGCCTTTGTGCTGGGCGCGTCCGACTTTGCCGGGCGCGAGGGGTGCAGCTATAGCGTTGAAGGCGTGCGCTGCACCGTGCCGGCGGGGCAATACTTTGTCATGGGCGACAACCGCGACAATTCGCTGGATTCGCGCTACTGGGGTTTTGTGCCAGATAACAACATCGTAGGCCGGGCCTTTTTTGTCTGGATGAATTTCGGTAACCTCAAACGCATTGGCAGTTTTCAATAATTCACCCCGTTCAGAGACAAAAACATGCAAGCCACCTTCCTGCGTCAATCCCGCACTCGTTTGAGCCGCCGCCAGCGCGGCATGTCGTTTATTTCCGTGGTTGTGATCGGTGCCTTCCTGGTGGCCGTGGCCGCCATTGGTGCCCAGTCGGTACCCATGTTTTTGGAATACGCCGCCGTGAAAAAAGCCGCGCAAAAAGCCGCCACGGAAGCCACCAGTGTGGCCGAGTTGCGTGCGGCCTTTGACCGCTCGGCCAGCATTGATGACATTAAAAGCATCACCGGGCTGGACTTGGAAGTGGAAAAAAACGGCGAGCGCTTTAGCGCCAGCTTCTCCTACGAGCGTGAAATCCCCTTGGTAGGCCCCGCCTATCTGGTGTACCGCTTTGATGGGCGCACCACTAAATAAATCTTGTTGTCTCTTTTTTCCCGCTAGTGTCAGACCATCTTTTCGCGCTGCAGCAAACGCTGCATTACCACTTTCACAACCCGGCCCTGCTGCAGCAGGCGCTGACCCACCGCAGCTTTAGCGCCACGCACAATGAGCGGCTGGAGTTTCTGGGCGACACGGTGCTGGGCCTGGCCATCTCCAGCCTGCTGTACCGCAAGCTGCACGACCAGCCCGAGGGCGACCTCTCGCGCGTGCGCTCCAACCTGGTCAAGGAAGGCACGCTGCACCAACTGGCCCTGCGCCTGGGCCTGCCCGAGCTGCTGCGCCTGGGCGAAGGCGAAGCCAAATCCGGCGGCAAGCGCCGCCCCTCCATCCTGGCGGACGCGGTAGAAGCCATCCTGGGCGCGGTGTACCTGGAGGCCGGCTTTCCCGCTGCCGAGCAGGTGGTGCACCACTTGTTTGAGGGCATCGACATCAATCCCCACATGCAGGCGGCGGCCAAAGACCCCAAAACCGCCTTGCAAGAATGGCTGCAGGGCCGGCGCATGGCCCTGCCCGAATACAGTGTGGAGGCCATCAGCGGCGCCGCGCACAAACAAACCTTTACCGTAGCCTGCACCATTGCCGCCCTGCGCCTGGGTGCCAAGGGCCAGGGCCACAGCCGCCGCACGGGCGAACAGGCCGCCGCTGCGGCGATGTTGCAACTCCTGCACAGCAAGTATCCGAAATGACTAAAAAAACCATAGCTTCTAGCGCTGATAAACACAAGGTTTCAGCAACAAAACACCCTGAAACCCAAGCAGGGCAAGCGCCAGCAGCTCCTGTTATGACACCGGCTGGACAAACCATGGCGGAGCTGGATGCCATGCTGGCTGCTGCCAAATCCGGTGGCGGCAGCGCCCGCCAGCAGCAGCTCGAGACCGCCGAAGCCGCCCCCGACAGCGCCCCCCAAGCGCCCATGCGCGAGTACGCCCCCGAAGAACAGCGCTGTGGCCTGATTGCCATCGTCGGCAAGCCCAACGTCGGTAAATCCACGCTGATGAATGCGCTGGTGGGGCAAAAAATCTCCATCACCAGCCGCAAGGCGCAAACCACGCGCCACCGCATTACCGGCATCCGCACGCTGGAAGAGACGCAGTTCATCTTTGTGGACACCCCCGGCTTCCAAACCCGGCACAGCACGGCGTTGAATAAATCGCTCAACAAAGCCGTGATGGGCGCGATTACCGACGTGGATTTGATTTTGTTCGTGGTCGAAGCCGGTAGCTTCACCCTGGCCGATGCCAAGGTGCTGTCCCTGTTCAAACCCGGCATTCCCACGCTGCTGGTGGCCAACAAGCTCGACCAGGTACACCGCCGCGCGGAAATTGCCCCCTGGCTGCGCGATATGCAGGAGCGCCACCCGTTTGCCGAGTTCGTGCCCATGTCCGCCAAAAAGCGTGACGATATTGAGCGCCTGCTGAAAATCTGCAGCCCCTACCTGCCCCAGCAGCCTTGGTTCTACGGGGTAGATGAGCTGACCGACCGCAGCGAAAAATTCCTCGCCGCCGAGACCGTGCGCGAAAAGCTGTTTCGCTTTACCGGCGACGAGCTGCCCTACACCTCCACCGTCGTCATCGACAAGTTCGAGGAAGAACCCAGCCCCAAGCATGGCCGCTTTCTGCGTATTGCCGCCTCCATCGTCGTGGAGCGCGACGGCCACAAGGCCATGGTGATTGGCGCGGGCGGCGAGCGTTTGAAGCGCATCAGCACCGAAGCGCGGCAAGAGCTGGAAAAGCTGCTGAATGCCAAAGTCTTTTTGGAAGTGTGGGTGAAAGTGCGCTCCGGCTGGGCCGACGATGAAGCCCGCGTCAAATCCTTCGGCTACGAATAAGAGCGCGCGCCCATGGCCAGCGCCCAGCGGGTCAGTGACGAGCCCGCCTTCATCCTGCACCGCTACGACTGGAGCGAATCGAGCCTGATTCTGGAAGTCTTCACCCGCCACCGGGGCCGCGTGGCGCTGGTGGCCAAGGGGGCGAAGAAACACACCTCCAACTTTCGCCCCGTGTTGCTGGGCCTGCAGCCGCTGCGCCTGACCTATACCCTGAGCGCCGACGGCCAGGGCGACATCCACACCCTGCGCGGCGCGGAATGGGCGGGCGGGCACATCATGCCCATGGGCAGCCGGTTATTGAGCGGCCTGTACGTCAACGAATTGCTGCTGCGCCTGCTGGCGCGCGATGACCCCTATGCCTATGTGTTTGACGTGTACGCCGCCCTCATCAAGCTGCTGGCCACCCAGCATGACGTGGTGCAGGAGCCGGCCCTACGCGCCTTTGAGTTGGTGCTGCTGCGTGAGCTGGGGCTGCTGCCCGCCCTGCACGAGCAAACCGTGACCCTGCAGCCCCTGCAAGCCGCCGCCCCCTACACCCTGGCCCCGGAAGTGGGCCTGCGCCCGGCCGAGGCGGGGGAGCGCAGCCTGACAGGCGCACAATGGCAGGCCTTGGAGCAGGCGTTAAGCCAGGGCGACGCCGCCTTTGCCCAGGTGCTGCACGCCAGTGCCAGCCTGGCCGCCCCCTTGAAACCCCAGTTGCGCCAGTTGCTGCAATTTCACTGCGGCATGCTGCGTACCCGCCAGTTGATGATGGATTTACACACGCTATGAACCGTCCCGCCGCCCCCCTGATGGCCCACGCCCGTACTGCTTTATCGGTCAACGTCAACAAAGTCGCCCTGGTGCGTAACACCCGCCACCTGGGCATCCCCAGCGTCACCCGCGCCGCGCAACTGTGCCTGGAAGCCGGTGCCCAGGGCATCACCATCCACCCCCGGCCCGATGGCCGCCATATCCGCAGTGAAGACGTCTTCGCCCTGGCCGACCTGATGCAGCACTGGCCCGAAGCGGAGTTCAACATCGAAGGCAACCCCACGCAGAACCTGATGGACTTCATCCGCCAGACCCGCCCGCACCAGGCCACCTTCGTGCCCGATAGTGAAGACCAATTCACCAGCGACCACGGTTGGAACTTCCCACAAGATGCCCAGCGCCTGGCCCCCCTGATTGCCGAATGCCGCAGCCTGGGCGTGCGCGTGAGCCTGTTCATGGACCCCATCCCTGAGCAAATGGCCCCCGCCCACGCTGTGGGTGCCGACCGCGTAGAGCTGTACACCGAACCCTATGCCGCCGCCTGGGGCACCCCTGCGCAAGCGGCGCAACTGCAGCGCTACGCCCTGGCCGCACAAGCGGCGCTGGATGCGGGCCTGGGCATCAACGCCGGCCATGACCTGAACCGCGACAACCTGGCCGCCTTTGTCGCTGCCGTGCCGGGCTTGCAGGAAGTCTCCATCGGCCACGCCTTTATTGCCGATGCGCTGGAGCTGGGCTACACCGACACCGTGCGCGCCTACCAGCGCTGTATCGACCAGGGCATGCAGGAGCGCGGGCTCTGACAGCCATTGCTGCGCGCTTGCATTCCACCACCCGTTCCCTGTGGCTACCGTGGCTGCTTTTGAGCCTGGTACTCCTGACGGTGGTGGCGCTGTTGAGCTTGCCGGGGCCCCTGCATGCCAGTAACGCCTGGGTGCAAGACCGCTTGACCCGCCTGCGCAGCCAAGCTGCCAGCGCTGACGTGGTGCTGGTGCTGATCGACGAACGCAGCATGGCCACCATTGGCCGCTGGCCGTGGCGGCGCGCTCTGCATGCCCAGGTGCTGCGCCAGATTGCCCAGGGCCAGCCCCTGGCCATTGGCCTGGACGTGCTGTTTACCGAAGAAGATTGGGACTACCCCGAGGACGATGCCCTGCTGGCCCAAACCCTGGCAGCCCTGGGCCGTGTCGTGCTGCCGGTGGTGCCCGCCGCCGGGCCGGAAAATAGCCAGTCGGCGCTGCAACCCCTGCCGCTGCTGGCCCGTAGCGCCCACCTGGGCCATACCGAGGTGCTGCTGGATGCCGACGGCAGCGTGCGCCGCTGGCACCCCTGGCGCGGCAGCGCCGCTGCCCCTTGGCCGCACTTCACCCAAGCCATGCTGTGCCTGGGGCAGCCTGCGGCCTGCGCAGCACCTGCTTCTGATGCGCCCCTGAACGCCGCCGCGCTCCAGGCCAGCCCCGCCATTGGCTTTGCCCGCGCCACGCCGCGCTTTACCCAATATGCCTATGTCGATGTGCTGCAAGGGCGCATTCCCGCCAGTGCCTTTCGCCACAAATGGGTGTTGATTGGCAGCAACGCCACCGGCGTTGCCCCCACGGCCGCCACCCCCGGTGCGCCCGATCAAGCGCATATGAGCAACGTCGAGCTGCTGGCGCACATCCTGCACAGCCGTTTAACCGGTAGCAGCCTGCAGCCTGCACCCAGCAGTGTGAACGTGGCGCTGAATGTGGCCTGGGTGCTGGCGGGCCTGCTGGCCGTGCTGCTGCTGGGGCCAACCTATGCCCTGCTGGCCTGCCTTGTGCTGGCGCTGGCGGTGCTGGCCAGTGCGTGGCTGGCCAGTTGGGGCGGCTGGTTGCTCCAGCCCAGCGCGGCCTGGCTGGGGCTGGCGGCAGCGTATCCGCTATGGAGCTGGCGGCGGCAAACGGCGGCGCTGCAGTTCCTGGAACAAGAAACCCGCACCCTGCAAGCCCAGGGCGTGATCCTGGCCCCCGCAGCGCGTGGGGAAGATTTTTTTCCAGCAACACATCACTGTCGTGGAGCAGGCCTTGACGCAAATGCACCGCCTGCAAGCCCAGCGGGAGCAGGCCATGCGCTTTATCTCGCACGACATCCGCGCCCCGGTCAGCGCCATCCTCACCCAACTGGAGCTGGAGCGCCACGGCCTGGCCCCCCAGGACGGCCCCCCCTTGTTGGAGCGTATCGAGCGCAACGCGCACAGCGCCCTGCGCCTGGCGGACGACTTTGTCCACCTGGCCCGTAGCCTGGAGCAGCCCTCCACCCGACGCGAAGTGGTTGAGCTGGGCCTGCTCATTGACCAGGCGCTGGACGACGTGTGGGCCGCAGCGACCCAGCGCCATATGCAGCTACTGTGGCTGGCGCAGGAGCACGAAGCCCTGGTGCTGGGCGATGCCAGCCAACTGCGCCGCGCCTTGGTGAACCTGCTGACCAACGCCATCAAATACAGCCCGGCGGGTTCGGCCATCGACATCACCTTGCAACTGGTGCCCGCAGGCTGGCAGATCCAGGTGGGCGACCACGGCCCCGGCATCGACGCCGAAGCCCTGCCGCGTCTGTTCACCCCCTTTGCCCGCCAGCAGCGCCATGAGGGTGGCCCCACCCCCGGAATCGGCCTGGGGCTGGCCTACGTGCATACCGTACTGACGCAGCACGGCGGCAGCATCAGCGTTGCCAACCGCACCACCGGCAGCGGTGCCGTCTTCACCGTCACCTTGCCGCAGGCGCAAGGCGCGGCGCTTGTGCATTAAGGGGGTTATTTTTCGCGCAAAGCAAAACGGGCTAGCTTCTAATGAAGCTAACCCGTTTTCTTTTATGGTGCGGCTGGCAGGAATCGAACCCACGACCCCTTGGTTCGTAGCCAAGTACTCTATCCAGCTCGAGCTACAGCCGCGAAGCCTCGAATTATAGCGACAAAATTTTGGCTTTGGCAAGAAGTCGCAAAAATAATTACGGTGCGGTGTTATTGGGTGCTTCCTGTGGAGTGGTTGGGGCCGTTTGGTAGCGGGCCAGTTCTTCCTCGCTGATGACTTCAAACACCCGCACCACTTTGCGTACGTCGTTGACGCCTCGGGCAATTTCGGCGGCGCGTTTGGATTCGCGCTCCGTCACCAGCCCCATCAGGTAGACCACGTGCTGCTCGGTCACGACCTTCAAGGTATTGGCCTGCAGGTCTTTGGCATCCAGGAAACTGGCCTTGACCTTGCTGGTAATAAACGTGTCCTTGGTGCGCTGCCCCAGGGCAGAGACCATGGCGACCACTTCCAGCTCATTGACCACGACGCGTACGTTTTCTACGTTTTGCGCCAGGGCTTCGGCCTTGGCCTTGTCCTGGGCGTTGCGCACTTCTCCGGTCAGGAGCAGCACGCGGTTAAAGCTGGTGGGGATGATGCGGCCCGCCTCGGCCAGCTCAGCACGCACCTGGGCGCTGAATTTTTGTTCGATGCGCTCGTCTTCCACCTGCATGCCGCTCGTGCGTCGGTCGACAGCCACCATCACCGCGCCAGTGGCCCCGGTACCCACCAGCAAGGGCACGCACCCAGGCAAGCTGGCAGCAACGGTCAGCAGGCCCAGGGCGGTCAGCGCCTGGCGACGCGCAAGGGGGGGCAAATTCATAACATCTCCTGTTCACCAAGTAGTTGGGTATCTATGCCGTCGCACAGGCAGTGCAGCAGCAGGGTGTGCGCCTCGCGCACGCGGGCGGCACGTTCGTGGGGCACGCACACCAGTACGTCCACCTCGCGCAGGTGGGCCGCTACTGCGCCGCCGTTGTGGCCGGTCAGCGCCACTACCGTCATATCGCGCTCGTAGGCGGCTTCCAGGGCGGCCAGCAGGCTTTCTTCCTGGCCGGTAACGGTCAGCACCAGCAGCACATCACCAGCTTGGCCCAGGGCCCGCACCTGGCGGGCAAAGTGGTGTACCGAAGGCAGGCTACTGCTGCCCAGGTAACCGGCGTCGGTGCTCAGCGCCAGGGCGGCCAGCTCGGGCCGGTCTCTTTCAAAGCCGGTGACGCACAGGGCGGCAAACATCTGCGCCAGCGCGTTGCAAGGGCCGCTGCCGCAGGCCAGCACCTTGCCGCCGCCGGTAATACCGGCCAGCAGAGCGTAGACGGCGGCTGTCAGCGGCCCTTCCAGGCCCTGGGCGGCCTGGTACTTCAGGTCTGCACTGTCAATGAAGTGCTGTTGGATTCTTTGCTCAAGCATAGGCTGCCGATAATACCCAGCCCGACAGCCCCAGGGCGGCTAGGCGTGGGTAACAAGGGGCAAACAGTCCGAAAAATTACCACCCGCCGTCTGCATCAAAGGCCGCAGGCAGCCACGCCACCTGCCCGGCCTGCACCGTAATGACATCAAACCGGCACGGATAGTGGCTGCCGTGGCGCAGCAGCCAGTGCCGGGCGGCAAACACAATGCGCCGACGTTTGGCCGCACCAATGCTGGCCGCTGCCCCGCCAAAGGCGCTGCTGGCGCGGCTGCGCACCTCGACAAACACGACGGTGCCGTCTGGGGCTTGGCAAATCAGGTCAATCTCGCCGCCGCCGCGCCCGGGCGTTCGATAATTGCGCTGCAATAACCGCAGGCCCTGCGCCTGCAGATATTGCCCGGCCAAGGTTTCTGCCGCGCTGCCCTGTTGCGTGCGGGTAGCGTTGGCCGGTTGACGTGTTTTTTCAAGGAATGGCATTGAGCACCTCTTTTAGCCTTGCGTTGCAAGCGGCCAGCAGCGTGGCTGCCCCACAAACCTACCCCCAGGGCGCACTGTACGTGCTGGCCACCCCCATCGGCAACCTGGCTGACATTAGCTTGCGGGCGCTGCACGTGCTGCAGTTGGTCGATGCCATTGCCTGCGAGGACACCCGCCACACCCAGGCCATGCTGCGCAGCTATGGGCTGGAGCGCCCACACCACCAGCTGCTGGCCGTGCACCAGCACAACAAAGCGGAGGCTGCGCAGCACGTTATCGCCCGCCTGCAACAGGGCCAGCGCATTGCCTATGTCAGCGACGCAGGCACCCCCGGTGTCAGCGACCCCGGTGCCCGTCTGTGCGCTGCGCTGCAGCAGGCCGGTTTGCGCAGTATTCCCTTGCCCGGCGCCAGCAGCATCACCAGCGCGCTAAGCGTGGCGGGCTGCGTGCCCCCTGGGGCGGGTGACCATGGTTTTGTTTTTGCTGGTTTTTTACCCACCAAGGCCGCAGAGCGCCAGGCCCGCGTTGCCGCCCTGGTGCATGAGCCACGCTGCACCGTGCTGCTGGAGGCACCACACCGCATCCATGACCTGGCCCAGGCGCTGGCCCCCTTGGGCGAGCGCCCCATCACCCTGGCGCGTGAAATCACCAAGCAGTTTGAACAAATCACCACCTTGCCCGCACACCAGGTCGCAGCATGGCTGGCGCAAGAGCCCCTGCGCAGCAAGGGTGAATTCGTCATCGTGCTGCACCCCTGCGCCCCTGCGGGCAGCGATGACGCAGAGACCACCCGCATCCTGCGCCTGCTGCTGGCGCAACTGCCCACCAAGGCTGCGGTCAAGCTGTGTGCGGATATTACCGGTGCCAGCCGCAATGCCCTGTATGAGCAGGCGCTGGCTATGAAGAACGGGGACGTATAGACGGCGGGTGGGCAAACCGGCCCACCTTTAGCCCGTGTAAGAAAGCCGCAGGCATAAAAAAACCAGCCCCGAGGGGCTGGTTTTGCACTTTACTGTTCTAAAGCTGGGGCTAGCCCAGCGTTAGATTAGAAAGCGTGGCGGATACCGGCTTGCAGGCCGTGTTGTGCACCGCTGTTCGACAGACCTGCACCAGGCATGGCGCCGTTCAGACCCAGGCCCAAGTTCACTTTCTGACCACCAATAGTCTTGTTGCTGTTTTTCAGGTAGGCGTAGGTACCGTACAGAGCGGTGCGCTTGGACAGGTTGTGCACATAGCCCAAGGACAGTTGGTTAGCCTTCAAAGTGGGGAAATTCACACCCGTAACATCTTCCGAAGCACGGTAGTGGTTGTACGAAGCACGCACTTCACCAGCAGTGCCCACGGGAGCGGTTACGCCCAAGCCGAGGGTCTTCAATTTGACGCTATCGTTGCCGGCATTCAGACCAGTTTCTTTAAATTTGCTTTGCTTGTAGAAGCCCATCAACTTGGCTACGCCAAAGTTGTAAGCACCACCCAATTGCCAAGTAGTCAGGTTTTCATCCCGTTGTGTATTGTTAGCAGTGTCGCCATTCAAGCGATCAAAACCAAGACCCAGGCTCAGAGGACCGTTGTCATAGGTAGCACCGATGCCGATATAACGCTTGTCGCTGGCTTTTTGTTGTTCACCAAAACCGTATTCAAAACCAAATTTGAAACCGTTGTAGTTGTTCGAGGTGTAAGAAATGGCGTTTTCAGCACGAGGTGCATAACCTGTCTGAGTACTATTCCAAGCCAGCGAACCACCAGCGCCGGTATCACCGAAAGCATCGTAGCGGCTCACAGCCAGGTAAGAAGATGTCAGCATGCGACCGAAGCGCACTTCACCAAAAGCGCCTTGCAGACCCACGGTCGAGGTACGACGGAACTGCAGACCGGTCTCGGGAGGGGTGCCGCTGCCCAGGTAACCAGTACCATCGTCAACGTTAAAACCAGCTTCCAGGTTGAAGGTGGCTTTCAGGCCGTTGCCCAGGTCTTCCACACCGCGGAAGCCCAGACGGCTGTTCACGTTACCGCCGGTTTTTGTCAGGCCGTAAACGGAATCATCACCCTTGAAATAAGACACGCCGGTATCCAGCACGCCGTACAGGGTCACAGAAGATTGGGCCATAGCCATGCCGGAAGCAGCCAGAGCAGCCAGGGCAATCAGAGATTTTTTCATTGCAATTACTCCAAGGTTTAGTAGAGGGCTCGGTTTGTACCGCCAAAAGGCGGCCTAGTGAACCGCGCCAACCTCCTTTTCGGGAAGCTGGGGGCTATTGCACCAGACTTGGCCGCTGGCAGTAAAGAAAATGGCCCCTGAAGGGCCAAATTTCATGTTTTTGCGTTGCAGTTAAGCAACAGCCGAGGTTTTACGGCGCATAGGCGCGGATGGCGTTTGCCAAGGCGGCAATGCCCTGGGCAATTTGCGCCGGCGATACGGTGACGTAGGACAGGCGTAGGCAATTGTGTTGGGGCTGGCCGGGGAAAAACGGCGCACCGGGCACAAAGGCCATGCCGCGCTCTACTGCCAGGGGTAGCAGCTTTTGCGCGTCCATGCCTTCCGGCAGTTGCACCCACAGGAACATGCCGCCCACGGGGCGCGTCCAGGTAACGTTAAGGCCCGCCATTTCCTTGTCCAGCGCGGCCAGCATGGCGTCGCGCTGGTCTTTGTACAGGGTGCGGATGGTAGGGATGTGCGCTTGCAGGAAGCCGTCCTGCATCACCTCAGCTACCACGCGCTGGTTAAAGCTGGGGGTGTGCAGGTCTGCCGCTTGCTTGGCCTGCACCAGCTTGCCGTACACCGACTTGGGCGCGACTAAAAAGCCCAAGCGCAGGCCAGGGGCCAGCACTTTGGAGAACGACCCCATGTAGAGCACGCCCTCAGGGTTGCGCGCGGCCAGGGGGAGGGGCGATTCGCCCTCAAAGCGCAGGTCGCCGTAGGGGTTGTCTTCAATGAGGGGAATGTCCAGCTCGCGGGCCTTGTCTACCAGGGCCTGGCGGCGCTCTTCGCTCATGGTGCGGCCCGTGGGGTTTTGGAAGTTGGGCAGCACGTAGGCAAAGCGGGCTTTATCCGCGCCGCTGCCCACTTTGGCGGCAAAGTCATCGACCAGCATGCCTTCGCTATCGCTTTCCACACCCACGGCAATGGGTTCCATGGGGGTAAAGGCTTGCAGGGCGCCCAGGTAGGTGGGGCGCTCTACCAACAAGCGGCTGTCTTTGTCGAGGAAGATCTTGCCAATCAAGTCCAGCGCCTGTTGCGAGCCGCTGACGATCAGTACCTGCTCGGGGTCGACGTCCCAGGGCAAAAAGTCGGCCACGGCTTGGCGCAGCGGGTTAAAGCCTTCGGTGGTGGAGTATTGCAGGGCAGCAGCGCCGTCGCGCTGCAGCACGGTGTGGCAGGCGGCCTCAAACGCGCTAATGGGGAAGGTTTGCGGGGAGGGCAGGCCGCCTGCCATGCTGATGATGCCGGGGCGGTCGGTGAGTTTCAAAATCTCTCGGATGGCCGAGGAATTCATCTTGGCGGCGCGTGCGGCCAGGGTCCAATGCGTGGTCATGGGGGTAAGTCTCTTTGAGAAAAAAGCGCCGGGGATCGCCCGTGCACAACTTGCAAAACAGGTGGCAGCCGCTGGTAGCCAGGCTGGCCTGCAACGAAGAAGGCCATTGTCGGGCAGCGCTGCACGCCTGCCTAGCGTGGTTCCACCTAAGGCTAACCCTAGGCGGAGGGGGCTACAGCCGTAGCATCCACAGCGCCGTGGCCGCCAGCACAGCCGCCATACAGCGATTGAACCATAGCAAGCGCTGGCCTTGCCCCAACCATTGGCGCAGGGCGGCCCCGGCGCAGGCGTAGGTGAGGTTGCTGCTAAAGGCAAAAAACACCATCACCGGCACGACGATGGCCAGCCGCTGGCCCGGCTGCGGCAGGCCCACCACCCACCCGGCGATGATGGACAGCGCCAAAAACCACGCCTTGATGTTGACGAATTGCAAAAGCACGCCCTGGACAAAGCCGACGTGCAACTGCTCTGCCCGGGCGCTGGCCAAGGTGCGTGTGCCCGCCAGCTGCCAGGCCAGCCACAGCAAATAACCGCAACCCAGCACCGTAATGCCCCAGCGCAGTGCCGGCTGCTGCGCCACCAGCGCCCCCATGCCGCCTGCGCACAGCAGTAGCAGTAAGCACCAGCCCACTGGCACGGCGCAAACAAAGCGCAGGCTGCTTTTGAGTCCCGCATTGGCAGCCATGGCCGTGGCCAGGGCGGTGTTGGGGCCGGGGGTAAAGCTCATGGCGGTGGCCAAAAGCAGCAGGGCGGTAAATTCAGTCCAAAGCATGGGCGGCAGGATAACGGTGGAATAACGGCGGCAGAGCAGCGCCCGGTATGTAAAGACGAAGCAAAACTATGAAGATAAGATTCATTTTCATTTAGATTCGCTAGAATCAGCGGCTTTACGCTTTTTGGCTTGCCTGCTGCATGAGTTCCTTCCCCCGTCCTGACCGCGCCCGTTGGCTGAAAACCTTGCACCAATGGCATTGGGTCAGCGCCGCCATCAGCTTGGTGGCGATGGTGTTGTTTTCGGTGACGGGCTTCACCCTCAATCACGCTGCGGATATTGAAGGGCGTCCGCAGGTAACCCAGTTGCAGGCGCAGGTGCCTGCAGCGTTGTTGGAACAACTGCCCAGCGTCCCCAATGCGCCGCTGCCCCCTGCGCTACAAGAATGGGTGGACAACACCTGGCACATTGCCACCGCAGGGCGCGAGGCGGAGTTCTCTGACGATGAGATTTACCTGTCCCTGCCGCGCCCAGGGGGCGATGCCTGGCTGCGCATCAGCCTGCCCGATGGCGCTGCCGAGTACGAGCGCACCGACCGGGGCTGGATTTCCTATTTCAACGACCTGCACAAGGGCCGCAATACCGGTGCGGCCTGGCGCTGGTTTATTGACATTTTTGCTGCCGCCTGCCTGCTGTTTAGCGCCACGGGCGTAGGCATTTTGTATTTGCACGCCAAAAACCGGCCCATGGCCTGGCCCATGTTGGGGCTGGGGCTGGTGCTGCCGGTGTTGTTGGCGCTGTTATTCATTCACTAACCCCATGACGAAAACGAGTGTGCCTATGAAAACCCTGCACCTGCGCTACGGCGCTGCCGCCGTCACTGCTGCCCTGGGCCTGCCTGCGGCTGCCGCAGGTTTGACGGTGGGCGTGGAAGTGCCCCGCCTGCAAGTGGCCGAATACCACCGCCCCTATGTGGCCGTGTGGATTGAACGCGCCGACAACAGCGTGGCCAGCACCCTGGCCGTGTGGTACGACCTGAAGCTGAAAAACGCCGAAGGCACCAAGTGGCTCAAAGACATGCGCCAATGGTGGCGCCGCACCGGGCGCGATTTGGACTTTCCCATTGACGGCGTGACCAGCCCCACCCGCCCGGCGGGCGAGCACCAGTTGGAATTTACCGAAGGCAAAGCGCCTTTTGCAGCCTTGCCTGCCGGGCAATACAAGCTGGTGGTGGAAGCGGCCCGCGAAGTGGGCGGGCGCGAGCTGATCACCATCCCCTTTAGCTGGCCAGCCAGCCAAGTGACCGACCTGCAAGCCCAAGGCAAGGCCGAGCTGGGCGCTATTCGCCTGCAGCTCAAGCCCTGAGCGCTTGCTATCTGCCCTTTTCCCCTCTTTTTTCTGGAGCCCACCATGCGAATCAAACTCTCCCACCTGACTGCTGCCCTGGCCCTGGCGTGCGCCGCCACCTTGCCTGCCCAGGCGCATAACGCGTGGATGTTGCCGTCCACCACGGTGCTGTCCAAAGCCGACTGGATTACGGTGGATGCTGCCGTCTCCAACGACCTGTTTTTCTTTAACCACGTGCCGCTGAACCTGCAGGGCCTGCAAGTCACGGCCCCTGATGGCAGCCAACTGGAGCCGCAAAACCTGCACCAAGGCAAGCTGCGCAATGTGTTTGACCTGCAACTGGAGCAACCGGGCACCTACCGCATTGCCACGTTTAACAGCGGCCTGTTTGCCAACTTTAAGGGCGCAGACGGCAAGCCCAAGCGCTGGCGCGGCAGCCCGGAAAAGTTCGCCACTGAAGTGCCTGCCGATGCCCAAGACCTGAAAGTGACCCAGTCCGCAGGCCGCATTGAAACCTTTGTCACCCTGGGCAAGCCCAGCGCCATCAAAGCCACCAAGCAGGGGCTGGAGCTGCTGCCCACCAAGGGCCAACACCCCAACGATCTGGTTGCCGGTGAAGCCGTGCGTCTGCAGTTTTTGGCCGATGGCAAACCTGCTGCCAATCTGGAAGTGACCATCACCCCCGGTGGCTCGCGCTACCGCGATAGCGTCAATGAAATCACCGTGACCACCGACGCCAAGGGCGAGTTCAGCGTGACCTGGCCCACGGCGGGCACCTATTGGATTGAAGCGGCCCTGACCGACAACAAAACCAGCCTGCCCCAAGCCCAGCAGCGCCGCCTGAGCTACGCCGGTACGCTGGAAGTGATGCCGTAAGCACCCAGCCTAGTCAGCCCCGGATAAGCACAGCGCATCCGGGGTCTGTGTGACCACCGCCATCAGGCCATTCGGCGGTTAGGCAGGGCAATCGCATCTAAATTCATAGCAAACAACAATGCTCCGTCACACCCGCGCAGGCGGGTGTCCAGCGACAGCGTCCATTGGATGCACTGGATTCCCGCCTTCGCGGGAATGACGAAGGGAGAGCGCAGGAATGGTGAAAGCCTCTTTGATTTTTAAAAATATTGAGATGCGATTGTCCTAGATGATTAGGCGGTTTGCTATTTTTTATGTAGCTACTAGCGTGCGTGTTTTCTACAACTCCAATCTATTCAACCCTGAAAACAAGGTTATACCAGCGCAAGCAGCTTCTTTAAAAGGAGCAAGCTTTGCTGCCGGTGCCTGGCACGTTCCGGGCAATATGCGCCTGCGCGCAGCCGACCCGACCCGCCTGCAGCGCTTGGCCGGCACCACCATGGGCACCCATTGGCGCGTGGCCCTGGACAACCCCGACTACCAGCCCCTGCCGGCCATCCGCCAAACCATTGAAGCCGTGCTGGCGCAGGTGATTGCCGACATGAGCCACTGGGAGCCGGATTCCGCCCTCTCTCGCTTTAACCGCGCACCAGCGGGCAGTTGGCACCACTTGCCTGCCGATATGGAGACGGTTCTGAGTGCTGGTATCGCCTGGGCCGAATGCAGTGCCGGCGCGTTTGACCCCAGCCTGGGCGCGTTGGTCGCCGCCTGGGGCTTTGGCCCTACCGCCCCGGCACCGCAAGACTGGCGGCCCGCCAGCGCCGCAGCCATTGCCCAGGCGCTGGCCTGCAGCGGTTGGCAGCGGCTAGAGCGTTCTCCAGATGGCCCATGGCAGCAACCAGGTGGCTTGCACTTGGATTTCAGCGGTATTGCCAAAGGCTTTGCGGTCGATGCCGTGTGGCAACGCCTGCAGGCGCTGGGCTTTACCCATTGCTTGGTCGAGATTGGCGGCGAAATCCGCGCCAGCGGCCAGCGCCCGGACGGCCAACCTTGGCGCGTGGCCCTGGCCCCCACAGAAGGCCAAACGGCGGACAGCAGCACCGTGCTGCAGCTTCAAGACCACGCGGTGGCCACCTCCGGCAGTCTGTACCACCAACACCAGTGGCAGGGCCGCAGCTATAGCCACACCCTGGATGGCCGCAGCGGCCAGCCCATGGCCCACGCACTGCAAAGCGTGACCGTGCTGCACCGCAGTTGCATGCACGCCGATGCGCTGGCCACCGTCTTGACCGTACTCGGCCCCGAAGCCGGGCGCGACTTTGCCCACACCCATGCCATTGCCGCCTTGCTCATCAGCCCCCAAGGGCCATGGGCCAGCAGCGCCTGGCAGCAACATCCTTGTGTAAGTGGAGCATCTTCTCCATGACGACTGACCCCCAGCGCCTTGCCCTGGCCGCTGCCTTGCTGTGCCTGTACGCCCTGCTGTGCCTGGCCGTGTATCTGCGCCAACGCAAGCTGCAGCGCCACGCCCAGGCCCAAGCCGCCGCCCTGGCCCAAGGCGGCCCGCCCGTGCTGCTGGCCTATGCCAGCCAGACCGGGCAGGCCCAGCAACTGGCCGAACAAGCCGCCGCCGCCCTGCACGCCAGCGGCTGGGGCGTGCAGTTGCTGGCGCTCAACCAACTCACCCCCGCGCACCTGCAGACGGCAGAGCGGGCGCTGTTCATCCTCAGCACCTATGGCGAGGGCGACGCGCCCGACAACGCGGCGCTGTTCAACAGCCGCATCCTGCCCACGCCGCTGCCCCTGCCGCAGTTGCGCTACGGCCTGCTGGCGCTGGGCGATAGCCAATACGCCCAGTTCTGCGGCTTTGGCCGCGTGGTGGACGACTGGCTACAGCACCAAGGTGCCCAGCCCTGGGCCGCGCGTATTGAGGCCGATAACCTGGCCCCCGGCGCCCTGGCTGCGTGGCAAGCCCTGCTGACAGAACACCTGGGCGTAGGCAGTGACGCCGCCACCATTGCTACCCCCGCCCCCAGCCGCTGGACGCTGGCCGCCCGCCAGCACCTGAACCCCGGCAGCCTGGGCGGTGCGGTGTTCCACCTGGAACTGGCCCCGCACACCGCGCAAGTGCCTGCGCCCACCTGGCAGTCGGGCGATTTGGTCGATATTTGCCCGCCGCAAGAGCCAGACAGCCCGCGCAGCTATTCCATAGCATCGACCGCGCAAGATGGGCGCATCCACCTGCTGGTGCGCCAAACCCAGCGGGCCGACGGGCAGCCGGGGCTGGCCTCACACTGGCTGGGACAGGGCTTGGCCCTGGGGAGCGACATCACGCTGCAACTGCGTGCCCACCCCGGCTTCCAGTTGGGGGACAACGCCCAGCGCCCGCTGATTTTGATTGGCAACGGCACCGGGCTGGCCGGTCTGCGCGGGCATATCCGCGCCCGCGTGCAAGCAGGGCAGCACGCCAATTGGTTACTGGCCGGTGAACGCCAAGCCGCGCATGACCGCCATTACGGCACTGAGCTGGACGGCTACCTGGCCGCCGGGCAACTGGCCCATATGGACTGGGCTTTTTCCCGCGATACAGAGCACGGCACAGCCCACATCTATGTACAAGACCTGCTGCACCAGCACGCCCCGCGCCTGCGCCAGTGGGTGTTGGAGCAGCACAGCGCCATCTACGTCTGCGGCAGCTTGGACGGCATGGCCCAGGGCGTAGATGCTGCGCTGCGCGAGGTGCTGGGCGGCGATGTGGTGGATATGTTGCTGCAGCAGGGGCTGTATCGGCGCGATGTGTACTAAGCGCCGCCTAGCTACCCAGCACCCGCAGGCGGATTTCATCTACTTGCCAACCCTTGCTGCGCAAATGTGCGGCAAAAGCGGGCAGCAGTTGGCGCAGCTTGGCGCTGGCCGTGGGGCTGGCCACCAGCAGGCACCAGGTGGTGCCGTCAATGGGGCCGGCCTGCACGGCAAAGCGCAGGCCGGGGGGGATCAGCGGGGTGATGCTGCGCAGGCGTTGCTGTGCTTCCTGGCTTTGGCGCAGAAGCTGCGCCAGCTGGGGCGCTTCCCGGCTGGCTTGTTGAACGGTGATGGCATGGTGGCGGCGCGGCTGCATCGGGCGATTATCGCGCGGCAGGTAGAATCACCGATTGGCTTTTTGGAACGCGTTCATGGTTTTAACGCGTTTTTTGGAAGCACTCTCTTGAGATGGCTTGCTGCGCCCTTATCTGCAGGCCACTTTTAACGCAACATCTATCTATCACTTGAAGGATTGGGCTGCTCGGGTGGCTGCTGATGGTTTACGCAGCGCTGGGCAGGCTGAACGTGCATGGCCAAATTCCTGACTTCGATTTTCGGCAGCCGCAATGACCGGCTGCTTAAGCAATACCGTAAAACTGTCGCCCGCATCAACGCCCTGGAGCCCGAGTACGAACAGCTCTCCGATGCCGCGCTGCAGGCCAAGACGGCTGAGTTCAAAGACCGTCTGGCACAGGGGCAGGCGCTGGATGCCCTGCTGGTCGAAGCCTTTGCCGTGGTGCGCGAAGCGTCCAAGCGGGTGATGAAGATGCGCCACTTTGACGTGCAGTTGATGGGCGGTATCGGCCTGCACCAGGGCAAGATTTCGGAAATGCGCACCGGTGAAGGCAAGACGCTGACGGCGACCTTGCCGATTTACCTCAATGCCCTGACCGGCAAGGGCGTACACATCGTCACGGTGAACGATTATTTGGCCGCGCGCGATGCAGAAACCATGCGCCCGCTGTTCAACTTTTTGGGGCTGTCGGTCGGCACCAACTTGCCGCAAGCGCCGCGTGAGGACAAGCAACTGGCCTATCTGGCCGACGTGACCTACGGCACCAACAACGAATACGGCTTTGATTACCTGCGCGACAACATGGTCTACGACGCGGGTGACCGCGTGCAGCGCGAGCTCAACTTTGCCATCGTGGACGAGGTGGACTCCATCCTGATTGACGAGGCGCGCACGCCGCTCATCATCAGCGGGCAGGCCGACGACAACACGGCGCTGTACCAGGCCATCAACCAGATTGCCCCGCAGCTGACGCGCCAGGAAGGCGAAGCCGACCCACGCACTGGCGAGGGCGTGACCAAGCCGGGCGACTTCACCGTGGATGAAAAATCCCACCAGGTGTTCCTGACCGAGCAGGGCCACGAAAACGCCGAAGCCATTCTTGCCAAGGCCGGGCTGCTGCCCGAGGGCGCGTCGCTCTACGACCCCGCCCACATCGTGCTGGTGCACCATTTGTACGCGGCACTGCGGGCGCACCACATCTACCACCGCGACCAGCACTACGTGGTGCAAAACGGCGAAGTAGTGATCGTCGATGAGTTCACGGGCCGTTTGATGAGCGGGCGCCGCTGGAGCGATGGCCTGCACCAGGCCGTAGAAGCCAAGGAGGGGGTGAATATTCAGGCCGAAAACCAAACTATGGCCTCGATCACCTTCCAGAACTATTTCCGCCTGTACACCAAGCTGTCGGGCATGACCGGCACGGCAGATACCGAGGCGTATGAGTTCCAGCAAATCTACGGGCTGGAGACTATCGTCATTCCGCCCAACAAGCCCAGCCGACGCGATGACCAGTTGGACCGCGTCTATAAGACCACGCCCGAGAAATACAAGGCTGCGATTGACGACATCCGCGCCTGCCACGCTACGGGCCAGCCGGTGCTGGTGGGCACGACGTCGATTGAGAACTCGGAAATCATCGACCAGCTACTGACCCAAGCCGGGCTGGAGCACCAGGTGCTCAACGCCAAACAGCACGCCAAAGAGGCAGACATCATCGCCCAGGCCGGGCGCAAGGGCATGATTACGATTGCCACCAATATGGCAGGCCGAGGCACCGACATTGTGCTGGGCGGCAACATCAGCAACGAAGTAGCCGCCATTGAAG
This sequence comes from Comamonas sp., assembly GCA_034675705.1. Classification (GTDB taxonomy): domain Bacteria; phylum Pseudomonadota; class Gammaproteobacteria; order Burkholderiales; family Burkholderiaceae_C; genus Comamonas. The sequence continues at coordinate 2,039,418 of JAUCCZ010000006.1, read as the reverse complement.
CCAATGCAGAACTGAGTGATGCGCAAAAGCAGGAGCAAATTGACGCGCTGCGCGCCCAATGGCAGCAAGACCACGATGAGGTTAAAGCGCTGGGGGGGCTGCGCATCATCGCTACCGAGCGCCACGAAAGCCGCCGCATCGACAACCAGTTGCGGGGCCGCTCGGGCCGTCAGGGCGACCCCGGTTCGTCGCGCTTTTATCTGAGCTTGGACGACCAGCTCATGCGCATTTTTGCCGGTGACCGGGTACGCGCCATCATGGAGCGCCTGAAGATGCCTGAGGGCGAGGCGATTGAAGCCAAGATGGTGACGCGCAGCATTGAAAGCGCACAGCGCAAGGTGGAAGGGCGCAACTTTGACGTGCGCAAGCAACTGCTGGAATACGACGACGTGGCCAACGAGCAGCGCAAAGTCATTTACGAGCAGCGCAACGCCATTTTGGATGCGTCCGACCTGACGGCCTTGATCGAAAAAATGATCACCGGCTGCGCCCAGGAAGTGGTGCGCCAATACGTGCCCGCTGAATCCATGGAAGAGCAGTGGGACTTGCCCGCCCTGGAAAAAGCCCTGGCCGAATGGCACCTGGACCTGCCCCTGCAGGAAAAAGTTGCGCAAGACGACAGCATGGGCGACGAGGACATCCTGGCGCTGGTGCAAGAGGCCGCCCTGGCCCTGTACCGCAGCAAGCTGGAGCTGGCCGGGTCAGAGCAGTTCATGCACTTCCAACGCGCTGTGCTGCTGCAAAGCTTTGACACCAATTGGCGCGACCACCTGGCCGCGCTGGACTATCTGCGCCAAGGCATCCACCTGCGCGGCTTTGCGCAAAAGCAGCCCAAGCAGGAATACAAGCGCGAGGCGTTTGAGCTGTTTAGCCAGTTGATCGACATCGTGAAAAACGAAGTCACGCGCGTGCTGCTGACGGTGCGCATTCGCGAGCCCGAAGCGCTGCAACAAGCCGCCGACAGCATTGAAGAGCGCGCCGAGCACGTGCCCGGCATGCAATACGCCAGCGCCGACAACGACAAGAGCGACACGCCCGAATCGCTTGAGCTGCCCGAAGGCGTGCGCGTCGGCCGCAACGACCCCTGCCCGTGCGGCAGCGGTAAAAAATTCAAGCACTGCCACGGCAAGCTGTCGTAAGCCAACAGGCTTAGGTGCATACCAAAAACGGGCTGCGGCCCGTTTTTTTGCGTCTGCCATCGGGCCGATAATGCACCTTTCGCCGTTTTTTCTACTGTTTTAAAGGACGCGCCATGCCCGTCAACCTTCCCCTGCCGCAAGCCCATGACTTGCATCCCGTTCCTGGTGTTCGCATCGGGGTGGCCGAAGCCGGAGTGCGCAAAGCCGGTCGCAAAGACTTGACGGTGTTTTTACTGGACGCCGGTGCCAGCGTGGCGGGCGTGTTCACGCAAAACCGCTATTGCGCCGCGCCCGTGCAGGTGTGCCGCGAACATCTGGCCGCCGGGCAAGACATTCGCGCCCTGGTCATCAACACCGGCAATGCCAACGCCGGCACCGGGGCTGACGGCCTGGCCCGCACCCGCGCCACCTGCACCGCACTGGCCGGGGCACTGGGCGTGGCTGAGGCACAAATCCTGCCGTTTTCCACCGGCGTCATCATGGAGCCGCTGCCGGTGGAGCGCATCACCGCCGCCCTGCCTGCCGCCTTGGCCAATGCCCAGGCCGATCACTGGCTGGCAGCGGGCGAAGGCATCATGACCACCGACACCCAACCCAAAGCCTATAGCCGCCAGTTGCAAGTGGGCGGCAAGACTGTGACTGTGACCGGCATCAGCAAAGGCGCGGGCATGATTCGCCCGAATATGGCGACCATGCTGGGCTTTTTGGCCACCGACGCCGCCATCGCCCCAGCGCTGCTGCAAGACCTGGCCAAAGAGCTGGCCGACGGCTCGTTTAACCGCGTGACGATTGATGGCGACACCTCTACCAACGATTCCTTCATCGTCATCGCCACCCACCAGGCTGGTAACGCCCCTGTGACCGATTGGGCCAGCGCCGATGCCCAGGCGCTCAAAGCCGCGCTGCTGGAGGTTGCCCGCCTGCTGGCCCAGGCCATCGTGCGCGATGGCGAAGGCGCAACCAAGTTCATTACCGTGCAGGTCGGCGGCGGCAAGACCGAGGAAGAATGCCGCCTGGCCGCCTACGCCATTGCCCATTCACCCCTGGTAAAAACCGCTTTCTACGCCAGCGACCCCAACCTGGGCCGCATCCTGGCCGCCGTGGGCTATGCAGGCATTGCCGACCTGGACCAAAACGGCATCGAGCTGTACCTGGACGACGTACACGTCGTCACCCAAGGCGGGCGCAACCCCGCCTACCGCGAGGAAGACGGCCAGCGCGTCATGCAGCAGCCCGAAATCACCGTGCGCGTAGATTTAGGCCGGGGCTCAGCCAGCCAAACCGTGTGGACCTGTGACCTGAGCCACGACTACGTGAGCATTAACGCTGACTATCGCTCTTGATTTTGATAGCTGCTAACGCTCGTTAATAAACGATTTCACATAGTTTTGTACTTGGAATCTTTACCTAGCAAGCGCTAGCAGCTCATTATTTATGAGCGGTTATTTCCGTTTGTGTGTGATTTGCCTGCAGCTGGCCGGGACTCGCCCCGGCGGGCGACCTCCTTTCTTGCCCGCGCAAGAAAGGAGGCAAAGAAGGCGTGCTGCGCAGCTTTGCGCCGTGGAACTCGCTGCGCGCCGCAAAGCGGCGCTACGCTCAGACAGCCACGGCGAGCTAGACGGGATGCGTTGTGTGGGGCTGAATCATCACGCCCTAAGCTGATGCTGTGCTATCGAAGGCGCGACTTCGCGCCTGTGTTGCTTGACTATGGATAACAGTTATGACACTTGAAAGAGACCTTTCCCCCCTGGAGCGCCTGGTGACCCGTGCCGAGCAGCTCATGCAGCGCATTGAAGCCGTGCTGCCCCAGCCCCTGCAAGCGCCGGCCGACTGGAGCGCTGCCATTGCTTGGCGCTACCGCAAACGCGCCAATGGTTGCGGTAGCCTGGAGCCGGTGCGCCATGTGGGGGCGATGCAGGCTGTCTGACCTGCAAAACATCGACGTGCAAAAAGACAAAATCGTGCGCAATACCGAACAGTTTGTGCTGGGCCACACCGCCAACAATGTGCTGCTGACGGGCGCGCGCGGTACGGGCAAGTCGTCGCTAATTCGCGCCTGCCTGCACGCCTTTGCGCCGCAGGGGCTGCGCTTGATTGAAGTGGATAAGGCCGACCTGACCGACCTGCCCGACATTGTGGAAGTGGTCGCCGCGCGGCCTGAGCGCTTCATCATCTATTGCGATGACCTGAGCTTTGAAGAAGGCGAGCCGGGCTACAAGGCGATGAAGTCGATTTTGGACGGCTCGGTCAGCGCCGCCACGCCCAATGTGCTGGTGTACGCCACCAGCAATCGCCGCCACCTGCTGCCCGAATACATGAGCGAGAACCTGCAAACCAGCCGGGGGCGCGACGGGGAAATCCACCCCGGCGAGGTGGTGGAGGAAAAAATCTCCCTGTCCGAGCGCTTTGGCCTGTGGGTGAGCTTTTACCCCTTTAGCCAGGACGAATACCTGCGCGTGGTGGCGCAGTGGCTCTCCAGCCTGGGGCTGGATGCGGCGCAAATTGCCGCCGCTGAGGCCGAAGCCCTGGTCTGGGCGCTGGAGCGCGGTTCGCGCAGCGGGCGCGTGGCCCAACAATTTGCCCGCGACTACGCCGGGCGCTTTACTGGCGCTGGCCAGGCCGCGCCCAGCAGCGCACCGGGCCGCATTGCTGACGTGAAGGGGTTGAGCGATGGCGCAACCCTTTAATCCTTCTAATCCTGCTACCCCCTCTACCCCGCGTGTCGAGGTCGCCGTGGGCGTGTTGATTCGAGAAAGCGACGGTGCGCTGCTGCTCACCAGCCGCCCCCAGGGCAAGGTGCGCGCCGGTTGGTGGGAATTTCCCGGCGGCAAGCTGGAAGCGGGCGAGAGCGTCGAGCAAGCCCTGCGCCGTGAGCTGCAGGAGGAAATCGGCATCACCATCACCACCTGCCAGCCCTGGAAAGTGACCGAGCACGACTACAGCCACGCCCAGGTGCGCCTGCACTGGTGCAAGGTCACGCAGTGGACGGGCGATTTCGTTATGCGCGAAGGCCAGGACATGGCCTGGCAGCAGCTCCCCCTGGACGTGCGCCCCGTGCTGGAAGGGGCGCTGCCGGTGTTGCAGTGGCTCTCTGAAGAACGCGGGCTGCCGTTTGATGCGGGGCTGTACGCCCAGCCTTAAACCACATCCTCCCAGCGCATCCCCTTGGCTGCCAGCAGCTCTTCCAGCACGGGCTTGAGTCGCCCCAGTTGCTCGGCCACGGTTGCGCGCACGGTATCGACCATGACCTGGGTGCTGCGCTCGATTTCGATATTCACGGCATCGCCCACGCGCTTGTCTTCAAACACGGTGGCGCGGCGGGTTTCGGGGATCAGCCAGACTTCGAACCAACCGGCTTGGCGGTCGATGTCCGAGACCGTGAGGCTTGCGCCGTTGATGGCGATATAGCCCTTGGCAAACACGTAGGGGCGCAGCGGCGCGGGCAGGGCGAAGCGGATTTTGTAATTGGTCTCGGTGGGCGTGATGTCCTGCAGGTGAGCAATGCCATCGACGTGGCCCGACAGGATATGCCCGCCCACTTCCGCGCCTTCCTTGGCGGCGCGCTCGACGTTGACGCGCTGGCCCACGGCATAGCTGCCCAAGGTGGTGATGGCCAGGCTGTGCTGCATCACGTCAAACTTGGCCTGGGTGGGGGAGAGGATGTCTGTCACCGTCAGGCACACGCCGTCGGTGGCTACGCTGGCGCCAATGGCCAGGTCTTGGCAAAAGCCGGGGGGAAAGTCCAGCGTCAAGGTGCGCAGGCCGGGCTGCTCGCGCACCTGTGCAATGGTGGCAATGGCTTGGACGATGCCGGTAAACATGGTAAATGCGGTACTTTCTATGAAATAAATAGCTGGTAGCGCTGATAAACAAAGGGTTTCAGATAGAAAGCTATCTGAAACCCTTTTGGTTCAAGCGCTAGAAGCTATGGTTTTTGCTTCAAGCCTTGGCGGCAATGGCGCGGCGGGCGCTCATCATGTTAAAGCCAAACCCGATCAGCACGATGGCCAGCATCAGGATTTGCGTCGTCAGCGTCTGTGCGGTGGGGTAGACGCCCAGCCATTCCATGCGCGGGCCGTTGACCGGGGTTGCGCCAATCCAGCCCGCTTCTTGCAGGGCCGAAGCGCCTTTGCCAATCAGTACCACGGCCAGGAAGCCGACCAGGAAGGAGGTGGCGCTGAAGAACTTGCCAATGGGCATGCGGGCGCTGGTTTTGAGCATCACCCAGGCGATGACGGCCAGGACGGCCACGGCGGCTAGGCCACCGGCGGCCAGGGCGTTGTAGTGCCCGTCCGCGGCCAGGGCGGTGTAGAACAGCACGGTTTCAAACACTTCGCGGTACACGGCGATGAAGGACAGCAGGAACAGCCCCCACAGCGAACCCTGGCCCAGGGCGTGTTGCAGCTTGCCGTCCAGGTATTCCTGCCAGCGGTTGGCGCTGCTCTTGTTGTGCATCCACAGGCCCACACTGAGCAGTACCACGGCGGCCAGGACGGAGCCCAGGCCTTCGGTCAGCTCGCGGCTGGCACCGCTGATTTCCACCATATAGGTGGCTACCACCCAGGTCAGGCCACCGGCGACCAGGGCGCTGATCCAGCCTGCGTGCACGTAGCCCAGCGCATCCTGGCGCTTGGCGCGGCGCAGCAGGGCGATGGTGCCGATGACGATGAGCATGGCCTCCAACCCCTCGCGCAGCAAGATGGTGAAGGCGCCCAGGAAGGTGGCGCTGGTGTCGTTGGCACCGTCTTGCAGCAGGGTGTCGACCTTTTGCAGCTGTGCCTCCAGGTGACCGGCAGCGGCTTCGGCAGCGGCCACGTCTTTTTGGGTGATGGCGGCGCGGTATTGCAGCATGGCCGCTTCCATCGCCACCATCAGCGGCTTGTCGCGGGCGGCGACGGCGGGCTCCAGCGGCTCAAAGCCATCGAGGTAGGCCGACAGCCCCAGGCGCATGGCGTTGGCGTGGTCGCCGCTGCGCAGGGCAGCCAAGCTCTCTTGCAGGCGCAGGCGCGACAAGGCCGTGCCCGTGGGCTTGCCTGCGTTGATGACTTCGGGATGCTGGCGCACATAGGCCAGTACGGCGCGGGCGTCAGCCTCGGGGAGCGCTTTGCTCAGGCTGGCCGGGGTGGCGGTGGTCAAGGCCCCCATGTCGGCAAAGTGGGCACGCACCTGGGCGTTGCCCTGCCATTGCTGCTGGCCTTGGTCGGTCAGCGCCTGGTCGTAGGACAGGGTGCTGGAGAAAAACGCCAAGGCCCAGCGGTCTTCTTCCGACAAGGTGCTGTAACTGGCCATGGAGGTGCCTTCCACGCCCTGGGTAATCACTTGGTAGAGGGCCGCCAGGCTGCGGGCATCGGCACGCTCGGCATCGGTAAAGGCAATGGGCGGGGGCTCCAGGCCCGCCGCAGCGGGGCCGTTGCCGTCGCCATTGGCGCCGTGGCAGCTGGCGCATTGCTGGGCGTAGAGCTGGGCGCCCAGGGCCAGCTTGGGCTCAAACCTCGGGGCCATGGGGAAGGGGTAGGCCTGGGCCAAGCTGTCGGCAGCGCTGTGCGCCAGCTCGGCCACCTGACCTGCATCGGCCTTGTCTTGCACCGCCTGGCGCAGTTGGTCGATGGTGCTGGCAATGCTGCTGCGCTGGGCGTGTTCGGGCAGGGCCAGGATTTGGCGCTGCGCGGTGGCGGTGAAGTCCAGCATTTCGGCGTATTCACCTTCGTCGGCAATGGCACCGTCTTCAACTGCGCCGCTGTAGTCCACAGCGACGTAGTCCAGAAGTTGCCAGAGCTGGCGGGCAGCGGCAGTGGAGTCGGGGGCAGTTTGTGCCCAGGTAGCGCTGGAGAACCAGCAGGCAAACGCGGCAAGAAGCCACCAAAGAGTGCGACGCATAAACAAGGTAATAAATGAGAATTGTTCTTAAATTCTACCTTGCTCCGCGTGCCTGCGGGAAACTACCGTGTCCGTGCTGGACAGTGTGTGCTGCCCTGGCGGGGATTTGTGAAGGCTTACGCTGCGGTCGCTGCGGTTTCTGCAGCCTCAATGCGGGGGTAGAACTCCCGGTTTTCGCGCTGCATGCGCTCATAGACGCGGCGCAGCACGGTGTTGGCATCCTGGCGAAAGCCTTCGGGGTTGCTGCGCAGGCTGGCAGCGGTATTCCAGCGGCGGGCAAAGCCGTCAAAGGCCTGGGCAATCGGGCCCATGTCCTGCTGGTATTGCTGGCCCATGCGGGCCAGCTCGGCGTCACCGCTGCGCTGCAGGGCAGGGTATAGGGCCTTGTCTTCTACGGCCAGGTGCAGCTTGATCAGGCTGCTAAAGCCAATGATGCCGTCGGCAATGGCCTGGGCGTTGGTCTCGACACCCGCGTGGGTGAGGGTACGCAGCTGGGCAATGCGCTGCAAAATGTCTACGTGTTGGTGTTTGAATTTGTCGATGTTCATAAGGCCTCAGAAAAGCAAGGGGTCGAAAAGCAAGGTTTTTTAGTACAGACAGGCAAGCCTGGGTTGCCGTAGGGGCGTAATCAGGATGCGCAGGATGCGTAAAGATTTATTTTTCGGGCATCTTATTGCAAAATGTAACCACGTTGTGTGTAGTGGAACTTGCCGCCGTTGTCCATCGGCATTTGCCTGATTTTTCATCAATACAAAAAGATTCATGTAGAATCCATCTTATTCATTTCTGCCCGCGCTTTGGGCGCACCTATCCTCGTATGCCTGAAATTTCACCACGTGTTCCGCTGCCGCCGTTGACGGGCTGGCCTGTGTTGCGGCTGGGTTTTCGTCCGTTTTATTTGCTGTGTGCCTTGCTGGCCTGTGTGTCGGTACCGCTGTGGGTAGCGGTTTTTCTTGGCTATATGCAGCTACCGCTGCCCATGCCCGCCTTGCTGTGGCACGGGCATGAAATGCTGTTTGGCTTTGCCGCCGGGGTGGTGGCGGGCTTTTTGCTCACTGCCGTCAAAGCCTGGACGGGGCTGACCACGGCCCGGGGGCCTTTGCTGGCCGTGTTGGCGCTGCTGTGGCTGGCCGGGCGTATTGCGGCGGTGTGCGCCCCGTATGCCGTGTTTGCCGTGATTGACATGCTGCTGCTGCCTGCCGTGGCCATCGTGCTGCTGCGCGTGCTGCTGCAAGCGGGCAACAAGCGCAACGTCCCCCTTATTTCCCTGCTGGTGCTGATGAGTGTGGCCAACGCCATCTTCCACCTATCAGTGCTTAAAGTCGTTGCCGTGGACCCGCTGCGCCCGCTGTACGCGCAACTGGCGCTGGTGCTGATGGTGGTGGCGGTGATGACGGGGCGCGTGGTGCCCATGTTTACGCGCAACGTCACGCCGGGGCTGGTGATTCAGACTTCGCGCCGGTTTGAGCTCACGCTCCTGGCCGTCACTGCCGCAGCGTTGCTGCTGTGGGTGTGCGCTGCGCCTAGCATTTTGGTGGTGGTGGCTGCCGCTGCAGCTGCGGTGATGCACGCCGTGCGCCTGTACCGCTGGAGCCCGTGGGTCACGCTCAAGCGTCCCATTTTGTGGGTGCTGCACCTGGCCTACGCCTGGATGCCCATTGGCTTTGCCATGCTGGCTTGCGCCCATATGGGCTGGATTGGGACGACGTTTGCCATCCACGCCTTTACCGTGGGGGTGATTGGCGGCCTGATTATCGGCATGGTCACACGCACAGCCCGGGGGCATACCGGGCGGCCTTTGCAGGCTTCGCGGGGTGAGGCCATTGCCTACGCGCTGGTGCTGATTGCCACCGTGTTGCGCGCAGCGCTGCCGGCCCACTTTCCTGCGCTCTACCCCCGCGCTTTGGAGATTTCGGCCACGCTGTGGGCCGTGGCGTTTGCGATTTATTTAGTGATTTACACGCCCTGGCTGCTGCAGTCGCGCCTGGATGGCAAGGACGGCTGATTGCCGCCCGTCCTGATGGCCCCGATTTGATTTTTCACCGACCGCTCTTTTCTGAAAGGTTTTTCCCATGAGCACTGTGATCGACGTTCGCACGATTGAACCCCGCCTGCGCCACGCGCAGATTTTTGGCCAGTTCGATGACCTGACCACCGGCCAGACGCTGACCATTGTGAATGACCACGACCCCGTACCCCTGCGCTTCCAACTGGAGTCGCGTGCCCCCGGCCAAGTGCAGTGGGCGTACGACCAGGCCGGCCCCGACCTGTGGCGTGTGGTGATTACCAAGGTTGAAGGCGCTGGCCGATGACCCGCACGCCAACGGCGGCTGCTGCTCGGGCGGTGCCTGCGGCGGTTAAACCGCACGGATTTTTTGAAAACCTCTTAAATTGCATTGAAGGCTCCCTCGGGAGCCTTTTTTTTGAGTTTTATTCAGAGGCCGTGTTACCCGGCTGCTTGAATGCGCCGCTGCAGGTGCGCCAGGGCTTCTTCCACCTGGTCAACCAGTATCAGGCACAGGTCGCCGGGCTGCAGGCGCTCCAGCGCGTGGTCAATGGCGATGAATTCGCCGTGGATGTCCACGCTATAGCGGGTGCGGGTGGCCCCTTGTAGGCCTTGGCGCAGCAGGGCCAGCACCTCGCCATCGGCGCGGCCACGCTGGCAGGCGTCTTGGTAGAGGATGACGTCATCAAAAGCTGCGCCCAGGATGCGGGTTTGCTCCACGATGTCCTCGTCGCGCCGGTCGCCTGCGCCGCTGATGACCACGCTGCGTTTGTTGGCGGGCATGGCCTCCACCGCCTGCACCAGGGCGCGGATGGCGTCCGGGTTGTGGCCGTAGTCGGCAATGATGGTGGCGCCCCGGTAGTCCATGACGTTAAAGCGCCCAGGGGCATTGGCACTGTCGTTGTGAAAGCTGGCCAGGCCTCGGCGAATCGTCTCCCACGGGAGGTTGGCGGCCCAGGCTGCGCCCACGGCGGCCATGGCGTTGTCCACCTGAAAGCTGATGCTGCCGTTGTGCGTCAGGGGAATGTTGGCCAGCGGCAGCTCTTCCTTCATGCTGCCTTCAGCGGCCACCAGGCAGTTTTTCTGGCGGTCGACGTACACCACCCGCTGGCCTTGGGCGCGGTGGGTGACCATGGTGGGGTGAAAGCGGTCAGCGCCAAAAAAGATGACCTTGCCGGTGCATACCCGCGCCATGGGCACCACGTGGGCGTCCATGGCGTTGAGCACGGCGTAGCCGCCGGGCGCGACGTTTTGCACGATGACGCGCTTTAGGACCATGATGTCTTCCACCGTGGTGATGTAGTTCAGGCCCAGGTGGTCGCCTTCGCCCACGTTGGTGACGACGGCCACCTGGCAGCGGTCAAAGCCCAGACCTTCGCGCAGAATGCCGCCGCGCGCGCACTCCAGCACGGCGGCGTCCACCTCGGGGTGGCCCAGGACGCTGCGGGCGCTTTTGGGGCCGGAGCAGTCGCCGCTGTCAATCTGGCGGTCTTGTACGTACACGCCATCGGTATTGGTCATGCCCACGCGCAGGCCGTGGGTGGCAAAGATATGGGCAATCAGGCGGGTGGTGGTGGTCTTGCCGTTGGTGCCAGTCACGGCAACGACGGGAATGCGGCCATCGTCGCCCGGCTCAAACAGTAAATCCACCATGGGCTGGCCCACATTGCGCGGTTTGCCAAATGAGGGCGCCAGGTGCATGCGCAGGCCCGGCGCGGCGTTTACTTCCACAATGCCGCCGCCTTGCTCTTCCAGGGGCTTGAGCATGGATTCGGCCATCACGTCCACGCCGCAAATATGCAGGCCCACGCTGGCGGCTGCCTCGATAGCGCGGGCGGCAATGGCGGGGTGCACGTCGTCGGTCACGTCGGTGGCGCTGCCACCGGTGGACAGATTGGCGTTGTTGCGCAGCACCACGCGCTGGCCTTGGGCGGGCACGCTCTGGGGCGTCAGGCCCGCACTCTCCAGCCGGGCCAGGGCAATGTCGTCCAGGCGGATTTTGGTCAGCATCGTGCCGTGGCCACTGCCCCGGCGCGGGTCTTGGTTGACGCGCTCGACCAGCTCGGCCACGGTGTGCTGGCCATCGCCCAGCACCTGGGGCGGGTCGCGCCGGGCAGCGGCCACCAGTTGGTTGCCCACCACCAGTAGGCGAAAGTCGTGGCCGGGCAAAAAGCGCTCGACCATGACGATGCTGCCGTATTCCAAGGCAGTGGCGTAGGCCGCCTCCAGTTGTGCGCGGGTGGTGATGTTGACCGTCACGCCCTTGCCCTGGTTGCCGTCCTGGGGTTTGACCACCACGGGCCAGCCTTCGGTCAGGCCCACTTCTTGCGCGACGGCCCAGGCGTCTTCCAAGTCATGCACCGGGCGGCCCATGGGTACAGGCACACCAGCGGCGTGCAGCAGGCGTTTGGTCAGGTCTTTATCTTGGGCAATGGCTTCGGCGACCGAGCTGGTTTGGTCAACCTCCGCCGCTTGGAATTTACGTGCCTTGCTGCCCCAGCCCAGCTGCACCAGGCTGCCAGCGGTCAGGCGCTTGAACGGAATGCCGCGCGCCAGCGCCGCATCCACAATGGATTGGGTGGAGGGGCCCATGCGCTCTTCTTCGTCCAGCGCGCGCAGCTCGGTGATGGCCGCTTGCACGTCAAAGGGCGTGTCGGCCAGCGCAGCCTGCACCAGGCTTTCGGCCAAGGCAATGGCGCGGCGGCCTACGGCTTCCTCGGTGTATTCGACCACCACCTGGAAGGTGTTGGCTTCCACCGTGGCGTGGGTGCGGCTAAAGGTCACCGGGCAGCCCGCCTGGGCCTGTAGTGCCAGGGCCTGCCGATTCAAGCACGTGGGCCATGGACAGCAGGTTGTCTACCCCTTGCGCCTGCAGCCCCCCGATGGCGGGAAAGCGCGCGCGCACGCGCTCCTCAAAACCGGCGATGGTGGTGAAGTCACATTCCAGGGGCGTGCAGCAGACGATGCACTCCATGGCGGTATTGCGGCTCCACAAATTGGGGCCGCGCAGGGCGCGGGTGCGGGTAATTTCCATGGTCTTGGGCTCGCAAATATTTTTTAAGTCAAATCGGGTGCTAACGCAGGTGTGGTAAGCGTTGGCAGCTATCTATTTAAAAGTCTGGATGCCAGCGGCCAGCAGCTCCGGGCTGATGCCCAGGGCCCAGGCACAGGCCACGGCGGCCAGCAGGCTGGCTTGGTCGGGGGCCGGGCAGGGTGATTGCAGCTCGGACCACTGGCCCAGGCTGCGTTCGCTGCTGCCTTGCGCCAGCACGATGTGGCCGTTGTGCAGCAGCACGGCGCGGCCCCCCTGTTCGCGGTGGGCGGCAACGTGGGGGTTGTGTGCGTGCTGGCTATAGAGCAGCACTTGGCCGTCGCACAGTTCGGCCAGGTCGGCCACGGCGTCTTCATCGGCGTTCAGTACGCCCACGCCGTGGGTGAGGACGACGTCAATCTGGGTGCGCAGCACGCGGCGCATATCGTCGGTGCTGTGGACGTTGTGGTCGGCCAGGTCTTGCCAGCCGTCCATGTCCGTCACCAGGCCTACCTGGCAGCGGTCGTAGGCCAGGCCTTCTTCCAGGATGGAGCGGGCCGTGGTCTGGATGACGGCAGCTTGCGCCAGGCGGTTGACCAGCAGGCGGTGCGCGGCTTGCCAGCGGGTGTGGTCGCCCGCTTGGGTCAGGCGCCCGTTCAGGTAACTGCCGCTGCTACACGCCACGCCGGTGCGTTTGTCCGTCAGTTGCAGCAGCCAGCCCAGCAGGCGGGCAATCCAGGCGTTGTGGCGCGTACCGGCAATGCCGACGACGGGGATGCGGGCGGCCAGCCCTTCCTGGTCGGGGTGGGCGGCATCGGGGCTGGGAAAGAGGTGCTCCACAATCGCCTGGCCCACGGGCTGGGCTACGCCCTGGTCGGGGCGCAGGTGCATCAGCAGGCCGGGGCCGGCGTTGACTTCCAAAATCGCCCCGCCTTGGGCAGCCAGGGGCTGGTCGATGTGCTGGCAGACCAAATCCACCCCGGCAATATCTAGCCCCACCACCTTGGCGGCCAGGGTGGCCAGGTAGGCTATGCCGGGGTGGAGCTGGGCGGTGCAATCGACCGTCACCATGGGCGCGCGCGGGTCGGCGCTGCCCTGCGGGTATTCACCGCGCGATGCCGCAATCACCTTGCCGCCCACCACCAGTAGGCGGTGGACGTGGCCGGGAATGTGGCGCTCGACCATCACGTAGCGCGTCAGCGCCCGGGCGGCGTCGTAGGCGCTACGCACGGCGGCTTCGCTGGTCAGGTGCACGCCCACGCCTGCGCCCTTGTTGGAGTTATAGGGTTTGACGGTGACGGGCAGGCCCATGTACTGGGCTTCTTCCCAGGCTTCGTCGCTGCTGTGTACCAGTTCCCATTCGGGCACAGGAATGCCACAGGTTTTCAAGAGCTGCTTGGCCAAGTCCTTGTCTTCGCTAATGCCCAGGCCAATGGCGCTGGTGTTGTCCGTCTCGGTGCTCCAAATGCGCCGCTGCGCTGCGCCGTAGCCCAGTTGCACCAAATTGCCGTCGTTTAAGCGGATAAAGGGGATGCGCCGCTGCGCCGCTGCCTGCACGATGCTGGCCGTGCTGGGGCCTAGGTAGCGCTGCTCGATCACGGCGGTGATGGCGGCTACGGCAGCGGGCAGGTCAAACGGCTGGTCGTTGATGGCGGCCATCAACAGCGCGTGGCCCTGTTGCAGCGCTACGCGGGCGACCTGCTCTTCCGGGCAGCGAAACACCATGCGGTAGACACCGCGCTGCTGGGTGCTGCGCGTTTGGCCAAATTCGGCAGGCATGCCGGCGAGGTTGAGCAGCTCGATGATGGTGTGCTCCAGCACGTGGCCGCACCAGGTGCCGTCGTGCAGGCGCTCGATAAAACCGCCCCGGTGGCCGACGCCGCAGTGGTGCTCGACCAGGCCCGGCAGCCAGGCGGTCAGGCGCTCGGTCAAGCCGGGGATGCGGTCGGAGGGGTAGTCTTCCAGGATGCCTAGATCGAGCCAGACCTCCAGCACGGGCCGGTACGTCCAGATGCTGGGGCCGCGCAGGTAGGTGGTGCGAAGCAGGCGAATATCGTCAAAGTGCTGGGCCATAAGAAGTCTTTGTCAGCCAAAGAGCTGTGTGCTGCGTTAGAGGGGCTTGCTGCCCGCCCCGCTCAAGGGGATGCGGCAGCCAGTCAAAATCATCACCATGCAACCACCCCAGATAGACGATCAAGCCCGCCTGCAGGCGCTGCTGGCACCCCAAGAGAACGTGTTGGAGCAGTTGACGGTTGACGTCAGCCGCAGCCTGCGCTTTTGCACGGGGGCCGTAGTCCTGACCGAGCAGCACCTGCTTGCGTGCGATGGCGATGACGCCAGTGCCAGTGCCAGCGCCGACCCTGCCACGGGCTGGCAGCGCTGGCCCCTGTCCCCGCAGTTGGAGCTGCGCATGAGCGACCATGCCGGTGTGGGTACCTTGGCGCTGCACGATGCCGAGCAGCGCCTGGCGCAGTGGCACTTTACCCTGCAACACCAAGCCCAGGCACTGAGCCTGTTGTTGCGCTTTCAAGCCCTGCGCCAGGCGCTGGTGGATGGGCACAGCGCGGCGGCGGAAGAACAAGCGCCGCGCTGCAGCGCCTGCGGCGAGGTGCTGCCCCCCGATACCGACGAATGCCCGGCCTGCGCCCGCCAGCCGGGGGCCAAGCCCTCTACCTGGGTGCTGCTGCGCGTGGGGCGCTTTGCCAAGCCGTACAAGGGCTTGCTGCTGCTGGGTTTTGTGCTGACGCTGCTGTCCACCGCCGCCACGCTGGTGCCGCCCTACCTGACGATTCCCATCATGGATGACATCCTCATCCCCTACCAAAAAAGCGGCCAGGCGATTGCGCCCGAGTTGGTGGCGCTGTACTTGGGTGGGCTGTTGGCCTCGGCCCTGGCGGCCTGGGGGCTGGGCTGGGCGCGCACCTGGGTCATGGCCAAGGTGTCCGAGCGCATTGGCGCCGACATGCGTACCACCACCTACGCGCACATGCTGAGCCAGTCGCTGGAATACTTTGGTGGCAAGCGCACGGGGGACTTGATGAGCCGCATCAGCGCCGATACCGACCGCATCAACATGTTCCTGTCGCTGTACGCGCTGGACTTCGTGACCGACGTGATCATGATCGTCATGACCGCCGTCATCCTGTTTAGCATCAGCCCCTGGCTGGCCGTGGTCACCCTGGTGCCGCTGCCCTTTATCGCCTGGCTGGTGCACAAGGTGCGCAGCCGCCTGAGCGTGGGCTTTGACCGCACCAGCCGCATTTGGGCGGAAGTGACCAACGTGCTGTCCGACACCATCCCCGGCGTGCGCGTGGTCAAGGCCTTTGCCCAGGAAGCGCGGGAGATGGAGCGCTTTCGCGCCGCCAACCAGCGCAACCTGGAGGCCAACGACCGCGTCAACAAGGTCTGGGCGCTGTTTTCCCCCACGGTGGGGTTGATGACGGAAATCGGCCTGCTCATCGTCTGGGCCTTTGGCATCTGGCTGGTGGCGCACGACCAGATCACCGTCGGTGTGCTGGCGGCCTTTATCGCCTATATCGGGCGCTTTTACACGCGGCTCGATTCCATGAGCCGCATCGTCAACATCACGCAAAAGGCCGCCGCAGGGGCCAAGCGTATTTTTGACGTGCTCGACCAGGTCAGCAGCGTGCCTGAGCCGGCCAACCCCGTGTCCCTGCCCCAGCCGGTGCAGGGGGCGATTACGCTGCGCGACGTCGGTTTTCGCTACGGCAGCCGCCAGGTCATTCGCCAGCTTAATTTAGACATTCGCCCTGGCGAGATGATTGGCCTGGTGGGGCACAGCGGCTCGGGCAAGTCCACGCTGGTCAACCTCATCAACCGCTTTTATGACGTGACCGAGGGCAGTATTCAGCTCGACGGTATCGACGTACGCCGCCTGGCCGTGGCCGACTATCGCCGCAACATCGGCCTGGTGCTGCAGGAACCGTTCTTGTTCTTTGGCACCGTGGCGGAAAACATCGCCTACGGCAAGCCCGATGCTTCGCGCGCCGAAATCGTCGCCGCCGCCCGCGCCGCGCACGCGCACGACTTCATCCTGCGCCTGCCGCACGGCTACGACTCGGTGGTGGGTGAACGCGGCCAAGGGCTGTCCGGCGGTGAGCGCCAGCGCATCAGCATCGCCCGCGCCTTGCTGATTAACCCGCGCCTGCTGATTCTGGACGAAGCCACGTCCGCCGTGGATACCGAAACCGAAAAGGAAATCCAAAAAGCGCTGGACAACCTGGTGCAAGGGCGCACCACCATCGCCATCGCCCACCGCCTGTCCACACTGCGCAAGGCCGACCGGCTGGTCGTCATGGACCGGGGCGAGATTGTGGAGGTTGGCCCGCACGATGCCCTCATGGCCGCCCAGGGCGCGTACTGGCGCCTGTACCAGGCCCAGGCCCGCCGCGCCGAGGAAGATGCCCACGCCGCTGGCTTGGTGCTAGCGCAGGACCATGCTGCAAATTCAGGAGCTGTTACCGCTGGTAAATAAATGTTTTCAAGCATAAAACAGCTTGAAATACTGATAAATAAAGCGCAAGCAGCTATTAAATAAGGAACAACCATGGCTTCTTCGAGTGCTACACCCACAGATACACGCACAGACACACCCACCGACGCACGGCTGCACATTAACCCCCACGGCCAGCTGTGCCTGCGCCTGGACGACGGCAGCGTCTGCACGGGCGTGGTGCCGGTGCGGGCCTTTCCCATTGCTGCGCCGCTGGAAGGCATCTCCCTGGTCGGCCCCGACGGTAAAGAGGTGCTGTGGCTGGAGCGCCTGCACAGCCTGTGCGCTGCTGACCAGGCCCTGCTCACCGCAGCCCTGGCCGCGCGGGAATTTGTGCCGGTGATTACCGCCATCCGCGCGGTGGACTCGATTTCCGTGCCCAGCCGCTGGCAGGTGGACACAGACCGGGGTGCGGCCACCCTGGTGCTCAAGGCCGAAGAAGACATCCGCCGCCTGACGCCCACGCATTTGCTGATCACCAGCCGCGACGGTGTGCAGTACCGTATCCCCGATTTAACGGCGCTAGACCGTACATCGCACAAGCGTATTGAGCGCTTTCTGTAGCACGCCAGCCCGCTGCGATGCGGCCTGTGGCGTGGTGCATGTCATAGCCTTTACTTTTGCGGACAACTTGCCGATATTCCTAACAAGTCATCGTCTTATCCCCGTTTTGCGCTAACGTAAAAAAATGTAAACACCCTTAAGTTTGCCCGTGCGCTGCCGATAGGAGGTTGAGGGACGAGTATTTCCACCGTAATAGAACCTGTAGTCGTTAATTTTTGATAGAGGGGCGCATCATGCAAATTTCACCGCTAGACCGTAATCCAATCGAATGGGCCAACACGCAAGGCGCTAATTTGTATTCCACCGGCGCTTCTGGCCCGGCGGCTGTGCGCCCGGTACACGCTGTTAACGCCGTCGAGTCCACCGACAAGCTCGGCGAAGGCGTGACCGTCAGCATCAAAACGCCGGACAAGCCCACGGATAAAAGCGAACAAGACTTGGACTGGACTGCCAAGCCCGAAGAGCTAGAGACGAAAAAATCGCTCAAGGAAATTCAGGAAGAGCAGAACAAGGAGCCCTTGTCCAAGCAGCTCATCGACTTTATCCAATCCATGTGGCGTGCCAGCGCCATGGCTGTAGAGGCAGTCGAGCAAACCCAAAAGGCCGACCAGCAAGAGCGCAATATGCTGCAGGTGCGCACCGAGCCGCTGACCTACGAAGAACCCAAGGTCAAGCGCACCGGCGGCCTGTAAGCAGCCGCCCGCACCCCAAAAAAACTAACTGCCCTGATGGGCAGTTTTTTTATGTCTCAAGCCCTCATTGGAACCACGGCAGGCCCTGCTGGCGCCAGCCATTGACCTGGCCGCGCTGGCCCTGGGCGTTCAAGTCACCCTCAAAACCGTCCAGGATGCTATAGGCTTCCAACCCCAGCGCCGTAGCCCGCCGCGCAGCGGCCACCGAGCGCACGCCACTGCGGCACAGCAGCACCACCTTGGTGCCGGGGGGCACAGCTGCTTGTAGCTGGGCGTCAAAGTCGGCGTTGTCCTGCATCAGCGGCCACTGTTTCCAGGCCACGGCCACGGCCCCAGGCACCTGCCCAACCCAGGCACGCTCGGCATCGGTGCGCACATCCACCAACACGGCTTGCCCAGTTTGCAGCCAGTGCCAGGCGCTGGCGGCGGCAATGTCGCCGGCGTAGCCATCGGCAGGGGTGATCGAGGGGAGGGTGGTGGCATCGGTCATGGTGGGAACGTCCTTGGGAGTGGTTGATTTTTTACAGTGGATGGCAGCGCTTACAGCCGGGGCACGGCGGGCCTGCCTGCGGTAGCTGGGCATTATCGTGCGCATAGATGCGGCGCAGGTGCGGAAGTAAGACGCCAGCGCGCTGCAGCCCTGCGCTTACCATTGCGTGTTTTTGCTTTTTTGGCCGCCATGTCTTGCACTACCCTTTCCCACGCCCCCCTGATTATTGATATTGCTGGAACCACGCTCACCGCAGTTGACCGCCAGCGCCTGGCCCACCCCCTGGTGGGCGGCATGATTTTGTTTGCCCGCAACTGGCAAGATCGCGCCCAGCTTACCGCGCTGTGCGCCGACATCCACGCCCTGCGCCCGGATTTGCTGATTTGCGTGGACCACGAAGGCGGGCGCGTGCAGCGTTTTCGCACCGACGGCTTTACCCACCTGCCGCCCATGCAGCGCCTGGGCCAACTGTGGCAAACCGCCAGCCCCCAGGCGGCCCAGCAAGCGGCCCTGGCCTGCGGCTACGTGCTGGCCGCCGAGCTGCGTGCCTGCGGCGTGGATTTGAGCTTTACCCCCGTGCTGGACTTGGACTGGGGCCACAGCAGCGTGATTGGTGACCGCAGTTTTGGTCGCCAGGGCGCCATCGTCAGCGCCCTGGCGCAAAGCCTGATGCACGGCCTGCTGCAAGCGGGCATGGCCAATTGCGGCAAGCATTTCCCCGGCCACGGCTTTGCAGCGGCCGATTCGCACATTGCCATGCCGGTGGATGAACGCAGCCTGCCCGCCATCCTGGCCGATGATGCCGCCCCCTACCCCTGGCTGGCGCAGGTGCTCACCAGCGTCATGCCTGCGCACATCGTTTATCCGCAGGTCGATAGCCGCCCGGCAGGCTTTAGCCCGCGCTGGTTGCAAGACATCTTGCGCGGCCAGTTGGGTTTTGATGGCGTCATCTTCAGCGACGACCTGAGCATGGAAGGCGCGCGCACCATTGACGGCCAATGCGTCAGCTATACCCAAGCCGCCGTGGCCGCCTTGCAAGCAGGTTGCGACATGGTGCTGCTGTGCAACCAAAGCGTGGGCGACGGCCAGCCGGTCGATGCCCTGCTGGCCGGTTTAAGTGCCGCGCAGCAATCCGGCCAGTGGCAGCCCAGCGCCGCCAGTGCCCAGCGCTGCCAGCGCTTGCAACCCCGGGGCGCGGCGCTGGATTGGCCGACCCTGCAACAAGACCGTATTTACCAGGCGGCGCTGGCCCAGGTGCAAGCCCTGGCCGCACCCGCACAGGAGGGCGTATGCGCGTAGGTATCTTGACCGGCGGGGGCGACTGCCCCGGCCTGAACGCGGTGATCCGCGCCGTGACCAAATCGTTGATCCAGCACTGCCAGTGCGAGGTGCTGGGCATTGCCGATGGCTTTGAGGGCCTGATGGGGGAACAGCCCCGCGCCCGGGCGCTGCGCTGGGAGGATGTCTCCGGCATCCTGCACCTGGGCGGCACCATTTTGGGCACCAGCAACAGTGCCAATCCCCTGAAAGACGCCGCCACCTTGGCCCAGGTGCAGGCCAATGTGCAGGCGCTGGGGCTGGACGTGGTGGTGGCCCTGGGGGGCGACGGCACCATGAGCCTGGCCCACGGCGTGGCCCAGGCCACCGGCATGCAGTGTGTGGGCGTGCCCAAAACCATTGACAACGACATTGCCCACTGTGAGCGCAGCTTTGGCTTTGATACCGCCGTAGCCACCGTGACCGAGTCCCTGCGCCGTATTGAAAGCACCGGCAACAGCCACCACCGCGTGATGATTGTCGAGACCATGGGCCGCCACGCCGGTTGGTTGGCGCTGGAGGCTGGGCTGGCCGGGGGCGCCGACGTCATCTTGCTGCCGGAAATAGATTACGACGTGGCTGCCATTGCCGCCATTTGCCGCCAGCGCGAGCAGCGCCAGCGCTTCACCATCATCTGCATGGGCGAAGGGGCCAAGGCCAGCGGTGCCAGCCAGACCGTGCAAGGCCACGTTGCAGGCAGCCCCGACCCGGTGCGCCTGGGCGGTGTTGGCCACGTATTGCGTGCGCAATTGCAGCCGTATTTAAAGAGTGAAGTGCGCGCCACCGTACTGGGCCACGTGCAGCGCGGGGGCGACCCGACGCCGTATGACCGGGTGCTGGCCTCGCGCTACGGCCACAAGGCCGCGCAAATGGTGCTGGCCGGTGAATTTGGCCGCATGGTGACGCTGCACAACGGCCATATCGGCAGTGTGCCGATTGCCCAGGTGG
This sequence comes from Comamonas sp., assembly GCA_034675705.1. Lineage (GTDB taxonomy): Bacteria > Pseudomonadota > Gammaproteobacteria > Burkholderiales > Burkholderiaceae_C > Comamonas. Next base: position 2,018,842 of record JAUCCZ010000006.1, on the reverse strand, counting down.
CCAATACCCAGCGCAAAGTGCCGCTGGACCACGAGCTGCTGACCATGGCCCGCGACATTGGCATTGGCCTGGGGGATGGGCATGGGCCCCAGCACCCATGAGGGCGATGGGGTGAAGTTGAAAGGTAAATTTCTTCCGTCAACTTCTGTTGAAGGTTAAGGGTTATCCCTTGCAAAAAAAGCATAATGTTCGGTTGATAAATACATTGTGGATGCAGCGTGCACTCAGTTTGTAGGCGTGCAGCGCGATATCTGCGATCAGCTAAGAACGTCTGTCCGTTCCCAATACGTCAATACACAAGTCGCCAGCGCGGGCGAGGAGAGGGCCGCTATGCCACTGAGTAATCTGTCTGTTGCCAAGAAAATCTGGATCTTGCTGGGTCTGGTTGTCATCATGCTGCTGTCTGCCAGCATTGGCACGCTGCTAAACACCACCCGTTTGGAGGCCCAAATCCGCCAGGAAGTGCGCAGCTATGAAGAGCGTATGCGCTTGGCTGTGCAGTGGCGCGAGAGCACTACCGCCGGGGTGAACTACATCATTGCGGCGACGATGAATACGGATCCGGCCCTGCGGGATTTTTTAGTGGAAAAAATCCAAGGGGCGGTCTCGCTCGCTTCGGAGCTGCAAAAGCAGATTGAAGCCCAGGTCTCTACCGACGAAGGCCGCCAGCAGCTGGCCAAGGTCGCGCAAGCCCGCACGCGGGTCTTGGCGATCAATGACGAGCTGAAAAAAATGGACAACACCGACCCCGCCAGTGCCGCCAAAGTGCGCAATGAGCTGATTCCTGCTGCCCAGGTATTCAATGCTGAGCAAACCAATCTGGTTAGCCTGCAGCAGCGTCTGCGCGACAAGGTAGTGGAAGATGGCCGCACCCAGCGTTCCCAAGCCATGACCATCGGCGGCACGGTGATCGCTGCTGGGGTGCTGCTGGGGCTGTTCTTGGCGCTGTGGTTGGTGCGCCAAATCACCCAGCCGCTCAACCGCGCAGTGGCCTTGGCCGACACCATTGCCAGCGGCGACCTGACCGCCCACGTGGAAGATGACCGCCAAGACGAGCTGGGTCACCTGCTGCGCAGCCTGGACGCCATGGCCGCCAAGCTGCGCCAGGTCGTCACCGAAGTGCGCACTGGCGTGGATGCCGTGTCTTCCGCTTCGGGCGAAATCGCCCTGGGCACGCAAGACCTGTCGGCCCGCACCGAACAAACCGCAGCCAACTTGGAAGAAACGGCTGCCAGCATGGAAGAACTCACGGCTACCGTGACGCAATCGTCCGACACCGCCCGTCAAGCCAACCAACTGGCGGGCACGGCGGTGCAGTCCGCCCAACGCGGTGGCGATGTGATGCAAGAGGTCGTGCGCAGCATGGAGCTGATTAACACCTCCAGCCGCAAGATCAACGACATCATTGGCGTGATTGATGGCATCGCTTTCCAAACCAACATCCTGGCGCTGAACGCCGCCGTCGAAGCCGCCCGTGCCGGTGAACAAGGCCGGGGCTTTGCTGTCGTCGCCGGTGAGGTGCGCAGCCTGGCGGGCCGCAGCGCCGAAGCTGCCAAGGAAATCAAACAACTGATTACCGACAGCGTAGCCAACGTCGATGCCGGTACCAGCCAAGTTGCCATGGCCGGCCAAAGCATGGAAGAAATCGTCGCCAGCGTGCGCCGCGTCACCGACTTGATTGGCGAAATCACCGCATCCAGCGCCGAGCAAAGCGATGGTATTGCCCAGGTGAACCAAGCCGTGGCCAACCTGGATCAAATGACCCAGCAAAACGCAGCCTTGGTGGAAGAATCCAGCGCCGCGGCTACGTCGATGAGCGAGCAGGCCCAGCGCCTGGCCGAAGTGGTGTCTATCTTTAACGTCGGCAGCGGCAGCGGCAGCCACGCTGCGCCGCGCAGCAGTCGCCCCAGTGCACCTAAACCTGTAGCAGCTCCCGCAGGTGCTGCAACGAAACCAGGCACCAATAAGCCCAAAACCATTGCCAAACCAGCGCCAGCAGCTCCTAAACCTGCAGCAGCAGCGGCCAGTACGCCCAAGCTCAGCGCCCGCCCAGCGGCAGCGCCCAGCAGCAATGAGGATGATTGGGAGACGTTTTAAGCATGGCCACCTTGCGTTAAACGCCAGCCTGCTGCCCCTGTGCGCAGCTGTGTAAATGGGCCACCAGGGCAGCGGCAAAGCCGCCTAACTGGTGGCCTTTGCGTGTGCAGATATGCAGGTCACGCTGCGCCCAGGGTTCTTGTAGCTGCAAGATGGCGGGACTCTGGCGGCCACCGCTGCTGGCCAGGGCGCTGCGCGGCACCATGCCGATGCCGACCCCTGCGCTGACCATGCGGCAGACGGCCTCGAAGCTGCGCACCTGGATACGCACGTCCAAATGCTGGCCCAGCGCTGCGGCGGCGTTCATGGTGAAGGTATGGATGGCCGAACCGGTGTGCAGCATGACGAAGGGGTGTTCCAGCACCTGGGCAAAGCGCAGCGGGCCACGGCTGGCCAGAGGGTGTTGCGGTGGGGTGATCAGCACCAGCCGGTCGCGCCGGTAGGGCAGCAAGTCCACGCTGCTGGCGTCAATGGCGCTGCTGTCGGCCAGCACGCCCAGCTCGATTTCACCCTGGGCTACGGCCAGGGCAATGTCGCCGCTGGTGCGCTCCTCCAGCGTCACGCTGACCTGGGGATGCTGGTGCAAAAAGCTGGCCAGATCGTCCGGTAAAAAGGTATGTGTGGCGTGGGTGTTGGCCCACAGGCTGACGTGGCCGCGAATGCCGCTGGCAAAGGGCGAGAGGTTGGCGTGCATCTGCTCCAGCGCGGCCAGCACTTGGCGGGCGTTGCGCAGCAGGGTCTCACCAGCGCGGGTCAGCAGCACGCCCCGGGCCTGGCGCTCAAACAGTTGGGTGCCCAGCGCTGTTTCCAGCCGCTGCAGGCGGTGGCTGGCCGAGGACGGGGCCAAAAATGCCCGCGCTGCACCGCGCGTGAGCTTGCCCTCTTCGGCAATGGCAATGAACAGGCGCAGGTCGGTCAGGTCGTAGTGCATGGTGGTTCTTGAGCGTTCGGTTTTAACGAATTCTGTGCTGGGTGATTGGCAATTGTGTGGTGGGTGGCGGGCCGGCACCATTCGTTCCCATCGTATATCCGCCGGTTTGCAGGCGGATGTTTTTCAGATTGTTTTTGCACTTTTTCGTATGCCTTGGAAACATTGGTCTGCCGACCGCCTCGGGCTGGCGCTTGCCGTACTGGCGGCGCTGGGTTTTTCGTTCAAAGCGATTTTTGTCAAGCTGGCCTATGCCGTGCCCCAGCCGGTGGCGGTGGATGCGGTCACGCTGCTGGCGCTGCGCATGGCGTTTTCGCTGCCGTTTTTTGCCTGGATGGGCTGGCGTGCGCACCGCGCGGCAGGGGGCGGGCGGTTGAACCGGGGTACCCTGCTGTGGGTGTTAGCGCTGGGGTTGCTGGGCTATTACGGCGCCAGCATCTTGGACTTTCTGGGCCTGCAATACATCAGCGCCAGCCTGGAGCGGCTGATTTTGTTCACCTACCCAACGCTGACCATCCTGATCGGCGTGCTGTTCCTGGGCAAGCGCCTGGCGTGGCAAGAAGGCGCGGCGCTGCTGCTGTCGTATGTCGGGATTGGCTTGGCCTTTGCCCACGACCTGCACCTGGCTGCCGACACGCGCACCGTGTTGCTGGGGGCGGCGCTGGTGTTGGGCTCTGCCCTGTCCTACGCTTTTTACCAGGCGGGTAGCGAACCGGCGATTGCCCGGCTGGGGGCCATGCGTTTCAGTGCCTTGGCGCTGCTGGTGTCCACCTTTGCCACCCTGGCGCACTTTGCCGCCACCCAGCCGCTGGCGGCCTTGCAGCAGCCGCTGCCGGTGTACGGCCATGCGCTGGGCATGGCAGTGTTTTCCACCGTGCTGCCGGTACTGATGACGTCGGCCGCCATCCGCCATATTGGCGCGGGGCGCACGGCGCTGGTGGGGTCACTGGGGCCGGTGATGACGATTTTCTTCAGCGCCTGGCTGCTGAACGAGGGCTTGTCCTGGTGGCAGCTGGGCGGTGCAGCGCTGGTGCTGTCGGGCGTGTTACTGATCGGTATGACCCAGGGGCGGCAGCGCCGTCGATGCGACCCGGCGGCACCGCAGGCTGCGTCTGCTCATACTGGTCATTCCCGCGCAGGCGGGAATCCAGCAACGGCCTTGCCTGTATCACTGCCGTGCCCGTCGTCGCTGGACACCCGCCTGCGCGGGTGTGACGGGGGGTAAAGCTGGTGTGACGGTGAATAGGGACGATGTGATGGTCGAGAGGACTGGTGTGATCGGCGGTAGTAAGAATGTGCGACGGGTTCACCCCGCCGGGTGCAGCGGCCACTGCGTACCAAACTTGGCGCGTTTGGTGGCAAAAAACGCCTTGGCATTGCGCACGTTGGCCGGTTGGGTGAATAGCTCTTGGCTCACGCGCAGGTAGTCGGGCATGTCGCGGCAGGCCAGTACCAGCATAAAGTCTGGCCCAGGGCTGACGCGCCAGCACTGCTGCACGGCGCTGTGGGCGCAGGCCAGTTGCTCAAAGGCATCCAGCGCTTGGGCATGCTGGCGCTCCAGCGTGACTTCTACCAAGGCTTGCAGGCCCGGCCCGTAGCCAGGCAGCGCCTGTGGCTGGACGATGGCCACCTGTTTTTCAATCACCCCCAGTTGCACCAGCCGCCGTGTGCGGCGCAGGCAGGTGGGGGCAGAGATACCCAGGGCGGCAGCCACGTCCTGGTTGCTGCGGCTGGCGTCGGCTTGCAAGGCCGTCAGCAACTGCACGTCAATGGGGTCTAAATCAAAGTGTTTAATTTCATTCATGGTTTGATTATGAAATTATTTTTCAAATACTATTGAGTGTATTGATAAATTTCATATTTATAAAAAATAAGAAAAATTATTTCTCGCCCTGCGTTTTAGGATGGCGGCTTTCTGTTTACCGTGCTCAAAGGAATGATGGCTTATGTGTGGCATCGTCGCGTCCGTCTCGAATCGCAACATCGTGCCCCTGCTGGTGCAGGGCTTGCAGCGCCTGGAATACCGGGGCTATGACTCCTGCGGCGTGGCCGTACACCGCATGGTGGCGGGCTCGCCCATCAGCCAGGGCCTGCATCGCGCCCGCAGTACGGCGCGGGTGGCCGAGTTGCTAGAGCAGGTGCAGCACGACGACTTACAGGGCCTGACCGGCATTGCCCACACCCGTTGGGCCACGCACGGCGCCCCCGAGGTGTGCAATGCCCACCCGCATTTCAGCTACGGCCCCGGCCTGGACGCCAGCAGCGGCAGCCCGGCGCGCGTGGCGCTGGTGCACAACGGCATCATTGAAAACTACGAACTGCTGCGCAGCCAGCTTGAAGCCAAGGGCTACGTGTTTGCCAGCCAGACGGATACCGAAGTCATCGGCCACCTGGTCGATAGCCTGTACAACGGCGATTTATTCGAAGCTATGCAGGCCGCCCGCGCCCAGTTGCGCGGGGCCTACGCCATTGCCGTGCTGCACAAGGACGAACCGCACCGCGTCGTCGGTGCCCGCGCGGGCTCTCCCCTGGTGCTGGGCGTGGGCCGCGATTTGAGCGAGTTCTTCCTGGCCAGCGACCCCATGGCGATTGCGGGCGTGACCGACCAAATTGTCTATCTGGAAGAAGGCGACCTGGTTGACCTGCAGCCGGGGCGCTACTGGCTGGCGGACAAAGCTGGCCACGTCCTGCTGCCCGAGCAGCGCCCGGTGAAAACCGTGCAAGCCTTTAGCGGCGCGGTGGAGCTGGGGCCGTACCGCCACTACATGCAAAAGGAAATTTTTGAGCAGCCCGATGCCATCGCCCATACGCTGGACGGCATCAGCGCCATCGTGCCCGAGCTGTTTGACGGTGCGGACGGCCACGCCGCTTGGCGCGTGTTCAAGGACATTGACCGCGTGCTGATCCTGGCCTGCGGCACCAGCTACTACAGCGGCTGCACGGCCAAGTATTGGCTGGAAGCCATTGCAGGCATTCCGTGCGCCGTAGAAGTGGCCAGTGAATACCGCTACCGCACCAGCGTGCCCGAGCCGCGCACCCTGGTTGTCACCATCAGCCAGTCGGGCGAAACGGCGGATACCCTGGCCGCACTGCGCCACGCGCAAAGCCTGGGGATGGAGCAGACGCTGACCATCTGCAACGTCGCCACCAGCGCCATGGTGCGCGAGTGCAAGCTGCGCTACATCACCCGCGCCGGGGTGGAAATTGGCGTCGCCAGTACCAAGGCCTTCACCACGCAACTGGCGGGCCTGTTCCTGCTTACCTTGGCGCTGGCGCAAAGCAAAGGGCGCTTGAGCGAGGCGCAGGAGCAGGAATACCTCACCACCATGCGCCACTTGCCCGTGGCCTTGCAGGCCGTGCTGGCGCTGGAGCCGCAAATCGTCAGTTGGGCCGAAGACTTTGCCAAGCGCCAAAACGCCTTGTTCCTGGGGCGGGGGCGCCACTACCCGATTGCGCTCGAAGGGGCGTTAAAGCTCAAGGAAATCAGCTACATCCACGCCGAAGCCTATCCGGCAGGTGAACTCAAGCACGGCCCGCTGGCCCTGGTGGATGCGGCCATGCCTGTCGTCACCGTGGCACCTAACGACGAGCTGCTGGAAAAACTCAAAAGCAATATGCAGGAAGTGCGCGCACGCGGCGGCGTGCTGTACGTGCTGGCCGATGCCGACACGCACATCGAAAGCGCCGAGGGTCTGCACGTCATCCGCATGCCTGAGCACTACGGAGCGCTGTCGCCCCTCCTGCACGTCGTGCCGCTGCAGCTGCTGGCCTACCACACCGCCGTAGCACGCGGCACGGATGTTGACAAACCGCGCAATTTGGCCAAAAGCGTGACGGTTGAATAACCGGCACGTTTTTGGAAGCGGCAAGCCGCTGCGCGAAGCGCCCAAATGGCGCGGTTTGGACGCCGCTCACTTCGCGCAGCGAAGTTATGCGGCGGCACAAACCCAGAAACCTGGCCAAGAGCGTGACGGTCGAGTAGACCGGCATGCGCTTGGGGCGCGTAGCGCCATGCCGCAGGCATCCAGGTTGATGGGGTTGCGGCGTAGGCTCATGTCGGCGCAGCCGACGTGAAGCTGCGTAGCAGCGTGCCGGAGCCACAAACCGCGCAATTTGGCCAAGAGCGTGACGGTCGAGTGGATTTGCTCTCAAAAAAATAGCTTCCAACGCTTGATAGATAAGCGTTGGAAGCTATTTTTATTGATATTTTGAGTGCTTAATGCCCGCTGGCCGTCACCGGCACCAGGTTGCCATTCTTGTCGTACAGCTTGCCGTCAATCACCTGGTCGCCGTCGTTCAGGCTATCGAGCACGTACTGGGTCAGGCGCCGCTCGGATGCGGCCACGAACACCGACTGCTGGTCGGAATTGCCGCGCTTGAAGTGGTTGAACAGCAGGTTCAGGCTGATGGCCACCACCGCCGCGCCGCTGATGCCAGAGTGGAAGATGGTGGCAAACCACGCTGGGAACTGGGCATAAAACTTGGGTGCAACCACCGGCAGCAGGCCCGCACCCAGGGCGGTGGCGACGATGATCATGTTCATATTGTTGTGGTAGTCCACCTTGGACAGCGTGCGGATACCGCTGGCTGCCACCGTGCCAAACAGCACCAGGCCGGCACCGCCCAGTACCGCAGGCGGTACGCAGGCAACGATGCGGCCCATGATGGGCAGCACGCCCAGGGCGATCAAGATCAAGCCGCTGAAGGCGACGACGTAGCGGCTTTTCACCCCAGTGACCGCGACCAGCCCGACGTTTTGGGCAAACGCGCTTTGCGTGAATGCGCCAAAGAAAGGGGCCACGATGCTGGAGAGCATGTCTGCACGTAGCCCATCGCTCAGGCGGCGCGAATCGACCGGGGTGCTGACGATGTCGCCCACGGCCAGCACGTCAGCCGAGGTTTCCACCAAGATGACCAAGATTACGATGAACATCGACAGGGTGGACGCCATGCTGAACGTGGGCATGCCGAAGTACAGCGGCTCAGGAATGGCAAACCACGCGCCTTGGCCGACGTTGGAAAAATCGCTCTTGCCCAGGACTACGGCAACCACCGTGCCAATGACAATGGCTAGCAAGATCGACAGGCGCGAAATGGCGGCGTTGCCCAGCTTGGACAGCAGCAGCACCGTCAGCAAGGTGATACCGGCCAGGGCAATGTTGCTCATGCTGCCGTAGTCCGGCAGGCTGGGGCGCCCGCCCATGGCCCAGTTGGCGCACACCGGCATGAGCGAGAGGCCAATCACCGTAATCACGCAGCCGTTGACCAGTGGGGGAAAGAACTTGGTCACCTTGGAAAATACGGGGGCCACGATCAGCCCCAGCACCGAGGCCGCAGCGACCGCGCCCAGCACGCCTTGGATGCCGCCGCCCGTTTGCAAAATACTGACCATGGTGGCCACACCGGCAAACGATACGCCTTGCACCAGCGGCAGCTTGCTGCCAAAAAACGGAATGCCCAGGGTTTGCAGCAGGGTGGCGATGCCGCCCATGAACAGGCAGGCGGTAATCAACAGGCTGGCATCGGCAGCCGACATGCCCGCCGCTTCGGCAACGATGAGCGGCACCGCAACAATGCCGCCGTACATGGTCAGCACGTGCTGCATGCCATAGGCCAGGTTGGGGCCGATGCCTAGGTTTTCGTCTTCCGGGCGCTCTAGCGGCGTGTTGGATGCCGTGTGGGATGCCGCCGGGCTATTCGGTGAGGTGGGCGCTGTGCTGGTCATGGCAGCGGGCGCAACCGTGGCGGTGGCTTGGTTCATTTTGTCTCCTTTGGCTCCATGGATGGAGCTCTTGGCTCAAGCCTGCATACGCTGCAATGCAGCCGTTCACGGGGCCTGGGGGCGTGACCGTACGGGCTTCTTGCATGCCATGGCCGTGCAGCCCCACGCTATAGGTGGTGCGGGGCGTGCCGGATAGGCAGGCGTGCTCTTCAAAAATACTGCGGGGCTCAGTCTGGTGCGAGCGGTTTTTTCGGGCTGCGCAGTAGCGGACGGTTGGGACTATAAGTTCAGCGCCCTATTTTTTGCATACAAATTTGTATACAGAGTTTATCGAAATCCCGCCCACGGCAGTTTCTCCTTGGAGACAGGGCCGATCTGGGCGATATTCCTAGGGAATGTCCTTAGCCATACCACTACGGTGGGCCTACCTATGTTTCGTGCGCAATCACTCTCTACCAAGATCAAGGTTCTGAGCCTGCTTTTCTTTCTGTTTGGCCTGGCTTCCGTCAGCGTCACCCTGTGGGTGACCTGGCAGCTGGAAGGGGGGGCTGCCGCCGTCAACGAGGCTGGGCGCCTGCGCATGCAGGTGTTTCGCATGCAGCTGTCTTACCAAAACCATGAGCAGCACCTGCTCGACCAAGGCAATGAGCGCTTTGGCGCCAGCTTGCAGCTGCTGCACGATGGCGACCCGGCACGGCCCCTGCTGATTTTGTGGACGCCGCAGCTGCGCGCCCAATTTGCCGAGATCGAACGCGGCTGGCAGCGTCTGTCGGGCATGGAAGGGCAGGCCACCTTCCCCGAGTTTCGCGCCCAGGGCGACGCGCTGGTGCAGGTGATTGACGATTTGGTCACCCTGCTGGAGCGCGAGATGGTGCGCTGGACGGCGGGGCTGCACCTGTTTCAACTGCTGATGGTGGCCTTGGTGATTGGCGCGACCATCATGTTTTGGATGATGAGTTACTGGGAAGTCATCTACCCACTAGAACGCCTGGAGCAGGGCATTGCCCATATTCGCCAGGGGCGGTTGGACACCCGGCTGCAGCTTGGAGGCCAAGGGCGAATTTGGCCAGGTGGCCTCGGGCTTTAACCTGATGGCTGCCTCCCTGCAGGCCGCGCGTGAGAACCTGGAATTCAAAGTGCGCGAGAAAACCGCCAGCCTGGAAGAGCAGCACGCCCAGCTGCAGGCGCTCTACACCGCCAGCGCCCAAATGGCCGAGGCCGACAACCTGCACACCCTGGCCCAGGGCTTTGTCCACCAGGTGCGCAGCACTGTGCAGGCCGATGCCGTGGCCGTGCGCTGGTCGGACGAAGCCAATGAGCGCTACGTCCTGCTGGCCAGCGAAGGCCTGCCCCCCACCTTGAGCACCCAGGAATACTGCTTGCCCACGGGCTCCTGCCTGTGCGCGCCGCCCCAGGAAGGGGCCAAGGCGCGCGTGGTGCGCCTGAACGCCGATGAAACCATGGCCCTGCCGCATTGCCGCGAAGCGGGCTACGCCACCTTGGTGGGTGTGCCGCTGCGCCACCAGCAGCGCCTGCTGGGGGAAGTGAACCTGTACTTTCTGCAAGAGCGCGTCCTCACCCCCGAGACCCACGCCCTGCTGACCGCCATGGCCGAGCACCTGGCCAGCGCCATGGAAAGCCTGCGCGTGACGGCGCTGGAGCGCGAGACCGCCGTGGCGCGTGAGCGCAGCCTGATTGCCCGCGAGCTGCACGACTCCATCGCCCAGTCGCTGGCCTTCCTGAAAATCCAGACCCAGCTGCTGCGCGATGCCATCGGCAAGGGCAACACCGCTGCGCGCGACCGCAGCCTGGGCGAGCTGGAGGTGGGCGTGCGCGAGTGCTACGCCGACGTGCGTGAGCTGCTGGTGCACTTTCGCACCCGCACCAGCGATGAAGACATTGGCAACGCCTTGCGCTCTACCCTCTCCAAGTTCGAGCACCAGACCGGCCTGAAAGGGGCCTTGGTCATGGCCGGGCAGGAAGGGCTGCCGCTACCGCCCGATGTGCAGGTACAGGTGCTGCACATCGTGCAAGAGGCGCTGTCCAACATCCGCAAGCACGCCGAAGCCTCGCGCGTGACACTGAATGTGCAGCGCCACCCGCTGTGGGTGTTCACCATTTCCGATAATGGCTGCGGCTTTGCCTCGCAGGACGTGGCCCCGGACTCCCTGCACGTGGGCCTGGGCATCATGCAGGAGCGCGCCGAACGCATCCAGGCGCAACTGGACATTAGCTCCACCCCAGGCGTGGGCACCACGGTGCGCTTGCAACTGCCGCCCTTCCCGTCCCTGGACAACACCCCTTAACCGCTTGTTCATTCTTTGCTGATCGCTTTTTCGTGACTACTGCCCCTATTACCGTTTTTGTGGTGGACGACCACACCTTGTTTCGCCGGGGCCTGATTGCCCTCATCAGCCAGGACGCTGGCCTGCGCGTCGTGGGCGACGCCAGCGACGCCAGCGCCGCACTGCGCCAGGTGCCGCAACTGCAGCCCCAGGTCATCTTGCTGGACAACCACCTGCCCGGTGTGCTGGGGGTGGACGCCATTGCCAGCCTGCGCCAGGCCAGCCCCGCCAGCCGCGTAGTCATGCTGACCGTGAGTGAAGATGGCCAAGACCTGGCCAGCGCCTTGCGCAATGGGGCCCAGGGCTATTTGCTCAAGACCATGGATGGCGACCTGCTGTTTGAAGCCATCCGCCGCGCAGCCCAGGGTGAGCCCGTGGTCAGCCCCGAGATGATGGGCAAGCTCGTTGCCGCCTTCCAAAGCCAGGGCGCCCCCGAGCCTGAACCAGCCCCACAGGAAGCCGCCGCGCTGGAGGCCTCCCCCCTGTCTCCGCGCGAGGAAGAGGTGCTGCGCGAAATCGCCCAGGGCGCCAGCAACAAGGAAATTGCCCGGCGCCTGGACATTGCCGAGACCACCGTGAAAATCCACGTCCAGCACATCCTGCGCAAGCTGGGCCTGAGTTCACGCGTGCAGGCGGCGGTCTACGCCTCAGACCGCCAGCGCAGCGAATAGTTATTGAAAAATAAGAGCTGCTAGCGCTTACCCAGTAAGGGTTAGAGCCTGTTTTTATATAAATTTTCCTGCCCGGTACTACCCGGTACTACTCCTTTAGGACTAGGGGTTAGCGCGGGTCATCGTTCTTCTGCCTTGCGTTTTAGCCCCACTGGTGGATAGGCAGGGCCGGGGGGAACGGGGAGGATGCACACCATTGCAAATACAGGATGGATGCAATGGCAACCGCTACAACCCCCTCCATCAGTGCTGAACGTTACAGCCGCCAGGCGTGGTCGGTGCTGATCGCCAGTACGCTGGCATTTACCGTGTGTTTCATGGTCTGGATGATGTTCGCCGTGGTGGGCATCCCGATCAAAAAGATGCTGGACTTGAACGCCACCGAGTTCGGCCTGCTCACCGCCATGCCGGTGCTCAGTGGTTCCCTCATTCGCGTGCCGCTGGGTATCTGGACGGACAAGTTCGGCGGGCGCATCGTCATGGCCGTGCTGCTGGCCATCACCGTGCCGGCCATTTGGTTCATCTCCTACGCCACCCAGTATTGGCACTTCCTGGCCATTGGCCTGGTGCTGGGCCTGGCCGGGGGCGCGTTTTCGGTGGGCACGCCCTATGTGGCCCGCTGGTTCCCCAAAGAGCGCCAAGGCATGGCCATGGGCGTGTTTGGTGCCGGTAACTCGGGCGCGGCGGTGAACAAGTTCGTCGCCCCGGTGATCTTGGTGGCCTTTGGCTGGAAGGCCGTGCCCCACGTGTACGCCGCCATCATGCTGGGCGCACTGATTCTGTTTTGGTTCTTCAGCTACAGCGACCCGCGCCACCTGGTGCCTAGTAACGTCAAGTTCACCGACCAGCTCAAGGCGCTGAAAGACCCCAAGGTGCTCAAGTACTGCCAGTACTACAGCATTGTCTTTGGTGGCTACGTGGCGCTGGCGCTGTGGATGGTGCAGTACTACGTGGGCGAATACGGCCTGGATATCCGCGTAGCGGCCCTGTTGGCGGCGTGTTTTTCGCTGCCCGGTGGTGTGCTGCGCGCCATTGGTGGGGTGTTGTCCGACAAATATGGCGCACACAGCGTGACCTGGTGGGTCATGTGGGTGAGCTGGATTTGTTTGTTCCTGCTGTCCTATCCGCAGACCGATTTCACCATTCAGACCGTCAGCGGTGCCAAGACCTTCCACATTGGCCTAAACGTCTATGCCTTCACTGCCATCATGGCTGTGCTGGGGGTGGCCTGGGCTTTTGGCAAGGCCAGTGTCTTTAAGTACATCAGCGACGACTATCCCGGCAATATCGGCACCATCAGCGGCATTGTGGGGCTGGCTGGTGGCCTGGGGGGCTTTGTCCTGCCCATCATGTTTGGTGCCTTGCTCGATTGGACGGGCGTGCGCTCTAGCGCCTTCATGCTGATGTATGGCGTGGTGTGGGTGTCTCTCATCTGGATGTATTGGACCGAGGTGCGTCGCACCGATGTGCTCACCGCCCATGGGGCGTGAGATTTCTCCCCCCCCCCTCATTTGACCCTGGAGGCGTTTTGCATGTCTTCCCCTAGTTCTACCGCTACACCCGCCCGGCAAGGCCGCGTGCTGACCCTGTGGACGCCTGAAGACAAGGCGTTTTGGGAGCGCGAAGGCCAGGCCGTGGCCAAGCTCAATCTGTGGATTTCCGTGCCCGCGCTGTTCCTGGCCTTTGCCGTCTGGCAGGTCTGGAGCGTGGTGGCGGTGAACCTGCCGGCCCTGGGCTTCAAGTATTCGACCAACCAACTCTTTTGGCTCGCCGCAGCGCCCGCCCTCTCGGGCGCGACGCTGCGGATTTTTTATTCCTTCATGGTGCCGGTGTTTGGCGGGCGGCGCTGGACGGCGCTGTCCACGGCCTCGCTCCTCATCCCCATGCTGGGCATTGGCATTTGCATCCAGGACCCCACCACCAGCTACCCCACCATGCTCATCTTGGCGCTGCTGTGTGGTTTTGGCGGGGGCAATTTCAGCTCCAGCATGTCCAACATCAGCTTCTTCTTCCCCAAGGAGCGCAAGGGCTCGGCCCTGGGCGTGAACGCGGGCCTGGGTAACCTGGGCGTATCGGTGGTGCAGTTTTTAAGCCCCCTGGTGATTTCGCTGGGCATCTTCGGCATTTTTGGGGGGGATGCGCAGGTCATGATCCGCAACGGCGAGCCCCAGCACGTCTGGGCGCAAAACGCCGCCTTCATCTGGGTGCCATGGATTGCCATTGCCGCCGTGGCCGCTTGGTTTGGCATGCACGACATTGCCGATGCCAAGGCCAGCTTTGCCGCGCAAGCCACCATTTTCAAAAACAAGCACAACTGGCTGATGTGCCTGCTGTACCTGGGCACCTTTGGCTCGTTTATCGGCTTTGCTGCGGGCTTTCCGCTCTTGATGAAGGCGCTGTTTCCCAGCATCAACCCCCTGGCCTACGCCTGGATGGGGCCGCTGGTGGGGGCGCTGACCCGCCCGTTTGGCGGCTGGCTGGCCGACAAGATGGGCGGCGGCGTCGTCACCCTGTGGAACTTCGTTGTCATGGCGCTGGCCGTGCTGGGGGTGCTGTATTTCCTGCCCAAGGGCGCTACCGGCTTTGCCATGCCCTTTGGCCCGCAAGAGGGCAGTTTCACCGGCTTTTTCCTGATGTTCCTGGTGCTGTTTTGCACCACCGGTATTGGTAACGGCTCGACCTTCCGCATGATTCCGGTGATTTTCCTTACCCAAAAAATGCGGGCGCTGCGCGAACACACCGACGCCGCCAAAGCCCAGGCCATCAAGGAAGGCAACACCGAAGGCGCCGCTGCCGTGGGCTTTGCCGGGGCGCTGGGTGCCTACGGTGGTTTCTTCATTCCCAAGAGCTATGGCAGCTCGATTGCATCCACCGGCGGGCCGGAATTTGCCCTGTGGATGTTTGCCCTGTTTTACGCCCTGTGCGTGGTGGTCACCTGGTGGTACTACGCACGCAAAAACGCGGAAATGCCCTGCTAAGGCGGCTGGGACTTTCCATTCCGAATACCTACAACGACGACGACCAGGAGTTTTTTTATGAGCCACTTACTCGATCGCTTGACCTACTTCTCGCAGCCGCGCGAGAACTTCTCTGACGGCCATGGCCAAACCAATGGCGAAGACCGCACCTGGGAAGATGCCTACCGGGGGCGCTGGGCGCACGACAAGATCGTGCGCTCCACCCACGGCGTGAACTGCACGGGCTCTTGCTCGTGGAAGATTTACGTCAAAGGTGGCATCGTTACCTGGGAAACCCAGCAGACCGACTACCCGCGCACCCGCCCCGACCTGCCCAACCACGAGCCGCGTGGCTGCGCCCGGGGCGCGTCCTACTCCTGGTATTTGTATTCGGCCAACCGCGTGAAATACCCCATGGTGCGTGGCCGCCTGTTGAAACACTGGCGCGCAGCTTTGGCCGTGGCCAAGAGCCCGGTCGATGCCTGGGCCGCCATCGTGCAAAACCAAGAGGCGCGTGAAGAATGGCAAAAGCAGCGCGGCCTGGGCGGTTTTGTGCGCAGCTCCTGGGATGAAGTCAACCAGATGATTGCGGCGGCCAACGTCTACACCATCAAGCAATACGGGCCCGACCGCATCATTGGTTTTTCGCCGATTCCGGCCATGTCGATGATTTCCTACGCCTGCCGGTAGCCGCTACCTGAACCTGATCGGCGGCGTGCCGATGAGCTTCTACGACTGGTATTGCGACCTGCCGCCGTCCTCCCCGCAGGTGTGGGGCGAGCAGACCGACGTGCCCGAAAGTGCCGACTGGTACAACTCCAACTTCATCATTGCCTGGGGCTCCAACGTGCCACAAACGCGCACGCCGGACGCCCACTTCTTCACCGAGGTGCGCTACAAGGGCACCAAGGTGGTGGCGGTGACGCCCGACTATTCGGAAGTGGCCAAGCTGGCTGACCTGTGGCTACACCCCAAGCAAGGCACGGACGCGGCGGTGTCCATGGCCATGGGCCACGTCATCCTCAAAGAGTTCTACATCCAGAACCGCTCGGCCTACTTTGACGACTACGCCCGGCGCCTGACCGACCTGCCGCTGCTGGTGGTGCTGGAAGACAAAACCCTGCCCGATGGTCGCGTGGTCAAGGTACCGGGCCGCTACGTGCGCGCCAGCGACTTTGACGGCCAACTGGGCCAAAGCAACCACCCCGACTGGAAAACCGTGGCCTACGGTGTGGACGGCAAGGTGGCGCTGCCCAATGGCTCCATTGGTTTCCGCTGGGGCGCAGAAGGCGGCCCCGACCAAGGGCTGTGGAACCTGGAAAACAAGGATGCGCGCGACGGCAATACCGTCAAGCTCAAGCTCTCGGTGCTGGAAGACGGCGAGCAGGCACACGAAATCACCGACGTGGCCTTCCCCTACTTTGGCGGTATCGACACCCCCAACTTCAACGCCAACGACCAGGGCGATGACGTCATGGTGCGCCGCGTGCCCATTTCCTACCTGGAATTGAACGGCGAAGGCGTCTCGGGCCGGGTGGCCGTTGCGACCGTTTTTGACCTGCAAGTGGCCAACTACGGCGTCAACCGTGGCCTGGCAGGCGAGGGCACAGATGGTGGCTACGACGCCAATGCCCCCTACACCCCCGCTTGGCAAGAGCCCATCACCGGCGTGCCGCGCGAGCAGGTGATTGCGATTGCCCGCCAGTTTGCCGACAACGCCGACAAGACGCATGGCAAGAGCATGGTCATCATTGGCGCGGGCATGAACCACTGGTACCACTGCGACATGAACTACCGCGGCATCATCAACATGCTGATGATGTGCGGCTGCATTGGCCAATCGGGCGGCGGCTGGTCGCACTACGTGGGCCAGGAAAAACTGCGTCCGCAAACCGGCTGGACGGCGCTGGCCTTTGCGCTGGACTGGATTCGCCCGCCGCGCCAGCAAAACTCGACCAGCTTCTTCTACGCCCACACCGACCAGTGGCGCTACGAAAAGCTGGGCGTGGAAGAAGTGCTCTCGCCCCTGGCGGACAAAAACGCCTACCAGGGTAGCATGATCGACTTCAACGTGCGCTCCGAGCGCATGGGGTGGCTGCCCAGCGCCCCGCAACTGCAAACCAACCCGCTGCAAGTCATCAAAGATGCTGCTGCCAAGGGGGTGGACGCCAAGGACTACGTGGCGCAGTCGCTCAAGGATGGCAGCCTGCTGATGAGCTGTGAAGACCCGGACAACCCGCTGAACTGGCCGCGCAATATGTTTGTGTGGCGCTCCAACATCCTGGGCAGCTCCGGCAAGGGTCACGAATACTTCTTGAAGCACCTGCTGGGCACCACCCACGGCGTGCAGGGCAAGGACTTGGGCCAGGACGACGCCAAGCCCATGGAAGTCAAATGGCACGACAAGGCCCCCGAAGGCAAGCTCGATTTGCTGGTGACGCTGGACTTCCGCATGAGCACCACCTGCCTGTATTCGGACATCGTGCTGCCCACGGCCACCTGGTACGAGAAGAACGACCTCAATACCAGCGACATGCACCCCTTCATCCACCCGCTGTCCGCCGCTGTCGACCCCGCGTGGCAAGCGCGTAGCGACTGGGAAATCTACAAGGGCTTTGCCAAGGCATTCAGCGAGGTCTGCGAAGGCCACCTGGGCGTGGAAAAAGAGGTGGTGCTGACCCCCATCATGCACGACACCGCGGGCGAATTGGCCCAGCCGTTTGACGTCAAGGACTGGAAAAAAGGCGAAATCGACCTGATTCCGGGCGTGACCGCACCGCAAATCACCGTGGTCGAGCGCGACTACCCCAACACCTTTAAACGCTTTACCGCGCTTGGCCCCTTGATGGACAAGGTGGGCAACGGCGGCAAGGGCATTGGCTGGGATACCAAGACCGAGGTCGAGCAGTTGGGTGACCTGAATGGCCGCGTGCGCGATGAAGGCGTCACGCAAGGCCGCCCGAAAATCGTCACCGACATTGACGCCACCGAAGTGGTGATGATGCTGGCCCCCGAGACTAACGGCCACGTGGCCTGCAAGGCGTGGGATGCGCTGTCCAAGCAAACCGGGCGCGACCACGTGCACCTGGCACTGCACCGCGAGGACGAGAAGATTCGCTTTCGCGACATCCAGGCGCAGCCGCGCAAGATTATTTCCTCGCCTACCTGGTCGGGGCTGGAGAGTGAAAAAGTCAGCTACAACGCCGGCTACACCAACGTGCACGAGCTGATCCCATGGCGCACCCTGACGGGCCGCCAGCAGTTCTACCAAGACCACCCCTGGATGCGTGACTTTGGCGAGAGCCTGTGCGTCTACCGCCCGCCGGTACACCTCAAGGCCCTGCACGAAGTGGAAGGCAAGATGCCCAACGGCAACCCCGAGATTGCGCTCAACTTCATCACGCCGCACCAGAAATGGGGCATCCACAGTACGTACAGCGACAACCTGCACATGCTGACCTTGAACCGGGGTGGCCCGGTGATCTGGCTGTCCGAAGACGACGCCAAGCGCGGCGGTATTGAGGACAACGACTGGGTCGAGCTGTTCAACGCCAACGGCGCGATTGCCGCCCGGGCGGTGGTCAGCCAGCGCGTGAACAACGGCATGGTGCTGATGTACCACGCGCAGGAAAAGATCGTGAACACCCCCGGCTCGGAAATCACCGGCACGCGCGGTGGTATCCACAACTCGGTGACCCGCGTCGTCTTGAAGCCCACCCACATGATTGGCGGCTACGCGCAGTACAGCTACGGCTTCAACTACTACGGAACCATCGGAACCAACCGCGACGAGTTCGTGCTGGTGCGCAAGATGCGCCGGGTGGACTGGATGGACGCTGAAACCGAAGCGGCCAGCGCCCACGCTTAAAGAACAAGGAGAACACAATGAAAATTCGTGCCCAAATTGGCATGGTGCTGAACCTGGACAAGTGCATTGGTTGCCACACCTGTTCCGTCACCTGCAAAAACGTCTGGACCAGCCGCCCCGGTGTGGAATACGCTTGGTTCAACAACGTGGAGACCAAGCCCGGTATTGGCTACCCCAAAGAGTGGGAAAACCAAGACAAGTGGAACGGCGGCTGGGTGCGCAACCCGGACGGCTCCATCACCCCGCGCCAGGGGGGCAAGTGGAAGATGCTGATGAAGATCTTCGCCAACCCCAACCTGCCGCAGATTGATGACTACTACGAGCCCTTCACCTTCGACTACGACCACCTGCAGTCCGCCCCCGAGATGAAGGCCGCGCCCACGGCGCGCCCGCGCAGCCTGATTACCGGCCAGCGCATGGAAAAAATCGAATGGGGCCCGAACTGGGAAGAAATCCTGGGCGGTGAGTTCTCCAAGCGCAGCAAGGATGCGAACTTCGAACAAATCCAAAAGGAGATGTACGGCCAGTTCGAGAACACCTTCATGATGTATTTGCCGCGCCTGTGCGAGCATTGCCTGAACCCGGCGTGCGTAGCCTCGTGCCCCAGCGGCTCCATCTACAAGCGTGAGGAAGACGGCATTGTGCTGATTGACCAGGACAAATGCCGGGGCTGGCGCATGTGCGTAAGCGGCTGCCCGTACAAGAAGATTTACTACAACTGGCAGACCGGCAAGGCCGAGAAGTGCATCTTCTGCTACCCGCGTATCGAAGCGGGCCAGCCCACCGTGTGCTCGGAGACGTGCGTAGGCCGTATCCGCTACCTGGGTGTGCTGCTGTACGACGCCGACCGCATCCAGGAAGCGGCCAGCGTAGAGCGTGACCGCGACCTGTACCAGGCGCAGCTCGATATCTTCCTGGACCCGCACGACCCCGCCGTGATTGCCCAGGCCAAACTGGACGGCATTGCCGACAACTGGATCGAAGCCGCGCAGAAAAGCCCGGTCTACAAAATGGCCGTGGATTGGAAGATTGCCCTGCCGCTGCACCCCGAATACCGCACCCTGCCCATGGTGTGGTACGTGCCGCCGCTCTCGCCCATCCAGTCGGCGGCCAACGCCGGCCACCTGGGCGTGAATGGCGAGATTCCCGACGTGGGCCAACTGCGCATTCCCGTGCAGTACCTGGCCAACCTGCTGACCGCAGGGGACACCGCCCCCATCATCCGGGCGCTGGAGCGCATGCTGGCCATGCGCGCCTACCAACGCGGCGTGCACGTGGACAAGGTGCAAAACCTGTCCGTGCTCAAGCAGGTGGGCCTGACCGTGCATGAGGTGGAAGACATGTACCAAATCATGGCCATTGCCAATTACGAAGACCGCTTCGTCATCCCCACCTCGCACCGCGAATACGCCGAAAACGCGTTTGACGTGCGCGGCGGTTGCGGCTTCTCGTTTGGCAATGGTTGCTCGGACGGCAGTACCAAAGTCAGCATCTTTGGCAGTAAGAAAAAACGCACCGAGCCCACCAAGGCCACGGTCTAGAGAAAGGAGCAGTGCATATGTTTTCCGCCACCGCCCCCCAATCCCTGCGTGTGACGCTGCGCGTGCTGGCGCGGCTGCTGGACTACCCGGATGCGCAACTGCGCCCCCAGGTCGGTGAGCTGCTACAAGCCCTGGCTGAAGAGCGCACCCTCTCCAAAGAGCGCCTGGCCGAGCTGCAAGCCCTGGGCCGCCAGCTGGCCTTGCAAGACATCTACGCCGTGCAAGAGCGCTACGTTGAAACCTTCGACCGAGGCCGCCAGACCTCGCTGCATTTGTTTGAGCACATCCACGGCGACTCGCGCGAGCGCGGCCCGGCGCTGCTGGACTTGGCGCAAACCTATGAAAAAGCCGGCCTGGTGTTTGACGCTGATGAGCTGCCCGACCACCTGGGCGTGGTGCTGGAGTTCGCCTCCACCCAGCCCGTGGCCGTGGCGCGCGAGTTCTTGGGTGAGATGACGCACATCCTGAACGCCATCTTCAGTGCGCTGCTGCAGCGCCAAAGCCCCTACGCCAGCGTGATTGCCGCCATCTTGGAAGCCGCTGGCGAAAAAGCCCAAGCCGTGCCCCTGGCCCCCGAGCCAGACATGGACGAAGCCTGGGCCGAGCCCGAAGCCTTTGACGGCTGCACCAACCTGGGCCAGCAGCGCCCGCAGGTGCAGTCGGTGCGCAAAACACGTTCCTCTTCTTCCCAAGGAGCAGCCTTATGACCACCTGGATTGACCATTTCCTCTTCGGCCTGTACCCCTATATCTGTCTGGCCGTGTTCTTCATCGGTAGCTGGCTGCGCTTTGACCGCGACCAATACACCTGGAAGAGCGATTCCTCCCAACTGCTGCGCCGAGGCAGCCTGCGCTGGGGCAGCAACCTGTTTCACATCGGCGTGCTGTTCCTGTTCTTTGGCCACAGCGCGGGTATGTTGACGCCGCACTTCTTGTACGAGTCCTTCATCAGCGCCGGCAACAAGCAGCTCATGGCCATGATCAGCGGCGGCATTGCCGGCACCCTGGCCTTTATCGGCGTGAGCCTGCTGCTGCACCGGCGCTTGACGGATGCCCGCATCCGCGCCACCAGCAAGACCAGCGACATCCTGCTGCTGTGGATTTTGTGGGTGCAACTGGCCCTGGGCCTGGCCACCATTCCGCTGTCGGCCCAGCACCTGGACGGCTCGGTGATGATGCAACTGGCCGGTTGGGCGCAGTCCATCGTCACCTTCCAAAGCAATGCCGTGGGGCTGCTGGACGGGGTGGGCTGGGTGTTCAAGGCGCACATGGCGCTGGGCATGACGGTGTTCCTCATCTTCCCGTTTACCCGCCTGGTGCACGTCTGGAGCGGCTTTGGCACGCTGGCCTACATCGTGCGCCCCTACCAACTGGTACGGGCACGGCGCATGAATTTGCCCGCTGGCCATAACCAGCCCCGCTAAAGAAAAAGGACGAAGAACCGTGCTGACTGGGGGCTGCTGCTGAAGCTGCGCAGCAAGCGAAGCAGCCCCACTTCCAAGGCGCATCCGTCAGGGCACGGCGGCCAGCATCGGCAAGCCGCCTCCCGTCTGACTCACCGCAGCTGTCCGAGCGTAGCGCCGCAGGCGCGTAGCGAGTTCTGCGGTGCCCAGGCTGCGCCAGCACGCTTTCTTTGCCTCCTTTCTTGCGCGGGCAAGAAAGGAGGTCGCCCGCCGGGGCGAGACCCGGCCAGCGAACCCAACCACCCGCACGACCGAATTTTTCAACAAACACTCTGAAAAAAGTAGCTGCTTGCGTAGATAGACAAACGACTTTAGGTATAAAAACATCTGAAACTGTTTATTCATCAGCGGTTCAAGCTATTCATAAAGGATTTGTCATGCCAGAAGCCCTTGCCACAGCAGAAATCGCCACCATCAACGGCATTGCCCTGCACGCTGCGGGCGAGCATTTGCCGCAAGAGCTGCTGCGCCAACGCGCCTGCACCGAATTGCTGCGTCAGCAAGCGCAGCAACAAGGCTTGCTCAGTACCGACGACCGGCCCACCGCCGACGGCGTGACCAGCGCCGCCGCCTCTGCCGCCATCGAGCAATTGCTCGAGCAGGCTTTGACCGTGCCCGAACCCTCGGAAGAAGCCTGCCGACGCTACCACGCCGCCCACCCCACCGTGGGCGCGCGGGGCGAGCGCGCGCACCTGCGCCATATCTTGTTTGCCGTCACCCCCGGCGTGGATGTGGGCCTGCTGCGCCAACGTGCCGAAGCGCTGCTGCTGGAGCTGCGCTGCGCCGACGAAGGTGGCCCCGCCTTTGCCGAAGCGGCCATGAAGTGGTCCAACTGCCCCAGCGGCGCCGAAGGCGGCGACCTAGGGTGGCTGACCCGCGAAGACTGCGCCCCCGAATTTGCCCGCGACGTGTTTGAGGGCCAGGAAATCGGCGTCCTCTCCCGCCTGGTGCACAGCCGCTTTGGCCTGCACGTGGTGCAAGTCTGTGGCCGTAAAAAACCGGAAACCAAGCCGTTTGAGCAGGTGCACGCCGCAGTTGCCCAGCAGCTGCGCCACCAGACGTGGCTCAACGCCCTGCGCCAGTATTTGCAACTGCTGGCTGGGGAGGCCGAAGTTGTCGGCATTGACCTGGACGCCGCCACCAGCCCCTTGGTGCAATAAGAACGTGTTTACGATCTCCTCGCGGGTGTGCAGTCGCGGTCTCGGGCGCTCTGCGGTGTTGCAAATCCTCGCAATAGCGGGGCTATTGCTGCGGTTTGCGCCTTGCAGCCCATCCCGATCCGCATCCCGCACCCCTTCGCGCCGAGATCGTAAACACGTCCTAAGGCGGTTTCCCCATGCCGGATGACGCTCTGCTCCATCGCTTGCGGCACTTTCACCACAACGCCTTTCCGTTGTACCGCGAGCAATTCCAAACCCTGGTCGAGCAGGGCCAGCACCCGACGACGCTGTTTATCGGCTGCTCCGACTCGCGCCTGCTGCCCTATTTGCTCACCGGCGCAGGGCCGGGGGAGCTGTTCTTGGTGCGCAACGTCGGCGCGTTTGTACCGCCCTACGACGGCTCGCACGGCCACCACGGCACCACGGCGGCGATTGAATACGCGGTGCTGACGCTGGACGTGCAGCGCATCGTCGTCTGCGGCCATAGCCATTGCGGCGCCATCAACGCCCTGTATAGCGACGTCAGCAGCGACGCGCCCAATCTGCAACGCTGGCTGGACTTGGGGCGCAGCGCGGTGCTACCGCTGCAAGCCTGCCCCGACGTGCTGCGCCGCACCGAACAGCGCGCCGTGGCCCTGCAGCTAGAGCGCCTGATGGACTACCCCATGGTGCGCCGCCAGGTCGAGGCCGGGTGCCTGACCCTGCACGGCTGGCATTACGTGATTGAAGAAGGGCAGGTCTACGTGCTGGATGTGGTGACGGGCCGCTTTGTGCCCGCCACCCAGGCCCAGCACAGCGCCACCTTGCCCTATCCGCCCTACGTGGAGCACGACGGCCAGGTTTTGGCCGATGATGTGTAGATTCTTTCCCTTCCTTTTTTTATCGCCTTCCCTTGCCATGAATTCCATCGAACACTTTGACGACCTGCTGCGCATGGCCCATGCCCAGCCCGAGCCCCAGCGCCTGCTGCTGGTGTTTACCGCCGCCAGCCTGCCGGAAAAGCCCACCGCCGCCCAGCAAACGCAGTTTGCCCAGGCCCAGGGCGGCACCCTGGAGCCGCTGCTGTGCGTGGATAAAAAGCCCGAGGAAATCACCTCCTTTGCCGACTTGGCCGCCGAGGCGCAGACCCTGACCCCGCCGCACCAGCCCTGGGCGCTGGTGTTTGTCGCAGCCATGGGCGGCATGCTCAACCAAGAGCCCAGCGACGCGCAGGTGGACGATGGCCTGCGCCGTATGGTGGACGCCATTCGCGGCGGCATGGTGCAGTCGTTCGTGCCGTTTGACCGCCAAGGCCGCCCGGTGCAGTTACAACCAGGCTAAAACACCGAATCAAGCCGCCCCCCCTGGCGGTTTGACCTTGCCATGATGGCAAGCCTTACAGTGCTGGCCATGACTGTGAGGAACTGCCATGAACGCCACCACCGCTAAACCCCTGGCCAGCGCCACCCTGCCCGTGCAGGGCATGACCTGCGCCTCCTGCGTGGGCCGGGTGGAACGGGCGCTGAAAAAACTGCCCGGCATGGCCCAGGTGCAGGTCAACCTGGCCACCGAAAACGCCCAACTGACCTGGAGCGGCGCGCCCGATGTGCCCGCCGCCATCGCCGTGATTGAAAAAGCCGGTTACGCCGTACCGCAAGCGAGTGTGGCGCTGCAGGTGCGCGGCATGACCTGCGCGTCTTGCGTGGGCCGGGTGGAGCGCGTGCTGCGCCGCCTGCCGGGCGTGCAAGAAGTGGCCGTGAACCTGGCCACCGAACGCGCCAGCGTGAAGATGTTGGCAGGCACGGCAGCCAGCAGCTTGCTGGCCGCCATCCACAAAGCCGGGTATGAAGCTGCGCTACTGACGCAGGAAGCATCGCTGGATGCCAGCGCCGCCCAGGCCCAGCGCCAGGCTCAGGAGCGCAGCGCCTTGCAGCGCAGCCTGTGGTGGGCGCTGGTACTGGCGCTGCCGGTGTTCATTCTGGAAATGGGCGGTCATCTGTTCCCGCCGCTGCATGCCTGGGTCGATGCCACCATCGGTATGCAGAGCAGTTGGCTGCTGCAATGCGCCCTCACCACCGCCGTGCTGCTGGGGCCGGGGCGGCGCTTTTACGCCCTGGGCGTGCCGGCGCTGCTGCGCGGTGCGCCGGATATGAATTCGCTGGTGGCTGTGGGTACGGCGGCGGCGTTTGGCTATTCGCTGGTGGCCACCTTTTTGCCGAGCCTGCTGCCTGCGGGCACGGTGCACGTGTATTTTGAGGCCGCCGCCGTCATCATCGCCCTGATCTTGCTGGGCCGCTTCCTGGAAGCGCGGGCCAAGGGGCAAACGTCCGAAGCCATCCGCCGCCTGGTGCAACTGCAGTCCAAGACCGCCCGCGTGCTGCGCGGCGGTCGCTGGCAAGACATCGACATCGCCCAGGTGCAGGTGGGCGACAGCGTGCAGGTGCGCCCCGGCGAGCGCATTCCGGTGGATGGCGTGGTGCAAGAGGGCGAGAGCTTTGTCGATGAATCCATGATCAGCGGCGAGCCCGTACCCGTGGCCAAGCGCCCCGGCGGCGAGCTGGTGGGCGGCACGGTGAACCAAAACGGCGCTTTGCTCTTACAGGCCACCAAGGTGGGGGGCGATACGCTGCTGGCGCAAATCATCCGCATGGTGGAG
This sequence comes from Comamonas sp., assembly GCA_034675705.1. Lineage (GTDB taxonomy): Bacteria > Pseudomonadota > Gammaproteobacteria > Burkholderiales > Burkholderiaceae_C > Comamonas. The sequence continues at coordinate 1,993,456 of JAUCCZ010000006.1, read as the reverse complement.
CAGGCGCAGGGGGCGAAGCTCCCCATCCAGGCGCTGGTCGATAAGGTGACGATGTGGTTTGTCCCCGCCGTCATGGCCGCAGCGCTGCTGACGTTTGCCCTGTGGTGGCTGTGGGGGCCGCAGCCTGCGCTCAATTTTGCGGTGGTCAATGCCGTGGCGGTGCTCATCATTGCCTGCCCCTGCGCTATGGGGCTGGCCACGCCCACGTCCATCATGGTCGGCACGGGCCGCGCGGCGCAGTTGGGCATCTTGCTGCGCAAGGGCGAAGCGCTGCAGCAACTGAAAAACGCCCGCGTGGTGGCCGTCGATAAAACCGGCACTTTGACGCTGGGCCGCCCGGTGCTGACCAACTTCACCCCCGCCGCCGGGTACGAACGCAGTAGCGTCCTGGCCCTGGTGGCAGCGGTCGAAGCGCAGTCCGAACACCCAATTGCCCAGGCCATCGTCCACGCCGCGCAGGAAGAAGGCTTGAAACTGCCCGCCGTGGCGCAATTTACGTCGATGACCGGCATGGGCGTGCGTGCCGACGTGGCCGGCCAGCAGGTAGAAATTGGGGCCGACCGCTTGATGCGCGACCTGGGCCTGGATGTCGCCGCCTTTGCTGCCGAGGCCGAACAACTGGGCCAGGAAGGCAAAACCCCGCTGTACGCCGCCATCAACGGCCAGCTGGCCGCCATGCTGGCCGTGGCCGATCCCATCAAGCCCAGTACGCCCGTCGCCATTGCCGCGCTGCACCAACTGGGCCTGAAAGTGGCGATGGTCACCGGCGACAACCGCCACACCGCCCAGGCCATTGCCCGGCAATTGGGCATTGACGAAGTGGTGGCCGAAGTGCTGCCCGGCGGCAAGGTGGAGGCCGTGCAGCGCCTGCAAAAAAGCCACGGTACCCTGGCCTATGTGGGCGACGGCATCAACGACGCACCGGCGCTGGCGCAAGCCGATGTGGGCATCGCCATTGGTACCGGTACCGACATTGCCATTGAATCGGCCGACGTGGTGCTGATGTCTGGCGACCTGGGCGGCGTGCCCAAGGCGATTGCCCTGTCGCAAGCCACCATGGGCAACATCGCGCAAAACCTGTTTTGGGCCTTTGCCTACAACGTAGCGCTGATTCCCGTCGCCGCCGGGGTGCTGTACCCGCTCAACGGCACGCTGCTCTCGCCCATGTTTGCTGCGGGGGCGATGGCGCTGTCCAGCGTGTTTGTGGTCAGCAATGCGCTGCGCCTGCGGCGGTTTACGCCGTAAACGTTCTTAAAAACAAGAGCTGCTTGCGCTGATAAAAAAAGGGTTTCAGGTATAAAACTATCTGAAACCCTTTGTTTGTAGGCGGTAATAGCTTCTATTTTTACAGCAGCAAGCCTTCTTCCTTGGGGTTGCGCCCCATCAGCGCTTCCACGGCGGCCTGGGCGGTGGTGGCTCCGGCCAGCAGTTGCACCACGGCGCTGGCAATGGGCATGTCCACGCCCAGAGCCTGGGCGCGTTGCACCACGGTGCGGGCGCTGTAGACCCCTTCGGCCACGTGGCCCAGGGACTGCACGGCTTGCTCCAGGCTCAGGCCCTGGGCCAGCAGCAGGCCCACCTTGCGGTTGCGCGACAGCTCGCCCGTGGCGGTCAGGAGCAAATCGCCCATGCCCGACAGGCCCATGAACGTCTCCAGCCGCGCACCCAGGGCTACGCCCAGGCGGGTCATTTCGGCCAGCCCCCGCGTCAGCAGTGCGGCGCGGGCGTTCAGCCCCAGGTGTAGGCCGTCGCACAGGCCAGCGGCAATGGCCATGACGTTTTTCACCGCGCCGCCCACTTCCACGCCGACGATGTCGGCATTGGCGTACACGCGCAGCGCCGGGCTGTGCAGGGCCGCCTGCAGCGCATCGCGCACACTGGCGTGGCCGCTGGCTGCGACCAGGCAGGTGGGCTGGGCGCGGGCTACTTCCTGGGCAAAGCTGGGGCCGCTTAAAGCGCCGCACAGCAATTTGGGGGCTGCCTGGGCGGCCACTTCGTGCGGCATCAGGCCCACGCTTTGGCCGTCGGCGGGGGCTTCAAAGCCCTTGCACAGCCAGGCCACGGGGGCGCTGACCTGCGCTTGGGCCAGGGCGCTGAGCGTGGCACGCAGCGCCGCCATGGGCGTGCCGATGATGATGAGGTCTGCCCCCGCCGCCGCCTGGGCCAGCGGGGTGCTGAGCACCTGCACGCTGCCCGGCAGGGCAATGTCTGGCAGGTAGCGGGCGTTGCAGCGCGTCTGCTGCATGGCCTGGGCCTGCTGGGCATCGCGTGCCCACAGGGTGACGCGGTGTTGGGCGGCGTGCCCGGCGGCAATGGCAATGGCCGTGCCCCAGGCCCCGGCGCCGAGTACGACGATATGCATGCTGCGTCTCCTGCGGATATTTTTCTAACGGAGGTGGATGAAAAAAGCCCCACTCAAGGGGCTTGGGGTGCTGTGGGGGCAGCAGCTTATTGCAACTGGCCTTCTTCCTTGGCGGCTGCGGCGGCTTGTTGCTGCTCGTACAGGGCTTGGAAGTTGATTTCGGCCATGTGCACCGGGGGGGAAGCCCGCCCGGTTGATGACGTCGGCCACGTTGCCGCGCAGGTAGGGGTAGAGGATTTGCGGGCAGGAGATGCCGATGACGTTGTTGAGCTGCTCTTCCGGCACACCACGGATTTCAAAAATACCGGCTTGCTTGGCTTCCACCAGGAATACGGTTTTTTCTTCCAGCTTGGTGTGGACGGTGGCCATCACGGCCACTTCGTAGATGCCTTCGGCAATCGGGGTGGCTTCCACGCCCAGTTGGATGTCCAGGGCGGGCTGCTCTTGTTCGAGCAAGATGGCGGGGGAGTTGGGCTGCTCCAGCGACAGGTCTTTCAGGTACACGCGCTGAATTTGAAAGACGGGGCTGGTGTTTTCTTGTTCGGACATTCGTCAAGGGCTTTCTAAAAAAGGAAGGGCAAGAGGGTGGGCAAGGCGCCCTTCAAGCCGGGGCATTATGCCGCCCGCCAGGGGCGTCAAAGTGCGGTTGCGTGGGATGGAGAGGCGAATGCGCTTTAGCTGTTGAGCAAGGGCAAGAGTTCGCCCTTGGCGTCCAGGGCCATCAAATCATCACAGCCGCCCACGTGGGTGCTGCCAATGAAGATTTGCGGCACGGTGCGCCGGCCCGTGCTCTCCATCATCTGGGCGCGGGCGGCGGGGTCTTGGTCAATGCGGACCTCTTCAATCTGCTCGACGCCCCGGTTCTTGAGCAACTGCTTGGCGCGGATGCAGTAGGGGCAGACGGCAGTGGTAAACATCTTGACGGCTTGCATGGCGGTTATGTCCTTTTCAACACGGGGTAGAACCCAGCAACTGGGGGCGCTTTAGGTTTTTACAACCGGCAGGCCCGCCGTGGCCCAGGCTTTCATGCCCCCGGCCAGCACTTCAGCTTGTTCGTAGCCCAGCTTTTTCGCCAGCACCTGTGCGCGCATGGAGCGGGGGCTGCTGGCGCAGACAAAAATCACCGGCAGGGCCTTGTTTTTCACCGCTTGGGGCAGGCGCTCCTCCAGTTGCGCCAGCGGAATGCTCTTGGCGTTGGTGATGTGGCCGCCGACGTATTCCTCGGCCTCGCGCACGTCCACCACCACGGCTTTGTCGCGGTTGATGCGCTGCACTGCAGCTTGTGCGCTGATGCCTACGCCTGCGCCGCCGCGCAGTACCGGCAGGGCCAGGGCCAGGCCAGAGACCCCTGCCAGTACGAACAGATACCAGTTTTCAATCAAAAAGCTCACAAACAAATCCTTGCGCTAAAAAAAGAGGGAAGGGAGAGGAAAAAAACGTCAACCAATGTGGCAAAACCGCAGATTTTAGGCGCTTGCCCGCTGTGCTAAAGGCGACTGGCTGCTGCGCCCCCCTAGAATGACGGCAGTTTGCGCGGGTGCGCCCCACCTGGCGCGTTGGGGAATTTCTTTTTTTGTCTTGAATGGACAGCAGCACACTATGTACAAGCTTGTTTTGATTCGCCACGGCGAATCCACCTGGAACCTGGAAAACCGCTTCACCGGTTGGACCGACGTGGAGCTGACCGCCACGGGCGTCGCCCAGGCACAAAACGCCGGCAAGCTCTTGCAGGCCGAGGGCTTTGCCTTTGACGTGGCCTACACCAGCGTGTTGAAACGCGCCATCCACACCTTGTGGCATACGCTGGACGCCATGGACTGCACGTGGCTGCCCGTGGTCAAGGACTGGCGTCTGAACGAGCGCCACTACGGCGGCCTGCAGGGCCTGAACAAAGCCGAAACGGCCAAGGAATATGGCGACGCGCAGGTGCTGACCTGGCGGCGCAGCTACGACACCCCGCCCCCGGCCCTGGAAGCGGGCGACCCGCGCGGCCAGCGCGGTGACCGCCGCTACGCCAACTTGGCGCCCGAGCAAATCCCGCTGACCGAGTGCCTCAAAGACACCGTGGCGCGCGTGGTGCCGTTTTGGCAGGAGGTGCTGGCCCCCCGCATCCAAAGCGGCCAGCGCATCGTGATTGCGGCGCACGGCAATTCGATTCGCGCCCTGGTCAAGTATTTGGACAACATTGCCGACGATGCCATCGTGGGCGTGAACATCCCCAACGGCATCCCGCTGGTGTATGAGCTGGACGCTGAGCTCAAACCCATCCGCAGCTACTACCTGGGCGATGCCGAGGCCGCTGCCAAAGCAGCCGCTGCCGTGGCCGCGCAAGGCAAAGCCTAAGAGCGTCTACGTTCTCAGCTGCCGAGCGCTTGCCACATACATCTATCGCTACCACCACACAACCGGCCAGCGCCCAGGGCAGCTGGCTTGAGGGGAATTGACGCATGGGTCATAAATTCAAAATCGCGGGCTGGGTCTCGGTGGGCGTACTCGCCGGTGCCTTGACGACCGTATCGCTGCAAACCGTGGCGCGCGGCAGCATGACGCCGCTGCCGCTGGAGGAAATCCAGCAACTGGCTGCGGTCTTTGGCATCATCAAATCGGACTACGTCGAGCCGGTGAACGACAAAAAGCTGCTGACCGAGGCCATCTCCGGCATGGTCTCCAGCCTGGACCCGCACTCGCAGTATTTCGACAAAAAGTCGTTCAAGGAATTTCGTGAGGGCACCAGCGGCAAGTTCGTCGGTGTGGGTATCGAAATTACGCAGGAAGACGGGCTGATCAAAATCGTCTCGCCCATTGAGGGCTCCCCCGCCGACCGCGCGGGCCTGAAGACCAACGACTTGATTACCAAGATTGACGACACCGCCGTGAAGGGCCTCACCCTGAACGAAGCGGTCAAGCGCATGCGCGGCGAGCCCAACACCAAGGTGGTGCTGACCATCCTGCGCCGCGACGAGAACCGGAGCTTCCCCGTCACCATCACGCGCGAAGAAATCAAAACCCAGTCGGTCAAGGCCAAGATGGTCGAGCCCGGCTACGGCTGGGTGCGCCTGAGCCAGTTCCAGGAGCGCACGGTGCAGGACTTTGTGCGCAAAGTCTCTGAGCTGTACGCGCAAGACCCCCAGCTCAAGGGCCTGGTGCTCGATTTGCGCAACGACCCCGGCGGCCTGCTCGATGCTGCGGTGGCCATCTCCAGCGCCTTTTTGCCCCAGGGCGTAACCGTGGTCAGCACCGACGGCCAGTTGCAAGAGAGCAAAGCCACGTTCAAGGCCGAACCCGCGTTTTACGCCCGTGGCTTGGGCGACCCGCTGGCCAAGCTGCCCGCTGCGCTGAAGAAAGTGCCGCTGGTGGTGCTGGTCAATGAAGGCTCCGCTTCGGCCAGCGAAATCGTCGCCGGGGCCTTGCAAGACCACCAGCGCGCCACGCTCATGGGCAGCCAGACCTTTGGCAAGGGCTCGGTGCAAACCGTGCGCCCGCTGGGTCCGGATACGGGCCTGAAAATCACCACCGCGCTGTACTACACGCCCAGTGGCCGCTCCATCCAGGCCAAGGGCATCGTGCCGGACGTGATGGTCGATGAAACCGCCCAGGGCGACTTGTACGCCGTGCTGCGCATGCGCGAAGCCGATTTGGACAAACACCTGTCGGTAGACAAGGCCGACGAGTCCGAAGCCATTGCCGCCCGTGAAAAGGCCCGCGAGGAAGCCCGCAAGCGCCTGGAAGAAGAAAGCAAGAAACCGCCCGAGCAGCGCCGCCTGCCGGAGTTCGGCTCGGACAAGGACTTCCAGTTGCAGCAGGCGCTCAACCAGCTCAAGGGCCTGCCCGTCAAAGTCAGTAAAACCCTGACCGAGCGCGCACCCGAGAAAAAAGACGAGGACGACGCTGAATAAGCGGTTAAGTAAGTGGTTGAGTAAGTTTTTATAGCTACCAGCGCTTGTATCTAGGGGATTTCAGATGCGTTTGTGTCTGAAATCCTTTGTTTTTATACGGTAACAGCTATTCTTTTTATGCAAGACGAACAACTGCTGCGCTATTCGCGCCATATTTTGCTCGACGAGATTGGCATCGAAGGGCAGGAACGCATCTGCGCCGCCCACGTGCTGATTCTGGGCGCCGGTGGCCTGGGTGCCCCGGCGGCGTTGTATCTGGCGGCCAGCGGGGTCGGGCGCATCACCGTCATTGACGACGATGCGGTGGATTTGACCAACCTGCAGCGCCAAATTGCCCACACCACCGCCCGCGTCGGCCAGCCCAAGGTGGCGTCGCTTGCCCAGGCCGTGGCTGGCCTCAACCCCGAAGTGCAGGTGCATGCCGTGCAGCAACGCGCCGATGCGGCCCTGCTCGACCGCCTGCTGCCGGGCGTGACCGTGGTGCTGGACTGCTGCGACAACTACCAGACGCGCCAGATGGTGAACGCCGCCTGCGTGCGCCACCGCATCCCCTTGGTCAGCGGCGCGGCCATCCGCTGGGATGCGCAAATCAGCGTCTTTGACCCGCGCCAGGACGATGCGCCCTGCTACGCCTGCCTGTTTGAGCCCGATGCCGAATTCCAAGAAGTGCAATGCGCCACCATGGGCGTGCTGGCCCCGCTGGTGGGCATCGTCGGCAGCGTGCAGGCGGCAGAAGCCTTGAAACTCATCATCGGCACGGGCGAAAGTCTGGCCGGTCGCCTGCTGCTGCTGGACGCCCGCAGCATGGAATTTAGCCGCATGCACACGGCTAAGAACCCGCAGTGCAAGGTCTGCGGGGCGGGCGCTGTCCTTGAAGCGCCCCCGTGCGCTTGATGGGCGCTGATACGCCCCAATCAGCGGCATCTGCTGCTGTTTTTCCTAGGGTGAACCCGCGATAGTCCCCTCTATAGCATCCCTGGCGTACTGCGTGTACGTCGGAACTAGCCAGAGAGGTTTCGCATGACTACACCCCCCCGCCGATCGGCATCCTCGCCTGCACGCCCCTGCGGGCCCCAGCAAAAAAATACCGCCAACAGCTCCGCCAGCGTAGCGCCGCCCCTGTTTGAGGCGCGCAAGAAAATCCAGCCGCGTTCCATCACCGGCCTGTTTGCCCGCTGGCGCTGGATCATGGTGTGGGCCACGCAATTGTTTTTCTACGGCGTGCCCTGGCTGCAGTGGGGCGAGCGGCAAAGCCTGCTGTTTGACCTGCAGACCATGCGCTTTTACCTGTTCGGGCTGGTGCTGTACCCGCAGGACTTCATTTATCTGGCGGTGCTGCTCATCGTCTGTGCGCTGGCGCTGTTTTTATTCACCACCGTGGCCGGGCGGCTGTGGTGCGGCTTTAGCTGCCCGCAGACGGTCTATACCGAAATTTTCATGTGGCTGGAGCGCGTGACCGAGGGCGACCGCAGCGCCCGCCTGCGTCTGGACCACAGCGGCTGGACGCTGGAAAAAATCCTCAAGCGCAGCGCCAAGCACGGCAGTTGGCTGCTGGTGTCGCTGTGGACGGGCTTCACCTTTGTGGGTTACTTCGTGCCCATTCGCACCCTGGCGGTGGAAGTCATGGCGCTGCAAGGGCCGTGGCAGATGTTCTGGATTTTCTTCTACGGCCTGGCCACCTATGGCAACGCCGGTTTCCTGCGTGAACAGGTGTGCAAGCACATGTGCCCGTATGCGCGTTTTCAAAGCGCCATGCTGGACAAGGACACCCTCATCGTCACCTACGACAGCCAACGCGGCGAGCCGCGCGGCATGCGCAGCAAAACCCAGAACAGCACCAGCGCCAGCACCGCAGCCCTGGGCGACTGCATCGACTGCACGCTGTGCGTACAGGTCTGCCCCGTGGGTATCGACATCCGCAACGGTCTGCAGTACGAGTGCATTGGCTGCGGCCTGTGTGTGGACGCCTGCGACAGCGTGATGGACAAGGTGAACCTGCCGCGCGGGCTGATCCGCTTTGCCACGCAAAACGGCATGGACAACCGCTGGAGCAAGGCGCAGATGCTGCGCCGGGTACTACGCCCCCGGGTGCTGGTCTACAGCGCCATTACCCTGGCGTTTTGCGTGGCGCTGGCGGTGAGCCTGGCCCAGCGCGCCCCGCTGAAAGTCAACGTGCTGCGCGACCGCGCCTCTCTGGCCCGCATCGTGCCCGGCGGGCAGTTGGAGAACCTGTACCGCTTGCAGATCATGAACGCCACCGAAAGCAGCCAGACCTACCGCATCAGCGCCAGCGGCCTGCTGAACTTGGCGCTGCCGCCAGAAGACAGCAGCGTCACCGTGGCCCCCGCGCAGTCGCTATCGCACCTGGTGCGCCTGCGCATTCCCTACGGCAGCGCCAGCGCCGGGGCGCATTCAGTGCAGTTTCATATCCAGGCCAGCGCCGACCCCAGCGCCCAGGCGGTGGAGGCGGCTGTCTTTCAGGTGCCGCACTGAAAACATCCCTACTGCGCCATTCGTGCAGAGCATCCCTAGCTGCGCAAACACCGCCCCAGCACCGCCAGGCTGGCAGCATCGTCGGCCAGCGACACTGGCAGGCGCAGCATGGTGGACGCCTGCTGCTGCGCAGAAAACAGCACGCCGGGGGCCAGCAGCACGCCTTGGGCGGCGGCTTGGCGGGCCAGGGCCTCGGTGTCTTGCCCGGCATCGGCCCAGATGAACATGCCGACCAGCGGCTCCTGATGCACGCGCAAACCCAGGTGCTCCACCAGGTGCAAACAGCGCTGGCGGGTGCTGTCCAGCCGCTCGCGCAGGCGCTGCAGGTGCTTGCGGTATTGGCCATCGGCCAGGATGCGGTGGACGACGCGCTCGCCCAGCTCGGGGCTGGTCAGGCCGCTCAAGAGCTTGGCATCGGTCAGTGCCCGGATGCGCTCGGCACTGGCGGCGATAAAGCCCACGCGCAGGCTGCCTGCCAGGGTTTTGGAAAAGCCCCCCACCAGCAGCACGCGGCGCAGGCGGTCGAGGGTGGCCAGGCGCAGGGGCTGCTGCGGGGCAAAGTCGGCGTAGGTGTCGTCTTCCAGAATCAAGAAATCATGCTGCTCGGCCAGGCGCAGCAGGTCGTGGGCCACGGGCAGGGCCAGGCCAAAGCCGGTGGGGTTGTGCACCACGGTGTTGGTGATGAACAGCTTGGGCCGGTGCGCGGCGGCCAGGCGCTGCAGCACGGCCAGATCGGGGCCATCGCGCAGGCGCGGCACGGCCAGCACTTGCACGCCCAGGGCGCGTAGCAGGCCAAACACCATGAACCAGGCTGGGTCTTCCACCAGCACCGCATCGCCAGGGCGCAGGTGGCTACGCAGCACCAAGTCCATACCGTGCGTGACACCGCAGACGGTCATCAGTTCGCCCTCGGGGTCGACCGCCAGCCCCTGGGCCAGTAAATACGCCGCCAGTTGCTGGCGCAATGGCGCATAGCCTTGCGGCGTGCCATAACCCAGCAGTTGCGCCCCGGCGCTGCGGCCCACGCTGCGGATGGCGGCGTTCAGCATGGCATGGCCCAACCAACTGGCGGGCAGGATGCCGGTGCTGCCGTCAAACTGCGCTTCATGTACGGGGCGGAACATGCTGCGCAGCAAAAACGGCGTATCAAACGCGGCATCTGCCGTCAGATTGGGCGTTGGGACTGTTTTCGGGGATTGCTAAATTGGTATTTCGATGTCGCAATCCCAAACTCGCCGACTCAGTAAAGCCCCTGTTTGAGGCCGCAGTTCAGTCCCAAATTTTCGCCTCCACACAAACAGCAGTGAGTGCAAGAACGCGATAGCGCTCTTGCTGTAAGCATGCGTCTTGCGATGCAACCTCGCCAAGTACCAGCGCAGCTTGTTGTTCAAACTCTCAATATGGTGCGTATGTGCCTTACCAATGGTGTGCCTGCGCTTGGCAAGAATTGTCTGATATGGCCTGTACTTATCCGTGCAATATTCAATGTCAGATGCATCGGGTAGCTGACGTTTGAGCAACTGGGCTGCCCGTAGGCTCCTGTCGCCCAGAACAAAGCCGATGATTTGGTGGCTGTGCCTGTCTATTGCCCACCACAGCCAGATGTCGTGTTTTTTGCTCCGATAAAGCTCCACATCTCATCGGCTTCAATCACCTCTACAGCGGCGGGCTCTACTGGTTTAAGTGCTTGACCTTGCACTTCTTTGCGCACCCACCCCAAAACAGTGTTGTGGCTCACTTCAAGCAGTCGCTCAATCTTTCTAGCTGCAATGCCTTCTGCATACATCTTTAAAGCAAGCTCTTTGGTTTTCGGATCAATCAAACGCATGTCTTTGTCACCAAACGTGCGGTTGCACCCCATACACATCCAGCGTTGGCGACCATGACGGCTTTTCCCTATCTTTCGTGTATGGGGGTGGTTACAGCGAGGGCAGTCCATAAGCGTGATAAAAGGTACGGAATATAGCGAGTTTTGGTCTATCCATACCTAATTCGCAATCCCTGTTTTCGGGCTGTCGCCCTGATGGGGCAAGCGCTGGGTGCTCACAAAAAAGCCAGCGCCGGGGCGGGAATAGGCCAGGCCCAGGGCCACCAGCCGGTCATAGGCTTGCACCACGGTGTCGCGGCTCACGCCCGCGCTGTCGGCCAATTGGCGCACCGAAGGCAGGCGCGTGCCCGCACGCAGGCTGTGGCTGGCCAGCAGTTGCTGGCAGTGCTGCACCAGTTGCTCGACCAAGGGCGGCAGGCCCGGTGCGCGTTGCGGCTGCCAGCCCAGGGCATTGCCGGTATTTTTGCCAGGGCCGGTGGCGGGGCGAACTGTGGGGGTGTTTGGAGCCATACAGTGGGTTAATCAAACCGAAAAAGTGTACCGGCACTGTACCGCTTTCTAGCCCTAGCATCCACACCATTCTTCATGGGAGTGTTTGCATGTCTTTCGATGTTTCTGCCCTGGCCCACGGCCCGCTGCTGCTGCCGCTGGCGGCGTTTATCTTTGTCAGCTCCATCACGCCGGGGCCGAACAATGTGATGCTGACCGCCTCGGGCGCGAATTTTGGCTACCAGCGCAGCGTGCCGCACATGCTGGGGATTTCGCTGGGCGCCACGCTGATGCTGCTGGTGGTGGGCGCAGGTCTGGGCGCGGTGTTTACGCGGCTGCCCCAGCTCTACACCCTGCTGCAATGGGTGGGCGCGGCCTACCTGGTGTGGCTGGCCTGGAAAATCGCCACCGCTGGCCGGGTGCAGACCGGGCAGGTGACGCCCCGGCCCTTGAACTTCTGGCAAGCAGCCGCGTTCCAGTGGGTCAACCCCAAGGTGTGGCTGATGTCGGTGGGCGTGGTGGCGGCCTATACCTCGCCCACGGCCTACTGGGCCAGCCTGGTGCTGGGGGCTGCCGTCATGCTGGTGGTGAACTACCCCTGCATCAGCGTGTGGACGTTGTTTGGCAGTGTGATTGGCCGCTGGCTACAGTCGCCCCGCGCATTGCAAGTCTTTAACGGGGTCATGGCGGTGTTGCTGCTGCTGTCGTTGTACCCGCTGCTGGCGGGGGCGCATGCAGGTTGAACTTTAAAAAAAGTAGCTGTTTGCGCTTGTACTACCAGTGTTTTAAATAGAAAACAACGTGAAATTCAATAAACATAAGCGCTGGCAGCTATCAAAATAAACTAGCTACTCTTTCGCACCATGCGTCCGCTCCAGGCAATGAACAGGCCAGCAGCAGCAATGATGGCGCAGCCCAGCAGCATGGGGGTGTCCACCGTTTCGTTGAAGGCCACCACCCCCAGGCCAACGCCAAACAGCAGCCGCGTATAGCGAAACGGCGTGACGCTGGCAATGTCGCCCGTGCGCATGGCTTTCATCAAACAGGTGTAAGCCAGCACGCCAATGGCCACGGCCAATGCCACGGCGGCGGCGCTGAAAAGCGTGGGCCAGACCCAGGCGCGGCCTTCCCACAGGCTATAGAGGGCACCGGCCACCACAATGGTAAAAAAGCCGTAGAAGCCCAGGTGCCGGGTAGTGAGCAGGGCCGAAACAGCGCGGCTGGCCAGGTCACGCCCGGCAAAGCCGACCATGCCGACCAGGGTCAGCAGCGACAACCAGGAAAAATCTGCCGCCGACGGGCGCAGCACCACCAGCACGCCGACCAGCCCTAGCACCACGGCCACCCAGCGGCGCCAGCCTACGTGCTCGCTAAAGTACACACTGGCCCCCAGCACCACCAGCACCGGCGTGGCCTGCAAGATGGCGGTGGCTGACGACAAGGGTGTAAGCGCAATCGCCAGCACGTAAAACAGCCGCCCAATAAATTCAAACACCGCCCGCACCAGCATGGCTTTGGAGCGTGCCGCCGGGTGCAACAGCGCCACCCCGCCCCGCCGGGGAAAAGCGGCAAAAGCCAGCATGCCGCCCAGGCCAAACATCAGCAGCAACTGGCCAATAGGCAATTGCCGCGCAGCGGCTTTGACGAAGGCGTCTTCCAGCGCAAACGCGCCCATGGACGCCACCATCCAGCAAATACCTTTGAAATTAGCGCTGGTGTGCATAGCAAGTAGTGGTGCAGGAAAAACGGTTGGAGGCCAAGCGCAAGAAAGTAGCCATGCGCAAAAGCAAAGATGCGATCAAGGGCGAAGCGGCGCAGGGCTGCCACTGTGGCAGGCAGGGCGCTGGCGCACAAGCAGCAGTTGCCGCCTAAAAGACCGTACTAGGTTCCAGCCTGCACCTGCGCCCAGGCCAGTTGCCCCAGGGTGGCGACGGCTTGTTCGGTGCGGGCGTGCCACTCTTGCCCGTAATTGAGCCGCAAACAATGGGCAAAGCTGCGCGAGGCCGAAAAAATCGGCCCTGGCGCAATGCTGATGCCGCGCTGCAGTGCCTGGCGGTGCAGGGCCAGGGTGTCGCAACCGGCGGGTAGCTCTACCCAAACAAAGTAGCCGCCTGCGGGCTGGGTGGCGCGGGTGCCGGGGGGAAAGTGGCGGGCAATGGCTTCGAGCATGCGTACCTTGCGGGCTGCCAGGGTTTGGCGCAGGCGGCGCAGGTGCTTGTCGTAGCCGCCCCGGCGCAGGTAGTCGCTCAAGGCCAGTTGCACCGGTGTGCGCCACGCCCAAGGTGGTGGTGAGCTTGTGCCGCGCCACGGCCTGGGTAAAGCGCCCCGGCGCGGCCCAGCCCAGGCGGTAGCCAGGGGCCAGGCATTTGGAAAACGAGCCGCAGTGCAGCACCAACCCCTGTGGGTCAAACGCCTTGGCGGGCAGGGGGCGCTTGTCGCCAAAGTACAGCTCGGCGTACACGTCGTCCTCAATCAAGGGCAGTTGGTAGCGCGCCAGCAGGGCGACGAGATCACGTTTTTTGGCCTCGGGCATCAGGCTGCCCAGGGGATTTTGGAAGGTGGTCATCAGCCAACAGGCGGTGGGGCCGTGGCGGTTAATCGCGTGCTCCAGCGCGGCCAGGTCGATGCCCTCACTCGGGTGGGTGGGCACTTCGATGGCGTGCAGGCCCAGGCGCTCCAGCGCCTGCAAGGCGGCGTAGAAGGTGGGCGCTTCCACCACGACGGCATCCCCTGGGCGGGTGACTGCACCCAGGCAGAGGTTGAGCGCCTCCAGCGCCCCGTGGGTTATCACAATGTCTTCAGCGGCAACCTGCAGGCCGTCGGCCAGGTAGCGCAGGGCAATCTGGCGGCGCAAGTCCTGGTTGCCTTGTGAAAGGTCGTCCACCGTGCTCCAGGGGTCCAGCGTTTGCGCGGCGGTTGCGATGGCCTGGCCCAGGCGCGCCAGGGGAAACAGCAGCGGACTGGGGAAGGCCGAGCCCAGGGCCACCACCTCGCGTGTGGTGCTGGCTTGCAGCACCTCAAACACCAGGGCGCTGACATCCACGGCAATGCTGGCATCTTGCGGCTGCGAGGGCTGCTGCGGCTGCGCCGGCAGGGGCGCGGCGCTGTCGCACACGAAGTAGCCCGAGCGCTCCCTGGCCCGCACCAGCCCCCGCGCTTCCAGCAGGTAATACGCTTGAAAAACGGTGGATGCACTCACCCCCCGGCTCTCGCAACTGTGGCGCACCGAGGGCAGCTTGTCCCCCGGCTGCAGCACACCGGCGCGGATGGAAGCCTCAATATCGTCGGCCAGGATTTGGTAGCGCTTCATGGGTTGCTGATTTTTCTTGCCGTTTTCGCGTCGTCTTGGTAGCCGTTTTTACGCTTTCCTTCGTCATTCCCGCGTAGGCGGGAATCCAGCAACGGCCTTGCCGTGATGGCCACCCTACCCATTGCCAGCGCTGCTGCTAGACACCCGCCTGCGCGGGTGTGACGGGGTAACAAATTGGCGCTCCTGCAAAGATCGTGTACACGCTCTTAGCCCAGCTTGGCCTGTAGGGCAGCCAGCACGGCGGGCGAAACCAACTGGCTGACATCTCCGCCCAGGCTGGCAATTTCGCGCACCAAGGTGCTGCTGATGCACTGCAACTGCGGCGCGGGGGTGAGGAAGGCGGTGTCCACCTCGGGGCGCAGGTGGCGGTTCATGCTGGCCAGTTGCAGCTCGTAGTCAAAGTCGGTGCCCGAGCGCAGGCCGCGCACCATGACCTGGGCGTGGTGGGCTACGGCAAATTCGGTCACCAGCCCCTCAAACGGCACCACCTGCACATTGGGCAGGCCTGCCAGCGCCTGGCGGGTGATGGTCATGCGCTCATCCAGCGTGAACAGGGTTTTTTTGTGGTGGGCGATGGCCACGGCCACGATCACCTCGCCAAACAGGGCGCAGGCGCGGCGCAGCATGTCTTCGTGGCCTAGGGTGATGGGGTCAAAGGTGCCGGGAAAAATGGCGCGAACAGCGCGAACGGGGGCAGTCATGCAGTCTCCAGTTTTTGCAGCAAGTGGGCGTGGACGGCACCGGCTTTGAGGTAGCGGTAGCGCTTGAGGCCCAGGGGTTCGAGTTGGGCATCGTCCCAGGGCTGGGGTGCTTCCAGGTAGATAAAACCGTCATCGGCCAGGGCCGGGCGGGCGGCTTGCAGGGCGGGGGCAAACAGGCTGCCAATATCAAACGGCGGGTCGATAAAAATGGCGTGCCAATGGCCGGGGGCGCTGGAGCGCAGGGCGGCAATGCCGTCGCCGCGCTGCACGTGCAGCACGGCCTGGGCACCCAGTTGGGCGCTGATGCGCTCTAGCTGCAGGGCCAGGCTGGCGTCTTGCTCCACCAGGCGCACCTGCTGGGCACCGCGCGAGGCGGCTTCAAACCCCAACGCGCCGGTGCCGGCAAAGGCGTCCAGGCAGTGCCAGCCGGTGAGGTTTTGGCCCAGCCAGTTGAACAGCGTCTCGCGCACGCGGTCCGCCGTGGGGCGCAGGCCGGGGCGCTGGGCCACGCTCAGTTTGGTGCGCCGCCATTGGCCGCCGATGATGCGCACCTCCCCCGCGCCTTTGCTGGCGGGGTTGGCGGCTTTGGCGGGGGATTTTTTCGCGGCTTTGGCGTTGGCGATGTCGCTTAGTTGGCGCTCTTGCACGCGCTTGAGCTTGGCTTCCATGGCCAAGGCTTCTTCCAGGGTACGGACGCGGTTGCGACTCATGGTTGGGCTTTCGGTGCGGGGGCGCTGGCCCCCAGGACGACGGTGACCAGCCGCTCAGGCTGCCAATGGCGCTGCAGCGCGGCACGCACGTCGGCAGTGGTCAGGGCGGCCACGCGCTCGGCCCAGTGGTCCAGGTAATCGAGTGGCAGGTGGTTCCAGGCGATGTTGTTCACCTGCGCCAACAGCTTGGCGTTGCTGTCCAGGCGCAGGGCAAAGCCGCCAATCAGGTTGTCTTTGGCCGCTTGCAGCTCGGCCTCGGTGGGGCCGTGGGCAACAAAGTCGGCCAGCACCTGGCGGGTCAGGGCCAGGGCGGCATCGGCCTGGTCGGGGCGGGTTTTCAGGCCGATGGTGAAGGCTCCGGCGTGCAGGCCCGGGGCCATGCTGCTGGAGATGCCATAGGTCAGGCCGCGCTTTTCGCGCACTTCTTCCATCAGGCGCGAGGTAAGGCCCCCGCCGCCCAGGATGTGGTCGGCCAGCAGCAGGGCGAAAAAGTCCGGGTCATTGCGGCGAATGCCGGGCTGGCCCAGGATGATTTGCGCCTGCGCAGCGGCAAAGGGAATGCGTATTTCCTGCGCTTGGGTAAGTGGTGGCACTTCGGCCACGGCGGGCAGGGGCGGGCAGTCGGCAGCGTCTGGGGGAGCTGGCGGCAGCCCCTGCAGCAGGGCGGTTGCCAGGGCGTCGGCCTGGGTGCGATCCACGGCACCGACGATGCTGATTTGCGCGCGGCAGGCTTGCACCACCTGGCGGTGCAGGGCCTGCATGTCCGGCACGTTGATATGCGCCAGGCTGGCGGCGCTGGTCAGACGGCCATAGGGGTGGCCGCTGTAGACGGCCTGGGCAAAGGCTTTGCCCGCCACGGTGCCGGGGCGGGTGTCGGCCTCGGCCAGGGCGGCGCTCCAGCGCTGGCGCTCACGCTGCCAAATGCGGCTGTCTCCGCTGGGCTGGGCCATTTGGCGGCTGGCCAGTTGCAGGGCGGGGGCGAGTAAATCCGGCTGGGTCAGGCTGCGCAGGCGGTAGGACAGGCGGTCGCTGCTCACGCTGGCGCTGAAGCTGGCACCCAGGTCGGCCCAGGCTTGGCCCAGGGCGTTTTCATCCAGCGCCGGGGCGCTGCCTTGGGCGGCCACGCCTTTGCTGGCCATCAGGGCGGTGGCGCTGGCCAGCCCTTCCTGACCGGCGGGGTCGCGGCGGCTGCCGCCGTCGAAGTTCACGGCCACGTCCACCATGGGCAGGTTGGGGCTGGTCAGCAGCCACACCTGGGCACCGCTGGGCTGCTGCCAGTGTTCAATGGGCAGCATGGCCCAGGCAGGTTGTAGATAAAAAGTGGCACAAACGCTTGCCAGGTAAGCGCTGATAGCTATGGTTTTCTTATTTTGCATGGGAAGTCACTGCAGCAGCGGCGGCACGCGCCTGGGGGATAAGGGTGGCAACGGTGAGGCTGTCCTCACCAAAATAGCGCTGCGCGACCGATTGCACGTCAGCGGTGCTGATGCCTTGCAGCAGCGCCAACAGTTGGGCGTCGGCATCCACGGGCAGACCTTGCACCCAGTTGCTGCCCAGGTTTTGCGCCTGGCCCATGAGGGAGTCGCGCTCATACACCTGGCTGGCCTGCCATTGGGTTTTGACGCGCTGCAGCTCGGTGGCGTCTACGCCTTCGCGGGCGATGCGGGTGATTTGTGCTTTCAAGGCCGCTTCCAGCGTGGCGGCGCTTTGGCCTTGCGCCGGGGTGCCCACCAAGAGGAAGCTGCCCGGCCCGCGCCCAAAGACGTCGGCACCGCTGCCTGCGCTATCGGCCAGGCGCGGCTGCACCAGGTGGCGCTCCAGCCGCGCGCCGCTGTAGCCATCGAGCACGGCAGAGAGCATGAGCAGCGCCAGGGCGTCTTTTTCCTCGGCGCTGGGTTGGGCCAGATTGCGCAGGGCGGGCACCTTCCAGGCCAGGGCAACGTAGGCTTGTTGGGCCGGTTGCTTGACGTCTACGCGCTTAGTGCCCCACTGGGTGGGCTCGGGCTGGGGCTTGCGCTGGGGCAGGGCGCGGGCGGGAATGCGGCCATAGCTGCGCTGGGCCCAGGCCAGCACCTGCTGCGGCTCGACGTCCCCGGCCACCACCACGGCGGCGTTGCCGGGGGTGTACCACTGGCGGTAGAAGTCGCGCGCGTCTTGCGCCGTCATGCTGGTGAGGTCTGCCATCCAGCCCACTACCGGGCGGCGGTAGGGGTGGGCGCTGAACATGGTGGCCGAGAGCTGCTCCATCAATACGGCGCGGGGGTTGTCGTCGGTGCGCATGCGCCGCTCTTCTTTGACCACTTCCAGCTCTTTGGCAAATTCTTCATCGGGCCACTGGTTGTGGGCAAAGCGCTCGGCCTCCATCTGCATCACGTCGGGCAGGCGCTGGGCGGGCACCTGCTGGTAGTAGCCGGTGTAGTCGCGGTTGGTGAAGGCGTTTTCCTGCCCGCCCAGGGCGGCAACGCGGCGGGAAAACTCGCCCGGTGCCAGCGCTTGCGAGCCCTTGAACATCATGTGCTCCAGGATGTGGGCAATGCCGCTGTGGCCGTCCACCTCATCCATCGAGCCCACGCGCACCCACAGCATGTGCACGGCAGTTGGGGCGCGGTGGTCGGGCAGTACCAGCAGCTCCAGGCCGTTGTCCAGCACAAACTGCTGCACCGCCGGGGCCTGGATGGCTGCAGCCGGTGCTGCCAGGGCTGGCGGTGCGGTAGATGGTGCGGTGGAGGGTAAATTCTCAGCCCCCGCACTCAGGCTGAAGGCGAAACAAAGTAGGGATAGTAAGGGTTTCATAGAATCCAGAGATTCTAAGAAGAGTGCAATGTTCAGTTTCCTTAAAAAAAAATCCCCCCCTCCTGCCGCAGCCGTGGATACGGCAGCACCGGCGCAGCCTGCGCCCGCCCCCGCGTCTCCCTCCGCGTCTCCTTCTGCTACGGCACCTGCTGCAGCCCCTAGCGGCGCTTTGGGCAAGCTGCGCTCCATGTTCGGCCTGGGCGCTACCACTGCCCCGCCAGCGCCCGTAGAGCAGCCCCCGGCAACCCTGCCCGCGCCGGAAGTGCCTGCTGCGCCGGTCTCTGCGCCCGAGGTGCCGCCCACCCCGCCAGCAGCGGTTGAGCCCGAAGCGGTAGCCGCGCCAACGTCGGTGGTGCCATCGACCCCGCCTCCGCCCCCTGCAGCCCCTGCGCCCGAACCGGCGGCGGCTGCCCCCAGCCCTATCACCACCACTCCCACCATCCCCACCGTGGCCGAACCCCAAGCCAAGCCGCAAGCGGCCGAAGGCCGCCAGGGCTGGATGGCGCGCCTGAAAGCCGGGCTGCGTAAAACCGGCAACAGCATTGCCACGGTGTTTACCGGCACGCAAATTGACGATGCGCTGTACGAAGAGCTGGAAGACGCGCTGCTTATGGCCGACACCGGCGTCAAAGCCACCCAGGCGCTGCTCGACGATTTAAAGCGCCGCGTCAAGGACAGCAAGACCACCGATCCCGCCGCCGTGAAAAACCTGCTGGCCGATGCGCTGGCGGACATGCTCCAGCCGCTGGAAAAATCCATCGTCATTGGTGCCCACCAGCCCACCGTCATCATGGTGGCCGGGGTCAACGGCGCGGGCAAAACTACGTCGATTGGCAAGCTCACCAAATACCTGGCCGACCACGACCAGCAGGTGCTGCTGGCCGCTGCCGACACCTTCCGCGCCGCAGCCCGTGAACAACTGGGCGTGTGGGCCACGCGCAACACGGTGGAAATCGTCAGCCAGGAAGGGGGCGACCCCGCAGCCGTCAGTTTTGACGCCGTGAGCGCCGGCAAAGCCCGTGGCAAAGACGTGGTGCTGGTCGATACCGCCGGGCGCTTGCCCACCCAGTTGCACCTGATGGAAGAGCTGAAAAAAATCAAGCGCGTGGTCACCAAAGCCGACGGCAGCGCCCCGCACGAGGTCTTGCTGGTGATTGACGGCAACACCGGTCAGAACGCGCTGCACCAGGTCAAAGCCTTTGACGAGGCGCTGGGCCTGACGGGCCTGATCGTCACCAAGTTGGACGGCACCGCCAAAGGCGGTGTGCTGGCCGCCATCGCGCAGGAAAAACCCATTCCGGTGTATTTCATCGGCGTGGGCGAACAGGTGCAAGACCTGCAAAGCTTTAACGCCCGCGAATTTGCCCAGGCGCTACTTACTTAAAAACAGAAGCGCCTTGCGCTGATAAATAAAGGGTTTCAGGCTGTTTTATGCCTGAAACCCTTTGTTTTTAGGTGCTAGCAGCTCTTATTTTTGCAGGGTTGCCAGCCGCAGCGCCAGGCCGACGAACACCAGGCTGGCCG
Organism: Comamonas sp.; assembly: GCA_034675705.1. Taxonomy (GTDB): domain Bacteria; phylum Pseudomonadota; class Gammaproteobacteria; order Burkholderiales; family Burkholderiaceae_C; genus Comamonas. The sequence goes on along the minus strand of JAUCCZ010000006.1, from coordinate 1,973,350 downwards.
TGCGGTGCAGCCAGCGTTGTGCCTGGGCCGAGCCCAGCAGCACTGCGCCAAACCAGCCGCTAAAGAGGGCGATGGCACCAAACACCAGCCAGGTTGCCAGCATGAAGACACCGCCCAGCACCGCAATTTGCAGCCCCATGCTGCCCCGGGCCGGATCGGCAAACTGGGGCAGCAGCGCCAGGAAGAACACCAGCACCTTGGGGTTGGTGGCGTTCATCAGCACGCCCCGGCCCACCATCTGTAGCAGGGGCCGCATGGTGGGGGCGCGCTGGGCAGATGCGGCCACCACGGGCGGGGCGCTGCCCACCGGGGCATGCCAGGCCCCCCAGGCCAGGTAGAGCAGGTAGGCTGCGCCGCACAGCTTCATCGCACCAAACGCGGTGCTGGATGCGGCCACCAGCGCCGCCAGCCCCAGGGCCACCGCCGTGGTATGCCCCAGGATGCCGATGCACAGCCCCAGCACCACGGCCAGGCCCGCGCGCCAGCCCCGTTGGGCCGATTGCAGCAGCACGAAGATATTGTCTGGCCCCGGCGTGATGGCCAACAGGGCCGAGAGGCCAAAAAACGCCCATAAGGTGCTGGAGGTCGGCATGTTTGTTGTGCTTTGCCTAGCGCTGGGGCCGCACGCTGGCGCTGGGGCTGCAGCGCGGGTTGTCAAATGCCTGTCTGCCCCGCTGCCAGCCCTGGCTGGGCATGAACTGGGCGCATACGCGCAGGTCGGCATCCAGGCGGCTGACCCACCAGTACCAGGAGGCAGGAGCGGCCCAACTGGCGCTGCCCAAGCTGGTGAGCAGGGCAAACACGGCAAGCAGGGCCAGTCGCAGCGCAGGCATGTGGGGCCTCACTTTGTTTAGCGCCCGGGGATGAGCGATAAAAACTCGCGCCGCAGGTTGGGGTCTTTGAGGAAGGCGCCGCGCATGACGGAGTTGAGCATCTTGCTGTCCATCTCGCGCACGCCGCGCCAGGACATGCAAAAGTGCGAGCACTCCATGACGATGGCCAGCCCGTCCGGGCGGGTTTTTTCCATGATGATGTCGGCCAGCTGCACGATGGCCTCTTCCTGGATTTGCGGGCGGCCCATGACCCAATCGACCAGCCGGGCGTACTTGGACAGGCCAATCACGTTGGAATTTTTATTGGGCAGCACCCCCACCCACAGCTTGCCGATCACCGGGCACAGGTGGTGGCTGCAGGCGCTGCGCACAGTGATGGGGCCGACGATCATCAGCTCGTTCAAGTGCTCGGCGTTGGGAAATTCGGTCAGAACCGGCGCCTCGCTGTAGCGGCCTTTGAAGACCTCTTTCACGTACATCTTGGCCACGCGCCGGGCGGTGTCGCGGCTGTTGTGGTCGTTGTCGGTGTCGATCACCAGGCTGTCGAGCACGCCCTGCATCTTGGCCTGCACCTCGTCGAGCAGCTGCTCCAGCTCTCCCGGTTCAATGAAGGCGGCGATGTTGTCGTTGGCATGAAAGCGCTGGCCGGCTGCCTGCACGCGCTGGCGAATCACGGTAGAGATGGGCGTGCCCTCCCCATCAGGGGCGGGTGCGGCGGAAGGGTGGGTGACCAAATCGGTAAACATAGGCTGCATGGTAGCAGTGATTGCACTGCCTTGAATTTTAAGTGAAATAGGGCTCTAGCCCTTGTGTATCAAGCGCTGATAGCTATGGTTTTAATAAGCGCTACTGTCCGAACCCATGGCCAGGTTTTCAAAGCGGGTCTGGCTCTTTTGGAAGTAGAGCTTGACGGTGCCGGTCGGGCCGTTACGTTGCTTGCCGATGATGACTTCGGCCACGTTGGGCTCTTTGCTGTCTTTGTTGTAGTAGTCGTCGCGGTAGATGAACATGATGATGTCGGCGTCCTGCTCAATGGCGCCGGACTCGCGCAGGTCACTCATCATGGGGCGCTTGTCGGTGCGCTGCTCCACGCTGCGGTTGAGCTGCGAGAGCGCAATCACCGGGCACTGCAGCTCCTTGGCCAGCATTTTCAGGCCCCGGGAGATTTCCCCCAGCTCCGTGGCGCGGTTGTCGTTGCCGCCGCCGCCCGAGCCGCTCATGAGCTGCAAGTAGTCCACCACGATCAAGCCCAGCTTGCCGCACTGGCGGGCCAGGCGCCGGGCGTTGGCGCGCAGCTCCGAGGGGGTCAGGCCCGGGGTTTCGTCGATATGCAGGGACACGTCGCGCAGGTTTTCCACTGCTTCGGACAGGCGCGACCATTCCTCGTCGGTGAGCTTGCCGGTGCGCAGATTGCCCTGGTTGATGCGGCCAATCGAGCCGACGATACGCACCGCCAGCTGGGCCGCGCCCATTTCCATGGAGAAAATGGCCACGGGCAGTTGTTCGTGCAGCGCTACGTGCTCGGCAATGTTCACGGCAAACGAGGTCTTGCCCATGGAGGGGCGCGCCGCCAGCACGACCAGGTCGCCCGCCTGCAGGCCGCTGGTCATGCGGTCCAGGTCGGCAAAGCCGGTGGGCACGCCGGTCACGTCCATGGGGTTGTCGGCCATGTCCTGCACCTGGTCGAGCAGGTTCACGACCAGGGTGTTCAAGGGCTGAAAGCCCTGCTTCATGCGCGAGCCTTCTTCGCCAATGGCAAAGATTTTTTGCTCCGCTTCGTCCAGGATGCGCTCCACCGTCTTGCCCTGGGGGTTTTGCGCCTGGGTGCCGATTTCGTCGCTAACCGTCAGCAATTTGCGCAAAATACCCTTTTCGCGCACGATTTCTGCGTAGCGGCGGATATTGGTGGCACTGGGCACGTACTGCGCCAGCTGGTTCAAGTAGACGATGCCGCCCACCTCCTGCGCCTTGCCCTGGCTTTGCAGGTGCTCAAACACGGTGATGACGTCGGCGGGCTTGCTGTCGTTGACCAGCTTGGAGACCGCGGCAAAGATCAGGCGGTGCTCGTGCCGGTAAAAGTCCGCTTCGGAGAGCAAGTCGCCCACCCGGTCCCAGGCGTTGTTGTCCAGCAACAGGCCGCCCAGGACGCTGGACTCGGACTCCATGGAAAACTGCGGCAGGCGCAGCTGGGCCAGTTGCGCCTCGCCCCCATCCGGTGCGTCCAGGGGCAAGGGACTGGCAAAAACATCGTCCTCGTCAAGCGGCGGCATCACAGGTTCCATAGCGGGTAGCAAGTCTTTGATTGGAGCAAAACAGGCCATCGTAGCGCAGCTTGCAGTGCCCACAGCGCCGCCTTGGGCGGGGTAATGTTGCTATGCAGCAAAAAATACCTCAGTAAGAACCCGTACCGCTACACTTGTTTACTTTGGTCATCGTGCGGTGATAAATGGTTAACACCTTGTTAATGCGTTCATACCGCGCACCTGCAGTTCCTCACTTCAACCAGAGAGCGTCCATGTCGAGCAAGCCCGAAAAAACCACCCCCGCCCTGCCCGTTACCGGCCATTGCGCCCCCGATCCGGCTACGGCCACCTTGCACCCGGCTGTGCGCAAGACCCCCATCGACATCAAAGTGCTGGCCGGCCTGGCACGGATGACGCATTCGCTCTCGCCCATGTCGCTGACCCTGGCGGGTATCGACTGGGCCGGGCACTTGGCCTTTGCCCCAGGCAAGCGCCTGGAGCTGTTCAGCATGGGGGTGGAGCACATGCAAAACCTGTGGCAGACCGCGCTACAAGCCGGTGCTGCGGCAGAGTCCGAACCAGCGGCCAAGCCCGACCGCCGCTTTGCCGACCCGGCCTGGCAGCAGTGGCCGTATAACGTCAGCCGCCAGGCGTTCCTGAATACCGAAGCGTGGTGGAAGGCGGCCACGACGGGCCTGCCAGGCGTCTCCAAACACCATGAGGACGTGACGTCCTTCCTGATTCGCCAAGGAGTGGACATGCTCTCACCGGGCAACTACCCCTTCACCAACCCCGTGGTCGTGCAAAAAACTCTGGAAACCCAGGGCGCCAACCTGACCCAGGGCATGATGAACTTCCTGGACGACCTGGGCCGCACTGCCCAGGGCCAGCCGCCTGCTGGCACAGAAAATTTCGAGGTGGGTAAAAACCTGGCCACCACTCCCGGCAAGGTGGTGTACCGCAACCGCCTGATCGAGCTGATCCAGTACAGCCCCAGCACCGACAAGGTACAACCCGAGCCGGTACTGGTCGTGCCCGCCTGGATCATGAAGTACTACATCCTGGACTTGTCGGCGCACAACTCGCTCATCAAATACATGGTCGATCAGGGCCACACGGTGTTCTGCATTTCCTGGAAAAACCCCGGCGTGGAAGAAGCCACGCTGTGCATGGACGACTACCTGGCCATGGGCGTGGAGGCGGCGCTGGATGCCATCAACGCCATCGTGCCCAAGCAAAAGGTGCACGCCGCCGGTTACTGCCTGGGTGGCACGCTGCTGTCGATTGCCAACGCCGCTATGGCGCGCGATGGGCAAGACCGCCTGGCCAGCATGACGCTGTTTACCGCGCAGACCGACTTTACCGAGCCGGGGCAACTGGCCCTGTTTATCGACGACAGCCAACTGGCCATGCTGGAAGCGCAAATGCGCGAGGTGGGCTACCTGCAGGCGGGGCAAATGGTGGGCGCGTTCCAACTGCTGAACTCCTACGACATGCTGTGGTCACGCATGGTCAATGAATACCTGCTGGGCGAGCGCGGCAAGATGATCGACCTGATGGCCTGGAACGCCGACGCCACCCGCATGCCCGCGCTGATGCACGCCCAGTACCTGCGCCGCCTGTTCCTGAACAACGACCTGGCCGGTGGCCGCTACCCCGTGCGCGGCAAGCCCGTAGTCATGGCCGACGTGCGCACCCCCATCTTCTGCGTAGCCACCTACACCGACCACGTGGCCCCGTGGCGTTCGGTCTACAAGCTGCACTACATGACCCCGGCAGAAATCACCTTTGTGCTGACCAAAGGCGGGCACAACGCGGGCATCGTCAGCGAACCGGGGCGCAGGAACCGCTATTACCAAATCCTCAAGCGCAAGGTGGGCGACCAATACCTGTCGCACGAAGATTGGCTGGATGCCGCACCGCGCGAAGAAGGCTCGTGGTGGCCCACCTGGAGCCGGTGGCTCAAGGAACGCAGCAGCGGCCCGGAAGTCAAGCCGCCCACCATGGGGGCAAAAAATTACCCGGTGCTGATGGATGCCCCGGGGGAATACGTGCTGGAAAAATAAACCGGCACCAGCGCCGCTTGTTTTGGGCCACTGCCTTGGCTGGGCAAGTGGTCCAAGTTTTATGCAAATGATGCAAAGCGCCCACGTGTGCGGTTGGCCAAGGCCACCAGGGACAGCATCACCGGCACCTCGACCAAAACACCTACCACCGTAGCCAGGGCTGCGCCCGAATGCAGGCCAAACAAACCAATGGCCACGGCCACAGCCAGCTCAAAGAAGTTGGACGTGCCAATCAAGGCGCAGGGGGCGGCAATCCGGTGCGGCAGCTTCCACCACCAGGCCCAGGCGTAGGCCAGCGCAAAAATGCCATACGACTGCAGCACGATGGGCAGGGCAATCAAGGCAATCAACAGGGGGCGGGCCACGATGACTTGCCCTTGCAAGCCAAACAGCAGCACCACCGTCAGCAATAGCCCCAGCATGGACAGCGGCTTGATGCGGGCAATCACACGCGCCACGGCGGCCTGCCCACCCCGCGCCAGGCAGCGCTTGCGCGTCCAGCTACCGGCCACCAGGGGCAGCACGATGTACAGCAAGGCCGAGAGCACCAGGGTCTGCCAAGGCACGGCAATATCCGTCACACCCAGTAAAAAGGCGACGATGGGTGCAAACGCCACCACCATGACCAGGTCGTTGATGGTGACCTGCACCAGCGTGTAATTGGGGTCGCCCTTGGTCATTTGCGACCAGACAAACACCATGGCCGTGCAAGGGGCTGCGCCCAGCAAAATCAGCCCGGCAATGTATTGCTGGGCATCGGCTGGGGCCACACTGCCGGCAAACACGTGCTGGAAAAACAGCACGGCCAGGGCTGCCATGGTGAAGGGCTTGATGAGCCAGTTCACCGCCAAGGTAATCACCAGCCCCTTGGGCCGCTGCCCTACGGTGTGCAGGGTGCCCAGGTCGATGCCGATCATCATCGGATAGACCATGGCCCAGATCAGCACGGCTACCACCAGGTTGACCGAGGCATATTCCAGTGCCGCCAAGGCGCCAAACACGCTGGGGACGCTATTGCCCAAGACGATACCTACGACGATGGACAGGGCCACCCAGACGCTGAGGTAGCGTTCAAACAACCCCATGGGCGATGCCGCCGGGGCGGGTACTGTGGCTTGCATGGATGTTCTCTTTCAGATGGTGGTTGATGGCGCGGCATGGGGCGGTAGCGCCCCCGGTTCCCAACACAGTTGGGGCTGGCCTGCGCAGCACGCCTGCGTTAAATAGTCGATCACCGCTTGCATCACCGGCATGGCCGCGCGGTAGCGTTGAAAGCGCCCTTCCTGCTGGGCGGTGACCAGGCCGGATTGCGTCAGCGCCTTGAGGTGAAAAGACAAATTCGTCGGCGGCACGCCCAGGGTGGCGGCAATTTCACCGGCGACCAGGCCACCTGGGCCTTGGCGCACCAGCAGCCGATAGACGTCCAGCCGCACGGCGGAGGCCAGGGCTTCAAAAATGGTAATGGCTTGTGCTTGTTCCATCCTGCGACTATACAACAATAGTTGAAATATTAAATTAACGAATGGTGCGGTGGGTTCATGCCCCGTTGACTTGGGCGACCACCTCGGCAATTGCCGCCACCAGGGCATCCACCTCGGCCACTGCAGGCCGGTGCAGGGGCAGCAGCAGTTGCACCTGAAACGCAATGGCAAAGGCCAGGGGCCGCACCACCACCCCGGCGCAGGCGTGGGCGGTCAAGGGGTTGACGATGGCCACGCCCAGCCCCTGGGCGACCAGGGCGCACACGGCCACGGCGCTGTGGGTGTGCAGGTGCAGGTGCCGCTGCACACCCGCCTGGGCAAAGATGCGGTCAATATGCTGGCGGTAGGGGTCATGCGCGGCCAGGCTGATAAAGGGCTGGTGGGCAAAGTCGGTGGCCGTTAGCACCGCTTTGGCGGCCAGGGGGTGGTTGGGGGGGCAGCACCGCCACCTCATGCAAGGGGGGCAGGGCCACGCTGCGGGTGCCGGGCGGGGTGGCGGCCAGTTCGGTCAGCCCCAGGTCAAAGCGCTGGGCGCTCATCCACTCTTGCAGCAGCGGCTCTTCTTGCGGGGTCATGTGGATGCCGACCGGGCCGTGGCGGGCGTGCAGGCGGGCAATGGCTGCGGGCAGCAGGGCGTGGCTAAGCGCCGGCAGGCTGACGACTTCTAAACAGGTGTGCTGGGGCTGGGCTATGTGCTGGGCGGCTTCCACCACCTGCTCCAGCCCCGACCAGCTGCGTTGCACCGCGTCCCACAGGCGCAGTGCCCGGGCGTTGGGCTGCAAGCGCCCGCCCTGGCGTTCAAACAGCGCAAACGACAGCAATTGCTCCAGCCGCGCCAGTTCGCGGCTGATGGTGGGCTGGGAGGTGTGCAGCATCTGCGCCGCTGCGGTGGCCGAGCCAGTCAGCATCACGGCGCGAAAGACTTCGATATGGCGGTGGCGAATACCGGCAAAGTGGGCGGGCGGGGTATCGGGCATAGCGCTCAATCATATCCAAACTGCATAACTGGTCGTTCAACAAGTATTGGACTGGATGAAGATGCGCGCGGAAGATAGCGGCTCCTTGGCTTCTTCTATAGCGCTTTGCTGCGTTTGGTCTGTGTGATGACTACCTCCTCTACCTCCGCTACTTCCTCCATCCCTTTCTCCCCCGAACAACTCGATACCCTGGCCGACCAATTTGGCACCCCGCTGTGGGTGTACGACGCGGCCACCATCCGCAACCGCATCGCGCAATTGCAAGGCTTTGACACCGTGCGCTTTGCCCAAAAAGCCTGCTCCAACATCCACATCCTGCGCCTGATGCGCGAGCAAGGGGTGAAAGTGGATGCTGTATCGCGCGGGGAAATTTTGCGGGCCCTGGCGGCGGGCTACCAGGCGGGCGGGGAGCCGTCGGACATCGTCTTTACCGCCGACGTGCTGGATACCGACACCTTGGCCACCGTGGTCGAGCACCGCATCCCGGTGAACGCCGGCTCCATCGACATGCTGCACCAGCTGGGCATGACCAGCCCCGGCCATGCGGTGTGGCTGCGCATCAACCCCGGCTTTGGCCACGGTCACAGCAACAAAACCAATACCGGCGGCGAACACAGCAAGCACGGCATTTGGCACACGGAGCTGCAAGCGGCCCTGCAAGCCGTGGCTGCCAACAAGCTGCAACTGGTGGGCCTGCACATGCACATTGGCTCCGGCGTGGACTACGGCCACCTGGAGCAGGTGTGCGGCGCGATGGTCGATCTGGTCCGCGCCACCCACGCCGCCGGGCATGACCTGCAGGCGATTTCCGCCGGGGGCGGCCTGTCCATCCCCTACCGCGAGGGCGAGGCCCGCATCAACCCCACGCATTACTTTGGCCTGTGGGACGCCGCCCGCAAGCAGGCCGAAGGCGTGCTGGGCCACAGCCTGCACCTAGAGCTGGAGCCGGGGCGCTTTTTGGTGGCCGAAGCCGGTGTGCTGCTGGGCCGCGTGCGCGCGGTGAAAGACGCCGGGCACAACCACTTTGTGCTGGTTGATACCGGCTTTAACGAACTGATGCGCCCCGCCATGTACGGTAGCTGGCACGGCATGCACGTACAGCGCCGGGGCCAGGGCGTGCTGCCCGCCATGCGCGATAGCGTGGTGGCGGGGCCGCTGTGTGAATCGGGCGATGTCTTTACCCAAGGAGATGGCGGCGTGGTACTGCCGCGTCCGTTGGGCGATGCGCAGGTGGGCGACTTGCTCGTCATCCACAACACCGGCGCGTATGGGGCCAGCATGTCCAGCAACTACAACAGTCGCCCCTTGGCCGCCGAGGTGCTGGTGGACAACGGCCAGGCCCGCTTGATTCGCCGCTGCCAGACGGTGGAGGAATTGCTGGCCCTGGAATTGCAAGCCAGTTAAACAGTATTTTCTATAGCTGCTACCGCTGGTAGAACAACAATTCCAGCATGTTTTATTGCTGGAATCGTTGTCTATCAAGTGGTACAAGCTCTCTTTTTAATACTTCTCGCCCGGGGGCGGTGCTTCGGGCAGCTCGCCATCATCTTCGGTGGTGGGCGCTTGCGGCACGCGAAACTCCTCGGCGGCCCAGGCACCCAGGTCGATGTTTTTGCAACGCTGGCTACAAAAGGGCCGCCAAGCATTGTTGGGGGCAAACAGGCTGGGGCCGCCGCAGGTGGGGCAGGCAACGGTGGGGGCAGGGGGCGTCATGGCGGGGCGCTTATCGGGCGCAACAGTCTTGGGTCAAGCGCACAGGGTCAGCTCAAAGTGTGCGTTCTCGGTGCTCGGTTCCAGATGGGTGCCGTCGGCGCTGGCGCGTTGCAGCCGCACCGAGACAATCAACCGGTTGCCGCTGATCTCGGGCACCAGGTGCAGTTCGGGGTCAATGCGCAGGCGCAGCAATTGGTAGGCTTTGCTGGACGGCAGGCCCTGCTGGAAATGGCCCTGTGTGGCGGCCACTTTCTGGGGAGTGCCGGTATCGCGCAGCAGGCTCAGGTACAGAAAAATGGCATCGGCCAGGGGCTTGAGGCAGGCGCTCCAGTCCTGCGCAAATCGTCCTGGCGCTGCGCTGCGGGCAAATGCTGCCAGCGGTGGTAGGCCGGCAGGTCAAAGCAGTTGGTTCCCCCAGGAATGTCCAAGCGGCTGCGCAGGGCGCTGAGCAATTCGTTTTCGGCCAGCAGTGCCTGCCCTGCCTTGCCGGTTTGGCTGTGCAGGCTGCTGTAGCGCTGGTTGAGCTGGTCGATGATTTTCTCCAGCATGTCCTGGGCAATATCCGGGTTGTCGCGCAGGCCGTCCAGCAGGGTTTTTTGCCGCTCCAAATCGCGCATCAGGTCGGATTTGAGGTCCGCGCGCGCCGCCACTTCCACGATTTCAAACATGGTGGACAGGGCAAAGTGGTGGTCGAGCGCCGACTCGCGCGTGAACAGCTCCAGCAAGCGACGAAACAGTTGCTCTAGGCGCAAATAGGTGCGCACACGCTCGTTGAAGGGGTATTCGTACAGAATCACGCAGAAGCTTCCAGGCTGGGGAGGGCGCAGCAGCGGGCAAAAGGCCTACGGCAAAGCAGGCTAATCATAACGGCAACTGGCGTGAAATTGATAGCACCTCCTGGCGCAATTGCGCCAGGGTCAGACCTTCATTGAAGATGACCCAGTCAGCCGCTGCACGGCGGCGCTGTCGGCTGGCCTGGGCGGCAATCGCTGCTTGCGCCGTCGCCGCGTCCCAATGGCTGCGTGCCATAACGCGGGCAATTTGCGTGCTCTCCAGGCAATCGACCACCAGCACCGCGTCCATTTGCGCAGCCCAGTGGTCGGACTCGACCAGCAAGGGAATGTCCAGTACCGCCACCCCACGCGCTTGTGCCAGGGCGGCGGCAATGGCCTGCCCGACCAGGGGGTGGATGATGGCTTGCAAGGTGCCACGCACCTGGCCATCGGCAAAGGCCAACTGGCGCATATAGGCGCGGTCCATACCGCCATCAGCGGCCACGGCCTGCGGGCCAAAGGTGTGGCGCACAGCTGCCATGGCGCTACCCCCAGGGGCTGTGCAGGCACGGGCCAGGGCATCGGCATCGAGCACCTGGGCACCGCATGCGGCCAGCATCGCCGCCACCGTGCTTTTGCCGCTACCGATGCCGCCCGTCAGCCCCAGTTGGAAAACCGCTGCCACCGCTTACAGCCCCAGCAGCGCCAGGATGTGCTGCAGCATGGCTTGCGGCCCCAAAAGCAGGGCGCAAAACCCGGCCCCGGCCAAAAATGGGCCAAAGGGAATGTAGCCGCCTGCGCGCAAATTTTTTTTCAGCTTCATGCCGATACCGACGATGGCACCAATGACCGAAGACACCAGCAAAATCGGCACCAGCGCCTGCCAGCCAAACCACGCCCCCAGAGCGGCCAGGAGCTTGAAGTCGCCATAGCCCATGCCTTCTTTGCCCGTGGCCAGCTTAAAGGCCCAAAACACGGCCCACAGCACCAGGTAACCCCCGGCAGCGCCCCAGACGGCATCGGTCATGGCCAGCCCTGTCCAGCCCAGGGCAGCCGCCAGCAGGCCCGCCCACAGCAGGGGCAGGGTCAGGCTGTCGGGCAGCAGCGTGGTGTCCCAATCAATCGCTGCCAGGGCCAGTAGCACGGCAGAAAAGCCGCACCACACCAGCGCCGTGGGCGTAGCGCCCCAATGGGCCAGGTTCCAGGCAAACAGCAGGCCGGTGGCCAGCTCCACCAGCGGATAGCGCACGCTGATGCGGTGCTGGCACTGGCTGCAGCGCCCGCGCAGCACCAGCCAGCTCACCAGCGGAATGTTTTCAAACCAGCGAATGCCGTGCCCACACTGCGGGCAGCGTGAAGGTGGGTGCGACAGGGTCAGCGCAGGTGCGCTGGGCTGGTAGTCCTGGCCCGCACGCACGGCCATGTGCTCGGCGCATTCGGCGTCCCACTGCGCTTCCATCATGCGTGGCAGGCGGTGGATGACGACGTTGAGAAAGCTACCAATCAGTAGCCCGAAAATACCCGCCAGACTGATTAAAACCGCGGCGGGGGCTGCTGATAATTCCGTCAACCACGCCATTAAACCACCTGCCCCAGTTTAAAGATGGGCAGATACATCGAAACCACAATGCCGCCAATAATCGTACCGAGGAAGACGATGATAATCGGCTCCATCAAACTGGATAAACCGGCCACCATTTCATCGACTTCGGCCTCATAAAAATCAGCAGCCTTGCCCAGCATATGGTCAATAGCACCCGATTCTTCCCCAATAGCGCACATTTGCAAGACCATAGAGGGAAATACATTGGCATCGGTCATGGCCACAGCCAAGCTGGTACCGGTGGATACGGCATTTTGAATTTTATCGGTGGCTGTTTTATATACGATATTGCCGGAAGCACCGCCCACCGAATCCAGCGCTTCCACCAGGGGGACTCCGGCTGCAAACATCGTGGACAGGGTGCGCGTCCAGCGGGCCACGCAGGATTTATCAATCAAGGCACCAAATACCGGTAATTTCAGCAGGGCACGGTCCATGAAGGTCTGAATTTTTGGGCTGCGCTTCCACGCTTGCAGGAAAAAATACAGCCCGCCACCCAAGATGCCAAAAATCAACCACCAATAGGCAACAAAAAATTCACTCATGCCGATCACGATCATGGTCGGCGCTGGCAGGTCGGCGCCAAAGGAGCTGAACACCTCCTTGAATGCCGGAATCACGAACAGCATGATCAGGGTCACCACGATAAAGGCCACCACAATCACCGAGATGGGGTACATCAAGGCAGATTTGATTTTTCCCTTAATCGCCTCGGTTTTTTCCATATAGGTGGCAAGGCGGTCGAGCAGGCTTTCTAGAATACCCGCAGATTCACCGGCCTCCACCAGGTTGCAATACAGTTCATTAAAATAAATTGGATGTTTACGGAAAGCAAAACTCAGCGAAGTCCCTGTTTCCACGTCCTGGCGAATTTCATTGAGAAGCTTGGTAATGCTGGGGTTGGTATTACCCCGTCCCACAATATCAAACGACTGTAGCAGCGGCACACCGGCCTTCATCATGGTAGCCAGTTGGCGGGTAAATAGTGCAATATCCTTGGGTTTGATTTTTTTACCGGCGCTCATCCGGCGTTTTTTTATTTTTGTGACAAAAATACCCTGGCGTCGCAGCATGCCTTGGGCCGTGGCCTCCCCAATGGCCCGCAACTCTCCTTGAATAACCCGCCCTTGCCGATCCTTGCCTACCCATTCGTAAACGAATTCTTTATTGTTTTTGGCTGTGGTCGCCATAAATACACCTCTTTGTAGATGAATGGACTCGGGTTATAGGTTGGTGACAGCCAGCACTTCTTCCAAGGAGGTGATGCCTTGTTTGACTTTGTGCAGCCCCGCTTCGCGCAGGGACTTGATGCCTTCCTTACGGGCCTGCACCGCAATATCCAGCGCGGAGCCATCCTTCAGAATAATTTCCTGCAGCGCCTCGGTGATGGGCATGACCTGGTAGATACCCACCCGCCCCTTGTAGCCGTTGTTGCATTCGGCGCAGCCTACGGGTTTAAAGGGTGTCCAGCTGCCGTCGATGTCTTCTTCCCTAAAGCCGGCTTCTATCAGGGCCTCGTGGGGAATATCTGCCGCCTCTTTGCATTTGGGGCAAAGGCGCCGGCCCAGGCGCTGGGCGGTAATCAGGATTACGCTGGAGGCGATATTGAATGGCGCAATCCCCATATTACGCATACGGGTCAGGGTGGTTGGCGCATCGTTGGTGTGCAGGGTCGAGAGCACCAAGTGGCCGGTTTGTGCCGCCTTGATGGCAATATCAGCCGTTTCCAGGTCGCGGATCTCACCGACCATGATGACGTCCGGGTCCTGGCGCAAAAAGGACTTGAGCGCCGCCGCAAAGGTCAGGCCCGCTTTTTCGTTGACGTTGACCTGGTTGACCCCCGGCATATTGATTTCAGAGGGGTCTTCCGCGGTGGAGATATTCACCCCCGGCTGGTTGAGCAGGTTCAGGCAGCTATACAGCGACACGGTTTTACCGGAACCCGTTGGGCCCGTGACCAAAATCATGCCGTATGGGCGGGCAATCGCCGTGAGCAGGCGCTCTTTTTCTTCCGGCTCATACCCCAGCGCATCAATCCCCATTTTGGCGCTGCTCGGGTCCAAAATACGAATCACGATTTTTTCGCCAAACAAGGTCGGCAGGGTGGAGACACGAAAGTCAATCACGCGGTCCGCGCCGATTTTCAGTTTCATGCGCCCATCCTGGGGCACACGTTTTTCTGAAATATCCAGGCGGGAAATCACCTTGATGCGCGAAGCCAGCTTGTCCTTGATCGCCACGGGCGGGGAGGCAATCTCGCGCAGTTCTCCGTCAATCCGAAAGCGCACGCGGTATTGGTGCTCGTAAGGCTCGAAGTGCAAGTCTGATGCCCGCATGTTGAAGGCATCAATCAGCATCTTGTGCAGGAACTTCACCACTGGGGCGTCTTCAACGTCCGAGGTTTCCTGCTCGCCTGGCGCGTCGGAGACTTCTTTGACGTCATCGAGCTGAAAATCCTCGGCGCTGCTGAAGGACTCCAACGACTCTTTGACGGTTTTGGTCAGCTTGTCGACCAACTGCTGCAGTTTGTCGTATTCAGCAATCAGCCAGTCCACCCCCAGTTGGGAGGTGAATTTGATTTTTTCTGCGGCTTCCTTATTGGTGGGGTCGGCCGTGGCCACCACCAAGCGGTTGCCCCGCTTGGCCAGCGGCAGCACCTTGTAGCTGGCGCACAGCTTGTCGTCGAGCAAGCCTTTGGGAATGTGCGCGACATCCAGGGCGGCAACGTCCACGACGGGAATACCGAAAATGCTGGAGATATGGTGGGCCAGGTCAGTGGCAGAGAGCGTGCCCGAGCTGATGACCTGCGCGACAAAATTGGTTTTGCTACTGAGCGCTTTGTGCGAGAGTTCTTCACCCACGGTGGCTGGCAACTTACCGGCGGCGATCAAGGCACGGGCCAAGCTGGCAAGTGGAGTGGGCGTAGGAGTCGTAGTTGTCATTGTGGCGAAGGGGCAGGACGTCAAACCTGCGCATTATCATCGCCGATAGCATAGCGCCCAATCCCTGAGTGCCACACTTGCGCCACAGTGGGGACAGTGTTAGTTACCCTCAGTGCCCGGGTTTGTGGTTTGCGGCGCGGAAAAACAATCACGAAATGTAAATACCACCGAGGTAAAGAACATCGCCGCCAAGGTCATGGCTGCTGCCAGCATCAACAGCATGATGCCCGAGCCCACCACCTGGGACAGTAGGCCCGTGACCAAGGTGAGCACCGCGCCGGTGACGAAAGACATCATCATCCACCCCACGCCATACATGAAAAACGCCCCGATATTGCGCGTGCAGGCCACGATGCTGAAAAACATCGATTTCAGCGCCGGGGTGTTGTGCCAATGCACCAGCGCCGGGGCGTGCCAGAACGTCAAGGACAGTGGCAGGTACAGCAAGAGGGCCGTCCACATGGCGTTTTGGAAGCTGCTGGTCTGAATCACCTCGGGCGTCAGGCGCTCCATGCCCAGGTAGATGCGGGCAAATTGACCACCATCGACCATGCTGGAGACAAACAGCAAGGCGCCAAAGCCCAGGGCGTAGCACAGGCCCAGCAGCACCAGGGACTGCAGGCGCTGGCGGTCACCGCGCAAAATCAGCCAGATGATGGCCGGGGTTGGCGTGCGGTGGTGCGCCACCTCGGCAGCGCCCACCATCATGATGAGGGAGATGGTGGGCAGCAGCGCCAGTGCCAGCACCGTCCCCACCAGGGGCACCATGCTGGCTAAAGACACCCAGGCCATGCTGAGAAAGAAGAGTGCGGCCAGCGCGATGGGCGCGCGCCAAAACGTGGTGACACCCAGTTTGACCCATTCCAGGCCGGTGGCAGGTTTTACTAGTTGCAGTCTGCATGCCGCTTTTTACTCCAAGGTCACAGGGTGGGCGATGCGCTGGCGCAGCACCCGTTCAAAATGCGTCGGGTCGTGGGGGGTGAGCAGGGCCGCTTCGCGCGGCAGGTAAAAGTCCCACAGGCGCGACGTCCAAAACCGCAGCGCCCCAGCGCGCAGCATAGCGGGTAGCAGGCGCCGCTCTGCCGGGGTAAAGGGGCGCACGCTTTGGTAGGCATCCAGCATGGCCTGGGCCAAGGCGGGGGCGTGGTGGCCGCTGGCGTGTTCAATGGCCCAGTCATTCAGGCACACGGCCACGTCAAACAGCCAGGTATCCACACCGGCAAAGTAGAAGTCGAAAAAGCCGGTGAGTTCCTCGCCTTCAAACATCACGTTGTCCCGAAACAGGTCAGCGTGGATGGGACCGCGCGGCAGGGCGGCGTAATCGCTACTGGCGGCGATGGTGTTTTGAAAGGCCAGCTCGCTGCGCAGCAGGTCGGCGGCGGCAGCCGGAATAAACGGCAGCACCGTAGGCACGGTGGCATTCCACCAATCCAAGCCGCGCAGGTTGGGCTGCTGGCGCGGGTAGTCTTGCCCGGCCAGGTGCATACGCGCCAGCATGGCCCCTACGGCGGCGCAGTGGCTGGTCTGTGGGCGCAACTGGCTGCTGCCGCGCAGTTTTTGCACGATGGCGGCAGGCTTGCCGCACACGGTATGCAGGATGGCACCGGTGTGCACATTGGCCTGGGGGTTGGGCACGGGGATGCCTTTGGCCGCCAGGTGCTGCATCAGGTACAGGTAAAAGGGCAGTTGCTCGTGCGTCAGGCGCTCAAACAGGGTCAGCACCCATTGGCCATCGGTGGTGTCCAGAAAGTAGTTGGTATTTTCAATACCGCCTTGGATGCCGTGCAGGCGGGTGAGGATGCCCAGCGGCACATCGCGCAGCAGGGCGCTGGCGTCGGTTTCGGTAACAGGGGTAAAAACGGCCATGCTCAGGGGCGCTCGGGTGCAAAAAAACCCCGCGCGTCAGTAAGCGGCGGCGGGGCTGGGGTTAGGGAGAAAGTGGGGGCGTTAAAACTGCAGCGCTTTCCAGGTGCGCCGGCCATTGGTGCCGTCTTGCGCCGGGTCTTTACCGGGCTTGGCGGGGGCGACGTCGTAGGCGGGCAGCTTGCCCATTTTGGGCTGCACGGTGATGGTTTTGGTCTCGCCGCCCACGCGCAGCTCGTCAATGCGGTTGCCTCGGTCTTCGTGCTGGATGCGTTCAATGCGCTGGTTGTGCCGGTCACCGGGCACAGCCGCCTCGGTAGCGGGGGTGGGCTCGGGAGCAGGAGCGGCCTCTTGGGCCTGGGCACTGGCCAGCAGGCCAGAGAGCAATAGGGGGGTAAGAAAAACTGCGCGCATCCGCCTATTCTAGAGCCCAGGCACAATCGCGGGCCATGACACATACACAAACAATGGTGCTGGTCGATGGTTCCAGCTATTTGTATCGCGCCTACCACGCCATGCCCGATTTACGCGCCGTGCCGGGCGACCCCAGCAGCCCCGCTACTGGGGCCATTCGCGGCATGGTGAATATGCTGCAGGCGCTGGGCAAGGAGCTCAATATCCAGCCCGGCGATTACGCCGTCTGCGTGTTTGATGCCCCCGGCCCCACCTTTCGCGACGCTTGGTATGCCGACTACAAGGCCAACCGCTCGCCCATGCCCGACGATTTACGCGCCCAGATTGCGCCCATCCATGAGCTGGTGGCGCTGCTGGGTTGGCAGGTGCTGATGGTGCCCGAGGTCGAGGCCGACGACGTGATTGCCACCCTGGCCTGCGTCGCCAGCGGCCAAGGCTTGCAAGTTACCGTCTCCAGCGGCGACAAGGATTTGAGCCAGCTCGTCAATGACCAGGTCACCATCATCGACACCATGAGCGGCAAGCGCCGCGACGTGGCCGGGGTCACGGCAGAGTTTGGCGTGCCGCCCAGTTTGATGATTGACTACCAGGCCCTGGTGGGCGATACCGTGGACAACGTGCCCGGCGTGACCAAGGTCGGCCCCAAAACTGCCGCCAAGTGGTTGCTGGAATACGGCAACCTCGATGGCCTGATGGCCCAGGCGGACAGCATCAAAGGCGTGGCCGGGAACAACCTGCGCGAAGCCATGGCCAACGGCCAGTTGGCCTTGAGCCGCCGGTTGGTCACCATGCGCTGCGATTGCGATTTGCAAGGCCACCTGCCCGGCTGGCCTGCGCTGGATGCTACGCAAATGAAAGCGCCTAACGCAGATTTGCTGCGAGATTTCTATACAAAGTATGGTTTTAATGGCTTGGTGCGTGCGTTAACAGCTCCTAAAAAAGAAGCTCCTGCGGCATCTGCCCCCCAAGGCGGCCTGTTCGATGCCGACAACAGCAGCGCCACCGAAACCGCCGTGCAAGCCCAGCAGCGCGAGGTGGTGTACCACTGCATCCGCACCTGGGAACAGTTGGACGAGTGGCTGGCCACCATCAACGCCGCAGCGCTTACAGCGATTGATACGGAAACCGACAGCCTCAACGCCCTGCAGGCGCAGTTGATTGGCCTGTCGCTTAGCGTGCAGCCGGGCGAAGCCGCCTACATCCCCCTGGGCCACACCGGCATGGACGTGGGTGAACAGCTACCGCTGGCGCAGGTGCTGCAGCGCCTGCAGCCCTGGCTGGAAGATGCCAGCAAGCCCAAGCTGGGCCAGCACATCAAATACGACCAGCATGTGCTGGCCAACTACGGCATCACCGTGCGCGGCTACCAGCACGACACCATGCTGCAAAGCTATGTGCTGGAAGTGCACCGCCCGCACAGCCTGGAGAGCCTGGCCCTGCGCCATACCCAGCGCACGGGTCTGAGCTATGAAGACCTGTGCGGCAAGGGCAAAAACCAAATCCCCTTTGCTGAGGTGCCGCTGGACCGAGCCTGCGCCTACGCCTGCGAGGACGCCGACCAAACCCTGGACGTACACCGCGTGCTGTGGCCGCAATTGGCGGCAGATGCCAAGCTGCAGCATATCTACGCCCTGGAGATGGCCACCAGCGAGGCGCTGTTTCGCATGGAGCGCAACGGCGTTGCCATTGACGCGCAGGAACTGGCCCGCCAAAGCAACGACCTGGGCACCCGCATCGTGGCGCTGGAGCAGGCCGCCTACGCCCTGGCGGGCCAGCCCTTTAACCTGAACAGTCCCAAGCAACTGGGCGAAATTTTCTTTGACCAACTGGGCCTGCCCGTGGTGAAGAAAACCCCGTCCGGCGCGCGCAGTACCGATGAGGAAGTGCTGGAAAAACTGGCCCAGGATTACCCCCTGCCCGCGAAAATTTTGGAGCACCGCAGCCTCTCCAAGCTCAAGAACACCTACACCGACAAACTGGCCCACATGGCCTTGCCGCGCACGGGTCGGGTGCACACCCATTACGCCCAGGCCGTGGCGGTCACCGGGCGCTTGTCCAGCAACGAGCCGAATCTGCAAAACATCCCCGTGCGTACGCCCGAGGGGCGGCGCATTCGCCAAGCCTTCATCGCCCCGCCGGGCCGGGTGATTGCCAGCGCCGACTACAGCCAGATTGAGCTACGCATCATGGCCCACCTGAGCGGTGATGCGGCCCTGCTGCGCGCCTTTCACGAAGGGCAGGACGTGCACCGCGCCACCGCCGCAGAAGTCTTTGGCGTGGCGCTGGAGCAGGTCAGCAGCGAGCAGCGGCGCTTTGCCAAGGTCATCAACTTCGGCCTGATCTACGGCATGAGCAGCTTTGGCCTGGCGAAAAACTTAGGCATCGACAACAGCGCCGCCGCCGCCTATATCGACCGCTATTTCCAGCGCTACCCTGGTGTGAAGCGCTATATGGACAACACCGTGGCCCTGGCGCACGCGCAAGGCTATGTGGAAACCGTGTTTGGCCGGCGCCTCTACCTGCCCGACATCAACGGCGGCAGCGGCCCACGCAAGAAAGCGGCAGAACGCGCCGCCATCAACGCCCCCATGCAGGGCACGGCAGCCGACCTGATTAAAAAGGCCATGGTCGCCGTGCAAGCTGCGCTGGATGCCGAGCGGCCCGACATCCTGCTCATCATGCAGGTGCACGACGAGCTGGTGTTCGAGCTGCCCGCCGACCAGGCCGACTGGCTGCGCGAGCGCATTCCCGCGCTGATGGCCAACGTCGCCCAATTGCAGGTGCCGCTACTGGCCGAAGTGGGCGTGGGGGCCAACTGGGAGCAGGCGCATTGATGGCTGCTGTTGGGCGCAGAGCCACCCCCGCCACCCGCATGGGCCTGTCGATTGCTGTTGCCACCGGGCTGTACGGTATCTCTTTTGGGGCGCTGGCCGTGGCGGCAGGGCTAACGCTGTGGCAGGCGCAGGCGCTCAGTGTGCTGATGTTTACCGGCGGCTCGCAATTTGCCTTTATTGGCGTGCTCGCCGGGGGCGGTAGCGGCGCAGCCGCGCTGGGTGCGGCCAGTTTGCTGGGGGTGCGCAATGCGGTGTATGGCATGCAGATGCAGCGCCTGCTGCGCCTGCGGGGCTGGCGCCAGTGCCTGGCCGCCCAGGTGACGATTGATGAATCTGCCGCCACCGCCTTGGCGCAAACCGATGCGGCTGAGCAGCGCCGGGGCTTTTGGGTAGCGGGCCTGGGCGTGTTTGTGTTGTGGAATCTGTTCACCTTGCTAGGCGCATGGCTGGGCGATGCCCTGGGCGACCCGGCGCAATGGGGGCTCGATGGCGCAGCCGTCGCCGCCTTTTTGGGCCTGCTGTGGCCGCGCCTGCACCAGCGCGAGCCTGTGGTGCTGGCGGTGGTGGCCGGGGTAGTGACGGCAGCGGCCCTGCCTTGGCTACCGCCGGGCCTGCCGATTGTGCTGGCCGCTAGCGTGGGCGTGCTATGGGGCTGGTGGTTGGCCAAGGTGCGGGGGGCAGATGCCGCTTCATAGTTTGTGGTGGTGGCTGCTGGCCGCCTGCGCCCTGGCGTGGCTGACCAAGTGGCTGGGCTTTACCGTGCCCCAGCGCTGGCTGCAGCACCCGCGCATGGGGTATATCGCCACCAGCATGACGGTGGCCTTGCTCACCGCCCTGGTGGTGATGAACACCTTTGCCGCTGGGCGGGGCTTGGTGGTCGATGCCCGCTTGGCGTCGCTACTGGTCGCGGCGCTGGCCCTGTGGCTGCGCTTGCCGTTTCTGCTGGTGGTGCTGCTGGGGGCAGCCGCAGCGGCGTTGCTGCGCGGGTGGTTGGTTTAAGTGGCATTGCCGCCTGCTGGTGTGTGCTGGCTGGGCGAAAATGCGGGGTTTGGAAAAAATAACGCTATGGTTTTGATTGCAATCATCCTGGCCACCCTGGCTGCCGGTATTGGCAGCGTGTGGGTGGCCGACGCCCTGCTGCATATTGGCTTTGGCCGCACCAGTGCTGGGCGGGCGCAGCAGGGGCTGCTGAGTCTGGCCGCCGGGGCCTTGCTGGCCACGGCCTTCATGCACTTGCTGCCCGAGGTGTTTGAAAGCGGCGCGGCGCCGCAGGCGCTGTTCACCACGCTGCTGGTGGGCATTGTGTTTTTCTTCGTGCTGACCAAGGCCCAGCTATGGCACCACGGGCACGAACACCACCACCCAGCGCCCCAAGTGCAAAACCTGCATGAACACCATGACCACCACGGGCATGACCACCACCATCACCACACCCACGGCGGCTGGTCGCTGCTGACGGGGGACAGCGTGCACTGCTTTGGCGACGGGGTGCTGATTGCCTCGGCCTTCATGGCTGATATGCGCCTGGGGCTGATTGCCGCCCTGTCGGTACTGGCACACGAGGTGCCGCACCACATGGGCGATTTGGTCGTCATGGCGCGCGGTAGCCACCGGCGCGTGGCGATGCTGAAAGTCTCGCTCGCTGGCTCCATCACCGCGCTGGGCGGTATCGCCGGGTATTTTTTGCTTGGGCAGCTACAGGCGTGGCTGCCGTTTGTGCTGACCATTGCCTGCAGCAGCTTTATTTATGTGGCCCTGGCCGACTTGATTCCCCAACTGCAGCGCCATTTAAGCACCCGCCAAACCCTGGCCCAGGTGCTGTGGCTGGTGCTGGGCATCGTGCTGGTGACGGTGGTCAGCCACCTGGCGCACAACCTGGCCGATGACGTGCATGACCACGGCGATCACGATCACCACACCCCTTCTGCAACCCAGCATACGCATACCCCTGCCCATGACCATGCCCACGACGACTAAACGCCCCTGGGGGCTGATCTGCGCCTGGGCCGTGTGGCTGGCGCTCAGCAGCCTGGGCCTCAGGCAGGCATACCACCTGCCCCAGCAAGCCGTGCCCCTGCACCACTGGCGCGTAGAGCAACCCGCTGTGCCAGACGTTGAACCGCCCTCTATCCCAGCACTCGCCCCCGCCCAGCCCCCCGAAGCGGCCCCATCCCCCCCGGCCCCCGCCGTCATTCCCGTGCCGCAGGACGCCAGCGTCTCCGCCGCGCTGTGCGCCCCTTGGTTGCAGCGCTGGCCCGCCCTACAGCGCCATGCCTGTGAGCAAGCCCGGCTGGCCCCTAGCCCAGCGCAATCGGTGCGCGGCCTGCCTTTGGCCTGGCGCGATGTGGCCTCTGCCCCAGCCACGCCTTCGTCAGACGTGGTGCGGGTGTTGATCATCGGCGCCATCCATGGTGATGAACTCACCGCCGCCGCCTTAGCTCTGGACTGGATACAGCAGGCCGAGCGCAGCCAGCGGCCCGTGCATTGGCGCTTTATTCCCGTACTCAACCCCGACGGGCTGCTGGCCCGGCCCGCCACGCGCACCAATGCCAACGGGGTGGACTTGAACCGCAACTTCGCCACGCCGGACTGGGAGCGTGACGCTGCCCTGTACTGG
Organism: Comamonas sp.; assembly: GCA_034675705.1. GTDB lineage: Bacteria > Pseudomonadota > Gammaproteobacteria > Burkholderiales > Burkholderiaceae_C > Comamonas. The sequence goes on along the minus strand of JAUCCZ010000006.1, from coordinate 1,950,991 downwards.
GAAAAGCGCACCCGCCGCGACCCGCGCCGCTGGCCGGGGCCAGCGCCCCTGTCCGAGCCGGAAACACGCTTTATCGACGCGCAGATGCAGGACTTTGCCCCTGACCTGGTCGTCAGCATCCACGCCCCCTACGGCGTGCTGGACTTTGACGGGCCGCACACCCCACCGCACAAGCTGGGCCAGCTTTACCTCGACCAATTGGGCGTGTTCCCCGGCTCATTGGGTAATTTTGGCGGCGTGCACCTGGGCGTGCCCGTGGTGACGATTGAGCTGCACCACGCCCTGCGCATGCCCGCGCGCCGCGAAATGGACGCCATGTGGCACGACCTGTTGGCGTGGATGGATAAGCACCTGAATACACAAAAATAATAGCTGTTTGCGCTGATAGGTAAACAGTTTCAGATGGTTTAAATGCTGAAATCGTTTGTTATCAAGCGCTAGCAGCTCTTTTTTATGACAGCGTCTTGCGCTGTCGGATCAAAAAAATCCACCCGGTCGCTGATGATGCCGTCCACTCCCCAGTCCAGTAGGCGCTGGGCCGTGGCTAGGTCGTTGACGGTGTAGCTCAAGCACCGCAGGCCCGCTGCGTGGGCCTGGGCCACCAGGGCCGCACTCCACAAGGGGTAGTGCAAGATCAAGGCGCAGCAGGCCAAATCGGCACCTTGGGCCAGGACGGCAGCAGGGTGAAACGGCCCATCGCTATCAACCAGCAAACCCCGTGGCAACTGCGGCGCGGTCGCTTGGGCGGCGGCCAGCGCCTGCGGGTCAAAGGACGACAACAGCGGTGCAGCCTGCGGTGCTGCGTGCGGTATGTGGGGCGACTGGCCCAGCACCTGCGTGACCAATGCAGCCACTGCTTGGCCGGTGGCCTGGGCCTGGCCCGGGTTGGGTTTGATTTCGATGTTCAGCAGCGCTGCGTTGGCCAGGCTCCAGCGCAGCGCAGCGTGCAAGGTGGGTAGGGGCTCGCCCGCGTAATGGGGGCTGTGCCAACTGCCTGCGTCCAGTTGCGCCAATGCGCCCCAGGGCTGGCTGGCCGCCGGGCCGTGGCCGTTGGTGGTGCGCTCTAGCGTGTCGTCGTGCAGGAGCAACAGCACGCCGTCGGCAGACAGCTTGGCGTCGCACTCGCACATGCGCCAGCCGTGCTGCAGGCCCAGGCGCAGGGCCGCCAGGGTGTTTTCCGGAGCCAGGGTGCCAGCGCCACGGTGGGCAATCCAGCGGGGATAGGGCCAAGAAGAGAACTGAGACATCTCGTAATACTAGGGACACTTTGCACGAATCATCGCGCCGTGGGTATCTGCGGCCTCGGGCGCTCTGTGGTGTGCGCCCCAGGATATCCCCCCTGGCTTAAAATCGCCCGCTTTTGATGCCTGGGCCGTGCGGTGCTTGCCGCCTTGTAGTCGGCCTGGCGTTCGGCCCCCCTTCGGTTTTAGCCCGCCCCACCCCATGAATGCACCGATAGCGCACCCGGCCCTGGTGGCCGCCGCCGCACAGCCTGCCCGCCTGCGCGAAATTCCGTACAACTACACCTCGTTTTCCGACAAGGAAATCGTCATCCGTCTGCTGGGCCACCGCGCCTGGGAGGTGCTGCAGCGCCTGCGCTCAGAGCGGCGCACGGGCCGCTCGGCCCGCATGCTGTACGAGGTGCTGGGCGACATCTGGGTGGTGCAGCGCAACCCCTATTTGCAAGACGATTTACTGCTGAGCACCGAGCGCCGCCGCCAACTGGTGCAGGCCATGGAGCACCGCCTGGCCGAAGTGCAGCAGCGCCGCCTGCCGCAAGAAGATGCCGAGCGCGATGCCCTGGTGGGCGAATTGGTCGATGCTGCCGAGCGGGCCGTGCGCGAGTTTGAACGCATGTTTGCCCAGGCCAGCCAGTTGCGCGAGCAGGTGCGTAAAACCCTGGGCAAGCTCACGCACAAGGACAACATCAAGTTCGACGGCATGTCGCGCGTCAGCCACGTGACCGACGCGACCGACTGGCGTGTGGAATACCCCTTTGTCGTCCTGACCCCCGATACAGAACAGGAAATGGCCGCCCTGGTGCAAGGCTGTATTGCGCTGGAGCTGACCATGATTCCCCGGGGCGGCGGCACTGGCTACACCGGTGGAGCCATTCCGCTGACCTGGCGCAGCGTGGTCATTAACACCGAAAAGCTGGACGCCATCACCCCCGTGGAAATGGTGCAACTGCCTGGCCTGGATAAGCCCGTGCCCACGGTGTGGACGGAAGCAGGTGTCGTCACTCAACGCGTGGCCGAAGCGGCAGAAAGCGCCGGCTTTGTATTTGCGGTGGACCCCACGTCGATTGAAGCGTCCTGCATTGGCGGCAACATCGCCATGAACGCGGGCGGTAAAAAAGCCGTGCTGTGGGGCACGGCGCTGGACAACCTGGCTTCCTGGCGCATGGTCACGCCCGATGGGCAGTGGCTGGAAGTCACCCGCGTGAACCACAACCTGGGCAAGATTCACGATGCCGAGCTGGCCAGTTTCGAGCTGGCCTACTTCGAGGCCGACGGCACCACGCCCGTGCGTACCGAACGCCTGGACATTCCCGGCCACAAGTTCCGCAAGGAAGGCTTGGGCAAGGACGTGACCGATAAATTCCTCTCCGGCCTGCCCGGCGTGCAAAAAGAGGGCACGGACGGATTGATTACCAGCGCCCGCTGGATCGTGCACCGCATGCCCGCTAACACGCGCACCGTGTGCCTGGAGTTTTTCGGCAGCGCCAAGCTGGCCGTGCCCAGCATTGTCGAAATCAAAGACTTCATGTTCGAGGAGCAAAAGCGCAGCGGCGTGCTGCTGGCGGGCCTGGAACACCTGGATGACCGCTACCTGAAAGCCGTGGGCTACGCCACCAAGAGCAAAAAGGGCAATGGCCAATTGCCCAAGATGGTGCTGATTGGCGACATTGTGGGCGACGATGCCGACGAAGTGGCCCGCGTCACCAGCGAGGTAGTGCGCCTGGCCAACACGCGCAGCGGCGAAGGTTTTGTGGCGATCAGCAGCGAGGCACGCAAGAAATTCTGGCTCGATCGCAAGCGCACTGCCGCCATCTCCAAGCACACCAACGCCTTCAAAATCAACGAAGACGTGGTGATTCCCCTGCCGCGCATGGCCGAATACACCGACGGTATTGAGCGCATCAACATCGAGCTGAGCCTGCGCAACAAGCTGGCGCTGTGCGCTGCACTGCAGGACTTCCTGGCCGCAGGCCATCTGCCCCTGGGCACCAGCGATGACAACATTTCCGCAGCCGAGCTGCTGGAAGACCGCATCCACCAGGCGCAGGAGCTGGTCACCCGCGTGCAAGCGCAATGGGCCGATTGGCTGGCGAATGTAGAAACCCTGTTTCCCGAGCTGCAAGAGCACCGCCTGCGCGCCAGTTGGAAAACCCAGCTCAAAGCCCCGCTGGCGCAAATTTTTAGCGGCCAGGCCTTCCAGCCCGTGCTGGCCGAGGTCAACACAATCCACCAGCGCGTGCTCAAGGGCCGGGTGTGGGTGGCGCTGCACATGCACGCCGGGGACGGCAACGTCCACACCAATATTCCGGTGAACAGCGACGACTACGACATGCTGCAAACCGCGCATGAGGCGGTGGCGCGCATCATGCAGGCTGGCCCGCAGCCTGGACGGCGTGATTTCGGGTGAGCACGGCATTGGCATTACCAAGCTGGAATTCCTCTCCGACGAAGAGCTGGCCCCGTTTGCCGAATACAAAAAACGCGTTGATCCGCATGGGCGCTTTAACCGGGGCAAGCTGATTCGTGAAAAGAACGGCCTGGTGCCCGCCGAATCCCCGCGCGAGGCGCTGATGTTTGCCGACCTCACCAACGCCTACACGCCCAGCTTTGGGCTGATGGGGTATGAGTCCATCATCATGCAGCAGTCGGACATTGGCGCGATTGCCGAGTCGGTCAAGGACTGCCTGCGCTGCGGCAAGTGCAAGCCGGTGTGTAACACCCACGTGCCGGGGGCCAACCTGCTGTATAGCCCGCGCAACAAGATTTTGGCGACATCGCTGCTGGTCGAAGCCTTTTTGTACGAGGAGCAAACGCGCCGGGGCATCTCCAGCCACCACTGGCAGGAGTTTGAAGACGTGGCCGAGCACTGCACCCTGTGCCACAAGTGCTATGCGCCCTGTCCGGTAAAAATCGACTTTGGCGACGTGTCCATGAACATGCGCAACCTGCTGCGCAAAATGGACAAGAAAAGCTTTAACCCCGGCAGCAAGCTGGCGATGGCGCTCTTAAACACCACCGAGCCCAAAACCATCAAGGTATTGCGCAAAGGCGTGGTGGGCGTGGGCTACAAGGCGCAGCGCCTGGCCGTCGATGTGCTCAAACCCCTGGCCAAGGCGCAAATGCAACGCCCCCCCGCCACCGTGGGCAAGGCACCGATCAAAGAGCAGGTGATTCACTTCATCAACAAAAAGCTGCCTGGCGGCCTGCCCACCAAAACCGCGCGCGCGCTGCTGGATATTGAGGACAAGGACTACATCCCCATCATCCGCAACCCGCAGACCACCACGTCGGAAACCGAGTCGGTGTTTTACTTCCCCGGCTGCGGCTCAGAGCGCCTGTTTAGCCAGGTCGGCCTGGCCACCCAAGCCATGCTGTGGCATGCGGGCGTGCAAACGGTGATGCCGCCCGGCTATATGTGCTGCGGCTACCCCCAGCGCGGCCACGGCCAGTTTGACCAGGCGGACAAAATGATTACCGACAACCGCGTGCAGTTCCACCGCCTGTCCACCACGCTCAATTACCTGGACATCAAGACCGTAGTGGTGTCGTGTGGCACCTGTTACGACCAGTTGGCGGGGTACCAGTTTGACAAAATCTTCCCCGGCTGCCGCATCATCGACATCCACGAATACCTGCTGGAAAAGGGCATCACCCTGCCCAGCGGCCAAGGCGGCTACCTGTACCACGAGCCTTGCCACAACCCCATGAAGCAGGGCGACTCCATGCAAACCGTGCGCGCGCTGGTGGGCGAGCAGGTGATTAAGAGCGAGCGCTGTTGCGGCGAATCGGGCACGCTGGGCGTCTCGCGCCCGGACATTTCGACGCAAATCCGCTTTCGTAAAGAGCAGGAAATCAAAAAAGGTGAGGCCCAACTGCGCGCAAGCGGCGCCGTGGGTGCGACCGACAACATCAAAATCCTGACCAGTTGCCCCAGTTGCCTGCAAGGCGTATCGCGCTACGCCAACGACCTGGAGACGGGCTTGCTGGAAGCGGACTACATCGTCATTGAGATGTGCAACCAAATCCTCGGCAAAGACTGGCTGCCCGAGTTCGTGAAAAAAGCCAACGCCGGTGGCATTGAAAAGGTGCTGTTATGAGCTGCGTGCTGTGTGACGAACCCGGCGGCCAGTTGGTCTGGCAAGGGCCGCAGTGGCGGCTGATCCGTGCGGACGAGGCGGGCTTTCCCGCCTTCTACCGCATCATCTGGAACGCGCATGTGGCGGAGTTTTCTGACCTATCCGCTGCCGAGCGCCAGAGTTGCATGCAAGCCGTAGCGCTGGTCGAACAAGTCCTGCGCCAGCAATTGCAGCCACGCAAAATCAACCTGGCCGCGCTGGGCAATGTGGTGCCGCATTTGCACTGGCACATCATTGCCCGCTTTGACTGGGACAGCCACTTTCCCGCCCCCGTCTGGGCCGCCGCCCAACGCCCACGCGATGCCGCCCGCGAAGCGGCCCTGGCCGCGCAACTGCCGGAGGTGGATGCGGCGTTGCAAACGGCATGCGAGATTGCCGCGTCGCTGCGCTCCTCGCAATGACGGCCCCCCTCGTCATCGCGAGGCCGCAGGCCGTGGCGATCTTGCATAACACCACTGCCGCACCATCCATCGTGTATGTATTAAAAAGATAGCTGTTAGCGCTTGTATTTAAACGTTTTCAGACTGTTTAATATCAGAAATCCTTATATAGCCAGCGCTACCAGCTCCTATTTTTGAAAGTTATACCTATGTCCACAGCCCCCATTCCCCAAGCCATTGATGTGCTGCTCGCATCGCGCGTGCTGGAGCTGCGCTATGCCGACGGGCAGGTGCTGGCCCTGCCGTTTGAATTGCTGCGCGTGTATTCCCCGTCCGCCGAAGTCATGGGCCACGGCCCCGGGCAGGAGACGCTGCAAACCGGCAAGCGCTGCGTGGAAATTACCGACCTGCAGTCCGTGGGCCACTACGCCATCCAGCCCACGTTCAGCGACGGGCACCAAAGCGGCATCTTCACCTGGGAATACCTGTACCGCCTGGGCACGCAAAAAGATGTGCTGTGGCAGGAATACCTGGACCGCCTGACAGCCGCCGGCAAAGACCGCGATCAGCCCATGCCCGGCCAAAAAGGTGGTCACAGTTGCGGCAGTGGCGGCTGCGGCGGCCATTAAGGTCAGGCGTGGTAATCTTCATGAATCATCATGATGTATATGACCAGAAATTTTCCAAGAAATGAAAAGCATTGATTTATTCGCCGGGGCAGGGGGCTTGTCGTGCGGACTGAAGCAAGCCGGCTTTATACCCTTGCTAGCTAACGAATGGATTCCACAGTTTGCTGAAACCTACAAGCTTAATCATTCCGAGGCTGAAATCATCGTCGGCGATGTACGTGAAGTCAGCGAAACAAATCTGAAGCACAAACTTGGCGTTTCCGAGGGTGAAATAGATTTAGTCGCGGGCGGCCCTCCATGCCAAGGCTTCTCCATTAATGCCCCCATTCGTACCCTGGATGATGAGCGCAACCATCTTTTTAAAGATTTTTTACGCGTGGTATCCAGCATTAAACCCAAAGCTGTTTTGATAGAAAACGTACCCGGTATCATCTCTTTAGGACGTGGAACCGTAGTGGAGCAAATATATAAAGAACTGCAAGACATGGGGTACACGGTTAGTCATCGCATTTTATTTGCGGGGCATTATGGAGTGCCGCAAATGCGTTTCCGAACAGTCTTTATCGGCATCCGAAATTTCCAAGGCAATATATCTTTCCCTCATCCAGAATATAATGCAACAGCAATGACAAACTTCACTGGCGCACGTGAACTTTGTCTTTCAATACCGCCACTTTTCGCACAAGACCTAAAACCTCACACAACTGTTTGGGATGCCATGTCTGATTTACCCATCATTGAAAATGGGACATCTATCAGCCCTGAAGACTATGCTACATCACCTCAAAACGAGTACCAAGAGTATTTAAGAAGTGGAAATATCAAGCTCACTGCACATTGCTCCGCAAAAATAACACACGTAAATTTGGAACGACTGAAGCATATACCCCAAGGTGGAAGCTGGCGCGATATTCCTTTTGAGTTATTACCCGCTGGATTGCAACGAGCACGCCGTAGCGACCACACTAAGCGCTATGGTCGTCTACACCCAGATGCGTTATGTTCAACGGTTCTGACCAAATGCGACCCCCATTGGGGCAGCTTCTTTCATCCAACACAAGACCGCGTTATCTCCATTCGTGAAGCAGCACGTATCCAATCCTTCCCGGATACCTATCAGTTTTCAGGGAGCATTACGCAACAATACGAGCAGGTGGGGAACGCAGTTCCACCGTTACTCGGCAAGGCCATTGGTGATGAAATCAAAAAACTTTTGAGGTTTCATTGATGTCACCTACCCGCCCAAAGAACAAAGACCTTGTTGAAGTATTCGGTTATGCACCGGATGACTTGACACCATCCGTTCGTAGTTTATGGAAACTAGGTGCGTGCCCTTTTATTAACAAAGCATGTATTAAATCCAACCATGATTCGTCTATCATTTATGGCACATGCAGTGTTACGACGGCCTTTGGTGATTGCGTCATTTGCCCTAATCGCCTTTATGAAAGAAACTATGCCACATTGCGTGCAGTTGCAGAAGACGCTTTCGGCACGGATATAGAATTTGTTTTATTTGATGATTACATCAAACGACGCGATGAAAGCGGGGAATTTATCGTTGCACTAGGTCAAAATTCCGGCAAGGAAGTCAAAATTGGCCGAAGCCTCTCAATGGACTGGGTTCTGGCAAAGATTGAGAATAGTAAATTAATTGAATATATTGGCATTGAAGTTCAAAGTATTGATATCACAAACAACTATCGCGATACCTGGTATGCCTATAAAAATCTCACGCCAGCAACTAAAACCATACCACCCTCCGCACACGGGATGAATTGGGCAAATGTTCACAAACGTTTAATTCCACAAATCATTCGCAAAGGCGTAGTATATTCCAGCTCCAAAATGGTTAAGGCAGGTTTGTATTTCGTGCTACCCGACATTGTTTATTGCAAATTTGAAGATATCATTGGCGCAGACATTCCGTTAGTCAAAGCCAAAGGATCAAATGTTTTGACAATTCACACTTATGATCTATCTACTCCAACCGAGCATGGCCAACAACGCCATTTAATTGCGAAAAGAAAAATTCGAGTTTCCTTGGAAGAGTTTGCCCAACGATTTATTTCAGGCCCAAACCTTCCACCTGGAGAAGAATTAGATGCAGCGGTGAAACGAGTTTTAGGTTGCTCTTAACATCAGCAGCCATTCAAACCAGCCGATGCAACTTTGAAACGCGGCTAAACTCAGGCGACAAATAGCGAAAGTACCCCATGAGCAGCACCCATTTTGGTTTTGAAACCGTCGATGAACACGACAAGGCCCGGCGCGTACGCGGCGTGTTTGACTCCGTAGCCAGCAAATACGACATCATGAACGACCTGATGTCCGCCGGCCTGCACCGCGCCTGGAAGGCGTACACCGTGCTGGTGGCCAACCTCCAAGAGGGCGACCAGGTGCTGGACATTGCCGGGGGCACGGGTGATTTGTCGCTGGCCTTTGCCAAAAAAGTGGGCAACACCGGCCGCGTGGTGCACACCGACATCAACGAAGCCATGCTGCGCGTTGGGCGCGACCGCCTGACCGACAAGGGCGTGGTGCTGCCTACCTTGGTGTGCGATGCCGAAAAACTGCCCTTCCCCGACCAGCACTTCAACCTGGTGAGCGTGGCCTTTGGCCTGCGCAATATGACGCACAAGGACGCCGCGCTGAAAGAAATGTGCCGCGTATTGAAGCCCGGCGGGAAACTTTTGGTGCTGGAGTTTTCTAAAGTGGCCAAGCCGCTGGAGAAGGCCTACGACTGGTACTCCTTCAACATCCTGCCCAAGATGGGTTCGATGGTGGCGGGCGATCCGGACAGCTACCGCTACCTGGCCGAATCCATCCGCATGCACCCTGGGCAGGAAGAACTCAAGGCCCTGATGCAGCAAGCCGGTTTCGGCCATGTGGACTACCACAACATGACAGCCGGCGTGGTGGCGCTGCACGTGGGCATCAAATGCTAAGAACGTGCTTTCGGGTGCCGTGTGGTGAAAAACAGACAAGGCGGGCAATCTTGCATTGCTTTGTCAACGGGTTTGCGTAGATAACGTTAGTAATTATTTGATTTTCTTAAACATTGGAGCGATACGATGAAAAAACTCTGGGTGCTGACTTTAACTGTGGCGATGCTGGTGGTAGCGCCATTGGCTGAAGCCAAACGCCTGGGCGGCGGTGGTTCTTTTGGCCGTCAATCCAGCAACGTCACCCAGCGCCAGGCCACACCGCCTGCCGCGCCTGCGCGCCAGCAAAACGCGCAGCAGCAGCAAAAGCCTGGGCAACAACCCGGCGCAGCGCAAACCCCGGCGAAAAAGCCCTGGGGCGCCATGCTGGGTGGTTTGGCCGCAGGCTTGGGCCTGGCCTGGCTGGCCAACAGCCTGGGCCTGGGTGAAGGCTTTGCCAACATCTTGATGATTGCCCTGCTGGCCATGGCCGCGATGGCGGTGTTCCGTATGCTCAAAAACCGCAAGCAGCAGCCCCAGGCAGCGGCTGCGCCCTTTGCTTTCCAGGGCAGCCCCGCGCCTGCTGCAGCGGGGGGTAACGTGTTCAACCCGCCCCAATACAAGCCGGAAAAGGTCGGTAACGACGCCTCGGCCCGCCCGTGGGAGCAGTTTGGCCAAGCCGCACCGGCAGCCGCTGGCGGCAGCATGATTGGCTCGGCCCTGTCCGGCTCGCAAGCCTGGGGCGTGCCCGCTGACTTTGATACCGACGGCTTTCTGGCAGCCGCCAAGCGCAACTACCTGAGCCTGCAAACCGCCTGGGATGCGGGCGACCTGACCACCTTGCGCGCCATGATGACCGACGAGATGCTGGAGCAAGTGCGCCAGCAACTGACCGAGCGTGAAGCCGAAAGCGGCGGCGCAGCCAACGTCACCCGCATCGAAGGGCTGGAAGCACAGTTGCTGGGCATTGAAGACCAGGGCGACGTGTACCTGGCCAGCGTCGAGTTCTCGGGCATGAGCATCGAAGAGCAAGGCGCGGGCCTGAGCCCCTTCCGCGAAGTGTGGAATATGGCCAAGCCCAAGACCGGTGGCGGCTGGCTGGTAGCGGGTTTGCAGGCTTTGGCATAAAGCCTGGACACAATCCAAGATAATCGGGGGACTATGGCAACACCGTCCCCCTTTTCTTTGCTCGGCAATGTGGCCGAGCGCATCACCCAAGCCGTGCAGCCACCTGCCTGGCTGGTCCATGAAACCCAACAGCGCCTGGTGCTTTTTCTCAATCATGTGTTGATGCAGGAAGCTGCCGCCATGCAGCGCCTGCAGCCCCAGCAAGGGCGCGTGGCCCGCGTGCAGTGGCGCCAGTTTTCCATGGCACTTGTCATTACCCCTGGCCGGCCTGTTCAACCTGGCCCCGGAAGGCGCAGCCGCTGACCTGCGCCTGGAAGTGACCGACACCAACCCCCTGGCCCTGGCGCAAACCGCACTGCGCGGCGACAAGCCCAGCATCCGCATTGAAGGCGATGTGCAACTGGCCGCCGACATGAACTGGCTGGTGGAAAACGTCAGTTGGGACGTGGAAGAAGACCTGGCCCGCATCATCGGCGACGTGCCCGCGCACACCCTGGCCAACCTGGCCCTGGCTGCCGCCAACGCCGTGCGCCAATTTGTCGGCAAGGCCGCCGGGCGCAGCAGCGCCGTGGTCGTGCGCTAAGGCAGCCGCGTTATGGGTCGTTTTTTTCGCGCCTGGGCGATTGTCTGGGTCGTCTTGCGCTATGGGCTCGATGAGCTGGTGCTCTCCAGCTTCCAACATCCGTGGCTGAATCTGCTGCGGCGCATCGTTACCGTCGGGCGCAAGCTCGACGCCCCGCGCGGCCAGCGGCTGCGCCAGGCGCTGGAGGAGCTGGGGCCGATTTTTGTCAAATTCGGCCAGGTGCTCTCTACCCGCAGCGACTTGCTGCCGCCCGACGTGGCCGAAGAGCTGGCCAAGCTGCAAGACCGCGTGCCGCCCTTTGATTCGGCCATTGCGGTGCAGACCATTGAAAAGTCGTTTCGCAAGCCGCTCGATCAAATCTTCCTGAGCTTTGAGCGCCAGCCGGTGGCCAGCGCCTCCATCGCGCAGGTGCACTTTGCCACCATCCGCGACCGCGACGGACAAGAGCGCGAGGTGGCGGTGAAGGTGCTGCGCCCCGGCATGAAGCGCGTCATCGACAAGGACCTGGCGCTGATGCACATGATGGCCGGCTGGGTGGACAAGCTCTCTGCCGACGGCAAGCGCCTCAAGCCCCGCGAAGTGGTGGCCGAGTTCGACACCTATTTGAACGACGAGCTGGACTTGGTGCGCGAAGCCTCCAACGCCGCACAACTGCGCCGCAATATGGATGGGCTGGATTTGGTGCTGGTGCCCGAAGTGTTCTGGGACTATTGCCACCAGGATGTGATGGTCATGCAGCGCATGCACGGCGTGCCCATCAGCCACGTGGACAAGCTGCGCGAAGCCGGGGTGGACATTCCCAAACTGGCGCGCGATGGCGTGACGATTTTCTTCACCCAGGTGTTTCGCGATGGTTTTTTCCACGCCGACATGCACCCCGGCAACATCATGGTCAGCCTCGCGCCCGAGACGTTTGGGCGCTATATCTCGCTGGACTTTGGCATCGTCGGGGCGCTGACCGAGTTCGACAAGGAGTACCTGGCGCAAAACTTCACCGCCTTTTTCCGCCGCGACTACAAGCGCGTGGCAGAACTGCACATCGAAAGCGGCTGGGTGCCCGCCACCACGCGGGTGGAAGCGCTGGAAGCGGCGATTCGCAGCGTGTGCGAGCCTTACTTTGACCGTCCGCTGGCGGAAATTTCCCTGGGCATGGTGCTGATGCGGTTGTTTCAGACCTCGCGGCGCTTTCAGGTGGAAATTCAACCGCAACTGGTGCTGCTGCAAAAAACGCTGCTCAATATCGAAGGGCTGGGCCGCCAGCTCGACCCCAACCTGGATTTGTGGAGCACGGCCAAGCCCTTTTTGGAAAAGTGGATGCTCGAACAAATGGGCCCGCAGCGCCTGTGGAGCGAGGTCAAGGCCCAGGCTCCGCGCTACGCCAAAATCCTGCCCGAGCTGCCGCGCCTGCTGCACGACTACCTGCAGCGCAAGGACAGCGGCACTACGGCGCTGACCCAAGCCCTGCTGCAAGAGCAGCGGCGCACCAACCGGCTGCTCAGCAGCTTGATCTACGGCGGCCTGGGCTTTGTGCTGGGGCTGATCGTCACCCAAGTGTTGGTACGCATCCGCCTGTTTTAAAAATAAGAGCTGCTGGTGCTGGATAGCGCTGGATTTCAAGATGATTCATCCTTGAAACCTCGGTGCATCCAGCGTTAGCAGCTCTCTTTTTTGACAGTGCCAGCACCCACTGTGGCAATAAGCAGACAAAAGGGCTTTTTCTGCCTGCATCCCTCCGCCAAGTGCTGATAATCGCCCGTCCTGTTTTGGCGTAACCCTTTTCGATCTTTGGAGTTGCCCTTCCATGCTGACTGCTTTTATTGCCGTTTACCTGCTGGTTTCCATCGGTATTGGCCTGTTGGCGGCGCGGCGCGTACACAGCACGGCGGACTACGCCGTTGCCGGGCGGGCGCTGCCGCTCTACATCGTGGTGGCCACCACGTTTGCCACCTGGTTTGGCTCGGAACTGGTGCTGGGCGTATCGGCCCAGTTTGTGCAGGAAGGCCTGGGCGGGGTGATTGAAGACCCCTTTGGCGCGGGCATGTGCCTGGTGCTGGTGGGCCTGTTCTTTGCCTATAAGCTCTATAAAAAGAACCTCATCACCATTGGCGACTACTACCGCCTGCGCTTTGGCCGCACGGTGGAGGTGCTGTGCTCCATCATCATCATCTTCAGCTACCTGGGCTGGGTCGCGGCGCAGGTAGCCGCCCTGGGCGTGGTGTTCAACATGCTCACGCAAGGGGCCATGTCGATCACGGCGGGCATGGTGCTGGGCACCGTCATCGTGCTGCTGTATACGCTGTACGGCGGCATGTGGTCGGTAGCCATTACCGATTTGGTGCAAATGGTGGTGATTTGCGCTGGGCTCCTGGCCATTGCCTGGTTTGCCGCCGACCTGGCCGGTGGTGCTGGCCGCGTGGTGGACTATGCCGTCACCGAAGGCAAGATGCGCTTTTTGCCCGAGAACGCCGACGGCAAGACCTGGCTGTTCTTTATCGCAGCGGGCATCACCATGATGCTGGGCTCGATTCCGCAGCAGGACGTGTTCCAGCGCGTGATGTCGTCCAAAGACGCCACCGTTGCACAACTGGGGCCCATCATTGGCGGCTCGCTCTATATCGTATTTGCCTTTGTGCCGATGTTTGTGGTCACTTCGGCAGTACTCATCATGCCCGAGACCGTCACCGCGCTGATGGCCGATGACCCGCAAAAAATCCTGCCCGCGCTGGTGATGAACCACATGCCGCTGGCGCTGCAGATTGCGTTTTTTGGTGCGCTCTTGTCGGCCATCATGTCCACGGCGTCAGCCACCATGCTGGCACCATCCACCGCGTTTGTGGAAAACGTGCTGCGCAATATCCGACCGGGCTTGAGCGATGCGCAAACGCTCAAAGCCATGCGTATTTCCGTGCTGGTGTTTACCGTGTGCGTGCTGATTTACGCCATCACCATGCAGGACAGTTCCATTTACGAAATGGTCTCCGGTGCCTACCAGGTGCCGCTGGTGGGCGCGTTTACCCCGCTGGTATTTGGCCTGTACTGGAAGCGCGCCACCACCCAGGGGGCGCTGGCCGCCATCGTGCTGGGGATTGGCGTGTGGCTGCTGTTTATCGCCATGCCCGGTTGGGCCGAAGTGTTTCCCCAGCAACTGGCGGGTTTGCTGGCAGCGATGGGCGGCATGGTGGCGGGCTCACTCCTGCCCCAATGGGTACATGACCGCCAGGACGCCGTGGTGCACTACGAAACTGCCCCAGCGCTGGACAGCGCGGCAGTCGCCTAAATAACAAGAGCGCAGTAGGCAAGGCGGCAATCCCTATAATCGAGGGTTTTTGGAAAATTTGCCGCCGTAGCTGCCCTGGGGAGGGACTTCGGCTTGCCAAGGTCAAACCAAGGTTAAACAGGATGAATGCTGTACGTAAGTGGTTGCTCACCGGCCTGCTGGTCATCGTGCCAGGGGTGATTACGGTGTGGGTGCTGCACTGGATTGTCAGCACCCTGGACCAGACCCTGCTCATCCTGCCCGAAGCCTGGCAGCCGCAGCGCCTGCTGGGGGTACACATCCCCGGTTTTGGTGTGTTGCTGACGCTGGCCATCTTGCTGGTGGTGGGGGCGGTGGCCAGCAATTTTGTTGGCCGCAAGCTGGTGCGCTGGGGCGATGGCTTGATCAGCCGCATCCCCGTGGTGCGCTCGATTTACTCCAGCGTCAAGCAGGTCTCGGACACCGTGTTTTCTGACAGCGGCAACGCCTTTCGCACCGCCGTGCTGGTGCAGTGGCCGCGCGAAGGCATGTGGACGGTAGGCTTCATCACCGGCCACCCGTCTGCCGAGGTGGCCCGCTACTTGCGCGACGACTTTGTCAGCGTCTTTGTGCCCACCACGCCCAACCCGACGGGGGGGTATTTCGTGCTCATGCGCCAATCCGATTGCGTGGAGCTGGAGATGAGTGTGGATGCAGCGCTTAAATACATCGTGTCCATGGGGGTAGTGGCACCGCCGCCGCCGCCCACCGTGGACGATTTGGAACGTTAATTTTTACAACGCGGGGCCCCCGCGTAGGAAGCTTGAACCATGGCCATGCGCTCTGAATATTGCGGTCTTGTGACCGAAGCCCTGATGGGTCAAACCGTCACCCTGTGCGGCTGGGTGAATCGCCGCCGCGACCATGGCGGCGTGATCTTCATCGACCTGCGCGACCGCGAAGGCTATGTGCAGGTGGTCTGCGACCCTGACCGCCCCGAGATGTTCAAGGTGGCCGAAGACATCCGTAACGAGTTTTGCATCCAGATCACCGGCCTGGTGCGTGCCCGCCCGGCCGGCACGACCAACGACAAGCTCAAAAGCGGCCAGATCGAAGTGCTGTGCCACGCACTGACGGTGCTGAACGCCTCGGTCACGCCGCCCTTCCAGCTCGACGACGAGAACCTGTCGGAAAACGTGCGCCTGACCCACCGCGTGATGGACCTGCGCCGCCCGGCCATGCAGCGCAACCTGATGCTGCGCTACAAGACCGCCATCCAGGTGCGCAACTTTCTCGACAAAGAGGGCTTCATCGACATCGAGACGCCCATGCTCGGCAAGTCCACCCCCGAAGGCGCCCGCGACTACCTGGTGCCCAGCCGCGTGCATGACGGCCAGTTCTTCGCCCTGCCGCAGTCGCCCCAGCTCTACAAGCAGATGCTGATGGTGGCCGGCTACGACCGCTACTACCAGATCACCAAGTGCTTCCGCGACGAAGACCTGCGGGCCGACCGCCAGCCCGAGTTCACGCAGATCGACTGCGAAACCTCGTTCCTGGGCGAGGAAGAAATCCGCAGCCTCTTCCAGCGCATGATCAAGGACGTGTTCCAGCAGCAGCTGGACGTCGATCTGGGCGACTTCCCCGTCATGCCTTATGCCGAGGCCATGCACCGCTTCGGCTCGGACAAGCCCGACCTGCGCGTCAAGCTCGAATTTACCGAGTTGACCGACGTGATGGCCGACGTGGACTTCAAGGTGTTCTCCACCCCCGCCACGACCAAGGGCGGCCGCGTGGTGGCCCTGCGCGTGCCCGGCGGCAGCCAGATTTCGCGCGGCGAGATCGACGGCTACACCGACTTCGTGAAAATCTATGGTGCCAAGGGCCTGGCCTGGATCAAGGTCAACGAAGTGGCCAAGGGCCGTGACGGCTTGCAGTCGCCCATCGTGAAAAACCTGCACGACGCAGCCATTGCCGAAATCCTGCAACGCACCGGCGCACAAGATGGCGACATCCTGTTCTTTGGTGCCGACAAGGCCAAGGTGGTGAACGACGCCATCGGCGCACTGCGCCTGAAAGTGGGCCACAGCGACTTCGGCAAGAAGAGCGGCCTGTTTGAAGACCGCTGGGCCCCGCTGTGGGTGGTGGACTTCCCCATGTTTGAGCATGACGAAGAAGACAACCGCTGGGTGGCCGTGCACCACCCCTTCACCAGCCCGAAAGACGGCCACGAAGACCTGATGGACACCGACCCCGCCCAGTGCATTGCCAAGGCGTATGACATGGTCTTGAACGGTTGGGAGCTGGGCGGCGGCTCGGTGCGTATCCACCGCGCTGACGTGCAAGCCAAGGTGTTTGCTGCGCTCAATATCGGCCCCGAAGAGCAACGCGCCAAGTTCGGCTACCTGCTCGATGCCCTGCAATACGGTGCGCCCCCGCACGGCGGCTTGGCCTTTGGCCTGGACCGCCTCATCACCTTGATGACCGGTGCCGAGTCGATCCGCGACGTGATCGCCTTCCCCAAAACCCAACGCGCCCAGGACTTGCTCACGCAAGCGCCTTCCGCCGTGGACGAAAAGCAATTGCGCGAGCTGCATATCCGGCTGCGCAATCCGATTGCGACGGCATAAGCGCCCCTAGGGCCTGTGCCGACACAAAACGCCAAGGCAGCCGCCTTGGCGTTTTTTTTGGTCTATGGATTCCAGCGGTTTTCCGGCGGGTTGACGGACAAAAGTGTCCGCCAAGCCTGCTCTCTTGAATTTTGTGCTGCAGTCAGGCATATGCTTAGCGTTAAGCAGGGGCTGCCACCGCGCAGCCGTTTTGTGCAGGCACCGCCCGGTTGGGGCGCTAAGGTTTTTCACGATGACCGCTTTATCGCTTCACTCCCCGTTCTCCCCCTCCCACACGCCCGGACAAATTCTGCGTGTAGCGACCTACAACATCCACAAGGGTGTGCAAGGGCTGGGGCCGACGCGTCGCTTGGAAATCCACAACCTGGGCCTGGCCGTGGAGCAGATGGATGCCGACATCGTCTGCCTGCAAGAAGTGCGCAAGATGAACCGCAAGGAGGCCGAGTACTTTCGCCGCTGGCCCGAGGTGCCGCAGGCCGAATTCCTCGCCCCCGAGGGCTATCGCGCCATCTACCAGACCAACGCTTTTACCCGCCACGGCGAGCATGGCAACGCGCTGCTGACCCGCTGGCCGGTGATTACGCACCAGCACGAGGATATGTCCGACCACCGCTTCGAGCAGCGCGGCCTGCTACACGTGGAAGTCATGTTCCAGGGCCGACCTGTGCACGCCATCGTCGTGCACCTGGGGCTGATTCCCGGTAGTCGCGTGCGCCAAATCCAGCAGCTACAGCGCTTTATCGAGCGCGAAGTGCCGCCCGGCGCACCACTGGTGGTGGCGGGGGACTTCAACGACTGGGGCAGCCAGCTCAAGCGCATGCTCGCCGCCTACGGCCTGTACGAATACGACAACCGCGAACTGCCTACCGCCACCTACCCGGCGCGGCTACCGCTGGCGCAGCTCGACCACGTATACGTGCGCGGCCTCACCCCCTTGGGCCTACACGTGCCGCAGGGGCGTATCTGGTGGCGCATGTCCGATCACCTGCCTTTGATTGCCGAGTTCCAGGTCTAGGGGGACTGCAGGATAAAATTATAAAAACCATAGCTGCTACCGCTGGAAAATAAAGAAAACCCAGCTGTTTTATATCTGGATTCATTGAATAACAAGCGGTAACAGCTATTTTTTTACGAGCATAAAGAAAAGGGCGTGATGTTCAGCATCACGCCCTTTTAGGGTCAAGGAAAGCAGCCTTTACGCTCCTACGTCCGCAATGCGTGTACCAGCAGCCCGGCGCAACATAGCCCCAGCACCGCACAGGCCCAGGCCAGGCGCGTGGCGCCGGTGCGCAGCAGCCCCACGGTGTGGACGATTTGTGCCTGTTGCTCGGCCATTTGCTCCATCAAGGCCGCGCTGGTGTGCTGCGCCTGCTCCAGTTGCACGATGCGTGCCTGCAGTTGGGCAATGTGCTGCAGGGCCAACTCTCCGGCGTTGGCGGGAGGGGAGGCGGGCGTGGTGACATTGTCGCTGGTCACGGGGGCCGCGTCCTCTTCGTGCGTTTTTTTCAGCAGCCCCTTGGCCGTCTTGACCACGTGGGGGGCGGCTTGAATCACATCGCTCCAGGGCACCAGTTTCAGGGCGCTGATCCAGTTGATCGCCATGGCCTAGAGCACCTCGCTGGCAAAGTCGGCCAGGCGCGAGCGCTCACCGCGTGCCAGTTGGATGTGGCCGCCGTGCTGCCAGCCCTTGAAGCGGTCGACCACATAGGTCAGGCCCGAGCTGCCTTCGGTCAGGTAGGGCGTATCAATCTGCGCCAGGTTGCCCATGCAGATGATTTTGGTGCCCGGCCCGGCGCGGGTAATGAGCGTTTTCATTTGCTTGGGTGTGAGGTTTTGCGCCTCGTCAATGATGACGAACTTGTTCAAGAAGGTGCGCCCGCGCATGAAGTTTAGGCTCTTGATCTTGATACGGCTGCGAATCAGGTCGTTGGTGGCCGAGCGGCCCCACTCGTGCGCGTTGCCGCCGCTGCCCTTGGCCAGAAACTCCAGGTTGTCGTCCAAAGCGCCCATCCAGGGACCCATTTTTTCTTCTTCGGTGCCGGGTAAAAAGCCAATATCTTCGCCCACGCTCACGGTAGCGCGGGTCATGATGATTTCGCTATAGCGGCGACTATCGAGCACCTGTGCCAGTCCGGCGGCCAAGGTCAGCAGTGTTTTGCCGGTGCCGGCCTGGCCGGTTAAGGTGACGAAGTCCACCTCGGGGTCCATGAGCAGGTTCAAGGCGAAGTTTTGCTCGCGGTTGCGTGCCGTGACCCCCCAGACGTTGTGCTTGACACTGGTGTAGTCGCGTAGTACCTCCAGCACTGCGGTGTCGCCGCGCAGCTCGACCACGCGGGCGTATAGGCTGGGCTCGCCTGGCGCTTCGAAGTAGATAAACTGGTTGATCAAGAGGCTATCGGCCACCGGCCCGCGCAGGCTGTAGAAGCTGCTGGTGCCTTCCTGCCAGCTTTGCACGTCCTTGGCCTTGCGCCAAAAGTCGGCAGGCAGGGCCAGGGCGCCGGTGTAGAGCAGGTCGTCATCATCGAGCACCTTGTCGTTGTGGTAGTCCTCGGCCTGCAGGCCCAGGGCGCGGGCCTTGACGCGCATATTGATGTCCTTGGACACCAGGATGACGGCACGGCCCCGATCCTCGTGCTCGCGTAGCGCCTGCACCACGCCCAGGATTTGGTTGTCCGCCTTGCCCTGGGGCAGCGACAGCGGCAGGGTGTATTGCAGCGGCACGGTCTGGAAGAACAACTGGCCGGTGGCACCCTTGTTGCCGCTGGCGTCCAGCTTCAGGCCCGCTGCCAGGTCGGTGTCTTGCTGGGCTTCGACCAGGGCGTCCAGTGTGCGACTGACCTGGCGGCCATTGCGCGCCACTTCGTTGCCGCCGCGCTTGTGGTTGTCCAGCTCTTCCAGCACCACCAGGGGCAAAAAGATGTCGTGCTCCTGAAAGCGGAACACGCAGGTGGGGTCGTGCAGCAGCACGTTGGTATCCAGCACGAACAAGCAACGCTGGCGGCCGCGCTTGCTGGCTTTTTTGGGCGTGGTGGTTTTGGGCGCGGGTTGGGCCGCTGTTGGCGCGGGGCTTGGTGCCTTGGTTTTGGCGGCGTGACTGGCAGGTGCTGCTTTTTTGGGGGCGGCAGCTTTAGGTGCTGCGGCCTCTACAGGGGTTACAGGCGCTACAGGGGCCGCGCCAGCTTGCGCCCGCAGTTGCGCCAGGCTTTGGGCAGCCTTGGTGGTGGCTGCGCTGGCGGTTTTCACCGGCGCTGCAGTGGTTTTGGCCGTGGCTTTGGTCGTGGTTTTCACGGCGGTTGCTTTGGCAGCGGTCTTGGCGCTTGTTTTTTTCGGTGCCGCCTGGGCGGCGGTGGCGATGGCTTCGTCCGTCAGGCGTGCGGCGCGGTGTTTTGGGGCGGGGGGCAGTGGCATGGTTCTTCCCTTCGTAGTCGTGGCCTGCATGCAGGTATAAGGGTTTAAGGGCTGGGCCCAAAGCACACAAGCCGCCTGGGGGCGAGGCCCCAGGCGGCTTGTGATAGGTGGGCGCTGCGGGCTGATAGCCCATTATGCAGCTAGGCTTTATGCAGCAACGGCTTGTTTGTTCAGGGCCTTGACGGCCTTGAGCACTTCGTCCACGTGGCCGGGCACTTTCAGGCCGCGCCACTCTTGCACCAGCAGGCCATCGGCATTGACCAGGAAGGTCGAGCGCTCAATGCCCTTGACCTTTTTGCCGTACATGATTTTGTTTTTCACGACGCCAAACATATGGCACATTTTTTCTTCGGTATCGGCAATCAACTCGAAGGGCAGTTCCAGCTTTTCCTTGAAATCGTCGTGCGATTTCATGTTGTCGCGTGAAACGCCAAATACCACGGCACCGGCTTTTTCAAAATCGGCGAACCTGTCGCGAAATTGCATGGCCTCGGTGGTGCAGCCAGGGGTGTTGTCCTTGGGATAGAAGTACAGAATCAAGGTTTGACCGTTGTGCGAAGTGTTGGACACTTTCACACCGCCGGTTGCGTTCGCCTCAAATTCGGGAAGGGGTTTATTCACAACAATTGCCATGCGCCTATCTCTCGGGTGTAGTTTTTGGAAAAACCGAGGGGTTGTGCCGGCATATATTTTTATTTTTGTGTTTGCAGCTAGTCACCCCTCGACCGCAACGTGCAATTATACCCTGAAACTGTAATTTTGAAGAGGGGCGTCCCGATACTACTCTAAAATCAGGGCTGCTAGCACATTACGGCCTTCCATGGCCAAAACGTTGTAAGTGCGCAGCGCAGCAGGCGTATCCATGGTTTCCACCCCAATGCGTTGCTGCATAAAAGGCCGCAGCCAGCGCGGGTGCACAAACTGCAGGCGCGCGCCGCTGCCCAGCAGTAGCACCTCCACCCCTGCGCATTGCCGGGCCAACTGGGCCAGGCGCTCTTCGGTCAAATCGGCAAAGCACGCGCAGTCCCAGGGCTGCAGCAGGCCGCTGGAGCCCACCAGCAAGCTGCTGTGGTGCTGCGCTTTGTTGACGGCTAGCCACCCTGGGCCGTAGCCGGTAATGGTCTGGATGTCGCCAGCGCGATCGGCTTGGAATTTCATCGTTGTCGTCCTTGGTTTGGCGTCGTTTCACGAAGGTCTGCCCCCCGTTTGGTGTGGGCGCGGCAGCCTGTATCTGTGGTCAAATTGTAGGTTTCACCAAACAGCGCTGGGCGCTGTGGTGCTGTTAAAGGTAGAGCGCTATGAAAGTCGTGACCAAATCCGCCAAACTTGCCAATGTCTGCTACGACATTCGCGGCCCCATCATGGATGCGGCGAAAAAGATGGAGGAGGATGGGCAAAAGATCATCAAGCTCAACATCGGCAACCTGGCGGTGTTTGGCTTTGATGCCCCGGAAGAAGTGCAGCAGGACATGATCCGCAACCTGCCCAATTCGGCGGGGTATTCGGACAGCAAGGGTATTTTTGCCGCCCGCAAGGCGGTGATGCACGAAACCCAGGTACAAGGCATCAAGGGCGTGACGCTGGACGATATCTACCTGGGCAATGGCGCCTCTGAACTCATCAGCATGGCTACCAATGCGCTGCTGGATAACGGTGATGAGCTGCTGCTGCCTGCACCCGACTACCCGCTGTGGACGGCTGCTACCAGCCTCTCCGGTGGTACGCCTGTGCACTACATCTGCGATGAAGCCAACGGCTGGATGCCCAGCCTGGAGGACATTCGCGCCAAGGTCACGCCCCGCACCAAGGGGATTGTGGTCATCAACCCCAACAACCCCACGGGAGCTTTGTACAGCCGTGAACTGTTGCAAGGCGTTGTCGAGATTGCCCGCGAGCATGGCCTGGTCATCTTTGCCGATGAGGTCTACGACAAGGTGCTGTACGACGACGCCCAGCACACCCCGCTGGCGAGCCTGTCCACCGACGTGCTGACGCTGACGTTCAACTCCCTGTCCAAAGCCTACCGTTCCTGCGGCTATCGCGCAGGTTGGCTGGTGGTTTCCGGCGATAAAAAACCGGCCAAGGACTATATCGAGGGGCTGAACATGCTCTCGAACATGCGCCTGTGTGCCAACGTGCCTGGCCAGTGGGCAGTGCAGACGGCGCTGGGCGGCTACCAAAGCATTAACGACTTGATTTGCGAAGGCGGGCGCCTGCGCAAGCAGCGCGATCTGGCGTACACGCTGATCAACGCCATTCCCGGTGTGTCCTGCGTCAAGCCCCAGGGGGCGCTGTATATGTTCCCGCGCCTGGACCCCGAGATTTACCCCATCACCGACGACCAGGAATTTTTCCTGGAAGTGCTGCAGGAAACCAAGGTCATGCTGGTGCAGGGCACGGGCTTTAACTGGCCAGCGCCGGATCACTTCCGCATTGTTTTCCTGCCGCACGAGGCCGATCTGCGCGAAGCCATTGACCGCCTGGCCGCCTTTTTGGCTAAGTACCGCCAGCGCTGCGGCACCGACCAACTGCTGCACAAGCCCGCAAAAAAGGCAAAAGCAGAAAATTGATAGCTGCCAACGCTTGCTGGGTAAGCGTTGGAGACACTTTTTACCCCTAACTTTTTTAGTGCATTATGAAACCCATCCAGGTAGGCTTATTAGGTATTGGCACCGTCGGTAGCGGCACGTTCACCGTGCTGCAGCGCAACCAGCAGGAAATCACCCGCCGCGCAGGCCGGGGGATTGAAATTACCATGGTGGCCGACCTGGATACCGCCCGTGCCCGCGCCATCGTGGGGGAGCAGGTCGCCGTGGTGGACGATGCCCGCAAGGTGCTGGCCAACCCCGACATTGACGTGGTGGTGGAGCTGATTGGCGGCTACGGCATTGCCAAGACCTTGGTGCTCGAAGCCATCGCTGCTGGCAAGCACGTGGTGACCGCCAACAAGGCGCTTTTGGCCGTGCACGGCACGGAAATTTTGCAGGCGGCTGCGGAAAAAGGCGTCATCGTGGCGTTTGAAGCGGCGGTTGCCGGGGGCATTCCCATCATCAAGGCGCTGCGCGAGGGGCTGACGGCCAACCAAATCCAGTGGGTGGCCGGCATCATCAACGGCACGACCAACTTTATCCTCTCGGAAATGCGCGACAAGGGCCTGGACTTTGACGTGGTGCTCAAAGAAGCCCAGCGCCTGGGCTACGCCGAAGCCGACCCCACCTTTGACATTGAAGGGGTGGATGCCGCGCACAAGGCCACCATCATCAGCGCCCTGGCCTTTGGCATTCCGGTGCAGTTTGATAAAGCCTATGTCGAAGGCATTACCCAACTGGCCGCTGCCGACATCAAATACGCCGAGCAACTGGGCTACCGCATCAAGCTGCTGGGCATCACCAAACGCACCGACAAGGGCGTGGAGCTGCGCGTACACCCTAGCCTGATTCCCGCCAAGCGCCTGATTGCCAACGTGGAAGGCGCCATGAACGCCGTACTGGTGCAGGGCGACGCCGTGGGCGCCACGCTGTACTACGGCAAGGGCGCAGGGTCTGAGCCCACTGCCAGCGCCGTGATTGCCGACTTGGTGGACATTGCCCGCCTGGTGGATGCCGCCCCCCAGCACCGCGTGCCGCCCCTGGCCTTCCAAAGCCACACCCTGCTGGCTGCGGCAGATGCCCTGCCCATCCTGCCCATGGCCGACGTGGTCACCAGCTACTACCTGCGCATTCGCGTGGCCGACCAAGCGGGCGTGCTGGCCAAAATCACCGGCCTGCTGGCCACTGCCGGCATCAGCATCGACGCCATGCTGCAGCGCGAAGCCGACGAAGTGGGCGGCGAAGGCAGCACGCAGACCGACCTCATTATCCTGACCCACGACACGCGCGAAGGCGATATGGACGCCGCCCTGGCCCATATCCAAAACCTGCCCACCGTGTTGGCACCGATCACCCGTATCCGTAAAGAGGAGTTGAACTGAGCATGCTCTACCTCTCCACCCGGGGCCACCCCGACCGCAAGCGCTTTTGCGACATCCTGCTCGAAAGGACTGGCCCCTGATGGCGGCCTGTACCTGCCTGCCCACTACCCACAGATTGCCCCGCGCCTGGGGGAGTTGCGGCAGGTCTACCAAACCCAGGGCTACGCTGCCCTGGCGTATGAAATCCTGGCGCTGTATATCGACGACATTCCTGCCGCTGACCTGCGTGCCCTGTGCGCCAAGACCTATACCGCTGAAGTTTTTGGCACCACCGCCATCACCCCGGTGCGTCCGCTGGAAGGCGTGTTGCATATTGAGGCGCTCTCCAACGGCCCGACGCTGGCGTTCAAAGACATGGCCATGCAGTTGCTGGGCAATTTGTTCGAGTACGAACTGGCCCGCAGGGGTGAGGAGCTGAACATCCTGGGTGCCACCAGCGGTGATACCGGCAGCGCTGCCGAATACGCCATGCGCGGCAAGCAGGGCGTGCGCGTGTTCATGACCAGTCCGCATGGCCGCATGAGCCCCTTCCAGCAGGCGCAAATGTTCAGCCTGCAGGATGAAAACATCCACAACATCGCCATTGAAGGCGTGTTTGACGACTGCCAGGACATCGTCAAGGCCGTAAGCAACGACCTCAGCTTTAAGGCCCAGTTCAAGATTGGCACGGTCAACTCCATCAACTGGGCGCGGCTGTTGGCGCAGGTGGTGTATTACTTTGCCGGTTACTTCCAAGTCACCCAAGCAGATACGCAAACCGTCAGCTTTACCGTGCCCAGCGGCAACTTTGGCAACGTCTGCGCCGGGCATGTGGCGCGGCAAATGGGCCTGCCCATTGCCCGCCTGGTGGTGGCCACCAATGAAAACGACGTGTTGGACGAGTTTTTCCGCACCGGCGTCTACCAGGTGCGCGGCGCAGCGGCGACGTTTGAAACCTCCAGCCCGTCGATGGACATCAGCAAGGCCAGCAACTTTGAGCGCTTTATCTTCGACCTGGTCGGGCGCGATGCCGCCCGCACCCAGGCGCTGTTTGCCCAGGGCGTGGCGCGGGATGGGCGCTTTGATGTAAGTGCCGACCCGGTGTTTGCCGATATCCAAGCCCAGTTTGGCTTTACGAGCGGTAAAAGCACCCACGCCGACCGCCTGGCCACCATCCGCGACTGTTACCAGCGCCTGGGCCAGATGGTTGATACCCACACGGCAGACGGCATCAAGGTCGCGCGTGAGCACCTGGGGGCAGAGCCCATGATCGTGCTGGAGACGGCCTTGCCCATCAAGTTTGCCGCCACCATCGAAGAAGCCCTGGGCCGCCAGCCCGAGCGCCCCGCCCAGTTCAACGGCATCGAAGACCTGCCCAAGCGCGTGCAAGTCATGCCCGCCGATGTGAGCTTGGTCAAAACCTATATCGCTAGTCATTCTGGCTAGTTGGCAGGCTGCAAGATATCGGTTAAAAACGGCTACGGCGCTTGCACTGCAAGCGCCGTTTGCTATTAAAAGGAAAGCATGTACGCACTGGGTCTGGCCGCCTACTCCGGCACGGGTAAAACCACCTTGTTAGAGCAGATCATCCATCTGCTGCGCGCGCAGGGGCAGCGCGTTGCCACCGTCAAGCACGCCCACCATGATGTGGATATCGACATCCCCGGCAAGGACAGTTGGCGCCACCGCCAGGCCGGGGCCAGCCAGGTGCTGCTGGTGTGTGACCGGCGCATGGCTTTGATGCAGGAATTCGACAGCCCCCAGGACATGGACGTGCACACCATGCTGGCCCAGCTGGACCCGCGCACCGATTGGGCGCTGGTCGAAGGCTTCAAGCACGGCGACCTGCCCAAGCTGGAGCTGTGGCGCAGCCCCCCGGCGGGAGCCAGTGCCCGGCCACTGCGCTGTTTTACCGACCCCACCGTGCTAGCCGTGGCTACTGATGCCCCCGAGCGCCTGCCCGCCACGCCCCCCGTGCCGGTGCTGGACATCAACCAGCCGCAGGCCATTGTCACGTGGATGCTGGCCCAGGCCGAGCGCCTGCACTACCGTAGCTAACTATCGTGGCTAGCCCTGTCTAGATTGAGATCTTCGTTTTTCTTTTGGTCATTTTGCTTATGCGTGCTCCCTCTCTCACCCCTTTAGAAGACGCCTTGGCCGCCGTACTGGCCCAGGTCACGCCCCTGACGGAGGGGGAGCCGGTAGACCTGCTGGCCGCCGATGGCCGAGTGCTGCAGGCCGACTGCATAGCCCCCCTGGCCGTGCCGCCGCTGGATAACTCTGCCATGGACGGTTACGCCGTGCGCAGCAGCGACGCAGCCCAGCCGGGTACCGTGCTGCCCGTGAGCCAGCGTATTGCTGCCGGGCAGGTGGGTAGCCCCTTGGCCGCCGGTACGGCTGCGCGGATTTTTACCGGGGCACCGCTACCGGCGGGGGCGGATGCCATCGTCATGCAGGAAGATTGCAGCCAACCCGCTGCCGGGCAGGTGTGTCTTGCCAGCAGCGTGCGCCCCGGCCAGTGGGTGCGCCGCGCCGGGCAGGATATTGCCCTGGGCAGCACCGCCTTGCACGCCGGTACCCGCCTGGGGCCAGCGGCGCTGGGGCTGGCCGCCAGCCTGGGGTTGGCCCAGGTGCCGGTGGTGCGCCAACCCAAGGTGGTGTTGTTTTCTACGGGGGATGAGCTGGCCCTGCCCGGCAGCATTGCCCCGCAGGCCCTGCCGCCGGGCCATATCTTCAACAGCAACCGCTATGTGCTGGCCAGCTTGCTCAAGCGCTGGGGCTGCGCGGTGGTCGATGGTGGCATCCTGCCCGATGACCGCAGCGCCACGCACGCCGCCTTGGCTCAGGCGGCCGAGCAGGGCGATGTGGTCGTCACCAGCGCTGGTGTCTCGGTGGGGGAAGAAGACCATGTGCGCCCGGTCGTTGAGGCACTGGGGCAACTGGCGCTGTGGAAAATTGCCATGAAGCCCGGCAAGCCCTTTGCCTTTGGCCATATGCGCCGCAGCCGCGCTGGGCAGGCGCATTTTGTCGGCCTGCCGGGCAACCCCGTCTC
Source organism: Comamonas sp. (assembly GCA_034675705.1). Taxonomy (GTDB): domain Bacteria; phylum Pseudomonadota; class Gammaproteobacteria; order Burkholderiales; family Burkholderiaceae_C; genus Comamonas. The sequence continues at coordinate 1,923,699 of JAUCCZ010000006.1, read as the reverse complement.
TAGCCTGACCACGGCCTTGCTGCTGCTGCGCCCGCTGTTGCTCAAGCTCCAAGGCGCTAGCAGTTGGGACGTCACCCCCCAGTGGCTGCCCGCCGACTTTGCCCAGCCCCAGGCCGATAGCCGCCGCGAATTCTTACGCGTGCGCCGCACCGCGCAGGGGCGGCTAGAGCGGTTTCCCAACCAAAATTCTGGGGTGTTGACCTCCACCGTCTGGGCCGACGGCCTGGTTGACCTGCCCGCTGGCCAGACCATCGCCCAGGGCGATCTGGTGCGCTTTTTACCGTTCTCGGAGTTGCTGCAATGACCAAAAACATCACTGTGCGTTACTTCGCCTCGATTCGCGAGGCCATGGGCACCGGCTGCGAAGCCATTGCCACCACCGCTGCCACCGTGGCCCAACTGCGCCAGGAGCTGATGGCCCGCAGCAATACCGCCGCCCAGGCGCTGGACCACCATCAGCCCGTGCGTTTGGCGCTCAACCAGGCCATGTGCCCGCCTAACGCGCCGTTGGTGGAAGGCGATGAGGTGGCGTTTTTCCCGCCCGTTACCGGGGGATAAGCGCCAAAGCGCCCTGAATACAGGGGAGATAGCGCAGTTTGACCTAACTGCTGTGAACAGGTGTGCAAGATGCCGACTTTGGTCGGCATTTTTGTCTGCGTTTGCCGGGTTTTGGCGGCTTTTGTCCGAGAGAGGTCGCGCCGGGCTTTTTATGGCCCCAGGGGTGGCATCTTGGGGCGGGCTTCCTAGAATCACGGCTAATTTTTTAGGAAGGTAAGGGGCGGTGGTTCAGCACAAAACAGCGTGGCAGTTGCACGACATCCATCTACGTCGGGGGCAGACCCAGGTGTTTGCCGGGCTGCAACTGCAACTGCCCGAAGACCGCATTGGCCTGATTGGCCACAACGGCGCGGGGAAAACCAGCCTGCTACGCATGTTGGCCGGCCTGGACCTGCCCCAGCAGGGCGAAATCTGGCGCGGCGCTGACCTGCTGCACAGCCAGCACCGCAACCACGCCCCCAGCCGCCAGGTGGGGCTGATGTTCCAGAACCCGGACGACCAAATCATCTTCCCCACCGTGCAGGAGGAGCTGCAACTGTCCTGGCGCAGCGCCCACGGCGGCAGCCGCCAGGAAGCAGCCCGCGCGGTGCTGGATTTTTTACAGCAGCGCGGCCTGGCACATTGGGCCGAGCGGGCCGTGGGGGCGCTCAGCCAAGGCCAGCGCCAATGGGTGTGCTGGCTGGCCATGCTGGCTGCGCAGCCAACGGTGCTGCTGCTCGATGAGCCCTATGCCAGTCTGGATTTGCCCGGCCAATTGCGCCTGGCCGCCGACATTGCTGCCTGCCCGCAGCAGGTGCTGGTCTCCACCCACGTGCTGGACTATGTGCGCGACTTCCCCCGCGTGCTGTGGTTGGAGCAAGGCCGCATCCACGCCGACGGCCCCGGCCAAACCGTGTGCGCTGCGTATGAAGCTGCCGTGCACCAGGCGGCTGGCAGCAACGATTGGGGCCAGCATGGGTAGTTTGTATAGCGAGTACCGCACGTGGTTACACGCTTTGCGGGCGGGAACCAAGCTGCTTTGCTTAGCTGGCGCAGGGGTGGTGCTCTTTATTTTGCAGCAACCGCTGTATTTGGCCGCTGCAGCGCTGTTGTGCATGCTGCTGCTCATCAGCCTGGGGCCTGCCGTGGCCCCGGCGCGGCGTCTACTGGTGGCCGTCGTGGTCGCTGCTGTGCTGGTGGCCGGTTTTCACCTGTGGATGGGGGACTGGCAATTGGGCGCGGTCAGCGCCTTGCGCCTGGCCTGCGCCTCCAGCCTGGGGGTGGCGTTTACCGTCACCACCCGCACGGGGGACGTGGTGGCCGTGCTCGAATGGTTGCTGCAGCCCCTGCGTGTGCTGGGGGTGTCGCCAGAGCGCCTGTCCCTGCAACTGGGGCTGATGCTGCGCTTTACCGAACATTTTTTCGTGCAGTGGGGCAAGCTCGATGACGCCTACCGCCTGCGTACCGGGCAACCCGGCGGCTGGCGCTTGGTGGCACCGCTGGCCATCCACATGCTGCAAACCGCCCGCCGCGTGGCCGATGCGCTGTTTGTGCGCCTGGGCGGTTAATTTTTTCAGAAAGCTAGAGATATGAATACTTTGAGCCGCAGCAGCGCCCAGTCGCTCTCTACCGTGGCGCTGTTTGCCGCCTTGATGGCCGTGCTGGGGCTGGTGCCCAAAATCGACCTGCCGTTTGGCGTGCCCATCACCTTGCAATCGCTGGGCGTGATGCTGGCCGGTTGCCTGTTGGGTGCTAAGCGCGGCTTTCAGGCGCTGGCGCTGTTCTTGCTGGCCGTGGCCGTGGGCCTGCCGCTGCTGGCCGGGGGCCGGGGCGGGCTGGGGGTGTTCATGCTGCCTTCGGCGGGGTATTTGCTCGGCTACGCCCTGGCTGCGGGCGTGGTGGGCCTGCTCATGGGGCGGCTGCCCAGCGCCAGCCCGCGCCAGGCAGGTATCAGCGCCTTGGTGGCGTCCCTGGTAGGGGGCGTGGTGTTTTTACACGCGGTGGGTATTGCCGGGTTGGTGCTGATCGCCAATATGCCCTGGGGCAAAGCCTTCATGGTGGATTTGGCCTTTGTGCCGGGGGATGTGCTCAAGGCCGTGCTGTGCGCTTTTGTGGTGCACACGGTGGCCAAGGCCTTGCCCGACTGGCCGCTGGGCGGCAAGCAAGCCTAAAGGGCTGGCCGCATGACCGCCCCTGCCTTCACCCTGGTACACGACTGCCTGGCCCACTGGGCGCTAGAGCGCCCGCAGGCGTTGGCGCTGGTGAGTGAGTGCGAACAACTCACCTTCGCCCAGCTACACGCCCGGGTTCTGCAGCAGCAGTCCGCTTGGGAATCTGCCCCGTCCACCGTGCTGCTGCCGCTGGGGCTGGGCGTGGTCGATACCTTGGTGCAATTTTTGGCCGTGCTGGCCAGTGGCCGCTGCGCAGCCTTGGGCGATGCCGCTTGGCCGCCCGCGATTGCCCAATCGGTACAGGCGGCCATCGTGCAGATGACTGAAGTCGCCCAGCCCCCAGTGGCAGCGCCGGATTTAGCGCCGTTTTACATCGGCTTTACCTCGGGCAGCTCGGGCCAGCCCAAGGGCTTTCGCCGCCACCACCGCTCCTGGGTGGAAAGCTTTGCCAGCACCGCCAGCACCTTTGGCGCAGAGCTGACCGGCCCCGTGCTGGCCCCCGGGCGGCTCAACCACTCGCTGTTTTTATTTGCCGCCATGCTGGGCCTGTGGACAGGGCAGGGCGCGGTGGTGCAGGAAAAATTCTCTGCCGAGCTGACCTGGACGCAACTGCAACAACACCCCGGCTGCACCCTGGTGGCCGTGCCCAGTCAGCTTTTGCTGTTGTTGCAGTGGGCCACCCGCAAACACGGGCAAGCCCTGCCAGGGCCGCGCCTGGTGCTGATCAGCGGTGCGCGCTGGATGCGTGAGCACAGCCCGCGCCTGCAAGCGCTGCTGCCCCGCGCCCGGGTGGCGGAGTTTTATGGCGCGTCGGAGGCCAGCTACATCACCTGGATGGACGTGCGCGCCCAGGCCCACCCCCAGGCCGTGGGCCAGCCCTTTGCCCAGGTGGCGATTCGCATTGGTGAGCGGCCCGATACCCCGCTGCCGCCTGGCACCGTGGGGCGTATTTGGCTCTCCAGCCCCATGCTGTTCATGGACTACGTACACGCCCAGGACGGCTCTGCCGCGCAGTGGCAGGACGGGTGGCTGACCGTGCACGACATGGGCTGGCTGGACGCGCAGGGTCGACTGTATTTATGCGGGCGGGCCAGCCGCATGCTGGTCACCCAGGGCAAGAACCTGTTTCCCGAAGAAGTGGAAAACTGCCTGCAAAGCCTGCCCCAGGTGCAGGCCGCCAGCGTGCTGGGCCTGCCCGATGCCCTGCGCGGCCTGCGCGTGCACGCCGTCCTGCGTGGGGATGATTTACCCCACGCCGCCGCTTTAAGCGCCCACTGCAGCGCCCAGCTCGAAGCCTTTAAAACCCCGCGCCGCTGGTGGCGCTGGCAGGGGCCGTGGCCGCAAACGCGCAGCGGAAAAACCGACCACGCCGCCCTGCAAGCCGCCTTGGCCCAGGCGCTGGCGGGCACCCCAGTAGCGGGCTTGCAGCCGTGGCACTGAAGACGGCCTGGCCCATCCTGGCCTGGGCGCGCACCCCGGTAGCCCCCGTGGGCGGGGCGCTGGCGCAGTGTGCACTCCCAGACTTGACCAGCCCCTTGATTGCTGCGCTGTTGCAGCAGAGCAGCCTACCCGCCCACGCCGTCGATGCCCTGGTGCTGGGCAACGCCCTGGGGGCCAACGGCAACCCGGCGCGGCTGGCGGCCCTGGCTGCGGGCCTGCCCGATAACGTGGCCGCCTGCACCATCGACAGCCAATGCTGCGCGGGCATGGACGCCATCACCCACGCCTGCGCCCTGCTGGCCCTGGGCCAGGCCGAGGTGGTGCTTGCCGGCGGCGCCGAAGCCTGGAGCCGCGCCCCCCTGCGCCTGCATCGTCCCCGTCATACCAACGAGGCCCCTGTGGCCTACGAACGCCCCGCCTTTGCCCCCGCCGGGCGTGACCCGGATATGTTGGACGCCGCTGCCCAGATTGCCGCTGCCCACGGCATCACCCGCGCGGCGCAAGACGCCTGGGCGGTAACTAGCCATGCCCAGGCGCTGCGTTATGCGCAGGCCTGCGCCGCCGCCGCTACCTCAACTTCTTCTCCAGGCGGGCAGGCCGTCGTGCCCATCGCCGCCTGTACCCACGACACCTATCCTCGTGCCCTGACGCTGGCGCGGGCAGCCCGCATGCCTGCCGTGCGCACGGGCCGCAGTGCGGCGGGTGCGGATTGCAGCTTGAGCACCATCGCCATCGCTCCCAAGGCCGACGGTGCGGCCCTGCTGCTGTTGGCCAGCCCGGCGGCCTGTGCCCGCTGGGGGCTGGCCCCGCGCGCCTATTGGCAAGGTGCAGTGAGTTTGGGCGCGGCTCCCGAGACGCCCATGCTTGCCGCGCAGCAGGCTGTGCAAGCCCTGTTGCAGCGCCAGGGGCTGGCGGTGCATGCGTTGGATGTGGTGGAGCTGCACGATGCCTTTGCCGCCCAGGCGCTGGCGTTTGCCCAGGCGCTGGGGCTGCCGCTGGCGGCACTCAACCGCCAAGGCGGTGGGTTGGGGCGGGGGCACCCGATTGGTGCTTCGGGGGCGGTGGCGGTGGTGCAGGTTTTGGGGCAATTGCCGCTGGGGGGGCTGGGGGTGGGGGCGATTGCGGGGGCGGGGGGATTGGGGTGCGCTACTTTAGTGAGAGCTGCTGGCGGTTGTAGGGCTTAGGTTTTGTATTGTTTTGTTTGTGAGATTGTTGGGTGGTGGGCGGTAGCTGCTCTCTTTTTTGTTTTGGCGGCTGTTGGCCGGGACTCGCCCCGGCGGACGACCTCCTTTCTTGCCTGCGCAAGAAAGGAGGCAAAGAAAGCGTGCTGCGCAGCTTGGATACCCGCCGTGGAACTCGCTTCGCGCCCTTTGGGCGCTGCGCTCAAACAGCCACGGCGAGTCAGATGGGATGCGCTTGTTGGTGGGCGGAGTTTTGCGCCCTGAGCTGATGTTGTGGGGTTGGAGGGGCGCGACTGCGCGCCCCTGGGGTTTAAGCCAGCTTGGCGGCTACTTGCACCAGGCGTTGCACCTGGTGGGTGATGGAGGCTTTGGCCTCGTCGGTAAATTCCGCGCCCTGGGTGTGGCTGTAGCCGTAGGGGTTGCCGCCGGTTTTAAAGATGGCCGGGTCGGTAAAGCCGGGGGCGACGATGATGCTGCCCCAGTGGATCGCTGTGTAGTAGAAGGTCAGCAGGGTCGATTCCTGGCCGCCGTGGTTGTTTTGGGCCGAAGTCATGGCCGATACGGCCTTGTTGGCCAGGCCGCCCTTGGCCCAAAAACCGCCCAGCGTGTCGATAAAGGCACGCATCTGGCTGGCCATGCCGCCAAAGCGGGTGGGGCTGCTGAACAGATAGGCGTTGGCCCATTCCATATCAGCAGCGGTGGCAGTGGGGATGTTGGTGGTTTTATCGGCCTGTGCCTGCCAGGCGGGCTGGCCTTGCACCACGGCTTGCGGGGCGGTTTCGGCCACTTTCAACAGCCGCACCTCGGCCCCGGCAGTGCGGGCGGCATCGGCGGCGATGCTGGCCATGTGGTAGTTGGTGCCGTAGGTGGAGTAGTAAACGATGGCAAGGCGAACGGACATAGCAAACCCCTTTCAAAAAATGGTGCCCCCCATCATGGCCGCGCGCTGGTATCCGTACAAGCCGTGTTATTGGCAATGAGCTGCGCTACGCGCTGGCGCAGCAGGGGCAGGAGCTCGGCCTCCATCCAGGGGTGTTTTTTCAGCCAGCCGTTGTTGCGCGGGCTGGGGGTGGGGCAGCACGATGGTGTGCGGCCAGGTGCTGCGCCAGTTCTCGACTGCCTGGGTGATGTTGCGCGGCAGCTGGGGCAGGTGCCAGGCCAGGGCGTATTGGCCCAGGACGACGGTCAGCGCAATCTGCGGCATGCGCTGCAGCAGGGGCTGGCGCCAGGTGGAGGCACATTCCGGGCGCGGCGGCAGGTCGCCGGACTTGCCGCTGCCGGGGTAGCAAAAGCCCATGGGCAGCAGGGCGACCAGCTCGGGGTCGTAGAACTGCGCGGGCGTCAACCCCAGCCAGGCGCGTAGGCGCTGGCCGCTGGCGTCGTCAAACGGAATGCCGCTGGCGTGGACTTTGCGCCCCGGCGCTTGCCCGGCAATCAAAATCTTGGCCCGGCTGCCCGCCTGCAGCACGGGGCGCGGGCCCAGCGGCAAGTGCGCTGCGCACAGCGTGCAGGCCCGCACGCGCTGTAGGAGTTCGGGCAGGCTTTGTTCGGGCGGGGTGGTGTAGTCGATCGGGGGCATGCCCGGCAGTGTAAGAAACCGCGCCGCGCTGGCGCTAGGATGGCAGCCCTATGGCTGACATTGCTTCTTCTTTGATTTCCTCAACTGCTCCGAATCCTGCGCACATCCCCCTGGCCGAGCGCCTGCGCCCGCACACCCTGGCGGACGTGATTGGCCAGCAGCACGTGCTGGGGCCGGGCATGCCGCTGCGCCTGGCGTTTGAGTCCGGGCGCCCGCATAGCTGCATTTTTTGGGGGCCGCCGGGCGTGGGAAAAACCACCATCGCCCGCTTGATGGCGCAGGCCTTTGATGCGCAGTTCATCGCCATCAGCGCCGTGCTGGGCGGGGTCAAGGAAATTCGCGAGGCGGTCGAGCAAGCCCAAGCCGCCCGCACCGGCTTGCTGGCGCAGCGCACGATTGTGTTTGTCGATGAGGTGCACCGCTTCAACAAAAGCCAGCAAGACGCCTTTTTGCCGCACGTGGAAAGCGGGCTGTTCACCTTTGTCGGGGCGACCACGGAAAATCCGTCGTTTGAAGTCAATTCCGCGCTGCTCTCGCGTGCGGCGGTTTACGTGCTGCAGCCGCTCAGTCACGCAGATTTACAGCAAATTGTCGAGAAAGCCCAGGCCCTGCAAGCGTTGCCAGCTATGCAAAGTGAAGCACTGCAGCGCTTGATTAGCTACGCCGATGGCGATGCGCGGCGCCTGCTCAACACCCTGGAGACTTTGGCCGTTGCCGCAGCGCAAGCGGGCCTGGCCGAAATTGAAGACGCCTGGCTGCTACAGGTCTTGGGCGAGCAGCTGCGCCGCTACGACAAGGGGGGCGAGCAGTTCTACGACACCATCAGCGCCCTGCATAAATCGGTGCGCGGCTCCCACCCCGATGCGGCGCTGTATTGGCTGATGCGCATGCTCGACGGCGGGGCCGACCCGCTGTACCTGGCGCGGCGCATCATCCGCATGGCCTGGGAAGACATTGGCCTGGCCGACCCCCGGGCGATGCAAATTGCCAACGATGCGGCCCAGACCTTTGAGCGCCTGGGCAGCCCCGAAGGCGAGCTGGCCCTGGCCCAGGCCGTGCTCTACCTGGCCGCCGCGCCCAAGAGCAATGCGGGTTATCTGGCGTTCAAGCAGGCCAAGGCCTTTGTCAAGCAAGACGCCAGCCGCGCCATTCCCCTGCATTTGCGCAATGCCCCCACCAAGCTGATGCAGGACCTGGGCTACGGCCACGCCTACCGCTATGCCCACGATGAGCCCAACGCCTACGCTGCCGGGGAGTGTTATTTGCCCGAAGGCATGCCGCCGCCGCACTGGTACCAGCCCGTGCCCCGGGGGCTGGAAGCCAAAATTGCCGACAAGCTGGCACAACTGCAGGCCTGGGACGCAGCGGCACAGGCCGGGGACAGTTAAGAAAAGTTACCCAGGCTGCGGTTTTTGTGAAGGCAGCGGTGCTGCGTTGCGATGGAACAACAAAAAAAGCCGGAAGCAAGTATTTTTTAATTTATTTCCTTAATATTTTGATTTTGTTGAATTTTTATAGTTTTTCCCCCGCGATTGCGGCCTGCTTGCCCAGGTAGTTCTAGGGTTATACCTAGGTGAAACCGGCGGGGCGGTCTTGCGGTCGTGGAAAATTGCGGCTGTGGGCAGGGCCAGGTATCCTGGCGCTGCACGTTGCTGGCCCGGGTGGCCGTCTTTTTTTATTGCGGGTACGCACCATGCGTGAAGGGCGTGCTTGTATTTCAGTTTACGCAATCATCCATTGAAGGAGCGTGCATGCTGTTTGGCAAGTTATTGCCGCGCGAAGGCAATTTTTTTGAAATGTTCAACCAGCATGCCGAGCGCATCGTGGAAGCTGCGCAGGCTTTTTCGCAACTGGTGACCAACTATGGTGATACCGATTTGCGCGAACGCTTCAACCAAGCGGTTGACGAAGCCGAGCGTGCTGCTGACCGCGTGACCGATGAGGTCAACCGCACGCTGCACCAGACCTTCATCACCCCGCTGGATCGTGAGCACATCCACATCCTGATCAACACCATGGACGACGTGGCCGACCTGATCCAGGACAGCGCCGACACCATGTTCTTGTACGACGTGCGGGTCATCACCCCCGAGGTGCGCGAGCTCTCCGAGCTGAACCTGCGCTGCTGCGAAAGCGTGCGCAAGGCCGTCTCCTTCCTGGGCCGCATCAACGACGCCAAGACGGCGGAAGCGGCGCTCAAGGCCTGCAACGAGATCGACACGCTGGAATCTGACGCCGACCGCGTACTGCGTGCGGCCGTGAGCAAGCTGTTTCGGGAAGAGCAGGACATGCGCGAACTCATCAAGCTCAAGGCGCTGTATGAGTTGATGGAGGCCGTCACCGACAAGTGCGAAGACGTGGCCAAGGTGATTGAGGGCATCGTCCTCGAGAACTCCTAAGCCCCCCGGCATCGTTGTGACGCCCATTTCTAGGAAAACCTGAATATGGAACCCGTACAAGCTGCCCTCTGGGTGGTTATCTTGCTGGTGGCGATGGCCTTGGTCTTTGACTTCATGAACGGCTTTCATGATGCGGCCAACTCGATTGCCACCGTCGTCTCTACCGGCGTCCTCAAGCCCACCCATGCGGTGGTGTTTGCCGCCTTCTTCAACGTGGCGGCGGTGTTTGTGTTTCACCTGAGCGTGGCCGCCACCGTGGGCAAAGGCATTATTGAAGCGGACATGGTGGGCACCCACGTGGTCTTTGGCGCCTTGGTGGGGGCCATTGTCTGGAACCTCATCACCTGGTACTACGGTATTCCGTCCAGCTCCTCGCACGCCTTGATTGGCGGCCTGGTGGGCGCGGGCCTGGCCAAGGGGGGCTTTAGCGCCTTGATTGCCAGCGGTATCTTGAAGACGGTGGCCTTTATCGTCATCTCGCCGCTGCTGGGCTATGTCTTTGGCTCGCTGATGATGGTCATCGTCGCCTGGGTTTTCCGCCGCGCGCGCCCGAGCAAGGTCGATCACCTGTTTCGCAAGCTGCAACTGGTTTCGGCGGGTACCTACTCGCTGGGCCACGGCGGTAACGATGCGCAAAAAACCATCGGCATCATCTGGCTGCTGTTGATTGCCACGGGCTACGCCCAGGCCGGGGACAGCACCCCGCCGGTGTGGGTCATCGTCAGACTGCTACGCCGCTATTGGCTGCGGCACCATGTTTGGCGGCTGGCGCATTGTGAAAACCATGGGGCAGAAAATCACCAAGCTCAAGCCCGTGGGCGGCTTTTGCGCCGAATCGGGCGGGGCGGTAACGCTGTTTGTCGCCACCTTCCTGGGTATTCCCGTCTCGACCACGCACACCATCACCGGGGCCATTGTCGGCGTGGGCTCCACCCAACGCGCCAGCGCCGTGCGCTGGGGTGTGGCCGGCAGCATCGTCTGGGCCTGGTTGCTGACCATCCCGGCCAGCGCCGCCGTAGCGGCCCTGGCCTACTGGATCAGCCTGCAGTTGTATTGATGGGCGGGTAGGAATCGAAAACAGGAGCTGCCAGCGCTTATCTGGCAAGGGTTTTAGGTTTAAACATGTCTGAAATCCTTGCACAGCAAGCGCTGATAGCTCCTATTTTTAATAGTTCAAGCACCTGGTGTAATTGTGTATAATCTCGCGTTTTCGGCGTGTCGCTGGCCGGGTGGCCATGTCGCGTGTCTCAAACGTCGTGAAAACTTTATTGCAGCATTTTTGCGCTGCAACCACCCGAAGGAATAACCATGGTCGTGATCCGACTCTCTCGCAGTGGCTCCAAAGCCCGTCCTTTCTACAACATCGTTGTGGCCGACAAGCGCGTGCGCCGCGACGGCGCTTTCATCGAGCGTGTGGGTTTCTACAACCCCAACGCCCGTGGCGCTGAAGAAGGTCTGCGTCTGGCGCTGGACCGCGTGGCTTACTGGAAGAGCGTAGGTGCCCAAGCTTCGGACACCGCTGAACGCCTGATCAAACAAGCCAGCGCTGCCGTTGCCGCCTAAGCGCAGCCACTAGCCTGGCGCTCGATAAGCTCCGTTAGCACGTCTGACGGGGCTTTTTTCTTTTTTGCTACTCCTGCCTGCCCCACCTATGCCTTCAACCCCTTGCCTGAAACCTCTGCAATCGCTGGAGCCGCTGGCCTTGCCCGCCGATGCCGTTGAAGTGGGCCGCATGGCCGATGCCTGGGGCATTAAAGGCTGGTTCAAAGTCATCGCCTTCAGCAGCGACCCTCAGGCGCTGATGGCCGCGCCCCAGTGGTTTTTACAAGCGGCAGACAAGGGCGCGAAAAGCTTTACCAGCACGGTGGCGCTGCCCATTGGGCAAATCCGCTGGCATGGCGATGGCCTGGTCGCCATGTCGCCCGCAGTCACCGACCGCAACCAGGCCGAAGCCCTGCGCGGCGCGCGCATTTTTGTCGCCCGCGAGCACTTCCCCCAAGCCGAGGACGGCGAATACTACTGGGTGGATTTACTGGGCCTGACGGTGCGCAACCGCGAGGGCGTCACCCTGGGCGTGGTGAAAGACCTGATCGCCACCGGCCCGCAAACCGTGCTGGTGCTGACCGATGCGGCAGCCGACCGGGTTACGGGCAAGCCGGTCGAGCGCATGATTCCCTTTGTGGACGCCTATATCGACAGCGTGGACCTGCCCGGCAAAACCATTGTTGCCGACTGGCAGCTTGACTACTAAGCATGCCTGAGCAGCGCGCCATGCGGTTTGACGTCCTGACCCTGTTCCCCGAGATGTTTACCCCCTTCCTCACCCAGGGGGTCACGCGCCGCGCCTTCAGCAGCGGCCAGGTACAGGTGCAGTTGTGGAACCCGCGCGATTTTGCCGAGGGCAATTACCGCCGGGTGGACGACCGCCCCTTTGGCGGCGGCCCCGGCATGGTGATGCTGGCCGAGCCGCTGCAGCAGTGCCTGGACGCCGCCCGCGCCGACCGCTGCAGTGCCGGCGCGGCCACCGACGTGCCCGTGGTGTTGTTTTCCCCCACCGGGCAGGTGCTGCAACACGCCAGCGTGGCCCAGTGGGCCGAAAGCCGCGGCGCCATCTTGCTGTGTGGGCGCTATGAGGGCATCGACCAGCGGTTTATCGACGTCAACGTTACCCACCACATCAGCCTGGGCGACTTTGTCCTCTCGGGCGGCGAACTGGCCGCGCTGGTGCTGCTCGATGCCATTGCCCGGCTACAGCCCGGGGTACTTAACGACGCGGGCAGCTTTCAGCAAGACAGCTTCAACCCGGCGCTGGACGGCCTGCTGGACTGCCCCCACTACACCCGCCCGGAAGTGTGGCAAGGCCACAGCGTGCCGCAGGCGCTGCTGTCGGGCCACCACGCGCACATTGAGCGCTGGCGGCGCGAGCAAAGCCTGCTGCTGACGGCCACCCAGCGTCCCGAGCTGATCGCCCAGGCCCGCGCTCAGCAGCGCCTGACTGCGCAGGACGAGGCATTTTTGCGCAGCCTGCCTGGCCAAAAATAACGCGCACGGGCTATAATCGCGGGTTCTTTGATCCTCTATCCGGCCGCTGCAGGTTTTCAATGCAGCCTACGCACCAATCCCGGTGCTTGCCAATTTCGGCGCGGACACGATCAAGATGTGGGAAATCCGTCATGAACTTGATCCAAACCCTTGAGCAAGAAGAAATTGCTCGTTTGAACAAAACCATCCCCGACTTCAACCCTGGCGACACCGTGATCGTCAGCGTCAACGTGGTGGAAGGTAGCCGCAAGCGCGTGCAGGCTTACGAAGGCGTGGTGATTGCCAAACGCAACCGTGGTCTGAACAGCGGCTTCATCGTGCGCAAGATGTCCAACGGCGAAGGCGTGGAGCGTACGTTCCAAACCTACTCGCCCCTGATCGCCAAGATCGAAGTCAAGCGCCGTGGTGACGTGCGTCGCGCCAAGCTGTACTACCTGCGTGGTCTGACTGGCAAGAAGGCACGTATCAAGGAAAAGCTGCCCCAACGCGCTGTTAAAGCCGTTGAAGCTGCTGCTGAATAATCTGCCCACGCAGGTTGATTCAACTGCCAAGCCGTTACAGTTTTGCTGTAGCGGCTTTTTTGTGCCTGGCGCTGGGCTGGGCCGCGCAAGCCATGTGTGACGATGTTTTTTTCTGGGGGCCAGCTTGACGCAACCTGTTTCTTCCTCTGCTGGACCTGCGGGGCCTGCTACAGGCAGCGCTCGGCGCAGCGTGGCAGCGTTTGACCCGCGCCAGTTGCCCTTTGTCGGCAGCGACGCCCATCTACCCGCCGTGCCTGCGGCAGCGCAAACCGCGCAGGCGCTGCAGCAGCGCTTTGCCCACCCCCCCATCTGGCAGCCAGAGCTGCGCGGCGAGCCCGCTTTTACCGACCAAGCCCCCGCCGCAGCGGCAGTGCTCATCCCCCTGGTACAGCGGGGCGATGCCTTGAGCGTGCTGCTGACCGAGCGCAGCGCCAACCTGCCCAGCCACCCCGGGCAAATTGCCTTTCCCGGCGGCAAGGTGGACCCGCAGGATGCCAATCCCACCGCCGCCGCCCTGCGCGAAGCCTGGGAAGAAGTGGGCCTGCGCCCCCAGCACACCCAGGTGCTGGGCAGCCTGCCGCTGTACACCACCGGATCGGCCTTTCACGTCACGCCCGTGGTGGCCTTGGTCGCGCCCCAGCCGTTGCAGCCCAATCCAGCGGAAGTAGCGCAGGTGTTTGAGGTGCCGCTGTCCTTCATCCTGAACCCGGCCAACCACCAGCGCCAACGCCTGTTTTGGCGCGGGCAGGAACGCCAGTGGTTTGCCATGCCCTACCACCAGCAGGAGCGCGAATACTTCATCTGGGGCGCCACGGCCGGCATGCTGCGCAATTTCTACCGCTTTATGCTGGCTTGACGTGCCCTGGCCCCCGCTATGATGGACGGATGAGTTTTTTCGCCATCTTGTTTGCCTTGATGCTGGAGCAGGCCTACCCCCTGCACGCCAACCACCCCGCCCACCAGGGACTGAGAGCCTGGGCCGTCTCCGTGCGCCGGGGGCTGGATGCGGGCTCCAACGCTGCCCACCCCTGGCTGGCCCTGGCCGCCGCCGTGTTGGTGCCGGTCGCGTGTGTCAGCGCCGTGTATTGGCTGCTGTACGTCAGTATCGGCTGGCCGCTGGCGCTGCTATGGAACGTGGCTGTGTTGTACGTAACCCTGGGGTTTCGCCAATTTAGCCACCACTTCACGCGTATTCGCGATGCGCTCGATGACGACGACCTGCCCGCCGCCCGCGCTGCCCTGGCGCGGTGGCTGGCCACCCCGGTACAAAACTGGTCGCAACAGCAAGTGCTGACCACCTTGGCCCGCTACGCCGTGGTGCAGGCGCATCGCCACGTGTTTGGCGTGTTCTTCTGGTTTACGGTGTGCATGCTGCTGGGCCTGGGGCCGGCCGGGGCAGTGCTGTACCGCACGACCGAGTACCTGGTGCGCCAGTGGAATGAACGCGTCGACCCCGCCGCTCCGCTGGTCAGCGAGCCCTTGCAGCGCTGCACCCGCACGGCGTGGCAGTGGCTCGATTGGCTGCCCGCCCGCTGCACGGCCCTGGGCTTTGCCGTGGTTGGCAGTTTTGAAGACGCCATTGCCGCCTGGCGCAGCTACGCTGAGCGGGTGCCGGGCGATAGCGATGGCATCATCATCGCCGCCACCGCCGGTGCCCTGCACATGGATTTGGGCGAGCCCGAAACCGCAGACGGCCTGGCCCCGCAGTTTCAACACCTCTATAGCCTGGTCGGGCTGGTCTGGCGCTGGGTGGCGGTGTGGCTGCTGTTGCTGGCGCTGCTCACCCTGGGGCGTTTGCTGGGGTAGGCGGTATTTTTGACGTGGATCAGCCTTTAGCAAGGAACCGTGTTACGGGGTGTGTAGATTTGTCAATAAGTCTTTGCAAATAAGACCGATCGTTCCTAGGATGGCGGCGGTTTATACGACACCTCTTGTTCGATAGTCGCTGCATGCACAAGTCTTTCATCCTATGTCTGCCCACCCACCCCGTATTGCCTTAGAAGCTGCGCTGCACCACGCCCCTGTGCGCAATGAAGAATGTGAGTTTGCGCACTCCGTCTTGTTGATGTCCACCACCGACAGGCAAGGCCGTATCACCCACTGCAACCAAGCGTTTGAAGAGGTCAGCGGCTTTAGCAAGGCTGAATTGATGGGCCAGCCCCACAGTATCGTGCGCCACCCGGATATGCCGCCCGAGGCGTTCAAAGACCTGTGGGCCACGATTGGCCATGGCCGTACCTGGCAGGGCCTGGTGAAAAATTTGTGCAAGGACGGGCGCTACTACTGGGTGCGGGCGTATGTCACGCCTGTACTAGCGGGGGGCAAGCCGGTTGGCTATATGTCGGTACGGGTGCGGCCTACGGCCCAGGAAATTCAAGCTGCAGAGCAGTTGTACGCCCGCATCGCGGCCCAACGTAACCAGGCACGCCCCAGCTTTGTGCTACATGGTGGGCGGGTGCGCAATTTGGGTTGGCGCAACCATTGGGGCAAGTTGCAACGGGCCAGCATTACCCAGCGCCAAGCGGCGCTGCAGTTGCCCATGGTGGTGCTGGCGCTGCTGTTTCCGCTGATGGGTTGGACAGCGCCCTGGCAATGGGCGCTGCTGGCGCTCTTGCTGCTGACCGCCATGGCTGTCGCGCTGACGTGCTTGCATCGGCGCGTTACCCAGCCTTTGCAAACCTTGCAAGACCTTGCTGCAGACATTGCCAGCGGGCAATTGGGCGGCAGCTTGCCAGGCGCACAGCCGCCCCATCCGCTGGGTTTGCTGGTGGAGCGCATCAAGCAGGTGCACATCAATTTTCGGGCGGTGATTGGCGATGCGAAGAACGAGATTGATGGTTTTAACCAAATGGCCCGTAATCTGACCCAAAGTGCCGTGCAGTTGGCCGAATGCTCAGACCGCCAAGCGCAAGACCTGCAAGAAACCGCTGCCGCGATGGAAGAGATGGCACAAACCGTGGCCCAAACCCAGCAGGTGACGGAGCAGGTGCAGCGCCACACCCAGCACAGTGCCGATTTGACCGGGCAAAGCGCAGCCGCCATGCAGCAGGCCCAGCAACTGGTGCAGCGGCTGCAGCAATCGTCCCAGCAGATGGGGCAGATTGTGTCCACGATTGAAAGCATTGCTTTTCAAACCAACATCCTGGCGCTCAATGCTGCGGTAGAAGCTGCCCGCGCTGGCGAACAAGGGCGTGGCTTTGCCGTGGTGGCCGCCGAGGTGCGCAATCTGGCGCAAAACAGTGCCAAGGCCGCTGGTGAGATTCGGCAGTTGATTGCGACCTCCACCGAGCAAACCAGCCGCAGCGCCGGGCAAATGCAGACCGCCGGGCAGGCCATGGGCCAATCGGTCGAGGCGGTGCAGCAGGTGCGTGGGCAGATGCAAGAGATGCTCACCACCATGACCGAGCAAAGCGCCGGCATTGCCCAGGTGAACGCTGCCTTGGTGGACTTGGACCAAGTTACCCAGGATAACGCCCGCATGGCGCAGGACTACGCCCAGTCCGCGCAGACCATGGAGGGCAATACTGGGGTGCTACGCCGTACCCTGGATGTGTTTCGGTTTTGATAGCTGCTTGCGCAGGTGGATAAACAGTTTCACGGTGAAAACGCCGTGAAATCAATACTGCACAGGCGCAGACAGCTCCTGAAATAATTCCGCATACAAGCGGTGGCGCTGGGCGCTGATGCCTTGGCCCACCTGCGCCAGCACCTGGCAGCCCGGTTCGTGCAAATGCGTGCAGTTGTAGAACTTGCAGCCCTGGGCGTAGCGGGCAATGTCCGGCATGTGGTGGGCCAGCGCCGGGGCGGCGATGTGGCGCAGGCCAAACTCCTGGAACCCGGGCGAATCAATCAGCGCCGTACCGGCGGCTTTGTCCAGCCAGTACCACGTCGTGGTGGTGGTGGTGTGGCGGCCAGAGTTGAGCGCCTGCGAAATCTCCCTCGTGGCGGCCTGTGCCTGGGGAATCAATTGGTTGATCAGCGTGCTTTTGCCCGCGCCGGACGGCCCCAGCACCAAGGTGGCTTTACCGGCCAGCAGGCGGTGCAGCAGCGTATCTTGCGCGGCGCTGGGCTGGGCCAGGTTCAGGCCCAGCACTTGATAGTGGGGCTGGCCGTTTTCCTGCGCCATGGCGCGGTAGGGGGCCAGGCGCTCCCAGGCTTGGGCAAAGGGGGCTGCCAGGTCGCTTTTATTGAGCACGATAAGCGGGGGAATGCCCGCGTCTTCGGCGGCAATCAGTGCGCGGGTGAGCTGGGCTTCGGAGAACACCGGCTCGGCAGCGATCAGGATCAGCACCTGGTCGATATTGGCGGCAAAGGATTTGCTGCGCACTTCGTCCTGGCGGTACAGCAGGTTGCGCCGGGGCAGCACCTGCTCGATGCTGCCTTCCTCCCCCTGGCCGGGCGGGGCGGGCAGCCAGCGCACCTGGTCGCCCACCACGGCCTGGTTTTTCTTGCCGCGCGGGTGGCAGATGCGGCGGCTGCCGTCGGCGCTTTCAATCACGCTGTGCCGCCCGTGGCTGCCGACGACCAAGCCGGCTTGCTGCGCGGCAGCGCTATTGCGTTCGGGGGCGCGGTGCTTGCGGCTCATGGCTGGCCCGCCTGGGCGGTGGTGGCTGCGGCGGGCATGGGCGGTATGTGGGCGTTGAGGTGGGCAATGCGCTCTACCGCCGGGGGGTGGGAATAGTAGAACCGCGCGTACAGCGGGTCGGGGGTCAGCGTGGCGGCGTTGTCTTCGTACAGCTTCAGCAGGGCGCTGACCAGCGCCTGCGGCTGGGCCTGGGCGCAGGCGTAGGCATCGGCCTCAAACTCATCGCGGCGCGAGAACTGGGCCGACAGCGGTGCCAGCCAAAAGCCCAGCACCGGCATCACCAGCATGAATAGCAGCAGCGCCACGGCCTGCATGGGGCTGCTGTCGCCCGGGGCCAACATGCTGCTGCCCGGCCCCAGGGCCAGCGCCAGCGAAGGGCTCACGCCCAGGCCGGTGTAGAACCAGGGCTGGTTGCTCAGCCACCCCAGTAGCGCCAGGCCGCCCAGGCTGGCGGCAAACAGCCACAGCATGCGCTTGGTGATATGGCGGTGCTTGAAGTGGCCCAGCTCGTGCGCCAGCACGGCTTCGACCTCCTCGGTGCTGAGTTTTTTCAGCAAGGTGTCAAAAAACACCACCCGCTTGGCATTGCCCAGGCCGGTGAAATACGCATTGGCGTGGGCCGAGCGGCGGCTGCCGTCCATCACAAACAAGCCCTTGGCGGCAAAGCCGCAGCGCTGCATCAGGGCCGTGACCCGGTCTTTGAGCGCGGCATCTTCCAGCGGCTGGAATTTGTTGAACAGCGGCGCAATAAAGGTCGGAAAAACCCACATCAGCAGCAACTGAAACCCCGTCCACAACCCCCAGGCCCACAGCCACCACAGGCTACCGGCAGCTTGCATCAGCCACAGGATGGCAGCGACCAGCGGCAGGCCAATGGCTGCGCCCAGCAGCGTGCTTTTGAGTAAATCGCCCAGCCACAGCCCCCGGCTGCTTTGGTTAAAGCCAAAGCGCTGCTCCACGCCAAAGGTTTGGTAGTAGGCAAACGGTAAATCCAGCACGCCCGCAATCAGCGCAAACGCAGCTACCAGCGTTACCTGCTGGCCCAGGCCCGGGCCCATCCAGCCCAGCAGGGTTTGGTGCAGGGCATCCAGGCCGCCCAGCAGCGTCCAGCCCAGTAAAAGTAGCGCCCCCCAGGCCAGTTGCACCAGGCCCACGCGGGCCTTGGCCAGGGTGTAGTCCGCCGCCTTGTGGTGGGCCGCCAGGGTAATGGTGTGGGCAAAGGCCGCAGGCACCTGGGCGCGGTGTTGGGCCACGTGGCGCACCTGGCGGGTCAGCAGCCCTACCTGCACCAGTAATTGCACCAGCAGGGCACAGGCAAAGACAGCGGTCAGGGCCAGACTGGGGGAAAAAATAGTGGAAAAAGCGTTGGTATCAGCCATGTGGCGCGAGTGTAGGCGACAATTTGCCCATGCTTTTGCCCGCCTCTTGTGAAACCCCAGCGCCGCTGCCCGCGCTGGCGAAATCGGATTTCAACCTCGTCTGGCTCGACTGCGAAATGACGGGCCTGAACCCCCAAACCGAACGCATCATTGAAATTGCCGTCGTCGTCACCGACGCTAGTTTGCAGGTGCGCGTGCCCGGCCCGGTGCTGGTCATCCACCAAAGCGATGCGCTTTTAAACGCCATGGACGCCTGGAACAAAGGCACCCACGGGCGCAGCGGTTTGATTGAGCGGGTGAAGGCTTCCACCTTGACCGAAGAAGCCGCGCAGGAGCAGGTGCTGGCCTTTTTGCGCCAGTACGTGCCCAAGGGCAAGGTACCGCTGTGCGGTAACAGCATTGGGCAGGACAGGCGCTTTCTGGCGCTGTACATGCCCAAGCTGGAGGCGTATTTGCACTACCGCAATGTGGACGTGAGCACCTTGAAAGAGCTGGCCCGCCGCTGGAAGCCCGAAGTGGTCAAAAGCTTTAAAAAAGCCCAGCGCCATACCGCCTTGGCCGACGTGCTCGAATCCATCGACGAATTGCAGCACTACCGCCAGCATTTCCTGCTGCCCTGAAAATTTTTGCTAGCTGTGCAATAATCGCGGGCTTGTCTAGGGTAACTACCTAAATTCGCCCTATCGACAAGTTTGCCGCATCTTCCCATCACACACACGGGCTGTTCCTGCCAAGGCCGTTCACATTGCACGGCCAGCACCGCGAACCTTTGAAAGCCCACCGCATTCACCTTGCGCCCAGCAAGCGTTACTTTGAATGCCGGAATTTGTTTGACGGTGGATGTTTTCCCCGTAACCGTCAAAAACGCAGCCCGTAAGCTTTTTCCCTCGCACCACTGATCGGCAGTGGCGGGGCCGCGTTGTTGTTGAAATTACTGACATGAACATGATTGAACAAACGCAGAGCCTGGATGCTGCTGCCGACCTGACCGTGCCCGCTACCGTGGAGGCCACCGTAGCAGCTGTAGCAGCTGTAGAAGCTGTGGAAGCCGCCCCCAACCCCTTTGTGGCGCTGGGCCTGGACGCTGCCTTGGTACGCGCCGTGACCGACCTGGGCTATACCCAGCCCACCGCCGTGCAAGCGCAGGCCATTCCCCTGGCCATGAACTGCGCCGGCCAAGATGCTGTGGACCTGATGGTCTCTAGCCAAACCGGCTCGGGCAAAACGGCAGCATTCTTGCTGCCCGTGCTCAACACCCTGATTGCCCAAAAGGCTGAAGAATACGCCGCCGAACAAGCCGAGCTGGAGCGCCAACGCGCCGAAGCTGCTGCCAGCGGCCAGCCCCTGCCCAAGCGCCCCAAGCGCAAAAACCCCATGCAGGCACGCAACTTCAAGGCCGCCGTCCCCGGTGCCCTGGTGCTGTGCCCCACACGCGAACTGGCCCAACAAGTGGCGCAAGACGCCATTGGCCTGGTCAAGCACTGCAAGGGCCTGCGCATTGCCAACGTCGTAGGCGGCATGCCCTATCAAATGCAGATTGCCAAGCTGCAAAACGCCGACCTGGTGGTCGCTACCCCCGGTCGTCTGCTGGACTTGCAGCGCAGCATGCAAATCAAGCTGGACAAGGTGCAGTTCCTGGTGGTGGACGAGGCCGACCGCATGCTCGACCTGGGCTTTGCCGATGACCTGGAGGAAATCCACCAGCTCACCGCCCAGCGCAAGCAAACCATGATGTTTAGCGCCACCTTTGCCCCGCGCATCCAGCAACTGGCCATGCGCGTGATGCACGAAGGCGGTGCCCACGTGCAAAAAATCACTATCGCCACGCCCCAGCAAAAGCACGACAACATCCAGCAGCTGCTGCACTGGGCCGACAACGCCCAGCACAAGCGCAAGCTCCTTGACCACTGGCTGCGTGATACCGGCATCAACCAGGCCATCGTGTTTGCCTCCACCCAAGTGGAGTGCGACGGCCTGGCGCAGGACCTGGCCGAAGGCGGTTTTTCCGCTGCCGCCCTGCATGGCGCCTTGAGCCAAGGTCTGCGCAACCGCCGCCTGCGGGCACTGCGTGAAGGGCAAATCAAGATTTTGGTCGCCACCGACGTGGCTGCACGCGGTATTGACGTGCCCACCATCACCCACGTATTCAACTTTGGCCTGCCCATGAAGGCCGAGGACTACACCCACCGCATTGGCCGCACGGGCCGCGCTGGGCGCGAAGGTATCGCCGTGACGTTTGCGGAATTCCGCGACCGCCGCCGCGTGTTCGACATTGAAGACTTCACCCGCCAAAAGCTCAAGGCCGACGTCATTGAAGGCCTGGAGCCGCAGCAGCGCTTCCCCAGCAGCAGCGAAGGCCGTGGCCGTGGCGCAGGCCGCGGTGAGCGCTTTGGCGGCGAAGGCCGTGGGCGCGGCGGTTTTGGCGGTGGCTTTGGCAGCCGCCGCGACGGCGAAGGCTATGGCCGCAAGAGCGGCTTTGGCGGCGGCTTCGGCGGTGGCAACCGCGGTGAATTCCGTGGTGACCCGCGCGGTGATAACCGCCAGCAGCGCTTTGACAGCGACCGCCCCCGCTTTGCAGGCCGCAGTGACGAGCGCCGTGAATTTGCCCCGCGTGACCACGCCGCTCCCCGCGATTTTGAGCGCCGCGACTTCGCCCCGCGCCAAGACCGTGGCGGCTTTGGCGGCCCGCGCCGTGAAGAAGGCGGCTGGGGCGAACAGCGCCGCAAGCCCTTTGGCGAGCAGCGCCGCTTTGACGGTGAACGCCGCTTCGACAGCGAGCGCCGTGGCAGCTTTGGCGCAGGCAAGCCCGCCGGCAAACCCTATGAGCCGCGCGGCGGCAACCGCAAGAGCTTTAGCCGCGAGCATTAAGCAGTAGCGGGGCTTTGAATGCCATCCACAAAAAAACCGGCCTAGGCCGGTTTTTTCATGTTTTTGATAGCTGTTAGCGCTGATGAATAAACAGTTTTCGGTATCTTTGTGCCTGAAACGCTTACAAATTCAGTGTAAACAGCTCTTATTTTTGTAGTAATACGGCTGCAGTGATAGCCATTGTCGCTTCCAGGTGCTCGGCAGGCTGGCGCTTAAAGCCCGTGCGCACAAAACGCAGCCAGCGCCCTTGCACCAGGGACAGTTGTGCCGATGCCAGGGCCGCTGCCCCGTCGCCCACCGCCGGGCGCAGGCATTGGCGCAGGGTGGATTCAAGCTTGTCCAGCAGCAAATTCATCCGCGCTTGCAGGCGTTCGTGCTCGCCTTGCAGGGCATCGCCCACCATCACGCGCACTATGCCGGGGTTTTTCTCGGCAAACTGCAGCAGCACCGCCACAATCTTGGCCGCCCGTGTCCGCCCTTCTTCCGGGGTGAGGGCGCCGAGCACCGCATCTTCCCCAGCAATTTGCTGCACCAGGCCCAGCAGCGTCTGCTCAACAAAATCGAGCAGCGCCTCAAACATCTGCGCCTTGCTGGCAAAGTGGCGGTACAGCGCCGCCTCGCTCACGCCCAGGCGCTTGGCCAGCGCTGCGGTGGTAATGCGCTCTGCGCCCGGCTCCTGCAGCATCGCCGCCAGCGCTTGCAAAATTTGTGCCCGCCGCTCGCCGGGCTTCAGGCGTTTGCGCGGGGCCGGGGTGGCAGGAGGAGTGGTTGTCGCCGTATCGTCGTGCAATGCAGTCATGCAGTTCCTTCGGGTTACTGATTGCAGATCATCGTGCCGTAGGCCTGGTCGGTCAGAATTTCCAGCAGCATGGCGTGCGGCACCCGGCCATCCACAATGTGCACAGCGTGTACGCCTGCCTTGGCCGCGTCTATCGCACCAGCAATCTTGGGCAGCATGCCGCCAGAAATCGTGCCGTCGGCCACCAGCTCATCAATTTGGCGAGCCGTGAGCGTGGGCAGCAACTGCCCCGCCTTGTTCAGTACGCCGGGGATATTGGTCAGTAGCAACAGTTTTTCAGCTTGTAGCGTGGTGGCTAATTTGCTGGCCACCACGTCGGCGTTGATGTTGTAGCTCTCGTTTTCCTCACCAAAACCAATCGGGCTGACCACGGGGATGAAGGCATCGTCCTGCAGCGCCTTCACCACGCTGGGGTCAATGGCGACGATGTCGCCTACCTGGCCCACGTCGTGTTCCACCTGCGGATTGTGGTGGTCCAGCATCTTGAGCTTTTTGGCCCGAATCATCGCGCCATCGCGCCCCGTCAGGCCCACGGCCTTGCCACCGGCCTGGTTGATCAGGCCCACGATGTCTTGCTGCACCTCACCGGCCAGCACCCATTCGACCACCTCCATCGTCTCGGCATCAGTCACGCGCATGCCCTGGATGAAGTGCCCCTCCTTGCCCAGGCGCTTCAAAGCTGTCTCAATTTGCGGGCCACCGCCGTGCACCACCACGGGGTTGATGCCCACCAGTTTGAGCAGCACCACATCCTCGGCAAACGCGCGCTGCAGCTGCGGGTCAGTCATGGCGTTGCCGCCGTACTTGATGACCATGGTCTTGCCGTGAAACTTGCGGATATAGGGCAGGGCCTGGGCCAGGATGTCGGCCTTGGCGTGGGGGGGGATGGGGGTGGTCATGGCAGGGAAGAGAAAGAAAACGTAAAAACAGGCCGCATTGTGGCTTAACTTTCAATGCCGTCAGTGCATGTCTGCATCGTGGGTGTAGCCACTGACTAATTTGCCCAGCACGTGATGGATATCTGCAACACGGCCCTGCTTGGCCGCTGCGCGGATGGCTAGCAAATCCGGTAAAAGTTGTTCCCAGGGCCGGTAGTTTTCATGCGCTTTCATGATGCGGGGGTGCTGGGTGCCTTCGGGGTTGTCGCCAATCAGTAGCTCTTCGTAGAGCTTTTCTCCTGGGCGTAGGCCCACCACTTCAATGGCAATGTCCCCTTCCGGGTGCTCTGCATCGCGTACGCGCAGACCGGAAAGCTCCACCATACGCCGTGCCAGGTCGATGATTTTGACGGGTTGCCCCATATTCAGCACGAACACCTCGCCACCTTGGCCCATCGCCCCGGCTTGCAACACCAGTTGAGCCGCTTCGGGAATCGTCATGAAATAGCGCGTAACGTCTGCATGCGTCACGGTGAGTGGCCCGCCTTGGCGCAGTTGTTTTCTGAATAGCGGCACCACACTGCCGCTGCTGCCCAGCACGTTGCCAAAGCGCACCATGCAAAACTGGGTGCGGTTGGCCACCAAGGGCAGGCCCGTAGTTTCGTCAATCGCACTGAAATCCACTGTTGCAGCACCAGCCAAGGCCTGCAGGCTCAGCTCGGCCATGCGCTTGGTAGCTCCCATGACGTTGGTGGGGCGTACCGCTTTATCGGTGGAAATAAGGACAAAGTTCTCCACCTCCACCTCCATCGCTGCCCGTGCTGTATTCAAGGTGCCAAATAGGTTATTCAGCACCCCTTCTGCAGGGTTGCTTTGCACCAAAGGCACGTGCTTGTACGCAGCAGCGTGAAAGACAGATTGGGGGCGGTATTGTGCAAAAATGGCGCGCACCCGCCGTAGATTGCGAATACTGGCCAACACTGGCACCAATTCCACCGCCAAGCCATGCTGGCGACAGAGCGTCACCAGCTCATGGTGAATGGCGTACAAACCAAACTCGTTGTGTTCTAACAATACCAATTGGCTAGGGTGTTCCTGCACGATTTGACGGCACAGCTCGCTGCCAATACTGCCGCCCGCCCCGGTGACCAATACCCGCTTGGCATGCAGGTTTTTGGCAAGCAAGGCTTGATCTGGTTGCACCGGTACCCGCCCGAGCAAGTCTTCAATATCCAGCTCTTGGAAATCCGCTACCGATACCTTGCCTGAGGCTAAGTCCAACATTCCCGGCAGTGTTCGTATATGTGCGGGAAGAGGTTGTAGTTTAGAAATAATGGCGTGGCGTTCAGATCGGGCTAAAGAAGGAATAGCCAATAAAATATCTGTAATACCATGCAAGGGCACGAATTCAGATAAATCTTGCGAGGCAATTACAGGTATTCCGTTAATCGAGCGGCCAATTTTTTGCGGATCGTCATCGACAAAACCCCGTACGGAAAATTCACGCATTACGCTCATGGCAAAGGCAGTTTGCACACCTGCTTCACCGGCGCCGTAAATAAGCAGCTGGCCTTTAGGTTTGTTTACCTGCCCACGCCCTGCTGCTTGCAGCAGGGCGTAACGCGCCAGCACACGCCAGCCCCCTGCGAGCAGCAGAAAAACCAAGGGTTGGATTAAACCTAGGCTACGCGGCACCGCTATCCAGCGTGCCCATACAAGGATGCAAAAAAATAACGCTCCATAAATTAGCGTAGCCGTGGCCATCGACATTAAAGCCCGCAAGCCTGTATAGCGAAAAACAGCCCGGTACAACCCCATGCGCACAAATATAGGTGTAAATAATAGCGCTGCGGCATATACATACACTTGTTGTTGCTGAGGCCAGCCTACTTGCTCAATGCGCAAATAAAACGCTATCCAAACGGCAAGCAGGGAAAGCAGTATGTCTATGCTTAAAACAATGAACTGTTTAGCAATACGGGGGAGTGTTAGAAAAAAAATTTAAAATTACAAATTTTATCATTTTATTTAATTTTTACCGCATCACCTTTACCAGCACCGGATACGGTTTTAATAATATATAGAAAATAATTTTTCATATTCAAATTACAAAGCATCGCAGCATCCGTTTCAGCAAGTAATTTAGGTGTAGACATATCAATTCCAGTCGTCTGCGCCAAACCAGTAATTCCGGGTCTAGCTTGGTAAACGCCATGGGCTGCACGTGCTTGCAGCAGCTCCGTTTGATTGAAAAGGCCAGGTCGGGGCCCCACCAAACTCATGTCGCCTAGTAAAACATTCCACAGTTGAGGGAGTTCATCTAATTTTGTTCGGCGCAAAAACTGTCCTATTTTTGTAATAGATTGAGCATCTGCCAAATGACTGGCTACTGATGCTGTTCCCACACGCATGGTGCGGAACTTGACCAACGTAAACGGTTTCTGGTGTCGTCCCACCCGCTCTTGCAAAAACAGCGGCGCGCCCGTATCAAACAAGCCCACCACATACACCGCTAGCAGTAGTGGAAATCCCAGAATCAACCCAACTAGAGCGAAAAAAATATCCAGTGAACGCAGCATCACACACCTAATCTTTCATCTTCTGCCAGGCCATTTGTGCGGGCACAGGAGGCTGCCAACCCAGCAAATCACGGTTTTTTTGAATATCAACTTGTAACGAACCTAGCAACCGCTGCGCCACCGCTTGCTTGCCTAGCAAGCATGCTCCCCATTGCAATAGCACCACTGGCATGGGCAAGAGTCGTGCTGGGCGCTGGGCTGCTATTGCCATCAGCTGCAATAGTTTTGCGGTGGAAACATCTTCGTTGTCGCTGATCAAAAACACCTGATTCGCCGCCTTGGGATGGACGGCGCACACGGCCAAGAAATCCACCAGGTTATCTAGCGCCACCAAACTGCGGCG
This sequence comes from Comamonas sp., assembly GCA_034675705.1. Lineage (GTDB taxonomy): Bacteria > Pseudomonadota > Gammaproteobacteria > Burkholderiales > Burkholderiaceae_C > Comamonas. The sequence continues at coordinate 1,897,398 of JAUCCZ010000006.1, read as the reverse complement.
GTTGCGGGTGACTGCGCCCAGGGGCAAAGGTACGCCACGGCGCACCCAGCGCATCATGCTGGCCAAATTGCCCTTGACCCCAGGACCGTACACCAACACGGGACGAACAATCACCAGCTCCATCCCGGTGGCGCGTGCAATCTCCCACAAGCCCGCCTCAGCCTCGGCTTTGGATATGCCATAGGCATCTTCAGGCGCAGGCGTATCGTCGGCGATAAAAGGGCGCCCTGGCTGGGTGGATTCGCCATTGACCTTGATGGAGCTAACAAATACAAAGCGCCGCACTCCAGTCGAAGCAGCCTGACGAGCCAAATTCAGCGTACCTGCCACATTCACGCGCCGGTACTCGGCTAAAGGATCCAGCGCCTCATCACGCATGATGTGGGCACGTGCGGCGGCATGAATAACTACTTCTATACCTTGCAAGGCAGAAGTCCAGTTGGTATCAGTTCCTAAGGTGGGAACAACAGCCGCATTTGCTACCCCTTGTGCCTGCTGTTGGCTGCGGAAAACTGGGCGCACTCTAGCGCCTTGCTGGCTTAATGCTTTGAAAACAGCTTGACCAACAAAGCCAGAGGCGCCGGTGAGAAGTATATTCTTATGTATCACTTTTAAAAATTAACTTACTAAGTTTATTCAGAAAAACATCAAAGCTTAATTGTTTTTTTAATTCATCCCTATTTATGTCGAATATATTGGTCGATAGTTGTTGTTTTTCTATTTTAGAAAAAATATCACAAATACTATCTATAGAAGGTTCAATAATAATACCTAAATTATTTTTCAAAATCCATTGCGCAACGCTTGTTTCTTTGGAGCATATGGCTATAATTTTTGCGCCAGAAAATACATAGGAAGAAGATTTGCTGGGAAAGGCGTATCTTGTTACTTCATCTTCTATGGGTAATAAAGCCCACTCATAATTGTAGTTTAATTGTGCTGCTTGAGTTGGAGATATTAATCCATGATAAATAACATTTTTTGGTAGTTCATTAGCAAGATTTTTCAAATCTTCCGCATAGACACCGCCTCCAGCAAAAATGAACTTTAAAATGCCACCTTGATTAACATATTTTTTAATAGAAGATATTAATAACGGAATACGTTGCAGTCTTCCTGCATTTCCACAAAAAACGAATCCGGGCTCTTTGTCTTTATTTGTGATTACATCATCAAAAGCGATGGAAGGATTTGAAAGAATGAAAATTTGTTTTTTTGTGTGAGATCTTGTTTTTATTTCATGAGCCATTTCCTCGGTAATTGTAATTAAATGCTCTGCTTGGCGCATGGATATTGCATCTATTTTTTGTAAAAACTTAAATAACCATGGCTTAAGTTTAATAACTACATTTGTAGCTTCTGGATGAATGTCCTGCAAGTGATAAATAAAATTTGCTTTAAATATTTTTGAATATATACAAACAATAAAAGGAACTAAGACTGGGGGGTCAGTAGAGATATAAATTTTTGAAGGACGTTTCCATATTAAAATTATAAATACCCATGCCATGAAGAATATACTATCTAACGCCCTTCTTGCGACACTGCTTCCAGAGATACTCCAAGCTTTGCATGGATAAAAATTAACATTTTTCCCTCGTTGAAATTCAGTAAGTTTTTCTCGAATATTGGCATGATCCTGCAGAATCACGCCAATATCGTGCTCCTGTGCATGACGCTCTGCAAATCTTAATAAAGCTTCGCCAATTACAGGATAAATAGGCCAAAAACTTCTATTGATAATAATAAGTTTTTCGCGTTTGATAGACATTAATATTTCTTCCACACCACACGGTTCACATAGTCGGTATAGCTGTGCACGATGCGCAGCACTTTATCGCTCACGTTGGGCATGCTGTAGTCAACCACCGGGCGGATACCGTGCGGATTGCTGCGGTCGTTGCCGCGCGGCTGAGTGGACAAAATAGCCAGGCCCTGGCGCACACGATCTACCTCTAGCCCCACCATCATGGCGGCGGCCTCTTCCATGCCTTCGGGGCGCTCGTGCGCCTCGCGCAGATTGAGTGCCGGGAAGTTCAGGATGCTGGCTTCTTCGTTAATCGTGCCGCTGTCCGACAGCACCGCCCGTGCGTGCAGCTGCAGGTGGTTGTAATCGTGAAAGCCCAGCGGCTTCATTAGCTGCACCAGGGGGTGAAACTGTGCGCCCGTGGCGTCAATGCGTTTTTGCGTGCGTGGGTGGGTGCTGACCACCACCGGCAGGCCATGATCCTCCGCCACGGCGTTGAGCACCGCCACCAGCTTGGTAAAGCTGCGCTCGCTTTCGATGTTTTCTTCTCTATGGGCGCTGACGATAAAGTAGCCATCCCTTTGTAGTCCCAGGCGCTGCAGCACGTCCGAGGCATCAATCTGCGGGCGGTAGTGGTTCAACACCTCAAACATGGGGCTGCCGGTCTTGATGATTTGATCGGGTGGCAAGCCCTCGCGCAGCAGGTAGTCGCGGGCGATGGTGCTGTAGGTCAGGTTGATGTCGGCCGTGTGATCGACGATGCGGCGGTTGATCTCTTCGGGCACGCGCATGTCAAAGCAGCGGTTACCCGCCTCCATGTGGAAGATGGGCACCTTGCGCCGCTTGGCCGGAATCACGCTCAGGCAGCTATTAGTGTCGCCCAGCACCAGCATGGCCTCGGGCTGCTCGGCTAGCAGCAGGCTATCCATCTTGGCGATGATGTTGCCGATGGTTTCTGCCGCACTGCCCACGGCGGCATTTAAAAAGTGATCGGGTTTGCGCAGACCCAGGTCGTCAAAAAATACCTGGTTTAGCTCGTAATCGTAGTTTTGGCCGGTGTGCACCAGTACATGGTCGCAATGTTTGTCCAAGCGTGCCATGACGCGGGAGAGGCGAATGATTTCGGGCCGAGTACCGACCACAGTCATGATTTTGAGTTTTTTCATCGTCTTTTATGCCTCACAACGGGCAAGCAAAAGTATCTGGCTTTTCTCGGTCGAAAATTTCATTGGCCCACAGCATCACCACCATTTCATCGCTACCGATGTTGGTGATGTCATGCGTCCAGCCGGGCACGGTTTCTACAATTTCGGCCTTGTCGCCGCTGGTCACCAACTCATACGTCTCGCCCGTCTGCATGTGGCGAAACTTGAAACGGGCCTGTCCTTTGATGACTAAAAATTTCTCTGTCTTGCTGTGGTGGTAATGCCCACCGCGTGTGATGCCCGGGTGCGCCGTGAAGTAGCTGAACTGGCCGCAGTCTGGCGTTTTCAGCATCTCTACAAACACCCCGCGCGCATCGCCGTGCATGGGCACGGGGTAGGTGAACGCCTCGGTGGGCAGGTAGCTGACGTAGGTGGCATACAGCGCCCGCACCAGACCCGTGCCCACACGCTCGGTCAGCAGGGTGTGGCGGCTGTCTTTGAAGGATTCGATGAGCTGCGCCAGCTCGCCCACAGTGGTGGTGTATTGGGGGGGAGATTGCCGCGTTGCTGCGCTCCTCGCAATGACGGGGGAGCGTTTCTTTGGCTTCTCGCAATAACGCGCCTTTGTCCATGATCTGCACAAACTGCGCCACCACATCGTCCACGTACACCAGCGTGAGTGGCGCAGCCGGGTCGTTCACCGTAACGGGCAGCCCCCGCGCCACGTTGTGGCAAAACGTGGCCACAGCTGAGTTGTAGTTGGGGCGCGCCCATTTGCCGAACACATTGGGCAGGCGCAGCACATGCACTGGCACGCCGTGTGTGCACTGCAAATCAAACAACGCATCCTCTGCTGCACGCTTGCTTTGGCCGTAGGGGTTGTTCAACGCTGCTTGGGTGGACGATGTGTACACCACCGGCACCTTCTTACCCGTGCTGGCTGCCACGTCCGCCATCGTATTGCACAGGGCGCGGGTTAAATCTGCATTGCCCGTGGCAAATTCCGCCGGGTCTTGCGGGCGGTTGATGCCCGCCAGGTGAAACACACAGTCCACCCCTTGCAGCAGCGCGGGCAGATCGTCCACCGCGTGCTGGCGGGTAAAGCAGCGCACGGCCACATCCTTGCGCTCAGCCAAGTGCTGCTGCAGATTTTTGCCGATGAAGCCGTCGGCACCGGTAATCAAGACGGTAGGCATATCATTCCTATATTGATAGCTGTGAACGTTTGTTGGATAGGCGCTAGAGTCGTTTTTCTTACATTCAAAACGCACCGCCCTTTCCGTCATTGCGAGGAGGCGTAGCCGACGCGGCAATCTCCTTGCCACGGCACCCCCTCAATAATCTTCTGCCACTGCGTGCTCACCCTTGGCAATGCGCTGCATGAAGTCCAACTTCAGCAGCAGTTTTTGCATCCCTGCCACATCCAGCCGTGTGGTGTTGTGGCTGTTGTAGTCCTCTGCCACCTGCGTCAGGCGTTGCTCGCCCTGCTCTACAAACTTGGCGTAATTCAAATCACGCCCATCGGCAGGCACGCGGTAATAGTCGCCCATGTCTTCGGCACAGGCCATTTCCTCACGGCTGAGCAGCGCTTCGTACAACTTTTCGCCATGGCGCGTGCCCATTATCTGCACGGGGTGGTCAGGCTTGCCCATCAAACTCAGCAGAGCCTGGGCCAAGGTCTGCACCGTGGCTGCCGGGGCTTTTTGCACAAAAATATCGCCATTGCGGCCATGCTCAAACGCATACAGCACCAAGTCCACCGCATCGGCCAAGGTCATCATGAAGCGCGTCATGCTGGGGTCGGTAATGGTGATCGGTTTGCCCGCAAACACCTGATCGACAAACAGCGGAATCACCGAGCCGCGCGAAGCCATTACGTTGCCATAGCGTGTGCCACAAATCACCGTGCCGGAGCCTTCCAAATTGCGGCTAGCGGCCACCATTACCTTTTCCATCATTGCCTTGCTGATGCCCATGGCGTTGATGGGGTACACAGCCTTGTCGGTGCTCAAGCACACCACGCGCTGCACACCGGCGGCGATGGCTGCCTCCAGCACGTTCTCTGTGCCCAGCACATTGGTGTGCACGGCCTGCATGGGGTGAAATTCGCAAGAAGGCACCTGCTTGAGCGCCGCAGCATGGAACACGTAGTCCACCCCGCGCATGACTTGCGCCACGCTGCGTGCATCACGCACATCGCCAATGTAGAACTTGAGCTTGGCGCTGTTGTAGCGCTTGCGCATGTCATCCTGCTTCTTTTCATCACGGCTGAAGATACGGATTTCAGCGATGTCAGTGCCTATAAAGCGCTTAAGAACAGCATTGCCGAAAGAACCAGTTCCGCCAGTAATGAGCAGAGTTTTTTTCTTAAATTTCATGATATTTTTTCCTTCTCAACTTATCAAAAATCCATAAAAATATAATTACAAGAAAGTAAGAAATAGTTTCTATATTATTGAATATTTGATTATTAGCAGGAATAAATACAAAAAGAATGCATAAAATTGGCAGCAACGCAGAAGCATAAAAATTTTTCCTAAATAAACACTCTAGCCAAGCTCTAGACAATAAATATCCTAAAGAGAACATTATAAAAATAACACCGAAGAATCCAACATCATTAGCTATTTGTGCATAAAAGCTATGCCACTGGACATCTTTATCCCAATAATTATGTATTTTACTTTGAAATGTGAGGTGAGAAATATCTATTCCTGTAATATTGAAAAATTGATTTTGTAAAAAAGCAGATGAGCCAAATCCATATGTCCATTCCCAATTTTCGGCAAGTGCCAAGGAAAATCCATAATATCCTTGTACCACATATGAAATTAGCCAAACAAATGAATAAAAAATATACCCTGATATATTTTTTATATCTGGTGTTTCTATGTTAATGGAAATATCATTCAACGGGGAAATTTTTAAAAAATATTCAAATCCTTCGCCTCTTAATGACATGTAATGGCCAAAAACCAGAAGCAGCAAAAAAAATAAAAAAATAAAAATTAATATATATATTTTAAGAATGTAATAATTGTTATTAATATACAATTTTATAAAAACAGTTGGGGCAACAAATAAGAATAAATAAAAATTTAGTGAATTAACACCAGCAGCAATTCCTGGTGTAATATAAAAAAAACAAAAAACAAAAAACAAGGTTTTTTCTAATCTTTTTAATAATTCCCAATAATAGATAGCATAAAATATAAATAAAAATTTCGAGAAAATAAAAAAAATTGATATCACATTTAAAAATCTATTACTTTGATATGTACCTGATTTCAAAATATTCATTCTTTCTGTATATACTAATTTTGGATCAGATGCTCCACGTAGTACGTCTGCAAAAAAATGGCCAATAGAAAAATCAGAAATTAACATCAAATTTTTATAAGATATAAAAACTGAAACACAAGCGAGAATGAGTAATGAAAAGAATTTTTTTCTTGATAAAAAATGTTGTTGTTTAATTATTTCTTCATCTAATGTGAAGGTTTTTGTGGCTAGTTTATAGCCTAAAATAAAAGCAAGATGATAAAAAGTAAGGAAAGCAAAAAACAAATACTCGTTATGATAGTTAAATCTTATAGGGCCAAATAAAAAAAGTAGAAGAGTTATTATTAAATAACTCTCGACAAGGAATAATGGATAATATTTCTTCATGGTCTATTCTATACAACGAAGGAAGATGCCCTTTTCTTAATTTCTGTATAATGCTCTTCAAATGAGGTTATTGAAATATTTTCAATCTTTCTCCTTGTTGAAGTATAGTACGGAACTGATCTTATCAAAAATAAATAGAAAGAAAGGTTTAAAATTTTATTTAATATTTTTTTATTAATAAGAAAAAGAAAGTGTCTATTTCTTATAAAAATCTTTTCGATCCATTTTGAACTTTGATTAGTCAAATATTGGTACACAAGGGATTTATCTTTAATAAATCGTTGGTTTGCAACAATAAAAATTGACCCATCTGTTCTTCTATAATAAACAAATATTTTTTCAATTAATTTAAATTCTGTTTCAGGATAATTTTCTGCAATAAATATTTGAGTTGGCCAATCTTCTACAACATCATACTGAGAAAGAAATGTTGCATACTCTGATGTTGCTAGTATTGTTTTTTTATAAAAGATATTTGGAGCATTATTGTTAGATAGCCCTGTAAATCTATCAATAAATTTTTTGTTTTTATAAATACTCTGGGTCAGCAGAATTTCAAAAAGATCTCTTCTGTTTTTCCGTAGTTTTCCATCTATAATATTTAATGGAATACCTGAGAGAATAGATACTTTCTCCGAAAGGTTTCCATATTTAAATAAGTTTTCACAGGAATAAACATCATCACCTGCAGTAATTTTTAACGAAGCTGTTTTTGTGTGTTTAACAATGTTCAATAAACTCTGGCAGGTACCAATATTTTTTTTACAAAATATTTTGGTTATATTCCTAAATATTTTTGAATTCAATTTCAACCATCGATCAATGATAAATGTCGTCTTGTCATGAGAACAATCATCATTTATGATAATATCAACGAAAATTTCATTCCCATATTCCTGAATTAAATATTTTATACTTTCTAAATGTTCTAAAATATATGACTCATGATTAAATGTGAGTACTCCAAAAGTAAAGTCGTTCATTATAATTGTACCTTCATTTTTAATTTTAAATATCTGAAAATAAAATGAAATGCTTTCACTCCAACCATCTTAAATCCAGTTAGCATGAAATTAAATTTCCATCGTAAGTTTCTCGGAGCCATCTCTTTCATATTGATAAATCCACGCACATTAGGATCTATATTTAGATTGTATTTCTGAAACTTGCCATCAACTACCTCTCTAACCCACTTCCCTCTGTATATTGCTCCGCCTTTCTTATAATTGTAGGGGAATATATCGTTATTTTTTGGGTTTAAGGTGTAGAATATATTATCTTGATCAAATGTTCTATAGCTTCCAAACACTTCCCAGGCCCAGGGATTATCATTTTTACCGGTATAATTCATTAAATCGTTTTTTCGCCAGATAGCTGGTGCAGAATTTACAATAAAATCTGATCGTTTCCGAACACGCTGAAAAGTATGTTCGTCATTTTTTTCGGTAGGTAATGCTGTATTAATTAAATAAACAGCTGATGCTTTACTCTCTTTTGATAATAAATAAATTGCTTCATTGATCCCTGTTTGATTGACGTGATTCTCTAGAATAAAATCATCGTAAAGCATTAGAACAAATTCAGAATCAACAGATCGCAATACATTGCGAAGTCTATCTCCCCATTTATCTTTTCCTTTGTATTTGTTATAGATAAATACATGAATATTTGATTTTTTGTATTCAGTCTGGATACTTTCCGTGTTTATTATTATAGGGTGATTACATTCTTTCCAATAATCATTTAGAGCACATAAAAATAGCTGTAAAACATCGTGATATGCATCACATGTATTTATAATGATGGTAATTTTATTGTTTATTCGCATAAATTAGTTTGTATTCCCAGACATTTTCAAAAATTTAGTATTTTTTGTAATTAGCTCAGAGTAGGTTCCAAAATCTTCGACACGTCCTTCAGAAATTAAATAAATTAAATCACAATTTTTTAATGTATTTATTCTGTGTGCAATCATAATAACTGTTTTATTGATAGCTGCAGATAATATAGAATCTAATATTTCTTTTTCTGTTATACCATCTAGAGCGCTCGTCGCCTCATCGAAAAATAAATAATCTGCATCATAATAAATAGCCCTTGCAATTGCTATCCGCTGACGCTGTCCACCAGATATTTGTAGCCCGCGCTCTCCAATTCTTGTCAAATAGCCGTTAGGTAATTTATCAATCCACTCAGAAAGTTTTGATTTCTCAAGAGCTATATTTAATTTTTTAATGTCAATATTCTCCATATCACAGCCAAATGCTATATTTTCTGCAACTGTAGCATCACGCAAGGCAGCAATTTGAGAAACATAGCCAATACTTTGCCTCCAGCTTTGAATATTTGTTTTGATATTAGATTTATCTACAAAAATAGTACCAGAGTCTGGATGTATAGCCCCTATAAGAATATCCAGTAGTGTCGATTTACCTGAACCAGAGGCTCCAGCAATACCAATAATTTTTTTTTCTGGAATTCTAATTGATAGATTTTTTAAGACATCAGTTTTTTTATCAAATGAAAATTTTAAATTTGTTGCAACGATGTCTCCAGACAGTTTTTGTTTACTGCATACTGTATTTTCCAGTTTCTCTTTTGCTTTTGCGTCGAAGAGATCCTGTTTCGCACTATCAAGTGCAGAAATATTTCCCTTTATTTGAGCGGCTCCACTATAAATTTGCTGAAATGACGGAAGTATTTTAATGGCCGCGACACCAAAAACACTCATTATAGGAAGCACTTTGGCAACATCGCCATTATAAGTACTTAGTAACACGACAACCAACCCAATCATTACTCCATAAACAATAAATTCAACAATATAGCGTGGTGCATTATAGATGCTATTACTTGATCCATAAGATTGAGAAAATATCTCCCCACTTTTATTAAATTTTTTAATATAGAAGTCCGTTTTTTGAAGGAGGTGTAATTCTTTAATGGAAGAGAATCCTTCTGCCATTAATTTCAATCTTTTTTCAGAATATTCACTGATTCTCACGCCATTTCTTGCTAAGCGCCATTTTACTGTTTTATAAAGAATATAGTAAACTGAAATTATCAAGAAACAAAGTACTATCGCAACATAAGGGTTATAAATAAAAATAAAAATAGCCACAAATAAAACTGTGCCGACTCTTGCATTTATTTGAACAAAGGGTTGTAATATATTATCAGTTATCCTAGATGTTTCTGTCGATATTTTCTTTACTAATTCAGCACTATTTCCATTTGCGTGAAAAATATAATTTTTTTCTATGTAATATTGATAAAGTCGATTAGCGAATTCAGCGCCAACATCGGCCGCAAAGATGGATAATTTTCGAATGGTAATAATTGAAAGGCAGGCAGAAGAAAATAGAATAAATAATACAAAAATACCAAATAAAATAAGGAAATAATGAAAAGACTGTGCTCCACTAAAGGTATACACGGATTTAATTATTTCATTTGAATTTATAATCTCTGCGTTGCCAATAACCGCCATAAAGGGAGCAATAATTGCAACACTAAAAATTTCAATAATTGCTGAGAAAAAAATTAATATTTGCAATGAATATAATTTTTTCTTTTGATGTTCATTGAGCACCAAAAGTAAGCTATTAAAAATATTTATCATTTGAATGAATTCACCATTTTTACCACTTGCAGTGCCTCGCTTTGGCTTAATGTTGGCCCCATAGGTAGGCTGAGCACCTCTTGGTGTATGGCTTCGGTGAGCGGGTAACTTTGTGCGTTCCACTCTGCGTAGGCTTGCTGCTGGTGCGGTGGGATAGGGTAATGGATCAAGGTTTGAATGCCCTGTGCTGCCAGGTGTTGTTGTAGCGCGGTGCGCCGACGGGTGCGGATGACGAATAGGTGCCACACATGCTGCTCGGGGCTAGCTGCTTGCGGTAGTTGGACAGCGGGGTGGCAGATATTTTGTAAATAAATAGCTGCTACCATCCGCCGGTGCTGCGTTTCCAGCTCTAGTTTTGATAGTTTGACGCGCAGCATCGCCGCCTGGATTTCATCCAACCGGCTATTCACCCCTTGGTACAGGTTTTCATATTTTTTGTGGCTGCCGTAGTTGGCTATGGCACGCACCGTTTGGGCTAGCTCATCGTCATTGGTGGTGATGGCACCTGCATCGCCCAAAGCACCGAGGTTTTTACCGGGGTAGAAGCTAAAGCCTGATGCGTCGCCCCAGTTGCCGGCTTTTTTGTCATTTATTTGTGCGCCGTGTGCTTGGGCACTGTCTTCCAGCACCAGCAAGTCATGCTCTTTGGCAATGGCCATGATGGCTGGCATGGGCGCAAGCTGGCCGTAGAGGTGGACAGCCAATATGGCGCGGGTTTTGCTGGTGATGGCTGCCTTGGTGTTTTCGGGGCGCAGGTTAAAAGTCTGCGGATCTGGCTCCACCAACACGGGTTTGAGGCGATTTTCTGTAATGGCCAAAATGCTGGCGATATAGGTATTTGCCGGGACGATGACTTCATCCCCTTCTTGCAGTTTGCCTAGCGCTTTCCAGGCGCGCAGAGTGAGTGTGAGTGCATCCAGGCCGTTGGCTACGCCAATGCAATGCTTGGTGCCGCAATAGGCTGCAAATTCTTGCTCGAATTGTTTGACTTCTTGGCCTTGTATGTACCAACCCGAATCAATGACGCGGGTGGCCGCCTCTATTAGATCAGCACGGTGTTGCGTATTGACATTTTTGAGATCTAAAAATGGTATCAATTTGATTTTCCTTGCAATTTTTCTTTGAATTTGAGAACAGCGTCTTTTGTTATTTCAAAATAATAGTCATCGTCAGATTCATTTGTTTTAATGGCTCCCATCTTTTCGTGAAATGAAATTACTCGTTCATTTCCTTTGCGAACATCAAAATGTGATTTTTTGAAGCCCAATATATCAAAGCCGAACTGATATACCAAAAAAGCGCTTTCAAGTGCGGCATATCTTGTTTTGTTTTCATTCAAAATCCAACTACCCCAGCAGAAAGAGTCTTTTCTCAAATCGTAAATTCGTACTGTACCGCAGGGTGTTCCGTCAATTTTCTCTATAATGAAATAAAATTGTTTTTTGTCTTTTTCTTCTACTTTATATTTTCGAATCCACTCTTTTTGCGCCTGTACGCTTGGAACAACATCGGATAAAAATTGATTGTATCGACTGTCCATTCGAAGACTTAATATAAAATCAGCATCAGCTTCATTCACAAATCGCATTTGTATTGTTTTGCTTATCAAGGGCATCATGCTGCTGCCCTCCAAGCAAAATTAGCTGCTACTTTTGTCTGTCTGTCTGTCTGTCTGTCTGTCTGTCTGTCTGTCTGTCTGTCTGTCTGTCTGTCTGTCTGTCTGTCTGTCTGTCTGTCTGTCTGTCATTGTATCTTCTTTATTGTTGAATATATGTCGGATAATTTTTCCTGGGTTTCCAGCAACCACTGTATTTGGTGCAACATTTTTTGTTACTACCGAACCGGCCCCTACCATGGCATTTTCACCTATGGTGACACCGGGGAGTATGGTGGCATTGGCACCGATGCTCGCTCCTTTTTTTATGACAATACCTGTGAATTTTTCAGGATAAATTTTTGAGCGCGGAAATAAATCGTTGGTGAAGGTTGCGTTGGGGCCTATAAAAACTTTGTCTTCTATTCGGGTTCCATCCCAAATTTGCACACCTGATTTGATGGTAACTTCATCGCCGATTACAACGTCGCCTTCAATCAGGGTGTGGGCGCAGATGTTGCAATTTTTCCCTATGACTGCACCTTTTAAGATAACGACAAATTGCCAGATTTTTGTATCTTCACCAATTACGGATTCTGCTACATCGGCAAGTGGGTGGATAAAATTCATTTATTCACTACTTTCAAAAACTCACTGTAATCACGAATATAATCGCTCTCATCATAATGCTCGCTGGCCAGCACTAGTAGCACACAATCTTCGCTAAAATCGTGCATTTCCCCCCAAAGCATAGCATCTTGAAAAAGTCCTTTATTTTTCGAATCGAGACAATAAGTTATTTTGTTTTTTCCATTATCTAATGTTACTTTGCAGCTTCCAGAGACGGCTATTAGATATTGTTTTATTTTGTAGTGCCCGTGTTGTCCGCGAGGCACACTTTTTTGTGTGCCATAAATATAAAAAATGCGTTTGATTTCAAATGGAATATCTATTCCACTCTCCAGTACTACCAGTTGGCCACGATGGTCCCCTAGCACTTTATGCTCTGTTAATGCCATTTACTTTACCAATTGTTCTAAATATTGACCGTAGCTGTTTTTACTGAGTGCTTTGGCTTGTGCCAGAACTTGTTCTTTGCTTAGCCAGTCGTTGCCATAGGCAATTTCTTCCAAACAGGCAACTTTTAATCCTTGCCGTTTTTCAAGGGTTTCCACAAACATCCCGGCTTCCAGCAGACTGTCGTGGGTGCCGGTGTCCAGCCAGGCAAAGCCTCGGCCTAGCAGCTCTACTCGCAGGTCGCCGCGTTCCAGATAGGCTTGGTTAATGCTGGTAATTTCCAGCTCACCTCTGGCAGATGGTTTGACTTGTTTGGCGATTTGGACGACGTCATTGTCGTAAAAGTACAGGCCGGTGACGGCATAGCGCGATTTGGGTTGGACGGGCTTTTCTTCAATGCTGATGGCGCGTTGTTGCGCATCAAACTCCACCACGCCAAAGCGCTCGGGGTCTTTGACTTGATAACCGAACACCGTGGCCCCGCTGGGGTGAGCGGCGGCTTTGCGCAGCATCGGGCCAAAGCCCTGGCCGTAGAAGATGTTGTCGCCCAGCACCAGGCACACGCTGTCTTGCCCAATGAAGTCTTCGCCAATGATGAAAGCCTGGGCTAGGCCGTCGGGGCTGGGCTGGGGGGCGTAGCTCAGGCGGATGCCAAAGTCGCTGCCGTCACCCAGCAATTTTTGGAAGGCAGGCAGGTCGTCCGGGGTGCTGATGACGAGGATGTCGCGTATGCCTGCCAGCATGAGCACGGACAGGGGGTAATAGATCATCGGCTTGTCGTAGATGGGTAGCAGTTGTTTGGACACGCCTTTGGTGATGGGGTGCAGGCGTGTGCCGCTGCCGCCGGCGAGGATGATGCCTTTGGTCGTCATAGTTTTGTTCCTAAACGTTCGCGCTGATAACTGCCATCCTGCACCCTGTGGCACCAGTCTTGATTGTCCAAATACCACTGCACCGTTTTACACAGGCCGGTTTCAAAGGTTTCTTGCGGCACCCAGCCCAGCTCCTGCTTAATTTTGCTGGCGTCAATGGCGTAACGCAGGTCGTGACCGGGGCGGTCCTGCACAAAGGTGATTTGCGCAGCGTAGCTTTGGCCGTCGGCGCGGGGGCGCAGTTCGTCCAGCAGGGCGCATAGGCTGCGTACTACGTCGATATTGCGTTTTTCGTTGTGGCCGCCGATGTTGTAGGTGGCGCCGATTTGCCCTTGCGTGATCACGGTGTAGAGCGCCCGAGCATGGTCTTCTACATACAGCCAATCGCGGATTTGTTCGCCCAGGCCGTACACCGGCAGAGGCTCGCCTTCCAGGGCGCTCAGGATAACCAGGGGAATGAGTTTTTCCGGGAAGTGATAGGGACCGTAGTTGTTGCTGCAGTTGGTGACCAGCGTGGGCAGGCCATAGGTGCGCTGCCAGGTGCGCACCAAGTGGTCGCTACTGGCCTTGCTGGCGCTATAGGGGCTGCTGGGGGCGTAGGGCGTGGTTTCGGTGAACAAATCATCGGTGCCATGCAGGTCGCCATACACCTCGTCAGTGCTGATGTGGTGGAAGCGAAAGGCCGATTTTTTACTGCCCTCCAACCCATTCCAATAGGTGCGAGCGGCTTCTAGCAGGGTGTAGGTGCCCAGAATGTTGGTTTCGATGAAGGCGGCTGGCCCGTCGATGGAGCGATCGACATGGCTTTCGGCGGCTAGGTGCATAACGGCATCGGGCTGGTGTTCGATAAATACTTGCTGCAGGGCTGCGCGGTTGCAAATATCTACTTGCTCAAAAGCGTAGCGGGGGCTGGCACTGCATTCGGCCAGCGACTCCAAATTGCCCGCGTAGGTGAGCTTATCGACGTTGATTACGCTGTCAGTCGTGTGGCGAATGATGTGGCGCACCAGGGCTGAGCCAATAAAGCCGGCACCGCCGGTGATGAGGATTTTCATGATCAAGAGTGTTGTGGTGCGGCAGCGCTGCGCTCTAGTTCGCTTTGCAGCTGGGCGATTTCTGCCTGCAGAGCGGCGATGGACGGGCCAACGTATCCAGTTCCGATAATAGTGATTTTCATGGGCGGTCAGTAGTTGGGGCCAGCGCCTTGCTGCCTGCTTCGGTCAAGCGGTATTGCTGTAGGCGGCTGGTGGGTTTATGGGGCAGGGTGAGCTCAATGTGGGCCGTAGCGAGCAGCGCTCTTATGACTTTGTTGAGCTGGCCGGATATTTCTTTTTGCCCTAGTGCTTCAGAGATTTCACGCTTGCCCATGGGGGCCTTGGCTAATGCCCGCAGGATGCGGGCTTCCAGGGGAAGCTGTGACTCTGGCTGTGACTCTGGCTGTGACTCTGGCTGTGACTCTGGCTGTGACTGGATAAAACTGGCCATTACACCGCCTGCAAACTCCTCAATGGAGAAAGTAATCTCAGGGTAGTCCTGCAAGGCTTGGCGTATGCGGATGAAGCCGCTGCCGTATTTTTCAATGGCACGAGTTAGGTAAAAACCTTCGGCTATCAGTTTGTTGCGTAGGCTGGAGCGGTAGTTGTCGGCCTGAATGTCAGCCAGGCTGATACCGCCATAAAAAGTACCGGGGCTAAAAATAGTGATACGGTCGTCAAAAATTTTGATTTGGATGTCGCTCGGATCGGTATAGCTGCGATGCACCACGGCATTGAGCAATGCTTCGCGTAAAGCAGGCAAGGGATAGGCAAAGCGCTCCTTGCGCTCAATGCTGCCATCAAATTCAAACGCTACGCTGATGTGGGAAACGATGAAGGCCATGGCTTGTTCCACGACTTCAAGCAGGGTGTCGGTGAATTGCCGGTCATCGATGATCATGCTTGGCGTTTTGAAGCGCCCGATATGAATATGGTGGCGCAAGGGCTCACTGGCAAACAGCAGCATGGCTGCCCAGGTGGGGTGCCCCGTTTTTGTGACGTAGTTGAGCTTTTGCAGTGCTGCCAGTGGTGTGTCTGCCTCCAGCGCGAACCGCCCGCTGGCGTTTACGCGCTGGATGAAGTTTTCTATCTTGGCGGGCGATAGGTCTGCCATGCAGTACTGGGGGGCAGGGTGGGCATCCCAGGATATTTGCAGGGTTTGTAAATAGAGATCTGCAATTTCATTTAGTGCTAGCGCGTGGTTGGCACTGGCAATGCGCTTGTAATAGCGCCCACGGGTATTGACGGGTTTGACCGGAAATTCCGCAACTTCAATGGCAACTACGATTTTACCGTCGATGGTGCGGGCTGTCAGCTCCGGAATCAGCGCAGGGCTGGTGGCTGATTTAATTTGCCCCAGCCATTCGTTGAGGGTTTCCTTGCCCAGCGTCACGCCCTGCAACACACCTTTGTCGGTGATGCCTACCCACACAGTACCGCCCCGGGTATTGGCAAAGGCCACCAGCGACTCAATCACTTCTTTCTGAAAAGAAGTTTTGAATTCAAGCTGATCGCTTTCGCCTTGCTGGCATAGATTTTTAAGATCAACGACGGGCATGGTGTTCAATGCGCTTGCCTGTGGGCAATGGAGGCAGTGACCGCTGGAATCTCTGCGTGCAAGAGTCGTTGGCCTGCAGGTCGTATGGGGGCTAGTTGTCCCAAGCGCTGGCGCTGATAACTGCCATCCTGCACCCTGTGGCACCAGTCAAGATTCTCCAAATACCACTGCACTGTTTTACGCAGGCCGCTGGCAAAAGTTTCTTGCGGCACCCAGCCCAGCTCTTGCGCAATTTTGCTGGCGTCGATGGCGTAACGCAGGTCGTGGCCGGGGCGGTGGCAGATATCCACCTGCTCGAAAGCGTAGCGGGGGCTGGCGCAGCATTCGGCCAGCGACTCCAAATTACCCGCGTAGGTGAGCTTGTCCACGTTCACTACGCTGTCCGTCGTGTGGCGAATGATGTGGCGCACCAGGGCCGAGCCAATAAAACCGGCACCGCCGGTGATGAGGATTTTCATGATGGCAAGTGCTGTGGTGCGGCGGCGCTGCGCTCTAGTTCGTTTTGCAGCTGGGCAATTTCCACCTGCAAGGCAGCATATTCATCCAGCTTGCGCGCTAAAAAACGGTGGGTGATCTGCGCCTTGGCAGCTATGCCGCTGGGGGTAAGGATGTAGGCATAACCCAGCTTGTGCTGCGAATGGGCGAAGTTTTTCAGCTTGACCCAGCCTTTTTCCCCGAGGGCCTTGAGGCAGTAGTTCACCGCGCCTACGCTGATGCCGAGCTCTTGGGCCAGATAGCGCTGGCTGGCATCGGGCTTGGCCTCTAGGAGGCGCATCATTCGATAGTCAGTGTCTTCGCGTTGTTGGGCTAGGCGGGAGGAGGGGGCAGTCACGGTGGGGTGGGGCGCTATGTTCAAGGTTGAGCATTCTAAGAGAAACTGCCTTCTGTGGCGATGTGTTCTGGGATGGGTACAAAAAGCACGCACGTACCTATCAGGGCTGCGTCCTTCGCTACACTTGCGCATCGCCCGCTTGCGGGCTTTTTATGTTTCACACCTATCGCACCTATGTATTCAGCCGTTATCACGGGCACGGGCTTGTACCAGCCGCCCTTTACCATCACCAATGCCGAGCTGGTGCAGGCCTTCAACGCCTATGTAGACCAGGAAAACGCCCGCTACGCTGACGAGATTGCTGCGGGTAGCCGCACGCCGCTGCAGTATTCGAGTGTGGAGTTCATTGAAAAGGCCTCGGGCATCAAGCAGCGCTATGTGCTGGAGAAAACCGGCATCCTCGACCCCCAGCGCATGTACCCGCACTATCCGCAGCGCGGGCCCGAGCAGCTCTCGCTCATGGCAGAGATTGCGGTAGATGCAGCCAACAAGGCGCTGGCCCAAGCCGGGCGCACCGGTGCGGATGTGGACATGGTGCTGTGCGCGGCGTCCAATATGCAGCGCCCGTATCCGGCGATGGCGGTGGAAATTCAGCAGGCCCTGGGCGCGGGCGGCTATGGCTTTGATATGAACGTGGCCTGCTCGTCGGCCACGTTTGCACTGGAGCAGGCGGTCAACGCCGTGCGCTCCGGTAGCAGCCGCTGCGTGTTGGTGGTGAACCCGGAAATCACCTCGGCCCACCAGGAATGGCGCGACCGCGATTGCCACTTTATCTTTGGCGATGTGTGTACCGCCATCATCGTCGAACGTGCGGAAGATGCCGTGGCCCCGGTGCGCTGGAAGGTGCTGGGTACGCATTTGGCGACGCAGTTTTCCAACAACATTCGCAACGACTTCGGCTTTATGAACCGCTGCGAAGACACCGACCCGCAGGCGCGCGACAAGACCTTCCGCCAAGAGGGGCGCAAGGTGTTCAAGGAAGTGGTGCCGATTGCCGCCGCGCACATTGAGGCGCATTTGGCGCAGTTGGGCCTCACGCCCGCCCAGGTGCGGCGCTTTTGGCTGCACCAGGCCAATGAGGGCATGAACCAACTGGTGATCAAGAAACTGGTGGGCGAAGCCACCCGCGAGCGTGCGCCGCTGATTTTGGACCGCTTTGCCAATACGGCGTCCGCCGGCTCCATCATTGCTTTTGATGCCTACCGGGATGATTTGGCCGCTGGCGATATTGGCGTGATTTGCTCGTTTGGCGCGGGTTACTCGGTCGGTAGCGTGGTGGTGCAGCACGCGTAAAAATTTCTGCACGATGAAAAAAAAGGCCGGAAGTTTTCCGGCCTTTTTTATGTTGGGTGCGGCAGCGCTTAAATCACCTCGCCGCGCAGGGTGTAGGTCATGGCGTCGGTGATGCGCACGTCAATCATGTGGCCAATCAGGCGCTCGCCCCCGGCAAAATTCACCACGCGGTTGCATTCGGTGCGGCCCATCAGCTCGGCGTTGTCGCGCTTGGAGGGGCCTTCGACCAGCAGGCGCTGCACGGTGCCTACGCGCTCTTCGCTGATTGCTTTGATGTTGCGGTTAATCACGGCTTGCAGCTCTTGCAGGCGGCGCAGCTTGACCTCGTGCGGCGTGTCGTCGTGCAGGTTGGCTGCCGGGGTGCCGGGGCGGGGGCTGAAGATGAAGCTAAAGCTGTTGTCAAAGCGCACGTCGTCGATCAGCTTCATGGTTTTTTGGAAGTCGTCTTCCGTCTCGCCCGGAAAGCCGACGATGAAGTCGCTGCTCATCGCCATATCGGGGCGGATGGCCCGGAGCTTACGCACCGTGCTCTTGTATTCCATAGCGGTGTAGCCGCGCTTCATCGCCATCAGGATGCGGTCGCTACCGTGCTGCACGGGCAGGTGCAGGTGGCTGACCAGTTGCGGGATGTTGGCGTAGGCCTCAATCAGGCGTGGGGTGAATTCGTTGGGGTGGCTGGTGGTAAAGCGCAGGCGCTCGATACCGGGAATGGCAGCAACGTATTCCAGCAGCAGGGCAAAGTCGGCGATCTCTGCCGTATCGCCCATGGGGCCGCGGTAGGCGTTGACGTTTTGGCCCAGCAGGGTGATTTCTTTTACGCCTTGCTCGGCCAGGCCGGCAACTTCCACCAGCACATCGTCCAGCGGGCGGCTGACTTCTTCACCGCGCGTGTAGGGCACGACGCAGTAGCTGCAGTATTTAGAGCAGCCTTCCATGATGGAGACAAAGGCGCTGGCGCCTTCCACCCGTGCGGGGGGCAGGTGGTCGAATTTTTCAATTTCGGGAAAGCTGATGTCTACCTGAGGCTGGTGCTTGGTTTTACGCGCCGTGAGCAGCTCGGGCAGGCGGTGCAGGGTTTGTGGGCCAAAGACGACGTCCACAAACGGCGCGCGCTGGATGATGGCGTCCCCCTCTTGGCTGGCAACGCAGCCGCCCACGCCAATCAAGGTGCCTTTTTCCTTCAAGTGGCGCACCCGGCCCAGGTCGGAAAAAACTTTTTCCTGGGCCTTTTCCCGCACGGAGCAGGTGTTGAACAAGATCAGGTCGGCCTCGTCCGGGTTGTCGGTGGGCTCGTACCCTTCGGCAGCTTGCAGTACGTCGGCCATTTTGGCGGAGTCGTACTCGTTCATCTGGCAGCCAAAGGTTTTGATAAAGACTTTTTTCGGCATGGGAAGGTAGGGTAGAAATTTAGATAAAAAGTGGCTCTAACGCTTACTGGGTAAGCGCTGGTAGCTATGAAATCAGGATAACGTCAGGCCGCAGGTGGGCCACAGTGTTGCCACGGCGGGGCAGGGGGCAGCGGGTCATGGTGTGTATCCAGAGGCTGAAAAGCGCATGCCGAGCACGGGCGCGGCAAAGCCCGCGATTGTAGGGCAGGGCCAGCGGCGGGCGCTGGCGTAGTGCTTTCGCCGCAGCTTGTGCCTGCAGCGCTCAAGCGGTGGGGGCGCTGCCGCTCCCCTCATCGCCGCCACCATCGCTGCCGCCGCTGGCGTACAGCACCGCCGCCGGTGTGCGGCATAGCCCCCATAGGCGCAATTGCGTGAGCTGCGCCATGCGCACCCCCATGGCCGTTGGGGCCGAGAGGGGTGGCCAGCGCGGCAATGCCCACACGGGCGCATTTGCGCACCAGCTCATGGCTGCCCCGGCTGGAGAGCAGGACAAAGCCTGGCGTACCCAGTTGTGCGGTGCGGGCCAGGTGGCCAATTAATTTATCCAGCGCGTTGTGGCGGCCCACGTCTTCCATGACGTGCAGCAACTGCCCGTCCAGATTGGCCCAGGCGGCGGCGTGGGTGGTGCGGGTGCAGCGGTGCAGCGGCTGGCTGGCACCCAGCGCCTGCATGGCGCGTAGCACGGTGGGGGCGTCTACCTGCGCCAGCCAGGCGGCGCTGGGCACGGGCGGGCAGTCCAGGTCGAGCGCGGCAAAGCTTTCCACCCCGCATACGCCGCAGCCGGTGCGCCCGCTCATGCTGCGGCGCTTGTCCTGCAGGCGGGCCATGCAGCGGCTGGCAATGTCCAGGCGCACTTCCAGCGCGGCTATGCCTGTGGGCAGCCCCTGGGTGCCGGCGGCGGCGGTGCGCACGTCGATGTCGTAGCAGTCGTCCACCCGGTCGATGATGCCCTCGGTCAGCGCAAAGCCCAGCGCCAGCAGGGCTGCATCGCCAGGACTGGCCATCAGCACCGCGTGGGCAATGCCGTTGAACACCAGGGCCACGGGCACTTCGGCGGCCAGGGTGTGCGTTTGCGTTTGTGCCTGCAAGGCAGGCAGCGTGCCGGTGGGCTGGTAGGTGCTCACCGTCATGGCAGTGGTGGGGGAAAGGGGTGCAGACATGGGCGCGGATGATAGGCGGTTTATCTATCTAGCCACCGCGCAGCAGGGCGATGCCTTTGACGTGGGCCCACACGGCCTGCCCAGGGGTCAGCGCCAACTGTTGGGCCGAGCGCTGGCTGATGCGCGCCAGCAGCGCGGTGCTGCCCACGGCCAGGGCCACCAGCACCTGCCCGTCGCCATCCGGGCGCAGGCCGGTGATGTGGGCAGGCAGGCTGTTCAAGATGCTGCTGTGGGGCAGGGGGGCCAGGCTCAGGCTCACGTCCCGCGCAGCGACGCCAATGCGTACGGCGCTGCCCAGGGGCAGGTGCAAGGCGGCAGGCAAGAGCAAGATGCCGTCGGCAAAGGCGATGGTGCTCAGGTGCTGATCGGTGTCATGGGCCTGGATGTGGCCGCAAATCAGCGCCGTGGCCGCATCGCCCAGGGGGTGGTCGAGCTGGCCCAGCAGTTGGGCGGTGTCGCCCCATTGCTGCACGCGGCCTTGGCGTAGCAGCACCACGCGGTCGGCCAGTTGCAGCACCTCCTGCGGTGCATGGCTGACGTAGAGCATGGGGATGCTGAGGTTGCGCTGCAGCGCTTCCAGGTAGGGCAGGACTTCGGCCTTGCGGGCCGGGTCCAGGGCGGCCAGGGGTTCGTCCATCAGCAGCAACTGCGGGCTGGTGGCCAGCGCCCGGGCAATGGCCACGCGCTGGCGTTCCCCGCCTGAGAGGGTGGCCACCGGGCGCGCCAGCAGGTGTTCAATGCCCAGGAGCTGCACCAGCGCCTGCCCGTCCACCTTGCGCCGCGCCGCCGGTGTGCGCTGTAGGCCAAAGCGGATGTTGGCCGCCACGTCCAGATGGGTAAACAGGCTGGCTTCCTGGAACACATAGCCCAGGCCCCGGCGGTGCGTGGGCAGCCACTGGCCTTGGGCGTCGTCTTGCCAGACTTGTTCGCCCAGGCGCACCTGGCCGCGTGCCCGCTCCAGCCCGGCAATGCAGCGCAGCAGCGTGGTTTTGCCGCAGCCGGACGGCCCATACAGCGCGGTGCAGCCCTGGGCGGGCAGTTCCAGCTTCACGTCCAGCGTGAAGCCTGGGCCCATGCCTGTGCTGGGGTTGGTACGCGGCAGGTGGAGATGCAGGGTCAGGGGCTGTGCCGTCATAGCACCCCGCTACCTGCGCCGCCGGCGCTGCCCTGGCCCTGCTGGCGCGGCTGCAGCCAATGCAGCAGCAGCAGCACGACAAAGGCAAAGCCCAGCATGCCCAGCGCCAGGTTGTGCGCCTGGGCGTAGTCCATGGCTTCAACGTGGTCGTAAATCTGCACCGACACCACGCGGGTGCTGCCGGGGATGTTGCCGCCCAGCATCAAGATCACGCCAAATTCCCCCACCGTATGGGCAAAACACAGCACAGCAGCGGTCATAAAGCCGGGGCGGGCCAGGGGCAGCACCACGTTGCACAGGGTGTCCCAGCGCCCTGCGCCCAAGGTGGCGGCCACTTCCAGCGGGCGGCGGCCCAGGGTTTCAAAGGCGCGTTGCAGCGGCTGCACGGCAAAGGGCAGGGAATATACGCAGGAACCCACCACCAACCCGCTAAAGGTAAATGGCAGGCGCGGCCAGCCCAGCGCGTCCATCAACTGCCCGGCTGGGCCATGCGGGCCCAGGAATACCAGTAGGTAAAACCCAATCACCGTAGGCGGCAGCACCAGCGGTAGCGCCACCACCGCGCCAATGGGCGCGCGCCAGCGCGAGTGGGTATGCGCCAGCCACCAGGCCAGCGGCGTGCACAGCAGCAGCAGCAGCACGGTGGTGACCGTGGCCAGTTGGAGCGTCAGGCCAATGGCCTGCCAATCTTCTGCTGTAAATACCATAGTACTTGGCGCTGATGGAGCAAGGGTTTCAGGTACAAAACTACCTGAAACCCTTGCCTATACAGCGCGAATAGCTCTAAAACGTATAGCCGTAAGCCTTGATGACGGCTTGCGCTGCCGGGGTTTTCAGGAAGTCCAGCAGGGCTTGCGCGGCCGGGTTGTCTTTGGCACGGCTCAAGACGATGGCGTCTTGCCGAATCGGCTGGTACATGGCAGCGGGCACGACCCAGACGGAGCCGCCTTGCAGCTGCCCGTTCTTCATCACCTGGGAGGCTGCGACAAAGCCCAGCTCGGCATTGCCCGAGGCGGCGAACTGGTAGGTCTGACCAATGTTCTCGCCCTGCACGGTGCGCTGGGCCAGGTCGGTGACTTTCAGCTTCTCCAGCACCTCTTGCGCCGCCGCGCCGTAGGGGGCGAGCTTGGGGTTGGCCATGGCAATGTGGCGCCACTGGCCCGTGGTCAGCACCTGGCCTTGGTCGTCCACATAACCGGCCTGGGCGCTCCACAGCACCAACTGGCCCTGTGCGTAGGTGAACTGGCTGGCGGCTACGCCCAGCTTTTCTTCGGCAATTTTGCTGGGCGTCTTGGCGTCGGCAGCCAGCAGCACGTCAAACGGGGCACCGTTGTGGATTTGCGCGTAGAACTTGCCTGTGGCGCCAAACGACAGCTCGGCCTGGTGGCCGGTAGCCTGGGCAAACAGGGGGGCAATTTCCTGCATGGGCGCTGTGAAGTTAGCGGCCACAGCCACCGTCACGGTGTCGGCCTGGGCCGAGGTGAAAAGCATGCATGAGAGTAAGCCGCCATAAACCACAGAACGCATATCAAACTTTCAGAAGTGAGGAGGAAGGCGGCAGGATACAGGGAAAACCAGCAAAGAGGGTGCCCGCAAGGGGCTGTAATTTGTCACAATAGCCCCTATATGCCATGGCATTGAGCGCTTCCCGAGAACTTATAAAAGAAAGCATGAATGTGAATACCCCAACGCCCGACCCCACCGACCTGTCCGACCAGACTCCCCGCCGCTACATGGGCCGTCCGCAGGATGCCGTAGATGCCAGCGCAGAGGTGCTGACCGAAGGCTTTGGCAAACTCGCGCAAGTTTGGCTGCACATCCCGCCCAACACCCAATCGCTGATGCTGGTCGAAGGCTTGGGCCAGGCCGGTGGCCAGGAACTGACCGCCGTACAACGCGCCGATATTGAGCGCGTAGGCTGGTGCGAGCAGGTGGCCTACCACGCCGGTTACGACCAGTATTGGAAGATGCCCACCTTCGGCGCAATTTTGAATATGCCCAAGCACTACAAGATTCCCATGCCGCCGGCCAACCAGGTGAAGGTCGTCTCCAAGCTCGTCAAGGCCAGCGACCCCAAGGGTTTTTGGATGTTTGTGCGCCTGCGCGGCAGCGAAGAGCTGGGCCAGGGCTGATACCCGCGCCCGTGCACCGGCCATGGCAAGGCACCGGGCAGGTGCCTTTTTTATGCTTGCCAGCCCTCCCATTTGCCTGCCCCGTCCTTCTTTTGAAAGAGGCACTTCGATGAAAAAACTTCGCCCACTGCAGCATGGCTTCATGCGGGCCGCCCTGGTCACTGCCGGGGCCTTGGCCTGCAGCCTGGCCCTGGCCGAGCCTGCCTTGCGCATCACCACCGCCCAGGGGGCCGAGCGCACCAGCGCCCCCGCCTGGCAGGCCCCGCCCAATGCCCAACTGCCGTTTACGGTGCAGGGCAAGGCCAAGGGTTTTCAGTTTCACGCCAATGCGCAGTTGCATTGGCAGGTCGATGGCACGCAGTACGAAGCGGTGCAAGAGGTGCAACTGCCCCTGGTGGGCAGCCGCCGCCAGTCCAGCGTGGGCACTATTAGCGCCGCCGGTGTGCAGCCGCAGGTGTTTATCGACCGCTCGCGCAAGGAATACCGCGTCAGCTTTGATGCCGCCAGCGGCCAGGTGCTGTTTAGCCGGGGCAGCCCCACCGCCGTGTGGCAGGCGCAGTTGCAAGACCGGGTCAGCGTCTTCTTCCAACTGGCGGGCATGGTGGCTGCCGCCCCGCAGGACTACCCCAAGGGCACACGCATCCGCGTGCTGGCAGCCAGCAACAAAAGCGTGAAGCCCTGGGTGTTTGTGGTTGATCGTCAAGAAACGTTACAACTGCCCGCAGGCAGCATGCCCGCGCTTAAGCTGTGGCACCTGGATGCCGATGAAGCAGACAGGGGCGAGGCAGGCCATTCCGCCTTGTGGCTGGCGCCGCGCCTGGGGTATTTGCCCGTGCGCATCCGTATGCAGGAAAGCGAGCGTGACATGCTGGACTTGCAGTTGCAGACTGTGCCACAGGAACTTGTCAAGACCTTGCGCCCCTAAGCTTGTAACGTAATGAAAGGAGGGCCCATCATGCACATGCTGTACGACTCGGACGCTTTCGTCGTGTTGCACCTGCAGCCCGATCTGGGCTTGCCCGCGCAAATCACGCTCTCCGACGGCACCACCCAAACCCCAGCGCTGCCGCGCCACGGGTTTGAGATTGTCGATAAACGCTCGGGCAAAGAGGTGTATCTGGATGGCGCGTGGGCAGAGCTGTTTCAGCGCCAAATCCACGCCTGGCAGGCCGACTCGCCCACCGAGGAAGAGGTCGAGGCCACGCTGGAGCGCTACGCCAGCCTGGCGCAAAACCCGGTGCTGATTCATTAACCCGTGTGATTCTTCCCAGCCAGCAGCCTTGGAACATGTTCCTTACCGCTGGCTGTTTTTTTTGCCCACCTTTTTCGCTGAGCCACAGCAAACAAGTGCATCGGCGACAATACGCGGCTATGACCACCCCTGCTTACATCTTGACCCTCTCTTGCCCCGACCGCTTGGGGCTGGTGCATACCGTCTCTGGCTTTTTGCTGGAGCAAAGCGCCAATATCAAAGAAGCGGCCCAATACAACGACCAGGCCACGGGCCTGTTCTTTATGCGCGTGCAGTTTGCCTGTACGGCCCATGATTTGGCGGCCCTGAAAACGGCGTTTGCCGCCTTGGCCGAGCCCTTGCAAATGCGCTGGAGCATCCACGCCCAGGCCGAACGCATGAAGACCGTCATCCTGGTCAGCCGCCAGGGCCATTGCTTGAACGATCTGCTGTTTCGCTTCAAATCGGGGCTGCTGCCGGTGGATATCCGCGCCATCATCAGCAACCACCGCGACTTTTACCAACTCGCGGCCAGCTACAACATCCCTTTTCACCACATTCCGGTCACCGCGCAAACCAAGGCCCAGGCCGAGGCGCGGCAGCTCGAAATCATCAACCAGGAAGGGGCCGAACTGGTGGTGCTGGCCCGCTACATGCAGGTGCTCTCCAACGACCTGTGCCAGCACCTGCAAGGGCGCGCTATCAATATCCACCACAGCTTTTTGCCCAGCTTCAAAGGTGCCAAGCCCTACTACCAGGCGCATGAGCGCGGCGTGAAACTGATTGGCGCAACTGCGCACTATGTCACCGCCGACCTGGACGAAGGCCCCATCATCGAGCAAGACGTGGCCCGCGCCGACCACACCGACACGGTGGACGACCTCACCGCCCGGGGGCAAGACACCGAAAGCCAGGTGCTGGCCCGCGCCGTGCAGTGGCACAGCGAACGGCGCGTGATTTTGAACGGCCATAAAACCGTGGTGTTCCGCTGATGAGCATGTTCCGCCCAGGCCGCCAGGGCTTTGACAGCCGCGCCGCCCGCCGCATTCCGCCCATCCAGTGCCTGCTGACCTTTGAAGCGCTGGCGCGGCTGCGCAGCGTCACTTTGACGGCTGATGAACTGAGCGTCACCCCCAGCGCCGTCAGCCACCGTGTGCGCCAGTTGGAAGAGGTGCTGGGCACGCAGCTTTTTGGCCGCTCGGACTTTTCCCTGACGACCGAGGGCATCAACTACCTGCACCAGGTGCGCGAAGGGCTGGGGGCGCTGCAACGCTTTCCCAACCTGCCGCTGTCCTCCGGGCGCAAGCGCTTGAAAATCGCCGTCACGCCGACGTTTGCCCGCTGTTTGCTCATCCCCAAGCTGGCGCAATTTACGGCGGCCTACCCGGAAATCGACATCGCCCTGCAGGTGGCCATTTCCCTGCTGGACGTGGTCGCCGAAGATGCCGATTTGGTCGTGCGCTACGGCACGGGCCGCTACGCCGATGTCGAGCACATGGAGCTGGCCCGCGACGTCTACACCCCGCTGGCTTCGCCCGGGTTTTTGCGCCAGTTTGGCCCCATCCACGAGCCGCAGGACCTGGACGGCGTGCCCCTGCTGCGCAGCCCGCTGGAGCCGTGGCAGCCGTGGTTTCACGCGGCGGGCCTGCATTGGGCCGAGCCCACCGAAGGCTCGCAATTCAACGACGTGGGCCTGCTGTGCGACGCCGCTACGGGCGGCCTGGGTATTGCCCCCGTGCGCCTGAAGCTGGGGGCCCCCTGGCTGGAAAACGGCTCCCTGGTGCGCCTGTTTGACCTGGAAGTGCCCAGCGCCAACGCCCACTACCTGTGCTGGCGCACCGGCACCATGGACCGTTGGGAGTGCAACGCCTTTGCCGAATGGCTGGGCAAGGCCGTCAATTAGCCTATTAAAAGCATAGCTGCTACCGCTGATGTGAAGGCGATTTCAAGTATTAAACATGATGAAGTCCTTATATCATCAGCGGTAACAGCTATGCTTTTTACTGTTTAGCCGGTTTTCACAGCCTGCTGCAAGAAAGTTCACACCCGCCCGGCAAGTCATGCCCTACATTCCTAGCCCATGACCAGCACCCAACTTTCCCAGCGTGCGGCCCGCCAGGCCGAAGTGGTACAGGCTTTAAGCGCCGTGGTGCCCGCCCATGCCCTGCTGTGGCAGTCTGAAGACACCACCCCCTACGAGTGCGACGGCCTGACCGCCTACCGCCAGCGCCCCCTGGTCGTGGCGCTGCCAGAAACCTATGACCAGGTGCAGGCCGTACTGCAAGCCTGCCACCGCCTGCAGGTGCCCGTCGTAGCGCGCGGCGCGGGCACGGGCTTGTCGGGCGGTGCCATGCCGCACGCCATGGGCGTGACCTTGTCGCTGGCAAGTTCAACAAAATTCTGGACCTCGACCCCACCAGCCGCACTGCCCGCGTGCAGTGCGGCGTGCGCAACCTGGCTATTAGCGATGCCGCCGCGCCCCACGGCCTGTATTACGCGCCCGACCCCAGTAGCCAAATTGCCTGCACCATTGGCGGCAACGTCGCGGAAAACTCCGGCGGCGTGCACTGCCTAAAGTACGGCCTCACGGTACACAACATCTTGAAAGTCAAAGGCTTTACCGTCACCGGCGAGCCGATTGAATTTGGCAGCGATGCGCTGGACACCCCCGGCTACGACCTGCTGGCCGTGATGATGGGCAGCGAAGGCATGTTGGCCGTAGCCACGGAAATTACCGTCCGGCTCATCCCCAAACCGCAACTGGCGCGCTGCATCATGGCCAGCTTTGACGACGTGCGCAAAGCAGGCGATGCCGTAGCCGCCGTGATTGCCGCCGGCATCATCCCCGCTGGGCTGGAGATGATGGACAAGCCCATGACCGCCGCCGTGGAAGACTTTGTCCACGCCGGCTACGACCTGAGTGCCGAGGCCATCTTGCTGTGCGAAAGCGACGGCACCCCAGAGGAAGTCGAAGAAGAAATCGCCCGCATGAGCGAGGTGCTGCGCACCGCAGGCGCGACGGCGATTACCGTCAGCAACAACGAAGAAGAGCGCCTGCGCTTTTGGAGCGGGCGCAAAAACGCCTTCCCCGCCAGTGGCCGCATCAGCGCGGACTATATGTGCATGGATTCCACCATCCCGCGTAAGCGCTTGGCCGACATCCTGCTGGCCATCCAGGAGATGGAAAAAAAATACCGCCTGCGCTGCGTCAACGTCTTTCACGCTGGTGACGGCAACCTGCACCCGCTGATTTTGTTTGATGCCAACAACCCCGACGAGCTACACCGCTGCGAGCTGTTCGGTGCCGACATTCTGGAAACCAGCGTCGCCATGGGCGGCACCATCACCGGCGAGCACGGCGTGGGCGTGGAAAAGCTCAACAGCATGTGCGCCCAGTTCACCACCGAAGAAAACGCGCAGATGTTTGCCCTGAAAGCCGCGTTTGACCCGGATGGGCTGCTCAATCCCGGCAAGGTCATCCCTACCCTGAACCGCTGCGCCGAGTACGGCAAGATGCTGGTGCGCGGTGGCAAGCTGAGCCACCCGGATTTGCCGAGGTTCTAGGGACATGTTGATGCTCTCGTTGTCTTTTGCGGTTTTTTGCGGTTTTTTCGGGCGTTCAGCCGGATATAATCCGCCGCTTAAGTGTGTTAGGGCCGCGTACAGTCTGACGTTGAGCGCCATCCCTGTCGATAGGCCTTGCAGGCCGCGCCCTGATTACCCATATTTTTTAGAGACTTTGCACATGCCGGAGCAGGCAGCGTACTGCAGCCGGCATCGTTTTATCCCCCTCCCAGATTTAGGAAGCACCATGGCGATAACTGTTGAAACCCTAGAAAAGCTGGAGCGCAAGATCACCTTGAGCCTGCCGCTGCAGAGCATCCAATCGGAAGTGGATGCCCGTCTGAAAAAAGTGGCCCGCACGGTGAAGATGGACGGTTTCCGTCCCGGCAAAGTGCCGATGAGCGTGGTTGCCCAGCGCTATGGTTA
This sequence comes from Comamonas sp., assembly GCA_034675705.1. Lineage (GTDB taxonomy): Bacteria > Pseudomonadota > Gammaproteobacteria > Burkholderiales > Burkholderiaceae_C > Comamonas. Next base: position 1,867,979 of record JAUCCZ010000006.1, on the reverse strand, counting down.
CTCCGTTCAATACGAAGTGATGAACGACAAGGTCGGCGAAGCCTTTGCCCAAGCCGTGCAGGAAGCCGGCCTGCGCGTGGCTGGCCAGCCCCGTATCGCTGAAAAGGAAGGCGCTAGCGCAGAAGGTCACGCCGAATTTGACGCGATCTTCGAAGTCTTCCCCGAAGTGAAGATTGGCGACCTGGCTGCTGCCGAAGTGGAGAAACTCTCCGCCGACGTGGATGAGGCCGCTATCGACAAAACCCTGGACATCCTGCGCAAGCAGCGTCGCACCTTTGCCGAGCGCCCTGCCGCAGAAGCCGCCGTGGACGGCGACCGCGTGACCGTGGACTTTGAAGGCAAGATCGACGGCGAGACCTTTGCCGGCGGCAAGGCTGATGACTTCCAGTTCCTGGTGGGCGAAGGCCAAATGCTCAAGGAATTTGAAGACGCCGTGCGTGGCATGAAGGTGGGCGAGTCCAAAACCTTCCCCCTGGCCTTCCCCGAGGACTACCACGGCAAGGACGTGGCCGGTAAAACTGCTGACTTCCTGGTTACCGTGAAGAAGATCGAAGCCGCCAACCTGCCCGAAGTGGACGAAGCCCTGGTGAAGTCCCTGGGTATCGAAGCCGGTACGGTCGAAGCCCTGCGCGCCGACATCAAGAAAAACCTGGAGCGTGAAGTGAAATTCCGCCTGCAAACCCGCAACAAGCAAGCCGTGATGGATGCCTTGGTTGCTGTTGCAGAGCTGGACCTGCCCCAGGTGGTGGTGCAGTCGGAAGTGCAGCGCCTGCTCGAAGGTGCGCGCGCCGACCTCAAGCAGCGCGGCATCCAAGACGCTGACAAGGCCGATATCCCCCAGGACATCTTCCTGCCCCAGGCAGAGCGCCGCGTGCGCCTGGGCCTGGTGGTGGCTGAGTTGGTCAAGGCCAACAACCTGGAAGCCACGCCCGAGCAGCTCAAGGCCCACGTCGATGAGCTGGCTGCCTCTTACGAAAAACCGGAAGAAGTGGTGCGTTGGTACTTTGGCAACCGCCAGCGCCTGGCTGATGTGGAAGCCATCGTGGTGGAAAACAACGTGACCGATTTTGTCTTGAACAAAGCCAAGGTCACCGATAAGCAAGTATCCTTTGAAGAGCTGATGGGCCAGGCCTAAGCCGTTGCCCTGAGCAAGGGATGCAGATGTGCTAGCCTGAAAGTGGGGCTTGTGCTTTCAAGCACAGGCCCCATTTCATTTGCTGGCAAGCGAAAATTTTGGAGAACATATGAGCGCATTGGATACGCAAGGTTTGGGCATGATTCCCATGGTGATTGAGCAGTCGGGCCGTGGGGAGCGTTCCTACGATATTTACTCGCGCCTGCTCAAAGAGCGTGTCATTTTCCTGGTCGGCCCGGTCAATGACCAAACCGCCAATCTGGTGGTTGCGCAGCTGCTGTTTTTGGAAAGTGAAAATCCTGAAAAAGATATTTCTTTCTACATCAACAGCCCCGGTGGCTCGGTCAGCGCTGGTATGGCGATTTTTGACACCATGAATTTCATCAAGCCCGATGTCTCCACCCTGTGCTGCGGCATGGCAGCCAGCATGGGCGCGTTTTTGCTGGCCGCCGGTGCCAAGGGCAAGCGCTTTGCCTTGCCCAACTCCCAGGTCATGATTCACCAGCCCTTGGGCGGGGCGCAGGGCCAGGCCACGGAAATTGAAATTCACGCCCGCGAAATTTTGAAAACCCGTGAGCGCTTGAACACCATCTTGGCAGAGCGCACCGGCCAGCCGCTGGAAAAAATCCAGCACGATACCGAGCGGGACTACTTCCTCTCGGCCCTGGAGGCGCAGGAATACGGCCTGGTGGACCAGGTCATTGACAAGCGTCCCTAAGCGTCTTTTAGTCTCTCTGAGCCCTGGAAATTTGAACCTCTTTGGGCAACCCAGCAAGGCCATGGACACCTTCTTTCCGCGCAGAAAGCCGGTGTTCCGCCTTGCGACTATTTTCATATTTGCGTAAACAAGGCACTGCAGACTTATGGCCGAAAAAAAAGGCACCTCCAGCGAGAAAAATTTGTATTGTTCTTTTTGTGGGAAAAGTCAGCATGAGGTCAAGAAGCTGATTTCTGGCCCATCGGCTTTTATTTGTGATGAATGTATTGATTTGTGCAACGGCATCATCCGTGACGATGCCGCGCCGGTGCCCGATGCCAATGCCGATTTACCCACCCCCGCACAAATCAAAGAAAACCTGGACAACTACGTGATTGGCCAAGAGCAGGCCAAACGCGGGCTGTCGGTAGCGGTATACAACCATTACAAACGCCTGAATCACCAAGACAGTGCCAGCAAAGATGACGTAGAGCTGTCCAAAAGCAATATCTTGCTGATTGGCCCTACAGGCTCTGGTAAAACACTGCTGGCGCAAACACTGGCACGCCAGTTGAATGTGCCCTTTGTCATGGCCGATGCCACCACATTGACCGAAGCCGGTTACGTCGGGGAAGACGTAGAAAACATCATCAGTAAATTACTGCAAAGTTGCGAATACGACGTAGAACGTGCGCAGCGCGGTATTATTTATATTGATGAAATCGATAAAATATCGCGTAAATCAGATAATCCCAGTATTACCCGAGACGTGTCCGGTGAAGGCGTGCAGCAAGCACTGCTGAAACTGATTGAAGGCACCATGGCCAGCGTGCCCCCCCAAGGTGGGCGCAAGCACCCGAACCAGGACTTCTTGCAAGTTGATACCACCAATATCTTGTTTATTTGCGGTGGTGCTTTCCAAGGACTGGAAAAGGTGATTGAAAACCGTACCGAAGCCTCTGGCATCGGTTTTTCTGCCGCGGTGCGCAGCAAGAAAACCCGCTCCCTGTCCGACCTGTTCCAGGAAATTGAGCCGGAAGACTTGATCAAGTTTGGCCTGATTCCCGAACTGGTAGGCCGTATGCCTGTAGTCACGGCCTTGGCCGAACTAGGGGAAGATGCCTTGGTACAAATCTTGACCGAGCCGAAAAACGCCTTGATCAAGCAGTACAGCAAGCTCCTGTCCATGGAAGGTGTGGAGCTGGAAGTGCTGCCTGCGGCTCTCAAAGCCATTGCCAAAAAAGCCATTGCCCGTAAAACAGGGGCGCGGGGCCTGCGCTCGATTTTGGAGCAGTCGCTGCTGAACATCATGTTCGATTTGCCGAACATGGACAATGTGGCCAAGGTGATTGTTGAAGAAGCCACCGTGACCGACGGTAAGACGCCCTTGTTGGTGTATCGCGAAGTCGCGAAAAAAGCCTAAATAGCGAAGATGACGTGGCTGGCATATTCTGTGCCGGCCCAACGGAGGAAATAGCATGTCTCAAGCAGATGTTGGCATTTCTGATGCCTTGAATATCCCCTTGCTGCCCCTGCGGGATGTGGTGGTGTTTCCCCATATGGTGATTCCCCTTTTTGTCGGACGGGCCAAAAGCATTAAGGCTTTGGAACTGGCCATGGAATCTGACCGCCGCATTTTGCTGGTGGCGCAAAAAACCGCCGCCAAGGACGAGCCGGAAATTGGCGATTTGTTCGATGTGGGTTGCCTGGCCTCTATCCTGCAAATGCTTAAACTGCCCGACGGCACCGTCAAGGTGCTGGTCGAAGGTCAGCAGCGGGCTTTACTGACCGAGGTCGTGGAAGAAGATGCATGTTTTCGTGCCCAATGCCAGGTGGTGGAGGTGTCTGCCCAAGCGCAGGACGCCAGTGAGGTGGAAGCCCTGCGCCGCGCCGTTTCGCAGTTGTTTGACCAATATGTCAAATTAAATAAGAAAATTCCATCGGAAATCCTGACTTCCATTGCCAGTATTGAAGACGCTGGGCGTTTGACGGACACGATCACCGCCCATCTGCCTTTCAAGCTGGAACATAAGCAGGCAATCCTGAGCTTGTCCGATGTGCGCGAGCGTTTGGAAAATCTACTGCACCAAATTGAGCGCGAAGTAGATATTCTGAACGTGGATAAAAAAATCCGTGGTCGTGTTAAAAAACAGATTGAAAAAAACCAGCGTGATTTCTATCTGAATGAACAGGTCAAGGCCATCCAAAAAGAGCTGGGCGATGGTGAAGATGGCGCAGACTTGGAAGAGCTGGATAAAAAAATAAAAGCGGCCAAGATGCCTGCTGCCGCACGTAAAAAAGCAGAAGCAGAGTTTAAAAAACTCAAGCTCATGTCTCCCATGTCGGCAGAAGCTGCCGTGGTGCGCAACTATATTGACGTTTTGACTGGGCTGCCCTGGAGCAAAAAGACCAAAATCAAACACGACTTGGTCAATGCCGAGGCTGTCCTGAATGCCGACCATTTTGGCCTGGAGCGTGTCAAAGACCGCATCCTGGAATACCTTGCGGTGCAGCAGCGGGTGGATAAGGTCAAAGCGCCCATCCTGTGCCTGGTGGGTCCACCTGGGGTGGGTAAAACTTCCTTGGGCCAATCCATTGCCAAAGCCACAGGCCGTAAATATGTGCGCATGGCCTTGGGCGGTATGCGTGACGAAGCAGAAATCCGGGGTCACCGCCGCACCTATATTGGTGCCATGCCCGGCAAGGTGCTGCAAAGCCTGGAAAAAATTGGCACGCGCAACCCCTTGTTCCTGCTGGATGAAATAGACAAGCTGGGGATGGATTTCCGGGGTGACCCTTCCAGCGCACTGTTGGAAGTGCTGGACCCGGAGCAAAACCACGCGTTCTCGGACCATTATGTCGAGGTCGATTTTGATTTGAGCGATGTGATGTTTGTTGCAACATCCAACTCACTCAATATTCCCCCGGCCTTGCTTGACCGGATGGAAGTCATTCGGCTGTCAGGCTATACCGAAGACGAAAAAGTACATATCGCCAAAAGCTATTTGCTGCCCAAGCAAATGGAAAACAACGGCGTCAAAGCCGATGAACTGATCATCAAGGACGATGCCATTCGGGATATCGTGCGCTATTACACCCGGGAGGCTGGCGTGCGCTCCTTGGAGCGTGAGTTGTCCAAGATCTGCCGCAAGGTGGTCAAGGGCCTGCAACTCAAGAAACTCAAGCCCAAGGTCACCGTGAAAGCCGCCAATTTGAACGACTACCTGGGCGTGCAGAAATACACCTTTGGGCGTGCAGAGAAAGAAAACCACGTTGGCCAGGTCGTCGGTTTGGCCTGGACGGAAGTGGGGGGGGATTTACTCACCATTGAAGCTGCGACCATGCCGGGCAAAGGCAATATCCTGCGTACCGGTTCCTTGGGCGACGTGATGAAGGAGTCTGTCGAGGCCGCCCGTACCGTGGTGCGCAGCCGTGCCCATTCCCTGGGTATTGAGGACACGGCCTTTGAGAAAAAGGACATCCATGTCCACGTTCCCGATGGCGCTACGCCCAAGGATGGCCCCAGCGCGGGCGCAGCCATGGCGACGGCCTTTGTGTCGGCGCTGACAGGCATTCCCGTGCGTTCAGAGGTTGCCATGACGGGGGAGATTACCCTGCGCGGTGAAATCACTGCCATTGGTGGCCTGAAGGAAAAGCTGCTGGCGGCTTTGCGCGGGGGGATCAAGACGGTGCTGATCCCGCAGGAAAACGTCAAGGACTTGCAAGACATTCCTGAGAACGTGAAGAAGGGCCTGCATATCACTCCAGTGCGTTGGATTGACGAGGTGCTGAAAATTGCTCTGGAGCGCCTGCCGACCCCCATCTTGGTGGAAGACGTGGATGCCACTGCCGCTGTCGTCGCCGAAGCCGGTTTGGCGAAGCCGCCTGCAGCTAAAAAGACCAAGGCCAGCGCTATCAAGCACTGAGGCCATGTATCCAAGCCATTTGTGGCGTATCTGCCCGGGCAGCCGGAAAATTTACGCTACAATCGCTTTTAACTTACCGGGTTTTGGATGTAGAATCTAAGGCTTCGATAAATTAGCGGGAATAGCTCAGTTGGTAGAGCGCAACCTTGCCAAGGTTGAGGTCGACGGTTCGAGACCGTTTTCCCGCTCCAGACACTCAAGGAAAGTACCTCCTTGGGCGCGATAGCAAAGCGGTTATGCAACGGATTGCAAATCCGTCTAGCCCGGTTCGACTCCGGGTCGCGCCTCCACAATTTGCGGGAATAGCTCAGTTGGTAGAGCGCAACCTTGCCAAGGTTGAGGTCGACGGTTCGAGACCGTTTTCCCGCTCCAATGAAAAAGGGAAGCCCAAGGCTTCCCTTTTTAGTTTGCACGCACAGCGTAGGTCTTTAGCCCCGAAAAAATCGGTTAAGCTTGGCCGCTTGCGTAGCCCCGGTGGTGGAATTGGTAGACACCGCGGACTTAAAATCCGCTGCTTCCTGGATAAGGGGCGTGCCGGTTCGATCCCGGCCCGGGGCACCAATCTATACCGAAAACCCACAAGTTCTCACAGAGCTTGTGGGTTTTTCTCTGGTCACAGCCGTTGTGCATGTGAAAAAAGCAGCAGCTTTTTGTTTTTGCATCGATTTGTTTGCTAGAATTCGCTGCTTTCCAGTAGTGACCATGTGTTGCTGCCCTAGGTTTGACCCTATCGTCTAGAGGCCTAGGACACCACCCTTTCACGGTGGGTACCGGGGTTCGAATCCCCGTAGGGTCGCCAGCTACCAGGAGTGGTAGTTCAGTTGGTTAGAATACCGGCCTGTCACGCCGGGGGTCGCGGGTTCGAGCCCCGTCCACTCCGCCAGTTTTTTCAGATACCCCTCAGCCACGTCAGTGGCTTTTTTTGTGCCTGTTGCTGTGGTGTTTCGCACAAAACGGTGGTTTTCCCTGGTTTTATTTGAATACATATTTTGTATACAGTTTGATTCTTCTTTTAATTTTCTAGGCCGTTATGAAAAAAATCACATTTGTCGCTGGCGCGGTGCTGGCGTGCATGGGGGGGGGCACAGGCGCAAAGCACCGTGCAGGTATCGGGTTTGCTGGATACCTATGTGGGCTCGATGCGCATGGCGGGTGCCGCTGGCCGTACCAACGTAGTGGGCTCCGGTGGCATGACCACGTCGTGGTTGGGCTTTACCGGAACGGAAGACCTGGGCCAGGGCCTCAAAGCCACCTTTGCCCTGACCGCCTTCATGCGCGTGGATACCGGGGAGCCGGGGCGTTTTGGCGCAGGTGCAACGGGCGATCCGTTTTTCTCGCGCGATGCCAATGTGGGGCTCTCGGGGAATTTTGGCGCACTGGCTTTGGGTCGGGGCAAGGCGCCCAACTTTTTGCCGACGATTTTGCTCAACCCATTTGGGGATTCGTTTACGGTGTCGCCCCTGGTATTGCACGCCAACGTCAGTCCCAACGCAGCATGGCCCAAGGACTATCTGACGACCCCGGCCGATACCGGCTGGAGCAACCAAATCACCTACACCACCCCCAGCCTGCATGGGGTGAAGGCCAATTTTCACTACCAATTTGGTGAACAAGCCGGGGACAGCGGTAAGCGCAACATCGGCCTGAACGTCATGTACCAAGGTGGCCCCGTGGCGCTGATGGGCTTTTATGAAAATGCCGACATCAACAACCCCGTAGCCCCCAATACCGTGCGCGAGCGCAAGACTGACTGGATGCTGGGCGGCTCGTACAACTTGCAAGTGGTGAAGCTCTACGCCACCTAGGGCCAAGCCAAGGTGCGTAAAACCGACTTCACTGGCAAGACCTGGTCGCTGGGCGCTGATGTACCGGTGAACAAGGCAGGCACTATTAAATTAGCAGCTGCCCACACCCGTGCTGACTGGGCTGGCACGGTAAAAGATGCTACGCGCAAGACGTTTAGCGTCGGCTACGATCACTTCCTGTCCAAACGCACTGACCTGTATAGCGTGGTGATGCACGACCGCATTACCCAGCAAAAATCGGGCACTAGCGTGGTGCTGGGCATCCGTCACCGCTTTTAAAGCAGCCCTTCCAGCGCCCAGAGCAGGGCGCTGGTCATAAGCACATAGCGCAAAAATTTGCCCACAGCCATATAGCCCACGCAGGGCCAAAACGGCAGGCGTAGCCACCCGGCGATCGCGCACAGCGGATCGCCCACCACGGGCAGCCAACTGAAGAAACAGGTTTTTGCGCCCCAGCGGCGCAGCCATACGCGCACGCGGCGCTCGGTGCGGCTCAAGGGCCGGCGGGGGGGCGGGTTGGTGTGATCAGGGCGTTGGCGCTGGTGGCGCGCTGCGGCCCAGGCGCGTTGCGCACCACGCCCCATCCACCAGCTGATGGCACCGCCTACGGTGTTGCCTGCCGTGGCCACCAGCACCGTAGGCCAGAATAAATCGGGGCGCAGTTGCAGCAGGCCGACCACCGCAGGCTCTGACCCCATGGGCAGCAGCGTGGCGGAAATCAGCGCGATGACAAACACCGTGCTCAGGCCAAATTCCGGCAGCGCCAGCCAGTGCAGCAAGGTGGCAATCCAAGTATCCATAGGGGCGCAAGTGTAGGGGCTGGGGTGTCTAGGGTTTCTACCGTGATCCAAAATGCTGAAATTTTAGGCAGCTACAATACGCCCTCTTTTCCCCTGGCTGCGCTTGCCTTTCTTTCTTCCCCGCCCGCTTCCCATGTCTGCCCTGCATATCGGCCCGCACCAACTGGCCAATTCGCTGTTTGTTGCGCCGATGGCTGGTGTCACCGACCGACCCTTTCGCCAACTGTGCAAATGGCTGGGCGCGGGCTATGCAGTCAGCGAGATGGTGACTTCACGCAAAGACCTGTGGAACAGCCTGAAAACCAGCCGCCGCGCCAACCATGACGGCGAGCCGGGGCCGATTGCCGTGCAAATTGCTGGCACCGACGCGCCCATGATGGCCGAGGCTGCAGTGTTCAACATCCAGCGCGGGGCGCAGATCATCGACATCAATATGGGGTGTCCTGCCAAAAAGGTGTGCAACAAATGGGCCGGTTCGGCCCTGATGCAAAACGAAGCCCTGGCCGAAGAAATTGCCGCCGCCGTGGTGGCCGCCTGCGCCCCCTATGGCGTGCCGGTGACGCTGAAAATGCGTACCGGCTGGTGCGATGCCCACAAAAACGCCGTCGCCCTGGCGCGGCGCTTTGAAGCTGCCGGCATCCAGATGCTGACGGTGCATGGCCGCACCCGCGAGCAAGGCTACCGGGGCGCGGCGGAGTACGCCACCATCACAGCCGTCAAGCAGGCAGTTCGCATTCCGGTGGTAGCCAATGGCGACATCACCAGCCCGGAAAAAGCCCAGGCCGTACTGCAAGCCACCGGGGCCGATGCCCTGATGGTGGGGCGCGCAGCCCAAGGGCGGCCCTGGATTTTTCGAGAGATTGGCCACTTTCTGGCCACGGGCGAGCATCTGGCCCCGCCCTTGGTCGATGAAGTGCGCCGCCTGCTGCTGGAGCATTTGTACGACCACTACAGCCTGTACGGCGCGGAAACCGGGGTACGCAGTGCGCGCAAACATATCGCCTGGTATGTCCGCAGCCTGCCAGGGGGGGAAGAATTGCGCCGCCATATCAACAGCCTGGACGACTGCACCGCGCAGACCCAGGCGGTGGATGACTACTTTATGCGCCTGGGCCAGCAGATGGAACGCCTGCCCCCCAGCGCACACCCGATGGAGAATTTTGTGGACACAACAACCGAGGTGCTGGCATGACCATGGCCCACCCCAACGCTTACCCCTTTACCTCAGCAACTACCCCTGCGGTTAGCTCTGCAGCCAACCCCGCCAACGGCAACACCAGCAACACCAGTAATACCGATTTGCAAGCCTGCGTGCGCGCCAGCCTGCAAGCCTACTTTGACGACCTGGGGGGCGAGCCCCCAGCCAATATGTACGACATGGTGCTGCGCCTGGTGGAGCGCCCCCTGCTGGAAGAAGTCATGGCCCAGGCCGACCACAACCAATCGCGCGCCGCGCAGTGGCTGGGGCTGAACCGCAACACCCTGCGGAAAAAGCTGCTGGAGCACGAACTTATCTAATTGAATAGCTGCTAGCGCTTACCCAGTAAGGGTTAGAGCCTGATTTGACCATTTATTTTTATCCCTTGTTAAAGAGAAACCACGCTATGAAAGCCCTGCTGTCCGTCTCTGATAAAACTGGCATTGTTGAATTTGCCCAAGCCCTGCACGCCCTGGGTGTGGGGCTGCTGTCCACCGGCGGCACCGCCAAGCTGCTGGCCGATGCGGGCCTGCCCGTGACCGAGGTGGCCGAAGTCACGCAATTTCCCGAAATGCTCGATGGCCGCGTCAAAACCCTGCACCCCAAGGTACACGGCGCCCTGCTCGCCCGCCGCGACCTGCCCGCACACATGGCCGCGCTGCAAGAGCACGGCATTGACACCATCGACCTGCTGGTGGTGAACCTCTACCCCTTTGAAGCCACCGTCGCCAAGCCCGGCTGCACCCTGGCCGATGCGATTGAAAACATCGACATCGGTGGCCCAGCCATGGTGCGCTCTGCCGCCAAGAACTGGCAGGACGTGGGCGTAGTCACCGCCGCCGACCAATACGCCGCCGTGCTGGCCGAGCTGCAAGCCGATGGCAAGTTAAGCGACCAACTGCGCTTTAGCCTCTCGGTTGCCGCCTTTAACCGCGTGAGCCAATACGACGGCGCGATCAGCGACTACCTCTCCAGCGTGCAGCTTGAAGCCGAAAAACTGGCCGAAGACTACGTGCCCGAGCGCAGCCAGTTCCCCGCCCAGTTCAACGCCCAATACACCAAGGTGCAAGACCTGCGCTACGGCGAAAACAGCCACCAGCAAGCCGCCTGGTACAGCGACCTGGCCCCCGCCACCGGCAGCCTGGCCACCGGCGTGCAACTGCAGGGCAAGGAACTGTCCTACAACAACATTGCCGATGCCGATGCCGCCTGGGAATGTGTGAAAAGCTTTGAGCAGCCCGCCTGCGTCATCGTCAAGCACGCCAACCCCTGCGGTGTCGCCGTGGGCAAAGACGCGCACGAAGCCTATGCCAAAGCCTTCCAGACCGACCCCACCAGCGCCTTTGGCGGCATCATCGCCTTCAACCGCGTGGTTGATAAGGCTGCTGCCGAAGCCGTGGTCAAGCAGTTTGTCGAAGTGCTCATGGCCCCCGGCTTTACTGCCGAAGCGCTGGAAGTGTTCAAGCCCAAGGTCAACGTGCGTCTGATGCAAATTGCCCTGCCCGACAACTACGCCCAGGCCCGCAACAGCCTGGAGACCAAGCGTGTCGGCTCGGGCCTGTTGGTGCAAAGCGCCGACAACCATGAACTGGCCCTGGCCGATTTGAAGGTCGTCACCGTCAAGCAACCCACCCCCGCCGAACTGCAAGACCTGCTGTTTGCCTGGAAAGTGGCCAAATACGTCAAGAGCAACGCCATCGTCTTCTGCAAAAACGGCATGACCATGGGCGTAGGCGCAGGCCAGATGAGCCGCCTGGACTCGGCTCGCATCGCCAGCATCAAGGCCGAAGCGGCCCAGCTCTCGCTGCAAAACACCGTGGTAGCCAGCGATGCCTTCTTCCCCTTCCGCGACGGTTTGGACGTGGTGGTTGCTGCAGGTGCCACCTGCGTGGCCCAGCCGGGTGGCTCCATGCGCGACCAGGAAGTGATCGACGCTGCCAATGAACATGGCGTAGCCATGGTGTTCACCGGGGTGCGCCATTTCCGCCATTGATCTGCACGATTGCCATGTTGAGCAATGACTAAAAAAAGGCCCGGTAGCGAAAACTACCGGGCCTTTTGCATGGGCGGAAGAAAAATCTAAAGAACCCGAAATGTCCGAAGTATCGGTAAGTGGTTGAGGCTTACACCCGCTCAAAAATCGCGGCAATGCCTTGGCCGCCGCCAATGCACATGGTCACCAGCGCGTAGCGGCCACCGGTGCGGTGCAGCTCGGCAATCGCCTTGGTGGTGATGATGGCGCCAGTGGCCCCCACGGGGTGGCCTAGCGAGATGCCCGAGCCGTTGGGGTTGACCTTGGCGGGGTCAAAGCCCAGCTCTTGCGCCACGGCGCAGGCTTGGGCGGCGAAGGCTTCGTTGGCTTCGATGACGTCGATGTCGGCCAGCTTCAGGCCGGTGCGCTCCAGCACCTTGCGCGTGGCGGGTACGGGGCCGATGCCCATATATGCAGGCTCCACCCCGGCATGGGCGTAGCCGACCAAGCGGGCCAGGGGTTGGAGGTTCAGGGCCGCGACACGCTCGCCCGCAGCCAGCACCACGGCACCTGCGCCGTCGTTGATGCCGGAGGCATTGCCGGCGGTGACGGTGCCGCCTTCCTTCTTGAACGCGGGCTTCATGCCGGCCAAGGTTTCCAGCGTGGTGCTGGCGCGCACGTGCTCGTCTTCCTGGAACAGCACCACGCCTTTGCGCGTGGCAATTTCCACGGGGGTGATTTGCTCTTTGAAGTAACCGGCAGCAATGGCGGCGGCGGCGCGTTGCTGGCTGACCACGGCCAGCTCGTCCTGCATTTGGCGGCTGATGCCGTAGCGCTCGGCCACGTTTTCGGCGGTGATGCCCATGTGCAGCTTTTGCCAGGGGTCGTGCAGGATGCCCAGCATGTAGTCAATGCTCTTGGCATCGCCCATGCGGGCGCCCCAGCGGGCAGCCTGGTCGAAGTAGGGGCCCCGGCTCATGGATTCGGAGCCACCGCCCACGGCTACGTCGCAATCGCCCAGGGTAATGGCTTGGGCGGCGCTGACGATGGCCTGCAGGCCCGAGCCGCACAGGCGGTTGACGTTGAAGGCGGGGGTTTCAATCGGGCAGCCTGCGTCGATGGCGGCTACGCGGGCCAGGTAGGCGTCCTTGGTGTCGGTCGGAATCACGTTGCCCATGACGACGTGGCCGACGGCATCCGGGGCCACGCCAGCGCGGGTGATGGCGGCCTTCACCACGGTGGTGGCCAGTTGGGTGTTGGGCACGTCCTTCAAGCTGCCGCCATAGGTGCCGATAGCGGTGCGGGCGGTGCCGACGATGAAGATGTCGCGGGTGGTCATGGGTCGTCTCTCTCCTGGGCCAGTAAAACGTTAAACGCTCTACTGTGCCGGGAAATGTGCCGCCAGGCTGTCGCCTAGCAGACGTTATGGGGTCTTTCTATCAAATAAAGAGCTGTTACCGCTGATGTAATCTAGGTTTCAAATATTTTTATGCCTGAAAACCTTGCTCTGCAAACGGTAGAAGCTATAAAAATAATGAAAAAACCCTGCTGCGGGGGCAGCAGGGTTGCGGCAAGGGCCGTAGAGAGCGCCTGGGCGGAACGCCCGGATTACAGCGTTTTAAATACCGCGCGGGCCGCTTCCAGGGTACGGTCAATGTCTTCCTGGCTGTGCGCGGCGCTCATGAAGCCAGCTTCGTACAGGGCGGGGGCGAAGTATTCGCCCTGCTGCAACATGCCGTGGTAGAACTTGTTAAAGCGGGCCAGGTCGGTGGTCATTACCTGGGGGTAGTTGGTGGGCAGCTCGGGTAGGAAGAAGAAGCCAAACAGGCCGCCTTGCCAATCGACGCTGAAAGGAATGCCCGCCGCGTCGGCCTCGGCTTTCAGCCCCTGCATGAGCTGGCCGGTTTTCAGGTGCAAATCGGCGTGAAAGCCGGGGGCGCTGATGAGTTCCAGCGTTTTCAGGCCGCAGGCCGTGGCAATGGGGTTGCCCGAGAGCGTGCCCGCCTGGTACACCCCGCCGGTGGGGGAGAGCTTTTCCATGATGTCGCGCCGCCCGCCAAAAGCTGCCATGGGCATGCCGCCGCCAATCACCTTGCCCAGCACGGTCAAGTCCGGTGCAAAACCCGGGATTTTTTGCGCGTACAGGCTTTGCGTGCCGCCCAGGGCCACGCGAAAGCCGGTCATCACTTCGTCGTAAATCATCAAGGCGCCGTGCTGCTGGGTCAGCTCGCGGATGCGGCGGGTAAATTCCACGCTGGCGCGTACAAAGTTCATGTTGCCGGCAATCGGCTCCATGATGACGCAGGCAATTTCGCTGCCCATGCGGGCAAAGGCTTCTTCAAGCTGGGCCACGTCGTTGTATTCCAGCACGATGGTGTCTTTGACCACATCGGCGGGCACACCGGCCGATGAAGAGCTGCCAAAGGTGGCCAGGCCCGAACCGGCCTTGACCAGCAGCGCATCGGCGTGGCCGTGGTAGCAGCCGTTGAATTTGATGATTTTGTTGCGCCCGGTAAAGCCGCGCGCCAGGCGCAGGGCGCTCATGCCCGCTTCGGTGCCGGAGCTGACCATGCGCACCATCTCCATGCTGGGCATGAGGGCGATGATTTTTTCGGCCAGCACCACTTCGCGCTCGGTCGGGGCGCCAAAGCTAAAGCCTTGGTCGACGGCAGCGTGTACGGCGGCGACCACTTCGGGGTGGCCGTGGCCCAGAATCATCGGCCCCCAACTGCCGATGTAGTCGGTAAAGCGCTGGCCATTTTTGTCCCAAAAATACGCGCCCTGGGCCCGCTCGACAAAGCGCGGCACGCCGCCCACGGCGTTAAAGGCCCGCACGGGGGAATTCACCCCACCAGGGATGACGTGTTGGGCGCGTTGCAAAAGGCTGTGGTTCAGGTCAGTGTTCTGTGTCATTGCGAGAAAGGGTAAAGCCCGCTGGGGGCTGGACATCATCAAGGGAATCCGGCGCACCAGCATTGGCCGCCGGTAGGGCGTTATTGTCCGGGGTTTGCACCGAGGCATCGGCCTGTTGCTCTGGTGCGTCGTCTTTGTCTTCTTTGTCCTCGGGCTGGGCCCAGAACATACGGTCGGGAATCAAGCGCCCCATGCCGGGGTGAAAGGCGTTGCCCAGGCAGTGGTCCATGTATTCCAGCGCCTCCTGGGCGGCAGCGCCCAGGTCGTTGCCCGCTGCCAGCAGGGCGGCCAGGGCGGCAGAGGCGGTCTCCCCAGCGCCCAGGAACTTGGCATCAAAGAACTCGAACTTGCTGCTGCCAATCACCGTTTCGGCATTGGCCAGCACGTTGTCGAAAAAATCGCCGTGCTGGGCAATGCCTGTGACCAGCACAAAGGGTACATCCTGCGCCTGGGCCGCTTGGGCAATATCGCGCGGCGTTGGGGCGCGGCTGTGCTCCCACTGCGGCAGCAGCCAGCGCGCCAGCGTGCCGTGGTTGCCCACCAAAATCGTGGTTTGCGGCAGTAGCAGCTCTTCAAAAGCGTCCAGGTATTCCTCTAGCGCATCGCCTTCTTGCCACCAGGACAGGTCAGGCATATAGCTGATGACGGGAATCTCAGGGTAATCACTACAAATGCTGGCAATCGTGCTGATATTGGCGGTCGAACCGACAAAACCCACCTTAAAAGCCTGCACCGGCATATCTTCCAGCACCGTGCGGGCCTGGTCGGCTACCAGTTCATCGTCCAGCGCTGTGTGGCTAAAAATACGATTGGTATCACTGACCTGTATGCAGCACGCCACAGTCACCGGGTGGGCTCCCACGCTGGCAATGGTGATGGCATCGGCCGTCAGCCCCAGGCCGCCTACGGCGTCTAAGGCGTTGAAACTCATAATACATAGGGCGCTGTCGGGGGCCGTATCGGAGGAAGAGGGAGCAGTGCTAGGCACTGAGTAAGCAAGATCAGCCATAACCAACACCAACGGGCCCGAGGTGGACAGATTGGGGAAAAAGTCTATATAGAATGTTTGCATTCTATGTGAAGCCGTTTTAAGCTGCGCCGGATACCAGCAATCTGGCCTCCCTTTGCCTTGAGAAGATGCGCACGATTTGTGCGCTGCTGCTCAAAAGCAAGAGGTATGTGGCAGAAGATTCATAAAGTTACAACCACCAAGGGGCATTTGACTTGAGTAGCGCATCGTTCAAAGTGCTGGTCATTGATGACAGCAATACCATTCGGCGCAGTGCAGAGATTTTTCTCAAGCAAGGCGGACATGAAGTGTTATTGGCCGAAGATGGTTTTGATGCCTTGGCCAAGGTCAATGATTTTCAGCCACAGCTGATTTTTTGCGATATTTTAATGCCGCGCCTCGATGGTTATCAAACCAGCGCCATCATTAAGCGCAATACCCGGTTTTCCGATACCCCCATCGTGATGCTTTCCTCAAAGGATGGTGTATTCGATAAGGCCCGAGGCCGAATGGTGGGGTGTGAAGAATATTTGACCAAGCCATTTACAAAAGATCAACTTCTCCAAACCGTGCAAAAACTCGGCAAGTTGGGTTGATTGTTTTTATTTCTAGGATATTGTTATGCCAATCCAAAATGTTCTCGTTGTCGATGATTCCAAAACGGAATTGATGTTTCTTTCCGATTTACTGCAAAAACGTGGTTTAAATGTGCGCACGGCAGAAAATGCAGAACAAGCCATGCAGGCCTTAGCAGTAGGAAAGCCGGACTTGATTCTCATGGACGTGGTTATGCCCGGGCAAAATGGTTTTCAACTCACCCGCTCGATTGCCCGCACACCGGAATATGCCGATATTCCAATCATTATGTGTACCAGCAAGAACCAAGAAACCGACAAGGTGTGGGGCTTGCGCCAGGGCGCACGTGATTACGTGACCAAGCCGGTCAATCCCGCAGAGCTGTTTGCCAAAATTGCGGCACTGGATTGACGATGGGGCGTGGGGAAAAAAAACAGTCGCTCCAAGAGCTGCAAACGCGCTTGGCCCAGCGCCTGCTGGCTGCCCGCACCGATAACACCCAGTCCGCCCAGTGGCTGGCGGTGCAAGCGGGTGGGCAGCATTACTTGCTGCCGCTGACCCAGGCGGGGGAGATTTACCCCTGGCAAGCGGTGCAAACCGTGCCTTACGCGCAGGCATGGTTTCTGGGTGTGGCCAATATCCGGGGCAATTTGCTGGGCGTGATCGACTTGCCCTTGCTTTTAGGTCAGCCCGTCGAGCGTACCCAGCAATCGCTGGGTGAGAGCAGTTTGCTGGTTATTAATCCAGCATTGCAGGTGAATGCTGCCTTGGTGGTTGACCGCCTCCTGGGGCTGCGCAACGCCGACAGCCTGCAGTACGCCCCCCAGGATGGCAGCGCCCCAGCCGATGGCTGGCAGCGTTACCAAGATACCCAAGGGCAGGTGTGGGTAGAGCTGAATTTGCAAACCCTGGTGCAATTGCCAGAGTTCTTGCGTGTTTCTCAGTAATCGAGATCAATTACAAAGAGGTTCCAATGTCTTTTCTTCAGCGGTTTGGCTCGTTACTTGGCCGTCGTTCTGCTTCAGACAGTGCCCATGCGGCAGGTAGTAACGAAGCCTTGTTGCAGCAGACTTTGCAGAGTGTACAAAGCTCGGTGTTTCCCGATAGCACGGCCTCTTTGTCCGAGCAAGAACATATCTCCCTGCCCTTGCTGGGCAAGGCCTCGGCCGGGGAGCATCAGCGTAAACTGCTGGTGCTGTTGGCCATCAGCGGTATTGCCCTGGGGGCTTTGCTGGGGCGTGGCATTCAGCAGTCAGACCGCGCCGCCAAGCAGGTGCAGGCTACCGGCCAGGCCTTGATGCAGGCACAGCGCATGGCCAAATCGGGCACGCAGGCCCTGCTGGGTGTACCCCACGCGTTTCTGGAATTGAAAACCAGTACCGAGTTGTTTGCCGATAACGCCCGGGGTTTGGCACAGGGCAATGACAAACTGGATTTGGTGGCCGTGAAATCCGAATACCAGGGCCAGGCGCAGGAGATGCTTAAACAGGCCGAGCGCTCCGAGAAAAATGCCAGAGCGGTATTGGCCCAGGAAGACGTGCTGATTCGGGTGGCTGCCGCTTTGCGCGATGTGAACCAGCAATCGGCAGCTTTGCTGGATTTGTCGGAAACGGCAGGCTCCTTGCTGCTGCAAACCGACGTCAGCCGACCTGAGGTGGAAGCCATTGCGCAAATGGCCATGCTGACGCAGCGGATTGGTAAATCGGCCAACGAATTCCAATCTCTGGAAGGGGTGAATCCGGAGGCGGTGTTCCTGTTGGGCAAAGACTTGAACACTTTCCAGGAAATTGTCAAAGGCTTGCTCACCGGCAGTGAAGAGCTGGATTTGAAAGGCACGGATAACGACCAGGCACGCGAGCAATTAACCACGCTGCTGGCCCAATATGAAGCTACCCGCAGCGATGCCGAAACCATTTTGAGTAACCTGCAAGGCTTGGTCTCGGCCCGAGAAGCGCAAGGTGTGGTGATTAGCGACAGTGAACCCCTGCGTACCCAGCTGGAAGCATTGCAGCAGCAGCTGTCGGCAGACGCCGGTATCGGCGCCGGTCAATTGGCAATTTTGGTGGGTCTGGCCCTGGTGGTGCTGTTGTGCGGTGTGGGTATTGCCCGGGTGGCGCTGCTGGACAGCCGCCAACGTCAGCAACAAGCCGAGCAGCAGCAGCGCGAAGCACGTTTGCAAGAGCAGGAAGCCAAGCGCATTAACGACGCCAACCAGGCCGCTATTTTGCGGTTGATGAACGAACTGCAAAACCTGGCCGACGGGGACTTGACCCAGGAAGCCACGGTGACGGAAGACATTACCGGTGCGATTGCCGACTCGGTGAACTACACGGTGGAAGAGCTGCGTTTGCTGGTGGGTAACGTGCAGAAAAAACAGCGTCCCAGGTGGTGGACACCACCACCCAGGTGGACACCACGTCGGCCCAGCTGCTGGCCACGTCAACAGAGCAGCTGCGGGAAATTCGCGGCACGGGTCAGGCGATTTTGGATATGGCCCAGCGCATTACCAAAGTGTCCGAGCAGGCCCAGTCATCGGCCGAGGTGGCCAACCAGTCGCTGCAAGCGACCGAGCAAGGCCAGCAGGCCGTGCAGGACACCATCGGCGGTATGAATGCCATTCGTGACCAGATGCAGGAGACGTCCAAGCGGATCAAGCGTCTGGGTGAATCGTCCCAAGAGATTGGTGAAATTACCGAGCTGATTTCCGACATTACCGAACAGACCAACGTGCTGGCCCTGAACGCTGCCATCCAGGCCGCATCGGCGGGTGAAGCGGGCCGAGGCTTCTCGGTGGTGGCCGAAGAGGTGCAGCGTCTGGCTGAGCGCTCTGCGGACGCCACGCGCCAGATTGCCACGCTGGTGAAGACCATTCAGACCGACACGCAAGACACCGTAGCCGCCATGGAGCGCGCGACCTTGGGTGTGGTCGAAGGCGCGCGCCTGTCTGACTCGGCTGGTGCTGCGCTGGCGGAGATTCATGGCGTGTCGCGCAAACTGGCTGAGCTGATTGTGGAAATTTCCAAAACCACCCAAAGTGAAGCAGGCCTGGCCAACGAGGTGGCGGACAACATCCAGCACATTTTTGTGGTGACCGAGCAAACCGGAGAGGGCACGCGCAGTACGGCCCAGCAGGTGCGCGAACTCGCTCGCATGGCGCAGGAGCTGCGCCAATCGGTGGCGCGTTTCAGAATTGCATAACAACCGCAGGCTTGCCTAACCCTTGTTAGGCAGGCCTGCCAAGGATGAAGCATGTCATTGCATCAAGAAACTTCGACGCAGGCCGCTCCCGGGGGAACCAGCGAGCATGACCTGGGCCCCCTGGCCTGGGTCCAAGAGGAGCTGCGCAAATCTCTGGAAGGGGCGGTGCGTGCCATGCGCCGCTTTGTGCTGGAGGCACAAGACGCTCGCGAATCCGACCTGGCCGCCTTGGATACCAGCGCCCTGCGCATGGCCAAGCAGCAGCTGCACCAATCTGCAGGTGCCTTGGATATGGTCGGGCAGCCGCAAGTAGGCCTGCTGTTGCAAGCCATGGAAGCGGCCGTACAGCACTATGTGCAAAAACCGCTGGACTGCACCCACGCCGCAGTGCAGACGCTGGAGAAAACCAGCTTTGCCCTGCTGGAATATTTGGACGTGGTGCTGGCCGGTAAATCGGTGTTGCCGGTGGCCTTGTTTCCCCAGTACCGCGATGTACAGGCCCTGTATGGGCAGGAAAACAAAATCCACCCCGCTGATTTGTGGCCGGTAGAGCGGCGCATGCGCGAATGCAGCTTGCCTGGGCAGGTGGCGCCGCTTGCCTACGGCAGCCAGGCACGCAGCGTCCTCGATACAGCGGTGCTGCGTGTCGTGAAAACCGCCGACCCCGCTGCCGCAGCGCAGACTGTGTACCTTGGCCCAAGGTTTAGCACAGGGGCAAAGCACCAGTGCCTGGCGCATTTTTTGGCAGGTCACGGCAGGATTTTTTGATGCCATGGCCCATGGCCTGCTGCCTGCAGACGTCTATACCAAGCGTGTCGCTTCGCGCGTGTTGATGGTGTATGCCAGCTTGTCCAAGGGGCAAGACGCCCAGACCGAGCGTTTGCTGCAGGACATGCTGTTCTTTTGCACCCAGGCGGGCGATCCGCCTGCCGGGCAAGCCCCGGTGCTGGCAGCCGTACGTGCCGGGTTTGGCCTGCAGCGCCACCCGCATGCAAACTATGAAAAAGCCTACTTTGGCCGCTTTGACCCCACCTTGCTGGCGCAGGCGCGTAAACGCTTGGCAGCGGCGGCAGAGCTGTGGTCGTCGCTGGTAGGCGGGGACAAGCAAAAAGCCAAGCCCGTAGCCGATCAATTCTCTTTGGTGGCCGAATCCTTGGTGCAATTGCACCCCGGCAGCCAGCCACTGGCCCAGGCACTGGGACACATTGCCAAGCGCCTGGAACAAACCGGCCAGCCCCCCAGTGCCGAAGTGGCGATGGAAGTGGCGCACGGCCGTGCTGTATTTGCAGGCAGCCTTTGTCTCTTTAGATATGAGCGAAGGCGAAATGGCCGCGCACACCCAGGTGCTGGCCCAGCGCCTGGCCCAAGTGTTTGAAGGCGGCACCCCCGCCCCGCTGGAGCCGTGGATTGAGCAGCTGTACCGCCAAGTCAGCGACCAGCAAACCATGGGCAGCGTGGTCGGCGAACTGCGCCAGACCTTGAGCGAGGCAGAAAAGCACCTCGACCAGTATTTCCGCGCGCCCGATGATGTCGAGCCCCTGCAACCCGTTGCCGGCCTGCTGGGGCAGATGCGTGGCGTGCTCTCCGTCTTGGGGCTGGACCCCGCCGCGCAAGCCATGACGCAAATGCGCCGCTACGTTGAGGGCCTGCAAGCAGGCGCCGTGGCGCAGGACGAGCGGCAAAGCGTGTTTGACAAACTGGGCAATAGCCTGGGGGTGCTGGGCTTCTTAATCGACATGCTCAGCTACCAGCCGAGCATGGCCCGCAAGCTCTACAGCTACGACGAGGCCGCAGGCGAGCTCAAATTGACCATGGGCCGCGCCCGTCAACGCCATGTTGATGAAGAAACGGCCCCGGCTGTCGTGCCCCTGCGCAGCGGCGAAGCAGTCTCCACCCTCATGCCAGGTGCGCAGGCGCCGGTGCGCCCCCCTGCTGTGCAGGAAGCGCCCGCCGCTGCGGCAGAGCCGCAAGCGGCGGCATCTGCGGCATCTGCCGCTACGGTTGCTGCCGCTGCGCCAGAGGCTCCTCCGGCTGCAGCGCCAGCGCCCGTCGTCGCCCCCAGCTTGGCGCAGGACGATGACAACTCGGATGCCGAGTTGCGCGACATCTTCCTGGAAGAAGCCTCGGAAGTGATTACCAATGGCCAGGCGGCCCTACAAGCCTTGGCCCACGACAGTGCCGACCTGAGCGAACAAACCGTACTGCGCCGTGCTTTCCATACGCTCAAGGGCAGTTCGCGCATGGTGCAGCTCGATGAGTTTGGCGAAGCCGCCTGGGCCATGGAGCAAATGCTCAACGCTTGGCTGGCCGAGCAAAAACCCATGCCCGAGCCCATGCAAACCCTGGCTGGGCAGGCCATGCAAGCCTTTGCCCAATGGGTGGACGCTATCCGCGCCGGCAACGATAGCCAGTGGCAAGCCACGGCGTTTCGCGCCAGTGCCGATGCCATGCGCTTGCAAGGCCAGTTGGTCGATTTGGATAGCGCTGCCGCCAGCGGCCAGGCCGCCCCGGCTGCCGTGCAGCCTGCGGTGGCCCCGGCGCAGCAGGCCCAGGTAGATGCCTTGAGCCTGGAGACCGAGGTCGAAGAGCCAAGCATGGCGCAGCCCGAGCAAGCTGCGGCGGTCAAGGAGGTTGAAGACCCCCAAGAGCCCCAACAGCCGGTATCCGAGGCGCAGCCCTTGGATATGCCGGTGCTGGATATGCCAGAGGATATGCCAGAGCTGGCGGCCCCGGCCTTGGAGCTGTCCACGCCCGATGCACCCGCCCCCGATGTACCCGTCGATATACCCGCTAAAGCCGAGCCCCCGCTGCTGGATTTGAGCCTGGAGTTCGACTTTGACGCCCTGGGCCAAGCCCCTGCCGCCCCGGAAGCAACGCAAGAAACAACTGCCGAGCCAGTGCAAGCTGCCGCCGAGCTGCCGACTTTGGACGCTGAGGTCACGCCGCTGTTGCTGGAAGACGAGGCAGCGCTACCCCAGCCAGAACAAGCAAGCGAGCCTGCGCCGCAGGACGGTGTGCCAGCACAAACGGACGCGCAAGAGGCGGAAGGCGCTATCAAGCGTATTGGCGATTTGTCCATTTCCCTGCCGCTGTACAACGTCTATCTGGCCGAGGCCGAGGAGTGGTCGCAAAAACTCTGCGACAGCTTGGCACATTGGCAGCAACACCCTGAAGAGCCCCAGCCCGAAGGTGCTTTTGCCTGGGCGCATTCGCTGGCAGGTAGTTCGGCGACCGTGGGCTTCCAGGATTTGTCCGCGCTGGCGCGGCTGCTGGAGCATGTGCTGGTGCACTTGCAGCCCCTGCCGGACGGAACGCAGTCCCAGGTGCCGGTGCTGGCTGCGGCTGCCGAAGAAATTCGCCGTTTGTTGCACCAGTTCGCCGCAGGCTTTTTGCCCCAGCCGCAGCCCCAGATTGCCCAGAACCTGGCTTGCCTGTTGGAGCTGCCCGTGCTGGAAGAAACTCCGGCGCAGCCCCTGGCAGAAGAAGCTGCCGAGCAGGCCGTGTTGGAATTGCCCCTGAGGCCAGAGCCAGAGCCAGAGCCAGAGCCAGAGCCAGAGCCAGAGCCAGAGCCAGAGCCAGAGCCAGAGCCAGAGCCAGAGCCAGAGCCAGAGCCAGAGCCAGAGCCAGAGCCAGAGCCAGAGCCAGAGCCAGAGCCAGAGGATGTAACTGCTCCAGACGCCCACGCCCAACAATTGGCGCAGGCCTTGCAGGCCCAGCAGGCGCTGGACGCTGCCATGGCCCGCGCTATGGCCATTGAGGATGATGAGGACGACGACATCGACGCCCTGGACATGGTTGACCCCGACCTGTTCCCCATCTTCGAGGAAGAAGCCCAAGACCTGCTGCCTGCCTTGAGTGCGGCCCTGCGGGAGTGGAGCGGCCACCCCCAGCGCAACCAGCCTCGCGCCACCTTGCTGCGGGTGTTGCACACCTTGAAAGGCAGCGCCCGCTTGGCTGGCGCTATGCGTTTAGGAGAGATGGCGCACCGCCTGGAATCGACCCTCGAGCAGCTCGACCCCGAAAGCGTCACCACGGCAGAGATTGAGCCGTTGTTCGTCAAGGTGGACGCCATGGAGGCGGCCTTCCAACTGCTGCGTGCCGTAAGCGCCCAGGAAGAAGAGCTGGCTGCTGCTGCCCCAGCCACTCCTGCAGGGGCCGATACGTCTGCCGCGTCCGCTTCGGTGGCACCGGTTGCGCCCGTTGCTGCGCCGGTGGTGTTACCCAAAGCCCCCGCAGCCCTGGTTGGGCGCAGCGCCCAGGCCGTGGTGCGGGTGCGCTCGCAGTTGCTTGACCGCCTGGTCAACGACGCTGGGGAGGTGATGATTACCCGCTCGCGCTTGGATGCGCGGGTCGGTCAATTGAAGAACTTCTTGGGCGAGCTGACCAGCAACCTGGAGCGCCTGCGCCACCAGTTGCGCGATATGGAAGTGCAGGCCGAGTCGCAAATGCAGTCGCGCCAGCAACTGGCCAAAGACAGCGGCGCTGACTTTGACCCGCTGGAGTTTGACCGCTTCACCCGCGTGCAGGAGTTGACCCGCATGCTGGCCGAATCGGTCAACGACGTGGCCACCGTGCAGCGTAACTTGCAGCGTGAAGTCACCGGCGCGGAAGATGAGCTGGTGGTGCAGGCACGCCTGACCCGCGAGCTGCAGCGCGACTTGCTGCGCACGCGCATGGTGGAGTTCGACGCGGTGGCCGAGCGCCTGTACGCCGTGGTGCGCCAAACCGGTAAGGACACAGGCAAACAGGTCAAACTGGCCATTACCGGCGGCACGATTGAGATGGACCGTGGCGTGCTCGATCGTATGACCCCGGCGTTCGAGCACCTGCTGCGTAACTGCGTCGGCCACGGCATTGAATCGCCTGAACAGCGCTTGGCAGCGGGCAAGGACGCCGCCGGCTCCATCCAGATTCACGTGCACCAGGCCGGTAACGAAGTTTCCGTGCGGGTCAGTGACGACGGTGCGGGCCTGAACCTGGAGCGCATCCGCGCCAAGGCGATTGAGCGCGGCCTGATTGGGCCAGCTGAAGTGGTAGACGCCGCCCGTGCCGCCCAGCTGATCTTCATGCCCGGCTTTAGTACGGCAGAACACCTGTCTGACCTGGCCGGGCGCGGCGTGGGCATGGACGTGGTACGCGCTGAAGTGCTGGCTTTGGGGGGACGGATAGAGACGCAATCCACCCCCGGCCAGGGTTCGAGCTTTGAGCTGGTGCTGCCCCTGACCACGGCGCTCACGCAGGTGGTGATGCTGCGGGCGGGGGACTTTGTCGTCGGCGTGCCTGCCAGCTTGGTCGAAGTGGTGCGCCGTGCGCCGCTGTCTGAGTTAGAGACGGCCTACCAAAACAGCCACCTGGTGCAGGCCGATGGCAGCGAAGTGCCATTTTTCTGGGCAGGGGCCGTGTGGAGCCAGTCGCCGCGCAGTATCGACAGCACAGGTGGCAAGACCCGGCCTGTGGTCATCGTCAACAGCGCCTCGCAGCGCGTGGCGCTGCACGTCGATGAAGTGCTGGGCAGCCAGGAGGTGGTGGTGAAAAACCTCGGCCCCCAACTGGCGCGTTTGCCCGGTTTGGCGGGGATGTCGCTGCTGCCGTCCGGCGCGGTGGTATTGATCTACAACCCCGTGGCGCTGGTGGCCGTGCACGGCGAGAAGATTCGCAGCCTGGGCCAGGGCCTGCCCGCCATTTTGGACGACGCCCAGGCCAAGCTGCTGCGCCAGCAGTCTGCCGCGCACGATGCGCAAGCCGGTCGCCCAGTGGTGCAGGCGCCGCTGGTCATGGTGGTGGACGACTCGATCACCGTGCGCCGCGTCACGCAGCGCCTGCTGCAGCGCGAAGGCTTTCGCGTCAGTACCGCTGCCGACGGCCTGCAAGCGCTGGAAAAACTGCAGGACGAGCTGCCCGATGTGGTGCTCTCGGACATCGAGATGCCGCGCATGGACGGGTTTGACCTGGTGCGCAACATCCGCTCGACTGAGCGCTTGAAAGACCTGCCTATCGTGATGATTACCTCGCGCATGGCCACCAAGCACCGCGACTTGGCCATGGAGCTGGGGGCCAACCACTACCTGGGCAAACCTTATGGGGACGAGGAGCTGCTGCGCATCATCCGCAGCTATACCGAAGCCTAAATTTCTTTAAAAAGAGAGCTGCTACCGCAGGTGTGGCAACGATTTCAAGGTTAAAACTATTTGAAATCGTTGCTGTATCAGCGGTAGCAGCTCTTTTTTTATGAGCTTATAGGCGCTAGAAGTAGGGCAATCGCATCTAAATATCTTTAAAGATCAAAGAAGTTTTCACCATTCCTGCCCTCTCCTCCCGTCATTCCCGCGAAGGCGGGAATCCAGTGCGCCCAATGAACGCTGTCGCTGGACACCCGCCTGCGCGGGTGTGACGGAGCATTATTGTTTGCTATGAATTTAGATGCGATTGCCCTGGCATTAGAGGTGCTCTAGTTCGTCGTCCCGGTCAGTCGTCCCAGCCATGCAGCTTGCCCCATTCGGCAAAGGCCGCGCGCGGCGTGCGCAGGGTGTTGATGGCGGCGCTGGAGTCTTCATAGCCCAGGGCTATGCCGCAGGCCAGGTGGTAGCCCACGGGCAGGCCCAGGTGCTGTTGCACCAAGCGGCTGTAGCGCCGCCAAAACCCCTGGGGGCAGGTGGCCAGGCCAACAGCAGCGGCGCTGAGCATGAAGGACTGCAAAAACCCGCCCACATCCAGCCACTGGGGGTAGCCCATGCGTTCATCGGTGTAGACAAAAATGCCCACCGGCGCACCAAACAACTGGGCGTTTTTTGCCAGTTGCTGCAGCCGTGCGGGCTTGTCTTCGCGCGGAATGCCCAGCGTGCGGTACAGGTCTTCACCATTGGTAAAACGGCGCGTGCGGTAGGGCTCCCACAAATCGGGCGGGTAGGACAGCAGCGCTGCGTTTTCCTGCGCTGGGGTGGTGGCGACCTCGGCCAGCAGGGCTTGCAGCGGCGCGCCGGTTACGGCGGCTACGCGCCAGGGCTGCATATTGCCGCCCGATGGGGCCAGGGCGGCATCTTCGAGCAGTTGCTGCACCAGGGCAGCGCTGGGCACTTGCGCGGTAAAGGAGCGCACCGAATGGCGCTGGCGCAGGGCGTCAGAGACGTGCATAACGGATTTCCTTGCATTGTCAAAAAGAAAGGGCAAAACCAGCCAAGCCTAGTGCAAGTGGTTGGCAGGCCCTGTCACCTATTTACCCAAAATTTGGTCAATACGGTCTTTTTCAAAATGGCTTTGGCGCTGGCTCTCGCACGGCAGGCAATCGGTGTTGAGCTGGGCGGAGAGCTTTTCCACCGCTTGCCACAGCAGTTGTAGTTGCTGCTCATGCGTGGCCGTGCCTTCGGCCAGGCTGCGCATGGCTTGGCTGACGGGGTCGTCCTCTTGCGTGACGCCATAGGCGGTGAAGCGGGGGCTGGCGGCATTGGCTGCAGCGGCCACCTGGGCAGCGGCGTCCGCTGCCGCCTTGGCCTGGGTTTGCGGGCCCACGCTTTCGTGTTGCTGCAGATGGGCGGCATCGGCGCTTTCATCGGCCTTGGCGGCAATGATGCGCGCCGGAATGCCCACGGCGGTGGCACCGGCTGGTACGGGTTTAAGCACCACGGCATTGCTGCCAATCTTGGCGCCATCGCCCACGTCAAAACCGCCAAGTACCTTGGCCCCGGCAGAAACCACCACGTCCCGCCCCAGAGTTGGGTGGCGCTTGGTGCCCTTGTACAAAGAGGTGCCGCCCAGCGTCACCCCGTGGTAAATGGTGCAGCCGTCGCCAACGATGGCCGTCTCCCCAATCACCACGCCCATGCCGTGGTCGATGAAGACGCGCTCGCCAATCACCGCGCCGGGGTGAATTTCAATGCCGGTGAACCAGCGCCCCAGGTGCGAGGTAAAGCGCCCCAGCCAGCGCAGGCCGTGGTTCCAGCACCAGTGCGCCGGCAGGTGCCACCAGATGGCGTGCAGGCCGGGGTAACAGGTGATGACTTCCCAGGTGCTGCGTGCGGCGGGGTCACGCTCAAGAATGCACTGGATGTCGGAACGCAAGCGGGAGAGCATCGGTAAGGCGGGCAGGGACAAAGTGAAAGGGAATCGGAAAGTTTAGTGGCTTGGCGGTGTGCTGCGCAGCATGGCCTTGGCAATTCCGCGCAGGATATGGATTTCTTCCTGCGTCAGTTGCGCCCGGTTAAAGAGCTGGTTCAGGCGCGGCATCAGCTTTTTCGGGGCGGCAGGGTCGAGGAAGTCGATGTGCTCCAGCGCCGCTTGCCAGTGTTGCAGCATGCCGCCCACCTGCTGGGCATCGGCACGGGAGTGGGTTGGGGGTTGCGCCTGGGCCGGCGCTTGCTCGGCAAAGCCGCCCAGCGCCTGACGCCATTCATAGGCCAGTAGCTGAATCGCCGCCCCCAGGTTGAGCGAGCCAAACTGCGGATTGCTGGGAATAGACAGCGCCACGTCGCAGCGGTACACGTCCTCGTTGCTCATGCCAAAGCGCTCGCAGCCAAATAGCAGGGCCACGCCTTGCTCCTGGACGGCAGAGTCGCTCGATTGTGGCTGCCGCGCCTGCTCGGCCAGCGCCGTAAAGTGCGCCCGGGGGCTGCGCGTGGGCGGGCCAAAGTCGCGCGGCGTCATGGCGGTGGCGCACAGGTGGCTCATGCCCTCCAAGGCATCGTCCAGGTGGTCAACGATGCGGGCCTGCTCCAGCACATCCAGAGCGCCGCTGGCGCGTTGGATGGTTTCTTCCTTGCGCAGCACATTGGCCCAGCGCGGGCGCACCAGCACCAGGTCGTCAAAGCCCATGGTCTTCATGGCCCGGGCCGCAGCGCCCACGTTGCCAGCATGGCTGGTTTCAATCAATACAAAACGGGTTTTCATGGCAAAAAAGCCTGGCCTCCACACAAAACCAGGCCAGGCAGTTAAAATTTCGCCCTTATTGTCGCCGCCTGCATCGCCAGGTGGCAGCACTTTAGTTCTTCATCCGCAGCCAGTGCGGTGTCAATTTGCACGATTGATGAATGCCCGGAGCCCTTGGCCCCTGCGGTGCTGGCTGCTTTTTGCCTCATTTATGTCGTCTTCTTTGCACCCCATGCTGAACGTGGCCATCAAGGCCGCCCGCGCCGCCGGCGCCATCATCAACCGCGCTGCCCTGGATATTGAATCCGTGCGCGTTGCGCAAAAACAGGTCAATGACTTTGTCACCGAAGTTGACCGCGCAGCCGAAGAGATCATCATCTCCACCCTGCTCACCGCCTACCCCGGCCACAGCATCCTGGCCGAAGAATCCGGCAGCGAGCACGGCGCCAAAAGCTCTGACTACACCTGGATCATCGACCCGCTGGATGGCACGACCAACTTTATCCACGGCTTTCCCGTCTATTGCGTCAGCATCGCCCTGGCCTTTAAAGGCAAGGTCGAACACGCCGTGGTCTACGACCCCACCCGCAACGACCTGTTCACCGCCACCCGTGGGCGCGGCGCTTTCCTGAACGAGCGGCGCATCCGCGTCTCCAAGCGCACCCAGCTCAAGGACTGCCTGATTTCCACCGGCTTTCCCTTCCGCCCGGGCGACAACTTCCGCGCCTATATGCGCATGTTTGCCGAAATCACCCAACGCACCGCCGGCGTGCGCCGCCCCGGCGCAGCAGCGCTGGACCTGGCCTACGTGGCCGCAGGCTTTGCCGACGGCTTTTTTGAAACCGGCCTGTCGATCTGGGACGTCGCCGCTGGCAGCCTGCTGGTGACCGAGGCTGGCGGCTTGATCGGCAACTTCACCGGCGAAGCCGACTTCCTGGAACAGCGCGAATGCCTGGCCGGCAACCCCCGCGCCTACGGCCAGTTGGTCAGCATCCTGGGTAAATACAGCAAATTCGCCGCCGTAGAAGACAAGTTGGCCGTTGATGCCGACCTGCGCAGCGCAGCCGAGGATGCGGCTAGCGACGGGGCTGCTGGCGAGTAAGCGCCCTCATCAAACTGCTGCAATGCAAGAAGCCGCCAGTCCCAAGGGATTGGCGGCTTCTTCTTTTATAGCTAACAGCGCTTGCTGTGACGAGATTTCAGGCTATTTTGTGCTTGAGATCCATGCTTCATCAGCGCAGGTAGCTATCGTTTCTTACTCCCACTCTATTGTAAATAAAAATAAAAAACCCTTTATTTACAAACACTTAAAAATACAAATCGAAGCGATGCCATGAAAAATACCATACTCAGCTTAGCTGGCTGAAAATGGCTTGTTCTGCCGGTGCTTGCGCTCCTGGTCGGCAATCTCGCCCGGCTGCAATGCTAACTCGGCATCGCTCATACGCTCCAGCACACCGCGTAGACGCCCCGTGCAGGCAATGGGTGGCGGCTCGAACTCATAGCCCGTCGCGATCAGCTCCGCCTCAATTTCCTGAGTGATGAAGAACGGTTCTGCGTAACTGTCTAGTTTCAATCCTCTCATGCCCTATCCTCTTTGTTTAGTATGGAATAACCATGTGCATAAGTCCCATCTCATTCGGAGTGATAGATGCTGGAAATTTTATCTGGTGTCTTGGCAGGTCGCTAATGAAATCATGCCTGTCCGTTTGGTAGAAATTGCGCAAAATAAATTCAACAAACCAACGTGGTGTCACTGGCGCTGATACGGGAATACGGCAACCTTTTACATCACCCAGCGTAAGATGGCTTTTAGGATGAACAGCATCGACATAAACACCTTCTCGCGCATCAAAATCAAAACGTAACGGAAATGGAACAATTCTGCGTTGAACAATCTCAATGAACAGTTCGTCGCGCATGTAAGCATCCGGATCATCTTGAAATGGCAACAGACTTGGGGAAGGGTAAAAGGCAAGCCTGTGCTGTAGCAGAACAGCACCTTCTACTCGGTACATTATCTGAAGCAATGCGCCATCGACCAGCTTCATGTTGAATGAACGCTTATCTGCTAGCTCGCGATAAATCTCGGCGTATTCGATGTCGCCCAATGCAATAGAGACATGCTCTGAACCACTGAAGGTAACGTCAACCATACGGCCATGCGGTCGAATCGCAGAAAAATTTGAATCATCACAAACGCCTTTTTCTATCAAGTCAGAAATTAATCCATCAATATCTTTCTTGATAGCATTCGGGGTCAGCACCATAATTCATACCCCCCCGAGGAGTTTTTTTAGCTTCTCGCGAGTTATGTCATCGAGGTCTTCCGGATGCAGCTCGCCACTCTCCAAATCACCCAGCAAATCAGCAAGCTGACTCTTTCTTTTTTCAAGACGTTGCCGCTCTTGTGGTGACAAATCACGGTGAACAATGCGCAACTTGCTCAACAGGGCCTCATCTGGATATGTAAAATCCAAGACAAAGCCATGCTGTTTCAAAGCACTAAACTCCTCAATCAGCTCCTGCATACGCGGCCCATAACCTATCACACGTACCCACGCCTTACTCCGAGTGATGGCCGTGAAAAGGCGATTTCGCAAACTAGAAAGACCTGGACCGGAACCATTGCAATCCTGAGCATTGATGACATAAACCATGCCAGCCTCATTCCCCTTGGCACGGTAAATTCCAGTGAAAGTTACTGACGGAGTATCTGTCCGGAAGAATACGTCCGCATCCGTATCTACACCGGCCAAATGGGTCTGAACTCCCGCTTCGAAGAGCTTCCTACGGATTGGGCCAGTACTACCACGAGCAGTTCGAGGATCTGAGTGAATAACAATGATGTCGTCGTGGCGAAGTTCGTCCACTGTCAAATTGCTCTGGATCTGCTGAACTAACCATGCGTTCTGTTGCGCCTCATCATTAAACTTGATGAATTGGACGAGATCGTCAATATCTGAATGCTCTTCCAAAAATCTCGGGCTAGTTTCCGCTGTACGTTCAAGAACGATATGTTGGCCCTTCGCCAATTGCCCACTCTTAACCTTGTATCCGATCTCTTCCCATAGCGCCGGATAGTCGAACATCTGGACCAACCCTGTCGGAGCTCCTTGCGGAGCTTCTCGATAAATGCCGAAACCAAGACCGTGGGCCGACACCAACACAGGACGAGAGTTTCGGTAGCATTTCTGCAGAATCACATCTCGCCTACGGTCATCACCAAACGTAACTAGAGGTCGTCCAGCCGCATCATTGCCAAAAATTTCTTCTGGAGGAGGAAGGGAAGTTCCTGAGAGGTTCTGAAGCTCATCGTAGGCGTAAACTAATCGCTTTGGCGGCTTCAGCATTGAATAACAAAGCTTCAAGAAACTAGGGGCAAAATCTTGCGCTTCATCCGCAAGAATCACGTCGTAAAGATGCGCAGCATCAGAGACATTTTCTAGTGCTGCCTGGCAAGCTCCATCAAAAGCTCGCTCATTTCCTCCAAATCTGCCAGATGCGTTCCTGAAATCTAAAAACTCTGTTCCCGTTGCTCGGCAATACTCATAGTAAATACCATCCCTAGCATCCCCACCTGGAGCCCCCCAAGCATTGATGATCCGAATCTTCGTCCAGTCTGGTTCTTCACCACTCTGTTCTATGCAGAAGTTATTAATCAAACGGCGAAACTGCCCTTTCAGAGAGCGGGTATGGAAAGTTACAGCAATGCGCCAATCTGGGTACTGCGTATGCAGATAGGCAGCCTTGAGCGCCAGCACAATGGTTTTTCCAGATCCAGCCAACCCTCGAATACGCTGAACGCCGTCTACTGTCTCAATGACAGCCTTGTTCTGCCGATGGTCGAGCGTTGCAATGGAGTCTTCGAGACGCTTTAGCTTTGCTCCTCGCGAATCTATGCGATGAACCTCACGTTTAGAGCGGCTTTTGCGAATACTGCTGAGGCTTTCGATAGCCGATAGCGTCATTCTGTATAGATCATTATTCCCATCTATCCAATTCAGTTCATTCAAAGCAGCGGCAAGTCCATCCTCATTAACTAGAGGATAGTTTTCTACTGCCATAGCCTCTATATTTTTTACTCCTGGAGCAAATGAAATCACTGACAATGGCACTAGCAACTGACGTCCTTTGACCAGCTCTCGATGTAGCTTCAATCGGGCTTCAATCTTGTTTGCCAAATCGTCCTGACGATCCGCATATTCACCAACGTCCGCCCCTTCGATTAAATCGAATAACACAATGCCCTTCGAAGGGCTCACTAAGGTGGCATCAATCGAGTATTTTCCATCTGGCGTGGCGATCAACGGATAACCTGTAAAGACGTCACCCTGTATATCCCGCAATATTTCAAGACTTTGCTCTAGGGCGTCGGTGGCCACCGGCTTTTTGTTTACACCACGCGTGACATTCAATTTTTCAGTCATTATTTGAAATCCTCATTAGCGCGGCGTAACAATGCCGACGTACTTATAGATGGTGGTGCGAGAAACGTCATAACGTCGAGCCACATCTGCAACTCGCATGTCAGGATCGCGCAAAAGTGCCCTAATTTCCTTCACCTGCTGGTCGTCTAACTTTGGCTTGCGGCCACCGGCCCGACCACGGGCGCGGGCTGCTGCCAGCCCAGCTTGCGTCCGCTCACGGATCAAGCCACGCTCGAACTCGGCCAGCGCGGCGAACACATGAAATTGCAGCTTGCCCGAAGCGCTGCCCGTCTCAATCTTCTCGGTCAGACTCTCGAAATACACGCCGCGCTTCTCAAGTTCCGCCACTATCTGCACCAGGTCGGATAGGCTGCGCCCGAGACGATCCAGCCGCCAAACCACCAGAGTGTCCCCTGCCCGAAGTGCCTTGCGACACTGTTCAAGTTCTGGTCGAGCCGTGTTCTTGCCGCTAGCCGCTTCTTCGTAGATAACGCCGCATCCGGCCTGCTGAAGCGCGTCGCGCTGCAGGTCTAGGTGCTGATCGTCGGTCGATACGCGAGCGTACCCTATACGTTGATTCATGGACGCAACCAGGACATTGAAAACTTGACGGATATGTTAACACTTACGAGCGATTCTCACGACGAAAAATTGTCATTTTCAGAAGACGACTGCACCAATTATCAGGAGTCGATAACACTACATCGGCGAGAGCGAAAACTTCCCGGCTCAGTGCGAGCTAAGTCTGCCTGCGTACCTTCTCCACTGTGCAAATCCCTGCACTCTTCTGGAGAAGCATCATGTACCGCTACACCAAACTTTCCCTTCTGGCCGTCGCCATCGCTGCAACCGGCGCGGTCGCCTACGCCGCCAATGGCGGTATGGAAAACGACGCCCTGGCAATCAGCAAGGCCAAGATTCCCCTCACACAAGCAGTCACCGTCGCCGAGCAGCACGCCAATGGCAAGGCGTCACGCGCCGAGTACGAGAACTCGAAGCAAGGTTGGGTCTATGACGTGGAGGTCGTCAGTGGGGCCAAGGTCTTCGATGTCCGGGTCGATGCCGACAAGGGCACGGTCATCTCGTCTGCCGAGGACAAGGCGGATCACGATGACGACCACGACAAGCGGGACTGACTCCCGACAGTATGGCCGGATCGTTTCCCTCGGAGGCGATCCGGCACGGAGACCTCATGGAATCACTCAACCGTACATTATTTCTCTGGCTCAACGCGCCGGAGCATCCCAGTGCTTTAGCTCTGACGTTGGTCATTTTCTTGGCCGAACAGCTCATCTGGGGGCCGTCTCAGAAAACGGAAAATAAAGCACGCTACGCCATGCTAGGGGCGTGTTAACGCTGACGCAGAAAACACCAATTCCTGTTACAATTAGGAATTGGAGATGGCATTCCTCCTTTAACTGCCCTTAGGGCTGATGATGCCTACACAGATTCCCGGACAGGGGAGGTGTAGGCGCACGCTCAATTAGCCTGCCGCATGTCCGGATTTGTGCCCACAACACAAGCAATCAGGACATGAATGAAACCTTCCAAACAACCCGAGCCGATTGAGCTGCTGCCCTACATGGGAAAGTGGCTTTTACTCGCCAGTGCGGTCGCCGTACTCGCTGGGTCTGCCTCAGCCTTTTTTCTCTTCGCCCTCGATTGGGCCACTGCCACAAGGATTAGCCATCGTTGGTCGATCTGGCTCCTGCCCATCGCGGGCTTTGTCGTTGGCTGGCTGTACCTGCGATTCGGTCAGCATGTCGAAGCTGGCAACAACCTGCTGATTGACGAGATTCACGATCCTAAGAAAGTCATCCCGCTGCGTATGGCGCCGCTTGTGCTAGGAGGCACGGTTGTATCGCATCTGTTTGGCGCATCTGTTGGTCGTGAGGGTACAGCGGTGCAGATGGGTGGGGCCTTGGCCGACCAGTTCACGCACCTGTTCAAGCTCAAGCATGAGGATCGCCGCATCATCCTGATGGCGGGGATCAGCGCAGGGTTTGCTTCAGTGTTCGGAACCCCACTGGCAGGCGCGATCTTTGGGCTGGAAGTGCTGGCCATCGGCCGCTTGCGCTACGACGCGATCCTGCCGTGCATGGCGGCCGCCATCGTCTCGGATCAGGTCGGGCTGCTATGGGGCGTTCACCATACCCACTACGCGATTCCCGCCATCCCGGTCATTTCTGCGTGGCCGCTGATCGTGATGGTACTGGCGGGCGCAATTTTTGGCTTGACGGGCAAGGTGTTCGCAGATGCCACCCATGCGCTCAGCGCATGGATAAAAAAACGGGTGAGCTATGCCCCGCTGAGGCCCATGCTGGGTGGCGTTGTCGTGGCGACGGCGGCTTGGTTCTTGGGGGCCGATCGCTACATCGGCCTGGGTATCCCGACCATCGTGGAAGCCTTCCAGCAACCTCTTGCGCCCTATGACTTTGCGGGAAAGATGATGTTCACGATTGCATCGTTGGGCACGGGTTTCAAAGGGGGGGAAGTCACCCCACTGTTCTACATCGGCGCAACCCTCGGAAACGCCCTCGCACCGCTGCTGAATGTGCCGGTTCCCCTGCTGGCGGGCATCGGCTTTGTCGCGGTGTTTGCCGGTGCCGCCAACACGCCGATTGCATCGACCTTGATGGCCATGGAGCTGTTTGGTGCCGAGGTCGGGGTCTTTGCCGCAGTGGCTTGCGTGGTGAGCTACCTCTTTTCCGGGCACACGAGCATCTATCGTTCGCAGCGCGTCGGCCAGGCCAAGCACCGCCACGCCCCGGAGGGCATCAAGCTGGGGGAGTTGCCCGCCTACCGGCAAGCGCAGTTGCAGCGCACCAAGACCGATTCCGTCGAATCCACTGAATCCTGAGGTTCTCATGCAGAATATGACCGCTTTGCGACTGTATTTTCCCCAATCGGCTCGGGCCAAACCCACCCGGTTCTGGCATCACCTGTCAGCTCCAGCCTTGAGTCACCATCTGCTCAAGGCGGCTGGGCGGGCGGGCATCCACCAAGCGCTGATGCACAGCGTCCATGCGGGCTACTTGCCAGGAAAGAAGCTCAGCCACCATCACATCGAATCCACCCCTGCCCATCATCCGCTGTGCATCGAGCTGATCGATGCGGAAGAACGACTGCGGAAGTTTCTCCACGAGCACGCAGAGGAATTGCGGCACGTTCAAGCCGTCCTGTTCCACTGTGAACTGGCGCTATGAGGTAAGGGAGGCTATCCAATGATCCGATCCCTGCTGGCCATCTGTCTTGGGGCGTCGTTGGGGGCCATCCTGCGCTGGGGATTGGGCGCAGCCTTCAACGCCTTGTTCCCAACGATTCCCCCCGGAACCTGGTTGGCCAACATGCTCGGTGGCTATCTGATGGGCGTGGCGCTTGCCTACTTTGGCCAGCACACCGGCCTGGCTCCGGAGTGGAGATTGCTTGTCATCACTGGTTTTCTGGGAGGGCTGACGACCTTCTCGACGTTCTCGGCGGAAGTCACCACCCTGATCCAGCAAGGGCGCATGCTATGGGCGGGCGCGGCTGTTTCGGCCCATGTGGTGGGCTCGTTGGTCATGACTTTGTTGGGCCTGGCCACCGTTTCCGCCTTGAAACCGCTTTGACGCGAAGGAGAACATCATGCAAGGTTTTCAACTGACATTCTTCACCCAGCAAGACCGCAAACGTGGTCACCTACCCTTGGGCGACTGGCTGGTCGAAGAGGCGCGCAAGCTAGGCGTAGGAGGTGCGACCCTGATTGCGGCGACCGAAGGTTTCGGTCACGGCCACAAGCTACATTCCGCCCACTTCTTCGAGTTGGCCGATCAGCCCATCGAAGTAACGATGGCACTAAGTGCGGAGGACGCGGAGCGACTGTTTCAGCGTCTGCGCGAGGAAAACATCAACGTGTTCTATGTCAAAACGCCAATTGAGTTCGGCATGACAGGCGATCTGTGGGGTGGGTAATGACTTCAAGCGGTTGGTTCTATTGGGCGCTGCTGTCCGCTGTGTTTGCGGCGCTGACAGCGATCTTTGCTAAGGTGGGCATCCAGGGCGTGGACTCCGATCTGGCCACCTTGATCCGAACGGCAATCATCATCATTGTCTTGTCGGCGTTTGTTGCCTACACGGGAAAATGGGCCAATCCCTTGGAGTTATCACCCAAGACATGGCTTTTCCTCGGGCTGTCCGGCTTGGCAACAGGGGCATCGTGGGTCTGCTACTTCCGCGCACTCAAGATTGGCGATGCATCCAAGGTTGCGCCAGTGGATAAACTCAGTCTTGTCCTGGTGGCGGTATTTGCTTTCGCCTTTTTGGGCGAACGCCCGTCACTGAGGGAGTGGTCCGGCATTTCGATGGTCGCCGGAGGCGTTCTGTTATTGGCGTTCAAGTGATAACAGGTAGGACATACTGACTCAACCAGTCGTCACGATTCGTCTACAGTAACCGCTGTCCTGCCATCAAACTTGACTGAGCAGTTTCTCGCCATCAAGGCGCAACTCGCCCTTCGGCGAAATGTGCCGATACAAGGTCTGCCGTGTGATGCCCAGTTCCTGACATAGATCGCCGACCTTGGTTTCGGGCTGCCCCATAGCGGCCATCGCCAGCCGCAACTTGGCGGCAGTCATCTTGAAGGGCCGGCCGGCCCTTCCTACCGCGCGCCCTCGCCGAAGCCAATCCTGCAATCGTGCGCTCGGCAATCAGTTCGCGCTCGAACTCGGCCAGCGCGGCGAAGATGCCAAAGACCAACTTGCCGGCGGCCGTCGTGGTGTCAATGGCTGCACCGTGCCCAGTCAACACTTTCAGACCGATGCCACGGCCGGTCATGTCGTGCACGGTGTTGATCAGGTGGCGCAGGTCGCGCCCGAGGCGATCCAGTTTCCACACCACCAGCGTGTCGCCGGGCCGCAGCGCTTTCAGGCAAGACACCAGGCCGGGTCGGTCCTCGCGCTTGCCGGACGCCTGATCCTCATAGAGATGGGCCGGATCGACGCCGTTAGCAATCAGCGCGTCGCGCTGCAAGTCGGTAGCTTGGGAACCATCCGCCTTCGATACCCGCATGTAGCCAATCAGCATGTTTCACCTGTCACATATACGTTCGATTATGTGACAGTGTGAACCGGAAAATTCTGGCCGTCAAAATTTGTCACTTAACCCGTCATTCTGTCTAAGACATGCAAAGGGTCCAGCAGGCTTGTAATGTGACAGAAATTCCGGGGGGATGCCTTCCTTTGCAAAGGTGGCGCGCAACTGTTCCAGGGAAGCGGGATCGCGCCGACCATAGGAAGCCAACGCGAACAGCGAGCGCGCCGTCTCGGGGTCGTGCCGCGCTTCAATGATCGCCTCACTGATAGCTTGGACCGCCCGTTGCCAGTGATTGACGGGTTCGGGCTTCGGCGCTTTCGCCGGCAGACCACTGGTGAACCCGGTTTGGGGCTCGGACCAGAACAGCTTTGCATGCTCGCCTGGCGGGCTTATATCCCTCACCTCGATCAAGCTGATTGCCGTTGCCGCCGCCTCCAGCATCTGCAACCGTACTGCCGGGTTCAGGGTTTCATACGGTCGCCACAGACTTTGCCCAGCACGCAGCGGATGCCCGCAGCCTTGCCAGACTTGGCGGAGATACCCCGCGTAGGTTCCACACGCCGAAAGCGGGGTGTTCAGCTCATCGAGCAGCGTGCGTAGCAGTCGAAACCACAATCCAGCATGGATGCGTCGGCGCGGCAGTTCCACATAGCCGGTCGTCAGTGCCTGCCAGGTACGCCGGTCCATGACTGCAATCGCGTCGCTGGCGGTGCACGACGCAGTGTCGGCGTTCTCCCAGCCGAGAAACCGTCCAGGCACGCCCCAATAGGATTCCAGGCAGCAGCCATGCAGCGGGCAGCTCAGCATCAGGGGCAGCTTCCATGCAAGCAGTACGGCTTGGTTTGCCGGGTCATTCAGACAGAGCGGACAGGCGCGATGTAGCGGCTGGCTGGGCAGCCAGGCACGCCAGCTCGTGATGGATCGCGTCCTACGGCAGAGTTTCGGCAGCAGCACCGAGAGCTGGAACGCATAGGTTTCCAATGCGTCTGGAATCTGATCATCAAGGCTGTCCAGTAGCCAAGGCACCCAGCCGGCGAAACTCATGCAACGCAGCCGGTCCGGCTCGATGCCGCTCCGCTGGGAGAGCATCGCCAACAGCGCCAGTGGTGGCGCGGTATCCAGGTCATCAACCTGAGCGTGACCAAGATCGTGCTCCAGCAGCTCGGACACCTCCATGTGATAGCAAAGGGCCACGCGGTTGAGCCACGAAGACAAGGCTTCGCCTTCTCTGGGGGCCGGATGCAGTGGCCAGCGTGGCGCTGGCTTCACATCAGTTCCCGCTCGAATTGCCGTCGCCGCTCGCTGGGACCGGTGTAATCGGCCATGCTCAGCGTGCGATGGTTGATCGCTTCCTCGCCGCTCTCCACGGCGACGATGGCCGCCGCCATCAGCAAGTGCGCCAGTTCGCCGATGGTGCCCTCGCTGCGTGTGAGCAGGTAGCGGGCCATGTCCAGCGTGGCAATCGACGAGGGTCGCCGCAGCGGGAGCGAAGCCGCGAAGCTGGCCAGCAGTGAGCAGCAATCGTCGTTGGCCTCCCACACCGGCAGCATCATCGGCTCGAAGCGGTTTTCCAACTGGTCGTCCGAGCGGATCGCCAAGTAGGCATCGCGTGTGCCGACGCCGACCAGCGGGATGCGCAGTTCGTTGCCGAGGAAACGCAACAGATTGAGGAATTCTCGGCGGTTGATGCTGTTGCCGGCCAGGACGTTGTGCAGTTCGTCGATCACCAACATGTGCACACCGACCTTGCGCAGCAAGGCCAGCGCCAATTGCTCCATTTCCGGCAGCCGTGGGCGCGGCCGCAATGGCGCACCCATCGCCGCGAGCAGCGCGACGTAGAAGCGGATCACCGACGGCTCGGACGGCATCTGCACGACCAGCACCGGGATGTGCTCCTGGTCGGCATCGGAACTGGGCGGATGCGTGCGCCGGAACTTCTCGACGATCATCGACTTGCCGTTGTTGGTCGGGCCGACCAGCAGCAGGTTGGGCATGCGCTGCTTGTTCGGCCACGCATACAAGGTTTCCAGCCGGTTCAGCGCCTCGACTGCACGCGGATAGCCGATCCAGCGGTCGGCGCGAAGGCGATGGATGCGTTCGTCCGCCGGAAGACGGGCCAAGCCCTGCGCCGCCGGCAGCAGGTGTGACAAGTCGATGATGGGATATTCGTCCACTGCTACCACTCCTCAATCTGGTCGAACGGTTTGGCCGGTGGCAGCTTGTCTGCCTGCGGATCAGCAACGTCCGTTTTCGGCGGAATCGGCTTGTCCGGCGGAGGAGATGCCTTGAGGTGCTGGCGTCGATCCGCGTCGCGCCGCGCCTTGCGCGTGGCCTTCTGTGCGGTGGTCACGATCTCGCGCATCTGTCCGATCATGCGGAACAGCGCCGACTCATCCACCTGTTCGCGTCCCTGCTGCCGCAATTTCGTCAGCGCCTGCCGTTGTTCCCAGAGGGTGACAGCCGGGTGCGACAAGGTACGGTAGGGGATTTCCAAGTAATGCTGCCCCTCCGGTTCCAGCACCCAGATACGGCTGATGTCGCGCGGATCGCGCCGGATCAGGAACGTAGACAAGCGGTCGCGCCGAGCTATCCACGGCTTGAGCGCATCGGCGTAGTAGTGAATGTGGTCGATGACGAAGCCGGTGCGGGTCAGCGTGCGGCGGATGATTGGCAGAAAATCGACCAGAAAAGCCGTGGCGCGGGTGACGACGGCCGGTACACCGACACGCGCCACGGCCTCAGCCCAACGCGTGGCCGGCGGTTGGAGCAGGCCGTTGTGCACGGAGCCGTGATAGGTGCCGACCGCCAATGTGAGCCAGCGCTCCAGCTCGCGCAATGTCAGAGCTGCCTTGTTTTCAGAATCGTAGTCCCCGCGCTGGCCGGGATTCGAGAAGGTTGTCCCCGGCAGTTCGTCGTGGATCATCTGCATCGCCGTGCCGATGATCCGTTCCACGATGCCGCCGTAGTGCGGCTGCCCAGGCGGACGATAGTCCAACTGGATGCCATGCTGCTCACAGCCACGGCGCAGGGCCTCGCTCTTGAACTCGGCCGCGTTGTCCAGGTAGAGCAGCCTGGGCTTGCCACTCATCGGCCAGTCCATTTCCACATTCAGTCCTTCCAGCCAGGGACGCTTGTCGCAAGCAACATGCGCGAGGCACAGACCAACCGAAACGGATGACGGCGCTTCCAGCGTGACGACCATGCCGAGAACGCAGCGGGTAAACACGTCGATGGCGATGGTCAGATATGGTCGGCCAATCGGTTGCCGGTCGCGCTCGTCCACCACGATCAGGTCGATGACTGTGTGGTCGATCTGCACCTGCTCCAGCGGTGCGGAGACAGGCGGCGGAACACCACCAACACCTTGCAGGGCGCGGGACGCATCCTGACCTTCTCGAAGGCGAGTGGTCTTGAGTGGATCAAGGCTGGCGATCCGCAACGCCACCGTGTTGCGCGTCGGCACCCGCAGCTTTTGCAGCTTGCACTCCCGCGCAATTTCGCGGTGGAACGCCGCCAAGCTACGCTTCTGCTTGGTCAGGAAGCGCTTTTGCATTAGCTCGCGGATGATTCGTTCGACCGACTCCGGCAAGCGGCTTTTACCTTTGCCTCCGCTCGACTGCCCAAGCGCAAAGTCAGTGACCAGTCCCGAACCTTGCCGGGCGCGGCGGATCAGGACGTAGACCTGCCGCCGGGACAGACCCAATGCTTGGGCTGCCACGTCGGCCGCTTCATGCCCGACCGTCTCCGACTGCGCCAACGGCCCAATGATCTCCGCGCGACGACGCGCACGCTCCCATGCCTGTTCTGGCAGGGTAGCCACGCCGTGCTCGGTAATCGGTGCGGTATCGGTCCCCATGCTCACCTCGCTTTGGTGCACACGAGTATTGAGCATAGACGAGTTTCGTGCAGAGGAGTTCTGATATCTGGCTGTCAAAAGCCATATGCACAACAAGCTTCATACCCAGTTGAATGGTGCAGTCGTCTTCTGAAAATGACAACCGTTCCGGTGACTGTGAAGGAAGAAGCGGCTGCCGTCCTGGCCGCACACGGCATCAGCATGACGGCCTTCGTGCGTCAGTTGCTGACTCGTGTGGCGGCCCACGATGCTGAAACGTTGACATGGCTCGATGAGGCCCGTCGATGACCAAACCGCGCTACACGCTGGACGAACTGCTGGCAGGAACCGAAGCCTCCGGGGCATACCCGTTGCCGCCGGAAGAACGAGAATGGGTCGATGCCCCAGCCGTTGGCCGAGAATTGTTGGTCGAGGACTTGCAAAGCGTGGAAGCCATACAGGCGTATCTGGACCATGCTGGGGCCACCGGCGACATGGCCTATATCGAGCACGCCCGCGAAATTGCGGCCCAGGCAAAAGTCAGGTACGGCATCAAATAGCAAAAAGCGGCCATGCGGCCGCCCTCGTGGTTACTGCTGGGGTGGGTAAGACGGTAAGAATAATAATCTTCTTATTATTCTTACCTGTTCCGCCGCGCTACGCCCGGGGCAAAGATCGGCGAATCGCCTCCAGGGCTTCGCAGAAGTCATTTCGCGTCGCACGGCCTGTTTCGGCCTGGTAGTACACCACCATGAAAGCATTCGCCACGGCCTCGGCCAGCGGCCCCAGCCGCTGCGCTGCGCCTTGGTCGATGTACTCCAAGGAAGCAAGGATAGCGGCCGCCTGGTGCACGACCTGGCCCGGTTCGATAAGATGTTGTGTTGTCATGATTCACCTCTCAGACAGGTGTTGATTGAAAGTGCCGGGCGGGTTACAGGCCCGCCCGGTGCGCCTACAGATATAGGCCCGCCGCCTCGGCGAATGCCGACCGCTGGTTACTGCCCCCCTTTATCTCGACGCTAACCGGCTTGGATTCGATCCCTCGCACAAGGCTTGCCTTTGCCACGAAAGCCGCTGTCTCTGCTGTTGCATCAATCTCCGTCGACTGATCGCCCAAAGGTGAAACAAACGCCTGCACTTCCTCTTGGCGTTCATCCAGGGCCGCCAATGCGGCCATGTATGGTGTCGTCATGGATTTAGCTCCTGTCTTGGTTGGTATCGGTGTCGCGGCTCACGAATGGGGATGCTTCGCCGTTACCCTGAGAACCGCCCAGGCTATTGCCATCGAACTGGCCGGACTGGCTCGTTTCGTTTGGCTCCATGCTTTCCCGGATTGCAGCCGCCATCTTCCCGCCTGCCGTTTCGTTCACCCGTTCCTGAAACCCTTGTTTCATTTGGGAGCCGACGCCCTTGGCCAACTCCGATGCCGTGCCCGTGGCCAGCTTCGCGGCCCTGGCAAAACCGCTGCCATGTGGGCCGCTACCGCTGCCACCAAAACCAGCGGCCTGCGCAAACGGCGTACTACCAGCCGCCCCAGCTTCACCGCTACGGCCGCCACTGCCAGAATTTCCGCCCATGACCGACCCCATGCTGGGCATATCCCCACCGCCGCTGATGCTGGCTGACGCTTTCTGGAATGCTGCCTGGATCGCCGATGCACCGCCCATAGCCCCGGTAGCGGCCCCCATTGTTGCTTTTGCCGCAAGAGCCGCACCACCAGTAGCCATGCCTGCCGCCGCCATACCCGCTCCCATAATGGCACCAGCACCGAAAGAACTACCGGCACTCGCAGCCGCACCGCCGCCAGGAATCAAGCCCGCAATAACGTTCGGTATAGTGTTCACTAGAATCACTAGGACAAGCGATACAACAAAAATAATCAGCAGCTCGTCCATTGAGGCTTTATTGGCTAGATCAGCGTGGTAACCATCAATGATGGACACAGCGATACCGACCAGCAGAGTAATAGTCATCAGCTTGAGGGCAATGCCCATTACGCTTCTGAAATAGTTCAAGGCGATATCTGAAGTCCAACGCGCTCCGCCGAAGCCAAGGACAAAAACCCCTGCATAGGCCAACACCCAGGCGGTAATGAGTGCCAGCAACACGTTAGCCGCCACCACCGCCATACACGCCAGGATCGCCAGA
Organism: Comamonas sp.; assembly: GCA_034675705.1. Classification (GTDB taxonomy): domain Bacteria; phylum Pseudomonadota; class Gammaproteobacteria; order Burkholderiales; family Burkholderiaceae_C; genus Comamonas. The sequence goes on along the minus strand of JAUCCZ010000006.1, from coordinate 1,824,408 downwards.
GTAGTCAGGAAAATTGATAGATTGTCGATAGGGCTAGTAACGCTGTAAGACTTCGCCGCTTTCGCCAGAATATCGAAGGCAATATCAATGGGCGTGGACGGATTCAATGCTCTCGGCAGTCCAGATGCTTCTGCGGCAATCGTTCTCAACGAATTGACAATATCCATAGCGAAGTTGGGGCCGTTGATGAGCAGCCACCAGAAAAAGCCGGTGAATATCGTGAAGCGGACAAACTCCGCAAAGAACTCGCCAATGTCGGCCTTACGCAAGGCCATCATGCCGAACGTCCAGACCATCGAGATAACAACCAGCGTCCAGAACAGCCAGGACGCATATTGCGTAATTGTTCCGGCCCAGGTTGAACTGGCCGTTAAGAATCGGTCTGACACCTCGTTCAGAACACCACCCTTTTCGATGGCAGCAGCAGCGGATTGAGAAAGAAGCACCAACGCCGACCCGAACCCTAAACGCACAAGTACAGATTTCATGGTCAGTACTCCTTACTTCTTGAGCGATCAACAGGCTTTTCCAAGCCCTTATAGAGATCATCTGCGGCCTGCTGCTCTTCCGGTGTTCTGGTGTTCAAATCGCGATCTGTTGACTCACCGCAGCCCGTAATCAAGGCTGAAAACAACAGTGCAAGGGTAATCATGATTGTTTTCATGGTTAGTACTCCTTGCTTTTGGAACGGTTCACCGGATCCTGTAACCCTTTATAAAGCTGCTCATGTGCCGCCTGCTCTATTGCTTTTCGATCCGCGTCAGCTTGCATCTTGGCCCCTACAGCCGTTTGCTTAGCCATGAGAAGGCTACGAATCTGCAAAAGTTGGTTAGCCTGTTGGCTGGCAAGCTGGTTGGCGTACCCTATGGCCTGTAACTGGCCTTGTGCGCCCTGGGCGGCGCCCTGCAACCGCTCCAGATTGCGGGCGTCATTGCGCAAAGCTTCCTGCTGATTTTTTAGCGTCCTGAATAGGGCATCGTTGGCAACCTTCTGACCTTCGCTGGCCAGGCGGCGGTTTTCGTCCATTGCGGCCCATTCGGTATCTGTACAACCGCCGGTGCCGTTGAAGCACGGCGAGCCTCGGTAATAAGCCACGTCCTGGAACTTGGACAGATAGTTGTCCAGGCTGCCGAGCTGGTTCTGGTAGTACGCCAGCGTATTTTGAGCCTCAACCAGCTTGCTGATCGTTGCCTGCGCCTGATCCCAGATATAAGCCGCCGGGGCCATCGTGTTTTGCAGCATGTTTTCGTACTGCTGCAATTGGGTCTGATATTGCTCAATCTGCTTAAGCGTCTGCGCCACCGACTCCATGGCCGTCATGACGTTCTGCGCCAGGTTGCCACCGTCGATAACGGGGATTCCTGCCTGAGCTGGGACGGTGGTGATAGTGGTAATACCGGTTGCGAACGCAACGGCTAGAGCGGTTTTTTTAGCCGCTAAAATTTTGGACTTCATGGTCGTACTCCGTCGATGAAAAGAAGGCATTGCCTTGACCAAGCTTGTGCTTGTTCTCGGCAACGTTTCATCGAAGAGCTACGCCACTAGCTGATCGGTATCGCCCCTGGCGCTGAGGCCCGGACTTACAAAACGTAAAACTACTTTGTTTTTTTATCGCTGTCGGACAAGCCAACTTCCCGGCCAATCTCTTCCAGCTCTAGCGGCTGTACTGCTGCCGTTAGTATTTCACGTATCTCCGCGTCGGTGCTCCTATCGTTAAGCGCTGCTCGAACTTTCAACGCACGGTGCACCTCGGCGGGCAAATTTCTTATAAGCACATTTGCCATATCAATGCCCTTTTGGTGTACCCGGAAACAATGCTATCAAAGATAGCAAAAATAACAAGTCCTATAGCCCTCATCCTGCAACCGGCGGCAGCCGATCAGCCCCGCAGGGCAGGATTCCCGTTGAGTGCCCCGGGCGCGAATAAGGGACAGTGAAGTTAGCTAACCGGCTTGCCGGTTAGCTAACTTCACCCATCCTGCCCGCATCCCAAGCACTATTGCAAATCTAGCGGATATCGAACACAAGGCGTTTTATCGTCAAACCAATGCCGATTCTTAGCAACATGCTCATAATCGCTAAAGAATCGGCATGTAATCGGCGTGGTCGCTTAATAATCGCTGTTAAATCGGCCTTAAATCGAAATCCAGAATAGCTAGAAATCGAAAAACACCATTCGCCCCAATGGGGCGAGTTGGACGCCAAGAAGGAAGGCATAGCCCGCCCCTCAAGTGTCAATGAACACAAGATAATTTGCCTTCCCTCCCGTCACACCACTAAGGCGACGTATTGATACTTGAGGGGCAACCTTTCCGGATGTTGACACCTTCACGCAGGCTACTGGCGATGAGCATTCAGCACGCATGCCTCATTCCAGCTTGGTAATAATAAGAATAATAATCTTCTTATTATTCTTACCGAACGGATGGGCACTGCTTAGCCGTTTCAAGCTTTGAGCCAAGGTTTCAGTACAGATAGCCCATAAGCGAACACAGAGGCCCTCCAACGCCGTTAGACGCGGGTTCTGCTTCAGAGCATGGGTAAGCCCCACCGGTTGCTCACCCCTCTCACAAGGCGTTTCAGCGGCCACTGAAGCCGCCTTCTCTTCCTGGCGTTAAACCATCGGCCTATGGCCGATTGATAAAGCCCGCCGGGGCTTTATTGGCAAGGTCAGAACGCGCCCTCAAGGCGCGAGCTGCACCGCGCATGATGGATTATCTTTAGATAATCTTGGATGGATTTCTCAAACTGCCCGCAAAGCCGCTCCTCGTCTGGGTTTTTCAAATCAGGACGGGTGGCGTTACGACGGTGAAAGGGTGACGTTACGACGGTAGGCGGGTGGTGTTACGACGGTGAACAGATGTTGTTGCCGTGTGGCCAGGCCTCTTGATTTCCCATTTTCCCTTGGCGTACTCGTTTACTACCCAACCCACGGCGGCAAGTTCTGCCAGAGCCTTGCGAGCAGTCTGACGGCGTGTTTTAAGTGTGTTGGGGTTGGTGACCTCACCCGGCCAGACATAGCCGCAAAGCGTGTCCAGTTCTACGCGCCCGGACTTGCTGGGGTCAATCCAGCCGCATAGCCGTTGATGCATCAGCCGTGCTGGGTCAGTCTGTAGCACCCGCACTTCTGCCATGTCGATACGGGCATATGGACGATGCCCCAGGATCGCTTCGGCAATGCGCGGATTCAGGGCAACCCATAGTCTGCCGTCCGCCTCGTCAAAAGCGTGACTCATCAGGTGGAACGCGGCTTGCCGCCGTCCCTTCGTCACAAGGATGGTGACGTTCGACATGCGTAGCAGGCTGGATTTCAGCGCCTTGATGTTGTCGCCGCTATCCGTCATGCCCGTTTCTGAGAGCAGTTTGGTCAGGCTCTCACGCACCACCAAGCCGTCTTGCTCAATGGCCTCAAAACGAGGCTCAAGGAATAGCCGTAGCTGTCGCCCCGTCTCACTGGTCGGTTCCGGGGTTAGCAAGATGCCGTTCGGGCCGCCAAGGGCCACGATGCCTTGCAAAAGACGCATATCATCGGCCCCAAGAGGTTCGAATCCGACGAAACGCATGGATTCGTCCTCACCAAAGGTGTAGGTCACGTCCAGCTTGCAGCGTTTGCGATCGCCACGCTTGAGGCTGCGGAACAGGCCAGGTGCCAAACAGTGCGCGGGATCATGTCGGACGTGGGTCAGGTCATGCTTAGGCCTCTTCACGCTGCCTCCTTTTCACCTTGCACTGCCGCTCCAGTACAGCAGGCTTCAACACGCCGCCGTCGTGCCGTCTAAACCAGAGTTCTTGAAAAGGTGCGCCATAGTTGGCCTTGCTGACGCCAAAGCGGACAAAATACCCGCGCTGACAATCATCGACCCCCAGTATCTCGGCCTCGCCTTGCGTCATGGCGGATAGGTACGATTGCCAACGAATGTTATCGACCAATACGGACGATCCACGACTGGCCTGCTGTTGATCGCCCGACCCCATCATGGCTGCGCTTTTGCTCGCGTGGTGCAGAAACACAACGGAGCAGCCTGTATCAGCGGCAATGGCCTCCATGCGCCCAATAACCTGCGCCATCGGCCCACTAGTGTTCTCCTCCTCGATGTGGAAGCGTCGCAGAGTGTCCAAGATCATCAAGCGACGACCTTCAGCGGCTCGCTTGAGAGCATCTAACCAGCTAGCAGCCATGATGTTGGGGCATTTACCGATCAAGGGTTCAATGAGCAAACCATCAGCCACGGCTTGCCGTTCTGCGGCGCTGAGGTGTGCCCCAAGGGCGTGCAGACGATGGTGAATAGCGGACGGTGGATCTTCAGCAGGCAGATAGACCACTTGCCCGGTGGGAAACTCACCTATTTCAAGTAAATCAGGCCCGCCGGCAATCTGTGCAGCCAATTGAAGGGCCAACATGGATTTACCAGCCCCACCAGGCGATACAAGAGCACCAACAGTGCCTGCAACCATATTAGGCAGAACATAATCAATGGGTGGCGGCAATTCCGTGAAAGCCGCCATAAGATCAAGAGCCATATAACTAGCCCTCTATAGGGCCAGGTCGCGCAGCTTGATCACCCGATGATTTCCGTGCCTCAATCCACTCTTCGACCTCTGACAAATCCCAGGCGACATTCCTACTGGTTAGCGCGATACGGCGTGGAAAGTCCCCCCGCTGCTCCAGGTTATAAATTGTTCGTGTCGAAAGCGGGATCATCTCCAGGAGCTTCTTCCTGTTGATGAGCGTCTTGATAATTTGCATGGGTCAATACCTCTCGAATGAATAGTTGCTATTCATCGAGTAGCTGCACGAAGCAGCTAATCGGTAATTGACCAGCCCGATGCCAATGGCGGCCTTATTTATAAAGTTACGGCATCAAGTTCAATGCTATCAAAGATAGCAAAAACATCAACCCTTATTGCCTCCCGAAGTCCACTCGTCAACCATATCCGCCCAATCCTGCAACATAGCTGCCCGTTGCTCACGATATTCCGCCTTGTTGTAGACCGCCCTTACGCCCTTTTGCTCATGCGCCAGGCACTTCTCGATCCAGTCGGTGTTGTAACCAGCCTCATGCAGCAGCGTGCTGGCTGTGCGCCGCAAGTCATGCGGCCCGAACTTGGCAAGCGATTTGCCGTCTTTCTGCGCTGCTTTGTAAGTCAGCGTCAACACCTGGTTGATGGTGGCAGCGCTCATCGGCGCATCCGAGTCGTACCGTGATGGCAAAACGAAGTCGGAACCACCAGCAAAGGTTTTCAGGGCAATGAAAATATCCAGAGCCTGCTGGGACAGGAATACCAGGTGCGGGTTACGGCGCTTCATCCTCTCCTTCGGAATCGTCCACAGCGCTTCGCTGAAATTGATCTCGCTCCAGGTCGCATTGGTCAGCTCGCTTTTGCGTACCATCGTGAGCAGCAGTAACTTGGCAGCCGCACGGTTTGTTGGGCTTGTCCCCACTCGCTCCATGTACTGGTACATCAGCCCGATTTCTTCTGGCGTCAACGCTCGATCGCGTGGCTCGAATCGGGCAATGCTGGTTGGGCGCACCAGCTCCGCCGGGTTTTCGACCTTCTGCCCACGCTCGGTTGCCCAGCGAAACACTTGCATAACGATTTCACGCACATGAACGGCGGTGGCCGGTGCGCCTCGCTCGACGATGGCATCGGTCAGCGTTCGCAAGTCCTCATGGGTGATCTCCACCAGCTTCTGATTGCTGAATTTCGGCTTCAGCTCGCGCTCATAGACCGAACGGCGCATGTCGCGTGTGGAGTCGGCCATCTGGTAACCGCGCAGCCACTTCTCCGCCCAGGCACCGAACGTCTCCGCATCTTTCACCCGCGCCTTGTCGCGGGCCTTCTCCTTGGCCGGTGACTTGCCCGCCGCAACCATCTTCTTGGCGTCACCCAACTGTTCTCGGGCTTCCGCCAAGGTGATGCCACCGACGCCGTAACGACCAAACGTGATGGTTTCCTGCCGCCCATTGAGCGAGTAGTTGTAGCGGAACGAAACAGCACCAGCAGGCGTGACGGCCACATACAGGCCATCCCGGTCATTCACCTTGTAGAGCTTGTCCCTGGGCTTGAGATTGCGCAGCTTGGTATCAGTCAGCATGTACCCTGTCCCTCTTCGTTTTCGATACCATGCTGAAAAAACGTCAAATTTATAGTATTTTTCCTATATAAAACAACTGGTTAGTTAAATTCAATGCCATGAGAACACAAAAAATAGCTGCATGGTATCGGCTTTCATCATGGCATCGTCAGTCAATAGTACCAGCTTTAATGCCATGCTCAAACGGTGCTTGGCGCTTCCTTCTGTTGCCAGATCATGCCAGACAAAAAAACAAAAAAGCCCGCAATTACGCGGGCTTAGCGGCTTTTTATGCCATCAGGTGCCTGGCCGTGCCAGACGTGGGATCATTCCCACTCAATCGTCGCCGGGGGTTTGGTGCTTACGTCATAAGTGACGCGGTTGATGCCACGCACTTCGTTGATGATGCGGGCGGCGGTTTTCTTCAGTAGGGCGTAGGGCAGTTCTGCTGAATCTGCAGTCATAAAGTCGGTGGTTTGCACGGCACGCAGGGCTACGACGTAGTCGTAGGTGCGGCCATCGCCCATGACGCCGACGCTTTTTACGGGTAGGAATACGGCAAAGGCCTGGCTGGTCAGGTCGTACCAGTTCTTGCCGCTTTCCTGGTCTACGTGGTTGCGCAGCTCTTCAATAAAGATGGCGTCGGCGCGGCGCAGCAGGTCGGCGTATTCTTTTTTCACTTCGCCTAGGATGCGCACGCCCAGGCCGGGGCCGGGGAAGGGGTGGCGGTACACCATGGCGCGTGGCAGACCCAGGGCTACGCCCAGTTCGCGCACTTCGTCTTTGAACAGGTCGCGCAGGGGTTCGAGCAGTTTCAGGCCCAGTTGTTCAGGCAGGCCGCCGACGTTGTGGTGGCTTTTGATGGTGACGGCTTTTTTGCCGCCGGACTCAATCACATCCGGGTAGATGGTGCCTTGCGCCAGGAAGGTGGCGCCTTTGTGGCCTTGGCCGCTGGCTTTGAGCTTGGCGGCTTCTTCCTTGAACACGTCGACAAACAGGCCGCCGATGATCTTGCGTTTGGCTTCGGGCTCGTTCACCCCGGCGAGTTTGCCCAGGAACAGGTCTTGGGCATCTACGCGGATGACCTTGGCGTGCAGTTGGCCCTGGAACATGTCCATGACCATGTCGCCTTCGTTGAGGCGCAGCAGGCCGTGGTCGACAAACACGCAGGTGAGCTGCTCGCCAATGGCGCGGTGAATCAGCGCTGCGGCGACGCTGGAATCGACCCCACCGGACAGGCCCAGGATGACTTCCTCATCGCCCACTTGGGCGCGGATTTTGGCGACGGCTTCGTCGATGTAGTTGCCCATGACCCAATCGGCCTGGGCACCGCAAATCTCGCGCACAAAGCGTTGCAGCAGGGCGGTGCCTTGCACGGTGTGGGTAACTTCGGGGTGGAACTGCACGGCGTAGTAGCGGCGTGCTTCGTCGGCCATGCCGGCAATGGGGCAGCTGGGGGTGCTGGCCATGACTTTAAAGCCGGGGGGCAGGGCGGTGACCTTGTCGCCGTGGCTCATCCAGACTTTGAGCATGCCGTGGCCTTCGGCGGTGGTGAAGTCGGCAATGTCTTTTAAGAGGGCAGTGTGACCATGGGCACGCACTTCGGCGTAGCCAAATTCGCGGCTGTTGCTGCCTTCGACCTTGCCGCCCAATTGGTTGGCCATGGTCTGCATGCCGTAGCAAATGCCCAGTACGGGCAGGCCCAGCTCGAACACGGCATCGGGCGCTTTATCGTCCACTTCGTACACGCTGGCGTGGCTGCCGGAGAGGATGATGCCCTTCAAGCGGCCATCGGCGGCAAATTGGCGCACCCAGTCGCTGGAGACGTCGCAGGGGTGCACTTCGCAGTACACATGGGCTTCGCGCACGCGGCGGGCAATGAGCTGGGTGACTTGCGAGCCGAAGTCCAGAATCAGAATTTTGTCGTGTTGCATAGCTTGGAGACGCTTGAAAAGAATAGCAATGGCCCGTTGTCCTGCTTGGGGCAACGGGCCATTGGGTGTTAAACCATGTGCGCGAAATTAGTCGGCACGGTAGTTGGGGGCTTCTTTGGTGATTTGCACGTCGTGGACGTGCGACTCACGGATACCGGCGGCGGTGATTTCCACAAACTCGGCCTTGTCGTTCATCTCGGCGATGGTGCGGCAGCCGCAATACCCCATGGAGGCGCGAATACCGCCAGCCATTTGGTAGACGATGGAGATCATCGAGCCCTTGTAGGGCACGCGCCCTTCAATGCCCTCGGGCACCAGTTTGTCGGCATTGGGGTTGCCGGTGGACGATTCTTGGAAATAGCGGTCTGCGCTACCTTGCTGCATGGCACCGATGGAGCCCATGCCCCGGTAGCTTTTGTACGAGCGGCCTTGGTAGAGGATGACTTCTCCCGGCGCTTCTTCGGTACCAGCAAACATGCCGCCCATCATGATGGTGGATGCACCAGCGGCAATGGCCTTGGCAATGTCGCCCGAAAAACGAATGCCGCCATCGGCAATCAGCGGCACGCCTGTGCCTTTAAGTGCCTGGGCGACGTTGGAGATGGCCATGATTTGCGGCACGCCCACCCCGGCAACGATGCGCGTAGTGCAGATGGAGCCTGGGCCAATGCCGACTTTGACAGCATCGGCACCGGCTTCCACCAAAGCCAGGGCTGCTGCGCCGGTGGCGATATTGCCGCCGATGACCTGCACCTGCGGGTAGTTTTGCTTGACCCAGCGCACGCGGTCGGTTACGCCTTTGCTGTGGCCGTGGGCCGTATCCACCACCAGGGCGTCTACCCCGGCCTTGACCAGCAGGTCGACGCGCTCTTCGGTGCCAGCGCCCACGCCTACGGCAGCGGCTACGCGCAGGCTGCCCGCGGCGTCGCGTGCGGCGTTAGGGAAAATGGTTTGTTTGTTGATGTCTTTAACGGTGATCAGGCCCTTGAGCTCAAAAGCATCGTTGACCACCAGCAGGCGTTCGAGCTTGTGCTTGTTCAAGAGTGCCTTGGCTTCAGCAGGGCTGGTGCCGTCTTTTTCATTGACGGTGATGAGCTTTTCGCGCGGCGTCATGATTTGGCGCACCTTGACGTCGTAGCGTGTCTCAAAGCGCACGTCACGGCTGGTGACGATACCGATCACCTTGCCGCCGTCGCACACCGGAAAGCCGGAGATGCCCAACTCTTCGGACAGTTGCAGCACCTGCAGGACGGTGTGCTCAGGGGTGATGACGACCGGGTCATGCACCACACCGGATTCGTGGCGTTTGACCTTGGACACTTCAGCCGCTTGTTCCTGGGCTGTCATGTTTTTGTGAATCACACCAATGCCGCCTTCCTGGGCAATGGCAATTGCCAGACGGGCCTCCGTCACGGTATCCATGGCGGCAGATACCAGGGGGAGATTCAGGGTGATGCCACGGGTGAACTGGGTGGCCAGGGATACGTCCTTAGGCAGGACTTCGGAGTAGGCGGGAACGAGCAGGACGTCGTCAAAAGTCAGTGCTTTTCCAAGAAGGCGCATGGGTGGGCTCCAAAAGTCGGATTGTACCTGTGCGTTTCAGGCGTTGCATGCGCGAAACAAAAAACCATAAACGCACCTTGCACGACTACACTGCTGAGCTTATGAAAATACGTGCGGCTTTTCTTTTCCTCCTGACGGGCATCACCATGGGCAGCGCTTGGGCCCAGTGGCAGTGGATTGATGAAACAGGGCGCAAGGCCTTTAGCGACCGTCCGCCGCCGTCGCACATTCCAGAGAAAAATATTTTGCACTCGCCAGCGGGGGCAGCCATCGTCAATACCCACGTATTGCCCAAAGTGGTGCCCTCTGAAACAGCGGCAGCAGAGTCGGCGGAGGCCGCCGAAGCGGAAAAGCCAGCCGCCCCCAGTGCCGAAGCGTTGAAACTGGCCAAAGAAGCTGCTGCACAAAAAGCCGCCGATGAGAAAAAACAAAAAGAAGAGCGGGCCCGTTTTTTGCAACAGCGCAGTGAAAATTGCAACCGGGCGCAAGCGGCCTTGCGTACCCTGCAATCGGATGTGGAACTGTCGCAAATTGGCGCTGATGGTCAGCGCGTTGCCATGAGCAAGCTCCAGCGTGAGCAAGATATTCGCCGTACCCGGGAGGTGGTCGCCCGGGACTGCGGGCCTGCACCCAAGGAATAGGGGTGGAGATGCGCTGCAGCGCAGGCGCAGTGCGCAGGGTCTCGGTGGGCCTGGCTAACTAATTAATACCCAGATTTGCTATGCGGGCGGCGCGCTGCAAACAGGCCTGCTCCCCGGGCACCTTGTTGGGCAAAGCGCTCACGCCGTGCCACTTTGGGGTCTACCGTCAGGCTGCGGTATAGCTCCACGCGGTCACCATCGCGCAAAGGGCTGTCGCTGGCGCAGGCCCGGCCCCAGATGCCGCAGCCAGCGCTCGGGTTGCCAGGCTGGGCCCAGCCTGCCGCTGCCAACGCATCGGCCACCGTGGCCGGGGCGGGTAGTTCCAGCATGTGCTCTTGCACGCTGCGCGCGGCGGTGGAGCGCCAGACGGTAATGCGCAGCAGCTCAGCCATAGACCTTTTCGGCGCGCTGCACAAAGGCGTCCACCATATTGTTGGCAATGCGGTCAAAGATGGGGCCAATCAAGGCGGCCAGCGCCACGCTGTTAAAGCCGTAATCGAGCTGCAGGTGCACCTTGCAGGCGCGTTGGCTACCGTCGCCTACGGGCTCAAAAGACCAATGCCCTTCCAGGCGTGAAAACGGCCCTTTGACCAGGCGCATATGGATTTTGCGTTGCCCCTCATGGGTATTGCGCGTGATAAAGGATTTGCGCAGTCCGCCCAGGGCCATACCGACTTCTGCGGTCATGCCTTGCTCATCTTCTTCCAGCACGCGGCTGTGGTCGCACCACGGTAGAAATTCCGGGTAGTGCGCAACATCGCGCACCAGGGCAAACATTTCTTCGGGGTGGTACCAGATGGAAACCGATTTTTGGACAGACTTCATGGGGCATCAAACCCGCAGCGGGATATAAGGGCGTGCGGGCTGGTCAGGGCTGGAGGCAGGCGGGAGAAACTAGAATCACCGCAAGAGCGAAACCGCTAATTGTAGGAAGAGCACGATGTTTGCGGCGCTCTCGCTGGAAAGACCATGGCAAAAAAACCTCATTCATCTTCGCGTATTGCTGAAAATAAAAAAGCGGCCTTTAACTATTTCCTGGAAGAGCGTCATGAGGCCGGTGTCGTCCTGCATGGCTGGGAAGTGAAGGCTATCCGTAGCGGCAAAGCCCAGATCACCGAAGGCTATGTCGTCATTAAAAATGGTGAATTGTTTTTAATTGGCTGCCAGATTCAACCGCTTAAAACCGCTTCTACCCACGTCAGCCCCGATGCGGCGCGTATCAAAAAGCTTTTGCTGCACAAGGATGAAATCCGCCGCCTGGTGGGCAAGGTCGAGCAAAAGGGCTACACCCTGGTGCCCTTGAATTTGCACTGGAAAGAGGGGCTGGTGAAGTGTGAAATTGCCCTGGCCAAGGGCAAGGCCGAATACGACAAGCGCAGCACCATCAAGGAGCGCGAAGGCAAACGTGAGGTGGAGCGGGCGATGAAGTCCCGCCACCGGTAAATCTATAGCCACCTTGGCCGTCAGGGGGGCTGCTACACTTGCTGCAACTTTTTCAGACACCGTTCCTGTGATCAATGCCACCCCTTTTTCCTTGGCCTCGTGTATCGACGGCCTGCACCTGCATGAAGCCTATGCGCTTTTGGGGGAAGAAGAGTGTGCCCAATTGCCTGCAGCAGACCAGCAGCCTATTGCACATCTACAAGGTTTGATTGATGGTTTGTGCCATGTCTCCCTGCGCGATCCGCTGACAGGTGCGGCCAATCGGCGTCATTTGATGACTGCCCTGGAGGGGGAGCTCGATCGGGTGGCCCGTTCGGGCGATGCGGCTTTGCTGCTCATGGTGGATGTAGACCATTTCAAAGCCGTCAACGACACCCATGGCCACAACGTGGGCGATTTGGCCTTGCGCCATGTGACCCACTTGATGCAGGAATGTATTCGCCCCATGGACACGCTGGCCCGCTACGGCGGCGAAGAATTTGCAATTGTCTTGCCCGCGTGCCAGCCCGCTTACGGGAAAAACGTGGCCGACCGTATCCGCCAGATCATTGCCAACCACCCCGTCGATGCAGGCGTTGGACAGGCGTTTCATTTAACGGTCAGCATAGGCGGCGCTTACGCCCTGCAATGGATTCGCAGCACCAAGGAGCTGTGGATCGAGCGGGCTGACCAGCAGCTTTATGAAGCCAAAAAGTCCGGGCGCAACCGCGTCTGTATCGAACCCCAACCCGACAGTACGGTGACGGCAGAAGAAAAAAATCTGCTGTTCAGTGGCTTGATCTCTGCAGAGGCGGCGCTGGATTCCCTGGCTCCCCTGACAGCACAGCCACCCACTTCTTTAGGTAACGTCTAGTGAAAGCGATTAACCAATGAGCGACGTTGCACACCCTTCCACGCCGAACTTATCGCCTATGCCACCTGCGGTAAGACGCCCGAGCGCCCATCCAAACATCATCGCTGTCACCAGTGGCAAAGGCGGGGTCGGTAAAACGTTTATTTCTGCCAATTTGGCTGCAGCGTTGACACGCCAGGGCCTCAAGGTCTTGGTGCTGGACGCCGACTTGGGACTGGCCAATTTGGACGTGGTGCTCAATCTCTACCCCAAAATCACCCTGCACGACGTATTCACGGGGCGCGCAGGCTTGCAAGAGGCTGTGGTGACGGCCCCTGGCGGTTTTCATGCCTTGTTGGCCGGCTCGGGCATGGTGGAGTATTCGCGCCTGACGCCGGAAGTGCGCAATCAGGCTGATTCACACCATCGACACCCTGGCGCCGCACTACGACGTGGTGCTGCTCGATACCGGAGCCGGTATTTCCGACGTCGTGTTGTTTTCCCTGTCGCTGGCCACGGAGATTTTGGTCGTGGCAACGCCTGAGCCTACGTCGCTCACGGATGCCTACGCTGCCATGAAGGTGCTGGCTACCCAGCAAAAGCGCCACAACATGCGCTTGGTCATCAACCAGGCCGCCCGCCCGGGTGATGGTCGGGCCATCACCGGACAGTTGCAGCAGGTGCTCAATCGCTTTGTCAGTACCGAGTCGGGCCTGCCTATGCGCCTGATTCATATGGGGGACGTGCCCGCCGACAATGCCGTGCGTGAAGCCGTCATGCGCCGCCAGCTCTTGTTGCAGGCCACCCCCGGTTGCCCTGCCCTGCCTTGGCCATTGCTCAGCCTGGCTACCCGGGTGAAGTCCACCCTGCCCAAGCGCGAGCCTGTGTAACCTGGCCTGCGTTGCGCTGGCGCAATGCCAATGCCCTTGTCGAATGTGCCCTTTCGTGTCTGATGCGCGCTGATACGTATATGACGTATATGTATTGCGGGCGGTTTGCCCCTTCTCCTACTGGGCCGCTGCACGCAGGCTCCGTCGTGGCGGCGCTGGCCAGTTGGCTCGATGCCCGGGCCCACGGTGGGCGCTGGCTGGTGCGCATCGAAGATATCGACCCGCCCCGTTGCCCCGCAGGGGCTGACCAGCACATCCTGCAGCAGTTAAACGCCCTGGGCTTGCGGCCCGATGCGCCGGTGGTCTGGCAGTCTCAGCGCCATGCCCACTATGCCCAGGCGCTGGAGCGTTTGCTCCACGATGGCTGGGCCTACCCCTGCGCGTGCACCCGTAAAGACATTGAACACGCCTGGCAGCAGCAAGGCTTGGTGCACGTGCGCCACCACACACGCCCTTACCCTGGCACCTGCCGCGCTGGCTTGGCTGGGCGGCAGGCTCGCAGTTGGCGCTTTCATTTGGAAAAATTTATAAGAAATCGGGCTCTAACGCTTGCTGGACAAGCGCAAGCAGCTCACTTTTTCATAGATGAAAACGACATCGTGCATTGGTATGACCGCTGCCAAGGCTGGCAGCAGCAAGACCCCCGCCAGGGTATGGGCGACTTCGTCCTGCGCCGCGCCGATGGCCTGTGGGCCTACCAACTGGCCGTGGTGGTCGATGACGCAGCGCAGGGCGTCACCCACGTCGTGCGGGGTGCAGACCTGAGTGACAACACCCCGGGGCAGTACCTGCTCCAAAGCGCCTTACATTACCCAACACCGCAGTATCTGCACACCCCGTTGGTGACCATGGCCAATGGGGAAAAACTCTCCAAACAGCACGGCGCTGCCGCCGTTGCTACCGACAACCCCTACGCCACCTTGCACGCGGCAGCCGCGTTCCTGGGTTTGCCAACGCCTACGGCGACGGCTTGCTTGAGTGACGCCCTCAACCATTGGGTGCAAGCCTGGCGACATACATACAATGTTACAAGTGACTGATAACGCCAACCCTTCCCCAGCGCCAGCCACCGGCTCGGCCCCCTCGCACGTTCAGCATCCGCAGACGATTCGCAGCTTTGTGCGCCGCACAGGCCGGGTGACCACCGGTCAAGCCAAAGCATTTGCAGAGCTGGGCGGGCAATTCATCTTGCCTTACGTACCCGAGCCTTTGGATGCCACCAGCGCTTTTGGCCGCAGTGCCCCCTTGATCTTGGAAATTGGTTTTGGCATGGGCGAAGCCACGGCGCATATTGCCAAGGTGCGCCCGCAAGACAATTTCTTGTGCTGCGAGGTGCATGAGCCCGGCGTAGGTGCCTTGCTCAAGCGCATTGGGGAGCAGGAGATTCACAACATCCGTATCCTGCAGCACGACGCCGTACAAGTGCTGGAACACATGCTGCCCGCGCAGAGCTTGGACGGCATCCACGTCTTTTTTCCCGACCCCTGGCATAAGAAAAAACACAACAAGCGGCGCTTGATTCAAGCTCCGTTTTTAGCCAAACTGGCAAGTCGGCTGCGCAGCGGCGGTTACATCCACTGCGCCACCGATTGGGAGCCCTATGCCCAGCAGATGCTGCAAGTGCTCACGCAGGAGCCCCAGCTGGTGAACAGCACGCAGGGCTTTGCCCCCAGACCAGACTACCGACCCACAACGAAATTTGAAAAACGCGGCCTGCGGCTAGGGCATGGCGTTTGGGACGTGGTCTTTCATAAACGGCCCTGAGATCCTCCGGCAGTGCCCTGACACTGGCTACACCTAGGACGAAAGTGCTCCTGTATGGATATTTTGCAAAATCTTGTGCATATGACGGGTCAGCGTGACCATCTGCGCCTTGAGCTGTCCGTGCTCTCCACGCTGCTGCAGCTGCCCCATATCACCCAGGTACGTGCTTTGGAAATTCACCCCTTTGAGGGCCAATACTGGATGCGTCCGCGTACCTGGCTGAAAGAGGGGCAGTTGGTCAACTCCGATATTGATTTTCTGAATGACCCGCAGCGGGCACCCTTGCACAGCTTGCCCGCCCTGCAAGCGGTCCTGCAGGCCCAGCAGGAGCGCATTGCCCAGCAAACGTCGGACGGCTTGTTCACCCTGTGGCTGCCCGTGTGGATGCACGAGCAAGCGCGGGTGTGTATTGAAATTACCCAGTCCGCCGCGTTTAGTGAGCACGACCTGGACATTTTGCTGGCCATCTTTCAGGTCTACCAAAACTACCAAAGCCTGCTCGATTACAGCGAGCGCGATGCCCTGACGGGCCTGCTCAACCGCAAAACCTTTGACGAGCACTTGCACCGCCTCTCCAGCATTGCAGCCGATGCCTTGCACCAGGACAAACAACCGTGGCTGGTGGTGATTGATATTGACCACTTTAAAAGCGTCAACGACCGCTACGGCCACCTGTTTGGCGATGAGGTGCTGATTTTGATTGGCAACCTGCTGCGCTCGTGCTTTGGCTCGCAGCACCGGGTCTTTCGCTTTGGCGGCGAAGAATTTGTCATCTTGCTGCACCCCATGACCTTGGACGCTGCAACGGCAGCCTTGGAAAACTTTCGCCAGGCGGTGCAGGACTACAGCTTTCCCCAGGTGGGGCAGGTCACCGTCAGCCTGGGCTTTGCCGGGGCGTATACCTCCTCGCCCTCGCCGGTACAGTTGTTGGGTCAAGCCGATACGGCCCTGTATTACGCCAAGGAAAATGGCCGCAACCGTGTTTGCCACTATGAGACGCTACACGCCATGGGACTGCTCAACAAGCAGCAGGTCACCCATGATGATGTGGAGCTGTTCTAAAACGCTCTGTCTAGGCGATAAAAAAACCGCTGCAGGCCCTCGCTGCAGCAGTTTTTTTATGCAAAAGCTATTCCGATAAGGACGCTTTAGTCACGTTCGCCGCCAAAAATGGCCAGCAGGCTCAGCAGCCCTTGGAAGACGTTGTAGACGTCCAGGTACAGCGACAAGGTGGCGCTGATGTAGTTGGTCTCGCCGCCATCAATGATTTGCTTGACGTCGTACAGGATGTAGGCGCTAAACAGGCCAATTACCGCCGTGGAAATAGCCAGCATGCCTGCGGTGGAGCCAACGAATACGTTGATGATGGAGGCCACCAGCAGCACCAGGACGCCGACAAACAGCCACTTGCCCAGGCCCGAGAGGTCGCGCTTGATGACGGTAGCCAGGCTGGCCATGACCACAAACACCCCGGCGGTGCCGCCAAAGGCCGTCATGATCAAATCCGGGCCGTTTTTAAAGCCCAGTACCGCCGCAATCAGGCGCGAGAGCATCAGCCCCATGAAGAAGGTAAAGGCCAGTAGCACGCCCACACCGGCTGCCGAGTGCTTGGTCTTTTCAATGGCAAACATAAAGGCAAATGCGCCGCCCAGGAACACCATCAGCCCCAGGCCGCCGGTGAGGTTGGCGACGATGCCCGTCTGCACCCCGACCCATGCGCCCAGAACCGTGGGCAGCATGCTCAGGGCCAGCAGCCAATAGGTGTTGCGCAGGACTTTGTGGCGCTGCTGCGCCAGGGCTGCGTGGCCAGAGTCGGCGTAGGCGGGAAACTGGTGGGACATGGGGGAGTACTCCTCGTATCTATAAAAATCGTCTGCTGCAGCAGGGCAGCTGGGGAAAACGTCAGAGCCTAGCGTAAAAAGGAAGTTCCAGCGTAAAAAATATCAGCGCCACGCTCGACTGCTGCCGCACCGGTACAGCGAGTTTTCTGGCAAGCCAGCTTGGGTCTTAGCGGGGTGCGGCCCACGTTCATACACGCCGAGGTATCGGGTTGCGAAAGCAGGTTTCGAGCTGGATGCCTGTGCAGATTTCACCCCCGCGATGCCGCACTGATGGCCGGGCAACGCCGGCTTGTTTCCTTGCAAACCAGCCTCTTTTCATTGATCACTATGGCCTGATTTTTCCTGATTTATCCAAGCTAAGGCAGCGCGGATTGGGGGTGTTCTGGGCCAGAAAGAACACTAGATTTATTTTTTAAGTGATTTCCCTAAAACGGTACGAATAGCTGTTTTCTTGAAATTTTCATGTAAGCAAATATCGACAAGGCGTGCACCCGCAGCGCCTAAAACCGCACAGAAATCGTTAGGTAGAGACTGTTGGGCATGCGAAAACGTGGTGGGGAAAACTGCCCCATCTATCAATCTTTACGAGGAGACATCTCGAATGAAAGAAGACAGCAATGCTCGGGCCTATTGGTCCGCGACGCTGGGACTACTGACCAAGGTGCTAACCATCTGGTTCATCGTGCCCTTTTGCGCCGGTATCGTATTTTCTGGCGCACTTAACAGCATCCATCTGGGTGGCTATCCACTTGGCTTCTGGTTCGCTCACCAGGGATCAATCTATGTCTTTATCGCGCTGATCTTTTGGTACGCACGCAAGATGGCACAGATCGACCGCAAGTTCGACATGCACGAAGACTGATCAAGAGGACCCCTGAATCATGGAACTTCAAACCCTGACTTACCTCGTGGTGGGCGCCTCGTTCGCGCTCTACCTGGGCATTGCCTTCTGGGCACGTGCAGGCAGCACCTCTGAGTTTTACGTCGCCGGCGGCGGCGTGCACCCCGTTACCAACGGTATGGCTACCGCAGCGGACTGGATGTCGGCAGCGTCGTTCATCTCGATGGCTGGCTTGATCTCTAACATGGGTTACGGTGGCGCCGTATTCCTGATGGGCTGGACGGGTGGCTACGTGCTGTTGGCTTGCCTGTTGGCCCCGTATCTGCGCAAGTTTGGCAAGTTCACCGTACCCCAGTTCATTGGTGACCGCTATTACTCGCAGACTGCTCGCACTACGGCTGTGATTTGCTTGTTGGTGGCATCCACCACCTACATCATCGGCCAGATGACCGGTGTGGGCGTGACCTTCTCGCGCTTCCTGGGTGTGTCTAACGAAATGGGCATTTACCTGGGCATGGCTATCGTGTTCGCGTATGCCGTGTTTGGCGGTATGAAAGGCATTACCTATACCCAGGTGGCGCAATACGTTGTGCTGATTCTGGCTTACCTGGTGCCGGCTTTCTTCATCTCGCTGAACCTGACCGGCAACTTCCTGCCGCAATTGGGCCTGGGCTCTAACCTGGCTGGCACTGATGTATCGCTGCTGTCTAAGCTGGACCACGTCGTTCATGACCTGGGCTTTGCTGAGTACACGACCGCCTCTGCTGGCTCGATGCTCAACATGTTCTGCTACACGATGTCGCTGATGATCGGTACCGCCGGTCTGCCGCACGTGATCGTGCGCTTCTTCACCGTGCCCAAAGTGTCCGATGCCCGTATGTCCGCTGGTTGGGCGCTGGTGTTCATCGCACTGCTGTACACCACGGCCCCTGCCGTAGGTGGCATGGCTCGTCTGAACCTGTTCGGCACAGTTAACACTGCTGTGGGCTTGGGTAGTGGCCCCGATGGCCAGATGGTGGTTAAGCCCGACGTGATCAAAGCCAAGGCTGATCTGTTCGCTACTGAAGCTAGCCTGAAGTACGAAGAGCGCCCTGACTGGATGAAGCGTTGGGAGCAAACCGGTCTGCTGAAGTTTGAAGACAAGAACGGCGATGGCCGTATCCAGTTCTACAACGACAAGACCAAGGATGAAGCCGTTAAAGGCAAGATTGAAGCTGCAGGCTGGAAGGGCAACGAGCTGACAGTGAACGCTGACATCATCGTGCTGGCCAACCCTGAAATCGCACGTCTGCCCAACTGGGTGATTGCTCTGGTGGCTGCTGGTGGTCTGGCTGCTGCGCTGTCGACCGCTGCTGGTCTGTTGCTGGCGATCTCTGCCGCTATCTCGCATGACCTGATCAAGGGTTCTATCAACCCGAACATCAGTGAAAAAGGTGAGTTGCTGGCTGGCAAGATTGCCATGGCAGGTGCCATTGTGGTGGCAGGCTGGCTGGGGTTGAACCCGCCGGGCTTCGCAGCCGGTACCGTGGCCCTGGCCTTCGGTGTTGCGGCCTCGACCATCTTCCCGGCCATCATGATGGGTATCTTCAGCAAGAGCATCAATGACAAAGGGGCTACTGCCGGTATGCTTTCCGGTCTGTTTGTAACCCTGTTCTATGTGTTTGCACACAAGGGCCTGCTGTTCATCAAGGGCACGGAGTATGTGGACTTGATCGGCGGTGTAAACAGCTTCTTTGGTCTGACGCCTGAAGCCTTCGGTACGGTGGGTGCCATCGTCAACTTCACCGTAGCCTTCTTGGTGAGCCGAGCAACCAAGCCGGTCCCGAGCCACATCCAGGATCTGGTGGAGTCGGTGCGCGTACCCAAGGGTGCCGGTGGTGCTGTCGCACACTGATGATGCGTTAAACCAGGTAACCGGTGGGCAGCAATGCCCCCGGTTTGCACAGCCCCGTTGACTACAAGGCTACGGGGCTTTTTTCTTATTTTTGCGGCCTGGCTGCATCAAGACACAATCAATACTGTATGAGTATCTACATCCTGAACTGGTTTTTTCTCTTGGCCTTAGTGCCTGTAGCGTTCATTTGGCTGCGCCGGGCTTGGCGCATTCTGGTGCGGCGTGATTTTTCCGAAGTAGCACTCAAAAAGGGCTTGCCACCGCCAGACCCCGAGAAATACGCCCCCTACGAGATGCTTATCAATCTGGTCAGTGGCGTGGTGCTGGTGGGGGTGCTGGTGTCCGTGCTGGGCTTTCAGGCACTGGATCGCGAGAACTGGGTGGCCCTGGCTGGCTCGACCCTCTGGATTAAGCTGTTCCTGTCATTCGCGCTGGGGCGGCATGCCCATGGCAACGCGGCTATGTTGGCCGAGGTCGGTAAAAAAAAAGCGTGCTGAAAAATTGCACAGTGGGTAATAAACGGGGCGTTGTTAGCCTGGATTTCGTCCCATAACCCCACGAATAGGCGTCGCTGGCCAAGTTCTGGTGATTTTGGGTGCAAATGTTTTTCCCCACCGTCTACGATTGACTCCTAGCATTTGCCCTAGGCTTGCTGTTCACTACAGCAATATTTTTTCGAAGGATGTATCCATGAAAACCAAACCCGAACTCGAACTGGCCGACGTGAAGAAAATTGCCGCCGCTGCTGAAGCTGAGGCGCTGAAAAACAACTGGCCCGTGACTATCGCCATCGTGGACGACGGCGGCCAACTGCTGTGGCTGCAGCGCCTGGATGGGGCAGCGGCCATTGCAGCGCACATTGCACCGGCCAAGGCCCAGGCCGCAGCCCTGGGGCGGCGCGATACCAAGGGCTATGAGGACATGATCAACCAAGGCCGCTCGGCGTTCTTGAGCGTGACCCCCATCGTCCCCGGCGGCCTGCTGGAAGGCGGCGTTGCCATCATGCACAACGGCCAGTGCCTGGGCGCGGTCGGCGTCTCGGGTGTGAAAGCGCCGGAAGATGCCCAGGTTGCCCGCGCTGGTGTGGCTGCCCTGGGGTTATAAGTTTTTGATAAAAAAGGCTGCTGGCCCTTATGGAGTAAGCGCTAGTAGCTATTAAAAATGCAAGCAATATCCTCTTGGGTTGCCCGCTGGCAGCCGCTGCTGACACCAGGCAGTACGGTGCTGGACTTGGCCTGCGGCGGTGGGCGGCACATGCGCTACCTGGCCGCCCAGGGCCACTGCGTCACCGGCGTAGACCGCACGCCAGAACTGCTGGCCCCTTTACGTGCCGTGGGCGAAGTGGTCTGCGCCGACCTGGAGGACGGCCCCTGGCCCCTGGCGGGCCGGGTGTTTGATGCCATCGTGGTGACCAACTATTTGTGGCGCCCCCGCTGGGCGCAGTTGCGCGACAACCTGGCCCCCGGCGGCATCTTGCTGTACGAGACTTTTGCCGCTGGCCACGCGGCCTATGGTCGCCCGGCGCGGCCCGAGTTTTTACTGCAGCCGCAAGAGTTGCTCACGCTGTGCCAAGGCTGGCATGTACTGGCGTATGAGCATGGGCTGCTGGCCGAGCCCGAGCGCATGGTGCAGCGTGTGGCGGCCCGCCGTCCAGGTTCAGGTTCAAGCCTAGGTGTGGATGGCGCAGCGCTGGCGCTGCAGGCTGGTTGACGGTTCGACGAATTTTTCCGTCAGATTATTCGTAATTTTGCCGCAAAAGGCCAAAAATGACGAAAAAATACCGGGTAGGTGATCGCTAAAATGGACGTTTTTATTGTCCCCTGACCCCCTCTTACCTTTTTCTCGCACCCCTTATGACTACTTCCACCGTCGCCCTGCAGGGCAGCATCGTTGCTTTAATCACCCCCATGCTGGAAGACGGCAGTGTGGACTACCCGGCGCTGCGCAAGTTGATCGACTGGCATATTGCCGAGGGCACGGACTGCATCGGCGTCGTCGGTACGACGGGTGAATCGCCCACCGTCACGGTGGAAGAGCATTGCGAAATCATCCGCGTGGCCGTGGAGCAAGCGGGCGGGCGCGTGCCCATCATGGCTGGCTGCGGCGGTAACAGCACCCGCGAAGCCATTGCCTTGGCGCAATACGCCAAGAAAGTGGGCGCCAACAGCCAACTGCAGGTGGTGCCCTACTACAACAAGCCCACGCAAGAAGGCATCTACCAACACTACAAAGCCATTGCCGAGGCCGTGGGCGACCTGCCCATCGTGCTCTACAACGTGCCTGGGCGCACCGTAGCCGATATGCAGCCCGAAACCGTGCTGCGCCTGGCGCAGGTGGACGGCATCATTGGCGTCAAGGAAGCCACCGGCAATATCGACCGCGCCCAGTGGCTGATTCGGGAAGTGCCTGCCGGTTTTGGCGTGTATTCGGGCGACGACCCCACCGCAGTGGCCCTGATGCTGTGCGGCGGGCACGGCAATATTTCCGTGACGGCCAACGTTGCCCCGCGCCTGATGCACGCGCTGTGCCAGGCCGCCATTGCGGGCGAGCGCGATACCGCCATGCGCATTCAGCGCCAGCTCATGCCGGTGCACCGCAGCTTGTTTGTGGAATCCAACCCCATTCCCGTGAAATGGGCCGTCTCGCACATGGGCCATTGCGGTCCGACTATGCGTTTACCCTTAACCCCCTGCACGCCGCAAAGCCAAGCAGTGGTGCAAGCGGCTTTGCAAGGCGCTGGCTTGCTCTAAACTCGCGCCTTGCCGTGGGCAGCTTGCCTGCGGCTTTTCCCCTTTAGGACCTTTTGGACATTACCCAAGGATTTTTCGCGTGCAAGTGCAACACCACCTCACCCGAGCCGGCCTGATCGGTCTGGCCGTAGCCCTGTCAGCCTGCTCCATGATTCAGGAAGACAAGATCGACTACAAAAGCGCCAAGAAAGCCAGCACGCTGGAGGTGCCCCCGGACCTGACCCAGCTCAGCCGCGACACGCGCTACACCACGGCGCCGGACGCCTCGGTCTCGGCTCTGGCCTTGCAAGCGGGCCAAAACCAAGTGCCTACGGTAGAGCGCGCTGCGCCGCTGCAAGTGGGGGACGTGCAAATCCTGCGCGAAGGGGACAAGCGCTGGCTGCTGGTCAGCCGCCCGGCAGACCAACTGTGGGAGCCGACGCGCGAGTTCTGGCTGGACCACGGCTTTAACCTGGAACAAGAAAAACCCGACCTGGGCATTTTGGAGACCGACTGGGCCGAAAACCGCGCCAAGCTGCCCCAGGACGTGATTCGTAAAACCCTGGGCAAGGTGTTCGATTCGCTGTATTCGACCAGCGAGCGCGATCGCTTCCGCACCCGCCTGGAGCGCCGCACCGACGGCAAGACGGAAATCTTCATCACCCACCGGGGCATGGAAGAGGTCTACGCCTCCAGCCAAAAAGACTCCACCGTCTGGCAGCCGCGCGCCTCTGACCCCGAGCTGGAGACCGAATTCCTGCGCCGCCTGATGATCAAACTGGGCACCAGCGAAGAGCAGTCCAAGGCGCTGGTGGCATCGGCCTCGGCACAAGGTGCGGGCAAGGCGGGCGCGGCGCAAATCGTCACCCTCAACGACTTGCCCGCCCTGCGCGTGCAAGAGCCCTTTGACCGCGCCTGGCGCGTCGTTGGCGTGGCGCTGGACCGCACCGGCTTTACCGTGGAAGACCGCGACCGCAGCAAAGGTGTGTACTACGTGCGCTACGTGGCCCCCAACCCGGAAATGGCTACCACCAAGAAAGAAGGCTGGTTCAGCCGCAAATTCAGCCGCAATAAAAAGGCCGAAAACCGCCCCGTGCAGTACCAGGTGGCCGTGCGCAGCGAAGGCAATACCAGCCACGTGGTGGTGCTGAACGCCCAAGGCCAGCCTGAGACGGCCCAAATCGCCCAGCGCATTGTGCGGGTGCTGGCCGACGATATGAAATAAGCCAGCGTTCCCTTGAAGAAACGACAGCCGCTGTTTTGCAGCGGCTGTTTTTTTGGAACGATATTTAAAAAAGAGAGCTATTAGCGCTTGGTAGATAAGGGTTTCAAGGACAAAACATCGTGAAACCCTTGCTGCACCAGCGCTGATAGCTATTTTTTTGATTTACTGATGCTCACTACCGTATCGAGCTTGAGCCCCTTGGGCAGGGGGAACTTGGTGGTTTCCTCCAGCCCCGGCATCTTACGCACCTGCACACCGCCCAGGGTTTGGATGCGGGCAATCACGTCCTGCACCAGCACTTCCGGGGCGGATGCGCCGGCGGTCAGGCCCACGCGGGCGGCGTTGGCAAACCAGGCGGACTGCAGCTCCTGGGCGTTGTCCACCATATAGGCGGGGGTGCCCAGGCGCTCGGCCAGCTCGCGCAGGCGGTTGCTGTTGCTGCTGGTGGGGCTGCCGACGACGATGACCACGTCCACCTGCCCGGCCAGGTGCTTGACGGCGTCCTGGCGGTTTTGCGTGGCGTAGCAAATGTCTTGCTGCTTGGGTTCGCGAATCTGCGGAAAACGCTGGCGAATCGCGCCCAGGATGCTGGCCGCATCGTCCACGCTCAAGGTGGTTTGGGTGACGACGGCCAGTTTTTCCGTTTGGCGCGGCTGCACGCGGGCGACGTCGGCCTCGTCTTCCACCAGGTAGATGCCGTCCAGCAGTTGGCCCATGGTGCCTTCCACTTCGGGGTGGCCTTTGTGGCCAATCATCAGGAACTCGTAGCCTTCCTTGGCCAGCTTGGCCACCTCGACGTGCACCTTGGTCACCAGGGGGCAGGTGGCATCAAAAATGCTGAAACCCCGCGCCTTGGCCTCTTGCTGCACGGCCTGGCTTACGCCGTGGGCGGAAAACACCAGGGTGGCACCGGGGGGCACGTCGGCCAGGTCTTCGATAAAGATGGCGCCGCGCGCTTTCAAGTCGTTGACCACATAGGTGTTGTGCACGATTTCATGGCGCACATAGATGGGCGCGCCAAACTTGGCCAGGGCCCGCTCAACGATTTCGATGGCGCGATCGACCCCGGCGCAAAAGCCGCGTGGCTCGGCCAGGACGATTTCCTTGGGTTCGACCATCCTTAGATCACCCCAATGATTTGCACTTCAAACGTCACGGGCTTGCCCGCCAGCGGGTGGTTGAAGTCAAACAGCACAGCGCCGTCTTCACGCACCTGCACCACGGCACCGGCAAAACTGCCTTCGCCATCGGGGGTGGGAAATTCCACCACTTCGCCCACTTCGTACTGTTCTTGCGGATCGCCTTGCTCGTCCAGGAGCTTGCGCGCCACCCATTGCAGCAGCTCGGGGTTGCGCTCACTAAAGGCGGCGCCTGCGGGCAGGTCAAAGCTGGCGCGTTCGCCTTCGGCCATGCCGATGATTTTTTCTTCCAGCGCGGGCGACAACTCCCCCATGCCCAGGGTCAAGGTGCTGGGCTTGCCGGCAAAAGTGTTCACCACATCGCCCGTGGGGCCGCTTAGGCGGTAGTGCAAGGTTAAAAAAGCGCCCGCTTGTACGCGTGCGCCGCCCTGGGTTTGAGATGTGGTATCGGTCATGGAACTCCCTTTAAACTGGCCGCCATTGTAAAAACTTGCCCAAACCCCCACGCCTGATGCCGCTCAAAGACCTGCCCCTTACCAGCCTGCCGCGCGAAAAACTGCTCGCGCGGGGCGCTGCTGCCTTGGGTGATGCGGAGCTGCTGGCCATCTTGCTGCGCACGGGCCTGGCTGGCTGCAGCGTGCTGCACATGGCGCAGGACATCCTGGACCAGCAAGGAGGCCTGGCGGGCCTGCTGCATGCCGACTTGGCCAGCCTGCAAGCCACCAAGGGCCTGGGCCCGGCCAAAAGCGCAGAAATCCTGGCGGTGATGGAGCTGGCCCGTCGTGCTACCGCCCAGCAGTTGCGTGAACGCGCCGTGTTCGATAGCCCCGAGGTCATCAAGCGCTACCTGCAGCTCAACCTGGCGCACCGCCCACATGAAGTGTTTGCCGTGCTGTTTCTGGACAGCCAGCACCGCCTGATTGCCATGGAAGAGCTGTTTCGCGGCACGCTCACGCAAACGGCGGTCTATCCGCGCGAGGTGGTGCTGCGGGCGCTGCACCACCAGGCCGCTGCGGTGGTGCTGGCGCACAACCACCCCAGCGGCAGCGTTGCGCCCAGTAGTGCCGATGAGCACCTGACGCGCACCTTGGGCACCGCCTTGGCACTGGTGGACGTGCGGGTGCTGGACCACATCATCGTCGCGCAAGGCGCTAGCCTGTCCATGGCCGAGCAGGGGCTGGTATGAAGCTGCAGCCCACCCGCCTGCATGGCCTGCACAGCTTGCAGGCTGTGGCCCAGGACCTCAAAGCCCGCCACGCCCAGGAGCTGGCCCGCCAACAAGCCCAGGAACGCGCGCGCCGTGCCGCCGAGCGTGAGCGCAACCTGTTTGCCCTGACCGTTGGCCCCGTGCGCCCCTTGCGGGCACAGAATATTTACCAAATCCAGCCAGAACCCGCACCACCAGAGCCGCTACAGCTACAACTGGATGAGCAAAACGTGCTGCGCGAAGCCATGAGCGATGAGTTTGACGTCAGCACCCTGCTGGAAGTGGACGCCGACTTGAGCTACCGCTGCCCCGGCATTGGCCCGGACGTACTGCGCAAGCTGCGCAGCGGCCAGTGGAGCATCCAGCGCCAGCTTGACCTGCACGGCCTGCGCACCGATGAAGCGCGCGAGGCGCTGGGGCAATTTATTCGCCTAGCGCACCGCACCGGGCTGCGCTGTGTGCGCATCATCCACGGCAAGGGCTTGGGCTCACCCGGCAAGGTGCCGGTGCTCAAGGCCAAGGTCTTGCGCTGGCTGGTGCAAAAACGCGAGGTGCTGGCCTTCGTCCAGGCCCGTCCGGCGGACGGCGGTGCGGGAGCTGTGATCGTCTTGTTGCAACCCCACCACCGTTTGTCCAGGCCATGACAGTGTGTAATTCCCCTAGGACAAGTGGGCATAATGGCTACTTGTCGTTACAAACATCCAGCACCTTGTTTCCTCATTTGGCTATGGGCAATTCTTTTTGGCGCCTTGTGGTTTGCACACTGGCCCTGGTCTGCGCTGTGGCAGGCTGCACCCCCCGCTACCAGGCCCCGCTGACCGTGGGCACCAACACCTGGATTGGTTACGAGCCGCTGTACCTGGCCCGTGCGTTGGGCTATTACGACGAGCACGCCATCCGCCTGGTCGAGCTGGGCTCCACCTCCCAGGCGTTGGACGCCTTGCGTACTGGTTCGCTGGACGCGGCTGCGGTCACCCTGGATGAAGCGCTCCTGCTGCAAGAGGAGGGCGTGGACATCGTGGTGCTGTGGGTGCTGAACATCTCTGCCGGTGCAGATACCTTGCTGGCCCGCCCGACCATCACCACCTTGGCCGACTTGCGCGGCAAGCGCATTGGGGTCGAGCAAAGCGCAGTCGGCGCCTATATGCTGGATGCTGCCCTGCAGGAAGCAGGGCTTGGCGCGACCGACATCACGATCGTGCCCCTGCCGGTTGACGAGCATTTGGCCGCCTGGGACAGCCAGGCGATTGATGCCGTGGTGAGCTTTGACCCCGTGCGCCAAAGGCTGCTGGGCCAAGGCGCTGTGGAGCTTTTTACCAGCCGGGACATTCCCGGCCAGGTGGTGGACGTGTTGATTGCCCAGCGCAGCAGCTTGCACAGCCGGGGTGCAGCCCTTGCCCAATTGGTGGACGGCCAACAGCGGGCCCTGCAGTATCTGGCCACCCAGCCCCAGGCAGCCTGGCAAAAAATGGCCCCCCGCCAAGGTATTTCTCCCGAGGGCGTTGCTGATGCCTTGAGCGGCATTGACCTGCCAGACCGCCAGGCCAACCGCCAGCTCTTGACCGATACCACCCATGGCCTGTCTGCCACCGCCCAGCATATGGCGCAGCTGATGCGCGAGCGCCTGCTGCTAGAGAGCATGCCAGACACCCGTCGCTTGATTGACGCTACGCTGGCCCAGGCGATGCCGGAGTCTGCACCATGACCCAGGGCTCTCCTACTTCTACGGCGTCCAACGGCCAGCAACCGTCGCCAGTGCGCAGCATTCGGCTGCAACTGTGGTTGCCTTTGACGTTGGCACTGGTGGGGCTGCTGACTATCCTCACCCTCTCTTACCTAGAGCACCAGCATTACCAGCAAGAGCTGCGCCGCTTTACCGAACACACGGCGCACCGCCAGCTGCTGGAAACCCGGCGCGCTGTTGAGACCGCGCTGCGGCGCAGCGATGGCAGCGGCCTGGATGCCGTGCTCTCTGAGCTGGGCCTGCACCCCACAGTGCACTTTGCCGCCCTGGTGGATGACGCAGGCAAAGTCCTGGCAGCCACCCGCTTTGCCTGGAAGCACCAGCACGCATCGGACGTGATTCCCGACTATCCCCAGGCGCTACCTACCGAGCACGTCACCCTGGATTTACAGCTCGATACCTTGCATTTGCGCACGCTCTCGCCTATCGCCATTCCCTTGCAAACCGGGCAAATCCGTAGCCACCGCCAAGGCACCTTGCTGATTGATTACGACCTGACCTCCCTGGCTGCCAGTGCCGCGCAGCACACCTATAAGCAGATACTGCTTTTTGGCAGCTTGTCTATCTTGGCCGTGCTGGTGTTGCTCTTGCTGGGTTGGCGCTTCATGCTGCGCCCGATCAGGGCCTTGCAGGCCACCATTGCCACCATTGGCCAGGGGCAGCTGGACATCACCGCCCCGTTAAAAGGGGAGGGCGAGCTGATGGAGCTGAGCGACGCGCTGGTGCAAACAGCAGGCGCCCTGCGCAGTAGCCAAGCGGCCTTGGCGCGGAGCGAGGCGCAGCTGCGCCAGCTCTCGGATGCCTCGCAAGAGGCCATCTTTTTCCACCACGCGGGCACCATCTTGCAGGTCAACCGCACGGCGCAGGAGCTGCTGGGCTATAGCGCTAGCGAGTTGGTAGGACGCAATATCTTTGATCTGGTCACCCCCGACTACCGCCCCGCTATCGAGCGGCGCGCTGCCAGCGGTGTGCAAGGGATTTGGGAGGTGGCCTTCTACCACCGCGATGGCAGCCAGATCATTGCCGAAGTCAACGCCCGCCAGCACCTGGTCGACGGCCAGCCCGTGCGTGTCATCGCCGCGCGCGATATCCGCCCGCGCCTGGCGGCAGAGGCCAAGATCCGCCAGCTGGCGCACTTTGATGCCCTGACCGGCCTGCCCAACCGTCGCCAGTTGCTGGACTACGTCACGGCCGAGCTGCAGCAGGTGCAGGAGCAGCCGGGGCGCCGCGCTGCCTTGGCGGCCTTGAACCTGGA
Organism: Comamonas sp.; assembly: GCA_034675705.1. GTDB lineage: Bacteria > Pseudomonadota > Gammaproteobacteria > Burkholderiales > Burkholderiaceae_C > Comamonas. The sequence goes on along the minus strand of JAUCCZ010000006.1, from coordinate 1,795,390 downwards.
TAACTTCAAGGCCATCAACGACTCGCTGGGCATGGCCGTGGGGGATGCCGCCTTGCAGTCCCTGGCCAAGCGCCTGAGCAGCACCTTGCCCCAGCACCAGACGCTGGCTCGTATCCATGGCGACACGTTTGCGCTGTTCATCACCCAGTTGAGCGGCTCGCTGGAAGCCGCTTCTGCCCAGGCAGGGCGCAGCATCGAGGCCGTGCTGGGCACCATTGCCCAGCCGCTGCAGGTGCGCGGCCACACTCTGCACCTGAGTGCCGGCGCCGGGGTGGTGATGATTCCCAACGACAGCAAAGACCCGCCCGAGCTGCTGCGCGAAGCCGAAACCGCCATGCACCAATCCAAGGCCGCAGGCGACAACCGTGTGCGCTTTTTTGCCCACGCCCTGCAGGAAGCGGCCAGCGCCCGCCTGCAATTGCGCAACGACCTGAAGACCGCGCTGCACATTGCCCCGCCTGCGCCGCAGGAGCTGCTACTGCACTACCAGCCCCAAATGAATGCCCAGGGCCAGTTGCATGGCGTGGAAGCCCTGGTGCGCTGGCAACACCCCAGCCGTGGCCTGATTCCCCCCGGTGCCTTTATTGCCGAGGCCGAATCCAGCGGCCTGATCGTGCCGCTGGGCAATTGGGTGCTGCAGGAAGCGGCGCAGGCCCTGCGCCGCTGGCAGGATGCGCACGCCTGGGCCCAGCCCCTGTCCATGGCCATCAACGTCAGCCCACGCCAGTTTCGCGAGCCCGATTTTGTCGACCGCGTGCGCACCACCCTGGAGCAGTTGGGCCTGAACGACTTGTCGCTGGAGCTGGAGCTGACCGAAAGCGTCGTCGCCGACAACCTGGCCGCCACGCTGGAGAAAATGCAGCAACTGCGCCAGTACGGCGTGCGCTTTGCGCTCGATGACTTTGGCACTGGCTACTCCAGCCTGTCCTACCTCAAGCGCCTGCCGATTGATACGCTGAAAATCGACCGCTCTTTCGTCATCGACATCGACGCCCCCGCCAACGAGGAAGGCAAGCGCCCGGCCGTGTTGATTGAAGCCATCATCACCATGGCCCACCAACTGAACATGCAGGTACTGGCCGAAGGGGTGGAAACCCCGGCCCAGCGCGACTACCTGCGCCGCGCGCACTGCGATATTTTCCAGGGCTATTTCTTTAGCAAACCCCTGCCAGAAGGGGCGCTGTGCGCCTGGGTCAATAGCATCCCGGCCAGCGTCACGCAGTAAAAAGCTGCCTACCGTCCGTGCTGAGGGGCGGTAGGAGTCAAGGCCATCGCCGGCATGGGGTGGCCGTAGATTTTGGCAATGCGGTCTTTGAGCGGCGGGTGGGCGTCCAGCCAATGCGCCAGGCGGCCACTGTGCGGCACTTCGGCCAGCAGCATGTGCTGCACCAGGGGGTGATCCAGGCCGGTGTGGCTGCGCCGGTCGTGGCGCCAGTCGCCGCTATAGGCGCTGGCCTGCTGGCGCTGGTAGAGCACTTTGCGCAGCACTGCGCCAATGCCGGCGGGGTTGCGCGTCCACTGCAGGGCGCGGGCGTCGGCCAGCCATTCGCGCTGGCGGGACACGGCGGCCTTGAATAGCTGCCCGCTGAACCACCCCACCCAGCCCGCTGCCATGATGGCGCTGCCAAACCAGCGCCCCAGGGCACCGGCTTCCTCACGCAAGGCATCGCCAAAGTTGTAGATCAGCTCCAGCCCGTAGACCATACCCACCATGTGCATGTTCAGATAGGTATCACCTTCTTTGAGGTGGGACAGCTCGTGCGCAACCAGGCCCTGTATCTCATCGCGGGTGAGGTAGTCCAGCGCCCCTTGGGTGACGGCCACCACCGCATCTTCCGGGCCCCAACCGGCGGCAAAGGCGTTGATGGCATCGGCGCGGGCCAGTACCACCACTTGGGGCGGCTGCATGTGGGCAGCCACACACATCTCTTGGACGGTGTTGACCAGGCGCTGCTCGGCCGCATTACGCTCCGGCTGGGCTGGGCGTGCGCCAATGCGTTGGGCCAGCTTGCGGCCACCGCCGCGCATGGCGTCGTGCTCCACCCACCAGCCGCCGAGGATGAAAAACAGCGTCACCCCCACATTGGTCAGTACAAATCCCCGGGGATAGGGCCAGCCGTGAAACAGCAGCCACCACGCCAGCGTCAGCCCCCCATGCACTGCCCCCAGGCACAGCAGCACGCACAGGAAAAAACCCAGCAACAGGCGGCGCGTGCGGGTGCGTGCGGCGCTTTGCTGGTCCCAAAACCGCTGGGGCCGGGCCATGGCTTAGAAGCGCACCTGGGGGGCGCTGCGCTCGGCAGCCGATTGGGTGGACTGCAGCATATCCAGGTGGGCAAAGCCGATCAGGCGGGCAATGATGAGGTCGGGGAACTGGCTGGCGCGGTCGTTGTAGGCCAGGATTTCGTCGTTATAGGCTTGGCGGGCAAAGCCCAGGCGGTTTTCGGTGCTGGTGATTTCTTCGCTCAGGCTGCGCATTTGTGCATCGGCCTTCAGGTCGGGGTAGTTTTCGGTCAGCACCATCATTTGCCCCAGGCTGCTGCCCAGGGCCGCTTCCGCCCCGGCCAAGGCGGCCATGGCCGCAGCCTGCCCCGGATGGCGGCGGGCCACAGCCGCCGCCTGCGCGGCCTGCCCCCGGGCGCGGGCCACGGCTTCGAGCGTGCTGGACTCGTGCGCCATATAGCCCCGGGCCACTTCCACCAGGTTGGGAATCAGGTCGTAGCGGCGCTTGAGCTGCACGTCAATCTGCGCAAAGGCGTTGTCCACACGGTTGCGCAATTGGCGCAGGCGGTTGTGGACGGCGCTGGCCCACAGCACCAGTACCACGGCGATGCCGATTGCGATCCAGGTCGTGCTGTTGTCCATCTTGCTACCCCCTTTGTGTGTGCTGGCGTTTTTGCTCGATGCGCCGATGATGCGACTGCGCAGTACGCTTACCGGCCACTGCACATGCAAAAAAAGGAAGCCAGTATATGCAAACTCCCAGCCCGTCTACGCCCGTTTCGTCCTCCACGGCCACGCCCCCGGATTGGGCCAGCGCCCCCGGCCCCCAGTGGCGCTGGCGGGCGCAGGATGCCGATGGCCAATGGTTTTGGTACAGCACCCAGCCCCAACCCAATTGGCCCGGTGGGGTGTGGCGCAGCAATTCCCGCCACCAGCAATTGGCCGGGCCCGGGGAGCCGAATCCCGATTGGCTGGAATCCTTGGAAGAGCGGCCTGCCTAGTGGGGATATCGGCCAGTCAGACCACCAAATGCAATAAAAATAAGAGCTGTTACCGCTGATGAAAAAAGGATCTCAAGTACAAAACAATCTGAAATCCTTGCATCAAAAGAGGTAACAGCTATTTTTTCAATAGTGAATTAGCAGATTTACTAGGGCAATCGCATCTCAATATTTTTAAAAATCAAAGAGGTTTTCGTCATTCCCGCGCTCTCTCTTCGTCATTCCCGCGCAGGCGGGAATCCAGTGCGTCCAATGAACGCTGTCGCTGGACACCCGCCTGCGCGGGTGTGACGGAGCATTATTGGTTGCTATGAATTTAGGTGCGATTGCCCTGGCCACTTTACCCCTGGCGGGCCATGGCTTCGCCCAGGCGCACGGGGCGGGCAGCTTGCCAGTCGGGATTGAATTGCAGGCCGCCTTGCGGCATGAGCAGCACCACGGTGGAGCCCAGCAGAAAGCGCCCCATCTCCTGGCCGCGCTGCAGGTAGATGTGTTGGTCGCTGTAATCCCAGGTGCGCAGCACACCTGGGCGCGGCGGGTTGACCTGGCCGTGCCAGACGGTGGCCATGCTGCCGACGATGGTGGCCCCCACCAGCACCAAGACAAAGGGGCCGAATTCCCCGTCAAACACGCAGACCACGCGCTCGTTGCGGGCAAACAGGCCGGGCACGCCGCGCGCCGTGGTGGGGTTGACGGAAAACAGCGCTCCGGGCACGTACACCATGCGCAGCAGTCGCCCGGCGCAGGGCATGTGGATGCGGTGGTAGTCGCGCGGGCTCAGGTAAATGGTGGCGAAGTGCCCATGGGCAAATTGCGCGGCCAGGGCCGCATCGCCGCCGACCAGCGCCTGGGTGCTGTAGTGGTGGCCCTTGGCCTGGAAAATCTGGTCGCCCGCTGCGCCGGTAATGGCGCCGAGCTGGCTCACAGCGCCATCGACCGGGCAAATCCAATCGGCATCGGCCAGAGGCCGCACGCCAGGGCGCAGGGGCCGGGTGAAGAATTGGTTGAAGCTGGGGTAGGCGGCGGGGTTAGGGTCCAGCGCCTCATCCATATTCACCTGATAGCGGCCAATGAACCAGCGAATCACCGCCGTAGTGGCAGCCCCCGCTTCCGCGCTGGCAAGTTTGCCCATGAGCTGGGTTAGCGCCTGCTTGGGCAGGAGGTATTGGGGGAGAACGGCAAGGCGGTCAGACATAGAAGAAAAGATAGAAAAATATATATAAAAACGCCCGCAAAGCGAAGCCTGGCGGGCGTGAGTAGCTATAAAGTTTGCTGAGGCAAGCAGTATGTCAGATGACGGCATCCGTCGGCAGGCGCTGCAGCATGGCCAGGCTGCTGGCCACGCGCTCGCGCAGTTCGCGGCGGTCAACAATCATGTCTACCGCACCTTTTTCCTGCAGGAATTCAGCACGCTGGAAACCCTCCGGGAGCTTGACGCGCACGGTGCTTTCAATCACGCGCGGGCCGGCAAAGCCGATCAGGGCGTTGGGCTCGGCCATGACGACGTCGCCGACAAAGGCAAAACCGGCGGAAACTCCGCCCATGGTGGGGTCGGTCAATACGCTGATATAGGGCAGGCCCTTTTGCGCCAGGCGGGTAAGCGCGGCGTTGGTCTTGGCCATTTGCATCAGCGACAGCAGACCTTCTTGCATGCGTGCGCCGCCGGTAGCGGTAAAGCACACAAAGGGGACTTTTTGCTCGATGGCGGCTTCCACGCCCCGGCAAAAACGCTCGCCAACGACGCTGCCCATCGAGCCGCCCATGAAGTCGAATTCAAAGCATGCGGCGACCAATTCAATACCTTTGACAGTGCCGCCCATGACGACCAGGGCGTCGGTCTCGCCCGTGTTTTCCAGCGCTTCTTTCAGGCGCTCGGGGTATTTGCGGCTGTCCTTGAATTTCAGCGCATCCACGGGAATGACTTCCTGGCCAATTTCATAGCGTCCTTCGCCGTCCATGAAGTGGTTCAGGCGTTCACGGGCGCCGATGCGGTGGTGATGGCTGCAGGTGGGGCAGACGCTTTGGTTTTTTTGCAAATCAGTCTTGTACAGCACTGTTTCGCAGCGGGGCACTTGACCCACAGGCCTTCCGGGATTTGCTGGTGGCGTTCCTTGGGCTCGGTGGCCTGGGCCTTGGTGGGTAACAGTTTTTCAAGCCAGGACATGGCTCCTCCTTCAGTCTTGCAGTGGTCCGCAGATGGCTGCTTGCCGGTAGCGGGCGGCTGCGATTATGCGTCCATTGCCTTGCGGATGCCGCGCAGGAAGTCAATGGCCAGGGGGATGACTTTTTCGTGCGGCTGGTCTTCCAGCAGTTGGATGATGCGGCTGCCGATGATGACGGCGTCCGAGACCTGGGCCACGGCGTGGGCGGTTTGCCCGTCCCGAATACCAAAGCCTACGCCAACGGGGATGTGCACGTGCTGCTGGATACGCGCCAGCATGCGGGCGACGTCTTCAACATCCAGCGCGGCCGCGCCTGTCACCCCTTTGAGCGAGACGTAGTACACGTAGCCAGTGGCCACGCGGGCAATTTCCTGCATGCGCGCTTCGCTGCTGGTGGGGGCCAGCAGGAAGATCATGTCCATGCCGTGGGCCTTGAGCTGGGCGGCAAAGTCAGCGCACTCCTCGGGCGGGTAGTCCACGACCAGCATGCCGTCCAGGCCCGCAGCGGCGGCATCGCGCACAAAAGCGCCCTGGCCGTGGGTTTGCTCGTAGCGCTCTACCGGGTTGGCGTAGCCCATCAGCACCACGGGAGTGGTTTGGTTTTTCTGGCGAAATTCGCGCACGTAGCTGAGCACCTTGGCCAGGTTCACCCCGTTGGCAATGGCGCGCTCCCCGGCTTTTTGGATGACGGGGCCATCGGCCATGGGGTCGGAAAACGGTACGCCCAGCTCGATGATGTCGGCCCCGCCATCCACCATGCCGTGCATCAGGCCGGGGGTGATGGCGGCAAAGGGGTAGCCTGCGGTGATAAACGGAATCAGCGCCTGGCGGCCGTCGCTGCGCAGTTTGTCAAATGTGGCGGTGATGCGGCTCATACTTTGTCGCTTCCTTTGACCTTGAGCCCACGCATGGAGGGGCGGTCGTAAAAATCTTCGCCGGACAGGTCGGCAACGGTGCCAATGTCTTTATCGCCCCGGCCCGAGAGGTTGACCAGGATGCTTTGCTCCGGACGCATCTCGGTGGCCAACTTCATGGCGTAGGCCACGGCGTGGCTGGACTCCAGCGCGGGGATGATGCCTTCGGTGCGGCACAGGCGGTGAAAGGCCTCCAGCGCTTCCTTATCGGTAATGCCCACGTACTGGGCGCGGCCCAGCTCTTGCAGCCAGGCGTGCTCCGGGCCGACGCCGGGGTAGTCCAGCCCGGCGCTGATGCTGTGCGTTTCGGTGATTTGCCCGTCTTCATCTTGCAAGATAAAGGTGCGGTTGCCGTGCAGCACGCCGCTGGAGCCTTTTTGCAGCGATGCGGCGTGTTTGTCGGTATCCAGCCCTTCACCAGCGGCTTCCACGCCAATCAGGCGCGTAGCTTCGTAGGGGATATAGGGGTGGAAGATGCCCATGGCGTTGCTGCCCCCGCCCACGCAGGCGACGACGGCATCGGGCTGCTCGGCGGTCAGTTGCAGGCTACGCAGTAACTCGGGCATTTGCGTCAGGCACTCCTGGCCAATCACGCGTTGGAAGTCGCGCACCATCGCCGGGTAGGGGGCTGGGCCCGCCACGGTGCCAATGATGTAGAAGGTGTTGTCCACATTGGCCACCCAATCGCGCATGGCTTCGTTCAGGGCGTCTTTAAGGGTTCTGCTGCCCGATTCGACCGGAATCACGGTGGCGCCCAGGAGCTTCATGCGAAACACGTTGGGGCTTTGGCGCTTCACGTCTTCTGCGCCCATGTACACCACGCATTCCAGGCCATAGCGGGCGCAGATGGTGGCGGTGGCCACGCCGTGCTGGCCGGCGCCAGTCTCGGCAATGATGCGGGGCTTGCCCATGCGCTTGGCCAGCATCGCCTGGCCGATGACGTTGTTGATCTTGTGCGCACCGGTGTGGTTGAGGTCTTCGCGCTTCAAGAAGATTTGTGCGCCGCCAATTTCCGCGCTCAGGCGCTGGGCGTGGTACACGGGCGAGGGGCGGCCCACGAAGTGCGCCAGTTCGCGCTGGTATTCGGCTTGGAAGTCGGCGTCGTTTTGGTAATGTGCCCAGGCGGCGCTGAGCTCTTGCAGCGCAAAGGTGAGGGTTTCGCTGGCAAAACTGCCGCCATAGGGGCCAAAGTGGCCAGTTGCGTCTGGGTAGTGGTAATCAAACATCGGTAAATCGGCTCAAGTGGGGAGGTCTGCGGCACGTACCGCAGCGACAAATTGCTGGATTCTTTCGGCATCCTTGATGCCTTTGAGCGTGCTGCCATCGGGTGCAGAGGCTTCTACCCCGGAGCTGACGTCAACGGCCAGCGAGCGGCAGCGCGGGCGCAAGAGCCGCACACCATCGGTCACGTTTGCAGGTGTGAGTCCACCAGACAAAACGAGGTGAGCATCGACGTTTGGTGGCAGCAGTGACCAATTGAATGTTTTCCCCGCGCCACCGTAGCCGTCCACTTGGGCGTCTAACAAAATGGCTTGGGCCTGAGAGTAACGAGACGCGTATTCTACGAGGTCAAAGCCCTCTGCCGCAGCCCCCAAGGGAATACGCGCCGCGCGCACAAAGGGCAGGCGCCCGCAGTCGCTGGCGGCCCAGCATTGCGCGGGCGTTTCATCTCCATGAAATTGCACGCAAGCGCCCGCCACCAAAGCGCTGGCAGCTATCACTTCTGTAGGACTAGGATTCACAAACAACAGTACCGGCGTGACAAAGGGCGGCAGGCGCCGGGCCAGCTCAGCAGCGCGCAAAGCCGTTACCGCGCGGGGGCTTTGGGGGTAGAGCACAAACCCCAGGGCATCGGCCCCGGCGGCAACGGCAGCGTCTACGTCTTCTTCACGTGTGAGGCCACAAATTTTGATACGGGTGCGGGGCAGGGGGGCGGGAGTAGTCATCGTCAAGGCAACCAGGCAAAGCCCGGCGTGCTGCTGGGCAGCCCCCAGTGATCGGGGTAGACCGGGCCCAGGAAATACAAACCATCAGGGCTAAAGGTCGGGGCCGCAGCATCGCGCGAGCGCGCGTCAAGCACCTGCTGCATCCACTGCACGGGCTGGCTGCCTTGGCCGATGTAAATCAAGCAGCCCATGATGTTGCGGATCATGTGGTGCAAAAACGCGCTGCCTTCAAACTCAAAGTGCCAGTAGCCGCAGGCCATGGCCTGGTTCTCGCGCATGGGGGCTTGCCCTGCGGGGGTGAAGCGAATGTCGATGCGGTGCAGTGTCTTGACCGGCGTTTTGGCCTGGCAGCCCGAGGCGCGAAACGAGGAAAAATCATGCTCGCCCAGCAGCAGTTGCGCCGCTTGCTGCATGGCTTGCAGTTGCAGCGGCATGAAGACCCAGCCCACGCGGGCCGCTTCCACACTGGGGCGCACGGGTGACTGCAGCAGCACGTAGGCATAGCGGCGCGCGACGGCGCTGGCGCGGCAGTGAAAACCTTCGGGGCCGGTGGGCACTTCGCGCGCCCAGTGCACGGCAATGTCGCGGGGTAAAAAGGTATTGGTGCCGCGCACCCAGGAGTTGGGGCTGCGCTGCAAATCGGTATCAAAGTGCACCACCTGCATCAGGCCGTGCACCCCGGCATCGGTGCGGCCAGCGCACAGTGTGTGGATTTTTTCAGTAGTAAAGCGGCCCAGGGCCGCTTCGAGATGGTCTTGTACGGTGTTGCCACCGGGCTGGCTTTGCCAGCCCTGGTAGCCGTGGCCGTTGTAGCTGACGCCCAGGGCAATGCGCATCAGTCCAGCTCACCCAGCATTTTCTCGGCCCGGACTTTAAGTGTGCCCCTGGCGTCTGCCAGCACTTCTTCAATCAGGGCGCGGGCGCCTTCGGTATCGCCAATGGCTGTGAATTCCTGTGCCAGGTCGAGCTTGGTGGTCAAGGGGTTGCTGGCGTCGGCACCTGCATCGGCAGGCGTTGCGTCAGCGGGTGCTGCCAGGTCGCCCAAGTCCAGTGCATCCAGGCCAAAGTCCTGTTCAGCCGTTGGGGCGTTATCTACCGGGGCTGCAGGGGTGTCCGTAGCGCTGGGGGACAGGTCGCCAAAATCGAGCTTGTCCAGGCCAAAGTCTTCTTCCGCAGGGGCAGGGCTTGCAGCCTCCGCTTCAGCCGCTGGGGCCAGGGCTGTATCGGCGATAAAGTTGCTGTCCAGGGTGAAGTCCAGACTATCGGGGGCGCTGCTGGGGGGCTCGGCGGCCGTGGCTGCAGGCGCTGCGGTATCGGAGGTGGGCAGGTCCAGATCCAGGCTGTTCAGGTCGAAGGCGGGGGCAGCCTCGGGCTGGGCCGGGGCTTCGTCGACAAACTGGGTGTCCTGGATTTGCGAGGGCAGGTCGCTGTGCGTATCGGGCGCAGTGATGTCCAGTTGGCTGTCCAGGGCAGCGATAAAGGAGTCGGTGGTGCTGTCAGCCGGGGCGGGTGGCGTGTCTGTGCTGCCGAGCAAGGCGTCCAGATCCAGTGCTGCGTCGCTGGCTGCATTGGCTGCCGATGCATCGGACTCGGCCAATGCCTGGGCAAAGCCAGAGGCTGGCGTGGCCGCTGTGGGGGCTGCCGCAGCGGCGTTGGCACCTGTTTTGGCGTTGCCTGCGGCGTACAGGTCGTTGTATGGGTCCATGTTCTGGCCCAGGGCGCGTACGCGCTCCCAGTCCGGGCCTTGGCCGTTGGTGATGTGCTGCACCGTGCGGGCCGTGCTCTCCAATTGCACCAGGTCGTGCTGTTTGGCGTGGATTTCAGCCAGTTTCAGCAGCAGGGGCAGGTGGTTGGGGTTGCTGCGCAGGGCTTCTTGCAGGATTTTGAGGGCTTCTTCGTCCTTGCCGTAGGCCAGGTAGACGTCGGCCTCGGCCAGGGGGTCAACGTCGCCGTTGGCGTCCAGCTGGCTGGGTGAGTAGGCCATGGTGCTGGCCGCACCTTCGCTGCTGGTGTCGATTTGCTGACCACCGCTGCTGTCAAAGAGCGAATCGGGGGGCAGCTGGTCGACATCCAGGGTGGTTTCGTTACCCAGGGCGCCAGGCGCTGCCGAGGCGGTTTGTTGCTTGCGCTTGCGCCAGGCCAGCAGACCCAGCAGGGCGACGATGGCCGCCCCTCCGGCAGGAACCAGGGGATTGTCCAGCAGCTCATCGAGCAGGGAGGGCTCAGGTTCGGGCGGGGCCACCACGACGGGTTTTTTCTTGGGCTTTGGGGCTTCAGCTGCAGGTTCTGCGGCGGCAGGTGCGGCTGCTTGGGCAGGCTCTGCAGTGTCGGCGGCAGCGGTGGTCGTTGCCGCATCGGCATCTTGCCCGGTGACTGGCATATTGGCTTCTACCTGCAGGCCAGGGGTGGCGGCAGGCGGCGTTTCCGTGGCCGGGGCGCTGGCTTCGGCACCGGCTGCGGTGACGCTGCCGCTGCTCGCGGTAGTGGCGGGCGCATCGCTGCTGATGTTTTGCAGCTCGGCCAGGTTGCGCTGCAGCTCCTGCATGCGGCTGTCTTGCTCTGCCGTTTGTTTTTCTTGGGCCAGTTGGGCCTCGGTGGTGACGGCGCCTTTGGAGAGGGTCAGTTTGTCAGCCGGTGCTGCCGTGGGGCTGCTGTCTTGCACCTGGGCTTGTACCTTGCCGCTGGCGCTGCGCTCGGCAGCGCTGACCTGGGCATCGGCTACGCGGTCGGCCAGCTTGCGGCGGTAGGCGTTGAAGTCCTTGCTTTGCGCTGCAATGATTTTGCGGGCCTCTGCCGCCGAGGTGCTTTGCGCTTGCTCGGCCGTGGGCATATTCAGCACCGCCCCGGCTTTTACGCGGTTGACGTTGCCGCCAATGAACGCATGGGGGTTGTTGTGCAGCATGGCCACCAGCATCTGATCCAGCGATACGCCGCCCATGGCGTGGGCGCGGGCCAGGCGCCCGGCTGTGTCTCCGGCGCGCACCGTTAGGCTGCCGCCGCCTTCGCCAGTATTGGCTGCAGCAGCCGGGACCGCTGGGGTAGCAGCGCTGGTGCGAGGTGCGGCGGGGGTGGACACCCGAGGTTGTGAGCGGTAGCTGCGCCCGCTGGCCTGCGCCGGGGTGGCGGGGCTGGGTGGGGCCTTGGCTTGTATCGGAGGGTCCAGCAGCAAGGTGTAGCTGCGCACCAGGTTGCCTGCGCTCCAGGTGGCTTGCAGGATCAAATCGACAAACGGGTCATTGACGGCATTGGATGTGGTGAGCCGAAGCTGGGCCGGGCCCTTGCGTGGGCGAACCAGTTCAACGCGCACACTGCGGGCTGTGTTGCCAAACTCCATGCCGTGGGCTTGAAAAATATCGGGGGTGGCAATGGCGGTTTGCAGGGTGGCGGCCTCGGCGGCAGTCATCTCGGGGATGTCGATGACGGCACGCAGTGGCTCCCCCAGGTGAGATTGAACATGGATGGCTCCCAGCGCCAAGGCCGATGCGTTGGTTGCCGTCAGTGCTGCGCACAGGCAGGCGGCCGAGGCCAGGGCAGAAAATTTCCAGCGGTGCAAAGAAGCGTTCATATCTCAATATTCTTTAAGCGGCGTGCGCAGCAGGTTCAATAGTGGTGGTGCCGGGAGGTCTCCTCCCCCAACCCCATGCCCAGGCAAGGTGCAGCACGCAAGAGGGCCACGCGCGATTATGACCACGCCCAGTGTGCTTGCCCAAGAATATGCAACCGGCATGGGCGCCAGTACCCAGAAAAGCAGCGTTTGTTGTGGCTAAAACACATTTTTGTTTGCAGAGGTAAACAAGCAAAAAGGGAGGCCGCAGCCCCCCTTGGTTCTCTCTGGGCTTCTACCAGGCCCGCGTCACTTAGGCCTTGAGCAAGATGCGCAGCATGCGGCGCAGTGGCTCGGCAGCGCCCCAAAGCAATTGGTCACCAATCACAAAGGCCGACAGGTATTGCGGCCCCATGTTGAGCTTGCGCACCCGGCCCACGCCCACTTGCAGGCCACCGGTGATGGTGGCGGGGGTCAGTTCCTTGACGGTGAGGGCGCGGTCGTTGGCAACGAACTTCACCCAGGGGTTGCCCGATTGGATCAGGGCTTCGATTTCAGCCAGCGGCAGGTCTTTTTTCAGCTTCAGCGTCAGCGCCAGGGAGTGGCAGCGCATGGCCCCCACGCGCACGCACAGGCCGTCGACGGGAATGGTGGTGGGTGTGCCCAAAATTTTGTTGACTTCGGCCTGGCCTTTCCATTCTTCTTTAGATTGACCGTTGTCCAGCTGCGCATCAATCCAGGGAATCAAGCCACCGGCCAGCGGGGCACCGAAGAACTCGGTGGGCACGTCGGTACGGATGGTTTGCGCCACCTGGCGGTCGATTTCCAAAATGGCCGACGAAGGCGTGGCCAGCTTATCGGCCACAGCGCTGTGGATGGCGCCCATGCCTTTGAGCAGCTCGCGCATGTGGTTTGCCCCGCCGCCGGAAGCGGCTTGGTAGGTCATGGAGCTGACCCACTCCACCAAACCGGCCTTGAACAGGCTGCCCACGCCCATCAGCAAGATGGAGTTGGTGCAGTTGCCGCCAATCCAGTTCTTGCCGCCTGCGGCGAGTTTTTGCTCGATCAAATCCTGGTTCACAGGGTCTAGGACGATGACGGCATCGTCCTCCATGCGCAGGGACGAGGCGGCATCAATCCAATGCCCTTGCCAGCCACTGGCGCGGATTTTGGGGAACACCTCTTTGGTGTAGTCCCCGCCCTGGCAGGTGATGATGATGTCGCACTTGGCCAGCTCGGCCACGTCGTAGGCGTTTTGCAGCGTGGTGTGCGTGCCAGCCATGGTCGGTGCTGCGCCACCGGCGTTGGAGGTGGAGAAGAACACCGGCTCAATCAGTGCGAAATCGCCCTCAGCCTGCATGCGCTCCATCAATACGGAGCCGACCATGCCGCGCCAGCCCACCAGGCCTACCAATTGCTTGCTCATTTCAAAACGCCCTTTCAAGGTAAAAAACAGGAATGTGTTGCTGCAGACTGTTTTCCCCCGGCTCGCCTGGCCGGGTCAAGGGCGCACGACGAGACCGGCTGCTTCAGCCTGTAATCATCGTCTTGGTTGTGTTCACGCGCACGACCGGGCCCGCAGCAGTGGCTGTCATGGTGTCCAGGCGGGGGGGATGCGGGTGAAAATTCAACATAGTGGGACGGCATTCTAGTGGAAACACTGACAGCTCGTTCATGCCAAACGGAAATTCACTTCGTCGAAATGACGAAAATCGGCGGTCAGTCTGGTCGTTTCGTTCTGGTTGTGAACGGCTGGCAAGTTTTCATAGTTGCAGGGGCTTGCCGCCACCCGCCCCCAGTGGGCTGAATCGTTGGCATTCCGCAAGGCGGGGCAAAAATTTTTCGTGTAGGGATTTCATATGTGCAAAACCTTGAACCCGCTCTATCATTGGCGATCAAAATTTTTTCTTAATGGAAAGTATCGTCATGGTCAAGTCGCACTCTGAAATTGATGAGCGTACCAATTTAGCCGGCTCCAATAAATTTGAGATGCTCATTTTCCGTTTAGGAAAAGATAGGGCTATGGGCCAATCCGAGCTGTTCGGTATTAACGTGTTCAAGCTCCGGGAAATCATGGCCATGCCCAAGATTACCCCCATTGCAGGCGCTGATAAATTTTCTTTAGGTGTGTTGAATCTGCGTGGGCAGGTTATTCCTGTTTTTGATTTACCCGCCATTGTTGGCTGCGCACCGGATACTAAATCGAATATTCTGCTGGTCACTGAATATGCGCGTTCCGTGCAAGCATTTGCCGTGGAATCGGTGGAAGACATCGTCCGCTTGGATTGGAGCAAGGTGGTACCGGCAGACTCCACGGGCGCGGCCAATGGTTTGATTACCAGTTTTGCCTATCTAGACAGTGAAGAGGCGCAGCACCAGCGCCTGGCCCAGGTGTTGGACGTAGAGGCGATTGTGCAAATGGTCACCCCTGAGCGCGAGCGCCCCACCGTCGAAGGCAAAGACCTGGGCAAGAAAATAAAAATGAAAAAAGACGCCATTGTGCTGGCCGCCGATGATTCCTTTGTGGCCCGGGCGCTGATTGCGCAAACCCTGAAAGAGCTGGAAGTGCATTATGAAATCGTCAACTCCGGCAAAGAGGCGTGGGAGCGGCTCAACGTATTGGCCAATGAAGCCCAGGCCCAGGGCGAAAGTATCTATGAGCGCGTTGGTTTGATGCTGACCGACCTGGAAATGCCCGAGATGGATGGCTTTACCCTGACCAGCCAGATTAAAAAAGACCCCCGGTTGTCGCAGCTCCCGGTGCTGATTCACTCCTCCTTATCAGGCTCGACCAATGAAGAACTGGTGCGCAAGGTGGGGGCCAACGGCTATGTCGCCAAGTTCCAGCCGGTAGAGCTGGCCGGGGCCATTCGCGAAGCCTTGGCAACCAATCCGATGATGAAAGACGGATAAATCAGCCAATAAAAACAGCCCGGATAAAGCAAGGTTTATCCGGGCTGTTTTTTTGCGCCCTATATTCACGTAGAGCCCGCAGGCCAAGTCAGCACAGCGTTCGGTAAAGCACTGAAAGCCGTGCTTGTAAACAGACTTACTTAAAATTCAACTATTGTTTTGCGCAGCAGGGCCTGCGCATTTTTTCATGATTTTTCCAGAGAAACCTTGCCATGCACGCTTCCCACACACTTTGCACTGAAGAAGAAATTACCGCCCTGGTACACCAGTTCTACGCCCGCATCCGCGAGCATGAAAACCTCGGCCCCATCTTCAACGCCCACATTGACGACTGGCCTGCGCACCTGGACAAGCTGTGCGATTTTTGGTCCAGCATCCTGCGGCGCACCGGGCGCTTTAGTGGCGCGCCCATGCCCAAGCATGTGGCGCTGCCCGGTTTAAATGCCGAACTGTTCCAGCAATGGCTGGCCCTGTGGCGCACCACGGCGGCCGAACAAGCCAATGCGCAGATGGCGCAGCAAGCGGTTGCGGCGGCCGAGCGCATTGCGCAAAGCCTGTGGATGGGCTACCAGGCGTACGCGCAAGGGGTGGATGTGCCGCAGCCGCTGTAAACGGCCTGAATGAACGGTCCGAATCAACGGCCTGATCCACGCAAAAAGGGCGCTCAACCTATCAAGGTGAGCGCCCTTTTTTGTGGGTGACCCCGGGTGCGCTGGCGCTTATCCGGGCTACGAGTGCAGTGGCTAGGCTTACAGCGCCGCCACCACCGCATCGCCCATTTCACGGGTGGAGACTTTGGTCGTGCCTTCGCTGTAGATGTCGGCGGTGCGCAGGCCCTGGGCCAGCACTTTCTGCACGGCAGCTTCGATGCGCTGGGCGGCGGCTTCGTGGCCCAGGCTAAAGCGCAGCATCATGGCGGCGGACAGGATGGTCGCCAGCGGGTTGGCGATGCCTTGCCCGGCGATGTCGGGGGCGCTGCCGTGGCTGGGTTCGTACAGGCCCTGCTTTTTGTCGTTCAGGGAGGCAGAGGGCAGCATGCCGATGGAGCCGGTGAGCATGGAGGCTTCGTCCGAGAGGATGTCGCCAAACATATTGCCGGTGACCACTACGTCAAAGCGTTTTGGGGCTTTGACCAGTTGCATGGCGGCGTTGTCGACGTACATGTGGTCCAGCTGCACGTCGGGGTATTGCTGGGCGACTTCGGTCATCACGTCTTTCCACAGTTGCGAGGTTTCCAGCACGTTGGCCTTGTCCACGCTGGTGACGCGCTTGCCGCGTTTCTGTGCAGCCTGGAAGGCGACGTGGGCGATGCGTTCGATTTCCGGGCGGCTATAGCGCATGGTGTCGAAGGCTTCCTCGGTGCCGGGGAAGTGGCCGTCTGCGGCGGTGCGGCGGCCCCGGGGCTGGCCGAAGTAGATGTCGCCGGTCAGCTCGCGGATGATGAGGATGTCCAGCCCGGCGATCAGCTCGGGCTTGAGGCTGGAGGCACCAACCAGTTGTTCGTAGCAGATGGCGGGGCGGAAGTTGGCGAACAGACCCAGGGCTTTGCGCAGGCCCAGGATGGCTTGCTCGGGGCGCAGGGCGCGCTCCAGGGTGTCGTATTTCCAGTCGCCTACGGCGCCGAACAGGATGGCGTCGGCCTCTTGCGCCAGCTTCAGGGTGGCGGGGGGCAGGGGGTGGCCTTCGGCCTCGTAGCCGGCGCCGCCAACGGGGGCGGTCTCCAGTTGCAAGTCCAGGTTCAGGGCGCTCAAGACTTTGACGGCTTCCGCCACGATTTCTGGGCCAATACCGTCGCCGGGCAACACTGCGATTTTCATGGGAGTCTTTCCTTGGATGTTCAAGAGTTCTATCAATTAAATAGCTGTTGGCGCTGATAAACAAAGGGTTTCAGTATTTATTAATGCTGAAACCCTTTAAACACAAGCGCTAACAGCTCTTGTTTTTAAGCTTTGATCAGGCTGTGGGCCAGCCAGGGCTTGGTGGCCAGGCGCTGGGCTTCAAAGGCGGCAATCTTGTCTTTGTGGCGCAGGGTCAGGCCGATGTCGTCCAAGCCGCCCAGCAGGCATTCACGGCGGAAGGGGTTGACGTCAAAGGCGATGGTCTCGCCCTGCGGGCGCACGATGACTTGCTGCTCCAGGTCGATGGTGAGCTGGTAGCCGGGGAAGGCGAAGACTTCGTTGAACAGCAAATCGACGGTGGCCTCGGGCAGCACGATGGGCAGCATGCCGTTCTTGAAGCAGTTGTTAAAGAAGATGTCGGCAAAGCTGGGCGCAATCACACAGCGAAAGCCGTATTGCTCCAGCGCCCAGGGGGCGTGTTCACGACTCGAGCCACAGCCAAAGTTCTTGCGCGCCAGCAAGATGGAGGCACCTTGGTAGCGCGGCTGGTTGAGCACAAAGTCCGGGTTGGGCTTGCGCTGGCTCTCTGGCACGCCGGGCTGGCCGGGTTGATCCAGGTAGCGCCATTCGTCAAACAGGTTGGGGCCAAAGCCGGTTTTCTTGATGGACTTGAGGAATTGCTTGGGGATGATGGCGTCCGTGTCCACGTTTTCGCGGTCCATGGGGGCCACCAAGCCTTGGTGGATGGTGAATTTCTGCATGTCGGTAAATACTTACTTGGAGATTTCCTGAATCTTCTCGCCCGCTTTTTCAATGCCGTGGCCGGTGGCTTGTCCGGCGCGTTTGGTGTCTTGTTTCACGCCTTGCCAAGTGTTGCCGCAGCCTGCCAGGGCAAAAGCCAGGGCCAGGGAGATGAATACAGCAGTCTTTTTCATGGGGTGCTCCTTGCAGGGGGGGGGGAAACAGGGAAAGGTGAACGCTCAGGCAAATTGGCGAATATCGATAAAGTGGCCCTGGATGGCAGCGGCAGCGGCCATGGCGGGGCTGACCAAATGGGTGCGCCCGCCTGCGCCTTGGCGGCCTTCAAAGTTGCGGTTGCTGGTGCTGGCGCAGCGCTCGCCGGGCTCCAGCCGGTCGGCGTTCATGGCCAGGCACATGCTGCAGCCCGGTTCGCGCCATTCAAAACCGGCGGCGGTGAAGATTTTGTCCAGCCCTTCGCGCTCGGCCTGGGCTTTGACCAGGCCAGAGCCGGGCACCACCATGGCCAGCTTGACGTTGCTGGCCACTTTCTGGCCCATCTTCTGCACCACGGCAGCAGCGGCGCGCAGGTCTTCAATGCGGCTGTTGGTGCAACTGCCGATAAAGACTTTGTCGATACAGATATCGGTAATTGGCTTGCCCGGCTCCAGCTCCATATAGGTGAGCGCCCGCTCCATCGCAGCGCGTTTGTTGGCGTCTTTTTCCTTGTCGGGGTCGGGCACACGGGCATCGGCGCCGACGACCATTTCCGGGCTGGTGCCCCAGGTCACTTGCGGCACGATGTCGGCTGCTTGCAGGGTCACCACGGCGTCCCACTGTGCATCCGCATCCGAGTGCAGGGTGTTCCAGTAGGCCACGGCCTGCTCCCACTCCAGGCCGGTGGGGGCCAGAGGGCGGCCCTTGACGTAGTTAATAGTTTTGTCGTCCACCGCCACCAAGCCAGCGCGCGCGCCCGCTTCAATGGCCATGTTGCACACCGTCATGCGCCCTTCGATGCTCAGGTCGCGAATGGCTTGGCCGGCAAATTCAATGGTGTAGCCCGTGCCGCCAGCGGTGCCGATTTTGCCGATGATGGCCAGCACAATGTCCTTGGCAGTAATGCCGGGGGCAACCTTGCCCTGCACATCGACCAGCATGTTTTTGGCTTTCTTGGCCAGCAGCGTTTGCGTGGCCATGACGTGCTCGACCTCAGACGTGCCAATGCCGTGCGCCAGTGCGCCAAACGCGCCGTGGGTGCTGGTGTGGCTGTCGCCGCACACCACCGTCATGCCCGGCAGGGTTGCACCCTGCTCGGGCCCCATGACGTGGACGATGCCCTGGCCCTTGTCCATAAAGGGGAAGAAGGCGGCGGCGCCAAACTCGGCGATATTGCTGTTGAGCGTAGTGATTTGCTCTTTGCTGATGGGGTCGGCAATACCGTCGTAGCCGCGCTCCCAGCCGTCGGTGGGGGTGTTGTGGTCAGCCGTGGCGACGACCGAGCTGGTGCGCCAGAGTTTGCGTTTGGCCAGGCGCAGTCCCTCAAACGCCTGGGGGCTGGTCACTTCGTGAACCAGGTGGCGGTCGATATAGAGGATGGCGGTGCCGTCGTCCTCGGTGTGGACGACGTGCTCATCAAAAATCTTGTCGTACAGGGTGCGTCCCATGCTCAAAAACTCTTCAATTGGTGGGGAATGAAACAGCCTGCCCACGGCCAGGCTGCGGGGATTCTAGGTAGCGTTGGGGGTGGCTGGCTCCCAGCCTTTGCCGAGGTGTTCCACCAGCAAACGCGATGTCACCGGCAGCGCATCAAAGTCACGCGCTACCAGGCTCAAGGTGCGCTGCGCCCAGGCATCGGTCAGCGGCACGCTGCGCAGGTGGCCTACGCCGTGCATCAGCTCAAACGCGCGGTGCGGAATCAGCCCCACGCCCAAGCCGTTGTCAATCATGCGGCACATGGCATCCAGGCTGGTGACCTGTATGCGCTGGCGCAGCGCCGTGCCATTGCGCGCTGCTGCGCCGCGCATGGCCAGGCTGATGGAGCTGCCGCCGTGCAGGCCGACCACGTCCCAGTCCAGCACCTCTTCAAAGCTGATGCGCTCGCGCTCGGCCAGGGGGTGGTCTTGCGGGGCCACCAGCATCAGGTGGTCGCGCCGGTAGGGGCGGGTTTGCAGGCCGTTGGGGTTGGTCTGGCCCATGTTGCAGATGCCGATATCCGCCGTGCCTTCATGCACTGCCTGCAATACGTCGGCGGATAAATGCTCTTGCAGGTCGATCTTGATCTGGCTGTGCTCTTTGGCAAAGCTGCCCAGGTCTTCGGGCAAAAACTGCACGATCGACGAAATCGTGGCGTGCATGCGCACGTGGCCACGCACGCCGTCGGAGTATTCGGACAGCTCACCCTGCATGCGCTCCAGCCCATACAACACGTTGCGGGCATGGTGCAGTAGGCTCTCGCCCGCCGGGGTCAGCGTCACGCCCCGGCTGTGGCGGTAGAGCAGGGCGGTATCCACCGCCGCTTCCAAATCTGACAGGCGCTTGCTCACGGCCGAAGCTGCAATGTATTCACGCTCAGCGGCGCGGCCAATGCTGCCCAGCTCGCAGACGGCGACAAACAGTTGCAGCGACGTCAAATCAATGCGGCGAGCAAAGCTGCGTTCAGAATTTTTCATGGCAAGTCCTCTCGAATTGCGAAGTATGATGCAAAAAATTGTTTTAAAAACGGTTTGTCATCGCGAAAACAGAAATTAAACCCCGTTTTGTGGCAAGCAAGGCATCGCCAATCATGCACACAAATACCCCATGGACAAAGGCTTGCGGCTGAAAAACTTTTTACACATCCCTACACTGCCTGGCCTATGAACACCATCACCATCTACCACAACCCCGGCTGCAGCAATTCGCGCGGCGCCCTGCAATTGCTGCGCGAGCGCGGCATTGAGCCCACCATCATTGACTACCAAGCCACCCCGCTCACGGCCCCGGAGCTGGCCGAGCTGGTTGCCCACATTGGCGAGCCCGTGCGCACCCTGCTGCGCAGCAAGGAAGAGCAGTACCAGGCCCTGGATATCGACAACCCGGCGATGACCGATGCGCAAATCTTCGCCCTGGTGGCTGCCCACCCGCGCCTGCTCAACCGCCCCATCGTCGTCACCCCCAAGGGCGCCGCCCTGTGCCGCCCCCCCGAGAAGGTGCTGGAGCTGCTGGACTAATCAGCGCCCGCCCAGCCATCAACCTGCCCCAGG
Organism: Comamonas sp.; assembly: GCA_034675705.1. GTDB lineage: Bacteria > Pseudomonadota > Gammaproteobacteria > Burkholderiales > Burkholderiaceae_C > Comamonas. The sequence continues at coordinate 1,774,869 of JAUCCZ010000006.1, read as the reverse complement.
CCGCCCAGCGTTACCGCGCTGTGCGGCCTGTCTTGTTGGGGGCAAGACTTCTGCACTGCGTATTCCTACGGAGGTGTTTGCACTAAGGCGGTTTTCCCCACTGGGAGGGTAGGGGGAGGCTCACTAGGATGGCCGCCTACTTTGTCAATTTTTCCGCGCATGAATGACACAATTTTGCAAACCACCCGGTTGACCAAAGAGTTCAAGGGCTTCACCGCCGTCAGTGACGTGAATCTGGCGGTGCGCCGGGGCTCCATCCATGCGTTGATCGGCCCCAACGGCGCGGGCAAGACCACGTGCTTCAACCTGCTGACCAAGTTCTTGGTGCCTACCTCGGGCAGCATCGTTTTTAACGGGCAGGACATCACCCGTGAGGAGTCCGCGCAAATTGCCCGCCGGGGGGTGATTCGCTCCTTCCAGATTTCGGCGGTGTTTCCCAACTTCACCTTGCTGGAGAACGTGCGCCTGGCCCTGCAAAGAAAGCTGGGCACCAGCTACCACTTTTGGCGCAGCAGCCGCTCGCTGCACCAGCTCGATGAGCAGGCCCGTGCCCTGCTGGCACAAGTGGGGCTGGCCGACTTGGCCGATGAAGTGACGGTGAACCTGCCCTATGGCCGTAAACGCGCCCTGGAAATTGCCACCACCTTGGCCATGGAGCCGCAGCTGATGCTGCTGGACGAGCCCACCCAGGGCATGGGCCATGAGGATGTGGAGCGCGTCACCCAACTGATTAAGCAAGTGTCTGCCGGGCGCACCATTTTGATGGTGGAACACAACATGAAGGTGATTGCCAGCATTGCCGACCGTATCACCGTGCTGCAGCGCGGCGCGGTGCTGGCCGAGGGCAATTACCACGAGGTATCGACCAACCCGCAGGTGATGCAGGCCTATATGGGCACCACCGACGGGCAACTGCAAGGGGCGCACTGAGATGACGACGCCTGCACTGGAAATTCAAGGGCTGCAAGCCTGGTACGGCGAATCGCACGTCCTGCACGGCGTGGACATGGTGGTGCAACCGGGTGAGGTAGTGACCCTGCTGGGGCGCAACGGCGCGGGGCGAACATCCACCTTGCGGGCCATCATGGGGCTGACGGGGGCGCGCAAGGGTTCGATCAAGGTCTACGGCCAGGAGACGATTGGCCTGCCCACCCACCGCATTGCCCACCTGGGGCTGGGGTATTGCCCGGAGGAGCGGGGCATTTTCTCCAGCCTCTCGTGCGAGGAAAACCTGCTGCTGCCGCCGATGCTGAAAACCGGCAAGGCCGGGCAGGCCAGCATGACGCTAGCCGAGATTTATTCCATGTTCCCCAACCTGGCCGAGCGCAAGAACAGCCAGGGCACGCGCCTGTCGGGCGGGGAGCAGCAAATGCTGGCCGTGGCGCGGATTTTGCGCATTGGGGCGCGGATTTTGCTGCTCGATGAAATTTCCGAGGGGCTGGCCCCCGTCATCGTGCAGGCCCTGGCCCGCATGATTACCACGCTGCGCGAAAAAGGCTTCACCGTAGTGATGGTGGAGCAGAACTTTCGCTTTGCCGCCCCCCTGGCCGACCGTTTTTACGTCATGGAGCATGGCCGCATGGTTGAGCACTTCACCGCCGGTGAGCTGCAGGCCAAGATGCCCGTGCTGACCGAGTTACTGGGCGTTTGATCCAGTTTTTACCCCCACCCAAGGAGACAAGAGCATGCAACGCAAACTGAAAACACTGGTGATGGCCCTGGGGGCCGCAGGCCTGGCCGCCGCTGCGGTATCGGCCCAGGCGCAAGAGAAAGTGAAGATTGGCTTTATCACCGACATCTCCAGCGTCTACGCGGACGTGGACGGTAAGAACGGCGCCCTGGCCATCCAAATGGCGATTGACGATTTTGGCGGCAAGGTGCTGGGCAAACCCATTGAGCTGCTCTCTGCCGACCACCAGAACAAACCCGACATTGCCGCCAGCAAATCGCGCGAATGGATTGATACGCAAGGCCTGACCATGCTGTTTGGCGGCACCAACTCCGGCGTGGCCCTGGCCGGCCAAGGTGGCTGAGGAGAAAAAGCGCGTTTTCTTCGTCAACGGCGCAGGCTCCTCGGCGCTGACGAATGAGCAGTGCACGCCGTACACCGTGCACTACGACTACGACACCGTGGCGCTGGCGCGCGGCACAGGCTCGGCCATGGTGAAAGAGGGCGGCAAAGACTGGTTCTTCCTGACCGCCGACTACGCCTTTGGCCATGCGCTGGAGGCCGATACCGCCAAGGTGGTGCAAGACAGCGGCGGCAAGGTGCTGGGCAGCGTGCGCCACCCGCTGAACGCGTCGGACTTTTCCTCCTTCCTGCTACAGGCGCAGAACTCCAAAGCCCAGGTGCTGGGCCTGGCGAATGCCGGGGGGGGACTTTCAAAACTCTGTGAAAGCGGCGCGTGAATTTGGCATTAGCAAAAAAATCAAGATGGCCGGCCTGCTGGTGTTTTCCACCGATATCCACAGCCTGGGCCTGAAAAACACCGAGGGCCTGTATCTGACGACCAGTTGGGACTGGAACCTGAACGACCAAAGCCGCGCCTTTGGCAAGAAGTTCTTCGCCAAGACCAAGCGCATGCCCACCGACGTGCAGGCGGCCAACTACTCGGCCACGATGAACTACCTCAAAGCCGTGGAGGCCGCGGGTACCGTGGATGCCGATGCGGTGATGGCCAAGCTCAAGTCCACGCCGATTGACGACTTCTTCGGCAAGGGCGTGATTCGCCCCGATGGCCGCTACGCCCACGACATGTATCTGATGCAGGTCAAGAGCCAGAAAGAGTCCAAAGAGCCCTGGGACTACTACCGCGTCGTAGCCAAGCTGCCCGCCGACCAGGTCTGGACGACCCAGGCCGAGACCAAGTGCGCTTTGTGGAAGTAAGGCGAGCAGAAAGCTTAAAACCTGCGGCGGTGGCCGGGCTGCCTAGCCTGGCTGTCGCGTTTAACCCTCTTCGGTAGCGGCGTTTGTATGGAAATTTTCGGTATCTCTTTGACGGCCCTGCTCAGCCAGTTGTTGCTGGGCTTGGTCAACGGCTCGTTCTACGCCATCTTGAGCTTGGGGCTGGCGGTGATTTTTGGCCTGCTCAACGTGATCAACTTCACCCATGGCGCCTTGTTCATGCTGGGGGCCTTGCTCACCTGGATGGGCATGGAGTACCTGGAAATCAACTACTGGGCCATGTTGGTCCTGGCGCCCCTGGCCGTGGGTCTGGTCGGCGTGGTGATCGAGCGCTTGTTTTTGCGCTGGATCTACAAGCTCGACCACCTCTACGGCCTGCTGCTCACGCTGGGGCTGACCATGGTGATCGAGGGCGTGTTTCGCTCCATGTACGGCGTCTCGGGCCTGGGTTACGACACGCCCGAGCTGCTGGAAGGTGCAACCGACCTGGGTTTCATGATCATGCCCAACTACCGCGCCTGGGTGGTGGTGGCCTCCATCGCCGTGTGCCTGGGCACCTGGTACGTGATTGAGCGCACCAAGCTGGGCGCCTACCTGCGTGCCGGCACGGAAAACCCGCGCCTGGTGGAAGCCTTCGGCATCAACGTGCCGGTCATGGTCACCCTCACCTACGCCTTTGGCGCGGCGCTGGCGGCGTTTGCCGGGGTGCTGGCTGCGCCCGTGTACCAGGTCACGCCGCTCATGGGGCAAAACCTCATCATCGTGGTGTTTGCGGTGGTGGTGATTGGCGGCATGGGCTCCATCATGGGCTCCATCCTCACCGGCCTGGGGCTGGGGGTGATCGAGGGGCTGACCAAGGTGTTCTACCCCGAGGCCTCGTCCACCGTGGTGTTCGTCATCATGGCCATCGTGCTGCTCATTCGCCCGGCAGGGCTGTTTGGTAAAGAGAAATAAGCCGGAGGCGACACCTATGAATATGAAAAAGATAGCACCCATCGGTTACGCACTCTTGCTGCTGGGCCTGCTGGCCGCCCCGTTTGTCGGGGCCTACCCGATTTTTGTCATGAAGCTGCTGTGCTTTGCCCTGTTTGCCGCAGCGTTCAACCTGCTGCTGGGCTACACCGGGCTGCTGTCCTTTGGCCACGCCGCGTTTTTGGGCGGGGCCGCCTACGCCTGCGGCCACGTGGTCAAGGAATGGGGCGCAACGCCTGAGCTGGGGCTGCTCGCCGGCCTGGCCAGCGGCGCGGTGCTGGGGCTGGTCATGGGGTGGTTCACCATTCGCCGCCAGGGCATTTACGCCACCATGATTACCCTGGCGCTGGCGCAAATGCTGTTTTTTGCCTGCCTGCAAGCGCCCATGACCGGCGGCGAAGACGGCCTGCAAGGCGTGCCGCGCGGCAAGCTGCTGGGCCTGCTGGATTTGCAAAGCGACCTGGTGATGTACTACGTCACCGTGGCGATTGTGGTGGCCGGGTTCTTGCTGATCGTGCGCACCATCCACTCGCCTTTTGGCCAGGTGCTCAAGGGCATCAAGGAAAACGAGGCGCGTGCCACCTCGCTGGGTTATGACACCAACCGCTTCAAGCTCCTGGCGTTTGTGATTTCGGCGGCGCTGGCAGGCCTGGCCGGGGCGCTGAAAACCCTGGTGCTGGGCTTTGCCACCCTGTCCGACGTGCACTGGAGCATGTCCGGCCACGTGGTGCTGATGACGCTGGTCGGCGGCATGGGCACCCTGAGCGGCCCGCTGGTGGGCGCCGCCGTGGTGGTGGCGCTGGAGAACAAGATCGGCGACCTGGGCCAGGCCTTGGCCCAGCTGACCGGCATCGAGTGGTTCACCACCCTGGGGGAGTCAGTCACCATCGTCACCGGCCTGATTTTTGTCCTGTGCGTGCTGGCGTTTCGCCGGGGCATCATGGGCGAGCTGATTGCCTGGCTGCACAAGCGGCGGCAGGCTTAGCACGCCAACACGTTCGTAAGGACAGCGGCACGTTCTGGTATCTGGGGAATACCCCCGTATAAAAACAAGAGCGCTTTGCGCTGGCAAATTGCTGGTTTACGTATGAAAGCTATGTGAAACTCGCAATTTGCCAGCGCAAGGCGCTCATTTTTTTATTCATCATGCTTGATTCTGTCGCCAGCCTGGCCTGGTTGTGGGTGCCCATTACGGTGTTTGCCGCTGCCGCGCAAACCGTGCGCAATACGGCGCAGCGGGCACTTACTGATGAGGTTGGCCCCCTGCCTGCCACCTTGGTGCGGTTTTTGTTTGCCTTGCCGCTGACGGTGCTGTGGGTGCTGTTGCTGCATTTTTGGCCCGGTAGCACTGCGACGGTGCCCCCCTTTAACGCCCGCTATTTGGGCTGGATTGGCATGGGCGCGTTTTTCCAGATTTTTGCCACGGCAGCGCTGCTGCGGGCCATGCAGGAGCGTAACTTTGCCGTGGCAGTGACGCTGGCGAAAACCGAGGTGCTGCAGGTGGCGCTGTTTGGCGTGGTGCTGCTGCAAGAAGTCTCCACCGGCACCGCCATGCTTGCCATGCTGGTGGCCACCCTGGGCGTGCTGACCTTAAGCCTGCCGCGCCAGGGCCAGTTGCTGCAGTGGCGGGCCTGGTGCAGCAAGTCCGCCCTGTACGGGTTACTGGCGGGCGCGGGCTTTGCCATCTCTACCGTAGGTTTTCGGGGGGGCGCACTGGCCTTGGGGGAGACGGTGCCCTGGGTCTCCGGGGCCTGGGGGGTGCTGATTGCGCAAAGCCTGCAATCGGTCTTTTTGGGCGGCTGGGTGGCCTGGCGCACGGGCCTGGGGCCCATCTTTTGCGCTTGGCGCGTCTCTTTGCTGGCGGGCAGCATGGGCGCTGCCGCTTCGCTGGCGTGGTTTACCGCCTACGCCATGCACGCCGTGGCCGACGTGCGCACGCTGGGCATGATTGAGGTGGTGTTCAGCTACCTCGTCTCGCGCCGGGTGCTGAAGGAAAAACTCTCGCGCCCGGAGCAAATCGGCATGGCGCTGATGCTGGTCGGCCTGGTGCTGATTTGCCTGCCGCTGGGCAGTTGAATCGGCTCTTGGGGACAATCGCTGTCCGTGACCGATATGCCCCCAGCCCCTCTTGCGCCGCTGCCCCGGCGCATCGCCCATTTGGATATGGACGCGTTTTTTGCGTCCGTGGAGCTGCTGCGCTATCCGCAGCTCCAAGACCTGCCGGTGGTCATTGGCGGCAGCCGCTTTACGGCGCAGCAAGAAGCGCAGCTTGTGCAGCGCTGGGGCAGCCTGGCGCAGGTGCCGCTCACTGCTTTTACGCGCCTGGGCGGCTACGTGGGCCGGGGGGTGATTACCACGGCCACCTACGCGGCGCGGCAGTTTGGCGTGGGTTCGGCCATGGGGCTGATGAAGGCGGCGCGCCTATGCCCGCAGGCGGTGCTGCTGCCCATCGACTTTGCCCGTTACCGCGCGTATTCGCAGCGCTTTAAAGAGGTCATCACCGCAATAGCCCCCGTCATGGAAGACCGGGGCGTCGATGAGGTGTATATCGACTTCACCCACGCGCCAGGTGGCCAGGATGCAGGCGGCGCAGCCTTGGCGCAGCAATTGCAGCAGGCGATTTTTGCCGCCACGGGGCTGACCTGTTCGATTGGCGTGGCGCCCAACAAGCTGCTGGCCAAAATGGCCAGTGAATTCAATAAGCCGCGCGGTATTGCCATCGTCTGGCCCGAGGATGTGCAGGCCCAAATCTGGCCGCTGCCGTGTCGCAAGATCAACGGCATCGGCCCCAAGGCCAACGCCAAGCTGGAGCGCCTGGGCATCACCACCATTGGCCAGTTGGCGGCCTACCCGGCGCACAAGCTGGTGCAGCACTTTGGCAAAAGCACTGGCGCGTGGCTGCACCAGTCGGCCCACGGCCTGGACGAGCGGCCCGTGCAAACGCATAGCGAGCCCGTCAGCATGAGCCGCGAAACCACCTTTGACAACGACTTGCACGCCGTACACGACAAGGCCGAGCTGGGCAGCACCTTCACCTGGCTGTGCGAGCGCGTGGCCGACGATTTGCAACGCGCCGGCTATAGCGGGCGCACGGTGGGCATCAAGCTGCGCTTTAGCGACTTTAAAAGCGTCACCCGCGAGATGACGGTGGACTATTTGCTGCAAGACGCCGCCACCATCCGCCGCCTGGCCGGTCTGTGCCTGCGCCGCGCGCCGCTAGAGCAGCGCATTCGCTTGCTGGGGGTGCGGGTGGGTAGCCTGGAAGTGGGCGCGCCGCAGCCGCAAGACGCCCAGGCAGCGCAGCCTGCTGCCCAGCGCCGGGGTGTCACGCTGGACTTGTTTGGCGCTGATGGATGTGCTTGATTGGCTGCTTTGGGGCGGTTTCACTATCCCGCAAACGCACCAAAAGGGCTACAGTGGCTTGGCGTAAAGAAATATTTGACCTGCATCAATAACAATACAATCAGGGAAATCGAGTAACAAAAATTAACATCTTTCACCGGGGGTGCGATGCGTCTCAATCTACCTGTCAGCCAACATAACTACGACTACCCCGCCGATGAATTGCTGGTCTCCAGCACCAATCTCAAGGGGGAAATCACCCACTGCAACGGCGCGTTCCAGCGGGTCAGTGGCTTTGCCATGGATGAGTTGCTGGGTCAGCCGCACAACATCATCCGCCACCCTGATATGCCTGCAGCAGCCTATAAGGATATGTGGCGCACCATTGGCCGGGGCCAGCCCTGGACGGGGCTGGTGAAAAACCGCCGCAAAAATGGTGACCATTACTGGGTGCGGGCCAACGTCACGCCCATCATGCAAGGGGGCAAGCCCCGCGAATACCTGTCGGTGCGCACCAAGCCCACCGCGCAGGAGATTGACCAGGCCGAAGCCCTGTACGCCGCCATGCGCCAGGCCACCGCACAGGGCCGTACCCATGTGGACATCGTGCAAGGCCAGGTCTATCGCACGGGCTGGGCCGGGCGCGTGCAAAGAGCCTTGGGCCTGGGTGTGGCTATGCGGCTGGCGCTGTGGCTGCTAGCCTTGGGGCTGGTATTGCAGCTGCCCGACCTGCTGGGCTGGCAGGGCCCGCAGGCCTGGGGCGCCAGGGCTATATTATTTGTAGCTGGTAGCGCTTTGCTGATGCTGGATTTCAGAAGGTTTTGCGTCAAAGGCATTGAGGAGGTTGCGCAGTACGCTCTCAAAATTGCAGGGTGTGACCTGCGCACGCCTGTGCCCAACCGTTACTCCGGCTCGCTCGGGCAGTTGATGCACCGCATGCAGCAAATCCAGGTCAACCTCCAGGCCGTGGTGGGGGACGTGCGGGCAGAAATTCAAGAGTTTGTCGCCACGACCGACGATATTGCCCGGGGCAGCCACGACCTGGCCCAGCGGGTGGAGCACCAGGCCAGCAACCTGGTGCAAACCACCAGCGCCATGGACGCCATGACCCACAGCGTGCAGCAAACCTATGACGTAGCGCAACGCATGGCCGCACACAGCCAGCGCAGCTCGGCCATCAGTACGCAAAGCAGCCAGGTGGTGCAAGAGGTGGACGATGCCATGCAAGAGATGGGGCAGGCTTCTACCCGCATGCAGGAGATCACCTCCACCATTGAAGGCATCGCGTTTCAAACCAATTTGCTGGCGCTGAACGCCGCAGTGGAAGCAGCCCGCGCTGGCGAGCATGGCCGGGGCTTTGCCGTCGTCGCTTCAGAAGTGCGGGCCCTGGCCCAGCGCAGCCGCGATGCTGCCCACGAGATTCACGGTCTGATCGAGCGCACCACCAGCGGCATTGCCACCGGCCATGAGCGCGCCGCGCACGCCAGCCAAACCATGGGGCAGGTGCTGCAGGTGGCCCAAGAGGTAGAGCAACTGGTGCACGAAATTGGCAACACCACCCAGGTGCAAAACCAGGGCATTGCACAAATGGCCGAAGCTGTGACCCAGCTGGACGAAGCCACCCAGCAAAACGCTGCCTTGGCCGAGCAGTCCAGCGCTGCTGCACAAATGCTGCGCGCCAGCGTGCATGTGCTGGAGCATTCGGTGGGTGTATTTACCGTCTAATAGCAGTTAATTTCACGTATTTCTGATGAAAAACAACTATTGCGCTGGTTAAAGGAACCTGTTGGCTTTTTCGTCTTCGCACACCTAAGCTCAAGGCACTTGCTCATAACAAGTGCCGATAGCCCCCAGCACAGCAAGTACTGGCTGGATTTGTAACGAGAACAGCGAAAAGGAAAAGCCATGAACAAAACGCCCCTGACCACCGCCGCCGGTTGCCCCGTTGTCGATAACCAAAACATCATGACCGCTGGCCCGCGTGGCCCGCAACTGCTGCAGGATGTGTGGTTCCTGGAAAAACTGGCCCACTTTGACCGGGAAGTCATCCCCGAGCGGCGCATGCACGCCAAGGGCTCGGGCGCGTACGGCACGTTTACCGTCACGCACGACATCACACGCTTTACCCGTGCCAAGCTGTTTTCGGCCATTGGCAAGAAAACCGAGATGTTCGTGCGCTTCTCCACCGTGGCCGGCGAGCGCGGTGCAGCGGACGCCGAACGCGATATTCGCGGCTTTGCCATGAAGTTCTATACCGAAGAAGGCAACTGGGATCTGGCCGGCAACAACACCCCCGTGTTCTTTTTGCGCGACCCGCTCAAGTTCCCCGACCTGAACCACGCCGTCAAGCGCGACCCGCGCACCAACCTGCGCAGCGCCCGCAACAACTGGGACTTCTGGACGCTGCTGCCTGAGGCGCTGCACCAGGTCACCGTGGTGATGTCTGACCGGGGCATTCCCGCCAGCTACCGCCACATGCACGGCTTCGGCTCGCATACCTTCAGCTTTATCAACGCGCAAAACGAGCGCTTCTGGGTCAAATTCCACTTCAAGACCCAGCAGGGCATCAAGAACTGGACGGACGAAGAAGCGGCTGCCGCCATCGCCCATGACCGCGAAACCCACCAGCGCGACCTGTACGACGCCATCGAGCGCGGCGACTTCCCCAAGTGGACGATGTACGTGCAAGTCATGCCCGAGCTGGACGCCGAAAAGGTGCCCTACCACCCCTTCGACCTGACCAAGGTCTGGCCCAAGGCCGACTACCCGCTGATTGAAGTGGGCGAGTTCGCGCTGAACCGCAATCCTGCCAACTACTTTGCCGAAGTGGAGCAGGCCGCCTTCAACCCCGCCAACGTGGTGCCGGGCATCAGCTTCTCGCCCGACAAGATGCTGCAGGGGCGCTTGTTCTCGTACGGCGATGCACAGCGCTACCGCCTGGGCGTGAACCACGGCCAAATCCCGGTAAACGCCCCGCGCTGCCCGGCGCACAGCTACCACCGTGACGGCGCCATGCGCGTGGACGGCAACTTTGGCAGCACCCTGGGCTATGAGCCCAACGGCTACGGCCAGTGGCAAGAGCAACCGGATTTCCGCGAGCCGCCGCTGAAAATCAACGGCGCTGCCGACCACTGGGACTTCCGCCAGGACGATGCCGACTACTTCAGCCAGCCGCGTGCGCTGTTTCGCCTGATGACGCCAGCGCAGCAGCAGCTGCTGTTTGACAACACCGCCCGCGCCATGGGCGATGCGCCCGAAGAGGTCAAGCGCCGCCACATCGCCAACTGTACGCAGTGCGACCCGGCCTACGGCGCAGGCGTAGCCAAGGCCTTGGGCCTGTAAGCAGCAGCGTTTCAAACGCCTCAAGCATGCCCGGTACGGGCTTGGATGGGGGAAGGTGCCCCCCGCACAACCCCAGTGCAGTCGCAAGTCGATTGCCCTGGGGTTGTTTTATGGCGGCAGTTTTCGTTTAGGCTAGGCAAGCTTTCATCCCCTCAAAGGGATTGCTGCGGCCTTGCACGTACCTCGCAGAGCTTTTCGACCGATTGAACCGCAAAGGATGCTTACCGTGGCAGATTCTGAATCCACCATCTTGCTGCAGCGCCTGGAGCAACTGAACTACATCGGTGCCGCCCTCTCGCGCGAGCGTTCTTTGCCGCATCTGCTGGAGCTGATTTTGGACGCCGCCCAGGCACTGACCGGGGCGGACGGCGGCACGCTCTACCGCACCAGTAGCGACGGGCAGGCGCTGCGCTTTGCCATCGTGCACAACCGCTCGCTGCACATGCACCAGGGCGGCACCTCCGGCCAGGCGATTGATTGGCCCGAAGTGCCCCTGTATCTGGCCAGCGGCCAGCCCAACGACAGCCTGGTAGCCGCCTACGCCGCCGTACACGACTGCACCGTGCAGGTGGACGATGCCTACCAGGACAGCGCCGGTTTTAACTTCCAGGGCACGCGCGGCTTTGATACCCGCATGGGCTACCGCTCGCAAACGTTTTTAACCGTGCCGCTGAAAAACCACGAAGGCAGCTTGATTGGCGTGCTGCAACTGATTAACGCCATCGAGCCAACAACAGGCGCCATCTGCCCGTTTAACGAGCAGCATCGGGGGCTGGTCGAGTCGCTGGCATCGCAAGCGGCGATTGCGCTGAGTAACCACCAGCTGATTGGGCAGTTGGAGGATTTGTTTGCCTCCTTCGTGCAGCTGATCAACCGGGCGATTGACGAAAAATCTCCCTACACCGCCGGGCACTGCCAGCGCGTACCGGTGCTGACCATGATGCTGGCCGAAGCCGCGCACGCCACGCACGAGGGGCCACTGGCCGACTTTCACATGAGCGCGGCTGACCGCCATGAGCTGCACATGGCCGGGCTGCTGCACGACTGCGGCAAGATCACCACCCCCGTGCACGTGGTGGACAAGGCCACCAAGCTTGAAACCATTTACGACCGGATCGAGACGGTGGAGACGCGCTTTGAACTGCTCAAGCGCGATGCGCAGATTGCCCAGCTGCAGGCCCAGTTGGCTTTGCGCCCCTGTGTGGACGCCGCTGACGAAGCCGCCCTGGCCGAGCAAACGGCCCAGGCCTGCGCCGAGCTTGATACCGCGCGTGACTTTCTGCGCCACTGCAACCTGGGCAGCGAAGCCATGGCCCCGTCCCACCTGACCCAACTGCAAGCGATTGCCGAGCGTTGGCAGTGGCGCACCCCCAGCGGCGCGCTGGCGCCGTGCCTGAGCGCCGATGAGCTGGCCAACCTCAGCGTTCGCGCAGGCACGCTCACTGCGCAGGAGCGGGACATCATCAAGCAGCACATCGTCGTCACCATCGACATGCTGGAGCAACTGCCCTGGCCCAAGCACCTGCGCAACGTGCCCGAATACGCCGGTGGCCACCATGAGCGCATGGACGGCCAGGGCTACCCCCGGGGCCTGCGGCGCGAGCAAATGTCCTGGCAGGCCCGCATGCTGGGGCTGGCCGATATTTTTGAAGCCCTGACCGCGGCCGACCGCCCCTACAAACAGGCCATGCCCTTGTCGCAGGCACTGACCATCATGGAAAAAATGGTGGCCAACGGCCATATAGACCCCGATTTGTTCGACGTCTTCGTGCGCCAGGGCGTGCCCCTGCAATACGGGCAGATGTTTTTAAGTCCGCAGCAGCTCGATTGGCCGCAGCCCGAGAACGCGGCTTAAAACTGATTAAGGCTTGGGCCCAACCGGGAAGGGCCAAATCGCTTGCGGGGCCAATACCGTTTGGGCATTGCGCACGGCAGGGGCCAGGGCGATGGCGCTGCTGTCGGTGATGGTCTTGATGCTGGCCTTGCTGGTTTTTACGGCCTTGGGCTTGGCCGTTTTAACGGTTTTTGCGGCAGTTTTTACTGTAGGTTTGGCAGCAGTTTTTGTACTGGCTGTGCCGGTGGCCTTAGGCGCTGCGGCTTTTTTCGCGGATGTTGATGGGGTTTTGGGGGTTTTAGGCGCTGTCTTGGTGCTGGCAGCAGGGGTGCGGGCGGCAGTGACCATGGTCACACATCTCCTTGGGGCTGGGGTCGATCGTGGTGGGCATTATCAGCGCCTTGGCCACCCAGCCCAACGGGGACGGGCCTCGCCGTTGGCGCAAAGACGACAGGCACTCTGTTTTTAGAAGCTACTACCGCTGATAGATAAACGATTTCACCATGGTTAAATGTTGAAACCCTTGTATACAGGACGCTAGCAGCTCTCTTTTTTAAAGGCCACTGCTGGAACAGTCAGCTGCGCTGCCACGGCTGCGGGCAGCAGTTGCAAGAGCTGTGACCAATGAAAACCTGCGCCAGGGTCGTGCTTGCGCCCAGGGGCAATGTGTTCGTGCCCGGCCAGGTGGTGCAGGCTGTAGCGCTGCGCAAGCTGGGTGATGAGCTGCGCCAGCGCCGGGTATTGCGCGGGGGCAAAGGGCTGGCCTTCCAGGCCTTCCAGCTCAATGCCGATGGAGTTGTCGTTGCAATTGCTGCGCCCGCGCCAAGTGGATGTGCCGGCGTGCCAGGCGCGGTCGTCGGCGCTGACAAATTGCCAGACCTCGCCCTGGCGGGTTATGAAAAAGTGGCTAGACACTTGCAGCCCGGCAATCGTGGCGAAGTAGGGGTGGGCCTGCCAGTCCAGTTGGTTGGTAAACAACTGCTGCACGCAGCCGTTGCCGTATTCCCCTGGCGGCAGGCTGATGGAGTGCAGCACCAGCAAATCCACCTGCACCCCGGCAGGGCGGGGGCCGTAGTTGGGCGAAGGCAGGTGGCGCACACCGTCTGCGTGCAGCCAGCCCGCTTGCCAACTGGCGGCGGATGGGGATGGGGAAGCGGTGGCCTTAGTGCTGCGGGGCGGTGTCGTCGTCATGGTCAGCTTCCGGGCCGATGGGGATGTTCAGCCGCTCAATGCGGTAGCGCATTTGCCGCAAATTCAGGCCCAGGCGCGCTGCGGCTGCTGTGCGGTTAAAGCCGTGTGCCTGCAGGGCGGCCAGCAAGATGCTGCGCTCTTGTGCATCCAGCCAGGTTTGTAAATCTTCGGGCAGGGCGGCAGGAGCGGCCGCGCTGCTGGGGGGCGGCCAGGGTGGCCGTGGGGGCGTGGTCGCTGCAGGGCAGGCCCTCATCGCCCAGGGCGAGGTAGCGGTGCAGCAGGTTTTCCAGTTCGCGCACATTGCCTTGCAAGGGGTGGTGCTCCAGGCAGGCCAGCAGGGCGGCGCTGGGCGGCTGGGCAGGCAGACCGCTTTCGGCGGCCATGTGCGCCAGCAAGGCGGTGCACAGCTCGGGCAGGTCGCCCCGGCGCGCGCGCAGCGGGGGGATGTGCACGTCAATCACGTTCAGACGGTAGAACAAGTCTTGGCGAAAGCGCCCGGCCTGCACGTCGGCGGCCAGGTCGCGGTGCGTGGCGCTGATGATGCGCACGTCCACCGCCTCTTCCTGGGTGGCGCCCAGGGCGCGTACGCTGCGCTCTTGAATGGCGCGCAGCAGCTTGGCCTGCATGGCCAGGGGCAGCTCGCCCAGCTCATCCAAAAACAAGGTGCCGCCGTTGGCGGCCTGGAAAAACCCCTGGCGGTCAGCCGTGGCACCGGTGAACGCCCCTTTGCGGGCACCGAAAAACTCGGCCTCCAGCAAATGCTCGGGGATGGCGCCGCAGTTGACCGCCACCCACGGCCCTTGGTGGCGGTGGCTGCAGGCGTGCAGGGCGCGGGCCACCAGCTCTTTACCGGTGCCCGATTCGCCGCAAATCAGCACCGGGGCCATGCTGGGCGCCACTTTTTGGATACGGGCGCGCAGTTGCTGCATGGCGGCTGAGCTGCCTTTCAGGCGCTCCAGCGCCGGGCAATTGGCATCAGGGGCATCGGGTGCATCAGGCGTGGCGGGTGGGTGAGAAGCCGCAGTGGTGGGGGCCGCTGCAGGGCCGTGGCCCGGCCCCGCCCCGCCTGCTGGCAGGGGGAGGTTTTGGGTGGCCGAGGCGACAACGCGGCGAAATTGCTGCAGGTCAACCGGCTTGGTCAGGTAGTCAAAGGCACCGTAGCGCAGTGCCTCCACCGCGTTTTCAGCAGAACCGTAGGCAGTGATGACGATGCTGCGCTCACGGCGCTGCTGGGCGTGCAGGGCCGACAGCAGCTCCATGCCCAGGCCGTCGGGCAGGCGCATGTCGGTAATCAATACGTCAAAATTTTGGCGGGCCAGCTCGGCGTGCGCTTCTTGCAGGCAGCCGGCGGTGCGCACCTGGTAGCCCTCACGCAGCAGCGTGAATTCGTAGAGGGTGCGCAGGTCGGGCTCGTCGTCCACAACCAAGATGGAAGCAGTGGGGCTGGGCATGGTGTCAGGGGGTGGGCGCAAACAAAGCGCCGGTTTGCCCCGGCGCGGGTTCCTGGGGGCGGTGGTGGGCAAAGCGCAGGGTAAAGGCGTTGCCTTCGGGGCCTTGTAGGTGGGCCGGGTGGGGCTGGCGCTGGTAGCTGAGGCTGGCGTCGTGGCGCTGGCACAGCTCGCGGCAAATAAACAGGCCCAGGCCGCTGGAGCGGCTGTGCGAGGAGAAAAACGGCTCAAACAAATGGCTTTGCATGCTGGCTTCGATTGCCGGGCCGCTGCTCCACACCTGCAGCCACGCCTGGCCGTTGCGGTGGCGCCCCGTGCCCAGCCACAGGCTGCGCTGGCCGGTGGCGGGGTCGGGGCGGCTATAGCGCTGGGCGTTGTCCAGCAGGTTGATGACGATGCGGCGCAGGTGCTCAGCCTCAAACGCCACCATGCCGGGGCAGTGGGGGGTGAATTGACCTTGGCGCTGTTCGGGGTCGTGGGCCTGCCATTCTTGCCACAGAGTGGTGACCGTCTCGTCCAGCGCCAGGCCAATGGAGGGGCTGTGTTGGATTTGCTGCTGCACCCGGGCAATGTCCAGCACGTCTTCCACCGTGTGGGCCAGGCGCTGGGCGTTTTGCGCCACCATCTGCACCAGGCGCTGCTGGGCAGGGTCGGTCACGTCCTCGGCCAGCAGGGCACTGGCCTGGGTAATAGCGGCCAGAGGGTTGCGGATTTCATGCGCCACAGCGGCAGACATACGGCCCATGGCGGCCATTTTTTTCGGTGCGCAGCCGTGCTTCCAGCTCGCGCAGGTCTTCCAGGAACACCAAAAACTGCATCGTAGGCGGGGCGTACTGGCTGTCTTCGGCAGAAAACGGGTGCTGGCTGCCAGGCAGGCCATCGTCAGGCTGGTGGCTGCTGGGCCAGACGCGCGCGTACAGGCCTACAGGGGGCAAGTCGGGCTCCAGCAGGTGGATGCGGCTATCCTGGGCCTGGCCGCTGGTCAGGCAGGCCAATACCAGGTCGCACAGCGGCTGCCAGGCGGGGTGCTGTTGCAGGCTGGGCGATTCCTGGCGCGTGTTGTGCCCCAAGAGCTGCTGGGCCGCCGGGTTGGCCTGGATGATGCGCAGTTGGCTATCGACCACCAGCACGCCCTCCGTCAGCCGGTCGATGATGAGGGTGTTGATCTCCGCCTGCGACTGCGCCATGCGGTGGTTGTGCCGCGCTAGGCGCTCTTGCCAGGCCAGGCGCTGGGCCAGGTGGTGGGTGAGAAAAGCGACGACGAAATAACCCGCACAAACGGTGGCCACCTGTACCGTAAGCCCCCAGCCATTGGGCAGGCCGTCCCAGGCGGCCAGGGTGTAGCCGCCCAGCAGCAGCAAAGTGATGTAGGCCGTCGTCGCCAGTGCCATGCGCAGGCTCCCCAGGCAAGCAGTAGCCAAAATAGGCAGCGCCAGCAGGGGCGAAAAGTAAATGCTGCTGCCCGGTGTCCACAGTTGCAGCAACTGCGTCAGGCTGATGATGGCCACTTCCACCACCAGGGGGGCGAGCCACGCCATTCCCCAGCGCGACAGGGGGGGGTGGTGGCGCTGTAGCAGCCAGGTCAGGCAGGCCAGCACCAGGTACAGGCCGCCTAAGAACCAGGCAAAGTTGGCCAGGGCTGAGTGGGTGTGGCTGGTTTGCGGCACCAGCATGGCCAGCAGCACCAGGGCTGAGAGCACGCGCCCGGTGGAAAACGCTCGCCACAGGCGCCGCGCCATGGCCAGCGGCAAGGTGGTTTGGGGTGTGGGCGCAGCAGCTGCCATGGCGCAGCTGCCCTTACTGCGGGCGCTGCGGCGACTGCGGGCCTAGGCGGCGGTGCGCCGGGCTGCAGTAGTGCACAGCATCGCTTGCAATGGCTTCGGTTTGCGGCAGGTGAACGCCGCAGTGGGCGCAGCGCACCATGGGCGCGGCCACCGCAGGGCGCGCTGCTGCACGCGGTGCTGCGTGGGCGGTACGCCGCGCAACGGTTTTTTGCGCCTGTTTATGCCGCCAGATGCTGATGGCGACCAGCAGCACCAGGGTGACCAAGAGGTATTTGCTCATACCCCGCGCTCCAGCAGCACCTGCAGCACAAAGCGTGAGCCGGCGTAGCCCAGCAGCAGCATGCCCGCGCCGATATAGACCATGCGCGCTGCGCGTTGTCCGCGCCAGCCAAAGCGCACGCGCCCTAGCAGCAGCACGGCAAACACCGCCCAGGCCAGGACGGAGAACACGGTTTTATGGTCCCAGCGCCAGGGGTGGCCGTAGAGCACCTCGCTAAACAGCCAACCCACCAGCAAGGTGGCGCTCAGCAACACGAAACCAGCGCTCACGCTGCGAAACATGATGCGCTCCAGCGTCAAGAGCGGCACGCCCGCGTCTTCACCGGCGTGGCTGGCGTTGCGCATGCGCCGCTCTGCGCGGGTCATCAAGCCCGCGTGCACGACGGCTGCGGCAAACAGCCCGTAGCAGGCCACGCCCAAGGTCAGGTGCAGCGGCTGCCAGACGGAGTGCAGGTTGGCCAGCTCAGCCCCCGGAAAAATCACCGCCAGCAGCACAGCCACAGCGCCCATGAGCGACAAAATCCCCGCCGCCTTCATGCGTGGGTACAGGCGCTGCTCAATCAAATACATGGTCAGCATCAGCCACGCGGTAATGGACAGGGCCGGGGCAAAGCCAAAGTGCACGGGCGGGGCAAACAAGGTGGCGACCAGGGTCAGGAAATGCAGGCCCCAGGCCGCATGCAGGCTGCTGCGCACCTGCTCAGGCAGCAGACGCTTGGCAACGACAACAGGGGCAACGTAGGCCAGCATGGTGGCCAGGGCAGAAATCAGCGCCCAAAGAGGAATGTGCATGGAGGGGTGAGAGGGGGGCAGCGCCATAGCCGCCAATGATAGCGCTGGCCGGCCTGGCTTAAAGCCGTGCGCCAGCGGCCCTGGGTGGCCTGGGCCTGCCCAACAGGTAGAATTTACCGTTTTTGCTGGCACTTCTTGGGATTTTTGCTTATGGCTTCCGCACTTACCGACAAACTCTCGCGCCTGGTCAAGGAAATGCGTGGCCAGGCCCGCATTACCGAATCGAACGTACAGGACATGCTGCGCGAGGTGCGGATGGCCCTCCTGGAAGCAGACGTGGCCCTGCCCGTGGTGCGCGACTTTGTCGCCCGCGTCAAGGAAAAAGCCCTGGGCCAGGAAGTGCTGGGCAGCTTGAAGCCCGGCCAGGCGCTGGTCGGCATCGTCAACGCCGAACTGGCTGCCACCATGGGCAAAGGCGTGGCCGACATCAACCTGGCGGCCCAGCCCCCGGCGGTGATTTTGATGGCCGGCCTGCAAGGTGCCGGTAAAACCACCACCACCGCCAAGCTGGCCAAGCACCTGATTGAAAAGCGCAAGAAAAAAAGTGCTGACCGTCTCCGGCGACGTGTATCGCCCGGCAGCTATTGAACAGCTCAAGACCGTCACCGCCCAGGCCGGTGCCGAGTGGTTCCCCAGCACCCCCGACCAAAAACCGCGCGACATTGCGCTGGCGGCGCTCGATTACGCCAAAAAGCACTACTTCGACGTGCTGCTGGTGGACACCGCAGGCCGCCTGGCGATTGACGAGCTGTTGATGCAGGAAATCAAAGACCTGCACGCCAGCATCCACCCGGTGGAGACGCTGTTCGTCGTCGATGCCATGCAGGGGCAGGACGCCATCAACACCGCCAAGGCGTTTAAAGAGGCGCTGCCGCTGACTGGCATCGTGCTGACCAAGCTCGATGGCGACTCGCGCGGCGGTGCGGCGCTGTCGGTGCGCGCCATCACGGGTGCACCGATCAAGTTTGCCGGGGTGAGCGAAAAAATCGACGGCCTGGAAGTGTTCGATGCCGAGCGCCACGCCCAACGCGTGCTGGGCATGGGCGACATCGTCGCCCTGGTGGAGCAGGTCACGCAAAACGTGGACCTGGAAGCGGCGCAGAAACTGGCTGAAAAAGTCAAAAGCGGTGATGGTTTTGACCTGAACGACTTCCTCGCCCAATTGCAGCAAATGAAACAAATGGGGGGTCTGTCCAGCCTGATGGACAAGCTGCCCGCCGAGCTGGCGGGCAAGGCCGGACAGGTGGACATGGACAAGGCCGAAAAGGAAGTGCGCCGCAAGGAAGGCATCATCTGCTCCATGACCGCCAAGGAGCGCAAGCACCCCGCCATCATCAAGGCCACGCGCAAAAAACGCATCGCCCTGGGCGCAGGGGTGCCGGTGCACGAAGTGAACCGCCTGCTCAAGGAATTTGAGCAAATGCAAACCATGATGAAAAAAATGAAGGGCGGCGGCCTGATGAAGATGCTGAAAAAAATGGGCGGCATGAAGGGGATGAAAGGCATGATGGGCGGCGGCATGCCCAAACTGCCCTTCTAAATCTATAGCTGTTAGCGCTTTATTGAAGCTAACTTCACTATTAAAACAGCTTGAAAATGGCTGGTAGCAAGCGCTATCAGCTATTTTTTTAATTTTTGACCACTTGCCGCTTCTGTTGATAATGCGCCCCATGCCCAACGTAGAACCTTCCTTCCTGTCTTCGCGCCGCGCCTGGGGGCTGTGGGCGGCAGCCGGGGCGCTGTGGCTGGCAGGCTGCTCCAGCAGCCCGAAAAAGGCCAAACGCACGTCCTCAAAACCTTCGTCTTCTGCCGCAACGCCCAGTAAAAATGCGCTGCGCCTGCCGTCCAGCCAGCGCCCGTCCTTGCTGGCGCGGGCCATGTTGGTGGTCAACACCCGCTACACCTATGGCGGCAATACGCCGGAAGGGGGGTTTGACTGCAGCGGCCTGGTGCAATACGTGGTGCGCGGCATCACCAGCGCGGCCCTGCCGCGCACCACCGCCCAGTGGGCGCAGGCCAGCACCCCGGTGGGGCGGCGCAGCCTGGAGCGGGGCGATTTCGTCTTCTTCAACACCCTGGGCGGGCGCTATTCGCACATGGGGATTTTTGTCGGCAATGGCGAATTTGTGCACGCCCCGTCCAGCGGCGGCACGGTGCAGCGCGTGCGCATGGACAACCCCTACTTTGCCAAGCGCTTTACCGAGGCGCGCAGTATTTTTGCCTAAACCGGCCTGTATTAAGCGCGGCCCGCAGCCAGCGCCTGGGCGCAGGCATAGGCGCTGGCCCAGGCCCATTGAAAATTAAAGCCGCCCAACCAGCCGGTGATGTCCACCACTTCGCCAATAAAAAACAGGCCGGGCTGGTTTTTCGCTTCCATGCTTTGCTGGGACAGCGCTTGCGTACTGACGCCACCAATCGTCACCTCCGCCTTGGCATAGCCTTCGGTGCCGCTGGGGGTGAGCTGCCAGCGGCTCAGGCTTTGGGCCAGTTGGGCCAGGGCTTTGTCGCTGCACTGGTTGACCGGGCCTTGCCAGGCGGCATCTTGCTGGCACCAGGCATCAGCCAGGCGGCCGGGTAGCCACTGCGCCAGCACGTTGGGCAGCAGTTTTTTACTACTGGCTTTGGCCTCTTGCAGGGCGGCGCTGATGTCCAGTTGCGGCAGCAAGTCGATATGCAGGGCCTGGCCCGGTTGCCAGTAGCTGGAGATTTGCAAAATCGCCGGGCCGGACAAGCCTCGGTGGGTGAATAGCAGGTCTTCGTCAAACGCCATGGCCTGTTTCTTCTCGCCGGTACGGATACGTACCGGTAGAGCCACCCCGGCCAGGCTGGCGTAGGGTGCCCAGTCGTCCCCGGCAAAACGCAGCGGCACCAGGCCGGGGCGGGTGGGGACGATGGGCAGGCCAAACTGCTTGGCGATGCGGTAACCCAGGTCGCTCGCGCCAATTTTGGGAATCGACAGGCCCCCGGTAGCCACTACCAGGTTGTGTGTTTGCACCACGCCTTGGGCAGTGTGCAGGCGGTAGCGGCTGGAGCTTGAGGGGGTGCTTGCTTCAGCAGTGATGGCACCGATGGCGCAGGGCTGCCAGCGCTGCACGCCAGCCTGGGCGCAGGCATCCAGCAGTAGCCCGATGATGTCCTGGGCGCTGTGGTCGGCAAACAACTGGCCTTTGTGCTTTTCATGGAAGGCGATGCCGCCTTGTTGCACCAAGTCGATGAAGTCCTGCGGCGTAAAGCGCGAGAGCGCTGAGCGGGCAAATTGCGGGTTCTGCCCCAGGTAGTGCTGGTGGCTACTGCGCACGTCCAGATGGCGGTTGGTGAAGTTGCAGCGCCCGCCGCCGGAGATGCGGATTTTTTCCGCCACGCGGCTGGCGTGGTCCAGCACCAGTACTTTGAGGCCCCGCTGGCCCGCCTGCGCCGCACAAAACAGGCCGGCTGCGCCTGCACCCACAATCACCACGTCAAAGCAAGGCATAGGCATGGCCTCCAAACCTGTCCAAAGAAAAAAGCCAGTGTTTGCGGGCAAACACTGGCTTGAGAGATGGTGGTCGTAGAGGGACTTGAACCTTCGACATCAGCATTATGAATGCTGCGCTCTAACCAACTGAGCTATACGACCGGGGTCGGTAGTGACCGAAAAACTGGTGGTCGTAGAGGGACTTGAACCTTCGACATCAGCATTATGAATGCTGCGCTCTAACCAACTGAGCTATACGACCTAAGCCGCGCATTATAAGCTGAAAAAACGCGGCTTTGCAGCACTCTATTGGTTGGTGAAGTGGGCTGGGCGCTTGGTCAGGAACGCGTCCATGCCTTCTTTTTGGTCTTGCGTGGCAAACAGGCCGTGGAACAGGCGGCGCTCAAACATCAGGCCATCGGACAGGCTGCCTTCATAGGCACGGTTGACCGATTCCTTGGCCGCCATCACGGTAATTTGCGAGAAACCACTGATGGTGATGGCTGCGCCCAGGGCTTCTTCCATGAGCTTATCCAGTGCCACGACGCGGCTGACCAGGCCGCTGCGCTCGGCTTCCACGGCGTCCATCATGCGGGCGGTCAGGGCCATGTCCATGGCCTTGGCCTTGCCCACGGCACGCGGCAGGCGCTGGGTGCCACCGGCACCGGGAATCACGCCCAGCTTGATTTCGGGCTGGCCAAACTTGGCATTGTCGGCAGCGATGATGAAGTCGCACATCATGGCCAGCTCGCAGCCACCGCCCAGGGCAAAGCCGCTCACGGCGGCGATGACGGGTTTACGGATGCTGCGGATGGTTTCCCAGTTGCGGGTGATGAAATCGCCCTTATAAGCCTCGGCAAAGCTGTACTTGGCCATGACCGAAATGTCTGCGCCTGCAGCAAAGGCTTTTTCGCTGCCGGTGATGATCATGCAGCCAATGCTGTCGTCGGCGTCAAAGGCCTTGAGCGCTGCGCCCAGCTCGTCCATCAGTTGGTCGTTCAAGGCGTTGAGCTGTTTGGGGCGGTTCAGCGTGATGACGCCGACTTTTTCAGCTTCAACACGCACTTCAATGGTTTCGTAGGCCACGGGGAGGCTCCTTTCACAGGGGGATTTTCAGGAAATAGTTGGCACTGCCAGGCAGCCTTTGACTATACCTAAGCCCCCAGGGGCGCAAGCCAGCGGGCCTGCAGGGTGTTATCGCTGGTACGTAGTTGCACGTTGCTCAGTGGCGCGCAGGCATCCTTGGCTGGTAGTTGCAGTGCCAGGCGCAGCAGGCGCGCATCGCGTGCCACCAAGGCGGTGATGCCAGCCCCAGCAGGGGCGTACAGGGCCAGGTCGTCCAGTTTGTGGATGCGCCAGGCTTGTAGCTGGCCGTCTGCATCGGTCACTTCTATGCCGTACCACTCGTCCCCCGCCATCATGCCGGCCTGCTCTGCCGGGCCGTGGCGCAGTACCTGGCGCACTTGCACGCTGCTGCCCTCTTGCACGCGCAGGCCCAGCGCCTGCGCCGGGGCGGCGGGCAGGGGCAGCAGTTGCACGCCAAAGTCGGCCAACAGAGGCTGCAGGGGCAGGTCTTGCGTGCTGTGCACCCAGGCGGCCAGTTCTTCGTGCCAACTGCGGCCTGTGAGGTGCTCTAGCACGGCCAGGATGTCGGCCTCCTGCAGCGGCCCGCCCTGGCAGTGCTGCCACAGGCTGCGCATGAGTGCGTCCAGGCTGCTACCCGCTTGGCGCAGGGCCAAATCCAGGCACAGCCCGACCAAAGCGCCCTTGGTGTAATAACTGACCGTCACGTTGGCGGTGTTGGCGTCCTGGCGGTAGTACTTCACCCAGGCATCAAAACTGGCCTGCGCCACGCTGTGCACCTGTCGCCCCGGTGTTTGCAGCACCTGGTTGATGGTTTTGGCCAGAATTTTGTAATACGCCTCGGTATCTATCAGGCCCGTGCGCTGCAGAAACAGGTCGTCGTAATAGCTGGTGATGCCTTCAAAAAACCACAACAGCTCGGTGTAGTTCTCCTGGTCGTAGTCGTAGGGCGCAAAGGCGGCTGGGCGCAGGCGCTTGACGTTCCAGGTGTGAAAGTACTCATGGCTGATCAGGCCCAGCAAGGTGGTGTAGCCCTCGCTCGGTGTGCTTTGGCCCAGGCGGGGCAAATCGGCCCGGTTGCAAATCAGCGCCGTGCTGTTGCGGTGCTCCAGCCCGCCATAGCCGTCGTGCGTGGCATTCAGCATGAACACATAGTCGCTGTGTGGCGCAGCGCCCGTGGGGTGCCAAAAGGCAATTTGCGCTGCGCAGATTTTTTCGGCATCTGCCAGCAGCCGCGCGCCATCAAAGGTGGCCGGGGCACCGGCTACGACAAAGCGGTGGGCCACGCCACCGGCGTTGAAGTGGCCGCTCCAAAACGCCCCCATCTCCACCGGGCAGTCCACGACGTGGTCGTAATCCGGGGCGCGGTAAAGCCCAAAGCCGTTGGCATCCGTGGCAACGGCGTGCAAGCCGGTAGCCAGTTGCCAGTGCGGCGCAGCCGGGCAAGGGGCTATTTCCAGGCTGTGCGCGGCAGCTTCCTGGCCGTGTACGCGCAGCAGCAGGCTGGTGCCGTTGAAAAAGCCGCGCTGGCTATCGAGCCACGCCATGCGCACCGAGTTGTCGTAGGCATTGACCAGGTAGGTGAGCACCAACGGCTGGCCCGCTGCGCAGTCCACCTGCCAGCGTTGTTTGTTGATGGGCACTACAGCGCAAGCCTGGCTGTTTTGGTGGGCGCTCAGGCCCTGCAGATTCTTGGCAAATTCACGCACCAAGTAGCTGCCCGGAATCCACACCGGCAGGGAGACCAATTGCCGCGCAGCCGGGGCGGTAATGGTCAGGGTGACGTGGTACAGGTGGGCGTGCAGGTCATGCAGCGCCACGCGGTAGTGGATAGGGTCGGTGCAGTGGGTCATAGGCGAGGGCGGCAACGCCCTGCCGCCAGGGGATAAGGGGTGAGAGAACAGAGGGGAGCGTTCAGGGCCCTCCTGCAAAGCAGGGGCCCTAGTGCTGCACCGGATGTGATTGCTGGGCGGGACCGCTTAGGGGTGGGCTGCGGCCAGGTACTTTTCCACTTCCTTGGCGGGCAGGGCTCCGGGGACGCGGGTGTTGTCGGCAAAAATCAGCGTGGGTGTACCGGTGATTTTGTATTTGTGGCTAAAGGCCAGATTGCGCTCCAGCGCGTGGGTGTCGCAGGTGGCGTTGGCGGGGCGCTTGCCGTCCAGCATGTAGTCCAGCCAAGCCTTGGCGCGGTCTTTGGCGCACCAGATGTTGCGCGACTTTTCTACCGAGTCCGGGCTCAGGATGGGAATCAGGAAGACGTACATCGTCATGTTGTCGATGTTTTGCGCATCGCGCTCAAAGCGCTTGCAAAAGCCGCAGTTGGGGTCTTCAAACACGGCCAGTTGGCGCTCGCCCTTGCCGTGAACGATCTTGATGGCGTCTTGCAGCGGCAGGTCTTTAAAGCTGACTGCCGTCAGCGCCTTGATCCGGTCTTCGGTCAGGTTGCGCCGGCTTTGGGTGTCGATCAGCTCCCCTTGGATGACGTAGTTGCCGCTGGCGTCGGCGTAATACAAGTCGGTGCCAACGCGCACTTCGTACAGGCCCTGCATGGGGGTGGGGCGTACTTCGTCCACTTCAGCCAGTGCGGAATGCGCTTGGCCAAGGTGGTGCGAATAGTCTCTTCAGGGGTGGCTGCCCCGGCGTGGGTCACGCTGGTGAGGGCGGCAGCAGCCAAAACGGCGCAGGCAAGCAGCTTCATGCAAAAAATCCTGATTCTTAAAACAAACAAACTACCTAGAACGTGTTTACGATCTCCTCGCGGGTGTGCAGTCGCGGTCTCGGGCGCTCTGCGGTGTTGCAAATCCTCGCAATAGCGGGGTTATTGCTGCGGTTTGCGCCTTGCAGCCCATCCCGATCCGCATCCCGCCCCCCTTCGCGCCGAGATCGTAAACACGTTCTTAGGCGGGGCGGGTAGGGGAAGGTTCCCGCCTCGGCCCTGCCCGGGTTTTAGCCCCGCTGCACGTCCATGGCGCGTTGGGTAATCCAGTGCTTGAGTGGGGCGCAGCGCTCAAACTGGTTCATGCCCCAGTTGCGCAGCACCTGGATGCTGGCCTCATTGCGGCTAAAGAGCTGCTGGATGCCGTCCATCGCCAAGCCCAGCGGCAGCAGCGCTGCCTGGCGGCTGCGGGCGTAGCGGCGCAGCAGGCGCATATCGCCCGTGCTTTGCCAGGCCTTGCGCTCGCGCAGGATGCGCCCCAGCGTGGCGACGTCGCCCAGGCCCAGGTTCAGGCCCTGGCCAGCCAGGGGGTGTACGTTGTGTGCGGCATCGCCCAGCAAGACCCACTGGCCGCTGCCATCGGGCATGGCCCCGCACCAGCGCCGGGCGGTGGCCTGCTGTAGCGGCCAGGCAAGGCGCGGGCCGTGCAATTGCAAGGGCCCCAGGGTGTGCTGGCTCAGGCTGTCGAGCATGTCGGTAAACGCTTCGGGTGCGGCGTCCAGCCATTGGGGAACGATGTCTTGCGGCGCCGACCACACGACCGCTACGCTCTTGCCTTCGGGGCCGCCCAGGGGCAAAAAGGCCAGGATGCCGAGTGGGCTAAACCATTGGTAGGCCACCTGGCGGTGCGGCTGGGCGCAGTCCAGACGTGTGGCAATCGCGGTCTGGCCGTAGGCGGTGGTGTCAAATTCCACCCCCAGCTCGGCCCGGGTGTGGCTGGCGCGGCCTTCGCAAATCGCGGTCAGGGGGGCGGGGACTGGGGCGTCAACCACCTCAATCAGGGGCTGGTAGCGTACGGCTTCCATCAGGCGCTGCTCCAGCGCAGGAACGTCCACGATCCAGGTCAGGGCCTCACACCCTTGGGCCTGGGCATCAAAGGTGGTGGCGCTGCCGCCGTCGCCATAGACCTGCATGCGTGCAATGGGGGTGATGTCCGGCGTCTGCGGCCAGGCACGCAGCGATTGCAATAGCTGCTGCGACGCGCTGTTGAGCGCGTAGGCCCGCACGTCGGCAGCGGCGTCGGCTGGGCGTGGCGGCGCGACCAGGGCAACGCGCAAGCGCTCCCCCGCCAAAAACAGGGCCAAGGCGCGGCCAACAATGCCCGCGCCACGAATACATACGTCAAAGGTGGAAGCCATGGGGGCGCATTGTAGGAGCGCGCTGCCGTGACAAAACCCCTGGGCCAGCGCTAATATGCCCCGCCCTTTGACTTTTACTAAGACCGACTGAGGAGACTATGCAATTTTTCTATCGAATACTGGCCAGCCTGTGCGTGCTGGCCGTGCTGCAAGGTTGTGCAAATACGACAGATTCAGGCGCTATTGGCCTGCAGCGCAGCCAATTACTTTTGGTTTCCAGTGAGACGCTCAATGCCCAGGCCGCGCAGGGCTTTCAGCAGTTGAGCGCGGATGCCTTGTCCAAGAAAAAACTCAATACCAATAAGCAGCAAACTCAGCGGGTGCGCAAGATTGGCCAGGACTTGATTGCCCAGACCGCAGTGTTTCGCCCCGATGCCAAGGACTGGGCCTGGGAGATCAATGTGTTTGATTCGGACGAGATCAACGCTTTTTGCGCCCCGGGCGGAAAAATTGGCGTCTACACCGGCATCATCAACCGCTTGAAACTCACCGACGATGAGCTGGCCGCCGTCATGGGCCATGAAATTGCCCACGCCCTGCGCGAACATTCGCGTGAGAAAGCCTCGCAGCAAGTGGTCTCCAACCTGCTGGTGTCCTCGGTATCTGCCGCGACGGGTGTTAGCGGTGGCTTGATCGACATGGGCGCCCAAATGATGGTGCACCTGCCCAACTCGCGCGGTATGGAGCTGGAGTCGGACGTCATGGGGCTGGAGCTCATGGCCCGCGCAGGTTATGACCCCCGCAACGCCCCCAAGCTGTGGGAAAAAATGCAAAAAGTCAGCGGCGGCGACCAGGGTTTGGCCTTTCTAAGCACCCACCCCACGGGCGACAACCGTATTGCAACCATGCAGGACACCATCCCCAAGGTGCTGCCCTTGTATGAAGAAGCGCGCGCTAGCCGCGCCGCTGCCAAAACAGCCGTCAAGAAGCGCCCGGCAGCCAAAGCAAGCAAAAAAGCCCAGCGCTAATTCGGCACGCCAGCTTTTCATTGGCCGGTTTATTACAATTGCGGCCAGTTATCCCCAGGGCAGCGGCAACGCTGCCCTCGTTTTTTAAGGAATCGCTTGTATGAGCCTCAAATGCGGCATCGTTGGCCTGCCCAACGTGGGTAAGTCCACCCTGTTTAACGCCCTGACCAAAGCTGGCATTGCCGCTGAGAACTACCCCTTTTGCACCATTGAGCCCAATACCGGCGTGGTTGAAGTGCCCGACCCGCGCCTGGACCAGTTGGCGCAGATCATCCAGCCTGAGCGCATCGTCCCCGCCATTGTGGAATTTGTCGATATTGCCGGCTTGGTCGCCGGTGCCAGCAAAGGCGAAGGCTTGGGCAACCAGTTTTTGGCCCATATCCGCGAAACGGACGCCATCGTCAACGTAGTGCGCTGCTTTGAAGACGAAAACGTTACCCACGTGGCCGGCAAGATCGACCCCATTGCCGACATTGAAGTCATTCAAACCGAGCTGTGCCTGGCTGACCTGAGCACGGTGGAAAAATCCCTACAGCGCTACAGCAAGGCCGCCAAAAGCGGTAACGACAAAGAAGCTGCCGCCATGGTCAAAGTGCTGGGCCCGGTGCAAGAAGCCCTGAACGAAGGCAAGCCCGTGCGTGCCCTGAGCCTGACTGACGAAGAAAAAGCCCTGCTTAAACCCCTGTGCCTGATTACCAGCAAACCCGCCATGTTCGTGGGCAACGTTGCCGAAGATGGTTTTAGCAACAACCCCTTGTTGGCTCGCCTGGAAGAATACGCCACCGCGCAAAACGCCCCCGTAGTGGCCATTTGCGCCAAGATCGAAGCCGAAATGGCCGAGATGGAAGACGAAGACCGCGACATGTTCCTGGAGGAAATGGGCTTGGAAGAACCCGGCCTGAACCGCCTGATTCGTGCCGGTTTCAAGCTGCTGGGCTTGCAAACCTATTTCACTGCTGGCGTGAAGGAAGTACGCGCCTGGACGATTCGTATTGGCGATACCGCCCCCCAAGCCGCAGGCGTCATCCACGGCGACTTTGAACGCGGCTTCATCCGCGCCCAAACCATTGCGTTTGATGACTTCATCCAGTTCAAAGGCGAGCAAGGTGCCAAAGATGCCGGCAAGATGCGCGCCGAAGGCAAGGAATACGTGGTCAAAGATGGGGATGTGCTGAATTTCTTGTTCAACGTCTAATTTTTAATAGCGCTTACCGCTGATGAAATAAGCACTTCAAGCATAAAATACCTTGAAGTGCTTATAAACAAAGCGCAAGCAGCTTCTATTTCAAGAGCGCAGATGTCTGGCGTACCCCGTACCCAGGCATCTGCGCTCTTGTGCTTTTGGGGCTGCTTGCCCGGCCTGGGCTGGGGCGGGGTGAAGGGAACATAAAATCGCGCCTTATGTCTGACACCGCTATCAACCTAAGCCACCATTTCCTGATTGCGATGCCGCAGTTGGAGGACGAGTTCTTTACCCGTAGCGTGGTGTACGTCTGCGAACACAACGAGCGCGGGGCCTTGGGGCTGGTGATTAACAAGCCGGGTAGCCTCACCATGCAGGCCCTGCTGGAAAAAATCGAGCTGCCCATGGGCCGCGCTGATTTGGCTGCGCAGCCGGTGTTCAAAGGCGGGCCGGTGCAAACCGACCGGGGGTTTGTGCTGCACGACCCCGTGGTGCTGGACCCACCCCATACCGAAGAGGCGGTGTACGCCGCCACCTTGACCGTGCCCGGCGGGCTGGAGATGACCACCTCCAAAGACGTGCTGGAAGCCGTGGCCCACGGCGCTGGCCCCAAACGCCTACTGGTGACGCTGGGCTACGCCTCCTGGGGCGAGGGGCAGTTGGAGTCCGAGCTGCGCGAAAACGCCTGGATTACCGTCGCTGCCGATAGCGCCATCGTGTTTGACGTTGCGCCGGAGCAGCGCTACCACGCCGCGCTCAAGCTCTTGGGGCTGGAGCCGTGGATGCTGCACACCGAGGCAGGCAACGCATGAGCGCCGCTACTGCCCCGGCAGAGCCGCTTGCCCCCCATATTCAGCAGTTTCTGGCCTTTGACTTTGGTGCCAAGCGCACGGGCGTTGCCAGCGGCAACCGCGTGCTGGGCACGGCCAGCCCAGTGACCACCATCTGCGCCGAAAGCGCCGAGGCCCGCTTTGCCGCCGTTGCCAAGCTGCTGGCCGAATGGCAGCCGCAGGCGCTGGTGATTGGCGTGCCCTACCACCCCGACGGCGCAGCGCATGAAAACACCGCGCGTGCGCTGAAATTTGGCCGCCAGTTGCGCGGGCGCTTTGGCCTGCCGGTGTGGGAAGTCGATGAGCGCTACACCACCACCGAGGCGCTGTCCTTGGGCGCCAAGGATGCCGATGCGGCAGCGGCCTGCATTATCTTGGAACAGTTTTTAAGGAGCCTGCCATGACCGCCCCCCCTACCTCCATGCCCACCGCCACCAGCCTGGTGCTGGATGCCGAAGCCCTGTACCGCGAACTACTGCGCGGCGTGCGCAGCCTGATGGGGGCGCAAACCCAGTTGGCGGGCATCACCTCGGGCGGTGCCTGGCTGGCCGAGCGCCTGCACCGCGACCTGAACCTGGCGCAGCCGGTCAGCGTGCTGTCCTCGGCCCTGCACCGCGACGACTTTGCCCAGCGCGGCATGGCCAGCAGTGCGCAGACGCAGTTGCACTTTGACGTCAACAGCGCCGATGTGCTGGTGCTGGACGACGTGCTCTACACGGGCCGCACCGTGCGCGCCGTGATTAACGAGCTGTACGACTATGGTCGCCCCGGCAGCGTGCGCCTGGCCGTGCTGGTTGACCGGGGCGGGCGGCAACTGCCCTACGCCGCCGACTTTGCTGCTGCCCGCGTGGCCCTGCCTGCCCACCAGGTGCTGGCTCTGGCACGCGCTGAAGACGGCAGCTTTCACTTTGCCATCAAAGACAACCAACCCACCTCTTAAAACCTCTGAAAAGAACGAGGCCCTACCGTGCCCGATAAACGCAATCCCCAACTCAATAAAAACGGCGAACTCATTCACCTGCTCTCGCCCGAAGGGCTCTCGCGCGACATCCTGACCCACATCCTGGATACCGCCAGCAACTTTGTCAGCGTCAATGACCGCGAGGTGAAAAAACTTCCCCTGCTGCGCGGTAAAAGCGTGTTCAACCTGTTTTTTGAAAACAGCACGCGCACGCGCACCACGTTTGACATTGCCGCCAAGCGCCTGTCGGCCGACGTGTTCACGCTGGACATTGCCCGCAGCTCCACCGCCAAGGGCGAAACCCTGCTGGACACCATCGACAACCTGAGCGCCATGGCCGCCGACATTTTTGTCGTGCGCCACAGCCAGTCCGGTGCGCCGTATTTGATTGCCCAGCACGTGGCCCCGCACGTGCACGTGGTCAACGCCGGCGATGGCCGCCACGCCCACCCCACCCAGGGGCTGCTGGATGCCTACACCATCCGCCACTACAAAAAAGATTTCAGCAATCTGCGCATTGCCATCGTGGGCGACGTGCTGCACTCGCGCGTGGCGCGCTCGGACATCCACACCTTCCTGGCGCTGGGCTGCCCCGAAGTGCGCGTGGTCGGCCCGCGCACCCTGGTGCCATCGGACTTGGCAGCCATGGGCGTGAAGGTGTTCCACAACCTGGAAGCAGGCATTAAGGGGTGCGACGTCATCATCATGCTGCGCCTGCAAAACGAACGCATGAGCGGCGCGCTGCTACCGTCCAGCCAGGAGTATTTCAAGAGCTTTGGCCTGACGGAAGAGCGCCTGCAACTGGCCCAGCCGGACGCCATCGTCATGCACCCCGGCCCCATCAACCGGGGGGTGGAAATTGAATCGGCGGTGGCCGATGGGCCGCAGTCGGTCATCCTCTCGCAAGTGACCTTTGGCATTGCCGTGCGGATGGCGGTGATGTCCATCGTTGCCGGTAATGAAGCATAGAAATGGATAGCTGCTAGCGCTTACCCCATAAGGACTAGAGGCCAAAAACACGCTAAATAATCATGAATATCCTTGTACGCAATGGCCGGGTGATTGACCCGGCAACCGGGTTGGATCAAGTGGCCGATGTGGCCATTGCCGACGGCTGTATCGCCGCCATCGGTGCTATGGGTGCCGTGCCTGCCGGTTTTACCGCGCAGCAAACGCTGGATGCCAGCGGCTGCTGGGTGCTGCCCGGCCTGGTCGATTTGGCCGTGCGCCTGCGCGAGCCGGGGCACGAGCACGCCGGCATGCTGCAGTCTGAAATGCAGGCCGCCGTGGCCGGTGGCGTGACCAGCCTGGTCTGCCCGCCCGATACCGACCCGGTGCTGGACGAGCAAGGGCTGGTGGAAATGCTCAAGTTCCGCGCTGAAAAGCAGCACAAGGCCCGCCTGTTCCCCATGGGGGCGCTGACCCAGGGCCTGCAAGGCGAAGTCCTGACCGAAATGGCCGAGCTGACCGAATCGGGCTGCGTCGCTTTCGGCCAGGCCGAAGTGCCCATGGCCAGCACCCAGGCGCTGCAACGCGCCCTGGCCTATGCCAACACCTTTGGCTTTGCCGTGTGGCTGCGCCCGCAGGACAAAGACCTGGGCAAGGGCGTGGCTGCCAGCGGCCCCATTGCCACCCGCATGGGCTTGGCAGGCGTACCCGTGGCGGCAGAAACCATTGCCCTGCACACCATTTTTGAGCTGATTGCCGGCACGCAAACGCGCGTACACCTGTGCCGCCTGTCCAGCAGCGCCGGTGTAGCGCTGCTGCGCCAGGCCAAGGCCCAGGGGCTGAACGTGACGGCGGACGTCTCCATCCATTCCCTGCTGCTGACCGATGCCGACATTGGCTTTTTTGACAGCAGCACGCGCCTGACCCCGCCCCTGCGCCAGAGCAGTGACCGCGCAGCCCTGGCCGCAGCCCTGGCCGACGGCACCATCGACGCGCTGGTCTCTGATCACACCCCAGTGGAAGAAGACGCCAAGGTGCAACCCTTTGCCGAGGCCGAGCCCGGTGCCAGCGCCGTGGAGCTGCTGCTGGCCAGCGCCGTGCGCTGGAGCGAACAAGACCAGGTGCCCCTGCTGCGCGCCCTGCAAACCGTCACCAGCGCCCCCGTCGCGGTGCTGGGCCAGGCCGTGCCCGCCACCCTGGGCCGCCTGCAGGTGGGCGGCGTGGCCGACCTGTGCATTGTGGATCCGCAAGCGCCCTGGACGGTTGCACCCGCCGCCTTGCGTAGCCAGGCCAAGAGCACGCCGTTTACGGGCACCACGCTACCTGTGCAGGTGCGCCACACCATCGTGGATGGAGCACTGGTGTTTTCGCGCTGATGGCGTGTTGCATCGCACAGCATTTGATTTACTAACCAAGCAAGAGAGAAGAGGGCAAGACCATGACAATTTCCCGCCGCACCTGCCTGGCCATGGGCCTGGCTTTGGGTTTAAGCGCCTGCTTTGGCGCCGGGCCTGAGGCCGCCGTCGAAGGCTTTTACCAAGCCGTCGCCCAAGGCGATGCCGACAAGGCCATGGGCTTTTTGGCGCTGGAGAGCGTCTCGGCCAATGAAATGCTCATGGTCAAGCCCAAAATCCAAATGCTGGTCGCTACCGGCAAGGCCAAGATCGACGCCAACGGTGGCTTGAAAGGCGTCAAGATCACCGACCAGCAGCCCCAGGGTGAAAACGCCTTGCACGTGCGCCTGGAAATCACCTTCCAAAACGGAAAAACCGATAGCGACACCATGAACTTGGTAAAAGAAAAAGACGGCTGGAAGATCAAGCTGTAAGCCCCTGTTTCTAACCATGTTCCGTGCTTCTAGGTGCACCCGGGTTGCCGCACTGGCAGCCCTTTTTTACGCCTGCACGCAGCTACCAGCGCAGGCGCAGCAAGCCCAGGTGCAACTGCCCGCCCAGGCCCAGGCGGGGGACATAATCTTTCGCCAGGGCACCGAGGCCGTCAGCCACCTGGTGCGCGCTATTGACCAAGGCACCTACAGCCATGTCGGCCTGCTGGTAGGCCAGCCCGGCGCGTGGCAAGTCATCCACGCCACCCCGGCAGAGCGCCCCGGCCAGCGCGATGCCGTGGTGCTCGATAGCCTGGAGTTTTTCCTCAGCCCCGAACGCGCCCGGGCCTTTGCCGTCTACCGCGTCACCGCCGGGCAAGCCATCCAACGCCAGCAGGCCGTGACCTGGGCCGTGGCCCAGCAGGGCCGCCCTTTTGCGGTGCAGGAACAGGGCAACAGCATTTATTGCACCACCTTGGTCTGGCAAGCCTGGCAGCGCACCGGGCTGGATTGGCAAGCGCCCTTCACGGCTGTTGACGTCCCCCTATTTCGGGGCCGCTACTTGCTGCCCAGCAGCCTGGCGGCATCGCCCCGATTAAAGCAACTGGTCTTTGCTGAAATTACTCAAAAATAGGTGCTGGTTGCTAACTTTCGCTCCCGTCATTGCGAGGAGCCGTAGGCGACGCGGCAATCTGTATCTGCGCCCACACAGGCCGTGGCGATCTTCTTTATAGGCTCCCCCCGCCTTTTGGCTACATTAGCCCTCTTGTTTTTGCCCTCTGCCCTCTGCGGCTGCACCCATGCCCCTGTCCTGGAACGAAATCAAATCCCGCGCCCTGGCTTTTTCCCGTACTTGGGCCGATGCCGCCCATGAAGATGCCCAGGCCAAGCCTTTTTGGATCGACTTTTTTGAAATTTTCGGCATCACCAACAAGCGTGTTGCCAGCTTTGAGCACAACGTCAAAAAGCACGGCGGTGCCCAAGGCTTTGTCGATTTGTTCTGGCCCGGCATGCTGCTGGTGGAGCAAAAGTCGCGCGGCAAAGACCTGGATGCTGCCTTTGCCCAGGCGTTGGACTACTTCCCCGGCATTGCCGAGCGGGACTTGCCGCAACTGCTCATCGTCTGCGACTTTGCCCGCTTTCGCGTCCACGACCTGGTCAGCGGGCAGGTCACCGAATTTGCCCTGGCCGACCTGCACCAGCATGTGCGCCTGTTTGGCTTTATCGCCGGGTACAAGGTGCAAACCATCCAGGCGCAAGACCCGGTAAACATTCGCGCTGCCGAGCGCATGGGCCGCCTGCACGATGCCTTGCACGCCAGCGGCTACGACGGCCACCCGCTGCAAGTGCTGCTGGTGCGCCTGCTGTTTTGCCTGTTTGCGGACGACACCGGCATCTTCCAGCCCGCCCAGGCGCTGCGCCAGTTCATTGAAGAGCGCACCAGCGAGGACGGCAGCGACCTGGGGCCGCGCCTGGCGCAGCTCTTTCAGGTACTCAACACCCCCGAAGGCAAGCGCAGCAAAGCGCTGGATGAGCAACTGGCCGCCTTCCCCTACATCAACGGCAAGCTGTTTGAAGAAACACTGCCCATGGCCGACTTCAACCGCCCCATGCGCGAGGCGCTGCTGGACGCCTGCGCCCTGGATTGGTCGGCCATCAGCCCCGCCATTTTTGGCAGCCTGTTCCAAAGCATCATGGACAGCCAGGCGCGGCGCAACCTGGGGGCGCATTACACGAGTGAGGAGAACATCCTCAAACTCATTCGCCCGCTGTTTTTGGATGCGCTGTGGGCCGAGTTCGACAAGGTGAAAAACCACAAAAACCGCCTGTTCGAGTTCCACAAAAAACTGCGCGGCCTGACGTTTTTTGACCCGGCCTGCGGCTGCGGCAACTTTCTGGTGATTAGCTACCGCGAACTGCGCCTGCTGGAGCTGGAGGTGCTACGCGCCAGCCACAAAATGGCGGGCCACGGCGGGCAGCAGGCGCTGGACGTACACCAGCTCATCAGCCTGGATGTCGATCAGTTCTTTGGCATTGAGATTGAAGAATTTCCCGCGCAAATTGCCCAGGTGGCGCTGTGGTTGGTCGATCACCAAATGAACCTGCGCGTGAGTGAAGAATTTGGCCTGTACTTTGCCCGCATTCCGCTCAGAACCCGGCCCCATATCGTGCACGGTAATGCGCTGACCTTGGATTGGGACGCGGTGCTGCCTGCTGCGCGCTGCAGCTATGTGCTGGGCAATCCGCCGTTTGTGGGGGCCAAATTTATGAGCGATGCCCAGCGCGA
This sequence comes from Comamonas sp., assembly GCA_034675705.1. GTDB lineage: Bacteria > Pseudomonadota > Gammaproteobacteria > Burkholderiales > Burkholderiaceae_C > Comamonas. The sequence goes on along the minus strand of JAUCCZ010000006.1, from coordinate 1,739,367 downwards.
GGACACTCGCGCTGTATTCAGCGGCATAGACAACGCCGGGCTGCTGGACTTTGTGTGTGCGTGGTACGTCAAAGCCACGCGCTATATGCAGGAGGCCCAGGCATGGCAGGCGCAAGCCGAGCCTCATACCGTGTCGGCCACGCCCCTGCGTGCGGCCTTTGTGTCCACCAACAGCATTACCCAGGGCGAACAGGTCGGCGTGCTGTGGGGCTGGATGCTGGCGCAAGGCATCCAGATTCACTTTGCCCACCGCACGTTCAGTTGGAGCAATGAGGCACGGGGCAAAGCTGCCGTGCATTGCGTCATCGTCGGCTTTGGGCGGGGCGATGTGCCGGACAAGGTGATTTACGAGTACGAAGACATCAAGGGCGAGCCGCTGGCCGTGCCTGCTAGCAATATCAACCCCTACTTGGTGGATGCGCCGGATGTGGTGCTGGAGCGGCGCAGGCAGCCGATTTGTGCTGTGCCGGAAATTGGTATTGGCAACAAGCCCATTGATGGCGGTCATTACCTGTTCACCACGGCAGAGCGTGATGCCTTCATCGCCCAAGAACCCGCCAGCGCAGCATTTTTCCGCCGCTGGCTGGGCGCGGATGAGTTTTTGAACGGCTACGAGCGCTGGTGTTTGTGGCTGGGCGATTGCCCCCCGGCGCAATTGCGGGCCATGCCCGAAGCACTCAAGCGCGTGCAGGCGGTTAAAGCGCTGCGCTTCGGCCAGCAAAAGTGCCCCGACGCAAAAATTGGCGGATACGCCTACGCGGTTCCATGTGGAAAACATGCCGGATACGCCTTATTTGGTATTGCCTGAAGTGTCGTCAGAGCGCCGCTTGTTTATTCCATTTGGATTTGAACAACCGGAAACCCTGTGTAGCAACTTGGTGAAGATTGCGACAGGAGCCACGCTGTACCACTTCGGCGTTCTTTCCAGCACCATGCACAACGCTTGGATGCGTGCTGTGGCTGGGCGGTTGGAAAGCCGTTACCGGTATTCCAAAGACATCGTTTACAACAACTTCCCCTGGCCCGATCTGCCAGAAAGTTCAGAGACAAATCAGCCAAAAACGCCCGCCAGCAAAGCGCAAACAGCTATAGAAACAGCAGCGCAAGCCGTCCTGGATGCCCGCGCCCAATTCCCCGCCAGCAGCTTGGCCGATTTGTACGACCCACTGACCATGCCGCCCGTTTTGCTCAAGGCCCATCAACAACTCGACAAAGCCGTGGATGCCGCCTACGCCCTGGTGGGCGGCAAAAAAACCTGGAAGTCCGACGCCGAGCGCGTGGCGTTTTTGTTTGCGCGTTACCAGCAGCTCACCAGCCTGCTGCCCAGCGCCGAGAAGAAAACCAGCCGCAGCGCGAAAAAACGCAGCTAAACCGGCAAAGCAACCGCATCTAAATTCATAGCAAACAACAAGCATCCCGTCATGCCCGCGAAGGCGGGCATCCAGTGACGGCTTGACCATCAACACCGCCACCGCCAGCGCTGCTGCTGGACACCCGCCTGTGCGGGTGTGACGGTGGGATAGAGGTATGACGAGGCGTTAAGAATTGCTATGAATTGAGGTGCGATTGCCCTGGCTAAACCGACCATAGACATCTATATGTGTAGCTGCTTGCGCCGATGAATAAAGGATTTCAGGGATGTTTGTCCCTGAAACCCTTTGTTTATCAGCGGTAGATGCTCCTAAAAAAGCCGACCCCGTAGGGTCGGCTGATCGCGGTGGGATAGGGGATGTGGCGCAGGTCAGGCGCTTAGCTGAAGAAGCGCTTGAGCTTGTCCGTCCAGCTTTCGCCGCTGGGCGAGTGTTTGGAGCCGCCTTTTTTCAGCGACTCTTCCAGCTCGCGCAGCAGCTTGCGCTGGTACTCGGTGAGCTTGACCGGCGTTTCCACCACGATGTGGCAGTACAGGTCGCCGGGGTAGCTGGCGCGCACGCCCTTGATGCCCTTGCCGCGCAGGCGAAACTGCTTGCCCGCTTGCGTGCCTTCGGGGATGTCGATGGCAGCTTTGCCCGACAGGGTGGGCACTTCGATTTCACCGCCCAGCGCGGCGGTGATGAAGCTGACTGGCACCTGGCAGTGCAGGTCGTCGCCGTCGCGCTCGAAGATGTCGTGGGGCTTGATGCGGATTTCGATATACAAATCGCCCGCCGGGCCGCCGTTGACGCCGGGCTCACCATTGCCGCTGCTGCGGATGCGCATGCCGCTGTCGATACCGGCGGGAATCTTCACTTCCAGCGTTTTGTGGCGCTTGAGCTTGCCCTGGCCGTGGCAGGTGGTGCAGGGCTCGGGAATGATCTTGCCCGTGCCCCGGCAGTGCGGGCAGGTTTGCTGCACGCTGAAAAAGCCCTGGCGCATCTGCACCGAGCCGTTGCCGCCGCAGGTGTTGCACGTCTTGGGCTGGGTGCCGGGCTTGGCACCGCTGCCGTGGCAGGTGTCGCAGGTGTCCCAACTGGGGATGCGGATTTCGGTGGATTTGCCCTTGGCCGCTTCTTCCAGGGTGATTTCCATGCCGTAGGACAGGTCGTTGCCCCGGTACATCTGCCGCCCACCCCGGCCGCCGCCGCGCTGGCCGCCGAACATGTCGCCAAAGATGTCGCCAAAGGCTTCGGCAAAGCCGCCAAAGCCTTCTGCGCCGCCCGGGCCGCCGCGCATATTGGGGTCTACGCCGGCGTGGCCGTATTGGTCGTAGGCGGCGCGTTTTTGGCTGTCCGAGAGCATTTCATAGGCCTCTTTGACCTCTTTGAACTTCTCTTCAGCTTCCTTAGCCTTGTCCCCCTGGTTGCGGTCGGGGTGGTACTTCATGGCCAGTTTGCGGTAGGCTTTTTTAATTTCGTCGTCGGAGGCGTTTTTCGCCACGCCGAGGACTTCGTAAAAATCACGTTTAGACATAGGTATGCAGCCGATAAAAATAACAAACGCCGCGCAAGCTCTGGACATAGTCCAGGGCGGCGCGGCGGACAGCGGTCAGGTCTGCCGCTGTGAGGTAGCAGGCATTACTTCTTCACTTCCTTGACCTCGGCGTCCACGATGTCGTCATCGCTGGCACCGGCGGCCTGGCTGGAAGCCTGTTGCTGCTGGGCAGCGCCGGCTTCGGCACCTGCGCCTGCTGCACCGGCGGCAGCTGCTTCGGCCTGGGCCTGGGCGTAGACTTTTTCGCCCAGCTTTTGGCTGGCGCTCATCAGCTCGTTGGTCTTGGCTTCGATAGCGTCTTTGTCTTCGCCCTTCAAGGCTTCTTCCAGTGCCTTGATCGCAGCTTCGATGGCTTCTTTCTCTGCCGCTTCGAGTTTGTCGCCATGCTCGCCCAGGCTCTTTTGCACGCTGTGCACAGCGGCTTCGCCTTGGTTGCGTGCTTGCACCAGTTCCAGCTTTTTCTTGTCTTCGGCAGCGTTGAGTTCTGCGTCCTTGACCATTTGCTGGATTTCTTCTTCCGACAGGCCCGAGTTGGCTTTGATGGTGATCTTGTTTTCCTTGCCGGTGCCTTTGTCCTTGGCGCTGACGTGCAAGATGCCGTTGGCATCAATATCAAAGGCCACCTCAATCTGCGGCACACCGCGAGGTGCTGCAGGAATGCCTTCCAGGTTGAATTCACCCAGCAGCTTGTTGCCCGAAGCCATTTCGCGCTCGCCCTGGAAGACCTTGATGGTCACAGCCGGCTGGTTGTCGTCGGCGGTGGAGAAGGTCTGGGCAAACTTGGTCGGGATGGTGGTGTTCTTGGTGATCATCTTGGTCATGACGCCGCCCAGGGTTTCAATGCCCAGGGACAGCGGGGTCACGTCCAGCAGCAGCACGTCCGAGCGCTCACCGCCCAGCACCTGGCCTTGCACGGCAGCGCCTACGGCCACGGCTTCGTCGGGGTTGACGTCCTTGCGCGGGTCGCGGCCAAAGAACTCTTTGACCTTTTCCTGCACCTTGGGCATACGGCTCATGCCGCCGACCAAGATCACGTCCTGGATGTCGGCCACCGACAGGCCCGCATCCTTGATGGCGGTGCGGCAGGGGGCAATGGTGCGCTCGATCAGGTCGTCCACCAGGCTCTCCAGCTTGGCGCGGGTGAGTTTGAGGTTCAGGTGCTTGGGGCCCGAAGCGTCGGCGGTGATATAGGGCAGGTTGATGTCCGTCTGGGTGGAGTTGGACAGCTCAATCTTGGCTTTTTCAGCGGCTTCTTTCAGGCGCTGCAGGGCCAGCACGTCCTTGGACAGGTCAACGCCTTGCTCTTTTTTGAACTCACCGATGATGTAGTCGATGATGCGCTGGTCAAAGTCCTCGCCGCCCAGGAAGGTGTCGCCGTTGGTGGCCAGCACCTCGAACTGCTTTTCGCCATCGACGTCGGCAATTTCGATGATGGAGACGTCAAACGTGCCGCCGCCCAAGTCGTACACGGCAATCTTGCGGTCGCCCTTGCCGGCTTTGTCCAGGCCAAAGGCCAGGGCAGCAGCGGTGGGCTCGTTGATGATGCGCTTGACTTCCAGGCCGGCAATGCGGCCAGCGTCCTTGGTGGCTTGGCGCTGGGCGTCGTTGAAGTAGGCGGGCACGGTGATGACGGCCTCGGTCACTTCTTCGCCCAGGAAGTCCTCGGCGGTCTTTTTCATCTTGCGCAGCACTTCGGCGCTGATTTGCGGGGGAGCGAGTTTTTGGTCGCGCACCTGCACCCAGGCGTCGCCGTTGTCGGCCTTGATGATTTGGAAGGGGGCCAGGTCCAGGTCTTTCTGGACTTCTTTTTCGTCAAACTTGCGGCCAATCAGGCGCTTGGACGCGAAGATGGTGTTCTTGGGGTTGGTCACCGCCTGGCGCTTGGCCGAAGCACCGACCAGAATTTCGCCGTCTTCCTGGTAGGCAATGATGGAAGGGGTGGTGCGCGCACCTTCGCTGTTTTCAATCACGCGGGTGTTGTTGCCTTCCATGATGGCCACGCAGCTGTTGGTGGTGCCCAAGTCAATACCGATGATTTTTGCCATTTTCAATAGCTCCAAAAAAAGTTGTGTGGGTTCAGTTGGCTTGTAACTAAGGTTCAACCCTGGGGTTTCAAGCCCTGGCACATCACGCGATGTGCAGAAATTTTGAGGTGGCGTTACTGGGGTGCAGCCACCGTGACCAGCGCGGGGCGCAGTACGCGGTCAAAAATCAAATAGCCTTTTTGCAGCACGGTGACGACGGTGTTGGCCTCTTGCGCAGCAGGCACCATGCTGATGGCCTGGTGCTGGTGGGGGTCGAACTTCTCGCCCGCAGCGGGGTTGACCACCACCACCTTGTTGCGCTCCAGCGCCTGCAGCAGTTGGCGCAAGGTGGCGTCCGAGCCTTCACGCAGTTGCTCAGCGCTGGCGTTGTCGATGGCCAGGGCCGCATCCAGGCTGTCGCACACGGGCAGCAGGCTTTCGGCAAAGCTTTCAATGCCAAATTTGCGGGCCTTCGCGACTTCGTCTTCGGCGCGGCGGCGCATGTTTTCGGCATCGGCCTTGGCGCGCAGGAATTGGTCGGCCAAGTCGGTATTTTTGGCGGTCAGTGCCGCCAGCTCAGCCTGCAGACGGGCCATTTCATCGGCCACGTTGGCTGCCATGGCGGCTTCTACTTCTTCGGGGCTGGCGTCTTGGGGGTGTGCAGAGTCGGTCATCGTGTGCAACAGAAAAAAGAAAAAAAGAGGGAGAGAAAAGAGACTTGCCGCCCTAACTGGGGCCAGTGGGCGCATCTTCAAGGCTTGGCCGAGCGCAACTTTGCGCAGACGCGGCGCTTGGATTTATTGGCTATAATGCCGTGTTTTGCCTTGCCCCACTGCTACTTCTTGGCGCAGCAGGGGGCTTTACCCACAAGGGAGTTTCTATGCGTCATTACGAAATCATTTTGTTGATCCACCCGGATCAAAGCGAACAGGTTCCGGCCATGCTGGAGCGCTACAAGGGCATGATCACCCAAGGCGGTGGCAAGGTGCACCGCGAAGAAGATTGGGGCCGCCGCCAACTGGCTTACCTGATCAACAAGCTGGCCAAGGCCCACTACGTGTGCCTGAACATTGAAGCCGACCAGGCTGTGATGGGCGAGCTGGAGCACGCCTTCAAGTTCAACGACGCTGTGCTGCGTCACCTGACCGTGCAGAAGAAGCACGCCGACACCGGCGCTTCGAGCATGATGAAAACGGTAGAGCGCGAAGAAGCCCGCAAGGCTTCCCAAGCCGCTGCTGCTGAACAGGCTTAAGCACCGTCCGTTTGTATCCGTTTGGTCTGGAGGTGGACAACCAGCTCGTACTGAGCGCCTGCATTGCCGAGCGAGCCCCCATGCGTTTTACGCCTGCCGGAGTGCCCGTCTTGGATGTGCGCTTGCTGCACCAATCGCAGCAAATGGAAGCAGGTAGCATGCGCACGGTACAAGCCAGCGTCAAAGCCATTGCGTTTGGCGCCCTGGCGGAAAAGCTGGCCCGGCAAGAACCCGAAAGTTGCTGGCAGTTTCAAGGCTTTTTAGCCTCGCCGCGCAACAGCAAGTCGGTGGTGTTTCACATCCAGGATATGCAACAAAATTCATTTTCAAAGAGGTCCAGCAATGGCCACGTTTAAAAAATTCAACAAAGACAAGCGCCCCAAGCGCAACACCCAGTCGCTCTTGTTCAAACGCAAGCGCTTCTGCCGCTTCACCGTCGCCAAGGTCGAAGAGATTGACTACAAAGATGTCGACACCCTGCGTGACTTCATCGCCGAAAACGGCAAGATCATTCCCGCCCGCCTGACCGGCACCCGCGCTATCTACCAGCGCCAGTTGAACACGGCCATCAAGCGCGCACGCTTTTTGGCGCTGCTGCCGTACACCGACCAGCACAAAATCTAAGGAGAAGTTGATATGCAAATCATCCTGCTCGAAAAAGTGCTGAACCTGGGCAACCTGGGCGATATCGTTAAAGTGAAAGACGGCTACGCCCGTAACTTCCTGATCCCCACCGGTAAAGCCCGCCGCGCTACCGAAGCTGCCAAGGCCGAATTTGAAGCCAAACGCGCTGAACTGGAAAAACAAGCCGCTGAAAAACTGGCTGCCGCTCAAGCCGTGGGCGAGAAGCTGGCTGGCCTGACCGTCAAGCTCCTGCAAAAAGCCGGTGTCGATGGCCGCCTGTTTGGCTCCGTGACCAACGCCGACATCGCTGAAGAACTGGTCAAAGCCGGTTTTGAAGTGGTGAAAGCCCAAGTGCGTATGCCCAACGGCCCCATCAAGACCGTATCGGCAACCACCGTGGACGTGGCGCTGCACACCGACGTGGTGGTGGAAGTGAACGTGGAAGTCGCTGGCGACCAAGCCTAAGACTGGCCCGGCACTTGCGGCTGCATAGTTTGCTAGCCGCTGCCCCGAAAAAACCGCCTGCTTGCTAGGCGGTTTTTTTACGTCCCTTTGTTGCTCTACCGTTGCCCTATCGTTGCTCTGATATTTCTTTTGCTGGATTGACTATGCCCACCATCACCGCCCAACTGGATATGACCCAACCCCTGCAGCCCGGTAGCCACCGCCTGCAGGCGCAGTTTGGCCAGCCTGCGCGGGTGTGGGTGGCGCATACCGCGCCTGAACTGCTGGCCCTGCTGCCCGAAGTGGAAGCCGCCGCCCGCGCTGGTGCCTGGTGCGTGGGAGTGCTGGCCTATGAAGCGGCCAGCGCCTTGCAGCCGCAACTGCCCACCCAGGCCCCGGCAAACGGGGTGCCGCTGGCGTGGTTTGCCCAGTTTGATGCGCCCTTGCCGCAAGCCGCGCCCCCCGCACCGTGGACGGGGAGTTTGGCGTGGGACGGTGGTATGGACGAAGCGGCATTTGTTGCGGCCCTGGGGCGTATCCATGCCGATATTGCGGCGGGGCGGTATTACCAACTCAACCTCACCCAGCAGTACCGGGGCGCAAGCGCTGCCGCCATCGACCGCCGCGCCCTGTTTGCCGCGCTGCAGCAGGCGCAGCCGGGCGGTTATGCCGCCTTCATCGACATGGGGGCGCAGGCGCTGCTGTCTGTCTCGCCCGAGTTGTTTTTTGACTGGCACCAGCCCGCTCAGGGCAGTGGTGACATCTTGACCCGCCCCATGAAAGGCACGGCAGAGCGCGGCGCTACAGCAGCCCAGGATGCCGCCCAGGCCCAGTATCTGCAAACCAGCGCCAAAGAGCGGGCCGAGAACGTGATGATTGTGGATTTGCTGCGTAACGACCTGGGGCAAATTGCCGAGGTCGGTAGCGTGCAGGTGAGCGCCTTGCTCCAGGTGCAGGCCCTGCCCAGCGTGTGGCAAATGACGTCCGATGTGCGGGCCCGCTTGCCCCAGGGCAGTAGCTTGCTGCAGGTTTTTCAGGCACTGTTCCCCTGTGGCTCGATTACCGGTGCGCCCAAGCGCAGCAGCATGGCCGCCATTGCCGCGCTGGAAACAGCCCCACGCGGCTGGTATTGCGGCGCGATGGGTGTGGTGCGCAGCGACGGCGCAGGCGGTGTGCGCGCCACCTTTAACGTGCCGATTCGCACCCTGGTGGTGGACGGGGCGGACGGGGCGCAGCAACTGTCTTGCGGTATTGGCAGCGGTATCACCGCCGATGCCCAGGCGGCGGGCGAATGGCAGGAATGGGCTGCCAAGCGGGCGTTTTTTGAGCGGGTGAGCCACCCCTTTGCCCTGTTGGAAACTCTGGCCCAGGACGATGGCGCACTGCGCCACCAGGCGCTGCACCTGGCCCGCATGGCCGAGGCCGCAGCGCACTTTGCCTATCCCTGGGATGTGTCTGCCGCACAAGCCGCTTTGGCCGATTTGGCCCGCCAGCACCCCCGCGGCCTGTGGCGCTGCCGCCTGCTGCTGCATGCCGATGGCCAGTTAGAAGCCCAAGCCTTTGCCTGCCCGCCATCGCCCGCGCAGGTTACGCTGCAATGGGCCAGCGCCCCGCTGGCCGCAGCCCGCAGCGAATTTGTGCGCTTTAAAACCACGCGCCGCGCCCATTACGAGGCGCTGGCCCCTACGGCTGGCAGCGGCGCGTTCGATAGCCTGCTGTTCAATGCGGCGGGCGAAATCACCGAATGCACGCGCGGCAATATCGCTGCTTTGCTCGATGGCCGCTGGATTACCCCACCCCTGGCCTGCGGCCTGCTGCCCGGCGTAGGCCGCGCGGTTGCCTTGCACACTGGGCGCGTGCAAGAAGCTGTGCTGCGCCTGGAAGATGCGCCGCGCGTTGAGGCTTGGGCGTTTATGAACAGCCTGCGCGGCTGGATACCGGCGCAGGTGCTGGGGGCAGCGCCAACACGTTTTTAGGGCGTAAACATCTCTTGCAAGGTGCTGAGAATGGCTTGCAAGGTGGGCACAGCGCTGGTGCCGACCTGTTTGACAAGACGCCTTTTGTCCACGGTTCTGAGTTGGTCCAGCACCACCAACCCCTGCTTGCCCGCGTGGCGGATGGGAATGCGAAACGGCGCTGCAAAGCCTTGCGAGGTCATGGGCGCGACGATCACGGTGCGCAGGTGGTCGTGTAGCTCCCCAGGGGAGACGATGACGCAGGGGCGGTTTTTTTGAATTTCGCTACCTACCGTGGGGTCGAGGTTGACCAGCCAGATCTGCCCCCGTTGTGGCGCATTCACCATGCCAGGGCCTCATCGTCGTCGTTGGGGAATTCTCCCAGCAGTGGCTCGTCTTGCGCCTGCACAGCCAATGCGGCTGCGGCCTGCGCCCAACCCTGGCGCACAGGCCGGGTGGGTTTGCGCAGGACGATGGCATCGTTTTCCACGGCAATGCTGGCGGCATCTTGCAGGCCAACCTGGGCCAGCATGGCCTTGGGAATGACAACGCCTTTGCTATTGCCGATGGTGCGAATCGTGATGTGCATTTGCGTCCTCCAAAGTTTTAACAATGTTATTACTTCAGGTGGGGCTGTCAAGCACGTTAAAACTCCCAGTTATCAATCAAGCGCGTGTTGCCCAGCTTGGCTGCGCCCAGGGCCACCAGGGGGGCGCTGGCCAGCTCTTCGGCGTTGGGGGGCAGCAATGTATCGCGCAGGCGCACGGTCAGATAGTCGGTCTGCCAGCCCAGGGCGTTCAAGGCTTGGCGGTTTTGCGCTTCCAGCACTTCCAGGGGCTGCTCGCCCAGGCGGGCAATGGCGGCCAGGCTGTGCAGGGCGGCGGACAGGGCTTGGGCCTGCTCCAGCTCTTGAGCGCTTAAATAACCGTTGCGCGAACTGAGCGCCAGGCCGCCTGCAGCGCGGGCAATTTCTGCACCGACGATGGTGATGGGCAGGGCAAACTGCTGCACCATGCGCTCAATCACCAGGCGCTGTTGGTAGTCTTTTTTACCGAATACCGCTACCCCCCCGCCGGAGCTGCCGAACACGGCGCTAAACAGCTTCATCACCACTGTGCATACGCCGGTGAAAAAGCCGGGGCGAAAGTGCCCTTCCAGGATGTTGGCCAGCGCCGGGTCAGGTTGGATGGTGAAGGTTTGCGGCTGGGGGTAAAGGTCGCTTTCCTTGGGCGCAAATACGATGTCGCAGCCTGCGGCCTCTAGCTGGGCGCAGTCGGCCTGGAGCGTGCGCGGGTAGCTATCAAAATCTTCATGCGGCAGGAACTGCAGACGGTTGACGAAGATGCTGGCCACCAGCACATCGCCCAGCGGCTTGGCCTGGCGCACCAGGGAGATATGCCCGGCGTGCAAATTGCCCATGGTGGGCACAAATGCGGGGCGGCCCCGGCCAGCCAGGGCGGTGCGTAAATCAGAAATAGTGTGAACGACTTGCATAGAAAAGCATAGCTGGTAGCGCTGGTAAACAAAGGGCTTCAGGTATAAAATATCGTGAAACCGTTTGTTGGTAAGCGCTAGCAGCTCCTAGAAAAGTAGTGATAACGGGGGTGGTTTACCAGGCGTGCAGGGCGTTGTCGGGAAAGCTGCCGTTTTTCACAGCCTGCACATAGGCGGCCATGGCGCCTTTGATGCTGCCCGTGCCGTCCATGAAGTTGCGTACAAACTTGGGCATCTTGCCCAAATTCATGCCCAGCATGTCGTGCAGCACCAGCACTTGGCCGGCGGTGCCATCGCCTGCGCCAATGCCGATGGTGTGGCAGTGCGGCAGCTCCTGCGTCAGGCTGGCTGACAGGGCAGCAGGCACCATCTCCAGCACCAGCATGGCCGCGCCCGCATCTTGCAGTTCCAGCGCGTGGCGGCGCAGTTGCTCGGCTCCGGCGTCGTCGCGGCCTTGCACGCGGTAGCCGCCCAGGGCGTGGACGGTTTGCGGCGTCAGCCCCAGGTGGGCGCAGACGGGAATGCCGCGTTCGACCAAAAAGCGCACGGTGGGGGCCGTCCAGCCGCCGCCTTCGAGTTTCACCATGTGTGCGCCCGCCTGCATCAGCGCGCTGGCGCTGCGCATGGCTTGCTCGGGCGATTCGTGGTAGCTGCCGTAGGGCAGGTCGGCCACCACCCAGGCGGTGCCCTGGGCGCGGCGCAGGCCCCGGGTGACGCTGGCGGTGTGGTAGGCCATGGTCTCCAGGCTCACGCCCACGGTGCTGGGCAGGCCCTGGCAGACCATGCCCAGCGAATCGCCCACCAAAATGGTTTCCACCCCGGCAGCGTCGGCCACGGCGGCAAAGGTCGCGTCGTAGGCGGTCAGCATGGTGATTTTTTCCCCGGCGGCGCGCATCTGCGCCAGGCGCGGCAGGCTGATGGGCTTGCGCTGGGGCAGGGGCGATGCGGGGGGAATGGTGCCGTAGGGGGTGCCTGGGGCGGCTGCGCTGTCCACGGTCATGGGCTCTCTCTCCTTGTGTCCTTGGGGGGGGCTGCAGGGCGGGCTGCAGCGGAAAAAGCCGCGAGTCTATGCCTATGCGCCCGCCCACGCCAGCGCTTGGGCCTTATCTTGAGCCCGATCCATAGCCCGCCCCCTCTATAACGTTTACGAATACCGCTATGCTTGGCGCCCCGTGAACAAGCTGGGTTTGCCCTGATATGACTTTTGAAACCATTGCAGCGCAGGCGCAAGAGGACGTGCGCCGCGCTTTAGCTGAAGACGTGGGCGGCGGTGACCTGACCGCTGCCTTGGTGCCCGCAGGCCAGCGGGTACGCGCCCGCATTCTGGCGCGCGAGGCCGCGGTGATCTGCGGTGCCCCTTGGGCCGAGGCCGCCTTGCGCGCCCTGGACCCCGACGTGCAACTGACCTGGCATGTGGCCGAGGGCCAGCGCTGCGCCCCCGACCAGGTGGTGCTGCAGATGCAGGGCGATGCCCGCGCCCTGCTAACGGCGGAGCGCACGGCGCTCAATTTCTTGCAACTGCTCTCTGGCGTAGCCACCAAAACCGCGCGGTATGTGGAGGCGGTAGCGGGTACGCAAGCAGCCATTGTTGATACGCGCAAAACCATTCCCGGCCTGCGCATTGCGCAAAAGTACGCCGTCAAAGTGGGCGGCGGGGTAAACCACCGCATCGGCCTGTACGACGCGGTGCTGATTAAAGAAAACCACATTGCCGCCGCCGGTGGCGTAGCCCAGGTGCTGCAAGCGGCCCAGCAGGTGGCTGCGCAGGCCAGCTTTATTGAAATTGAAGTGGAAACCCTGGCGCAGCTACAAGAAGCACTGGACGCCGGTGCCCGCATGGTGCTGCTGGACAACATGCCGCTGGCCGACTTGCGCCAGGCGGTACAGATCAACGCCGGGCGTGCGGTGCTGGAAATTTCCGGCGGCGTAACGTTTGACGGCCTACGGGCCCTGGCCGAGACCGGGGTGGACCGGATTTCCATTGGCGTGCTGACCAAAGACGTTACCGCCACTGATTTTTCTATGCGTGTGCAAGAGGAGGTGTGACATGCCCCAAGTGATTGATGTTGAATACGAGCAGCCCGAGGAAGGGGCCGTCTGCTCCACCAAATACGCCTGGGCACGGGTGCCGCCCGAACTCACCGATGCCGAGCGCGGGGCGCTGAAAGACAAAATCCGCCGCCTGCTCAAGGAAAAGAACGCCGTCATGGTGTCGCACTACTACGTACACCCGGACTTGCAGGATTTGGCCGAGGAAACCGGCGGTATCGTCAGCGATTCGCTGGAAATGGCCCGCTTTGGGCGCGATCACGCCGCGCAGACCTTGGTCGTCAGCGGCGTGCGCTTTATGGGCGAGACGGCCAAAATCCTCTCGCCCGAAAAAACCGTGCTCATGCCCGATCTGGATGCCACCTGTTCGCTGGACTTGGGCTGCCCGGAAGATGAATTCAGCGCCTTTTGCGACCAGCACCCCGACCGCACCGTGGTGGTCTACGCCAACACCAGCGCCGCCGTCAAAGCGCGTTCGGACTGGCTGGTCACTTCCAGTTGTGCGCTGGACATCGTGAGCGCCCTCAAAGCCAAGGGCCACAAGATTTTGTGGGCACCCGACCGCCACCTGGGCAGCTACATCCAGCAGCAAACGGGTGCGGACATGCTGTTTTGGAACGGTGCCTGCATCGTCCACGACGAGTTCAAGGCGCTAGAGCTGGAGCTGCTGAAAAAAGCGCACCCCGGCGCAAAAATCCTCGTCCACCCCGAAAGCCCGGCAGAAGTCGTCGCCCTGGCCGATGCCGTGGGCTCCACCAGCGCCATTTTGAAAGCCGCGCAGGAGCTGGATGCGACCGAGTTCATCGTCGCCACCGACAAGGGCATGATGCACAAGCTGCGCACCCTAAACCCCGGCAAAACCTTCTACGAAGCGCCCACCGCCGGCAATAGCGCCACCTGTAAAAGCTGCGCCCACTGCCCCTGGATGGCCATGAACGGCCTGGCCGGAGTGGCCCATGTGCTGGAAACTGGGGCGAACGCCGTGCACGTGGACCCCGCCATCATCCCGCGTGCGCGCCAGCCCATTGACCGCATGCTGGCCTTTACTGCCGCGCTGAAAAGCGGCCAAAACGCCGGGGCGCTGGTGCCGCACTTGGGCGCTGCCTGAAGGCCGCGTTTGCACGGCTGACGCTATTTTGATAGTGGCCAGCGCTGATGAATAAAGGGGTTCAGAGTGGTAACACTCTGAACCCCTTGTCTATAGGGTGGGACGTGCTCCTCAATAGATGAGCAAACAGCCCGCCCGCCTGCACTTTGGTGGCTTACAGCATCTGCGTAGGCACCTTGTGGCGCAGGTCGATTTGCTTGTTTTTCTCGTCGACGAACACCAGCAGCGGTTGGTGGTCGGCCACGTCTTTTTCATCGACCTGGGCAAAGCTGGCGATGATGAGCAAGTCGCCCGTACAGGCGCGGCGGGCGGCCGAGCCGTTGACCGAAATCATGCCGCTACCGCGCTCGCCCTTGATGGCGTAGGTGACCAGGCGTTCGCCGTTGTCAACGTTCCAGATGTGGATTTGCTCGTTCTCGCAAATATTGGCCGCTTCCATCAGGTCTTCGTCAATGGCGCAGGAGCCTTCGTAGTGCAGCTCGCAGTGCGTGGTCTTGACGCGATGGATTTTCGATTTCAGCAGGGTGCGGATCATGGTGTCTCTCGTAACTCTCGTAATAGGGGATGGTGACCAGGGTCGGGGAAAAGGTGTCAGCGCTGGCGCTGGCGAAAAAGCGCGAAGTCTATGCAGGTTTTCACGAATCTGTCACAGACGGTTCGTGTAATAGCGACAGCCTCCGGGCTTTTGTCGGGGCTTTTATCCCTTTTTTGTTACTTCTTATCTCAGACAACAACGTATGAAATACACACTTTTCGCCCTTGCTACGCTCACCAGCCTGACCGCCACGGGGGGGGGCTTGGGCCCAGGCCTCCACCGTCACCTTGTTTGGGGTGGTGGATGCCTCTGTCGCCCATGTTTCCACCAAAGATGGCTCTGTCACCGGCCTGGCCAATGGTGGCAACGCCAGCAGCCGCCTGGGCTTTCGCGGTGTGGAAGACCTGGGCAACGGTCTGAAAGCCAGTTTCTGGCTGGAAGGGGGCATCAACGTGGACGATGGGGGCTCGGGCTTTAAGTTCGACCGCCGCTCCACCATCGGCCTGCTGGGCAACTTCGGCGAAGTGCGCCTGGGCCGCGACAAGACCCCGACATACCAGAACCTAGAGACTTTTCATGCCTTGGGCGACTCGGGGATGGGAGCGATCAACGGGCACAACCTGATCAGCAGCTCCGCTGCAGGCACGTTGGAAGGCAGCAACCCCAAGCGCTACTCCAACAGCATCAGCTACCTGCTGCCCGCAATGAACGGCGTGTACGGTCAGGTGAGCTACGCCTTTGGTGAAAAAGCCAAGGGCGATAGCAACAGCCTCTCCAGCAGCCTGGGCCTGCGCCTGGGCTATGGCAATGGCCCGCTGAACGTGGCGCTGGGCTACGGCACCACCAAGGGCGGCACCGCGGCCGACACCATCAACTACAAAACTTTCAACCTCGGCGCGTCCTACAACTTTGGCATGCTCACGCCCATGGTGCTGATTGCCTCAGAGCGCGGCAACAACCAGCGCGTCGATTTGTACAGCGTGGGCGTGAAAGCGCCCGTCGGCCCGGGCGAAGTGCGGGCCGCCGTGTCTTGGTACAAAGACAAAAAGCGCAATGAGCGCGACTCGGTACGCCTGGCCCTGGGCTATGGCTACAAGCTGTCTAAACGCACCGAGTTGTACGCCACCGTAGCGCACATGCGCAACGACGACCATGCCACGCGCAAGCTGGGCACTTCGCTGGCCCATACGGTGGTGGCTGGCCAAAACGCCACCGGCTACGAATTTGGCTTGCGCCACAGTTTCTAAATATTGCTGACCTTGGTTTGTAGAGTATGGCTGTGCAGCACTGCACAGCCTTTTTTTACAGGTTTGGCACCAAGATGGTCGAGGCCGCTGGTGCGGCCATTTCGGGCCAGTCGCGGCTGAAGTGCAGGCCGCGGCTTTCGTGGCGCATTTGGGCGCTGCGCACGATCAGTTCGGCCACCTGCACCAGGTTGCGCAGCTCCAGCAGGTCGCGCGTGACGTGGAAGTTGGCGTAGAACTCGGCAATCTCGCTTTGCAGCAGGGCAATGCGGTGGGCGGCGCGCTCCAGGCGCTTGTTGGTGCGCACGATGCCCACGTAGTCCCACATGAAGCGGCGCAGCTCGTCCCAGTTGTGCGAGATCACCACGGCCTCGTCCGCATCGGTGACGCGGCTGTCGTCCCACGCCGGTAGCACTGGGCGGGCATCCACCGGGTCGGCCTGGATGTGCTTGGCCGCAGCGCGGGCGAACACCATGCACTCCAGCAGCGAATTGCTGGCCAGGCGGTTGGCTCCGTGCAGGCCGGTGCAGGCGGTTTCGCCAATGGCGTAGAGCCCGGCGATATCGGTGCGCCCGCCCAAATCGGTTAGCACACCGCCGCAGGTGTAGTGGGCTGCGGGCACGACGGGGATGGGCTCGCGCGTGATGTCAATGCCCAGCTCGGCGCAACGCGCCAGGATGTTGGGGAAGTGTTCTTGCAGAAATTCTGGGCTTTGGTGCGAGATATCCAGGTGCACGCAATCGAGGCCGTGCTTTTTCATCTCAAAGTCAATGGCGCGGGCCACGATGTCGCGCGGGGCCAGCTCCTGGCGTTCGTCATGCTGGGGCATAAAGCGCGTGCCGCCTGCGCTGGGTGGCAGTTTCAGTTGCCCGCCCTCGCCGCGCACGGCTTCGCTGATTAAAAAAGATTTTTCATTGGGGTGGTACAGGCAGGTGGGGTGAAACTGGATGAACTCCAGGTTCGCCACCCGGCAACCAGCGCGCCAGGCTGCGGCAATGCCATCGCCCGTGGCGGTATCCGGGTTGGTGGTGTACAGGTAGACCTTACCGGCCCCGCCGGTGGCCAAGATGGTGTGCGGGGCGCGGAAGGTGATGACCTCGTCCGTGGCCTCATCGAGCGCATACAGGCCCAGGCAGCGCTGCGCACCGGGCAGGCCCAGCTTGCGGCTGGTAATCAGGTCCACCAGGGTGTGCTGCTCCAGCAAGGTGATGTTGGGCGTTTGGCGCACGTGGGCAATCAAGGTCTGCTGCACGGCAGCGCCCGTAGCGTCGGTAGCGTGGACGATGCGCCGGGCGCTGTGCCCGCCTTCGCGCGTCAGGTGCAGTTGCCCGTCTTCCTGCGAAAACGGCACGCCCAGGTTTTGCAGCCAGTGGATGGTGTCTGGCGCGTTTTCCACCACGTAGCGGGTGGATGCCATGTCGCACAGGCCGGCCCCGGCGACCAGCGTGTCTTGCACGTGGGCATCAAAGCTGTCGCCCTGGGCCAGCACGGCGGCAATGCCGCCCTGGGCCTGGCCGCTGGAGCCCGCTTGCAGCTCGCGCTTGGTAATTACGGCCACGCGGTGCGTGGGCGCCAGTTGCAGCGCGGCTGTGAGGCCCGCCAGGCCGCTGCCGACGATGAGGACGTCGAAATCTTGAATCGGGGTGTTGGTGGTGAATGTCATGGCTGTCTTTCTAAGCTTGCTAGCTCGCCATGGCCCGCAGGTCTGGCGGGTCGGGAGGTTTAAACAGGGGTGTAGGCCAGGCGCAGGTAAATGGGGGCAAAGGCCTCGGCCTGGGTGATTTCGAGTAGGCGCTCCTTGGCCAGCTCCAACATGGCGATAAAGGTCACCACCAGCACGGCGGGGCCTTTTTCCGGGGCAAAGATGCTTTCAAAGGTGACAAAGCGCTGGCCCTGCAGTTGTTTGATGAGCTGGCTCATGTATTCGCGCACCGAAAGCTCCTCGCGCGTAATGCGGTGGTGCTGCACCAGACGGGCGCGGCGCAGGATGTCGCGCCAGGCGGACTGCAGCTCGGCCACGTCCACGTCGGGCAGGCGCGGCGCCAGGCTTTGTTCGATGAAGACCTGGGCCTGCACGAAGTCGCGCCCGTATTGGGGCAGTTCTTGCAGTTGCTGGGCAGCGAGTTTGATTTTTTCGTACTCCAGCAGGCGGCGCACCAGCTCGGCGCGGGGGTCAGCGGCTTCTTCCTCGCCTTCCTTGACCTTGGGTGGCAGCAGCATGCGTGATTTGATTTCAATCAGCATGGCCGCCATCAGCAGGTATTCGGCAGCCAGCTCCAGGTTACGGCTGCGCACCTCTTCCACATAGCCCAGGTACTGGGCAGTGACCTGCACCATGGGAATGTCCAGGATGTTGAAGTTCTGCTTGCGAATCAAGTACAGCAACAGGTCCAGCGGGCCTTCAAAGGCTTCCAGGAAAACCTCCAGCGCATCGGGCGGGATGTAGAGGTCTTGCGGAATCTTGAACAGGGGCTGCCCATACAAACGCGCCAAAGCCACCTGGTCAGCCGGTGTGGCGAAGGCAGGTGGCGGGGCGGGGTTGGCGGCGGCTAGGCGATCGGGCGCAGCCACCGGGCTGATGCTGTCCATCGCACCGGGCAGGCGGGCAGCCTGCGCTTACATGGGGGTGGTGCGTTTGCCGGCAGGGGTGTAGGAGTAGTAGACGTAGGCTTTTTGCGCCACTTTGCCTGCGCGGTAGTCCTGCCAAACTTCGGCATCCACATCCTTATCCCACAACAGGGCGCGGCCTTGCTGCTGCTGGGCATCGAGCTCAGGTTTGTTTTTCTTGAGTTGCTCGATGAAGTCGGTCGCTTCGGAGGTGTAGTGAGGACGGGCAAAAATAGACATGGCAATAACCCAGGGGTCAAACGGTACAAAAGCGTCGATTCTAAGGCCAGAGGGGGAGCAGGCATGGAGATTGCCGCGTCGCTGCGCTCCTCGCAATGACGGGGGGATTGAGTCGTCATCGCGAGGCCGCAGGCCGTGGCGATCTCTTGCCTTACCCCCTACGGCGCAATTTTCTTTTTCAGCGCCCGTGCCACCGGCTGGGGCAGGTTGGGCAGGGACTTGAGCAGCCAGGGCAGGAGCTTACGCTTGGCCCCGGAGAGCGATTCAGGCACCAGCGCTTCAATCAAATGCGGCCCCGGTTGGGCCAGGGCGTATTCCAGCGCGGTGCAAAAATCTTCTGCCGTTTGCGCCCGCACGGCGTGTACGCCCATGCCTTGGGCCAGGTGGGCAAAGTGCAGTTGCGGGCCGTGCAAGTCCAACTGCGATTTGGCTTTGGGCCCGGCTTCTTCTGCGCCTACGCGGTCGAGTTCCACGTTCAGCACCGAATAGCTGGCGTTGTTGAAGATGATGGCCGTTACGTTCAGGTTTTCGCGTGCCATGCTCCACAGCGCCTGGAGGGTGTACATGGCGCTGCCGTCGCCAATCAGGGCAATGACGGGGCGCTCGGGGCAGGCAATGGCTGCGCCCACGGCGCTGGGCAGACCTTGGCCGATAGCACCGCCCGTGAGTGTCAGCAGGTCGTGGCGCGGGCAGCCCTGGGTCATGGTGTTCAGCATCAGGCCGCTGGTGATGGCTTCGTCAATCACGATGGCGTTGTCGGGCAGCAAATGGCCGACGGCCTTGCATACCTTGGGTGCAGTCAGTGCCCCACGGGGGCGCTGGGGGCGCGCCGGGGCTTGCAGTTGCGGGGGTGTTTGCGCGGCCCCCAGGGTGGCGGCCAGCGCTGCCAAGCTGGCGGCTGCGTCTTGCGCCGTGGTGCTCAGGGTATGGACAGTGCAGCCCTGGGGCACCAGGTAGCTGGGCTTGCCGGGGTAGGCAAAAAACGACACCGGCGCTTTGGCATCCACCACGATGAGCTGCTCGATGGGCGCGAGCTGCACGCTGGCCATTTCCGTCAGGTAGGCGATGCGCTCCACAAAGGGCAGGCCCGCACCGCGCTCCATGCGGGTGGGAAAGCACTCGGCCAGCAATTGCACACCGCTGTGGGCGGCAATGCGGGCCGCAGCCACCAGCGCAGGCGCGCGCAGCGCGTGCCGGCCCAGCAGCAGGGCGGTTTTTTTGCCGTTGCCAATCAGTGCGGCTATGGCTTGCACGGTGGCGGCATCGGCAGGCGGGGCGGCTGCGGGCGGGGGCGGCGGGCAGGGCTGGCCGCCTGCGCCCCAGGAGACATCGGCGGGCAAAATCAGCGTCGCCACCTGCCCTGGCAGGCCGCGTGCGGCGGCTATGGCGTCCGCTGCGTCCTGGCACAGCGCGGCAGTGGTTGCCGAGGTCCGCACAAAACCGGGCGACACATTGCGTGCCACGGTTTCAATATCGCTTTGCAATTGCGCGTCGTATTGGGTGTGATAGGTGGCGTGGTCGCCCACGATGTTGACCACCGGCACCTTGCCTTTGCGGGCGTTGTGCAGGTTGGCCAGGCCGTTGCCCAGGCCGCAGCCCAGGTGCAGCAAGGTGGCGGCGGGCTTATCGGCCATGCGGGCGTAACCGTCGGCTGCGCCGGTGGCCACGCCTTCAAACAACGCCAGCACGGCGCGCATGCGCGGCTCACCGTCCAGCGCGGCGACAAAGTGCATTTCGCTGGTGCCGGGGTTGGTAAAGCACACCTCAATGCCTGCGTCGGCCAGGGTCTGCATCAATGCTTGTGCGCCGTTCATGGTTACTCCTTTATTGATAGCTTATTACGCTTACTGGGTAAGCATTTGAGGTGGTTTTTGCACTCAATTTCGTCATTCCCGCGAAGGCGCACTACTGTCCGGAGAAATCTTCAAGTAAACAAATCAGGCTGAATCATTGATCTGGCTTGCGCGTTTTCCCGCCTTCGCCTCTCTACCTCTTCATCGTTTCTGGGCCGCTGGAACAAGCCCGCACGTAGTGCATTGAAGACCCGTAGCAGCGAAGTGCCGCCAGACTGCGCTTGGCAATACAGCGCTACGAGCAGGTAGGCAATCAGCGCACACAGCAGTTGAATGCGCACGGCATTGCGGCTGCGGCCATAGAAGGCTTTGAGCCGGAGGTTCTGCTTGATCCATTTGAAGAACAGCTCAATGTTCCAGCGTGCTTTGTAGCAGGCGGCAATCTCTGCGCCAGAGCGATTCATATCATTGGTGACCAGTACCAGATCGCTGTCGTGGTCTGGGCGATGCACACGCACACGGCGCAGGGGCTTGATGTATTGGTTACGCCGTTTGCCACCGGGTGTGCGGTTGCTGAAGGCAATCAACTCATCGGCCAGGATGTGCTGCTGATCGGCTGCGGCCACGTCTTTTTGCTCCAGCACCTTCACTGCCGCATTGGACTTCAGGCGTGTGACGAACAGTGCCTGTTTGTTCTCGAACGTCGACCACCAGTTGTAGTCGCAATACCCTTTGTCAAACACGTAGGTTGCGCCCGCTTGCAACTGTATTCCAACAGCCTGAGTGACATCATTGACGTTGGCCTGTGTGATCTCTTGCACCACAGGGGTCGCACTGCCTTGGTTGAAAACCACATGCAGCTTCAATCCCTGGGTATTGCGCGTGCTGTGCTCTTTGGCCCAGTCAAAGCCCCGGCCTTTGAGCGTCAGGCTGGTGGAATCGAGCAGCAACAGGCCTTCGCGCACTTGCCGCCGGATCTTTCTGTGAGCGGCACTCATCAATTCACCGACCAGTTCCTCGAACACTTGTGGCTTGCGCTTGGCGCAGGCATCAGCCAGGGTCGTGCGGCGCACTGGCCCGGTGCCCAAGTGGTAGTGATGGCGGGCATGGAGGTTGTAGCCCGTCTCAAGCTCACGCAGCGAGCGACTACCGCTGAGCTGCCCATAGACCTGTGCGATCAGCAGTGACCAGGTGTCAAAGCCTTTGGTGTAGCGGTCTGTCTTGTACTTGTCGGCCAGGCGCTGCACATGGGCACGAGGCAGGTTCTTCAATAGTTGCTCAAATCGGCTTATGCTGAACATGTTGCGGTGTTTGGGTGATTGAGTTGGCGCTCAGGGGTTTAACCCCTAATCCCAAGCACCGCAACGCTTTTTTGAGATTCCTCGAAATTTTCTCCGGACAGTAGTGCGCGAAGGCGGGAATCCAGCAGCGGCCTGGCCTTGGCAACGACCCTATCCATTCCCTGTGCTGCTGCTGGACACCCGCCTGCGCGGGTGTGACGGGGGAAACAGATTGGCGATAGCGAAAAGCTCGTAAACACGCTCTTAAATTTTTAGCGGTTACGCCACAGCATCAGGTTCAGCAGCTTGTACGCCCAGGGGCCGTAGGGCGGCATGAAAAAGTCCACCGCCCGTAGCGGCCCCTGGCGAAACACCGGGCGCAGCTTGGAAAAGGTGAGGAACCCCTCCCAGCCGTGGTAGTGGCCCATGCCGCTGCGCCCCACGCCGCCAAAGGGCAGGTTGTGCAGGCCGGTGTGGATCAGGCTGTCGTTGATGCTCACCCCGCCGGACAGGGTGCCGCGCAGGTAGCGCTGCTGCAGCGCCTTGTCGTGGCTATAGATATAGAGGGCCAGCGGGTGGTGGCGGGTGTTGATGTAGTCCAGCACCTCGTCGCTGCTGCGGTAGGTGAGGATGGGCAGCAGCGGGCCAAAAATTTCGCGCTGCATGATAAGCATCTGGTCGGTCACGTTCAGCACCAGCATGGGCGGCAGGATGCGCCGCGCGGCATCGCCTGCCTGGCCGGGCAGCAGCGGCACGATGCGCGCGCCCTGGGCCTCGGCATCTTGCAGCACGGCTTGCAGGCGGTCGTACTGGCGCTGGTCGATGATGGCGGTGTAGTCGCCCCCCAGCAGGTCGGGAAAGCGCGCGGCGGCAATGCGCTGGGCATGGGCGATGAAGGCGTCTTCACTGCCTGCGGGCAGTAGCAAATAGTCCACATTGGTGCAGATTTGTCCGGCGTTGAGCATCTTCACCCACAGGATGCGCTCGGTCGCCTTGTCCAGCGGAAAGTCGGGCGCGACGATGGCGGGGGATTTGCCGCCCAGCTCCAGCGTGACGGGGGTGAGGTTGGCCGCCGCGTTGGCCATGACGGCCTTGCCGGTTTCGGGCGAGCCGGTGAAGAACAAATGGTCAAACGGCAACTGGGTAAACAGCGGCCCCAGGCTGCCAGCGGGCCCTGCGTCGTCGTCGGCAAAAAACGCCAGCTTGTCGGCGGGGAAATAGTCGGGGCTGATTTTTTGCAACAACCGCGCCAGGTGGCCGGAGTTTTCCGACATCTTCACCATCGCCCGGTTACCGGCGGCAAAGGCGCAAATCAGCGGCTGAAAGGCCATGGCAATCGGAAAATTCCACGGCACGACGATGCCGACCACGCCCAGCGGCTGGGCAAAGGTGAACGCCCCGGCCAGCGGGTATTGCGTGGGGTCCAGGCGCCGCTTTTGGGGTCGCATCCAGCGCTTTACGTGGCGGCGGGCGGCCAGGGCGGCTTCCTGGCCCTGCAGCAGTTCGGTCAGCAGGGTTTCAAAGCGGCTGCGGCAGCCGTAGTCCTGGCCAATGGCGGTGATGATGGCCTCGCGGTGGTCGCGCAGCAGGTGGTGCAGCTGCTGCAGGTCTGCGCGGCGTTCGGCCAGGCTGGGGTAGCGCTGTTGTTGAAAAGCGGCGCGTTGGGCGGCAAAGGCATCGCGCAGCAGCGCAGGCAAGTGGGTGGGAGCGGGGGGCAGGATATTCATCGTGGCAGCCTTTTAAGCGTGGGGGTGGCGCAGCAGCTCGGCGCATTTTTCGCCAATCATGATGCTGGGCGCATTGGTGTTGCCGGTGGTGATGGTGGGCATGATGGAAGCGTCGGCCACACGCAGGCCCTCCACGCCATGCACGCGCAAATCGGGGCCGACCACGGCCAGCGGATCGTTGGCCGGGCCCATTTTGCAGGTGCCTACCGGGTGGTATTCGGTGTCGGCGTGCTGGCGCAGCGCCTGGGCAATGGCTTCAGGGTTGTCGGCAGACAGGGGGCGCACCATCGCGCCGCGCCAAGGGGCGAGCGCCGCGTCATGCATCACTGTCAGCGCCTTTTGCACACCGCGCACCAGGCGGGGCAAGTCGTCGGGGTGGTCGAAGTAACGGGGGTTAATCAGCAGGCTCTCGCGCGTATCGCGGCTGGCCAGGCGCACTTCGCCACGGCTTTGCGGGCGGGTGAGGGTGACGTGTACACCAAAGCCGTGGCCCCAGTAGAGCTTGCGGCTATGGTCTTCCACTATGGCGCAGACGAATTCCAGCTCAATATCGCTGGCGGGCAGTCCGGCTTCGGTAGGGAAAAAGGCTACTGCCTCGGCCACGTTGCTGGTGATGCAGCCGCTTCTTTGGAGCCGCCATTCCTGCATGCCGCGCAGCGAGCTGCAGCGCTCCGCTGGGGCACACGCCAAAACCGCCCGCGCTGTCGTGGCTGCGCCAGTTCAGCGACGCGGTAATGTGGTCCTGCAGGTTTTGCCCCACGCCATCGAGCGCATGGGTGACGGTGATACCCAGCTGTTGCAGGTGCGCCGCTGGCCCCACGCCGGAACACATCAACAGCTGGGGCGAGCCGTAGGCACCGCTGCAGACAATCACTTCCCGGCGCGCGCGCAGCAGGCGCTGCTGTCCACCTTGCTGCACCTGCACGCCTACGGCGCGGCGGCCTTCCCAGACAATGGACTGCGTTTGTGCGTGGGTGAGGATGTGCAGATTGCTGCGCGCGAGGTGGGGCGTGAGGTAGGCGCGGGCGCTGCTGCAGCGCTCACCGCCCCGCTGCGTGACCTGTGCGGGGCTGCAGCCGGCTTGCTCGGTGCCGTTGTAGTCCGCCGTGGGGGCAATGCCCTGGTTGGCGCAGGCGCGTAAAAACGCCTGCGTGGTGGGAAAGCGGCTGCGCAGCCAGTCCACGCCCAGCGGGCCACCTGCGCCGTGAAAGTCGTTGGCACCAAAGCAGGCGCTGTCTTCGGCCTTTTTAAATAAGGGCAGTACGCTGGCGTAATCCCAGCCGGGGTTGCCCAGCTGCGCCCAGTGGTCGTAGTCGCTGCGGTGGCCCCGGCAGTAAATCATGGCGTTGACGCTGCTGCTGCCGCCCAGCACCCGCCCGCGGGGTTGAAAGCCTTGGCGGCCGTTGAGCCCCGGTTGGGGCACAGTGGCGTAGTGCACGGAGTTTTTCTTGAGCTTGGCCTCCGCTACAAACCCCAGCGGCGCGCGCGTGAGCACGCTGCTGTCCGGGCCGCCGGCTTCCACCAGGCAGACGGTGGTGCCTGGGTCTTCGCTTAAGCGGCTAGCCACCACGCAGCCGCTGGAGCCTGCGCCGATGACGAGGTAGTCAAATTCCATAATGTCTCCTGATTTCATAGCTGGTTGCGCTGGTATTCATTAGTTTTTAGATATATTACCTAAAAACCAATGAATACGTGCGCTAACAGCTCTCTTTTTTAATTACTCAAAATATCCCGCGCTGCCGCCCGCGCCGTCAGGATGCAGCCCGGCAGAAACGTGCCTTCCAGCGAACGCTTGCCCGATGCGCCCCCGCCGCCAAAGCCTGCAGCCTCGCCCACGCAGTACAGGCCGTCGATGGGCTGGCCGCTGCTGTTCAGCACGCGGCTGCGTAAATCCGTTTGCAGCCCGCCCAGGCTTTTGCGCGTAATGAGCTGAGTGTGGATGGCGATCAACGGCCCCGCCCCCGCTTGCTGCAGCGGCGCGGGCTTGCAAGTACGCAGGCTGTCGGGCTTCCACTGCCGCGCTTGCAGGATGCGGCGCACCTGGATGTCGCTGTCCGGCTGGCCGCCTGGGGCGAACAGCGCGTCCCAGGCTTGCACCGTGGCCTGCAACTGCTCCACACGGATGTCGTGCGAGGCCGTGAGCGCGTTCATCTTGTGTGCCAACTCGGCCAGCGTATCGGCCACGATGAAGTGAGGGCTTTGCTGCGCCATTTGATCGACCAGGCGGTGGTTGCCCAGCAGCGTTTCTTTCACAAAGCGCAGAAACTGCCGGTCGCGAATGCGCGGGTTGTGCTCCGCCCCGGAAATAGCAAATTCCTTCAAGGCAATGCGGCGGTTGAGCAGCTGCCATGTCCAGGGCCGCTCCTGCGCGGCGACCTGCTGGCATAGCCAATGGGTATCAAAACCGGTGACCAGCGGCTCGGGCCCGATGCGTTCGCCCCGGTGGTTGAGCCACAGCGCCGACTTGCACGGAATCAGCGACAGCCCGTGGCCGGGAAAATGCGGAAACGGGTGGGGAATACCAGCGGCGTAGTTCCACATCTCCCCCGCGTGGGTGATGCGTGCGCCCAACTGGTCGGCGGCCCAGTGGTGCATGCGCCCATCGGCAAAGGGGTGGGCACCGTTGAGCATGGTTTTGGGCAAGGGTCGGTTTTTAGGCCAGTTGCGCCGCGCTTCTGCGTGGCCGCCGTTGATGCCGCCGGTGGCCAGCACCACGGCAGAGGCGCTTAAACGAATTTCCCGGCCCGTGGCCTCATCCACCGCCACCGCGCCGGATAGCCGCCCGCCCGTGTTTTCCAGCGCGGTGACGCGGTGGCGGTGCAGCACTGTCAGCCGCCCGCTTTTGCCAGGGCCTTGCCCGGCGGCGTGCATCTGCTCAATCAAGCGCAGCGTCATAAAGCGCGAGGTGCCCCACACGATGTGGTAACGCGCCACGCTGTTGCCGTCGCCTCTCAATCCGCGTTCGACCAAGTTCACGGCGGGCATGAAGGTAATGCCTTCGCCCAGCAGCCAGTCGTACACCTGCGGGCGCGATTGCTCCACGTAATAGCGTGCCCACTGCTGGGGCCAGTGGTCGCCCTCGGCCAGTTCACCAAAGCGCAGCCAGTCGGCCAGGGCGCGTTCGGGGCTGTCGGCAATCTTGCGCTTGGCCTGCAGGGGCGTGCCCACCAGCGCCATGCCGCCAAAGGCCCACAGGGCCAGGCCGCCCAGGCGCTGCGGCGTATCGCGGTCAACCAGGGTGACGGTCTGGCCTGCGCGCAGCAGCTCCAGCGCCGTGACGATGCCCGCCAGCCCGCCGCCAATGACCAAGGTATCTACGTGTTGTGGTGCCATGTTGTGCTGTCTCCTGGGTGCAAAGATACTGGCGTACCATGCGCTGTGGTTGACTTTAGAGGACATAAATCTTGACTTTAGAAGCCAGTGCCTCCATCGGCTGGATCAACACCGTACTGCTGGCGGCAGAAGACCTGGGTGTCTCGCGCCAGCAGCTCTTGGCCCGCGCGGGGCTGGCGCCAGCGCTGCTGACGCAGGAGCGCTGGCCGATTGACCACCTCACCCGCCTATGGCAAGCAGCGGTGTTGTGTACGCAGGATGCGGGCTTTGGCCTGAAAGTGGGCGCACACGCCGGGCCGGGCAGTTTCAATGTGGTGGGCTATGTGCTGCAGTCGGCCCCTAGCTTGCGCCAGGCGATTGCCTGGGTGCAAAAGTACCAGCGCTTGATCAGCGATGCCGGGCGCTTTCAAATGCTGGCCGGTGATACGGCCAGTTGGCTGATCTACCACCCCCGCCAAGGCACGCTGGCCTTTAGCCCGCACCAGATTGAGGCGGTTTTGGTCACCGTCCTGGCCCTGGCCCGCCGGTTGACCGGGCAGCCCCTGGTGCCGCTGGCGGTGCAGTTCAACCAGCCCCGTATCGGGCCGCTGGCGGGCTACCTGCAGGCGTTTGATTGCGCGGTGCAGTTTGAACAGGCGTTTAGCGGCATGCTGCTGCCCAATGCGGTGTTGGACGCGCCCTTGCCCCAGGCCGATGCCCAATTGGCCAGCGACCACCACCGCCACGCCCGTCAGCGCCTGGCCGCCCTGAGCACGGCCCACCACTGGCAGCAGGCGCTACAAAGTTGGCTGCAGGGCAGCTTGCACAGCGGCACCACCCCCACCCGCGCCCAGGCGGCGCATTGGCTAGGTTGCAGCGAACGCAGCCTGGCCCGCCGCCTGCAGGCCCAGGGCCACAGCTTTAGCGCCCTGCTGGACGCAGCCCGCCGCCACCTGGCCCTGCAAGCCGTGGCCCACACCCAGCAGCCCTTGGCCGACATCGGGGCGCAACTGGGCTTTGCGGAACCGGCGGTGTTTTGGCGGGCGTTTAAGCGCTGGACGGGAGTGACGCCTGCGCAGTGGCGGCAGGGGGCACAAACCGCAACCAATGTGGATAGTGAAAACTTGTGACAAACCCCTTTCACATCCATAAATTTAGGCGTTAACCACTAGCATGCAGCTACAGCCGAAAGGGGGAAGTCTTTTTCCTCTAGTATAGCCATTGGGTTGGTTGACGCGTCTGCTGGCGGTTGCGAAGTTTTATTTTCGCTATGCCAGTTTGTTTTATGAAATAGGGCTTTTATATGCGAGTATTGCCACAGTCTACACAGGCACGGTTTTCGTTATTGCTGGGTATTATATTTGTCCTGATTTTAGGTATTACAGTGGCCGTGATTCAATGGTTTGTCAAACCTGAATTGGTACGTGCCGAGGTGCAGCAAGTCAGTGACA
This sequence comes from Comamonas sp., assembly GCA_034675705.1. Classification (GTDB taxonomy): domain Bacteria; phylum Pseudomonadota; class Gammaproteobacteria; order Burkholderiales; family Burkholderiaceae_C; genus Comamonas. The sequence goes on along the minus strand of JAUCCZ010000006.1, from coordinate 1,711,321 downwards.
CCATTGATTTGCAGGCCGATGCCATTTATGGGCAAATGCAGCGCATCCAGGCGCAGCAGCGCAGCATTACCGAATTGGTCGTGCAGCTTGATAACGAGGAAATTGACCGGCTGGTGCCATTTTGGGTCAACCAATATGGGGACACCAACGTCTTTGGCGGCGGCATCTGGCCGCTACCCGGTGTGCGCGATTCTGAGCGCCAAAAATACAGCACCTTTTTTGCCCGCGATGCCCAGGGTCAGCTCCAGGTCAATACCGTCTGGAACCGCCCGGAGCAGGCCAATTACTGGGAGCAGCCCTGGCACCAAGGGGGCATGGCCGCGCCCAAGGGCCAATGCGTCTGGGCCAAGGCCTACCAGGACGAAGCCAGCCGCGAGCCCCGCACCAATTGCGCCATGGGCATTTACCGCGACAACCAGGCCTGGGGGGTGGCCACGATTGACGTGACCTTGGGCTTTTTCAATACCTTGGCGCAGCAAATGGGCGCAGCCATTAACGGCCATGTCCTGCTGGTGGAAGCCGATGGCAAGGTCGTTGGCAACCCTGCACTGGTGGGGCAGGAGCCCAAGCTGCAATACCTGAAAGACTTGAGCCTGCCGATGGCGGCCTCCCTGCAAGGCTTATTGGGCCAGTTGCAGGGTGATAAGAAAGTGCAAGGTGTTTATGACGGGGCGGACGGGGAACACACCTTGTTTATTCAGCCTATTGCCGGTAGCCCTTGGTATGTGGCTAGCGATGTACCTACGGCACTATTAACCCAACAGTCGCGCGATATTTTAAGCCGCTTGGCAATGGTGCAAATACCGCTGGCTATTTTAATGATTGTGGTTGTGCTGTTGCTTATTCGCTCGATCATGCGTAGCCTGCACAACCTGTACCAAAGTATTGAAAAACTCTCGGGAGCTGGTGCTGATTTAACCCAGCGCTTGCCTGCTAGCACAACACCAGAATTTAATGAAGTTGCTAATAGCTTTAACCGCTTTATTGAGCATTTACATGGTCTGATGCAGCAGGTCAGCAACAGTGCCCACTCTATTACCAATGCGGCTAGTGAGATTGCTAGCGGTAACCATGACTTATCAGCGCGTACCGAGCAGACAGCAGCCAACTTGGAAGAGACGGCAGCCAGTATGGAAGAATTTACCGCTACGGTAAAACAGTCTGCCGATACGGCGCAGCAGGCCAACCAACTGGCCAGTACGGCGGTGCAGGCGGCGCAAAACGGCGGTCAAATTGTCGGTCAGGTGGTGCAGAGCATGGAGCTGATTACTTCTTCCAGCCGCAAGATTGGAGACATCATCAGCGTGATTGACGGCATTGCCTTCCAGACCAACATCCTGGCGCTGAACGCTGCCGTGGAAGCCGCCCGCGCTGGCGAACAAGGCCGGGGCTTTGCCGTGGTGGCCAGCGAAGTGCGCAGCCTGGCTGGGCGCAGCGCCGAAGCGGCCAAAGAGATCAAGCAATTGATCGAGGCCAGCACCCAGAGCGTGGAAATGGGCAGTGCCCAAGTCGTGCAGGCGGGTGCCAGCATGGAGGAAATCGTCTCGGGCGTGCGCCAGGTGAGCGATTTGATTGGGGAAATTACCGCCGCGTCTGCCGAGCAGCGCGACGGCATCAGCCAGGTCAACCAATCCATTGGCAACCTGGACCAGATGACCCAGCAAAACGCCGCCTTGGTGGAGCAAGCCAGCGCCGCCGCTGCCTCCATGCGTGAGCAGGCTGTGCGCCTGACCGAGGTGGTGGGGACGTTCCGCCTAGCCGCTACCCACCAGGGCCAGGCTAGCTATACCCCGGCTGCTGCGCCCGCTGTGCCTATGCCAACGGCGGCTGCATCTGTCACGTCTGCCGCACGGCCAGCACCGGCGGTAAAAGCCGTACCGGCCAAGCCCCAGCCTGCAGCGGCGCCCAAGCACCTGCCACCGGCCAAAGCGAATACGGCCAAGGTGAGCGCGCCCAAGAGTGTGGACAACGACGATTGGGAGACGTTCTAGAACGCTCTCAAGCGGCCCTAAGGCTTGGCTTTAAGCCTTGCGCACCTCGCCCGCCGCTTCCAGTCCCGCACTCCGCGCAGGCTGCGGCTGAACGAGGTGGCGCTGGGGTTGTCCACAAACACGCACTGCTTGCCGGTGCGCTTGCAAAAATCTTTCACGCGCCAGTAGGCGTTGTGGCTGATGCAGCCGGTTTGGCAAATCACCAAGTCGGCTGCAGCTAAAACAGAATCTAAGGCACTGTGCTTGTCGTCAATACCGCCGTCGTGATGGGCGAACTGACCACCAGCCTTTTCAATTACGGCGCGGTAGTTGGCTACGTTGGTGTGGCGCCCGCCCACGCACACCACTTTCTTGGCGTGCAGTTGCAAGGCGGGTTCGGCCACGGGCTGCGGGGCAGCGGGCGGGGTTTGCAGCGCCTCGATGGCTTGCTGGCGAATCAAGCGTTCAGACTGCGCCAGGGCGTGGCGCAGTTGGGCGTTTTCGGCCTGTAGCTGGCTTTGGTGCTGCGTGAGCTGCTCTAGTTTTTTCTGCAGCTTGGCCAGTTGTTCCTGCGCCGGGTCTTGGTGGCGCAGTTGTTGTACGTCTTGCTCCAGAAATGCAATGCGCGATGCTTGGCTCAGGCTCACGGCGCGTTGCTGCACCAAGGCGGTGTGCAGGTGTTCGATTTCGGTCGATTTTTCGTTGATGACGCGGGTGCAACGCTCTTGCACCTTGCCCAGCTCGTGCGCCAGCACGGCGTTTTCCTTGGTCAGCGCCTGCACATGGGCCATGTCCACGCGCACGGCAGCGCCGGCCTGGTGCTGCAGCATGTGCATGTCGCGCAGCAGCACTTCTTGCAGGATGTCGTCGCAGCGCGGGTGGGTGAGCGCGGCCCAAAAGGCGCCGGAGACATCGCCCAGGCGCACGGCTTGGGCCCATAGCTCGGCCACGGCAGCGGTTTCCTTGGCGGCGCGAAATGCGCGGATATGGCTGGCAAAGCGTGCTTCCAGGTCTTTGTGCAGCAATTCCGTGACGCGGCTGCGTTTGGCGCATTCGGCCACCGCGCCGAGGTGGATTTCATAATCATCGGCCACAGGCTGGTGGCTCAGGGCCTTGTTCACCAGTTGGCGCAGGCGCTGCAGCGGAAAGCACACGCCAATGACCGGGCAATGGCATTGCTGGGGCAAATCCCACAAACGGCGGCGGCGCGAACCGGCAGAAGTGGGGGCGGGGGTGCTGCAAGCGTCACACATGGGCGATCTCTCCAAATAAGAACTGTTCGCATTGTAAATGGGAATAAATCTCATTCAAGTAATTTTTGTGTGAAATCTGGCTAGCGCTTGCAAGCGCCTGTTACGCTTGCCCGCTTGTGCTGTGCTCTATGGAGAGAGAAAAACTATGCTGCGTCGCATCTCCTTGCTCGCCGGTGCCTTGGGCACGGCGGTATTGACCTTGCTGGGCTGTGACCAGCAGCGTATTGATGCGCTGGAGGAGGGCCTGTCCACCGAGGCCGACGTGCGCGCCCAGTTTGGCGAGCCCGCCACCGTCTGGCCTGAGCAGGACGGTAGCCGCACCTTTGAATACAACCGCCAGCCCATGGGCCACCAGAACTACATGATCACCATCGGCCCCGACGGCAAGATGAGCGCCCTGCGCCAAGTGATTACGCCAGACGTGTTTGCCCAGGTGCGGCCCGGCATGAGCCAGGAGCAGGTGCGCCGCCTACTGGGGCAGCCGGCCAAGCGCATGACTTTCGATTTAAAGCAGGAAACCGATTGGGATTGGCGCTGGATCGACCCACCCGCGCGGGAGATGGTGTTCACCGTCACCTTTGGCCGCGATGGCCGGGTGCTGCGCGCAGGTAGCATCGAAAAACTGCCCGAGGGGCGCTAACGCCATGGCTTCTTCCACAACCGTGGCCTATGCGTACTTGGTCGTAGCCATCGTGGCTGAGGTGGTGGCCACGTCCGCCCTGAAGGCATCGGACAACTTCACCCGCCTACTGCCCAGCGTAGTGACGGTGCTGGGCTATGGGCTGGCGTTTTATTGCCTCTCGCACACCTTGAAAAGCATCCCCACGGGCGTGGCCTACGCCATTTGGTCGGGGGTGGGCATTGTGTTGATTTCGCTGGTGGGCTGGCTGTGGTTTCGCCAAAGCCTGGATGCACCGGCCTTGATCGGGCTGGGGCTCATCATCGCGGGGGTGCTGGTCATCAACCTGTTTTCCCGCAGCGTGGAGCATTGAATACTTAAAAATAATAGCTGTTAGCGCTGATAAATAAAGCAACCCAGGTACTTTCATATCTGGGTTGTTTTTTTTTGAGAGCGGTAGGCGCTCTCTTTTTTATAGGGTGGGTGCGACCTATTCTGCCAGCACCCGGTGGCAACTGATGACGCAGCTATTGCGGCGCAGCGCCCGCAGGGCGTTTTCCAGTTGGTGTTCGTCGTGCACGGCGATGATGAAGTGCAGCGCCGTGGTCTGCATGGCGGTTTCGTCCTCCATGTCCACGCGGCGGATGTCTACGTCGGTATCGGCCAGCACCTGGGTGACGCGGGCCAGCACGCCCTTGCCGTTCTTTACCGTCAAGGTGATGGCGGCGCTGTGCAGGCGCTCGCGGGCATCGTCGCCCCATTCGACGTGGATCAGGCGCTCAGGGTGGCGCTCCAGCAACTGCTGTACCTGGGGGCAGTGGCTGCGGTGGATGTGCAGGCCGTCGCCGTGGCCCAGGTAGCCGGTGATGGCATCGCCCGGCACGGGGCTGCAGCAGCTGGCGTAGTGGGTGGCCGTGCGGTTGTTGCTGTCCAAAATCACGCTGCTGTGCGGCTGATGCTGGGTAAAGCGCTGCTGGGTCAGCAGCAGGGCGTCGGGCCGCTGGCCCTGGCGCAGTAGGTAGGAGGTAATTTGCTGCGCCACCAAGGTGGCTACCTGGCGGCCCAGGCCGATGTCTGAAAGCAGGTCCGCCTGGGTTTGCCCCGGCTTCAAGACGCTGTCCCACAGCGCCGCTTGCGCCGCTTCTTCGGTGGGCAGTTGGGCAATGCCTTCTTCGCGCAGCGCCTGGGTGAGCAGTTGCTCACCCAAGACGACCGACTCGGCCTGGGCGCTGGTTTTGAGGTGGTTGCGGATTTTCGAGCGGGCGCGGCCCGTGCGGGCAAAACCCAGCCAGGTGGCGTGGGGCAGGGCCTCGGGGTCGGTGGTGATTTCCACCACGTCGCCGCTTTTGAGTTCGGTGCGCAGGCTCATCGGCTCGCCATTGATGACCGCGCCCGTGGCGTGGTGGCCGATATTGCTGTGGATGGCGTAGGCAAAGTCAATGGCCGTAGCGCCATGCGGCATGGAAAAGACCTTGCTCTTGGGGGTGAATACGTAGATCGAATCGGGGAACAGGTCGACCTTGACGTTGTCCCAAAACTCGCTGGCGTCGCGCGTTTCTTTTTGGATGTCCAGCAGCGACTGCAGCCACTTGGTGTTGAGCGTCTCTTGCTGGCCCTCGCTTTGGTAGAGCCAGTGCGCGGCGACACCAGCCTCGGCCACGATGTGCATGGACTCGGTGCGCAGTTGAAACTCAATGGTCACCCCCGCCGGGCCGACCAAGGCGGTGTGCAGCGACTGGTAGCCGTTGGTTTTGGCAATGGCGATATGGTCCTTGAAGCGCCCCGGCACGGGCTTGTAGAGCTGGTGCAGCACGCCCAGCGCGGTATAGCAATCGGTGGTGGTGGGCACGATCAGGCGAAAGCCGTACACGTCGGTGACCTGGGCAAAGCTCAGGTGCTGGCGCTGCATCTTTTGGTACAGCGCATACAAGGTGTTGCCCCGGCCCGTCAGGCGAATGGGCATGCCCAGGCGGTCAAAGGTGATTTGCACCTCGTTGTGTACGCGCTGCACCAGGTCGTGGCGGCGCGCGCGCGACTTGGCAATCGCCTTGTCCAGCGTGGCGTAGCGCCAGGGGTGCAGGTGGCGAAACGACAGGTCTTGCAGCTCGCGGTAGGTTTGGTTCAGGCCCAGGCGGTGGGCAATGGGGGCAAAAATCTCCAGCGTCTCGGAAGAAATACGCCCCCACTTGCTGCGCGGCATATCGCCCATGGTGCGCATGTTGTGCGTGCGGTCGGCCAGCTTGATGAGGATGACGCGCACGTCCTTGGCGATGGCCAGCAGCATTTTGCGAAACGACTCGGCCTGGCTTTCCTCGCGGGTGTTGAAGTGCAGCTTGTCCAGTTTGGTCAGGCCATCGACCAATTCGGCCACGGTTTCGTCGAACTGGGCGCTGATGTCTGCCTTGGTGATGCCACAGTCTTCCATGGCGTCGTGCATCAAGGCAGCCGACAGCGCCTGGGCGTCCAGCTTCCATTGGGCGCAGATACCGGCAACGGCAATCGGGTGGGTGATGTAGGGGTCGCCACTGCTGCGCCATTGGTTACGGTGGGCCTGGTCGGCAAACTGCCAGGCACGGCGCACCATGTCGGTGCTTTGCGGGTTCAGGTAGCTTAAAAAACCCAGCAAATGCTCAAAATGCACGGCAGAGACGCGGGCAGCAGCCTGCAGACGTTCAGGCTCTGGCAGGTCTTTGGCAATGGCAATGGTGGGGAAGGACGATGTGTTCACGACCGCGTTCATCTCCCGAATGTAGCGTGGGGGGAAAAGCCTGCTGCAGGTCAAAAAAAAGCACCGCATAGCGGTGCTCTTATTCTCAGGGTGAAATTGCCCTGGCAAACCGGGAAAACGCCCTTAACCGGGGACTTTTTTCAGCATTTCCAGGCCGACCTTGCCTTCGGCAATTTCGCGCAGGGCGGTGACGCCGGGTTTGTTTTGGCATTCCACCTTGGGCGCATGGCCTTGGTTGAGCATGCGGGCGCGGTAAGTGGCGGCCAGCACCAGTTGGAAGCGGTTGGGGATCTGCTCCAGGCAGTCTTCAACGGTAATGCGTGCCATTGGCAGGGTACTCCGGCAAAAAAATGGGTTTAGAGAGAGGGGGCAGTCAGGTTCAAGGAGGCGAACACATCGGCACGTAGACGCCGTTGGCTGACATATTTGAGGCGCTGCGCGTGGATGATGGCTTTTAAATCAAACAAAGCAGCTTCAAACAACTCGTTGATTATAACGAAGTCAAATTCCTTGACCTGGGCCATTTCGGTTTCGGCGTTTTGCATGCGCAGCGCAATCACCTCGGGCGCATCCTCGCCCCGGTTTTCCAGGCGCGAGCGCAGTTCTTCCCAACTGGGCGGCAGGATGAAAATCAGCACGGCTTGCGGAAAGGCGCTGCGCACTTGCAGGGCGCCCTGGTAGTCAATTTCCAGCAACACGTCGTCGCCATTGGCCAGGCGGTCCTGGATGCCTTTTTTGGACGTGCCGTAGCGCTTGCCGTGGACGTTGGCCCATTCGATGAAAGCATCGGCACCGACCATGGCGTCAAACTCGGCCTCGGACGCGAAAAAATACTCCCGGCCATGCTTTTCCTGACCACGGGGCGCACGGGTGGTGTGCGAGACGGAGGGGTAGACCCGCGCGTCGAACGAGCGCAGGGCCTTGACCAGGCTGGACTTACCCGCCCCGCTGGGGGCGGCAACGACAAACAGGTTTCCAGGCAGTTGTTGCATAGATTGGGCGCAAAGAGGCAATTCTCTTAAAAAAACAGGACGCCCGTGCGCCCTGTGGTTTCTCGGTGGGGGCTTATTCGATGTTTTGCACCTGCTCACGCATTTGCTCGATCAACACCTTCATGTCCACGCTGATGCGGGTGAGCTCCAGCGTGGCCGATTTGCTGCCCAGGGTATTGGCCTCGCGGTGCAGCTCCTGGATCAGGAAGTCCAGGCGCTTGCCCACTTCGCCGCCTTTTTTCAGCAGGCGCTCGATTTCTGCCAGGTGGGCGCCCAGGCGGGTGATTTCTTCGGCCACGTCGATACGGATGGCAAAGGCCGTGGCCTCGGACAGCGCCCGGTCTTGCGCAGCTTCGGGCGGTACCTGGCCTTCGGTCAGGCCCATGGCTTCCTGCCAGCGTTCTAAAAAGCGCTGGCGCTGCTGCTCAACCAGTTGGGGCACCAGGGGTGCAGCTTGCGCGGCTAGGTCGCGCAGTTGGTGGGTGCGCTCTAGCAGGGTTTGCGCCAGGCGCTTGCCTTCGCGGGCGCGGGCATCCAGCAACGCGTCCAGCGCCTGCTCGGCCAGCGGCAGAGTCAGGGCTGACCAGTCGGTGCTGCTGGTGCTGTTGCCACCGGCCAGGCGCAGGGCGTCGGCCACGCTCAGGCCCCGGGCCTGGGGCAGCCACATCTGCACCTGCTCTTGCAGCATGCCCAGGCGCTGCAGCAGGGCGCTGTTGGGTTGGGGCAGGGCGCTGCTGGCGTCTTGTTCAATAGCGGCGCGCACTTCGACCTTGCCGCGTTTCAAGCGGCTGGTCAGTAGCGTGCGCAGGGCGGGCTCTTGGGCGCGGAGCTCTTCAGGCAGGCGGAAGGTAAGGTCTAAAAAACGGCTGTTGACGGCGCGGATCTCTAACCCTAGGCGTGGGGCAGGCGCGGCTGCATCGATGGTGTCCGGGGCCAGTTGGGCGCTGGCGTATCCGGTCATGCTGTAAACTGGCATTACCTTGTGTCTCGGGTTACTTGCAATCCGAGGATTATCCGGTTTCTGTGCTGTCCCTGGGATAACTGGCGCAAAAATGAATACCAAGTCCAAACCTGCCGCATTGAATCCCGATACCAGCATTGGCGGCTACCGCATCGTGCGGCGCTTGGCAGCAGGCGGTTTTGGCGTGGTGTATCTGGCGCTGGATGGCCAGGGCCAGGAGGTCGCCATCAAGGAATATCTCCCCGCTGCCCTGGTCACGCGCCAAGCTGGCGAGCTGGTGCCGCAAGTCGCCCCCGAGAAACTGCCGCTTTACCGCCTGGGCTTGAAAAGTTTTTTTGAGGAAGGGCGGGCGCTGACGCAAATCTCCCACCCATCGGTGGTCAGCGTGCTCAATTTCTTTCGGGAAAATGAAACCGTTTATATGGTGATGAATTACCTGCAAGGCGCGTCCTTGCAGGAATACGTGCTGCTGGCGCGTAATCTAAAACAGCCCAAGGTGCTGCGCGAATCAACCATCCGCTCGCTGTTTGACGAGGTGCTGCGGGGCCTGCGCATCGTGCACCAGCACAAGATGCTGCACCTGGACATCAAACCAGCCAATATCTTCGTGACCGACAACGACCGGGCCGTGATGATCGACTTTGGCGCAGCGCGCGAAGTGCTCAACCAGCAAAGCAATTTTGTCCGCCCCATGTATACCCCCGGCTTTGCCGCCCCCGAGATGTACCGTAAAGGCGGCGGCACCATGGGGCCGTGGACGGATATTTACGCCATTGGCGCGTGCATCTACGTGTGCATGACCGGGCAAGCCCCGCCCGAGGTGCCCAAGCGCCGCGAGCAAGACAGCCTGTGCACCGCCTTGGCGCGGCTGCGGGGCAATTATTCGGACAACCTGCTGGAGCTGGTGCAATGGGCCATGGAGCTGGAGATTGCCCACCGCCCGCAGTCGGTGTTTGCGCTGCACAAGGCGCTTTCGCACGACCTGCACCGCCGCTACACCCAGTTGACCATGGCCGAGCGTGTGCGCCTGCAACTGGGCTCCTTCATGGGGCAGGGGCCGGGTAATTTGTCGCTGCATTCTTCGGTGGTGCAAGCCCCCAGGTCGTCATGAAATTTTCGGTATTCCAACTCAGCCGCCGTGGTGGCCGCGCCACCAATGAAGACCGCATGGGCTATTGCTACACCCGCGAGGCGGCCCTGTTCGTCCTGGCCGACGGCATGGGCGGGCACGCCGAAGGGGAGGTCGCCGCGCAGCTGGCCCTGCAAACCATGGCCGCTGAGTTTCAGCGCCAAGCGCAACCTGCCTTGCCCAATGTGCAGGAATTTTTACGCACGGGCCTGCTGATGGCGCATGAGCGCATCCTGGCCTACGGGCGGCACAAGCGCATGGCCGATGCACCGCGCACCACCTTGGTGGCGGCGGTCGTGCAGCAGGGGCAGGTTAGCTGGATTCACTGTGGCGACTCGCGCCTGTATTGGGTGCGCAAGGGCCAGCTGCTGGCACGCACGCGCGACCATTCGTACACCGAGATGGAGCGCACCAACGCACTGAAAATCGCCCACAAAATCTTGAACCGCAACGTGCTCTACACCTGCCTGGGCGCGGACCTCCTGCCCGTGTACGACATTACCGGCCCCTACACCTTGCAGCAGGCCGACCGGCTGCTGCTGTGCTCAGATGGGCTGTGGGACGTGCTCAAAGAGCCCATGCTGCTGCAGTGCCTGTCGGGCCAGCCGGTGCAGGACGCCGTCCCCGCCCTGGTGGATGCGGCGCTGCGCGTGGCCGGTAGCAAGAGCGACAACGTCACCGCCCTGGCTATGCAGTGGGAGCAGGCCGATGAAACGGTGCAAGCCGCAGTCGATACGCAAAGCGGCGACGACGTCTTTGCCAGCACCATCCAGTCCACCCAGGACTTGGAAGGCTTTGACGTCCACCTCGATGAGGCAGAGATTGAGCGCAATATCGCCGAAATCAACGCCGCCATCCGCCGCTCGGCCCTGCATAAAAGAGCCTGAACGCGCCAAGGCTTGTGCCTTTGGCGCACACTTGGCGCATCTTTCCCTCTATGAAATAAATAGCTGCTAACGCTTGTCTGGCGGGCGTTAGCGTCACTTTTTTATGAAAATTGTTCTCGCTTCCAACAACCGTGGCAAGCTCGATGAGCTGCAAGCCATTTTTGCCCCCCTGGGCGTCACGCTGATTGCCCAGGGCGATTTGTTCACCGGCGAAGCGCCTGAGCCGCATTGCACCTTTGTCGAAAACGCCTTGGCCAAGGCCCGCTTTGCCGCCCAAAAAACCGGGCTGCCCGCCATTGCCGACGACGCGGGCCTGTGCGTGGACGCCTTTGGCGGCCTGCCCGGGGTGAATACGGCCTACTACTGCACGCAGTTTGGCTACCCCAAGAGCGATGAGAACAACGTGCGCGCTCTGCTGGAGCAGTTGGCCCCGCACGCCAACCGCAAGGCCGCCATGGTCAGCACCCTGGTCGGCGTGCGCCACCCCCAAGACCCCGAACCCTTGATTGCCGTAGGCCGCGTAGCCGTGGACATTGCCCCCGAGCGCCGGGGCACGCAGGGCTTTGGGTTTGACCCCGTGCTCTACCTGCCTGACCTGGGCCAGACCTTTGCCGAAATGCCGCCTGCGCAAAAAAACAGCCTCAGCCACCGGGGGCGCAGCAGCCGCCTGATGATGGATTTGCTGCGCAGCAGCTGGCTGGCTTAATCAGGAGGGCCGACATGAACATCCCCCCCGTTATCAGTGAAGCTGGCAACCTCGGCCAAGCGCCCCAGGACATCCAGCACTACATGCGCGCCGGCACCGTGCAACTGACGGCACTGCCGCCGCTGACCGTCTATATCCACCTGCCCTGGTGCTTGAAGAAGTGCCCCTACTGCGATTTCAACTCCCACGGCCTGGCTGCGGGCGAGCGCACCGCGCCTGAGCGGCGCTATATCGACGCCCTGATGGCCGACCTGGAAGCCAGCCTGGGCATGGTCTGGGGCCGCCCCGTCTACAGCGTGTTCATTGGCGGGGGTACGCCCAGCCTGTTCAGCTCGGAGGGGATTGCCGACATCATCAGCGGCGTGCGCGCCCGCCTGCCGCTGGAGCCTAGTTGCGAAATCACCATGGAGGCCAACCCCGGCACCTTTGAAAAAGAGCGCTTTCGCGCCTTTGCCCAGGCGGGCGTCACGCGCCTGTCGATAGGCGTGCAAAGCTTTGATGACCGCTTTCTACAGGCCCTGGGGCGCCTGCACAGCGCAGAACAAGCGCGCGCTGCTGTGGCCGAGGCCGCGCAGGCGTTTGAGACCTTCAACCTCGACCTGATGTACGCCCTGCCCGGCCAAAGCCTGGCCGACTTGCAGCGCGACCTGGACACCGCCCTGGCCTTTGCCCCGCCGCACCTGTCCGTCTACCACTTGAGCATTGAGCCCAACACCTACTTTGCCAAGCACCCCCCGGCCCAGCCCGCCCGAAGACGACACGGCCTACGCCATGCTTGATGCCATCACCGCCGCCACGGCCCAGGTGGGGCTGCAGCGCTATGAAGTGTCGGCCTACGCCCGCAAGCACCACCAGTGCGTCCACAACCGCAATTACTGGCAGTTTGGCGACTACCTGGGCATAGGCGCGGGGGCGCACAGCAAAATCAGCTTTGCCCAGCGCATCACCCGCCAGGTGCGCCTGCGCGACCCGCAGCGTTATATGGACGCCGCCCTGGCAGGGCGCCCCCTGGCCAGCGACGAAGACGTGCGTCGCAAAGACCTGCCGTTTGAATTCATGCTCAACGCCCTGCGCCTGCGCGAAGGCTTTAGCGTGCTGGACTTCACCGCCACCACGGGCCTGTCCATCAACCGCATTGCCCCGGCGCTGGAGCAGGCGCAGGCCCAGGGGCTGCTGACCCGCAGCGGCAACCACCTGCAGCCGACCGAGCGGGGTTTTGACTTCCTGTCTGACCTGCAAGCCTTGTTCTTGCCGCCAGACGATAAAAAATAAGAGCTGCTGACGCTGATGAATAAAGGGTTTCAGGTAGTTTTCTACCTGAAACCCTTGTCTTTTAAGCGCAAGCAGCTCTTATTTTCGATAGTAGATTGGTAGAGACTGCCGGGCGACTTATCCGCAACGGGCCACAACAATCGTGCCCCGGGCGTTGACTTCCAGGTTCAGGCGGCCTGGGTGAAATTCCCGCGTGGTGGGCTGCCCTTCGTTGAGCACCCGCACCATGGTGGCGCCGGCCTCTTGCTGTGCCTGGCGGATATTGCGTTCGGTATTGGGCTTGCCCACGGCCCACTGCGCGGCTTGCGGATCGCATGTGGGCTGGATGGTGGTGGCTGTGGCCGGTTGTTGGCCTTGTTGTGTAGGCCAGGTGCAGGCGCTCAGGGCCAGGGCGGCGGCGCACAGGGTCAGACGCAGGGCAGTAGTCATGAGGGGGCTAGCCTTTCACTTCAATGATGGTGGTGGGGAGCTTGTGCTTTTGCAGGTTTTTTTGCGCCTGCTCGGCAGCGCTGCGGCTGGGGAAGGGGCCGGCGCGTAGGCGTGTCAGCGGCCCTTTGTTCGAGGTGCTGATGCTTTTGTGCACGGTGACGCCGGTCTGCTCGGCCCGGGTTTGGGCGTTGGCTGCGTTAAACGGATCGGCGTAGGTGCCCAGGGTCACGAAAAACTGGTTGCCTGATGCTGGCGCTGGCGGGGCGGGCGGTTTGGCTGTGGGTTTGGGCGCTGCCTTTTCTGGCGCTTTAGGGGCGGCCTGGGCTGGGGCTTTCTCCAGCGCCTTTTCCGGTGCTTTCTCTGGTGTTTTTTCGGCGGTAGGAACTGCTGCCGTCGTTGCCGGGCTTGCCTGTGTTGCAGGGGCAGTCGGAATCACCGGGATGGTAGGCGGGGCGGCAGTCGGCATGGCCGTAACAACATCGTCTGCCGCTTGGGCGGTTTCTACAGCCTCTGTGCTCTCTTTATCAGGGCCGGGCAGCTCTGGCGCAGTAGCAGTAGCCGCAGCCGGGGTGTCTGCCTCGGCCAGGGCGGCAATATGGGCGGGAAAGTGCAGCTCCGGCCCTGCCGTTGTGCTGGTACGGTCTTCGGCGGGCGTGGGCTCGGCGCTGTGCAGCACCAGGGCCATCAGGGCCACCAGGGTCCATAGCAGCACCTGCCCGAGGGCGGCCAGCGCCAGGTGCTTGCGCCCGCTGGCGTGGCTGCGCAGGCGCTGCTGGGTTTGCGCCAGGGTGGGCGATTGGGTCAAGGCATCCATCGTCAAACCATGCACCAGGCGGTAATACCAGCTATTGCCTAAAAAACCCGGTACGCAGCACAGCACCAATAGCGCCAGTGCCGCACTGCTGGTGCGCACCGGCAGCGGCCAGCTGGCCCAGCCCGCGGCCCAGCCCAGTGCCAAAAGTGCCGCCAGCGCCGCGCAGTACAGCGCCGCGTAGCGCCACAGGCCGCGCAGCAGGCACCAGCCCAGGGTACACAGGGCAGCGGCGCTATTCCATGTCGGGGTGCTGCGGCCCAGGGTTTCAAAGCGGGTGAAGATGCGCTGGTAATACGCCGTGTGCAGCGGGCCGATGGCGTGGGCAAAAAGCTGGGGCAACAAGGCCGGCGCGGCGTTGCTGCTGGCGGGGCGGGACGGGGTGGACGTAGACGCGGGCATGGGGGCAAATTGTGGCATGTAGTCGTGCCGGTCATTGCGGGGCGTGTTTTGTGAAACTGTGTCAGCGTGACTGCCGCGTGCGCGGGCTGGTGCAGCAGTGCTTTTACACTTACCCGTTTTGTCGCTTGGATTGAATCGTTATGCAGCAGCAACATCGTTGGCAATTTGTCCGCGCCGGGGGCGTGGACCAGGTGGTGATTCGCACCGGGGCGGATATTGCCCACTTGGCCGAACTTGACCAAAAACTCTGGGTGGCCCTGGCCTGCCCAACGCGCGGGGTAGAGTTCGACAGCGCGACGCTGGACATCATTGACGACAACGGCGATGGCCGCATCCGCGCCCCAGAGCTGCTGGCCGCCTGCCAGTGGGCCGTTGCCCACGTGCGCGACCCCGAGGTACTGGCCACCGGCAGCGACGTGCTGCAGCTGGACAGCATCAACACCAGCAGCGACAGCGGCGCCAGCATGCACGCCGAGGCCCAGCGCATCCTGGCGCTGGCCGGGCAGGCAGGCAGCAGCACCATCAGCCTGGCGCAGGTGCAAGAGCGCCTGGCGCAGTTGCACGCCATGCCGCTCAATGGTGATGGCATCCTCAACCCCGCCAAGCTGCTGGCCGATACGCCTGAGTTGCAGGCCCTGGCCCAGCGCATCATGGACGCCTACGGCGCAGAAACCGGTGCTGACGATGAGCCGGGCCTAGGCGCTGCGGCGCTGGAGCAGTTTTTTGCCGACGTGCAGGCCCAGGCCGCTTGGCTCACCCAAGGCCCGCAGCAGTCCTGCGGCCTGGCCGACCCGGCGCAGGCGCACGCTGCGGCCCAGGCGCTCAGCGCCGTACAGGCCAAGGTGGAAGACTTTTTTGCCCGCTGCCAACTGGCCGCGTTCGACGCCCAGGCCCAGCAGGCTTTAAGCCCCAATGCCGAGGGCTACGCCAGCCTGGCCCCGTGCAGCTTGAGCAGCGCCGATGCCGGCATTGCCGCCTTGCCTCTGGCCGCCATCACCCCCCAGGCGCTGCTGCCGCTGACCGAAGGCATCAACCCCGCGTGGGCCGGCGCCATACAGGCGCTGCTGGCCCAGGCCGTGACCCCGCTGCTGGGGGCGCAAACGCAGTTGAGCCTGGCGCAGTGGCAGCAGCTGTGCAGCCAGCTGGCCCCCTGCCAAGCGTGGTGGGCCGAGCGCCCCAGCACCCCGGTGGCCGACATGCTGGTGGATGAAGCGCAGGCCCTGCTGGCCAGCGACAGCCAACAGCGCCTGCAAGCCCTGATTGCGCAAGACAGCAGCGAAGCCGAACACAGCGCCCAGGCACACAACCTGGAAAAGCTGCTGCACCTGCAGCGCGATTTACTGGCGCTGCTCAATAACTTCGTCTCGTTTTCCAGCTTCTACAGCCGCGCCGGGGCCATGTTCCAGGCGGGTACCCTGTACCTGGATGGCCGCAGTTGCGAGCTGACCGTGGACGTGGCCGACCCCGGTGCCCACGCCGCCTTGGCAGGTTTGGCCAAAACCTATCTGGCGTACTGCGAATGCCGCCGGGGTAGCGAGGTGCGCAACATCGTTGCGGCGTTTACCGCCGGCGACGTGGACTTTGTTTTCGTGGGCCGCAAAGGTATTTTTTACGACCGCCAGGGCCAGGACTGGGACGCCACCATCACCGCCTTGATTGAAAACCCCACCAGCGTGGGCCAGGCGTTTTTTGCGCCGTACAAGAAATTCCTGCGCATGGTGGAAGAGCAGGTGGCCAAACGCGCCGCCGCCAAAGATGCCGCCGTGACGGAAAAAATGGACGCCCGTGCCAACAACTTGGCCGATTTGGGCAAGAGCCCCGACGCCCCCCCGGCGCCAGACAGCAAGGTGGATGTGGGCACCGTGGCCGCCATTGGCGTGGCTTTGGGCTCCATCAGCACCGTGCTGGTGGCCGTGCTCAGCAAGGTGCTGGAGCTGGGGCCGTGGATTCCCGTGGCACTACTGGGCGTGGTGTTGGCCATTTCCGGCCCCAGCATGTTGATTGCCTGGCTCAAGCTGCGTGAGCGCAGCCTGGGCCCGATCCTGGATGCCAGTGGCTGGGCCATCAATGGCCGCATGAAGATCAACCTGCCCCTGGGGCGCTCTTTGTCGCAACTGGCGCAGGTGCCAGAGAACGCCCAGCGCAGCCTGCATGACCCCTATGCCCCATCGACGGCTGGGCGCTGGTGGCTGGCCGTGGCCGCCGTGCTGGTGCTGATCGGGCTGGCCTGGGGCCAGGGCTGGCTGGACCGCTGGCTGCCTGCGGGTGTGCAGCAGCAGGCTGTGCTGGCCCCGGCAGAGGCTGCGGCACCTGAAGCTGCCGCACCCGCCGCTGCGGGCCCGGCTGCCGATGCCGCCCCTGCCGCCCCTGCCGCAGCGGAGTAAGTGGCGCGGCTATTAGTCGCTGTTATTAAGTTATTGGCCTGGCGGTACCTGTGGCAAGGACGGGGCCCGCCAGCCCAGCAGCTCCGCTATGCGCTGCACCACCCAGGCCGCTTCGGGCGCGGCCAGCCCCGAATCGGGGGTGCTGATGCCCTGGTGCAGCGCCAGCAGCACCGCCTCTTCACTGCTGTGGCCGCTGTGGTAGAGGTGCTGGGCCTGCTCACTGAGCGCACAGGCCAGGTCTTCGCACAGCTCATAGCGCGGCAGGACGACCTCAAACGGCGTGCGCAAGCGCCCCGCCCGGTCGTGAAACAGCGCGGTAAAGCTGGGCGGAATGTCGATTTGGTGGCTGCTGTCCATAGGGCGTAGTTCGTGGCGGAGGTTGTGACGGAAGGGGGCTAGTCCGGCGTGAACAGGCGGATAAAGCGCTGTAAATCCGCCTCCAGCTCGCAGCTGACCACCTGGCCCATGCGGCCATCGCTTTTGCGCTGGGCGCTAAAAAGCGTGGCCTTGCCGTCAAAATCGAAATCGGGCAGGTGAATCAGGCAGTAGGGGTGGGGCACGAACTGCACAAAGCTAAAGACCACGCGGTGCTCGTTGCGCGGGCTGGGGTAGAGCAAATATTCCGGGGTATCAATGGTCAGGTTTGCCATAGGCCAAAGCATGTCAAAACCGGCGATTGTCGGGGTTTTACCCAGCGCCTGCCTAATGCGACAATCGCTGCCATGTTGACCGTGCGTATACAAACCGAAGATTTCGACGTCTCTACTGAGCTTGCCGCCCTGCACGCAGGCCGTCCCCAGGTGGGGGCCGCCTGCTTTTTTGTCGGCCTGGTGCGCGAGCGCAATGAGGGCGATGCCGTTGCCTGCATGGAGCTGGAGCACTACCCAGGCATGACGGAAAAAAGCATCGCCGCCATCATGACGCGGGCGCAGCAGCGCTTTGGCATCGACCGCGCCACGGTCATCCACCGCGTTGGCCCCCTGCAGCCGACCGAGCAAATCGTGTTGGTAGCCGTCACCAGCGCCCACCGGGGCGAGAGTTTTGCCGCGTGCGAGTTCATCATGGACTACCTCAAATCCGAAGCGCCGTTCTGGAAAAAGGAGCACACCCCGCAAGGCCAGCGCTGGGTTGACGCCAGAATCAGTGACGAAACGGCTCTGGCCAAGTGGCAGCAGCTATGAAAACACAAGCGCTATGGCAACGCCTGTCTCCCGTGGTCTTGCTGCGGGCCTCGATTGGGGTGGCGCTGCTGACCATTGCCCTGAAGATGGGCGCCTGGTGGCTGACCGACTCAGTCGGGCTGCTGTCGGACGCGTTGGAATCGTTTGTCAACCTGGCCGGGGCCATGTTTGCCCTGCTCATGGTCACCATTGCCCGCCGCCCGGCGGATGACGACCACCCCTTTGGCCACAGTAAGGCAGAGTATTTTTCTTCCGGTTTTGAAGGCATTTTGATCATTGGCGCGGCGCTGGCCATTATTTGGGCTGCCGTGCACCGCCTGCTGCACCCGCAGCCGCTGCAGGCCCTGGGCTGGGGCGTGGGCCTGTCGGTGCTCAGCTCGGTCTTTAACGGCGTGCTGGCGGCAGCCATGCTGCGCTCGGCCAAGGTGCACAATTCCATGGCGCTAGAGGCCGATGGCCGGCATTTGCTTACCGACGTCTGGACGTCCGCCGGGGTGGTGGTTGCGCTGCTGGCCGTGCAGTGGACGGACTGGCTGTGGCTGGATGGCGCCATTGCCATCGTTGTCGCCCTGAACATTTTGAAAGAAGGCGGCCATTTGATTTGGAAGTCTTCCCAAGGGCTGATGGACGAGGCGCTGGAGCCCGAGCAAGTCGCCGCCCTGCAAGCCGTGCTTGACAGTTTTACCGCCCAACACAGCAGCATTTACTTTGACGCCCTGGCCACGCGCAGCGCCGGCCAGCGCAGCTTTGCCGAGCTGCACATGCACGTACCCGCCCAGTGGAGCCTGGGGCAAGCCGCACGCCTGCGCCGCCAGGTGGAAGAGGCGCTGATGGCCGCCGTCCCCGGCCTGCGCGCCACGCTGGAAATCCTGCCCGTGGGCATGGAAACCGCGTTTGAAGCCCAGCAGGAAGAGTTGGCGTAATGTCGGCGTAGTGTTGGCGTAATCCCTTGAAAAATCGCATGGCGGCGCAACCTGCACAACAGCTATTTTGTTTGTTGTAAAGGAAAGCATCCCCATGCGTATCGACAAGCTCACCACCAAATTCCAGGACGCCCTGTCTGACGCCCAAAGCCTGGCCTTGGGCAATGACCACGCCTATATCGACCCCCTGCACCTGCTGGCGGCCATGCTGCGCCAAAACGACGGCCCCAAGGCGCTGCTGCAACGCGCCGGGGCCAATGTGGCGGCGTTGTCCACAGCGGTAGAAAACGCCGTCAAGCAACTGCCCCAGGTGCAAGGCCATGACCAGGTGCAGGTTGGCCCCGACCTGGGCAAGCTCTTGCAGGCCACGGAAAAAGAAGCCATCCAGCGCGGTGACCAGTTCATTGCCAGCGAGTTGTTCCTGCTGACCCTGGCCGACAGTGACAGCAAGGCCGGCAAACTGGCCAAGGAACATGGCCTGACGCGCAAAGCCATGGAAGCGGCCATTGCCGCCGTGCGCGGTGGTCAAACCATGGACAGCCCCGAAGGCGAAAGCCAGCGCGATGCACTAAAAAAATACACGCTCGACCTGACCGAACGCGCCCGCCAAGGCAAGCTGGACCCGGTGATTGGCCGTGACGATGAAATCCGCCGCGCCATCCAGGTGCTGCAGCGGCGCAGCAAAAACAACCCCGTGCTGATTGGCGAGCCCGGCGTGGGCAAGACCGCCATCGTCGAAGGCTTGGCCCAGCGTATTTTGGAAGGCGAGGTGCCCGAGTCGCTGAAAAACAAGCGCGTGCTCTCGCTGGACATGGCGGGCCTGCTGGCCGGGGCCAAGTTCCGGGGCGAGTTTGAAGAGCGCCTCAAAGCCGTGCTCAATGACTTGGCCAAGGAAGAAGGCCGGGTGATTTTGTTCATCGACGAAATCCACACCATGGTCGGCGCTGGCAAGGCCGAGGGCGCGATGGATGCGGGCAATATGCTCAAACCCGCCTTGGCGCGCGGCGAGTTGCACTGCATTGGCGCAACCACCTTGGACGAGTACCGCCAATACATTGAAAAAGACGCGGCGCTGGAGCGGCGTTTTCAGAAAGTGCTGGTGCAAGAGCCTTCGGTGGAAGACACCATCGCCATCCTGCGCGGCCTGCAGGTGCGCTACGAGGCCCACCACGGCGTGGACATTACCGACCCGGCCATCGTCGCCGCCGCAGAACTGAGCCACCGCTACATCACCGACCGCTTTTTGCCCGACAAGGCCATTGACCTGATTGACGAGGCCGCAGCCAAGATCAAGATCGAAATCGACTCCAAGCCCGAGGTCATGGACCGGCTGGAGCGGCGCATGATCCAGCTCAAAATCGAGCGCGAAGCGGTGAAAAAGGAAACCGACGAGGCTTCGCAAAAACGCCTGGGCCTGATCGAGGAAGAGCTGCAAAAGCTGGAGCGCGAATACGCCGACCTGGAAGAAATCTGGAAAGCCGAAAAAGCCAGCGCCCAGGGCAGCGAACAGCTGCGTAAAGACATCGACCAGATGCGCCTGCAAATTGCCGAGCTGCAGCGCAAAGGCGACTTGGCCAAAGTGGCCGAGCTGCAATACGGCAAGCTGCCCGAGCTGGAAAAACGCCTGAAAGCCGCGCAAGCGACGGAAGAAGGCGGCGCTGCCGTGCAACACAAGCTGCTGCGCACCCAGGTGGGCGCGGAAGAAATTGCCGAGGTGGTGAGCCGCGCGACCGGCATTCCCGTGGCCAAAATGATGCAGGGCGAAAAGGAAAAGCTGCTGCACATGGAAGACAAGCTGCACCAGCGCGTGGTGGGGCAGGACGAGGCCATTAGCGCCGTAGCCAACGCCATCCGCCGCTCGCGCTCGGGCCTGTCCGACCCCAACCGGCCTTTGGGCAGCTTCTTGTTCCTGGGCCCCACCGGCGTGGGTAAGACCGAGCTGTGCAAGGCGCTGGCGGGCTTTTTGTTCGACAGCGAAGAGCATCTGCTGCGCGTGGACATGAGCGAATTCATGGAAAAGCACAGCGTGGCGCGCTTGATTGGTGCGCCTCCGGGCTACGTGGGCTACGAAGAAGGCGGTTATTTGACCGAGGCCGTGCGCCGCAAGCCCTATTCCGTGCTGCTCTTGGACGAGGTGGAAAAAGCCCATCCGGACGTGTTTAACGTGCTGCTGCAGGTGCTGGACGACGGGCGCCTGACCGACGGCCAGGGCCGCACCGTGGACTTTAAGAACACCGTGATCGTGATGACCAGCAACATCGGCTCGCACCTGATCCAAAGCATGGTCGGGCAGGACGATGAGGACATCAAAGACGCCGTGTGGGGCGAGCTGAAAACGCACTTCCGCCCCGAGTTTTTGAACCGCATCGACGAAACCGTGGTCTTCCACGGCCTGGACGCCCAGCACATTCGCGCCATTGCCGACATCCAATTGCAGCATTTGCACGGGCGCCTGGAGAAAATGGACTTAGAGTTACAAGTCTCTGAGCAAGCCATGGACGAACTGGCCAAGGTGGGTTTTGACCCGGTGTTTGGTGCCCGGCCCTTGAAGCGGGCTATCCAGCAGCGTATTGAGAACCCGCTCTCGCGCCTGCTGCTGGAAGGGCGCTTCCCGCCCAAGAGCGCCATTGCCGTGGAGGTGGATCCGGTGAACCATCCAGGGGTATTTGAATTCACGCAGACTGCCCCTGCTAGCCACTAAAACCATGCGGCACCGGGCGTGGGGTCCAGAAATGTGCCCCCGCGCCCGGCCAGCCCGGAAAGGAACTGAGTTTTGAACGCCTTGAACGCTTTTTTCGCCGATTTCAGCCGTTTTCTTGTACGCGTTGTGCTGCTTTTAGCGGGCGTGGTGTTTTTCCTCAGCCTGGTGGCTGCTGCTGCCGTGCTTTTGGTGCTGTGGGCCGGGCGGGCGCTATGGGCCAAACTCACGGGCCGGCCCGTCATGCCCTGGGTTATGCCCACGCAGGCGGCGGCCACGTGGTCGAGCATGCGGCAAAAAGCCGGGGGCTTTGCCGCCCGCACCCGTGAAGCGCCGCCCAGCAAGCGCGGCGGCGTGCTGCCCCAGGTGGCCGCTGATGTCACCGACGTGCAAGCGCGTGAGGTGCGCTAAAAAGGCCCACGCCTTTTTTGGCCCTTGACGGTTTAAATTTTTTCCAGTATTTAAAGGCGCAAACCCGCTCAGGGCTTGCCCCTTTAGCTATGAAAAAAATCAAACTCCTGCATTAGCACATCCATCGCCGCAGGGCAAGAAAACGTCTACAGCCGTACTTCGTTTTATGGCTTCATACGCCGCTAGCATGTATTTGCGGCAATTCACAGACAATTGCGCTCTTTCGTTTTTCCCTTTCGATTATTTTTATTTCGGTTTCGCTCATGTCCACCCACTACCAGGTTCGTCCCGCTACGCTTCGAGATGCCAAAGCCATTGCGCAAATCCACACAGCCGCTGCCCTAGAGGCTTACCGTGGCATCGTGCCGGACGATCAGCTCAAAGCCATGTCTTCGGTCGAAAAGCGCCAAGCCTACTGGCGCGAGGCCATTGAGTTTTGTGAACCCCAGGTGCAAGTTGCCGTTGATGGCGACAAGATCGTCGGCTTTGTCGGCTTTGACCGCTCGCGCGACCCCAAGTCGCGCCAAACCACCGGTGAAATCTGGGCCATTTACGCCGCCCCCACACATTGGGACAAGGGCGTAGGCATCACCTTGTGGGACGCTGCCCGCGAAGGTCTGCTCGAAGAAGGTTGCACCAACGTCACCGCCTGGGTGCCGCTGCGCAACGAACGCGCCCTGCGCTTTCACGAAATGGCCGGCTTCAAGCGTGAAATGTCCACCGCCAAAACCGCACAAGTGGGCCCCATCAAAATTGAGGAAGTGCGCCTGCACCGCCCTCTAGGCAGCTAAGCAGCCAAGCAGCTAAGCAAGCAGTTAGAGCGCCCCAACCCGCCATGCTCCAATGGGAAACCCAAGGCCAGCAGCACCAGGCTGTCTGGCACAGCGAAGCAGGCCGGGCCCAGCCTCAGCGCCTGCAGGTGGCCGACAACCAGATGGCGGCCAACACCGCCTACCACCTGATCTGCGAAGGCACCGCCCTGCTTTGGCAGGGCGACTTTTTTAACGCCCGGCATTTGCTGGACGCCCTCAAGCGCCGAATCGACAAGCCCCGGCGCAGCGCAAAAAAAAGCCGCTGCTGCGCCAGATTCCAGCCCCGCCCTGGCCTTTCACCAGCAGCGCCAAGCCCAGGCGCGGCGCGCGCACATCCTGGGCAGTATCCTGATTCCCCTGACGGGCGACTACCGCATCCCCCTGCGCCGCGCCCCGGACGTACAGGCCGCCTGCACCCAAGCCTGGGGCCCAGGCGATGGCCAGACGGGTACGACGCGCGTCATTGCCCTGCGCGAGCTCCAAGGCATCGTCAGCGCGTTTGAGTGGCGCAAAAACGGCGTGGCCATAGCCGCCCTGCAAACGCTGGGCGGCTATGGGCGCATCCACCCGCATTACGGTGTGTTCTCTCCCGTGCGGGGGGAATATGTCGATTTGGTGGCCCAAGCCCCCGTGCCCGCCGCTGCAGCTGCTGGTGCTGGTGCTGCTGGTGCTGCTGCTGCTGGCTCCGTTGCTTGGGACATTGGCACCGGCACCGGTGTGCTGGCCGCCGTGCTGGCCCGCCGGGGTGTGGCGCAGGTGGTGGCTACCGATCTGTCTGCCCGGGCCCTGGCCTGCGCCCAAGACAACATCCAGCGCCTGGGCGTTGCCGCGCAGGTGCAGGTGCTGGAGGCCGACTTGTTCCCGCCCGGCCAGGCCGACCTCATCGTCTGCAACCCACCGTGGCTACCTGCCCGTGCCAGTACCACGCTGGAGCAGGCCGTGTACGACGAAGGCAGCCGTATGCTGCGCGGGTTTTTGGCGGGGCTGGCCGCCCACCTGCAACCGGGGGGCGAGGGCTGGCTGATCCTGTCCGACCTGGCCGAACACCTGGGCCTGCGCAGCCGCGCCGAATTGCTGGTCTGGATCGACGCTGCCGGCCTGCGCGTGCTGGGCCGCATCGACACCCGCCCGCGCCACGGCAAAGCCCAGGATGCCAGCGACCCGCTGCACACCGCCCGCGCGGCAGAGGTCTCCTCGCTGTGGCGGCTGGCGGTAAATAATCAAAAAACATAGCTCTTTTCGCTTGTCTATCAACAGTTTTAGGTATTTTTATCTGTGAAACTGTTGATAAGCAAGCGCCAGCAGCTCTGATATTCGAAGCAAATGCAACTACTTCTGGCCCCGATGGAGGGCTTGCTCGATTTTGTGCTGCGCGACGTGCTCACCCGCATTGGCGGGGCCGATCGCTGCGTCTCGGAGTTCATTCGCGTCAGCGGCACCCTGCTGCCGGAGCGCGTGTTCCTGCGGCTGATGCCTGAGCTGGCCAACGGCAGCCGCACCCTGGCGGGCGTGCCCGTGCGGGCGCAGCTGCTGGGCTCTGACCCGGTCAGCATGGCGGAGAACGCCGCCTTCCTGGCCACCCTGGGGCCCGAAGGCATTGACCTGAACTTTGGCTGCCCCGCCAAAACCGTGAATCGCCATGGCGGCGGCGCCTCCATGCTGCAAGAGCCCGAGAGCATCGCCCGCCTGGTGGCCGCCGTGCGCCGCGCCGTGCCGGGGCATATGCCCGTATCGGCCAAGATGCGCCTGGGTTTTGACGACCGGGGCCTGATGCGTGAATGCGCCCAGGCCATGGCAGAAAACGGCGCGTGCGAGCTGGTCGTCCACGCCCGCACCAAGGCCGATGGCTACCGCCCGCCCGCGTACTGGGAGCAAATCCCGCTGATCCGCGAGGCCGTTGGCCCGCACGTCCCCATCATTGCCAATGGCGAAATCTGGAGCGTGCAGGACGCCCTGCGCTGCCGCGCCGCATCGGGCTGCACGGATTTGATGCTGGGCCGTGGCAGCGTGGCCGACCCCGGCCTGGCCCTGGCCATCCGCGCCGCCCTGGCACGCGGCAGCGTGCAGGCCGACGCCGTGCCCGCCGCCCTGCCGCCTGCGCTACCCTGGGCGCAGATGCTGCCCCACATGCAGCGGTTCTGGGTGCTGGTGTGTGAACGCCTGAGCCCCAACCAGCGCGG
Source organism: Comamonas sp. (assembly GCA_034675705.1). Lineage (GTDB taxonomy): Bacteria > Pseudomonadota > Gammaproteobacteria > Burkholderiales > Burkholderiaceae_C > Comamonas. The sequence continues at coordinate 1,686,573 of JAUCCZ010000006.1, read as the reverse complement.
CGGGCGCTTGAAGCAGTGGCTCAACCTGCTGCGCCGCCGCTACCCCGAGGCGGAGGCCGCCTACCAGCAGGTGCGCGTCTTGACCGACCAGAACGCCATCACCCAATGGCTGGCGCAGGCGCTGGTTGAAAACACGGAATAACCTAAAAAGAGGGGTGCATCTACCCTTGCCGTTGCACCCGTCTCTACCGTCACACCCGCGAAGGCGGGTGTCCAGCAGCAGCGTTGGCGATGGGCGGGATAGCTGTCAAGGCAAAAGCCGCTGCTGGATTCCCGCCTACGCGAAAATGACGAGAGAAAGCATAGGAATGGCTGTGGAAAGTGATGGAATCACTGACTATGGCCTGGCTTGCCGTGCCAGCAGGCGCAAATCTTCCCCTACCGGAGTCACTTCGTGAAAGCGCCAGTGCAGTGCCTGCCCCAAGTCTTCCAGCGGCCCCAGCGCCGCAATACCCCGGCAGCCCTGGCCCAGCAATTGCGGTGCCAGGTACAGCAGCAGCTCATCCACCAGACCCTGGCCCAGCAGAGCACCGTTGAGCGTAGCCCCGGCTTCCACGTGCAGCTCGTTGATTTGGCGCTGCGCCAAATCACGCAGCATGGCCGCCAGATCCACCTGCCCCTGCGGGTTCGGCAGCGCAATAACCGTAGCGCCTAGCGCTTGCAATGCTTCAATCTTGGGTAGATTTGTGCTGCAAGTGTAGATAAGACAAGCGCGACCAGCTCTTAAAACCTGAGCGTCCAGCGGCATGCGCAAGCGGCTATCCACCACCACCACCTGCGGCTGGCGCGGCGTAGCCACGGCGCGGACGTTGAGCTGCGGGTCATCGGCCAGCACCGTACCAATGCCCGTTAGTACCGCGCAGGCGCGGGCCCGCCAATGGTGGCCGTCGTCCCGGGCGGCAGCGCTGGTAATCCACTGGCTTTGGCCATTGCCCAGGGCGGTTGCCCCGTCCAGCGAGGCGGCCGCTTTCAGGCGCACCCAGGGCAGCCCTTGCTCCATACGCCGTAAAAAACCGATATTCAGCTCCCGCGCCTGCGCCGCACCTTCGCCCACCTGCACCGCCACGCCCGCCGCTTTGAGGCGGGCAAAGCCCTGGCCCGCCACCAGCGGGTTGGGGTCGGTCATGGCGCCTACCACCTGGGTCACGCCTGCGGCAATCAAAGCATCGCAGCACGGCCCCGTGCGCCCGTGGTGGGCACAGGGCTCCAGCGTCACATAGGCCGTCGCCCCCTGGGTGCTATGCCCCTGCGCCGCCGCATCGCGCAGCGCCATCACCTCGGCGTGCGGGCCACCGGCCTGCTGGGTAAACCCCTGGCCAATGACGCACCCCTGCGCATCCACCAGCACACAGCCCACGCGCGGATTGGGGCTGGACAAAAAAAGCGCCTGGGCGGCCAACCCAAGCGCTTGCTGCATATAAAAGGCATGGTCGTTCATGCCCGTAATGCTAGGGCATTTAGGACAGAAAGGCCTGCCTTTGCTGCCTGAGCGCATCACGGTCGATGCTGGCGGCAAGCAGCTCCATGTCAGACCGGCTGACTCCCAGGGCGGTGAAGTGCGCGGCCCAGTGATCGACAGTGGCGGCCACCTGCCGTAGCAGCTCGATGGCGCGGGGCTTTTTGATGCCGTATTCGTTGATCTGAGTGAGGGCGTTTTCCAGGCTGGATTCCGAGCCTGCGGTGCCAACGATCAGTGCCTGGTAGCCCAGGTTTTGCAGGCTGGGTACTACGTCGTAAGCGGGAGTAAGGTCGTAGTAGCCATCTGCCAGATTGAGGCTGATGCTGTGGTTGCGTTCGTGGTCGTCGGTGTTGTCCATCAGGATATTGAAGACCATGCGCTTGAACAGCTCTTCGCGCATGGCAGCTTGCCGGTCTGGGTGGCCCAGACGCAGCAGGATGGTGGCCAGATTGCTGTAGCTTTGCTCCAACCCAGCGGCGCGCAAGGCGGTGTGGGCGGATTGGCAGTGCACGCGGTAGGAGTCAAGGCGGTCAAACCGCTTAATGGTGAGTGCATGGCGCGGTTTGCCGTGGCGCATGGGCAGTGGCAGCACGGCAGTGCTGGCTACGTACAGGCCCGCTTGGGCGGCCAGCGTCATGGTGGCGTGCTCAATGAGGGGGGTGTCCACGGGGTCGTCCAGCTCGCTGAATTTGATGACGCAGGGGCCGCTGTCGGTTTGCAGCAGCGCCTTGGGGCGTGCGCCACCCAGCGTAACGCCGGGCTGAATCAGCCGTTGTATTTCTGCGGTGATGGGGGCTTGGCTTTGTACATCTTCCACCGCTGCAGCTAACTGGGCCAGATCTGACAGCTTTGGATAGGGCGTGAGGTAGCGGGGCGTGTACTGAGTGGCCGAAGTGGAAATGCCCAGCGCACCAAAGCGATCGTCGCCAGCGAAGAGCAGCATTTCCAGTATGGATAGGCGTGCAGGGCGGTCAATGTGGCGGATGATGCGCTCGCCCCAGCGGTCGGGGCGGGCATCGTCGATGGCGCCCGGGGCAGTGTTTTTCTGACCAGTGGTGAAGGTTTGCCCCTGGATGAGGGGTAGATCTTCACTGAGGGCAAAGTTCCACCACTCTGGCGCGTAGGTGAAGGTGGCGCAGTCGGAAACAAGCTGGGACAGGGCCACCTCACCCACCAGCGTGGGCGTGGCGGGGTTGACCAGGGCCCAGACGTAGAGCCGGTCTTGGGGCACATAGGTGCGGGGCGATACGGTGTTGGGGTGGGTCATTGCTTTTTGGGGTCTGACTTGGCCAGAAGGGCGGCCAAGCCTGCGGATGCTGGCGCTGCTTGCAGGAGCTGCGGCGTGCCAAAGCTAGCGCCTGGGGCAAGAGAGGCCGGATGCACCACCCGCGTGGTTGGTTTGGACGGTGTTTTGCGTTGCGTTTGGCGCGTTGCCTTCACCTTGGCTACCTCTTTTTCCAGCGCCGTATGGTCGTGCTGCGGTGCAATCAGGTCGGCCAGTCCGCCAGCTGGGTTAATGAGCCACATGCACATCACGTACGAAGCCATGGCTACGGATGGGTCGCCGCGCTCGATACGCGCCATTGTGGGTTGGGAGATGCCCAGTTTTTTCGCCCATTGCGCCTGGGACTCGCCACGCCGCTTGCGGGCGATGACGATGTTTTGCGCCAGCTGCTCAATTTGCTGGAGCACGGCTTGTGGATAGTCCGCGGGTGATGTAATTTGGCGTGGCATTCATAGATGTTAGTGTTTTTTCAAAAAAACACAAATCTATGAATTATTTGGCGTCTGACGGAGCGCAACAAACGCACCCACAAGATGAATACCAAGCTGGGAACTAGCAAAAAAGCGCCTGGGCGGCCAACCCAAGCGCTTGCTGCATGTAAAAGGCATGGTCGTTCATGCCCGTAATGCTAGGGCATTATTTCCATCCGCATTCGTCTTCCTTGCCGGAAGCGCTGATCTCCTTCTTACCGGTGTTGTACAGGATGAAATCACCGCATTTATCATCCTTTTGTGGGCCATCGTTTGGTTCGGCAGTCAGCTTAAAAGTGGCACCGTCAGACTCTGCCTCAATGGTGTAGCGATCACCTTCCACAGTTTTTAAGTTGGCAGGGAAGTTGGCAGTCACGGGATACCTCCCCGTAGCCGTGGCGGCCCGCTCCATCCACTGTGCCGCTTCTAACAACTTGGCTTTGGCGCTGGCACGGTGGCCCTTGCGCACGTATTCGGTGTAGCTGGGGTAGGCGATGGAGCTCAAGATGCCGATGATGGCCACCACGATCATGACCTCGATCAGGGTGAAGCCGGTTTGGGTGATAGTTCGATGTGTAGTCATATTGAGTAATTAATTGAATTGACGCCAGCCTGGGGCGGATGGCTGCTTCTGGCATGCGTGGGCCAATGCGAGGGTCGTCACCAGGCTTGGTACTGAAGTCCAAAATCTTATTGCCTTGTGTAATCAGGTTGTGTGCCCCTTTGGTTACTTTTCCGCCAATGATTGGCATATCCACCATGGTGAAAAGTCCATCGCCATTGGCATCAAACAAAGGCGTCGAGGAAGGTAAACCATCCATAATATTGATCATCCGAAGATATTGGGTTTCAACGTCTACAGAAGAAGATTCGCAGCTTTCTATGTTCGGATCGGCATCAGAACCTTTTGCGGGGACTTGGGAGTAAATTGCCATGATATTACTATTATCGTAAAACTGCAAAGGTTTTAGTAAGCGTTCGCCTACGGCTGGAAAATCTATATACCAGCCATTTTTTTGGTTCCAAGTCGTTTCGTCGAGCGTATCCGTTATTTCTATCCCTAGCAGGCCGTTGCCTTTATCCACCGATTTGCGTTTTGCAAGTTTGGCTGTACTTACCCCTGTGCCCAAGGCTTTAGGTGCTGGAACACAATTGTTCAGTGGCAGTGGGCTGCATGTACCACTGGCGGTTTTATGGATGCTTAAACGGCTTCCATCGACGTCATAGCGGGTGTTATCCAAGACGCTATACAGAGTTTGGACTTCATTACTATCTTGATCGGTTTTTGTAATATTACGTCCTGTGCCAAAAGCCACCATAACGCCACCAACGCTTATGGTTTTTGTTTGGCTACCTGATGTGATTTTTTGAGTGCGGTTATTTGCTTTGACAAGCGGCGGCGTCGAAATAGGTTGAATGGTAGTGCGTGTAGTGTTGGCCAGATTGTTGCCTGGGCCCATGGCGGTAAAGAGAGGTGAGCCACTAAATGCAACTTCCCATTCAGCTTGCGTAGCAGCTGTAAGGTCAAATTTCCATAAATTTCCTAAATTATCTCCTGCATAAACCACATCTGGGCGACCATCGTTATTAATATCTACCAAGGTTGGAGTTGCCAAACCATTATCATTGGCTTGGCCTGTTCCTGCGTTATCTGTAGTTGCTGGAATGCGAAGTAGCTCCTTATCTCCATCCAGGTATTGAATAAGTAAAACTGGACGCTGATTTTTGCTATTGATACCATTTCCTAGCACAGCGGCCCAGCGGTTATTATTGAGTCGTGCTATTTGGCTGGTACGCATACTATTGCCATTGTCAATAGCAACTTTCCCAGTAATGAAGCCAATATCACGCTCTTCCTCCTTCTTCTTGGCGCAGTCCTGATCATTTTGGGGGCAGCTACGTTCTTCATCAGATGCAGCCGTTCGGTCTAGCAACACCAAATCTTTGGCATTGGATTCTTTAAAGTTCTCAGGATTGGTAACGTCCAATGCAAAGTAACCTTTACCACCTGCACCAAGGGTACCAACTAAAACAGTGCGCCAATCTGCGGCATGTGTTGGTGCATCAGCAGCATTGGCTGGCGTAGCAACATCCACGTCCCCGGTCATGGGAGATCCATCTACAAAATATTTATGTTTCAGGTCAAATGCAGGGTCTGTTAAATAGCGCAACTTGGGAATAACACCCTTCGGGACATAGGCAATCTTTTCTTCACCAGTAGCTGCGCTGAATCCATGCAACATACCATCGTTACCACCGACATAGAGCATCGGGGCGCGTGATTTTTGATTTTTTGTGAATGTTGCGTAACCATTGATAGAATGGTTACCAATAGGCGTGCCGGTATACCAAACATCGGAGTTCACAATATCACCTTGGGCAGATTTTCTTTCTCGATAGGGTTTACTAGTGGTATAGCCGCCAACAATATCTTGCCCTTCCTTGTTTCGATCGCCTCGAATATAGTTTAAGCGTTCCTCACCTTGTGTATTTGAGCCAATACTACTATCGAGCGCTGATGTTTTTAACCATTTTTTCTGGTTGTCGCTAAGGTATTTATCTGTACTATGCCAGCGAAAAGCTACACCACCATCAATGTCAAGACTGTCTTTCCAACTCAATATCACTCGATTGGTTGGAGTCGTTGCATCAATTCGGTCTGCAGTATTTTTATTATCCCACCCAGGAATGTTTTCTATGCTGCCATCTTTCTTAATGGTTTTTCCTTGCAAAAAACCCTTCCAAGCATTTTTAGGTTCATAGGCCGCAACATATTGTCCAATGGAGTTTCTGGTGATGTTGGAACCGCTGGTTGCGCTGGAGGAAAAGTCAGGATCTGTTTGAGCATTGATTTTTTGGAAGATATCCTTAAATGCCTTCTGCAGGTCTTTACCTTGCTCTACAGCATAAAACCGCCCTCGGCCATTTAACGCAGCATGCCAAAGGTCGAGGGCATTTAAATTCTCTGTATTTTTCTTTAACTCTTTCCAAGAAAGATTGCCGGTAATTAAATCGGGCAAACTCCCATTGCTGCCTTTTTCATAATTAAAAGGTAGCATTAAATCAAAATCGCTGTATGTAGCAGTATTTGTGCTTGTATCGCAACCCTGCCCTGGTGCCAGAATATTTGAACAAGCAGTTGCGGGGGCGCTGGGATTAGATTTGTTTGTATATTTCTTGTCACCGGGCCATGTATATGCCATTTTACTAAAGCCAATGGTATAGGTGACGATATGTGGCCAAGTGGCAGGGTTGTATTTCGGATTCCAATAGCGATCTAGTACAGCGCTTTTTCCATTTTGATCTTTACCAAAATCTTCTGTTTCTGGTGATTTTCTATAGTTGACGTCAGGTTGTATTTCTCCTTGTAATTTTCCCGCAGCTTGCAATCTGGTTGACCAGCTTTTAAATGCCCAGTCGGCCAAGGTGTTAGAGAATTCATCGGTATATAAATTATTATAAGGGCGTGTATTCGTATTGGTTGAGCCAAACACTGTGTTGTCCGGTAAGGATATATTTGTGGTATTATCATCCTGGCTTCCACCGCTAGCCGTTCCATTCCACCGACCGTCCGTCATGAAAATGTGGTAGTTACGTCGACAGCCAAGATATGGTTCCCCGGTTGTTCCTGGTTCTGAGGCCCATGGGCCATTTTCACTTAAATCACGACGAAAGTAATTGTCCACATATTTGAACATTTGGTGCGAGGGAGTTCCGTTGTTTGCTGAAAGACTGTTGATGAAGCTAATAAGACTGGTTCGGTGAGTCGAATCTAAAATTTTGACTGAATTGGTGTTGGAGGTTGGACTGCCTGTCGTGCCTGACCCGCTGTCAATACTGAGTGCATCCTGAGCCCCCCCATTGTTGTGCATGACCTGCCAGCCAATACGTATTTTTTTATTAGGAAGGAGGTCTGGATCATAGTCTGGATGGCTTGAATCAAATACAGCCCGTAATGCGTATTTTAATACGTTAATACGTTTTGAATCGTTTGACCACCCCCCATTAGCTAAATCAGGTGATGTTCGGTTATTTACATTAGAGAAACTTTCCCGGTCTAGTCGATAACCCATAGAGCCAGAATCATCAATAGTTAAAACTACATTGGGCCGTACATAAGGCTCAGAAGTGCCTGGGGGTGATTCAACCAGATCAAGGGCGAAGGAAAGCGTTGGCATAAGAGCCAAGCTGGCTGCTATAGCTAAGGAAGTTTTCTTGAAGCAAGGATGTATTTTTTTTAGGGTAGGCATGGTGTTGTCCTCTTGAATTTAATAATTAATCACCCAAAGCCCGCGATGGGGCATAGAGCTGTTGTAAAACAACGCGTGTACCAGAGCGTAGACCGTATGCGACAGCAGTTATCCTATATACAACATTGGGGCTTAAATTAAGACCGAGTGGATTCCCTGTGTTTTGTATAGATGGTGTGTTGGTAATTAGTGCAGCGGGGCCATTTTCTGCGGTATTTCCGCCGATGCTGCCGCTGTTCGTATCATCACACTGCGGCGTGTGGCACATCACTTCAATCCAATACCATCCTCCGCTTTCTGAGCCTGAACGTTCCCTTAAAATTGGATTGGAATTGTTGTCATATTTTGCCCCGCTATAATCGCCATAACGTGCGCCAATACCATTTTTTGCTATTTTTGTTGAAAAATTTGGACTATTCCAGAAATCTTGTTCGTTCAGGCGTTTAGAACACATTCCACCTTTACAACCTTCCTCCTGTGCTGCTAGCCAAGCAATTAATTCTTTAGACTCATCTCCTTGAATGGGAAATGGCTTGACATTATCAGGGTGATTTTCATTTTGTTTTAAACGACATGTATCTCCTGTGCATTCTTTACCATCGGCCCCCTTACCCTGTATGTCTAGTTCGGCATCTTGCAAGAGTGTTTGTGCTGCCTCAAAGGCACGTTGATAGTCAGCATCGTTACCAACAATCATTTCACTAAATAGAGCGGAGCGAGATGCCCATAAGGCTAAGAGCATAGAAAGCATCACGAAAATCATAACAACAAAGAGGGCGATGCCGTTTTCCCGTCTAGAGCTAAGAGGATAATTTATTTTTTTCATATAGCCTCACATAATTGCCTGGGTGCGTAATTGAAAAACATTTCTAAAAACAAGGTGCATGCGGTTATCGGTATAACCACGGTCATTCCCGTCACACCCTTTATAGGTACTGCCTGCTGGGATGCTGTTGTTTGCTGCATCACCATATAGGACAAGGCAAACTTCAATAGCTTGAATTTTATCAATATTGCTTTCACTCAAGCTGCTACCACTGATATACGTCATGGTTGGATTATCTGGAGTGCTGGCGTTCTGTAGTAAGTAACGCACCTGAAAATCACGAACATTTTTTATAATTGGCTGACCACCAGCGCCAGAGGTGTTATTGCAGCGTAGTTGATCGCTGTTGACGGAAAAATAACTTTCTACTAAATCAGTAGCGCTGGAATTTCCTAGGCAGTTTCTAAAGTCAAAAACGTTTGGACTAAAAGATGATTCGGTATAATTTAGAAATCCAACTTTGAACTCATCTTTTCCACTATTTACAGCACCATCAAGCCGGTCTTTTCCTGCAATCTGTTTCTCAAAACCTACAGGCGCATCGACGGTATTGCTTGTACCTGAAACATTCATATTAATTCTGGTAGACCCGGCTTGTCGTATTTGAGAACCGATTACACGCATGGCATAGCTTGCCTGCTGTTGAAGTGTACTGGCGTCACTTACAGTTCCTGATATATTTCTGGATGCGATCAATGCACCCATAGCAACCCCTATAACAATTAGGCCAATGCTCAGGCCAACCAATAGCTCTACCAGAGTGAGACCAGTTTGCATGTATTTTTTGTTTTTTCTCATTTTTTAGCCTCCGGGGCAATATGGTTTGAAAATATTGCCGTCTCCTTCATCTTTGAGGATGCACCGGCTTGGAACGGTAATGTATTGGAGGTGGCACGTTTTTCCTGCAGGGCAACTCACGTCATCACCAGAGCCGCCACCACCCTGTACGGCATCAATACCAATTTTGTAATTACTATCAGCATCATCTCTTTCATTTTCACGCCAAGCGACCATGACTCCAAGTTGATGCTTGGTATCGCCGGGGGCTATAAAAATTTCTGCCTCTCCAAGAGGAAGATTATTTCTTACATTTTCTTTCCATACTCCCAGATCTCGTGTAATTAACGCAGAGCTGGCACACATGCTGTTATTTGTGCAGCCGGAAGGGCTGGGTAAATCAGCAAATGAAGACTCATAGCTATTAATTACTTGTAGAGCATTCGGGTGCGAGCGCAAACGTTCGCTGAGATCTTCGATGAGCCGAATCGCTTGTGAGCGATGTACCGTGGTTTGTGTGTCTACCAGCGTTTTCAATTGAATACCAACAATGGCTAACACACCTAAAGCAGAAATAATCAACGCAATAAGCGACTCTAGCAATGTAATGCCGTGTTGCCTGGATTTTGGGGATGAATAATAGGTCATAAGGTCTTGCAATCAATTTCACCCGTATTGGTGCGAATACGACCACCAGCGGCCATACAAAGGGTGTAGGTGTTGTCGGAGCTGATACCGGTTGCGGCAGGTAGCAGGGTAAAACTTAAGGTGTTATTGCCATTGGTCATTCCATAACGGTCAAATTTCAGGCTTTTGCCTGAAGGCTTGCGCATGATGTTGACGCTGCCAGCAAAGGCGATTTCACGCAACTTGGGCTCGTTTGCATTGCATGTCCCGTTATTGTTGAGGTCATGGCAAATCACCCAGCCGCAGCCCCATTCCTGAGTGGTTCCGGCGTTTTGGCAGCGGGCACTGTTGGCGTACTTTTCCATGGTGACGTTCCCCCCACGTTTAATGGCTTCGGAGCGGGCAAAGTACAGCGTGCTCTCTAAGGCATCAGTAGTTTTGCGGGTCTGCCAGCGTTCCATCAATTGCTGCAGGCTTGGTGCTGCCAGCATCGCCAAAATACCCAAAACAGCCGTAGTAACCATCAGCTCTATCAGCGTAAAGCCGTGTGCAAGCGTGTAGTGCAAGTGGATGGAGTGGTGGGGCTGGTGGTGCATGACAGTTCCTTGAAACGGGGTTATGGACAAGCGCCCCCGTCTTTGACTTGCACGATGCGCCCGCCTGTGCCTACGCATAGTCGGGTGGTGTTATTGGTTTTTCCGCTGGGAGCGACGAGAAAATCTAAGGCAACCGCTGCCCCTCCAGCACTGTCGGAAACCATGCCCCAGCGGTCAAGGTATAGGGTGGATTTACTGGCGGTAACGTTTACTTTTGTAAGTGCGGCGGTTTCTTGCAGAGTGCCGTCACTGCTAGCGACAACCCAGCCACCGGCCCAACTGCCGCCGTTGGCGGTGACCGTGACCCCGCCCCCGCGTTTAATGGCTTCGGAGCGGGCGTAGTAGATGGTCGATTGCAGCTCTTCAGCGGCGCCGCGTACGCGCCAGCGTTCCATCAGCGGGGTAAAGCTGGGGGCGGCAACCGTGGCCAGGATGGCCAGGATGGCAATGGTCACCATCAGCTCAATGAGGGTGAAGCCGTGGTGTTTAGCAGCAGAGGGGGGGCAGGAATAGTTCAGCATTTGGGTTCTGACTATAGGTATGGGCCTGTAAGGAGGTCGGGGCAGTGGGATGAGAGGCTGCTAGGCAGGGATAAGCGGTGTAGTCGGTGCGGCTGAAAATTCAAACGTTAGGAAAATTCTCTGTAAAGCTGACCATGAAGTGGTGTAAATTACACCACTTGTTGGATGTATTTACATCAATGTACCAGCGTAATATTCAGAGTTTTGTGCATGAGGCACTGGGCGATACTCCTGTATTGCTACTCAATGGGGCGCGGCAGACGGGCAAGAGCACATTGGCGCAAGGCGTGGATGCACAGCGGCGTTATTTGACGTTGGATGACCCGGTGGTATTGGCCGCTGCGCAGGCCGACCCGTTTGGCTTTGTCGATGGATTGGATGGCCCAGTGTGTTTGGATGAGGTGCAGCGGGCACCTGGGATCTTCTTGGCCATCAAGGCGGCGGTCGATAGGTTGCGTCAGCCCGGGAGATTTTTGCTGACGGGGTCTGCCAATGTGTTGCTGTTGCCGCAAATGGCAGATTCTTTGGCAGGGCGCATGGAGGTGCTGGAGCTGTGGCCGTTGGCACAGTGTGAGATCGCCGGGCGCTCCTGCAGCATCGTTGATCAGTTATTTGCAGCAGACTTTGCCAGCCGCTATGCGTTTGATCGCAATGACTTCATAGAGCGTTTGATGGCCGGCGGTTACCCTGAGGCCTTGGCGCGGCGCAGTGGGCGGCGTCGGCAGGCCTGGTTTGATAGCTATCTTGCAACCATCTTGCAGCGCGATGTGCGTGATTTGGCGCAGATCGAGGGGTTGACGGAGTTGCCTCGCTTACTCCAGCTCCTGGCTGCGCGCAGTGGTGGTCTGCTGAATATGGCTGAGCTGGCTCGCAGTACAGGGGTGGCGCAGACCACGTTACGTCGCTATATGGGGCTGCTGGAAGTGCTGTTCCTGATTAGGCAAGTGCCAGCGTGGTCGTCTAATTTGGGTAAGCGTTTACAAAAATCACCCAAGCTGTTTTTGTCTGATTACGGATTGATGGCGTATCTGCAAAATTTGGATGCAGCCCGCATAGCGCAAGACCATGGCTTGCCCGGTAGTTTGGTGGAAGCCTTTGTGCACGCTGAATTGGCGAAACATCAGACTTGGGCGGCAGAGGCGACCGAACTGCTGCATTACCGGACAAGCACTGGCGTAGAGGTGGATTTCGTGCTGGAAAACCGCCGTGGGCAGGTGTTAGGTATTGAGGTGAAGGCGGCAAAGACGCTCAGCCCCAAGAGCTTTAGCGGCTTGCGTCATCTGCGCGATACCGTGCCAGATCAGTTTTTGCGGGGTGTGGTGTTCTATACCGGCGAAGAGGTTGTGCAGTTTGACGCGCAATTATTTGCGCTGCCGTTGGCCATGTTCTGGGCCTAGGCTTTGCTGCAATAAAAAACCGCCAGGGCTTGCGCCGTGGCGGTTTTCTTTGAAGCTATAGGTAGGCAGGTGCTTACTTGATCTTGGCTTCTTTGTACTCGACGTGTTTGCGAGCCTTGGGGTCGAACTTCATGATCGACATCTTTTCAGGGGTCGTCTTTTTGTTCTTGGTGGTGGTGTAGAAGTGGCCGGTGTCAGCAGTAGAGACCAGCTTGATTTTTTCGCGTCCGCCTTTGGTAGCCATGACTATTTCTCCTTAGTGTTGGTTAGAAATTAAGCTTGACCACGTGCACGCATGTCGGCCAAAACGGCGTCGATGCCATTTTTGTCGATCAAGCGCAGAGCGGCGCTAGATACGCGCAGGCGCACCCAACGGTTTTCGCTTTCTACCCAGAAGCGCTTGTACTGCAGGTTGGGCAGGAAACGGCGCTTGGTTTTGATGTTGGAGTGGGAAACTTTGTGACCCACTGCAGGCTTTTTGCCTGTTACTTCACATACGCGTGCCATGAGGACACTCCGATCTCAGTATTAACAGTGCCAGCATCTGCTGCTGGCAACCTCACCTCGCCATTGTGGGTGGCGGTAACCCATGCTGCCCAAGCCTGGGGCCCAAGCAGCAAAGCCGCGCATTATAGCGCGGCTTTGTTTTTTGCCTGGAGTTGAACTGGGTTAAGGGGCTTATGTGGGCTGGTGGGTACGCAGCCAATCTTGCAGCACATCGGTCATGCGTGTCTGCCAGCCAGGCCCGGTAGCCTTGAAGGCAGCCAAAACTGAGTTGGGTACGCGCAGGGAGATAGCCGTTTTGGGTTCTCCCTGGATAGGGCGGCCACGCTTGCGCTCGATCAGCTCCGCAATAGCTTGGTTGTGCGCCTGGGCCTGCGAGTCGTGGTCATGCAGCTTTTGGCGCACTTGCTGCCAATTGCTAGCGGATTGGCCTTGTGCCCGTGCTTGGCGCATTTGCTCACTGGTCAGGGTAGTGGTTTTCAAGCCAGTCATAGTAAGCACTCCTTTCTTTTGCGTGTGCCGGGCGAAAGCTGATGATGCGGCATATCGCTTCCCCACTCCCGTCACACCCGCGCAGGCGGGTGTCCAGTGACTGCGTCGGCGATGGACAGGGCGGTTGTCAAGGCAAGGCCGCTGCTGGATTCCCGCCTGCGCGCACTACTGTCCGGAGAAAATTTCGAGGAATCTCAAAAAAGCGTTGCGGTGCTTGGGATTAGGGGTTAAACCCCTGAGCGCCAACTCAATCACCCAAACACCGCAACATGTTCAGCATAAGCCGATTTGAGCAACTATTGAAGAACCTGCCTCGTGCCCATGTGCAGCGCCTGGCCGACAAGTACAAGACAGACCGCTACACCAAAGGCTTTGACACCTGGTCACTGCTGATCGCACAGGTCTATGGGCAGCTCAGCGGTAGTCGCTCGCTGCGTGAGCTTGAGACGGGCTACAACCTCCATGCCCGCCATCACTACCACTTGGGCACCGGGCCAGTGCGCCGCACGACCCTGGCTGATGCCTGCGCCAAGCGCAAGCCACAAGTGTTCGAGGAACTGGTCGGTGAATTGATGAGTGCCGCTCACAGAAAGATCCGGCGGCAAGTGCGTGAAGGCCTGTTGCTGCTCGATTCCACCAGCCTGACGCTCAAAGGCCGGGGCTTTGACTGGGCCAAAGAGCACAGCACGCGCAATACCCAGGGATTGAAGCTGCATGTGGTTTTCAACCAAGGCAGTGCGACCCCTGTGGTGCAAGAGATCACACAGGCCAACGTCAATGATGTCACTCAGGCTGTTGGAATACAGTTGCAAGCGGGCGCAACCTACGTGTTTGACAAAGGGTATTGCGACTACAACTGGTGGTCGACGTTCGAGAGCAAACAGGCACTGTTCGTCACACGCCTGAAGTCCAATGCGGCAGTGAAGGTGCTGGAGCAAAAAGACGTGGCCGCAGCCGATCAGCAGCACATCCTGGCCGATGAGTTGATTGCCTTCAGCAACCGCACACCCGGTGGCAAACGGCGTAACCAATACATCAAGCCCCTGCGCCGTGTGCGTGTGCATCGCCCAGACCACGACAGCGATCTGGTACTGGTCACCAATGATATGAATCGCTCTGGCGCAGAGATTGCCGCCTGCTACAAAGCACGCTGGAACATTGAGCTGTTCTTCAAATGGATCAAGCAGAACCTCCGGCTCAAAGCCTTCTATGGCCGCAGCCGCAATGCCGTGCGCATTCAACTGCTGTGTGCGCTGATTGCCTACCTGCTCGTAGCGCTGTATTGCCAAGCGCAGTCTGGCGGCACTTCGCTGCTACGGGTCTTCAATGCACTACGTGCGGGCTTGTTCCAGCGGCCCAGAAACGATGAAGAGGTAGAGAGGCGAAGGCGGGAAAACGCGCAAGCCAGATCAATGATTCAGCCTGATTTGTTTACTTGAAGATTTCTCCGGACAGTAGTGCGCCTGCGCGGGAATGACGGCGGAACAAGACATTGAACACGTTTTCAGGTGTAGTCGGCTTTACTCCTGCTGCTCCAAAAACCGCTGGGCATCCAGCGCTGCCATGCAGCCGGTGCCGGCGCTGGTGATGGCTTGGCGGTATTGGTTGTCTTGCACGTCACCGGCGGCAAAGATGCCGGGTACGCTGGTTTGGGTGGCAAAGCCTTTGTGGCCGCCTTGGGTGACGATGTAGCCGCCTTCCATGGTCAACTGGCCGGTGAAGATGTCGGTATTGGGGGCGTGGCCGATGGCGATGAAGCAGCCTTGCAGGGCAATGTCTTCGGTGTGGCCGTCTTGCGTGCTTTGGATGCGGATGCCGGTGACGCCGCTGGCCTCGCCCAGCACTTCCTGCAGGGTGAAGTGGGTTTTCAGGATGATCTTGCCTTCCTTGACCTTGGCCATGAGCTTATCGACCAAGATAGGTTCCGCCGTGAATTTGTCGCGGCGGTGGATGAGGGTGACGGTGCTGGCGATGTTCGACAGGTACAGCGCCTCTTCCACGGCGGTGTTGCCGCCGCCGACCACGCACACGGGCTGGTCGCGGTAGAAAAAGCCGTCGCAGGTGGCGCAGCCGGAAACACCTCGGCCCATGTATTCCTCTTCAGAGGGCAGGCCCAGGTATTTGGCCGATGCGCCGGTGGCGATGATGAGGCTGTCGCAGGTGTAGGTGCCGCTGTCGCCGGTCAGAGTAAAGGGGCGTTGGGAGAAATCGACCTGGTTGATGTGGTCAAACACAATGTGTGCTTCAAAGCGCTGGGCGTGCTCTAAAAAGCGTTGCATCAGCTCCGGGCCTTGCACGCCGTTGACGTCGGCGGGCCAGTTATCCACTTCGGTGGTGGTGGTCAGTTGCCCGCCCTGGGCCATGCCGGTGATGAGCACGGGGTTCAAATTGGCACGGGCGGCGTAGATGGCGGCGGTGTAGCCAGCGGGGCCGGAGCCGAGGATTAAGACTTTGGCGTGTTGGGGTGTGCTCATAAAAATAAACGTCCGTGCAAAAAGTGGGTGGGAGAAACCGGCGCAGAGGGTAAGCCGCGCTGCCTGGCGGTGACAATTACCCATTGTAGAAAGCTTCGCCCTTCTGCTGGGCGTGCAAGTGTTTGCAAAGCTGCTGGCAGGCAGGTCAGTGGCTGGGGCTGCCTAAGGTAAGCTTGCGCCCTCGTATGAAAGATTACTCTCGTTCTTCTGGTGCCGAGCCCGCTTCGCGCGTGCAGGCCGCTGCCGCGCGGCTGGGGCTGGCGCGGTTTGGTCATGAAATGTGCCTGCTGGTCGGGGCGCTGGGGCTGATGTTTGGCCTGGCGGCCATGGTCAGCCATTCCTTGCTGGATCCGGCGTGGTCAACGTCGGGCGCTTCTGACACCGTGCTTCTGCACAACTGGGTCGGGCGGCTGGGGGCGCTGCTCTCTGACATGGCGTATTTTGGCCTGGGCTTTTCCGTCTGGTGGCTGTGGCTGGCCGCCGGTTTTGTCTGGTTGCGCTCGGCCTGGCGCTGGGTAGTGGGGCGCGGTATGTTTGTGCCCACTTTCGCGCAGCGCCTGCGGTTTTGGCTGGGGTTGCTGGCATTGCTCGGGGCCAGTTGCGCCCTGGAGTGGAGCCGCCTGTACCGCCTGGAGCCCGCCTTGCCCGGCCATGCCGGTGGGGTGTTGGGCTATATGTTGGGGGTGGGCGGCGTGCGCTGGCTGGGGTTTACCGGCTCAGGCGTGGCGGGCATTGTGGTGCTGGTGCTGGCCGTGGGCTGGGTGTTTTGCTTTTCCTGGGGGCAGGTCGCCCAGGGGCTGGGCGCGCGGCTGGATGGTGTGTGGCAAATCTGGCAGGCCCGGCGTGAACGGGTGCGCGATGCCGCCCAGGGCAAGCAGGCGGCCCGCCAGCGGGCGCATGCTGCTGAGCACGATGGCGCTGCGGCCCCGCATGAGAAAGTCGTCATGGTGCAGCCGCCGCCCGCGCAAGCCCCCAGCGAGCGGGTGCTGCAAGAGCGCCAGCAACCGCTCTTTAAAGAAGAGCACGCCGCGCATGCCGCAGGCCTGCCGCAGGTCGATTTGCTGGATGCTGCGCCCACACAGAGAGAAGCCGTCTCTGCCGATACGCTGGAGATGACCAGCCGCCTGATTGAGAAAAAGCTGGGTGATTTTGGTGTGGATGTGGTGGTGGTGCAGGCCACCCCCGGCCCGGTGGTCACGCGCTACGAAATTGAACCTGCCGTGGGCGTCAAGGGGTCGCAGGTGGTCAACCTGGCCAAGGACCTGGCCCGCAGCCTCAGCCTGGTGTCCATTCGCGTGATTGAGACCATTCCCGGCAAAACGACGATGGCGCTGGAGCTGCCCAACGTGCGCAGGCAAACCATTCGCCTCTCTGAGGTGTTGGGCTCGCAGGTCTACCACCAGGCCAAAAGCCTGCTGACCATGGGCCTGGGCAAGGATATTGAGGGGCTGCCGGTGGTGGCTGACCTGGCCAAAATGCCGCACGTGCTGGTGGCGGGTACAACGGGTTCGGGCAAGTCGGTGGGTATCAACGCCATGATTTTGTCCATCCTCTACAAGGCCGAGGCCAAGGACGTACGCCTGTTGATGATCGACCCCAAGATGCTGGAAATGTCGGTCTACGAAGGCATTCCGCACCTGCTGGCCCCGGTGGTCACCGACATGAAGCAGGCGGCCAATGGCCTGAACTGGTGTGTGGCCGAGATGGAGCGGCGCTACAAACTCATGAGCAAAATGAGTGTGCGCAATCTGGCCGGTTTTAACGCCAAGATGGACGAGGCCAAGGTGCGCGGTGAAATCATCGGCAACCCCTTTAGCCTGACGCCCGAGAGCCCCGAGCCGCTGGAGCGCCTGCCGCATATCGTCATCGTCATCGACGAGCTGGCCGACCTGATGATGGTGGTGGGCAAGAAAATTGAAGAGCTGATTGCCCGCCTGGCGCAAAAGGCGCGGGCGGCGGGCATCCATTTGATTTTGGCCACCCAGCGCCCCAGCGTGGACGTGATTACCGGGCTCATCAAGGCCAACATCCCCACGCGCATTGCATTTCAGGTCAGCAGCAAGATTGATAGCCGTACGGTGCTCGACCAAATGGGTGCCGAGAGCCTGCTGGGCATGGGCGACATGCTCTATATGCCCAGCGGCACCAGCGTGCCAGTGCGGGTGCATGGCGCCTTTGTCAGCGACGACGAGGTGCTGCGCGTTGTGGCGTATTTGAAAACCCAGGGTGCGCCGGACTACGTGGACGGAGTGCTCGATACCGCCAACAGCGACGAGGCCGGTGGCCTAGACATAGGCACAGGCCCCGCCAGCGGCGAGCAAGACCCCATGTACGACCAGGCGGTGCAAATCGTGCTGCAAGACCGCAAGGCCAGCATCTCCTACGTGCAGCGCAAATTGGGCGTGGGCTATAACCGCTCGGCCAATTTGCTCGAACAGATGGAAAAAGCCGGCTTGGTCAGCGCCTTGACGGCCAGCGGCAAGCGCGAAGTGCTGGTACCGGCCCGCCCGGAATAAAGAAAGCTTGTGCTATGAAAAAAATCATTCTCGCTGCGCTGTGCGTGGCCGCTGCCGCCAGCAGCTGGGCTGATGGGCTGGCCAGCCTGCAGACCTTTGTGCGCACCGCCAAGGCGGGGACGGCGCAATTTACCCAGACCGTGACCAGCCCCACCAAGGAGGGGCAGCCCGCCCGTGTGCAGACCAGCAGCGGCAGCTTTAGCTTTCAGCGGCCTGGGCAGTTCAAGTTCGTCTACACCCAGCCTTTTGCCCAGACCATCGTGGCCGACGGCAAAAGCCTGTGGCTGTACGACGAAGATTTGGCGCAAGTCACCCGCCGCCCCCAGGCCGATGCCCTGGCCGGTACGCCCGCAGCGCTGTTGACCAGCGTGCAGGACATGCGCGCGCTGGAGCGGGACTTCAACTTCACCAACCTGCCGGATGCTGAAGGGCTTGCTTGGGTGCAGGCCCACCCGAAAAGCCAGGACGCCCAAATCCAGGCCCTGCGCATTGGCTTTGCCGCCGATGCCCTGGCCGCGCTGGAAATTGACGACAGCTTTGGCCAGCGTTCAGTCCTGCGTTTTCAGGATTTGCAGCTTGCGCCGCGCCTGCCTGCAGCAACGTTTGAATTTCACGCGCCCAGCGGTGTCGATGTGCTTGAACAATAAAAATAAATATATATTGTTTTTTGCATAAGATTTTGTTTTTAAAAAATATTTACCCCGTGTTTCTCCCGTAGACGGGGCGGTGCACCCTCTCCACCATAGCTTGGGCTTCGGCGCGGTATGCGCATGAAAGCCCACTTTTTACCGAGAAGAGAGGAGCGGCTATGCCTGGAAAACACATGACAGTCGGCGCGCGTCTGGCCTGGGGGTTTGCATGGGTGATTGTTGCTGGGGTGGTGATTGCCAGCATCGGCGCGGTGCGGCTGCACGCTATCAAGAATGACACCGACGTGCTGGTGCAAGACCGCATGGCCAAGGTCAATGACTTCAACCAGATTGCCGTTGGCATGAACGTGCAGGCCATTGCGGTGCGCAATATCCTGCTCTCTATCGTCGAAGAAGACCGCGCTGCTGAGCGCCAGCGTGTGCTGGATGCCCGCACCAGCAATAACGCGCTGCTGCAAGCGCTGCAGGGGCGCGTTCGCCTGCCAGAAGGGCAGCGCACCTTGCAAGCCGTGCAGCAAGAGCGCGAGCGCTATGAAGCCATCATCGACAAAATTCTGCAATTTGCCGCTGCCGGGGAGCAAGACCAGGCCCGCCGTGTCTTGCGCGAGGAAGCTCGCCCGTCTTTAACGACGTATCTGGCCGCGATTGATGCTGCCATTGCTTTTCAGCAAACCAATATGCGCAGCTTGGCGCAGGCCGTGGAGCACGATGCCGAAACCGCCACTTGGCTGATGGTGGTGGTCGCTGCCCTGGCCAGTTTGGTGGGTTGTTTTGTCGCTTGGCGGCTGACCCATTCCCTGACCCGCGCCCTGGGGGGTGAGCCGGATGCGGCAGCCGATATTGCCCAGTCCATTGCCAAGGGCGATTTGGACGTGCAGGTCGTCGTGCGCCCGGGCGACACCACCAGCTTGATGGCCAGCATGGGCCATATGCGCGATGCTCTGGCCACCCTGGTGGCCCGCGTGCGCCAGGGTAGCGAGTCGGTGGCCAATGCCAGCGCCGAAATTGCCCAGGGCAACCAGGATTTAAGCGCCCGCACCGAAAGCCAGGCCAGCGCCCTGCAGCAAACCGCCGCGTCCATGGAAGAGCTGGGCGCCACCGTGCGCCATAACGCCGATAACGCCGCGCAGGCCAACCAACTGGCCCAGCAGGCCAGCAGCGTGGCCGCCCAAGGCGGTGCGGTAGTGGAGCAGGCCGTTACCAGCATGCGCGGCATCCATGAGGCCAGCAATAAGATTGCCGACATCATTGGCGTGATTGATGGCATCGCCTTCCAGACCAACATCCTGGCGCTCAACGCTGCCGTGGAAGCCGCCCGCGCTGGTGAACAAGGCCGCGGTTTTGCCGTGGTCGCTAGCGAAGTGCGCAGCCTGGCCGGGCGCAGCGCCGAGGCGGCCAAGGAGATCAAACAGCTCATCACCGACAGCGTGCAGCGTGTGGCCCAGGGCTCCCAGCAGGTGGACGAAGCAGGCAGCACCATGCAGGAGGTGGTCACCGCCATTGGCCGCGTCACGGACTTGATGGGCGAAATCAGCGCCGCCACGCGTGAGCAAAGCTCTGGCGTCAGCCAAGTGGGTGAAGCCGTCACGCAAATGGACCACGCCACCCAGCAAAACGCTGCCTTGGTCGAAGAAATGGCCGCTGCTGCCGCCAGCCTGCGCAGCCAATCGGCAGATTTGGTGCATGCCGTATCGGCCTTTCACCTGCATGGGCAAGATGCAGCGCCACCCGTCAGGTCAGCCACGCCCGCACCCCGTGCAGCTTCCCGCCCGGCGGTAGCTGCGCCGGCCAAACCTGGCAAACCTGCCAAGCAAGCCGCCCCAAGCATCGCCAAAAATCCCCAGTCCGCAGCGCCCACCAAGCTGGCAGCGCCCAAGCCAGCCAGCCCCAAGAGCGCCGCCACAGTAGGTGCCGAAGACGATTGGGAGACTTTTTAAACCCTAGACTACTTAGTTTTTATAGCTGCTACCGCTGATGAATAAAGGGATTCAGATATTTTTCTATCTGAATCCTTTGTTCTATCAGCGCAAGCAGCTTTGTTTTTTATAGTCCTAGCTGCTCGGCCAGTTGGGTCATTTTCTGCGTCACCTCGGCATCCATGGTCATCACTCGGCCCCATTCGCGTTGGGTTTCGCCGGGCCATTTGTTGGTGGCATCCAGCCCCATCTTGCCGCCCAGGCCGCTGACGGGCGAGGCAAAGTCCAGGTAATCAATCGGCGTGTGCTCCAGCAGCATGGTGTCGCGCACCGGGTCCATGCGGGTGGTCATGGCCCAGATGACTTCTTTCCAGTCGCGCACGTCGATGTCTTCATCCACTACCACCACGAACTTGGTGTACAGGAACTGGCGCAGGTGGCTCCACACCCCCATCATCACGCGCTTGGCGTGGCCGGCGTAGGCTTTTTTCATGCGCACCACGGCCATGCGGTAACTGCAGGCCTCGGGCGGTAGGTAAAAGTCGATGATTTCCGGGAAGGCGCGTTGCAACAGCGGCACGAACAATTCGTTCAGTGCCAGGCCCAGCATGGCTGGTTCATCCGGCGGTTTACCGGTGTAGGTGCTGTGGTAGATGGCGTCCTGGCGCTGGGTGATGCGCTCTACGGTAAAGACGGGAAACTCCGCACACTCGTTGTAATAGCCGGTGTGGTCGCCATACGGGCCTTCCAGCGCGTGCTGGTAGCCGCTGGGGTGGTTGGCATCGGGGTGGATATGGCCTTCCAGCACGATTTCCGCGCTGGCGGGTACCTGCAGCGGTACCGTCATGGCCTGGGCCAGCTCGGTGCGGGCACCGCGCAGCAGGCCGGCAAATTGGTATTCCGACAGGGTATCGGGCACGGGGGTGACGGCCCCCAAAATCGTCGCCGGGTCGGCCCCAATAGCCACGGCCACCGGGTAGGGCTGACCGGGGTGGAGCTTGCCGTGCTCGGCAAAATCCAAAGCGCCGCCCCGGTGCGCCAGCCAGCGCATGATGACCTGGTTCTTGCTGATGACCTGCTGGCGGTAAATGCCCAGGTTTTGCCGCTTTTTGTGCGGGCCGCGTGTGATGGTCAGCCCCCAGGTAATCAGCGGGGCCACGTCGCCGGGCCAGCAGTATTGGATGGGCAGTTGGCTTAAATCGACCGCATCGCCATCGGTCACGATGTCCTGGCAGGGCGGGCGGCGCACCACGCTGGGGGCCATGCTCCACAGGGTTTTGAGCAGGCTGCGTTTGTCCCACAGCTCCTGCATGCCGCGTGGTGGCTCGGGCTCCTTGAGCTGGGCCAGCACCTCGCCAAAGGCGCGAATCTCCGCCAGGGTTTTTACGCCCAGCCCCAGGGCTACGCGCTCCGGCGTGCCAAACAGATTAGCCAGCACCGGCATCTGGTGGCCGCTGGGCTGCTCGAACAGCAGCGCCGGGCCCCCGGCACGCAGCACCCGGTCGGCCAGGGCCGTCATCTCCAAATGGGGCGAGACGGGGGCGCTGATGCGGCGCAGCAGCCCTTGGCCTTCCAACTGCGCCATGAAGTCACGCAAATCGCGGTAGTGCATTTTTTATAAGAAAAGTGGTTGAAACGCTGGTGAGTAAAGCGCTAGTAGCTATCTTTATGTAAGCCCGCCCACGCCGGGGCCAGGGTTTGCTCCAGCCCCAGCAAGTCCAGTACGCGGGCGACGCTGTGCTGGACGATGTCTTGCACGGTTTGCGGCTTTTGGTAGAAGGCGGGCACGGGCGGGCAACAGATCGCGCCCATTTCCGTCACCGTGGTCATATTGCGCAGGTGGACCAGGTGCAGCGGTGTTTCGCGGGTGAGCAAAATCAGGCGGCGGCGTTCCTTGAGCATGACGTCCGCCGCGCGGGTGAGCAGGTTGTCGGCCAGGCCGTGGGCAATGGCCGCCAGCGTGCGCATGGAGCAGGGGGCCACCACCATGGCGCTGGCGCGAAACGAGCCGCTGGCGATGCTGGCGCCAATGCTGTCGATGCTGTGCACCACGTCGGCCAAGGTGGCCCCGTGCTGGCGCTCCAGCCCCAGCTCGTGGGTGATGTTGAGCCAACCGGCATCAGAAATGACCGCGTGGGTTTCGATGCCGGGCTGGTTTTTCAGCGCTTGTAGCAGTTGCACGCCATACACCGCGCCGCTGGCCCCGGAGATGCCGACGATGATGCGCTGCGGCGCAGCCGCTGGTTGCGTGGCGGCAGGCATAGCGGGGTGCTCAGGCATGGAGCGCGTCGGCTGCGGTCAGCGGGTGCGCTTGCAGGTCGTCCTGGATGTGCTCCAGCACGGCGGCGGCTTGTTCGGGGTCGAAGTCCTGGTGGTTGCGTTTTTTCACGCCGTATTTGTGCAACTGGTAGTGGCGTGCAGGCGTGACGCGGTGGCGCGCCAGAGAGTTGCGCACGCATTCCAGCGGGCAGCCGTCCAGCGCAATGATGGGGCGGCCTGACGTGGCCAGTTTGACCAGCTTGGGTACATCCCCCCCCACCCCTGCAATGCACGACATTTCAGCAACACCTTGGCGGTCCATGCGTACGGCGACGTGGTTGGCCAGTTGGGCGGCGCTGGAGCAGCCGGAGCAGGAATACACCAGCGGCAGCTGGGCATCATCGGTGGGGGCGGTGGTATCGGTCATGGGCGGCTTCCAAACAGGGTAGATAAACCGGGCAGGCTAGCAAGGGGGGGCAGGGGCGGCAACTGGCGGGCCAGGTGCGGGGCTTTACGCGCCAGCACGGCACGCGGGTGCCAGTGGCTGGGGTCCAGCACCGGCAGCTCCAGCGCGTCGAGGGCGTTTTTTACCACCAGGCCCAATTCCGTGTCGCCTTCCATGACCAAGCGACGGTTGAAGAACAGCGTATCGGGGTCTTGGCGGCGCTGGGCCAGCAGCATGAAGTCTTGCGCATTGGCGCGGATGGTCAGGTCGGCTTCCGTGTAGGGCTGGCTGGGCGCAAAGCGCTGGCCGTTCCAACTGAAGTCAAAGCCCAGCCGCGCATCGCGCACGCGGATGCTGATGCGCTTGCTGTGCAGGATGGCTTTCACATCGTCGGGCAGCTGCTTCGGCAGGGCAAAGTTGATGGCCGCTACCAGCAGCATGGAGCCAGGGTAGGCCGGCAGGCGCGCCAGCGCTGCGCCAACGGGGGCGGGCAGGGTGAAGGGGGCGGGGGGGGAAGCGGTCATGGCAACTCCTCAGAAAAATCGGGTACGGCGCAGGTGTCAGGTGAAAGTCTCAAGCCAAAGCGGCCACGGGCTCCACCAAATCCATGCCAGGGCGGCCATGCCAGTAGCCGTTACAGGAGTCGGCAGGCATAAACGGGCGCATGGCGGCGACGGCATCGGGCTGGGGGGTGTTGGTTTGGCGGGCAGCGTCGAAGGCGGCAATGATGTCGGCCATGTGCTGCGATTGGGGCGACAGGCGCAGGATGTCCACGCCCAGGCTGTCCAGTTGCGGCAGGTCGGCAATCAGGTTGTGTACCTTGGCCGATTGGGTTTGGATGCCGTTAATGGTCAGGAAAGGCTCGCCCTCGCGGCTTTTGAGCAGTTGGCCGTCGGCGTGCTCAATGCAGCGAAAGCCGCAATCGTCCTTGGGCAGGTTGTAGTGGCGGGCGGTAAAGCACCGCGCCGAAAACGCCAGCGGCATGCGGCCATAGGCAAAGACTTCCGTCTCCAGCCCAGCGGGGCGGCCCTCTTGCAGCACGGCCAGGTCGCTGGCGCGCATCTCCAGCGGCATGACCCAGCGCTTGGCACCCAGGCTGGCCATCCAGGCCAGGGCGTCTTGGTTGAACAGGTTAAGCTGCGCCCCGGCCACGAACGGGCGCTTACCCGCCAGGTTGTGTACCGCGCCCATGTCGCCCGCTTCAATCAAGAACTCTTCTTCGCGCACGATTTTGTGCATGTCCACCACGTCGCTGGTCGATTCCAGCAGCACCATGGTGGAGAGGATCACTTCCTTGCCGGCATCGCGCAGCATGCGGGCAATATCGAGCCAGTCGCTGTGGCGCAGCTCGTGGCGGCGCGAGCACACCACCTCGCCCAGGTACACCATATCCACCGGCGTTTCGGCCATGGCTTGGTAGAACTCGAACATCGTGTCGCGGTGCCAGTAGTACTGCACCGGGCCTAGGGCTAACTTCATCATGTTGAAAATTTCAATTAAATAGGGCTCTAGCCCTTGTGTGGTAAGCGCTAGTAGCTATGGTTTTATCTTCTGGGGTATTTCGGCTGGGCAATGGGGGCTGTGGGTTTTACTTCCACGGACGGTGGTAGGCCCCCAGGGTGTGCTGCTGGCCTTCGGCCACTTGGTCCAGGCTGGCCATCCACGCGGTTTTTGGGGCGTAGAGGTGGCCTTGGGCCATGCAGTGGTCAATCGCTTCGCGCCAGACCTTGGTCACTTGCGCCACGTAGGCGGGGCTGCGCTGGCGGCCTTCAATCTTGAAGGCGCGCACGCCCATCTTCACCAGTTGGGGCAGCAGCTCCAGGGTGTTCAGGCTCGTGGGCTCTTCCAGGGCGTAGTAGTTGCTCTCCTCGCCTACGTCAAAGCGGCCTTTGCACAGCGTGGGGTAGCCAGCGTTTTCGCCGTGGCCGTATTTGTCGATCAGCACGCCGTTCAGGCGCGATTCCACGCCGCTGTCCGTATCTTTCCAGCGCACAAATTTGGCGGGCGAGCACACGCCGTGCGTGTTGGGTGATTCCCCCGTGGCGTAGGACGACAGGGCGCAGCGCCCCTCCACCATGACGCACAGGCTCCCAAAGCCAAACACCTCAATTTCCACGCTGGTGCGGTTGGTGACCTGCTTGACCTGCTCCAGCGACAGCACACGCGGCAGCACCGCGCGTTGGATGTTGAACTGCTGCTGGTACAGGTTGATGGCGTCGTGGTTGGTGGCCGAGCCCTGTACCGACAGGTGCAGGCGCAGTTGCGGGTGCTTGTCGGTGGCGTAGCGCATCAGCCCTGGGTCGGCCAGGATGACGGCGTTAATCCCCCAGGCGGCAGCGCGGTCCAGCGCCGAGCGCCAGGGCGCGGGGTTGCTGGCCTGCGGGTAGGTGTTGAGCGCCATCAGCACCTTGCGCCCCCGGTTGTGGGCGTAGGCAATGCCTTCTTGAATGGCTTTTTCGTCAAAGTTCAGGCCGGCAAAGTTGCGGGCGTTGGTGGCATCGCGCAGGCCCAGGTATACGCAGTCGGCACCGCCGTCGATGGCGGCTTTCAAGGCAGGCAGGCTGCCTGCCGGGCACACCAGTTCCGGGGCTGGCGCTGGCGTAGTAGCAAGGGTGGGGCTAGGGCTGGAAGAAGCAGACATGGGCAACAGGCGCAAGATGAAAAATGCCCAGGACTGTAGTTTTTTTACCAACATGCAGTCCTGATCTTTGTCAAATTTTGCCCGGATGTTGTTGAGAAATTTAATCAAGTTTTCAGCAAAAACAGCGCCTTAGCCGTGTGCGCCTTCGGCCTTTTTGAAGCCGTTTTCAGCCCCGCAGGGGCCATCAATACCAGCACTGCCGATGCTGGATTGGGTCGATTCTTTGATCTGGTGCAAAACTATATCTAGTGTTTTCAAACTACGATAAACGCTACATCTAGTGTTTTACCTGTCTTGGAGTATGTATGACCCGCATGGCTGAACCAGCCCCTAACACCCGTGATGCCCTCGATAGCGCCCCCGTGCAGGTGGACGTCACCCGCTCGATCAACGAGTACCTGACCCGCGCGGACTGGCGCGTCAACGCCAACGCCAACCAGGGCTATTCCCTGGGCGGGTTGATCCTGAACGTAGCGGGCAAAGTTACGGCCAACTATTGGCTCTCGCACATCTACAGCCCGGAAATCGGCCAGGCGCACCGCGCGGGCGACATCCATATCCATGACTTGGATATGTTGAGCGGCTACTGCGCCGGTTGGTCGCTGCGCACGCTGCTGCATGAGGGGCTCAACGGCGTGCCCGGCAAGGTGGAGGCCAGTGCGCCCAAGCACATGAGCTCTGCCGTCGGGCAAATCGTGAACTTCCTGGGTACGCTGCAAAACGAATGGGCCGGGGCGCAGGCGTTTTCCTCGTTTGACACCTATATGGCCCCCTTCATCCGCAAAGACGCGATGGACTACCCCGCCGTGCGCCAGTGCATCCAGGAGCTGATCTACAACCTGAACGTGCCCTCGCGCTGGGGCACGCAAACGCCGTTTACCAACCTGACGTTCGACTGGACCTGCCCCGAAGACCTGCGCGAACAGGTGCCGGTGATTGGCGGCCAGGAAATGCCCTTTTGCTACGGCGAGCTGCAGGCCGAGATGGACATGATCAACCGCGCCTATATCGACGTGATGACCACGGGCGACGCCAAGGGCCGGGTGTTCACCTTCCCGATCCCCACGTACAACATTACCAAGGACTTTCCGTGGGAAAGCCCCAACGCCCAACTGCTGTTTGACATGACGGCCAAGTACGGCTTGCCGTATTTCCAGAACTTTGTGAACTCGGAGCTGGAGCCGCACATGGTGCGCTCCATGTGCTGCCGCCTGCAGTTGGACTTGCGCGAACTTTTAAAGCGCGGCAATGGCCTGTTCGGTAGCGCCGAGCAAACGGGCAGCGTCGGCGTCGTCACCGTCAACTGCGCCCGCCTGGGCTATCTGCACGCGGGCGATGAAGCGGCGCTGTTTGAGGCGCTCGATCACCTGCTCACCCTGGGCAAAGACAGCCTGGAAGTCAAACGCCAAGTCATCCAGCAACTGATGGACGAGGGGCTGTTCCCCTACACCAAGCGCTACCTGGGCACGCTGCGCAACCACTTCTCGACCCTGGGGGTCAATGGCATCAACGAGATGATTCGCAACTTCACCCACGACGCGCACGACCTGACCAGCGACTGGGGCCACGCCTTTGCCCTGCGGTTTTTGGACCATGTGCGCGCGCGCATCGTCGCTTTTCAGGAAGAAACCGGCCACCTCTTCAACCTGGAGGCCACCCCGGCAGAAGGCACCACCTACCGCTTTGCCAAAGAGGACAAAAAGCGCTGGCCCGCCATCCTCCAAGCCGGCACGCCTGAGCAGCCCTACTACACCAACAGCTCGCAATTGCCCGTGGGCTTTACCGACAACCCGTTTGAAGCTCTGCAACGCCAGGAAGCGCTGCAAACCAAATACACCGGCGGCACCGTGCTGCACTTGTATATGGGGGAGCGCATCAGCAGCGGCGCCGCCTGCGGCCAGTTGGTCAAGCGTGCGCTCACCCGCTTTCGCCTGCCCTACATCACCGTCACGCCCACGTTTTCCATTTGCCCCACCCACGGCTACCTGGCCGGGGAACACCCTTTCTGCCCCCAGTGCGACGAAGAGCGCCTAGCAGAAAAACGCCGCCGCCTGCAACTCCAAGCGGCGTAACACCTGCATCTGTTATCAAAATACTAGCTGTTAGCGCTGGTATTCATTGATTTTCAGATGCTTTCATACCTAAAAACGTTTGTTTATGAGCGCAACCAGCTCTTAATTTTGAAAGGAACCTCTCCCATGAACACCACCACCCGCACTGAAGCACAGGCATTGAACGCCGCCGCCATCCAACTGACCGATGCCGAGCGCCAGCCTTGCGAAGTCTGGACCCGCGTCATGGGCTACCACCGCCCGGTGGCCAGCTTCAACATCGGCAAGCAAGGCGAGCACAACGAACGCCAGTTCTTCGCTGAAAAGTAAGCCAACCACGTCAAGCACCCCGGGCTAGCCCAGCGCACCCGGGGTGCAGCTTTGCACCATGGGCCAACGCATCCACCTTCACCCCCCCAGCCTGCGCGTCAGCGGCCTGACGCGCATGACCACCATCGACTTCCCCGGCCAACTGGCCGCCGTCGTCTTCTGCCAAGGCTGCCCCTGGCGCTGCGGCTATTGCCACAACCCCGACCTGCTCGACCCCACCGCGCCCGCCGCCCTGCAGTGGGACGAGGTACTGGTCTTTTTGCGCCAGCGCCAGGGGCTGCTGGACGCGGTCGTCTTCTCCGGGGGCGAGCCCCTGCTGCAACCCGGCCTGCTGGCAGCGCTGCAGCAGGTGCGCGCACTGGGCTTTGCCACCGGCCTGCACACCGGCGGCATGTACCCCGAACGCCTGGCCGCCGCCCTGCCGCTATTAGATTGGGTCGGCCTGGACATTAAGGCGCTAGAGGCCGACTACCCCCGCATCACCGCCACTCCCGGCAGCGGTGCCAAAGCCTTTGCCGGCTTGGCCGCCTTGCTGGCCAGCGGCGTAGCGTTTGAGTGCCGCACCACCTGGCACCCTGGCCTCTATCCCTTTACCGACTTACTGGCCCTGGGCCAGCAGCTACAAACCCTGGGCGTGCGCCACTGGGCCGTACAAGCCTGCCGCACCCCCGATGCCCCACCCGGCTGGCGCTGGGCAGAGGGCGATTTGGCGCTGTTGGAGCGGGGGTGGGAGGGGTTTGTGGTGCGTAAATAAGCTTGCACCTCGTGGTTAAAACCAATGGTCGTAAAGCGGAATTACCCCATTATTTTAGGGTTTCCACCCAGAAAAACCAAGAAATATTGACGCGAATCAATCTCATTTAGTGTAGTTTGTTCATAATTGATACAAATTTCGTCCATCTTCTCTTTGGTTTTTCTATGCCTGCCGCTGCCCGTCCATCCCACTCCCCGTCCTCTGTTTTTTCTCCTGCTTCTTCTTTGCGCCTGCTGCCCTTGGCAGCCGCTTGTGCGCTGGCTTGGGTGCCAGCGTGGGCTGAAATGGCGACGGCCCAATTGCCCACGGTGACGGTACAGGCCGACCAAGGCTCGGGCGCACCGCTGTCGCCTTCTGTGGCTGCGGAGCGCAAACGCCTGGACAAGCTGCCCGGCGGCAGCAACCTGGCCCAGCCGCAGCAAGAGGCGCGGCTGGCCACTTTGCGCGATGCGATGGACTACCAGCCCGGCATCGTGCTGCAGGACTTTTTTGGCGCTACCGACCAGCCGCGCCTGTCGATTCGGGGTTCCGGCATCCAAAGCAATCCGGTGAACCGGGGCGTGGTGCTGCTGCAAGATGGCTTGCCGCTCAATGAGGCGGACGGCTCTTTCGTCATCGGCACGCTGGAGCCGCGCAATGCCGCCTTGGTCAGTGTGCGCCGGGGGGCCAATACGCTCACGCCCAGCGCTACGACCTTGGGTGGGGAGCTGGATTTCCAGTCGCTCACTGGCGCAGACCAAAAAGGCGTGGTGCGGGCCGAGCTGGGCAGCTTTGGCCGCAAGGCACTGCAAGGGGCGTTTGGCCTGGTGGGCCAGCAGTGGGATGGCCGTGTCAGTGTCAGCAGCGACCGTTTTGATGGCTACCGCCACCACAGCGCATCTCGGCGCGATGCGCTGCACGCCAACGTAGGTTTTCATAGCGGTGGGGTAGAAAACCGCACTTATCTGTCCTACACCGACCTGGAATTTGAAATCCCCAACGTGGTGCCCAAAGACCGCGTGCATAGCGACCCCAAGGGCGTGATGGGCGATGGCAACACCCCGCAGGACATGATGATCAACATCTACAAGCGCGACCCCCGGCGTGAAACCCAGCAGTTGCGTCTGGCCAACCGCACTGCGTGGGGGAGCGATCGCCTGCGCCAGGAAGTGGGCGTGTACTGGCAGGATACGGACGATTGGTTCAAAGACCCCGCCGTCAGCACCCGCACCGATAGCCAAACCTTCGGGGCGCAGTGGCGCGCCGATGGGCAGGTGGGCAGCAGCGTGCAATGGCACAGCGCCTTGTCGTGGTCACGCAGCAATATGGATCGCACGCTGAGCGCCGTCAGCCCCGCCAATGGCAGCGATTTGCAGCGTTTTGGCGACTACGACTTGAAAGCCGAGAACCTGCACGGCCAAATCGGTGCCCACTGGCAATTCGCCCCGGCGTGGAGCCTGGTGGGCCAACTGGGCTGGAGCCAGCAAAAACGCGATGCCGCCAGCCGCCAGGCCGGGGGCCAGCAGCTCGATCAGCAATGGACATTTGCCACGCCCAAGCTAGGGCTGAACTGGCAGGTCACCCCCCAAACCCGGCTGTGGGCCAACATCAGCCGCAGCCAGGAAGCGCCCACGTTCTGGGAAATCGTCGCGGGGAATGCGCCGGCCAACAACCCCGCTGGGGCAAAAAGCAGCCTGACCAAGCTCAAGCTCCAACGCGCCACCACCTGGGAGCTGGGCGGCCAAGGCCAGTGGGGCGATGGCAACCGCGCCACGCATTGGCAACTGGCGGTGTACCGCAGCCAGGTGGCCGACGAAATCATGAGCGTGACCGATGCCAACGGCCTGTCTGCCAGCACCACCAATTACGCGGGCGGCAGCCGCCACCAGGGGATGGAGGCCGGGCTCAGCGGCAGCTTTGCCTTGGGCCAGGGGGCGCTGGATTGGCGCGGTTCGTGGACCTATAGCGACTTCCGCTTCAAGGACGGTATCTACGCCGGCAACCGCATTGCCGGCGTGCCGCGCCACTTGATCAATGCCGAAGTGCTGTGGCGCATCGCCACCCCCAGCGGCACGTGGCGCGTAGGCCCCAACCTGCGCTGGATGCCCAAGGACACCCCCATTGACCATGCCAACACTGCGGGCAGCACGCAAGATAGCTACGCCCTGCTGGGCTTTAAACTGCAGTGGAACCAGGGCCCGTGGCAGGCTTATGTGATGGCGGAGAACCTGACTGACCGCCGCTACGCCAGCAGTTTTGCCATTCGCAACCAAGCCACTGCTGCCCAACCGGGCTATTTGCCCGGCCTGGGGCGCAGCGTGTCGGTGGGCCTGAACTACCAGTTCTGATAAAGGATAGTTGTCTATGCCAGAGATTGTTTTGTTCAACCGCCGCCAATGGCTGCAAGCCGGGGCCGCGGTGCTGACCCCCGTGGCTCCCCTGGGGTTGTCCAGTGTGTGGGCCGCCGGGGACAAGCTGCCGCAAATCACCCTCTCTGGCCCGCCGGCCATTGTGTCGGCACCGCTCATCCACATGGCGCAAAGCAACGCGCTGGCCGGTGTGGCGGCCAAAACCGTGTTCACCCCCTGGCGTGACCCGGACCAACTGCGCGTCATGGCCATTGGTAAGAAGGCCGATATTTTGGCCATGCCCAGCAACGTGGCGGCCAACCTCTACAACCGGGGCGCGGGGGTGCAGTTGCTCAATATCTCCACCTGGGGGGCGCTGTGGATCGTCACCCGCGATGGCGAGCGCAAAACCCTGGCGGACTTCAAAGGCGAGGAAATCGCCGTGCCGTTTCGCGGTGACATGCCCGATTTGATGCTGCAACTGCTCACTGCCAAGCAAGGCATCAACGCCCGCCGCGACATGCAGTTGCGCTATGTGCCCTCGCCTATGGAGGCCATGCAGCTCTTGATTACCCGGCGCGTGCGCCATGCCTTGTTGGTCGAGCCGGGCGTATCCATGGCGCTGCGTAAAACCCAGTCCTTCCCCGTCAGCGTCGTCGCGCCGGAACTGCACCGGGGCGCGGATTTGCAACAGGAATGGGGGCGTTTATTCAACCGCCCGCCGCGCATTCCCCAGGCCGGTATTGCCGCCGTAGGCGCGGTGCGTGAACGCCCCGAGGTGCTGGCCGCCGTACAGCAAGCCTATGCCGCCTCGGTGGCGTGGTGCCGTGCCAACCCCTTGGAATGCGGCAAGCTGGTGGCGCAGTACGTCGATTTACTCACGCCCGAGGCCGTGGCCGATGCACTGCCGCACAGCCAACTGGATGCCGTCGATGTCCGTAGCGCCTGGCCAGATATTCAATTTTTCTTCCAGCAACTGGCCGCGCAGGACACCAGCTTGCTCGGCGGCAAGGTGCCGGATGCGGGCCTGATCGGGGGCGCATAGTGGGGGTGTTGTGGCGTTTGCTGCGCGGCATGCCCGCGTATTTGTGGAGTGGCTGGGGCGCAGGCGCCAGCCTTTTACTTTTTGTGGCGCTGTGGGAGCTGGGCGCGGCGTATTACGGCGAACTCATCCTGCCTGACCCGCGCACCACCTTTGCCACCCTGGGGCAGTTGCTGCAATCGGGCCAAGCCTGGCCAGAGCTGTGGATTACCGCCCGCCGCGCCTTGACGGGGCTGCTGCTGGCGGTGGCTGTGGGTAGCAGCTTAGGCATGCTGGCGGGCCTGTCGATGACGGCGGCCATGATGTCCCGCCCCTGGGTCACGCTGCTGCTGGGCATGCCGCCCATTGCCTGGCTGGTGCTGGCCATGCTGTGGTTTGGCGCAGGCGACGGCACGCCCGTGTTCACCGTGTTTGTGGCTTGCCTGCCGGTGGTCTTCATCGGCGCTTTGCAAGGCACGCGCACGCTGGATTTGCACTTGAAAGACATGGCCCGCGCCTACCAACTGCCCTGGCGCATGCGCCTGCTGGACGTGTACCTGCCCCACGTCGCGGCCTATTTGTTCCCGGCGTGGATTACCGCACTGGGCTCGTCCTGGAAAGTGGCCGTCATGGCCAAACTGCTGGCCACCAGCGACGGCGTGGGCGCAGCCCTGGCTGTGACGCGCTCGCACCTGGACATGGGTGCATCGCTGGCGTGGATTTGCGCCGTGGTGGGCATTTTGTTGATTTTGGAATACGGCGTGCTCGAACCCATTAAACGTGAGCTGGAACGCTGGCGGGAGGCCGGCGCATGAACGCCGCTGTTATGACTGCTGCGATGACCACAGCGATGACCGGCCAAGCTTTAGAAGTACGCGCCCTGCGCCACGCCTTTGGCCCCACGGTGGTGCTCGAAGGCGTGGATTTGCGCGTGCAGCCTGGGCGCACCGTGGCGCTGGTGGGGCCGTCTGGCTGCGGCAAAACCACGCTGCTCCACCTGTGCGCGGGCTTGATCGACGTGCAAGAGGGCCGCATCACCCAGCCCTTTGCGCCCACCGCCGTCATGTTCCAGCAGCCGCGCCTGCTGCCGTGGATGGCGGTGCTGGACAACATCGCCCTGGCGCTGAAGGCCCGGGGCGTGGGCAAGGCCCAGCGCCACGCCCAGGCCCGCACCCTGGCGCTGGCGCTGGGCTTGCCTGAGTTGTCGCTGACGCAATACCCGGCAGAGCTGTCCGGCGGCATGCAAAGCCGCGTCGCCCTGGCGCGCGCCCTGGTGCTGCAGCCTGCGCTGCTGTTGATGGACGAGCCGTTTTCTGCGCTGGACGTGGGCCTGCGCTACCAGTTGCACCAATTGCTGCTCCAGCAGCAAGCGGCCAGCGGCATGGCGGTGCTGCTCATTACCCATGACTTGATGGAAGCCGTGCGCCTGGCCGATGACGTGCTGGTCATGGCCCCCAACCCTGGGCGCATCGTGGCGCATTACCAGCCGCCGGGTGCGGCCTTGCAGCGTAGTGACGATGTGGTTTATCGCAGTGCGGCTGAGTTGCAGCAGCATCCGCAGGTGCGCGCTGCGTTTGAATTGCCGGGGGTGGGGCAGGCGGCGGATAGTCCCCTGGGTCAGTGGCAGGATGTGGGGGATGCTCGTTAAATTGATAGCTGTTAGCGTTAATAGACGGCTGTCCCTGTAGGAGCGACTTCAGTCGCGATCAGCGTTGGCAGCGGTGCGGGCCATCGCGGCTGAAGCCGCTCCTACAAAAATCATAGCTGGTGGCGCTCATAAAACAATGGTTTTAGATATTTTTATTACTTAAATTCAATGAATACGTGCGGTAACAGCTATCTTTTTTGTTTTTGGTTCTGCTGGCCGGGTCTCGCCCCGGCAGGCGACATCCTTTCTTGCGCGCGCAAGAAAGGACGCAAAGAAAGCGTGCTGCGCAGCTTGTGCCGTGGAACTCGCTGCACTCCTTCGTCGTTACGCTCAAACAGCCACGGCAAATATGAATTGCTTGGGGTATGCCTGTTCAAAGGCTGCGCTTTTTCTTGGTGCTCTTGGAATGGGTAAGGGCATGCTTGTGCTCAGGCAGCGCTTCTTCTTATTGCTTTTGAAATGATGAATTCTTCTCTCTCTCCCCTGCGTAGCCAGCATCCCGT
Organism: Comamonas sp.; assembly: GCA_034675705.1. Lineage (GTDB taxonomy): Bacteria > Pseudomonadota > Gammaproteobacteria > Burkholderiales > Burkholderiaceae_C > Comamonas. The sequence goes on along the minus strand of JAUCCZ010000006.1, from coordinate 1,651,834 downwards.
GTGGATTTGTGCCATGCGCCCGTTTTTCCTGTTGGCCCTGGTTTGCGCCTTGGGGCTGCTGCTGTGGTGGAGTGGGGTGCTGGCCTGGGGCTGGCCGACCCCGGCGGTGGCGGGGGGCGCAACCGTGTGGCACGCGCATGAGCTGGTGCTGGGCTTTGCGATCGCCGGGGTGGCTGGTTTTGCACTGACGGCCTTGCCTGAATTTACCGGCGTAGCTTGCGGCACCTGCCGCCAGTTGCGTGTGCTGGTGGCGCTGTGGTTGTTGGTGCGCCTGGGGTTTTGGGGCTCGGGCTGGCTGGGGCTGCCGGCGCTGGTGTTGGCTGGGGCCAGCCAGTTGGCGCTGCTGCTGGGCGTGGCTGGGGTGCTGTGGCCTGCGCTGAAAACCACCGCCGGGCGGCGGCATGGGGCCTTTGGCTGGCTGGTGCTGGCGCTGGCCGTTACCAGCGCCGGTTTTTATAGCGATGCGCTGCGCGGCCTGCCGGGTCTGCGCTGGCTGGATGCCACGGTGGGGGTGTTGATGCTGCTCATCGTCACTGCGGCCAGCCGTATTTCCATGCGGATTGTGAATAACGCCATTGAAGAAATCACCCCCGGTGCCGCCCCCTACCTGGCCCGCCCGCCCCGGCGTACGTTGGCGGCGCTGTGCATCGGCGGCTATACGGTGGCGGAATTTTTCATGCCCTGGCAGCCCGTCACTGGCTGGCTGGGGCTGGCTGCCGGGGCGGCCATGCTCAATGTGCTCAATGACTGGCATGTGGGCCGCCCGCTGTGGCGCAAGCGCTTTCCCGCGCTGCTGTATGCCATGTATTGGTGTATGGCCCTGGGCTATGGGGCGCTGGGCGCGGCGCAACTGGGCTGGCTGCCCGGGGGCAGCAGCGCCGGGCGGCACTTTTTAACCGTGGGGGCCATTGGCCTGGGGATTTTTATCGTCCTGTCCATTGCAGGCCGTGCCCACGTGGGCCGGCCTTCCGACCCCGGCCCCTGGCTGGGCCTGGGCGGGGCGCTGCTGCTGCTGGCCACCTTTTGGCGCGCTGGTGCTGCATTGTTGGGTAGCAGCGGCCTGGGGCTGGCCGTAGCGGGCAGTCTGTGGTGCGCCGCCTTTGCCCTGCTGGCCTGGCGCGTTGCCCCCGGCCTGTGGCTGGCGCGTACCGACGGCAAGCAAGGTTGCGCGGATTAGGTGGTGCAGCATCCAGCGCTGTTACGCTTGACCCCCTTCTTGCCCTGCTTATCTCGCTTGCCCTATGTCCTCATCAACAGCAAACACCGTCAGCACTTTTACCGCCAGTGATGGCACGCCCCTGTACGTGCAGGACTGGCCCTTGCCTGCCGGGCGCAAGGCCACCGTGCTGCTGGTGCATGGCCTGGGCGAGCACAGCGGGCGCTATGCCACGCTGGCGCAGCAGCTCAACGCCTGGGGCTATGCCGTGCGCGGCTATGACCAGTATGGGCACGGCCAATCGGGCGGCCCCCGTGGGGGCTTGAACCAGCCCGATCGCCTGCTGGTGGACTTGGCCAGCATCGTCACCGCCACCCGCGCAGCCCTGCCGCCGCAGGAAAAGCTGATTTTGCTGGGCCACAGCATGGGCGGTTTGGTGGCAGCGGCGTTTGTTGCCCAAGCACTGGCCCAGGAGCAACAGGCCGTCGATGGGCTGGTGCTGTCCTCCCCCGCGCTGGATGCGGGCTTGGGGCCGGTACAGCGCTGGCTGCTGACCTGGCTGCCCGCCCTGCTGCCCGATTTGCGCGTGGGCAATGGCCTGCAGGTGCGCTACCTCGCGCACGATGCGCACACCGTGCAGCGCTACCAGCAAGACCGCCTGTGCCACGACCGCATCAGCGCCCGGCTGGCGCAATTCATTGCCCACACCGGGCCTGCCACCGTGGCCGCTGCCCCGCGCTGGCGGGTGCCAACGCTCTTGCTGTGGGCCGGGCAAGACCATTTGGTCAACCCCGCAGGCAGCCGCGCCTTTGCTGCTGCCGCGCCTGCGGCCCTGGTGCAGGCGCAGGAATTTGCCGACCTGTACCACGAGATTTTTAACGAAACGCCGCAGCTGGCCGCGCCTGTGTACGCCAGCTTGCAAGCGTGGTTGGCGCAGCGCTTTGCTGGGTAGCTGTCGGGTAGCTGCCAAGTAGTGGGGGCGCAAGCCCCCTCAGGCCGTCGTCATACGCTGCGGCCCTGGCCGGCTTCCTCGTGGGTTTGCCCGTCGCGGATGTGGTAGATGCGCTTGAACGTTGGAATGATTTTTTCATCATGCGTGACCACGATGATGGCGGTCTGGTAGGTCTGAGCCATGTGGTTGAGGATGCGTACTACCGCCAAAGCGCGTTCAGAATCCAGCGGCGCGGTGGGTTCATCGGCCAGGATGACGGGCGGGCGGTTGATCAGCCCACGGGCAATGGCTACGCGCTGCTGTTCCCCGCCGGAGAGCTGGCGCGGCATGGCCTGGGCGCGGTGTTCTACCTGCAAGGCCGTGAGCAGCTCCAGCGCCTGCGCCCGTGCCTGGGCATCAGCAACGCCGGCCAGCATGGGCAGGAGCGCTACGTTGTCGATAACGTTTAAAAACGGAATCAGATACGGTGCTTGAAATACAAAGCCAATTTTGTCGCGGCGCAGTGCCCGCAGGTCATGCACTTGCCAGCGGCCATCGCTAAAAATGCACTGGTCGCCCACCATCATGCGGCCTGCGGTGGGGCTGGTCACCGCCCCCAGGCATTTGAGCAAAGTGCTTTTTCCCGATCCGGAAGGGCCAATCAGGCCCACCACTTCACCGGGCGCTACCTGCAGGTTCACGTCTTTAAGGGCCAGTACGGCAGCATCGCCTTGGCCGTAGCGTTTGCTTAAATGTTCAATGACAATGCCGGACATATATTTTCATAAAACATGGCGCTAACGCTTGTGTGGTAAGCGCAAGCAGCTATCAAAATTAACCGATTACCTCGGCAGGGTCGATGCGCAGGGCAACGCGAATGGCCACGACGCTGGCCAAGGCACAAATGCCCAGTACTGCCAGCAGCCCCAGCAGACTGTCCTGCGGCAGCAGCAGAACGTATTTGGGGAAAAACGGCGCAGAGAACGTGGCGGTAATCTTGCCCACGGCAAAGCCAATCAGCCCCAGGGCCAAGGCCTGCTGCAAGATCATCCAGGCAATGGTGCGGTTGCGTGTGCCAATGAGCTTGAGCACGGCAATTTCGCGGATTTTGTCCATGGTCAGCGTATAGATGATGAAGGCCACAATCGCGGCGCTGACCAGAGCCAAAATCACCAAAAACATGCCAATTTGCTTGGCCGAGGTGGCAATGAGCTTGCTCACCAAAATAGCCTGCATTTGCGCCTTGGTGTGTACGCCCAGGCGTAAAAAGCGGCGGATATGCGCGGCCACGGCGTCGGGGTCGGCCCCCGGTTGCAGGCGCACCAAAATGGCGTTCACCGTGGAGCTGCTGGTTTGCAGCTGGTCAATGGCCGCTTGCAGCCCCGGCTGGGCAAAGGCCGGGTTGCTGGCCGTGCGTGCGCGCTGGCGGGCAATGGCATCGCTGTCTTTTAAAAACTGTGCCTGCTGCGCGTCTTTTAAGGGGATGAACACCATGGGGTCGCCACTGGAAGAAACCATGCGCCGCGCCAGACCAACAATGCGGTAGCGCTGGCGGCGCAGCTCAATGACGGCACCCAGCGGCAGGCCACTGCTGATGTCGGCCACCGCCTCGTAGTGGCTACGGGTGATATGGCGCCCAGCAATCAAGTGCGGCGGCCAGCCCGCTGCACCTGGTGCTGTGCTGGGGGCAATGCCCACCACCATGGCGCGAATGTCGCGCCCCTGGTGCTGTAGCTGCATGGTGAAGTAGGTGACATTGGCCGCCTCGGCCACCCCGGGTGCTGCGCGCACCATGCGCCACTGGTTGTCGGCCAGATTGGAGGATTCTGCATACGGGCCTAGAGTGGCCTGCTGCACGACCCACAGGTCAGCGCCGCTGTTGTCCAGCAGGGCCTGGCCATCAGCCACCATGCCACGGTACACACCGGCCATGACGAGGGTCACACCAATGAGCAGCCCCAGCCCCAGGCCGGTGAAGACAAACTTCCCCCAGCTGTGCAGGATGTCGCGTCCGGCAAGGGAGATCATGGCTGGCCTTGGCGGTTGCTTGCGGTCAAGCGCTCTTGCACCTGCACGCGCGAGCGTGGGCCCAGGGGCTGGGCGCTGTGGACGATGACCTGCTCACCCACTTTCAAGCCCTGCAGCACCTGCACCTGCCCGTTTAAATCGCTGCGGTTGGTGGTAATGGGCTGAAAGCGCACACCACGGCCCGCACGCACCCATACGCCACGCTTGCCGTGCTGCCATTGGATGGCCGCATTCGGAATGCTGGGCCCGGAGGCCAAAGGCGGAAGGTTGATTTGCACCTCGGCCAGTTCACCCAGGGGCGGCAGGGGCTGGGGCAGGGTGGCAAAGGCCACTTTGGCGCGCATTTCTTCCGTGACGGCATCGGCCTTGGGCTCCACCCGCACCACCTGGCCAGCCAGGGGCTGGCCGGGGGCTGAGTGCAGGTAAATTTGTGCCGGCAGCCCCTTGGCTAAACCTTGGGCGTGGATTTGGTCCAGGCGCACATCCACCCACACGCTGTGCGGGTCGATCAACTCCAGCACCGCCTGCCCAGCAATCACCGTGGAGCCGGGCTCCACTACCCGCGCCACCACCAGGGCAGCCGCAGGGGCGAGCAGGTGCAGGTGCTGCAGCTGCGCTTGCAAGGCAGCGCTGTCGGCACGGGCGCGCTCCAGCTCTTGCCTGCTGGCAGCCAGGGCCGCCTGGGCTACTGCAGCCTCTTGCTGTTTGCTGCGCAGCAGCTCATCGGTGGTGGCTTGGGCCTGGGCCAGCTCGGCGTAGCGGCGGGCCTGTTGCTGGGCAAAAGCCTGGCGCGCCTGGGCTTCGCGCAACTGGGCCTGGGCGCGCAGAAGTTGCGCTTGCTGCGCCTGCTGGCGCTGCCCCAGGTCAACGGCGTCCATCTGCCCCAAAAGTTGTCCGGCGCTGACGCTATCGCCCACATCTACCAGCAGCGTCTGCAGCCGCCCTGGCGTGGTGGGGCCAATGCCATAGCTGCGCTGTGCTTGCACACTGCCAATGCCAAACAGGGCTGGTTGCAGTGCCTGCTCGGTGACAGGCGCTTCTGTAACGGCGACCGGTGCCAGCGGCCCGGAATACAGCGCCACCCAGCCCAACAGAAGCAGCACGGGCAGCACCACGGCAGCGACGGCCCAATGCCGAGGTGTCAAGCGGCGCATGGTGGCTCCTGCGCGGTAATCGCTTGGCGGTACAGGGCAAACACCTTGGGGGCTTGCTGCTGCATGAGGGCGTGGTCACCGGCCAGCATGGCCTGCATGATCAAACCTTGCACAGCACCCAGCAGCATGACTGCTGCAGCGCTGGTATCGATATGCGCAGCCACCACCTTTTGGGCCTGGCCTTGGGTGAGCAGCTCTTGCACATAGGCTTTGTAGCGCTGCACAAGCCCTTGCGCCAACTGCTTGGCGGCGGTGGCTTCAGGGCACTGCAATTGCCCAAACAGCATGCGCGGTACGCCGGGGTGGTCGCTGACAAAGCCGATATGCGCGTCAAACAAGGCCTCCAGTGCTTCCAGCGGGGCGTTTGTTGGGGCCGTGGCCTGCTCAATACGCGCCCACAGCTGTTGGGCGACCCAGCCCATGACGGCAGCAAAAATAGCGTCCTTGCTGGGGAAGTGCTTAAACAATGCCCCTTGCGTGACCCCCATGGCGCGTGCAATAGCGGTGGTGGAAATATCGCTAGGGTTGCCGTTGGCCGCCAGCTGCACCACGGTTTGCACCGTAGCCGCCCGCCGCGCATCGGCATTCAGGTATTTTGCGGGTTGGTTCATAGCAAAGATAGTAACTTATTACTATCTTTCAGTCTATGAAAATATTAATTATTGAGGCGGTTTTTGGGTGTTTGGTGGCAGGCTAGCGCCTGTAGTACCGCCCTATGATTGTCGTTTTGCCGATAGAGTGACCTATGCATCAACCGACCACCGATACCCTGCTTGCCTGGGACCGCCAGCATGTCTGGCACCCCTATAGCCCCTTACCCGCCCGCCAAAGCAGTTTGCTGGTGGAAAGCGCCAGCGGCTGTTGGCTGACTTTGGCCGGTGGCCAGCAGGTGGTCGATGGCATGTCGTCCTGGTGGTCGGCCATCCACGGCTATCGTCACCCGGTGCTGGATGCGGCCTTGCAGGCGCAAAGCCAGCGCATGAGCCACGTCATGTTTGGCGGCCTGACCCACGCCCCGGCCATTACCCTGGCCAAAACCTTGGTGGATATGAGCCCAGCGGGGCTGGAGCATGTGTTTCTGTGCGATTCGGGCTCGGTAGCGGTGGAAGTGGCCATGAAAATGGCCCTGCAGTATTGGCGCAGCCAGGGGCGTAGCGGCAAAACCCGGTTCCTCACCTGGCGCGGCGGCTACCACGGCGACACCTTCCACGCCATGAGCGTGTGCGACCCCGACGGCGGCATGCACGCCCTGTGGCAGGGCAGCCTGCCGCAGCAGCACTTTGTGCCCCGCCCGCCCGCAGGGTTTGACCGGGCCCCAGATGCCGCCTACATCCAGCAGCTCGAGCAGGCCCTGGCCCAGCACGCCGACACCCTGGCGGCGGTGATTGTTGAGCCCGTGGTGCAAGGCGCAGGCGGCATGCAGTTTCACCACCCCGCGTATCTGCGCGCGCTGCGCACCTTGACGGCTCGCTACGGCGTGCTGCTGATTTTTGATGAAATTGCCACTGGCTTTGGCCGCACCGGCGCACTGTTTGCCGCCAATCATGCTGATGTCAGCCCCGACATCTTGTGCCTGGGCAAAGCCTTGACGGGCGGCTACCTGACGCTGGCGGCCACCCTGTGTACGCCCACGGTGGCCCAGGGCATCTCCAGCGGGCAGGTGCCGCTGCTGGCGCATGGGCCGACCTTCATGGGCAACCCCTTGGCCTGTGCGGTGGCCAATGCCTCGCTGCAACTTTTGCGTGAGCACGATTGGCCCAGCCAGGTGGCCCGCATTGCCGCGCAGTTGGAAGCTGAATTGGCCCCCGCCCGCACCTGGGCCGGAGTGCGCGACGTACGCGTGCTGGGTGCCATTGGCGTGATTGAGCTTGATCACGCCGTAGACATGGCCGCCGCCACGCAAGCCGCCTTGGCGCAGCGGGCGTGGCTGCGCCCCTTTGGGCGCTTGATCTACACCATGCCGCCGTATATCGCCAGTGCGCAGGAGGTGCACTGCATCACCCAGGCCATGCTGGCGGCAGCGCGGGTTTGCTCATCAAAATAAGAGCTGTTAGCGCTGGTGTTTACAGGGTTTCAGGTAGATAACTATCTGAAACCCTTTATTTATCAGCGCAAGCAGCTCTTGTTTTTAAAGATTAGGCAGCCGCACAAACTGGCTAGCTTGGGCACCAGTGATACCCGGCAGATGCGGGATGATGCCCAGGCAGGGCGCGGGCAGCAGGGCTTGGAGGGTGGCGATGTTTTCTGCCTGCACCGGCATGGCCGCTTGGGTGGCGCTGCCTATCCAGCCTACCAGGCGGCTGGGGCCTATGGCTTGGGCGGTGAGCAGGGCGTGGTTGATGCAGCCCAGCTTCAGGCCCACCACCAGCACCACGTCCAGGGCCAAATGCTGGGCAATGTCGCGCAGGTAGGCACCCCGCGTATCCAGGGGTACCAGCCAGCCGCCCGCGCCTTCGATGACGACGACGTCTGCCGGGTATTGCTGGCAGGTGGCCTCAATTTGCTGGGCCAAGGTAGTGGCGCACAGGCTTTGGCCCGCTTGGGCGGCGGCGATATGCGGGGCAATGGCAGGCTCCAGCACCACCGGGTTGGTGTGGGCATAGGGCAGATGCACATTGCTGGCTGCCTGGAGCTGCAGGGCATCGCTATTGCGCAACTGCCCGTCTTGCCAGCAGGCACCCGAGGCCACGGGCTTGAGGCCGTAGCCGCGCAGGCCCTGCGCTTGGGCGCGGTGCAGCAGGGCGCAACTGGCCAGGGTTTTGCCGGCGTCGGTATCGGTACCGGTGATGAAGTAGCGGTTCACGGCTTGACCAAAGTAAAAAAGGCGATGTGGTAACTCAGCGGCAGGCCAGCGCTGCTGCGCCACGCCTCAAATTGCGCCACCAGCTGCTGCCAGCGGTGTTTGCCTAAGAGGCCAGGGCGCTGGGCGCTGACAACCGTATTGGCGCCGATGCTTTTCAGGCTCAGCAGCAGGCTGCGTAGGTCGGGGTAATGGTCGGCGCGGTCGCTGGTGCTGCAGTGGCGCAAGTTTAGGCCTGTTGCAGCGGCCCATTGCTGCCAAGCCGCAGCGGTAAAAAAGTGGTTGGCGTGTTGGTGCTGGTCGATGGAAGCAAAGGTTTGGTGAATTTCACGCAGGCTGCCGGTCAGCAGGGTACTGAGCCACACCTGCCCCCCCGGGCGCAGTACGCGCTGCCATTCGCGCAGCAGGGCAGCAGGGTCGGCACACCATTGCACAGCCAGGCTGGAAAAAATACCGTCCACGCTGGCATTGGGCAGGGGCAGCTGTTCGGCATCTGCCACGGCGCAGGGCAAGGCGGGGTAGTGGGCGTGCGCATGACGCACCATGCCTTCGGCCAGGTCCAGCGCTAGCACAGGGGCTTTGGCGGCCAGCTGCTGGCTGTGGCGGCCCGTGCCGCAGCCAATATCCAGGTACAGCTGCCCTGCGTGCCCGGGCGGCACCTGGGCCAAAAGCTGCTCTGCCGTCCAACGCTGGATGCGGGCGTTGTCGTTGTAACTGCTGGCCGCTTGGCTAAAGCCTTGAGCAATTTTGTTTTTAAGGGGTGGTGCTGAGGTGGATACAGGAGGTGGGGTCATGACGGCGGTGGCAATGGCCTGGGCGTGGCTGGCTAGCGAAAAATGGCTGGCACCGGGCAGCTTGATATGGCTGCTGGTGGGGGCCAGGCGGGCCACGGCGGCTGCGGCGCTGGCGGGTACTAGTGCATCTTGCTCGGCCCATAGCCACAGCTGCGGCATGGGCAGTTGGGCCAGCAGCGGGCGTTGATCTACTGCGTCCAAATACGCTAGGCCTTGCACTAAATCAGCTGCTGTCCACGCCTGGCCCTGGCGACGCCAAGGCGCGGGGTTGGCTGCTTTGGGATCGGCAGCGCCTTGGGCTTGGAGGCGGTCAAATACTTTCAGGGTGGCGGCAGGGCTTTGTGTGCAGTTGCGGGTGAAGTTGTCCAGCACCCCGGGTGCCATGGCGCAGGGCCAAGGGCTGATGGCGTCATCGCGCACGCGAAAGCTGGGGTTGGTGTGCAGCAGGCACAGCTGGCGCACCCGCTGCGGCTGGCGTTGGGCCAGTGCTAGCGCCAGATTGCCGCCCAGCGACCAGCCCAGTAGCGTGGCGGGCTGGCTGATGCCTTGCATGGCCTGGGCCAGTGCATCGGCCAGGGCATCCAGGGTGGGCGGTAGCTGCTGGTAATCGGCCACATACAGCTGAAACTGCGTGCGCAGCAGGGGCAGCAGCGGCGTAAACACGGCGCTGCCCATGCTCCAACCAGGCAAGAGAATGCAAGGAGGCAGGGCCGTGTTGTGGGCGGCTGAGTGCGCGGTGAGGGTGCACGCCATGGCTATGTCCCTTGCCTGGTAAGGCATGCCAGGGCGGTAAGCAGGGTATCGATATCGGCCACGCTGTGCATGGCCGTCAGCGTGATGCGCAGGCGTGCTGTGCCTGGGGGCACCGTAGGTGGGCGCATGGCTCCGACCCAGAGGCCTGCAGCATGCAGGCTGGCTTGCCATTGCAGGGCCAGGGCCTCATCACCCAGCATCAGCGGCTGAATGGCGGTGGGCGATGGGCGCAGCGGCAGACCCAGTAGCGCTGCCTCGTGGCGAAAATGCGCAATCAAGTGCTGGAGATGCAAGCGCCGTTCGGGCTCGGTGCTTAAAAGCTGCAGCGCCGCCAAACTGCTGGCCGCCACCGCAGGTGGCAGCGCTGTGGTGTAGATATAGGGGCGGGCAAATTGGATGAGGCTGTCAATCAATAGGTCGCTGCCCGCCACAATTGCCCCGAAATTGCCCAACGCCTTGCCCAAGGTACACATGAGGATGGGCACTTGTTCCTGGTTAAAACCTTCGCAGCAGCCCAGGCCCTGCGTCCCCAGTACGCCTAGGCCATGGGCGTCGTCCACCATCAGCAAGGTGTCATGTGCTTGGGCGATGCGTGCCAGTTCAGCAATGGGGGCGATGTCGCCGTCCATGCTGTACACACCGTCCACACAAATTAGCCGCCGCCGCCCAGGGGTATGCAGCAGCTTTTTTTCCAATTGCGCCATGTCGTTGTGGAGAAACCGCTGAAACTTGGCACCCGAAAGCAGCCCCGCATCCAGTAGTGAGGCGTGGTTGAGCTTATCCTCAAACACCACATCTTGCGGGCCCAGCAGGGCGTTAATCACGCCCAGGTTGGCCATATAGCCAGTGGAAAACAGCAGCGCCCGTTCACGCCCCGTCGCGGCGGCAAAGGCTTCTTCTAACTGCTGGTGGTAGCGGGTGTGCCCGCACACCAGGTGTGAGGCACCACTGCCCACCCCTAATTCCGCGCAGGCTTGCTGCGCTGCAGTGATGAGGGCCGGGTGCTGGGCCAGGCCCAGGTAGTCGTTGCTGCAAAAGTTAATCAGCTCGCGGCCATCGACCTGGCAGCGTGCGCCACGGCTGGCCTGCACCGTAGCGCGGCGGCGATAGAGATGGGCTTGTTGGCGTTCTTGGCGTTGGCGGGCAAGGTCAGACCAAATACTGAGCATGGGCGACAGGCAAAGCGGCCATTATGGCCGCTTTGCCTGTGTGCTTTTGGGTAGTAGCTACTACGGTTTTTGCACAGTCTTGAGTTGGTAGAGTTTTTTGAAAATTTGTGCCTCATCTTTACTTTGGGCGCATGGCTTGCTTTACAAAGGCCCAAATAACTCCAGTAAATAAGCCAAGGAAGAGTCCAATAATTGTTAGCAGTGATTTTTTGGGAGATATTGGTTGGGCAGGTTCCAGCACCTGACCATCTACGCGGTACATACCAATAGACGGATTGGCAAGATTGATTGTTTGTAAAGCCTGTAGTTTGGCTTGTGCCTCGCGTAGACCGTCGACAAAGGCTGTTTCATCTTCTCGGGCACGCAATACATCGATTTCCGCACTGAGGGAGCGGGTGCCGCGTGCGTATAGAGCGGACCCGTCTGCAAATGAAGTGATGCTGTCTTGCTTTGGTAACTGCCCTGTAGTGAATTGTGGAGATTGTTGGCCGACCGACTGCGCAACTTGAAGGGCTTCTTTCAGGCGAGTTTCGCGATCCTCACGCAATTTTTTGGCTAATGTGAGTTTTTCGGTGATATCTTTTTCTGTGTTTTTGATCGTGATATCGATTTCTTTTTGCGCCTCGCTTGCCCAACGGGTGCGCGCAGCCTCTTGTGCTTGGTTGAGATAATCATCCATCCATTGCATAGCTAATGTGCTTGTCGGGGCTTGGATAGTTATGTTGTAGAGTTGTCGGCCTTTTTTAGGAACAGGCTCTTTGACGAGCACAAGTTTGTTGATTTTTGCGGAAAATAGTGCATTTTTTGCCAGTGCATTTTCAGGCTGTTTGTCCAGTGATGGTAGATAGGTTTTCTCAAAAAACTCGTATTTGGCTGCATCGGAGTTCAACTGGGTCAAGAATTGACTGTACAGCTGATCACCTGATATCCAACTGAGCCCTGTTAGCGGAGTACGCCCCTCATTGGCAACCATGTATTGAGCGGCCAATGGGGGCTCTAGGTACGCCGAAGCCTCGTAAGTCTTAGGTAATGCCAAGGCTAGTGAGATACCTAACCCCGTCCCTAACGCTGAAAGCCCTACGATCGGTTTCCAGCTTGCACGTAGAGTTTCGTAAATCTCTGTCAGCGAGATTTCATCGTCTTGTGTGAGGTGAGTGTTTTCAGTCATCGGTATGTGTTTTTAGCCCTATTGGGTGGCTAGTGAAAGGTGGCGAAAAGGAGGTACTTTACCGTGCTCTATTACATGCAGAAAACCGGGCGATTTCGAATCAGATGGTCAGTTGTGGCTGCGATTATCAGGTTTTTAGACCCGCTACGATTTTTGCACGGCCTTGAGCTGGTAGAGCGCCTCCAGCGCCTCGCGCGGGGTCAGGGCGTCGGGCTGGATGCTGGCCAGCAGCGCCTCCACCGCGCTGGGTGCGGGAATGTCGGCAGCGGGGGGCGGCGCAAACAAATCCACCTGGGTGTCGCCCGCGCTGGCGCGCTCTTCCAGCGCCTGCAAGGCGTGGCGGGCGTGGTGCAGTACCGGGGTGGGAATGCCGGCCAGCTTGGCCACCTGCACGCCGTAGCTGCGGCTGGCCGGGCCGCTTTGGATTTCGTGCAAGAACACAATGTCTTGCCCGTTTTCAGCGGCAGCAACGTGGTAATTCACCGCGCAGCGGGCCTGGGCGGGCAGTTCGGTCAGCTCAAAGTAATGCGTGGCAAACAGGGTGAAGGCTTGCACCTTGTCGTGCAGGTGGCGGGCAATGCCGCTGGCCAGGGCCAGGCCGTCGAAGGTGGAGGTGCCCCGGCCAATCTCGTCCATCAGCACCAGGCTGTGGGCGCTGGCGCTGTGCAAAATTTGCGCGGCTTCCACCATCTCCAGCATAAAGGTCGATTGCGCGTTGGCCAGGTCGTCGGCTGCGCCAATACGGGTGTGGATGGCATCAATCGGCCCCAGGCGGCAGCGGCTGGCGGGCACAAAGCTGCCCATGCTGGCCAGCAGCACGATCAGCGCCACCTGGCGCATATAGGTCGATTTACCGCCCATGTTCGGCCCGGTAATTACATGCAGGCGCTGGCGCGGGTTCAGGTCGGTGCTGTTGGGGATGAAGTGGGTGTGGGCCGTCTCGGCCAGGCGCGCTTCCACCACGGGGTGGCGGCCTTGGTCAATCTCAATGCAAGGCTGGCTGGTAAAGCTGGGCTGGCACCAGTTGAGCGTGAGCGAGCGTTCCGCCAAACAGCACAGCACGTCCAGCGCCGCCAGCGCCTGGGCCACGCGGGTCAGTTGGGGGATAAAGGCTTGCAGTTGGTCGAGCAACTGCTCGTACAAAAATTTCTCGCGCTGCAGGGCGCGTTCCTGGGCGGACAGGGCTTTGTCCTCAAACGCCTTGAGTTCGGGGGTGATAAAGCGTTCGGCGTTTTTCAGCGTCTGGCGGCGTTGGTAGCGCGCGGGCACCATGTTTTTATAGCTGTTGGTGACTTCAATATAAAAGCCGTGCACCTTGTTGAACTGCACGCGCAGGTTGGGAATGTCGGTGAGCAGTTTTTCCTTGGCTTCCAGCTCCAGCAAGAAATCGTCACAGTTGGTTTGGATGGCGCGCAGCTCGTCCAGCTCGGCATCGAACCCAGCGGCGATTACGCCGCCATCGCGCACCAGGGCGGCGGGCTCGGGCAGCAGGGCTTGCTGCAGCAGCTCGGCGCAGCCTGCGGGGGGCTGCAAGTCGCTAAAAATTTCATTCAAATAGGCCGCTGGCGCTTGCTGGGTCTGCGCAAGTAGCTGCGCTTTTTGCAGTGACTGCTGCAGCGCCACCAGTTCGCGGGGGCGCACCTGGCGCAAGGCCGTGCGGGCGCTGATGCGCTCCACATCGCTCACACCTTTGAGGCTGTGGTGCAAGGTCTGCCACGGGGCGCTGCTGGCCGCAGCGGGGTCGCCGCGCAGCACGGCAATCGCGTCCAGCCGCGCTTGTGCCGGGGCGCGCTCGCGCGGGGGCTCCAGCAGCCAGGTTTTCAGCAGGCGGCTGCCCATGCCCGTCATGCAGGTATCGAGCAGGGAAAACAGCGTGGGGCTGTCTTCACCGCGCAGCGTTTGCACCAGCTCTAAATTGCGCCGCGTGCTGCTGGGCAGGCGCAGCAGCGCATCGCTGTGCTGCACCTGCAGGTTGTGGATAAACGGCAGGCTTTGGCCCTGGGTGTGCTCGGCGTAGCTGATCAGCGCTGCGCTGGCGGCGTGCGCCAGGGGCAGCTCCTCGGCCTGCCAGGCGTGCAGGCTGCTGCTGCCCAGCAGCTCCAGCAATTTGCTGCGCCCCAGCCCCGCATCAAACTGCCAATCTGGGCGCGGGGCCAGCGGGCAGGCCAACTGGCCGCTGTGGCGCAACTCCAGCAGGGCTTGTTCAAAGCGTTGGGTTACGCCTGCGCTGTAAATCACCTCGCTGGGGGCAATGCGGGCCAGGGTTTCGGCCAGTTCGTCCTGGCGGCATTCGGCCAGGTGGATGCGCCCTTGCGTCACGCTCATCCACGCCAGGCCCACGCGCTGGCGGCCAGCGCTGTGCAGGGCCAGCAGCATGGCCTCGGCCTTGTCGGACAGTAGCGCGGTATCGGTCAGCGTACCGGGCGTGACCACGCGCACCACCTTGCGCTCTACCGGCCCCTTGCCTGCGCCCACTTCGCCCACCTGCTCGCAAATCGCCACCGACTCGCCCAGCTTGATGAGCCGCGCCAGATAGTTCTCCAGCGCATGAAACGGCACCCCCGCCATGCTGACGGGAAACCCCGCCGACTGCCCGCGCGTGGTCAGCGTAATGTCCAACAGGCGCACCGCTTTTTCCGCATCGTCCCAAAACAGCTCGTAAAAATCGCCCATGCGGTACAGCACCAAGGTGTCGGGGTACTCTTTTTTGATAGCAATATATTGCGCCATCATGGGCGTGTGCTGTTCTAAAGGCGTGGTGTAGGGGGTTGGGGTGGCAGCAGTCAAAGCAGGGCAGGCGCTGAAGGCGCGCAGTAGTTGGGCAAAGCCGCATAGTGTAAAAAAAAAGCCGCAAGGCTTGGGGCGCTTGCGGCGGGATGTTTTGGGGTGGAGTGTTTTTGGCGGAAGGCAGCTGGAGTCGAACCAACCTGGGAGTGGCTGACACCCCCTACCGGGTTTGAAGCCCGGCCACGCCACCGGGCGTGCTTGCCTTCCTGTGCGGGGCAGGGTGTGCAGACACTCTGCCGCAAAGTGGGCGCGATTGTACCGGCTCGTACCGGCTGTACGGGCTGATACAGGCCTTACTGCGCGGCGCTGAGCCACTGCGCACCGGGGCGCAGGACGTGGGCCTCGCCTACGCGGCGGGTCAGGCCCAGGCGGTTGAAGCATTCCATGATTTGGATGGCGCGTTTGCGCCCCAGGCCGCTGGCATCGCGAAACTGGCGCGCGACGACGTGGCCTTGCGGGTGGGCTGTGGCCAAGGTGGTGAGCAGGGCGGCCAGCGCGTCCATTTGGGCCTGGGCGTAGAACAAATCCTTGACGACCTGGAACACGGCCCCCTGGCGGGCCAGTTTGCGCAGTAGCTGTCGCACCAGTTCTTCCTTGGCACCGGTGTCGGCGGCCAGGTCGCGCACCCAGGGCGGGTCAAAGCGGCCCGCGTCAATGCGTGGCAGCAGTTGCTCGGCCAGAGCGGTTTCGTTGGGGGTGAGGGTGATGCGGTGGCTGGGCAGGTGCAGCCAACTGCCTTGCAGGCACAACTGTTCGCTGGCGGCCAGGTGGGCGATGAGGGCCTGCCATAGCGCTTGCGTTGCAGCGCTGGCCGGGCGGCCTGGCCACAAAATGCGCTGCAGCCGGGCGCTGTGGATGCCGACTTCGTCCGGGTGTTGGCTGTGCAGTTGCGCCAGGGTATCGAGCAGCACGGCCTGCCACTGCTGCCAGGCGTGGGGGTGCAGCAGCAGGCTGTCGCCAGCGGGCAGGGCGATGGTTTGCAGGCCCGCAGGCTGGGGCGGTGTGTGCTGGCCTGTCAGGCGCTGTAGTTGCGACAGGGGCAGGCCAAAGCGGGCCTGGGCCAGCAGGGCGTCGGTCTGGCCGCTGGCCAGCCAATGCTCAGCCGCTTGCCACAGTGCGTGGCGCTGGGCGGTTTTGCGTTTACGGGCCGGGGCGTCGGGGTCGAGCACCATGGCACCGCCCAGGGTCCGATTGGCCTGGGCGTTGCGCACGATGACGCGGTCGCCCGGCAGGGCAAAGGCGGGGGCGTCCAGCACCAGTTGGGCGTAGCCCTCCTGGCCCGGTAGCAGCGGGCCATCGTCTGGATGGCCTGGCTTGCCTAGATTCCGCAAGGGCAGCAGGTGGCCGGTGCAGTGCTGGGTGCCCAGGTGCAGGTGCACCGCCGTCCAGCCAGTCAGTGGGGTGTTTTCAGCCAGCCAATGCAGGCGCACGTCCAGCCGGGTGCTGGCGGCCAAGAGCTGTGGGGCGGCCATCCAGTCGCCCCGGGCGATGTCGCTGGGGCTGATGCCAACCAGGTTCAGCGCCACGCGCTGGCCGGCACTCCCGGTGTTGCTGGCGCGGTTTTGCGCGTGCAGGCTGCGCACGCGCACGCTGCGCCCGGTGCCGGAGTGGGTCAGGCTCTCGCCCACGCTGACCTGCCCGCCAAAAACGGTGCCGGTGACGACGGTGCCCTGGCCCGAGAGGCTAAACGCCCGGTCTACCGCCAGGCGAAACAGCCCGCCGCTGCTGCGGGCAGCGCACCCTTGCGCCTGTGCCATCAAGTGCTGGCGCAGCGCCCAGGTGCCGGGGTCGTTCGGGTGGGCAGCGGCGGTGGCAAACAGCGGCGCACCGGCCATGGCGGTGACGCTGAGGATGGCGGCCACTTCGTCCTGCACCTCGGCGATGCGCTCGGGCGGTACGCAGTCGGCTTTGGTGATGGCGACGCTGGCGCTGCGGATGCCCAGCAGTTGCAGGATTTGCACGTGCTCCAGCGTTTGCGGCATGACGCCGTCGTCTGCGGCCACCACCAGTAGGGCGTGGTCAATGCCCACGGCCCCGGCGGCCATGGTGTGGATGAATTTCTCGTGGCCGGGCACGTCGACGATGCCCAGCACCTGGCCGTCGGGCAGGGGCAGGTAGGCGTAGCCCAGCTCGATGGTGATGCCGCGCTCCTGCTCTTGCTTGAGCCGGTCGGTGTGGGTGCCGGTCAGCGCCCGCACCAAGGTGGTCTTGCCGTGGTCGATATGGCCTGCGGTGCCGATGATCATGGGTTCAAAGGAGGAAATCGAGAGAAGGGGGAAGGATTCTTGAAATTGATAGCTGTTACCGCTGGTGGATATTAGGTTTCGCGGTGAAAACTATCTGAAACATCGTAGATACCAGCGGTAATAGCTATGCTTTTATGCGTTTAACGCAGCTAGTTGTTCCGTGAACGCGGCTTGCTCCGGCGCTTCCAGGCAGCGCAAGTCCAGCCACAGCGCCCCGTCCTGGGCGCGGCCAATGATGGGGCGGGGCAGGCGGCGCAGGCGTTCTTGCAACTGGGCGACGCTGGCAGTTTTCCCGGCGGGGCGCAGTACCAGGCCAAAGCTGTCCAGGCTGTCCACGGGCAGGGCGCCGCTGCCGATTTGGCTGGCCATGGGGCTGGGGGTGACGTGCCAGTCGGCCCCCAGGGCTGCTTGCAGGGCGGGGGCCAGCGCCTGGGCCTGGGCCTGCATGGCGCTGGCGGGGCGGGTGAACAGGCGCAGCGTGGTCAGGCGCTGCGCCAGGGTTTCGGGGTGTTGGTACAGGCGCAGCGTCGCCTCCAGCGCGGCCAGGGTGATCTTGCCCACGCGCAGGGCGCGTTTTAAGGGGTGGCGCTTGATGCGGGCAACCAAGTCCTTGCGGCCCACGATGATGCCCGCCTGCGGGCCGCCCAGCAGCTTGTCGCCGCTAAACGTCACCACGTCGGCGCCGCTGGCCACGGTTTGCGCCACGGTCACTTCCGGCGGCAGGCCCCAGGCGGTCATATCGACCAAGGTGCCGCTGCCCAGGTCTACCGCCATGGGCAGCTGGGCGGCGTGGGCCAGGCTGGCGACTTGGGCGTCGGGCACGCTGGTGGTAAAGCCCTGGATGGCGTAGTTGCTGGTGTGTACCTTCATCAGCAGGGCGGTGTCTGGGCCGATGGCGCGTTCGTAATCGTGGGGATGGGTGCGGTTGGTGGTGCCCACCTCCACCAGGCGGCAGCCGGCCTGGGCCATGATGTCCGGGATGCGAAACGCACCGCCAATTTCCACCAGCTCCCCGCGCGAGACGACGACCTCGCGCCCCGGTGCCAGGGTTGCCAGGGTCAACAGCACAGCGGCGGCGTTGTTGTTGACGATGGTGGCGGCCTCGGCCCCGGTGAGCTGGCAGACCAGCTCGGCCACCAGGTCGTCGCGGTCGCCCCGGCCCCCGTCGTCCAGGTCGTATTCCAGGTTCATCGGGCTGGCCATGGCCTGGGCCACGCTGTCGATGACGGACTGCGGCAGCAGCGCCCGCCCCAGGTTGGTGTGCAGCACCGTGCCGGTGAGGTTGAACACGGGTTTAAGGCGCGGTGCGTGGCTGCGCGCGAGCTGCTGCTGCACCTGCCCGGCCAGGGCGGCAGGCGCTACCTGGGCGGCGGTGAGCTGGTGCTGGCGCAGCAGCGGGCGCAGGGTATCGAGCACCTGGCGCAGCGCAGCCGTGGTGCTGCTGCGGCCATAGTGGGCCAGCAGCGGCGCCAAGTCGGGTGTGCGCAGCAGTGCATCGACCGAGGGCAGGCGGGCGGGGGCGGAAGCAGTGGCGGCAGTGGCAGCAGCAGAGGTCATAGGCGGCGGTTAGATGCTGGGGAAGGGGTCAATCAGCGCGTCTGCTGCTGGGCTATCGGGCTGTTCTTCGGCCACGGCCACGTACAGCAGGGGGTTGGCGCTGGCGCGTTGGAAGGTGGTCTCGCCCATGAGCAAATCCAGCATCAGGCTGGCCAGGTCGTCGGCCAGGGGCTCGGCCAGCGGGTCTTTTTCTTGGTTGACGATTTTGCGGTAGCTGTGGCAACTGTCGCAGGTCTCGGCCTGCACCACGCCCTTGTCGCCCTCAATCGTTTGGTAGTGGATGCCCTTGGTGTCTTGGCAGTGCGAGCACTTGATGCGCACCATGTGCCACTCGGTCGCGCAGCAGCCGCAGTGCAGGTAGCGGTGGCCGTTGGCCTTGCCGGCAATGCGGATGACGCTGGCCACCGGTTCGCTGGCGCACACGGGGCAGACGGTGGCGGGCTCGGTATAGGGCATGTCTGCCTCGGTCAACGTTGCGGCCAATTGGGCAAAGCGCACCTGCAGCGCCGCCATGACAAAGGGGGTCATGCCGATGTAGCGCGCTGCCAGGTCTTTGCGCAGCAACTGCTGGGCGATGGTGTCGCGCTCGGCGCTGGGCAGTTGGCCCAGCTCGGCTATCAAGGGCTGTAGCGGCGCGGGCAGGCCCTGGGCGCCGGACAGGGTCTGCAGAATGTGCTCCAGCGCCTGCTGCCAGCCTGCGTCCAGGTGCTCGGCAGGCTGGGAACAGCGGCATGCCGTGCGCCTTGGCCTGGGGCATGGCGCTGCCGTCCACGCTGGGCGCAGGCAGGCTGGTGGCAGCCTGGTGCTGGGCCTGGGCGATGTGGGCGGCAAATTCCAAATAATCGGCAATCGGGTTGCCAGCGGCCAGTTGGCGCAGCCGTGCGGCCCGGTCGCTAAACAGGCCGCCCACCTGGGGGGGCAGCACGCGGGGGAACGAGATGTTGTCCAGCGCCTCGATATCGCCGGGTTGCAGGATGCGTCGTGACATAAAACGTCTTCCTCAAAATAAAGACCGCCGACACGCTCTTTTTTTAAGAGCTGCCGGCGGTTGTTGGATCAGCGTTAGTGGCTGATTTTAAGCTTAGTCATTATCGCCCGTGACCTTGCGGTACCAGCCCCGGTGGTGCTGTTTGGCCCAGGCGCGGGTGACGGTGCCGTACATCATGGCGCGGATGGTGCCGCGCGTCCAAATGGCAGCGTAGACGTGCATGATGATCAGGCCAATCATCCACACGGCGGCGACGGCGTGCACCACTGAGGCCAGGCGAATGGCCTCAATGGGCGGCGTCCACCAAGCGCGCCACATGACGACCCCGCTGGCGCTGATGGCGAGCATGCCGAGCACCAGGCCCCAGAACAGCAGTTTCTGGCCGCCGTTGTACTTGCCTTGCTCGGGCATGTTGTGGTCGTCGCCGTCGATCATCTGATTGACGTTTTTCAACCATTCGTAGTCACGCGGCTCCATGACGTTGAGCTTGGCAAAGCGCAGCGCCATCACCACAAAGCACAGCGCCATCACTACCCCGATGTAGGGGTGCAGGATGCGCGTCCAGGGGCCGCCGCCAAACAGCATGGTCAAGGGGTAGAAGGCCGGGTGGAAAAACGCCAGGCCCGACAGCGCCAGCAGGATGAAGCAGATGCCCACCATCCAGTGGTTGGCCCGTTCCGATGCGTTGTAGCGCACCAAATCACGTGGGTTGCGAATCATGGCTGGGCCTCCTTCTGTGCAGCTTCCTGGTCTTTGCGCTCCATTTCATCTTCCAGCTCCTTGGACACCTCGTTGGGGCCCTTGGTGATGTAGTGAAAGAGGCTGCCCACCGCAGCGGCGCCCAAGGCGGCCATGGCCAAGGGCTTGGCCACGCCTTTCCACAGGCCCACCATGGGGCTGATCTTGGGATCATCGGGCAGGCCCTTGTAGAGCGAGGGCTTGTCCGCGTGGTGCAGCACGTACATCACGTGCGTGCCGCCCACCCCTTGCGGGTCGTACAAGCCAGCGTTGGCAAAGCCCCGGTTTTGCAGGTCGCCAATGCGCCGCTCGGCTTGCTCGTGCATGGCTTCCTTGGTGCCAAACATGATGGCCCCGGTCGGGCAGGTCTTCACGCAGGCGGGCTCGCGCCCGACGGCTACGCGGTCAGAGCACAGCGTGCACTTGTAGACCTTGTTGTCCACCTTGGACATGCGCGGCACGTTGAACGGGCAGCCCGTGATGCAGTAGCCGCAGCCAATGCACTGGTCCTGCTGAAAGTCCACGATGCCGTTGGCGTACTGCACGATGGCACCGGGCGAAGGGCAGGCCTTCAGGCACCCGGGGTCTTCGCAGTGCATGCAGCCATCCTTGCGGATGAGCCACTCCAGGTTGCCGCTGGCCTCGTTCTCGTACTCGGCAAAGCGCATCACCGTCCAGGACTGGGCGGTCAGGTCGGTGGGGTTGTCGTAGACGCCAGCGGCTTGGGTGCCGATGTCGTCACGCAGGTCGTTCCACTCCATGCACGCCGTTTGGCAGGCCTTGCAGCCAATGCACTTGGAGACGTCGATCAGCTTGGCAACTTCCCCGCCGTGCGCCCCCCGCGCCTGGGGGGCGGGGGTGGTGGTGGCCGAGCGGC
Source organism: Comamonas sp. (assembly GCA_034675705.1). Taxonomy (GTDB): domain Bacteria; phylum Pseudomonadota; class Gammaproteobacteria; order Burkholderiales; family Burkholderiaceae_C; genus Comamonas. The sequence goes on along the minus strand of JAUCCZ010000006.1, from coordinate 1,630,688 downwards.
GCTTGATATCTAAAGACATGGTCGAAGACATAGTTCTTTACTCCTTTACACCTTCTCGACTTTCACGAGGAAAGTCTTGGTTTCGGGGGTGAAGCTGTTGCCATCGCCCACAGACGCCGTGAGGTTGTTGGCCATGTGCCCCTTGCGCCCTTGCGAAGCAAAACCCCAGTGGATGGGCACGCCCACGTGGTGGATGGTCTTGCCATCAATTTGCATGGGCTTCATGCGCTTGGTCACCACCGCCGCTGCCTTGACAAAGCCGCGCTTGGAGCTGACCTTGACCTGCTGGCCGGTTTCGATGCCCAGCTCCTGGGCCAAGGCTTCGCCGATTTCCACAAACTGCTCCGGCTGCACGATGTTGTTCAGGTGCACGTGCTTGGTCCAGTAGTGAAAGTGCTCCGTCAGGCGGTAGCTGGTGCCCACGTGCGGGTACTCCTTGGGGTCGCCCGCCGTGCCTTTGACCGAGTCCAAAATCCGTGCAGCTGGGCTGATGACCGCTTGCGGGTTGTTGGGATACATCGGGTTGTAGCCCAGCGGGTTGTCAAAGGCCTCGTAGTGGGTGGGGAAGGGGCCTTCGTTCATCAGCTTGCGCGAGAAGAAGCGGGCTACGCCTTCGGGGTTCATGATGAAGGGGTTGACCACTTCGGGGTTCATCGTCGGGCCCATGTCCGGCACGTCGGCGCCCACCCAGCGGCTGCCGTTCCACTGCACCAGCACGCGGTCGGGGTCGAACGGCTTGCCCTGGCGGTCGCACGAAGCGCGGTTGTACAGCACACGGCGGTTGGCCGGCCAGGCCCAGGCCCAGTTGATGGTGTTGCCAATACCGGTGGGGTCGCTGTTGTCACGCCGCGCCATTTGGTTGCCCGACGAAGTCCAGCAGCCCGCCCAGATCCAACAGCCGCCCAGGGTGGTGCCGTCGGCGCGCATCTCGGCAAAGCCAGCCAGTTGCTCACCTGCCTTGCGGATGACCTTGCCGTCCGCATCGGTCAGATCGACCAGGGCGCGGCCGTTGTATTCCTTGGCGATTTCCTCGCTGCTGGGGTGTGCCGCTTGGGCATAGGGCCAGTACAGCTTGGTGATCGGCTCGGAGAACGCACCGCCCTCTTTTTCATAGAGCTTTTTCATGCGCAGGTGCAGTGCCGACATGATGTTGATGTCGGTCAGCGCCTCGCCCGGGGCATCGGCCGCCTTCCAGTGCCACTGCAGCACGCGCGAGGAGCTGACGATGGAGCCCTCTTCCTCGGCAAAGCAGGTGGTCGGCAGGCGGAACACCTCGGTCTGGATGCTGGCGGTATCCACGTCGTTGTATTCGCCATGGTTTTGCCAGAACTCCGAGGTTTCGGTGACCAGCGGGTCCATGATGACGAGGAACTTGAGCTTTTTCAGCCCTTCGCGCACGTTGTTGGAGTTGGCCAGCGAAGCCAGCGGGTTAAAGCCCTGGGCGATATAGCCGTTGACCTTGCCCTGGTTCATCAGGTCAAAGACCTTGAGCATGTCGTAGGACTGGTCAAGCTTGGGCAGGTAGTCAAACGCCCAATTGTTGTCGGCTGTGGCCTGCGGCCCCCACCACGCCTTCATCAGGCTGACGTGGAATTTAGGGTAGTTGGCCCAGTAGTTCATCTGGCCGGGGCGCAGGGGTTTGGGGGTGCGCGTGGCGATGTACTGCTGGTAGTCCTGCTCTTTCTCGTTGGCCAGAGTCAGGTAGCCCGGCAGCGAGGCCGAGAGAATGCCCAGATCGGTCAGCCCCTGGATGTTGGAGTGTCCGCGCAGCGCATTCATGCCGCCACCGGCCACGCCGATGTTGCCGCACAGCAGCTGCACCAGTGCGCCGGTGCGCAAGATTTGCGCACCCGTGGTGTGCTGGGTCCAGCCCAGGGCGTACATGATGGTGGCCACGCGCCCAGCTTGCGCGGTAGAGGCGAACTTCTCGCACACGTGCAGGAATTTTTCCTTGGGCGTGCCGCAGATGCTTTCCACCTTTTCCGGGGTGTAGCCGGCGTAGTGGCGCTTGAGCCACTGGTACACGCAGCGCGGGTGCTGCAGTGTGGGGTCGACCTTGACGAAGCCGTCCTCGCCCAGTTCGTAGTCCCAGCTTGATTTATCGTAAGTACGGGTTTCGGGGTTGTAGCCCGAGAAGATGCCCTCATCAAACGCAAAGTCCTCGCGCACGATGAAGCTGAAGTCCGTGTAGTTCTTCACATACTCGTGGTGGATTTTGTCGTGCGTGAGCAGGTAATTGATCATGCCACCCAGGAACACGATGTCCGAGCCCGAACGGATGGGTGCATAGAAATCGGCAACGGATGCAGAGCGGTTAAAACGCGGATCAACCACCATGAAGTAGGCGCCGTTGTGCTCTTTGGCCTCGGTCACCCATTTAAAGCCGCAGGGGTGGGCTTCAGCGGCATTGCCGCCCATGATGAGGATGACATCAGCGTTCTTGATGTCCACCCAATGGTTTGTCATGGCTCCACGGCCAAACGTCGGGGCAAGACCTGCCACCGTCGGGCCGTGTCAGACACGTGCTTGGTTATCGAGCGCCAGCAGGCCCCAGGAGCGGGCCACTTTGTGCGTGATGTAACCGGCTTCGTTACTAGAGGCCGAGGCCGCCAGCATGCCGGTGGTTAGCCATCGGTTGACCGTCTGGCCTGCCGCGTTCTGCTCTTGGAAGTTGGCGTCGCGGTCGTCCTTGAGCAGGCGGGCGATGCGGTCCAGCGCCTCATCCCAGCTCATGCGCTTCCACTCGTTAGAGCCGGGCGCGCGGTACTCGGGGTATTTCAGGCGGTTGGGGCTGTTGACAAAGTCCATCAGCGCCGCGCCCTTGGGGCACAGCGTGCCCCGGTTGACCGGGTGGTCGGGGTCGCCCTCGACGTGCATGATGCTCAACTTGGCATTACGCACCCCATCGCTGTGGGCGTACATCAGCAGGCCGCAGCCCACCGAGCAATACGTACAGGTTTGCCGCGTAACGGTCGCGGCCGTGAGTTTGAACTGGCGAACCTCAGCCAATGCCGTACTGGGCGAAAAACCCAATACCGCCAAGCTGGAGGCTGCCAGACTTGAACCAGTCACTTGCATGAACTGGCGTCTGGATAATTGCGCCATAGCAGGCCCCTCCTTACTTACGTAAAAATACGAGGGATTCTAGGTGGCACGGGCTGCACGCGTGTGCTTTACCAAACGGCGCTACTTGACTATCCAGGTAAGGTTTGTTTTATGTCAATTCTTGTGCTAAGGCTTGATGGTTAAGGGTTTTTTGCTATTGTTTTCAAGAAATTAACAGCCATCCCCAGCAACGTCCGATGGCTGGGAATCGCCGCAGGGCTTAGGCCTGCTCGCTGCCCAGTCCTGCCGTTTGGCTCAATCTGCAATCTACGTACGTAATTTCAGCCGTTACGCCGCTGACAGAGATCGTTTTAGAAAGGGATCTGCGCATGACCGAAGTGCTGCATACCCTTGTCCTTGTCATCGCGAGGCCATAGGCTGTGGCGATCTATCGGGGTTTTATGGCGGGCGCAAAGATTGCCGCGTCGCTGCGCTCCTCGCAATGACGAGGGAAGCGGAAAAAATAAAGACCGTTATTGCTAACGGTCTTGAGAGAGGGTTTTCAGCGCGCAGGCTTTACACCTGATCGTTACTCAGCCCCGCGGTTTGGCTAAAGCCGCAATCTACATAGGTAATTTCAGCGGTTACGCCGCTGGCCAGGTCGGACAGTAGGAAGGCGGCGACGTTGCCCACGTCTTCAATCGTGACGTTGCGGCGCAGGGGGGCGGCGTCGGCGATGCGCGAGAGCAGCTTGCCAAAATCTTTAATGCCGCTGGCGGCCAGCGTTTTGATGGGGCCGGCGCTGATGCCGTTGGCGCGAATGCAGCGGCCATCTTCCGTGCGGCCTACGGCTTCGGCCAGGTAGCGCACCGATGCTTCCAGCGACGCTTTGGCCAGGCCCATGGTGTTGTAGTTGGGGATGGAGCGCAAAGCGCCCAGGTAGGTCAGCGTCAACAGGGCGGATTTGTCGTTCAAATACGGCAGCGCGGCTTTGGCCATGGCCGGGAAGCTGTAGGCGCTGATGTCGTGTGCGATGCGGAAGTTCTCGCGCGTCATGCCGTCCAGGAAGTTGCCGGCAATCGCCTCGCGCGGGGCAAAGCCAATGCTGTGTACAAAGCCGTCAAACTTGCCCCAGGTGGCACCCAGGTCGGCAAACATTTTTTCAATCTGCGCGTCGTCGGCCACGTCGCAGTCGAAGACCAGTTGGGAATCGAACTCGGCGGCAAACTCGGTGATGCGGTCTTTAAAGCGCTCGCCCACGTAGCTAAAAGCCAGCTCTGCACCCTGTTGGTGACAGGCTTTGGCGACGCCATAGGCGATGGAGCGGTTGGACAGCACGCCGGTGATTAAGAGTTTTTTGCCGGTCAGAAAACCCATGGTGTTCCTCCTAGAAACTGGTTGAAAGCAATGGGGCCGGATTGTCGCACGGGGGGCGGCGGGCCATCGGGCAAAATCCGCCCATGCCCATTTGCTTGAAAAATCCACTGCCGCGTTGCAGCGCCTGGTTGCTTGCTGCTGGCGCAGCTGCTGCGCTGGCGCTGCCCGCTGCGGCCTGGGCCGCGCATGCCTACGCCCTGTGGGGCCAGCCCCAATATCCGGCAGACTTTGCCCATTTTGACTACGTCAACGCCCAGGCCCCCAAGGGCGGGGAGCTGCGCCTGGTGAGCAACACCCGTGCGTCCACGTTTGATAAATACAACCCCTTCACCATCAAAGGCAGCGCCCCGGCCTATATCACGCAACTGCTGTTCGATACCTTGCTGGTGGGCAGCATGGATGAAACGGCCACGGGTTATGGGCTGCTGGCGCAGGACGTGCAGGTCGCGCCTGACCGCCTGTCGGCCACCTTTCGTTTGAGGCCTCAGGCACGTTTTCACAATGGCGATCCGGTGCTGGCCGAGGATGTGAAGCACAGCTTTGATACCTTGGTGGGGCCGTTTACCTCGCCGGGCTATAAAACCTTGCTGATGGATGTGGACGGTGTCGATGTGCTCGATAGCCGCACCGTGCGCTTTCGCTTTAAGGCACCTAACCGCGAATTACCACTGACCGTGGGCGGCCTGCCGATTTTTAGCCGCGCCTGGGGGGCCGGTCTGCCGTTTGACCAGGTGGTGATGCAAGAGCCGGTGGGCAGCGGCCCGTACAAAATTGGCCCGGTGGTGTTTGGCAAAGACATTACCTATGTGCGCGATGCCGATTACTGGGCCAAGGATTTGCCGGTGCGCGTGGGCACGGCCAACTTTGACCGCATCCACGTGAAAATCTACAAAGACAACACCGCGCGGCTGGAGGCGCTCAAGGCCGGGGAATTTGACGTGATGCGCTTTTTCAGCGCGGGCGACTGGGCGCGGCGCGTGAACGGCAAAAAATTCACCACGGGCGAGCTGGTCAAAGGCGAATTTGCCCACCAACTGCCCACCGGCTTTCAAAGCTACATCCTGAACACACGCCGCCCGCAACTGCACGACCGGCGCGTGCGCCAGGCGCTGGGCCTGGCGCTGGACTACGAGTGGATGAACCGCCAAATGTTCTACAGTGCCTACCGGCGCGTGAATGGGATTTTTGGCAACACCCCCTGCCAGACCAGTGGCAGCCCCAGCGCGCAGGAGCTGGCGCTGATGCAGCCCTTTGCCCAGGTACTGCCCCCGGCAGCCTTTGGCCCCATGACGCAGCCGCCCAGCACCGAGCCACCGGCGAGCCTGCGCGCCAACCTGCTACAAGCGCGTGCCCTGTTGCAAGCAGCGGGCTGGACGGTGCAAGACGGCGTGCTACGCAATGCCCAAGGCCAGGCAATGGTGCTGGAATACCTGGACAGCAACGAAGGCGGCCAGCGCGTGGTGGCACCCTGGCAGCGCAATCTGGAAAAGCTGGGCATCACCCTGCGCTACCGCGCCGTGGACTTTGCCCTGTACCAGCAGCGCCTGCAAAAGTTTGACTTTGACATCACCAGCATTGCCTACCAGGGCAGCAACAACCCGGGGCAGGAATTGGCCGACCTGTTTGGCAGCGCCGCTGCCGACCAGGAGGATTCCGGCAACTTCCCCGGCGTAAAAAACCCGGCGGTGGATGCCTTTATCCAGGCCATCGTCAGCGCCCCCACGCAGGCGCAGTTGCTACCCGCCTGCCACGCGCTGGAGCGCACGATTGCGCATGAGCATTACCTTATCCCCCAGTGGTACGCCAGCACCCACCGCATGGTCTACAACGCCTGGCGCTTGGCCCACCCCAGCGTGCTGCCCCCGTATTCCACGGGCGAAGCCTGGGTGATGGATACCTGGTGGAGTAAAAAATAATAGCTGCCAGCGCTGGTGGTTGCTCAATTTCAAGGTTTAACACCTTTGAAACCGTTGCACTACCAGCGCTGGCAGCTATTGAAATAAAAGCGATTTGCTTTAGCAGGCCAGCAGTTCTACGTCGAACTTGAGCGTGGCGTTGGGCGGAATCACGCCGCCTGCGCCGCGTGCGCCGTAGCCCAGGTGGGGCGGAATGATGAGGGTGCGCTGGCCGCCGACCTGCATGCCTTGCACGCCTTCGTCCCAGCCGCCGATGACCATGCCAGCGCCCAGCATGAATTCAAAGGCTTGGTTGCGGTCTTTGCTGGAATCGAACTTCGCGCCTTGCTGGCCGTTTTCGTAGAGCCAGCCGGTGTAGTGCACGCTGACGCGGCGGCCTGCGCTGGCGGTGTTGCCGCTGCCGACGACGGTGTCTTCATACTGCAGGCCCGATGCGGTGGTGGTCAAAGTCATGGTGTTCTTGCCTTGTTCAAATAAGAAAAGCCCGGGGGGCCGGGCAGGGAGGAAAGGGGCTGGGCCGCTGGCCCAAAGCCCACAGGGGGTGTGCTTTAGGCCTTGGCCTTGCCCGCCCAGCGGTTGGCAAAGGCTTGCAGGTCGCTCAGGCGCTTGAGCAGGTCTTGGCCTTGCAAGGTGACGGTGTAGCCGTCGCTGCCGTGCTCCATGAAACCGGCTTCGCGCAGCTCTTTGATACGGGTGTTCAGGGTGTTGGGGGTGATGCCGCCTACGCTGTCTTGTAGCAGGCGGAAGGTCTGCGGGTGGCCATCGCGCAGCGCCCACAAAATGCGCAGGGCATAGCGGCGTTCCAGTTGTTCCAGTAGCTGGTGGATGGCAATGTTTTCTTTGGGACTCATGCGTGCTTCTCCTGGTGCTACGCCTTCTCGGCGCGTCAATTTGCTACAAGTTTAGTAGCTTCAAACCAGCCCTGACAAGGATAGGCCGGTGTTTTTACGTAAATTTGTCGCAAATGTTGCATTCCAGCCACGCCGCCTGGGGGTTATTACGGGCATAAAACAGCGCCAAGGCCGATGTGTTCGGCGTTTGGCGCTATAGGTTTAGGGATAGGTCAGTACCGGTGTAGGTGCGGGTGGCCCCTGGGCTATCAGGATGCCGCCTGGGCGCGGGCGTCTGCACCTTCTTGGGCATCCAGCGCTGCGCCGCGCAGGGCGTCGAGCTTGCTGGCCAGGAAGTCGTCATAGCCCTTTTGCACCAGGGTGAAGGTTTTTTGAATACCTTCGGCAATCGCGCTGCCTTCGCCCAGCACGCCCAGGCCGCTCAGGATGTTCGACGCTTCATTGAAGCCTTGCTCAAAGCCGCCGCGAATCAGTTGCACGAAGTTGCGCACTACGTCCTCGGGGTCGTCATTCTTGTGCTGGGCTGCGTAGGCATCAAAAAACGCGGTGGACATGCTCAGGATGCGCCCTCCCGTGCCTTCGGGGCTGTTGTCTTGGCCCATGGCTTGGCCGATGGCATCTGGCCCCAGCTCGGGGGCCAGCACCTCGTTAATGCTGTCGATGGCGCTGCGGTACAGCAGGGCCATGGAATCGTCGCCTGCACGCATGGACACTTCCAGCGACGCTTCCAAAATTTGCCGGTTCAGCGTATCGCGCTGCCCCTCGGGGCGGGTTTGCGCGGTTTTTTCCGCATCGGTGACGGCGTTGTTGGCGTGGACGTTGGGGCTAGGCGTGGAACCAACAGCGGTCATGCCAGAGGTGGGTGCAATCATGGTCAACTCCTCCAAGAAAAGGGCAGGCTAGGGCTTGCCCTTTTATCGGCAGGTGGGCCGCAAACTTAAGCACTTTTAAATATTTTTACCGGACGTTGGCGTTCATGGCTCTTGCTGGGCCAGCAGTTCCTGCAGAGTTTGCACCTGCAGGCGCAGGCGCTGGTTCTCTGCTTCCAGCGTGTCGATGCGCTGCTGCAGCGCCGCGGGGTCGGCTGCGCAGGCGCTGGCTTCTTCGGTAGCAGGCGTTTGGGCATCCACCACACTGCGGGCCTGTTTACGGGCCTGGCGCACGCGCTTGGCGGCGTCTTTGAGGGCCTGGGGGCCGGCCTCGGCAGTGCTTTGCTGCTCAGGCAGGGGCAGTTGCGCAACCACGGCAGCGGCGTTGAGCGAGAGTTCACCGTTTTTCACGGCGGCCACCACTTCGGGGGCGGCTTTTTCCTGGATGGTTTCAATCAGCTTGACCTGGTTGGGCGACAAGCGTGCAGCGCGCGCCAGGGCTTCGCGGGTGTCCAGCGCCTCATTGGGCACGGCGGGCACGCTGGCCAGGGCCTGGGCGCTGGCTTGGGCGGCTTGCTCGGCATCGGCCGTTTCGGGCGCTGCAGCAGCTTGCACCGCAGCGGCGGCGGCACTGCGGCGCTGGGCGATGATTTCGCGCTTGCGCAGGGCCAGCACACCGCGCTGGAAGTCCGAGACGCTGCGCCGGCCCAGGTGCTGGTCAATCATCCACAGGTGGACGTCCTCCAGGCTGTGAAAGCGCGGGTTTTGCACGGTGTGAAACGGCAGACCGTGCTTTTGGCAAATGCCGTAGCGGTTGTGGCCATCGACCAGGATGTCCCCCCACAGCACCAGCGCGTCGCGGCAGCCTTCGGTGAGGATGCTGCGCTCCAGCGCGTCGTATTCGTCAGCGCTCAAGGGGTCGATATACGCCTGCAATTCAGGCAGCACGGTGATGGCCGTGGCAGCAGTCGTGGCAGCAGTGGTGGTGGCAGTGGTGGTAGCAGAGGGCAAAGCAGAAGCAAGAGACATGGATAAGCACGCCGCCCCAGGCCATGGCGGGCTGGGGCGGTAATTACAAAGAAAGAGGAAAAAGCAGGAAAGGTGGCTGTGAAGTCTGCCCACCGCATTGGGGCAGCAGCGGGGGATTGTCCGTCAATGCGGTTGGGCACGCATCAACACGGGGTGCTTGGGCAATTCGTAACAATTGGTATAAATACTAATGCGAACGCCCGTGCGTTTATTGTCTACTTTCAAGAATCAGCACGCTCGTGCTATTTGTGGAAGTAGGAGAGATCACCGTGGCTAACCAACGTATGCGCAACATCAGCGTGACACAAAAACTCTGGCTCGGAGTGCTGTGCATTGTGCTGGGTTCGGTGGTGATCACTGGCCTGGCTGGCACCCAGTCGGCCAAGCACCAAAAAAGCTTTAACGCTCGCGAGGGAGCCTTGTCCCAGCAGCTGGCGCAGGCCGTACAGTGGCAGGCGCTGGCCCAGGTCAACCGCGTGCGCACCCAGGCCCAGGTGCTGGCGCAAAGCGCCGGGCAGGACAGTAGCTTTGCCCAGCAAATTCAGGAAACCAGCGCGCGCATCGACACCCTGGCCCAGGCCCTGCAGGGTGCCGCCCAAAGCAACCAGGACCAGCAGCAGCTGCAGGCAGCGCTGCAATTGCGCCAACAAGCCCAGGCGCAGCGCCACGCCCCGGACAGCGCCGCGCTGGAACGTAGTTACACCCCAGCGGCGCAGGCCTATCTGCAGGCGCTGGATGCCCTGGTGGCCCACCGCACCCAGGTGCTGGAGGCCATGCGCGAAGAGATGGGCGCAGCCCGCCAAGGCGTGGTGCGCAGCGCGGCCATGAACATGTTTGGCCTGTTGGCGGTGATTGCCTTTGGCGCTTACCGGCTCATCAACGGCATTCGTCGTGACCTGGGTCAAGCCAATAGTGTGGCCGGGCAAATTGCTGCTGGGGACTTGGACGTGGCTGTGCAGGTACAGCGCTCGGACGAATTTGGCCAGTTGCTGCACTCGCTGCAGGCCATGAGCAGTTCCCTGGGGCACATGCTGGTGGAAGTGCGCGATAGCGGCGACGCCATTGCCCTGGCCAGTGCGGAGATTGCGGGCGGTAACCAAGACCTGTCCCAGCGCACCGAATTAACGGCCAGCCATTTGCAACAAGCCGCCGCCGCCATGCAAAACCTGGTGGAGACCTTGCAAACCACGGCAGACGGGGCGCACCAAGCAGCGGGCCTGGCCGGGCAAGCCGCCAGCGTGGCCCAGCGCGGCGGCCAGGTGGTGGGGGATGTGGTCACCACCATGCAGGACATTGAAACGCATAGCCGCAAGATTGCCGACATCACCGGCGTGATTGACAGCATTGCTTTCCAAACCAATATCCTGGCGCTCAACGCTGCAGTAGAAGCTGCGCGCGCTGGGGAGCAGGGCCGGGGCTTTGCCGTAGTGGCTGCCGAAGTGCGCCAACTGGCCCAGCGCAGCGCTCAGGCGGCGCGCGAGATCAAGCAGCTCATCCAAGACTCGGCCCAGCGCGTGGCCGACGGTGCCCGCCTGGTTAACCACGCAGGCAGCACCATGGACGAGGTGGTGCAGGCCATTGAAGGCGCCAGCGCCGTGATGCACGAGATCAACACCAGCGTTGCCGGCCAGCGCGACAGCGTGGCCCAAGTCCACCAAGCCGTGGGCGCCCTCGACCAAATGACGCTGCAAAACGCTGCCCTGGTCGAGCAAAGCGCCGCCGCCGCGCACAGCATGCACCAGCAGTCCGAGCAATTGCAGTCCCTGGTGCAGCGCTTCAAGCTCACCGGCAGCCAGGACAGCCACAACGGGCACGGCAGCAGCGCTTTGCCCGCGCCCATGCAGCCGCTGCAACTAGCGTAAGCGTCCCCGCCCCCTCACCGCCCCCTCATTACAATCGCCCGCTTTACCGTAATTAACCGTACTTGACCGTAATGACCGTAATAAGGGGCTGCGTGCAGCGCAGGCAAGCCCGTGGTGAATGGCTATGAATTTGATGAATTTACGTGTGGGCGAGGGCTGGGACGTCCACGCCCTGGTGCCGGGCCGGCCCCTGCTGCTGGGGGGCGTGGCGGTGCCACACAGCCACGGCTTGCTGGGCCACTCTGATGCCGACGTGCTTTTGCACGCCATTACCGACGCCCTGCTGGGGGGCGCAGCGCTGGGGGATATTGGGCGGCATTTCCCCGATACCGATGCGCAGTTCTATGGCGCCAACTCCGCCGTGCTGCTGCAAGAAGCCATGCGCCGCGTGCGCGCTGCCGGTTTTACGCTGGTGAATGTGGACAGCACCATCATCGCCCAGGCCCCCAAGCTGGCCCCCCACCTGCCCGCCATGTGCCGCGTGATTGCCCAGACCCTGGGCATTGCGCTGGAGCAGGTCAACGTCAAGGCCAAGACGGCAGAAAAACTCGGCCCCGTCGGCCAGGGCCAAGCCATGGAAGCGCGTGCCGTGGTGTTGCTGGTCAAGGATGTTGACGGGGAGTGACGAAGCAGTCGTTACTGGCTAGTTCAAAGTAAAAAGGTAAAACCTTTGCAAAAAAATGTTGTCACAAAGACTTTTTATAGGGTTGCCTATTATTCGCCCCTTGATAAACATCCTCGGGCAGCTCTGCACGAATCATCACACCGCTTGCGTTGTAACCCCGTGTGTTCTGCTGTGTCGAAGATCACAACCCACACGTAACCTTGGCAGCCAGATGCATGCAGAGCCTCTTTCAGCAATTTCGCTGATTTTTGGTCTTCGTAGCGGTCATGCAAAGTTTTCTTCCATTTTTCGGAAAAATCGGGCTGGGGTTAAGCAGGCTTTCGCTGCAGGTTGGTCTTAGTTTTTTTATTTTCATAGCCGTTACTGAAGGCGTATCTACGGCGCAGGCGCAGCAACCGCCCGGCAGCGCCTTGGAACAACAGCAACTGCAACGCCAGCAGGAACGCGAACAGGCGCTGCGCGAGCGCATGGCCCCCCGCACGGATGTGCTGCGCCCCAGGGCTGCTGCGCAGGCGCAGGACATGCCTGTCGACGAAACCCCTTGCTTTGCCCTGCACAGCTTGCAGATCGCCGGAGAGCAGTTGGAACAAGTCCCCTGGCTGGCCGCTGCTGCGGGCATCGACTGGCAGACTAGACCCTGCATCGGTGCGCAAGGGGTGCAAGCGATATTGACGCGCATGCAGCAGGCCGTGCTGGAGCGTGGCTACGTCACATCCCGCGTCGTGGCCGGGGCGCAGAACCTGCAAAACGGCGTGCTTACCATCACTTTTTTGCCCGGTGTGCTGCGTCATATCGAGTGGGCTGAAGACAGCATTGACAGTGCAGGTCGTACCAGCCTTGCCGCCGCCTTTCCCATGCAGCATGGCGCACTGCTGCAGTTGCGTGACATCGAGCAGGGTCTAGAAAACCTCCACCGTATCCCTGGTGCCAAGGCAGACATCGAGATCGTTCCCGCCCAGGGCGCAGATGCCCAGCCGGGGCAAAGCGATGTCCGCATTACCTATCAGCGCACTAAACCGTTGCGATTGAGCTTGTCCGTAGACAACGGCGGCACCCAGGCCACCGGCAAAACGCAAGGCACGGCCACCCTGTCGTGGGACAACCCGCTGGGCCTGAGCGATCTGGCCTACGTCAGCGTGGGCGGCGGCATCGGCAACGGCGGCCACCGGGGTACGCGCACCCAGGCCGCCCAGTATTCCGTGCCGCTGGGCTACTGGCTGCTGTCGCTGGGCGGTTCGCGCAATACGTATCACCAGCGGGTCGCAGGCGCGTACCAGCACTACACCTATAGCGGCGAATCGAGCAGCATCGATGCGCAACTGAGCCGTGTCATCCACCGCAGCGCCTCGTCCAAAACCACGCTGGGCATCAAGGCTTTCCAACGCAGCTCGCGCAACTACATCGACGACACGGAAATCGAAGTCCAGCGTCGCCGCACCGCCGGCTATGCGCTCTCGCTGCACCAGCGCAACCACATCGGCGCAGCCGTGCTGGATGCGCACCTGAGCTTGCAACGCGGCACCGGCGCCTTGCGTGCCCTGCCCGCACCGGAAGAGCCTTGGGGCGAGGGCAGCTCGCGCATGAAGCTCTATACCGCCGACCTGGCGCTGACCCGGCCCTTCACTCTGGGCGGCACACATTTCAGGTTCTCCAGCGTCTGGCATGGGCAGACTAACCAGACCCCGCTGACGCCGCAAGACCGCATCGGCATCGGCGGGCGCTACACCGTGCGCGGCTTTGACGGCGAAAGCACTCTGCTGGCCGAACGCGGCTGGTACTGGCGCAACGACCTGAGCCTGCCCTGGCCCCTGGGTACGGCAGGCCAGGCCGAAGCTTTCCTGGGCCTGGACACCGGCAAGGTCAGCGGGCCTTCGGCACGCTACCTCGCCGGCACGGGGCTCACTGGCGCAGCCATCGGCCTGCGCGGCGCATGGCAGGGGCTTTCCTGGGAAGTCTCCCTGGCAACTCCCTTGCGCAAACCCGAACACCTGCAAACCCCCAGCACTTACCTGGCCCTGCAACTGGCCTACACCTTTTGAAGCACCGCCATGAACAAACATCTTCACCGCGTCATCTTCAACGCCGCCCGCGGCATCCGCATGGCCGTGCAGGAAGCGGCCACCAGCGCAGGCAAGGCCAGCCGCGCCAGCACGCAAACTGCAGCGGCCAGCGCAGTAGCCGCCGCTTTGCTCCTGCTGCTGGGCATCCACCAACCTAGTTACGCGCAAATCATCGCCGACCCTGCCGCCCCAGGCCAACAGCGCCCCACCGTACTGCCATCGGCCAACGGCACGCCCACCATCAATATCCAGACCCCCTCGGCCAGCGGCGTAAGCCGCAACAGCTACCGGCAGTTCGACATCGACAGCAAGGGCGCCATCCTCAACAACAGCCGCACCAACACCACGACCCAGGTCGGCGGCTGGATTCAAGGCAACCCCTGGCTGGCGGGCGGCAGCGCCAAGGTCATCGTCAATGAAGTCAATTCCGCCGCCGCATCACGGCTCATGGGGCCACTGGAAGTGGCTGGCCAGCGGGCTGACGTCATCATCGCCAGCCCTGGCGGCCTGATCGTCGACGGCCTGAGCTTCATCAACGCCGCAGGCGTCACCCTCTCCACAGGCCGTCCCCAATACGGCCCTGGCGGCGCAGTCAGCGGCCTGCCTGTACAGGAAGGCCAGATTCACATCCAGGGCCAGGGCATGGACGCCACCCAGGCTGACTACGCCCGCATCCTGGCCCGCGCCGTCACGCTCAACGCCGGGTTGTGGGCGCAGGAAGCGCACATCGCCACTGGCACGCAACAGCCCGCCGCCAGCCCTGCACCGCAATTTGCCCTGGACGTCGCTCACCTGGGCGGTATGTATGCAGGCAAGATTCACATCATTGGCACCGAAGCCGGGCTGGGCGTACGCAACGCAGGCACCATCGCCGCCACCGCAGGCCCCTTGGTGCTGGACGTCAATGGTCAATTGCACAATGGCGGCGCCATTGGCTCCAGTGCAGGGGATACCACCGTTCGTGTTTCAGACACTTTGACCAATGAAGGCGTGCTTGACGGCCAGCACACCCTCGTAGAAGCGAGCACCATCAACAACCAAGGGACAGGGCGCATCTATGGCGGGCATCTATCCATACGTGCTGATACCGTGAACAACAGCGCACACAACGGCGTAGCCGCCACCATAGCCGCTCGCCAGAGGCTGGACATTGCAGCCACAACCATCAACAACCAAGATGGCGCAACCATACTCAGCCTGGGGGACATCCACATCGGCGCAACGCTGGATACCCAAGGCCAAGCCAGTGGGCAAGCCCAAAGCCTGCATAACACAGGCGCAAAAATCCAGGCTGCAGGCAACATCGCCGTCAATGCCAAGGCCGTCTACAACGCCAATGCAGGTTTGGAAATTGCCCAACAAGAATTTGTACGCACCGAAGCTGGCGAAAACATGGTGCAACTGCCCGGCAGTCAGCCAGAAAGCGCCAGCTTGTACGCGGAGGTATGGGATGGCACCTTCATTCCTTATATAGATGGGCGCAGCGCATTCCAAAGCCAAGACAGCAACGGTGTTCCCGGTGGCTATTCAGACGGCAGAATCTATAAACCTGCACACCCTGATCGTTTTCTTAAAACCAAGCCCCTGGCCTACCAGGTGATCGAAAACTGCACAGGCTCTGGCGGTGAGGGAGGAGGACAGACATGCACCTACGCCTACAGATACGAACCAGCAGGCTCCCCCCGCTTTGCCCAGTACGGCATTGCCGTACCGCAAAACTACCGCACCACAGCGCCAACGCCATTAGAGTTTGGTGCCCGCTACTTCGGCCTGGGAAACACAATACACTGGCCTGATAGCTCCAGCCAAGCAGCGTACAACGCAGCGGTTGTGGACTATCAAAACTCCATAGCTGCTGCCATTGCCCTGAATAGGCTCATCCTTGCCGAGATCAAAGAAGACAACCGCATCCTCACCTCCTCGCGCGAATACACCCTCATCAACAACGTCACCAAATCCCTCTACCGTGACCGCATCGCCTCCACAGCTCCTGCAGAGATCATCGCAGGGGGCAATATCACCGCCAGCGGGCTGCTGAGCAACCTGGACTCCAGCGTCATCGCCCATGGAGACATCAGTGCAGAAACACTGGACAGTCGCAGCACTGTCGTTGGCATTGAAACTTGGCGTTACGCAGGCACTGGTACCTTTTATTACTGGCGCCATAAAGGTGGATTTAGCGATTCGCAGAAACGCCATAGCAATGGCGCACAAGCCTTTAGCTACGCGCAAAGCACCACGTTTGAACTACCGACTACGACGTTTGCCCCCCAACACCCCGGAGCAGGCACAGTAGTGGCTACGCTGCCCAGCTCCAGCCTCTACATTCTGCAAGCAGACAACCCCATCAAGCCCTTGATAGAAACCGACCCGGCCTTCACCCAATACAAACAGTGGCTGTCCTCGGACTACATGCTCGACGTCCTCAAACTTGACCCCGCCCTGATGCAAAAACGCCTGGGCGATGGCTTCTATGAGCAGCAACTGGTGCAGCAGCAAATCGGCCAGCTCACCGGCCAGCGTTTCCTGGGCAACTACAGCAGCGACGAAGCGCAATACCAAGCCCTGTTGCAAAGCGGCGTCACCTTCGCCCAGGCATACAAGCTGCGCCCAGGCATTGCCCTGAGTGCAGCGCAAATGGCCCAACTGACCAGCGACATCGTGTGGCTGGTGGCCCAGAACGTCACCCTGCCCGACGGCAGCGTGCAGTCCGTGCTGGTGCCCCAGGTCTACGTCGTGCCCCGCCCTGGCGACCTGAACGCCCATGGCACCTTGCTCAGCGGCGACAGCATCCGCATTCAGTCAGACAGCACCGCCCACAACAGCGGCACCATCGCCGGACGGCGGGCCGTGCAGATTGCGGCGCTGGATATCGACAACATCGGCGGGCGCATCGTGGCCGACACCGTCAGCCTGCAAGCGCAGCGGGACATCAACGTCATCGGCGGCAGCGTCTCGGCAGCGCTGGCGCTGCTGGCCCAGGCGGGCAATGACATCAACGTGCAGAGCACCACCAGCAGCAGCGGCGGCACTGGCGCCAACGGCTACGCCAACACCGTGATCGACCAGGTGGCCGCCCTGAACGTTACCGGCACAAGCGGCGCTACAGAGAGCGCCACCTTGGCCCTGCAAGCCGGGCGGGACATCACCTTGCAAGCCGCACAAATCATCAACACCGCCACCAACGCAGCCACCCAAATCAGCGCCGGGCACAACCTGAACCTGCAAACCGTCAACACCAGCAAAGAACAGCGCATCACCTGGGACAGCAAGAACCACCTGTTCTTCGGCAACAGCCAGGAAGTGGGCACACAAATCGACACCCAGGGCAGCACCTTGCTGGCAGCCGGCAACGACATCACCGCCAGGGCTGCCCAGGTGCAAAGCACTGCCGAAGTCCAGTTGCAGGCGGGGGGTGACATCCACATCGCCACCGGCCAGGCCAGCCAGTGGCTCGATGATGCGTACTACATCCAGTCCTCCGGCCTGCTGGGTTCGAGCAGCGAAACCTGGATCAACAAGGTGCATACCACCGAGGCCCAGGCCAGCAGCATTGGCGCAGAAACCATTCAGATCAGCGCAGGACGCAATCTGGAAGTAACCGGCAGCAACGCCGTCTCCGACAAAGGCACCGCCTTGCAAGCCGGTCAAGACATCGCCATTGCAGCCGCCAGCAACACCCACAGCGCCCTGCACTTCAACGAAGAGCGCAGAAGCGGCCTGTTCAGCAGCGGCATAGGCTTTACCGTCGGCAGCCAAATGCAAAGCACCGACCAAAGGAGCCAGCAAACCAGCGCAGCAGCAGCCACCGTGGGCAGCATCGAGGGCAATGTCAGCATTCAGGCCGGGCAGGACTACCGCCAGATCGGCAGCGACATCCTTGCCCCCGCAGGCGACATCGCCATTGCAGCCAAAGACATTGCCATCACTGAAGCCGAGCAAACCCACAACAGCCAGCAGCACACCCGCTTCAAGCAAAGCGGCATCAGCGTAAGCATCGGCAGCCCCATCATCAGCATGGCGCAGACCGCCCAGGGCATGGCCCAGGCTGCCAGCAACACCAGCGACACCCGGATGCAGGCACTGGCCGCAGGGGCGGCAGCGCTGAACGTCTCCAACAACAGCGAGGCCCTGCAAGCCCTTGCCAGCGGCAACCCGGCAGCCGGGGCCAGCATCTCCATCAGCGTAGGCAGCAGCCAAAGCCGCAGCGACAGCTACCAAAGCGCCAGCACCAGCCAGGGCAGCCATGTGCAGGCCAGTGGCGACGTGCAAATCACCGCCACCGGTGCAGGACAAAACAGCAACCTCACCATCCAGGGCAGCGACATTACGGCGGGCAACAACGCCAGCCTCACTGCCGACAATGACATCACCCTGCTGGCATCCACAGACACCCACAGCGAGCGCAGCAGCAACAAGAGCAGCAGCGGCTCCCTAGGGGTCTCTGTCGGCCAGGGCGGCATCGGCATTACTGCCAGCGCCAGCCGGAGCAAGGGGTACGCCAACAGCGATGACACCAGCTACAACAACACCCGAGTGACGGCTGGAAACACCGTCACGATGGAATCCGGCAATGACACCCAGCTCAAAGGGGCCGTGGTCAGCGCAGAGCAAGTCATCGCCAACGTAGGCGGCAGCCTCAATATCCAAAGCCTGCAAGACAGCAGCACATTCCAGGGCAGGCAGCAAAGCAGCGGCGGCTCCGTCACCCTCAGCCCTGCGGGCGTGCCCACGGGCGGCAGCCTGAGCAGCGGTCAAAGCAAAATCAATAGCAACTACCTGAGCGTTACCGAGCAATCGGGCATCCAGTCCGGCGACAACGGCTTCCAGGTCAATGTGCAGGGCAACACCCAGCTTCAAGGCGGCGTCATCGCCAGCACCCAGCAAGCCGTGGAGCAAGGCAAAAACCAGTTCAGCACAGGCGGGGAGCTGACCATCAGCGACCTGCACAACCAGGCCAACTACGAAGGCAAAGCCGTTGGCATCAACATCAGCACAGGCCAGCAGGGCGGCAAGCATGGCCTGAACGGCGCCAGCGCCGGCACAGGCCAGGACAGCGGCCATGCACAAAGCACCACCAGCGCAGGTATCAGCGCCATAGCGGGCAATGAAGATGTGCGCACAGGGGATGCCAGCGGCATCGGAAAAATCTTTGACCGGGACAAGGTACAGCGAGAGATAGACGCCCAGGTCGCCATTACGGCAGAGTTTGGCAAGCAGGCCAGCAAGGCCATTGGTGACTACGCCGCCGAGCAAATGAAAACCATCGGCGCACTGCGGGCACAAGGCAAAAATGCCGAAGCCGATGCCATCGAAGCCCTGTGGGGCGACAACGGCAGCCTGCGTCTGGCAGCGCATACCGCAGTGGGTGCACTGACTGGCGGCGCATCCGGCGCAGCCGGTGCCGCAGCAGGCACCCTGGCGGCCCCGCAAGTGGCAGAAGCGCTGCAAGCGGCAGGCATTACCGGCCCGCTGGCCGACATCCTGACGGCAACGGCCAGCACGGCTGCCGGGGCAGCGGTAGGGGGTGCAAGTGGTGCGGCTGCGGCGGGTAATGAGGTGGCGAATAACTACCTGAAACACCAAGAAAGGTTATTGCTCAACCAATCTCTGCAAGCCTGTTATGCCAATGGCGATGCGTCAGCCTGTGGCACAGCGGCAGCGCTGAAAGAGAAAGATCAGCTAAGTGACAAATTGCTAGCCAATGCTGTTGCAACATGCAACGGTACAGAATGCGATGACGTCAGTAAATTCATACAACATCAGATGGCTGAATTAGGCTGCACCATCCCTAGCGCCTGTCAAGACCAAGGTACGCTGCATGATTATTGGCGAGTTGTTCAAAGCAAAGCGCAAGGGTTGGAGGCTGTTTATCCAGAATCATGGGTGCTGGATGCAAAATTGGTTTTTGATCTTGGCAAGATGGGCGTTATAGCCTTGAAAAGCACTACTACAGCAGGAGATATTGGCCTTCAAACCCTTAAAAATCTTTCAGGAATTTCAGCAGAGGAGCTTGCTAGAAGAAATATAGCTATTAACCTGAATAATTTCTATCGTGATGGCGCTTCGCCGGAAATTATTCAACAAACCTTTAGGCAGGCGGCACGCAGTTCAACGCACAATGCCAATTCAACCGAAGTGATCTTAGGAAAATATATCTCAGGCAGCCCAAATTCATATGAAGCAGTTGCAGAGGCTCGCGGTGCCACATATTTTTCCATGTCAGACTGGAATGCCGTCAGTGGACAGCTTGGAGGAGAGAAAATGTGGGAAATCAATAAAACATTCCTAGAGCAGCAAATAGCACAAGGAAAGAAATTTGTTTTTACTGCTGATCCATCAAAAGCAGTTCGTGGTAGTTACACCCTAAAGGAATATGAGTATCTCTCCGAGAACGGATATTATTTTATACAAGATAGTAAAGGATTTTTTAATGCTATTAAGAAATAACATGGAAGGAATCATATTGCTTGATGAGATAGTGGAGAATTACTATCAAACCAGTGGGCGATTTTGCAAGAATTTCCTTCATTCAGAAGATAAAGAATGGGATGCATTTTATTCACATTTTCTTATCGATAGACGACACGTCATCAGGTTATCTCTTTTAAAAGATCGTGAAATTTTCTTAACCGGCATTGAATTAGGTATTGGTCCACATTATTTTGGAGCTTCATATTTTTGGTCATATGAAAATTCTGAAAGATTCAGAATGAGTGCAAATGACGAATCTATTGTTATAAATTTAAAATTACTTGATGAATTTTTTGCCACACAAACATATCCTAAATAGATTTCAGGAAAATTATTAAATACAAACCAGAAACAATATGGCATTCACTCAATACAAATAGTGACCAAGCTTAGTAAATCCCCTCGCCATGAAACAACGCATCACCTGGAACAGCAGGAACCACCTGTTCTTCGGCAACAGCCAGGAAGTAGGCACGCAAATCGACACCCAGGGCAGCACTTTGCTGGCCGCAGGCAACGACATCACCGCCAGGGCCACCCAGGTGCAAAGCGCTGCCGATGCCCGGTTGCAGGCGGGGGGCGACATCCACATCGCCACCGGCCAGACCAGCCAGTGGCTCGATGATGCGTACTACATCCAGTCCTCCGGCCTGCTGGGTTCGAGCAGCGAAACCTGGATCAACAAGGTACGCACCACCGAGGCCCAGGCCAGCAGCATTGGCGCAGAAACCATTCAGATCAGCGCAGGACGCAATCTGGAAGTAACCGGCAGCAACGCCGTCTCCGACAAAGGCACCGCCTTGCAAGCCGGGCAAGACATCACCATCGGAGCTGCCAGCAACACCCACAACGCCCTGCACTTCAACGAAGAGCGCAGAAGCGGCGTGTTCAGCAGCGGCGGCATAGGCTTTACCGTCGGCAGCCAGATGCAAAGCACCGACCAAAGGGGCCAGCAAACCAGCGCAGCAGCATCGACGGTGGGCAGCATCGAGGGCAATGTCAGCATCCAGGCCGGCCAGAACTACCGCCAGATCGGCAGCGATGTGCTGGCCCCCCAGGGCGACATCGCCATTGCAGCCAAAGACATTACCATCACTGAAGCCGAGCAAACCCACAACAGCGAACAGCACACCCGCTTCAAGCAAAGCGGCATCAGCGTGAGCATCGGCAGCCCCGTCATCAGCATGGCCCAAACCGCCCAGGGCATGGCCCAGGCCGCCAGCAACACCAGCGACACCCGGATGCAGGCACTGGCCGCAGGGGCGGCAGCGCTGAACGTCTCCAACAACAGCGAGGCTCTGCAAGCGATAGCCAATGGAAATCCAGCCGCAGGCGCTTCCATCTCCATCAGCGTAGGCAGCAGCCAAAGCCGCAGCGACAGCTACCAAAGCGCCAGCACCAGCCAGGGCAGCCATGTGCAGGCCAGTGGCGACGTGCAAATCACCGCCACCGGTGCAGCAGAAAACAGCAACCTCACCATCCAGGGCAGCGACATTACGGCGGGCAACAACGCCAACCTCACTGCCGACAACGACATCCGCCTGCTGGCATCCACAGACACCCACAGCGACCGCAGCAGCAACAAGAGCAGCAGCAGCTCCCTAGGGGTCTCTGTCGGCCAGGGCGGCATCGGCATTACTGCCAGCGCCAGCCGGGGCAAGGGCCATGCCAACAGCGATGACACCAGCTACAACAACACCCAAGTGACGGCTGGAAACACCATCACGATGGAATCGGGCAACGACACCCAGCTCAAAGGGGGCGTGGTCAGCGGCAAGCAGGTCGTGGCAGATGTAGGCGGTGATCTGGACATCCAAAGCCTGCAAGACAGCAGCACATTCCAGGGCAGGCAGCAAAGCAGCGGCGGCTCTGTCACCCTCAGCCCTGCGGGCGTGCCCACGGGCGGCAGCCTGAGCAGCGGTCAAAGCAAAATCAATAGCAACTACCTGAGCGTTACCGAGCAATCGGGCATCCAGTCCGGCGACAACGGCTTCCAGGTCAATGTGCAGGGCGACACCCGGCTTCAAGGCGGCGTCATCGCCAGCACCCAGCAAGCCGTGGAACAAGGCAAAAACCAGTTCGGCACAGGCGGGGAGCTGACCATCAGCGACCTGCACAACCAGGCCAGCTACGAAGGCAAAGCCGTTGGCGTCAACATCAGCACAGGCCAGCAAGGCGGCAAGCATGACCTGAACGGCGCCAGCGCCGGCACAGGCCAGGACAGCGGCAATGCACAAAGCACCACCAGCGCAGGCATCAGCGCCATGGCGGGCAATGAAGATGTGCGCACAGGGGATGCCACCGGCATCGGAAAAATCTTTGACCGGGACAAGGTACAGCGGGAGATAGACGCCCAGGTCGCCATTACGGCAGAGTTTGGCAAG
This sequence comes from Comamonas sp., assembly GCA_034675705.1. Lineage (GTDB taxonomy): Bacteria > Pseudomonadota > Gammaproteobacteria > Burkholderiales > Burkholderiaceae_C > Comamonas. Next base: position 1,608,196 of record JAUCCZ010000006.1, on the reverse strand, counting down.
CAGGCCAGCAAGGCCATTGGCGACTACGCCGCCGAGCAAATGAAAACCATCGGCGCACTGCGGGCACAAGGCAAAAATGCCGAAGCCGATGCCATCGAAGCCCTGTGGGGCGACAACGGCAGCCTGCGTCTGGCAGCGCATACCGCAGTGGGCGCACTGACTGGCGGCGCATCGGGTGCAGCCGGTGCCGCAGCAGGCACCCTGGCGGCCCCGCAAGTGGCAGAAGCACTGCAAGCGGCAGGCATTACCGGCCCGCTGGCCGACATCCTGACGGCAACGGCCAGCACGGCTGCCGGGGCAGCAGCAGGGGGAGCAAGTGGTGCGGCTGCGGCGGGCAATGAGGTGGCGAATAACTACCTGCAACACCAGGAAAGGTTATTGCTCAACCAATCTCTGCAAGCCTGTTATGCCAATGGCGATGCGTCAGCCTGTGGCACAGCGGCAGCGCTGAAAGAGAAAGATCAGCTAAGTGATAAATTGCTAGCCAATGCTGTTGCAACATGCAACGGTACAGAATGCGATGACGTCAGTAAATTCATACAACATCAGATGGCTGAATTAGGCTGCACCATCCCTAGCGCCTGTCAAGACCAAGGTACGCTGCATGATTATTGGCGAGTTGTTCAAAGCAAAGCGCAGGGGTTGGAGGCTGTTTATCCAGAATCATGGGTGCTGGATGCCAAATTGGTTTTTGATCTTGGCAAGATGGGCGTTATAGCCTTGAAAAGGACTACTACAGCAGGAGATATTGGCCTTCAAACCCTTAAAAATCTTTCAGGAATTTCAGCAGAGGAGCTTGCTAGAAGAAATATAGCTATTAACCTGAATAATTTCTATCGTGATGGCGCTTCGCCGGAAATTATTCAACAAACCTTTAGGCAGGCGGCACGCAGTTCAACGCACAATGCCAACTCAACCGAAGTGATCTTAGGAAAATATATCTCAGGTAGTCCAAATTCATATGAAGCAGTTGCGGAGGCTCGTGGTGCTACATACTTCTCCATGTCGGACTGGAATGCCGTCAGTGGACAGCTTGGAGGAGAGAAAATGTGGGAAATCAATAAAACATTCCTAGAGCAGCAAATAGCACAAGGAAAGAAATTTGTTTTTACTGCTGACCCATCAAAAGCAGCTCGTAGTAGTTATACACTAATGGAATATAAATATCTTTCCGAGAACGGATATTATTTTATACAAGATAGTAAAGGATTTTTCAATGCTATTAAGAAATGATAAAGAAGGCATCATATTACTCGATGAAGTAGTTGTAAACTACTATCGAACAAGAGAGCGCTCCTGCATAGGTTTTCTTCATTCAGAGAATGTAGAATGGAATGAACTTTATTCACATTTTCTAATTGACAGAAAACATGTCATTAGATTATCCTTGGTAAAAGATAGAGAAATTTTTTTAACAGCCATTGAATTAGGTATAGGACCGCATTATTTTACCCCTTCAGATTTTTGGTCATATGAGAACTCTCAAAGATTCAGAATAAGTGCAAATGACGAATCCATTGTTATAAATTTAAAATTACTTGATGAATTTTTTGCCACACAAACATATCCCAAATAGATTTCAGGAAAATAATTAAATACAAACCAGAAACAATATGGCATTCCCTCAATACAAAACATGAACGCCCACGGCACCTTGCTCAGTGCCGACAGCATCCGCATTCAGTCGGACAGCACCGCCCACAACAGCGGCACCATCGCCGGACGGCGGGCCGTGCAGATTGCAGCGCTGGACATCGACAACATCGGCGGGCGCATCGTGGCCGACACCGTCAGCCTGCAAGCGCAGCGGGACATCAACGTCATCGGCGGCAGCGTCTCGGCAGCGCTGGCGCTGCTGGCCCAGGCGGGCAATGACATCAACGTGCAGACCACCACCCGCAGCAGCAGCGGCGGCACTGGCGCCAACGGCTACGCCAACACCGTGATCGACCAGGTGGCAGCCCTGAGCGTTACCGGCACCAGCAACGCTACAGAGAGCACCACCCTGGCCCTGCAAGCCGGGCGGGACATCACCCTGCAAGCCGCACAAATCACCAACACCGCCACCAACGGAGCCACCCAAATCAGCGCCGGGCATAACCTGAACCTGGAAACGGTAGGCACCGCCAGGGAACAGCGCATCACCTGGGACAGCAGGAACCACCTGTTCTTCGGCAACAGCCAGGAAGTAGGCACGCAAATCGACACCCAGGGCAGCACTTTGCTGGCCGCAGGCAACGACATCACCGCCAGGGCCACCCAGGTGCAAAGCGCTGCCGATGCCCGGTTGCAGGCGGGGGGCGACATCCACATCGCCACCGGCCAGACCAGCCAGTGGCTCGATGATGCGTACTACATCCAGTCCTCCGGCCTGCTGGGTTCGAGCAGCGAAACCTGGATCAACAAGGTGCATACCACCGAGGCCCAGGCCAGCAGCATTGGCGCAGAAACCATCCAGATCAGCGCAGGACGCAATCTGGAAGTCACAGGCAGCAACGTCGTCTCGGACAAAGGCACCGCCTTGCAAGCCGGGCAAGACATCACCATCGCAGCAGCCAGCAACACCCACAACGCCCTGCACTTCAACGAAGAGCGCCGAAGCGGTGTGTTCAGCAACGGTGGCATAGGCTTTACCGTCGGCAGCCAGATGCAAAGCACCGACCAAAGGGGCCAGCAAACCAGCGCAGCAGCATCGACGGTGGGCAGCATCGAGGGCAGCGTCAGCATTCAGGCAGGCCAGAACTACCGCCAGATCGGCAGCGATGTGCTGGCCCCCAAGGGCGACATCGCCATTGCAGCCAAAGACATTGCCATCACCGAAGCCGAGCAAACCCACAACAGCGAACAGCACACCCGCTTCAAGCAAAGCGGCATCAGCGTAAGCATCGGCAGCCCCATCATCAGCATGGCCCAAACAGCGCAAGGCATGGCCCAGGCTGCCAGCAACACCAGCGATACCCGGATGCAGGCACTGGCCGCAGGGGCGGCAGCGCTGAACGTCTCCAACAACCAGGACGCCCTGCAAGCCCTTGCCAGCGGCAACCCGGCAGCCGGGGCCAGCATCTCCATCAGCGTAGGCAGCAGCCAAAGCCGCAGCGACAGCTACCAAAGCGCCAGCACCAGCCAGGGCAGCCATGTGCAGGCCAGTGGCGACGTGCAAATCACCGCCACCGGTGCAGGACAAAACAGCAATCTCACCATCCAAGGCAGCGACATCACCGCAGGCAACAACGCCAACCTCACTGCCGACAATGACATCACCCTGCTGGCATCCACAGACACCCACAGCGAGCGCAGCAGCAACAAGAGCAGCAGCGGCGCCATCGGCATTGCCATCGGCCAGGGCGGTATCGGCATTACCGCCAGCGCCAGCCGGGGCAAGGGGTACGCCAACAGCGATGACACGGCCTATAACAACACGCACATCACGGCAGGCAATACGGCCAGCCTGCAATCGGGCAACGACACCCAACTCAAAGGGGCCGTAGTCAGCGCAGAGCAAGTCACAGCCAACGTAGGCGGCAACCTCAACATCCAAAGCCTGCAAGACAGCAGCACCTTTGACGGCAAGCAGCAGAACATCGGCGGCTCCATCACCGTAGGCGCAGGCTTTAGCGCCAGTGTCAGCTATAGCAACAGCAAGGCCAGCGGCAACTACGCCAGCGTCACCGAGCAATCGGGCATCCAGGCAGGCGACAACGGCTTCCAGATCCATGTGCAAGGCAATACCGATCTGCAAGGCGCAACCATCGCCAGCACGCAAGAAGCTATCGAGAACGACCGCAACAGCCTGAGGACAGGCACGCTGACCAGCAGCGACATCGCCAACCGCAGCAATTACAAAGCCAGCGGCATCAACCTCTCTGGCGGTTTTACGGTTGCTGGCAACAATCCCGCAGACCAAAGCACTGGCACAAGCAGCACCGTCGATAACGGAGAAAACTGGAGCTGGCAGAACTTCAACAAAACCGGCACCAGCGGCGCAGCCGCAGGGGTCAGCAGCGATAAAGGCAACACTCAAAGCACCACTACTAGCAGCATCAGTGCAGGCCAGTTCACCATGACCGATGCCGAAGGCCAACAACAAAAAACCGGCCAAAGCGCAGCACAAATGGTTGCCAGCATTGACCGCACAGCCATCACCGGCGACAGCGCAAGCGGATTGGAGAAAACCTGGAACGGCCAGCAACTGCTGCAAGCGCAAACAGCCAATGCGCAAATCATTGCCACGTTTGGGCAGCAGGCCAGCAAGGCCATTGGTGACTACGCCGCCCAAAAACTGCAAGAAGCCCAGGCCGCCCAAGACCAGGCAGGCATCGACGCTTGGAAAGAAGGCGGCACAGCCCGCATCGCTTTACATGCCCTGATCGGCGGATTGACGGGCGGCGTGCAAGGCGCACTGGGTGCTGGTGCAGCCAGTGCAGCAGCACCAGCCATTGAGCAATTGCAAGAGCAATTCCAAAGCGCACTGCAAAACGCCGGATTGGGAGAAAACACCGCCAAAACCCTTGCCAGCCTGACGGGGGGTGCCACTGCCGCCACTATCGGCGCAGCAGCCAGCGGCGGCACGGCGGCAGGGGCTGCGGGGGGATTCAATGCGGATATGAATAACCGGCAATTACATCCGAATGAACGGAAACGGATTAAAGAGTTGGCTAAAGAAAAAGCCGAGCAGCTTTGCCAAGGCGATATTCACTGCACAACCCAGGCAGCTTTGTATTGGACGGACATGCTGGAACGGGCAGCAGAGGGCCGAGTAGATACACAGGAGGCCATAGCCAACCAAGCGTATTACCAGAAGATCATCTTGGCCGCAGAAAAGCCCGGTAGTGAAGCGTTCATGGGGGCAGCGGAGTATTTCTTCAACGACTTGAACCAAGCCTTACTGATATTGAATGCCAATGCAGGCAACCCAATTTTGGATGACTATGGCAACGTAGTGCTGGGTACTGATGGCAAACCACAGACCTATTTCAGTGCAACACAAGCACAACGTGATAATCCCTATGACAACATCTTCCCTGGCGGATCGCCGAATACACAAACTTCGGTGATTCCAGGCAAGGGAAATCGGGATCAGGATCGGCTGGATCGACTGAACACGCCTAACGGACAAGCCACGCCTGACACTACACTGGAAGAAATACTCATTGGCGTGCGACTGCCAGTCAAGGGCAGCAATGCAGTGGTGAAAGTAACCGAGCGCAATGTGGCTACCGCTTTACCGGGCACAGCCAAATCAGCAGAAGAAGCCTTACTGCGTTCAGGTGGAGCCTTCGACAAGGCAGGTAATCCATTGTTGGACATGAGTGCATTGACCAATAACCAAAAAGGCTTGATCGGTGACCTGTTCGGGACGAACTTAACAAAGCAAATCGTGCCCGATGGACAAAAAATCGCACGAATGCAGGGTGTGGGCACTAATGGAATTGATGATCTATACAGGGTTAATCGGCCAGACGTGGACTATGTGTTTATTGAATACAAATTTGTTGGGCAAGACAACAAGACAGGGGCACAAGTATTAAAAAATACCAAGGATGGGTTGCAAGGAAGTGAAGCATGGATTAGTGGGTCCAAGCGGATTGACAATGCAGTAGAAAAAAATTTAGTCCCTGACATACATAAAGCTATTGATAACAATCGTATTGAGAGCTGGGTAATTACCACACGTCCAGACGGTTCAACATTAGTCCAGGTACTGGATTCAATGGCTAAACCAAAACCAATAGATCAATCAAAAATTATTATTCCCAATATAAACTTCTCAGGAACCACGCCATGATTCGCGCCCCAATGGGTAATAGAAAATACTGGTCTGAATGGTCTAAATTCAGGTTAAAAACAATTGAAGATGAAAAGCGTATATTTGAGACGCCGAGTGCCAACCCCGTATATCGTCCTCAGTATATACTAAACAACCTACACAATCGTATTGAATATATTATCTCTCTCTACTCTGATGGAACTCCAATTCAACATCTATCTCAATATTTTGAAGAGGTACTGGATACCTGGGAATTATCCAACCGTCTAAGTGATGAAATTTGCAAAGAACGCGGCTTGGAAAGTTGCCGAAGTTGGGATTTTTCTCTATCCAACCTTAATCACTACAACTGGTGTTTCTGGCTCGTAGGTTTAGCTCTGTCATTGGAAATCTCCAACGATCAATGGCAGCGTTTACTGACTTTGATTGACGGCGAAGGAGAAGACGAATTACTGGATCGGGTGATTGCGAGCCGTTCTCCAAACAGACGTATTGGTACGGCATTGCTACATGCCAAGCCCTACGGACGTTTGCTCAAGGCAGTGGATGCTCCAAAGAAAAAGCAAGCAGCATTGCTGCGTGATTTTGTTGATCACTGGTACATCGAACTCAAACGCCCGACGCCAAAAGATCATCGAACATCACCGACACAGCCCTTCTGGTATTTCTATGGAGACCCGAAGAAAAGCCCACTAGAAATGGGCCACTATTTCGGACGCTGGTGCATTGAAGCTGTAGCAGCAGTTAAAGCCTTTGGTCTGGATGACAGTCTGTGTTTAGGCCATGAGCATTATCCAGGTGACTTGCTGCGGCCCGATAGGCCAACTACGCACCCGGTTCGGAATGAGCCAAAAACAGTTCGTGGGTGGTTTGCCAAATTGTTTAATAAAAATCTTGAATAGAGTTCACTGAGTTATGGTCTGCATGATTTTTCATTCATATCATCATATTTTCATTAAGCTATTATTTATATAGCTTTCACCACTTGATATACAAGAATTTCATGAGACTAATATCAAGAAATCCAAGGATAGCAAGCGGTAGAAGCTATAAATTTAAAAGCAAACGACTGTTCATTTCTTTCCCCCACGCCAACAGCAGCCACAAGCCGCTGGTGGAAACCGACCCGGCCTTCACCCAATACAAACAGTGGCTGTCCTCGGACTACATGCTCGACGCCCTCAAACTTGACCCCGCCCTGATGCAAAAACGCCTGGGCGATGGCTTCTATGAGCAGCAACTGGTGCAGCAGCAAATCGGCCAGCTCACCGGCCAGCGCTTCCTGGGCAACTACAGCAGCGACGAAGCGCAATACCAAGCCCTGTTGCAAAGCGGCGTCACCTTCGCCCAGGCATACAAGCTGCGCCCAGGCATTGCCCTGAGTGCAGCGCAAATGGCCCAACTGACCAGCGACATCGTGTGGCTGGTGGCCCAGAACGTCACCCTGCCCGACGGCAGCGTGCAGTCCGTGCTGGTGCCCCAGGTCTACGTCGTGCCCCGCCCTGGCGACCTGAACGCCCATGGCACCTTGCTCAGCGGCGACAGCATCCGCATTCAGTCAGACAGCACCGCCCACAACAGCGGCACCATCGCCGGACGGCGGGCCGTGCAGATTGCGGCGCTGGACATCGACAACATCGGCGGGCGCATCGTGGCCGACACCGTCAGCCTGCAAGCGCAGCGGGACATCAACGTCATCGGCGGCAGCGTCTCGGCAGCGCTGGCGCTGCTGGCCCAGGCGGGCAATGACATCAACGTGCAGAGCACCACCAGCAGCAGCGGCGGCACTGGCGCCAACGGCTACGCCAACACCGTGATCGACCAGGTAGCCGCCCTGAACGTTACCGGCACAAGCGGCGCTACAGAGAGCGCCACCTTGGCCCTGCAAGCCGGGCGGGACATCACCATCGGGGCTGCCAGCGACACCCACAACGTCCTGCACTTCAACGAAGAGCGCAGAAGCGGCCTGTTCAGCAGCGGCATACGCTTTACCGTCGGTATCCAGTTACTGATTAAATAAAGGCGTGCCTGCTTAAAAACAGGAGCTGCTTGCGCGCATAAGAAAAGGGTTTCAGGTAATAAAGTACCTGAAACCCTTTTTGCATCAGCGCCAAGTGCTTTTATTTTTGTAGATTACCCACCATTTTCTGCGGCACGACCCAGGCGTCGAACTGCTCGGAGCTGAGAAAGCCGCTGGCAATGGCCGCTTCGCGCAGGGTGGTGCCTTCCTCGTGCGCTTTTTTGGCGATGGTGGCAGCCTTGTCGTAACCGATATGCGGGTTCAGCGCCGTGACCAGCATGAGGGAGCGTTCGACCAGCTCGCCGATGCGCTCGCGGTTGGGTTCGATGCCGACGGCGCAGTGGTCGTTGAAGCTGCGCATGCCGTCGGCCAGCAGGCGCACGCTTTGTAGGAAGTTGTGCGCCACCATGGGGCGAAAGACGTTGAGCTCGAAGTTGCCGCTGGCACCGCCCACGTTGATGGCTACGTCGTTGCCCAGCACTTGGGCGCAGGCCATGGTCAGCGCCTCGCACTGGGTGGGGTTGACCTTGCCGGGCATGATGGACGAGCCGGGCTCGTTCTCCGGGATGCTGATTTCGCCGATGCCGCTGCGCGGCCCGCTGGCCAGCCAGCGCACGTCGTTGGCGATTTTCATCAGGCTGGCGGCCAGGGTTTTCAGGGCGCCATGGGCGTGGACGAGGGCGTCGCAACTGGCCAGGGCTTCAAACTTATTCGGGGCGGTGACCAGGTTTTCGCTGGTCAGGCGCGCCAGCTCCTTGGCCACGGCTTCGGCGTAGCCTTGGGGGGCGTTCAGGCCGGTGCCCACGGCGGTGCCACCCAGGGCCAGCTCGCTCAGGTGGGGCAGGGCGGCTTGCACGTGCGCTGCGCCGTGGGTGAGCTGGGCCACCCAGCCGGAGATTTCCTGGCCCAGCGTCAGGGGTGTGGCGTCCTGCAGGTGGGTGCGGCCAATTTTGACGATGTCGGCAAAGGCGGTGGACTTGTCCGCCAGCGTCTGGCGCAGCAGCTCCAGCGCAGGCAGCAGGCGCTGCTGCAGGGCCACCACGGCGGCCACGTGCATGGCGGTGGGGAAAACGTCGTTGCTGGACTGGCTTTTGTTCACGTCGTCGTTGGGGTGTACCAGGCGGCCCTCGCCCCGCTCGCCGCCCAGCAGTTCGCTGGCGCGGTTGGCCAGCACTTCGTTCATATTCATATTGCTTTGCGTGCCTGAGCCGGTTTGCCAGACCACCAGCGGGAACTCGTCCGGGTGTTGGTCGGCCAGCACTTCGTCGGCGGCGGCGGTGATGGCCTTGCTTTTTTTCTCATCCAGCAGACCCAGCTTGTGGTTCACCACGGCGCTGGCGCGTTTGACCAGGGCCAGGGCGTGCAGGATTTCACGCGGCTGCTTTTCCCCGCTGATGGCAAAGTTAATCAGCGAGCGCTGCGTCTGCGCACCCCACAGGTGCTGCGCCGGGACGGCAATGGGGCCAAAGCTGTCGGATTCCATGCGGGTGTCGGTCATCGTGCTACTCCTTCTTGTGTGCAATGTGCCAGTCATGCTAGCCCAGGAGGTCAAGGCGCGGCAAACCGGCTTGGGGTAAATCCGGCACTCTTCTATAAGAGTTTGATCTTGCGCCAGGGTCGTGTCAGGACTTGGCCCGATAATTGGGGGATACCCTCCCGCGCACAGCGCTTTCTTCGACCCTAGAGAGACGATGACCACTACGATCCGCTACCAAGACCTGGTTGACTCCGTTGCAGGCGCCCTGCAGTACATCAGCTACTACCACCCGGCTGACTACATCCAGCATCTGGCCCGTGCCTATGAACGCGAGGAAAGCGCCGCCGCCAAGGACGCTATGGCGCAAATCCTGACCAACTCCAAAATGGCCGCCTTTGGCCACCGCCCGATTTGCCAGGACACGGGCATCGTCAACGTTTTCCTGAAAATCGGCATGGGCGTGCGCTTTGAAGGCTTTGCCGCCGACCAAAGCGTGGAAGACGCCGTCAACGAAGGCGTGCGCCGCGCCTACACCCATCCGGACAACACGCTGCGCGCCTCGGTGGTGGCCGATCCGCTGTTTGCCCGCAAGAACACCAAGGACAACACGCCCGCCGTCATCAACGTGCAGCTGGTGCCCGGCAATACGCTGGACGTGACCGTCGCTGCCAAGGGCGGCGGCAGCGAGAACAAGTCCAAGGTCATCATGATGAACCCCAGTGACAACCTGGTGGACTGGGTGCTCAAAACCGTGCCTGAAATGGGCGCAGGCTGGTGTCCGCCCGGCATGCTGGGCATTGGCATTGGCGGTACCGCCGAAAAAGCCGTGCTGCTGGCTAAAGAAAGCTTGATGGAAGACCTGAACATGTACGAGCTGCAGGCCAAGGCCGCCAAGGGCGAAAAGCTCGACCAGGTGGAAGAGCTGCGCTTGGAGCTGTACGAGAAGGTCAACGCCCTGGGCATTGGTGCGCAGGGCCTGGGCGGCTTGTCCACGGTGCTGGACATCAAGATCAAGATGTACCCCACGCACGCGGCGTCCAAGCCCGTGGCCATGATTCCCAACTGCGCGGCCACGCGCCACGCGCACTTCGTCATGGACGGTAGCGGCCCCGTCTACCTGGAAGCGCCCAGCCTGGACCTGTGGCCCAAGGTAGAGTGGACGCCCAACACCGAAACCAGCAAGCGCGTGGACTTGAACCAACTCACCAAGGAAGATGTCGCCAGCTGGAAGCCCGGCCAGACCCTGCTCTTGAACGGCAAGATGCTCACCGGCCGCGATGCTGCGCACAAGCGCATCCAGGACATGCTGGCCAAGGGCGAAAAGCTGCCCGTGGACTTCACCAACCGCGTGATCTACTACGTCGGCCCGGTCGATCCGGTGCGTGACGAAGTGGTTGGCCCCGCTGGCCCGACCACCGCCACCCGTATGGATAAGTTCACCCGCATGATGCTGGAGAACACCGGCCTGATCGCCATGATCGGCAAGTCCGAGCGCGGCCCCGTGGCGATTGAAGCCATCAAGGACAACCAAAGCGCCTACCTGATGGCCGTGGGCGGTGCCGCCTACCTGGTGTCCAAGGCCATCAAGCACGCCAAGGTACTGGCCTTTGAAGACCTGGGCATGGAAGCCATCTACGAGTTCGACGTGGTGGACATGCCCGTCACCGTGGCCGTGGATGCCGGCGGCACCAGCGCCCACATCACCGGCCCGGCGGAGTGGAAGGCCCGCATTGCAGCTGGCCAGGTGTCGGTGCATAAAACCAATAAGGCCTGAGCAAGCCCAGAGCCCAGTGCCCAGTAAGTCTAGAAGTACCAGGGCATAGCGCATGGAACACCGCCGGGGCCCCCGGCGGTGTTCTTTTTTGGACAACTGCCGCCGTTTTGCGGCAGCGGCGTGGGTGCTTTCCCCTATGATGCGCGTGGTTGTTTAGCGATTAAAAAAACTGTCATGCATCTTCCGCGCCTGCTGTCCCGCCCCTTTGCTTTGCTCAGTGTTGCCGCCGTCGTGCTGGGCGCTTTGTTGTCGGCCCCTGCGGGGGCGCAAACCTCGGCCATTGGCACCGGCCCGGTGCATGACCGGGTGCAAGAGGCCCGCAGCAACTCCGATTTAGAAAAGAAGCTGCTGATTGCCGGGCGCAAGGTCGCCGCCGTCTGCGCCAATTGCCACGGTGACCGGGGCCACAGCAGCAGCGAGCAAATCCCCGTGTTGGCCGGGCAAAACCCGGACTATCTGGTCGAGCAGGTGCGCAAATACATCGACGGGCGGCGGCGCAATGTGTTCATGGAAGGCGTGCTCAAGGCCCTAAGCGTGGATGAAACCGCCGGCATGGTCATGTTCTACGCCCAGCAAAACGCCGAACCACAATCTGGCCAGCCTGCCGCCGTGGTGGAGCAAGGCCGTAAATACTTTGCCAAGGTGTGCGTAGCCTGCCACGGTGTTGATGCCCGGGGCACGGCCCACATGCCCCGCCTGGCGGGGCAGCACCCAGGTTATGTGCTGGCATCGCTCAAGCACTTCAGCACCAAGGACGGCGTGCGCAATAGCGCCGAGATGGAAATGGTCGTGCGCGAAATGAGCGAGGCCGACATGCGCGCCGTAGCCGCCTACGTGGCCACGCTGCCCTAACGCCCCTCTCGGTTAGGCGCATACTTGCGGCCTGTGTTTTTTTGCCCTGGCCCGTATGCACACTGCGCCCATTGGTATTTTTGATAGCGGTATTGGCGGCCTGAGCGTCTTGCAAGCCCTGCGCCAGGCCCTGCCGCATGAGCGCTTCGTCTACGTCGCCGACAGCGGTAACGCCCCGTATGGCGAGCGCAGCAGCGACTTTGTCTGCCAGCGCTCGGCCACGATTGCCCACTACCTGCACCAGCACCACCGCACCAAGGCCCTGGTCGTGGCCTGCAATACCGCCACGGCCGCGGCCATTAGCCATTTGCGGGCGCAGTGGCCCGACTTGGTACTGGTGGGGGTAGAGCCCGCCATCAAGCCCGCGGCCCAGGCCACGCGCACGGCCAGCGTGGGGGTGATAGCCACGCGCGGCACGCTGGCCAGTGCGCGCTTTGCCCAATTGCTGCAACGCTACGGCGCCGGCGTGCGCTGGCAGGTGCAGGCCTGCGACGGCCTGGCCCAGGCGATTGAGGCCAGCACCTGGCAGGCCGACGGCAATGCTGCAGAAATAGAAGCACTCTGCGCCCGCTACACCAGCGCTTTAGGTCGTTTTGGCACAGATTTTGGTCAGATGGATACCCTGGTGCTGGGCTGCACCCACTATGTGTTTGCCCGCCCGGTGTTGCAGCGCCTGCTGGGGCTGCAGGTGCAGCTGCTGGACACTGGCCCCGCCGTGGCGCGGCACACCCAGCACGTACTGCAGCAGGCGCAGTTGCTGGCGGGGGCGGGGGGGCTGGAGCCCCTGTGCGCACAGACCCCGCCGTGCAGTTGCTGACCACCGGCAGCGTAGCGGCCCTGCAAGCGGCCGCCCAGCAGTGGCTGGGCGTACCGCCCAGCGCCTGCGCTGCGGTGCAGTTGTAACTACGCCGGTTGCGCCACCTGCGCTACCTGTGCTACCTGCGCCACCCGTGCATAGCGGCGCACTTGCGCCAGCAACTGGCCGGGGGTGTAGGGCTTGGTCAGGTAGGCCTGGGCGCCCATGTCCAGGGCTTGCTGGCTGACGGGCCCGGCTTCGTGGGCGGTGAGCATGACCACCGGCACGTCTTGCCAAGCCGCCTGGGCGCGCAGGCGGCGCAAGAGTTCCAGGCCATCCATACCGGGCATTTCAATATCCACCAGCAACAGGCTGGGGCGGCAGGCTCCGCTGTGCAGCAGTTGCAGGGCTTCTAGCCCGTCGGCAGCGCTGACTACGTCCCAGCCGTGCGCGGCCAGCAGGTGCTGGGCCAGGCGGCGCACGCTGATGGAGTCGTCCACCAGCATCACCGTGGGGCGCTCGGTATCGGGGCTGTTATCGGTGTTGGCTTCGGCCTGGTTCTCCATGGGGGAAGCGGCAGGCGTGTGGGCTGCGGCGCTGTGGCTGCGCGTTTCGTGGGCGGCAATCGCCGCTTCGGGGCTATAGACCTGTACCACCTGGCCGCCAGGCAGGCTGGCCGTGCCCAGCAGGCCGGCAATGGGGGTGTGCAGGGCGCCGGGGGCTTGTAGCAGCACCTCCTGCGCCGGCTGGGCGGCGTCTACCCACAGGCCCCAGCGCTGGGTTGCGCTGCGCACGACGATGACCAGGGCCTGCTCATCGAGTGGGCGCTCCTGGCTGCGCAGCGACTGCTGCCACACGGCCCCGGCCCAATAGAGCGGCAGCGGCCCGCGTGGGTCGCCCTGCAGCAGACCTTGCTCCCAGCCTTGTACGGCCAGGGCCCAGGGGATGCGGCGCACGCCTTCCACCATCTGCGCCGGTAGCGCTACCTGCCAGGCACCGGCCCGCACGACGTGCACGGGCAGCACGGCGGGCGGCGCAGGCAGGCGGATGGTGGTGCAACACCCCTGGCCGGGGCGGCTGGTGATGTGCAACTGCCCGCCCAGCGCGGCAATTTGTGCCTGCACCGCATCCAGCCCTATGCCGCGCCCGGCCAGGGTGCTCAGGCTGCTGGCGGTGCTCAGGCCCGGTTGCAGGATGAGGGCGGCGGCTTCGGCAGCGCTGGGGGCGTGGGCATGGGGCCACAGGCCCAGGCGGGCGGCGCGCTGGCCAATGGCGGCGCTGTCCAGGCCCGCGCCATCGTCTTGCACGGTGATGGTGTGGGTGCTGGCGGTGGCGGTGATGGCCAAGGTGATCTGCCCCACCTCGGGCTTGCCCAGGGCGCGGCGCTGGGCGGGCGGCTCCATACCGTGGGCCAGGCAGTTGCGCAGCAGGTGCTCCAGCGCCGGGGCCAGGGCCCGCAGCGTGGCCTGCTCCAGCACGGTGTCGGCCCCCTGCCAGTGCAGTTCGGCGCTGCGCTGGCTGTCTTGGGCGGCCAGGCGCAGGCACTCCTGCAGGCGTGGCTGCAGGGTGGACAGGGGCTGCAAGCTGGCGTACAGCAGGCTGTGCTGCAGCGCCTGCAGGTAGGCGGCTTGTTCGTCCAGGGCGTCGCGGGTTTCCTGGTGGTGGTGGGCCAGTTGGTGGTGAACGGTGCCCAGGTCGTCCGTGGCGCTGAGCAGGCCCCCCAGCAGGTCTTGCAGCTCGCCCAGCCATTCGTACGACAAGTCCATATCGCCATACACCATCAGCGTATTGGCCCAGACCTTGCAGTCTTGCACCAGGGTGTGCAGGCGCTGCAGGCCGCCGTGCAGCTCGATGAGCACGGCCTGGCTGCGTTCGGTGCTCTCGCGCCCCTGGTGGTGGGTGGCCCACAGGGTGTGGGTGTGGCGTTGCAGTTTTTCCAGCGGGCCGTCGTCTTGGCGGCGCTGGGGGTGGCGCAGGTCCATCTCTTGCTGCAAGGCGCTAAAGCCCAGGCGCAGGGCTTCCAGCGGCTCGGCCAAGGCGTCGGGGTGCTGGCTTTGCAGCGCCAGGGTCTCTAGCGCGTGAACTTGGCTGGCCCAGGCGCTGGCACCGGCCAGGCGGGCGCTGCCTTTAAGGGTGTGCAGCGCCCGCAGCAGCGCCGGTGGGCAACTGCTGTCGGCGCTCCAAGCGTTCCAGGCGGCTTGCAGTTGGGGCCACTGGGCCTGCATTTCTTCTTCCAGCACGGCAAAGTGCAGGGGCTGCAGCGTGGTGGGAAATTCTGGCTCTTTTTTCGGCATCAGGGCTGATGGGGCCTGCGTCAGCAGCTTCTGTTTTTGTATCGCCCTCTGCTGCCTCTGGCAGTACTTCGGGCGCGGGCAGGGTGTGCAGCCACAGCTCCAGGTCATGCAGTACCTGGGCCTGGGGGCGGCGGGCAAAGCCCTGGCCCAGTTGTTGCAGCAGGCGCAGCAGGTCGGCGCTGCCCAGTAGGCATTGGCTGGGCAGCAGGGCCGGGGGTGTGGCCGGGCAGCGCTGCAGGATGCGTTCGAGCACGTGGGCCAGGCTGGCGATATGCGTCCAGCCCGCTTGCCAGGCGCTACGGGTCAGTGCGGCGGCCAGCGTGGCAGCCTGTGCGCCAGGGCTGTCGTCTGGGGTTGCTGCAGCATCCGGTGTTGCCGCAGCTGTTGGCGGGGCGTCCAGCGCCTGCGCCCAGGTGGTGAGCTGGTGGTGCAGTTGTTCGGCCAGGTCTTGGGCTGCGGCCAGGGCGTCGGTGGACGCTTGCACCTGGGGCAGGGCAGCCATGCCCTGGGCCAAGGGGGTCAGGGCGGGTTGGGCAATGGCGGGAGTGGCTGGCGCTGTATCGGATACGGCTGTCGGTATCACCTCTGGCCCTTGAGCGGGCGCTGCCTGGTCTTCTGCTGTTGGTGGGGCGGTGTCGGTGGCCGGCGCGGTGGGGGGGATTGGTTCAGCGGGTTCAGCGGGGGGCAGGGGCAGCAGCGCATAACTGGCCCCCATCGCGGCCAGGATGGGCGGCAGCGCTTCCAGGGCGGCCTGTTGGCAGGCGCGCTGGCAGAAGAACAGCAGCTCGCGCAGCATGGGGGCGCTGGCACTGTCGGCCCCTTTGATTTGCTGGCCGTAGAGCATCAACAGCCGCGCTGCCAGGCGTTTGGCGTACACGTCTGGCGGCAGCAGCCCGTGGGCCTGGGCATCCAGCCAGGCGGCAGTTAGTTGCCAAGCGCAGCGCAGCGCCGGGGTGGGGGCCGTGTGCGCTAGGCCCAGGCACATGCGCCGCAGCTCACCAGCCAAGGCGCGGTCGTTGGTCTTGACCCACGCCAGCACGGCTTGGTCCAACTGGGCGCGGGTATCGTCGCTGGGTACCAGGTTGGGGCAGTCGGCCACCAGAGCAGCAGGCAGATGGGTTTGCATGGTTTCGGTGGCTGGAAGAGGGCCATCCCATAGGTCAGCAGGATGGGCGCTGTCCTTACCGCTCAAGCGCACCAGGGCGCGGTAGGCATCAAACAGGCTGTGGGTATCTGCCGGTGGCGGTGCTTGTAGGTGCTGCTGCAGGTCGCTGGCAGCCAGTTGCAGCAGTTGGGCGGTGGTGCCGTCGGGCGTGGGCTGGCTTGCCAGCACGCCAAGCATGGTGCGCAGCAGCAGCGTGGGGGCGTGTAGTTGCACGCTCTCCAGCGCCTGGGCCAGTTGCTGCAGCAGTTGCTGGGCCTGGGCGGGGCTACGCGCCAGCAGGGGCCCCAGGTCTTGCAGCAGGGGCAGGACGGAGGGCAACACCAGGGAAGGCAGGGGGCGCGCATCCAGCGCAGGCGGGGTGGATGGGGTGGGGGCAGACATAAGTGACGTGGGCAGGGCAAACCAGGGGGCAAGCTCTTGTATAACCCATCTTTATGGCTAAAAAAGATAAACACCACGTCAGCGAGACCCCCGCCACCCAGTTGCTGCGCCAGCATCGGGTGCCGTTTACTGAATGGACCTACGACTACGTCGAGCACGGCGGCAGCAGCGAATCGGCGCGGCAGTTGCAGCTCGATGAGCATCTGGTGGTCAAGACCCTCATCATGCAGGACCAGGATGCCAAACCCCTCATCATCCTGATGCACGGCGACTGCACCGTCTCCACCAAAAACCTGGCGCGCCAAATTGGGGCCAAAAGCGTGCAGCCCTGCCAGCCCGAGGTGGCCAACCGCCACAGCGGCTATTTGGTAGGCGGCACCTCGCCCTTTGCCACGCGGCGCAGCATGCCGGTGTATATCGAGCGCAGCATTTTGGCGCTGCCGCAAATCACCATCAACGGCGGGCGGCGCGGCTACCTGCTGCAAATCGACCCGCAGGTGTGCGTGCAACTGCTGCAAGCCCAGCCGGTCGATTGCGCACTGGCACAATAAGCCCCTTTATTTTTTGCGCCTGCGCTGCTGCGGGCAAGGATGTTGCGTTGAACGTTTTCGCTCCTGTGCTGGCCGTGGTGCTGGCGTATTTGCTCGGTTCTCTTTCGTTTGCGGTCATCGTCAGCCGCGCCATGGGCCTGCATGACCCGCGCAGCTATGGCAGCGGCAACCCCGGTGCCACCAATGTGCTGCGCTCGGGCTCCAAGGTGGCGGCGGCGCTGACGCTGCTGCTGGACGCCGTCAAAGGCTTGGTCCCCGTGCTGGTCGTGAAACTTTGGGGCGCGCAATGGGGCCTGGGCGATGGCACGCTGGCCCTGGTGGCCTTGGCTGCGTTTATCGGCCACGTGTTCCCGGTGTTTTTCCGCTTTCAGGGCGGCAAGGGGGTGGCTACCGCCTTGGGCGTGTTGCTGGGCATCAGCGGCTGGCTGGGGCTGGCGGTGCTGGGCGTGTGGCTGGCGGTGGCGCTGGTGTCGCGCTACTCGTCGCTGGCAGCCGTTATGGCGGCAGTGGGGGCGCCGGTGCTGTATCTGCTTTTGGGCGGCACGCTGTGGAATATGGAGCAGCCGCTGTTGGTGGCCATCATGGTCATGGCTGCCGTCTTGCTGTGGCGGCATGCACAAAACATTGGCCGCTTGCTGCGCGGTGAAGAAAGCCGCATTGGCGGGGGCAAGCCCAAGGAGAAAAAACCACCCAAGCCGGTGCTGACCATCCGCAAGACCAAGCCCAAGAAAGCGCCTAAAAACGCCGCCCAGGTGATGGCCGAGATGGGCGCTAAAGTCGCTCCCAAGCCCCACGGTGGTAAAAAGAAGAATAAGGGTAAAAAATAGCTCTAGCCCTTATGGGGTAAGCGTAAGTAGCTATTAAAAAATGAACCAACCCGCCCCGCAGCGCCACTACCGCAGCCCCTGCCCGGGCTGTGGTGCGCCATTGGAATTTGCCAGCGCCCAATGCACCTCGGCAGTGTGCCCATACTGCCAAAGCACGGTGGTGCGCCAGGGTGAGGTGTTGCAGCGCCAAGGCCGCATGGCCGAGGTGTTTGACGACTACAGCCCCCTGCAACTGGGGGCCACCGGGCGCAGCCCCGCCCCTTTGCAAGGCGGCATCGCGCAGGCTTTTAGCGTGGTCGGGCGCACCCAGTGGCACAGCCAGGCCGGGCGTTGGAGCGAGTGGCTGGCCCTGCTGGACGATGGCAGCATCGCTTTTTTAAGTGAGGACAATGGCCACTTTGTCTGGGCCTGGCCGCACGACTGGCCCAGCGGCTGGCCCACGCCATTTACGCAGGCCGATTGGCTTTTGGGCAGCCGCCGCACTTGGCAGGGCCAGCAGTGGACGGTGACCAGCGTGCAGCAGGTGCAGCTACTGGCTGCCCAGGGCCAATGGCCCGATTTGCCCGCCCAAGGGGCCAGCTTTACGGTGGTGGAGCTGCGCTCTGAACAGGGCCAGGTCTGCAGCCTGGACTTTGCCGCCCAGCAATGCAGCCTGGGCCAAGCGGTGCAGTGGGATGCCCTGCAGATGCAGGGCCTGCGCGAGACCAGCGCCACCACTGAGGTTGCCCGGCGCTTGCCTTGCCCGAACTGCGCGGCCAGCGTGCCTCTGCGCTTTAACGACAGCCAAAGCATGGTGTGCCCCAGTTGCAGCAGCTTGATTGACCTGAGCCAGGGCATTGGGGCGCAACTGCAGGCGGTGCGGCAAAAAAACCTGCCCACCCCGCGCATTCCTTTGGGGCGCGTCGGGCGCTTGCAAGGGGCGCAGTGGCAGGTGGTGGGCTTTCAGCGCTGCCAGGGCCAAGACACCGATGGCGAAACCTTCACCTGGGACGAATACCTGCTGTTCAACCAAAAGGCCGGTTTTGCCTTTTTGCTCGATACCGAAGACGGCTGGAGCATGGCGCGGGTGGTGGTAGCCACGCCCAAGCTGCGCGGGGGCAGTGCCAGCTATCTTGGCGGTGCTTACCGCAGCAGCTTGCGCTACCAGGCGCAGACCCTGAGCGCCTTGGGCGAGTTTTACTGGCCGGTGCAGCAAGGTGCGCAGGTTGAAGTGCACGAATATGCGCGTGACAACGGCCAGTGGCTGGCCAGCGAAACCGCCCAGGGCGAAGTCACCTGGACGCATGGTGAGCCCATCCGCTCCAAGGTTTTGGCCGACGCGTTTGGCCTGCCGCAGTTGGTGCAATCTGATCCGGTAATTGCCAAAATTGGCGGGCTGGGTATGTTTTGGGTGCTGTTTCTGACGCTGTGGATGCTGGTGTTTATCGTCACCAGTTGTTCCGAGCCCCGGTGCGACCCTAAAACCGATGTGAACTGCAGCACCAGCCGCAGTAGCGCGGGTGCGTACCGGGGCTGGACTTCGGGCGGCAGCCATAAATAAACATGAATTTGAAGGAGAAAAGCCTTATGTCTTGGTTGCAACCGGGCCCGTTCGTGAACTCTGTGCTCTACGCCCTGCTGGGTGTGCTGGTGTTTTGGCTGTGCTTTTTAATTCTGGACAAGCTCACCCCCGGCGATATGTGGGCCGAGATCATGGAAAAGCACAACAAAGCCCTGGCCATGGTGGTGGCCGCCATGTGCTTGGGGATCAGCATCATCATTGCCGCCGCCATCCACAGTAGTTAAGCGCCGCACCCATGCCCAGTTACTTGCCCGCAGCGCCCCCACCGGCTGCGCGTGCCCCCCAGGCAGTGGAGGTGGCGCTGCTGGTCAGCGTTTTTGTGATTGCGGCCTGCGGCCTGCTGTATGAGCTGGCCGCAGGCGCCCTGGCCTCGTACCTGCTGGGCGACTCCATCCTGCAGTTTTCCACCATCATCGGCACGTATTTGTTTGCCATGGGCATCGGCTCGTGGCTGTCGCGCTATCTGGAGGATGAGCTGCCCGCGCATTTCTTGCGCATTGAGCTGCTGGTGGCGCTGATTGGCGGCAGCCTGCCGATGGTGTTGTTCATCGCCCACGCCACGGTGCCGGGGGCGTTTCGCCCGCTGGTGTATGGGCTGGTGCTGCTGGTGGGCACGCTGGTGGGGCTGGAGATTCCGCTGGTCATGCGCATCTTGCAGCGCAGCGTGGTGCTCAAAGACCTGGTCAGCCAGGTGTTGACGTTTGACTACTTGGGGGCGCTGGCCGTGTCGCTGGCGTTTCCGCTGGTGCTCGTGCCCCAGGCTGGGGCTGATGCGTAGCGGCCTGCTGTTTGGCGTGCTCAACGCCGTGGTGGCGGTGTGGGCGCTGTGGCTGTTTCGCCATGAGCTGCGGCGCTGGCGCTCCCATGCCTGGGCCTGCGCCTTGGTGTTGGCGGCGCTGGTGGCGGCCTTTGCGCTGGCCGGGCAGGTGACGCGGTTGGTCGATGAGCAGTTTTACCAGGACAACATCGTTATTAACCACCAATCGCCCTACCAACGCATTGTGCTGACCCAGGGCCGCCACGGCGCGCGCCTGTATTTGAATGGCAACCTGCAATTTGCCCAAAGTGACGAATACCGCTACCACGAGGCGCTGGTCCACCCCGCCATGGCCGCGCACGGTGCGCCGAAAAAAATCGCGGTACTGGGCGGTGGCGACGGCATGGCCGTGCGCGAGGTGCTGCGCTACCCCAGCGTGCAGGAAGTCACCTTGGTCGAGCTGGACAGCGCCATGACCGAACTGTTCAGCCACGACCGTCTGCTGGTGCAGCTCAATGGCGGAGCGCTGCTTGACCCCAGGGTGCGCATCATCAACACCGATGCCTTTCAGTGGCTGCAGCACAGCGCAGAGCAGTTTGATGTGGTGATTGTGGATTTTCCCGACCCGACCAACTTCGCCATTGGCAAGCTGTTTACCAACAGTTTTTATGCCCTGCTGGAGCAGCACCTGGCCGCCAGCGGCTACGCCGTGGTGCAAACCACTTCGCCGCTGATTGCCCGGGAAAGTTTTTGGACGGTGGTGCAGACCATTGAATCCGTTGGCCTGGGCACCCAGCCCTACCACGTCCACGTGCCCAGCTTTGGCGAATGGGGCTTTGTGCTGGCCAGCCGCCGCCCCTGGCGCATGCCGACGCAATTGCCCGCGCAGTTGCGTTTTCTGACCCTGCCCACCTTGGCGCAGATGCTGGACTTTCCCCTGGACATGGCGCGGCTGCCGGTGCCGGTCAATCGCCTGTCCAACCAGGTGCTGGTACACACCTACGAGCGCGAATGGGGGCGCTGGGCGCAGTGATGGTGGCCCCGGCTACCCCAGCGGTCGTCACCCGCCGCCAAAGCCTGCAATGGCTGGGCGCGGCAGCAGCCAGTACCGTGCTGGGCGGGTGTGCAGATGCGCCACCAGCGGCCATCCCCGGCGGCTTTGTGGGCGTACACCCCGAGCGCGGCCATAGCCTGCGCCCCTGGTGGCAGCGCCTGCAGCAGGGGCTGGAACTGCCCGCCCCCGCCCAGGTGCAGCGCGTGCCGCTGGTAATTGTGGGCGGCGGCATGGCCGGGCTGGCCGCTGCCCGCAGCAGCGAAGCTGCAGGCGTGCACGGCGCAGTGCTGCTGGAGGGGCAAGACGCCCTGGGCGGCAACAGCCGCAGCAGCCAATTGGGCGGCATACCCTGCCCCTGGGGCGCGCATTACCTGCCCCTGCCCGGCCCCGCTGCGTGGGAGGTGCAAGACTGGCTGGAAGAGCTGGGCCTGCGCCAGCGCCAGGCCGGGCGCTGGGTGTATGACGAGCGCCACCTGTGCCACAGCCCGCAGGAGCGCTTGTTTATTCAAGGCCAGTGGCAAGAAGGGCTGCTGCCTCTGGAAGGCGTGGGCCCGGCCACCTTGGCCCAGTACCAGCGCTTTGCTGCAGCGGTGGCCGCGCAGATGCAGGCCGCCCCATTTGCCATGCCGGCGTTGCGTAGTGGCAGCATCGCTCCCAGCCACGCCGCGCTGGACAGCATCACCATGCAGCACTGGCTGGCCCAGCAGCAGTTGAGCGATCCGCATTTGCTGTGGTACTTGGACTACGCCTGCCGCGACGACTTTGGCGCAGGCATTGCCACCGTCTCGGCCTGGGCCGGGGTGCATTACTTTGCCAGCCGCCACGGCTTCAACGCCCCCACGCTGCACGGCGGCGCACCCGCGCAGGGGCAGGCTGAGGTCGATCAGGTACTGACCTGGCCCGAAGGCAATGGTTATTTGGTGCATGCCCTGCAGCAACGCCTGCGCAGCACCCAATGCCTGGCGGACTGCAGCGTCCTGGCCATTACCACCAGCCCCAGCGGGGTGCAGGTGGATGCCCTGCAGCACCCCAGCGGCCAGTTGCTGCGCTGGCTGGCCCCGCGCTGCGTGGTGGCGCTGCCCGTGTGGGTAGCGGCCCAGGTGGTACGCAACCCGCCTGCCGCGCTGCAGCAGGTGGCCCAGCGCCTGGCCTGGGCACCGTGGCTGGTGGCCAACATCCAACTGCATACCCCGCTGGACAACCGGGGCGGGGCCGAGCCCGCGTGGGACAACGTGCTCTACGCCGACAGCGCCGGCGGTGGCCTGGGCTATGTGGACGCGGGCCACCAGCGGCTGGACCGCATCCGTCCCCAGCCCACGGTGCTGACCTATTACCGCGCCTTGGGGGACTTTCCCCAAGGGCTGCCCCAGGGGCGGGCGCAATTGCTGTCGCAGCCCTTTGCCGCGTGGCAGGCAGACATCCTGGGTCGGCTGCTGCCTGCGCACCCCGATTTGCCCTACCGCGCAGCGCAGATGACCATCACCCGCCACGGCCATGCCATGCCCATACCGCGCCCCGGTGAGCAGGTTTTTTTAAGAGAAATAGCCTCCCAGCCCTTGCTGGGTAAGCGCCACCAGCTATTCAATGGAGAGCGCACCGCCCTGCTGCCGCTGCCGGGAACGCCGCAGCTGTGCTTTGCCCATAGTGACTGGGCCGGGTATTCGGTGCTGGAAGAAGCTTTCATCCGGGGCCACCATGCCGGGCTGTGGGCGGCGGCTTCGGCTGCGTGAAGGCAAGCGGTTCAGGGGTGCTGCTGCCCTGGGGTATTGGTCATTTTGCGCAGCGCCGGGGTGGTGCTGGTCATCAGCATGCCCAGGTGCAGCAGGCTGCGGGCGTCCAGCATGGGGTGCACTTCGGCGGACGGCAGGCTGTGGGTGATGCGCAGCTGTGGGTGCTCGTCCAACTGCAGGATTTGTGGCTCGGCAAACGGGTATTTGCGCTCGTCCAGCAGCTTGGCAACCTGGGGGCGGTTGGGCTGGTTTTTGCGCCGCAGCACCATGGCAACGGTTTGGTCGCTGAGCGCGACAAACACCCCGGGCGGGTACATGCCCACGCAGTGCACCAGCGCCTCCCCCGCTTTTTGGTAGAGCTGGGACTGTGGGCCGGTGACCATTTGCACCGACTCAGCCACGCTGCGGCCCGTGCGGGTGCGCCGGGGGCTGATCATGGCGGCGTAGCGGTCCACCGTGGCCAGTAGCCGCGCCAGGCGCTCGGCGGGGGGCTGTTGCAGCAGGGGGATGTGCGCCTCGGTATTGATGTGGTGCAGGGCCACCACCTCTAGCCACAGGCCGTTGGTAATTTGCAGGCGCTCCAGCAGCAAGCGCCCTTCGCTGGCATGCACGCGAATGGCTTCCTGCTGCGCGGCGCTGGGGCGCTCGTGCTGCAGGGCCAGCTGGTCTTGCAGCTGCGTCATGCCGATGTTCATCGTCAGCGCTGCGCGTACCAGTGCGTCGCGCTCGTCTTGCGGCAGGCGGTAGCTTTGGGCGAGCAGGTGGCTCAAGGTGGCGCTGACCAGGGCGTGCGCTGCGCTATAGCCCGTGCCCGAGCGGGCGGCCAGCTGGTACATCAGGTACAGGCCCGCGTCGCTGTCGTGCGCGAGCAGCTCTTGCAGCCAGGCGTCCAGCTGGTCGATTTTGTGGGCAAAGTCACTGACCTGGCCCGGATGGGTCAGCACCAGGGCCAAGGCGGCTTCCAAGTCCAGCCACAGGCCCTGCAGGTCTTCGTAAGTGTCGTAGTCCATGCCCCACGAGCCCCGCTATGGGCTTAATCGCGGAAGTTGTTGAACGACAGCGGGTGGTCGGCCATTTCCTTGCGGATCAGCGCCATGGCGGCCTGCAAATCGTCGCGCTTGGCGCCGCTAACGCGCACGGCATCGCCCTGGATGGCCGCTTGCACCTTCATCTTGCTGTCTTTGATGAGTTTTTGGATTTTCTTGGCCAGGTCGGACTCGATGCCGTTTTTGATTTTCACTAACTGCTTGACCTTGTCGCCGCCGATTTTTTGCGCCGTTTGCACGTCCATGAAGCGCACGTCCACATTGCGCTTGGTCAGCTTGTTGCGCAGGATGTCTTCGACCTGCTGCAGTTGGAACTCGGCATCGCCAAACAGGGTGATTTCTTTGTCCTTGAGCTCAATGGCGGCAGACGTGCCCTTGAAGTCAAAGCGCGTGACGATTTCCTTGGCCGTGTTGTCCACGGCATTTTTGACTTCGACGAAATCGGCTTCCAAAACGGTATCAAAAGAGGGCATAGTTTTTCTCCGCAGCAGTCGCACCGGCCAAACAGACACAGGAACACAGGGGGGCAGTGCGACAATCCGAGGGATGTTAGTCGAGAAAAATACCCCCTTGCAGGATTTCAACACCTTTGGCATAGCCGCCAGCGCCGACCTGCTGGTGCGCCTGCACAGCACCGAGGACGTGCAGGAACTGGTGGCAAGCGGCCTGCTGCACAGTGGGCAGGCCAGCCGCCCCACCTTGGTGCTGGGCGGGGGCAGCAACATCGTGCTGACGGGTGACGTCATCCACGCCGTGGTGCTGAAGATGGAAATCCCCGGCATCGCCCTGGTGGAAGAAACCCCCCGCCACCGCATCGTGCAAGCAGGCGCTGGCGTGCGCTGGCACGACTTGGTGGCCTGGACGCTGGCCCAGGGCTGGGGCGGGCTGGAGAACCTGGCCCTGATTCCCGGCACCGTGGGCGCAGCGCCCGTGCAAAACATCGGCGCGTATGGGGTGGAGCTGCAAGACCGCTTCCACAGCCTGGATGCAGTCGATTTAGGCACTGGCCAACTCTTTAGCCTGAACGCTGCGCAATGCGCTTTTGGCTACCGCGACTCGGTCTTTAAACACCACGCCGCGCAGCCGGGCGACTTGGGCCTGGCGGGGCGCGCCGCTATCACCCAGGTGCGCCTGGCCTTGCCCAAACAGTGGCAGCCCGAGCTGGGCTACCTGGAGCTGCAGCGCAAGGCCGAAGCCTTGGGCCAGCACCAACCCAGCGCCCAGGAGGTGTTTGACTGGGTCTGCGCCATCCGCCGCGCCAAACTGCCTGATCCGGCCCAGCTGGGTAACGCGGGCAGTTTTTTTAAAAACCCCACCGTCACCGCCGACCAGTGCCGCGACATCATTGCCCGTGAGCCCACCATCGTCCACTACCCGCTCCCCGATGGCCGCATCAAACTGGCCGCCGGTTGGTTGATTGACGCCTGCGGCTGGCGCGGCAAGACCTTGGGGCGCGCGGGTGTGTACGACAAGCAAGCGCTGGTCTTGGTCAACCGGGGCAGCACAGAGGCCAGCGTCACCGGCGGCGAAGTCATGACCCTGGCCGCCGCCATCCAAACCAGTGTGTACGAGCGCTTTGGCATCCGGCTGGAGCCGGAGCCGGTGGTGGTGTAGTCCAGTGAAGGGCCGCGTACTTGTCTCAACACAAAAACACTTTTCTTTCTGCCAACGAAACCGTCATGCCCCGGCTGCACCTGATCGGCACGCTGGTGCTGGTGTTGGTGGTGACTTTGGCGCTGGCCAGCTTTTATTCGTGGCGCAACGAGCACCAACAGCAGGCATTTCGGGCGCGGCTGACGCAGGCCATTGCCCAGCAGCAGCAACAGCGCCTGAGCGCAGAGCTGCAATCGGCCATGGGCTACCTGGAGTTTTTGCGCAAGCGCACCGAGGCGGTGATGCGCCACAACATTGCCGAGCAGGCCGATTCGGCCCTGGAGCTGGCCCAGGCCATTTATGCGCAGGAAGCGCCCAGGCGCCCGCAGGCCGAGGTCAAGCGCTTGATCGTCGAAGCCTTGCGGCCCCTGCGCTTTTTTGATGGGCGCGGCTACATCTTCATCGACTCGATGCAGGGCGATTTCGTCCTGCTGCCCACCGCGCCTGAATACGAGGGGCGGGCAGGCATCGACAACCAGGACGACACTGGCTCCTACATCATGCGGGGGCTGATCAATGCTGCCCTGGTGCCCCAGGGCAATGGCTTTTTCCACTACCGCTGGGTGCACCCGAAGAAACCGCCGCAAATGGCGCAAAAAATCGCCTACGTGCGCCACTTTGCGCCTTTTGACTGGCTGATCGGCACCGGGGATTATTTTTTCGAGTGGGAAGAGCAGCAGAAACAAGAGGCCATGCAACGCCTGCGCGCCCTGCGCTTTGGCAGTACGGGGACGGTGGGCTTGATCGACATCCACGGGCGCTCGCTGCTCAGCCCCAGCGATGCCTCCTTGGAGGGCTTGCAGCCCGAGCAAATGCCGCCCGCCCAGCGTGAGGCCTTGGCCAAACTGCGTGCCGCTGCCCAGGCCGGCGGCGGCTTGGTCGAATACGACTGGCCCCGCCCCGGCGCTGCGCCGGATGCGCCGCTGGGGCGTAAGACCGCCCTGGTCACCACCTATGCCCCCTGGGGCTGGGTGCTGACCACCTCCATGTTTAACGACGAGCTGGAGGCCGCATGGCAGGCCGAGGTGCAGTCCCAGGCCCGCAACGTCAACCAGCAGCGGGCCGAGCTGGCGCTGGTGGTGCTGGGCTCGCTCCTAGCGGGGTTGCTGGGGTCGCTAGGTTTCTCGCGTTGGTCACGCCGCCTGTTTGCCCGCTACCACCATGAATGGGCAGATGCGCAGGAGATGTTGCGCATCGCCGCCATTGCCTTTGAATCGCAGGAGGGCATGTTCGTCACCGACGCCCAGGGCATCATCCTGCGGGTCAACCGCGCCTTTACCGACATTACCGGCTATAGCGCCCAGGAGGCCGTCGGGCAGGGCACCAGCTTGCTCAAGTCCGGGCGGCATGGCGCGCCGTTTTACGCCGCCATGCGCGCTGCCCTGGAGAGCGAGGGCACCTGGGCCGGTGAAGTGTGGAACCGCCGTAAAAACGGCGAAATCTTCCCCGAGTGGCTGACCATTACCGTGGTCAAGAACGAGGCGCAGGAAGTCACGCACTACGTCAGCGCCCTGATCGACATCACGCACCGCAAGGCGGCAGAAGATGAGATCCGCCACCTGGCGTTCTACGACCTGCTCACCGGCCTGCCCAACCGCCGCCTGCTGCTGGACCGGTTGCAGCACGCGGTGGAAAGCAGCGCCCGCTCCGGCGCATCGGGGGCGTTGATGTTCATTGACCTGGACAACTTCAAGCTCGTCAACGACACCCTGGGGCACGAACAGGGCGACGTGCTGCTGAACGAAGTGGCGCAGCGCCTGAAAGCAGCGGTGCGGGAGGGCGATACCGTGGCCCGCCTGGGGGGTGATGAATTCGTCATCGTCCTGGAAGGGCTGGATGCCCCGCCCCTGAAGGCAGCGGCCCAGGCTGACGCCATCGCCCAGAGCGTCTTGTCCGTGTTGGCCCGGCCCGTTGAATTGCAGGGGCAGGAGATGCAGACCACCGGCAGCATCGGCGTTGCCCTGTTTGCCGGTACCTCGGTCACCATCCAGGACCTTATGCAGTACGCCGACTTGGCCATGTACCGCGCCAAGGAGGAAGGGCGCAACACCGTGCGCTTTTTCAACCCCAAAATGCAGCAAGGCGTGCTGGAGCGCCTGGCGCTGGAAAAATCCCTGCGCCTTGCCTTGCAGGAGGAGCAGCTGCGCCTGTTCTACCAGCCCCAGGTGGACCACCAGGGGCGCATCACCGGCGTGGAGGGCCTGGTGCGCTGGCAGCACCCGCAGCGCGGGCTGGTGCCACCGGGCGAATTCATCCCCCTGGCGGAGGAAACGGGGCTGATCGTCCCCCTGGGCCAGTGGGTGCTGCGCACTGCGTGCGAGCAGCTGGTGCGCTGGGCGCAGCTGCCTGAGCGGCGCAACTGGTGCATTGCCGTGAACATCAGCGGGCGGCAGCTGCGCCAGCCCGACTTCGTCGCCCAGGTCGAGCAGGTGCTGGCGCAAACCGGCGCCGCGCCCGAGCTGTTGAAACTGGAGCTGACCGAAACCCTGCTGCTGGAAAACCCGCAGGATGCCATCCAGAAAATGGCCGCGCTGCAAAAGCACCGGGTGCGCTTTTCCCTGGACAACTTCGGCACCGGCTATTCCTCGCTGGCGTATCTGCGCGATTTGCCACTGAGCCAGTTGAAGATCGACAAAAGCTTCGTCAACAACCTGGGGCAGGACAACCGGGCCACGGCCATTGTGCGCACCATCGTCACCATGGCGAACAACCTGGGCCTGGACGTGATTGCCGAAGGGGTGGAAACCGCCGAACAGCAGCAGGCCCTGAGCGCCAATGGCTGCCTGATCTACCAGGGCTACCTGTTCGGTAAACCCGTGCCGATTGAAGAGCTATAGTAAAAAT
This sequence comes from Comamonas sp., assembly GCA_034675705.1. Lineage (GTDB taxonomy): Bacteria > Pseudomonadota > Gammaproteobacteria > Burkholderiales > Burkholderiaceae_C > Comamonas. The sequence goes on along the minus strand of JAUCCZ010000006.1, from coordinate 1,579,647 downwards.
AGCTGCTTGCGCTAATAAAACAAAGGTTTCAGGTAGTTTTCTACCTGAAACCTAATCAAAACCAGCGTAAAGCGCTATCTTTTATTTCAAGCTGCCCGACAAGAACTTCGCCAGCCGCTCACTTTGCGGGTGGATCAGTACCTGCTTGGGGTCGCCTTGCTCCTCGATCAAGCCCTGGTGCAGGAAGACGACGTGGTTGGAGACTTCGCGGGCAAAGCCGATTTCGTGGGTGACGACGACCATGGTGCGCCCCTCTTGGGCCAGCACCTGCATGACGCGCAGCACTTCGCCGACCAGCTCGGGGTCCAGGGCGCTGGTGGGTTCGTCAAACAGCATGACTTCGGGCTCCACCGCCAGGGCGCGGGCAATGGCCACGCGCTGCTGTTGGCCGCCGCTCATGTGGTTGGGGTAGACGTCCTCGCGCCCTTCCAGGCCGACCAGTTGCAGGTATTTGCGCGCGCGCCCAATGGCCTGCTCCCTGGGCAGGCCCAGCACGTGGATGGGCGCTTCAATGATGTTTTGCAGCACGGTTTTGTGAGCCCACAGGTTGAAGTGCTGGAACACCATGGCCAGCTTGGTGCGCAGGCGCTGCAGTTGCTTGGGGTTGACGGCGTCCAGCTCGCCGCTGCGCCCGGCCTTGAGCTGCAGCTCTTCCCCGGCGACGATGATGCGCCCCTGCTGGGGTTTTTCCAGCAGGTTGATGCAGCGCAGCAGGGTGGATTTGCCGGAGCCGGAGCTGCCAATCAAGCTGATGACGTCACCAGCGCGGGCGGTGAGCGTCACGCCCTTGAGCACTTGGTGGCTGCCGTAGCTTTTATGGATGTTTTCGGCCTGGAGTTTGAAGGTCGTGGTATCGGTCATGGGGTGGGGCAATTACTTCAGTTGCGGCGCGGGGCCAGGTAGGCCAGGAAGCGCTTTTCCAGCAGGCGAAAGCAGCCGATGAGGGTGAAGGTCACGCACAGGTAAATGGCGGCAGCGGCCAGGTAGGCCTCAAACGGCAGGTAGTAGTCGGAATAAATCTGGCTGGCCACGGCGGTGACGTCGGTCAGCGCCGGCACCGTGCTGGCCAGGCTGGTGGAGTGCAGCATCATCACCACCTCGTTGCTGTAGGGCGGCAGGGTGCGGCGCATGGCGCTGGGCAGCACGATGCGGGCGATGATTTGCCAGCGGCCCATGCCCATGGCGCGGGCGGCTTCCACTTCGCCGGGGTCGGTCTCGCGAATCGCTCCGGCCAGCATTTCTGCGGTGTAGCCGGCGGTGTTCAGTGCAAAGGCCAGCAGGGCGCAGAAAAAGGGTTCCTTAAAGTGTGTCCAGGGCCACACATCGTCCCAACGCGCCTGAATCCATTCCAACTGGCCCAGGCCGTAGTAGATCAAATACACCTGAATGAGCAGCGGCGTGCCGCGCACGAAGTAGGTAAAGCTGCCAATCAGTTTGCGCACCACCCAGGGGCCGCTGGTCAGCAGCAGGGCGCAGACGATGGCCAGCACGCCGCCAATGGCCAGGCTGGATAGCAGCAGCCACAGGGTGGTCAGCAGCCCGTGCCAGTAGGCCAGGAGCTGCTCGGTTTCAAAAATAATTTCCCAACTCATGGTGTCGGCCTTCTTGTTTAGAGTTGGACTTTTTCCGTGCCCAGGCTGTAGCGGATGTTGATGCGCTTGAGCACAGCCAGGGACAGGCTGGTGAAGATCAAATACAGGGCCGCAGCAAACAGCAGGAAGATAAAGGGCTCGCGCGTGGCGGCGCTGGCTTGCTTGGCCATATAGGTCATGTCGTGTAGGCTGATGAGGCTCACCAGCGCGGTCGCTTTAATCAGCACCAGCCAGTTATTGGTGTAGCCGGGCAGGGCGTAGCGCACCATTTGCGGCAAGGTGATGCGGACAAAGGTTTGCACCGGCCCCATGCCAAAGGCCCAGGCCGCTTCCATCTGCCCCTTGGGGATGGACAAAATCGCGCCACGAAAAGTCTCGGTCATATACGCGCCGTAGATAAAGCCCAGGGTGGCCACACCGGCGATAAAGGGGTTCAAGTCCAGCACAAAGTCCGAGCCCATGGCCTCGAACAGGTTGTTGATGCCAATGGCTGCGCCGTAGAAGACCAGCAGCATCAGCACCAGCTCAGGGATACCGCGCACCACCGTGGTGTAGAGGGTGGCCAGCCACACCAGCGGGCGGCGCCCCGAGAGCTTGGCCGTAGCACCGAGCAGTCCCAGCACGGTGGAGACCAGCAGCGATGCCAGGGAGACGGCCACCGTCAGTAGTGCCCCTTGCAAAATGGAAAAATAGTAGTCACTCATGCGCAGCGTTGTGTTTCTCTAGCCGACTGGCCTGTGCCTGCGCAGCACAGCCCGCCCAGGCAGATTGGCATGGGCGGGCTGTGGGGGCAGGGGCCGGGCCTGGGAGGGGGCTCTCCTAGGCCTGCGTTGCCGTATTAGTTGCCGTAGGGGTCAAAGTCAAAGTATTTTTTGGCAATCTGGTCGTAGGTGCCGTTGCTGCGAATGGCTTTGATGGCCGCGTTGATTTGGCCCAGCAGCTCTTTTTGGCCCTTGCGCACGGGAATGCCGATGCCGTCGCCGTAGTACTTGGGCTCGTACTGGTCATGGCCTACGTAGCCGTAGTCCTTGCCCTCGGGCTTGCGCAGGAAGCCGCCGTGCACTTCCACCTTATCGGCGACGGTGCCGTCCAGGCGGCCAGCGTTGATGTCCAGGTACACCTGGTCTTGCGCTTCGTAGGGCACCACGGTCACGCCAGCGGGTTTGAGTTCACCCATGGCCCATTTCTCTTGCGTGCTGCCCTTGAGCACGCCGATTTTTTTACCCTTGAGCGATGCCGGGCCGTCATAGGCCGTGCCTTTTTTCACCACGATGGCGCTGGGGGTCTTGTAGTAGCGGTCCGAGAAATCGACCACTTTGCGCCGCTCGTCCGTCATCGACATGGAGCTGACGATGACGTCGTACTTACGCGCCTGCAGGCCGGGGATCATGCTGTCCCACACCTGTTCGACAAAAACGCATTTGCGCTTGATTTCGGCGCAAATGGCTTCGGCAATGTCCACGTCAAAGCCGGTGGGCTTGCCGTCGGATGTCTTGTAGGTAAAGGGCTCGTACGTGGGGTCGATGGCCACTTTCAGGTCAGCCGCATGGACTGCGCCCATGCTGGCTGTCAGGAGGGCCACAGCCCAGAGGTGTTTGCGCATAGCTTGTCTTCCTTATCGTGCCCCAGCCTGGCGGGGTGGCCGGGATGCGCCCGCATTGTAGGAGGGCTGGCCCCAGGAAAAAACAAATTTCCCGCTTCGGGCAACTACCTAGACACATATTTCCGGCGAAATTTCGGGTTTTCCTGCATCTTTTTGATGTGTTTGACCCCAAAATCGTTGCCGATATGCGTGTGCCCAGGGCCCGCCTGGGCCTGCCCCATGCCTGTCCCGCACTTGCCCTGCTCCAGCCCCGCTTTGCCCAGCGCCTGCGCCAAGGTTTTGGCCTGCGCCGTACACTGCCGCCCTCTATACGTATGGCGCAGACATCTTCCTCCCTTCCCCCCGCCTCTGCCCCGCAAGGGCTGTCCCAGCCGCAGCGCTGGCAGGCCATGCGGGTGATTATTCTGGGGCTGACGCTGGCCGTGCTGGACACCAGCATCGTCAACCTGGCCCTGCCGGACATTGCCCGGCTGCTACACGCCAGCGCGGCACAAAGTATTTGGGTAGTCAACGCCTACCAACTGGCCGTACTGGTGGCGCTGCTGCCCCTGTCCGCCCTGGGTGAGCGCTGGGGCTACCGGCGCATCTACCTGGGCGGCATGCTGCTGTTTACCGTTGCATCGGTCGCCGCCATGCTGGCCACCAGCATGGCCAGCCTGATTGCCGCACGCGCCTTGCAAGGGCTGGGCGCATCGGGGGTGATGGCGGTCAACGCCGCCCTGGTGCGTTTGATTTACCCGCCCGAGCAGCTAGGCCGGGGCATGGCCATCAATTCCATGGTGGTGGCCACTTCGGCCATGGCGGGGCCGTCGGTGGCGGCAGTGATTTTGTCGGTGGCCTCTTGGCACTGGCTGTTTGCCATGAACGTGCCGCTGGGGCTGCTGGTGTGGTGGCAAGGCCGCCGGGCGCTGCCCTGGAACCCCGCCAGCAGCAGCCCTGCGGCGCGTATTTCCGCGCTGGACTTGCTGCTCAACAGCGCCATGTTTAGCCTGATTTTCCTGGGCGGCTCGCACCTGAGCAGCCACCCCGAGCCCGGCCTGCGCGGCTGGGCCTTGCTGGCCGCCGGTATCGCCGTGGGCGCGGCCCACGTGTGGCGGCAAAGCCGACGCAGCGTGCCGCTGCTGCCGCTGGATTTACTGCGCATTCCCGTGTTTGCGCTGTCCATGGCGTCCTCCGTCGGCGCGTTTTGCGCCCAGATGCTGGGCTTTCTCAGCCTGCCGTTTTTACTGCTGCAGGTGCAGGGCCGCAGCCATTGGGAAGCGGGGCTGTTGATTACCACCTGGCCCCTCTCGGTGGCGCTGGTGGCCCCCCTGGCTGGGCGTTTGATTGGCCGCTACCCGGACGGGCTGCTGGGCGGCATCGGCATGGCGGTGTTTGCCAGCGGCTTGCTGACCCTGTCGTGGATGCCGCAGCACCCGCAGGCCTGGGACGTGGTCTGGCGCATGGCCTTGGCGGGTGCGGGGTTTGCGCTGTTTCAGTCGCCCAACAACCACACGATTGTCACCACCGCCCCCCTGGCCCGCAGCGGCGCTGCCAGCGGCATGCTGGGCACCGCGCGGCTGACGGGCCAAACCCTGGGCGCAGTAGGCTTGGCCGCGCTGTTTGCCCTGTATCCGGCGCACGATGGCCGGGCCGAATCGCTGGCGCTGCTGCTGGCCGCTGGCTGCGCCCTGGCAGCCGGGGTTAGCAGTTCCTTACGGGTGCGGGCCGCGTAGTGGGTTGCTGCGCAGCAGGCTAGAGCGCCAACAGCGCAGCCGCTTGGCTGGCTTGCTCGTCTGAGAGCTTGGCGTCTTTCATCGTCTTGACCAATTGCGCCATGGCGGCGGACAGCGCCCCGTTCAAGGCCGTGATTTCGCCCTGCAGTTGCTGGGCTTGCAGTTGGCGCTCTTCGTCCGACAGGCTGGTGTCTGCCATCAATTGCTGCAGCGCCTGGGTGCGCTCCAGCAATTGCGCCTTGATTTGGCGAATCATTTTCAGCAGGTCTTTGATGGTGTCGGGCAGGTCGCTGTCTTCAATATCCTGGTTGGGGTTGGATGCCTGTGCCTGCTCTAGCGCGGCAGGGGAAATATGAATGCGCACGCCGAAATCGTCCTCCACCCTGCCGCCGTCCATCTGCTCGTTTGCCTCGGGAGCGGCAGCGCTGTTGCGGGTAACGCGTACCGCTGTTGGGGCATACGCTGTAGCGGCCAAGCTTGTCGGGGGTAATGAAACAAAGGAAGGCATGAATGTCTTTCGCTGGGGAGGGTTTTCCCTTGTTATCGACACCAACTCCACGATCTTGAATTTGGAAAAAAACAAAGTCGTTGAAGAGCGTGCTTCAACGACTTTGTTTTTATAGCTATTGACGCTTAGTTGATAAGCATCAGCTTCTAATTTAACCCCTATTTTTTCGAGCTGGTTTCGCCTTCGAGCTGGGCCAGGGCTGTGGTGCTGGACAGCGACAGCAGCCCTGCCTTGGCGTAGATGGCGAGCTTGTCGCGGGTGTCCATCAGATCCAGATTGCGCATGGTCAGCTGTCCAATACGGTCTGCCGGGCTAAAGGGGGCATCTTCCACTTTTTCCATGGACAGGCGCTCGGGCGCATAGGTGAGGTTGGGCGATTCGGTGTTCAGAATCGAGTAGTCATTGCCCCGACGCAGCTCCAGCGTGACGGTGCCGGTCACGGCGCGAGCCACCCAGCGCTGGGCGCTTTCGCGCAGCATGATGGCTTGGGGGTCGAACCAGCGGCCTTGGTACAAGAGGCGCCCCAATTTCAGGCCGTTGATGCGGTATTGCTCAATGGTGTCTTCGTTGTGGATGCCGGTGACCAGGCGCTCGTAGGCGATGTGCAGCAGCGCCATGCCGGGGGCTTCGTAGATGCCACGGCTCTTGGCTTCGATGATCCGGTTTTCGATCTGGTCGCTCATGCCCAGGCCGTGGCGGCCACCGATGCGGTTGGCTTCCAGGAACAGCTCCACCGGGTCGGCAATGGCCTTGCCGTTCAGGGCCACGGGGCGGCCTTCTTCAAAGGTGACGGAGACGGTTTCGGCCTTCACTTCGACTTCCGGCTTCCAAAACGCTACGCCCATGATGGGCTGCACGATGTGCATGCCACTGTTCAGGAACTCCAGGTCTTTGGCTTCGTGGGTAGCGCCCAGCATGTTGCTGTCGGTGGAGTAGGCTTTTTCGGCGCTCATCTTGTAGCCAAAGCCTTCCTTGGTCATAAAGGCCGACATTTCGGCGCGGCCACCCAGTTCGTCGATGAAGGTGTTGTCCAACCAGGGCTTGTAGATTTTCAGTTGCGGGTTGGTCAGCAGGCCGTAGCGGTAAAAGCGCTCGATGTCGTTGCCCTTGAAGGTCGAGCCATCGCCCCAGATGTGCACGTCGTCTTCCTTCATCGCGGCCACCAGCATGGTGCCGGTCACGGCGCGGCCCAGGGGGGTGGTGTTGAAGTAGGTCACGCCGCCGGTGGTGACGTGAAACGCCCCGGCTTGGATGGCGGCAATGCCTTCGTTGGCCAGTTGCGGGCGGCAGTCGATCAAGCGGGCTTTTTCTGCGCCGTATTCCATGGCTTTGCGGGGGATGGCGTCGTAATCGGCCTCGTCAGGCTGGCCCAGGTTGGCGGTATAGGCGTAGGGGAGCGCTCCCTTGTTTTTCATCCAGCGCAGCGCGGCGCTGGTGTCCAGGCCGCCGGAGAAGGCGATGCCAACCTTTTGGCCGACGGGAACGGATTGCAAAATGGTTTCCATGATCTTAACTTTCGTGCTACTAAATATCTAGCTGCTAACGCTTGCTGGATAAGCGTTTAAGGGTGATTTGTTCAATATCTGCACCAGGCACAAAAAAATGCCCGGCAGGCAAACCGGGCATTTTAGGCCAGGGTGGCCTAGCCGGGGGGCGTGAACACGTTCTAAGGCCGGGGCGGGCGCGGCGCACCGGGCACGCTGATGGGCTGAGTGCGCACGTCCACGACGATGGGAATGTCTGGCTCAGGGCTGCGGTACTCAATGCTGTCAGCTCCCCCAGCCACCGGGGCCGAGCCATAGCTTTTGCGCCCCGGTTGCACGGCAGCACCTTCTGCTGCGCCTGAGCGATAGCTGCTGCTGGGCGCGCGCTGCACCTGCACCGTGGTGCCGGGGTCGTAGGCCAGCTCCGTGGTATAGCGCTGGCCCCGGTATTCGTAGACCACTTCAAAGCCTTGCTCCACTTCGTGCACCGTGCTGCGGGTGCGGCAGCGCTGGCGTTTTTGGGGCAGGTCGGTGCAGTCTTCGGCGGGCACGACCTCTTGCACCACGATGGGGGTAACTTGCAGTACCTGGGCGGTTTCCGTTCCCGTTGGGGGCTGGGCGCTGGCAGCCCCGCACAGGGCCAGGGCAGCAGCGCAGAGTAGGGCGGGGCGCATGGGCTTTCCTTCCGTTGGGGTTCTGTTTAGGTCAGGGCAACAGCTTGGCCCAGGCTTCGGGGCTAAAGCCAATGGTGATTTGCCCATGGGGCCACTGCACCACCGGGCGCTTGATGGCGCTGGGCTGCTGCGCCAAAAAGGCGGCGGCGCTGGCGGCATCGGTGATAGCGGCCTGGGCGGCAGGGTCCAGCTTGCGCCAGGTTTGGCCTTGGCGGTTCAGGAGCTTGTCCCAGCCGACGGCGGCCTGCCAGGCGCTGATGGCCTCCAGGCTGGGCGCTGCTTTTTTAAAGTCGTGAAACTGGTAGTCGCAGCCCTGGTCGGTCAGCCACTGGCGGGCTTTTTTGACGGTGGTGCAGTTGGGGATGCCGTACACCTGCAAAGCGGGGGCGGTGGTCAATGTAGTCATGCTTGTGATGATGGCATGCTTTGCTGCGCCACAATCACGCCCCTATGCAAAGCACTACTTTTTCTACCCTGGCGCAGTGGCTGCAGCACTGCGAACGCATCCACCCCGAAAACATCAGCCTGGGCCTGGAGCGTGTACGCACAGTGGCTGAACGTCTGCAACTGAGCATGCCCTGCCCCGTCATCACGGTGGCGGGCACCAACGGCAAAGGCTCCACCTGCGCCATGCTGGAAGCCGTGGCCCTGCAGGCGGGCTACCGTCCGGGGGTCTATACCTCGCCGCATTTGGTGCATTTTGAAGAGCGCTGCCGCGTGCACGGCGAAATTGTCGCCCCTGACAACTTGCTGCCCCACTTCGCCGCCGTAGAAGCTGCCCGCCTGCAAGGCAGTGAGGTGCTGCTCACTTACTTTGAATTCACCACCTTGGCCATTCTGCATTTGCTGAGCCAAGCCAAGCTGGACGTGGCGATTTTGGAAGTGGGCCTGGGCGGGCGGCTGGACGCCACCAACATCATTGACGCGGACTGCGCCATCATCACCAGCGTGGACATCGACCACACCGCGTTTTTGGGGTCAGACCGCGAAACCATTGGCCGCGAAAAGGCCGGCATCATGCGCACAGGCCGCCCGGTGGTGGTCAGTGACCCCGTACCACCCGAAAGCGTTGTGGCCCACGCCCAGGAAATTGGCGCTGACCTGTGGCGCTTTGGCGAAGACTTCAACTACAACGGCGACCCGCAGCAATGGGCCTGGGCGGGGCGCGGACGCCGCTATGCCGGCCTGTCCTACCCCGCGCTGCGCGGTGCCAACCAGTTGGTCAATGCCGCCGGCGTGCTGGCCGCCTACGAAGCCCTGCGCGACAAAGTGCCGGTAACTGCCCAAGCCGTGCGCACGGGCCTGGCGATGGTCGAGCTGCCCGGGCGCTTTCAAGTGCTGCCGGGCGAGCCCGTGCTGGTGCTGGATGTGGCGCACAACCCCCATTCGGTGGCGGCGCTGGCGGCCAATCTGGATTCCATGGGCGGAACCTTCCCCACCACGCACGCGGTGTTTGGTGCCATGGCGGATAAGGACTTGGGGCCGATATTCGAGCGCATCTCCCCGCTGATTAACCGCTGGTACTTCACCGACTTGCCCGTTGCCCGCGCTGCCAAGGCGCAGGACTTGCAGCAGCAGTGGCGCAGCATTGAGAAAAACGCCGTGCTCGATGATGTCCAGGCACCAGAGGCCATCGTGCCGCCCGTACTGGGCGCAGGCGTGCGCCTGAGCGTGCACCGCAACAAGCACGCCGAATCGCCCGAAGGCCAGGCCGAAGCCGCGCAAAAATTCAGCCAATGCTTTAGCGATGCGCAGCAGGCATTGCAGGCGGCTTTAGCGGCTGCGGGCCCGGCTGATAGAATCGTGGTTTTTGGTTCGTTCTACACCGTGGGCGAAGTGGTCAAAGACGGCCCGCCCCGCCTGCACGCCAAACACCTGGGCTAAAGCCCCGCTACTGCTGCATTTCATGGCATTTTTTAAGTTTCCCTGGTTTGGAAAAAACGCCTCGGTGCCCGAGCCTGCGCCGCTGCGCCAGTCGCGGGCCGCGCAGGCGCAAACGGTCGAGCAAATGCGCACCAGGGCACGCCACCGCTTAATTGGTGCCGCCGTGCTGGTGGCGCTGGGGGTGATTGGTTTTCCGCTGCTGTTCGATTCGCAGCCGCCGCCGATTCCGGTGGACATTCCCATCGACATTCCCAACCGCGACAAAGAAGCGCCGCTGGTCGTCCCCGGTGCGCAGGCCGACACCCAAAGCCATACCCCGGACATGCAGCGCAGCACCGCCGTGGCGCAAGCGCCAGAGGCTGCGCTCGATGATGAGGAAGAAATCCTCCTGCCGCCACCACCCCAGCCCCCGCGCATGGTGGAAGCGCCCAAACCCGCGCCCGCAGCCAAGCCCGAGCCGAAACCTGAACCCAAGGCAGAGCCCAAGCCAGCAGCCCCCAAACCAGAGCCGAAGCCTGAGCCGAAACCGGAACCCAAGCCCCCGCTGCCCCTGCCCAAAGCCACCCCAGAGGCCGCCAGCCGCGATGCGCAGGCTGCCCGCGTGCAAGCCCTGCTTGAAGGGCGCGCCGCCCCCGCCGCCAGCCCTGCGGCCCCCGCAGCAGCGAGTGACAAGGGGCGCTTTATCGTGCAGGTGGGCGCGTTTGCCGACGTGGCCGCTGCCAATGACGTGCGCCGCAAACTCGAAGGCGCGGGGCTCAAGACCTATACCCAAACCGTCAACACCAGCGCCGGGCAGCGCACCCGCGTGCGCCTGGGCCCCTTTGCCAACCGCCAAGACGCTGAAAAAGCCGCCGAGCGGGCGAAAAATCTGGGCCTGGCCGGCTCGGTGCTGAGCCTGTAGGCCGCCAGCGGCAGAAAGCGGCAACGTGATGGGCTTGCGTGATAGGTGTTCGTGATGGGGTTTGATCTCGCTACCTTGGACCTGGTGGTGCTGGCCACCTTCTTGCTGTCCATGGCGCTGGGTGCCTGGCGCGGTCTGGTGTACGAGCTGTTTTTTCTGGTGGGCTGGGTGGTGGCGTTTTTTGCCGCCCGCCTGCTGGCCCCCCAGGTGCTGGGTTATGCCCTGCCGTATCTGGCGGGGCTGACGCCCGCGCTGGCTTACGCCCTGGTGTTTGTGGTCTTGTTTATTGCCCTGGTGTTTGCCTGGGGGCTGGTGGCCAGCTTGGTGAAAAAACTGGTGCAGGCCGTGGGCCTGCGCCCGGTCGATCGGGTGCTGGGCGCAGTCTTTGGGCTGGCGCGCGGCCTGGTGTTGTTGTTGGTGCTCACTATGGCGGTGCAGGCCGGTGCCTGGCACCAGCAGCCGTGGTGGTATCAGGCTTGGGCGGGGCCGAAGTTGCAGGATGCCCTGGCCTACGCCCTGCCCGGTGGCCCGCAGCAGTGGCGCAACTGGCTGCCCCCGGCAGGCCCGTAAGTAAGTGATTGAGATAGAGCGATAGCGCGATAGAAAACATTTGGGCCGCCCGGTAACAGGTGGCCTGCAACCCCCCCCCGCGAAGTGTGTGCTTCGCAAACGCCATTTGGAAACTTTGTATGTGTGGAATTGTTGGTGTCGTTAGTACCTCACCCGTTAATCAGTTGATTTATGACGCGCTGCTGCTGCTGCAGCACCGGGGCCAGGATGCCGCCGGCATCGTCACCCAGCAAGAGCGCAAATTCTTCATGCACAAGGCCAAGGGCATGGTCAAGGACGTGTTTCGCACCCGCAATATGCGGGCCTTGCCCGGCACGGTGGGCCTGGGCCAGGTGCGCTACCCCACGGCAGGCAATGCCGCCAGCGAGGAGGAGGCCCAGCCCTTTTACGTGAATGCACCCTTTGGCATCGTCATGGCGCACAACGGTAATTTGACCAACGCCCGCCGCCTGCGCCGCGAGTTGTTTGATACCGACCACCGCCACACCAATACCGAAAGCGATTCGGAGGTGCTGCTCAACGTCTTCGCCCACGAACTGGGCCGTGCCAACAGCGGCGCGCCGCTGAAAACGACCGACATGTTTGCCGCCGTCAGCGCCGTGCACCGCCGCGTCAAAGGCTCATACGCCGTGGTGGCGCTGATTGCCGGTTACGGCCTGCTGGCGTTTCGCGACCCCTACGGCATCCGCCCTATGTGCATCGGGCGCAGCGCGGACGGCACCGTCATGGTGGCCAGCGAATCCGTGGCGCTGGAAGGCACGCTGCACCAGCTCGACGGCGATATCGCACCGGGCGAGGCTGTGTTCATTCATCTGGATGGCCGCATTGAGCGCCAACAGTGCGCCGCCGAAAGTGCGCTGCACCCCTGCATTTTTGAATACGTCTACCTGGCGCGGCCCGATTCGGTCATGGACGGCATCTCCGTCTACCAGGCTCGCCTGAATATGGGCGAGACGCTGGCCAAGCGCGTCGTCTCCACCGTGCCGCCCAGCCAGATTGACGCCATCATCCCCATCCCCGAATCCAGCCGCCCCAGCGCCATGCAGTTGGCGCAGCGCCTGGGCATTCCCTACCGCGAAGGCTTTGTGAAAAACCGCTACGTGGGGCGCACCTTCATCATGCCGGGGCAGGCCACGCGCAAAAAGTCGGTGCGGCAAAAGCTCAACGCCATCGGCAGCGAGTTCAAGGGCAAAAGCGTGCTGCTGGTGGACGACTCCATCGTGCGCGGCACCACGTCCAAGGAAATCGTGCAAATGGCGCGCGATGCCGGCGCGGCCAAGGTGTATCTGGCATCTGCTGCGCCCCCGGTGCGCTACCCCAACGTCTACGGCATTGACATGCCCACCAGCGAGGAGCTGATTGCGCACAACCGCACGGAAGAAGAAATCCGCCAGTGGATTGGGTGCGACGCCCTCATCTACCAAGACCTGCAGGCCATGAAGCAGGCCATTGCCCAGGTCAACCCGGCGGTGGCGGGCTTTGAAGCCTCGTGCTTTGATGCGCAGTACATCACCGGCGATATTTCCGACGAGCCGCCCACCCACGCCAGCCAGCCCGTAGGCGGTGACGATGAGGGCGAAAGCACCTCGCGCCTGTCCTTGCCCAACGCTGACCAGGACTAAGGCCGACCAAGCCTAGCGCCGACCAGAACGCCTCAAGCATCTTGCAATTCTTCTAAAAAGAGAGCAGCTACCGCTGGTGATATAACGATTTCAAGTAAGTTTATGCCTGAAATCGTTGATAAATCAGCGGTATAAGCTCTTATTTTTATTCAAAGGAATGGCCATGACCGCTAAACCCCTGCCCCCCGGCCTGCACCCCGAAACCCTGGCCGTGCGCCAAGCCCAGCCGCGCAGCCCCTTGGGCGAACACTGCGAAGCGCTGTATATGACCAGCAGCTTCATCCAGCCCGACTGCGCCACCGCCGCCGTGCGCTTTGCCAACCCGCAGGAAGGCTTTACCTACAGCCGCACCGGCAACCCCACGGTCGCCAGTTTTGAAGAGCGCTTGGCCGCCATGGAAGGCACCGAGTGCGCCGTCGCCACCAGCACCGGCATGAGCGCCATCTTGCTGGTTGCGCTTACCGCCTTGAAGGCGGGCGACCACATCGTGGCCAGCCAATCCATGTTCGGCTCCACCATGAAGCTCTTGGGTACGGAAATGGCACGCTTTGGCGTGGAAAGCAGCTTTGTGTCGCAAACCGACGTCGCAGCCTGGGAGGCCGCCATTCGCCCCAACACCAAGCTGCTGTTTGCCGAAACGCCCACCAACCCGCTCACCGACCTGTGCGACATCCAGGCCCTGGCCGACATTGCGCACAACCACGGCGCCCTGCTGGTGGTGGACAACAGCTTTGCCACCCCGGTGCTGCAGCGCCCGGTGGAATTTGGCGCGGACATCATTGTCCACTCGGGCACCAAGTTTTTGGACGGGCAAGGCCGCATCATGATTGGTGCGGTGTGCGGCACCACCGCCTTGGTTGATAAGGTCATGGGCACGTTTTTACGCAGCGGTGGCTTGAACGCCGCCCCGTACAACGCCTGGACGGCGATGAAAGGGCTGGAAACCCTGGCCCTGCGCGTCAAAGCCCAAAGCGCTGCCGCGCTGGAGCTGGCCACTTGGTTAGAAGGCCACCCCAACGTGGCCCGCGTGCATTACCCCGGTTTAGCCAGCCACCCCCAGCACGCCCTGGCCATGCGCCAGCAAAGCGGCATGGGCGGCGCGGTGCTGGCTTTTGATGTGACGGGCGCTAGCCCCGAGCAACTGCGCCAACGCGCCTTCCATGTGATTGACAGCACCCAGGTGTGCTCACTCACCGCCAATTTGGGCGACGTGAAAACCACCATCGTTCACCCGCCCACCACCTCGCACGGGCGTCTGTCTGAAGAGCAGCGCCAGGCCGCCGGCATCCAGCAGGGGCTGATTCGCATCAGCGTGGGGCTGGAGCATTTGGACGACATCAAAGCCGACTTGCTGCGCGGCCTCGATACCTTGTAATTTTTTTCTTTATGACTACGACAAAAATCCGCACCCGTTTTGCCCCTTCGCCCACCGGCTTTATCCACCTGGGCAATATCCGCTCGGCCCTCTACCCCTGGGCCTTTGCCCGCGCCAACGGCGGCGAATTCATCCTGCGTATTGAAGACACCGACCTGGAGCGCTCCACCCAAGCCAGCGTGGACGTGATTTTGGAAGGCATGGCCTGGCTGGAGCTAACGCACGACGAAGGCCCCTTCTACCAAATGCAGCGCATGGACCGCTACCGCGCCGTGCTGGAGCAGCTCAAGGCCAGCGGCCACGTCTACCCCTGCTACATGAGCATGGCCGAGCTAGACGCCCTGCGCGAGCGCCAAATGGCCGCCAAGGAAAAGCCCCGCTACGACGGCACCTGGCGGCCCGAGCCCGGCAAAGTGCTGCCCGCCATCCCCGAAGGCGTGCAGCCCGTGCTGCGCTTTAAAACGCCCAAGGAAGGCGTCGTCGGCTGGGACGATAAATGCAAAGGCCGTATCGAATTCCAAAACAGCGAGCTCGACGACCTCGTCATTGCCCGCCCGGACGGCACGCCCACCTACAACTTTTGCGTGTGCGTGGACGATATGGATATGCAGATCACCCACGTCATCCGGGGTGACGACCACGTCAACAACACCCCGCGCCAAATCCATATCTTTGAAGCCCTGGGTGCCCAGGTACCCACCTTTGCCCACCTGCCCACCGTGCTCAACGAGCAGGGCGAGAAGATGAGTAAAAGAAACGGTGCCAAGGCCGTCACCCAATACCGCGACGAAGGCTATCTGCCCGATGCCATGGTCAACTACCTCGCCCGCCTGGGCTGGAGCCACGGCGACGACGAAATTTTTAGCCGCGAGCAGTTTTTGGCGTGGTTCAACCTCGACCACCTGGGCCGCAGCGCCGGCCAGTTTGACGAGGCCAAGCTGCGCTGGGTCAACGCCCAGCACATGAAGCAGTTGGACGATGCCCGCCTGGCCACCCTGGTCACGCCCTTTGCCGTGCAAGCCGGTGTAGATGCCGCCGCGCTGGATGACCGCCTGCCGCAGATTTGCGCCCTGTTCAAAGACCGGTGCGACACCTTGGTCGATTTGGCCGCCTGGGTACGGCGCTTTTACACCGCCCAGGTTGAGCGCAACGCCGAGGACTACGCCAAGCACGTCACTGCAGAAGCTGCGCCTTTGCTGGATGCCTTTACCGCCGCCTTGCAAACCACCGAGTGGAATAAAGAAGCCATTGCCGCCACCATCAAGCAGGTGCTTAAAGACCAGGGTGCCAAAATGCCCCACTTGGCCATGCCGGTGCGCGTGCTGACCGTGGGCGTAGCGCAAACCCCGTCGGTCGATGCCGTGCTGTTTTTGCTGGGCAAAGAAAAAGTTTTGGCGAGTTTGCAAAACCGCTAAAAATCTGTCTATAATTCGAGTCTTCGCAAACAACGGCAAATTCTTTTTTGTAGTTGTTTGTTTTGGGGGGTATAGCTCAGTTGGGAGAGCGCTTGCATGGCATGCAAGAGGTCATCGGTTCGATCCCGTTTACCTCCACCAAGAATTCTAGGTTGTGACCCTATCGTCTAGAGGCCTAGGACACCACCCTTTCACGGTGGGTACCGGGGTTCGAATCCCCGTAGGGTCGCCAAGTTTGCAGCACTTGGGCTTGAGAAAGCCGCAAAAGCAGCCTGCCAGGAGTGGTAGTTCAGTTGGTTAGAATACCGGCCTGTCACGCCGGGGGTCGCGGGTTCGAGTCCCGTCCACTCCGCCACAGATTAAATTTGTTGAGATCGATGCAAGAGCCGACAAAGTCATGCTTCGATACCAGCAAATTTGGGGGTATAGCTCAGTTGGGAGAGCGCTTGCATGGCATGCAAGAGGTCATCGGTTCGATCCCGTTTACCTCCACCACAATAAGACGTTGGCCGTTTAAAACTGCCAAAAGTTCTAGGAATTGACCCTATCGTCTAGAGGCCTAGGACACCACCCTTTCACGGTGGGTACCGGGGTTCGAATCCCCGTAGGGTCGCCAAGTTCGCAGCACTTGGGCTTTCATCACAAAGCCGCAACGCTGTTGCCAGGAGTGGTAGTTCAGTTGGTTAGAATACCGGCCTGTCACGCCGGGGGTCGCGGGTTCGAGCCCCGTCCACTCCGCCAATCATTTTTAAGGGCTGCAAGCAATTGCAGCCCTTTTTGTTTTTTGCGTTTTTAGAACGTGTTGACGTTTTTTTTCCGCTGCTTTTTCGCATCGTCTTGACAGTCATCTCGGCGCTTTCTCTCGTCATTCCCGCGAAGGCGGGAATCCAGCAACGGCCTTTGTCTTGACAATCGCCATGCCCATCGCCAACGTTGCTGCTGGACACCCGCCTGCGCGGGTGTGACGGTGGGGTGAAAGTCGAGCGCGATGAAAAAAGCTGCAGTCATTGGCAATAGCAAAAAGATCATAAACACGTTTTTAGAACGTGTTTATGCCTGGGGCGCGGTTGCTCCAACCCCCCAGCAACTGCTGCTATCGTTACGCCCGCAGCGGCGGCCCCAGGTGGGGGCCGCGCTTATTTGGGAAAACCATGCTCGACGACATTAAAAAAACACTGTGGGCCGCCGCTGACAAGCTGCGCGCCAATATGGATGCGGCGGAATACAAGCACCTGGTGCTGGGCCTGATATTTATTAAATACATCTCCGACAGCTTCACCGGCCACAGTGCGCTGCTGGCCCAGCGCCTGCGTGACCCGCAGGACGAACTGTTCTATGGCGACGCCAGCGATGCAGACATTGCCGAAGAACTGCAAGACCGCGACTACTACACCGCCGACAACGTCTTTTGGGTGCCCGAGGGCGCACGCTGGGAAGACCTGCGCGCCAGCGCCAAACAGCCCGACATTGGCAAACGCATTGACGACGCGCTGGCGCTGGTTGAGCTGGAGAACCCCAAGCTCAAAGGCATTTTGGACAAACGCTACGCCCGCGCCCAACTGCCCGACGGCAAGCTGGGGGAGCTGGTGGACTTGGTATCGAGCATCGGCTTTGGCGACAGCCCAGACATTGCCCGCGACGTACTCGGCCAGGTGTACGAATACTTCTTGGGCCAATTTGCCAGCGCCGAAGGCAAAAAAGGCGGCCAGTTCTACACCCCCGCCAGCATTGTGAAAACGCTGGTCGCCGTCCTCGCCCCACATGCTGGGCAGGTGTACGACCCCTGCTGCGGCTCCGGCGGCATGTTTGTGCAGTCAGAAAAATTCATAGCTGCCCACGGCGGCAGGGCGGACGCTGCCAGCATTTACGGCCAGGAATCCAACCCCACCACCTGGCGCTTGGCGGCCATGAACCTGGCCATTCGCGGCATGGACTTCAACCTGGGTAAAGAGCCGGGCGACACCTTTACCCGCAACCAGCATCCCGACCTGCGGGCCGACTACATCCTGGCCAACCCGCCGTTTAACGTCAGCGACTGGTGGCACGCCAGCCTGGAGGGCGACCCGCGCTGGGTCTATGGCACACCCCCGCAGGGCAACGCCAACTACGCCTGGTTGCAGCACATGCTGCACCACCTGCGCCCCAGCGGGCGCGCCGGCATTGTGCTGGCCAATGGCAGCATGTCGTCCAGCCAAAACAGCGAAGGCGACATCCGCGCCGCCATGGTGCAGGCCGACGTGGTGGAAGTCATGGTGGCCCTGCCCGGCCAGTTGTTCTTCAACACCCAAATACCCGCCTGCCTGTGGTTTCTGACCAAAACCAAACCCGCGCAGCGCCGGGGCCAGGTGCTGTTTATTGATGCCCGCAAACTGGGCAGCATGATCTCCAGAGTGCAGGCCGAACTGACCGATGCCGTGATAGAGCGCATAGCCGCCACCGTCGCCGCCTGGCGCGGCGAAGCCGAGGACGGCGCAGCCTACGCGGACGAACCCGGCTACTGCCGCAGCGTGCCCCTGGCCGAAATTGCCCAACACGGCCATGTGCTCACCCCAGGCCGCTACGTCGGCGCGGAAGAAGTGGAGGACGACGACGAAGCCTTTGCCGAAAAAATGCAGCGCCTGACCCAGCAACTGGGCGAGCAAATGCGTCAGGGGGCGGAGCTGGATGCGGTGATTCGGGAGAAGCTGGGGGGGCTGGGGTATGCGTGCTGAATGGGAACGTAAAAAATTCGGGGAATTGGTTGAGTTTGTTTCTGAAAAATCGTCATCTGAAGAAATAGATAAGAGGAAATATATTTCGACAGAAAATATGGTGTCTAATTTTGGTGGTGTACAAATTGCAACCTCCATTCCAGCTCAGGGAAAAGTAAATACTTTTAAGATTGGAGATACTTTATTCTCGAATATTAGAACTTATTTTAAGAAAGTATGGCAGGCAAAGTTTTCTGGATGTTGTTCTAATGATGTTTTAATTTTTCGCTCAAAAAATAAAGAAATATTACATCCAGATTATTTATTTAATATTTGTTGTTGGGATATATTTACTGAATTTAGTGTTAGAACATCCAAGGGCGCAAAAATGCCAAGGGGGGATAAAGATGCAATTATGGATTTTGATTTATATTTGCCACCAATAAATAAGCAAATTTTAATATCAAATTTTCTGAAAACCCTCGACGACCGCATCACCCTTCTACGCGAAACCAATGCCACGCTGGAAGCTATGGCCCAAGCTCTGTTCAAGTCGTGGTTTGTCAATTTCGACCCCGTACACGCCAAACAACAAGGCCGCGCCCCAGAAGGTATGGACGCAGCCACCGCCGCGCTGTTTCCCGATGGTTTTGAGGAATCGGAATTGGGGATGGTGCCGAAGGGGTGGAAGTTGCTTCCATTTGGAGAATGTTTGTCGCACACCATTGGCGGTGATTGGGGGAGCGATGTTTCTGACGAAATGAATAACACTCGTGTTGCCATCATTCGCGGAACTGATATTCCTGACCTTCAGGCTTGTAGCGAAAGCAGAGTGCCAATTCGATTCACTACGCAGAAGAAACTGAAAAGTAGGGAGCTCAAAGCTGGAGATATCGTTATTGAAGTATCTGGAGGGAGTAAAGAGCAACCGACTGGGCGTTCAATATTGATAACTGAGGAAATTCTTGCAAGATTTGATTGCCCTGTGGAGCCTGCTAGTTTTTGTAGACTCTTTCGACCTTCGCAAACTGATTTTTCTTACCTTTTGTCGCAGCATTTGATTTTTATCTATGCTCAAGGCAAGACATGGGAATATCAGAATCAGAGCACTGGAATTGCCAATTTTCAAACTGCTCATTTTCTTGAGTCTGAACTGGTTGCAGTGCCAACAGACGCTGTCTTAAAGAAATTCTGCGAAATAGTAGCGCCGCTAGTTCAACAAATGAACAGCCAGCAAATTGGGTTGCTGGCAAACCTGCGCGACACCCTGCTCCCCCGCCTTATCTCCGGCCAACTGCGCTTGCCGCAGGCCCAGGCGCTGCTCCAAGAGGTGGGCCTATGAGCAAAGACCTGACCACCTCGGCAGTGGCACGCAACAATGTTCTCAACAACCGTTATGCCCTGCGTCAGTTGGAGGAACACTTGGCTTTGGGCGGCCTGCATATTGAAGGCGAGGCTATTTTTTTCAAATCGCACGTGGCCGAGCTGCTGGATGTGGATGCGCGCACCATCGACCGTTATCTGGCCAGCCATGCAGAGGAGCTCAAGCAAAACGGCTACCGTGTGCTCAAGGGAAAAGCCTTAAAAAACTTGAAGTTATCCCAACTCGACGACATACATGTCGCCGACTTGATTGGTGCCAACGTGCCTGCCCTGGGTGTTTTCTCTTTTCGTGCGGTGCTCAACATCGCCATGCTGGTCACGGAGAGCGAAAGGGCCAAGGCCATTCGCAGCCGTATGCTGGACATCGCGCTGGATGTGGTGGCGCAGCGCACGGGCGGTCATACCCGCTTTATCAATCAGCGCGATCAGGACTATTTGCCTTCGGCTTTTATGGAGGACAGCTACCGCAAGCAGTTCACCCACGCTCTGCGCGACTACGTGGAGATGGGTACGACTACTGCGTCCCCCAGTTTGTCTTGCAGATGGAAAACATTGTGGTGGCTTTGGCGGAAGGCTCGATCTCCAGAGATTTGCTGCAGCGTGTGGTGATTTCTTTGATTGAGGAAGACGACTTCCCCGATACGCTGAAGCTAGATTTGCTGGAGGCTATGGGGCGCGGCAGCATAGATTGAATAGTGATGATTGTTTAAAACCATAGCTGCTAGCGCTGGTGTTTACTAGATTTCAGGTGCTTTTATGCCTTAAACACCCTAAACACAAGCGCTACCAGCTATCAAAAATATATTTAACCTACCCAAGGCTCAGGGCGGACACATCTAAATTTCCTTATCTATCAACAAGGTGATACTTCAATTTCGTCATTCCCGCGAAGGCGGGAATCCAGTACCCCCTCAACGCTGCCGCTGGATGCCCGCCTGCGCGGGCATGACGGAGCGTATGGTTTGCTACGTATTTAGATGCGATTGCCCTAGATAGGCACGAGCTGTATAAAAAATGCGCTTTTCTATACACGTAGTGATGGATATGTATAGATTTTTGGGTTTTCTATACATGACGGTGGCAGTCTGGCTGGCCTATCCGTGGTGGCTTGCGCTGGCGTGCGTAAATCCTGATTTGAATGGAGTGAGATGACCGAAGACCAACTCGAACAAGAAACGCTGGGCTGGCTGCAGGAGGTGGGCTACACCGTGCGCTACGGGCTGGACATTGCGCCCGATGGCGCAACGCCCCTGCGTAGCAATTACCAGCAGGTGGTGTTGCAAAGCAATGTGCGCCAGGCGCTGCAGCGCCTGAACCCCCAAATGCCCGAAAGCGCGCGCGAGGATGCGCTGGCGCAGGTGCTGGATGTGGGCGTGCCGGCGCTGTTGGCGGCCAACCGGGCGCTGCATAAGCTGCTGGTGGGCGGTGTGCCGGTCAGCTACCAGGTGGATGGGGAAACCCGAGGCGACCTGGCCCGGCTGGTGGACTGGGCGCAGGTGGACAACAACCAGTTTTGGGCGGTGAACCAGTTCAGCGTGAAGGGGCCGCAGCACACGCGCAGGCCGGATGTGGTGCTGTTTGTCAACGGCCTGCCGCTGGTGGTGCTGGAGCTGAAAAACCCTGCCGACTTGCACGCCGATATCTGGATGGCCTATGACCAGTTGCAGACGTACAAGGCGCAAATTCCGGAGCTGTTTCGCAGCAATGCACTGCTGGTGATTAGCGATGGTTCGGAGGCACGCATGGGCTCGCTGTCTGCCGACCGCGAGCGCTATATGCAGTGGCGCACGATAGACGGGGTGGAGATAGACCCGCTGGGGCAGTTTCGGGAGCTGGAGACTTTGATTCGTGGTGTGCTGGCCCCGCCGGTGCTGCTGGACTATTTGCGCTACTGCGTGCTGTTTGAGGAAGACGGCAAGCTGGTGAAAAAAGTGGCCGGCTACCACCAATACCACGCGGTACGTGCTGCCGTGGCCCGGGTGCTGGAGGCGGCCAACACCAGTGCCGCCGCCAGTGTGCGCGGCAAGGGCGGGGTGGTGTGGCATACGCAGGGTTCGGGCAAAAGCATCACCATGACTTGTTTTGCCGCCCGCGTGCTGCAAGAGCCCCGGCTGCACAACCCGACGATTGTGGTGATTACCGACCGCAACGACCTGGACGGCCAGTTGTTTGGCGTATTCAGCCTGGCGCAGGATTTGCTGCGCGAGCAGCCCGTGCAGGCGCATACCCGCCAGCAGTTGCGCCAGTTGCTGGAGAAGCGCCCCTCGGGCGGCATCATCTTTGCCACGATTCAAAAGTTCATGCCCGGCGAGGATGAGGACAGCTTCCCCCAACTGTCCGCACGCAGCAACATTGTGGTGCTGGCCGATGAGGCGCACCGCACGCAATACGGCTTTGCCGCCAAGCTCAAGCTCCGCAAAGGGGCCGCGTCATCAGCCGCGCAATACGCCGCCCAGCCTGCCCAGCCCCCGTTGACGACGGACGGCCAGCCGCTGGCCGAGCAGGCGCAGTTTGCCCCCGCCGCGCCATCGGTGCTGACCTACCAGGCGGGCTACGCCCAGCACCTGCGCGATGCACTGCCGCAAGCAACGTTTGTGGCGTTTACCGGCACGCCAGTCAGTGGCAGCGACAAAAACACCGAGGCGGTGTTTGGCAGCTATATCCATATCTACGACATGCAGCAGGCCAAGGAAGATGGCGCTACCGTGCCCATTTATTACGAAAGCCGGCTGGCCAAGCTCAAGCTCAACACCGCGCTGCTGCCCCAGTTGGACGCTGAGGTCGATGAGCTGACCGAGGACGAGGAAGAAGACCAGCAAAACCGCGCCAAAAGCCAGTGGGCGGCGCTGGAGAAGGTGGTGGGCACGCAGTCGCGCATTGACAGCGTGGCGCAAGACATCGTGGCCCACTTTGAAACGCGCAACGCGGCCAACCGGGGTAAGGCCATGGTGGTGGCCATGAGCCGTGAGATTTGCGTGCATTTGTACGACGCTATCGTGGCGCTGCGCCCGCACTGGCACAGCGCCGATCCTGAGCAAGGTGCTATCAAAATAGTTATGACCGGCAGCGCCAGCGACAAGGCGCTGCTGCGCCCGCATATCTACCCCGGCGCGGTGAAAAAGCGCTTGGAAAGCCGCTTCAAAGACCCGGCAGACCCGCTGCAAATCGTCATCGTGCGGGATATGTGGCTGACGGGCTTTGACGCGCCCTGCGTACACACCATGTACGTGGACAAGCCCATGCGGGGCCATAACCTGATGCAGGCCATTGCCCGGGTGAACCGCGTGTTCAAAGACAAGCAAGGCGGCCTGGTGGTGGACTACCTGGGCATTGGCAATGAGCTGAAAGCCGCCATGAAGGAATACACCGCCAGCAAGGGCCGGGGCAAGCCCACGGTGGACGCCCGCGAGGCGCTGGCCGTGCTGCTGGAAAAGCGCGATGTGCTGGCCACCTTGCTGCACGGGTATGACTGGAGCGGTTTTCGTACCGGTGGGCACCGCACCTTGGCGGGCGCGGCCAACCATGTGCTGGGCCTGCCCCCATCGCGCCCCGGTGGGGAGCGCGACGGTAAAAAACGCTTTGCCGATAACGCGGTGGCGCTGACCCACGCCTTTAGCCTGTGCTGCACGCTGCAAGAAGCCCAGGCCCTGCGCGATGAGGTGGCGTTTTTACAAGCCGTCAAAGTGCTGCTGACCAAGCGCGAAGTGAGTACGAAAAAGCTCTCTGACGCGGCCAAGGATGCGGCGGTGCGCCAAATCATCAACCAGGCGGTGGTCAGCGACGAGGTGGTGGACATTTTTTCTGCGGTGGGCTTGGACAAGCCCAATATCGGCCTGCTGGACGATGCGTTTTTAGTCCAGGTGCAAAACCTGCCCGAACGCCATCTGGCCGTAGAGCTGTTGGAGCGCTTGCTGGAGGGCGAGATCACCTCACGCTTTGCCAGCAACGTGGTGCAGCACCGCAAGTTCTCTGAATTACTGGGCAATGTGGTGACGCGCTACCAAAACCGCAGCATTGAGACAGCGCAGGTGATTGAAGAGCTGATCGCCATGGCCCAAAAGTTCCGCGAAGCCGCCCAGCGCGGGGAGCTGCTGGGGCTGAGTGAAGACGAGGTCAAGTTCTACGAAGCGCTGATCGACAACGCCGCCGCCGTGCGTGAACTGGGCGATGAAACCCTGAAAAAAATCGCCCAGGAGCTGACCGACAACCTGCGCAAAAGCGTCACGGTGGACTGGGCCGAACGCGAAAGCGTGCGCGCCAAGCTGCGCTTGCTGGTCAAACGCATACTGAAAAAATACAAATACCCCCCGGATTCCGCAGAAAACGCGGTAGAGCTGGTGCTGGAGCAGGCGAGGGCGTTGGGGCAGGAGTGGGTGTAGTCCACACGCCGCTTGTAAAAAAAGCCACCTGGGGATAGGTGGCTTTTTTACTGTTATTGGTGCCGGAGACATGAATCGAACACGCGACCTTCTCATTACGAATCGGCACGCGCACATGATGCCATGATTTGGAATCAGATGGCATAGGGCGCTTACAAGCAAGCAAAACCGCGACTTAATGGCTTCGTCGGCGGGCAATACGTCGTGCGAACACACGGCACCTTGTGGTGCTAAACCGTGTTCGCGCCGTGGCCCGCTTCACTCGGAGCCAACGCATGCAATCCAAGATAACACAGGCCCTCGTCGAGAGGGCGCCAGCACCCGACAGGGGCAAGTCCGTCCTCTACGCCGACAGCGAGATGCGCGGCTTCTACCTGATCGTCACGCCAACGAAGCGCAGCTTCTACGTGCAGTCCCTTGTCAACGGCAAGCAGGTCCGCACGAAGCTGGGCGACCACCCGTCGATGGACGCCAAGCAGGCGCGCGACGCGGCCCGCAGGACGCTCGTGGACATGCGGGCGGGCGCGAACCCGAACGAGGAGCGCCGCAAGGCCAAGGCGCGCGGCATCACCCTGCGCGACGCGCTCGACCTGCACCTCGCCGCCAAGCCGCTGTCCCCGCGCACCAAGGA
Source organism: Comamonas sp. (assembly GCA_034675705.1). GTDB lineage: Bacteria > Pseudomonadota > Gammaproteobacteria > Burkholderiales > Burkholderiaceae_C > Comamonas. Next base: position 1,555,221 of record JAUCCZ010000006.1, on the reverse strand, counting down.
GGACTACCGCTACAACTGCGAGCAGTACCTCGCCGAGTGGATGGACAAGCCGCTGGCCGAGCTCGGCGCGGATCGCGCGGGCGTGCGCGAGCGCCACCGCAAGATCACCGAGAAGCACGGCGCGCCCTCGGCCGACAACGTCTTCCGCATCTTTCGCGCCGTCTACAACCGCGGTCTGCGGGAGCACCCGGACCTGCCGCCGAACCCGACCGCCAACGTGGACTACCACGGGCTGCGGCGGCGCAAGGTGGACTCGAACGCCGACAAGCTGAGGGCGTGGGGCAAGGCGGTGCTCGACCTGCACCCCGTGCGGCGCGACCTTCACCTGTTCATGATCCTGAGCGGGATGCGTCGCACGTCGGCCTGCGAGGCGCGCGTCTCGGAGCTCGACCTCGGCGCGAGGCGACTGCACGTCCCGAAGCCCAAGGGCGGCGCGGCCCGCGCGTTCGACCTGCCGCTGTCGGGACCACTCGCCGACCTGCTCGGCCAGCGGCTGCGGGAGTCGCCCCGCCTACAGCGCAAGGGTCAGTGGCTGTTCCCCGCCGACTCAAAGTCGGGCCACGTCGCCGAGGTCGCGCAGCACGAGCTCGACGGCCTCACCGGGCACGCGCTGCGGCACACCTACGCCACCCTCGCCTTGCAGGCGGGCGTGCCCATCGCCGAGCTGAAGTTCCTGCTGAACCACGCGGCGGGCAACGTGACGATGGGATACCTGAACCCGAGCCTCGACCACCTGCGCGGCTACCAAGAGCGCGCGAGCGCCTACGTGCTCGACGCGCTGGGCCTGCAATGGACGGAAGGCGAGTGGCCGCCTCGGCTCAGGTCTGAGCAGCTCGCCGAGGAGCCCGAAGAGGCGATGGCCTGATTCCCAATCGGAGGACAGCGGCACCTAAGCCGTTGCTCTCGAAGGGGCCTCCGCAACGGAGGCCCTTCTATGACACGGCGGGGCAACCGCCGATGCTCGTCACAGCGCCAGCATCGCCTGCTGGCGGTACTCCTCGATGCTGATCGACTCACCCGCGACGATGCGGTCGTAGAGGTCGCGCATGGCGTCGGGCGGCATGCCCTTGTCGAGGAAGCGGAACGCCGACGCGCCCACGTACTCGGGCAGCGCCTCGAAAGCCATCCAGCGCCGTCCCTCGGCCTCGGCGACTTGGCCTGTGGTGTTCGAGCCGCCGAAGATGTCCACCACCAAGTCGTCGGGCTCGGTCAGCATCCGAATGAAGAACTCGGGCAGCTTGGCCGGGAAGCGCGCGGGGTGCCCCTTGATTCCCACGGCCTTGCAGCCTGACAGGTACTGCCCGTTGGACTCCGAGTTGGAGATTTGCAGCAGGTTGGGCGGAATCGCGCCGCCGTTGTCCTTGGCGAACCCCTTGCCGATGTCATGCCCCGACGGCCGCACCTTCGGTGTGTAGAACTTGTCGGGGTCCTCGATCAGCTTCTTCATGCGGTCGCTGTATGGCGCGAGCACCTTCGTGACGTCCGACTTGGGCCACTCGGTCTTGCTGAACCACCACACGGTGTTGATCGAGTCCTTCACCCGCATCTTCCGCTTGTTCACCCACTCAATCGGGCTCGGCAGCTTCGACGGGTTGAACCAATAGAAGTCTTCCGCTAGGAAGAACCCCAACTCGTCCACCATCCGAATCATCACGCGGAAGTTGTAGAGGCTGCGCGCCGGTACGCCCTTCATGTAGGCACCGCCGAAGTCCACGACAAAGCTGCCGTCGTCCTTCAGCTTCTTGTGCACCAACCGCGCGAAGTCGAGGAACCAGTCGATGTACTCGTGCTGGTCGAGATTGCCGTACTCCTTCTGCCGCTGGAGGGCGAAGGGCGGGCTGGTTATCACGAGGTTGACGCTGCCGTCGGGCAGGTCTGCGAGCAACTCCCGCGAGTCCCCGATGTATGTCGCGCCCTTGCGCGTGAAGTAGGCCGGGGAGAAGTTATCGATCATGTGGGGTGCTACTCATAGTCTGTAGATTCATCGTCATCATGCCCCCATTATCTCGCGCATGAAGAAGAAGTTAAAGCCCTCTGTGACGAGGCGACAGTTCGCCTCGAATCTGAGGAAAGCGCGGGAGCAGCTCGGACTGTCGCAGGAGGCCCTGGCCGACGCGGCAGGGCTCCACCGTACCTACGTTGGTTCGGTGGAGCGTGGGGAGCGCAATATCTCCATCGACAACATCGAGCGGCTCGCCGTAGCCCTGGACGTTTCTCCCGCATCACTGCTGGAGGAACTGAAAGAGTGACGCTCACACCACACGACGACTACAAGCGACTGCTGGAGGTATGGCCCTCCGTTGAGGAATACCAGCGGCTCGCGACGAAGCACGGCATCGATGACGTATTTCAGGACAACGGCGGCAAGCTGTTGCAGGTCCTGCTTCTCATGGGCCTCAAGATTATCCCCGGACGCGAGGGCAACGACGCGGTTGACGCCTCGGGCCGCGAGTACGAGCTCAAGTCGGTGAACATCGAACTGACCAAGGGCTTCTCGACGCACCATCACATGAACCCCGTCATCATCGCCAAGTACCGGCAGGTGCCGTGGGCCTTCGCGATCTACCGCCACATCGCCCTTCAGTCGGTCTACCTATTGGAGCCGGCGGACCTGGAGTTCTACTTCCAGAAGTGGGAGGAGAAATGGCACGCCGACGGGCGCAAGGACATCAACAACCCGAAGATCCCCGTCAAGTACGTGGTGGAGCACGGCAGGCTCGTCTACGGCCAGCCGCCTGACCTCTCCACGCGGCGACGGGTGCAGCCCACGCCGCCCGACGCGGCCGGTTTCGGTCCTGACGAGCTCTAGGAGCGCCTCTCCGGTCTCACCAGGTGGCCCGTGGCGAGCCCGGACGCCTCGGCTTAGGCGCAGAGCAACGCGCGGCCAACCGGACGCGCCACGGACTCACCAGGAGCCGTGCGGAACGTTGGTATTTCTCGCCGAGCCCTTGTGGCATATTCGTTTCTGTCGGGCGACACCACCCGCCCGACGAAGTCCCGCGCCGCCCGCGGGCAAGGCCCTGCACGGGGCTTAGATCGTGCCGCCCGCCCCACCGACTGAGGGGACCACACGGGCGCTTCTCCGTGACGCACATCGGGCAGTCATCCGCCGACCGGCAATCCCGCCGGCCGGGAGCCCGATGAGGTACGAGAGATGACAAACCCCACCCCACTTGAGCTGACGCTCGCCGAGCTGCGCGAGCTCCACGCGCTGCCCGACGAGGCGCTGCTCAACGTCCAGGAGGCAGCCGCCTTCCTGCGACTCAGCCCCAACGCCTTGAATTGGTATCGCAGCCAACGCCGCGGACCGACCTACCAGCGCATCGGACCCAAGACCATCCGCTACCGCGTGGGCGACCTGCGCGCCTACATGGTCGAGGTGCAGCCGCTGTCGCGCTCCTACGAGTCCCGCACCGCCCGCCGCAAGCTCGCCGAGATGGCGACCGAGCGCGCGAGCGCGGAGGGCTGACCGATGAGCGCACAAAAGAAAACGCCCACGGGGGATGAGTCCGTGGGCGCAAACGATCAACAAGCAGAGGACGCGGGCATGACGACCCACGGGAAAGATCATGCCGCGACCAGGTCGGACGCAAAGCCATCGATCGACGCCGAGAGCCTGCTCCGCGCGGGCCTGACGCTGATCCCGCTGCACCGCTGGGACGCGAGGGACGCCAAGGGCCGCGCCCGCGGCAAGTCGCCGATCGACGGCGCATGGCAATCCCGCGACTACGACAGCCGCGAGGTGCTCGCCCAGGCCGAGCGCCGCGGCCTGAATGTCGGCGTGCGCCTGCCGCCGAGCTGGATGGTCCTCGACGTCGATCCCCGCAACTTCCCCGAGGGCCGCGACGCGCTGGCCGAGCTCGCCGCCGACGCGCGCCTCGACCTGGACGCCTGCCCCCACGGGCACACCGGCTCTGGCGGGCACCACTACTGGTTCCGCAAGCCGGCGGACGTGCAGGTGCTCGACAGCCTGGAGGACTACCCCGGCGTGGAGTTCAAGAGCCACGGCCGGCAGGTCGTCGCGCCCGGCTCGATCCACCCGAACGGCAACGTCTACCGCTGGGATGACCTCGCGCCGTTCCCCGAGGAGGCACCGCAGGTGCCCGACACGCTGCTGCGCCTGATCCGCCGCCCGACCCGCGCGCACGGCGAGGCCGCGGGCCTCGGCGAGCTCACCCCCGAGATGCTGGCGGAGACCCTTGAGCAGCTCGACCCCGAGGACTTCAGGGAGCACGGCGACTGGCTCAACCTCATGATGGCCTGCCACCACGCTACCGACGGCGAGGGACGCCAGGAGTTCATCGACTGGAGCACGCAGGACCCCGACTACCAGGACGACGCCTGGATCATCGGCAGGCGCTGGGACTCGCTGCACTCGACCGCCTCGCGCGGCGGGCGCCCGATCACCATCAAGTACCTGCACAAGGTCGTGCAGGCGGCCGGCGGCGAGGTGGCGCGCGCGGAGCCGGAGGACGACTTCGACGCGTGGGAGGACCCTGCCGAGCTCGGCCAGGGCGTGGACGATTCGACGCTGCGCCAGCCGCCGAAGCCGCAGGGTGTCGATGCGGTCATTGAGGAGATGAACGCACGGCACTACGTCGTGATGGAGGGCGGCAAGTTCCGCATCGTCACCGAGGAGGCCGACCCCGTGCTCGACGGGCGCACGATCTACCAGCGCTCGACGAAGGAGGACTTCGAGAACCTCTACTGCAACCAGCTCGTCGAGAAGGGCGACAAGCTCGTCAGCAGGTCCAGCCTGTGGCTCAGGCACCCGCACCGCCGGCAGTACAAGGGCGTGGTGTTCGACCCCGAGCGGGACCACGAGGGATGGCTCAACCTGTGGAAGGGCTGGTCCGTCGAGCCGCGCAAGGGCGACTGGTCCCTGCTGCGCGAGCTCATCCGCGACGTGCTGACGGACGGCGACGCCGAGAGCTTCGAGTACGTCCTCAACTGGATCGCGCACATGGTTCAGCGCCCCGGCCGCCCCGCCGAGGTGGCGCTCGCCTTCCGCGGCGACAAGGGCACGGGCAAGGGGACGCTCGGCCGCGCCCTGGCCGAGCTCGCCGGGGCCAGCGGCCTGCACATCGCCAATCCGTCGCAGCTCGTGGGGCGCTTCAACTCCCACCTTCAGAACTGCATCCTCCTGTTCGCGGACGAGGCGTTCTGGGCCGGCGACAAGGCGGGCGAGTCGGTGCTCAAGGCGCTCGTGACCGAGCCGACGATCACCTACGAGGGCAAGGGCCGCGACGCGGTGTCGGGCAAGAACCTCATCCACATCGTCATGGCCTCCAACTCGGACTGGGTGGTCCCTGCAGGCTTGGGGGACGAGCGGCGCTTCGCGGTGTTCGAGGTCAACGGCAGCCGCCGCGGCGACAAGGCGTTCTTCGACGCGCTCAACGCGCAGCTCTACGGGGACGACCGCGCCGGCCTCGCCGCCTTCCTGCATGAGATGCTGACCCGGAACATCGAGGGATGGGCGCCGCGCGACAGCGTGCCGCAGACGCGGGCGCTTGAGGAGCAGAAGCTGCGCGGGCTGGACATCCAGCAGGAGTGGTGGCTCTCGCTCCTCCAGTCGGGCGACCGGCCCTACGATGGCACCGACCACAAGGGCGACTGGACCGAGCGCGAGGTCAGGGTGCTCTGCGAATCGGTGCACTCCTCATACCGCGACTACGCGAGGGCCAAGGGCCGCCAGTGGCTCGCGCCCGACCAGCTCGGCCGCGTGCTCAAGACCTACGGCGTGAGGCGCTGCCAGCTTGGCAGTGGCGAGCTCCGCGGGAAGATGGCCTACGTCCTGCCCTCCCTCGGCCAGGCGTTCGCGACCTTCTCCGAGCTCACGGGCATCCCCCTGAAGCGCCTGCAGGGTGACTGAGTAAGCGCCAGAGGCGTTTACGTAAGCTCCGAACGTAAACGCCTCGGCGCGACCAAGAAGGCATACGGATCAACGCCTTGCGTCGTCCGTAAGCACAGTAAGCGCGAAAACGCGCTCCGGATTCTTTCAGGAAAAAAGCGCGCCGTGCCGAGCCCCGACCGACCGCCACGACATCAGACCGACAGAGAATTTCCTGGATTGATTCAGAGAGTATTTACAGCACTTACAGTATTTACGATCTAAATAAAGTATTGATTTATAAAGAAAAAAACGTAAATGCTTCCGTAAGCACTGCAAGCAGTAGGAGCCCTCCGAGCCCGAATCCCCGTGAGCCCGCGTCAGCGAGACCAGAGCCTGGCCGACCGTGGCGGGCGTGGCGACCGATGCGGGGAACGCGGCCTGTTCGGCGTCCGACCTGCTGCGCCGAGACCTTCGCGCGCGAGGCCAACTTCCCCTGGCCGCCTCACCCCCTGATCGTCGATTCGAGGGCCAAGACCCGCCAAGCCGTTGATGCGCTTGAAAGAACGATGGCGTGCCTGCACGCATAAGCACGACACGATAACTCCGTAAGCCATTTTTCGGAGAACAGACGTGAGCCGCCCATCGATCCCCAACACCTTCACGCCAGAGAGGAAGGCGATCTTCCTTGCGGTGCTGGAAGACACGGCGAGCCCCAAGGCGGCGGCAGCCGCTGCGGGGATCGTTCGCTCGACGGCCTTCTATCACAAGGCCAACGACCTGGAGTTCCGCACGCAGTGGGAGGCCGCCGTCGAGGTGGCGCTCGACAGCCTGCTCGAAGAAGCCTATCGGCGTGCTGCCGTCGGCGTCGATGAGCCTGTCATCCACCAGGGCCGCGTCTCGACCGTGGCCGACCCCGAGACCGGCGACGAGCGCCCTCTCACGGTGCGCAAGTACAGCGACAGGCTGATGGAGGTCCTGCTCAAGTGGCGCTACGGCGACCAGATGGCGGACCGCCTGCGGGTCAAGGTGGACTCCACGGGCCTCGACGCCGAGGCGCTGCTGCGCATGTCGGCCGACGAGCGCAAGGCGCTGACGGGGCTGCTATCCAAGTACCACGCGAACAAGGAGCAAGACGATGACGAGTGAGATGCTGACCGTGGCCGAGGCCCTGCAACGTGCCGAGCAGATCGACCGCAACCTCGACGCCTTCGACGACACGGCACCGCAGACGGTCGCCGCGATGGGCGGGCGCGACGCCCTGGCCCATCGCTGCGAGATGACCTGCATCGGCCCGATCCCGCGCATCGACGCCGACGCGTGGCAGGCCATGTCGGACGAGTACGAGGGCAGGCGTGAGCATGGCGCTGTCAATCGCGGGCAGTAACGGGCACGCCGTCGCCATCGAGGTCGATGGGGTGCGATACCCCAGCGCCCGGCAGGCAGCGGAGGCGCTCGGTCTGCCCACCTCGACGGTGCAGCGGCGCACCCACAACCCGAACTACCCAAACTACCGCTGGCTCGGCGCGACGCCGGGCAAGCGTGCGGTCCACGACCCCGAGAACTGCCTGCTGGCGAAGGCGCTCATCGAGCCGACGCCGTGGCCACTCGACGGTGGCGCGCGACGTGCCAACGTCCTAGACCCCAACTTCGACCCGCCGCGCGTCATCAGGCGCGTGGGCTGGGTCAGGTGCATGCGGTGCCAGCGCTTCCACTTCAGCGGCGACGTGGTGGCGGTGAGGCTCTGCTCGGTCTGCGGCGGCGCTGGCGGCTGGCCCGTGGGCGCGGACCCCGACGCGGACGCCTGACTCTCCATCGGCGGGCGAGACGCCCCCAAGCCCTTGATGCGCAAGCCACCGCGACGGCGGCAGCGAACGAGGGAACACGGTCGGAGAACGATGGCGTTCTCGGCCAGCGCACCACGACACATTGAAAGCATCCGGTCAGCGCATTGGCGCGCATGACCACCCCGCGGCTGGGGACGCGCTCGAAGGCGACCGGAGGACCATCAACCTCATAGGAGCCAACGAGCCATGAACCTGAACCAAGTCTCCCCGCTGCTCAGCCCGCAACAGATCGGCGAGCTCGCGTCCAACCTGGACGCCATCCACACCCGCGCCCTGAAGGCCATCGAGCGCCTGAACCAGGACGTCGCGGCGCGCAAGGCAGAGATTGCCAACCGCTGGAAGTCCGCCGGCATCGACGCCGGAGACAAGGCCCGCTTCGCGCAGAGCGAGACCGTGGCCGCCGTCCGCCAGATCAAGGACAACTCCGCCAAGGAGCTCGACAAGCTGCTGAAGGACGCGGGCGCACCTCACGCCCAGCTCGTCTCGCAGCGCGAGTTCTACTCCAGCCCCGCCAAGGTGCTGGCCCGCGCCGCCCTCGGCGACCCCAAGCGCACCGAGTACCTGCACCAGCTCGCCTACGCCGGCCCCGCCGAGCTCGGGCACATGGCCCAGGTCGCCGTCGCCACGCAGAACATCCCCCTCGCTTCCGCGCTGCTGAGCCTCCTGGACCGCATGCCGTCGAAGGACCGCCCGGTCGGACCCGCCGAGCTCGCCGCCGCGATGAAGCTGGAGGACTACCTGAAGGTGCAGGAGTACATCAAGCTGGGCGATGCGCGCCTCCAAGGCATCCTCATCGCGATCCGCTCGTGGAACCAGGGCAAGTCGAACCCGCTGAACACCGTGCAGCTCGCCCTGCGCGAGCAGGCCATCGACCGCGACCTGATCGGTGGCGGCGATGAATAAGCAGCCCATCTACGAGGCGCGCCACCCCGTAGCGGTCGCCCTCGGCGGCCTGGCGCGTGCGCTTCGCTCGGGCGCTGACCTCCTCGACGCGCTGGCCGAGCAGGCCGCCAGCGTCGGCGTGAAGCCGTACTCCGACGAGTTCGACGAGGCTGCCGCGCTCGCCGGCATGCCCTACAGCCGGGCGTGGGACGCCTACCTTGACCGCGACACCTGGGCGGAAGCGGAGCGCCAGCCCCTCGCCCACATGACCTGAGTTTGGTGCCAACGGCCGGGTCGGAACAGAGGCCGAGGTTGCCCCTGGCCGGTGCTTCGGAGGGGATGCCCACAAGGCATCCCCTTCTTTTTTAGGCGCTTACGGACCATGACCCGCTGATGGACAGTCAGCGGGCCAATTTTCTTGAGGGGGCCCCGCTCCTGAATCCCCACGAACACGACCTAATGACCTCACACCCAACCACCGGAGCGTGAGATGAACCTGCAAGAGATGAGCACCAAGGACCTGCTGGCCCTGCACAACCAGATCGCCGACAAGCCGGCCGGTCCCAAGACCTTCGCGACCCGAGGCAAGCTGCTCGAACGAATCGGCTCGATCGTCGAGGCCAAGAACATCGACCTCGCGTCGTTCGGGCAGCGCGCAGAGCCCGAGGTGACCGAGCCGCATGCACAGCCGCAGGCCGACGCCACCGAGACGACCGAGGCCCCGACAGAGACCGAGAAGAAGCCCAGCGGCAAGGGCATCGGCCGACTCGCCCGCGAGCTGCTGATGGACCCCGCAGGCTACCCGCACGCCGTTATCGCGGAGATGGTCAACTCACAGATTGAGGGCGCGCAGGCCAGCGCCAAATCGGTCAGGTGGTACGCCCACGACATGCGCAAGAAGGGCGCAGTGGTGCCCGAGCGTCAGCGCGTGGCCGAGAGCGATCCAGTGTGACCGCGTGCCCCCGCCGTGCATGGAAAAGGGCCACCTCGACGGTGGCCCTTTGGTTACATGCCTTTGGGCGCGATGGCCCGCTGACATCGGATCAGGCAGTCGCGGCCTCCTGCTCACGATGCCTCGCCCGAGCCTGCGTTACATTGACGGCCATGAGGCATTGCCCTAGGGTCACCTCAAGCGCAGCCAAATCGCCGCCATTCTCGATCGAATCGAACACCCTCGCTATCAGGCGATGGGTGGAAGGCCGGAGCTCGTGGCGGGGATCGCCTACCCGACGGCTGACAAGGTAGAGGACGATGGCGCGCACGGCAGCACGGTCAGATAGGGTGCGTAGGTCAATCATGCGACTTCTCCCAAGGTGCGGCGCATCTCCCGGCGCTTGAGCCACGCCCTGGCCGCCTCTTCCTGCTCTGCGCGCTTGCGGTCGAAAGCCTCGAAGTTTTCCTCCCACATTTCGCGAACCTCCTGGATGTCGTCGCCGTACAGCGGGAAGTCCTCGTCTCCTTCGCCGCGGGCACCCACGTTCTCCTCGCGCATCCGAAGGTGCATGCAGATGATGTACCACTCCGGCCCGAACAGGTGGCGCAGCTCCAACGCCATGTTGATCGTCTCGCCGTCTACGGGGTGGTCCCCGAGTTCATCCGCCCAATCTTGGGCAAGCACCTCGGCGGTAGGCGTGGGCCGCCGCTCCAGCGCGCGGATCAGCACCAGCACAGCCTCCACGTTTTTCATGCCTGCGCAGAGAAAGCGATCGAACTTGCGGCACACGGTCCGCATGGATGTTGCCAATTGCTCGATGGCCGGGGTCTTGGTGTTTTCGGTAGTCATGTTCACTTCTCCAAAGTCGTTTAAGGGTTTGGCGCCAGGGCGTCCCCCGGCACATCGCCTGCGATGGAGAGAAGTTTCATGCGCCGATCAAGTGCGCGTCCATAAACGTTTGCGGGCGGCAGCTCGAAGCCGCAAAGCAAAAGGGCCGCCCGAGTGGGCGGCCCTTCTACTTCAAGTGGTGCCGGCAAGAGGAGTCGAACCCCCGACCTTCGCATTACGAATGCGCTGCTCTACCAACTGAGCTATGCCGGCTAAAACCGAAACTTGTTCAAACCGTGTTCGTTCGTCACTGCGGCTGCGCCGCTGGGACTCCCGAAGCCTTGTACCGCTTGCCTTTTAGTCCAGACTGCCTAGAGCAACGTTCCGATTACGAATGAGCTGCTCTACCAACTGAGCTACACCGGCGAAAGACCGGCATTATAGCCTGTCTTGGGGCGTGTTTTTACGCTTGGGTCTGCTGATCGGCTTCCTGGTGGTATTGCATGACGCGCTCGACTTCGTTTTTCGCGCCCAGGACGACGCTCACGCGCTGGTGCAGTTGGGTGGGCTGGATGTCCATGATGCGCTGGCGGCCATCGGTGGCCATGCCGCCGGCTTGTTCGATCAGCCAGCTCATGGGGTTGGCTTCGTACATCAGGCGCAGTTTCCCGGGTTTGTTGGGTTCGCGCTTGTCCCAGGGGTACATGAAGATGCCGCCACGGCACAGGATGCGGTGCACGTCGGCCACCATGGCCGCGACCCAGCGCATGTTGAAGTTTTTACCGCGTGGGCCGTCTTCACCGGCCAGCACTTCGCTGATGTAGCGCTGCACGGGGGCGTCCCAGTGGCGCATATTGCTCATGTTGATGGCAAATTCCTTGGTGTCCTCGGGGATTTTGATGTTCTCTTGCGTGAGGATGAAGGAGCCTTGCTCGCGGTCCAGCGTGAACATGGACACGCCGTCACCCACCGTCAGCACCAGGGTGGTTTGCGGGCCGTAGATGCAGTAACCGGCAGCTACTTGCTGGGTGCCGGGCTGGAAGAAGTCGCTGTCGTGCACGCCGGGGTGGCCTTCGGGTTTTTTCAGCACGCTGAAGATGGTGCCAATCGACATGTTGATGTCGATGTTGCTGGAGCCGTCCAGCGGGTCGAACATCAGCAGGTATTCGCCCTGGGGGTAGCGGTTGGGCACGACGTAGATGCCTTCCATTTCCTCGGAGGCCATGGCGGCCAGGTGGCCGCCCCATTCGTTGGCTTCGATCAGGGTTTCGTTGGCGATGATGTCCAGTTTTTTCTGCGCTTCGCCCTGGATGTTTTCGCTGCCGGCGCTGCCCATGACATCGCCCAAATCGCCTTTGTTGACGGCAAAGCTGATGCGCTTGCAAGCGCGGGCGACCACTTCCAGCAGCAGGCGCAGTTGCGGGGGGATGCGGCCATCGACCCGCTGTTTTTCAACCAAATAGCGCGTGAGGCTGTCGCGTCGTGTCATAAGGTGTGTCCTTTCAATCGTAAAAAGGAGAGCTGCAAACGCCGGTGGATAGGGCGTTTGCAGCGGATTTTGTTAAAGGTTAGGCCAGGGCGTGGCTGATGATTTCGCGCACGTCGTTGGAGAGGCTGCCGTGGGTAGCGACTTGCTGCAGTGCGGCTTTGGCCGCATCCTGGTAGGGCTGGGCGAGTTTTTTCCAGCGGTCCAGGCCCCGGGCCAGGCGGGCGGCGACCTGGGGGTTGATGGCATCGAGTGCCAGCACATGCTCGGCCCAGAACTGGTAGCCGCCGCCGTCGGTGCGGTGGAAGGCCCCGGGATTGGCGCTGCAGTAGGTGAACACCAGGCTGCGCGCGCGGTTGGGGTTTTTCAGCACAAAGTTGGGGTGTTTGAGCAGTTGCTGTACCTGGGGCAGGACGCTGCCGCCTTGGTCGGGGCGGGCCGCTTGCAGGGCAAACCATTTGTCCAGCACCAGCGGTTCGTCCTTGGCCAGGGCGTAGAAGCGCTCCAGCGCAGGCTGTGCCAGGGGGCTGTGGCTGTGCAGCAGGGCGTTCAGGGCACCGACGCGGTCGGTCAGGTTGCCGGCGGTTTTAAAGCGCTGGTAAGCCTTGCCGGGCCAGACGCTGTCGCCCGTGGCCTGCGCGGCCAGGCACAGCATGGCCAGGGCCAGATTGGCCAGGGCGCGGCGGCCACTGCTGGCGGCATCGGGCTGGTAGGCACCGGTGTCGGCGTGGGCGCTGTAGGTGGCTTGCCAGTCGGCCTGCAGGGCCAGGGCCAGCTCCAGGCGCATGGCTTCGCGCACGGTGTGGATGCGCTGGGGGTCGACCTCGGGCAGTTGCTCGGCGATATAGCTCTCGGACGGCAGGGTCAGCGCCAGCTCTTTGAATGCGGGGTCCAGTCCTTCTTCTAAAAGCAGAGCGCGTAGCGCTTGCAGTAAGCCAGTTTCAAGGTGTTTTGTACCTGAAGTGCTTTGTTCATCAGCGCTATCAGCTATGCCTTTGAGAGCAGCCTGCAGCAGCAGGCGCTGGCCCGCTTCCCAGCGGTTGAAGGCGTTGGCATCGTGCGCCAGTTGGGTGAGCAGCTCGTGCTCGGTAAAGGCGTAGTCCAGTTGCACCGGGCTGCTGAAGTCGCGCAGCAGCGAGGGCACGGGGGCGCTGGTGAGGTGGCCCAGGTTGGTGAATTCCCAGGTCTGCTCGGCCTCGGTCAGCACCAGGGTGTGTTCCAGCCCGCAGTCTTGGCCGTCGATGTGCAGCGGCAGTTGCTGGCCGCTGGCATCCAGCAGCCCCAGGGTGACGGGGATAACAAAGGGCGCTTTGGCGCTTTGCCCCGGCGTGGCCGGGCAGCTTTGGCGCAGGGTGAGGCGGTAGGTTTGCGTATCGGCATCGAACGCGCCGCTGGCATGCACGACCGGGGTGCCCGCTTGGCTGTACCAGCGCTTGAAGGCTTCTAGGTGCTGGGCCAGGGGGCTGCTGGGGTTGGCATCGGCCATGCACTGCACAAAGTCGTCGCAGGTGACGGCCTGGCCGTCAAAGCGCTCAAAGTACAGCTTCATGCCCTGGGCAAAACCGGCACGGCGACCAGGGTGTGCTGCATGCGCACGACCTCGGCACCTTTTTCATAGATGGTGACGGTGTAGAAGTTGTTGATTTCCACATAGCTGTCTGGCCGCACGGGGTGGGCCATGGGGCCGGCATCTTCCGGGAACTGCACGGTGCGCAGTACGCGCACGTCTTCAATGCGCTTGACGGCGCGCGCCGATGCGCTGCCGGCCATGTCCATGGAAAATTCCTGGTCACGAAAGACGGTCAAACCTTCTTTGAGCGACAGTTGGAACCAGTCGCGGCAGGTGATGCGGTTGCCCGTCCAGTTATGGAAATACTCGTGGCCGACCACCGATTCGACGTTGGCAAAGTCGGTATCGGTGGCGGTGGCGGGGTTGGCCAACACGTATTTGGTGTTGAAGATGTTGAGCCCCTTGTTTTCCATCGCGCCCATGTTGAAGTCGCTGGTGGCGACGATCATGAAGCGCTCCAAATCCAGGCTCAGGCCAAAGCGGGCCTCGTCCCAGGCCACGGCGTGCATGAGGGCACGCATGGCGTATTCGGTTTTCTCCAAATCACCGGGGCGCACATAGACCTGCAGCAAATGCTCGTTGCCCGCGCGGCTGGTGATTTTTTGCTCACGCGCCACCAGCTTGCCCGCCACCAGGGCGAACAAATAGCTGGGTTTTTTGTGCGGATCGACCCAGCGGGCAAAGTGCCGGCCATCGTCCAAATCACCGCTTTCCACCAGGTTGCCGTTACTGAGCAGCACGGGGTAGTGCGCTTTGTCGGCGCGTAGCAGCACGCTGTAGCTGGCCATCACGTCCGGGCGGTCGAGGAAGTAGGTAATGCGGCGAAAGCCCTGGGCCTCGCACTGGGTGAAAAACGTCTCTTGGCTGACGTACAGGCCCGACAGTTGCGTGTTTTTAATGGGGGCGCAGGTGGTGAAAATCTCCAGCGCAAAGGGCTCGTTCCCTTCGGGCAGGTTTTCCAGCACCAGTTGGTTGCCGTCCATCTTGAAGCTGGTGCCGCCGCCGTTGACCAGCACGCGCGCCAGGTTCAGCTCTTCGCCATCCAGGCGCAGGGGCTGGAGGGCTACCGCTGGGTTGCGGCGCAGCTGCATTTTGTTCAGCACACGGGTTTTGGCCGGGTCCAGGTCAAAAGTGAGTTCAACCGTGTCGATCCAAAACGCCGGGGCGCTGTAGTCCAGGCGCTGGATAGCGCCTTGGGTGTCTTGTGCTTGCATGTGACTCTTTCCTTAAATGCCTTGCTTGAGCGAGGCTTCAATGAACACGTCCAGGTCGCCGTCCAGCACCTTTTGCGTGGCCGAGACTTCCACATTGGTGCGCAGGTCTTTGATGCGGCTGTTGTCCAGCACGTAGCTGCGAATCTGGTGGCCCCAGCCCACGTCGGTTTTGGTGTCTTCGAGCTTTTGCTGCTCTTCCATGCGCTTGCGCATTTCAAAGTCGTACAGGCGTGAGCGCAGGCGCTGCCAGGCCACGTCGCGGTTGCTGTGCTGGCTGCGGCCATCTTGGCACTGCACCACGATGCCGGTGGGGATGTGCGTCAGGCGCACGGCGGAGTCGGTCTTGTTGATGTGCTGGCCGCCCGCGCCCGATGCGCGGTAGGTGTCGGTACGCACGTCGGCGGGGTTGATGTCGATTTCAATCGAGTCATCAATTTCCGGGTAGACGAACAGCGAGGCAAACGAGGTGTGGCGGCCCCCTAAGCTGTCAAAGGGCGATTTGCGCACCAGGCGGTGCACGCCGGTTTCGGTGCGCAGCAGGCCAAAGGCGTATTCGCCTTCAACGTGGATGGTGGCGCTTTTAATGCCGGCCACGTCGCCCGGGGTTTCATCGTCGACGGTGGTTTTAAAGCCCTTGCGCTCGGCGTACTTGAGGTATTGGCGCAGCAAGATGCTGGCCCAGTCGCAGGCCTCGGTGCCGCCGGCCCCGGCCTGGATGTCGATATAGCAGTTGAGCGGGTCGGCCTCTTGGCTGAACATGCGGCGAAATTCCAGCTCTTCAATCAGCGGCTGGAGCTTGGCGGCCTCGGCTGCAATGGTTTGCAGCCCGGCCTCGTCGCCTTCTTCGCGGCTCATCTCAAACAGTTCGAGGTTGTCGGCCAGTTCGGTGGTGAGTTTTTCCAGCGTCAGCACCACGGCATCGAGCGACTTTTTTTCTTTGCCCAGTTCTTGGGCTTTTTTCGGGTCGTTCCAGATGTTGGGGTCTTCTAGGCTGGCGTTGACGGTGCGCAGACGCTCGTATTTAGCGTCGTAGTCAAAGATACCTCCGTAAGTCCTGGGTGCGCGCACTCAGGTCTTCGAGTTGGTTGCCAATGTGGTTGATGTGTTCTGCTTCCATGGTGGGTGTCCTCAAGGTGTTCAAGTCGTTGTACTGATAAGAATGGCTGCTTGAGCAGCAGCCACAGTGGGGTGGATTTTCGCATGGCCTAGCTTGCTGGCTAGGAATGCTTTTAAAATAATAGCTGCTAGCGTCGGTGTAATAAGGGTTTGGGCCTGTTTTTATGCCTAATCATAGTTCTTCAACGCGCCGCGCCGGGTAGCTGTCCCAGCTTTGGCAGCCGGGGCAGTGCCAAAAGTGCTGTTGCGCTTCAAACCCGCAGGCCGCGCAGCGGTAGCGCATCAGCGGGCGGCTGGCGTGTTCAATGGCCTGGCGCACGCTGGCAGGCAGGGCCGGGCTGGCAGCGCTGCCCAGCCACTGGTTGGCAATGGCCAGGGACGGCTCGCGCTCCAGATGGCGCAGCAGCCAGCCTTGGGCGCAGCTATTGTGGTCGGGGCAGCGCGCTTCGGCCTGGCCTTCGGGGTCAGCGCCCAGTTGCACCAGGGCCAGGGCCAGGTCAATGGACGGGGCTTGCGCGTAGCGCTGGCGCAGCAAGGCGATGGCCTGGGGCTCTTGCCCCGTGGCCTTGGCAATTTCCTGCAGCAAGGGCAGGGTCAGGGGCAGGCCCTGGGGGGCTTGTGCGGCCAGGGTAGCCAGGCTGTGCCAGGCGGCCTGGGCTTTGTCCTGGCGAAATTCAATGCGTGCCTTGTCCAGCCAGGGGCGGGGGGCCTGGGGGGCGGTGCTGCAGGCTTGCTCCAACAGCGGCAGGGCGGCATCGAGCTGGGCTTGTTGGGCCAGCGCTGCGGCCTGCTCGCACAGGTAGTGCGACAGGCGCTGGCTGAAGTCGCCCTGGCCGTCGGCCTGGAGCTTGCGCACGATATCGGCCGCTTGGGGCCAGTCGCGGGCACGCTCGTAAATGGCCAGCAGCGCCAGGCGGGCGTCGGTGGCGTAGGGCGTGCCTTCCAGGCGGCGCAGGGCTTCTTCGGCGCGGTCGAGCAGGCCGGCTTTTAAATAGTCTTGTGCCAGCCCATGCTGGGCGCGTTGGCGGTCGGCGTCGCTTAAATCGGCGCGTTGCAGCAAATGCTCGTGCACGCGCACGGCGCGGCCATATTCGCCCCGGCGGCGAAACAGGTTGCCCAGGGCAAAGTGCAGCTCGGCGGTGTCGGGGTCGTTTTGCATGGCCTCGATGAAGGCGTCAATCGCCTTGTCCTGCTGCTCGTTGAGCAGGAAGTTCAGGCCCGTGAAATAGGCTTTTGGGGCCTGTTGGTTTTCCAGGCGCATTTGGCGCACGTCCATGCGCGAGGCCAGCCAGCCCAGGCCAAAGGCCAGGGGCAGGCCCAGCAAAATCCAGCTCAAATCAAAAGTCATGGGGGGCAGCAGGCGAGAGGGGGGCGGGTTCGGTGGCAGGGCTGGCTTCGGCCTCCTGCGCCGTGCGGTTGTGCCACCAGCGCGGCAGCATCACGGCAATGCCAGCGACCAGCCCCAGGCAGAACGCGGCCAGCACGATCAGCACCAGGGGCGCGGCCCACTGTTGGCCAAAAAACCAGTGCACCACGGCGGTGTGCTGGTTGTTGAGGGCGAAAGCAAATAGCGTAAAAAAAATGGCTGCCTTGAGCAGCCATACCAAATATTTCATGGGTGAGCCCTTCCTTGCATCCTGCAAGGGGCGCATTTTAGGCGTTGTGCTCAAAGTCCACCGCTTCGCGCAAAGCCTTGCCCGGTTTGAAGTGGGGCAGGCGCTTGGCGGGCACTTGCACAGCAGCGCCGCTGCGGGGGTTGCGGCCCGTGCGGGCAGCGCGTTCATGGACGGTAAAGCTGCCAAAGCCGCGAATTTCAATGCGTTGGCCTTGCACCAGGGCATCAATGATGGCGTCTTGCAGGGCCTTGACGGCCTGTTCGGCGTCGCGCTGCATCAAAAACGGCAGTGCGGCGGCAAGTTCTTCGACAAGATCAGAGCGGGTCATAGCAAACACAAAAATAAAGGGCAAGGAAACTTGCCGAAATAAGCAACGGGCGCTGAGAGATTCGAGCGCCCGTTGCTGTCAAGGTGGAGCCTAGAGGAAGCCCTTACCTTGCGGGGAAGTTAGCGGTGCTTACTTGTCAGCGTCCAGCTTGGCGCGCAGCAGGGCGCCCAGGCTGGTGGTACCGGCGTTTTCCTTGGAAGCCTGGGCCGACAGGTTGGCCATGGCTTCTTGCTGTTCCACGTGGTCTTTTTGCTTGATCGACAACTGGATGTTGCGGCTCTTGCGGTCCACGTTGGTCACGACGGCGGTCACTTCGTCGCCTTCTTTCAGGGCGCTACGGGCATCTTCAATGCGCTCTTGGGCGATTTCAGAGACGCGCAGGTAACCCACGATGTCTTCGCCCAGGTCGATTTCAGCGCCCTTGGCGTCCACGGTCTTGACCTTGCCGGTCACGATGGAGCCCTTGTCGTTCACCGTCACAAAGGTGGTGAAGGGGTCTTGGTCGAGCTGTTTGATGCCCAGGGAGATGCGCTCGCGCTCCACGTCCACGGCCAGCACGATGGCTTCCACTTCCTGGCCCTTTTTGTAGTTGCGCACGGCAGCTTCGCCGGTTTCGTTCCACGACAGGTCAGACAGGTGCACCAGACCGTCGATGCCAGCGGCCAGGCCCACGAACACGCCAAAGTCGGTGATCGACTTGATCGGGCCCTTGACGCGGTCGCCACGACGGGTGTTTTGGGCAAATTCTTGCCAGGGGTTGGCCTTGCATTGCTTCATGCCCAGGGAGATGCGGCGCTTGTCTTCGTCGATCTCCAGCACCATGACTTCGACCTCGTCGCCCAGGCTGACCAGCTTGTTGGGGGCCACGTTCTTGTTGGTCCAGTCCATTTCAGAGACGTGCACCAGGCCTTCGATACCGGGTTCGAGCTCCACAAACGCGCCGTAGTCGGCGATGTTGGTGACCTTGCCGAACAGACGGGTACCCGAGGGGTAGCGGCGGCCGACGCCCATCCAGGGGTCGTCGCCCATTTGCTTCAGACCCAGGGAGACGCGGTTCTTGTCGGTGTCGAACTTCAGGATCTTGGCGGTGATTTCCTGACCAGCGGTCACCACTTCGGAAGGGTGACGCACACGGCGCCAGGCCATGTCGGTGATGTGCAGCAGGCCGTCGATACCGCCCAGGTCCACAAACGCACCGTATTCGGTGATGTTTTTCACCACGCCTTGGACGATGGCGCCTTCTTTCAGCGTTTCCATCAGTTTGGCGCGTTCTTCGCCCATGGAGGCTTCCACCACAGCGCGGCGGCTCAGCACCACGTTGTTGCGCTTGCGGTCGAGCTTGATGACCTTGAATTCCAGGGTCTTGTTTTCGTAGGGGGTCAGGTCTTTGACCGGACGGGTGTCGATCAGCGAGCCGGGCAGGAAGGCGCGGATGCCGTTGACCAGCACGGTCAGGCCACCCTTGACGCGGCCACTGGTGGTGCCGGTGACGAATTCGCCGGATTCCAGCGCTTGCTCCAGCGACAGCCAGGAGGCCAGGCGCTTGGCGGTGTCGCGCGACAGCACGGTGTCGCCGTAGCCGTTTTCGATCACGCCAACAGCCACGGATACGAAGTCGCCTACTTGGACTTCGATTTCGCCCTGGTCGTTTTTGAACTCTTCGATAGGCACGTAGGCTTCGGACTTGAGGCCAGCGTCCACAACCACGAAGTTGTGGTCAACAGCAACCACTTCGGCAGTGATTACTTCACCGGGACGCATTTCGGTGCGTTGCAGGGATTCTTCAAACAGGGCGGCAAAAGATTCGGACATGTGTTTCCTTGTTCGCAAACGGCAGGTTTCCGGTAGCACCATTGCTACGCGTTTTTAGGGCTGCCAGCGATCGGGGTGCAGAAGGTTTTCTGCGGGTTAAAAGTGAAAAACCGCATTAGCCTGGAAATAAAAGCCTGTATGAACAGGCACTTACTTCCAGACGCCATGCGGGCGGGGAGCTTTTGAATCCGTGAGGAATTCAAAAAGGCTGGCGCTGTTGCCACCAGGACAGGACTTGTTGCACCGCATCTTCAACGGTGCGCCCAGCGTGGTTGTCCCAGTGCAGCGCATCTTCTGCCGGTTTGAGCGGGGCGGTGCTGCGCTGCATGTCGCGGGCATCACGCGCCTGTAAATCGGCCAAAAGGTCGTGCATGTTAGCAGAAATGCCTTTATCCATCAACTGTTTAAAGCGTCTTTCTGTGCGGCATTCGGCGCTGGCGGTGAGGAATACCTTGAGCGGCGCATCCGGAAAGATCACCGTGCCCATATCGCGCCCATCGGCCACCAGGCCGGGCAGTTGGCGAAAGTCGCGCTGCAGTTGCAAGAGCGCCTGGCGCACAGCGGCAAAGGCGGAGATGCGCGAGGCGTTCATGCCTGCTTCCTCGGTGCGAATGGCCAGGCTGATGTCTTCCCCAGCCAGCAGCACGCGGGCATCGGCGGTAAAGCGAATGTCCAGCGTGGCGACCAGGTCGGCAATCTGCTGCGCCTGCGCTTCTTCCAAGGGAATACCTGCGCGGCTGGCGGCCAGGCCGGTGATGCGGTACAGCGCCCCGGAATCCAGGAGCGCAAAGCCCAGTTGCTCGGCCACCAGGGCGGCTACCGTGCCCTTGCCCGAAGCGGTGGGCCCGTCGATGCAAATCACCGGCGCGGGGTGGCTGGGGTGCACCAGGGTAAAGAGCGCTTCAAAGTAATCGGGGAAGGTTTTGGCTACGCACTGCGGGTCCAGGATGCGTACCGGCAGGCCCGCCGGATTGAATGCCGCCAGCGCAAAGCACATGGCTACGCGGTGGTTGTCGTAGGTGTGGATGCTGACCGCTTGCCAGTCTTGCACCTGGGCCGGGGGGGTGATGGCGATGAAGTCCGCCCCCTCTTGTACGGTGGCGCCCAGCTTGCGCAGCTCGGCGGCCATGGCGGCGATGCGGTCGGTTTCTTTGACGCGCCAACTGGCGATATTGGTCAGGCGCGTCGTGCCCTCGGCGTACAGCGCCATGACAGCCAGGGTCATGGCGGCATCGGGGATGTGGTTGCAATCCAGGTCAATGGCTTGCAGCGGCCAGCGGCCCCGTGCAACGCGCAGCCAGTTGGGGCCGCCAGTGATGTCGGCACCCATGTGGCGGGCAGCGTCGATAAAGCGGATATCGCCCTGGATAGAGTCCAGCCCCACGCCTTCAATGGTGATGGCGGCTGGATTGTTGGGCGTGTTTTCTGCATTTGCGCCCGCCGCTATGGCGCCAAGCGCTATGAAATAGCTAGCAGATGAGGCGTCAGCCTCCACATGGATACTGCCCGGCGACTGGTAGCGGCTACCGGCAGGGATGGTAAAGCGCTGCCAGTTGTCGTTAACCACCTGGATACCAAAGCGTGCCAGCAGCTCCAGGGTGATGTGGATGTAGGGCTTGGAAATCAGCTCGCCCACCACGTCGATGGTGATGCTGCGCTCCTGCGCCAGCAGGGGCAGGGCCATGAGCAGGGACGTGAGGAACTGGCTGGAGACATCGCCGCGCACCTGGATGGGCGCATCGGGCAGGCGGCTGAAATCGGGCTGGCCGATTTTCAAAGGCGGAAAACCTTCGTCCTTGAGGTAATCAATTTGGCAGCCCAGTTGGCGCAGGGCATCGACCAGGTCGCCAATTGGGCGCTCGTACATGCGGGGGATGCCCGTCATCTCAAAGCTGCCGCCCAGCACCGCAAGGGCTGCGGTCAAGGGGCGCATGGCGGTGCCTGCATTGCCCAAAAACAAGGTGGCGGCTGCCCCTGCGGGTAGCTGGCCGCCCAGGCCGGTGATGGCAATGGGCTGGCCGGGGGTGACCTGGGCGGGCACGACCGTGCAGCCCAGGGCGTGCAGAGCGGTGAGCATGACGCGGGTGTCGTCGCTGTCCAGCAGGTCATGGACGGTGGTGGTGCCTGCGCTTAAAGCGGCCAGCAGCAGTACGCGGTTGGAGATGCTTTTCGAGCCGGGCAGTTGCACGCGGCCCTGGGCGCTGGTCAGGTGGGGGATATCAAGAAATGCGGTGCGGTACATAGGTGGTGTTAAGCCCCCGGCGCAGGCGGCGTGGGGCTGTGAAAGCATTGGCTGCGGGCGGCGCTGGCGTGTTCGATCATGGTCTCCAGCGCGGTGCTGTCTGGGGCGTTCAAGGCGTCTTCAAACGCCTGGAGCGATTGGCGGTAGTGCTGCAACTGGGTCAGCACTTCGCTGCGGTTGGCACGCAGGATGTCGCGCCAAATTTTGGCATCCGCTGCGGCAATGCGGGTGAAGTCCTTGAACCCTGGGCCCGCCAGTTGCAGAAATTCCTCGCCGTGCAGTTGCCCGGTAATGCTGTGCATGGCGGCAAAGGCCAGCAGGTGGGGCAGGTGGCTGACGGCGGCAAACGCGGCGTCGTGCCCCTGGGGGCTCATGGTGGTGACTTGGCAGCCCAGGGCCAGCCACAGCAGTTGCGCCTTGTGCAGTTGTGCGGTCAAGGTGCGCTCGGTAGGGGTCAGCACCACGGTGCTGCCGTGGTAGAGCAGGGGGTCGGCGTGCTCCACACCGGCCAGCTCCTTGCCGGTAATGGGGTGGGCGGGCACAAAGCTGCCCAGTTGGTTGCCCAGCGCCTGGCGTGCGGCCTGCACCACGTCGGTCTTGGTGGAGCCCACGTCCATGACCAGCATGTCCGGGTTGATCAAGTGTTTGATGGATTTGAGCGTGGCGCCGGTGGCCGCTACGGGCACGGCCAGCAGCACGATGTCGGCCCCGGCCACGGCCAGCAGGGCCGAAGGTGCTTCCACGTCAATCACCCCCATTTGGCGGGCGCGTTCGGTGGTGGTGGGCGATTTGCTGTAGCCGACCACGCGCTGGACGAGGCCCGCTTTTTTCAGCGCCAGCGCAAAGGAGCCGCCCATCAAGCCGCAGCCAATCAAGCCCAGTTGTTCAAACATGGTGCTGTTCTCCTCAGGCGGCGGTGGGGTAGGTGCCTAGCAGTTTGTAGAAGGCGCTCAGTTGCTGCAGCTCGGCCAGCGCCTGGGCGACGTGGGCCTGCTGGGGGTGGCCGGCAATGTCGATGTAGAAGTAATACTCCCACTGGCCGGTACGCGCCGGGCGCGATTCAAAGCGCGTCATGGAGACACCGTGCTTTTTCAGCGGCACCAGCAGGTCGTGCACCGCGCCGGGGCGGTTGGGCACGGAGATGATGAGGCTGGTGCAGTCCTTGCCCGAGGGCTCGGGCGTGGCCAGGGTGTGCGGCAGGCAGATGATGGCAAAGCGCGTGCGGTTGTAGGCCTGGTCCTGGATGGCGTGGCTGACGATGTGCAGGCCAAACTGCTGGGCAGCGCGCTCCCCCGCGATGGCGGCCCAACTGGGGTTGAGTGCAGCCAGGCGTGCACCTTCGGCATTGCTCTCTACCGGGCGGCGTTCGGCGTGCGGCAGGTGCTTGGACAGCCACGCCTGGCACTGCGCCAGTGCCTGCGGGTGGGCGACGATGACGTCGATGTCCTGCAAGCTGTCGCTGGCGCGCATGAGGTTGTGGCGCACCAACAGGCTGACCTCGCCCACGATGTGGCAGGGCGTGTGCAGCAGCATGTCCAGCGACCGGGTCACCACCCCTTCGGTGGAATTTTCTATGCCCACCACACCGTATTGGGCGCTGCCTGCAGCCGTGGCGTGAAACACCTCTTCAAAGCTGTTGCAGTACATGAAGTCGGCTGCGCCGCCAAAGTATTCAATGGCGGCCTGTTCGCAAAACGTACCTTCGGGGCCGAGCACGGCCACGCGCTGGGGCGATTCCAGCGCCAGGCAGGCGGACATGATTTCGCGCCAGATGGCTGCGACGTGCGCGCCCTTGAGGGGGCCGGGGTTGGCGGCCTTGATCTTCTCAATCACCTGGGCGACGCGGTCGGGGCGAAAGAAGGTGGAGCCTTCGCGCTTTTTCACTTCGCCCACCTGTTCGGCCACGCGGGCGCGTTCGTTGAGAAGTTGCAGCAGTCGGTGGTCCAGACTGTCGATGGCTTGGCGCAACTGGGCCAGTTCGGGGCTGGCTTGGGGGGCAGTGCTCATGGTGGAGTGTCTCTTAATTTGATAGCTGCTTGCACTGTGTTTATCGGCGTTTCAAAGATAAAACTATCTGAAATCTTTATTCCATCAGCGCAAACAGCTACTTTTTTTGAAGGCCCAAGAAGGTGTGAATAGCGCCTTCCGGTTTTGGGGTGTGCAGGCCGGTCCACTGGGGGCAGCCCGCTTAGGCGCTGGTGCGCTCGAATTCCTGCATATAGGCAATCAAGGCTTGCACCCCGGCCAGCGGCATGGCGTTGTAGATGCTGGCACGCATGCCGCCTACGGACTTGTGGCCCTTGAGCTGCAGCAGGCCCTGTGCCTTGGCACCGGCCAGGAAGGCATCGTTGCGGCTGGCATCGCGCAGTTGGAAGGGGATGTTCATGCGCGAGCGCCAGGCCGGGGCAATGGCGTTGACGTACAGCCCGCGAGTTGTCCACGTAGTCGTAGAACAGCTGGGCCTTGGTGATGTTGCGCTGCTCCATGGCGGCGATGCCGGTAAGTGCACCCTCGCGCTGGCGCTTGAGCCATTGGAACGTCAAGCCCGCCATGTAAATGCCCCAGGTGGGCGGGGTGTTGAACATGGAGTGGTTGTCCGCCACGGTTTTGTAGTCAAACGCGCTGGGGGTGATGGGCAGGGCGTGGCCGAGCAGGTCTTCGCGCACCACCACCAGGGTGACGCCGGCGGGGCCAATGTTTTTCTGCGCACCGCCAAAGGCCAGGCCCACGCGGCTCCAGTCCACCGGGCGCGAGGCCACGTGCGAGGAAAAGTCGATCACCAGCGGCGCATCGCACCCCAGGGCTTGCAGGTCGGGCAGTTCGTGAAACTCCACGCCGTGGATGGTTTCATTGCTGCAGATGTGCACATACGCCGGTTTGTTCGAGAGCTGCCAGTCCTTGGGTGCAATCGGCTGGGTGAAGTTGCTCTCCTGCGCCGTGGCGGCCAGGTGGGGCTGGGCGTATTTGGCCGCTTCCTTGAAGGATTTTTGGCTCCAGCTACCGGTGACGACAAAGTCGGCTACACCACCGCGTGCCAGGTTCAGCGGCACGATGGCGTTTTCTGCAATGCCGCCGCCTTGCATGAACAGGATTTTGAAGTGGGCGGGAATGGCCAGCAGCTC
Source organism: Comamonas sp. (assembly GCA_034675705.1). Taxonomy (GTDB): domain Bacteria; phylum Pseudomonadota; class Gammaproteobacteria; order Burkholderiales; family Burkholderiaceae_C; genus Comamonas. The sequence continues at coordinate 1,530,394 of JAUCCZ010000006.1, read as the reverse complement.
GCGCAGATCGCTTTGCGCCTGCTCGTAAATGCTGATGAATTCCTTGCCCCGGTGGCTCATCTCCATCACGCCCATGCCGCTGCCGTGCCAGTCGAGCATTTCAGCAGCAGCTTGTGCAAGCACTTCTTCGGGGATGGCTGCAGGGCCGGCAGAGAAATTAAAAGGGCGGTTCATGGTGGGTAAGCCTTTAAAAACGGCAAAGACGCAGTGCGAGTCTGCGTCCTGTGCTCCTCAAAATAATTAGTCGTTGGCGGTGGGGGTGCTATCGCTAGCGCTGCCCTCAGCCGCTTCGCCTTCGCTGGTGGCTTCATCGGCGCTGGCATCGTTTTCGGCAATGCGCTGCAGGCCGCCGAGCTTGGCACCAGCGTCCAGGTTGATCAGGGTCACACCCTGGGTGGCACGGCCCATTTCGCGGATTTCCGCCACGCGGGTGCGTACCAGCACGCCGGTGTCGGTAATCAGCATGATTTCGTCCTCGGGCGCGACCAAGGTGGCAGCGACCACCTTGCCGTTGCGCTCGGACTGCTGGATGGCAATCATCCCCTTGGTGCCGCGCCCGTGGCGGGTGTATTCGCTGATGTGGGTGCGCTTGCCGTAGCCGTTTTCGGTGGCAGTCAGCACGCTGTGGGCGCTGCTGGTGTCGGCTTGGGCAGCGTCCTCGCCCGTGGCTTCGCTGGTTTCGGCATCGGCCACCAGGAGGGCAATCACGCTTTGGCCGTCTTCAATATTCATGCCGCGCACGCCCCGGGCGTTGCGGCCCATGGGGCGCACGTCGTTTTCGTCAAAGCGCACAGCCTTGCCGCCGTCGCTAAACAGCATCACATCGTGGCGGCCATCCGTGAGCGCTGCGCCAATCAGGAAGTCCCCTTCGTCCAGGCCGACGGCGATGATGCCCACCTTGCGCGGGTTGGAAAATTCGCTCAAAGCCGTCTTCTTCACCGTGCCCATGCTGGTGGCCATGAAGACGTAGTGGTTGTCAGGGAAGGTACGCATGTCGCCCGTGAGCGGCAGCACCACGTTGATTTTTTCGCCCTCTTGCAGGGGGAACATATTGACAATGGGCCGCCCGCGCGAGCCGCGCGAGCCCGAGGGCACTTCCCACACCTTGAGCCAGTACAGGCGCCCCCGGTTGGAGAAGCACAAAATCCAGTCGTGCGTGTTGGCGATAAAGAGCTGGTCGATCCAATCGTCCTCTTTGGTGGCCGTGGCCTGCTTGCCGCGTCCACCGCGCTTTTGGGCGCGGTATTCGGACAGGGGCTGGCTCTTGATGTAGCCGGTGTGCGAGAGCGTGACCACCATGTCGGTGGGGGTGATGAGGTCTTCGGTGGACAGGTCTTGGGCGCTGTATTCGATGGTCGAGCGCCGGGCGCCCAGCTTGGTTTGGCCAAATTCGGTTTTCAGCGCCAGCAGTTCGTCGCCAATGATGGTGGAGACGCGCTCGGGCCGGGCCAGGATGTCCAGCAGGTCTTCAATCACGGCCATGATGTCCTTGTACTCGGCCACGATTTTGTCCTGCTCCAGGCCGGTCAGGCGCTGCAGGCGCATTTGCAGAATTTCCTGCGCTTGCGTCTCGGACAGGCGGTACAGCCCGCCGCTTTGCATCCCAAATTCACGCTCCAGCCCTTCGGGGCGGTAGTTGTCGGCGTTGACGGCAGCACCATCGGCGCGGGTGCGGGTGAGCATTTCGCGCACCAGTTGGCTGTCCCAGCTGCGGTTCATCAGCTCGGCCTTGGCCACGGGCGGCGTGGGGGCGTTGCGGATGATGGCGATGAAGTCGTCAATATTGGCCAGGGCCACGGCCAGGCCTTCCAGCACGTGGCCGCGTTCGCGCGCCTTGCGCAGCTCAAACACCGTGCGGCGCGTGACTACTTCGCGGCGGTGCTGCAAAAAGACGGTGATCAAGTCCTTCAAATTACACAGGCGCGGCTGCCCGTCAATCAGGGCCACCATGTTGATGCCGAAGGTGTCCTGCAACTGGGTTTGCTTGTACAGGTTGTTGAGCACCACCTCGGGCACTTCGCCGCGCTTGAGTTCAATCACCAGGCGCATGCCGGATTTGTCCGACTCGTCCTGGATGTGGCTGATGCCCTCGATTTTCTTTTCGTGCACCAGCTCGGCCATGCGCTCTTGCAGCGTCTTTTTGTTCACCTGGTAGGGCAGTTCATCGACGATGATGGCCTGGCGCTGGCCCCGGTCAATGTCTTCAAAGTGCACCTTGGCACGCATCACCACCCGGCCCCGGCCCGTGCGGTAGCCTTCCTTGACGCCATTGATGCCGTAGATGATGCCGGCCGTGGGAAAGTCCGGCGCGGGGATGATGTCCATCAGCTCGTCAATGCTGGCCTCGGGCCGGTGCAGCAGGTGCAGGCAGGCATCGACCACTTCATTCAAGTTGTGCGGCGGAATATTGGTGGCCATGCCCACCGCAATCCCGGCGCTGCCGTTGACCAGCAGGTTCGGCAGGCGTGCGGGCAGCACCAGGGGCTCGCTTTCGCTGCCGTCGTAGTTGGGGCCGAAGTCCACGGTTTGCTTGTCGATATCGGCCAGCATTTCGTGGGCTATTTTTGCCAGGCGGATTTCCGTGTACCGCATGGCCGCAGCACTGTCGCCATCGACCGAACCGAAGTTACCCTGGCCATCGACCAACATGTGGCGCAGCGAAAAGTCCTGCGCCATGCGCACGATGGTGTCGTACACCGCAATATCACCGTGCGGGTGGTATTTACCGATCACGTCACCGACGATACGCGCCGACTTCTTGTACGGGCGGTTCCAGTCGTTGTTGAGCTCGTGCATCGCATACAGCACGCGCCGGTGGACAGGCTTTAAACCATCGCGCGCATCAGGCAAGGCCCGCCCTACAATCACGCTCATGGCGTAATCAAGGTAGCTGCGGCGCATCTCCTCTTCAAGACTGATGGGCAGGGTTTCTTTGGCAAACTGGTTCATGGACGATTTCTAGTTATGCTGTAGCAGCGAAATGTATGATTTTAGAGGGAATAGACTGTTGTAGGGCGGCCACACATTTATAAGAATGTTTACGCCCTTGCCAATTGCCAAGGATTTCCCCCTGTAATTTATGGCATGGTATGGCACAATTCCATCCAGCGTTCATTGGTGATGGTCACTGATGGCGTTCACGAATTTCGCGAATAGCGGCTTTATCCCAAAGAGGAGAATCATGAAGAAACTCAACAAAGTGGCGATTTTGTTTGCTGGTGCTGCCCTGGCTACGGCCGCTGGCGCCCAGTCTGTCGATAACTGGAAAAACGGCACCAACGAACTGGTGTGGAAAAACGGCACCAACGAACTGTGCTGGCGCGATGCCAACTGGACGCCTGCTACTGCAGCCGCCGGTTGTGACGGTGCCCTGCAAGCCGCTGCTGCTGCCCCCGCTGCCAAGCCCGGTCCCGTGGCCGCTGCTTCCAAAGTGACCTTTGCAGCCGATGCCTTCTTTGACTTTGACAAAGCCGTGCTCAAGCCCGCTGGCAAAGCCAAACTGGATGAAGTCGCCAGCAAGGTTGGCGGCATCAACCTGGAAGTCATCATCGCTGTGGGTCACACCGACTCGGTTGGCTCTGACGCTTACAACCAAAAGCTGTCGGTGCGCCGCGCTGAAGCTGTGAAAGCCTACTTGGTGAACAAAGGCATCGACAAGAGCCGCGTGTACACTGAAGGCAAGGGCGAAGCTCAGCCTGTGGCTGACAACAAGACCAAAGAAGGCCGCGCACAAAACCGTCGCGTGGAAATCGAAGTGGTTGGTACTGCCAAGTAATTCTGGCTTTCCCCACAAAAGAGCCCCGTTAAAATCGGGGCTTTTTTTATGTCCCTGTGTTTTAGAGTTGCCTATGTCTGATGCCATCAACGTCGATCCTGCAGAATTAGAGAAATTTTCCGCCCTGGCGCACCGTTGGTGGGATCAGACCAGTGAGTTCAAGCCTTTGCACATGATGAATCCCTTGCGCCTGGGCTGGATTGATCGTTGGGCCAGTGGCGTGCGCGGTAAAACAATCTTGGATGTGGGTTGCGGCGGCGGTATTTTGGCCGATGCCCTGGCGCGCCAGGGTGCAGCGCAGGTGCTGGGTATTGATCTGGCCGAAAAATCCCTGCGCGTAGCGCAACTGCACGCCCTGGAGGCGCAAACGCCCAACGTCAGCTATCGCAACGTACCCGCAGAGGTCTTGGCGCAAGAGCAGCCTGCCAGCTTCGATGTCGTCACCTGCATGGAGATGCTTGAGCACGTGCCCGAGCCGGCTTCTATCGTTCAAGCCTGTGCAGACTTGGTCAAACCTGGCGGATGGGTCTTTTTCTCAACACTCAATCGCAATATCAAGTCCTTTGGCTTGGCGATTGTTGCGGCGGAATATGTCCTCAAAATGCTCCCTGCTGGCACGCATGAATACGCCAAATTTCTCCGCCCCAGTGAATTGGCGCAATTTTGTCGCCAAGCCGGGTTGGACGTGCGGGCCACTTCGGGTCTGCAATACAACCCGATTACCGAGCGTTATTGGTTAAGCGACGATTGCAGCGTGAATTATTTGCTAGCTACCCAGCGCCCGGTGGTATGAGTACCTTCACCGCAACAGGCATTGCAGCCGTTTTATTTGATTTGGATGGTACGCTCTTAGACAGTGCCCCCGACTTGGCCGCTGCTGCCAACGCCTTGCGCCAGCGCCGGGGTTTGGCTGCTTTGCCGTTCGCACATTACCGCCCATTTGTTGGTACCGGTGCGCGCGGTATGTTGCGCTTGGCCCTGGATGTGGCAGAAACTGCGCCAGATTTTGCGGTTTTGCGCGAAGAGTTTTTTCAAGCCTATGAAGCCTGTATGGGGCGGCACGCTGCGGTATTTCCTCAGGTGCCGGAGTTGCTGGCATCGCTTACAGCCTGGGCACTGCCCTGGGGAATTGTGACCAACAAAATTGCCCGGTTTACCCAACCCATCGTGCAAGCCTGCCCCGTATTGCGCGGCTGCCATACCTTAATCTGTGGCGATAGCACTGCGCACAGCAAGCCCCATCCCGCACCGCTGCTGGCGGCTGCCCAGCAGCTTGGAGTCTCACCTGCTGCCTGTATTTACGTTGGTGATGATGAACGCGACATCCAAGCGGCACACGCTGCCGGCATGCAAGCCGTTGCGGTGAGCTATGGCTACCTAGGCGATACTCAGGATGTGCAGCAGTGGCAGCCCAATGCCGTCATTACCCAGCCCCTGGCCCTGCAAGAACTCCTGGGTTTCGATTAGAATGCCCGGTATGGGGCTGTCCTGGTTTCGACGTGGGTTCGGGATCGGAGTGGTGCATGTCGAGCTTGAGTGACGCTCGTAAATCTCCATTCACAAAAGTAACTGCAAACGACGAACGTTTCGCACTCGCCGCTTAAATCCGGTGAGCCTTGCAACAGCACGCTAGTGGGCTGGGCAAGGGGGTAGCAATACCTCCCGGCTGCAAGGGAATTTACACTGGCTGGCTGGCTACCGGGCTTCTTGGTAGCTGGTGAGATCCAAGGAAGCTGGCTGTTTGCATAACGTGTGCCTGCGTGATGCAAATAGTAAGATCCAAACCAGAGCACTAAACATGTAGATCTGCCCGGCAAAGGCTTGCGGACGCGGGTTCAATTCCCGCCAGCTCCACCAACATTTAAAAAACCAACCGTTCTCGGTTGGTTTTTTTTTCGCCCGTTCCCCCCAGTGCTGGAGCGGGTTCGGGCCGCGCTGCGAAGGGCGCCGCCGCCCCGGATACCCCGGTTTCGGGTCGTTTTCCGTTCTCAGATGCCGCCCATTCTCTGTTTCTGCGAAGGAGGACTTCGCACCCGCCCCAGCACTGGCGCGGGTTTCCGGCGGCTTGTTCGTCAGGAAAACCGCCCTGACGCGGGCGACTCGACCACGGGCGGGGCTACTCGTTGACGATGGGGCGGACGTCCCAGACGATGGGCGTTCCGGGCCGGTAGACCACCTCGTTGCCGTGCTTGATGCTGGACTTCAGGTGCTCGGCCAGGGGTTTGTCGTACTTCCCGATGGCCGTGATCGCCCGGTTGACGGCGTTGCGGAAGGCGTCCCGGACATTTTTTCGCTTGTCGCCCGCCTTGCGGAGCTTGCCGCCCTTGCCGACGCCCGCCGTGAGCGCATCGGCGATCTGGGCCAGCTCGTCCTCGATTTCCTCCACACGCTGGTGGTCGCCGTCTTGCTCGGCTTCCGCCTTCTCGGTCACAAGTGACTGGTACTTGGCTCGATACTGCTCGACTGCCTTCCTGTCCACCACGACGCCTGCGTCGCCCAGCGGCGCTCCGGTCGTTACCTGGAAACCCTCCTCGATGTCATCGTGCTCCAGTCCGGAACTCACCTGCTCGGCGACGCCCAGCGCGTAGCCGCAAACGACCTCGTAGACGGATGCCTCCCGATCCGGGTGCGCCAGCAGCAGGTTGATGTACTCCGCGCCCTTGTCCACGCCGACGATGTTGATTCTGTTCCCGCGATTGAACCGAGCCTCCCAACCGCCGCCGCGCTTGCGGAAGAAGTTGTCCGGCTGCTTCTCCTTCGACGACACCGCTGGCACCGAGATCACCGATGCGGACTCATGCACCGTGCGCAGCAAGGCGTCGCCTGGCATGGTGCGCTCACGAATGGCCGTCGCATGGCGGCGAACCATCTCGTCCGACGCGGCGTTCACCTCGCCAGCGTGGCGCTTGTAGAGATCGAACACGCGCTGGGCAGCCTGCGCCGTGCTTCCGCCGAGGAAGCGCAACACCCGGTTCACCTCGGCGTACTTGGCAAGAAACTGCCCGACGTTCTCCAGCGCTCCCACTTGGTTGGCCCGCTCCAAGTAGGACGCGGACATGATCTTGTCGTCGTCCTTGTTCCGGCTCTGGGTGAACACGTCCGCCTTGTAGTGATCAATCGGGTCGTACTGGTCGGCCTTGGCGGCGATGACCGCAAAGCGTCGGTCGATACACTGCGAACACAGGCCGCAGTGGGTGTGCTGGTTCGTCATTTCCCACGTGTGCGTGCAGGTCATCGAATGCTTGATCAGATCGGCGCAGCCTACCTTGATGATCTGTTCGACGACTTCGGCCTTGGTTTTCCAGATGTACGGGTTCTCGACCGTGAATGGCGCTTCGGCCACCAGCGTCAAGATGTCTTGGAAGCCCTTCATCACCTTGGGGTGCGTCGTCCGGGTGGCGCGGCCGCCGACGACCTGAGCGCACACCGGCAGGTTCAGGCTGATCACGCCGTTCTCGTAGAAGCGCACGCTGCTCAGGCCGAGCATCTTGGCGATGGTCGCGCCAATCGAGACGAACAGGAACGAGCGGCTGCGCTGCGTGTATTCCCGGTTCATCGGCTTTTTCTTGTGAACGCGCACGCTGATCTGATGCGGCGCGTTGTCTCCGGCCTTCTGCGCCAGCAGGTCTCGAAGCGTCTTGTGCCGGGTGTTGAGCTTGGGCGTGGCCTTGTGCGTGACCAGCACCACGCGTCGCTGCTGGCTCAACACCTCGTCGAGCGCACCCGCCAGTGAGTCGAGGCCGCCAGAGAACATCACCACTTGCTCCGGCTTGCCGTAGATGGCCTGCGCGTCGTTGAACTCCAGATAGTCCTGGATCGAATGATCCTGCGCCAGCTTGACGAAGGTGAACTCGTAGTTGTCGTCCGACAGAAAGCCCAACGTCGAGGTCAGTGCGCTCTTCATCTCGGCGCTGTTCCAGAAATCCGGGTTGCGCACCGGCACCACGAAATGCAGGTCGCGCCGCCATCCATAGCCGAAGTTATCAACATCGTCTGCACCGCGCAGAATCACCTGATCCGCGCTGTAGACGTAGGTGGCGATCTCCAGCAGGTCGTGGAACTTGGCCGGCACGCTGCTGAACATCTTGCTGTGGATGTCCTCGATGCGCAGCGTGATGTTGCCTTCACCCTGCACGCCAGAAAGCCGAAGGCGAATGTCGTTCTTCGGATCGTCGCTGATGCCCTTGGCCGAAGCGTTTCCGCAAATGACGAATTTCTTAATTTGCACTGGTGCGCGCTCCCGCTTGCAATTCATCCTTCATCTTCTTCAGCGCATAGCCAGCAAAGCCATCGGACGATTTTCTTGAAATGTCGCCGCCTTCCTCGTAGCGGTGCTTTGAGAACCAGTCGGACGAGTAGTCGCGGACGATCAACGATGCTTCCCGCGTATGCGTGTCCAGCGCATGATCGAATTGGGACTTTTGGTTCATCGTCGCAAAACGCATTCCTTCACCCACTTGGGTCGACAGCGTCTTGGACAAAAAATACTGAAGGCTCTCGTTGGTGAGCCGGTCAAAGAACGAGCGCGACAGGTCGCCGAACTCCTTTTGCTTTCCGAGATTGGAAAGCGCTGCGCGCATCGTGTCCTTGTCGTTCGGAAAAAGCCCGTTCAAGTGAGGCTGAAGCGCGTCGGCCACTGCGCTGATCAGCGCGCGCCCGGAGATTTCAGCCAGATCGGAACGCCTATAGGAACTGTCGACGACACGATCCAAGGCATCAGAGATGCCCACCGTCACGTCAGACAGGGTTGCATCGTCTGGCAGAGAAATGCCGACGGATCGAAGATGGGCGTAGGGATCGTCCTTCTTGGCAGCGATGGCCAGTTGCGTCATCAGCCACACAGCTTCCGTGTAGCCCTTGTCATCCATCACGAAGGTGAAGGCCTTTTCGGCAGCGGTGATGGTGGCGTTGGCGACCTGGGACACGTCAGCGCCAGCGGCGATCAGACCGACGACCTCCTTCCACGCCTTGGTTCTTGGCAGTACCCCGAGCCGAACATGCCCCATCCAGGATTCCCCTCAATGAAATCAAAGCATCATGGTCATCACTCGTTGCGCTTCACGATCACGATGCTCCGCGCCTTTCTTTCTTCTTTCCTCAAGTACCCCTTGCGCACCAGCTGCGCGATTTGTTCATGAGCGCTGGCGTGGCTGATCCCCAGCGCTTCTGCCAATTCCTTGACGGTGGGCGGCAGGCCCGTGCTGTCCAGGATTTGGCAGATTGCTCTCAACGTTCTTGTCTGCGGTTCCGTAATGCCTTCGGTTTTTCGCTTGCTCATGGCATGGCTCCTCACCGATTTGAGCAATATATGACCTGATGAACATCAGGTCAATGGAGGCGACCCAAGACGAACCACACTCTCCCGGCTACCGCCGGGATGTGTGTCGCCTGTCCAACGGTGCCGTCGGATTGGCATCCCGCCACAGCCCGGCACGGCGACTGTGCGCCTCCTGCTCGGCAGACTGCTCCCGCGCGTACTGGCGGTACCACCACGCCATTCCGGTTGTAGCTGCGCCAGCCCGTCGTCCACGGTCTTGGGGTAAGTGCGGTGCAGAAGGGATCGGCGATCAACGTCGCCCAAAAAAATCTGCTGGAAATCTCGCTCTCCCTATCTGATGCGCCCTGAAACGGGATACCCCGACCGCCCTGTGTGCATATTCTTCGTAACGGTCTGACAACTTTACTGGCTACCGAAATGACCGTCGAACAAACACTCCCCGAAATGATGTCGCCCCTACAACGGGCACGCAAAGCCGCAGAAATCATTGCAGCCGCCATTGCGCGATTGCATTCCACGCGTCCGCGCGACAGCGATATTTACCTTGGCTTCTCGGCACCCGAGCGCGTTCATTCAAACCCGTCTACAGAAGGAGTTTGCAAATGAACGCATCAACCACTGCCCCGTCGCTGGCGGCGCAAATCGCCAGCCTGCCCAACTTGGCCATGAAGGACTTGTGGGTGGTCTGGGACAAGTATTTCCCGCAGCGCCCACCCCACAACAACCGGGCCTATGTCGAAGGCCGCGTCGCCTACAAGATTCAGGAGGAGGCGCTGGGCACCAAGCTCGTCGTGCAGGCGCAAATGGCGCGAATCGGCGAAGCGCAGTCCAACATCAAGACGCAGCGCGGCGTCGAAGTGCAAGTGATCCCCGGCACGGTGCTGGTGCGGGAATTCGACAACCGCGAACACCGCGTCACCGCGCAGGCAGATGGCTCCTTCGAGTACGAAGGTCGCCGCTTCAAGAGCTTGTCTGGGGTCGCCCGCCACATCACCGGCACCCAGTGGTCAGGGCCGCTGTTCTTTGGGATCACCAAGAACAAGCCGAAGCGAGGTGCCCAATGAACGCCGTCGTCACCAAGAAGCGCTGCGCCGTCTACACCCGCGTCTCCACCGACGAACGCCTCGACCAGTCCTTCAACTCCCTCGACGCCCAGCGCGAGGCAGGCCAAGCCTACATCGTGAGTCAGCGGGCCGAGGGCTGGTTGCCGGTGGGCGACGACTACGACGACGGCGGCTACTCGGGCGGCAACGTGGAACGTCCGGCCTTGAAGCGCCTGATGGCCGACATCATCGCCGACCAGATCGACATCGTGGTGGTCTACAAGATCGACCGCCTGACCCGCAGCCTGACCGACTTCGCCAAGCTCGTGGACATCTTCGAACGCCACAAGGTGTCGTTCGTTTCGGTCACGCAGCAGTTCAACACCACCACGTCGATGGGTCGGCTGATGCTCAACATCCTGCTGTCCTTCGCCCAGTTTGAGCGCGAGGTCACCGGCGAGCGCATCCGCGACAAGATCGCCGCCAGCAAGCGCAAGGGGCTGTGGATGGGCGGCTACACGCCGCTGGGCTACGAGATCAAAGACCGCAAGCTGATCATCGAGGAGAAGGATGCGCAAATCATCCGGCGCATCTTCACCCGCTTCACCGAGACGCGCAGCATCACGGACATCATCCGCGAGATGGGTCTGGAGGGCATCACCACCAAGCCCAACCGCCTGAAGGACGGCAGCGTGCGCAACGGCACGCCGATGGACAAAAAGTACATCTCCAAGGTGCTGCGCAACCCGATCTACGTTGGCGAGATTCGCCACAAGGGGGCGGTGTTTGCCGGTCAGCACGAGCCGATCATCACCCGGCAGTTGTGGGATCGGGTGCAGGACATCCTGTCCGAGGACGCGCACCAGCGCATGGGCAAGACCCAAACGCGGCACAAGACCGACGCGTTGCTGCGTGGCCTGATGTACGGCCCTGACGGTGGCAAGTACCACATCACCTACAGTAAGAAGCCCTCCGGCAAGAAGTACCGCTACTACATCCCCAAGGCGGACAACCGCTACGGCTACCGCAGCAGCGCCACCGGGATGATCCCCGCCGACCAGATAGAGGAAGTGGTGGTCAACCTGCTGGTCGGCGCGCTCCAGTCGCCCGAAACCATCCAGGGCGTCTGGAACACGGTTCGCAAGCAATACCCGGAGGTCGATGAGCCGACCACCGTGCTGGCCATGCGCCGCATCGGGGAGGTCTGGAAACAACTGTTCCCAGCCGAACAGGTGCGGCTGGTCAACCTGCTGATCGAGCGCGTCCAGCTCCTCTCCGACGGCGTCGACATCGTCTGGCGCGAGTCGGGATGGCGCGATCTGGCCGGTGAGTTGCGGGCGGACAGCATCGGCGGCGAAATGCTGGAAATGGAGGTGGCCCCATGAACCGCTCGTCCAAGACGCTGGTCGGCGATGGCAAACCCCACGAGCGCCGCCACCCGCTGGAAGACGGCGGTGTCCGGATCACCACGTTCGTGCCCTTCCATTTCAAGAAGCGCGGCATCAAGAAGGTGATCGTCGCACCGGAAGGCGTCAGCCAGCCAATTGCCGTCACCGATACCCCGATGCTCACCCCCGAACAGGATCGCCCGCTGCTCAGGGCTATGGGGCGCGGCATCTACTGGCAACAGCTGATCGACAGCGGAAGACTGGCCAGCGCCACGGAGATCGCCGAGCGGGAGTGCATCCACCGCTCCACGGTCAGCGATCTGCTACGGCTGGCGCTTCTCGCCCCCGACATCGTGCAGGCCGCCTACGAAGGACGGCTTCCTCGGGCCGTGTCCTTGGAGGCGCTCCTGCGGGCCAAGGTGCCCTTGGACTGGAATGAGCAACGCCGGTTGATTGCGTCCCTCGGGTAGCGGAGGGAACGCAGAAATATTTTCCCGCTACGCCAAAAGTAGCTGTTGCTACGCCGGATGTAGCGCCTTCCCCGATGAAGGCGTGAAACGGCATCAACGGCTGGTACTGGACTGGCCACCGCTCACGCCTCCATCCCTGAACGGGAAAGGAGCATGGCAATGGCCTATTCAATGGCACTGTCCCCTGGCTTCGGTGGCTCACCGAGTCAGCATTCCGGCGTCGATTTCAGCTCGACGTCCGCCCCCAAATCCTCGGAATTGTCCGAGCGACGCTTCCTCAATGAGATCGAACTGGCCAGCCGCTGGGGCATGTCGCCCAAGACGCTCACGCGCTGGCGCGGCATGGGTCGAGGCCCTGTCTTCAACAAGTTCTCGAAGAAGGTGGCCTATCCCCTCGATGGCGAAAACGGCGTGCTCGATTTCGAGAAGCGCCACGTCTACGCCTCCACGTCCGAACGCGTGCCGGTTTGAGGAGGACGACCATGAGCGATCTGACCATCTTCCCCGCCGATCTCGCGGCCATGAGCATCGCCCAACTGGCGGCGCTGCCGATCACCGACTTCGTTGATGCCGAGCGCAATGTCGATGAAGCCGTCACCTACCTCAAGCAGCTTCGCACGAAGCTGGATGTCGCCAAGCTCCAGCGCTACGGCGAACAGGCCCGTACTGCGCTGCGCGATTCCGGCCGCGACTTCGGTACCGCCCACGTCAACGACGGCGCACTGCACGTCAAGTACGAACTCCCCAAGAAGGTGACCTGGAGTCAGGCCATCCTCAAGGAGATGGCCGAGCGCATCGTTGCCTCCGGCGACAAGGTCGAGGACTACATCGACATCAAGCTGTCGGTGTCCGAGTCGCGCTACACCAACTGGCCCACGGCGCTGCAAGAACAGTTTGCCGCTGCGCGCACGGTCGAGGAAGGCAAGCCGAGCATCACCCTGACGCTGGATGGGGGTGTCGCATGACTCTTCCCATCATCTCTGCGCAGCAGCGCATGGCCGAGCGCAAGGGCGTCAAGTTGCTGATGCTCGGCAAGTCCGGCATCGGCAAGACCTCCCGACTCCAAGACCTCGATCCCACCACCACGCTGTTCCTCGACATCGAGGCCGGTGATCTGGCCGTGGCCGACTGGCCGGGCGACACCATCCGTCCGGCATCGTGGCCGGAGAGCCGCGACTTCTTCGTGTTCCTCGCGGGGCCGGACAAGTCGCTGCCACCAGAGGCCGCGTTCTCGCAGGCGCACTACGACCACGTCATCGAGAAGTTTGGTGACGCGGCCCAGCTCGACCGCTACCAGACCTTCTTCCTCGACTCGATCACGCAGCTGTCCCGCCAGTGCTTCGCGTGGTGCAAGACGCAGCCGGGTGCCGTCAGCGACCGATCCGGCAAGCCCGACCTGCGCGCGGCCTATGGCCTGCTCGGGCAGGAAATGATCGGCGCATTGACCCATCTGCAACACGCACGCGGCAAAAACGTGGTGTTCGTAGCGATCCTCGACGAACGCCTCGATGACTACAACCGCAAGGTGTTCGTGCCGCAGATCGAAGGCAGCAAGACCAGTCTGGAGCTGCCCGGCATCGTCGATGAGGTCGTGACGCTGGCCGAGATCAAGGCCCAGAACGCGGATGGCAGCGACAGCACCTACCGCGCCTTCGTCACCCACACCCTTAATCCCTACGGCTTCCCGGCCAAAGACCGCAGCGGTCGGCTCGACCTGCTGGAGCCGCCGCATCTCGGCGCGCTGATCGCCAAGTGCGCAGGCACGCCCGTGCCCGCCAGCGCCGCCACCCCGAACACCACCGAATCCAAGGAGTAATCACCATGTCGTCCAACTATTTCGATTTTCAGGATGCCGCCCCCCAACAGTCCGGTTTCGACCTGATTCCCAAGGGCACCGTCGTGCCGGTGCGCATGACCATCAAGCCCGGTGGCTATGACGACCCGTCGCAGGGCTGGGGTGGTGGCTACGCCACCGAATCTTTCGAGACTGGCTCCATCTACCTCGCCGCCGAGTTCGTGGTCACGGCGGGCGACCACGCCAAACGCAAGATGTGGTCGAACATCGGCCTGCACTCCAAGAAGGGGCCAGTCTGGGGTCAGATGGGGCGCAGCTTCATTCGCGCCGCGCTCAACAGCGCCCGCAACGTCCACCCGCAGGACAACAGCCCGCAGGCCGCCGCCGCGCGCCGCATCCAAGGTTTCCACGAACTGGATGGCATCGAGTTCCTCGCCCGCGTCGACATCGAGAAGGACGGCAAGGGCCAGGATCGCAACGTGGTCAAGGTCGCGGTCGAACCTGACCACCCCGACTACGCCCCCCTGATGGGCGTGCCGCCCAAGACCTCGGGCGGTGGCACGTCCGGCGCTCCGGCGCAGGCAGCACCCACGTATCAGGCACCGGCTCCACAACGCGCACCCGTGACGGGCAAGCCGTCATGGGCGCAGTGAGGGAGGCAGCCATGAACGCATCCACGCTCACTGCCAGCCACTACGGCGTCGTGCATTTCGGCGATCTCGACTGCGAGGCGGTCGTGCTCACCACCGGCGAACGCGGCTACGTCCGCAAGCAGGTGGCCAAGCTACTCGGCATCCACGAGAACAACACGGGTCACCGTTTTCGCCAAATCCTGGCCGATTTCTCGCCTAAGTCATTGTCGGAAATGGATAAATTTCAGTCACCGATTTTGCTTCCCAGTGGTCGGCGGGCGCAGTTTTTCCCGGCAGGTGTGATCACCCAGATCGCCTCCGGCGTGATTGACGCCGCCCTCGATCACACGCTGCACCGCGCACGCCGGAAGCTGGTGCCCAACTGCATGAAGATCATGCGCTCCCTTGCCACCACCGGTGAGGTGGCGCTGATCGACGAGGCCACAGGCTACCAGCACCACCGCGCACCCGATGCGCTGCAGGAACTGATCTCCAAGCTGTTGCGGCAGTCCTGTGCGTCGTGGGAGCGGCGCTTCCACCCAGACTACTACCGCGCGCTGTACCGCCTCTTCAACTGGCGCTACCAAGGGCACGATCAGAACCCGCCGCACGTCATCGGCCAGATCACCTTGCGCTGGGTCTACGGGCCGGTGCTGCCGGAGGACTTGCTCGGCGAGATCCGTAACCGCAAGGGCATCTCGCAGAAACACCACCAGTGGTTGTCCGATCAGGGGCTGGCGCATCTGGAATCGCAGATTCACGCGGTCACGGCGATTGCGCGCAGCTCGATGAGCTACCCCGACTTCAAGCGCCGCTGTGAGGCCGCCTTCGCTGGCGCTGCCCTGCAGTTGGGCCTGCTGCTCGATGAAATCGAGGAGGAGGCGTGAAATGCTGGGTTTGCAAACGACAGGCACGCGGCTACGGCCACACGGACGGTCGCTTCAAGACCGCCGATCCGCGCCGCTACGTGCTCGACTGGGTGTTCTGCTCGCGCCGCTGTCAGGACGCGTTTCACGCGTTGTACGGCAACTGGCAGCGCGCCAAGGACGGTTGCATCGACCGGGCGGAGGTCGCCATGATCGATCCGTCTGATGTCGAACTGGGCGCGATGCGCCAGTGCCTCAAGGCGTTTGGCGAAGCAGCGGGCGAGATCGGTTTCGACAAGCCCTTGGGCCAGTACGACGAATCCGAAGCGCTGCGCGTCATCGACGCCATCGTCACTTGCTGGACGGACGCGATGGTCGCGCACCACGAGACCAGCAAGTTCCCGCCCGTGCGCGGGATGCCGCCGACGCCCGACCCGTTGGCTCCCGATGCGGCGAATCCGTTCGCGGATTTCGACGATGACATTCCATTCTGAGGAGGCAGCCATGATGGATTTCAACTCCTCAGCCAGCGTCTCCGGCCAGGTCACGACGCTGATCGACATCGGCATGCAGCGCCTGCGCGCGCAGCAGTCCGCGCGCGACTACCTCGGCGCGTCGCGTCTGGGCGCGGCCTGCGAGCGTGCTCTGCAGTTCGAGTACGCCAAAGCGCCGGTCGATCACGGGCGCGACACCCAAGGCCGGATGCTGCGTATCTTCGAGCGTGGCCACGTCATGGAGGACTGCATGGTGGCGTGGCTGCGTGACGCGGGGTTCGATCTGCGCACGCAGAAACCCGACGGCGGCCAGTTCGGTTTCTCCGATGCGCACGGTCGCCTGCGCGGTCATGTCGATGGCGTGATCGTCGGCGGGCCGGATGGTTTCCGCTATCCCGCGCTGTGGGAGAACAAGTGCCTCGGCGCGAAGTCGTGGCGCGAGCTGGAAGCCAAAGGCCTCGCAGTCGCCAAACCGGTCTACGCGGCGCAAATCGCGCTCTATCAGGCGCACCTGCAACTGCACGAGCACCCGGCGCTGTTCACCGCGATCAACGCCGACTCGATGGACATCTACGTCGAACTGGTGCCCTTCGATGGCGCGCTGGCGCAGCGGATGACGGATCGGGCTGTGAAGGTCATTTCCGCGACCGAGGCCGGTGAGCTGCTGCCGCGCGCCTTCCATGACCCGACTCACTTCGAGTGCCGGTTCTGCGCATGGCAAGACCGCTGCTGGAGGACGCAATGAACCATACCCAACCAAGAGCACTGGCAGTGGAGCCGATGGTGGGCGCGCGTCACGCCGCCCATCTGTTGAATCTCCCGCTGTACTACTTCACCAAGCCGCGATCTCGCATCTCGAAGCGCATTCCGCACTACCGGATCGGCCAGATGGTTCGCTTCCGGATGTCGGAACTCACGGCGTGGGCGGCCACGCAAGGAGGCGCACATGAGTGACTACCGTATCGCCGACGTGATCGGAGGTGCCGCCGATGCTTGACTTCAACGACACCCAAAAACCAGTCGAGACCCGGCGCATCCTTAATGACAGCGAGCGCGAGGCGCTGCGGACAGGCTTGATCGCCAGTCTGCCCTCGGTGCTGGCCACATTGTTCCCGGCAGGCAAGACGCGCCGGGGTAAGTTCTTGATCGGCGACGTGCTGGGCAGCCCCGGCGACAGCCTCGAGGTGGTGCTCGACGGCGACAAGGCAGGACTGTGGACGGATCGCGCCACGGGCGACGGCGGCGATATTTTTTCGCTGATCGCCGGACATTTAGCGGTATCCATCCACACCGACTTCAATCGTGTGCTGGATGCCGCCGCCGATCTGCTCGGTCGCGCCCGGGAAAAACCTGCGCGCAAGACCAGCAAGAAGGATGCGCCGGTCGATGAACTCGGCCCCGCCACCGCCAAGTGGGACTACCTCGACGAGGCAGGCCATCTCATCGCCGTCGTCTACCGCTACGACCCGCCCGGGCAGAAAAAGCAGTTCCGCCCTTGGGACGCCAAGCGGCGCAAGATGACACCGCCCGACCCGCGTCCGCTCTACAACCAGCCGGGGATGGCCAGTGCCGCGCAGGTGGTGCTGGTCGAAGGCGAGAAATGCGCGCAGGCGCTGATCGATGCAGGCGTCAATGCCACCACCGCGATGCACGGTGCGAACGCGCCGGTCGAGAAAACCAACTGGTCGCCGCTGTCTGGCAAGGCCGTGCTGATCTGGCCTGACCGTGACAAACCGGGCTGGGAGTACGCCACGCTGGCGGCGCAGGCCATCCTGTCTGCGGGTGCGAAGTCCTGCCACATCCTGTACCCGCCCGAGGAAGCTACCGAGGGCTGGGATGCTGCGGACGCTATCGCCGAGGGTTTTGATGTTGCCACTTTTCTCACCCACGGCCCACGCTTGCAGATGCACGACGTGGCCGATGATGCCGAGCCGGTGGTCAGCAGCGACGAATCCGTCTGGGGCACCGAGGATGCGCTGGCGCTGTCCTTCACCCGCCGCTACCACCGCGACTGGCGCTACGTCGCGGCGTGGGGTCGGTGGCTGGTGTGGGACGGGCAACGCTGGCGCACCGAGGACACGCTCGCCGCCACGGACTTGATCCGCAGCGTCTGCCGCCAGACGGCGGTACGGGCAGACAACCCCAAGGTCGCCGCCAAGTTGGCCAGCGCCAGTACGGTCGGCGGCGTGGAACGGCTGGCGCGCGCGGATCGCAGGCACGCGGCCACCACCGATGAATGGGACGCCGATCCGTGGCTGCTCAACACGCCCGGTGGTGTGGTCGATCTCAAGACTGGTCGCAAGCGCGCGAATGATCGCGCCGACCGGATGACCAAGATCACCACAGCCACGCCGGGAGGCGACTGCCCGCAATGGATGGCCTTCCTGTCCGACATCGCGGGTGGTGATGTTGATCTGCAGTCCTACCTGCAGCGGATGGTCGGCTACTGCCTGACCGGCGTCACCAGCGCCCACGCGCTGTTCTTCCTGTACGGCACCGGGGCCAACGGCAAGAGCGTGTTCGCCAACGTCATCAGCACCATCCTCGGCGACTACGCCGCCACGGCGTCGATGGACACCTTTGTTGAAACCCGTGGCGACCGCCATCCGACCGATCTGGCAGGTCTGCGCGGCGCGCGCTTCGTGACGGCCATCGAAACCGAGCAGGGTCGTCGCCTGAACGAGTCCAAGGTCAAGGCCATCACCGGCGGCGACAAGATCTCCGCACGCTTCATGCGCCAGGACTTCTTCGAGTACACGCCGCAGTTCAAGCCGGTGATCGTCGGCAACCACAAGCCCGCCATCCGCAACATTGATGAGGCGATGAAGCGGCGCATGCACATGATCCCCTTCACGGTGACGATCCCGCCCGAACGGCGTGATGGTCGCCTGACCGAGAAGCTACTGGCCGAGCGCGACGGGATTCTGGCGTGGGCCGTGGCCGGATGCCTTGCGTGGCAGCGCGAAGGCTTGAAACCGCCCGCCTGCGTGGTGTCGGCCACCGAGGAATATTTCGAGTCGGAGGACGCGCTGGGTCGCTGGCTCGATGAACGCTGCGTGCGCGCGCCGAACGCCAAGTCACTGACTGCCGAGCTGTTCACCGACTGGAAGCACTGGGCGGATTCGGCGGGCGAGTTCATCGGCTCGCAGCGCCGCTTTTCCGATCTGCTGATCACACGCGGGATCGAGAAGTGGCGCAACGGCGTGGGCGTGCGCGGGTTTCGGGGCATCGACCTCAAGTACCCGCCAACGCCTTCTTACACCCCCTACGCGGACAACTGACCCCATGAAATTCACGCCGTCTGACACATCGGACGCATTTGAACGTAAGTCTCTATACGCGCGTACGCGCGCGCCTCACGGAGAGTTACGTCAAGCTGTGCCCGATGCGTCAGACCGGCCCAACAGGACTGACACCATGACCACCACCATCCTCGCCCTCGACTTGGGCACCACCACCGGCTGGGCGCTGCGCGGCAGCGACGGCCACATCACCAGCGGCTCTGAGAGCTTCCGACCGCAGCGATTTGAAGGCGGCGGCATGCGCTTTCTTCGCTTCAAACGCTGGCTCACCGAGATCAAGCAGTCCTGCGACGGCATCGACGCACTGCACTTCGAAGAAGTCCGCCGCCACGTCTCGACCGATGCGGCCCACGCCTACGGCGGATTCCTCGCCACGCTCACCGCGTGGTGCGAGCATCACCAGATCCCGTATCAGGGCGTGCCCGTGGGCACGATCAAGAAGCACGCCACCGGCAAGGGCAACGCGGGCAAAGGGGATGTGATCGCATCCGTCACCGCACGTGGCCACGCCCCGGTCGATGACAACGAAGCCGATGCGCTGGCGCTCTTGCACTGGGCTATCGAGCAGCACGCACTGGAACGGGAGGTGTGAGATGAAGATTCCGACCCCTCAATACCGCTGCCCGCTCGGACGGCTCCAGCCTGATGTCCAGGATGTGGACGCCATCAAGCAACGCGGCTGGCGCGACCAGCACATCCTGGTTGTGTCGCCCGACGATGAACGTCTCGACTGGATGGAACGCGAACTGGTACGCCAGATCGGCGAGCGCCTCTACGGCACGGGAGGACGGCATCATGGCTAACCGTCGAACTCCGTGGACGATTGACGACGTGGCAGCACGCTTTGAGGAAGCCGCCAGTACCGGACGCCGTCTGCCACCCGTGCGCGTGCAGGGCTACTTCAACTGCTGGCCTGCCATCGTGCGCCGGGAGTGGGAGACGTTCTCTGCCGCTGAGAAGGTCTACCGTCCATTCCCGCCAGCACCTGACGCCATCGACCGGATGCTGGAGACGATGCAGTGGGTGCAGTGGCTGGAGGTCGAGCAGCGCCATCTGGTGTGGATGCGCGCCAAACGCTACGGCTGGCGCGACATCACGATCCGCTTTGCCTGCGACCGCACGACAGCGTGGCGACGCTGGCAGAAGGCATTGCAGACGGTGGCTGACCAGCTCAACGGCTACGTTGTCGCGGGATAGTCTTTGAGCGCGAATGGTCGCGGATAAGCTGCCATGCGCTGCCATCAGCTATCACCAGCGGCTTTTTCCCCTGCAACAAATCACCTCGGTCGAGGGTAGTATTTCAGCTATCTTCTGGACAGCGGTGACGGCAAGCGAGGTGGCCAGAAAAAGATGGGCCCTTCCTGCGGAATAACCCATGCGGGGGGCGCGAGCGCGACGCTTTTTTAGCGTCAGAGCGCGGGCAAGGTTACCAGTCGGCAGGTTACCGGCCCCGGTTACCACCCCAGCGCACGGTTACCACCCCACCAGAATCTTCATTCACCCAACCCGCCCGGCGGCAACACTCGGCGGGTTTTGCTTTTGGGACTTCCACTTTGAACACGCTCAACGTCGAGTACCGCAAGGTCGAGGCGCTGATTCCCTACGCCCGCAATCCACGCACGCACGCCGACAGCCAGATCGCCAAGATCGCGGCCAGCATCGTCGAGTACGGCTGGACGAACCCGATCCTGGTCGATGGCGACAACGGCATCATCGCCGGACACGGGCGTCTAGCCGCTGCCCGCAAGCTGGGGTTGGATCAGGTGCCGGTGATCGAACTGGCCCACCTGAGCGTCGCGCAGAAGCGCGCGCTGGTGATCGCCGACAACCGGCTGGCGCTCGATGCCGGTTGGGACGAGGAGATGCTGGCGCTGGAGCTGGCTGACCTGTCCGAGGCCGGGTACGACCTTGCGCTGACCGGCTTCGAGGATGCCGAAATCGAGGCGCTGCTCGCCGGTGATGTGCTGGATGCCGATCCTGATGCCGAGGCGGAACCAGACGCTGCCGAACCGGATGCTGCGGACGACGTGCCGGACGCGCCCGTCGTGGCGGTGTCCCGCCCTGGTGATGTCTGGGCCATCGGCCAGCACCGGCTGATCTGTGGCGATGCCACCGACCGGGCCGTGGTCGCTGCGCTGATGGGCGACGACACCGCGCGGCTGTGCTTCACCTCGCCACCCTACGGCAACCAGCGCGACTACACCTCGGGCGGCATCACCGATTGGGATGGCTTGATGCGCGGCGTGTTCGCGCACCTGCCGATGGCGGGCGACGGCCAGGTGTTGGTCAACCTTGGCCTCATCCACCGCGACAACGAGGTGATCCCGTATTGGGATGCGTGGCTGGGGTGGATGCGAAGCCAAGGCTGGCGGCGCTTTGCGTGGTATGTCTGGGATCAGGGGCCGGGGATGCCCGGCGACTGGCAGGGCCGACTGGCTCCGAGCTTCGAGTTCGTTTTCCACTTCAACCGCGAGAGCCGCAAGCCCAACAAGATCGTGCCCTGCAAGCACGCCGGGCAGGAATCGCACCTGCGCGCCGATGGCTCGTCCACGGCGATGCGCGGCAAGGACGGCGAAGTCGGCGGCTGGACGCACAAGGGTCAGCCCACGCAAGACACCCGCATTCCCGACAGCGTGATCCGCGTGATGCGCCACAAGGGCAAGATCGGGCAGGACATCGACCACCCCGCTGTGTTCCCGGTGGCGCTGCCCGAGTTCGTGATCGAGGCCTACACCGACGTGGGCGACATCGTGTTCGAGCCTTTCGGCGGCAGCGGCACGACGATGCTGGCCGCCGAACGCGCGGGCCGCATCTGCCGCATCGTGGAGATCGCGCCGGAGTATGTGGACGTAGCCATCAAGCGCTTTCAGCAGAACCATCCCGGCGTGCCGGTCACCCTGATCGCCACCGGCCAGTCCTTCGAGCAGGTCGCCGCAGAGCGCGCCAGCACCGTTGATGCCGAGGTGGCTGCATGAACTGGTTGGCCGACAAGATCGAGCAGTGGCCGACCGCCAAGCTGCTGCCCTATGCCCGCAACGCGCGCACCCACTCCGAGGAGCAGGTGGCGCAAATCGCTGCCAGCATCGCCGAGTTCGGCTTCACCAATCCGATCCTCGCAGGCAGCGACGGCATCATCGTCGCGGGCCACGGTCGGCTCGCCGCTGCCCAGAAACTCGGGCTGGCCATCGTCCCGGTGGTCGTGCTCGATCACCTGACGCCGACCCAGCGCCGCGCACTGGTCATCGCGGACAACCGCATCGCCGAGAACGCGGGCTGGGACGACGCGATGTTGCGGATCGAGTTGGAAGCCTTGCAGCTCGAAGGTTTCGATCTGGACATCACCGGCTTCGACGCCGATGCGCTGGCCGAGCTGATCGCGGGCGATGAGCCGGACTTTGATGGCCAGACCGACGAGGATGCGGTGCCGGAGCTTGGCGAGACGCCAATCTCCCGCCCGGGCGACGTCTGGATCATGGGCCAGCACCGCCTGTTGTGTGGCGACGCCACCGTCGCCGAGGATTATGACCGGCTGATGCAGGGCGACGTAGCGGACATGGTCTTCACCGACCCACCGTACAACGTGAACTACGCCAACAGCGCCAAGGACAAGATGCGCGGCAAGGATCGCGCTATCCTCAACGACAACTTGGGCGAAGGCTTCTACGACTTCCTGCTGGCAGCACTGACACCCACCGTGACGCATTGCAGCGGCGGCATCTACGTGGCGATGTCCTCCAGCGAACTCGACGTGCTGCAGGCCGCGTTCCGCGCCGCCGGTGGCAAGTGGTCGACCTTCATCATCTGGGCGAAGAACACCTTCACGCTGGGCCGCGCCGACTACCAGCGCCAGTACGAGCCGATCCTGTACGGATGGCGCGAGGGCGCGACGCGCCACTGGTGCGGCGACCGCGATCAGGGCGATGTGTGGGCGATCAAGAAGCCGCAGAAGAACGATCTGCACCCGACGATGAAGCCGGTGGAACTGGTCGAGCGGGCGATCCGCAATTCGAGCCGCCCCGGCAACGTGGTGCTCGATCCCTTTGGCGGCTCCGGCACGACGCTGATCGCGGCAGAAAAGTCAGGGCGTGTGGCGCGATTGATCGAACTCGATCCGAAATACGTGGACGTGATCGTGCGCCGGTGGGAGGAGTTCACCGGCAAGCAGGCTATCCGCGAGGCGGCAGACCAGGAGGTGTGCGCCAGTTGAATCCGCGCGCAGGTGCTTTGGCTTCTTCTTCCTCGGCGATGCGCCGCAGCAGTTGCATCGTGGCGAGATCGCGGGGCAGCGCGGCACACATCACGCGCACGGCCTGTTCGATGGAGACGTCCGGACGCCGGTTGGCGATCAGCCAACGCAGCGCCTGTTCGCGTTCGGCGGCGAGGGTTTTCATCAGGCAGCTTCTTGTTCTTCGATGATGCCGCAATGGATCACGTAGCCCGTGAGGTAAGGCAGGCCGCGCGGGATGCCGTAGTCCTTGCTGGTCTGGCGACCAATCGTCCAGCCCATCCACTTGGTGGTGGCGGCGTCGATGGCGTCCTTCATGCTCTTGCCGTCAAAGAGGCCGTTGTGGACTTCGTCTGCGAAGTGGCGGCCAAAGCGGCTGTCGAGAAAGGCGCGGACGGTGTCGAGGTCTTCGCCCGTGGCGTTGGCGACGGCGATCATGGCCAGAGGCCACGCGATGCAGGCGTGTCCGCCCATCGTGCCCCAGAAGCCCCAGCCTTCGTTGCGGGTGACGGGGATGTTGGTGTTGGTCATGGTGGTTTTCCTTTCGGGTTGATCGTTGCGACACCCGTAGTAACGCGCTGTCCGATGGAGAAGCCAAGCTGTTCCTGGCTTCTTTCTCGATCAATTTCGATCACCCGAGACGGGCCACGTAGCGGGCGTAATCACCGCCCTCCGGGTTGATGTACAGGTAGGGGCGGCCAGGGCGCTGTGACCTCGACGCAGAGGAAGCCATCGCCGGTTCCGCCGCCCTTGCCGCGCAGCCAGTCGCGCGACACCAGCAGCCTGCGCGCGAAGGCGTCGAATTCGGCGGCGGTGAGTTCCTTGGTTTCGGTGACGTAGACCTTGTGCTGATCGCTTCCGCCCAGTTCGTTGAGGTCGGCAGGCTTGCGGGCGAATGGCAGGCGGACGCTCAACTCTTCGACTTGCAGGGCGGCGTCGCCAAACTGCAAGGTGCGCTGGCTGCGCTCGATGGTGATGGTCATGGTGGTCATGGCGGTTTTCCTTGTGTGGTGTCGTCAATCACGACACCAGCATGAACGCGCTGTTCAAGCAGGAAGCCAAGCTATTCCTGGCCTCCTGCTCAATGGCGTTCATTGGGCGGCGCGGGCGCGCATCAGCTCTGCCTGCGCGGTGGCGATGATGTCCAGACGCACGTTGTTCGGGACGTAGGTGGCAAGGTGCCCGAGCGCCCAGTTGAGCACGTTGGCCTTGTCCTTGATGTCCTCCGCATCCTCGTAGCGGGTGATGTAGCGATCAAGTTCGGCCAGTGCGCGCTCCAGCGTGGCGCGGGCGTTGGACAGTGCATCGTGGCCGCTGCGGGTGGCGTATTCGATCTCGTAATCGGCGTGGGATTTCATGGCGTGTTCTCCTCGGGGTGGTTGCTTGCGACACCCACATGAAGGCGCTGGTGGCGAGAGAAGCCAAGCTATTTCCGGCCTCTCTCGCCATCTTTTCAGGCGATGCGGTAGACCCGTTCGCCGCCCTGGTGCTTGTTCGACGTGATGGTCAGGCCGAGTTTTTTCTTGAAGGCTCCGGCGAAGGTGCCGCGCACCGTGTGCGCCTGCCAGCCGGTCGCGGTGCAGATCTGGCCGATGGTCGCGCCCTCGGGGCGTTGCAGCATCCGGATCACTTCGGCCTGCTTGCTGTTGTCGCGGGTGCGGGGTTTGGCCTGTGCCGTTGCGGCGTTCTTGGCCCACTCGGCCTCACACGCGGCCACGTCGGCCTCCAACTCGGCGTCGGTGGTCTGCGGTGCTGCGGTGGCGTCGGGCGCGTCCTGCGCCGCTTCGGCGTTGGCAATGATCGCGTCGAGGTTGGCCTCAAATTTGGAGACGCGCGTGGCGCTGACGTGCGGGCGCTTCATGCCCAAGGCGTCGTAGCCTTCTGCTGCGACACACCAGCCCTCGCCATCGGGCGTGATCAGGGCGCGGTTGAACAGGCCGTCGAGCACCTTCTTGCGCGCGCCGCCTTTGATGTTGTCGGGGAACCATTCGATCTTGCCCGCGCTGGTGTTGATGGCCTTGGCGAGGATGGCGTGCTGGGTCGGGGTGAGTTGGGTGGTGATCATTTGCTGTGCCTTCGGGGTGGTGGATGACGATGTGATGAACGCGCTGTTCGGCAGTGAAGCCAAGCGCCTTCTGCTTGGCTTCGTTGCTTTCCGATCAGCTCTTGGCGATTTCTGCTTCCGTTGGCTCCGGCAAGGAGATGCCGACCTCGATGCCCGCCTTGAAGGCCGCTTCCAGCGCGTCCCGGATGCACCACACCGCCGTGTCGTGGAAGTCCAGGCTGTCGGCGTGGCGGGTTTCCAGGGTGTCGAGGCCCAGGTGCTTGCGGGCGATCAGGCTGAGGATGGTGTCGATCTGGCTCATGGCGTGTTCCTTTCGGGATGTGGTTGGCGTGACGTGATGAACGCGCTGTTCTCGATGGAAGCCAAGCTCAATCCGCAGGAATGACGAACAAATGATTGAAGGTGACGATGGGACTCTCGATTCGCGCCTACGCGCGCCACCGTGGCGTGTCGCACGTGGCCGTGAAGAAGGCCATCGACACCGGGCGGATCACCGCACTGCCGGACGGCACGATTGATCCGTATGCGGCGGACGCGCAGTGGGCACAGAACACATTGCAGCCACGCCGGGCCGTCGAACCGGCGAAGGCCAGCCAGCCGAAGACGCGGCCCGCCACAGGAGGCGTACCGCCGCAACGCGATGCACCCGAACCCGGCACGCCGCCGTTGTCAGCGGGTGGCACGTCGCTGTTGCAGGCGCGCACCGTCAACGAAGTGCTCAAGGCCCAGCTCAACAAGGTGGAGCTGGCGCACCGCAAGAAGGAACTGGTGGATCGGGCGCAGGCCGTGGCCCACGTTTTCAAGCTGGCGCGCATCGAGCGCGATGCGTGGCTCAACTGGCCCGCGCGCATCTCGGGGCAGATGGCCTCTGCGCTTGGCGTTGACGCGCACCAGATGCACGTCGCCCTGGAAGCTGCCGTGCGTGAGCACTTGATTGAGTTGGGCGAACTGCGCCCGCGCGTGGATTGATGATGGACGATTACGAAGGCGCACAGGAGATCGAACGCGCGTGGCGCGATGGCCTGACGCCCGATCCCCTGCTCACAGTTTCGGAGTGGTCGGATCGGCACCGGATGCTTTCCAGCAAGGCGTCCGCCGAACCGGGCCGCTGGCGAACCGCCCGCACGCCGTACCTGAAGGCGATCATGGATTGCCTGTCACCGACCTCGCCAGTCGAACGCGTGGTGTTCATGAAGGCCGCGCAGCTCGGCGCGACCGAGATGGGGTCGAACTGGATCGGCTACGTCATCCACCACGCGCCGGGGCCGATGATGGCGGTGTGGCCGACGGTGGAAATGGCCAAGCGCAATTCGAAACAGCGGATCGACCCGCTGATCGAGGAGTCGGCGGCGCTGGCGGAATTGATCGCTCCGGCACGCTCGCGCGATTCGGGCAACACGATTCTGGCGAAGGAGTTTCGTGGCGGCGTGCTGGTGATGACGGGCGCGAACAGCGCCGTCGGCCTGCGCTCGATGCCGGTGCGCTATCTGTTCCTCGACGAGGTGGATGGCTACCCGCTGGACGTCGAAGGCGAAGGCGATGCGATTTCGCTGGCTGAGGCGCGCACGCGCACCTTTGCGCGCCGGAAGATTTTCATCGTGTCGACGCCGACGATTTCGGGCGCGTCGGCCATCGAGCGCGAGTACGAGGCCAGCGACCAGCGTCGCTACTTCGTTCCGTGCCCGCATTGCTCGCACCGGCAATGGCTGCGCTTCGAGCAGCTGCGCTGGGACAAGGGCCAACCGGAAACGGCGGCCTACGTCTGCGAGGCCTGCGACACCGCGATTGCCGAACACCACAAGACGTGGATGCTGGAGCATGGGCAGTGGCAGGCGATGGCCGAGGGCAAGACGGCAGGCTTTCACCTGTCGTCGCTGTACAGCCCGGTGGGCTGGCGCGCGTGGCGCGACATTGCCGCCGCGTGGGAAGCCGCCGTCAACAAGGAGTCAGGATCGGCAGCCGCGATCAAGACCTTCAAGAACACCGAACTGGGCGAGACGTGGGTCGAGGAAGGCGAAGCGCCCGACTGGCAACGGCTGGTCGAGCGCCGCGAGGACTATCGCATCGGCAGCGTGCCACTGGGCGGCCTGCTGCTGGTGGGCGCAGCCGACGTGCAGAAGGATCGGATCGAAGCCTCGGTCTGGGCCTTCGGGCGTGGCAAGGAATCGTGGCTCATCGAGCACCGCGTGATGATGGGTGACACCGCCCGCGACACGGTGTGGAAACACCTCGCGGAAATGCTCGCCGAATCCTGGACACACGAATCCGGTGTTGCGATGCCGCTGGCACGCTTTGCGCTGGACACCGGCTT
The DNA here is from genome assembly GCA_034675705.1 of Comamonas sp. Classification (GTDB taxonomy): domain Bacteria; phylum Pseudomonadota; class Gammaproteobacteria; order Burkholderiales; family Burkholderiaceae_C; genus Comamonas. Next base: position 1,502,750 of record JAUCCZ010000006.1, on the reverse strand, counting down.
TGCCACGCAGGAAGCCTACGCGTTCGTGCGGGCCTGCCACGATCCGCGCGTGATGGCGGTCAAGGGTGTGGCGCGAGGCGCGGCGCTGATCGGCACGCCGACCGCCATCGATGTCTCGCAGGGCGGCAAGAAGCTGCGCCGGGGCATCAAGGTGTACTCGGTGGCGGGCGGCATCGCCAAACTGGAGTTCTACAACAACCTGCGCAAGAGCGCGGATGTTGGCGAGGACGGACTGACCCCGGTGTTTCCTGCCGGGTTCGTCCACCTGCCCAAGATCGACGCGGAGTTCATCCAGCAACTCTGCGCCGAGCAGTTGATCACCCGCCGCGACCGCAACGGCTTCCCCGTCCGCGAATGGCAAAAGATGCGCGAACGCAACGAGGCACTGGACTGCTACGTCTACGCCCGCGCCGCCGCTTCCAGCGCAGGACTGGATCGCTTCGAGGAACGCCACTGGCGGGATCTGGAACGACAACTGGGGATGGCCAGTCCGCCACCCCCTGAAACTACAACCGAATCGATCAACGAGGCCACCCAACGAGGTGGCCTCGCTGTTTCTGGAACCCGCAACCCCGGTCGGCGCGTGATCAAAAGCCGCTGGCTGTCCTGACATCCCAAGGAGAAAACATGAGTCTTGCTACCCGTATCGAAAGTCTGGTCATCCGCGTCGCGCAGGAATTCAACGACGTGCGCGCCAAGACAGGCAACCTCGCCAACCTCACCACCACCGACAAATCGAATCTGGTCGCCGCCATCAATGAGCTGAAGGCGGCCGTGGTGTCGTCCTCGGAAATCGACGACGCCAACATCGCCATTTCCAGCACCTATTCGTCCAGCAAGATCGTCACGCTGCTGGATGCGCTCAAGTCGGAAATCCTGGGCGGTGCCGATGCGGCCTACGACACGCTGCTGGAAATCCAGCAACTGCTGCAAAACGGCACCACGGGTCTGGATGCGCTGCTCGCCGCCGTCAACAACCGCGTGCGCTTCGATGCCGCGCAAACCCTCTCGGCACCCGAGCAGGCGCAGGCGCGCAGCAACATCGGCGCGGTGGCGGCCAGTGATGTGGGCGACACCGACACCGATTTCGTCGCCGTTTTTGAAGGCGCGCTGGTCTGATGAGCCTCGCATCGCGCATCACGGCGCTGGCCAGCCGTGTCGGCCTGGAGGTTAAGACCAAGATCGACGCCACCCATCCCGGCTTGGCCCGGGCGTGGGTGTGCTTCGGCTACGTCGGCAGCCAGATCGTCGTGCGCTCCTCGCACAACGTGGCCAGCGTCACCCGCCTTGGCACCGGGCGCTACCGCGTGACCTTCGTCAATGCGATGGCCGATGCCGATTACTGCTGGGTGGCTTCCGTGGTCAAGAACCCAACCATTCTGGGTTTGCAGCGTGTGGCCCTGGTGCGAGCCAGTGGTGACACCAAAACCGCGCAGCAACTCGATGTCAGTTGTGCGTCCTCCACGTTGGCGACCGACGCCGACGAAATCAATCTCACGGTGTATCGCTGATGGCTTACACACAAGCACACCTCGACGCGCTGGAACTGGCGCTGGTCAAGGGCGAAAAGCGCGTGACCTTCGGCGACAAGACCGTCGAGTACCGCAGTGTCGATGAACTCATGGCCGCCATCGCCGCCGTCAAGCGCGACCTCTTCGAGCAGGCCGTGGACACCGGCCTGTGGCCCGGTGCGCCGCGCCAGATCCGGGTCACCACGGGCAAGGGGTTCTGAGCATGCAATGGTTTGACCGAATGCGCAGACGTGTCGGCATCAGCCTGCTGAGTGGCACGCCGTTTTACGACGGCATCGGCGGTGGCCGCCGCGCGCTGGCGTGGCAGGTCGGCAACCCCGGTGCGGTCGCGGCGCTGGCCTATACGCAGAACGAACTGCGCGCCAAGAGCCGCGATCTGGTACGGCGCAATGCGTGGGCAGCGGCAGGCGTCGAGGCCTTCGTCTCGAACGCCATTGGTACCGGCATCAAGCCGCAGTCGATGGTGGCGGACAACGCGCTGCGCGAAGCCATCCACAGCCTGTGGTGGGACTGGTGCGAGGACGCCGATGCGGCAGGACTGACCGATTTCTACGGCCTGCAGGCCTTGGCCTGTCGCGCCATGCTCGAAGGCGGCGAGTGTCTGGTGCGGCTGCGCTACCGCCGTCCCGAGGATGGTTTGGCGGTCGGCCTGCAATTGCAGTTGCTCGAACCCGAACACCTGCCAGCTACGCTGAACACCGAACGACCCGGCGGCAACGTGATCCGCGCGGGCATCGAATTCGACAAGCTCGGTCGGCGCGTGGCCTACCACCTGTACAACGCGCACCCGGGCGACGGTTCGCTGGCCCCGATGTCTGGCAATGGCGGAACCGGCAGCAGCATCGACACGGTGCGCGTGCCTGCCGCCGAAATCGTCCACCTGTTCCGACCCCTGCGCCCCGGCCAGATCCGGGGCGAACCGTGGCTGGCCCGGGCGCTGGTCAAGCTCAACGAACTCGACCAGTACGACGACGCCGAGCTGGTGCGCAAGAAGACGGCGGCGATGTTCGCGGGCTTCATCACGCGCCTCTCGCCCGAGGACAACCTGATGGGCGAAGGACTGCCGGATGCCAATGGCGCGGCGATGGCCGGGCTGGAACCGGGCACGATGCAGATTCTGGAGCCCGGCGAAGATGTGAAGTTTAGCCAGCCTGCCGATGTGGGTGCGAGCTACGCCGAGTTCCTGCGCATGCAGTTCCGCGCCGTGGCCGCCGCGATGGGCATCACCTACGAGATGCTCACGGGCGATCTGACGCAGGTGAACTACTCGTCGATCCGGGCGGGGCTGCTGGAGTTTCGTCGCCGCTGCGAGGCCATCCAGCACAACGTGATCGTCCATCAACTGTGCCGCCCGATCTGGCGGGCGTGGATGGAGCAGGCCGCGCTGGAAGGCGCATTGCCGCTGACCGACTTCAGTCAAAAACGCCGCGACTACTTGGCGGCCAAATGGATTCCACAGGGTTGGCAGTGGGTCGATCCGAAGAAGGAATTCGACGCGATGCTGATCGCCATTCGTGCCGGACTGTTGTCGCGCTCGGAAGCCATCTCGGCCTTCGGCTACGACGCCGAGGACATCGACCGCGAGATCGCCGCCGACAACCAGCGGGCCGACGAACTGGGTCTGGTCTTCGACTCCGACCCGCGCCACGACAAGCCGCCTTTTGCTGCCGTAGCCCCGGTGCCGCCGCAGCCTGACCTACAGGACAACTGACATGCCCCTCATCCATCTGGCGTCCCGCATCATCGGGACGCCGCTGCTCATTGCACGCCCCAAACTCGACGTGATCCTCTCCGTGCTGGGTTCACGCATCGGCTTGCCCGACCGGGACATGGCCTTTCCCATCCCCGAGCCCAAGCAGGCCCGGGCGTTTGCGCAGTCGGGCATCGCCGTCATTCCGGTGTTCGGCACCTTGGTCAAACGCTCGCTGGGCCTCGATGCCGCTTCGGGCCTGATGGCCTATGACGAACTGGAATCCCGGCTGGAAACCGCGCTGGCCGATCCGCAGGTGACGGGCATCCTGCTTGATCTGGATTCTCCCGGCGGCGAAGCGGGCGGCGTGTTCGAGTTGGCCGAGCGCATCCGTGCCGCCAGCCGGATCAAGCCGATCTGGGCGCACGCCAACGATGCCGCGTATTCGGCGGCCTACGCCATTGCCGCCGCCTGCCAGCGTTTGACGCTGTCCCAAACCGCCGGTGTGGGCTCCGTCGGCGTGATCGCGCTGCACGTCGATCAGGCCGTCAAGGATGCCAAGGACGGGCTGCACTACAGCGCTGTTTTTGCCGGTGGCCACAAGAACGATCTCTCGCCGCACGAACCCCTGAGCCCGCAGGCGGCGGGCGCGCTGCAAAGCGAAGTTGACCGGCTCTACGGGATTTTCACGACACAGGTTGCCGCGATGCGCCAACTGGATGTGGATGCCGTGCGCGCCACCGAAGCTGCCGTGTTTTTCGGCGAGAACGCAGTGGTCGCAGGGCTGGCCGACGCGGTGCTGCCCTTCGATCAGGTGCTGGCCGAATTTGCCGAGGCGTTGGCTGCCCAGCGTCCGCAGGCCACACCACAAGCCCGGTCGTCTGCCTTACCGCGCGCTTCGCCTCCCGCGCTTCACCACGCCCCTCGACCCACCTCTTTCACTTTGGAGAACACCATGACCGAACACCCGGACGAACACGTCGCCCTCGACGATCTTCACGATCCGCACGATCCGCACGATCCGCACGATCCGACAGACCCCGCCCAGCAAACCGATCAGCCGCAAGACGAAGGCGATCCGCAACCGACACCTGTCGCCAGCGCCGCACTGGCGCAGTCCTTCGCCAGCGGGCGTGTTCAGGCACAGGCCATTGCCGAGATGTGCCTGATCGCGGGCCAGTCGCAACGCACGGCGGAATTCCTCGCCGCAGGATTTTCCGAAGCGCAGGTGCGCCGGGCCTTGCTCGATGCTCGTGCCGACCAGCCCGAAATCGCCTCGCGCATTACCGCCGAGACCGGCACCAGCCAGCGCCCGGAAAACAGTCCCGTGGTCGCTGCCGTCAAGAAACTCACCGCCAAGGAGTAAGCCATGACCGCCATTGCACAACCGCAGACGCTGGGTGACCTGCTCAAGTACGAAGCGCCGAATCTCTACTCGCGCGAAACCGATACCGTCGCCGCCGGGCAAAAGCTCGCTCTGGGCACCGTAGTCGGACGCGACACCACCAGCAGCAAACTCAAGTCCTTCGACCCGGACGCCACCGACGGCAGCGAAATCGCCATCGGCGTCCTGGCAGGCGATGTGGATGCCACGCTGATCGACCGCGACGACGCGCTGGTGATCGCGCGCCACGCCATCGTCGCGCGCGGCGCACTGGTCTGGCCGACCGGCATCAGCGCCGCGCAGAAAGCTGCCGCCATCGCCCAGCTGACCTTCTTGGGCGTGCTGGTGCGCGACAGCGCCTGACCCCGTCCTGATACGCCGTTTCACTCCCCCGAAAACCCGCCGCTGGCGGGTTTCGTCATTCTTGGAGATCCCAAATGCAGAACCCCTTTGAAAACCCCGGCTTCTCGATGGCCAGCCTCACCGCCGCCATCAACCTGCTGCCCAACCGTTACGGGCGGCTGGAGCAACTGAACCTGTTTCCGGCCAAGCCGGTGCGCACCCGGCAGATCATCGTCGAGGAGTTCGCCGGTCGCTTGAACCTCTTGCCCACCCGTACGCCCGGTTCGCCCGGTACGGTCGGTGAACGGGGCCAGCGCAAGCTGCGCTCCTTCGTGATCCCACACATCCCGCACGACGACGTGGTGCTGCCCGAAGAGGTGCAAGGCCTGCGCGCCTTCGGCTCAGAAACCGAAATGGAAGCCATCGGCGGTGTCATGGCCCGTCATCTGGAGACGATGCGCAACAAGCATGCGATCACCCTGGAGCACCTGCGCATGGGCGCGCTCAAGGGCGAGATTCTCGACGCCGACGGCAGCACGCTGGTCGATCTGTTCGACGAGTTCGACATCACGGCGCAGAGCGTGCCGTTCGAGTTTTCCACCGCCACCGACAACGGCCAGCTCAAGGGCGCATGTCTCGAACTGCTGGGTCTGATGGAAGATGGTCTGGCGGGCGAGTTCTCCACGGGCCTTCACGTGCTGTGCTCGCCGGAATTCTTCCGCGCACTGACCACCCACAAGGAGGTCAAGACCGCTTACCAGAACTGGCAGCAGGGCGCGGTGCTGATCAACGATATGCGCTCGGGCTTCAGCTACAGCGGCATCACCTTCGAGGAGTACCGTGGCCAAGCCTCCTTCGTGCAGGCCGACGGCACACTGGGTGCGCGCCGCTTCATTGCTGCCGGGGAAGCCCATGCCTTCCCGGTTGGCACGGTGGACACCTTCGCAACGTACTTCGCGCCTGCTGACTTCAACGAAACGGTGAACACCCTCGGCCAGCCGCTGTACGCCAAGCAGGAGCCGCGCAAGTTCGACCGGGGCACCGATCTGCACACGCAATCGAACCCGCTGCCGATGTGCCACCGCCCGGGCGTGCTCATCAAGCTGACGTCGGCCTGATCCGACCGTGGACGTCGTCATGCTGTACGAAGCGGCGCGCAATGCCGGACTGCTGACGCCGGTGTTCTTCGCCGGTGTCACCGTGCATTGCGCCTTCCGCGCGCCGGACGAAACCGTGCTCGATGGCTTCGCGCTGTCGCGGGACTACCAGATCGACTACCCGGCTGCGTGGCTCACGCTGGCTGTCGGGGACACGGTCGAGGTGGCAGGCAACAGCTATCAGGTGCGCGACGTGCGCGCCATCGGCGACGGCACCGAGCGTCGCGCCTCGCTCTCCCAACTCTGAGGTTACCGATATGAACTCTGTCCGCGAGCGCGTCTTGCGGGAGGCCGTCGCGCGCCTGTCATCTGCGATTGCACCGATCCCGGTGCTGCGGATGCCTGCCGTGCCGGTCGCCCGCGAGGCCAGTCCGGCCCTGCTGCTGTTCGTCGATGGCGACAGCATCACCGCCCACGCCAACCACCTCGTCGACCGGCTGCTGATCGTCCGGCTTGCCGTGGTGGCACGCGGCGCGGATGCCTTCGACGTGGCCGATCAGGCGCTGGTCGCGGCCCACGCAGCCTTGCTGGCCGACCCGAATCTGGGCGGCCTTGCCATCGCCGTGCGCGAGATCGACTGCGAATGGGAGTTCGACGACGCCGATGCCGGAGCCGTTGCGCTGCCTGCCCGTTACGAAATCCGCTACCGCACCCACGCCATCGACCTTACCCAAACAGGATGAACCCCCAATGCACATCGAACTGCTCAAACCCCACACCCACGCAGGCCAGCGCCGCGAGGTGGATGAACGCCTCGACCTTGCTGATGCCAGCGCCCGCTGGCTGATCGCGCAGGGCGTGGCCAAGGCGGCGACGCCTGCCACCGACCTCAAACCCAGCCGCCGTGAGGCCACGTCCGGCACCGCCAACATTTCCCAAGGAGACTGAACATGGCTTATTTCTCTGGACAAGGCCGCGTCTACATCGGCGCGCGCGATGACCTCGGCAACCCGGCAGGCCTCACCTTCGTCGGCAACGTGCCCGAGCTGAAGGTGTCGCTGTCGGTGGACACCATCGAGCATCAGGAAGCGCAGTCGGGCCAGCGTCTGACCGACCTGCAACTCATCAAGACCAAAAAAGGCGAATTCGCCTGCACGCTGGAAGAACTGATCGCCACCAACTTGGCGCTGGCGCTCTACGGCACCACGACCACGATCACTCCCGGCACCGTCACCGGCGAGCTGCTGCCCAACCCGGTCACGCCCGGCAGCCTCTACCCGCTGGCGATGCAGAACGTGTCCACAGTGCAGGTGCAGGACTCGGACGCCACGCCCAACACCCTCCCGGCCAGCCAGTACAGCGTCAATGCCAAGCACGGCTCGCTGGTGATTCTGGATGCCACCACCGGCGGCCCCTACACCGAACCGTTCACCGTCGATTACGCCTATGGCGCAGCCCAGAGCACGGCAATGTTTACCCAGCCGCTGCCCGAGCGCTGGATTCGCTTCGAGGGACTCAACACTGCCGACGGCAACCGCGAGGTGGTGATCGACCTCTACCGCGTGGCCATCAACCCGGCCAAGGAACTCTCGATCATCACCGACGAACTGCTCAAATTCGAGCTGTCGGGCCAAGTGCTCGCCGATCTGACCAAGCCGGTCGGCGGTGATCTCGGTCAGTTCGGTCGTCTGGTGCTGCTGTGAGGGATGACGCGATGGATGACTTCAAAACCTTTCCACTGGCACCGGTGGTCGTGACGCTCTCCGGTACCGCGCTGGAGCTGACGCCGATCCGGCTGGGCGAATTGCCACGGCTGCTGGCCGTGGTGCGCCCGCTGGCCGAAGACATCGGCACCGACCCGGACTGGATGGCGCTGCTGGGTCGGCACGGTGACGCCGTGCTCGATCTGCTGGCCATCACCACGCGGCGCGAACGTGCATGGGTCAACGACCTGTCGTTGGAGGATGCGGTGCAACTGGTCGCTGCCGTGTTCGAGGTGAATGCGGATTTTTTCGTGGCGCAGGTCGTGCCGAGCATTCAGGGCGCAGCCGAGCGACTCGCGCCGACGCTGCGCACACTGACGAACGCGGTTGGCAGTCCTCCTGGGATAGCGCCGTCGCCCGCCTGATCCGCAGCGGCCACCGTCACCCGGACATCCTCGGGTACACGTTGTGTCAGGTGAATGCCTTTCTGGCTGCCGATAGCCGTCTCGAATTCGAGCGCCTCACCACCCACTTGGCGGTCATGACCGCCGCCGCCCAGGGTAGCCGCGAGGGCATCCGCCAGCTCCAGGCCGAACTCCAGCAAGGAATGCGTGATGAAGATTGATCTGGTTGCTGAGGGCTTGCTGGATCGGCGGCGCTTCAACGTCTGGCAAGCCGATACCCACAAGGCCATCCACGCCGCTGTTGCCCGTGCAATGCGCGACAGCGGCAAAGACATGGCCGCACAAGTACGCGGCGAGATGCGCACCAGCTTCCGCGCCGCCAGCCCCAAGTTCCTGCGCTCGATGCACGCCAAGGTGTTCGACCGCAAAGCCAATGCGTTTCCGGCCCTTTACCTCGGCTCGAAGGTGCCGTGGCTGGGGCTTCATGAGCGCGGCGGAACGATTCAGGGACGGATGCTGATCCCGCTGTTGCCGCAACACCAACGCATCGGGCGCAAGGCCTTCGCCCGGGTCATCGATGCGCTGATGCGATCCGGCAACGCGTGGTTCATCGAGAAAAACGGCCAGAAGATTTTGATGGCCGAGAACATCAGCGAGAACGCCCGCCCGCTGGCCCGGTTTCGTCGTGCCGAGCGCGAGCGCAGTGGCGCGAAACGCCTTCGGCGTGGACAGGAGATTCCCATTGCCGTGCTGGTGCAGCGCGTGATCCTGAAAAAACGCTTCGACCTCAACCGTGCGGTGCGAGTCGAGATTCCCCGCCTGACGGCGGCCATCCGCAAGGCAATGTCCAAGGTTTGAGATGAAACAGCCCCCACGCTCACTGCGTTCGTTGTCCCCCGAGGGGGCACAGTCCTCCTTTGGGGCGGCCCGACAGGAGGCCTGACATGGCGAACAACCGCGCCCAGATCCTCATCACCGCCGTCGATCAGACGCGTCGGGCCTTCCAGTCAATCAATGGCAGTCTGACGCAACTGCGCGACCAGGCCGGTCAGGTCGGTGCCGTCCTGTCTCGTATTGGTGGAGCCATCGGCATCGGACTGGGTGTGCGCGAACTGGTGGCGGTCGCGGATCAGTACAAGAACCTGCAGGCCCGCCTCAAGCTCGCCGTCACCTCCCAAGAGGAATTCAACCGCGCCGACGCGGCCCTCTTTGACATCGCCCAGCGCAACCGCGCACCACTGGCGGAAACCATCACGCTTTATGCGCGGTTAGCGCCATCGGTGCAGGCACTGGGGCGTTCGCAGGCGGATGTGCTGGCGGCCACCGATGCCATCGGGCAGGCGGTGTCGCTCTCCGGCGCATCCAGCGAGGCGGCAGCAGGCGCACTGATGCAGCTCGGGCAGGCCTTCGCCTCGGGGCACCTGCGCGGTGAGGAATTCAATTCCGTCGTCGAGCAGACGCCGCGACTGGCGCAGGCCATCGCCGACGGAATGGGTGTGCCGCTGGGCTCGCTGCGGGCACTGGCGCAGGAAGGCAAGATCACCTCGGCGGCAGTGCTCGATGCTTTGCTCAATCAGCGCGAACGTCTCACCGAGGAATATGCGAGCCTGCCCGATACGGTCGCGGGCGCGTTCACTCGCCTGAAGAACGCCTTCCAGCGCGCTTTCGGCGAGCGCGATGCCAGTTCCGGCCTGACGACAGGCCTCGCGCAAGCCATCCAGCTCGTCGCCAAGCATCTGGAACTGCTGATCAATCTGGCGGGCGTCGTACTGGTCGCTGCCTTTGGCCGGATGGCGGGTGCCTTCGCTACCAGCATCGCCGCTGCGCGTGCAGAAGCAGCGGCGCGACTGGCCAACCTGCGCACCCTCCAAGCCGAGGCGCTGGCACGGGTGCGCGTGGCCGATACCGCCTTGGCGCAGGCGCGGGCGCAAGGCCTCGCCACCAGCACGCTGGTCGCCGACGCGGCGAAGGCCCGACTGCAAGCGACCGCCGCCAGTAGCGCCGTGACGCAGGCTGTTGCGTCCACCACGCTGCTGGGGCGGGCGGCAGGGTTGTTGCGCGGGGCGCTGGCATTGCTGGGCGGCCCCATCGGCCTCATCGTCACCACGGTGACGCTGCTGGCGGGGGCACTCTATTCGGCACGCAATGCCGTGGTCGAGTTCGGCGGCAAGAGCGCGTCGATCAAACAGATCGCCGTCGCCATCTGGGAACTGGTGGTCGAGAAAGTTCTTGCGGTCGTCGACGCCCTTGGGCAACTGGTCGGTGTCAACGATCTTTCCTGGGCCCGCGTGCGCGAGGTGATGGTCAGCGCGCTCACCACCATCGGCACAGCAATCCGCTCGATGGTCAATGGCATCATCGGCGCGTTCAACGCGGTCGGCAGTGTCGTGGGCATCACGGCAGCCTTCCTCGTCGAACGCTTCCGCAATGCCTTCTCCGACATTGGGGCACTGGCACAGGCCTTGGGCCAGGACGTAGCCGCCGCGTTCAGCGGTGATTTCTCCATGTCATCGCTACGCACCGTCCTCGGTCGCCGACTCGAGGAGATGCATGACTTTGGCGAGGCGCTCGCAGACACCGTGCGCGACGCGGTGACGCGCGACTACGTCGGGGAAGCCGCTCAGGCCATCGCTGGCCGCATCCGGGCTGAGCAAGAGCAGCCGGGCGTATTCGGTCGCGCACAACCGCCGACGCCACTCGCTCCCGGCAAGAGCGCGCAGGCCGACAAACTGGCCCTGGTACGGGCGCAGGCCGAGGCGGAATTCAAGCTCCTCAAGGACGCATTGGAGCGTCAATCGCGGGTGCTGGATGCCGCTCTCGAAGATCGGTTGATCTCGCTGAAGGATTACTACGCCGCCAAGACGCGGATCGAGCAGCAGGAGATTGACGCGGAAATCCGCCGCGTGCAGGCATCGCTCGCGGAACAGCAACGGCTGGTCAATACGGGCAAGGATGAATCCGCCCGCCTCAAGGCGAAGGCCGAGGTCGCCAAGGCCGAAGCCGAGCTGATCGTCCTCAACAACCGGCGCAGCGACATCGAGCAGGCCAATGCCCGCGCGGCGGCGCAGGCCGAACGCGAACTGGCGGATGCCTTGGCGCAGGCGCGCGAGGAACTGGCGCAGATCACCGGCACCGCCACCGATGCCGACCGGCAGGCGGCGATTGCGCGCAGCTACCGCGATCTGCGCGCACGCCTTGCCGCTGAAAGTGATGCCGATGGCGTGTCGCTGGTGGATAGGCTGATCGACGTCAAAGCCGCGCAAGCCAATCTGGCAGCGCTCGAAGTCCAGTGGCAGCAAGTCACCGAACGCCTGCGCAATGCGCAGGAAGCCATCGGCATCCAGCAGCAGGCGGGATTGCTGACCGAAAGCGCAGGCGCGCCAGCAGATCGTCGCCTTGCAGCAGCAATCGGCCAGTGAGATGGAACGTCTGCTGCCGACCATGCAGCAGGCTGCGCAGGCCATCGGCCCGGACGCGGTGATCCGTGTGCAGGCGTGGCGCAACGAACTGGAGCGCACCCGGCTCACCGTCGATGAACTGGCTCCGCTGTGGAACCGCATCGGCGAGAGTTTCGGCTCGGCACTCAACGGCATGATCACCGGCGCGCAGACCTGGCGCAGTGCCTTGGCGAGCATCTTCCAGCAGGTGGCCGACGCCTTCCTGCAACAGATCGTGATCCAACCTTTCCAGCAGTGGATGGCGATGCAGGTGCGGATGCTGGCGATGAAGCTCGGCTTCATCCAGCAGGAACAAACCGCCGACGTGGCCGCCAGCGCCGCCAAGGTGGCCCAGAAAACCACTGAAACCACCGCCGTGGTGTCGATGGATGCGGCCAAGGCCGGAGCCGGTGCAGCCGCCTCGCAGGCGTCCATTCCCGTCGTCGGCCCGGGGCTGGCCATTGCCGCGATGGTGGCGATGGTCGCGGCGGTGATGGCGCTGTTGGGCGGCATCAAGAAGTTCGCGGGCGGCGGTCTGGTGTCCGGCCCCGGCAACGCCACGTCGGACTCGATTCCGGCACGGCTGTCAGCAGGCGAATACGTGGTGCGCGCCGCCGCCGTGCGGCAAGTGGGCGTGGCCTTTCTCGACTCGCTCAACGGCTTGTCGGTCGGGCCACGTTTCCGTGGCGGTGAGCTGGCGTTTGCAGCAGGTGGGTTGGTGCCGGAGGTGAAGGTGCCGCCCGCGCAGCCGCAGATGAATCAGGCGGTGCGCATCGTCAACGCCATTGATCCGGGCGTCACCCATGACCACCTGCAAACGCCTGCCGGAGAGCGGGTCATCGTCAACATCATCGGGCGCAACGCGCGGGCCATCCGCTCGGCGCTGAATGGCTGAATCAAGGAGCACTTCACATGGCACTGCTGTTCATCGACGGCTTCGACCACTACGACCCGCAGGCGCTGGACGACTTCGGCGAGCCGTGGCTTGCGCGCGGCAAGGCGGCGTACCTGTCGCCGCAGGCCACCCGCGTGCAGGGGCGGCGTCCGTCATCCTTTGCGCTGCGCCTGCCGGAAGGCTCGGGCGGCGGCTACGTCAAGAATCTGGACAGCACCAAGACCAGCCTCATCATCGGCGCGTCGATCCGCGTTGTGCCCTACGAGAACACCTACACCGAGCCTTTGCTACTGGGCGTGCGCGATGCCAACGCGCAGGTCGCGCATCTGGTGAAGGTCGGCGAGGACGGGCGGCTCAAGCTCTACCGCTGGCAGTACGGCTACGAGCAGTTGATCACCACCTCGGTGACCACGGCTCCGGCACGCGGCTGGCACTACATCGAGTTGCAGGTCACGCAAGGCATCAGCAACGGCGTGCTGTCGGTGCGCATCAACGGGGTGCTGGCGATCCAGATGACCGCGCAGAACACGATTCAGGGCGGCGGCCAGTTGCTCACCGCCTTCCTCGGCGCGATTCCCGGCCAGTCCTGCCCGTTGACCCTCGATGTCGATGACTTCTACATCGCAGACACCACCGGCACCATCAACAACACCTTTTTAGGCGACGTGCGCGTCGATGCCTTGCAGGCGCAAGCCGATGGCAGCCTGAACCAGTGGACGGTGACGCCCTCCGGCACTGCTGCGTGGGAAGCGGTCAGCGACGAGGATGAAACCACCAATATCACCGCGCCCAGCGCCGGACTGCGCCAGAGCTTCGATGTCGCGCCGCTGCCGGTGATGGCCACACCAGCGGTGTTCGGCGTGCAACTGACGATGCTCGCGCGCAAGACCGATGCGGGGCTGGGCAAGGTCAAGGCGCTGGTGGTCAGCGGCGCGCAAACCGCTGTCAGCCCCGAGGTGATCCTGCAGGAACAGCAGGCGTGGCAGTGCGCGCTGTTCGAGCGCAATCCGAACGGCAACGTGCAGTGGACGGAGGCCGCCTTCAACGCCGCCGAGTTCGGGATGGAATCGGCATGACGGATCGCCTCATCACCCGGCTGGTGACGGAGACGTCCAGCCAGCCGGTGCCGGGAAGCGAACTGCCGGAGTTTCAAGGCGAGGTGCTGTCGCGCGCTGGTGCAGGCAGTCTGGCCGCTGAACTGGCTGCCGAAACCGCCAGCGCGCCGTGGCCGCCGGATCGTGCCGCGACGTGGCTGGTGGAAACGCTGGCCAAGCCCTGGCCGCCGCTGGTCGGGCCGGTGTTCGTGGTTGAGGTGCTGCGCCGGGACACGGCATCGAGTGCCATCGTCGCCACCGGCATGGATGCCTTTGGCGATGCGCCGTGGCCACAGGCGCAACGCGGCGTGTTTGCCTTCCGCCACGACTGGGCCGAGCCGCTGGTCGAACGGCTGGCGTGGCAGACCAGCGTGACGCGGCTGACCAGCGGCAACGAATCGCGCCAAGCCCGCCGCAAAGTGCCGCGCCGCACCTTGACCTATCAGGTCGGCAACGCGCGCCCGGGCGATGCGCTGGTGGCGGACTGGCTGGCCGACCATCTCGGCCAACGCGCGTGGTGGCCGCTGCCGCAGTACGCCGTGCCGCTGACCGCGCCCGCCGAAGCCGGTGCGCTGGCCCTTGAGGTGCAGGATGCCGACTGGCGATATTTCGTGCCCGTGAGCGCTGATTTGCTGCTTGACTGGAACGGTGTGCAAGGCTGGCAAGGCGACGAAATCTGGGCGCTGCTCATCGCGCCTGACGGCTGGCAGCAGGTGCAGTTGAGTGAGGTCGAGCCGGATATCCTGTGGCTCACCGAACCTTTGGCCCGCCACGCGCCACCGGGCAGCAGCGTGCTGCCACTGGTATGGGGCCGCGCGCTCGATCCTGCCGATCTCACCCAATGGGTGCCGGGCATGGTTGGCGGCAACGTGGTGGCCCAGCTCGAACCGGCACCGCCGCCCGATGCCGATCTGCTCGACGATCCGTGGCTGGACGATCTGCCGGTGTGGCCCGATGGCAACTGGCGCGACGATCCGACCGCAGTGGCCTCGGCCACCATCACCCGGCAGGATTTCTCGCCCGCCGATGCGTGGGTGCGCCGCGACGATCCGTGGGCAACCACGACCTTCCAGCGGCGCTATCTGGCAAGCAGTCTGGACGACATCGAGATCTGGCGCGCGCGCCTGTGGGAAACGCAGGGGCAGCTCAACGCCTTCTGGCTGCCCGATGGCTTGGCTCCAATCCTGTGGGTGACGGCGGATGCCGATCCGGACGACGGTTTCATCCGGGTGCGCGGAGAGGACATCACCGCCTTCTGGCATCGCCCCGCCGCCTGCCTGATCGTGCATCCGGATGGCTATCGACAGTACGCCCTGACGGCCACCTGCCATCTCGATGGCGATGCAGTGCTGGTGCTGCGCTCCGGCATCGACGACTGGGTGCCCGAAGGCAGCCGAATCATTCGCCTTGCCCGCTGCCGCCTCGACCACGACGCCATCGACCTGTACTGGCACAGCCCGACGCTGGTGGAAATCACTCTGACCGCGCGCCAGTTGCCCGAACCACGCGGCAACGACCGCATCACCTACGAGCCTGCCTGACCATGAGCCAGAACCCTTTGCAGGAGGTGGAGCTGTACGCCTTTTCCAGCAACACCGCCCAGTTCTTCCTGACCCCGCACGAATTCGACGTCGATCTCGACGGCAATCGTTATCAGAGTCTTGCCATCGAACGCAACGAACTGGCGCTGGGTGCCGAGGCGGCCAAGTCGGCGCTGGAACTGAAGCTGCCACCGAACAGCGAACTGGTGCGGCATCTGCTGGCCACCACGCTGACCGGCGAAACCACCGCCGTCACCTTGCGCATCGGTCAGCGTGATAGCTGGGGCGACTACTGGTGGTTGTCCGGCACGCGCTGGATGGGCCGCGTGCTGGGGGTGGAAATTGCCGACGATCAGGCACGCATCCGCTGTGAATCGGCGCAGGTCAGCTTGAAGCGCATCGGGCTACGCAGGCTCTACAGCCGCAAGTGTTCGCACGTCCTGTACTCCAGCGCCTGCGGCGCATCGCCGATCACAGGCAGCGCCTTCGTCACCGAGGTCTATGGCCGCAGCGTCGATCTCGACGGCGGCGTGCCGGGCAGCGTCAGCGGCGGTCTGGCCGGTGGCTGGCTGCAAACGCCCGATGGCGCGCGGCACATGATCCTCAGCGACTACGGAAGCGGTGTGGAGTTGCTCTATCCGGTGGTCATCGAACCGGGCACCGAAGTGCTGCTGACGGTCGGCTGCGACCACAGCACGGCCACCTGCGCCGCGCGCTTCAACAACCTCGACAACTACGGCGGCTTTCCCGCCATCCCGAGCAAGAACCCGTTCTCCACCGGCGTGTTCTGACCCTTTTGGAGAAATCGCCATGTGGTACCTCGTCGTCATCGTGGTGGCGGCGCTGGTTTCGGTTGCGCTCGCCCCGAAACCGCCCGAACCCAAACCCGCATCGCTGTCCGACGTCGATGCGCCCACCGCCGAAGAAGGTCGACCGATTCCCGTCGTATTCGGCACCGTGCTGCTGCGCGGGGCCAACGTGGTCTGGTACGGCGATCTGGTCGCCGATCCGATCCGCAAGAAAGGCGGCAAGAAGTGAGCGCGGATGTGACCGTCACCATCGACGACGTGCGCGCCGCTGGCCTGTGCGTGAACGGCACGCGCGTCTGGTTCGCCCGTCACGATCTGGACTTCCGCACCTTTTTGCGCGAGGGCTGCGCGGCTGAAACCTTGCTGGCCACGGGTGACGCGATGGCGTTGCGGGTGGTCGAGCGTGCACACATTCGGTTGGAGCACGACTGATGGGCGGCAGCAGCAAGAAGCAAACCGTCGGCTATCGCTACCGCATGGGCCTGCATCTGGTGCTGTGCCAGGGGCCGGTCGATGCCGTGCAGGAAATTCAGATGGGCGAGCGTACCGCGTGGGGCGATGCCGACCGTGGGCCGCTGTTCAGCGGGCACGGCCTCACCAGCCTGCCCATCAACAAGCCGACACTGTTTGGCGGCGACGAGCGTGAAGGCGGCGTGGTCGGCACCATCGATGTGTTGCCCGGTGGCCCCAGCCAAGGACGCAACGATTACCTGATGGCGCGCCTCGGCAGCGCCATCCCGGCGTTCCGGGGCGTGCTGTCGCTGGTGGCGCGGCAAATCCTGTTCGCCGCCAACAACCCCTACATCAAGCCCTGGGCGGTGCGCGTGCGCCGTTTCACGGCGGGCTGGCACGACGCTGCGTGGATGGAGTGGAACGCCGAAGTGCGCGCGTGGAACGACGATCAGGGCCGCGAGGTCAGCGTCGGCATGAACCCGGCGCACATCCTCGTGCAATGCCTGACCGACCCGCATTGGGGCATGGGCTACCCGCAGGACAGCATCGGCTGGAGTTTCTGGAATGTGGCGTGGGCCCTGTCGGATGAGGGCTTCGGGCTGAACCTGATCTGGACGCGCCAGCAACCCATCGAGAGCTTCATCGGGCAAGTCGTCGATCACATCGGCGGCATCCTCTACACCGATCCGGAGCAAGGCACGTTCGAGCTGAAACTGCTGCGCGACGACTACTGGATCGACAGCCTGCCGCAACTGGGGCCGGACGAAATCGTGCGGCTGGAACGCTTCGAGCGTGCCCAGTGGGGCGAGCTGCCCAACGAGCTGACCGTGGTCTACACCGACTGGCAGACCGGCGGCGACACCACCGTCACCGTGGAAAACCTCGCCGCCATCCAGTTGCAGGGCGGCGTGATCAACCAGCGCCGCGACTATCCCGGCGTCAACTACGGGCCGCTGGCCGCACGGCTGGCACTGCGCGATCTGCGCGCCTTGGGCTCGCCCTTGGCGCGGATGAGCCTGACCGTGGCGCGCGACACACTGGAACGTGCGCCGCTGCCGGGCGATGTGTTCCTGCTCAACTGGCCGCGACTGGGCATCGACCAGATGGTGGTGCGCGTGACCGGCATCGACACCGGCACGCTGGGCGCATTGGAGTGGCGCATCGAAGCGATGGAGGACGTGTTCGGGCTGGACAACGTCGTGCTCGCTCCGCCGCCGCCCATCATTGAGGAGCCGACGCTGGAGCCACTGCCGCCCGCACTGGTGCTGGCGGTGGAGATCCCGTACTGGGAACTGGCGCGCAGCTTGTCGCGGGCCGAACTCGATTACCTCACCGACACCGATGCCGCCGTCGGCGCACTGGCCGCCGCCGGTGGCGCGGGGCAACTGAACTGGCAACTCGCCACGGGCACGTCCGCAGGTGACATCGCCAGCATTGCCAGCGAGGACTACGCGCCGCTGCTCACGCTGGATGCGGCTTTGCCCGCCAGCGAAACCGATGCCATCAGCGTGCCTGTGACCGCCATCAGCCAGCCGGAACGACTGGCTGTGGGCGACTACGCCTATCTGGTCGATGCCGGTGGTGACATCCGCGAAGCCGTGGCCGTGCTGGCCTTCGACGCGGCAAACGCGAGCATCGATCTGGCACGCGGGGTGCTCGACACCACGCCACAGGCGCACGTCAGCGGCACGCGACTGATCGGCGTCGGCGAATGGTTGGCCGCCGAAAGCGCGGAGCGTGCGCCGGGTGAATCGGTGTTCGTCGGCGCGATCCCGCGCACCTCCACCGATCAGGGTGATGCGCTGCTGGCCAGCAATGGCCAACCACTGGTGCTGGTTGGCAGGCAAGCCTTGCCGTATCCGCCCGGACGCATTCGCCTCAATGGCCAGGTCGAGCCTGCCGTGGTGGCCGGTGATCTCTCCCTCGCGTGGGCGCACCGCGACCGCACGCAGCAAACCGCCTACCTCGTGCAGCAGGACGCGGGCGACATCGGCCCGGAAGCGGGCGTGAGCTACACGGTTCGCATCCGGGATCGAAACGATGCGCTGGTGCATACCGAAACCGGCATCACCGGCAGCAGTTTTATCTGGGACGTGGCCAGCGCCGCCGATGCCGGTGCGCTGGGTGATCACGTCACGCTGGAAATCGTCGCCGAGCGTGACGGGCTGGAGAGTTGGCAGCCGCAGGTACGCGCCGTGGATCGCGCGGGGTACGGCCTGCGCTGGGGACAGCATTGGGGAGGTGTCTGATGGAACCACGCATTGATGTTCACCTGCTGACGCTGAACGAGCCTGCCGAATGGCGCGAGGCCTGCATCGGCAGCCTCGACGGTGCGCCGATCCAGTTGCACATCACGCTGGGCATCGCGGGCCGCATCGGTGAGGCACGTGCCGCTGGCTACGCGCAGGGCTTCTTGCCGTTGGTGTCCTTCGTCGACCCCGACGATCTCTACGAAGCGAGCGCCTTCACGCAACTGGCCAATGCACTCGACGCCTGCCCACAGGCCATGATGGCCTACACCGACGAGGCATTGATGGATGAAACGGGCCGCGACATCGCGGTTCGGCGTCTGGCCTACAGCCGCTGGCAGCACGCGAACAGCGCCAGCCACGTCCACGGCCTGATCGTGATGCGCCGGTCTGCCGTCGAAGCTGCGCTTGCGGAAACCACCGATCTCAACAACTTCGCCGACTGGCTGCTGACCCTGCTGGTGGCCAAGCGTGGCGGTGTGCTGCACCTGCCCATCGTCGGGCGGCATTGGCGGCAACACCCGCAGCAAAGCCACCGCACTGGCGACCCGGAAGCCGTCCGGCGCATCCGGCAAGCCGCACCCCTCTGGAGATAAGCATGTCATCGACCGACCCGAATCTTGGACTCACCTACGGCTGGACGCTGGGCGAAAGCGGCTGGGACACCGGCATGGACGCCAATTTGAAGCGCTTGGGCGCAACCGTGGGCCTGTCCGTCAAAGACCGCGACCTGACCGTGCCACCGGCCAGCCCGGCCAACGGCGACCGCTACATCGTGCCTGTCGCCGCCACCGGCGCGTGGGCAGGCAAAACCCACCAAATCGCCGTGCGCATCAATGGCGCGTGGGAATACCACCCGCCCAAGGTGGGCTGGCTTTGCTACATCGAGGACGAAGCCACGCTCTCGGCTTTCAAGCCCGCAGGTTGGAGTGCGGGCATCGCCATCTGAACCTCACCGCCGTAACCACCGAACCCGCCCACGAGGCGGGTTCTGCATTTTGGAGACCTGCAATGATTGAAGAAACCAAACCCGAAGACACGCTGCTCCTGCGCCGCGAGGACTTTGAAGACCTGCTCGACCGCGCCGCCGAGCGTGGAGCCGAGCGCTGCCTCGCCCATCTCGGGCTAGAAAACGGCCACGCTGCCAAGGACATCCGCGAGCTGCGCGATCTGCTGGAAGCGTGGCGCGATGCGCGGCGCACCGCGTGGCAGACCGCTGTGAAGGTCATCACCACCGGCGTCTTGGCCGCGCTGCTGGTCGGTGCAGCCATCAAGCTCAAGCTGATGGGAGGTGCGCAATGAACTGCCGCATCTGCCTGCTCGATGACTGGCGGCGCGTGCTGCGCCGCGCCTGGAGCATCCGCTTCTCGTTGCTGGCCGCTGCCTTCACGGCGGCGGAAGTGGTGGTGCCGATCTTCGGTGACGTGTTGCCACGTGGCATGTTCGTGCTGTTGGCCTTCGCCGCCAGCATCGGCGCGACCGTGGCGCGTATCGTGGCCCAGCCGGAGATGCACCGATGATCCGGCCTCCACCATCTCCCACCACGCGGCGCACCGTGGCCGCGCTGACGCTGTCTGCCGCCGCGCTGGTCGGCATCGTGCTGCACGAGGGCTACACCGACCGTGCGGTGATTCCGGTCAAGGGCGACGTGCCGACCATCGGCTTCGGCACCACGACGGATGTGAAGCTGGGCGACACCACCACGCCGCCGAAGGCACTGGCTCGCGCGCTCACCGATGTGCAGCAGTTCGAGGGTGCGCTCAAGCAATGCGTGACCGTGCCGCTGGCCCAGCACGAGTACGACGCGCTGGTGAGTTTTTCCTACAACGTCGGCAGCCGCGCGTTCTGCCAGTCCACGCTGGTGAGGAAACTCAACGCGGAGGACTACGCCGGGGCGTGCGCCGAGCTGCTGCGCTGGCGGTTCTTCCAGGGCAAGGACTGCGCGCTGCCCAACAACGCGCGCTTGTGCGGCGGGCTGGCCACACGGCGGCAGGCCGAGTACCGCCAATGCATCGGTGGAGCGCCATGAGCCTGGTCCCCTGGCCGTACCGCTGGTTGGCGCTCATCCTGCTCGCCGTCGCCTTGATTGGCTTCGGCTGGATCAAGGGCGCGGGCCACGTTCAGGCGCAGTGGGACGCCGCCGTCCAGCAACAAACCCTGCAAGCTGCCGCCGTCCGCGAGCGACAGGCGCAAGCCACCGTCAAGGTCGTCACCGAGTACGTCGACCGTATCCGCGTCGTCCGCGAGAAGGGCGACACCATCATCAAGGAGGTTCCTGTCTATGTGCCCGTACAAGCTGATGCTGCTTGCACTATCAACCGTGGCTTTGTGCGCCTGCACGACGCTGCCGCCGCAGGTGAGTTGCCCGAGCCCGCCCGAGATGCTGATGCGGCCGCCGCAGGCATTGCGCTCTCTGCCGTTGCCGGAACCGTCGCCGCCAACTACCAGACCTGCCACGAGAACGCCGAGCAACTGAGGGCGTTGCAGGTGTGGGTCGGGGAGATGGGGATGGCAAAGCAAACCCATCCACCCACGCCGTGATCAGACATCGATGGTCGTCGTTTTCCAGACTTCCTGCGCCAAAGTGATGAGCAGCCCATGGCGCTTCTCGATGGATGCGGCATTCCACGCAGGAAAAGCCGCCAGTTTGGCGTTGATCCGGGAAATAGATGTGTTCTGCCCAACGTCGGTCAGCGCCACCAGACTGCGGGTCAGGTAGTTGCCACTCTTGCCGTACTCGATCTGCTTGGCCGCGTAGAAGTCATTGCCCGCGACGATGTTGATCGGCTTCTCCAGCAAAGTCAGATTGCCGAGGCGATTCTTGTAGTCGTCGTAGACCGCATTCGGGTTCTCCTCCGCCCACGTCGCACGCAGTTCCGCCTTCGGGTTGTCGGGCAGGATGTGCTCGATTTCCAGCTTGGTGAAGGGCTCCAAGCTACCCGGAACCTTCAACCCACTGAACGCCATCTCGACGTGCTGGGTCAGTCGCGCGAGCAAGTAGCGTGTGCGGTACTGCTGCATCGAATGCAGTGTGAAGCGCTTGAGAGCGTCGGCCAGTTCCTGCGACTTGCCCGCCATGTTCTTTTCGAAGCGGTCGGCGACGAAGGCGTTGAGCTGCACCTTCTGCTTCACCGGATCGCTGGCCTCGGCTATTGCACGCAGCTCGTCGGCCCATTGCGAGAAGCTGCGCTCCAGATCCTTGGTCGGCGTCTTGGTGAAGATGTAGTAGAAGAGGAAACTCTCCAGCTGCGCCACGAAGTGATCAAACAGATGCTTCGGAAAGTTCGCCGCCGCCAGCAGCAAGACGTAGTGCAAGCTGAATGCACCACCGGCCAGCCGCTTGAGGCTGTCCATTGCCAAACTGGGCTTGCCGTCATTGCCCAGCCCGTTGGCAAAGGCCAGGTAGTGCTCGACGTTGCGGATCACCTTGCGAACGAACTCGAAGGGCTTGCCTTCGTAATCGCACAGCGCCGCGTTGCCCTTGGTGATGAACCAGTCGTAGATCTCGTCTTCGCGCACCACGGCGTCGCCGCGCTCGTTCTTGATGACGTAGTTCGCCATCAGGAAGTAGCGCAGGAAGCGCAGCGGCTTTTCCTTTTCCTTCTCCAGCGGCTTGGTGATCTTCTTCCACTCGTCCTTGAGCTGAGTGAACTGGGCTTGCTTCACCTGCGTGAACAGCAGGTTCTTGAGCAAGTCCATCGGGTTCAGGCCCACGCCGCGCTCGTTGATGGTCTCGAAAATCTTCAGCGCGCTGCTGACGTCGGTGGAGATCTGGATGAACACCACATTGTTGGCCAGATAGCCCCAATACTTCTTCAGCTTGGCCGTGTCGTCGTAGTTGTCCTTCAGGTAGCGATACAGCGTGCTGTAGGCATTAACCAGATTCTCCAGCGAGCCAAAGCTCGTGATGCCAGCAGCCTGGATGCCTGCGCGCACGGCCATAGGTTCGGCGTCCATCTCCACGAGCTTGGCCATCACTTCGCCCGCACTCTCGTAACGCGGCTCCAGCTTCAGGTTGGTGCGAACCTCGCCGTCGCTGTCCACATAGCTGGTCGAGATCAGCCCGGAAATCATCTGGCGTTGCGGCTCGCCCTGGAACAGATGCTTCAGGGCGCACAACAGCAGGAAGAAGGTGGTCAGGCGCTGTTGCCCGTCGATGACCTCGTAGTGGTTCTTCTGGTCGGTTGGCGAAACCAGCACCGTGCCGATGAAGTATTCCCGCGTGGTGCCCGCATCGATCTGTTCGCCGATGTCCTCCAGCAGTTGATGCACTTCCTTGTCCGTCCAGACGTACTCGCGTTGGTAGTCGGGAACGATGTAGAAGCACTCCCTGAAGGCTTCCTCGATGCTGTATTTGTGGTTTTCGATGCGGGCCATACGCTTCCTCTGCTTGCTCTATCAAAAGTCTCGCATCACAGGTATTCCGCCATCAACCTGATTACTCTCTTGAACTCGTCGTCCGCTCCGCCGCCACCGGTGCGCGTTCCGCCCAAGGTCGCAGTCGTGTTTTTCTTAAAGGAGTCGTAGCTATAACCATAGGCAGAACGCCCGAAAGAACCATTTTGGTTTGCGATCCAAGTTGTTAGATCGTTTCTAAGAATGGCATCATGCGCCACGTCATAAGGTTTTGTGGGATCGGCTGACTTGATGCGATCAATATGCTGAGGGTGAGCCTCCAAGAACTGCTGTGCCACCCCCACCGCTTGCGTCACATGCCCACGAGTACCGTCGGACTGGCCGACCCCTTTTTCAACCACGACCCAAGCCATATGAGAATTAGGCGTGTGGTTCTTTATTTCATTCAAACATTGCTTGTAGAACCACTCTTTAGATTTGAGAGCCATAACGATTTCCTTTTGAAGAAGAAAGCCACGTAGTCACGTGGCGTTGCAGTGCGGGTGGTGCTTTCCAGTCAAAAACTACCCGCTTGGGGCGATTTCAATATATCCGATCAATTCCGAAGAATAGCTGCCGTCGCCGTTCGCGGCTCCCTTGTGCTTTAGTTCCCGCTGCAAGGTCGGCTCAACTGCTCTGGCGAACAGATCAATCCGCTGTTCTGATTGGAAGGTCGGCGTGGCTGGCGGTGCTTGCAGGTATTTCTCACACAGGCGTTCGACCGCCGGGACGCGCGTGCCGTCCTGCTTGACGGCGATGGGCTGCACCACCACGCGGCGCTCACCTTTGCCTGCGGATGCTTCAACCATCCACAGCGACAGCAGCACCGGCTCGTCCACGTCGCCGGACACGGCGATGCCGACGTCCTCTGGTGGCACGCTGCGCCAGCGGCCCAGTTCCTCCTGCACCAAGGGGTGATCCAAGCCCATCAATTGCAGGTCGTCCTGATTCGTCGCGGCTTCGCGGCTCAAGGTGAAGCGGGCGCGGCGCGTGCCTTCGACGGTGGCGAGGTCGTAGATCGCATCGTCCACCTTGACCAGCTTCTGCTGGCGATCCGCGACCGCCGCCGAGAGGAAGCGCACCAGTCGATCCAGGCTGGACGACACGTCCGAGAAAGGCTTGTAGTCGTCGAGGCTGAAGCCGTCGAGGTCTTGGAACAGATCAAACACCACCTGCCGCGCCTCGCGGGAGTTCGACAGCGCCGCCTCCAGCTCCACCTGCGTGCGCTTCAATTCCGGGTCGGACAGTGCCTCCTGATACAGCCGGTCGTAGTTCAACCGCTCCGACAACTGCCCAAGAATCTGCGCGCGCAGGTCTTCGGCCACGTTGCCCTGGTCATCCACCTTGCCGACCGTGCGGGCGATCTCGGTGAGCTTTTCGTCCAGCAGCAGGAAGATGCGGCCCTCGATGGTGTCCGACAGCACGAGGTTGTAAACCTGCGCGGTGTCACGCTGACCGTAGCGATGAATGCGCCCGATGCGCTGTTCCATGTCCATCGGGTTCCACGGCAGGTCGAAATTGAACAAGACGCGCGCGAATTGCAGGTTGATGCCTTCGCGCCCGGCCGCCGTGCAGACCAGTACGCGCGGGCCATCTTTCTGGCGAAAGCGCCGCTCTGCCGCCACCTTCGCGCCGTGGTCGCCGCCGCGCAGCACGGCAACGCCCTGGCCGGGGAAGGTCTGCTCGATCTCGCGGGCAATCATGTCCACCGTGCCGAGATAGGTGGCGAAAATCACGATCTTCTCGTTGGGGTTCTGCCGCCACAGCGTGCCCAAGCCATCCAGCAGCTTCTGCATCTTGGTTTCGCGCTCGGCCGGGAACACCCGCAACAGGTCGCCAATACGCAGGCGTTCCTCGGGAAGATGCAGGTTCACCACAGCCGATGCAGCTTCTTCCGCGTGCGTGGCCGAATACTCGCTGGCGTAGGGGTCGGAGGCCATCTCCAGCGCTTCTTCGTCCAGCTTCTTCACCAGCCGGTACTTCAGGTCGGCCAGCACACGATCCACCTCGCTGCGCCCGACGCTGTCGCGGGACAGGCCAAATTCCTCGTGGATCAGCTCGCGCGCTTCCTCGGTCAGGCGCTCGCGGCCTTCGATGTCCAGTTCCTTATCGCGCAGGAAGGCCTCGTGCAGCGTCAGCATCAGCAGGCGACGCTTGAGCGTACGGCGCACGGCGGCAAAGCTCGACGCAGCGATCTTCTGAAAGATCGCCATCAGGAAGCCCAGCGCACGCCCTTGGTTGCCCTGGCGGCGCGCGAGGTCGAAGCCGTCCTCCAGGTACTCACGCAGCTTCTCGTAGAACAGCCGCTCGGCCTGGTTCATCACGAAGGATTCGGTGTGAACCCAGCGCCGCGCGAACAGCGGCGAGCCATCCGGCTGGCAGGCGTCGGCCTTGGTGCGGCGGAACATCACCGTGTTGAGCCGGTGCCGTTCTTCCAGCATTTCTTCCGGACTGCGGAACAGCGTCGGGTTCAGCAGTTGCGCCAGCATCCAGAACTGGAAGTGATTGCCCTGGTGCGGCGTGGCCGACAGCAGCAGAAGGTCGCGGGAATGATCTTTCAGCGCTTCGGCCAGCTTGTAATTTTCGGTCTTGCGCACCTTGCCGCCGGTACGGTAGGCCGTGAGGTGGTGCGCTTCGTCGAACACCACCAGATCCCAGCGCGGCGCGTCCAGCAGGCGCTTGATACGCGCCGGGCGCTTCAGCGTGTCGATGCTGGCGATCAGCCGGTCGTGCTTGGCAAAGGCATTGGTCTTGCGGTCGGTGATGTCACCTTCGGAGCCGAACACCTCGAAATCGAGGTTGAACACCTCGTTCAGCTCGCGGTGCCAGTTGTTCACGAGGCCCGCAGGCACCACCATCAGCGCGCGGGTCAATTCGCCCCGGCTGGCCAGCTCGCGCAGGATCAGCGCGGTTTCGATGGTCTTGCCCAAGCCCACCTCGTCGGCGATCAGGTAGCGCCGGGGCGAGGCGGTGGCGATGCGGTGCGTCAGCACCACCTGATGCGGCAGCAGGTCGATCTTGGCCGAGGTCAGCGCCGAGGCGCTTTCCATTACCGGCAGTGCGTGCGCCTCGTAGGACAGCCATGCCTTGCGCGAACGCTCCGCGCCGCCATCCACGGCGCGCAAGATGCGCTCGGTGCGCGTGAGTTCGCGCCGCAGCGACGCCACCGGCACCCGGCGCTCGCCCACGCCGAAGAACGCGCGCAAATAGCCATCGCGCGCCGGGTCGAGCACGACGCCTTGGCCGTACTCGTGGTGGGTGATGCGCTCGCCGGGGTGAAACTGGATCTCTGCCGTCACTCAGCCGCCCTCAAGTAATCCGCAGGTGGAACAGGCCAGCAGGCCTGCCACCATCACGCAGCAGAATCTCCTGCGGGTACTCATTGGCTTGTCCCCACAGGATGCGACCGAGGTCGATCTGATGCCCGTGGGGCGTGTGGCACAGCCAGCTCACCTCATCGGTGGCGGCATTCGCCCTGATGCGGTTGTGGCCACCAGGCAGCCAGAACACCAACGCGCCGTCGCTTCCCCATTCGTCCTGAAACGACAGCACGGCAGGCTTGATGGTGTCGGCCAGCCACGCTTCGGCATCCGTTGGCGTCAGCAGATCGAGGCTGCCATCCAACCCGGCGACCACCAGCGTTCTGCCGCCATTGCTGGGCAGGTCATCGGGCCATTGCCCTTTGGCGCGCAGAAACTGGCGCAGGCTCCACACCTCGCTGGCCACGCAGATCTGGTTGCGGGCCTCTTCGTCCCATACCCAACTGGTGCCGCGCACCTGCCAGACCGAGTCGCGCAGTTGTCTCATTGCCCGTACTCCCCATCGTCATCAAACAAAGATGCCTGCGCGGGCTGGGGTGCCTGGCTGGCTTGCCATGCGTTGTGAATGGACACCGCACGCGAGGCTGCGTTGCGCGTGGCTTGATCCGGGCCGTTGCGGTGCAGCCATTCCAGCAAAGGCTTCAGCGCCACGTG
This sequence comes from Comamonas sp., assembly GCA_034675705.1. Taxonomy (GTDB): domain Bacteria; phylum Pseudomonadota; class Gammaproteobacteria; order Burkholderiales; family Burkholderiaceae_C; genus Comamonas. The sequence goes on along the minus strand of JAUCCZ010000006.1, from coordinate 1,475,751 downwards.
CGGCTTGAAGTTTTCGTTCTTCAGCGTGTCCGAGGCATTGATGCCGCTGCCGTCAAAGCACGCGCCGATCAGCACCAGCGCCTGATCCAGGTCGGAGGTCAGCTTGCGACGGTGCTTGCCTTGCCATTCGCGTGCGAAGTCCAGCGCATCGGTGCGGGTGAACACCTTGTTCTTCTCCGCGCACCAGCCGCGCTGCACGAACTCGTCCGGCGTGGTGATCGAGCCTTTGAGGAACTTCTGCAACTGGTCGCGCTTCAGCTCAGGCGCAGTGCCAAAGGTGCGCAGGAACTGGCGCGTGATCGGCTCGGCGTTGACTGGCGGTGCTTCCTTGCCCTTGTCGGCATCCTCGTCGATGAGCTGGTTGATGCCGACCAGCGCGTCGCGCACGGAGATGGTGCGACCTTCGTCCACATACACCTTGCCGTAGTGGCGCGAGAAGTATTCCAGCGCCTTGCCGCGCCGGATGACCTGAATGTCGGCGGCAGGCAAACCTTCCTTGGCGTGGTTCTCCAGCATGGCTTGCAACTGACGCACGTCGGCCATCACCTCGCGGCGCATCCGGCCCCAGCTCACCGGCTTGGGTTCTTCGGTGCGCTTGCGGCAGACGTGGATGATGTCGTACTCGATGGTTTTGGAGCCGAACTCGCCATCGCCCTTGGTTTCATCGGAGCGGATGGGATACGTCGCTTCAAGGTAGTAGCCCGCGTCGAACAGCGACTCCAGCACCGCCACCCATGGATCGTCCTCGCTGTGGTGGAAGGTGAAGGCCAGAATCCCGCTGGGCTTGAGCGCACGATGTGCCTCGCGCCAGCACTGCGTGAGCAGGCGCTGATAGAAGCCATCCGGGTCTTCCGGTTCGCGTGCCTTGTTCGCCACCGCCTCCAGCGACTTGGGCGTGTAGTCCTTGCCGAAGTAATCGGGGTACTTGTCCTTCAGCGCGAGGCGCAGCCAGACGTAGAAAAAATCGGACAGCTCCGAGTAATGCAGCAGGCCGCCGAAGGGTGGATCGGTGATGACCAGATCGAGACTGGACGTGGGGACGTGCGTGAGATCGGTGGACGAGCCTTGGAACACACCGACCTCGCCGACGGGATCGCCCGGATAGACCTTCTCGCTCTTGCCCGAAAGCTGCTCTGCCAATGCAGGAGCATGTCGCTTGAGGGTTTCAAGGCTTGCAGCCTCCCAAGGATCTACAGCCCATTCGCGTCCCTCGACGATGCCCTCAACGCAGGACGCCCAGTTGCCACGCCCAAGCGCAGGGAATACGCAGTTCTCAACAACGGTGGATTTTGGGTGAAAGTTGTTGTTCGCAAACTGCGGCTCTAGCTTGTCGCCTTGCACGTTCCACAGCGTGAATTGGCTTTGATTACGAAGATACTGCTGGAACGCACCAAGAACGTACTCGCGCACCTTCCAGTCGTAGCTTCCGACTTCGACGATGGTCTTCAGCAGTTGTGCGTGAACGAGCAACTGGCGCGGATTGAACATCGTCCACCAGTGCGTGAAACCGTGGTTTGGCACGCCACCTTGCAGATGGTGGGTCATGAAGCCATAGGCCAGTTCGGAGCGCGGCCAGTAGTCTTTCAGGTCGGCATCTTTACGCGCTTCCCATTCCGCGAATGCAGCGTCGTATTGCTTGGCGTGCGCCGTGTCGTAAGCAGCGAAGAAACGACCACTGTAAGGCTTGCTCGCTTCGTCACGCTTCGGCGCGTAGCCCTGCACCGAGTAGGCGGCCATCGGCCCGGTCTTGCCCGTGGCCTTGATGGTGGTCAGCACATCCTGCACCGTGCCGCAGGCCGAGCAGGCGTAGTGCGACTTCTTCGGCACCGTGCCTTTCTCGGGCGCAAAGGTGACGCCCGTTTCAGGATCGGTCACTTCATCCGGCAGCGCGCCGCGCACTTCCAGCAGGCGAATCTTCGCGGCGCGTGCCGCGTCCCATCGCGTGGTCGCCGTCACGTCGTCCTGCGCCGAACCGCCGTAGGGCGCGCCCGTAGCGTCCTGCTTCGCTTCGCCTGCCAGCCATTGCGGATGCACCAACAGGCTCAGTTCCACCTTCTTGTTCTTGCCCTTGCCCAGATTCACCAGCGCGGTATGGCCGCAGTGCGGGCAGATCACGCCCTTCTTGCGGTCGAGCACGGAATACGGCGCTTCGGTGGGGGCGACGACGAACGGCACATCAGGGGCCATGCGCGCGGCTTCTTCCTCCACATCGAACGCCTCACCGCATTGGCCGCAGGTGTGTTGCCAATGCTTGACGGTGAGCGTTTTCACCGCCATCACCGGGCTGGTCATGATCGGCGTGCGGTGGCCGCAGCCCGTCACCTGACAGGGGCCGTGCTTGGCCCAGAAGGTGTAGATGATCTCCGGGCCTTCGTAGCGATAGTCCTTGCGCTCGTCACGCGCAATGGCGAGCGGGTCGAAGTCGGCGGGCATCACCTTGCCCGTGGGCAGATGCGTCCATTTGCCTCTTTCACCCTGCGGGCCGTCGCAGTAGTAGTACGGCATGATCTGCGGCTTGACCTCAGCCTCGATGTCGGCGAGGAGCTTTTTCACCTGCTCCAGATCGACATTGGCCAATTCCTGCTTGACCACGAACCACGCGACCGGGTTGAGGTCGTTGCCAGCCATCTGCATGCCCAGGCGCGAGCCTTCCACCAGCGTGGTGCCGCCACCCATGAAGATGTCCGCCACCTTCAGGTGCTTGAACGCGCCTTTCTTCTGGTGATTGGCATAGTAGTTGTCCCACACCAGCTTGGCCGCGTGCGAAGGGTCGTCCGGCGCTTTGGTGGCCGCCGCGATCAGCATCGAGCGGAACACGCTGGAACGCCGCCGCGCCCACCACTTGGACATCTGGTAGATGGGCTTGCCCGCGTTGCCTTCGATGATCGCCACCTGATTGACCGGCAGGATGGGGAAATCCACCTCCAGGCAGGTCTTGGGGCGGTTCGGGTCGTTGAAGTCCACCGTTTCCAGCGCGACGGCCTTGCCTGCGCCTACGGCTTTGGCGACGGCTTCTTGGAGTAGTTGTTTTTTGGTGGCCATTTAAGGTGTTCCCCCAGCTGCACCGACAGCGACTTGAGGCTGGAGCCGCGTGCGCAGTTGTTCGTAAATTGGAATCTGGATGCCTTCGGCCACCTCCAGGGTGACAGCCAGGCCATAAGGAATGGCGTCGTCGAGACGTGCCGTTGCGTCCTTCTTGCACGCGATGTGCAGCAAAATGCTGTCGCCGTCCTGAAATGCCGCGATTTGGTCTGTGCCTTCGAGCACCTCATGCTGCACCGTTCCGCGCAGCACCTGATTGTGATCGCCGTCTTGACGCGCAAGCTTCAGCGGCAAAGTGCCCCAGTTATTAGCGGGGGACAGCTCCAGTTTGGCCTCGCGGAAATTCCGGTGGTCGGGATTGACGGCACTGAACCATGCCAAGGTCACCACCATTCGACGCCATGCCTGACTGCTGGACAGGCCGGGCGGCAGAGGCAGGCGATATTCGTGGATTTCGTTCTCACGGATTTCGCCGCAGCCCAGTACCGTGCCGCGCTGCTCGGTGCACGCCAGCACACGTTCGATCTGCACTGCGCCATAGCCAAGGTAGCGCGCCATCACCTCTTTGAACTGGCGCGAGTTATCTCGCGTTTTCAGCGCGGCAGTGATGGCCTTGCAGGCGTCATCATCCTGCTTGGCACCATGAACCAGTAGCGCCTTGATGAGTACGGAAACCAACTCCTGCGGAATGCTGTCTTCGTGTTCCCCGCGCAGAGCATCCAGCACTTCATAAATGCGTGCCGCACTGCGCGTGGCAAGGGCGGTGGCGTTGCTGGTGCCGCGTGTATGGACGGTTTGCGACAAAGCGCCAGCCTGATTGCTGTCCCAAGCCACCTGTTGCCCTGGCGCTCCGAGTGAGCCATCCAAGGAATACGAGGTTTGGCTATTCAATACGGGTGTGCGATACAACTGTCGCCGCCGGGGAAAAGGATTTCCGGCTTGACTGAGCGACGGAAGCCATGCCCAAGCCGTGCGGCGGGACTGAACAACGCTGCGCCGGGCAGCAAGTCTGTACGCTGCCCTTGGTAGTAGTTGCCGCCGCTGTCGGCGTGGGTTGCGCCGACCGTGATGGCATTGATGGATTCTGCCGGGGACAGGATGCGCCGCCCGGACAACTGGGCCTGAATGCACTTGAGCACATGCTCGACCTTTTGGGGGTCGGTCAAAGCCAGGTAGTCCGTTCCAGACAATGCAATGTCGATGGCGTCAGGGTAGTTACCGGCGCTGACGCAGAAAAGCACGCGGTATTTCCACGACAGCCAATCCAGCAGTCTTGCCCAAGGGCTGGGTGTGTGAATGAAGGGGCGTGCGGGGTCGCCAATGGAGAGATTGATGACACAAACGCTGGGAGCCTGTGCAGGCACCGAGCCTTCGCCTTCAAACATCCGCCGAACCGCGCGTGCGATGCGATCCTCGAAAAACACCTCGTCGGGGACGTGCTCACTTCGGCTCATGGAGTGAGGGTCTGGCTGCATGATGGGCAGCACGTACACCAGCCGCGACAAGGGCTCGGCTTGACCGCCTGCCATTTCGCCATGCACCACCAGAGATGCCATTGCCGTGCCGTGCTTTCTTTCGCCCGGTTGGTACTGCGCCGAAAGATTGTCCGGGTCGTCCAGCAGCAAACGGCCCTTCAGTGCCTGATGCTGCACATTGGGCACGCCGTCGAGAATGGCCGCGATGGGAGGAAGGTCAACGACCCCTTCGGCTATTTCCGTATCGACGCCTTCACCATCTTCCGTGACGGCAAGGCTTTGCCCGGTTGGGCGGAAATACATGACGCCATGAAACTTGAAGAGCTGGATGTCGGTGTCGTGGCTCTCGGATTCCAGGTCGTTCAAAAGCTGCTGGATGCGCTCTGCGGGCAGTTCAGCCTTCACCGCGTGAAAGGCGATTTCCGGCATATCAATGAAGCCGCCCAGCGTCCGGCCACCAGCCGCTTCCAGCAGTGCGGCAACATCGCGCTCGTTCTGTCTGCGCCTGTCTTCTGATCGGCGATAGAACAACTCGATCTGAAAATGGATTGCTTGCGCCGGATCGATGGGGTTCATCAAATCCTGCCAGCGATCCAGCATGCCTGTCTCGCGCAGTGCCTCTTCAATTCCCCAGCGGCGGATTTGTACGGTCTGGTTGAACACATCGCGCCATTTGGTTTTGCCGCTTGGCAGCGTTTTGTTGTCTCGCCACTTCTCCCACAGCGAGAGAAGTTCCCGCATTCCTGCTTCGTTGCCGAGCGAGAGGAACATGCGTCCTTTGACAGCCTTGTTCGTGCGCTCCCCTTTGGTGTTGCGCTCGAAAAAATCCTCATCGGGAGGAATGTCGTCAATATCCCATTCGCCCATCCACTCCAGGCCAATGGCTTCGACAGCCTGCCGAAACTCGTTGACGCTGCCTGCAATCTCAATCACCAAGACCGTTTCAGGCTCAAAGCCAGCCACGGAGCCGCTGACGCTGGCTTTGTAGCGCTCGAAGTCTTGTTGCAGCGTGGTCAGTTGCGCGCCCAGGCGCGTCACCTGCTTTCCATGTCCGGGAACATGGGGTTGGCTTGTCGGGAAGCCATTTCCTTTGGGTGGCGCGATGGTTTTTGCCTGCGGAAATACTAGAAGCGGGAGAGAGGTTGCCATCAGCGGTTCGTCCCCTCTTCAGTCACATCGCCAGCGGCTTCTGTGCGCTTTTTTGCGGCTGGCTTCAGGCGGCCTTTCCATTGTTCCAGCTTCAGCTTGGTAATTTGTTGGGCGTTTTCCGTTTTCATGTCGAGCACGGCACGACGAACGACACCCAAACAAAATTCTTCGACCTCTGCAAAATTCAGCCCCAGCAGGTACTTCGCCAACGTTTCGGGTTCATAGCCGAATTTCACGCTGCATCGCTCGCCAATGGAGGCGATGTATTGCGTCAGTTGCTCACGGGTTGGAGTCGCCAGCTCAATGCGCAACTGAAAGCGCCGCCAGACCGCCTTGTCCAACAGCTCCGGGTGGTTGCTGGCTGCAACGACCACCACGTAGTCGGGCATTTCATCCAGTTGCATCAGCAAGGTACTGACGACGCGCTTTATTTCTCCTGTTTCATGGGTGTCGCCGCGCTCCTTGCCCAGCGTTTCAAATTCGTCAAAGAACAAAACGCAACGCTGCGTTCTGGCGTAGTCCATCACGCTCTTCAACCGGCTGGAGGTTTCGCCCAGATAGCTCCCGACCAAGGTTTCGTAGCGAATGACGATGAGCGGGTACATCAGCTCGAATGCCAGCGCCTCTGCCAAGGTGGTTTTCCCATTGCCTGGCGGGCCAGCGAGCAGGACGCGGTTTCTGGCGCGCAGATTGTGGGCGTGCAGCAACTCTGCCCGATGTTGCTCCTCCACCAGTTCTTGTATCTGCACCCTGATTTTTTCTGGCAATACCAGGCTTTCCAGGTTGCGCTCAGGCGTGATCTCGTAGAACAGGTCTTTGTGCGGGCTGTTGCCCACGGCCTTGCCAACCGGCGGGCGTGCAGTCTGAAGGGCACTGGGCTGCAATGCCTTGGCAAGCCGCTCCGCAAGCAGCCGGTGTCCCTTCTGCTTCTCCTCCTGGATCAGCCCTTCAGCCGCTTTGCGAAAGGCAAGCTGATCCCCGCTGGTCGCGGTTTTGACCAGATCAACCAATAAATCAGCTTGTGCCATTAGCCCATGCTCCGAAAAATATGCTCATCTGCTTACCTCAATCCAAGGCGACAGCACTTCCAGCAGCGACAAGCCGCCATGCGTGAGCGTCGGGTAGCCGCCTTGGCTACGCCACTTCCTGCGGCCCAAGGCCAACAGGTGTGCGCCGTGAGGGCTGTTGATCTGCAATGCCACGGGCGGCACGAAGGGGCCGCAGTCGTTTTGCGTGAGGCCAGTGCCTGCCTTGTTGCGCCCGCTGGAAAAGGTCTGCTTGAGGAACTGGCCGACCTCGCCATCGGCATCGGGGAAGTAGCCGGTGGCCGCGTAGCCGTGGTCGGAGGTGATGACTAGCCGCCGCCCGGTGGCGAGGCGTTCGACAAAGCTCCAGAAGTCATCGCTGCTCAGTTGCTCGGCCACGTCTCTGGTGAGCGGTTCCAGCCCCTGGCCTTGACCCGCGATGTCGTGCAGCTTGGCGTCGGGCCAGTGGTGCCAGAAGATCTGGTTCGGCGCGCTGCCGATCAAGGCTTGGCAGTCCTTCCACGGCAAGTCCACGGTTTCGGTGTTGGCGGCTTGCAGCTTGTGCGCGAGGCCACCACCGTTGTTCTGGAGCTTGCTGCGGCTGCTGAAACCGAGCGCGTGGGCAAACTCGTCGGTTTCTCCGGGTAGTTCGGAAGCGCAGGCAGCGACCTCGTGCGTGGTGAAGCCGCGCTCCTTCGCGTCCTGCAACAGCCACGGCAGCTCGCGCAGGGAAAGGCCGTCGAGGATCAACACGGCCTTGGCGCTGAAGGGCTCGGCCCACCAGCGCACCAAGCGATCCGAGGTGCGCTCCACGCTGTCGCCGAAGGCTTGCCACAAATCCCAGCCGCTGGAGGAGAGGAACAGATCCAGTGCGCCAATCTCGCGGTCGCGCCGGACGACCTCGCTGGGCGCATTGCCTGCGTCCAATGGTTTACGAGCGATCTCGACGGCTTGCTCAACGATGACGCGCCAAGCATCGGCGTCGGAGCCTTGGGTCAGTGCCTGCAAGGCGCTGGAGGTCAGTGCCATCAGTCGTCCTCCTTCTCAAGGTTCAGCTCGAAGGTCATGCCTTCGGGCAGCTTCTTGAGCAGTTCCTTGAGCTGTGCGCCGGTGGCGGCAGACACCTTGATGGACACCTCCGCGACCTTGGTGGCCGGGCCGATGCCCCAACCCTCGATCTTGCCGATCAGGTTCAGCGGCGATGTGGCCGGGTTCGACAGCGCCGTACGCGGCTTGGTGGTGCCGCCGTCGCCGCCGAAGATGCCGCCCGGCGTGGACCCTGGTGTGGGTGCGGGCGAACCACCTGGTGTGGGATCGGGCACGCCCGGCGTGGGAGCACCACCACCTTGCGTAACACCACCCGGCGACGGCGCAGGCGGTGTAGAGCCACCCGTTGCGGGTACAGCCGAGGGCAGCATCACGAACACGTCGTCGAGGTGGCGACCCGTGAGCGAAAGCTTGGGGCGCAGACGCCGCCACGCGGTGTCCTCGTCCTCGCCAGGATTCGTTTGCAGGTACTCCATGCCGCGCACGTTGATGGCGACCTTGCCCTTTGAGCACAGGCGCAGCAGGCGTTCCTTCATCGCTGTTTCGCCCAGCCACGGGATGCAGTCCTGCCCGGCGGGGCGCGGCTCTTGCAGCTCGCGCAGCAGCTTGCCGACCGATTCGTTGTTGCTGGCGTATTCGTGCACCAGATCCTCGAAATCCTCCGGCACGAACAGGTCGCCAGTCAGCGCCTCCTCGATGGCTTCGGGAATCTGCGAACCTTGTTTGTCCAGACGCTCGACGCTGAATTTGCACTGCGCGGGATCGGCGAAATTCCAGCGTTGCAGCACAGCGAAGCGATCGAAGCGCCTTTTGAGGTTGTCGCGCAGGGTGTTCTCGAACTCCTTGTGCAGCTTCTTGTATTCGGGGTTCTGCGTGCTCCATTCCTGCGCCTTCATTTCGGCGCGGGCGAGGATGAGCAAGTCACGATCCATGAAGGAGTTGGTACTGCCCGAGCGCGGTAGCAGGAAGCGCACGGTGTTGCGGCGCTTTTGCAACTGGTCTTTGAGCCAGCGGCCCAGCGTGGCGTCGAGCTTGTCGACCTCCTCGGGCAGCACGAGGATGGGCAGGCGGTCATCCCACTTGTCGGGCTGCTCGGCTTCGTCGAGTGCCGTCCACGGATCATTGACCCACGACTTCGGCAGAGCGATTACGCGGAAGGTTTTGGCAACCTCGTCGCTGCCGCCGATGACGTAACGCACCTGCTTGGCGAGCTGCGCCTGATCTGCGCCGTCGGCGAACAGCTTGTCGTTGCGGGCGTAGGCCATGAGCTTGGCGCGCGGGTTCTCCTCCTCGCGGAACAGCAGTTTGGTGCCGTCCTGATGGATGTTGAAGCTGTTCTCGACGATGGTGGCCAGCTCGACCTGGAAGGCGTTGTCGTCCACCGGCTTGCCACGGGTGATGTCCAGTTGCAGCGTGGCGGGCTCCGCACCGGCGAGGTTGCCGACGGCAATCGAGCGCAGCCACAGCGCGCCGATGATTTCTTGCAGGTGTGGCGCAATGCTGGCGTAGTCGTGCCGCGCTTCTTGCACCGAGATGATGTTCTGCTGTGCCTTTTCGCGCAGCGTGCGATGGTGCTGGTTGGCAACCGCTTCGAGCAGCGCGCCGATGCCCGAGGTGTCATCGTCCAGCCGGAAGTCGGCGGCGGTGAGCACCGGCACGGCTTCGCCACGGCTCTTGTAGAGGTTGGCGAGGATGCGGATCAGGTCGCGCGTTTCCTGCGCGTCGGTGGCGATGAGCACCTGTTCTTCGAGCAGGCGTAGCAGGTGCGGTGCGTAGGGCCACGATTCGGTGAATTCACGGCGCTTGCGTTCCTGTTCGGCGGAAGGCACATCGAGCAGCCGGAAGGATTCAGCGACGTGCTGTGCAACCAGCGAGTCGATGGTGCCGCTGGCGATCTGTAAGCGGTTGTCGAACAGACGGTGCAACAGCATCCGGCGGCGATCCTGCTGGATGCGCTCGGCGCTGCCGCCCGCCTTGAAGTCGATGGCGACCGGGTTGACGCGATGCACCTGCTGGTAGGCGTCGCTGCCGCCGTTGCGCACCGAGATCACCAGCACCAGCAGGTCGGGGCGCTCCTTGGCGATCTCCGAAAGAATCTGGATGAAGTTGAACGCCCAGTTCTTCCACGGGTACTGCTTGGTGTTGGTGAGGCCGTCGTACCACGTCTGGAATTCGTCCAGCAGCAGCATCGTCGGCTTGTTCTCCAGCAGCTCGATGATGAGCTTGTCGGACGGAATTTCGGTCTTGGATGTGCCTTGACCTTCCCACTTGCCCTTGATGTAGGTGCCATGGGGGTGATTCTCGAACAGCACATCCCACAGGAATTTGTAGCGGTGCCGATGCAGGCTCTCGCCGATGACGTGCATCCCATCGCGCAGGGCGATCTTGCCGATATTGGCGTCGGCCAGCGTGGTTGACCATGCATTGAGCCACGAGCTGGTCGAGGCGGGGTCGGTCACCGCGTGGTAGAGCGCGGCCATCAAGTGCGACTTACCGAGGCCGCGTTCGCCGATCACGACCACGGGGCGCCCCTGGCTGGGGCCGACGGCCTCGATGCCTTTCAGCAGGTCGTGCGTCGGATAGGTGATCTCCAGAAACTGTTGGGCTGCAATCTGGGTCGCGCCCGTGTGCTGGTCGTTGGACAGCTCAATGGCTGTGCCCTTGAGGCGCTTGCCCCGAAATTCTTCTCGTAGTGTCAGGCCCAGCATTACTTCCGATCCCCCTTGTTCGATGCCTTGCTCGCGGCGCGCTCAGGACTGCTCGCCGATTGCTGCTTGATCCAGCTCTCGATGTCGCTGCGCGAGAAGCGCCACGTCCCGCCGAGCTTGAACGCAGGGATTTCCCCGCTCGCTGCGAGCCGATAGATCGTGCGCTTGCCTGCCTTCAGGTAGGCCGCGACCTCGTCCAGGGTCAGGATGTCGCCTTCAGGCTCTGCCATTGCCGTTCCTATACAGACGTTGAATTTCGATTGCCAAGTTTTGCCGATTCTCCCATAAAAAGACCATGCAGACCAGATGCCGAGCAGGCATCAGTCACGATGACGGGAGACGTTGCATACGCTTGAGGCGAAATTAGCGAAATCAGCGAAATTAGTGCCGTGACAAGCACTTGCGGCTGATCCGGCACGGCGAAATCAGCGAAAAAATCCCCGCGTTACCCCGCCACCAGCCGGTACACCCGTAGCGGCGCGCCCGGCGCACCGTCGGCGCGTTCGCTCCACTGCACACTGACCTTGGGCGGCGTGGCCGACAGGAGATGTTCCAAACAGGCGTCGATCCGTGCCTTTGGTACCTTGCCACGGAAGCACTCGGCACTGATCTGGCTGCGCGTGGCCTGCCCGCGTTCGCGGAGAAAGGCCAACACACGGTTCGACAGTTCCAGCACCTGCGCCAGCTTCGCTTCCTCGGCGGCGCTGACGAACACGAACCGGACAGACGCCGTAGTGTGCCGAATCCACGCTATCGCCGCGTCGATGTGCGGGGTGTCGATCCGGATTTGCAGGTCGGTCAGCGCCATCAACATCGCCAGCCGCAGCAGCATCGGGGCGCGTCGCTCCAACAACGCATCGACCGTGCCGTCGCCGAGGCCATTGTTCAGCTCGCCCCGGTAGAGCTGGGCGTAGCGCCACTGGGCCTGCGGCGATAGCTCCATCCGCAGGTGCTCGCGCTCGTCGTGCCGGTCGGCGTGGACGAAGGCCAGCACTTCCAGCGTCCGGCGTGCCAGATGCTCTACCACGGCCTGCGGCGTTTCCTTCGGGAACGGCAACATCCGCGACCGCTCGGCCCAGATCATCAGAAATCGATTGGCGAAGCCGTTGGTGAGGTCGCGCGCGCTCATCAGGCCCATCAGTTCGCTGGGCGAGATTGCGCCGCTCAGGCAGACGTGCGGATCGCTGGCGTAGAGCCGGTTCGATTTGGTGGCGGGCTTGAGATCGACGCCATCCCAACAGTCGCGCAGCGCCGCCGACAGGGTATTGCCGTCGCGCCGTCCCTGATGCAGCACGTTGGCGAATTCCGACTCGACCACCCACAGGCGCTTGTCCTCGATGGCGGGCACGTCTTGCCGACCCTGCCGGTAGCCGTCGTGCATCAGCGCCACCAATCCTTCGCGTGTGGACAGGCCGCCGCGATGAACCTGCGGCGCGAAGGCCTCGTTCATCTCGCGCAGCACCTGATCGATGCGCAGCACCAGCGACACCGCATCGCCCTTGCGGCCACGGCCCGAACGCCCGATGTGCAGGCAGAACAGGCGGGCGTGGTGCCGGGTGTTGCCGATGGGCAGATACACGCCGCGCCCGACTGCGCAGGACAGGTAGGCCATGAAGTTGGCGGCGATGGCGACAGCGTTGGTTTCCGTGCCTTCGCTGCCCGCGCGGGCGACATCGCCGATCAGGCCATAGAGGCAGGCAGGATCGGCATCCGGGGCATTGCGATGGCCCACCACGGTTGCGCCGTCCTCGTCATCGGTGGCGTCCTGCGGTGATGCTCCGGGAGATGAAGTGGTGTCATCGACGATCCGGCGCATTCGTCATTTGCCGTCCAGCGCCACGGTCTGGACGATGTTTTCAAACTCGGTCAGCACGTCCGGCTGGCGTTGCGACAGGTAGCGAAGCACGGCTTTGTTGCCGACCAGCTTGCCGAGGTAGCCACGCGCCAGCACCAGGAGCAGCACGTCCTGGCCGTAGGATTTCTCGACCAGCTTCAGTTGGTTCTGGATATTTCCCATTTCGCGCTCCATCTTGACCATCTGTTCCGCCGTGACGCCGGAGAGCTTGCGGGGCCGCTTTTCGCTGACCAGCAGAGCCGGTGGTGTCGCGGCCAGCAAGGCTTCGGCGTAGGCGACGGTCATGTTGTTGGCGGTCAGCATCAGTTCCACGCACTCGACCTGCCGCGTGGGCTTCATCTTGCGCAGCACCGCACCGAGGTTCGCGGAAAAATGCTGATCCTTCAGCATCTCGATGGCCTCCGGACAGATGCCTTCGAGCAGGCTCACCTTCTTGTGAATCTGGCTGACGTCCACGTTCAATGCCTTGGCCAGCCGGTCGGGGGTGACGCCGCGCTCCACCGCACGCCGGAGCATCTGGTGCTCCTGAATGGACGTGATGCGGTTAATCCGGTTGTTGTAGGTGTAGCTTTCGTCGTCGGTGGCGATCAGGCACGGCGCGTCTGTGTAGCCGAGCTGCTGCAAGGCCAACAGCCGGATGTGACCGTCAAGCAGGATGTGTTGGCCAGTGGACTTGTCGGCCTTGCCCACGCTCAAGGGTTCGATCAATCCAACAGCCTCCATTGAGGCCATGATCTGCTTGAATTTGCGCGAGGTTGGCAAACCCTCCGGCGGTTTGCGCGACGGCAAAATTCGATCCAAGGCCAACGTGATCGGTTCCGGGATGAAACCCAGCGGTGGTCGGGTCATGCTGCGTGACCTCCACCCCAGATACGCTCGGCCAGTTGCTTGGGCAAGGTATCCAGCCCTTCGGCGCGCAGCAGATTGGAGAAATGCTCGTCGGCCAGCAACTGGCGCAGTGCCTCAATCACGAACAGCAGACGCTGCTGCGTGAATTCGGCTTTCTTGATGGTCAGCTTCTGCCGCTCGACCTCGTTCTGATAGTTACGCACCAGACTGGAGGTGGTGACTGCTGCGCCTTTGCGCGCAGGCCGGTGTTTCAGCGTCTTGCCCAGGGTATTGCGCCGCTGAAGCACGCGCCGCGTCTGCATCAGTTGCCCGCCGCGCAGTGCTGGCCGCTTTCATAAGCATCCTGCAACGCGGCCTGCACGGTTTCTTCGTCACTCGCGCCTGCGATGGTGATGGCGACATTGAGCGGAATCCGCGGACTCCACGGCTGCCAGCAGGCGCTCTTCACCTTTCTCGAAGAGGAGCAGAATGCCCTTGATGTAATCGAGGCTCAGGCCGATTTTTTGGGCGATGACGCGCTTGTCGTAACCTTGCTCACTCAAATCCTTGATGCTCACCAGCAGCTCCAGTGCGCTGTATTTGCGGCGGGCAATGTTCTCGGTCAGGCTCATGATGAAGGCGTCCTCGTCGTTGACCGCGACGACCAACGCCGGGATTTCCTTCTCACCGAGCGACCGGAAGGCCTTGAGCCTGCCTTCACCGCAGATCAGCAGGAAGCGTTTGCCGTCCTCCAGATCGTCACGCGGCGTGACCGTGACCGGCTTCTTCAGGCCGATGCTCTTGATGTTGCCGACGATCTCCTCGAACACCCGGCCATTGCGGTCGCGCGGGTTGAGCACGGCGATCTGATCGACCGGGATCATCTGTAAGTCGGTGGCATGGTGTTTCTTCGTCATGCGACTCTCCTCAAGCGGCTGCGCTCGGCCATGCCATAGAGGTAGTCCAGGCTGTCGAAGCGGTAGCTCTCGAACTCGATGCTGTTGTGCTCGGCCAGATGGATGCGGGGCTGGCCGAAGTCCAGGCGCGGCAGCAGGTAGTAGTCCAGCGCGGCCTGATTGGTTTCGTCGAGCCGCACGGCCACGGTGATATCCGGCGTCAGGCTGGTGTCGAAGCGCACCTTCCAGCGGCGGCGGCCATCGTCGAGCACGTTGCAGCGGGACAGCACCAGCGACACCGTGAACTCGCGGTTGACGGTGAGCAGGTCGGTCGCCGTATCGCGCACGACTGTGCCGCCGACCTCGGTGATCATCCGCTCCGTCTGGCCGACGATTTCCGGATGCAGGCGGCGCAGGAACTGATTGACCTCCAGATACTGGTAGTCCCGATCCGGCGTGAAGCCCACGGCCTGATAAGCCCGGATCAGGCTGCCGAAGCGGTGCGCGTAGGCTGCCGCCGAAGGCATTCCCTCGGCCTCGTTGATGATTAGGCCGGAGAGGTAGCCGTGCTGCTGGAACAGGCGGCGCAGCTTCTCGACCAGCTCCTCGTCGGTGTAGCGATGCGCCCGTGCGCGCAGGATGCCCTGCGCCGTGTAGAACAGGTCGGGAGGCACGATGCCCTCGAACGCGCCTTCCTTCTTGATCCACATCTCCGGCTGGTTGACCACGCGCACCTTCTTGAGCTTGAAGGAGCGGCGGTTGTAGACGTTGTTGCCAATGTATTTTTCGTTGGACAGCACCTCGCGCACCGTGGCCCGCGTCCAGTCGCGCCCGAGGTCGGTCTGAATGCCCTTGGCGTTGAGCCGGTCGGCGATTTCCGACTCGAACAGGTTGCCCTCGACGAACCAGCGGTAGATCTGGTTCACGACCGCGACTTCCTCGTCGGGGCCGGGTTGCAGGATCACGCGGTCGGTTTGCAGACTCTTGTGCTCGCCGCGCGAAAGCTCGCCCTTCACCGAGCCGGACTGGTCGATCAGCACGCGCCGCAAGCCGTAGCCCGCAGGGCCGCCTTGCCGGAAGCCGAGTTCGATCAATCGGCACTGACCCGCGAACACCTTCGCCGACAATTCCCGGCTGTATTCGCCTGCCATCGCGCGTTTGACACCCTTGACGATGGTGGACACGGGTGAGCCGTCGTTCTCGAACTGCTCGGCACAGTAGGCCACCTGAATTCCGGCGCGGCGGCAGATGTATTCGTAATAGGCACTCTCATCCGCATCCTGAAACCGGCCCCAGCGGCTCACGTCGTAGACGAGGATGATCTGGAAGTCGGCCTTGCCCGCCTGCACGTCGGAAATCAGTTGCTGGAGCGCCTGCCGCCCATCGATGCGCAGGCCGCTCTTGCCCTCGTCGGCGTAGGTGCGGACGATCTCGATGTTGCGCCGGGCCGCGTACTCGCGGATTTTGTCGCCCTGGTTCTCCGTCGAGTACTGCTGGTGCTCGGTGGACATGCGCACGTATTGCGCGGCGCGGTATACCGGCCCGGAGCCTGTTGGGCTTGGAGGTGATTCGTTCGATTGCATAGACCCGGTCACTTCGATGGTTGACGTTCTCGGGTCTGCCATTCCTTTCAATGGTTGCGTCGCCGCCTGACGGAAGCTGCGCACACGGTTGGAATCGTTGCCATGCAGAATGTTCGAGAACCCGTTTGGGAACGACGATAGCGACCGGCTACCGAAGCGTCGATCAAGTCATCTCTTTGCACACGTCCTTTTTGCAGACGCAGTCGATGCTCACGGGCGTGATCTCGACCAGCCATGCATCGCCTTCCTCTGGGAAAGGCGCGGGAATTCGCCGCAGCCGGTACAGGCCGGACGGCAGAATTGACACGTCCATTTTTGCAAGGCCATTGCCCATGCCATTGGCGCTTCCGTTCTGACCACGTTCCACCGCATCGGGATTGGCGGCACGATAGGCGCGCCAGTAGCCGGGATGCCGGGCGAACCACGCGCGCTGGGCGTCACGCTGGTTGTCGCGGTAATCCGGATCGGTGCGGAGCTTGTCCTGCTGCCAGCGCAGTTTGCGAGCGCGTTGGCATTCGGCGGATGAGCAGTAGGTCTGGTTCGGGACTTGTGGGCGGGGCTGAAAGGCTTGGCCGCAGTGCGCGCAATTTCGGGGCATCGTCGGGGTCTCCATGCAAAATCCGCATGGAAGCCGCGACCGCCCGTGGCGATGGACGCGAGGTTGCTGCGTCTACGAGATGGCCATCATCGGGCGGCTCGGTTCAACGCTGGTTCCAAGGCCAACCGCAGCCGACCCACGATGGCGGCCAGTGGTTCGGGATCGAGTTCGTTCTTCTTGACGAACGACTGCCACAGCACCTGCCGCGACGCATCGTGCGCGAACTCGTCCGTGAGGCCGACCGGCAATTCGGCGGGCACGGTCATGCCGCGCCGCTCGAAGGTGGCCTTGATTGCCTGGGCCAGCAGATCGGCGTCGAGGATTTCGCGCTCCAGCAGCACCGACAGGTCGAAGTAGTCCTTCACGCGGCTGTTCGTCATGCCCAGCAGGGCGATGGCGTGGAGCTTTTCCGCGATGACCGTGTACGTTGGGTAGGCTCGAAGCCGTGGTGCGGGCAAGTCGTCGAGCAGCACCGGATAGACCGAATCCACCGGGCCGGGCGTGACGGCATCGCCGAAGCCGACGTCGATCTGCGTCTTGCAGCGCGCCTTCGCCAGCTCGCCCGCAATGACCACGCGCACGCCGCCGTAGCCTGCTTCCTTGCGGATTTCCTCGACGGTGACCGAAGCCGGGTCGAACACGATGCCATCGTCCACCGCGACAGCGGCGATCTCGCGGAAGACCTGCGCCACCGATTCCAGATCGCTCGCGCCGAAGCCCAGCAGGTCAGCGTCGCGCGTGGCCCGATGCGGCATGTCGTACCAGAGCGTGAACAGCAGCGCGCCCTTCAGCAGAAAGCGATCCGCGTGTGGCGATTGCGTCAGGCGGTAGAGAATGCGCTCCAGCGCGAAGCGCACGAGCACCTGATTGAAGTCCGACGCCTGCGCCTTGGCGACGTTGAGCAGGCGGGCGCGGACGGAGGCGGCCAGATTTGGACTCATTCGACGGCCTCCAGATACGGACGCATGATGTTGGCGACGCGGCAGATCTTCGCGTAGCGCCACAGGTCGTCTGCCGATGCACGGTGCTTGGCGCGCACGTCCTTCAGCGCCTCCAGCGCCACGTCCAGCCCGATCTTGTTGCGATGCTTGAAGCAGTCCGCCACGGTCTTGGCGACGCCGTACACGCGCAGCTTCACGCCGTCGCGTTCGACCGTCTCGATGCCCTCGGCGTAGACGTCGCCCGTCATCTGCACCATCTTGATCGGCGGGTAGTCGATGCGCGGGACGTGGCTGCCGCGCGGCATGGCGATCCAGACCTGCCGGGGAAGCTGGGTGGTCAACTCGTGGAACTGGAGCGCGGTCAGCAGGCAGAACACGGCCTGCGGTACCTTGGTCGCCACCGTTGCGAGGCTTTCGTGCTCCGAACCCGGATGGCTGGGTAGGCGGTAGAGGCCGCGCCCAACCCTGTCCAGCAGGCCAGCGGCGGTCAGGCGCGTCAGGACGACACGGGGCGCTTCGATGGCGTCCAGATCGCTGGCGCGCAGCAGCCCCTTCTGGTTGGCCAGATCGAGGACGCGCTGGGTGTGGGTGTCGGCGAGCATGGGTGGGAGTATGTTCCGTTTATTCGTCCAATGCAATATTTAGACGAAAGAACGGAACCCACCAGATGCCAGTTCGATTCCGCGTTTGGGGATTGAACCCACATCCGCAAAAAACGGCTGGACGCGATAGCAGGCCGCCCAGGAATGGCGATCTGCGTAGAATCACTGCCGAACGGTGTGCATCGCAGCTCATTGGTACTCATTGCAGCCGTATAAGGCCGCGTGGCGTCGCCCTAGCACCACCACTATTTAAAAAACCAACCGTTCTCGGTTGGTTTTTTTTCGTCTGTTTCCCCCAGTGTTGGCGCGGCTTCCGGGCATTGCCTCGCGAGCGCCACCCCTACGAAGGCGGCGTTTTCGCCCCCGCTGACGCCTCTCTGTTCTCCGTTTTCTCTGGTGGTCACGCGAGCGTTCTCGAGGCCACTTCCTTTGCTGGAGCGGGTTTAGAGACGCTCGGTTGTGGTTGGCAACTCCTGTAGCGGTGGCGACCGAGCGCTGCGCGGCCACAAAAAAACCGCCCGCAGGCGGTTGCTGGCGCTGGACGCGATCCCGAAAGCAAAAAACCTTGGCCTTTCTGCCATTTTCAGAAGCAGCCAGTAACGGATCTTATTCAAACCAACCCCCCCTTACTCTCAGCAAATTGGACAGAACAAGGACGCCCATCACTTCAGAGAGCATCAAGGGATGCAGCGTTGTCTGTAGGACTATTTTGCGATGGCCGAACTAGAAAATTTTGACAATTTTTTAGTCAATTGTGTCCACCACGCGATTTCGGCCTTCGCGTTTGGCGAGGTACAAATTTTTGTCCGCTCGTTCTATGGTGCTAGCTAGTATTTCTTTCTTATTGCGCCGCAGTGCCAGCCCCACGCTGATGTGGATCTGAATCACTTTTCCCCCAACACGCACTGGCTGAGATTGCATTGCAAGGCGCAACCGCTCAGCGACCGCACGAGAGCTACCTTGGTTGGCTTGGCGTAACAATACGATGAACTCTTCACCACCATAGCGCGCCAGCACATCACCTTCACGCAACTGGGCCTGCGAGCGACGAGCGACCTCTCGCAGCACTTTGTCACCGACCGGATGACCAAATCTATCGTTGATTTTTTTGAAATAGTCGATGTCAAACATCAACACCGCCAAGTTCTGGGATGTATCGCTATCAAACGCTACCTTGTCTTGGGAGTTTTGTGCTTGATAGTGGGCTTGGGCTAGATCGAAAAAAGCACGGCGGTTCAGCACCCCAGTGAGAGGATCATGTGACGCCTCTCGCCTCAGCATTCGCTCGAGTCGAATTTGAGCGGTGACATCTTGGAAAAGCCAAACTCGACCATTGTGAGCATCATTGAGGACGGGGCGAGTGTCTACTCGCCAGATGCATTCGTCTAGCTCCCAATTGGCTGTCACCTGCCCATTTAAAGAGTGCTGTAGTGCCTGGTAGACAGGCTCCAAGTCAGCGGCGTTATCGCAACGCGTACGCGCAGCACGCATGGCTTGCGCAAGTGTCTCCAGTGGAACATGACCGGCTGAGATGTTGAGCAGCCCTGAGGCGACTTGATTGACTTGAGCATATTTACCCAAACCTGATACGACGACGACCCCCTGTGGCACGCTGTTGAAGATGTCGTGAAACTTCGCACCAGACTCAATGATCTCTTCAGCCAGATGCCGAGCATCCAGCAAACGTGCATAGATTGGTCTGAGCAATCCGATCAAGTGCTGCTGCGATAGTGGATTGCTGCTTAGCGTTGCCGCTTTGGGTGCTTGGGAAGCATCCCACACAAAAAGCACACCACCCTTTGCCCGTTCTCCAAAATCCAAGCAATTCAGATAAGCGACTTTAGCCACGGTGAATGTCAAACCAGCCGTCAGCATGCTGGGTAAGTCTGCAGGGCACAAAAACTGCAAGGCCCCAGCTTCATTGCTTAGTTCTTTAGGAATGCGCCAAGACCATGCTGTGCTGCGCTGCCAGCTCAAAGGAGGCTCGCTACGCAGCGGTACAACCTGATCAACCGCGCGTTGCTGTAATCCGATCACCAAGCTTGCTTGAGATAGCTGACGCGCCAACTCCAGAAAAGCCGTCAGTGAATTCGTGTGCATCTTCACGGGCAGAAGCTCTCAGCGATCCAAGAGATGACGCAATACGGCAGGGGCCACGATCTCAGGTTGCGTTATGTGAGGCAAGTGTCCTTCCAGCTCCAAAACCTCGGACACACTGCCACGTATGTGGGCATGCAGCCAGTGGGCAACATCGACTGGCACAGCCACATCCTTGCGACTATGAATCAACCGAGTGTGCGTAGTCACACGAGGCACAAGAGCGCGGTGATCACTTTGAAAGATCATGCGCAGTATGTGTTGTGCGATATCTGGTCGAATTTTGAACAACGTCGCGCTGAAATGTGCAAGGGAGTCCTGCGCTGCCAAGCCCATGACCATAGGCACAAAACCAGCGGCCCAACTCTGATAGTTGGTGGCCATGGCATCGTAGAGTGCATTCAGGTCGTTTTGCTCAAAGCCACCGACATAAGACGTTGCAGGATCATTCAAGTAGCACGGAGAAGGCTGCAAGAGCACCAAGCGATCAAACAACTCAGGCCGTGCTACTGCTGCAATCATGCCGATCATTCCGCTGACCGAATGACCCACATAACGCACTCGGCTCACTTGCTGCTCGGAAATGAGTGCCAACAGATCATCAGCGTATCCAAACAACGAGCTGTGCAAGTGCAAGTCATAGCTAGCCTCGCCGTGGTCGCCACAGCCAGCCAAGTTGTAAGAAAGCACCCGGAAATTTGCATCTAAAACGGGACGAATGTACTCCCACGATGTCTGATCGGAACCAAAACCGTGACTGAGCACAACTACTTCGTCCCCAGAACCACTCCATGTAGCTTTCAAACGTTTGGAAGCAGTTGTCACGTCCGATAGTTGGTTGGTCATCGTCTTTGAATTATGAGATTGATTACTTTTTGACACACGAGTCTTTGACAAGGACTCTAGACGAACATTTCCGATGTTTTACCCTGAAGCGAACAAAGTTTCTTAGCAGCTTGTTTATATTTTTAGAGGGTCACCTAGCCAATTGAAGGGCTGTGGCTGAACCTAAGCTCAACCACAGCCAGTACAGCTTCACAACAACATCAACGATCGCTCAGCAGATGTTATTGAGAAAGCCAGCTCTAGTGAAGGTTCTTGTTGGCACTTTCCACCAAAAGCTTCCACTTACCTTCATAGGTTTTGAAGCCAAATCCGCGCTCAATAAGCTGGCGAATCGTTGTGAAAGCAGACTGCTTGCAATTGCGGGTTAGGTGTAAGCTGAATGTCCAACCCAGTAGCAGCCTTGACCTTGTTGCGAGCTTCACGGTATGCATCCGTGGAAACACCACGAGTAAAAGCCAACGTATCACCCAAAAGCCAAAGGCGCAGCTTGTTTTGCATGACGGCAGAGAGGCGATTGATGCCGTTGGCGTCCGGCAACACACCCTCCGCTTGCTTCATCTTGCAAATCCAAGGACCCAGCTGCTTTTTGGCCACTTGTTCATCCTACGCCAAGGGTGACGTTAAAGCAAGGCGTGTCAGCTCCTTGCCACGCAGTGTGAGTTCAAAGCGAACCAGGTGATCAGCAACTTCTGTCAGGTATTCGCAGCCATGCACATGGGCGGGGATTGCACGCCCCTTCTTCTTCAACTCAATGCCCTTGCGGTACCACTTGAAGGTACGGCGTTTCGAGCCCTGCCCAATGTAGCCCGTCTCCAAGCCAGTTGGCAACTCCTGTAGCGGCGGCGACCGAGTGCCGAGCAGCCACAAAAAAACCGCCCGCAGGCGGTTGCTGGCGCTGGGCGCGACGCGCTCACCCGGGTGGCGCGAGCACCCGCATCTGATCGCCCCAGCTGTTGTGCCAGGGGCGGCGCATCACTTTTTCCAGCACGGCATCGGGCGAGCCCACCAGCCGTTCCACGACCTCCGGGGCCAGGAGCGTCAGCCGCATGACCCGGCGCACCTGTGTCACGTCCATGCCTTCGGCCTCGGCGATCTCGGCTACTGATGCTGCCCGCTGCTCGTCCAGCAGGCGTTGCCAGTGGTGGGCCAGTCCAAGCGCTCGCATCAACGCGGTGTCCTGCGCCGGCAGAACCGGGCTTCCCGCTCCCGGGTGGCCTCGGAGAGGAATTCCTGTGGTGCGTCCAAGGGCGTGATGACCTGCTTCTTCAAGCCCCGCTTCACCAGTGTCCAGGGCACGAAGGTTTCAAGTTGTACTCCGCCAGCCGGACTCGGCAGTTGATAAGTGACTGGATCACCCTTGAACCGGCCCCGGTGCTTCTTGCTCATGCGTCCTCCTCAAAGCGCTTCACGATCTGGCGTTGCGCCTCCCAATCCACCGGCAGCGGGTTGCGCTGGAACCAAATCAGGTTCATCCGGCGCGGCTGCCGTCCGGTCATCAGCAGCTCGAGGATGTCGGGCGCGAGCAGGCTCAGGCGCATCAGTTCGTTGGTGACCGAGGGGTGTAAGCCTTCGGCCCGGGCGATCTCCGAGCCACTCTTCATCTCGCCGGTGTCCACGAGGTGCTGCCAGTAGAAACCGCGTGCCACCCCCTCCAACAGCGTCACATCGTGGACGTGGCGGTCATCGGCGGCCACGCGCCGCGCGCCCCGGCGGCGGAATGTCAGTGGCACGAAGGTTTCCATTGTGTCGTCCATCAGGCCTCGACCTCCACCAGTTCTGCGCCGATCCCTCTCGGGGCGAATTCACCGATCAGGGCGTCCCACCCCAGTTCCCGCCACTTCACCTTGATACCCTGCACCTCGCCGACGTGGACGAGGTCGATGCGCTCGATCATCAGGTTGGCGATGCGATGGCGCTCGACCGGGAACAACTGATCCCACACGTCGTTGAGCCGTCCCATCGCCATCACCGTGGTGGCTTCATCGACCTGTCCGCCGTTGCGCTGGATGTGGCGCACCACCGATGCGATGGATTCTGGGCTGGTCAGCACCGTGCGGATTTGGGCCACCACTGCCGCCTCAATCTCCGGTGCGGGCAGCCGCTCGTAGCTCTTGCCCGGCGCTCCGAATCGGCTTTCCGACTTGGACACGTAGTAGTGGTACTTGCGCCCGTTCTTGCGTGAGTAGGTTGGGTACATCCGTTCGCCCGAGGGGGCGTACAGCAAGCCACGCAGCAAGGCGTCGGTGCGCGACCGGATCTTGGTTTCCACCGACCGGGCGTGCCCATCCCTGGCCAGCACCGCGTGAACCTTGTCCCACAGTTTCCGGTCGATGATCGGCAGGTGAGCGCCGGGGTATCAGCCCAATCCTCCTATGAGGATGCGCAGGAGCGCGCGGAGAGCCTGGTCGCCGAGCTCGACCTTGGCGTCATCCCGGCCGAGGGGCTGATCGAGAAGATCGAGCGCGAACTGGACATCCCGGTGCTGTTCGTCGACACGGTCGACGCCGACGATGGTCAATCTATCTCGGGCGCGACCTGCCACCTCGAGGAGATGGGTGTCATCCTGATCAACCGCAACGAGAGCGAGGCCCGGCGCTTCTTCGATCTGGCGCACGAGCTCTTTCATGCCCTGACCTGGGATGCGATGAAGCCGGATCATCGGGAATCCAACTCCGTCGAGGATCGCAACAAGGGCAAGCGCATCGAGCAACTGGCGAATAGTTTTGCCGCTGCATTGCTGATGCCGCGCGCCTCCCTCGACAAATTGATCGACCGGGATCGTCTCGATGACATCGCGCATCTGTGTGAAGTCGCTGCACTGCTGCGGGTCGCTCCCGTCACGTTGGCATGGCGACTGTTTAACCTCAAGCTCATTGGTGCCGACACACGGCGGAGCCTCTCGCAGGAGAAGCAGCGGCCGTCCGTGTCAGGCCCTCCCAAACGGTTCTCTCCTACCTTCGTGAAGATGCTTCACGAGGTCCTGGAAAACGGACGGCTGTCGGCTCGCAAAGCCGCCAAGGCGATGGGCCTTGGACTTGGCGGGTTGACCGAGCTGTTTGCTCAGCACGACCTCACCGCACCATTCGAGCTGTGAGGTGAACGCCGTATGCCGAAAATCCGGGTCTTCGCGGACACCAATGTCATCCTCGAATCGTTCCGCACGGGTTGCTGGACGGCCATCTGCAACCACTTCGCCATCGAGACGGTTGAGAAATGCGTTGAGGAAACGCTGACCGGCAATCCGGGCGATCCCCACCACGTCGCTGTGCCACCCGCTGACTTGAAGGCAGGGCTTGTCGCGCAGCATCAGGCAACCCGCAAGGAACTCGCCACCCTGGTGTTGAGTAATCCATCGTGCAGCACGCTCGACGATGGCGAAAAGCATCTCTTCGCCTGGCTGTTCGCCAATAAGCTGCTGCCGTCCCAGGTCATCGTGGTCACGACCGCAGACAAGGCTGCCCTGGTGGCCTCGAATGGTCTGGGCTGGTTTGACTGCATGACTTCGCTGGAGGACTTGGCCCGTAAGGCCGGCGTTGGCCGGGTCAATCTCGATGCTCTAGCCCTGCAGTATCGCGAGGACTGGCTGTCCAGCATCAAGACCAAAATCAAGTTGGGAATCATCCCGTGAGAGTCGTCTGACGCTGAGGGCGAGTCCAGCAACGGAAGGAAGGCCACTCAGCAATGTTCAAAGGAGCATCGAGTGGCCAAGAAGTCTCAGAAAAACAGCAAACACGTCGCTGACCTGATCAGTTCGGCGACTCTGCCAGCCCTCACGCTGCTGGCACAGGTCGACAAATTCGCATTCCTTGGCGTGCTCAATGCCGCCAAGCCTGAGCACCAAGCACGTTCCGAACTGCTCCGCGTGCGCATCGTCCGCGAGAAGGGCGACACCATCATCAAGGAGGTCCCCGTCTATGTGCCCGTTCAAGCCGATGCTGCTTGCTCTATCAACCGTGGCTTTGTGCGCCTGCACGACGCTGCCGCCGCCGGTGAGCTGCCCGAGCCCGCCCGAGATGCTGATGCGGCCTCCGCAGGCATTGCGCTCTCTGCCGTCGCAGGAACCGTTGCCGCCAACTACCAGACCTGCCACAAGAACGCCGAGAAACTGAGAGCGTTGCAGGTGTGGGTCAGCGAGATGGCATCCGGCACCAAGTAGTCAGCGCTTGGCGATTCCGCAACACCGGATCGTTTCATCCCGAATGCGCTTGGCTTCCATCTGGAACAGCGCGTTCATGACATCCGTACCCGCCACGGAGCATTCACAATGACTAACCGATTCAAGCACGCAGTCATCGACGATGTCACCTCGCGTAACATCGACGCCAGCCTGCAAGACCATCTTCTCGACCTGTTCGAATCGGCCATGAAGTCGGTCGCCACGACGTTGGTGCGCGAGGCAAAATTCGACACCACCGACTTCGCCACCTCCAAAGGGCGCGGCTGCGAGGGATTCACGCTGCTGGTAAGCCGCACCCGCGCCGACTCGCGCGACGGTTGGTTCGGTGCGTTTCAGCGCGGCGATGAACGCCTCGACGTCATCGGCCACCTGGAATAGACGGTCAATCGTCCAGATCCGGAACGTCCCAGTCCGCCGAGCGCGCCTCGCCGGTCTGGTAGAACTGCTTCACCAGCTTCACGTATTCCAGAAAATCCCGGTTCTCTGGCCAGCCGACTGACCATGTCCCAATCGATCTCGTCACGCTCTCGGGTCGGAATCAGCACCTGACTGTCGGCAGGGTTTTCCACGTCCAGCTTGATGAAGCCGATACCGTGGGCGGCAAACAGCATCCGCAGTTCCTTCAGCGTATCGGTGCCGTCGATTTCTGCAGCGACCAGATAGCCGAAATTGGCCCACGACGAGTTCGATACGGCCTGAAAGAAGCACTCGCGCACGTTCGACCGGTTGATCAGAAGCTTGGCCTCGAACGACCACAACTTGGTGCGCTTGTCAGAATACTGCGTGACGCAATCGCGCACTTCGCGATGCCATTCCTTGCTCAAGTCCTCCATGCCGACCACATCCGGATACAGCCAGCCGCGCACGTCCATTTGCCCCGTGACCACATCGGCAATCAGGCGGTCGCGGTATTCGCGGATCAGCTTGATTTCCTCTTCTGTGCGGGCGATGGCGTCGTCCAGCGGTTGGCACTCATTGGTGATCCAGCGACAGATGGATTGCTGTTCTTCGACCGGCGGCAACGCAACGACCGCGTTTTTCACGTCGTGCTTGCCAAGTGCAAAGCGTGTGACGCCGGTGGCGAGAACGTGGAACTGCTGTGCCGTGCGCGCCGAGCCGATGGCGCGAAACAGGAACTCGCCCAACACGCGATTCGGTACGGGGCGCAGCAGGCCGAGGTGATATGCGCAAACCACGCCGGGCAAATTCTCCGGCACCCAGGCGGGTACCCCGATGTCGTCCGGCGTTTCGGAATCCTTGGTCAGAATGACATCACCCGCTTTCAGCGTCAGGCGGGCGATCTCCGCCTCCGTCGCTGTGGCGCGCATCAAGTCCATATCGCCGGTGATGCGGTCGTTCTTGTAGACGTCGGTGTAGTTGCACAGGCGAACCGGTGTTTCGTGGTCGTGAGAATGCTTGTCCACCCCGCTGAAGCGCACATCCGCAATGTGCTTGATGAAGGCCACTTCCCAATGCTCTGGCACTTCACCCAGCCATTCGATGCCGGACGGCTTCAGCGTCACCGATGCATCTAGGCCGTGCGTGACGGCGTGGTCGATGATGCGTAGCTTCTGCTCGGTGAGCAGCTTGATCAGATCGCGCTTTGTCTTGATGAAGCGGGCGATGTGCGCGTCCTGCGCGCGCAGGTAGGCGACGATCTGGTCTTGCTCGGGGCGCGGGGGGACAGGAATTGGAATTTGTCCAAACTGGTCAAAATACAGACGGAGGCGCATATCCATGATGCCTCTCGATCTTAATTTGAACTGTTGGAGATATTTTTTCGTCCTGAACAGGAAATGATAGTAATCGGTGTTACATGACTTGAGTGGCCTCAAAATGTCATAGGCCGGGCTGGTAACTCCCTCATAGTGGGAGACGCCAATAGCCCCCATCCAAGCGAGGAGCTTATTGCAAATAATGTCTCCCTTTTTTACCACCCAGTACCCGTCGGTGGTGGAAGCCTTGTTCCCACGTTGCTCAAGACTTTTTCTCGGCCTGACGCCAATGTGGGTGTAAACAGATAGCAACTCCATCTGGTTATTTTCTGGAGCTCTCTCAATGACCAAGCGGAACATTTGCTTGGTTCGCAGAATGGCCCACGACTCAGGTACGCATTCAAACCAATTCAAATCGGTTCGTCGGTAGGTCGGGTACGCGCTCGCCACCGTCATTACGCGCCTCCCACGATCTTGTGCAGCAAGCCTTCGCTCTGCTGCTCCAGCGCAAGGATGTCGGCGCGGATTTCGGCCAGTGTGCGCAGCGGCGCAGGCTTGTAGAAATAGCGGGCAAACGAAATCTCGTAGCCGATCTGGGTCTTGTCGGTGGCAATCCAGGCATCTGCTGCGTGTGGCAGCACCTCGCGGGCGAAGAAAGCGTCGATGCCGCCCGGCTCCTTCAACGGCACCTGCTCGGTGTCGCGCAGCTCGCTGTCGGGTTCGTACTCGACCATGAAGCGATCCTTGTCCACGGTCTCCAAGTACGCACCATCGAAGCCTGGCTCAAAGAAGTCACCCGCCTTGAGCTTGCTGCGCTTGGCGATGACCGGTGGTGCGGCTTCGTCGCGCCAGCTCACCGCCTTGTAGATGGCCTTCTTCTCCGGCGCGCCGAGCTTGTCGCCCTGCGCCTTCAGCGCAGCATCGAAGCGGGAGCGGAATTCATTGTGGTCGTCGAACACGGCGCTGCCCAGTGTCTGCTGCGCCCGCTTCGCCACCTCCATCAGCCCCTTGTCACGCTGCCAAGTTGAAGCATCGAGCAGCTTCTTGCGGCGCTTGGCGGGCACGGCCTTGCGGGTGGTGGTGGCTTCGCCGTCATCGCCGCCGTCGCTGTCTTCGCTGTCTTCGTCTTCGTTCTCGTCCTCGCCTTTCAGCCACGCCTCGATGACCGGTTTGCGCTTGGCGAACTCGGTATAGAGCGCGTCGCCGTGGGCGGCGTAGATCTCGGCGCGCAGAGCCTCGTCGCCGGTGGCAAACCGCAGGGGCTCAATGCGTTCGTCGGAGAGCTGGCTTTTCAGGCGCAGCGGGCGCTCGACGGTGATCTTCCAGTAGCCGAAGTCCTGGGTGTCGAACCATTTGGACTGGGCGGTTTCCCGAGCCTCGCCCAGATACAGGTCGAGGATGCGGGCAATATCGGCATCAGCCAGTTCGCAGTTCTTCTTGCCGAGATTGCGGCGCAGCGGCTGGAACCACTGGGATGCGTCGATCAACTGCACCTTCCCACGGCGCGCTTCGGCCTTCTTGTTGGCCAGCACCCAGATGTAGGTGGCGATGCCGGTGTTGTAGAAGATGTTGAGCGGCAGGGCGATGATGGCTTCGAGCCAGTCGTTCTCCAGCACCCAGCGGCGGATGTTGCTCTCGCCCTGGCCCGCGTCGCCGGTGAACAGCGCCGAGCCGTTATGCACCAGCGCAATGCGGCTGCCCAGCGGCGTGTTGTGTTTCATCTTCTGCAGCTTGTTCACCTGGAACATGAGCTGCCCGTCGCTGGAACGGGTGAGGAGCTTGAACTCGGCGTTGCCCGCGTGGCTGACGATGAAGCGCGGGTCGTTGAACTCCTTCTTGCCGCCCATGCGCTCCAGATCGGTCTTCCAACTCTTGCCGTAGGGCGGGTTGGAGATCATGAAGTCGAATTCGCGGCTGCGGAACTGGTCGGCGGACAGGGTGGATTTGTCCGCGCCGCCGACGATGTTCTCGGCCTCTGCGCCTTCGCCCTTCAAGAGCAGGTCGGCCTTGCAGATGGCGTAGGTTTCGTCGCTGATCTCCTGCCCGAACAGGTGGATGGACACTTCCTTGCCATGCTGCTCGGCCAGTTCGTGCAGTGCTTCCTCTGCCACGGTGAGCATGCCGCCTGTACCGCAGGAGCCGTCGTAGAGCGAATAGGTGCTGGACTCGATCCGGTCGACCACCGGCAGGAACAGCAGTTTGGCCATGAGCTGCACCACGTCGCGCGGGGTGAAGTGTTCGCCTGCCTCTTCGTTGTTTTCTTCGTTGAAGCGGCGGATCAGCTCCTCGAACACCGTGCCCATGCCGTGGTTGTCCAGCGCGGGCAGCTTGATGCGGCCGTCGGCATCCTTCACCGGCAGCGGCGCAAGATTGACCTCGGGGTCAAGGAAGTTGTCGATCAGGTAGCCCAGGACGTGGGAATCCACCAGCTTCTGGATTTGGTTGCGGAAATTGAACTTGGTCAGGATTTCCTGCACGTTGGGCGAGAAGCCGTCCAGATACGCAATGAAGTCATCGCGCAGACGCTGTCCTGCCGCGCTTGCCTTCAGTTTGGCCAGCGTGAACTCCGAAACGTTGTAGAAGGCCTGGCCCGCCGCCATGCGCAGCGCGCCGTCCTGCTCGGCCACCTTGTGGGTGTCGAGGAACTTCTTGCGCTCCAGCACCGCGTCCTTGGTGGCTTCGAGCACGGCGTCGAGCCGTCGCAGCACGGTGAAGGGCAGGATCACGTCGCGGTACTTGCCGCGCACGTAGACATCGCGCAGCAGGTCGTCAGCGATGTTCCAGATGAAGTCGGAAATCCACTTGATCTGGCTTTGGTCTTGTTGTTGCTTCTCCCGCGCACATAGAGCTCACGCTGGTGGGCGTGCGGCGTCGCATCCG
Organism: Comamonas sp.; assembly: GCA_034675705.1. GTDB lineage: Bacteria > Pseudomonadota > Gammaproteobacteria > Burkholderiales > Burkholderiaceae_C > Comamonas. The sequence goes on along the minus strand of JAUCCZ010000006.1, from coordinate 1,446,287 downwards.
AACTGCGCAAGGCTTGACGGTCCCCGTGGTCCCTGCGCGTGGTGTTCCCGAACCAGACGTCGTGCTCGTGCCCGCGTTTGGTGACAAGATGCCTGACACGCTCTCGGCTCGGCTCACACGCCCCGACGTGCCCGATGCGGTCGCCGCGCTACAGCAGTGGTCCACCGCTGGCGCGCACCTTGGTGCCGCCTGCTCCGGTAGTTTCTTGCTTGCAGAGAGTGGCCTGCTTGATGGGCATCGTGCGACGACGTCATGGTGGCTGGGGCCGATGTTTCGGCAGCGCTATCCGAACGTCACGCTGGACGAGTCACGCATGATCGTGAACTCGACACGCTTCACTACCGCGGGTGCCGCTTTGGCCCACGTCGACCTGGCCTTGCGCATCATTCGGGGGCGCAGTCCGGCGCTGGCGGCCCTGGTTGCACGCTATCTGCTGGTCGAGGCACGCAGTTCGCAAGCCGAGTTCGTGATTCCCGACCACCTTGCGCATGCCGACCCGATGGTGGAGCGCTTCGAGTGCTGGGCCAGAAGTCAGCTCGCGAAGGGGTTCTCGCTGGCCGAGGCGGCCAGCGCCGCGGGCACAAGCGAGCGCACCTTGGCGCGGCGGCTGCAAAGCGTTTTGGGCAAGACACCGTTGTCGTATTTCCAGGACCTGCGCGTGGAGCATGCCGTCCATCTCTTGCGCACCGGAAACGCGAGTGTCGACCAAGTCGCCGCACAGGTCGGGTACTCGGATGGGGTGACCCTGCGGGCGCTGTTGCGCCGCAAGCTGGGCCGGGGTGTCAGGGAGTTGCGACGCGGTGGATGACCAGAGGCGTTTGGCGTATGTACGGCTGGAGACTGCCAGGAAACTGACGCAGGCCAAACGGCGCATTTGGACAAACTGACAAAACTACTGCCCGCCACGGCGCGCAAGCTCCAGTTTGACCCCGGACAAAGTTTTGCTGGCAATGTCGTGGTTGAGCAAATCAATACCTTGATTGAGCAACGCTGTGCCCTGACGATTCGGCGGCTCACCGACCCCGCCGCCAACAATGACGCAGCCGCCGAGCCCACCGTTTGAACCACCGTGCGGACGCGGGTTCGATTCCGTGTTTGGGAATTTAACTGGCGCTGGAAAGCAGATGGGTTTGATGTCCGTTTCCGGTGACAACCAAGATTGGAAGACCTGTGTGCAGGTCTACAATCCAGCAGGCTTTTCGATGGAGTTCGCAGCAGCCCGCAGCGCTTCGATTGCGTACTTTCAAATAGCAGTTTGGTGCGGGGCGCCATCCCACCCAGACCCCGCAGGAGTTCGAATCTTTCCGCACGAACCCGCAGGAACCCTCACCAGCCGGCACTGGTCTGCGCCGCGACCGTCTTGGTCGAGGTCGCCAGGCACGATTCCTCGTAGGCCTCGATGTCGGCCTGCCGGTAGAGTACCCGCCCACAGAGCTTCAGGAACTTGGGGCCGATCCCCGCGCTGCGCCAGCGTTCCAGGGTGGCCTCGCTGACGCTCCAGCGGGCGGCCAGTTGTTTTTGGTTGAGGTGTACGACGTCCATCTTGGTCTCCTTCCGAATGAGTTGGCAGGAGTCCATGAAGGCGCTGTTCCGAGCGTGAGCCAAGCCAATTCCTGGGAACGCAGCTACTCCGGCAGATCGTTCAGCTCGTAGCTGGTACTGCGTCCACCCGCATCCGATTTGCGCAGCACGCCCCGCGTCAGCAGATCGTTGATATCGCGTAGCGCCGTGTCCGGTGAACACTTGGCAATGGCCGCCCACTTGCTGCTGGTGAGCTTGCCCTCGAAACCGTCGAGCAGCCTGTTCAGCAACTTCACCTGTCGCTCGTTCAAAGGCGTAGTCGCCCAGCGCTGCCAGAACCGCGCCTTGGTCAGCACGGCATCGAGCGTGTGCTGTGCCTGGTCGACGGCGCGATGCAGCGTGTCGAGGAACCACGTAAGCCACTCGGTGACGTCCATCGACCGCTTCTGCGTCCGCTCCAGGATGTCGTAGTAGGCCTTGCGTTCGCGCTGGATCTGCGCCGACAAACTGTAGAAACGCTGCGGGCTACCGTCGGCACGCGCCAGCAGCAGGTCGCCAATAGCCCGGGCGATACGACCATTGCCGTCATCGAACGGGTGCAAGGTGACGAACCACAGGTGCCCAAGGCCGGCCTTGAGCAGCGGCGGTTCGCTTGATGCGCTATTGAGCCAGTCCAGGAATCGACTGGTTTCAGACTCTAGATGATCGGCGGGCGGTGCCTCGAAATGCACACGCTGGCGGCCGATGGGACCGGACACCACCTGCATCGGGCCATTGGCATCGTCTCGCCAGCCACCAACCTTGATCCTGGAAAGGCCGGAGTAGCCGGTGGGAAACAGCGCGGCGTGCCAGCCGAAGAGACGTTCACGCGACACCAGCGCATGACAGTTCGCGGTGGCGTCGAGCACCATCTCGACCACGCCCTCGACGTGGCGATCGACCGGAGCGAGCGCGCCGATGTCCACGCCCAGCCTGCGGGCGATGGACGAGCGCACGGATTCGACGTTGAGTTGCTCGCCTTCGATCTCGCTGGTCTTCACCACGTCCTCGGTGAGTGCTGCGAGGCTCGCCTGATCGCGCAGCGCCATGCCGACGTCGGCCAAGCGCCCCATCAAGAGCCCCTGGGCACGACTAACCTCGGCCATCGGGCCGGCAAGCACTGCCAGGTCGAAGCGCCAGTTCGGCCAGTCGCTGGCCTGCCAGATGTATTTGTAATCGCCGCTATTCATGCGGAGATTATGACCTGTAATCTCCGCATGCGCAAGTCAATCGCCGCACCTTGTGCGGTGAATGTAGGCACCATTCGCCGTATGGCGGATCACCTTGCCCAGGAATGGGTGTAATTGGGTGTGTTATTGGCTGTGGCAACGGACGCGGGTTCGATTCCGGTTTCGGGAATTGAACTGACCTCGAAAAGCATACGAGGTTGAACGCTCTTTCCGGTGACCAATCTGGGCGAAAAACCTGCTTGATCGTCCACGACCGATGGTCGTACCGGCAGCCTTTTCGATCCGGTTCGCACGAGTTCGCAGCAGCCCGCAGCGCTTCTATTGCGTACTTCAATAGTCGTTTGGTGCCGGGTGCTGCCCCTCCACCATCCAACACAAGGCCACACAATGAAAACTCATTGTGTGGCCTTAATTTTTGGCTTTTTTCGTTGCGTGGCCTTATGCTGAGATTCACACTGGTTTTCATTCTCAGCAGCATATATAAGTGCTCTGCGTGTCTCAGCAATTTGCCGTTGCTTTTGACGGTATCTTTAGTTTTTTGAGAAAAGGTACCGTTAAAACTGCTTCCTTGCGGGTGTGCAAGGGATACAAAAAAATGCCGCTGCAGTGATGCAGCGGCCTTATGTGTGGTGCCCAGGAGAGGACTCGAACCTCCACGCCTCGCAGCGCTAGTACCTGAAACTAGTGCGTCTACCAATTCCGCCACCTGGGCTTGTGCGCAATTTGCCGTTTTTGTGGGTGTGGTAAGTACCCTAGCAAATTACCCGAAAAAAATTGTGGTGCCCAGGAGAGGACTCGAACCTCCACGCCTCGCAGCGCTAGTACCTGAAACTAGTGCGTCTACCAATTCCGCCACCTGGGCCCACACATGTCATGGACATGTTGGTAAAAATTGTTCCCTGAAAGTTGATTTCAACGTCAATTGGCTCAAGACAGAGTTGCTTGTCGTTAAACTTGGTGCCCAGGAGAGGACTCGAACCTCCACGCCTCTCAGCGCTAGTACCTGAAACTAGTGCGTCTACCAATTCCGCCACCTGGGCATTTCAGGAAAGACTCAAATTGTATATTAAAAAAAACATCTCTCGCAATAGTTCCCGCGAATTTCAGAAAGAAATTGAAGGCCAGGTGCAAGGCCACCGCGATGGCCACGGCTTTGTGCTCCGTCCGGATGGGCAGTCGGACATCTTTTTATCCCCCAACGAAATGCGTGCCGTGCTGCACCAGGACAAGGTGCGCGTGCGCATCATTGGCCAAGACCGCAAGGGCCGCCCCGAAGGGCATGTGCTGGAAATCGTCGAGCGCCCGGTGCGCCAGTTGATTGGCCGCTTGCTGCAGGAAAGCGGGGTCTGGCTGCTTGCGCCCGAGGACAAGCGCTTTGGTCAGGACGTGTTGCTGCCCCAAGGGCCGGGCGAAGGCAAAGCCGGCCAGGTAGTGGTGGTGGAGCTGACGGAAGCGCCTGCCCTGTACGGCCAGCCCGTGGGCAAGGTGGTGGAAGTGCTGGGCGAGGTGGACGACCCCGGCATGGAAATTGAAATTGCCGTGCGTAAATACGGCGTGCCGCATGTGTTCTCGGATGCCTGCCTGGCTGCAGCCGAGGCGCTACCCGATAAGGTGATGGCCAAGGATCGCAAGGGCCGCGTTGATTTGCGCGACGTGCCACTGGTGACGATTGATGGCGAGGACGCGCGCGACTTTGACGATGCCGTGTACTGTGAAAGCGCAAAAATTGGCCGCGCCAAGGGCTGGCGCTTGCTGGTGGCGATTGCCGATGTGAGCCACTACGTGCAAAACGGCAACGCCATTGATGTGGATGCTTATGAACGCGCCACCAGCGTGTACTTTCCGCGTCGGGTGATTCCCATGCTGCCGGAAAAACTCAGCAACGGTCTGTGCTCGCTCAATCCCGAGGTCGATCGCCTGTGCCTGGTGTGCGACATGCTGATTACGGCAGAGGGGCAGCTGCACGCCTACCAGTTCTACCCGGCGGTAATGAACAGCCATGCGCGGCTGACCTATGCTGAAGTGGCTGCCATCTTGAGTAATACCCGGGGGCCGGAGGCCGCGCAGCGGGCCGACTTGGTGCCGCATTTGCTGGATTTGCACGGGGTGTATAGCGCCCTGCTCAAAGCCCGCGAAGCCCGTGGCGGGGTGGACTTTGACACGGTGGAGACGCAAATCGTCAGCGACGAAGCGGGGCGGATTGAAAAAATCGTGCCGCGCCCGCGTACCCAGGCGCACCGTTTGATTGAGGAGTGCATGCTGGCTGCCAACGTCAGCGCGGCGGACTTCATCTTGCACAACGAGCGGCTGGCGCTGTTTCGCGTGCACGACAAGCCCTCGCTGGAAAAGGTCGAAATTCTGCGTGCCTACCTCAAGGCCCTGGCCATTCCTGCCAGCATCAGCGACCACCCCAGCGCAATGGAGTTCCAAACCATTGCCAAGGCCACGCACGACCGGCCCGATGCGCTGCAGGTGCACACCATGCTGCTGCGCTCCATGATGCAGGCCATGTACACGCCGGAGAACACCGGCCACTTTGGCCTGGCGTATGAGGCCTACACCCACTTCACCAGCCCTATTCGTCGCTATCCGGACTTGCTGCTGCACCGCGTCATCAAGGCCATTTTGGCGGGCAAGTCCTACAAACTGCCCACTTTGCCCACCCCCGGCGAAGCCCAGGCCAAGCTGGCCAAGCGCCTGGCAGAACGTGTCGTCGCTCCTAAAACGGCAGCCCCCACGCGCACCCGGCTGGGGCAGGCGCAATTGCAGGGCTGGGAAGCTGCGGGCCTGCACTGCAGCGCCAACGAGCGCCGCGCCGACGAGGCCAGCCGCGACGTGCAGGCCTGGCTCAAATGCAAATACATGCGCGACTATCTGGGCGAGGAGTTTGCCGGCACCGTCTCTGCCGTGACCAGCTTTGGCCTGTTCGTCACGCTGGATGCCATGTACGTGGAAGGGCTGGTCCACATCAGCGAACTGGGCGGCGATTACTATCGCTTTGATGAACTGCGCCAGGAGTTGCGTGGCGAGCGCACTGGCGTGCGCTTTGGTATTGGCACACGCATGCAGGTACAGGTCAGCCGGGTGGATTTGGATGCCCGGCGCATCGACTTTGCCCTGGTGCGCGATGAGGCTGAAACAGCCTTAGGCAACGCTGCTCCCCAGCGCGGCCCAGGGCGCAGCCGCGCCGCGCGGCGCACTGCCGCCTTGCTGCAGCGCCAAGAACAGCAGGAGCAACAAGCCGACGCCGGTAGCCTGCCCGCAGCGCAAGCCGCCCAAGTAGTCAAACCTGCTGCGTCCAGCAAGGCTGGCCAACCTGCACAGGCCAAGAAGACCAAAACCACCGCCGCCAGCAAACAGCCCCGTTCCAGGTCGGACGCCGCCAAGGCAGGGGCTGGGAAAAAGAAAAAAGCGTAGAAAAATTCGAAGAAAAGCGAATAGATTAAAAAACATAGCTGCTAACGCTTAACTGGCAACGATTTCAAGATAAAAACACCTTGAAATCCTTGATTAGTAAGCGCAAGCAGCTATTTTTTTAATTGTCCAACGAGGCACTCCAGCGCTCGCCCCAGCCACCGCGGGCTTGGTCGAGTTCGCGGCGCTGGCGTTTGGTGGGGCGGCCTTGGCGCTGCTGGCTAATGGCTGCTGCGGGCTCCGGGGCCAGGCGGCGCTGTTCGGCCAGTTGGCTGCGTTGCTGCACGCTCTCGGGTGTTTCGGCGTAGAGCTGCTGCGCCACCGGCGCTGGGCCGCGTGTGTGGGACAGGCCCAGCACGGCAACCGTTTTAGGCATATGGCCTTGGCGCAGGGCAATCACGTCGCCCACGCGCACCTCGCGTGCCGCCTTGGCGTGGCTGCCGTTGACCTGCACCCGGCCTTTGTGGATTTCTTCAGCCGCCAGGCTGCGGGTTTTAAAAAAACGGGCGGCCCACAGCCATTTATCCAGGCGCACGCCGCCTGCGGTGGGGGAAGGGGTGGGTTTATCCATGGCGCAGCGGCTGCATATCGGCCCAACTGGGGGCGGGGGTGGCTCCGTTGATGGGTAGGCTGCGCGCCAGCAGCACGGCGCGGGCGGTGGCCAGGGCTACGGCCTCGGCAGCCAGGGTGAACAGGGTCAGCAAGCCCAGGGTGCGGCCCGCCTGGCTGGTGGCCAGGGCAAACAGGGTGTCGCCATCGCTCATGGTGTGTACGGGCTGGATGCTGCGGGCCAGGCCGTCGTGCCCCACCGTGGCCAGGCGCTGGGCCTGGGGTTTGGTCAGTTGCGCATCGGTGGCAATGACGCCAATGGTGGTGTTGCTACCGGCCAGCACCGGGTGGGGCGCTTCGCCGCGCAGCAGCGCAGCGCGGGCGCTGTGGCTGCGCTGGCCGTCCGGGCTGCGACAGCCCGCCAGCCACTGGCCGGTGTGGGGGTGGTAGACGTCCCCCACCGCATTGCAGGCAATCAGGGCCCCCACCGTGACGCCATCGACGGTGAAGCTGGCGCTGCCAATGCCGCCTTGCATGGCCCGCTCGGCACCAAAAACCTTGCCCACCAGGGCCCCGGCACCTGCGCCAACGCTGCCTTCTGCGGGGCGCTGGCGGCTGGCCACCTGGCAGGCGGCGTAGCCGGCGGCTGCATCTGGGCGGATGCGGGCATCGCCCACCGTCAGGTCAAACAGCACGGCAGCGGGTACCAGGGGGATACGGCCTACGCCTACGTCCAGGCCCGCGCCTTGCTCTTCCAGCCAACGGGCGGTGCCGCTGGCGGCGTCCAGCCCCCAGGCGCTGCCTCCGGCCAGGGTAATGCCGTGGATGTGCTGCACCAGGTTGCTGGGGGCAAGCAGGTCTGTCTCGCGCGTGCCGGGGGCGGCGCCGCGCACGTCCACCCCGGCAACAGCCCCGTCTGGGCACAGCACGACGGTGCAACCCGTAGGCCGCGCGGTGTGGGTGAAGTGGCCCACCTGCAGGCCGAGTACGCGGGCGATGTGGCCCTCATGCGCTAAAAGCTCATCTGCCATAAATAGGGGAAAAGTGAAGCATAAAAAAATAGCTGCCAGCGCCCGTGGGCTGGGCGCTGGCAGCTATTTTGGCTGAAAAATGCCAGGGCGCATTAACTGCGGTAGCTGGTAAACACGCTGGTATTGACGCCGCTGCCCAGCATTTTTTTGGTGACCAGTAGCACGTCGTAGGGGTCTTGGCGGCCTTCGTAGACGGCACCGTCCATGCCGGGGCTGCCAATGACCATCCCGGGCACCGTCAAGCCCAGTGCCTGGGGTTTGGCCGCCAGAAGCTTGCGCACGTCGCTGGCGGGTACGTGCCCCTCAATCACATAGCCACCGACCAGGGCCGTGTGGCAGGAGCCCAGCTCTTGCGGCAGCCCCAGCTTGGCCCGTACGGCGTTGTTGCCGGTGTCGTGGGCGGTGACGGTAAAGCCGCTCTCCTGCATGTGGCTGATCCAGTCATGGCAGCAGCCGCATTGCGGGTCTTTCCACACTTCAACATGGAGTTTTTCCGGGGCAGCCGCCCAGGCGGTGCTGGCGCTGGCGGCAGCAGCGGCCAGGGCAGTCAGTTGCATGAGCGCGTGGCGGCGGGTGGTCAGGGACATGGCAAGCCTTTCAAAATACTGTCTAGGCCCGGCAAAGGCTGGGCAAACCCTGGCATAGGGCATCTATAGGGGGAAAAGTTCCTCGGATTGATTGCCGAGCGCTCTTAATGCGACACCACCACATAGCGCCCAGGGCGGTGGTTCATGCTCAGCACCTGGTTGAGCACCAAGGCCCCCAGCACCGACCATAGGGCCCGCCCAGGCTCCAGCAGCAAGAAGGCGCTGGAGAGGATGCACACGTCCAGCGCCATTTGCACCCGCCCGGCACGCCAGCCGTAGCGCTCTTGCAGGTAGAGCGCCGCCACGGCAATGCCGCCCAGGCTGCAGCGGTGGCGAAACATCATCAACATGCCCACGCCCACCAGAACGCCACCGGTGACCGCGCCGTACAGGGGGTGGATGCCGCTCAAGTCAAACCACTGCGGCTGCAGCTCGGTGATGAGCGAGAGCAGCCCCACGGCGCAAAACGTCTTGGCGGTAAAGGCCCAGCCCAGCTTGCGCACGGCCAGCCAGTAAAAGGGGAGGTTGAGCACAAACAGCCACAGCCCCAGGCTGATGTGGGTGAGGTAGTGCAGCACAAAGGCCAGGCCCGTCACCCCACCCGTGAGCAAGCCCGTGTGCTGGAAAAACGCAATGCCCAGCGCCACCAGCAGCACCCCGGTAATGATGGCCGCGCCGTCTTCAGGCAGGGTGTGCGGCGGCGCTTCGGGGGCCGAGGTGGTGATAGGCGCGGAGGCTATGGGGGTGGAGGTAGACGGCGTGCTGGTCATGGTGTGCGCAAAAAGATTGGCCGAAATTGTAGGTTTACGCGCCAATCCTGCGGGAAAGCCCGTAATTTTCGCAGCCTTATTCCCCCGCTTTGCAGGGTGCAGAGCGCCAACGGCGCAGCCGCAGGCCATTGGCCACGACCAGCAGGCTCACCCCCATATCGGCCAGCACTGCCAGCCACATACTGGCGTGGCCGGTGACGGCCAGGGCAAAGAACACCAGCTTGATGCCCAGGGCCATGGCAATGTTTTGCCACAGCACGGCAAAGGTGCTGCGCGCCAGTTGCAGGGTGTCGGCAATGCGGCGCAGGTCGTCGTGCACCAGGACGACATCGGCCGTCTCCATCGCCATGCCGGTACTGTGGGCACCGCCCATGGCAAAGCCCAGGTCGGCTTGTGCCAGGGCGGGGGCGTCGTTGATGCCATCGCCCACCATGGCCGTGGAGGCGTGGCGCTGCAAGGCGGCCAGGCGCTGCAGCTTGTCCTGGGGCAGCAGGCCGCCTTCGGCCTGGGTGATACCGGCCTGGGCCGCCAGGGCGCGGGCGGTTTGCGGGTGGTCGCCACTGAGCATGCAGGTACTCACCCCCAGGGCGTGCAGCCGTGCCATGGCGGCTTGGGCGTGTGGGCGCAGGCTGTCGGCCACGGCAAACCAGGCCAAGACCAGGGTGGGCGTGGCCAGCAGGCTGACGCTGCGCCCCAGCGCTGCTTGTGCGGCAACAGCGGCCTCCAGCGCCGGTGTTGCCAGTTGGTTTTCTTGCGCCCAGCGCAGGTTGGCCAGCACCAAGGGGCGGCCCGTTGCGTCCAGCCCCTGCACGCCGCGCCCGGGCAGGGCGGTCAGTTGCGTGATTTGCACAGGGGGGGCGCTGCTTGCCGTGTCAGCCAGCCCCTGGGCAATGGCTTGCGAGACGGGGTGCCCCGATTGGCTGGCCAGTGCCCAGGCCAGGGCGGCGCAGGTGCTGGCGTCGGTATCCGTATCCGTATCCGTATCCGTATCCGTATCTGCATCTATATTCGCCAGCGTTTGCCAAGCGTGCAGGCTGGGCTGCCCGGTGGTGAGGGTGCCGGTCTTGTCCAGCGCCACCTGGCGCACGCGCCGCGCCGCTTCCAGGGCGCTGCCGCCTTTGAGCAAAATGCCCTGGCGCGCTGCTGCCGCCAGGCTGCTGACCAAGGTAATCGGCGTAGAAAGCACCAAGGCGCACGGGCAGGCAATCACCAGCAGGGCCAGCGCCTGGTAGAGCGCATCGTGCACGGCCCAGCCCAGCAGCAGCGGGGCCAGCACCGCCAAGGCGATGGCCAGCACCATGACGATAGGGGTGTAGATGGCGGCAAAGCGGTCGACAAAACGCTGTGTGGGCGCTTTACGCGCCTGGGCTTGGCGTACCGCTTGCACGATACGGGCCAGCAGGCTGCTACGGTTGTCAGCACTCACTTGCACGATCAATTGGCCGGTGTGGTTGATGCTGCCGGCCCAGACCGTGCTGCCTGGGGCTTTGTCCACCGGCGTGCTCTCGCCGGTGATCGGCGCTTCATCCACGCTGCTGTGGCCGTCGGTGATCTGGCCATCCAGGGGAATGCGCTCGCCGGGGCCAATGCGTACTACGGCACCGACGGGCACTTCAGCGGTGGCTTGGCTGTGGTAGCTGCCATCCACCTGGCGCACCTGGGCGGTATCGGGGGTCAGCGCCAGCAACTGCCCAATGGCATGGCGCGCGCGGTCCATCGCCTGGTCTTCAATGCGTTCGGCAGCCACGTACAAGGCCATGACCATGGCCGCCTCGGGCCATTGGCCAATGATGAAGGCACCGGTAACGGCGACGGCCATCAGCGCATGGATGCCCAGGCGCAGTCGCCATACGTCGCGCAGGCCCTGGCGGTAAATGCCGGTGCCTGCCAGGGTAATGGCCAGCACCGCCAGCGCCATGCCGGCCCAGGGCAGAAGCGGGTGGCTGGCCGCTAGCCAGTGCGCCGCTTCTGCGCCCAGGGCCAGCACCAGCGCCGCGCCAATGCGTGGCCAGGTGGGCAGGTCGCCATGGCTGTGGCCGTGGTCGCTGTGGTCGCTGTGATCGTCGTTGTGTTCGCCTTCGCCATGCGGGTGGTGGTCATGGTCATGGTGGGCATGCTCATGCGCGTGCTGTGCATGTTGGCAAGGGGCGCAGGAAGCGGTGTGGGGTGTTTGCATGCGATGATTGGAAACCTGAAAGTAACTTTAAGGTCAAGCCCCATGTCCCAGCTACCGCAGCCACCCCTTACACCGCTTTGGCGCATTGGCGAAGCTGCCCGGCACACGGGGGTGAGCAGCGCCAACATCCGCTTTTACGAAAAACAAGGCTTGCTGCCCGCGCCTGCGCGGCAGGAGAACGCCTACCGCAGTTATAGCGATGCCGACTTGCACCGCCTGCGCTTTATCCGGATGTGCCGGGCCATGGATATGTCGCTGGCCGAAGTGCGCACCCTGCTGGACCTGCATTGGGACAGCCCCGAGGACTGCCGCGCTGCCACCCAAACCGTGGCCGACCACCTGGGCCACGTGCGCCAACGCCTGGCCGAGTTGCAGGCGCTGGAGCAAGCCTTGCAGGCCCTGCACCAACGCTGCAGCGGCGCGGGGGACGCCCGCTGTGCCTTGCTTGCTGCCCTGCACGACCAGGCTGAGGCTGGCCCCTGGAACGTGGTGGACAAAGAGGGCAGCGGCAAGCGCCATGTTTAAAAAGCGTAGCTGCTTGCGCTGATAAATCATCAATTTCATGTATGAAAATATCTGAAACATTGATAAATAAAGCGCTGGCAGCTCTCTTTTTTAAGAGTCCAAGGTCAACACCACCGGCGTGTGGTCGCTGGGCTGCTTGTTTTTACGCGGGGTGCGGTCGATGTGGCAGGCGCTGGCCTGGGGCTGGAGGGCGTCGCTGATCAGGATGTGGTCAATGCGCATGCCCCGGTTTTTTTGAAAGCCCAGCATGCGGTAGTCCCACCAGGAAAAGCTTTTGTCGGCCTGCTCAAACAGCCGAAAGCTATCGTGCAGGCCCAGGCCCAGCAGCTCTTGGAAATGGGCACGTTCTTCGGGCGTGTGGTGGATGGTGCCGGCCAGGCCCACGGGGTCAAAGGTGTCGCGGTCGTCGGGCGTGACGTTGAAGTCCCCCATCAGCGCCAGGCGCGGGTATTGGGCCAATTGGCTGCGCACCCAGGCCGTGAGCGCGGCCAGCCACTGGAGCTTGTAGGCAAATTTGTCCGTGCCCGGCGCCTGGCCGTTGACGAAGTAGGCGTTGATGATGCGCAGCGGCCCTTGCGCCGTTGGCAGTGTGGCGGTAATCACCCGCGCCTGCGGATCGGGGAAGTCGGGCAGGTTGCGCACCACGTCGGTGACGGGCTGGCGCGTGAGCAGGGCCACGCCGTTATAGGTTTTTTGGCCGTGGCTGACGCATTGGTAGCCTGCTGCTTCCAGTTCCAGGTGGGGAAATTTATCGTCAGAGAGTTTGAGCTCTTGCAGCCCCAGCACGTCCACCGGGTTGGTGGCCAGCCAGTCCAGCACCTGGGGCAGGCGCACGGTCAAAGAGTTCACATTCCAGGTGGCCAATTGCATGGTGTTTTGCTCCCCAAAAAATAGTGCCATGAAACGCTTGATTGTCGGCCAAGAAAAAGCCCCTGGGCAGGGGCGCTGCGCCAGGGGCTGGGGGGGGGAGCGGTCAATCGCGTTTAGTTTGCCGGAGCTGTTTCGAGCGAATCCTGCATGGCTTTGAGCGGATCGTCCTCTTCAGCGGCAGGGGCGCCGTCCATGACCGGGTCGTCAAAGTTAAACGCCTCGGGCATGTTGGCTTCCATTTGGTCGCGGATGGCGTCCAGGTCGTATTCCACCTTCTTGTCCAGGCCGCCCGAGACAATGCCCGGGAAAGCAATCACCAAGCCCACCATGACGAGCTGGATGAACAGAAAGGGGATGGAGCCCAGGTAGATCTGGTTGGTGGTGACTGGGGCAATCTTTTGGTGCGTGATGCGGTCGGTGTATTCCTTGTCCGGTGCGATGGAGCGCAGGTAGAACAGGGCAAAACCAAACGGCGGGTGCATGAACGAGGTCTGCATGTTGATGGCCAGCAAAATACCGAACCACACCAGGTCGATGCCCAGCTTCTCGGCCACCGGTGCCAGCAGCGGCACGACGATGAAGGACAGCTCAAAGAAGTCCAGGAAGAACGCCAGGAAGAAGACCATCACGTTCACCAGGATCAAGAAGCCCAACTCGCCACCAGGCAGGTCAGATAGCAGATGCTCCACCCACACCGGGCCGTCAGCGCCTTGGAAGGTCAGGCTGAACATGGTGGCACCAATCAGGATGAACACCACAAAGCACGACAGTTTGGTGGTGCCCACCAGCGCCTGGCGCAGCAGTTTGTAGTTCAAGCGGCGGCGGCTGATGGCCAAGATCATCGCGCCCAGGGCGCCCATGGCACCGCCTTCGGTGGGAGTGGCGATACCCAGGAAAATCGTGCCCAGCACCAGGAAGATCAGCAGCAGCGGCGGAATCAGCACAAAGGTGACTTTTTCAGCCACGGTGGACAGCAGGTGCAGGCCCGACAGGCGGTTGAGCGATGCGGCTACAAAAGCCAGCGTCACGCCAAAGCACATCGAGAAGACGATGGTCTCGTCCTTGGCCACGTGTTCCACCACTTCACCGGTGATCCAGGTGTGGATGGCTTCCATGTTGTAGCCCGCAAAAATCGACAGGCCCACGCAGATGGTGGTCAGCACCAGCAGCGAAGGCAGGCCGCTGGAGCCGTCTTTGTCACGCAGGTTGCGCGCTTCAGGCGGCAGAGCCGGCACCATCTTGGGGCGGAAAATGGCCAGGGCAAAAATCATCAGTGCGTACATGCCCACCAGCATGAAGCCGGGGATAAAGGCACCCTTGTACAGGTCACCGACGCTGCGGCCCAATTGGTCGGCCAGAATAATCAGCACCAAGGACGGCGGGATGATTTGCGCGAGCGTGCCCGAGGCAGCAATCACCCCGGTGGCAATGCGCCGGTCGTAGCCGTAGCGCAGCATGATGGGCAGCGAAATGAGGCCCATGGAGATCACCGATGCCGCCACCACACCGGTGGTAGCGGCCAGCATGGCACCGACCAAAATCACGGCAATGGCCACACCGCCACGGATGGGGCCAAAGAGCTGGCCTACGGTCTCCAGTAAGTCCTCGGCCATGCCGCTGCGCTCTAGTATCAACCCCATCAAGGTAAAGAAGGGGATGGCCAGCAGCGTCTCGTTTTGCATGATGCCGTAGATACGCAGGGGCAGCGCTTGCAGCAGCGCCTCGGGCAGCACGCCCAGTTCAATACCGACAAAGGCGAAAAACAGACCGCAAGCGCCCAAGCTGAACGCTACGGGAAAGCCCAATAGCAGGAAGAAGATCAGGCCCCCGAACATGATCGGGGCCAGGTTGTTGGCTAGAAATTCCACGTAAATTCTCCTGGGTGCTTAGGCGTGTTGGGCTTTTTTGGCAGCCGCTTGCTCTTCCGCCTGGCGGATGGCATCAGCCAGCTCTTCTTCGGCGGTTTTTTCCACGTGCTTGACCATGGGGTCGTCAATCAGGCCCGCCAGGAAGGCAATGCGCTTAATCAGCTCGGAGAGCCCTTGCAGCGCCAGCAGGGCAAAGCCCAGCGGCATCATCAGATACACCGGCCAGCGAATCAGGCCCCCGGCGTTGCTGGAGACTTCGCCCGAGTGGTAGGCCTGCAGGAAAAATGGCACGCCGAAATACAAAATGGCTGCGCACACCGGGCCCAGGAAGCAAATGAAGCCAAACACGTCAATCCAGGCGCGGGTGCGCACCGACAGGTGGGAGTTGATGACGTCCACCTTTACGTGCTCTTTTTCCAGCAGGGCGTAGCCCGAAGCCAGCAAAAAGGATGCGGCAAACAAATACCACTGCACTTCCAAAAAGGCATTGGAGCTGTAGTGAAAAATTTTGCGAATAACGGCATTGGTGCCGCTGATGGCGGTGGCAGCCAAGATGAGCCAGATGACGTACCGACCCACGAAGGTGTTCAGGCCGTCAATAGCCTTGGATAGTTTGAGCAGTGCCTGCATGGTGTCTCCAGAAAAGGCGGGGGCGGGCATGGGCCAGAGGATGGGTCTGGCTCGGTCGCCTAGGTAGGCTGGCCCGTAGCAGCGCGGAATTTTAAGGAGACGTGGTTGCTTGGCTGGAATGAAAACCCCGAAATTTGATTAAATTTTCAGCAAAACAGGGTTTTCACTGAGTTGATTTTTTCCAGCTTCCGTAGTTTCTTGTTGAAATTTCAACCGATTAATTAAATTTTTTTGTTCTGGGTTTCAACGGGTCTTTAGTCCAGATACCAGCGTTGCCGAAAAACGTGGGAAAACATAGCGTTTGTACTAATGGTTAGGGCTATGCACACGCGCTCTGCATCTGCTGGTGCAGCGGGTGTGTGCCACTGGCCCGCTTGCCAGGGGGGCGCCAAGGCGGTGCTGGCCTGGCCGCGCTCGGCACTGGCTTGCACGTCCACATCCCACAGTGCCCCTTCGTCCAAAGCGCCTGCAGCGCCTTGGGCCGTGCACCAGGCCAAGACCTGGGCAACTTCCGCGCACAACGCTGGCCAACGCGCAGGAGCCACGCAGGCCAGGGCGTCCCAGGTGCTGTGCCCGGCATCGTCCTCGCTGTAATCAAAATCCAAGTAATGCAGTTGCATGGGCGCGTGCCACTATAGCCAGCACGGTGGCTGCGATAGGGTGGGTAAAAGTGAAAGCTCCTTGAACAGCTTATGCGTGGGGGCGCAGGTGTTCCAGGTTGAGCAGGCTCGCCTCAATCGCGGCAGCGGTGGTGACGGGTTGCTCCATGGGGAATAGGTGGCTGCCATCGAGCAGCATGATGCGCCTGCGGGTGACGCGCTCGGTCATTTCCATGCCCACCTGACGCATTTCGTGCGATTGGCGCCCGCCGATAAAGGCTACCGGGCTGCGCAGCGGGTGCTGGCGCAGCAGCGCACTCAGGTTGTGCGGCAGGCTGTTGTAGATGGCGGTTTCCTCCTCGCGGGTGAACCACAGCGTCAACTGCCCTTGCTCGTTGGGCTGCAGGCCGTGCTCGACATAGTCGCGCAGCACCTGGGGGTGCCAGCGGGCAAAGCTGGGTTTTTTTTGAAAGTGCGCCAGCGCCTCTTCCCTGCTGGCCCAGCGGTTGCGCCGCTTGTGGCTGATTTTTCCGGGCGAGAAGGTGTTCACCAGATGGGCGCGCTTGGCCGCCATCACCGAGGTAGCCCGCCAGCCGCCTAGCAGTGGAGAATCGAGCAGCAACACCCCACGGGCCAGGCTGGGGTGCTGGGCTGCGGTCATCAAGCTGACAAAACCGCCCAGGGAGTGGCCCACCAGGTAGGCCGGTTGCCCCCAACGCGCCACCAGCGGCTGGGCAAAGTCGTGCAATTGCTCGACCAAGTGGGGCCAGTTGTCGGTGACGGGGTAGCGTGCATCGTGCCCAAAGCGGGGCAGGGCGTGGACGTCAAAGCCGCGTGCACGCAACTGCGCAAACAAATAGGTGTAGGTGGACGCGGCAAAGCTGTTGGCGTGGGCAAAAATCAGAGGCTGCATGCAGAAAGTGGGGGAGAGGTCAAACACACAAAGGTCGCCAGCATGGCGCACGCTGGCGCTTTAAAGCGAGCACAGTTGCGACAGGTCGCGCTCCAGTAGCGCCGGGTCGCCCAGTTGCAGCTCCAGCAGGCGGCGCAGGTGGGTGATGCTGTCCAGGTCAATGCTGCGGCAGCGCAGCCCCAGCTGGTCGGCTTGCACGTGCGCGACTTCTACCGCCATGGCAATGTGGCAGCCCTCGCCCAAGGTGATGATGAGCTGGCAGGGTGCCTCTTTGGGCAGGTGCGTCGGCTCTGGCGTGTGCACCAAGGCCCCTTGCAGGGAAATGTCGAGCAGTTGCACCGTATGGGCGTGGCCTGCGCACACCAGTTGGGCGTGCGTATCAAAGTGCAGGCGTTGAAATTGGCGGCGTTCGTGGGGCATGGCAGCAATCCGGTTGGCAAGAAGCAAATGCGGCAAATCTTAGCGGCTTGCCGCCCTGGCGGCGCGTATCCAGGCCGCCAGAGGCTGGGGCTTTTGCTGGGATTTTTGTCAGCACTGCGCTGCTGCGCTAGCGGCGCAGGCGCTCAATGACCAGCATCACGACCCAGACGGCCAGTACCGGCAGCAGCCAGCCCAGGCCCATGCTGCTGCCGGGCAGTCGCTGCACCCAGTTTGGGGTGAGCTGGCTAAAGCCTGCAGCCTTGGCACCATCCATCAGGCCAAAAATAAAGGACACCGCTAGCACCGGCGCAAACACCAGGCTGTGCTGACGCCACAGGCCGGCGCACAGGTTCAGCGCCACCAAGGTGATGGCAATGGGGTAGATGGTGTAGAGCGCAGGCACTGCCACGGCAATCAACTGCGCCAGGCCCTGGTTGGCCACGCCCATCGAAAACAGGCTGACCACGATCACCACCGTGCGGTAAGAGACGGGCAGCAACTGGCTGAAGTAAGCGCCGCAGGCACTGACCAGGCCCACGCCCGTGGTCAGGCAGGCCAGCAAAATCACCAGGGCCAGCAGCCACAGGCCCGCGGTGCCAAAAGTGTGCTCAACGTAGCGGGTCAAAACGATGGTGCCGTTTTCTGCACCGGCTGCCAGGTCTGGGCTGTGGGCCCCTAAATAAACCAGGCTCAGGTACACCAGCCCCAGGCCCACGGCGGCGATGATGCCGGCGGCCACCGCGTAGCGGGTGTGCAGGCGGCTGTCGGTCACGCCCTGGCTTTTAATGGCGTTGATGATGACCACGCCAAACACCAGAGCGCCCAGCGCGTCCATGGTCTGGTAGCCCTGGAGAAAGCCTTCCACCAGGGGCTGCTGCACGTAGCTGCCGCTGGCAACCGACAGGGCGCCGGCGGGCAGGAAGAACGCGGCCCCGCCCAAAATCACCAGCGCGGCAATCAGCGCGGGGGTGATGATCTTGCCGATGTTGTCCATGAGCTTGCCGGGGTAGAGCGAGAGCACCATCACCAGCCCAAAGTACACCAGGGTAAAGAGCAGCAGGTTGACGGGCGTATCCCCCACAAACGGCGCAACCCCCATAGCAAACGAGACGGTCGCCGTGCGCGGCGTGGCAAAGAAGGGGCCAATGCTCAAATACACCGCCACGCCCAGGGCCACGCCCGCAGCCTTGCCCACTGGGGTGGTAAGCGCCCCCATACCGCCGCCCACACGGGCCAGGGCGACCACGGTCAGCAGCGGCAGGCCCACGCCGGTGAGTAGAAAGCCCAGGGCGGCTTGCCACAGGTGCTCCCCAGCGGCCAGGCCCACCATGGGCGGAAAGATGATGTTGCCAGCGCCCAGAAACAGCGCAAAAGTCATAAAACCGAGGGCTAAAACGTCCCACGTCTTCAAAGTGTGCATAAAAAAACCTGTAGCCCTTGGCGCTTGTGGCGCTGCGGGCAAGTAGTGAAAACCAGGGGGCGAAGCGGGCGCATTCTGGCAGCCGCGCTGCAGCCTGTGCCGCAGGCGTGGGCTGGCTGGTGGTGGCGGTAAGCACGGCAGCCCTGGTGCCCTGGCAGCAAGAAAGGTGAAAAAACCAAGTGCAAACAGTCCACTACCGGGTAGGTGGCGGCGATTTGATGTGCTTTTTAACGGTGTGTGGCATCGCTAATAGCGTGTGGGTTTTTACGCGAATTTAGGCATTTTCCCTAAATTTTGATTTGCTATAGGCAAACCCCTCTAACGGCAGGAAAGCCATGGGGTCTGATCTGGGTCACTGCCTGCACAGGCCGCTTGGGCGAAGCGGGCCGTGCTTTTCAAGCAAAATAGCGCTTTTGCGATGTGCCAGCCTGTGCTAGGCGCTACGAAAAAGAAATTTCTCCCCGCAGACCCTCAAAGAGAGATGGCATGAGCATCAAAAGCGATAAGTGGATACGCCGCATGGCGCAAGAAAGCGGCATGATCGAGCCGTTTGAGCCCGGCCAGATTCGCCAGGTGGATGGCAAGAAAATCATCAGCTACGGCACCAGCAGCTACGGCTACGACATCCGCTGCGCCCGGGAATTCAAGGTCTTTACCAATATCCACAGCACCGTGGTGGACCCAAAAAACTTCGACGAAAAAAGCTTCGTCGATTTTGAAGGGGACTACTGCATCATCCCGCCCAACAGTTTTGCCCTGGCGCGCACAGTGGAATATTTCCGCATTCCGCGCGACGTGCTCACGGTGTGCTTGGGCAAAAGCACCTACGCACGCTGCGGCATCATCGTCAACGTCACACCGTTTGAGCCGGAATGGGAAGGCTATGTGACGCTGGAGTTTTCCAACACCACGCCGCTGCCCGCCAAGATTTACGCCGGTGAAGGCTGCGCCCAGGTGCTGTTTTTCCAAAGCGATGAGCTGTGCGAAGTCAGCTACCGCGACCGCAACGGCAAATACCAAGGCCAGCACGGCGTGACCCTGCCGCGTGCCTAAATGCGTCAAGTATTTTTGTAAAGGGGCTTGCCATGAAATGGGAAGGTAACCGCCAGTCCGACAACGTAGAAGACCGGCGCAGCAGCGGCGGTGGCCGTGGCCTGGGCGGGCGCAGCATTGGTATTGGCACCATCGTGATTGCCCTGGTCGGCTGGGGCGTGTTTGGCATCAACCCCTTGACGACGATTGGCCTGCTCTCGGGCGGCGGCGCGCCCACGGCCTCCACCCAGCAAGCGCCGGCGCAGCGCCCGCCCCAGGACGACCGGCAAGCCGCCTTTGTCTCCACCGTGCTGGCATCGACCGAAGACGTTTGGGGCGAAATTTTCCGCCAGGGCGGAGCCCGCTACGCGCCGCCCAAGCTGGTGCTGTTTCGCGGCAGCACCCCCACGGCCTGCGGTATGGGGCAAAGCGCCATGGGGCCGTTTTACTGCCCGGGCGACCGCAAGGTCTACCTGGACATGGGCTTTTTTGACACGCTGGACCGTGAACTGGGCGCCCCCGGTGAATTTGCCCGTGCCTACGTGGTTGCGCACGAGGTAGGCCACCATGTGCAAACCCTGCTGGGCACCACGGCGCAGGTGGACGGCCAGCGCGGGCGCATCAGCACGCAAGCGCAAAACGCCTTGTCCGTGCGCCTGGAATTGCAGGCCGACTGCTACGCCGGTATGTGGGCGCAGCATTCGCAACAGGCAAAGAATTGGCTCAGCCAAAGCGATATTGCAGCGGCCATCAACGCCGCCGCCAAAATTGGTGACGACACCTTGCAGCGCCAGCAAACCGGCACCGTGCGGCCCGAGACCTTCACCCACGGCAGCAGCGCCCAGCGCGTGCGTTGGTTTGAGCGCGGCCTGCGCAGCACCAGCGTGCAGGCGTGCGACAGCTTTGCTGCCCAGCAGCTGTAGTCGCTACTTACTCTTAAAAATAGAGCTGTGAGCGCTGGTGTACAAACGATTTCAGGTATGAAACTATCTGAAATCATTGAAAAACAAGCGCTAGCAGCTATCAAAAACAAGAACATCCGCCTGATTTTTCTTGAGGCCCAGCGCAGGATGGGCCCGCAGTGCGACAATCGCGCCCCACATGACAAGTTCTTTCTCTCAACTTTCCCTCGCCCCCGCGCTCACCCAGGCCGTGGCCGAAATGGGCTACGAGCACATGACCCCCATCCAGGCGCAAGCCATTCCCGTGGTGCTCACGGGCAAGGACGTGATGGGGGCCGCGCAAACCGGTACCGGTAAAACAGCGGCCTTTTCCCTGCCGCTTTTGCAGCGCCTGCTGCGCCATGAAAACAGCTCCGCATCGCCTGCCCGCCACCCGGTGCGCGCCCTGGTGCTGCTGCCCACCCGTGAATTGGCCGACCAGGTCGCTCAGCAAATTGCCCAATATGCGCAATACACCAAGCTGCGCAGCACCGTGGTATTTGGCGGCATGGACATGAAGCTGCAAACCGCCGAACTGAAAAAAGGCGTAGAGATTCTGGTTGCCACCCCTGGGCGCCTGCTGGACCATATTGAAGCCAAGAACGCCATGCTCCACCAGGTGGAATATGTGGTTTTGGACGAAGCCGACCGCATGCTGGATATTGGCTTTTTGCCCGACCTGCAGCGCATCCTGTCGTATTTACCCAAAACGCGCACCACGCTGCTGTTTTCGGCCACGTTCTCGCCCGAAATCAAGCGTTTGGCCTCCAGCTATTTGCAAGACCCCATCACCATTGAAGTGGCCCGCCCCAATGCCACGGCATCCACGGTCGAGCAGCGTTTTTACAGCGCCCACGATGACGATAAACGCCGCACCATTTGCGCCGTTTTGCAAGAGCGCGGCATTCGCCAGGCATTTATCTTCTCCAACAGCAAATTGGGCTGTGCTCGCCTGACCCGCGCTTTAGAGCGCGATGGCTACCGTGCAGCCGCCTTGCACGGAGATAAAAGCCAGGATGAACGCCTCAAAGCGCTGGACGCCTTTAAGCAAGGCGAAGTCGATTTGCTGGTCTGCACTGACGTTGCCGCCCGGGGCCTGGATATTAAAGACGTGCCCGCCGTGTTTAACTACGACGTGCCCTTTAATGCCGAAGATTATGTGCACCGCATTGGCCGCACGGGCCGCGCCGGTGCCAGTGGCCTGGCCGTCACCTTGGTCAGCCCCAGCGACAGTAAATTGATTGCCGATGTGGGCAAGCTGATTAAGAAAACCATTACCGTCGAAACCCTGGATTTGCCCACCGCCCGCCGTAGCAGCCGCTACGCCGGAGCCGATAGCCGCCACGCCGGCCACAGCAGCGCGGCAGAAAGCAGCCACCCGCGTCGCCCGGCCCCGGTGCGTTCGCACCGGCCAGCGGCCTCGCGCGACCCCTTCTTTGACCGCCCCTACGAACCGCAGGCCGCCAGCGCCCCGGCCATTGGGACGACAAGGCCAGCCCCGTAGGCAGCGCCGCCCGCCAAGCCAAGGCCAAGCGCAAACTGCCGGCGCTGTTCAAGCCCGCTGCCTCGCAGGCTTAAACCCCTCAACCACTAAACCACTGCACCGCTAAACCACGCCAGGGCGCTGGCTTTGCGGGCAGTCGATGTGGTGCAGTTGGCGCTGGGTAAAGTCATCCGGCGCCAATTCCAGCGCGGTCAGTTGCCCGCCCCAGACACAGCCCGTATCCAGCGCCATGATCTGCGGCGTATTGCGCAGCCCCAGCGTGGACCAATGGCCAAAGGCAATGCTGCAATCCTGGGTGCGCCGCCCCGGACAGAGGAACCAGGGCAACAGCCCCTCGGGCGCGGTATCAGCCGCTTCGCTGCTGGAAAAATCCATCACCCCTTCGGCAGAACAAAAACGCAGGCGCGTGAGGGCATTGACGATCGTGCGCAGGCGCTCCATGCCGCGTAAATCATCGCGCCATTGCGCCGGGGTATTGCCATACATCTGGCGCAGAAAATCGGGCAAGGCGCTACTGGCCAGCGTGGCCTGCACTTCTTGGGCATAGGCCAGGGTATCGGCCAGCGTCCATTGCGGTAAAACCCCGGCGTGTACCAGTAATACATCCTGCCCCAAGGGGCTGCGTAAATGCCGCGCCAATGGTTGGCGGGCCAGCCAGTGCAGTAACTGCGGGGCATCGGGGGCGGTCAATATCGGTGCCAGGGTATCGCGCCGCCCAGGGCTGCGCTCGCCATAGGCGCAGGCCAATAAATGTA
This sequence comes from Comamonas sp., assembly GCA_034675705.1. GTDB lineage: Bacteria > Pseudomonadota > Gammaproteobacteria > Burkholderiales > Burkholderiaceae_C > Comamonas. The sequence continues at coordinate 1,423,533 of JAUCCZ010000006.1, read as the reverse complement.
AATCATGGTTACCCAGCAAGACGTGCACGCTATCGGCGTGTTCCTGGCAAAAGCGCAGTGTCTCTAATGACTGGGGGCCACGATTGACCAGGTCGCCTAATAAGTACACCGTATCGGTGCCCGGGTTGTATTGAATTTTTTGCAAAAGTCTTTGTAAAGACGAATAGCAACCTTGCACATCACCGATCAGATACGTAGCCATATTATTTTTTATTTGCAGTTTGGAAAAAGATATATTTATAATCAGCGCACTTATTTTGAAAGGATGATCACACCATGACCTCTTACAAGGAATTGCTGGAACAACGCAACGCGCTGGAAGTGCAAATCGAAGAAGCACGCCGCCGTGAATTGGCTGACGCCGTAGCCAAAGTGCGCGCCCTGGTAAGCGATTATGCGCTGACCGCCGACGATATTTTCCCGCCTGCACGTGGCTCGCGCTCCAGCACCCAAGGCACCAAAGTCGCTCCCAAGTATCGCAACCCTAATACGGGCGAAACCTGGACCGGTCGTGGCAAGCCGCCAAAATGGATTCAGTCCTACCAAGGCGCAGAGCGCGAGCAATTCTTGATTGCTTAAGTTTCCGCAAGGTATTACCTCCCCCAAAACCCGCTGGCGCTTGCCGGCGGGTTTTTTTATGGGCTGCGCCGCCGGATAGCGGCAGGTTTGCGCAAAAACTACGGGTTTTTACCGCGACAATCGCCTTCCATGGATAAACAGTTGTTGATTGCCGGGGGCGGCATTGCCGGTATGGCCGCGGCCCTGGCTGCTTGCCACGCCCGTTGGGATGTGCGGGTGTTTGAGCAGGCGGCAGAATTTTCCGAAGTGGGCGCAGGCGTGCAGCTTGGCCCCAACGTGGTGCGGCGCCTGCAAGCCTGGGGGCTGCAGGCACCGCTGCAGGCGGTCTGCGTCCAGCCCCAACGCCTGCGGGCCATGAGCGCACGCAGCGGCCAGGAGCTGGCCAGCACCGCCTTGGGCGCCAGCATGGTGCAGCGCTACGGGGCGGCCTACGTCACCATCCACCGCGCTGACCTGCACCAGTTGCTGCTACAGGCCGTGCAGGGCTGTGATGGCGTCTATATCAACACCGGCGAGCAGGTGCAGGAGGTTTTGGGGGCCGAAGGCGTAGTCACCATCCGCACCAGCAGCTACCCCTGTGTGGAAGGTGATGCCCTGCTGCTGGCCGATGGGGTGTGGAGCCAGTTGCGCCAGGGTGTGCTTGGCGACGCCAGCCGCCCCCGCGTCAGCGGCCATTTGGCCTACCGCGCCCTGGTGCCCATGGCAGCCCTGCCCCCGGCCTGGCGCGCGCATGAGGTGCGGGTCTGGCTGGGGCCCAAGCTGCACGCCGTGCACTACCCGGTGCGCCGGGGGGAGTTCCTCAACATCGTGGTGATTGTGGAAGGAGCGGCCCCTGCCGACCTGACCCACTGGGACCATAGCGCCAATGCCCAGCACCTGGCCGCTGCCGTGCGCGGCAGTTGCAGCGCTTTCCAAGACCTGCTGGCCTGCGTACCAGCCAGTGGCCAGCAGTGGCGGTTGTGGCCGCTGTCAGACCGCCCGCCGCTGGCCGGCCCCCAGGGCATGGCGCGCGGCCTGGTGGGTTTGATCGGGGATGCCGCCCACCCCATGCGCCCGTATTTGGCCCAGGGCGCGGGCATGGCGATTGAAGACGCCGCCGAGCTGCAACGCGCCCTGGCCATGGCCGACATGGACGTCGCCACGCGCCTGCGCCGCTATGCCTTGAACCGCTGGCGGCGCAACGCCCGCGTGCAGGCACGTTCCATCCGCAACGGGCAAATTTTTCACGCCACCGGCCCGGTGCGCTGGGGGCGCGATATGGCGCTGCGCCTGGCTGGTGCGCATTTGATGGACGTGCCCTGGCTGTACCGGGGCGATGGTGCCTGCGCTACCGGTTGGTAGTCGCATCGTGCGCAGACTGGGGCGCTGCGCTGGTTTGGAGCAAGTTGGACGCTGGTAGCACGCGAAAGCCCAGGGAGGCCAGCGCCAGCCAGGCGGCAATCGTGCACAGCACCACGCGGTACATATCCCAGGCGTGGGCGCTGGCCCAGGTGGCCACCACCCCCGTGAGCCACTGCATCAAGGCCACGCCCAAAAACATCGCCATGGTGAACAGGGACAGGGCGCGGCCCGTCAGCGCTGCTGGGTAGGAGGCGCGCACGTCGGCGTACTGCAAAGGCGCGTAGCCGGAAAGCAGGCCCATCAGCAGCATCAGCGTCACGCTGGCCGTGGCTTGCGGGAGCCAGGCCAGCACGACAAAACACCCAGCCAGCAGCAGCGATGCCCGGCCCAGCCACACCCGGCGGCGGGCCACGCCGGGGTCAAAGCGGCCAAACAATCCAGGGGCGAACAGCGAAATCAAAGAGATGGCGAGGGCCACGTTGCCCGCCTGCACCAGGCTGAAGTCAAACCGCCCCATCAACAGCGGTGCCAGCCACAGCCCGCGCAGGCTTAGAAAGGCGGCGTAGCAGGACATGCCCAGCAGCACAATGCCCCAGGTGTGGGGCAGGGCGAACAGTTGGAAAAAACCGCGCAGCGCCTGGCCCCACCCTTCTTGGCTGGGTGCGGGGGCGTGGGGGGAGGGCGGCTCATGCACCAAACGGAAAATCAGCGTCCAGGCACCGATACACAGCAGCGCCAGCACGCCAAAGCCGCCACGCCAGCCCCAGGTGTCTACCACCCAGGCCAGCGGTGTGCCGGTAAACAGCAGGCCCAGGCCGCCGCCGCCCAGGCATAGGCCGGAGAAGAATGCGAAACGCTCTGGCGGAAAATGCCGCGCCACAAAAAGGGTGCAGACCAAAAACGCAGGGGAGCAGCCTACGCCAATCAGCAACTGCCCCAGCATCAGCAGGTGGTAACTGGGCGCCAGGGCTGATAGCAGTGCCCCGGCGATGGCCAAGGGCAGGGCGCAGAGGATGGTGGGGCGCAGGCCAAACTTGTCCAGGGCAATGCCCATCAGCAACTGGGCAATGCCAAAGGACAGGCCAAACAGCCCGGCAAAGGCGCCCAGGTCGGCGTTGTTCAGGCCAAAGTCGCTTTGCAGGCTGTGCGCCAGGGTGCTGGTGACGGTGCGAAACGCCTGGCTCAAGGCAAAACCAGCCAGCAGCGCCAGCAGCATGTGCCACAGCGGGCGAAAGGTGGGGGTGGGCGGTGCAGTCACAGCCAGCAAGCCTAATGGAAGGGCCAGGCCATGCCGCCGCGCTTTTGGACAGCCCCGTGCGCGTGTTTAGCGCACACCACGCAGGCGGTAGAGCAGCGCCAGCACGGCCAGCCACGGCAGGCCAAAGGCCAGCGTCAGGCGAAACTGGGCGGTAAACGCCGTGGTCAGCAGCACCGCCCCCATCAGCACCGCGCCCAACAGGGTGAGCCACGGAAAGCCCCACATGCGAAACGACAGCGGCGGCTGCCCCTCACGGTTGCGGCGGCGGCGGAACGCCAGGTGGGTGACGAACACCATGAACCAGGCAAACATGGCGCCGAACATGGCAATCGACATCATCCAGACAAAGGATTCTTCGGGCCAAAACGCATTGATGAACATGGCCACCGCCACGCCCAGGCTGGAGACCAAAATCGCCGCCACCGGCACCCCGCTGGCGTTGGTGCGGCCAAAGGTACGGGGCGCATGCCCGGCGCGCGCCAGGCTGAACATCATGCGCGAGGTGGTGTAGAGCTGGCTGTTCATGGCCGAGAGCGCTGCCACCAGCACGACAAAGTTCAGCACCCCGGCGGCAAAGGGAATGTGGGTGACTTCCATCACCCGCACAAAGGGGCTGGCGTGGGTGGCCGCGTCCGTCCAGGGCACGATGGCCAGCATCAGCGCCAGGGTCAGCAGGTAAAACAGCACCAGGCGCAGCACCGTGGTTTTCATGGCTTTTTGCACGGCGCGTTCGGGCTGCTGGGCTTCGCCTGCGGCCACGGCAATGGCTTCCACGCCCAAATAACTGAACATGGCAACGATCACGCCCAGCCACATGCCGCCCACGCCCTTGGCCCAAAAGCCGCCGCCTATTTGGTAATTGGCCAGGCCCATGCCCGGCTCTGGGGCGCCAAAGACCACGTAGCTACCAATCAGGATAAAGGCGATGATGGCCACCACCTTGATGGCGGAAAACGCATATTCCACCGCGCCATAGACCTTGACGCTGCGCAGGTTCACCCCCACCAGCACGGCAGAGAACACGCCCACCCACATCCACTGCGGCACGTCGGGGAACCAATAGGCCATGTAAATGCCCACGGCCGTCACCTCCATCCCCACGGCCAGCACCAGCGCCGCCCAATAGGCGTAGCGCAGCACAAAGCCAACCAGGGGCCCCAGGTAGTACTCGGCATACGCACCAAATGAGCCGGAGGTGGGGTGGGCCACCGTCATCTCCCCCAGGCAGCCAATCAGCAGCAGGGCGATAAAGGCCCCAATGGCGTAACTGACCAGTACCGCCGGCCCGGCAAAGCCAATGGCAAAGGCACTGCCCATGAACAGGCCCGTGCCCACAGCGCCGCCGATGGCGATCATCACCATCTGGGCGCTGGTCAAGTGCTGCTGCAGGCCGCGTTCGCGCTGCTGGATATCGTGAAAACTGGCCATGCTGGGGAAAGATTGCACAAAACCGACAAGTATCGCGCCAACTGCGGCGTAATTTTTACGGATTGTGCAATAAACATGCGTGTATCAGTGAAAACACTGAGGTTGACCTACAGCCAGCGTATCCCTAGACCAACGTGGGCAGGCCCCGCTGACGGCGCACCCGGTTGCAAGCGTCCGACCCGGCGGCAAATTCCCGGCAGGGCGAGGGCCGCCATTCGTAAATGCCGCAGGCCACCTGCTCGCCCACGGTGCCGGTCAGCGCTGCGCAGCGTGGGCGGGCGTAGTCGGTGCCGCGCAGGCGGTAGAGGGTATCGGTCAGCGGCTCGGCCAGGCCCTGGGGCACGCGCCCGCCGTGTTGCTGCATTTCATACCTGGAAAAGTCCACGCGCAGGCTGGCGCAGCAGGCTCCGCAGCTTAAACACGGGTGGGGTGTGCGCGGTGGTGGGGGTGCCGTAGAAGTCGTGGAGGTGGTGGAGTTGGTGGAGTTGGTGGAGTTGGTGGATACAGCAGACATCAGGCAGCTTCGCTCCAGTGCTCCACCTCGGCCTCTTCCAGCGGGGGCAGGCCAAACTTGGCACGGGTGTCGTGGCAGCCGTAGCTGGCAAAGGGAAATTCCCGGCAGGGGCGCGGGCGCTGTTCGTAGATGGTGCAGCCCACACAGTCGGGGCCCACGTCGGGCAAGGCCCCCAGGGCGATGCAGCGCACCGGGTGCTGGCCGGTGCCGTGCATGCGGGCGCGGTTGCCGCTGATTTCATGGGCCAGCGCATCGGGCACGGTCCCGCCCATGGATTGCAGCTCGTAAATGGAAAATTCCACGCGGTAGTTTTGGCAGCAAACACCGCAGGTGACGCAGGGGTGCAGGTCGGAAGTGGACATAAGCGCACGCAAGAAAGGAAAAAGGTCGATAGGCGAAAAACTTTCAGGGCCGCAGCGCTCTGCCAGCGCATCAGTACATCAGCGCCAGGCACAGCAGGGCCCGCAGCCCCAGTGGGCTGCGTGGACACAAGGCAAGAAAAGCTAGGTGTGGCCCAGCAGGTAGCGGGGCGTTTTCAAGAGGTGGCTACAGGCAATGGCATGCACTGCGCCGTGGGATGCTGTAAAAACAAGAGCTGCTTGCGCTGGTAATACGGGGTTTTGCATGATGTTGATCGTTGAAAACCTTGTATATCCAGCGCAAGCAGCTCTTGTTTTAAGAGTGATAGATGGTGTGCTTAGTCTGGCAGTTGGCCCAGCAGCAGGTATTCCATCAAAGCCTTTTGTACGTGCATGCGGTTCTCTGCCTCGTCCCAAACGACGGACTGCGGGCCGTCAATCACGTCAGCGGTGACTTCCTCGCCCCGGTGGGCGGGTAGGCAGTGCATGAAGACGGCTTCGGGCTTGGCGGCGGCCATCATGTCGGCGTCCACGCACCAGTCGGCAAAGGCTTGGCGGCGTGCTTCGTTTTCGGCCTCGTAGCCCATGCTGGTCCACACGTCGGTGGTCACCAGGTCGGCACCTTGGCAGGCATCCTTGGGGTTTTTGAAAATTTTGTAGCAGCCCGCGCGCGGTGTGCGGCCACCGAAGGCGAGTTTTTCATCCACTTCGTAGCCGCTGGGGGTGCTCACATGCACGGTAAAGCCCAGCAGGTCAGCCGCTTGCAGCCAGGTGTTGGCCATGTTGTTGCCGTCGCCCACCCAGGCAACGACCTTGCCGGCAATGGAGCCGCGCTGCTCGATGAACGTGAAGATGTCCGCCAGGATTTGGCAGGGGTGAAACTCGTTGGTCAGGCCGTTGATGACGGGCACGCGCGAATGCTGGGCAAAGCGCTCGATCTTGTCCTGGCCGAAGGTGCGAATCATCACCAGGTCGGTCATGCGGCTGATGACGCGGGCGCTGTCCTCAATCGGCTCGGCCCGGCCCAGTTGGCTGTCGCCCGTAGTCAGGTGGACGACCGAGCCGCCCAGTTGGTACATGCCCGCTTCAAAGCTCACGCGCGTGCGGGTGCTGGCCTTTTCAAAAATCATGGCCAGGGTGCGGTCCACCAGGGTGTGGTGTTTTTCGTAGGTTTTGAACTTCTTTTTAATCAGCGCGGCGCGCTTTAGCAGGTAGTCGTACTCGGCAGCGGTGCAGTCGGAAAACTGCAGATAGTGTTTCAGCTCGGGCATATCTTTCCTTTATTTAAGCGGCCAGCAGTGCTTGCACCAGGGGCTTGAGGCGGGTGACGATTTCATCGGCCTCGGCCTGGGTGAGGATCAGCGGCGGGGCCAGGCGAATCACGGTGTCTGAGGTCACGCTGATGAGCAACCCCGCCTCTGCTGCCTGGGCAATCAAGGCGCCGCAGGGTTTGTTCAGTTCGACGCCAATCAACAGCCCCTGGCCACGGATGTCCAGCACTCCGGGCAGGCTGCCCAGTTGCGCTTGCAGTTGGGCCTTGAGGTAGTCGCCCAACTGGGCGGCATGGGCCAGCAGGCCGTCTTCTTCCATGATGCGCAGCGTCTCCACCCCGGCGCGCATGGCAAAGGGGTTGCCGCCAAAGGTGGAGCCGTGGTTACCTGCCTGCAGCACCTGCGCGGCGGCCTTGTGCGCCAGCACTGCGCCCACGGGCACACCCGAGGCCAGGCCCTTGGCCAGCGTCATCACGTCCGGGGTGATGCCGGCCCACTGGTGGGCAAACCATTTGCCGGTGCGGCCCATGCCCGATTGCACTTCGTCGAGCATCAGCAGCCAGCCCTTGGCATCGCACAGGGCGCGCACCTGCTGCAGGTATTCCTGGCGCATGGGGTGCAGGCCGCCTTCGCCTTGCACGGGCTCCATCAGCACGGCGACGATGTTGTCGTTGCCTTCGGTTGCGTCTTGCAGCGCGGCAAAGTCGTTGGGGGCCACGCGGATAAAGCCTTCGAGCAGCTCACCAAAGCCGTTGCGTACCTTGAGGTTGGCGGTGGCGCTCATGGTGGCAAACGAGCGGCCATGGAAGGCGTGGTCGTAGACCACGATTTGCGGCTTGGCAATGCCTTTGTCCACGCCGTATTTGCGGGCGATTTTCAGGGCCGCCTCATTCGCTTCCAGCCCGGTGCTGCAGAAAAACACATTGGTCATGCCGGCGCGCTCGGTCAGCATGGCGGCCAGTTGTTCCTGGCCGGGGATGTGGTAGTAGTTGGAGGTGTGGATCAGTTTGGTGAGCTGCTCTTGCAGCGCAGGCACCAGCTTGGGGTGGTTGTGCCCCAGGGTATTGACGGCAATGCCCGCCAGCGCATCCAGGTATTCCTTGCCGTTGACGTCCCAGACGCGGCAGCCCTGGCCGCGCTCCAAGGCAATCGGTATGCGGCCATAGGTCGGCATGACGTGGGGGGAAGCGGCCTGGATAGGAGCGGTCATAAGGAGGTTCTCCGGCAAAAGCGAGGCGAAATGCCCAAAAGGCAAAGATTCTAGGGCCTAGCAGGGGCGACTACGGGTTTGCGCCCTGTTCAATTGTGCGGTGCGGTCGGCGTCTATTGGCAGGGCTTGTTTCGCCACTCTTGTATAAGAGTTAGAATTACCAAGCAGTTACCATTTCACATACCCCTTGCACGTCTGGTTGATGGCGTGCTCTTTTTTTAGCATGCCTATGGCCTTCGAGAACTCTAAAGAACTATTTATTCAAGGCGTTACGCTGGAAGGGCGCACCTTTCGCCCCAGCGATTGGGCCGAGCGCCTGGCCGGGGTCATGAGCCGCTTTCGCCCCGGCGGGGCCCAGCCCGGTTGCCATCTGGGTTATTCGCCCTGGTGCATTCCCACCACTATGAATGGCGTCAAGTGCATTGTGGTGCGCGCCCCCTTGCGCGAGCATGAACCCATGGCCTGGGACTTTGTCCTGAACTTTGCCCGTGACAACCACCTTCAAGTGGTCGAAGCCTGTTTGCTGCCAGACGAATAAATCGCAAAGCCTTTTGCCCACAAAAAAACCGCCATCACAGATGGCGGTTTTTCTTTGCTGACAGCGCACCCGTTTTGCAAACGGCAGGTGGCAGCTGCCACCCGTGCGGTGCCTAAATAATGGTTTAGGCGGCCAGGGCCAGGGCTTTGACCTTGGCGGACAGACGGCTCTTGTCGCGAGCAGCCTTGTTCTTGTGGAAGATGCCTTTGTCGGCCACGGTATCCAGCACCGATTGGGCTTGTTGGAACAAGGTGGTGGCCAGGGCTTTGTCGCCAGCCAGCACAGCTTTTTCCACTTTCTTCACGGCGGTGCGGTATTTGGAACGCAGCGAGGTGTTGGCAGCGTTCAGTTTGACGTTTTGGCGGGCGCGTTTACGGCCAGATGCCAGGCGGGGGTTCTTTTTGGCTTTAGTTGCCATGGTGTTTTTTCCTTTAAGGGGTTTGTGGATGTTGTCAGCAAAGCCGCGCATTATAACCAGACTTGCACTTTTTTGCCGCTAATGGCCTGGGGCAGTGGCTACACTTGCGCCCGTGTCGTTATTTAAATCCGCCTCTACCGTCTCGCTTCTGACCCTGGCCTCGCGCATCACCGGGCTGGTGCGGGATTTGCTCATGGCCTCCATCTTCGGGGCCAATGCCTTGACCGACGCGTTCAACGTCGCCTTTCGCATTCCCAACCTATTTCGTCGCCTGTTTGCCGAAGGGGCGTTTAGCCAAGCCTTTGTGCCGGTGCTGGCCGCGAGCAAGGCCAAAGAGGGCGCCACGCGCACCCATCTACTGATTAGCGACGTAGCCACGGTGTTGACCTGGGCCTTGCTGGCCACCTGCCTGCTGGGTGTGCTAGGTGCGCCGGTGCTGGTGTGGTTGCTGGCCAGCGGCTTTCACGACCAGGGCGAAGCGCAGGCGGCGGTCTTGATGACGCGCTGGATGTTTCCCTACATCGGCTGCATGTCGCTGGTGGCGCTGTCTTCGGGCGTGCTCAATACCTGGAAGCACTTTGCCGTGCCGGCGGCCACGCCCGTGCTGCTCAACCTCTGCATGATTGCTGCCGCCTGGCTGCTGGCCCCCTGGTTTGCCCAGCACGGCGTGGAGCCTATTTACGCCATGTGCGCCGGGGTCATGGCCGGGGGCGTGGTGCAACTGGCGGTGCAAATTCCCCCGCTTAAACGCCTGGGGCTGCTGCCGCGCATTGGCTGGCGCTATGCCAGCCTGCGCCGCGCCTGGGCCGACGCCGGGGTGCGGCGCATCCTGCAGCTCATGGCCCCTGCTTTGCTGGGCGTGGGCGTGGCGCAACTGAGTTTGATGATCAACACGCAAATTGCCTCCTACCTGACCCCCGGCAGCGTGACCTGGCTGTTTTATGCCGACCGGCTGATGGAATTTCCCACCGCCTTGCTGGGCGTAGCCCTGGGCGTGGTGCTGACCCCCCAACTGGCCGCCGCCAAGGCTGCAGGCGATAGCGAGCGCTATTCCCGCATGCTGGACTGGGGGCTGCGTCTGGTGCTGCTGCTGGCCCTGCCCTGCGCCGTGGGGCTGCTGGCCTTTGCCCAGCCGCTGGTGGCGACGCTGTTTCACCGGGGCGCGCTGCACGGTAGCGACGTGCAGCAAATTGCCCTGGCCCTGGTGGGCTACGGCGTAGGGCTGCTCGGGCTGGTGGCGATCAAGGTCTTGGCCCCAGGCTACTTTGCCAGCCAGGACATGCGCACGCCGGTGAAGATCGCCATCGTGGTGCTGGTACTGACCCAGGTACTCAACGTCGTGCTGGTGCCGCGCCTGCAGCATGCCGGGCTGGCCTGGTCGATTGGGCTGGCCGCGCTGGTCAATGCCGGCTGGCTGCTGCTGGGCCTGCGCCGCCGGGGGGCCTACCAACCCAGCGCCGGTTGGTGGCTGTATAGCCTGCGCATCCTCGGGGCGAGCTGCCTGCTGGCTGCGCTCTTGCTGTGGCTGGCCGGGCACTGGGATTGGCTGGCCCTGGGTGAGTGGCAACGCGCGGGCCTGATGGCGGCCTGCCTGCTGGCCAGCGCCGTGCTGTATTTTGGCGTGCTGCTGGCCAGTGGCTTGCAATTGCGTAGCTTGCTGCGCAGGTAATACAAGGGTTTCAGGCTGTTTTAATGATGAAATCCTTGTCTATACAGCGCTAGCAGCTATCAAAATAATTATTCCAGCACAATAAAAGGGAAGGCTGGGCCTTCCCTTCTTTGCAATAGTCTGGCTGCCGTATGTCGATTTACGGTGCTTTGACGGCCAGTACCGGGCAGGGCACGGTCATCAAAATGTCGTGCGCCATGCTGCCCAGCAGGAGCTTGCCGACAGCACTGCGTCGGCGCAGGCCAATCACCAGGAGCGATACCTGCTCGCTGACGACCAGGTTTTGGATTTCTTCCAGCGCGTTGTGGCCACGGACAAACATCTTGAATTGGGCCTCGATGGGTAGGGCTTGCAGGCGCTGCTCCAGGCGCTCGGCCTCGGGGCCGGGGACGATGTCGGGGTCTTCCTGCGGGCCGCCGGGGGCGGCATTCACCACGATCAGGCGCTCATTGCGGCGGGTGGCCGCCTCGATTCCTTTTTCCAGGGCAGCCTCGCCTTCTGGGCGCGGTGCATAGGCAACGAGAATGGTCATAAAGGGTTCCTTGATGAACTTGGAAAGCCCTGCAGCATAGCGGGTTTTACCCCGCTGCCAAGCCAAAGCCAGCACCGGGCTTTCACCAATTCGGAACCTAAACCAGTTGGGCTGCTTCCAGCTCTTTTTTCAGGTAGGCGTAAAACAAGGGCGCTGCCACCAGCCCGGCGGGGCCAAAGACCGATTCGGCGACAAACATCACCGACAGCAGCTCCCACACCGCCATGTGGGTGCGCTGGCCTACGACCTTGGCGTTGATGACGTATTCGGCCTTGTGGATCAAGATCAAAAAGCCCAGGCAGGCCGCCGCTGCCGTGGGCGAGACGGACAGGCCCACCACCGTCAGCACCAGGTTGCAAAACAGGTTACCGACGATGGGAATCAGCCCAGCAAAAAAGGTCAGCCCGATGAGCGCCGGGGTATAGGGCAGGCGGATGCCCCACCAGGGCAGCACCAGCAGCAGGAAAAAGGCGGTCAGCGTGGTGTTGAACAGCGCAATCCAAAACTGCGCAGCAACGATTTGGGCAAAGGCCTGGCCCAGCAGCGTGACGCGCTGGCGCAGGGCCCGCGTGAGCGGCGCCCGGGGCTCCAGGCGCGGGCGTACGGCCGCCAAAAGGCCAATCAGCAGGCCGACATAGGCGTGCAGCAGGCCGCCCAGCCAGGTCTTGCCCGCTTGCGCCAGGATGCCGGCCTTGGTGGCCAAGTAGGTGGCAATCAGGCGCTGGATGTCTTCCGTGCCCTGGGGCAGTTGGGCGCCCAGGTCGGGGGGGAGCTTTTGCTGCAGCTCCAAAATCGTGCTGGCCAGGAAGTTGAGCAACTCCCGGTACTGCTGGGGCAGCTCCACGATATAGCCGCGCGTGTGCGACAGGGCGCTAGAGAGCAGCAGCAGCGGTGCCAGCCCCACGATGAGGGCGGCCACCACCTGGGCCCAGCGCCGGGGAATGATGGCCGGGGCCCGGTGATCGAGCCGCGCCAGCAGGCGCGACAGGCGCCGCGTGAGCATAAAGCCCAGGCAGGCGCACAACAGCCCGGGCAGCAGCCCTTGCACCATCACCAGCAGCAAGGCAGCCGCCATCAGCACATAGCTGCTCAGAACCACGGCCCGCGAAGGCGGCAGGGGCGGCAGGGGCGATGCAACAGGAAGCACGGGGGCTAAGCTAGTAAGTGTGGGCGCGGGGTAGGCAGGGGATGCTGGGGGTTTTTAGACCAGTTGCACCGCGCTGGCGTCTGCTGCGCGGGCGGTGATCTGGCCGATGGTGTAGACCGTCTCGCCCAGGGCGCCCAGGCTGGCGGCTGTGGCCTCTGCCGCCGCAGCAGGTACGACGACGACCATGCCAATGCCGTTGTTGAAGGTGCGGTTCATCTCCACATCGTCAATACCGGCGGTCGCTTGCAGCCAGGCAAACAGCTCGGTCTGCGGCCAGCTGCCTTTTTGGATTTGGGCGGCCAGCCCTTCGGGCAGCACGCGGGGGATGTTTTCCAGCAGGCCGCCGCCGGTGATGTGGGCCAGGGCCTTGATGGGGTGCTCGGCCAGCGCAGCCAGCACGTTTTTCACGTACAGGCGGGTAGGGCGCATGATGGCTTCCTTAAACGGCAGGCCATCCAGCGTTGCCGGGGTGCTGCTGCCGGCGCGTTCAATGCACTTGCGCACCAGCGAAAAACCGTTGGAGTGCACGCCGTGCGAGGCCAGGCCCAGCACCACGTCACCGGCTTGCACCGTTTGGCCGGTCAGGATTTTCGATTTTTCCACTGCGCCCACGGCAAAACCGGCCAGGTCGTATTCGCCAGCGGGGTACATGCCGGGCATTTCAGCGGTTTCGCCGCCAATCAGGGCGCAGCCTGAGAGTTCGCAGCCCTTGGCAATGCCGCCCACCACCGCAGCGGCGGTGTCTACGTCCAGCTTGCCGCAGGCGAAGTAGTCCAGGAAGAACAGCGGCTCGGCCCCCTGCACCAGCACGTCGTTGACGCTCATGGCCACCAGGTCGATGCCCACGGTGTCGTGCATATTCCATTCAAAGGCGAGTTTGAGCTTGGTGCCCACCCCGTCGGTGCCGGAGACCAGCACGGGCTCCTGGTAGCGCTTGGGCACTTCAAACAGGGCACCAAAGCCGCCGATGCTGGCCAGCACGCCTTCGCGCATGGTTTTCTTGGCCAGCGGCTTGATGCGCTCGACCAGCGCGTCGCCCGCGTCGATATCTACGCCAGCGTCTTTATAGGAAATGGGGGTGTTGGAGGAGGCAGTGCTCATGGCAAAACGGTAGTGAAGCTAGAGAGCGTCTACCAGCGCTAGGCTGGCAAACGGCTAAACCGTGCGATTCTAAGGCCCCAGCCTGCGCTTGTGCCCGCTTGGGGCATATTCCGTGCAGGCAGACTAAAATGCGCGGTTTGCTGTTCTTTCTTCCCCCACCTATGTTGCTGCGCTGCGCTGCGCCGGTGCTTCCTGCATGAAGCAGTTGGCGCTGGATATTGGCCTGCCTACGGGCCCCTCACTGGAGCGTTTTTACGCCGGGCGCAATGCCCCCGTGGCGCAGCATATGCGTGCCTGGGTGCTGGAGCACAGCACCAGCCAGATGCCCGTGCCCACCTATGTATGGGGCGAAAGCGGCGCGGGCAAAACCCATTTGCTGCAAGCCATGCGCGAATTGCTGCGTGAGCAGGGCGTGCAACTGGGCTGGATGGATGCCAGCACTGGCTTTCCGCCGGAGTTCGACGAGCGCTGGAGCGCCGTGCTGATGGATGACGTGCAGCTCTATACCCCCATGCAGCAGCAGCGGGCGTTCAACTGGTTCGTCAACGCCAGCAACCCCCCTTCAGGGCGGCCCTGCTGGGTGCTGACGGCTGGAAGCCTGCCGCCCGCGCAGCTGGGCCTGCGCGATGATTTGCGCTCGCGCCTGGGCTGGGGCCATGTGTTTCAGCTCCAGGTGCCCAACGAGGAAGAATGCCGCCTGATCCTGCAAAACGAGGTGGCCGCCCGGGGCGTGACCTATAGCGCCGACGTGCTGGACTACATGCTCAAGCGTTTTTCGCGCGACCTGTCCAGCCTGATGCAGCTTCTGGACATGCTGGACGACTTTGCCCTGCGCAATAAACGCGCCATCACCATTCCCCTGCTTAAAACCATGCTGGAGACGCTGTAGAGCAGCGCCGCCCGCTCCTTTTTTTCGTATGACATCTTCTGCCCGCACGCGCTTGGCGCTGTTTGATTTGGACAACACCTTGCTGCCGCTGGATTCCGACCACGGCTGGGGCGAGTTCACCATGCGCATCGGCTGGTGCGACCGCGCCGAGTTTGGTCGGCGCAACGACGCGTTTTTCCAGGACTACCTGGCCGGACGCCTGGACATCCACGACTACGTGCGCTTTGCCACCGAAGCCGTGGTGCAGCGCGGCCCCCAGGCCGCAGCGGCTGCGCATGCGCAGTTTATGGACGAGGTCATCCGCCCGGCCATGCGCCCGGCTGCCATCGAGCTGGTGCGCCGCCACCAGGACGCGGGGGACGTGGTGGTGATCACCTCGGCCACCAACGAGTTCGTCACCCGCCCGATTGCCCAGGCTTTTGGCGTCGATGAACTCATTGCCACCGAGCTGGAGCGCGGCCCCGACGGGTGGCTGACCGGCGCGGTGGTGGGCCAGCCCAATATGCGCGAAGGCAAGGTGCTGCGCCTAGAGGGCTGGCTGGCCGCCCGTGGCTGGGACTGGAAGAGCGTGGAGGCCACCTTCTACAGCGACTCCATGAACGACCTGCCCCTGCTCGAGCGCGTGCAGCACCCCGTGGCCACCAACCCCGACGCCCGCCTGCGCGCCCTGGCGCAAGAACGCGGCTGGCCGGTGCTGGACTTGTTTACCGAACAATAAAACTTCCATGATTAAAACTTTTATCGACAAGCTGCTGGGCAAACCCACCACGGGTAGCCGCAGCCGCAAAACCCCCTTTGGCAAGCGCGAGGAGCTGCCCGTCAGCGTCCACGGCATCGACCCCCATTTGGTCGATGACCGCGCCATTGATGTAGTGCGCACCTTGAAGCACGCGGGGTTTGAGGCCTACATCGTCGGCGGCGCGGTGCGTGATTTGCTGCTGGGCCTGCGCCCCAAGGACTTTGACGTGGCCACCAATGCCACGCCCGAAGAGGTCAAGCGCCTGTTTCGCCGCGCCTTCATCATCGGTAAGCGCTTTCGCATCGTGCACGTGGTCTATGGCCGGGGGCGCGAGCATGAGGTGATCGAAGTCTCCACCTTCCGCGCGTTTTTGGACAACAGCCAGGCCGAGCAAATCCAGGGCAACGAGCGCACCAGCAAGCAGCAGTTGATGGGCGTGCAGCACGCCGTCGATGCCAGTGGCCGCGTGCTGCGCGACAACGTCTGGGGCCCGCAGGACCAGGACGCCACGCGGCGCGACTTCACCATCAACGCCATGTACTACGACCCCGACAGCCAGGTGCTGGTGGACTTTCACAAAGGCATCCAGGACGCGCACAAGCGCGTGCTGCGCATGATTGGCGACCCCGAGCAGCGCTACCGCGAAGACCCGGTGCGCATCATCCGCGCCGTGCGCTTTGCGGCCAAGCTCGCGCGCCTGGACTTCAAGCTGGATGCCAAAACCGCCAAGCCCCTGGTCGCTTGCGAGCACCTGCTGCATGAGGTGCCGCAAAGCCGCTTGTTTGACGAAATGCTCAAGCTCTTGCTCACCGGCCACGCCAGCGCCTCTATTGCCCAGTTGGAAAAACTGGGCCTGGCCCGGGGCATTTACCCGCTGCTGGACGTGGTGGTCGAGCGCGCCAGCACCCCCATGGTGCAAGCCGTGCTGCAAGACACCGACCGGCGCGTGGCCGAAGGTAAAACCTGCGTGCCCAGCTTTTTACTGGCCTGCGTGCTGTGGCAGGACGTGCAAAACGGCTGGCAGCAGCGCCTGAACAGCGGCATGCACAGCTTCCCGGCTCTGCAGGAAGCGATTGACGACGTGTTCGAGCGGCGCATTGGCGACGTCTCAGGCCGGGGCAAGCTGGCCGCCGACATGCGGGAAATCTGGGTCATGCAGCCGCGCTTTGACAAACGCACCGGCTCTGCCCCGTTTAGCCTGGTGGCCCAAGGGCGTTTTCGCGCCGGCTTTGACTTTTTGCGCCTGCGCGCCGACGTGGGCGATGCCGACGAAGCCCTGGCCAACTGGTGGCAACTATTCCAATACGCCGATGAAGCCCAGCGCCACGACCTGATTGAACAGGCCCGCGACGAGCAGCGTCAGCGCCAAAAAACCCAAAAACCGAAAAAAGCCAAAGCAGCGCCCGATACCGCCGCGCACGGAGACGGTAGCAGCGTGGCTGCCGACGCAGCCACCGGCGCAGCACCGGCAAAAAAACGCCGTCGCCGCCGTAAAAAACCCGCGGGGGATGCCGCCGCCAGCAGCACGCCACAAGCATGACCGCCTCTACCGTTACCGCCACTCCACCCGCCATCTACATCGGCCTGGGGGCCAACCTGGGTGACCGTGGCCAGGCGCTGCGCCAGGCCGTGCTGGCCCTGGGGCAATTGCCCGGCACACAGTCTGCAAGCGGTCTCCTCCCTATACAGCAGCGCCCCGGTGGATGCCAGCGGGCCGGACTATTTAAACGCCGTGGCTTGCCTGCACAGCAGCCTCACGCCCCTGGCCTTGCTGGCGCAGTTGCAAGCGCTGGAAAACGCCGCCGGGCGCGAGCGCCCCTACCGCAACGCCCCGCGCACCCTGGATTTGGACCTGCTGCTCTACGGCAGCGTGCGCCTGCAGACGCCCTCGCTCACACTACCCCATCCGCGCATGCTGGAGCGCGCCTTTGTCCTGCGCCCCCTGGCCGAGCTGGCCCCTGCGCTGGTCAGCAGCGCCCAACTGGCAGCCGTGGCCGACCAAGCCATTCGCGTGCTGCAAGGGCCGCAGTGGGCCGTTTAAATAGTTTAAATAGATAGCTGCTTGCGCTGGTGTAGATTAGGTTTCAGATAGTTTTGGTGCTGAAACCTAGGCGCTACAAGCGTTGGTAGCTATGGTTTTATTGAGCATCTATCACGCCCACCCCCACGGTGGCTAGTAGGGCCCGCACCCCGCTCCAGACAATTTCCACGCCCACGCACAGCAGGATGAAGGCCATCAGCCGCATGAACACCACCTGGCCGGTATCGCCCAGGCGGCGCAGCAAGGTGTTGGCGTAGCGAAAGGTCAGCGCCACCAAAATCCCCAGCAGGATCGAGGCCGCCACGCCACCGGCCATATTCGCCAGGGTCAGCGGAATACTGGTGCGCACGTGTAGGCTGGCCCCCACGGCAATGGCGACTGCCGTAGCCCCCGGCCCGCAGGTCAGGGGAAAGGTCAGCGGGTAAAAGGCTTTGACGCGGGCCTTGTCCCAGGTCAGCGCCTGGGCCATTTGCTGGGTGTCTTCAGACGTGCTTTGCTGGGCATTGAGCATGCGCCAGGCAATCGAGGCCACGATCACCCCGCCAGCGATACGCACGGCCGGTAGCGACACCCCAAAAAACCGCAGGATGTAGGAGCCCGTCAGCAAGGTAATAGCCAGCAAGATGGCCACGTTCTTGCCAATGCGCTGGGCCAGCAGGGCACGCCCGCGCTCGGTCAGCCCACGGGACTGGTCGACAAACAGCGGTGCCGTGGCCAGGGGGTTGAGGATGGGCAACACCCCGATGAAGGTGAACAGCAGGCTTTGGCCAAAGGCGGTGAGCAGGTCAAGAAGGGGCAGTTGCATGGCAAAAGGCAGCCTGACAGAGAAAAAGGGGGAAGGGTGGAAAGAGAAAAAAAGGGGCGATGGTAGCTGCGTTCTGGCCGCCTACCCTTCGGCGCTGGGCGGCTGCACCTGGCTGCGCACCCAATCGGCATAGTCGGCGCTGGCGTGCAGCACGGGCTGGGCGTAAATGGCGGGCAGGGCGTAGGGGTGCAGCTCGGCAATCAATGCCTGCAGCGCAGGCCAGGCCGCTTGCGTGGTTTTAAAGAGCAGGCGCAGCTCCGGCTCGCTACATACCTGGCCCTGCCAGCGGTAGGTGCTGTGGATGCTTTCCTGCTGCACGCAGGCGGCCAATTGCCGGGCAATGGCCGCCTGGGCCAACTGCTGGGCACTGGCAGCGTCCGGGCAGGTGGTGGTGACGGCAAGCAGCTGCATCAGGCGATCTCGGCAATCAGCTCAATTTCCACGCAGGCGCCCAGGGGGATTTGCGCCACGCCAAAGGCGCTGCGAGCGTGCTTGCCCTTGTCGCCAAAGACTTGGCCCAGCAGCTCTGAGCAGCCATTGGTCACCAGGTGCTGTTCGGTAAAGCTGGGCGTGGAGTTGACCAGGCTCATCACCTTGACGATGCGCTGCACGCGGTTCAAATCGCCGCCGCAGGCCGCTTGCAAGGTGCCCATCAGCTCAATGGCAACGGCGCGGGCCGCTTGCGCCCCTTCGGCGGTGGTGACCTGCGCACCCAATTGACCGCCCCAGATTTGCCCGTCTTTGCGTGGCAGGTGGCCGCTGAGAAACACCAGCTTGCCGCTTTGCACGTAGGGCACATAGGCCCCGGCGGGGGTTGCCAGGGCGGGCAGGGTGATGTTCAGGGCTTGGAGTTGGTCGTAAACGCTCATGGTGTGCATCCTTTTGGGTGAAAAAAATCGAATGGGCTAGGGCTTGTCTGCTGGTCCCGAGGTGGGCTGCCCCTCTAGCATGGGGTGCAAGTATGCCAAGCCAAGCCGCCTGTTTACGCCAAATTCCGCCCTGGTGCAGCGCCCCGGTGCAAATAGCCTGGGTGCTGGGCTGCGCCAGCCAGTTGCTGCAGGCGCAGTTGTGGCCGCTTTGGCGCTATGCCGGGGTGCTGGGCCTGGCGCTGACGGGCGTATTGGCGCTGGCCGCAGCCCGCCGGGGGCAAGGGGGCAAGCCCTGGGCCGCTGGGCTGGTGTGCCTTGCGGTACTGGCGCTGGGCTGGGCCAGCACCGGCTGGCGGGCGGCGAATATGGCCCAGCAAGCGCTGGCCCCGGCCCTGCAGGGGGTGGATGTGGTGGTGCAGGGCGTTGTCGTCAGCCTGCCGCAGCGCACCGACCGGGGGCAGCGCTGGCTGTTTGCACCCGAGCAGGTACTGCCGCCTGGGGGCGCTGCCCCCGATGGGCCGCGTGTAGGGCCGCCACGACTGCCGCCACTGCCCCCGCTGCTGGCCCTGTCCCACTACGAGGGTGAGGGGCTGCAGGTCCAGCCCGGCCAGCGCTGGCAATGGCTGCTACGCCTGCAGCCCCCGCACGGCGCGCGCAACCCCTTTGGTTTTGACGCTGAACTGTGGTGGTGGGCCCAAGGCGTGCAGGCTGTGGGCTATGTGCGCCCCGGCCCGCGCATGCTGCTGGGCAGTACCTGGCAGGCCCCGCTGGCCCAGGCCCGCGCCTGGGTGGGGGAGCGCCTGCGTACCAGCCAGGGCGAGGGGCGCGCCGCCGCCGTGGTGCTGGCCCTGGTCACGGGCGAGCAGGGGGTGATTCATAAAGCCGATTGGCAGCTCTTTCGCGACACCGGGGTGGCGCATTTGGTCAGCATCAGTGGCCTACACATCACCATGTTTGCGTGGCTGGCCGTGGCGCTGGTGGGGCAAGCCTGGCGGCGCTCGGCGTATTTATGCCTGCGCTGGCCAGCGCCTTTGGCTGCTGCGTGGGCCGGGTTGGCGCTGGCCTTGCTGTACGCGCTGTTTAGTGGCTGGGGCATTCCGGCGCAGCGCACCTTGTTGATGCTGGCCTGCGTGGTGCTGCTGCGCAGCCTGGGCCTGCACTGGCCTTGGCCACGTGTGTGGCTACTGGTTTTAGCCGTGGTGGTGGCGTGGGAGCCGTGGGCCTTGCTGCAAGCGGGGTTTTGGCTCAGCTTCGTGGCGGTGGGCGTGCTGTTTTTAGGCGGCTTGGGCCAGCTTGACCACGACAAGTCCAGCGGTCCGCGCCGCTGGTGGCACCCAGCCTGGCAATTGCTGCGTGAGCAGTTGCGCATCAGCCTGGCCCTGGCACCGCTGACGGTGCTGCTGTTTGGGCAGGTTTCCATCGTTGGCGTGTTGGCCAACCTGTGGGCCATTCCCTGGGTGACATTGGTCTTGACGCCCCTGGCCATGCTGGGCGTATTGGTGCCACCGTGCTGGACGCTGGCCGTGGCTAGTGCCCAGGCTTTGCTGGCGGCCTTGGCGCAGATGGCGCAGTGGCCGCTGGCCGTGGCCTACTTTGCCCAGCCGCCGCTGTGGTTGGGTGTGGCCGGTGTGCTGGGTTGCCTCTGGTTGCTGCTGCGCTGGCCCTGGCCGCTGCGGGCGCTGGGCCTGGGCTGGGTGTTGCCCATGCTGCTGTGGCAGGCACCGGCCATACCGCTGGGGGAATTTAGCCTGCTGGCGCTGGATGTGGGCCAGGGCAGCAGCGTATTGCTGCGCACCGCCGGGCACAGTCTGTTGGTGGACGCAGGCCCGCGTTGGAGCACGGGCGATGCGGGCAGCCAACATGTGCTGCCGCTGCTGCGGGCGTATGGGGTGCGGCTCGATACCCTGGTGCTGACCCACGCCGATGCCGACCACACGGGCGGGGCCGCATCTGTCCTGGCCGCCTACCCCCAGGCCCAGGTGCTGGGCAGCGGCCTGGAGCAGGTGGCCCAGCCCTGGGGCCGCCCGTGGACGGCCTGCCAAAGCGGCCAGCGCTGGCAGTGGGACGGGGTGGAGCTGGCGGTGCTTTGGCCACAGCAAGCTGCACGGCAGCCCAGCCAGAAAAACACCAATGCGCAAAGTTGCGTGCTCCAGGTGCGCTCGGCCAGCGGTGCTGTGGCGCTGCTCACCGGGGATATGGAACGGGCGCAAGAGGAGGCGCTGCTGAGCAGCGGCGCCGAGGTGCGCGCCGACCTGCTGCTGGTGGCCCACCACGGCAGCAAAACCTCTACATCGGCCCCGTGGCTGGGGGCTGTGCAGCCGCAGGTGGCCATAGTGCAAAGCGGCTGGCGCAACCGCTTTGGCCATCCGGCACAGGCCGTTGTGCAGCGCTTGCACAGCATGCACGTGGCCCTGCTGCGCAATACCGCCACCTGCGGGGCT
This sequence comes from Comamonas sp., assembly GCA_034675705.1. Classification (GTDB taxonomy): domain Bacteria; phylum Pseudomonadota; class Gammaproteobacteria; order Burkholderiales; family Burkholderiaceae_C; genus Comamonas. The sequence continues at coordinate 1,402,384 of JAUCCZ010000006.1, read as the reverse complement.
GTGCATTGGGATTCGCGCCAGCCGCATGAGGCGCCGTGCGAGCGGGCGCTGCGCCCGCGTTATTGGCAGACTTGGCAAACGTCCGCCCCCTAGAGCGGTTTAATGCGCGTTTGCCTCGCCCATTTGGCTTTGCAGGTAGTTGGCCAGGCCCGTGCTGTCGATCAAGTCGAGCTGGGTTTGCAGGAAGTCCAGGCGCTCTTCGGTGCGCTCTAGCAGTTTTTTGAGTACATCGCGCGAGACGTAGTCGCTCGCAGCTTCTGCCGTGGCGATACCGCTTTTCAGCGTGCTTTGGGCCGCTTGCTCGTGGCGCAGGTCGCAGGCCAGGGCCTCGGCGGTGTCTTCGCCGATTTGCAGCTTGCCCAGGTCTTGCAAATTGGGCAAACCGTCCAAGATAAGGATACGGTCCATCAACACGTCGGCCTGGCGCATGGCGTGGATGGAGGCCTTGTATTCCACCTGCGCCAGCGCGGCAAAGCCCCAGTGCTGCAGCAGGCGGTAGTGCATGTAGTACTGGTTGATGGCGGTCAGTTCGTTTTTCAACTGCGCTTGCAGCGCGGCAATGACTTGGCGGTCACCTTGCATATTCAAAGGCTCCTCGTGAAGTAAGTTTCGGTAAATGGCACCATTGTGGGTCAGCACCCGGGGACGGGCAGGACAGTCGGGAACTTATTTAGTATTAAACAATCGAACCGATGAAATCAATTGATTGGATTTATTTTTCACGATGGCTACACTTCAGTCCTGTAGTCAGTTCAACAGCGCAACGCAACACTGCGTTATCAACGAAAGGAAACCGCAATGACTTTGATCAACACCCAAGTGCAAGCCTTTAAAACCCAAGCTTTTGTGAGCCGCGACGGTGGCAAGGGCGAATTCATTGAAGTGACCGAGCAGTCCCTGAAGGGCAAATGGTCGGTGCTGATTTTCATGCCCGCAGCCTTCACCTTCAACTGCCCCACCGAAATTGAAGACGCCGCCGACAACTACGCTGAGTTCCAAAAGGCTGGTGCCGAGGTCTACATCGTCACCACCGACACCCACTTCTCGCACAAGGTGTGGCACGAAACGTCTGATGCCGTGGGCAAGGCCCGCTTCCCCCTGGTGGGCGACCCCACCCACCAACTGACCAACGCTTTTGGCGTACACATCCCCGAAGAAGGTCTGGCCCTGCGCGGCACCTTCGTGATCAACCCCGATGGCGTGATCAAGACCATGGAAGTGCACTCCAACGAAATCGCCCGCGACGTGTCGGAAACCCTGCGCAAGCTCAAGGCTGCCCAGTTCACCGCCGCCCACCCCGACCAAGTGTGCCCCGCCAAGTGGAAAGAAGGCGCCAACACCCTGACCCCCTCGCTGGACCTGGTCGGCAAGATCTAAGCGCTGAGCAAAAACAGGCAGGCTTGCCCTGTTGATACAGCGCAAGCAGGCCCTTTTTTCTCGACCGGATGGCTGCGTAGCCCGGGCCGTCCGGTTTTTTATCGCCCAAAATTTTAAAAATCACTGTTTTTTTGGAGGACACCATGCTAGATGCACAACTCAAATCCCAACTGGCCGCCTACCTGGAGCGCGTGACCCAGCCTTTCGAGCTGGTGGCCTCCCTGGATGAGAGCGAGACCTCGGCGCAGATGCGCGAACTGCTCACCACCATCCAAAGCCTGCGCAGCGACAAAATCACCCTGCGCCTGGACGGTAGCGACGCCCGCAAGCCGTCGTTCAGCCTGCAGCGCTCCGGAAGCCAGAGCAGCCTGCGCTTTGCGGGCCTGCCTTTGGGCCATGAATTCACCTCGCTGGTGCTGGCCCTGCTGTGGACGGGCGGCCACCCGCCCAAGGAAGAGCAAGACCTGCTTGACCAGATTGCCGCGATTGAAGGGGACTTCAACTTCGAGGTCTACATGAGCCTGTCGTGCCACAACTGCCCGGACGTGGTGCAGGCGCTCTCGCTCATGGCCATCTTGAACCCGAACATCAAAACCACCGTGATCGAAGGCGGCGCTTTCCAAAAAGAAGTGCAGGCACGCGAAATCATGGCCGTGCCCATGGTGTACCTGAACGGTGAAGTGTTTGGCGCAGGCCGCATGCAGTTGGCCGAAATTGTGGCCAAGCTGGACACTGGCGCAGCAGCGCGCGAAGCGGCCAAGCTCTCGGCCAAGGACGCGTTTGAGGTGCTGATCGTCGGCGGTGGCCCCGCAGGCGCAGCCGCTGCCATCTACACCGCCCGCAAAGGCATCCGCACCGGTATTGCTACCGAGCGCGTGGGCGGCCAGGTCAACGACACGCTGGATATTGAAAACTACATCTCAGTCAACAAGACCGAAGGCCCGAAGTTTGCCGCCGCGCTGGAGTCGCACATCAGCGACTACGACATTGACGTCATGCGCCTGCAACGCGCTGCCAAGCTGATTCCCGCTGCCGAAAAAGGCGGTTTGATTACGGTTGAGCTGGAAAACGGTGGCCGCCTGCAAGCCAAAAGCGTGGTGCTGTCCACCGGCGCGCGCTGGCGCAATATGAACGTGCCCGGCGAAGACCAGTACCGCACCAAGGGCGTGGCCTACTGCCCCAGCTGCGACGGCCCGCTGTTCAAGGGCAAGCGCGTGGCGGTGATTGGTGGTGGTAACTCCGGCGTGGAAGCTGCGATTGACCTGGCCGGTGTGGTCGAGCACGTGACCGTGTTCGAGTTCATGCCCGAGCTCAAGGCCGACGCCGTGCTGCAGAAAAAGCTGGCCAGCCTGCCCAACGTCACCGTCATTAAAAACGCCCAGACCACCGAAGTGCTGGGCGACGGCAGCAAGGTCACGGGCCTGGCCTATAAAGACCGCGCCACTGACGAAGCCAAGCAGGTGACGTTGGAAGGCGTCTTCGTGCAAATCGGTCTGCTGCCCAATACCGACTGGCTCAAGGGCACGCTGGAGCTGAACAAGATGGGCGAGATCGTCATCGACGCCAAGGGCCAGACCAGCGTTCCCGGTGTGTTTGCCGCAGGCGACTGCACCGACGTGCCGTTTAAGCAAATCATCATCGCTGCCGGTGCCGGGGCCACAGCGGGCCTGTCGGCATTCGACCACTTGATTCGTCATTAAAAATTTAAGGTAAATCGGCCTATAACGCTTACTGGGTAAGCATTAGCAGCTATTAAAAAGGAAGTTCAGGCATGCTGAACTTCCTTTTTTTGTGCCAGGGGCAAGGGGGAGGGCATGCGCCTAATTGGCAAACGCAGCAATGCCGGTTTGCGCCCGGCCCAAAATCAGCGCGTGGACGTCGTGCGTGCCCTCGTAGGTGTTGACCACTTCCAGGTTCACCAGGTGGCGGGCAATGCCAAAGCTGTCGCTGATGCCGTTAGCGCCCAACATATCGCGGGCCAGGCGGGCAACGTCCAGCGCCTTGCCGCAGTTGTTGCGCTTGATGAGGGAGGTGGCTTCCACCACGTTCTGCCCTTCGTCCTTCATGCGGCCCACGCGCAGCGCGGCTTGCAGGCCCAGGGCAATTTCGGTTTGCATGTCGGCCAGTTTTTTCTGCACCAATTGGTTGGCCGCTAGCGGGCGGCCAAACTGCTGGCGCTCCAGCGTATAGCGGCGGGCGGTGTGCCAACAGTCTTCGGCTGCGCCCATGGCACCCCAGGCAATGCCAAAGCGGGCGCTGTTCAAGCAGGTGAACGGGCCTTTCAAGCCCTGCACGGCGGGGAAGGCGTTTTCTTCGGGCACAAAGACCGCGTCCATGACGATTTCACCGGTGATGCTGGCCCGCAGCCCCACCTTGCCGTGGATGACCGGGGCCGTGAGGCCCGCCATGCCCTTGTCCAGAATAAAGCCGCGAATCGGGCCGACGTTGCCGCCGGCGCTCACCTCCTTGGCCCAAACCACGAACACGTCGGCGATGGGGCTGTTGGTGATCCACATCTTGCTGCCCGAGAGCTGGTAGCCCCCAGCCACCTTGCGGGCGCGGCAGGCCATGTTGCCGGGGTCGGAGCCAAAGTCTGGCTCGGTCAGGCCAAAGCAGCCGATGAATGCGCCGCTGGCGAGTGGAGGCAGGTATTTTTGTTTTTGCGCCTCAGTGCCAAAGCGTTCAATCGGCAGCATGACCAGCGAGGATTGCACGCTGGCCATGGAGCGAAAGCCCGAGTCCACCCGCTCGATTTCACGCGCCACCAGGCCGTAGCTGACGTAGTTCAGGCCCGCGCCGCCGTACGCCGTAGAGATAGTCGGCCCCAGCAGGCCCAGCGCGCCCATTTCGCGAAAAATGCCGGGGTCGGCACTTTCCTCGCGGAACATGGCTTGCACCCGTGCAGCCAGCGGCCCCTGGCAATAGTGGTGGGCGGCATCGCGCACCTGGCGCTCGTCGGCGCTGAGTTGTTGTTCCAGGCAAAAGGGGTCGTCCCACTGAAAGCTGTTGGCCATACCAAGGTCTCCAAAATAACTATGGGGCGCAGGGTAAACCATTTCCTTGGCGATTTTCTTGGCTGGGCTGCGCCGGGCCGCATGCCTGGGCAGCGGTGCGGGCCTGCTCCAGCCAGTGGTCGAATTGCCGCTGGTGGCTGGCAATCCAGGTGTGTGCGTGGCGCTTAATGTCAGCCATTTGGTTTTCGCCTTTGTGCATGAGCTGGTTTTGGGCGCTGATGTCGTCGACCGGAATCTGGACCTGCGCAAACCACTGGGCCGCTGCCGGGTTGGCCTGGGCCCAGGCCCGGTTGGCGACGATGTGCTGTTGGTTGACCATGAAGCCGTAGTTCTTGCCATTGGGCTGGCGCGTATCCAGCGCCTGTGGCCCGGCATTCGTGGCCGTCAACGGCACTTGCAGCCAGATGGCTTCCCGGCCAGGGCGCAGCACGGCGCTGACCCAGTGCGGCGTCCAGGCGTAGTACAGCACGGGCTGGCCCGCTTCAAAACGGGCAATGGTCTGGGCAATCAAGGCCGGGTAGTTGCCGCTGTGCTGGGTGACGGTGCCCTCTAGCCCATAGCTGCGCAAATGCGTGTCGATGGAGCTGGCGCACTCCCAGTCCGGGGCGCAGCCCACCAGGTCGGCCTTGCCGTCACCGTCGTTATCAAACAGGGCGGCCAGTTGGGGGGCTTTGAGCTGGCTGATGTCGGTGATGCCGTACTGGTTGGCCGTTTTTTTGTCCATCATGTAGCCCATGGCAGCGTGGCTGGCGAGCACGCCTTGGCGCCAGAGCTTGGCCTCGCCTCCCGCCTGGGCGAAAAAGCCCGATTGCTGCGGGCTCCAGTGGTCGGCCAGGAAGGTGGCAGCGCCATTGGCCACGGCCATATGGGCGGCCAGGTAGTCCATCTCCTGGATCGGCTGGACCTGGTAGCCCAGGCGCTTGAGCCCTTCCATCACCACCAGGGTCTGGAAGGTTTCCTCGGCCAGTGGGCTTTTTACCGGGCGCACGATGATGTGCTGCCCAGGCAGGGCTGGCGCCTGGGCAAAAGCTGGGGTGTTGACCCCCAGCAGCAGTGCAGCCAGGCACCAGGCAAGACGGCGAGGGGAAAAGAGTCGGGAAATGCTGGGCATGAGAGACCTTGATACCTTGGTGCCTGGAAACCCTAGGCACGGCGCGCGGGCGCAGGTGGCAGGAAGTGCGGGCCCTATTCTTCCCTGCCTACCTGCGCCCGCGCCAGGGGATTTGTCTCCAGAGCGCGGAAAAACCTCCCCTGGGTTTGAGGGCGCTTAAAAAGCGTGACGGATACCGGCCATCACCCCCGTGCGGGTGCTTTTATCGGTACTGGTGATGGGGGTGCCGCCCCAGTACTCACTTTCGCGCCCCACTGCGCCGCCGCGCATATGGGTCACGTCCGCTTCCAGGTACAGGCTGGTGCGCTTGGACAGGGCGTAGTCCAGCACCGCTGCAAAGGCGTTGGCATGGCCCTTGCCCAACGGGAGGGCCGAACCCGCTGCCGTGGTCTGGCGGTTTTGCCGGTAGTGGTAGTACGCGCCAGAGATATGCGTGCTGCTGCTGAGCTGGTAGCCCACCCCCACGTAGCTGATGCGCTGGTGGCTGCGGCTGGCGCTGGTGCGGTGGCCCAGGTGCCCGGCGTACAGCGTGGTGCGCTGCCAGGCGTAGGACAGGCCCAGCGCGTAGGTGCGCTCGGTGTTGGTGCCATCGTTGCTGCGCTGCTGGTCATAGGCCAGGCCCAGGCCCCAGGGCCCTTGGCGGTACAGGGCACCGGCACCCAGGCTCTCGCCATGGCGGCTGCTGCCCGCTTGCTCGCCAAAGCCGTAATCCAATTGCCACTGCACGGGGCCGGTGGTGTTTTGGTAGACCACGCTGTTGTTGATGCGGTAGCCCTGGTAGAACACGTCGCCGCCGATGTAGATCGGGTCCGACCAGAAGATGCCCCAGGTTTGGTCCAGCGGGTTGAATTCCCAGGCCACGTTGTTCAAGGCGTTGTACTGGCGCCCCAGGCTCAGGGTACCCCACTGGCCTTCCAGGCCGACAAAGGCCTGGCGGTCCCAAAAGGTGCTGGCGTTGGCGCTGGTGCCGGTATCGACGTTGATGCCGTGCTCCAGCGTAAAAATGGCGCGCTTGCCGCCGCCCAGGTCTTCGCTACCGCGCACGCCAAAGCGGCTGCCGCCAATGCCGCTGCCGACCAGCTCCGACTGGTTGTGGTGCAGGCCGTCAATGTTGTGCGTATAGCGCACCCCGGTGCTCATCAGGCCGTACAAGGTGACGTTCGATTGTGCAAAAGCCCCGGCTGCGGGCAGTAGGCAGGCAGCGGCAAGGGTGGTGCGGACAAAGTGGTGCATGGAAATCTCCTGAAATTTTTAGGGCTGGGCGGCGGCGCGCGCTTGCGCCAGCCACTGGTCAAATTGCTGTTGGTGGGCGGCAATCCAGGCCTGGGTGTGGCGCGCGATATCGACCGCCTGGTTTTGGCCCTGGTGCATGAGTTGGTTTTGGGCGCTGATGTCATCCACGCTGATGGTGACCAGCTCAAACCATTTGGCCGCTGCCGGGTTGGCTGCGGCCCACGCCTGGTTGGCGACGATTTGCTGTTTGTTGACCATGAAGCCGTAGTTCTTGCCGTTGGGCAGGCGGGTGTCCAGCCCCTTTTGCGAGGCATTCATCGCGGTAAACGGCACCTGCAGCCAGACCACGTCCTGGTTGGGCTGCAGCACGTTGCTGACCCAATGCGGCGTCCAGGCGTAATACAGCACGGGCTTGCCGGCGCGGTAGCGGGTAATGGTGTCGGCAATCAAGGCCGGGTAGCTGCCGCTGTGCTGGGTGACGGTGCCTTCTAGCCCATAGCTGCGCAAATGGGTGTTGATCGAGTCTTCACATTCCCAGCCCGGGGTGCAGCCCACCAGGTCAGCCTTGCCGTCGCCGTCGCTATCAAACAAAGCGGCCAGTTTTGGGTCCTTGAGCTGGCTGATGTCGGTGATGCCGTATTGGTCAGCCGTCTTCTTATCCATCATGTAACCCTGGGCTGCGTGGTCGGAGAGCACACCGTGGCGCCAGAGCTTGGCCGCGCCCCCGGCGTTGGCAAAAAAGCCCGACTGCTGCGGATTCCAGTGGTCGGCCATGAAGGTGGCATCGCCATTGGCCACGGCAATGTGGGCGGCCAGGTAGTCCACTTCCTGAATCGGTTGAACCTGGTAGCCCAGGCGCTTGAGCCCTTCCATCACCACCAGGGTTTGGAAGGTTTCCTCGGCAATCGGGCTTTTCACGGGCAAGACGGTGATGCCCTGGCCCGGCAGGGTCTGGGCGCTGGCCGCCCAAGGCAGCAGGGCGGCACTGGCCAGGGCCAGCGCCCAGCGGCGCAGGCGGTAGGTGGGGGAGTAAAGCAACATAAATTTCAAGCAAAAAGTGGCTCTAACGCTTACTGGGTAAGCGCTATAAGCTATTGTTTTTAGTATGTGATGGGGCGCTGCGGCCCGCATCCATGGAGGGTGTGGGGCGTCAGGCTTGGGGGCGCTTACTGCTTGGCAGCGGCCAGGGCCTGGGCAATCCAGCCGTCAAACGTGGCCTGGTGGGCGCGGATCCAGTGGTCGACATGGCGCTCAATGTCGGCCTCGGTTTTTTCGCCTTGGCTCATTTGGTAGTTTTGCGCGTTGATGTCGGCCAGCGGAATCTGCATGTTGGCAAACAGCGTGGCCGCTGCGGGGTTGGCTGCGGTCCAGGCCTTGTTGGCGACGATTTGCTGCTTGTTCACGACAAAGCCGTAGTTCTTGCCGTTGGGCAGCGTGGTATCCAGCCCCTTTTGCTCGCCGGGCAGGGCGGAAAACGGCACTTCCAGCCAGACCACGTCCTGGCCGGGCTTGAGTTCGCTGCTGACCCAGTAGGGCGTCCAGGTGTAATACAGCACGGGCTCACCGGCTTTGAAGCGGGTGATGGTGTCGGCCATCATGGCTGCGTAGTTGCCCTGGTGGTGGGTGACGGTGGCGCGCAGCTTGTAGGCATCCAACTGGTGCTCCACCACGGCTTCGCACCCCCAGCCGGGGGTGCAGCCAGCCAGGTCGGCCTTGCCGTCGCCGTCGCTATCGAACAGGGCGGCGATTTTGGAGTCTTGCAACTGCCCCATGTTGGTGATGTGGTACTGGTCGGCGGTTTTCTTGTCGATCAAATAACCCTGGGCGGCGTTTTCAATCAGGCTGCCTTGGCGGGTGAACTTGGCATCGCCCCCGGCATTTTTATAAAAATCAGCGTGCAGCGGGTTCCAGTGCGAGGCAATAAAGGTGGCATCGCCCGCCGCAATCGACATATAGGCCGTGGGGTAGTCCACGTCCTTGTAGGGCTTGACGTCGTAGCCCAGTTTTTCCAGCGCCCGCATCACGATCAGGTGCTGAAAGCTCTCCTCGGGCACCGGATTTTTCACGGGGTAGACCGTAATGCCTTGGCCCGGCAGGGGCGTTGTGGGGGCTGCATCAGCGGCGTAGGCGCTAGAGACAGCAAGGCCGCAGAGAGCGGCTAACACCCGGAGGTGTCGGCCCAGGCTGCGGCCTTGGGGATGTGAGATGGTAGTGGGGTGAACAGGGGTGGTTGCAAAACGCATGCGGGGGTTGTCTCCTTTTTAGCGTGAAAAAAAGCACCCACCTGCAGGCAGTGGGTGCTGGGGGAAAAGCTTTACTTCGCGGCGGCTTGGGCCTGGGCAATCCAGCCGTCAAAGGTGGCCTGGTGGGCCTGGATCCAGCCGCTCACGTGGCGCTCGATGTCGGCGGGCTTGTTCTGGCCCTGGCTCATCAGGTGGTTTTGGGCGTTGATGTCGGCCACGGGCAGTTGCATCACTTCAAACAGCTTGGCGGCGGCCGGGTTCTTGTCCGTCCAGGCCTTGTTGGCGACGATTTGCTGGTTGTTCACCACAAAGCCGTAGTTCTTGCCGTTGGCCAGTTTGGTGTCGATGCCTTTTTGTTCACCGGGCAGCGACGAGAAGGGCACTTCCAGCCAGACCACGTCCTGGCCGGGCTTGAGCTCATTGCTCACCCAGTAGGGCGTCCAGGTGTAGTAGAGGATGGGCTTGCCCGCCTTATAGCGGGTGATGGTGTCGGCAATCAGCGCAGAGTAGCTGCCTTGCTGGTGGGTGACGGTATCGCGCAGCTTGTAGGCGTCCAGGTGGTGCTCGATCACGGCCTCGCACCCCCAGCCGGGGTTGCAGCCGGTCAGGTCGGCCTTGCCGTCGCCGTCGTTGTCAAAAATTTTGGCAATCGCCGGATCTTGCAGTTGGTCGATGCGGGTGATCTTGTATTGGTCGGCGGTTTTCTTGTCGATCAGATAGCCCTGGGCCGCGCTGGGCGAGTACACGCCCTTGCGAAACAGTTTGGCCTCGCCCCCGGCGTTCTTAAAGTAGTCGGCGTGCAGTGGGTTCCAGTGGTCGGCCAGGAAGGTGGCATCGCCATTGCCGATGGCAACGTGGGCGGTGGGGTATTCCACTTCCTTGATGGGTTGCACGTCGTAGCCCAGTTTTTCCAGCGCTTTCATGACCAGCAGGGTCTGGAAGGTTTCTTCGGCAATCGAGCTTTTCAGCGGCAGCACCTGCACGCCTTGGCCGGGCAGGTCAGCGGCTTGGGCGGTGATGCCAGCCAGGGCCAGGGCGGCAGCCAGCAGGGTGGGGCGAAGGATGGAAGTCATGGTCATCTCCTGTGAAAAATCCAATCGGGTGGGGTATCCACCCGTCAATTTAAAAGTTTCCATAGCTGCTAACGCATGTCTGTATTGAATTTCAAGGTAAAAATATGCTGAAACCTCATACTGGCAAGCGCTAGTAGCTATGTATTTAGCAAAGCAACCCTATTTGCGCTTGGCCAGCAGCAGGCCCAGGGGCCCTTGCTGCCACCAGCGTTGGTTGCCTCGGCGCGGTTCGCCCATGGCTTGGGTGATGCGGTCCAGCACAATCGCCAGCAGCACAATGCCCAGGCCGCCGACGGTGGCCAGCCCCATGTCCAGGCGGCCAATGCCGCGCAGCACCATCTGGCCCAGGCCGCCCACGGCAATCATGGAAGCGATGACCACCATCGACAGGCTCAGCATCAGCGCCTGGTTAATACCAGCCATGATGGAAGGCATGGCCAGCGGCAGTTGCACCTTCCACAGCAGTTGCCAGGGCGAGGCACCATAGGCGCGGCTGGCTTCGATCAAGTCCGGGCGCACCTGGCGGATACCCAGGTTGGTCAGGCGCACCAGCGGCGGCAGGGCAAAGACGATGGTCACAATCACCCCCGGCACGTTGCCAATACCAAACAGCATGACAACCGGCACCAGGTAGACGAAGGCGGGCGTGGTCTGCATGGCGTCCAGCAGCGGGCGCAGCAGGTTTTGGGCGCGGTCGCTGCTGGCCAGCAAAATGCCCAGCGGCAGGCCGATGACGATGCAAAACACCAGCGAGGTCAGCACCAGCGAGAGGGTGATCATCGCCTCCGGCCAAATGCCCAGCAGCGCCACCACGGCCAGGGACACGGCGGTGCCAATGGCCAGCGCCCGGCCCGCAAACTGCCAGGCGATCAGCGCCAGCAGCGCCGTCAGCAGCGGCCAGGGCATGGCCAGCAGCGCGTGCTCGACGCCATTGAGCGTGGCGTCAATGGGCACGCGCACGGCTTGGAAGAAGGGGCGAAAGTTCTCCACCACCCAGTCCAGGCCCTGGTTGATCCAGTTCTGAATGGGCAGGCCCTCGTGCAGGATTTGCTGCCACAGGTCAGGCGCTGGCGCATCGGGCGTGGCGCTGGCGCCGCTGCTGAGCCAGTCGGCAGTGTTGCTGGCGCTGCCGCCAGCGCTACTGCCCCAGGGGTTGGCGGCGCTGTCGGCTGCCGGGGTGCTGGCGGCACTCCAAGGGTCGCTGGTGGCTGGGGCGTTCGTGGCCGGGGCGCTGGCCGCGCTCCACGGATCGTCAGCTACCGGGGCGGTGGTTGTGGAAGTGGGCGTGGAAGTGGGCGTAGTGGGGGTATCACTCATGCGGCGTCTCCTGGTGCGGGGGGGGCGGGACGGTCGCTGTGCTCCGTCACCACCGTGGGCAAGTCGGTTTGACCCGAGGGGAATTGGGGGTTGAGCTTGATCGGCGGGCGCTCATCCTGCGGTGGCAGCATGGGTGGGGTGTCGCGGTCCAGAAAACGCAGCAGCGTGGTGCGGCTGATGACGCCCAGGTAGCGCTCATCACTATCGACCACCGGCAGGGCAAATGGCAGCGATGCGGCCAGGCCGAACAGGTCGGCCACTGGGGTATCGGCAGCAATGGGGGTGACGTTGGGCAAGAACGCATGCTGCAAGGCCAGCGGCCCCTTGTGCCCGCGCAGCGCATCGCGCAGCGACTGCGACGAGACCACGCCCATAAAGCGCTTCTTGGGCGAGAGCACGTAGGCGTACTCATAGTCCACGTCTTCGAGCAGGCGCAGCGCTGCGCGGCAGCCCCGGTCGTTGTGCTCGGAGAACACCGTCATCGCCTGGCGGGCAATGTCCCCGGCCTTGAAGACCACGGCAGCGTCCACCCCTTGCACAAAGCTGCGCACGTAGTCGTCGGCCGGCTCGCGCAGGATTTCATCGGGCGTGCCCACCTGCACCACCTGGCCGTCTTTCATGATGGCGATGCGGTCGCCAATGCGCATGGCCTCGTCCAGGTCGTGCGAGATAAAGACGATGGTGCGCCGCTTGATTTGCTGCAGGCGCAGCAGCTCGGACTGCATCTCGGTGCGGATGATAGGGTCCAGCGCCGAAAACGCCTCGTCCATCAGCAAGATGGAGGGATCGGCTGCCAGGGCGCGGGCCAGGCCCACGCGCTGCTGCATGCCGCCGGACAGCTCATCGGGGTAGCTAGCCCCCCAGCCGCCCAGGCCCACCTGCTCCAGTGCCTCTTGCGCTGCTTGCTGGCGCTCGGTCTTGTCCACCCCGGCCAGTTCCAGGCCAAAGGCGGTGTTGTCCAGCACCGTCATGTGCGGCATCAGCGCAAAGGACTGGAACACCATGGAGATGTCCTTGCGCCGCAGCTCGCGCAGGGCTTTGTCTGAGAGTTGGTTGATGTCCTGGCCATCGACCAGGATGCGCCCGGCAGTGGGCTCGATCAGGCGGTTGAGCATGCGCACCAAGGTCGATTTGCCCGAGCCTGACAGGCCCATGACAACAAAAATCTCCCCCGGCTGGATAGCAAAGTGCGCATCGAACACGCCGATGGACTGGCCGGTTTTTTCCAGAATGTCTTGCTTGGAGCGGCCCTTGCGCACCAACTCCAGCGCCTGCTGGGGTTTGTCGCCAAAGACCTTGAAGACATGTTCAATGTGGATGGATTTAGCCACTGGTTGTCCTCTCTTCGTTGTGTTGTGGAGGGTGAAACACAGTGCAGCAAACCGCTGATAACTAGCAGTCTGCCCACACATGCAACCAATTTTTTAGCGACCAGCACACTTAGCAAGGCAGCACATGCCCGGCATGAAACGCCAAGGACGAAGCCCCCGGCGGGTGGCCCGCATGGCACGCAAAGGTGCGCAAGGGCCACGGCAAAGAAGGAAGTGGAGAGAAGCAACCAACGGCAAAGACCGCCGGATACTTTTCACCGAGCAAGACGGCAGCCGCTGCTGCCCCCTTGGGAAAAGTCCGTGCACCAGAGCCAAAAAACTGGCCTGTGGCAAAGCTGCGCTACGCAGTAGCGGCCAGGCTTTGCCGGGTGGTTCCCTGACCGTAGATGGTCAAGGGATTACCTGCATTGCAGGTTGTTAAGAACAGTGCATTCTACTTATTTATCGCGAAAAAGTCAATACTGGAGCGATTTTTTCGCAAAACGGGGGGTGTTTACGGGTTTTTCCGGGGGCTTGCAGCGCGTTTAATCGCCGGTGCGTCAGTAGGTTGTAAGTCCCTCGGACGACAGTATCTGCGCTTGAGTCGCTTGACGCGAAGCAGATTGTTGGTGCTATTTCGCCCCTTTTGCGGGGCAACTGGCAGGAATTACAAAAATCTTGAAGGAGACCTTGTTCATGACAACAAACGCTATTGAGTCCGTATTGGTGGAAAACCGCGTGTTTCCCCCGTCTGATGCCGTGCAAAAAGTCGCGCGTATTTCGGGGATGGAGGGCTACCAGGCCCTGTGCGCCGAAGCGGAAAAAGACTACGAAGGCTTCTGGGCCCGCCTGGCCCGTGAAAACGTGGTCTGGACCAAGCCCTTTACCAAAACCTTGGACGAGAGCGAAGCCCCCTTTTACAAGTGGTTTACCGATGGCGAATTGAACGCTAGCGCCAACAGCCTGGATCGCCACATCGGCACCCCCACGGAAAACAAAACCGCCATCATCTTTGAAGCCGATGATGGCCAGGTCACCAAAGTCACCTACCGCGAACTGCTCAACCGCGTGAGCCAGTTTGCCAACGGCCTCAAAGCCCGTGGCGTGCAAAAAGGCGACCGCGTGCTGCTGTACATGCCCATGACCATTGAAGGCGTGGTGGCCATGCAGGCTTGCGCCCGCCTGGGCGCTACGCACAGCGTGGTGTTTGGCGGCTTCTCGGCCAAAGCCGTGCAAGAGCGCATTGCCGACGTCGGCGCCGTGGCCGTGATTACCGCCAACTACCAAATGCGCGGCGGTAAAGAGCTGCCGCTCAAGGCCATCGTTGATGAAGCCATTGCCATGGGCGGTTGCGAGAGTGTGCGCAACGTCTTCGTGTACGAGCGCACCGCCAGCGAATACGCCAAAGTGGCTGGCCGCGACGTCACCTTCACCGAACTGCTGGAAGGCCAATCGACCGAATGCGCCCCCGTGCCCGTGAACGCCGAGCACCCGCTGTTCGTGCTCTACACCAGCGGCTCTACCGGTAAACCCAAAGGTGTGCAGCACTCCACCGGCGGCTACATGCTGTGGGCCCGCCAGACCATGCTGTGGACGTTTGACCTGCAAGACAGCGACGTCTTCTGGTGCACGGCCGACATCGGCTGGATTACCGGCCACACCTATGTGACCTACGGCCCCTTGGCTGCAGGCGCTACGCAAATCATCTTTGAAGGCGTGCCCACCTACCCCAACGCGGGCCGCTTCTGGCAGATGATCGAGCGCCACAAGTGCACCATCTTCTACACCGCGCCGACGGCCATCCGCTCGCTGATCAAGGCCTCGGAAGCCGACGCCGCCGTGCATCCCGATGCCTCCGACCTGAGCAGCCTGCGCATCCTCGGCTCGGTGGGCGAGCCGATCAACCCCGAAGCCTGGATGTGGTACTACAAAAACGTCGGTAAAGAGCGCTGCCCCATCGTGGACACCTTCTGGCAGACCGAAAACGGCGGCCACATGATCACCCCCCTGCCCGGCGCTACCCCGCTGGTGCCCGGTTCGTGCACGCTGCCGCTGCCCGGCATTACCACGGCCATCGTGGACGAAGCGGGTCACGACCTGCCCAACGGCGCAGGCGGCATGCTGGTGGTCAAGCGCCCCTGGCCGTCGATGATTCGCACCATCTGGGGCGACCCCGAGCGCTTCAAGAAAAGCTACTTCCCCGAAGAGCTGGGCGGCAAAACCTACCTGGCCGGCGACGGCGCCGTGCGCAGCGAAGACCGGGGTTACTTCCGCATCACGGGCCGTATTGACGACGTGCTGAACGTCTCTGGCCACCGCATGGGCACCATGGAAATCGAATCGGCCCTGGTAGCCAAGACCGATCTGGTGGCCGAAGCTGCTGTGGTGGGCCGCCCCGACGACCTGACCGGTGAAGCCATTTGCGCCTTCGTGGTCTTGAAGCGCCCCGTGCCCACCGGCGACGAAGCCAAGGCCATTGCCAAAGAGCTGCGCGACTGGGTGGCCAAGGAAATTGGCCCCATCGCCAAGCCCAAGGACATCCGCTTTGGCGAGAACCTGCCCAAGACCCGCTCCGGCAAAATCATGCGCCGCCTGCTGCGCTCGCTGGCCAAGGGTGAAGCCATCACCCAGGACACCAGCACGCTGGAAAATCCCGCCATCCTCGATCAGTTGGGCCACTCCAACTGATGGGTAACTGATGGGTGAGAGAGGTGCTGCTGCCGCGCTGAATGCGCGGCGGTAAGCGCCCCCCCCCGCCACCTTGCTTGCGCCAGGTGGCTTTTTTTCGCCCATAGCACGGCAAAATAGGGCGGTTTACAAGACTTTGGAGAAATAGGTATGAAAGCACGTACCGCTTTGTTGCTGCTGATCGTGGCCCTGCTGGGTTACTTGGCGTTTTTCAATTTCCCTTCCTTGGCCCAGGACGTACCCATGTCGCTGGGGTTTACGGAAATTCACGGCCCGCTGGGGTTGGTGATTTTGGCGCTGACGGCGCTGATGGCCGCTATCTTTGTGGCCTATGTGATTTCCATGCAGGCCACCTGGCTGTTGCAGGTGCGCGCGCACAACAAAGAGCTGCAAGGCCAGCGTGAACTGGCAGAAAAAGCCGAAATCTCGCGCTTTACCGACTTGCGCGGAGCCCTGGACGATAAGCAGCAGCAATTGGAGCGGCGCTTGATTGAGCGCATCGACGCGCTGGAAAACCACCTGAAAGCCCGCGCCCAGGAAAGTGACAACGTGCACGCAGCCTATATCGGCCAGTTGGAAGAGCAGCTGCGCAGCCACAAACCGGCGCAGGAGTAATCAATCGTCCCAGCCGACTTCCTCACCCACCGTCACACCCGCGTAGGCGGGTGTCCAGTAACCGCGTTCGCGAGGGGGGGCAGTGATGGATGTCAAGCTGCTGCTGGATTTCCGCCTGCGCGGAAATGATGGAGAGAAAAGGCTTTGAACCGGTTCTCAAACTGCGCCGGGCAGCAGCGCCTTCTTGCGGTAGAAGGTGTTGCGGGAAATGCCCAGCGCCTTGGCCGCAGCGGAGACGTTGCCCTGGTGTTCCTCCAGAGTCTGGGCCATGCGCTGCAAGGTGAAGTCGCCAAGGTTTTCTGCTTTGTTTTCAGATGCTTCCGGCGCTTGGTCGGCAAGGATTTGCGCATAGTCTTCCAGAAAATCATCGGGCAGGTCTGCGCAAGTCACCATCCCTTCTTCTGCCGCTAGCACGCTGGCCGTGCGCAGCACGTTGTGCAACTGGCGCACATTGCCGGGCCACGGGTAGCGGGCCAGCTTCTCCAGCACATCGGGGGCTAGTTGGCAGGCCGCGCCTTGCGGCTGCACCACTTGCAGCACCTTGGCGATCACGGCCAGCAGGTCGCTGCGTTCGCGCAGGGCGGGCAGGCGCACGACCAGGCCGTTCAGGCGGTAGTACAGGTCTTCGCGAAACAGGCCCTGGGCGATGCGGGCCTTCAGGTCCTGGTGCGTGGCGCAGACCACGGCGATGTCGATGGGGATGTCCTTTTCGCTGCCCAGCGGGGTGATGCACCGCTCCTGCAGCACGCGCAGCAGACGGGCCTGCAGGGGCAGGGGCATGTCGCCGATTTCATCGAGGAACAGCGTGCCGCCGTGGGCCTGGGCGATTTTGCCGATGGCCCCTTTCTTGCGGGCGCCGGTAAAGGCTCCATCGGCGTAGCCAAAGAGTTCTGCCTCGATCAGCGATTCAGGGATGCTGGCGCAGTTCACGGCGATGAAGGGCTGGTCGGCCCGGGCGGAATCCTGGTGCCAGGCGTGGGCCAGCAGGTCTTTGCCGGTGCCGGTTTCGCCCAGCAGCATGACCGGGATGTCCTTGTCCAGCACCTTGCGCAGCCGGGCGATGGCGTGCGCCAGCTGCGTGTCGCCCGTGTCCAGGTACTGCAGGTGCGACAGGCGCTGCGTGGCCGACGGCTTGGCTGGGGTGGTGGGAGCGCTGGGGCGTTGCGGCAGGTGGATGCGGCAGCCCACGCGCACCCCGCTGTGCAGCATCAGGTGCTGGGTCTGCGCATTCCATGCCGTGGCCAGCGGCTGGTTGAACAGGGCGGCAAAGTCGGGTGCCGGCTGGGGCAGGGTGGGCAGCCCGAGCTGGAATTGCGCACTGCGGTTGAGACTGAGCAGCGGCCCGTCGGGCGCGAAGATGGCGATGCCCTCGACCAGGGTGCCCAGGAACTCGGGCCGGGCATGAAAGTGGATGCGGATGGCCTGCGGGAATTGCGCGGTGAGCATCTGGTTTTCCAGCATCTGCACCGACATGCGCACCAGCGCCAGCGTGTGCGGATGGTGGCGGTGGTGTTCGCTGGTCACGTCCAGGGCGCCCATCAGCTCGCCGTGGGGGCCAAAAATCGGGGCGCAGGAGCAGGCCAGGCTGTGGTTGGCGTGCATGAAATGCTGCGCCCCTTGCACGGTGATCGCCTGGCGCTCTTGCAGGGCCGTGCCGATGGCGTTGGTGCCCTGGGCCTGTTCCGACCAGTCCATGCCGGGAATCAGGGCGACCTGATCGGCCTTGGGCAGAAAGTCGCTGTCGCCCAGACTGTGCAGCACCAAGCCGCTGGCTGAGGTCAGCACCAGCAGACTACCGGTGTTGGCAATCTGGGCGTAGAGATGTTCCATCACCGGGGTGGCGTGCCGGGACAGGAAGCGGTGCTGATCGAGTGCATCGCGCAAGGCACTTTGGCCTAGCCGCTGGTAGTGGGGTGCGTCGCGCAGTGCCAGGCCGTAGCGCCGCGAACGTTCATGTGCCAATGTGATGAGATGCGTGTGGTTGGTTGAGGCTTGGGCCGTGGTGTGCAAGGGCATGCAGGTTTTCCCAAAAAAAGCAGGTTGGCACCAGGGGCCAACCTGGCCCAGTGTGCTTGCCAGCGTGTTTGGAAGCAAGCTGGATATCCCCAGGAGCGCTTATTTTTTTATAGCTTGCTTCGATTGGTGTATATAAATTTTGATATGTTTTATATTCAAGTTTCTTGAATATAAAGCGAGATAAGCTCCTTTTTTCATACCAGATGGAAAAAATCCCACCACAAATTTGCGATGGGATTTCGAAGGGAAGAGGGCTGGCGGGGGAGCTTATGCCGCCATGTCCAGCACCACCCGGCCATCAATCTGGCCTTGCAGCATCCGCTCGAAAACATGGTTGATGTTTTCCAGCTTTTCCGTCGAGACGGTGGCGGCGACTTTTCCGGTGCCGGCAAAGTCCAGCGCTTCCTGCAGGTCCAGGCGGGTGCCCACGATGGAGCCGCGCACCGTGATGCCGTTGAGCACCATGTCGAAAATCGGCAACGGGAAATCGCCCGGCGGCAGCCCGTTCAGGGCAATGGTGCCGCCACGGCGCGTCATGCCCAGCGCCTGCTCGAAGGCTTTGGGCGAGACGGCGGTCACCAGCACGCCGTGGGCACCGCCGATTTCGCGTTTCAGGTAGGCGGCCGGGTCGGTATTCTTGGCGTTTACCACCACTTCGGCCCCCAAGCGGCGGGCCAGGGCCAGTTTGCTATCGTCGATATCGACAGCGGCAACGTTCAGCCCCATGGCCCGGGCGTACTGGACGGCCATGTGGCCCAGGCCGCCGATGCCCGAGATCACCACCCAATCGCCCGGCTTGGTGTCGGTCACCTTCAGCCCCTTGTAGACGGTGACGCCTGCGCACAGCACCGGGGCGATGTCGATGAAGCCGATGTTGTCGGGCAGGCGGCCCACGTAGTCGGCTTCGGCCACGGTGTAGCGGGCAAAGCCGCCATTGACCGAGTAGCCGGTGTTCTGCTGGCTTTCGCACAAAGTTTCCCAGCCGCCCAGGCAATGGGGGCAATGCCCGCAGGCCGAATACAGCCACGGAATCCCGACGCGGTCGCCCTCCTTGACGTGGCGCACCCCGGTGCCCACGCCGACCACATACCCCACGCCCTCGTGGCCTGGAATGAACGGCGGGTTGGGCTTGACCGGCCAGTCCCCGTGGGCGGCGTGCAGGTCGGTGTGGCACACGCCGGAGGCCTCGATGCGCACCAGCACCTGGCCCGGCCCGGGGCGGGGGACGGTGACTTCCTCGATGACCAGCGGTTTGCCGAATTCGCGCACGACGGCGGCTTTCATGGTGGTTTCCATCGGTATGGCTCCTTTTCAAGATGGCAGGAAAATTGGTTTTTCCAGATGCCAGCGTCGCACGCTGGCACCGATTCCACGTTTAGAAAAAGCCCAGCGCCTGCGGGTTGTAGCTGACCAGCAGGTTCTTGGTCTGCTGGTAGTTGGACAGGGCCAGCTTGTGCGTTTCGCGGCCAATGCCGGATTTCTTGTAGCCGCCAAAGGCCGCGTGTGCGGGGTAGAGGTGGTAGCAGTTCGTCCATACGCGCCCGGCCTGGATGGCGCGGCCCATGTGGTAAGCCACGCTGCCGTTGCGGCTCCAGACGCCCGCGCCCAGGCCGTACTCGGTGTCGTTGGCGATGCGCACGGCATCCTGCACGTCCTTGAACGTGGTGACCGAGGCCACGGGGCCGAAGATTTCTTCCTGGAACACGCGCATGTGGTTCTGGCCGTACAGCAGCGTGGGCTTGATGAAGAAGCCGTTGTCGATCGTGCCGCCGGCCCGCAGGCGTTCGCCGCCGGTCAGGCACTGGGCGCCTTCCTGGCGGCCGATTTCCACGTAACCCAGGATGCGGTCGAGCTGGGCCTGCGACACCTGCGCTCCGACCATGGTGGCCTTGTCCAGTGGGTGGCCCTGCTTCATGGCCTCGACACGGGCCACGGCGCGTTCCATAAAGCGCTCGTAGATGGATTCCTGCACCAGGATGCGCGAGGGGCAGGTGCACACTTCGCCCTGGTTCAAGGCAAACATGGCAAAGCCTTCCAGCGCCTTGTCCAGGAACTCGTCGTCGGCATCCAGCACGTCGGCAAAGAAGATGTTGGGGCTTTTGCCGCCCAGTTCCACGGTGGAGGGGATGAGGTTGTCGGCAGCGGCGTGCAGGATGCGCTGGCCCACGGGGGTGGAGCCGGTGAAGGCGATCTTGGCAATGCGCTTGCTGGTGGCCAGCGCCTCGCCCGCTTCCTTGCCGTAGCCATTGACGATGTTCAGCACGCCGGGTGGCAGCAGGTCGGCGATCAGCTCCATCAGCACCATGATCGAGGCAGGGGTTTGCTCGGCCGGCTTCATCACCACCGAGCAGCCTGCGGCCAGGGCGGGCGCCAGCTTCCAGCAGGCCATCAGCAGGGGGAAGTTCCAGGGGATGATCTGGCCGACCACGCCCATCGGCTCGTTGAAGTGGTAGGCCACGGTGTTGGCATCGATCTCGGAGATCGTGCCTTCCTGGGCGCGGATGCAGCCGGCAAAGTAGCGGAAGTGGTCGATGCCCAGCGGCAGGTCGGCGGCCAGGGTTTCGCGCAGCGGCTTGCCGTTGTCGATGGTTTCGGCAATGGCCAGCCGCTCCAGGTTCTGCTCCATGCGGTCGGCAATCTTCAGCAGGATGCCCGAGCGTTCGGCCACCGAGGTCTTGCCCCATTTTTCCTGCGCGGCGTGGGCCGCATCCAGTGCCAGGTTCACGTCGGCAGCGTCGGACTGCGCCACCTTGCAGAACGGCTTGCCGGTGATGGGGGAGATGTTGTCAAAATAGCGCCCGGCCACGGGTGCCACCCACTGGCCGCCGATGAAGTTGTCGTACTTCTGGCGGTAGGGGAAGGAAAGGTCGAGGTTAAAGCGCTTGAATTCAAACATGTCCATGGTGCGTGTCTCCTGTGCTGGTTGTGATGGGCTAGCCAATGCTGGCTACGAGGTGTTAAGCACATTGCGTGCCAACTTTGCGCAAACAGGCCAGGACAGCGCTTTTCCCCTGCGGCGGCGTGGGCACAGGGCCGCCAAAGCATGCAGGAGGGCGGGTGCGGGCAGGCAAGAAACCGGGGACAACTGTGCCAAAGTGGGACAGCAGTTGGGACAGTTGGTGGGACAGTGGCTGTGTCACACGGCTGTCACATAGCGCTTCTACATTTCTCCGTAGTGAAGTTTTTTTCACTGAACCCAAGGAGCTTTTGCTTATGACAACCTCTATCGCACAACGTTTTGTAGCCATCCTGGTGGTGACAGCCGCCTCGTGGGGCACCCCGGTTCTGGCCCAACAAGAGGCCACGGGCGCAGGCGCCAGTTTCCCTGCACCGCTGTACGCCAAATGGGCGGCCGATTACTACAAGGCCACGGGGGTGAAGATCAATTACCAGTCGGTCGGCTCCAGCGCGGGGCTGAAACAAATCGAGGCCAAGACGGTGGACTTTGGTGCCTCGGACGAGCCGCTCAAGGACGCTGACCTGCAGGCCAAGGGCCTGGTGCAGTTCCCCACAGTGATTGGCGGCATCGTGCCGGTGGTGAATATCCAGGGTATCCAGCCCGGCCAGTTAAAACTCAATGGCCAGGTGCTGGGCGATATTTACCTGGGCAAGATCACGCACTGGAACGACCCGGCCATCGTGGCACTCAACCCCGGCCTGGCCCTGCCTGCCGCCAAAATCAGCCCCGTGCGCCGTGCCGATGGTTCGGGCACCACGTTTGGCTTTACCAACTACCTCTCCAAAGTGAATGCCGAATGGAAAACCTCGGTCGGGGAGGGCAAGGCCGTCAACTGGCCCGTGGGCGCAGGCGGCAAGGGCAATGAAGGCGTGGCCGCCTTTGTTGGGCGCTTGAACAACTCCATCGGCTATGTGGAGTACGCCTACGTCAAGCAAAACAAGCTCACCTACGCGCTGCTGCAAAACGCCGACGGCCAGTTTGTTGCGCCCAATGAAGCCAGTTTCAAGGCCGCCGCTGCCGGGGCCCACTGGGGCGAGAGCTTCTACCAAATCTTGACCGACCAAAGCGGCGCACAGGCCTGGCCCATTACCAGCGCCACCTTCATCCTGATGCACAAGGCGCAGGACAAACCCGCGCAAGCGCACACCACGTTGCAGTTTTTTGAGTGGGCCTATAAAACGGGCGACGCGACTGCCAGCAGTCTAGACTACGTTCCCATGCCCGATAACGTGAAAACCGTGATCTACCAAGCGTGGGACGCTATTGAAAAGCAAGCGAAATAATGATGCATACCACCTGGGGCGACCGTGCCTTCAGCGCCCTGGCCCGGGGGGCGGCGCTGCTCACTTTGGGCCTGCTGCTGGCCATTTTGCTGACCTTGCTGGTGGGGGCCTGGCCCGCCATCCGCGAATACGGCCTGGCCTTCCTGGCCCGCAGTGTGTGGGACCCGGTGCAGGACGACTACGGCGGCCTGGTGATGATTTACGGCACCTTGGCCACCTCGGCCCTGGCGCTGCTGATTGCCGTGCCGGTCAGTTTTGGTATTGCCCTGTTTTTGACGGAACTCTCGCCCGCCTGGCTCAAGCGCCCGCTGGGCACGGCGGTGGAGCTGCTGGCGGCGGTGCCCTCTATCGTCTATGGCATGTGGGGGCTGATGG
The DNA here is from genome assembly GCA_034675705.1 of Comamonas sp. GTDB lineage: Bacteria > Pseudomonadota > Gammaproteobacteria > Burkholderiales > Burkholderiaceae_C > Comamonas. The sequence goes on along the minus strand of JAUCCZ010000006.1, from coordinate 1,379,770 downwards.
TGCTGGGGCCGCTGCTGGCGCAGTACGTGCAGCAGCCGCTGCAAGATGCCGTGGGCGATTGGCCCTACCTGGGGGCGCTGGTGTCCGGCCCGCCGGTGGGCATTGGCATTTTTGCGGCGGGGCTGATTCTGGCCATCATGATCATTCCCTTTATTGCCTCCGTCATGCGTGATGTGTTTGAGGTCACGCCCACCTTGCTCAAGGAATCGGCCTACGGCCTGGGCGCAACCACCTGGGAAGTGATGTGGAAGGTGGTGCTGCCCTATACCAAGACCGGGGTGCTGGGCGGCGTCATGCTGGGCCTGGGCCGTGCGCTGGGCGAGACCATGGCGGTGACCTTTGTCATCGGCAATATGAATCAGTTGAATTCTTTGTCGGTGTTTGAGGCGGCCAACAGCATCACCTCCGCCCTGGCCAATGAGTTTGCCGAGGCCGGAGCGGGCCTGCACCAGGCATCGCTCATCTACCTGGGGCTGGTGCTGTTCTTTATTACCTTTGTGGTGCTGGCCCTGTCCAAGCTGTTGATGCTGCGCCTGCACAAGCGCGAAGGCACAGGGGGCTAAAGCCATGCAAAATTTTGAACAAAAACAGCCTCTAGCCCAAGCGGGGCAAGCGCTAGCAGCTAGCAATACCGTAGTAGATACCGTAGTAGAACAAGATGCCCGCCGTGCCCGGCGCTTTCGCCAGCGCCAGCGCACCAACCGCATTGCCCTGGTGCTGGCCGTGCTGGCCATGCTGTTTGGCGTGTTCTGGCTGGTGTGGATTTTGTGGGAAACCATCCGGCTGGGTGTGGGGGGCCTGAGCCTGGCGCTGCTCACCGATATGACCCCGCCGCCCAATGAGGCCGGGGGGCTGGCCAACGCCATTTTTGGCTCCCTCGTCATGGTGGCGCTGGCCACGGCGGTGGGTACGCCCGTGGGGGTGCTGGCCGGGGTTTATCTGGCCGAATATGGCCGCCAGGGCTGGCTGGCGCAGACCACGCGGTTTGTGAACGACATCTTGCTGTCGGCCCCCTCCATCGTGATTGGCCTGTTTGTCTATACCGTGGTGGTGGCGCCGATGCGTAGCTTCTCCGGCTGGGCCGGGGCCGTGGCGCTGGCGCTGATTGTGATTCCGGTCGTCATTCGCACCACCGAGAACATGCTGGCCCTGGTGCCCGCCAGCCTGCGCGAAGCGGCCTACGCCCTGGGCGCACCCAAGTACAAGGTCATCAGCATGGTGACGCTGCGCGCTGCCCGCGCCGGGGTGATGACGGGCGTGCTGCTGGCCGTGGCCCGCATTGCGGGCGAGACCGCGCCCCTGCTGTTTACCGCGCTGAACAACCAGTTCTGGAACGGCGACCTGGGCAAGCCCATGGCCAGCCTGCCGGTGACCATCTTCAAATTTGCCATGAGCCCCTATGAAAACTGGCAGCAACTGGCCTGGGCGGCGGTGTTCCTCATCACCCTGGCAGTGCTGGGCCTGAACATCCTGGCGCGGTGGCTGACCCGCCAAAAATAACGCAAGGTATTTTTATGACGACCTCTTTGAGCACCCCTTCAACCATCTCTTTGCCAGTAGATCAAGCCGTCAAGCTGGCTGTGCGGGACTTGAATTTTTACTACGGCAAGTTCCACGCGCTGAAAAACATCCAGCTCGATATTCCCGAGAAAAAAGTCACCGCCTTTATCGGCCCCTCCGGCTGCGGTAAATCCACCCTGTTGCGTACCTTTAACCGCATGTTCGAGCTGTACCCCGAGCAGCGCGCCCAGGGGCAAATTTTGCTGGACGGGCACAACCTGTTGCAGTCCAAGCAGGACGTGGCGCTGATTCGCGCCAAGGTGGGCATGGTGTTCCAAAAGCCCACGCCCTTTCCCATGTCCATCTACGACAACATCGCCTTTGGCGTGAAGCTGTTTGAAGACCTCAGCCCCGCCGAAATGGACGACCGCGTGGAATGGGCGCTGCAAAAAGCCGCGCTGTGGAAAGAGGTCAAGGACAAGCTGGGCCAAAGCGGCGCGGGACTGTCCGGCGGGCAGCAGCAGCGCCTGTGCATTGCCCGGGGCATAGCCATCAAGCCCGAGGTGCTGCTGCTGGACGAGCCCTGTTCGGCGCTGGATCCCATCTCGACCGCCAAGATTGAGGAACTGATTGCCGAATTGAAGAACGACTACACCGTCGTCATCGTCACCCACAACATGCAGCAGGCCGCGCGCTGCAGCGACTACACCGCCTATATGTATTTGGGCGAGCTGATGGAGTTTGGCGCCACCGAGGACATGTTCCTCAAACCCCAGCGCAAGGAAACTGAGGACTACATCACGGGCCGTTTTGGCTAAGTTGTGGTTCACCAGACGAAAGAAAGCATTGCCATGACGGATAAACATCTCTCCAGCCAGTTTGATACCGAGCTCAACCGCGTCTCCGCCCGGGTGATGGAGCTGGGCGGCCTGGTGGAAGCGCAAATTCGCGGTGCTGCCCAGGCGCTGACCCAGTGGGACGCACAAGCGGCCCAGCAGGTGGTGGCCGCTGAGGAACGGGTCAACAGCCTGGAAGTGGAAATCGACCACGAGCTGACCACCATCATCGCCCGCCGCCAGCCCACGGCGCGGGACTTGCGCCTGTTGATGGCGTTCTCCAAAACCACCGCCAACCTGGAGCGCATGGGCGACGAGGCCCACAAAATGGCCCGCATGGTGCAGGCCATCATGGCCAGCAACGCGCCCCGGTCACTGCCCAGCAAAAATCTGCGGCTGGCCGCGCAACTGGCTTCTGAGCTGCTACGCAAAGCGCTCGATGCCTTTGCCCGGCTCGATACCCAGGCGGCCCTGGCCATCTTGCAAGAGGACGACGTCATTGACGAAGAATTCAACGGCTTTGTGCGTACCCTCATCACCTACATGATGGAAGACCCGCGCAGCATCTCCGCCAGCCTGGATTTGCTGTTCGTCGCCAAGGCCATTGAACGTATTGGCGACCACAGTAAAAACCTGGCCGAGCAGGTGATTTACCTGGTGGAAGGCAAGGACGTGCGCCACCAAAGCGTGGAGCAGATCTTGAGCAGCCTGGCCGCCCCTACGCCCATCGCCCCTACGCCCATCACCAAAGGGCCGCAGCCATGAAAAAACTGCCCCTGGTACTGGTGGTGGAGGATGAGCCCGCCATTGCCGAGCTGATTGCCATCAACCTGCGCCACCACGGCTTTACCCCCCTGTGCGTGGAAGACGGCCCCAGCGCCGAACGTGCCCTGGCCCAGCATGTGCCTGATGTGATCTTGCTGGACTGGATGCTGCCCGGCGGCGCCAGCGGCCTGAGCCTGGCGCGCCAATGGCGCAGCCAGCCGCGCACCCGGCAGGTGCCCATTTTGATGCTGACCGCCCGGGGCGATGAGCCCGACAAAATCGCCGGCCTGGAAGCCGGGGCGGACGACTACATCACCAAACCCTTTTCCGTGCAGGAGCTGCTGGCGCGCATCCGCGCCGTGCTGCGCCGCAGCGCCCCGCTGGCCCTGGGGGCGCAGTTGCAGGTGGGCGATTTGCAACTGGACGGCAGCACCCACCAGGTCAGCTACCAGGGGCAGGCGCTGAAACTCGGGCCTATGGAGTTCAAGCTGCTCAGCTACCTCATGCAACACCCGGAGCGCGTACACAGCCGCAGCCAGTTGCTGCGCCAGGTCTGGCGCGATGGCGACATGCTGGAAGAGCGCACGGTAGATGTCCACATCAAACGCCTGCGCCAAGCCCTGGGCGACGCTGGTGCCCTGCTGCACACCGTGCGCGGCGCAGGCTACCGCCTGGACGGCTCTGGCAAGAGCGCCGCCTAAAAACCAGCCATGAAAGCAGCCATGAAAGCACAAGCATGCAAGCGCAACTAGGGCAACGCGCCCTGCATCTGGTATTGGGGCAGGCCCTGCTGGCCGCCTTGGGCGGCTGGTGGCTGGGCTGGCCGGGCGCGCTGGCGGGCGCACTGCTGGCGGGCATGCTGTGGCTGTTATTCGACAGCCTGCAGGCCCAGCGCCTGGGCCGGTGGCTGCAATCCGGCCAAGTGGGGCAAGCCCCACGCCTGTGGGGGCTGTGGGCTGCCCTGGGTACGGCAGCGCGGCGCTGGCTGCGGGCCAAGGAACAATCCACCCACGCCGCCCGCCAGCGCCTGCAAGACCTGTTGCACGCCCTGCACGCCAGCCCCAACGCCCTGGTACTGCTGGACGCGCAAGGCCATATCACCTGGTGCAACCGTATGGCCGAAGGGCATTTCGGCCTGCAGGCCGAGCGCGACCTGGGCCAGGCCCTGGGCCACTTGGTGCGTGAACCGGCCCTGGCGGCCTACTGGCAGGCGCAGGATTTTTCCCACCCCCTGACCATGTCCGGCAACGGCGGCGCGCGCCTGGCGGTGCAGCTCTACCCCTACGGGCAGGGCCTGCACCTGCTGCTGGCGTGCGATGTGACGGCCCTGGAACAAGCCGAAGCCATGCGCCGCGAATTTGTCGCCAACGTCTCGCACGAAATCCGCACACCGCTGACCGTGCTGGCCGGTTTTGTCGAAACCCTGCAAACCCTGCCCGTCGGCCCCGAGGAGCAACAGCGCTACCTGGGCCTGATGGCGCAGCAAGCCAGCCGCATGCAGCACCTGGTGCAGGACTTGCTCACCCTCTCACGCCTGGAAGGCAGCCCCTTGCCGGGTTACGACAGCGGCATCACCGCCCAGGCCCTGCTGGAACAATGCGCGGTGGAGGCGCACGCTCTCTCGCGTCTGCTGTGTGCCCAGGCATCCACACCCCAAACCCCGCACGTCATCGAATTTCCCGCCGCAGACGCGCCAGACATGGCCGCCCAGTTGCTGGGCAACGCGCCGGAGCTGCACAGCGCCTGCTCCAATTTGATTGGCAACGCCCTGCGCTACACCCCGCCGGGCGGCCTGGTACAGGTGCGCTGGCAGTGCCAGGCCGACGGCAGCGCCCGCCTGCAAGTGCGCGACAGCGGCCCCGGCATTGCGCCCGAGCACCTGGCCCGGCTGACCGAGCGCTTCTACCGCGTAGACCGCAGCCGCTCGCGCGACACGGGCGGCACTGGCCTGGGCCTAGCCATCGTCAAACACGCCCTGCAGCGCCACGGGGCGCAGCTGCATATTGAAAGCCAACTGGGCCAGGGCAGTGTGTTTAGCGTGGTGTTTCCGGCGGGGCGGGTGCGGGGGACGACCTAGGCAGCACAGCAGTGCGGGTTGGCGTGGCTACACTGGCAGGCTTTGGAGACAGCCCCAGCTCTTTGGGGCTATGTAAAGAGCGCAAAACCTACTATGGCAACACTTATTCCCGCCCGCAGCAGTTGTGTGGGCCGTATGACCGCTGGCGAAAAGCGCCTGTCCGAGCGGTTGGAACAAAAACTCGAAGACGACTACCTGCTGTGGTTTGACGTGCCTATTGGCCCCAAGCAAACCCATCCCGATTTTGTGGTGCTGCACCCTCGTCGGGGGGCGTTGATTCTGGAGACCAAGGACTGGCACCTCAGCACGATCTTGAACGCCACCCGGGAACGTTTCGAGATTTTGGACTCCAGCACTGGCCAGCCCAAGGTGGTGATCAATCCTTTGGCCCAGGCACGGCACTGTGCGATTGAAGTCGTCCATGCCCTGCAAGGCGACCCGCAGCTATTGCAGGCCGATGGCCCATACCGGGGCAAGCTGGCATTTCCTTGGGGCCATGGCGTGGTTTTCACCCGTATCACACGCAGCCAGTTTGAAGCGGCGGAGCTGGATCAGGCCATTCCTGGGCACTTGGTGATTTGCCAAGACGAAATGTTTGAAAGCGTAGAGCCCGAAGCCTTCCAAAAGCGCCTGTGGGCCATGTTTCCCCATGCTTTTGGCAAGGGGGCGATAACCTTGCCCCAGCTTGACCGTATCCGCTGGATTTTGTTTCCCGAAGTGCGCGTGCCACAGCAGCAATGTTTGTTTGACAACGCCAACGCCGAAGCGGCTGCGGAAAATGCCGCGCAAGAGCGCCTGCCCGACATCATGCGCGTGATGGATTTGCAGCAGGAGCAGCTCGCACGCAGCCTGGGCGATGGTCACCGCGTCATCCACGGCGTGGCAGGCTCTGGCAAAACCATGATTTTGGGTTACCGCGCTGAACACCTGGCCCACAGCCAAGGGCCTGGCAGCAAACCGATTTTGGTGCTGTGCTACAACGAGCCGCTGGCCGTCAAGCTGGCCGCGCAGATGCAGGCCAAGGGGCTGCAGGAGCGGGTGCAGGTGCGCCATTTCCACAAATGGGTCTATGCCCAGTTGGCGGCCTACCACCAGTTGCCGACTTATGCTCGCAACTGGCCCACCGGGCAGGCCATGGATGAATACGTGCGCTGCTTGATCGCTGCGGTAGATGCCGGCCATATTCCTGCGGGCCAATACCATGCCATTTTGATTGACGAGGGGCACGACTTTGCCCCTGAATGGCTCAAGCTGGTCACCCAGATGGTGGATCCCCGCACCGACAGCCTGCTGCTGTTGTATGACAGTGCGCAAAGCATTTACCGCCCCGGGCAGCGCCTGCGCTTTAGCCTCAAAAGCGTGGGCATTCATGCGTTGGGGCGCACGACGATTCTCAAGATCAACTACCGCAATACCCGCCAGATTTTGCAGATGGCGCACCAAGTGGCTGGCGACATGCTCCAGACCGAGGATGTGAAGGACGAGGACGGCATCCCTTCCCTCACCCCCTTGAGCTGTGGGCGCGAGGGGCCTGAGCCCATCGTCATTGACCTGCCCACGCTGCCCGAGCGTGCCCACCAGGCCGCCAAGTTGCTGGCCGAACAGCACGCCCAAGGCCATGCCTGGGGGGAAATGGCCCTGCTGTGCCGCAATTGGGAAGGCATGGAAATAGGCCGTCGTGCCCTGGCACGCCTGAGGCTACCGCACCGGGTACGCAAGGGCACGGGGGATTTTCAGCCCCAGGTCGATGTCATCCAGGTCATGACGATGCACGCCAGCAAAGGCCTGGAATGGCCGGTGGTGGCGGTGTTGGCCGCTGATACCCAGGGTCTCAGCCCCGAAGACGCGGCGCAGGAATCCAAGCTGGCCTATGTGGCCGCTACCCGGGCCACCTATCGCTTGATTACTGCGTAGTGCTTGATTACTGCGTAGTGCTTGGCGCGGCGGGGGGGATACGGCCATCTTCCCACTGCGCCGCAAACACCTTGCGCAGCAGAATAATAAAAATAATAGCTACCACCGCAAGTGCAGCGCAGGTTGTAAGCCAAAAAGGTATGGGATTGCCCTGTAGGTAAGCGCTGGTAGCTCTACTTTTATACGCCAGCCAATAGCCACCGCCCAGGCCCGCGCCCCACAGGAGCAGGCTGTAGACGATGAACGGGGCCACGGTTACGCGCCAGCTGCGCAGCAGGAAGATGCTGACGCACTGCACGTTGTCGGCCACTTGGTAGAGCGCAACCCACAGCAGCACGGCGCTGGCCAGGGCGATGACGGCGCTGTCGCTGGTATAGACGCGCGGCAGGCCGTGGCGGCCCAGCAGCAAGGCGGCGCACAGCAGCAGGCCGCAGGCCAGCGCCAGTTTCACGCCCAGCCACGCCACTTGCTGGGCGCGGCGCTCTTCACCCCGCCCGCGCCACCAACTGGCGCGGGCGCTGACGGCAATGCCTAGCGACAGCGGCAGCATGTAGCACACAGCGCCCAGGTTGGCGGCAATTTGGTGGCTGGCTGCTGACAGCGTGCCTTGGCGGGCCACGAACAGGGCCACCAGGGTGAAGGAGGTCACTTCCACCAAAATCGACAGGCCCGCAGGCACGCCCAGGCGTAAGAAGTTGCGCAGCTGGGCCCAGTCGGGCGCTTCCAGGCGCTGCCACAGGTCTAGGGGCGCGTACAGGCTTTGTGTGCGCATTAGCACCAGGGCCATGGCGGCGATGGCGTAGTCCACGATCAAGGTGGCCCAGGCGCAACCGGCTGCGCCCTGGGGCGTCAGCCCATAGCCGCCAAAGGTGAACCAGATGGATAGCGGCACTTTGAGCACCAGGGCCCCCACCTGAATCCAGGTGACCAGTTGCGGCTGCCCCAGTGCCTGCGCCAGCGTGGTGTAGAGGCGAAAAAACAGCGCCGAGGGCAGTGCCCAGCCGACGATGATGAGGTAATGGCGCACCTCGCCTTGCATGCTGGCGGGCACTTCGGTCAGGCGCAGCAAGGGCTCGGGGGAGAGCAGCAGGCCCATGCCCAGCACGCTGGCGGCGGCCCCCAGGTACAGCGCCTGGCGAAATGAGCGGCCAATGGCCCGCGTCTGGCCCTGGCCGTGCTGCTCGGCCCACACGGGCAGGAGCGCCTGCAGCACCCCCATCAGGGCGACGTAGACGCTGACGAACACGGCAGAGGCGACGGACAGCGCTGCCAGCGCATCGGCAGAAAAGCGTCCGGCCACGATGGTGTCGGTCACGCCAAAGGCCATGACGGCCAATTGCCCGGCCAGCACCGTGCCCGCATGGCGGGCAATGAGGGAAATTTCAGACATACACACAAGTGGCCGCAGGCGCTGGGGGGAGGGCCGAGGCTGGGGTTAAAGCACGTTCAGGGGCGGCGTTTGAGCACCAGCCATTGGTCGTCCCGGTCGGTGGGGCGCAGGACGTTGCCAACCGGTAGCCATCCAGCGGTGGCTTGCGCCGCTTCTTGGGCCGGGGTGACCAGCCAATCGCACTGCACCGCCTGCATCACCGGGTCGTTACCCGGTTGCACCGACCAGCCGGTATGCCAGGCAATGGCGCTGACCTGGGCCAGCGTCAGCCCCTGGGTTTGCACACAACCGGGCTGGCGCGGCAGCAGCTTGGCCAGGCGTGTAACCTGGGGGGCGTAGCTGCGGCCATAGTCCAGCATGGGCAGCCACAGCGTCATTAAAAGCACCCAACCCAGCACGGTGCCACCAGCGGGCAGGGCCAGGGTTTTCCAAATGGCGGCGCGGTGGCGGCGGGTGCGCCAGGCCACCAGCAGCAGCCAGGCGGCGCTGGCCAGCAGGGCAATGGCAAAGGGCAGGGCTTCAAACGGCGGTAGATAGCCATCAGACAGGCGCGCTACGTTGGCCGCAGGCTTGGCGGGAAAGCCGGTTTGTACCGACAGCCACACCACCCATATCGTGATGGCGCTGATGGTGAAGAAGATCAGCGTCAACCAATCCATGAACGCGCCCAGGCTGCGCCGCAGGGTAGGCAGGGCAAAAGCGGCCAGGGCGGCCACGGCGGGCAGGCCCAGCAACAGGGAGCGGTCACGCTCGGGGCTGAGCAGCATAGCCAGCAGCGCCAGCAGCAGCAGGCCCAGGGGCAGGCTCAGGTGTGGATAGTTCCCGGGGCGGGCTAGCTGGCGGCGCCAGCGCCACAGCGTCCACAGGGCCAGCGGCCAGGCAGGCCAGGCAAACCAGATCAACAGGCGGCCCATGCTGTCCCAGGCGCGGGCGCTGGGGGCGCTCCATTGCCACAGGCCCAGCAGGGCGGCAGCGCTGGCGGCGCACACCAGGGACAGGCCCCACCATGCCAGCCAGCTATAGCGCTGGGGCAGGTGCGGGCTGCGCCCCCAAAGCAGCAGCGCCATGACCAGCAAGCCGCAGCCCAGTGCCATGGCCGGGGCTCCGGCCAGGCTGAGCGCAAGCAGCCCCAAAGGCGCAGCCCATGCGGCGCGGCGCGGCTGCCACCAGAGGTTGGCGGCTGCGTAAAAAATAGCGCTGATTGCCGCCAGTTGGACCAGGGTGTGGCTGGTTTCATGGCCCATTTGCGCCAGGCCCAGGCAGGCCAGCAGCGCCAGCAGCGTCCCATCGGCCAGGGCGCAGGCGTAGTCGCGTGGATGGGCTTCGCCGCCAAAGGCAAAGCCCACGGGTTGCGCCCCCGGGGTGCGGGCCAGCCCCAGCACAGCGGCCCAGGTGCAGGTCAAGGTCAGGGCCAGCAGGCCCATGAAGGGCAGGCGCACCACGATGTCCGCCGGCCAGCTTGCGGGGGCGATTTGCAGCGCCCAGGCCCCTAGCCAGTAGTGCAGCAGGCCGGGGTCGCCCGGCTGCAGCGGCCCGAGGCTAGGGTGTAGCCAACTGCTGTGCCCCTGGGCCAGGGCCCGCATCAGGCCAAAGCTTTGCATGTCGACCTCGCGCCAGGGGTGGCGGCCCAGGAAACCGGCCAGGATATAAGCGCCGCACAGCAGCAGCATGACCGGACGCGGCAGACGCCGCACGGCGTTTTGGGCAACGATGGCAGGGGTAGGCGCAAGCATGGGCAAGAAGGGGAGCAAAAGCAGGGGCGGTGGTTAGGGCAGTTCAGCGCGGGCCGCTATTGTCGGCTGCCGTGCTGGTGTCGTGTCGGTGCGGATAGTTTCAATGCTGAACGCGCAAAGCCAGCAATGCTCAGCACCAAACAAAAAGGCAGCCAGGTGGCCCGGCTGCCTTTTTGGCGACGTTGGCAAAAATTATTTCTTGCCGAAACGGTTGCGGAAGCGCTCCACGCGGCCACCCATGTTGTCCACCGACTTTTGCGTGCCGGTGTAGAAGGGGTGCGATTCCGAAGAGGTATCCAGTTTGAACAGGGGGTACTCTTTACCTTCGAAGGTATCGGTCTCTTTAGTGTTCACGCAGGAGCGGGTCACAAATTTGAAACCGTTGGACAGGTCCACAAACAGGACTTCGCGGTAATTGGGGTGAATGCCTTCTTTCATGATCTTCCTTTGGTCAAGTGCGGTAGCCGTCTTTCAGGCGTTGGGCAAACCGCTGCCCAACTCAAAAACCCCAAGATACTTGCCGCATAGAAAAAGCCCTCTATTCTAGTCCGAAACGCGCTTGCTTTGCAGGCTTTGGCACTGAATAGGAGGCTAGGCTTCGGTCAGCTGCATCATGGTGTGCGCCTTGCTGAGCGCTTCAATGCTGCGCTCCAGAATTTGCAGGGCATTCACGCCGCAGGCAGCGGCCAGTTCGCTGATGTTTTCTGTGCGCTGCTTGTTCTCGGCCTTGGCCAGATCCAGCGCGGCCAGGTAGGGGCTGGCTTGCCCCAGCAGCGCCTGGTGGATGGGCGCAGGCAGCGGCGTTTGCGCCAAAAGCTGCGGCAGAGGCGAGCCAATGAGCAGGTCCAGCATGGAAAACAGCCCGGTGATGAACAGGCCGTCCTTGTCCTTGGGCACGGTGCCCAGGCCCGCCAGGCTTTCCAGGAAAAAGGCGCGGGTAAGGGCTTGCTCGGTCAGTACCCGTTCGCGGTAACCGGCCTGCTTGATGTCAAACAGCAGCAGCGACAGCCAGCGGTAGCAGCGCTCGCGCCCCAGAATCAAGATGGCTTTGTCGATAGTGGAAATGGGCGTTTGCAGCCCAATCGCCGGGGAGTTGAGGTAGCGCAGGAGCTTGAAGGTCATCACCGGGTCGGCGGTGATTTGCTCGGCAATGGTTTTGAGCTCTTCATCGCTGCGCAAAAGGTTGAGCAGCTTCATCGCCAAGACGCGGTTGATGTCGCTCTTGGGCGGGTGCCAGTTTTCGCGGCTGGTGACGAAGTTGCCGGTGAAGTAGTCAAAGCCGCGTTCAAAACACAGGTTGAACTCGTCAAAGCTGTCCAGTTGGTTGGCCAGCAAGTGCAGCTTGCCTTGCTGCAGGTTGCGCCTTTGCGTGAGGGCTTTGCGCAGGCCCTCGATTTCGCGCCCGTCAAAGCTGGCCGTCTCCAGTTGGATGTAGTCCGCCGCAACGGCCAGTTGCGCCAGGCTACCTTGGTGGGTGGCAAGGTCTTTTTTGCTGACCACCCAGCCGCAGGCAAAACCGGCTTTGTGCAGTTTTTTCAGCGGCGCTTCCAGTGCGTCGAGTTGTATGGGCGCATCGCCTGGGCGCAGCATCAGGACCGTGTTGGCCGGTGGCAGGCGTTCAATCAGGGGGTTGAGTAGCGATGGCGGTGTGAGATTGACAAACGCCAGGCGGTGCTCCAGCAACTGGCCAATGCCCAGGGACGAGAGGCTGCGCAGCAGCGCATCGTCATACGCGCGGTGCAGCATACCTTCGCGCCCTTGCAGGCGTGTGCGCAAACCCTCTTGCAAATCAAAGATATAGCCCGCGATGTGCTCTTTGCGGTTGAGTACCGGTTCGCGGCAAACAAAAGACGCTGCGGGCGAGAGGATCTCTTGCACGACAGCGTCGGATTTCTTGGGGGTAGCAGCCGCTTTTTTCTCCCCCTGTTTCAAGGGGGCGATTTGGTTCAAGGTGGCAAACTGCTGCCGGGTTTTAGCAGTGGGTGTCGGAGTTTGTCCCCCGAAGATGCGGCGCAAGAAATCAAGCATTGCTGGGTGTCGCTCAGGGTAGAGAAGAGAAACTGTGGGCCGAAAAGGCCCACGCAATGCTTGATTTTATGGATAGCTGCAGTGCTTTAGCCTGGGTTTATCACCCTTGACGTTTTTTTACCCACCACGGCGCATGGCTTCGAAGAATTCGGAGTTGCTCTTGGTCTCTTTCATCTTCTTGATCATCAGCTCCATGGATTCAATTTCATCCATGTTGAAGAGGAACTGACGCAGGATGCGCGTTTTTTGCAGGATTTCAGGCGCCAGCAGCAGCTCTTCGCGGCGTGTGCCGCTCTTGGACAGCTCAATGGCCGGGAAGACACGTTTTTCGTACAGGCGTCGGCTCAGGTGGATTTCGCTGTTACCGGTGCCCTTGAATTCTTCAAAAATCACCTCGTCCATACGGCTGCCGGTATCGACCAAGGCGGTGGCGATGATGGTCAGGCTCCCGCCTTCTTCCACATTGCGCGCCGCGCCGAAAAAACGCTTGGGGCGGTGCAGGGCGTTGGCATCGACACCGCCGGAGAGCACCTTGCCGGAGCTGGGCACCACGTTGTTGTAGGCCCGGGCCAGGCGGGTGATGGAGTCCAGCAAAATCACCACGTCTTTTTTCAGCTCGACCAGGCGCTTGGCGCGTTCGATCACCATCTCGGCCACGTGGACGTGGCGCGTTGCGGGCTCGTCGAACGTGGAGGCAATGATCTCGCCGCGCACGGTGCGCTGCATTTCGGTCACTTCCTCGGGGCGTTCATCGACCAGCAGCACCATCAAATGCACGTCCGGGTTGTTGGCCGTAATCGCGTGGGCGATGTGCTGCATCATCATGGTCTTGCCGCTCTTGGGCGGGGCGACGATCAACGCCCGCTGGCCACGGCCAATGGGGGCAATCAGGTCAATGATGCGGCCCGTGATGTTTTCCTCGGACTTGATGTCGCGCTCCAGGCGCATTTGCTCCTTGGGAAACAGCGGGGTGAGGTTTTCAAACAGCACCTTGTGCTTGTTGTGCTCGGGCGAATTGCCGTTGACCTTGTCCAGCTTGGTCAGGGCGAAATAGCGCTCACCGTCCTTGGGGATGCGCACTTCCCCTTCAATCATGTCGCCGGTGTGCAGGCTAAAGCGGCGCACCTGGCTGGGGCTGATGTAAATATCGTCGGTGCTGGCGGTATAGCTGGTATCGGGGCTGCGCAGGAAACCAAAGCCATCGGGCAGGATTTCCAGCACGCCGTCGGCAAATACCTGTTCACCGGCTTTGGCGCGTTTTTTGATGATGGCAAACATCAGCTCTTGCTTGCGCATGCGGCCAATGTTTTCAATGCCCAGTTCTTCGGCCTGCTTGGCCACTTCAGACACATGCAGTGCCTTGAGTTCGTTCAAGTGCATGAAACTACTCCTTGAGACGGAGTGAAAAAAATATTCGGAAAAGGTGGGAGGGTGGCGTAACGCCTAGGGAGCTTGGGAAGCAAGTGCATCCGCACGTGTCGTCTGGGTGCTGGATGCCAATTGCAGCCGTGGGTGGGGCTGCGAATAGGGGCCGATTATGGCAGAAAATAAACCGGCCCACCTGGCTGATATGCCAGATGGGCCGTAAAAAACAGAGGTTTTAGCGTGGCTTAAACCAAATCAGGCCACGTGCTGGTCGATAAATGCCGTCAATTGGGCTTTGGACAAGGCCCCCACTTTGGTGGCAGCCAATTCGCCGTTTTTAAACAGCATCAGGGTCGGAATGCCGCGAATGCCGAATTTGGCAGGCATGGCGCGGTTTTCGTCCACATTCATCTTTGCGATGGTGAGTTTGCCTTTGTACGCACCGGCAACTTCGTCCAAGATGGGGGCAATCATCTTGCAGGGGCCGCACCATTCGGCCCAAAAATCCACGAGGACGGTGCTGCCTGCTTGCAACACGTCAGCGTCAAAGCTGGCGTCGGTGGTGTGCTTGATGAGGTCGCTTGCCATGTATTTCATCCTTTGCTGAACTGGCCAAACCCGCCAAGAGCGGGCAAGAAAATAACTGACGTTAATTGTGACAGAAAACCCTAGCCTGCCCAGCGCTGCAGCAGTGAGCCCCTGTAGCGTGGGTGACCAAGCGGGCTTTGTGCAGTGCGGGCCTGGGGGAAAGCGCTGCAGCGCGCGCAGGCCCGGGCCCTGGGCGCTATGCTGCGCCCCCTTTTTTGTCAATCTTGTGGATGGGGTGTGTCATGTCTTCTTGTGCTTTGCCGTTGCTGTCGTGTGACGTTGCCGTCGTCGGCGCAGGCCCGGCGGGCCTGATGGCGGCGCAGCGCCTGGCCGAGCAGGGCCAGCGCGTGCTGGTGCTCGATGGCAAGGCCACGGCGGGGCGTAAATTCTTGCTTGCGGGTAAAGGCGGTATGAATTTGACGCATTCCGAGGACTTTGCGCCCTTTGTTAGCCGCTACGGGGCCGCCAGCGCCTGGCTGGAGCCCCTGCTGCACGATTTTGGCAGCAGTGCCCTGCGGGCCTGGGCGCAGGATTTAGGGGTAGAGACTTTTGTCGGCAGCTCTGGCCGCGTCTTTCCGGTGGATATGAAGGCGGCACCCTTGCTGCGGGCGTGGCTTATGCGGCTGCGCAGCCTGGGGGTGCGCTTTGCCATGCGCCACCAGTGGCAAGGCTGGAACGAAGCCGGGCAGTGCGTGTTTGCCACTGCGCAGGGCCTGCAAAGCGTGCAGGCGCGGGCCGTGGTGCTGGCCCTGGGCGGGGGGAGCTGGCCGCAACTGGGCTCTGACGGTGCGTGGCAGCCGCTGCTGGCACAGCGGGGCGTAGCGCTGGTGCCGCTGCAGCCGGCCAATTGTGGTTTTGACGTCTGTGGGCGTGATGGCCAGGGCTGGACAGCGTTTTTTACCGAGCGCTTTGCCGGCGCGCCGCTGAAAAACGTGGCGATCTCGTGTACGGACGCCCAAGGCCAGCGCTGGCAGCGCCAGGGGGAGTTTGTCGTGACGGCTACGGGCGTGGAGGGCAGTCTGGTCTACGCCGCAGGCACGATGCTGCGCGATGCCTTGGCCCAGCACGGCCAGGTGCAGTTTGCCCTGAACCTGCTGCCCGGCTGGAGTGCCGAAAAAGTACGCGCAGCCGTACAGCACCCGCGTGGCACGCGCAGCTTGAGCAGCCATTTGAAAAGCCGCTTGGGGCTCGATGGCGTCAAGCTCGCACTACTGCATGAGCTGCTGAGCAAAGAGCAGATGGCCGATGGCGCAGCGCTGGCCAGTGCCATCCAGGCCCTGCCGATAGTGCTCAAAGCCCCGCGCCCCTTGGCGGAAGCCATCAGCAGCGCCGGTGGTATTGCGCGAGATGCGGTGGATGCGGGCCTGATGCTTAAAGCCCTGCCCGGTGTGTTCTGCGCCGGTGAAATGCTGGACTGGGAAGCGCCGACGGGCGGCTATTTGCTTACGGCCTGTTTTGCCACCGGTGTGCGTGCTGCGCAGGGGGTGCAGGCGTATTTGGGGTAATTTTGGGTAATAAAAAACGCTGCACAGGGCAGCGTTATGAAATACCACAAAAGTATCAAGAAGAAGAGGGTGACGAGCCTTGCTCCCGGCACTGGTTTCACAGTTAGGGCTGCTTGGTTCCCCACCTGACCCGGTTGGCCGCTTCCCCATGCGGGAAGGCCCGTCAGGGGCGCGATTATAGACGGCTTGGGCCGCCGTAGAATCGGCCCCCATGTCTTATTTAGTTCTTGCCCGTAAATACCGCCCGCGCAACTTCTCCGAAATGGTGGGGCAGGAGCACGTGGTGCAGGCCCTGACCAATGCGCTCACGCACCAGCGCCTGCACCATGCGTATATGTTCACTGGCACGCGCGGGGTGGGTAAAACCACTGTCTCGCGCATCTTGGCCAAGTCGCTCAACTGCACCGGCCCTGATGGCCAAGGCCAAATCACCGCTACGCCTTGTGGGGTCTGCGCGGCCTGCACTGAAATTGATAGCGGGCGCTTTCCCGACTATATCGAGCTGGATGCCGCCTCCAACCGGGGGGTGGATGAGGTGCAGTCCCTGCTGGAGCAGGCCGTCTACAAACCGGTGCAGGGGCGCTTCAAGGTCTTCATGATCGACGAAGTGCACATGCTGACCAATACGGCGTTCAACGCCATGCTCAAGACCTTGGAAGAGCCGCCCGAGTACCTGAAATTCGTCCTGGCCACGACCGACCCGCAAAAAGTGCCGGTAACCGTGCTCTCGCGTTGCCTGCAGTTCAATCTGCGCCCCATGGCCCCCGATACCGTGCTGGAACACTTGCAGCAGGTGCTGACCCAGGAAGGCGTGGGCTTTGAGCAGCAGGCTCTGCGCCTGCTGGCACGCGGCGCGCGCGGCTCCATGCGCGATGCCTTGAGCCTGACCGACCAGGCCATTGCCTTTGGCAGCGGCCAGTTGCAGGAAACCGCCGTGCGGCAAATGCTGGGCGCGGTCGACCGCAGCCACATCTTTACCCTGCTGGCCGCACTGGCGGCGGGCGATGGCCGCCAGTTGATTGACACCATCGACACCCTGCGCCTGCACGGCGTATCGGCCGCTGGCACGCTGCAAGAGCTGTGCGCCCTGCTGCAGCGCATGGCCGTGTGGCAAGCCGTGCCCGGCATGACTTTGGATCCTGCCGACCCGGATGCCGCCCAGGTACAAGCCCTGGCTGCTGCCATGCCTGCCGATGAAACCCAGTTGTGCTACAGCATTGCCCTGCACGGCCAGCAAGAGCTGGGCCTGGCCCCGGACGAATACGCTGGGCTGACCATGGTGCTGCTGCGCCCCCTGGCATTCAAAGCCCCCGGTGGCGGGCAGGCCGTGGTGCTGCCGCCTGCGGCCACGCCGGTGGCTGCACCTGCCGTAGCGCCTGCTTCGGCACCTGTTGCTGAACCTGCTACCGCGCCAGTCGTAGCCCCTGCTGCTGCCAGCCCCAGTGCTACACCGGCCCCCGCCCCTGAGCCTGCTGCAACGCCGGCAGTGGCTGAAAAAAAAAACGATTCCTGAAGCCGCTCTAGCGCCCGCACCTGCGCCTGCTCCACCGATTGCAGCAGAGGCCATCGCGCCCCCCCCGCCTGCGCCTCCAGAACCGGAGCCACCTGTAGCCGACATACCGCAACCGGTTGCCGCGCCCGCTGCGCCTGAACCTGCACCGCAGCCATCCCAAGCCGTCGAAAACCTCCCCCCGCCCTGGGAAGACATCCCCCCCGAGGCGGACTACGCCTACCAAGCCACCACCTGGGCCGTCGATGACCAACAGACAGCGCCTCCTCCAGTGGCAGCGCAGCAGCCAGAAGCTGTGCCGCCGCTCGATACGCCTGTCCCCACCACTCCAGCCGCCCCCATCGCCATGCCCAGTGGCGTGTTGGGCGATTTTTGGTACGCCAGCGTGCAGCAGTTGATTGCTGCCGATGCCATTACCGCCCTGGTCAAAGAGCTGGCCCTGCAGGCCGAGCTGGTCGAGCGCAGCTCGGAGCGCTGGCGCTTGCAAGTGGCCCGCGCCACCTTGGCGCAGGGGCAGACGGTGCAGCGTCTGGCCGATGCTTTGGCCCAGGTGTGCGCCTGCCCGCATTTGCAGGTGGACGTTGGGCCGGTGGCCGACAGCCCCGCGCTGCGCAACCAGGCCCTGGCCCAGGCGCAGCAGCGCCGTGCCGAAGCCATCGTGCACGGCGATGCCCAGGTGCAAGCGCTGCTGGCGCAGTTCCCCGGTGCCAGCATCGTGCCCGGCAGCATTCGGGCAGTGTAAAGTTCGCGCCTTTTTGTCGTTTTCGCCCTTTTCGGCACGGTGGCCCTGATCTCATGGCACCATTGCCGGTTTATTTTTTGCCCCCTCTACCCTCTACCCTGATATCCAGAGAAGGAAACCCCAGCATGTTCAACAAAGGACAAATCGCCGGCCTGATGAAACAAGCCCAGGCCATGCAAGACAACCTGAAAAAAGCCCAAGAAGAGCTGGGCAACATCGAAGTTGAAGGTGAAGCCGGTGCCGGCCTGGTCAAAGTGGTAATGACCTGCAAGCACGACGTCAAACGCATCACCATCGACCCCAGCCTGCTGGCCGAAGACAAAGACATGCTCGAAGACCTGGTGGCCGCCGCCTTCAACGCCGCCGTGCGCAAGGCCGAAGACACCAGCAGCGAAAAAATGGGCAAGATCACCGCCGGTATGCCTGGCTTGCCCGGTGGGATGAAATTCCCCTTTTAATTTAAGCGTCTATAAAAAAGAGAGCTGCTTGCGCTGTCTATATAAGGGTTTCAGGTATAAATCATGCTGAAATCTTTATAAATCAAGCGCAAGCAGCTATTGTTTTATTGGATATGCAGCAGTAGGGAGCAGCACCTTGTCCGAAGCACCAACCGCGCAGCCTTTGCAACCCCTGATGGCCGCGCTGCGCCACCTGCCGGGTGTGGGGGCGAAAACCGCCCAGCGCATGGCGTTTCACCTTATGCAGCATGACCGCGAGGGTGCGCGGGCGCTGGCCCAGGCGCTGCTGCAAACGCTGGACAGCGTGGTGCATTGCCAGCGCTGCAACAACTTTTCCCACCACAGCATCTGCCCGATTTGCAGCGATACCGGGCGCGACGCTGCCCGCCTGTGCGTGGTGGAAACCCCGGCCGACCTGGCCGCCATGGAGCGTACGGCTGCCTACCGGGGCTATTACTTCGTGCTGATGGGCCGCATCTCCCCCCTGGACAGTGTGGGCACCGGCGACATTGGCCTGGCCGACCTCTTGCAGCGGGCGCAGGACGGGCAGGTGCAGGAAGTCATTTTGGCCACCAGCTTCACCACCGAAGGCGAGGCCACCGCCCACATGGCTACCGAGCTGCTGAAAGCCCGGGGCCTGCAAGTGACCCGCCTGGCCCGGGGTGTGCCCGTAGGCAGTGAATTGGAATACGTGGACTTGGGCACCATCGCCCACGCGCTGGTGGAGCGGCGTTAGCGACTTCTACCTGCCTTTGCCTGCTGCAGCCTGTTGCGTGGGGCGGGATTTTTCCCTAGCGCTTTTTCTTCACCGGCGTGCCACCGCGTTTTTTCGGGGCGGCTTTCCTAGCATTTTTAGAGCTAGATTTTTGGGCAACGCGGGTTACGCCTTTTTTCGCGGGCGCGCTCGTGTGGCTGCCGCCGCCGTGTTGCAGGTGCAGCACCTGGCCGATGCGCAAGGTGCTGCGGGCGGTCAGCTTGTTCCAACTGGCCAATTGCGCAACGCTGACCTTGTGGCGCTGTGCCAGGCCCAGCAGCGTGTCGCCGCGCTGCACGCGGACGGTAGCGCTGGCCAGGCTGTATTCGGGCGTAAAGCTCAGGCTGGCCGTATCGGCAATGTGGAGCGAGACGTCCTGGTCGTGCGCTTCGGTGCGCGGCACGATCAGGGCCGAGCCGGCTTTAATCATCATCCGGGGTGGGATTTGGTTGAGTTCGCGCAACTGCGCCTCGGTGGTGCCCAGTCTGCTGGGCAGCATCGGCAATGCGCATGGTTTTGGGGCTGGTCCACACCGTCCAACTGGCCAACTTGGCACCGGGGTCGGTTTTGATGCGCTGCAGGTTGTGCTCAAACACCTTGGCGTTGTCCCAGGGCAGCAGAATCTGCGGGGTGGCAGCGGCGATGATGATGGGCTTTTTCAGCGAGGGGTTGAGCGCCTTGAACTCATCGAGCGAGACGTCGGCCAGGTTGGCGGCTACCTGGGTGTCCATATCCTGGGGCACGGACACGATGTCAAAGAACGGGTGGTTTTCAATTACCGGCAACTGGGTTTGAAACGCCTCGGGGTGGGCGATGATGTTTTTTACCGCCTGCAGCTTGGGCACGTACTGCTGGGTCTCTTGCGGCATGGTCAAGTCGGTGTAGGCGGTGCCCAGGCCGGCTTTTTCATTGCGTTTGATGGCGCGGCTGACGCTGCCTTCGCCCCAGTTGTAGGCGGCCAGCGCCAGGTGCCAGTCGCCAAACATGTCGTGCAGTTTTTGCAGGTAGTCCAGCGCCGCGCGGGTGGAGGCCAGCACGTCGCGCCGGTCATCGCGCAGCATGTTTTGTTTCAGGTCGAAGTAGGTGCCGGTGGCGGGCATGAATTGCCACATGCCAGCCGCTTTGGCGCTGGAGACAGCCTGCGGGTTGAACGCGCTTTCGATGTAGGGCAGTAGCGCTAGCTCCGTTGGCATATTGCGCTTTTCTAGCTCTTCCACGATGTGGAACAGGTATTTTTTTGAGCGCTCGGTCATGCGCAGGATGTAGTCCGGGCGGCTGACGTACCAGTCCTGGCGTTCCTGCACGGTATCGTTTTGCAAGTCAGGCATGGCAAAACCGGCGCGGATGCGCGCCCACAGGTCATCGGGGGGCTGCAGGGCGGTGACGCCTCTGCGGGCTGCCTGGGCCGAGGTCAAGGGGTGCAGGGCGGTATCGGCGGAAGCCTGGGGGCCGGTTTGTACGCTGGCGCAACCGACCAGCCACAGCAAACCCAGCAGATAAAAAAGGCGCAAAACAGTCATGCAAAAACGTTTTTCCAGGCACGCAGGGCCGCCAGTACGCTGGCGGGGTCAGTCGTGTCCGTCGTGTCGGTAGAGGGTGAAAAAGTGGCTGCAGCACGGGCCACGGCAGGTTCGCTACAGCGCAAAAAGGGGTTGATGGCCCGCTCTTGCCCAATAGTGGACGGCAAGGTGGGCAGGCCCTGATCGCGCTGCGCCTGGCAGTGGCGCTGGTAGTGCTGCAGGGCAGCATTATCGGGCTCAACGGCCAGGGCAAAACGCAGATTGCTCATGGTGTATTCATGGGCGCAAAACACTTGGGTGGCCGGGGGCAGGGCAGCAAGCTGCATGAGCGACGCGTGCATCTGCGCTGCACTGCCTTCAAACAGCCGCCCGCAGCCGCCGGAAAACAGCGTGTCGCCACAAAACAGGGCGGGTGCCTGCGGCATGTCTGGGCATAGCCAGGCAATGTGGCCAGCCGTGTGGCCGGGCACATCCAGTACCTGCCAGCGCTGGCCCAGCAGGTTGACCTGCATGCCGGCGTGCATGCGCTCAATAGGCTCGGCCCCGGGCGGCAGGCGCTCGTGCGCGGGGCCGTAGACAGGGCAGTGGTAGGTTTGGCGCAGGTGCGCAGCGCCGCCCGTGTGGTCACCGTGGTGGTGGGTCAATACAATCGCCGCCAGGCGCAGGCCCTGGGCTGCAAGGGCTGCTTGCACCGGGGCCGCATCGCCCGGGTCAACGACCACGGCATCCCGCCCGTCGCTGACCAACCAGATGTAGTTATCAGCAAAGGCGGGAAGGGCTTGAATCACAATCATGGTTTTCGGGGTCAGTTCTGGGTAGGCAGCGCCTACGCAGCGAAGGAAGAAGGGGGAACAACAGGGTGCCAGTGCAGCCGCAGTTACAGGACAAAGCCTGGCAGCAGTATTTGCTGGCCTGGCAGCAGCAGCGCTGCGACGAGGCCGTGGCCGACATTTTTGGCTACTACGCCCTGCAACTGGGCTGGCCCGCCTTGCAAGGGCTGCGCTGCAGCCGCATGCACCAGCGTTGGCTGGCGGCGCAAGAGGCGGATTTGACCTGTGAAAGCCAGGTTTGCCAAGCCCCCCCCCAGGCGCAGCTGGCCTGCCACCCCGAAGCCCTGCCCTTGGCCGAAGCCAGTGTGGACCTGCTGGTGCTGCCGCATACGCTGGAGCGCTGTGCCCAGCCGCACGCCGCCCTGCGGGAAGTCGCCCGCGTGCTGGTGCCCGAAGGGCGGGTGCTGATTTTTGGCCTCAACCCCTGGAGCCTGTGGGGGGCCCAGCATGCACTGGAGCGCCCGGCGCAGCTCAACGCCGCGCGCGCCCTGTCGTACTGGCGTTTGCGCGACTGGCTGCAGCTTTTGGCACTGGACGTGGTGGCAGCCGACTTTGGTTGCCACGCCCCGGCGCTTGATAGTGGTTTGTGGCAGCAGCGCTGGGGCTGGCTCGACCAGGTTGGCCAGCGTGCCTGGCCCGTGCTCGGCGGTGCCTACTGCGTGCTGGCCGTGAAGAAAGTACAAGGCGTGCGCCTGCTGGGGCCCAGCTGGCGCAGGCAAGCCGCCCCTGCCGGTCAAGCCGTGGGGGCGGCGCATCCAACAAAGGAAAACATGCGTGAATGAGGTTGTGATCTATACCGACGGTGCCTGCAAAGGCAACCCTGGCCCTGGCGGCTGGGGGGTGCTGCTGCAATCGGGGGCGCACCGCAAAGAGCTGTACGGGGGCGAAGCCCACACCACCAACAACCGGATGGAGCTGCAAGCCGTGATTGAGGCGCTCAAGGCCCTGAAACGCCCCTGCCTGGTGCAGCTGTACCTGGACAGCCAATACGTGCGCCAGGGCATTACCCAGTGGATTCATGGCTGGAAGGCCAAGGGCTGGGTCACGGCGAGCAAGCAGCCCGTGAAAAACGCCGAGCTATGGCGCGAGCTGGACGCACTGGTCAGCGGCGCGGGCCACGACATCCATTGGCACTGGGTCAAGGGCCACGCGGGCGATACGGGCAATGAACGGGCTGATGCCCTGGCCAATCTGGGGGTGGAGCAGGTGCTGGCTTAGGCGCTGACCTAGGGACTGGCCTGGAGGCCGGGACTCACAGCAGCCCGTCAAGCAACCACACGTTGACCCACTCCCCTGCGGCGACGTTGCCGCGTTCGTGTTCTAGCTGCAGCAGGGCATTGGCCTGCACCATGGAATGCAGCAGGCCCGAGCCCTGCGCCCCGGTGGTGCGGGCGGTCAGTACGCCGTCGGCACCGGGCTCTACCACGGCGCGCAGTATCTCGGTGCGGCCTGGGCGCTTTTTGATGGCGTGGCTGGCGCGGGCGCTCAGGCTCAATGGAGCGCTCGCGCTGGCACCCATGCGCTGCAGCAGCGCCGGGCGCACCAGGGTCAAGAAACACACCATGGCGGCCACCGGATTGCCGGGCAGGCCAAACAGCAGTGTGCTTTGTTTTTGAGATCTATCAGCGCTTGCTGGTATTGCGTTAGAGGCCGATTTGTCTATTATTTTTCCAAAGGCAAAAGGCCGCCCTGGGCGCAGCGCTAGCCGCCAGAAGGCGACCTCGCCCAGCTCTTGCATCAGTGCCTGGGTGTGGTCGGCTGTGCCGGTGCTGACACCCCCGCTGGTAATGACAACGTCTGCCTGCGCCGCCGCTTGGGTAAAGGCGGCGCGCAGTTGCGTGGGGTTGTCGGCGATGGCGCCCAGGTCGATAGTCTCGACCCCCAAGGTGCGCAGCATGCCCAGGATGGTGTAGCGGTTGCTGTCGTACACCGCACCGGGGCGCGGCGCTTCGCCCAGGCTCAAGATTTCATCGCCGGTGGAAAAATACGCCACCCGCAGGCGGGGCGTCACGGGCAGCTCGGCCAAGCCCAGGCTGGCCGCCAGCCCCAGCGCTGCGGCGTGCAGGCGCTGGCCTTGGCGCAGCGCAACCTGGCCTTGGGCCAGGTCTTCCCCGGCCAGGCGCACATTGGCCCCGGCAGTGAGGCTGGCCAGGGTGGCGGGGGGCAGGGTGATGTGCTCTTCTTGGTGCTGGTCTTGCTGCTGCTCTTGCCCCGCTGCATCCGTGCTGTGCACCAGCTCATGCGGCACCACGGTGTCTACCGTCTCGGGCACTACCGCGCCAGTCATGATGCGCAGGCAACACCCCGCAGGCACGGCACCCGTCCAGGGGCGGCCTGCCAGGGCGGTACCGACAACGCGCAGCGTCAGCGCCGCACCGTGGCTTGCTTGGGGCAGTAGCGCGCTGGCAAAGGCGTAGCCGTCCATGGCGCTGTTGTTGTGCGCAGGCACGTTGATGGGGCTGATGAGGTCGCGCGCCAAGATGCGCCCGGCGGCTGCGGGCAGGGGCAGGATTTCCGGGGCGGCAGCGGGGCCGGGGGTGTGCGCAGCCAACAGGGCTTGCGCTTCGTGCAGGGCAAGGTCAGGACTCATGGGGCAGAGAACCGGTGCAGTTCTTCCAGGGTGTTGATATTGGCAAAGCTGTGTGCAGGCGCATCGCCCGGGCGGTCAAAAGCGCACAGCACGCGCCCTTGTGCCTGTGCCCAGATGCCGATTTTGTGCACGCCCTGGGCCAAGTGGGCCTGCAGGCTGGGTAGCAGTGGGCGCTGCATCAGGGCAAAGGTGGGCTGGGGGCGCAGCCGCCCGTCGGCATCCGGGGCAGCGGCCAGCACCAGGGCTGCGCCGTGCTGCTGGGCGCAGGCGGCCATGCGCTGGGCTAAATCTGGGGGAAAGGCGGGGCTGTCGCACGGCACGGTCAGCAGCCATTCGGTGGTGCAAGCGGCCAGCGCAGTGGCAAAACCGGCCAGCGGGCCGGGGTAGTCGGGCCAGGCGTCTGGCAAAACGGGGACGCCCCAGGCGCGGTAGCGGTCCAGGTGGCGGTTGGCGCTGATGCAGCAGTGACCCACTTGGGGCCGTAGGCGCTGCAGTGCGTGCCAGGCCAGGGGCTGGCCTTGCCAGTGCTGCAGGCCCTTGTCCACCCCGCCCATGCGGCTGGCTTGCCCCCCGGCCAGCACCACGCCGGTGATGGCGGCTGCGCCAAAAGCTGCGCGGGACGTAGGGGCGGGTTGGGCCTGCATCAGCCGCCGATGTAGCTCATCTCGATGCGCTTGCGCCGCACCGTGGTGGTGGGAGCAGAGGCCGTTCCCGCCCCACCGCTGCCAGCGCCTTGGGCACGTAGCTCGGAATAGCGGTCATCGCGCTGGCCCCAGGTGCGGGCAATGGCGGCGCTGATGTCGGCATCGGTGCTGCCATTGCGCAGCAAGCGGCGCAGGTCGTGGCCCTGGTGGGCGAACAGGCACAGGTAAAGCTGACCTTCGGTAGACAGGCGGGCGCGGTTGCAGCTACCGCAAAACGCGCGGGTTACGCTGCTGATGACGCCCACTTCGCCCAGCGCTGCATCGTGCTGCCCCTGGGCGTTGGCGTAGCCCCAGCGCTGGGCCGTCTCGCCAGGGGCGGTGGGCTCCAGCGGCACCAGGGCAAAGTGCTCTTGCAGGCGGGCAATCACCTGGGCGGAGGGCAGCACCTGATCCATGCACCAGTCGTTGCTGCTGCCCACGTCCATGTATTCGATAAAGCGCAGCGTCACCCCGCTGGCGCGAAAGTGCTGCGCCATGGGCACGATGTCGGCCACGTTCACGCTGCGCTTGACGACCATATTCACCTTGATGCCGCCAAAGCCCACCTGCTGGGCCGCGTCGATACCCGCGAGCACCTGGGCGACGGGAAAGTCCACATCGTTCATGCGCCGAAAAATGCCGTCGTCCAGGCTATCGAGGCTGACCGTCAGGCGAGAGAGCCCCGCGTCCTTGAGGCTTTGCGCTTTGCGCTGCAGCAGCGAGCCATTGGTCGTCAGGGTCACTTCTAGCGGCTGGCCGTCCAGCGTGCGCAGGGCCGCGAGGTCGGCAATCAGGCGTTCGATGTTTTTGCGCAGCAGCGGCTCGCCGCCGGTCAGGCGTACTTTGCGTACCCCCTGGGCAATAAAAATGCGGGCCAGGCGGGTGATTTCCTCAAACCCCAACAGCGCCGAGCGCGGCAGGTAGGCGTAATCCTTGCCAAACACTTCTTTGGGCATGCAGTAGTTGCAGCGGAAGTTGCAGCGGTCGGTCACGCTGATGCGCAGGTCACGCAAAGCCCGACCACGGGCGTCGCGCAACAAGGAGGGTGGGGGCAGGGCGCTCATAACCCGGCGATTGTGCCCGAGGTGCAGTCTCCCTAGGGTATTTCCCGTTGTCGGCAGGGGCTTGCAGTTGCCGAACGTGACACGGGGGGCTGCTGGCGGCTTTTACAGTAGCTCCCCTGATTGGATGAGCATGACCGACCGCACACACAACACCGCAGCAGGCGGTAAACCCGCCGCCCGCCGCAAAGGACTTCTTTTCATCGCCGTGGCCGTGACCGCCGTTGCCATCGTGTGGGGTGGCTGGCATTGGGCAGTCAGCAGCCGCTACCAAACGACCGACAACGCCTACGTAGCCGGCCACGTCGTGCAGATTACGCCCCAGGTGGGCGGCACGGTGGTTGCCATTGGCGCGGACGATACCGACACCGTCGCCGCTGGCCAGTGGCTGGTGCAGTTGGACCCGGCGGACGCCCTGGTGGACCTGGCCAAGGCCGAGGCCGACCTGGCCCAAACCGCCCGCCAGGTGCGCAGCCTGTACGCGGCCAACGCCCCCCTGCAGGCCCAGGTGGCCCAGCGCCAGGCCGAGCTACTGCGCGTGCAAGCCGATGCAGCGCGTAGCCAGGAAGACGTGGCCCGGCGCAAGCCCCTGGCCCAGGTGGGTGCCATTGGGCAGGAAGAGTTCTTGCACGCCCAAACCCAGGCCCGGGTGGCGGCCAAGGCCGTGGTTGCCGCGCAAGCTGCCGTGGCTGCCGCCCAGGCGCAGTTGACCGCCGCCCAGGCGCATACCCAGGGCAGCAGCGCCAGCGAACACCCCAGCGTCATGGCCGCCAGCGCCCGGGTGCGTGAAGCCTATTTGGCGCTAACGCGCACGCGCCTGGTCGCTCCGGTGGACGGCCAGGTCGCCAAGCGCGGTGTGCAACTGGGCCAGCGCGTAGCCGCTGGCGCGCCGCTTTTAACGGTGGTGAACCTGCAGCAACTGTGGGTGGATGCCAACTTCAAGGAAAGCCAATTGGCACAGCTGCGCGTGGGCCAAAGCGCCGAAGTGGTAGCTGACGTCTACGGCGACAAGGTGCGCTACCACGGCCAGGTGCAGGGCCTGGGCGCAGGCACGGGCGCGGCCTTTGCCCTGCTGCCTGCACAAAACGCCACGGGCAACTGGATCAAGGTGGTGCAACGCGTGCCGGTGCGTATCCGCCTGGATGCGCAGGAACTGGCCGCCCACCCGCTGCGCGTGGGCCTGTCTACCGACGTGCGCGTGGATATCCGTGACCAAGCGGGGAGTAGCGTGACCAGCACGGCGGCACCAGCCAGCGTTGATGCTGTAGAAGCCATGCCACAAGCCGATGCCGCACTGGATATAGAGGCGCGCTTGGCCCGCATCATTGCCGGTGAACAGGTGGCCGCCCTGACCGCCTGGCCGCTCAAGCCTTAAACAGCATGCAGACAGCAAGAGCCCAAAGGCTGACCGCGTGACGCATTCCGCATCCCACCCCGCGCCGCTTAAAGGTGCCCAGCTGGCGTTGGGGACGCTGGCCTTGTCGCTGGCCACGTTTATGAACGTGCTCGATTCCACCATCGCCAACGTGGCGCTGCCCGCAATTTCTGGCGATGTGGGCGTCAGCCCCAGCCAAGGCACCTGGGTGATTACCAGCTTTGGCGCTGCGCCAACGCCATTTCCGTGCCGCTCACTGGGTGGCTGACCCAACGCTTTGGCGCGGTGCGCCTGTTTACCGCCAGCGTGTTGCTGTTTGTGCTCACGTCCTGGCTGTGCGGCTTTGCCACGTCGCTGGAAATGCTGGTGTTTTTCCGCGTGCTGCAAGGGGCCGTGGCCGGGCCGATGATTCCCCTGTCGCAAACCCTGCTGCTGTCCAGCTACCCGCCATCGCGTGCGGGAACAGCCCTGGCGCTGTGGGGCGTGACCACCCTGGTGGCCCCGGTGGTCGGGCCGCTTTTGGGCGGCTGGATTACCGACAACATCTCCTGGCCGTGGATTTTCTATATCAACGTACCCGTGGGCCTACTGGCTGCACTGATGACCTGGAGCATTTACCGCCACCGGGAAACGCCCATGCACAAGCTGCCCATCGACACCGTGGGCCTGGCGTTGCTGGTGCTGTGGGTGGGCTCGCTGCAGTTGATGCTCGATACCGGCAAGGAGCACGACTGGTTTGCCTCCGGCTTTGTTGTGGCGCTGGCTGTGGTGGCGGTGGTCAGCTTTGCCGTATTTGTGCTGTGGGAGCTGACCGATGCGCACCCGGTGGTGGATTTAAGCCTGTTCTTTCAGCGCAACTTTGCCGCCGGCGCTCTGGCGCTGTCAGTGGCGTATGGCGTGTTTTTTGGCAACGTGGTGCTGCTGCCGCTGTGGCTGCAGCAGTGGCTGGGCTACACCTCCACCACCGCCGGTATGGCGCTGGCCCCAGTGGGGCTGTTTGCCATTGTGCTCACGCCCTTTGTGGGCAAGAAAGTCGGGCAATGGGACCCCCGGCGCATCGCCACCTTTGCCTTTATCGTCTTTGCGCTGGTGATGTGGCTGCGCGCGCAGTTCTCCACCGACACCGACTTTGCCCACATCATGATTCCCACCCTGATCCAAGGCGTGGCCATGGCGTTTTTCTTCATACCGCTGACCAGCATCACCTTAAGCGGCCTGCCGCCTCAGCGCATTCCCGCCGCAGCGGGCCTGAGCAACTTTGTGCGCATTACCGCCGGGGCCATGGGCGTATCCATCACCACCACCTTATGGGAAGACCGCGCCGCCCTGCACCACGCGCATTTGACCGAAGCCCTGGTACAAGGCCAGGGCGTGTTCGCCATCACCATGGAGCAGCTACAAAAAGCGGGCCTGAGCCAAGAGCAAGCCTGGGCGCAAATCAACCGCCTGATCGACCAGCAGGCCTACACCCGCGCGGTGGACGATATTTTCTGGGCCTCGTCTGTTTTGTTCTTGCTGCTGATCGGCTTGATCTGGCTGACCCGCCGACCCGAAGCCATCGGCAAGATGCCCGCCGATGCGGCGGCGCATTAGTGCTAAAAATTAGTCCTAAAAAAATAGCTGCTACCGCTGGTGTTGCTTAGGTTTTAAGGTGTTTAGTCCTTGAAACCCAGGTAAACCGTGCGGTAGCAGCTATGTTTTTAGATGTTTGATTGCTTACTTGGTGCCAAAAATGCGGTCGCCTGCATCGCCCAGGCCGGGCAGGATGTAGCCGTGGTCGTTGAGCTGGCGGTCAATTGCGGCGGTGTAGATGTCTACGTCCGGGTGGGCGGCTTGCAAGGTGGCAATGCCCTCGGGCGCGGCCAGCAGGCACATGAACTTGATGCTCTTGGGCTGGCTGCGGTTTTTCAGGTGGGTGACGGCAGCGGCAGCCGAGTTGCCGGTGGCCAGCATGGGGTCCACCACGATGGCGTCGCGCTCGCACATTTTTTCCGGCATCTTGTAGTAGTACTCCACGGGCTGCAGCGTGGCCGGGTCACGAAACAGCCCGACGTGGCCAATGCGGGCGCCGGGCACAACGTTGAGCATGCCGTCCAAAAAGCCATTGCCCGCCCGCAGGATGGAGACCAGCACCAGCTTTTTGCCGTCAATCACCTTGCCGGTGGTTGCTTCCATGGGGGTTTCGATGGCGATGTCCTGCAGCGGCATGTCGCGCGTAATTTCGTAGGCCATCAGGGTGGACAGCTCGCCCAGCATGCGCCGAAAGCTGTTGGTGCTCGCCTCTTTGCGGCGCATCAGGGTCAGTTTGTGTTGGACGAGGGGGTGGTCAATCAGGTGAACAGTGCTCATAGCGTGGGGGAGGGGTATTTCTTAATCGTCAAAGGCCTGCACGCTGGCGGCCATGCGCTCGGTTTGCTCGCGCATGCTCATGGCAGCGGCGTTGGACTCTTCGGCCAGGGCGGCATTTTGCGCCATGCTCGTCTCCAGGTCCTGGATGGCGCTGGAAATCTGCGCCATGCTGGTGGTTTGCTCGCGCGTAGCGGCGACGATCTCACTCATCTGCTGGGCGGCGGCCTGGCTGTCGGCAAGCAGCTCTTGCATGACCTTGAGCGCCTCCTGGCTGTGGCCCACCCCTTGGGTCACGTTCTGGGCCGAAGCCTCGGTCAGCGCGCGAATTTCCTTGGCCGATTCGGCGCTGCGCAGCGCCAGGTGGCGCACTTCTTCGGCCACCACGGCAAAACCGCGCCCTTGCTCGCCCGCGCGGGCCGCTTCCACTGCAGCGTTGAGCGCCAGCAAGTTGGTCTGAAACGCCGGGCTATCGACCACGCCGACGATGTCGGCAATCTGCTTGGCCTGGGTGTCAATGCTGTGCATGCTGTCCACCACCTGCTGCACCACGCTGGCCCCAGATTGCGCCATACGCGCGGCCGAGCTGGTGCGCGTATCGGCCTGGTTGGCCAAGTCGCGTGTGTGCTCCACTGCCTGCAGCACCTGGCTGGCCGAGCTCATGGTGCTGGCCAAGGCGCTGCTGGCCGCTTCCGTGCGCGACGATAAGTCCAAGCTGCCGTGGGCAATTTCCGTGCCGGCGGTTTGCACCTGGTCCACCGAATCGCGCACGGTTTTGACCGTGTGGTGCAGGTGCAAGAACAGGGTTTGCAGCCGCTGGCCCAGGGCCGTGTGGGTGGCAATGCTGCTCACGTTCAAGTTAAAGCGCCCATCGTGCTGCACCGATTCGGCCAGGTTTTGCAGTTCTGCCCCCTGGCGGAACGCTTGGGACATGCGCACCAAAATAAATATCTCCGCAGCCGTTTGCACAATCACATACGCTGCGTGCAGCCAGATACGCACAAAATTGGGCTCGGGCATGCAGTACAGGCCAAAACCCCAGGCCTGCAGCCGGTCGAACAACAGGTGGTGCACCGCAAACAGCACGGCGTTGGCCAGTACCACCTGCCAGCCTGCGGTAAATCATCACCAGGGCGAGCACGCCAAACACGCCAAAGTGAAATTCCAGCGTGCCCAGTGATACCTGAATGTGCAGCGCCACCGTCAGCGTCAGCAGCATCGTCAGGCCATAGCGCGTTACCGCCGTGCCGCGCGCGAAGGCAAACAGGCCCACACCGATCAGCGCCAGCGGAATGCCCCACTGCGCAGCAATCGCCATATCGGAATACATCCACCCAATAGGCAACGCCAGCAGGCACGAGAGGATGAGCAGCCCCAGCATCAGACCGTCAGCCTGGTAGCTGACGGTCTGCGGGTCTTGGGGGATGGACGCTTGCACCTTGGCAGCAGCAGCGCGTGGGGCGGAAGTGAGGGCAGGTAAGGACATGGCGGCAGCCTAAAAAAATGAAGAATTTTTGAGAAAAATCAAAAAACCAGACAACCAAAGCGGCGCGATTGTAGGAAGAAACAGAAAAACACACTTGCAGACTTTGTAAAAGATTCGCTGTGTGGGAGCGAGAGGAAGACTACCAAGAGCGCAAGAGGGATTGTTTTTTGGAGGGGAAAAGCTTGCCCCGGTTTTGTGAAATTACCGCTTCAATGTGCCCAGGCCAAACGGTGATGACGGAAGGGGCGGAGGGGGCGGAGCCTGTGGGGCAGGTTGAAAACTGCGGACAGTCCCCTTGGGTGTCCGGCAAAAGGTGCCACCAAATTCGGGTCTTCTTGAATATGCCCTTCGGTTTTCAATACGCCTGGGGCGCGTAGTCGTTGTTGGATGGTGGCTATGTTTGGGAAGCGACTGAGTTGACGGCGCTGGCTATTTTGATTGAATGAAATCGAAGCTAAAAAAAGCCGCTACCCATCCCAGGAAGCGGCTTTATTTCTACCAGAAAAATCTTACTGATAGCGCTTCTCCAACGCATCCCAAATCGGCTTATTCACCAGCCGTTGGCGTTCAGCAAAAGGCGCGACCAGATTCGGGTCTTCTTGAATATGCCCTTCGGTTTTCAATACGCCCAAGGCCCGTTGCATGCCGGCGACTGCGCCTTGTAGGGCGGCGTTGGCGTACAGAACGATGCCGTAGCCCATTTGGGCCAGTTCGGCGGTGTTGGTAATGGGGGTTTTTCCGCCAATCACCATATTCATCAATTGCGGGGTTTTCAGCCGTTGGGGCAGGGCGGCAATATGTTCGGGGCTGGTGACGGCTTCGACGAACAACAGGTCGGCACCGGCTTCGGCGTAGGCTTGAGCGCGCTCCACCGCTGCGTCAAAGCCGTGGACGGCGGCGGCGTCGGTGCGGGCCATGATGAGGGTGTCGCTGTTGCGGCGGGCATCCACGGCGGCTTTGATTTTGCCGATCATTTCGCTGGCTTCGATGACTTCCTTGCCGTTGAAGTGGCCGCAGCGTTTGGGTGAAACTTGGTCTTCCAACTGGATGCAGTCGGCACCGGCGCGCTCCAGGGTGCGGATGGCGTGGTAGGTGTTCAGGGCGTTGCCGAAGCCCGTGTCGGCATCGACGATCAGCGGCACGTCCACTGCGTCGCGGATGCGGGCGGTGTGGTCGGCGATGTCGGTCAGGCCCATAAAGCCTTGGTCGGGCAGGCCAAACCACATATTGGTCACGCCTGCGCCGGTGACGTAGATGGCTTCAAAGCCCATGTCGGCCACCAGGCGGGCGGACATGGCGTTGAACGCGCCGGGCACGATCACGCCACGGCGGGCTTCAATCAGGGCGCGGAGTTGTTGTTGGGTGGTGCTCATGGCAGTCCTTGAGAAAAGAAAAAAGCTGGCTTCCCTGCCGTCATACCCGCGAAAGCGGGTATCCAGTGACGGCGTTCATTGGGCGCACTGGATTCCCGCCTTCGCGGGAATGACGAGAGAAAGCGGGAATGACGAGAGGGGAACGAGGGTGGGTACGTTCAAGAGCCAGATTTCATTGTTTTAATAGCTGCTTGCGCTGTGTTTATCAGGGTTTCAGCTGGTTTTGTGCCTGAAAAGCCCTGTTTACGTGCGCTAGCAGCTATGGTTTATAGCCCTGGCGTGGTTTATTTACGCTCGTCAATGGGCACAAACTTCAAATCGTCCGGGCCGGTGTAGTTGGCGCTGGGGCGGATGATTTTGTTGTCCACGCGCTGTTCGATGATGTGGGCGGCCCAGCCGCTGGTGCGGGCAATCACGAACAAGGGCGTAAACATGGCAGTGGGCACGCCCATCATGTGGTAGCTGACGGCGCTGAACCAGTCCAGGTTGGGGAACATTTTTTTGACTTCCCACATGACCGATTCCAGGCGCTCGGCGATGTCGTACATCTTGGTGGAGCCGGCTTCGTCCGACAGCTTTTTGGCCACGCCTTTGATGACCACGTTGCGCGGGTCGCTGATGGTGTACACGGGGTGGCCAAAGCCGATAACGACTTCTTTGCGCTCTACGCGGGCGCGGATGTCGGCCTCGGCTTCGGCGGGGTTGTCGTAGCGTTGTTGGATTTCAAAGGCCACCTCGTTGGCACCGCCGTGCTTGGGGCCGCGCAGGGCGCCAATCGCGCCGGTGATGGCGGAGTACATGTCGCTGCCCGTACCGGCAATCACGCGCGAGGTGAAGGTGGAGGCGTTGAATTCGTGCTCGGCGTACAGGTTCAGCGAGATGTTCATCGCATCGACCCAGCTTTGCGAGGGTTTTTCGCCATGCAGCAGGTGCAGGAAGTGGCCGCCGATGCTGTTGTCGTCGGTTTCCACCTCGATGCGCTTGCCGTTGTGGCTGAAGTGGTACCAGTACAGCAGCATGGAACCCAGGGAGGCCATCAGGCGGTCGGCAATGTCGCGGGCACCGGCCAGGTTGTGGTCGTCTTTTTCTGGCAGGGCGCAGCCCAGCACCGATACGCCGGTGCGCATCACGTCCATGGGGTGGCTGGCGGCGGGCAGGTGCTCCAGCGCGGCTTTCACGCTGGCGGGCAGACCGCGCAGGGCTTTGAGCTTTTCTTTGTAGCCCTTCAGTTCAGCGCGGGTGGGCAGCTTGCCGTGTACCAGCAGGTGGGCGACTTCTTCAAATTCGCACTGGTCGGCCAGTTCCAGAATGTCGTAACCCCGGTAGTGCAGGTCGTTACCGGTTTTGCCGACGGTACACAGGGCGGTGTTGCCAGCGGCAACGCCAGAGAGGGCCACAGATTTCTTGGGCTTGAAAGTGGGGGCTGCTTGTTCAGTTGTCATGGTGTTGCTCCTTGGAATGAAAAGGGGGGGAGGAAAAAAGCGGAAAAGGAAAAATCAGTTGTCCAGGGTGTCGGCGGGCACGCGCACCCAGCCTTCCATCAGGATGCGGGCGCTGCGGCTCATCACCGCCTTGGTCACTTGCCATTGGCCATCAATCTGCTGGGCTTGAGCGCCCACGCGCAAGGTGCCGGAAGGATGCCCAAAGCGCACCGCTTCACGTTCGCCGCCGCCTGCAGCCAGATTCACCAGCGTGCCAGGGATGGCCGCTGCCGTGCCAATGGCTACGGCGCAGGTGCCCATCATGGCGTGGTGGAGCTTGCCCATCGACAGGGCGCGCACCAGCAAATCGACATCGGCTGCGTCAATCGCTTTGCCGCTGGAGGCGGTGTAGCTCTTGGGCGGGCTGACGAAGGCAATCTTGGGCGTGTGCTGGCGTTTCAGGGCTTCTTCGGGCGTTTTGATCAGGCCCATGCGCAGGGCACCGGCCACGCGGATTTTTTCAAAGCGCTCTAACTGGGCGGGGTCGTTGTTGATGGCCTCGCGCAGCTCGGTGCCTTGGTAGCCGATGTCGGCGGCGTTCACAAACACGGTGGGGATGCCGGCGCTGATCATGGTGGCGGGAAAGCTGCCTACGCCGGGCACGTCCAGCGTATCGACGAGGTTGCCCGTGGGGAACATCGCGCCGCCATCGTCGCCGTCGTCCGACGGATCCATGAACTCCAGCACGATTTCGGCAGCGGGGAAGGTCACGCCGTCCAGCTCGAAGTCGCCGGTTTCTTGCACCTGGCCGTTGGTGATCGGCACGTGGGCGATGATGGTTTTTTGGATGTTGGCCTGCCAGATGCGCACCACGCAGGTGCCGTTTTGCGGGATGCGGCTGGCATCGACCAGCCCGGCGTGGATGGCAAAGGCCCCGGCGGCGGTGGAGAGGTTGCCGCAGTTACCGCTCCAGTCGACAAAGTCGGTGTTGATGGAGACCTGGCCGTAGAGGTAGTCCACGTCGTGTTCCGGGCGCTCGCTTTTGCTCAAAGATCACGCATTTGCTGGTGCTGGACGTGGCCCCGCCCATGCCGTCGATATGGGCGCTGTAGGGGTCGGGGCTGCCGATGACGCGCTGAAATAGCTTGTCGCGGGCGTGCCCCGGCACTTGGCAACTGGCGGGCAGGTCAGCCAGGCGGAAGAACACGCCCTTGCTGGTGCCGCCACGGATATAGGTGGCAGGGATGCGAATTTGTGCTTGTTGGGGCATAGCAGTTAAACCTTTCATAGCTGATTGCGCTGATAAATAGGGGGTTTCAGGGTGTTTTGTATCTGAAACCCCCGCCTATTAAGCGTTACCAGCTAGGAAATCCTGAGCAAAGCGCTGCAGCACGCCACCGGCTTCGTACTGGGCCACTTCGTCGGCGGTGTCCAGGCGGCAGAGCATGGGCACGCGCAGGGTTTCGCCGTTGTTGCGGTGGATGACCAAGGTCAGCTCGGTGCGCGGTGCGGGCGTGCCTTCGACGTCATAGGTTTCCGTGCCGTCCAGTTGCAAGGTGTTGCGGTTGGTGCCGGGTTTGAACTCCAGCGGCAGCACGCCCATGCCAATCAAGTTGGTGCGGTGGATGCGCTCAAAACCCTCTGCGGCAATGGCTTCCACACCGGCCAGGCGCACGCCCTTGGCGGCCCAGTCGCGACTCGACCCTTGGCCGTAGTCGGCACCGGCGACGATGATCAGCGGCTGGCGGCGGTTCATATAGGTTTCAATTGCTTCCCACATGCGCATGACCTGGCCTTCGGGCTCCACGCGGGCCAGCGACCCTTGTTTGACCGAGCCGTCCGGGTTTTTCACCATTTCATTGAACAGCTTGGGGTTGGCAAAGGTGGCGCGCTGGGCCGTGAGGTGGTCACCCCGGTGCGTGGCGTAGGAGTTGAAGTCCTCCTCGGGCAGGCCCATTTTGGCCAGGTACTCGCCCGCAGCGCTGTCCAGCAAGATGGCGTTGGAAGGCGAGAGGTGGTCGGTGGTGATGTTGTCCGGCAGGATGGCCAGGGGGCGCATGCCTTTCAAGGTGCGCTCACCGGCCAGCGCCCCTTCCCAGTAGGGCGGGCGGCGGATGTAGGTGGACATTTCGCGCCAGGCGTACAGGGGGCTGGGGGCCTTGCGCACGATGCGTTTGTTGAACATCGGCTCGTACACGGCGTGGAACTGCTCGGGTTTCACGCTGGCGGCGACGATGGCGTCAATCTCCTCATCGCTGGGCCACAGGTCTTTCAGGGTAATGGGCTTGCCCTGGGCATCCACACCCAGCGGGTCTTGCTCGATGTCAAAGCGCACCGTGCCGGCAATGGCGTAGGCCACCACCAGCGGGGGCGAGGCCAAAAACGCCTGCTTGGCATAGGGGTGGATGCGCCCGTCAAAGTTGCGGTTGCCCGAGAGCACAGCGGTGGCGTACAGGTCGCGCTCGATGATTTCTTGCTGGATTTGGGGGTCAAGTGCGCCGCTCATACCGTTACACGTCGTACAGGCGTAGGCCACGATGCCAAAGCCCAGCTTTTCCAGCTCGGGCAGCAGGCCGCTGTCTTCCAAATACAGCTTGGCCACCTTGGAGCCGGGGGCGAACGAGGTTTTCACCCAGGGTTTGCGCACCAGCCCCAGGGCATTGGCTTTTTTGGCTACCAAACCGGCAGCGACGACGTTGCGCGGGTTGCTGGTGTTGGTGCAACTGGTAATAGCGGCAATGATGACGGCGCCATCGGGCATCAAACCCTGGGCTTCTTCGCCCTTGCCCGATTGCAGCTTGGCTTCGTCGGCAATGCCGCGCTCGGCCAGGTCAGAGGTGGGCAGGCGCCGGTGTGGGTTGCTGGGGCCGGCCATGTTGCGCACCACTGTGGACAGGTCAAACGTCAGCACGCGCTCGTACTGCGCGGTTTTCAGCGCATCGGCCCACAGGCCGGTTTCCTTGGCGTATTGCTCCACCAGGGCCACTTGCTCGGGCTCGCGGCCCGTGAGTTTGAGGTAGTCAATGGTTTGCTGGTCGATGTAGAACATCGCCGCCGTCGCGCCGTATTCCGGGCACATATTGGAGATGGTGGCGCGGTCGCCAATGGTCAGGCTGTCAGCGCCTGCGCCAAAGAACTCCACGTAAGCACCCACTACGCGCTCTTTACGCAAAAACTCGGTCAGCGCCAGCACGATGTCGGTGGCGGTAATGCCAGGTTGGCGCTTGCCTTTGAGCTCTACGCCGACGATGTCGGGCAGGCGCATCATGCTGGGGCGGCCCAGCATCACGGTTTCGGCTTCCAGGCCGCCCACGCCCACGGCAATCACGCCCAGGGCATCGACGTGGGGGGTGTGGCTGTCGGTACCGACGCAGGTATCGGGGAAGGCAATGCCGTCACGCAACTGGATGACCGGGCTCATTTTTTCCAGGTTGATCTGGTGCATGATGCCGTTGCCCGCCGGAATCACATCCACGTTTTCAAACGCGGTCTTGCACCAGTCAATGAAGTGGAAGCGGTCGGCGTTGCGGCGCTCTTCCACTTCGCGGTTTTTTTCAAACGCCTCGGGGTCAAACCCGGCGTATTCCACGGCCAGGGAGTGGTCAACAATGAGCTGGGTCGGCACCACGGGGTTGACCTGGGCGGGGTCGCCCCCTTGCTCGGCAATCGCATCGCGCAGACCGGCCAAATCGACCAGCGCCGTCTGGCCCAGGATGTCGTGGCACACCACGCGGGCGGGGTACCAAGGGAAGTCCAAATCGCGCTTGCGGTAGATGAGCTGCTTGAGCGCATCGGTCAGCTCTGCTGGGTTGCAGCGGCGCACCAACTGCTCGGCCAGGATGCGGCTGGTATAGGGCAGGCCGGCGTAGGCACCGGGTTCAATGGCATCGACGGCGGCGCGGGTGTCGTAGTACTGCACGGCAGAACCGGGCAGGGTGTTGCGGTAGGCGGTGTTGTTCATGGCAAAAGTCGCTTTCAGGGCAAAGACGAAAGGGTTGTTTCGCAATTTACGCAAAACCAGGCTCTTCTAGAAGACTGAACGTGCAAAACAGAGTAAATTGCAAGCAAGCAATTTGCGAATTTTGTGAATTTTTAGCGAAAAACGGCTATGTCCAAGATTTTTATGGGGGTGCGCCTGCGCTCCCTGCGCCAAGAGCGCGGCATGACCCAGGTGGCGCTGGCGCAGGCGCTGGGCATCTCACCCAGTTATTTGAACCAGTTGGAGCAAGACCAGCGGCCCTTCACCGTGTCGGTGCTCTTGAAAGTCCACCGCGTGCTGGGGGTGGATATCCAGCAATTTTCGGAAGACGAACAGGCCCGCCTGGTGGCGCAACTGTCGGACGCCGTGGCCGCCGTGCCCGACCTGCCCAATGTCCCCCAGGCCGAGTTGCGCGAGCTGGCCGCCAAGCTGCCCCAACTGTCGCAAACCCTGCTGGCCATGCACCGCCGCCATCAGCAAGACACGCAGCGCCTGCATACCCTGGCCGACCGCTTAAGCCGCGTGGGCATGGACGAAGAACTGTCCTGGGAGGACGAAGCCCTGCCCCCCGGCCAAATGCCGTTTGAAGCGGTGCGCGATTTCTTTTTTGCCCACCGCAATTACTTTGACGTGCTGGACCGCGCAGGCGAAGCCCTGGCCCAGCAAGCCCAGGCACAAGGCGGCGCGCTGCCCGAGTGGCTGACCCAGCACCTGCGCAACCAGCACGGCGTGTTCGTGCTGCGCTCAGACAGTGAAGATGCCCCCCTGCGCCGCTTTGATGCGGCCAGCCGCACGCTGCACCTGTCGGCCGATTTGCAACCCAGCCAGCAGGCATTTCAATTGGCTACGCAATTGGCGCTGCTGGAGCTGCAGCCGCAAATGCAGCAGCTTTTGGCCACCCACCATTGGCAGGACGATGCCACCCGGCAACTGGCCAGCATTGGTCTGGCCAATTATGTGGCCGGGGCGCTCATCCTGCCCTATACGCAGTTTTGGCAGGCCGCTGAAAAGCTGGGCTACGACATCGAGCTGCTGGGCCAGCGCTTTGGCGTAGGCTTTGAAATGGTGTGCCACCGCCTGTCCACCCTGCAGCGTGCCGATGCGCCGGGCGTGCCGTTTTTCTTTATCCGGGTCGACCGCGCGGGCAACATCAGCAAGCGCCAGTCGGCCACGCACTTTCACTTTTCCAAAACTGGCGGCTCCTGCCCGCTGTGGAATGTGTACGAAGCCTTTGCCCAGCCCGGGCGCATCCTGCCGCAACTGGCCAGCATGCCGGATGGGCGGGTGTACCTGTGGGTGGCCCGCAGCATCACCCACGAGGGGCGCGGCTGGGGCGCGCCGGGCAAGACCTTTGCCATTGGCCTGGGCTGCGACGTGCAGCACGCGCCGCGCTTGGTGTATTCCAAGGGGCTGGATTTGCGCAACCTGGAAGCGGCCACCCCCATTGGCATGGGTTGCAAGGTCTGCGAGCGCAGCAGCTGCCCGCAGCGGGCGTTTCCGTTTACCGGTAAACCTCTTAGGGTAAACCCAAATGAAAGCAGTTTTGTGCCGTATAGCGCCGTGTCCTGATAAATCAATAAAAACGTAGTTTTCCCTTGACGGGTGGGCGCTTCTAGCTCTATTTTTTAAACACATCTCGGGGAAAACCCGAGCCATCAAACGGAGTTGCAAGTGTGTTGAATCTCGTATAGTTAATTAAAAAATAGATTGTATTTTTTATAACTTGCCGTTTCATCAAGGCTTTGTGGCTTTGGATGTTGCTTACGACGGCGCAGGAGGAAAAAACCATGCACCCTACAGACTTCAACCGCCGTGACTGGCTCAAGCTCCTGGCCGCCGGCGCGGCGGCCACGGCTGCGACGCAGCAGGCTGCGCAGGCCGCCCCCGCAGTGCGCACGGCAGCACGCATCGTCGTTGCCGGGGCCGGTGCGGCAGGGCTGGCCAGCGCTTCGCGCTTGGCGCAGCAGCTCACCGGGGCGTCGATTACGGTGGTCGATGTCCGCAAGGAGCATTACTACCAGCCGGGCTTTACCCTGATTGGCGCAGGCATCAAGCCCGAGGGCTACGTTGTCTCGCAAACGCGCAGCTACATCCCCCAGGGTATTGAGCTGATCGAAGAAGGCGTCGCCGAAATCGATCCCGAGGGGAACAAGGTCGTCACCACCTCGGGCAAGACGCTGCCCTATGACTTCTTGATCGTCGCCACCGGCATGGTGCTGGAATACGGCTTGATTGAGGGAATGGAGCCGGGCCTCATCGGCCAGCACGGTATTGGCAGCATCTACAACGGCCCAGCCGCCGCAGCCGCCACCTGGGGCCTGATGCAGCAGTTTGCCCGCCAGGGCGGGCGCGGTCTGTTTACCCGGCCCGATACGGAAATGAAGTGCGCTGGCGCGCCGCTCAAATACACCTTTTTGAGCGAAGACCGCGCCCAGCGCGAGGGCGGGCGCAGCAAGGCGGAGTTTGTCTATCTCTCCAACAACGACGCGCTGTTTAGCGTGCCCATCGTCTCGGAGAAGGTGCGCATGCTGTTTGAAGAGCGCGGCATCCAGACCCAGTACCACCAGGTGCTCACCGCCATTGACCCCGGCAAGCGTATTGCCACCTTCCAGACCCCCGAGGGCCCGCAGGAGCAGAACTGGGACTTCATCCACCTGATTCCCCCCATGCGGGCACCGCAGGTGGTGCGCAACAGCCCCTTGCCCTGGCAAAGCGGCAAATGGGCGCAGGAAGGCTGGATGGAAGTGGACAAGGGCACGCTGCGCCATGTGCGCTACCCCAACGTCTTTGGCGTGGGCGACATTGCCGGGGTGCCCAAGGGCAAAACCGCCGCCAGCGTGAAGTGGCAGGTGCCCGTGGCAGTGGACCACCTGGTGGCCGACATTGCCGGCACCACGTCGGATGCGCTGTACACCGGCTACACCTCCTGCCCCCTGATTACCCGGCTGGGGCGGGCTATGTTGGTGGAGTTTGATTACAAGAACAACCTCACCCCGTCCTTCCCCGGCTTGATTGCGCCGCTGGAGGAGCTGTGGATCAGCTGGGTGATGAAGACCATGGCGCTCAAGCCCACCTATATCAGCATGCTGCGTGGCCGCGCCTGACGCCCTCGGTAAGAAACGGAAAGGGATGCCTTATGAAAGAACTTGACCTGCTGACGTTTTGGTACGTTTTTCAAGAAATGCTCGGTGCGCCGCTGCTGTGGCTGCTCATTGTCCTGATCGTTGGGGGCACTACCGCCTTTGTGCTGCTGCTGGTGCGTGAGCGCACCATCGTCGCTCGCCGCCTGGTGGGCTCCCAGGCGGTGGGCTTGCTGGGTGGCGTGCTGGCGCTGGTGCTGATGGCCAAGGTCTCGGCCTCTGGCTTTAGCGATGCGGGCGGGCCGGTGGACTGGCTGCTGATCGTGCTGGTCTTTGCCCTGGGCGCCGTTGGCACGGCGGTGCTGGTGTATACGGCAGCAGGCTACGCAGCCTGGAAGTGCCCGCGCTGCCAGAAGAAAAAAGCGGCTGCTGCTTAGGCTTAGCGGTACACCGGCAGCACGTCCAGCACGTCGGGCGAGAGCAGGTGAAAGATCGAGGCCATGACCCCATAGAGCAGCACGATCACCACCACATGCACGCCACGCAACACCCGCCCGTGCTGGGCTTGCAACTGCCGGTGGTATTTCCACTGCATGGCTGCCGGGACAATCACCGACCAAATGGCCGAGGCAAAACCGGCAAAGCCAATGGCCATAATGAAACCATCGGGGAAAAGGGCGCTACCCAGCACCGGGGGAATAAAGGTGATGGCTGCCGTTTTCAAACGCCCCGCCGGGGTATTGGCCAAACCAAACAGGTCGGCCATATAGTCAAACAAGCCTAGGCCCGCACCTAAAAATGAGGTGACTACGGCCAAAAATGCAAATACCGAAATACACCACGACACCCAGGGCGCTTGAATAAAACCTTCAACCGCTATCAGGAAGTGGTTGATATTGCCGCCTTGCGCATATACGGTGCGCAGCGATTCGCGGCCCAGCACGCCAAAGCTGATGAATATCCACAAGATATAGCAGGCCCCGGCAATGGCCAGGCCAAAGAAAATACATTTCTTAATGCGTGCCTCGTCCTTGCCATAGTATTTCACCAGGCTGGGCACGCTGGCGTGAAAGCAAAACGAGGTGAGGAAATACGGTAGCGCCGCCAGTACAAACCAGGCGCTAGGTTCGGCCTGCGTACTGGAAGTAAAAGCCACCAGCTTGCCCGGCGCAAAGGCGGGCAGCATCCCCGAGAGCGCAGCAAAAAACGTGATCACCATGCCCAAGACAAAAACCGTGGACAGGCGGTCCACCGTGCGCGTACTCCAGAAAATACACAGCGCCAAGGTGGTGCCGAAAATCAGGCTCACTGCCCCTTGGGGAATATCCAGCCCCAGGCTGTGGCGCATGGTGGCACCGCCCCCGCTGGTATAGGCGTACAGCAGCATATACAGCACAAAGGCAATGGAAATGCCGTTGACGGTATTCCACACCGGCCCCAAGGTGTGGCGCACCAGGGTATGAAAACTGGCACCGGGGTCAAACTCCA
Source organism: Comamonas sp. (assembly GCA_034675705.1). Lineage (GTDB taxonomy): Bacteria > Pseudomonadota > Gammaproteobacteria > Burkholderiales > Burkholderiaceae_C > Comamonas. Next base: position 1,337,373 of record JAUCCZ010000006.1, on the reverse strand, counting down.
AATTGGCCCGCAAAATCATATTGGCGCTGGCCAGCATGATTAAAAAGGTCACGATCAGCACCGCCATGGTCCAGAGCGACCACATACCGGCGGAAATAATCGGCAAGGCCAGCATGCCGGCACCAATGACGGTGCCCGCAACAATCATGGTGCCGCCTATCAGCGAGGGCGAAGCACAAGGGGGAGAAGCGTCCATAGAAAAAAAGAGAGGGTCGTAAAGAGTGTGGGTAAAACGAGGCAGAGGGGGTGGGGCGCCTAGCGGCGGCCCCGCTGCATCACAGCCGTGCCCAGCACGGCCAAGGCCCCGCCGGTGAGCAGGCTGGCATCGAGCTGCTCATGCAGCAGCAGGGCAGAAATCGCCACGCCCACCACGGGCACCAGGGTGATATAGGCGGCAGCAGCCCCTGCGCCCAGGCGCTTGACGCCATCAAAAAACCAGGCATAGGCCAAGGCGGTGGCGCCAAAGGCCAAAAACAGCAGGGCACCCCAGGCCGTCCAGCCGCTGTGCAAGGTGCTGCGCAGGGCTGCAGGCCCTTCCACCACCAGGCTGGCCAGCAGCAAAAATACCGCGCCCAAGGTGGCGGTGACGGCGGTGGCCGACAGGGCATCCACCCCTGCCATGACCCAGCGCCCCAGCAAGGTGTAGCCCACCCAGCAGGCCACGCAGCCCAAGATCAGTAACTCGCCTAGGCCCAGGTGCCCTTGCAGCAGGTGGCGCGGATCGCCTTGGGCAATGACGATGATGGCCCCGCTAAACGCCATCGCCATGCCTAGGCTGATGATGGTGTTGATGCGCTCTTTAAACAGCCACACCGCCAGCAGCAGGGTGACGACCGGGTTGAGCGTAATGAGCAGGGCCGCCTTGCCCGCAGGCAGGTATTGCAGGCCCGAGAGAAACAGGCTGGCGTAGCCAAATACCCCCGTAAACCCGGCTAAACCCATACCCAGCCAGCGCTGGCTGCTCCAGTTTTTCAACTGTGCAAAGCCGCCGCTGTAGTACATCCAGGGCAGCAGCACCAGGATGGCCAGTAAAAACCGCAGCGCCGCCGCCGCTAGCGGCGGCATGGCCTGGGCGACGACGCGGCCAGCCGGCCAGGACGCCCCCCACAGCAAGGTCATGCCCACCAAGCGGATATGGGGGCCAAAGTGCGATGCGAAATTCATAAAGAAAACTGCCTTTGTCCCTTGTGTGACAAGCGCTGGCAGCTATATTTTTAAAAGATGCCCAAGTGTAAACCCGTAGCCATGGCAGCGCCCAGGGTATGGCATCGGGCCAGGTCAGGCGCGGCAATTACCTTGGGCGCGGCAATGGTTGCAGGCGTTTGCGCGTGGGTGCAGACGATCAGCGGCTCGGCCACGGCCTTGAGCCGCCAGCCCGTGGCGATGCGGGCAATTTGCCGCACTGCGCCGCTGCCATCGCTGCCCGCACACACCGCGCTGGCGTAGGGGCGGGCCTCTACCTGGCCCAGTACGGGGTAGTAGCAGCGGTCAAAGAAGTCCTTCATTAGCCCGCTCATGCTGGCCAGGTTTTCCGGGCAGACGAATACGTAGCCGCTGGCCGCCAGCACGTCGTGCGGCCCGGCCTGCGGGGCGGCCAGCAGGCGGGTGGTGGTGCCTGCTTCTTCCTGCGCCCCGGCGTAGATGGCCTGGGCCATCTGGGCGCTGCCGCCGGTGTGGCTGTGGTAGATGATGAGTAGGCTGGGCATAGGAACCGGGGAATGAACGGGGGAATGGCGTTGTGCCGGGAACTTCAAGGCGGAAAAACAGACTGTAGGAGGTTTATCCGGCGTGCGTTGATGTCTATGGATGTCTGTGCTGGCTAAAACCACGAACTTTTAATTTCACTTTAAGGAATATGCCATGCGTAGGCTGACACGTGAGGGGGTTGCCAGTCTCACAGAGGAAGAGAAAAACCTGCTGCTCGATTATTTTTCCGCGCAGCGCCAAGTCGTTATGTACCGCAGGATGGCCGTGGCCGGTGGGGCCTTGGGTGTGCTGATGGTGGGTTTTTTCCTGCTGGGCAGTTTGTTGGTCGATAGCGTTACCGGCATATTCGACACGGCATTTTCCTTGCAGCAGGGCGCTATGGTGGTGGCGCTGGTGGCTTTTGGTTTTTTCACCTTGTACCGGGTGAAATTTGCCAAAGCGCAGGAAAGCGAAGTAACCCGGCTGAAAACCATTTTTTCCGACAAGAAAATGGATATTTCCGACTTGCAGGAAAACGACGTATTTGTGCATATGCACAGCGCGTAACGGCGCACCGCCTCCAATGCAGCGGTGGTTGCTTTAACCGTCCGCTGTCGTGTGCTCGGCAAAGTGGGTGTGCAGCTTGTCCACCTTGGGCGCAATCACCCATTGGCAGTAGGGCGCTTGGCGGTGCTGGTCGAAGTAGCGTTCGTGCTCGGCCTCGGCAGGCCAAAAGGCGGTGAGTGGCGCTATTTCCGTCACCACCGGTGCGGCCAGTTGCCCGGATGCGTTCAACTGCGCTGCAAAGGCTTGGGCGCTGGTCAGTTGCGCAGGCGTTGTGGTGTAGATGGCGCTGCGGTATTGCGGCCCCACGTCGTTGCCTTGGCGGTTGGGTGTGGTGGGGTCGTGGCTGGCAAAGAAAATTTCCAGCAGCAGCGCCAGAGGCAGTTGTTGCGGGTCGTACTGCAGCTGCACGACTTCCGCATGGCCGGTATCGCCGGTGCATACCTGGGCGTAGCTGGGGTGGGGCAGGTGGCCATTGGCGTAGCCGCTACGCACCGCCAGCACGCCGCGCACGCGGGTAAATACGGCTTCAATGCACCAAAAACAACCACCGCCCAAGTAGATGGTGGCACCGGTGGCTGTGGGGGTGGAAGTGGTCGTCATGGCAGATTCATGTGGGCAGTCGTAGATGGCAACCACTATGCCATGCACGCCCTGGGCGGTGGGTCGTGTTGGATTAACGGGCCCGGTCCATGGCCTGGATGATGGCCAGGCCCGTGCTTTGCACGCCTGCAGTATCAAAGCCGCTGCCAGGGGTGACCAGAGGGTGGGCCAGCAGGGTTTTGCGGGTTTGCAGCGCTTGCTCGCGCTGGCGTTGGCGCTCTTGCTGCGCGGATTTGTCTTCGGGGGGCGGTGCGGTGCTGCGTGCGTAGTCAGCGTAGGCACGTTGCTGGGCGCGGGTGCTGCGGGCTTCTTGCGCTTGGCGTTGCTGCGTCCATTGGACGGCCAGCAGGGCCAGTACCAGAGCGGCAACGATGAACAAAATCAGCAGGCCCCAGAGAGTGGGGTTGGCTGTGCCGGAACGGTTGGACATGGAAAATGGCAATAGGGTAAACCCCTGATTTTAAAACCATACCCAGGGCGCTGTCAGCGTAGGGATATGGGGATATGGGGGCGATAGGCCGTGGCGACCCTCACATGGATAAAAAAACTTGGAAGATTGCTGCCTGGGGTAAGAAATTCGTGCATAATCGCTGTTTCCTTAGGGGAGTCGCCAAGTTGGTTAAGGCACCGGATTTTGATTCCGGCATGCGAGGGTTCGAGTCCTTCCTCCCCTGCCAGATACAGCCCTGTTGATTGCTTCAGTCAACAGGGCTTTTTTGCGTCTGCCTCCCCTTCGCTTGCACCCAGCCCGCCTTGGCAGGGTCTCGCTATCATCGCCGCCATGTCTTCTTTAGCCGCTTTTTCTGCCAGCCCGCGACTGTGGGGCGTTATTCCTTGCGCCGGGGTGGGGGCGCGTGCCGTCACGGCGGAGCTGCCGCCGCTGCCTAAGCAGTACCAGCTGCTGCTGGGCCAGCCCTTGGTGTGCCACACCCTGGCCGCTTTTACTGCCGTGCCGCAGTTGGCGGGCACCTTGGTTGCAGTGGCGCCGGGCGATGATTTTTTAGCGGCCTACCCCAGCAGCGGCTACTTCACCGTGGCCTGCGGCGGGGCCAGCCGTGCGCAAACCGTGCAAGGGGCGCTGCTGGCCCTGCAAGCACGTGGGGCGCAGGATACGGACTGGGTGCTGGTGCATGACGCTGCACGCTGCCTGATTACGCCCGCGCAGATTGAAGCGCTGATTGCCGCCTGCCTGGGCGACAGCGTAGGCGGCCTGTTGGCGCACAAAATCCCCGATACGCTGAAAACCGCCGTTACCGGCCCCGCTGGCACCCGTGTGGTGGCTACGCTGGAACGGAGCGATAAATGGCTGGCACAAACGCCGCAGATGTTTCGTCTGGGGGTGCTGCAGCAGGCCTTGGCCCAACTGGGCGACCAGGCCACCGATGAGGCCAGCGCCATGGAGGCCGCAGGCCACCGCCCCAAGCTGGTGCCCGGCGGGGCGCAGAACTTCAAGGTCACCTACCCGGAAGACTTTGCCCTGGCAAGCGCCGTGCTGGCCTACCGTGCCAGTGCCAGCACCACGGCGCGGTTTGAAGCGCAGCACACCGCGCCGGTGCAGGAGCGGGGCAACCGGTTTTTTTAAGAGCCTTCTAAGCCTTTTCGCGGCCCAGGTCGCGTACCTGGGCTTGCGGGTAGTGCGCTTGGCACAGGGCCAGCCAAGCCTGGGCGGCCTTGCTCAGGTAGTCGGGCCGCCAGGTCAGGCCAAAGTCGCTCGATAGCGTGGGTTGCACCAGGGGCAGGTAGGCCACTTGCTGCGGGTCGTAGCGGCTGGCGACGTGATCGAACATGATGGCCAGGCCCGCCCCGGCGGCGACCAGGTCGCCAATAAAGTCCCAATAGCGGCTTTGCAGGGCAATGTGCGGCGTAAAACCCGCGCCGATGCAGCACTGGCGCACCTTGTCGTACAGGGCGAAGTCGCTTTCATACAGCACCAACGGGTGACCAGCCAAATCCTGCCAGCGCACCTGGCTGGCCGTGGTGGGCGCTTGACCCTGGGGGAAGACGGCGACGGTGTGGTGGGTTTGCAGGTGCAGGCCCAGCAGGGGCTGGCCGGGGTGCAGCACGCCCATGGCCAGGTCGACTTCGCCGGCCAGCAGGGCTTGCTCCAGCGCCCGGGCGCCCAGTTCGCGCAGTTGTAGCTGCACCTTGGGGTAGCGCCGCTGGTAGCGGGCAAAGATGGGGGCCATGTAGTGCCCGGTGGTGGGCGAGACCCCGACGGTGAGCGTGCCCCGGGCGATGCCGTCAACCTCGGCCACCTCTTGGCGCAGGCGCTGGGCTTGTGCCAGCAGGGCCTGCCCTTGGGTGAAGACGACCTGCCCGGCATCGGTCAGGCGCACGCTGCGCCCTTCGCGTAGCAGCAGGGGGCCGCCCAGCTCTTCTTCCAGGCTTTTGACCATTTTGCTGATGGTTGGCTGCGTCACGTGCAGCGCCTGGGCCGCGCGGGTAAAGCTGCGCAGGCGCACCACCTCGACAAAGTAGCGCAAGGCTCGGATATCCATAATGAATTCCTATTTGGAATGAATTTGATAAGAATAAGTCATTTTGAGAATAGATAAACCCTTCCTACAATCATGCTGCAGTGCAACAAAACCGCCATGGGGGCGGCGCAGTGGCACTGGGAGAAGGATGTGAACACAGTTTGGCGCACGGCCCGCGCATGGGGGGCAGCCGCCCCGCGCTGGGGCCTGGTGGTATGGCAGGTGCTGCTGCTGAGCGCCATTTGGGCCGCCGCCCAGTGGCTGTGCAGCCGCTGGGATTTACCGCTGCCTGCGGGGCTGCTGGGCTGTGCCTTGCTGGCGCTGGGCCTGTTTAGCAAGCTGGTGCCGGTGCGCTGGCTGGCGGCGGGCACGCGCTGGTTATTGGCCGATATGTTGTTGTTTTTTATTCCGGCCATGCTGGTGGTGCTGAACTACGCTGACTTGGTGCGCAGCCAGGGCCTGCGCATTGTGGCGGTGATTGTGCTGAGCACCGCCTGCGTCATGGCCGTGACCGCTTGGGTGGTGGACAAGGTCTACCGCCTGGAGCTGCTGTTGGCACGCCGCCAGCGCCAGCAGCACAAAAGCGCCAGCCGCAAGGGGCAGCCATGCTAGGCCAGCTCTATCCACTGAGCCACACCAGCGCGGCGCTGGCTTCGCTGGCGCTGACGCTGGGCTGCTACTACGCCAACAAGCGCCTGTACCAGCGCCTGGGCGCAACGTGGCTGATGCCCATCATCAGCACCCCGGTGGTGCTGGTGATTGCCGTGCTGCTGCTGGGCATTACCTATGACGACTACCGCACCCACACCCATTGGCTGGGCTGGATGCTGGGGCCGACCACGGTGGCCTTTGCCCTGCCGCTGTACGAGCACCGGGCCATGGTGCGCCAGCATTGGCTGTCGATCGGCTGCGGGGTGGTCACGGCCAGCGCGGTGTCGATTTTCAGCTCCGTGTGGCTGGCCCGCTGGTTGGGCCTGTCTGAGCTGCTGCAAAAAAGCCTAGCGGTGCGCTCCATCAGCACGCCGTTTGCCCTGGAAGCTGAACGCGCCCTGGGGGGCGAGCCCGATTTGGCAGCGCTGTTCGTGCTGCTGACCGGCGTGACCGGGCTGTGCGTAGGCGGCCTGGTGCTGCGCCTGCTGCCGCGTGTGCGCAGCCGCGTGGCCACGGGGGCGATGCTGGGCGGCTCGGCCCACGGCTCAGGCGTCGCCAAGGCGCAGATTGCCGGGCCCCAGCAGGGCGTGGCCGCCTCGGTGGTGATGATGCTGGCCGGGGTGCTCAACGTGGTGGCAGCGCCGTGGCTGGGGCGCTGGCTGTTTGGCTAAAGTTCATAGTCATAAAAAAGAGAGCTGTTAGCGCTGTGTTTGTAAGGATTTCAAGCTGTTTAAACCGTGAAATTCAATATAGACAAGCGCTAGCAGCTCTCTTTTTTATAGAGTGGCGTATTTACAGCAGGCGGGCAATCAGCGCACCTTCCAGCGGGCCGTCCAGCGGCACACGCACGCGCACCGGATTGCCGGGGGCAACTTGTACGGGTTCGCCCTCCAGGTTGAACATCTGCTCTAGTTTGACGGTGCGGTTGCCGCTGGGGTGGATGACTTCGATGGTGTCGCCCACGGCAAAGCGGTTCATGGTTTCAATCTCGGCCATGCCGTCTTGGTAGCCGCGCACCTGACCGACAAAGTGGCTGCGCTGCAGCACGCTGGTGCCGGTTTCGTAGTTTTGGTAATCGTTGGCGGGGCGGCGTTCCAACAGGCCCCCTGTGTAGCCCCGGTTGGCCAGGCCTTCCAGCTCGGTAATCAAGTGCGGGTTGAACGGGCGGCCCGCCACGGCGTCGTCGATAGCGCGGCGGTAGACCTGGGCGGTGCGGGCCACGTAGTACAGGCTTTTGGTGCGGCCCTCGATCTTGAGCGAATCCACCCCGATTTTGGTTAGCCGCTCCACGTGCTCGACCGCGCGCAAGTCCTTGCTGTTCATGATGTAGGTGCCGTGCTCATCTTCCATGATGGGCATCAGCTCGCCGGGGCGGCCTTTTTCTTCTAGCAAATAGGTGTTGTCGGCCAGCGGGTGGCGCTGCATTTGCGTGCTGGAGAACTGGCTGTCGGCATCTTCGCGCGACTTGGTAAAGCTAAAGCCCTCGGCCATGGGCGCTGCCAGGGCTTCGCCGGTGTTGGGGTCGACGGCGGCGTCGTGCGTTTTGTATTCCCAGCGGCAGGCGTTGGTGCAGGTGCCCTGGTTGGGGTCGCGGTGGTTGAAGTAGCCCGACAGCAGGCAGCGGCCCGAGTAGGCGATGCACAGGGCGCCGTGCACGAACACCTCGATTTCCATATCGGGGCATTCCTGGCGGATTTTTTCGATCTCATCGAGCGACAACTCGCGCGACAAAATAATGCGCGAGACGCCCATTTTTTGCCAAAACTTCACCGTGGCGTAGTTGGTGGTGTTGGCCTGCACCGAGAGGTGAATTTCCTGCTCGGGCCACTTCTCCTTGACCAGCATGATCAGGCCCGGGTCGGCCATGATGAGGGCGTCCGGCTGGCAGGCAATCACCGGCTCGATGTCGCGGATATAGGTGCGCACCTTGTCGTTGTGGGCAATCAGGTTGCTGGTGACGAAGAATTTTTTACCGCGCTGGTGCGCTTCCTGGATGCCTTGGGCAATCTGCTCCAGGCGAAATTCGTTGTTACGCGCCCGCAGTGAATAGCGGGGCTGGCCTGCGTAAATCGCGTCGGCACCAAAGTCATAGGCGGCGCGCATCTTGTCGAGCGAGCCTGCGGGCAGAAGAAGTTCAGGGGCTTTCATGGTGGGCGCGATTGTCGTGCAAAGCCGTTTTCCTCGAACGCCGGGGTAATATCTGCGCTTTTGCTTTTTCGCCGCCCCCCGGTGGCGCTGCTTTGATAATTGATAAGAAAGACCCCCCACCTATGCAATGCGCCCACTGCGAAGCGCCCCTGAAAGACGGCACCAAGTTTTGCCCCCACTGCGGTCAAGCCGCTGCTGCACCGGCCCCTGCACCGGCCCCTGTGCCGCCCCCGCCTGCCGCCCCCGTGCCTGCACAGCCCCCCGTCTTGGCCCCGGCCCCCAGTTGCCCTAGTTGCCACGCACAGCTCAAGCCTGGCGCCCGGTTTTGCCCCGATTGCGGCGCAGCCACCGGTGCAGGAGCGCCCGCCCCGGCTCCCCAACCAGTAGAACCTGTGGCCGCGCCCCCGGTAGTGACGCCCCCGCCCCCGCCCCCTCCACCGCCGCCCCTGCCCGGTGCGGGCGCAGCCCAGCCGCCTTTTCCCCAAGAGGAGGATGCCGAATCAGGCCGGCGCAACCGCAACACCATGCTGATCGTCGCTGGCGTCGTGATTGCCTTGATTGCTGGCCTGGCCTACTTTTTCCTCAGCCAGCAATTGGCCGCGACGGCACCCAAAAAAATAGGCCCCATGGAGGTGCCTGCGGCGTCTACGCCTGCCGCCTTGCCCACGGCGCAGCCAGAAGACCCAGCCCCGCCGGCCCCGGTAGAGCCCGAGCCTGTTGCAGCCTTGCCTGAGCTGCAGCAGCCCAAGATGGTGCCGGATGTACCCCTGCCTGAATCGCCCAAGGCCCCGGCAGATCTGGAGCCGATTGCCCCGTCCACTGCCCGGCCCGCGCCCGTCTCCTCGCAGCCGGTACGTCCGTCCAGCCAACCGGTGCGTCCGGCGCAGGTCGAGCCGCAGCAGTCCCCATCGGCCCCCGCACCGGCGGCGATTGGCAAAACCTGCTCCCAAGCCAGCTTGCTGCTGCGCCCGATGTGCGTGGTCGAAGGTGCGGCCACGTTCTGGAAATGCGCGCCCAACGGCAAGCGCTGGGACAACAACATCCCGGGCTGCCGCCGTGGCAATGACAACGATGGGCTGAACCGCTAAACGCCTGTTTACACCTGTGAACCTCGTAAAAAAGGCCGCTTGCCCGGTAATGGGCAAGCGGCCTTTGCTTTGTTGCCAGCAGCGTGTTGAAACGAATTTAGGCGGCCAGCAGCTGACGCAGCACAAAGGGCAGGATGCCGCCGTGGCGGTAGTACTGCACCTCAATGGGGGTGTCGATACGCAGTTTCACCGCCAGCTGCTGCTGGCTGCCGTCCGCGCGGTGGATGACGATCTGCGCCTGGCTTTGCGGGGCCAGGTCGGCGGGGGGGATGATGTCGATACGCTCATTGCCCACCAGGCCCAGCGCCTCCCAGCTATCGCCGGGCAGGAACTGCAGGGGCAGCACGCCCATGCCGACCAGGTTGGAGCGGTGGATGCGCTCAAAGCTCTTGGCCACCACGGCTTGGATGCCCAGCAGCTGCGTGCCCTTGGCGGCCCAGTCGCGGCTGGAGCCGGTGCCGTATTCCTCGCCGGCAAAAATCACCGTGGGGATGCCTGCGGCCTGGTACAGCATGGCGGCGTCGTAAATGGGCAGTTTCTCGCTCTTGCCGTTGTCGGTGTGGTAGAGCGTGACGCCGCCTTCCTCGCGCGAGCCGCTGGCCAGGGGTGGAATCATCAGGTTCTTGATGCGCACGTTGGCAAAGGTGCCGCGCATCATCACCTCATGGTTGCCCCGGCGTGAGCCGTAGCTGTTGAAGTCCGCCTTGGCCACGCCATGCGCCTTGAGCCACAGCCCGGCCGGAGAGCTTTCCTTGATAGCCCCTGCTGGCGAGATGTGGTCGGTGGTGATGGAGTCGCCAAACAGCGCCATCACCCGCGCCCCGGTGATGGGTTGGGCTGCGCTGGCCGTGTCGGGGGTGAGGGTGAAGTCCTCGAAGAACGGCGGCTCGGCAATATAGGTGCTGGTGGGCCAGTTGTAGGTCTCGCCCGTCACACCTTCGATGGCTTCCCACAGCGGGCCGGGCTCGGTTTTCACCTTGGCGTAGTTGGCGCGGAAGGCTTCGCCTTGCATGGCGCTGGCCAGCAGGGCCTGCACTTCCTGGTTGCTGGGCCAGATGTCGTGCAGGAACACGGGCTGGCCGTCCTTGCCGATGCCTAGCGGGTCTTGTTGCAGGTTCACCCGCATGGTGCCGGCAATGGCGTAGGCCACCACCAGCGGCGGGCTCATCAGGAAGTTGGCCTTGATGTTGGGGTGAATACGCGCTTCAAAGTTACGGTTGCCCGACAGCACCGAGGCGCACACCAGGTTGTTGCGGGTAATTACGTCGTTGAGCTCTGGCGTCAAATCGCCCGCGTTACCGATACAGGTGGTGCAGCCGTAACCGGCCAGGGCAAAGCCCAGGTCGGCCAGGGCCGGTAGCAGCCCGGTGTCGGTCAGATACTGGGTCACCACGCGCGAGCCAGGGGCCAGCGAGGTCTTGATGTGCGGCTGCACCTTCAGACCCGCGGCCACGGCTTTTTTCGCCAGCAGGCCGGCGGCCAGCAGCACGCTGGGGTTGCTGGTGTTGGTGCAACTGGTGATGGCGGCAATCAGCACATCGCCATCGCCAATACCTTGCGAGAGCACGCGCGAGCCGTCCATTTCACACACCGAGGGGCTGTGTGCCTGGCCTTGCGCGGTGCTGAGCGTGGGGCGGTTGGCTTCCATTTCGATGACTGAGCGCGGTGCGCCCAGTGCGGCGCTGCCTGCTTCCGGGGCGGGTTGGTCGCCTGCGCAATCGACGGCAAAGCGCTGGCCCAGGCGCGATGCGGGCAGGTTAAAGCCGCCGTCGGCCATGGAGGCAGAAAACAGTTGGTCAAACTTGCTGGCCGCGTTTTCCAGGGCAATGCGGTCTTGCGGGCGCTTGGGGCCGGCAATGCTGGGGCTGACGGTGGACAGGTCCAGCGTCACCACGCGGGAATAGTCCAACTGCCCGGCCTGGGGCACGCCAAACAGCCCTTGGGCGCGGAAGTAGGCTTCAAAGTCGGCAATGGCCTCTTCGCTGCGGCCCGTGCCACGGAAATACTCCAGCGTTTTATCGTCCACCGGGAAAAAGCCCATGGTGGCACCGTACTCGGGCGACATATTGCCGATGGTGGCGCGGTCGGGCACCGACAGGCTGGCCGTGCCTGCACCAAAGAATTCGACAAACTGGCCCACCACTTTTTCCTGGCGCAGGCGCTCGGTAATCGTCAGCACCAAGTCGGTGGCGGTGACGCCTTCGCGTAGCTTGCCGGTGAGCTCAAAGCCCACCACGTCGGGGGTGAGGAAGTACACCGGCTGGCCCAGCATGGCGGCCTCGGCCTCGATACCACCCACGCCCCAGCCGACGACGCCAATGCCGTTGATCATGGTGGTGTGGCTGTCGGTACCGACGAGCGAGTCGGGGTAGCACACGCCGTCCGGGGTTTGGTGGACGCCGGGGGCCAGGTATTCCAGGTTCACCTGGTGGACGATGCCAAAGCCCGGGGGCACCACGCCAAAGGTGTCAAACGCCTGCATACCCCATTTCATGAACTGGTAGCGCTCGTGGTTGCGCTTGAATTCCAGCTGCATGTTTTGCTTCAGCGCCTGGGGTGTGCCGTAGTAGTCCACCATGATGGAGTGGTCCACCACCAAGTCCACCGGCACCAGGGGCTCGACCGCCTGGGGCGATTTGCCCAGGTTTTGCGCTGCCGCGCGCATGGCGGCGAGGTCCACCAGCAGGGGCACGCCGGTGAAGTCCTGCAGCACTACGCGGGCGACAACGAAGGGAATTTCCTCGGTGCGTTCGGCCTGGGGCTGCCAGTTGGCCAGTTGCTGTACGTGTTCGGGTAGCACTTTGCTGCCATCGCAATGGCGCAGCACGGCTTCGAGCACGATGCGCAGCGACACCGGCATCCGCGCTACGTTGGGGAATTGCTTGGCCAGTTCGGTCAAGGAGTACAGCTTGCCTTGACGGCCACCGGCCAGGGCCAGGGGCTGCAGGGTAGAGGCAAAAGCGTGGGTCATAGAGGGTGCTCCTTTCGATGTTGTGGGAAACAAATCCGAACCATTGTGCGCCAGTGCTCCCGGAAGGCGCAGCCGTAACAACACGTATGCCATTGCGTGTACTACGCGTAAACCCCAGGACTCCTACAATCGCCCGTTGGCTTCGCGCCAGCCAGCTCGGCGGTCGTCGCTGCCCCATGACAGCCAGGCAGGGTGCCAGCAAGAACTATTATAAAAATAGCTGCTAGCGCTGATGGGATAAGGGCTAGAGCCTGTTTTTATTGGAAATTTTATGCAAGCTTTATGGATGGTGGCCGGTGCCTTTTTCTTTGCCACCATGGGCGTGTTTGTCAAATACGCCAGCGCGTCGTTTACCACGGCGGAAATCGTTTTTTACCGGGGGCTGATTGGCATGCTCGTGCTGTGGTGGCTCACCCGCCGCCAAGGTATCAGCCTGGCCACCCGCCACCCGTGGATGCACGGCTGGCGCTCCTTGGTGGGGGTGACGGCCATGTCGGGCTGGTTCTACGCCGTCACCCAAATGCCGCTGGCTACGGGCATGACGTTTAACTACATGAGCAGCCTGTGGATTGCCGCGTTTTTGGTGGCCTCGGCCCTGTGGACGTGGCGCCCCGGCCATACCGGCGCGCGCCGCAGCCTGAACGTGCCGCTGCTGCTCACGATTGCGCTGGGCTTTGTCGGCGTGCTGCTGCTGCTGCAGCCCAGCTTTGCCCAGCAACAGGGTGTGGCAGCGCTGGCCGGGCTGTCCTCGGGCATTTTGTCGGCCATGGCGTATATGCAGGTCTCGGCCCTATCGCGGGCCGGGGAGCCGGAAGCGCGCACCGTGTTTTACTTTTGCCTGGGCTGCAGCCTGGGCGGGGGCGCTGTCATGGCCACCTGGGGCACTTCGCCCTGGCCGGGGTTGGGGCAGGCGCTGTGGTTGCTGCCGGTTGGCCTATTGGCTGCAGGCGGCCAGTTGTGCATGACCAAGGCCTACGCCGCAGCGCAAAGCCCCCGCGCCACCTTGGTGGTGGCCAATTTGCAATACACCGGGCTGATTTTTGCCAGCGCCTACAGCCTGCTGTTGTTTGACGATGCCATCAACACCCTGGGCTGGCTGGGCATGGCCCTGGTGGCCGCCAGCGGTATTGCCGCAACCGTTTTGCGCGCCCGCCAAGCTCGCCAGCAAGCTGTAGCCGCCCCTGCCTCCGCAGCTTCTACCGGTGTGGTTGGGCGCGCAGCGCGGGGGGCACAATAAGCGCTGTTTCATTTTCCCGAGAGCCTGGCCCATGACCGCTACCCACCCCTTGATTTCTGCCCAGCAACTGCAAACGCTCCTGGCCCAAGGCCAGCCGCTGATGGTGTTTGACTGCAGCTTCGAGCTACCGCGCCCCGCCGTGGGGCTGGAGCAATACCAGCAGGCCCACATCCCTGGCGCGGTGTACGCGCATCTGGACCAGGATTTAAGTGCCGCCGCCGGTGCGCCCACCGCCAGCGGTGGGCGCCATCCTTTACCCACGCGCGCAGCGTTTGCCGCCTGGCTGCAGTCCATCGGCTTTTGCCAGGACATGCTGGCCGTGGTCTATGACCGCCAGGGCATGAATTACTGTGGCCGCCTGTGGTGGATGCTCAAGTGGGCCGGCCATGAGGCGGTGGCCGTGCTCGATGGCGGCCTGCAAGCCTGGCAAGCCGCCGGTGGCGCGGTAGAGGCCGGTCAGCCTGCTTCCCGCCCGGCTGGTAACTTCACCCTGGCTGCGCCGCTGCGCACCCTGGTCACGGTGGAAGAAGTGCAGCAGCACCTGGGGCAAGCCGGGCAAACCGTGCTCGATGCCCGCGCCCCTGAGCGCTACCGGGGCGAAGTGGAGCCGCTTGACCCCGTGGCGGGCCATATCCCCGGTGCACTGAACCGCCCGTTTTCCAGCAACCTCGCCCTGGATGGCCGCATGAAGCCCGCCGCCTTGCTGCACGAAGAGTTCGCCGCCTTGCTGGCTGGGCGCGACCCGGCCAGCGTGGTGCACCAATGCGGCAGCGGCGTGAGCGCCGTACCCAATCTGATTGCCATGGAAGTGGCCGGCTTTGCCCCCACCGCGCTTTTTGCCGGCAGCTGGAGCCAATGGTGCGCAGACGCCAGCCGCCCCTGCGCCCAGGGCGTGTAGGGCAAGGGCATGTAGGGCAGATTGGGCCTGGAAGAAGCACAACAGGGGCTGCGGCCCCTGTTTTTTTGCCTGTTTGGTCGGTCTGCCTTCTGTCACCATAGCTGGATCTTGGGTGCAAACGGACATTGAGCAAACCCTGGGCTTGTCCGTTAAACCGCCCTTTGTTCGGCCTTTAGGGGCTGTAGTGCTAGGTTTATAGTAGTGCTATTGCGCAAGGGGTTAGCCGGTGCTGTCAGTGGCAAACAGCAGGTACTGCGCCCCAAATTGCCCCCTCCCTGGCGCGTGGGGTGTGTAAGGCAAACCTGACAAAGCAGCTTGGTTTATCTGACACCAGACTTCCCCTCTTTCCTACCAGCGCCATGGGCCTGCGCTGACTTAAGTTCCCCAAAGCCCCCAGCCACAATTGCTTCCAACAACAGCGCGGTAAGTTTTGCCGCAACAAAGCAGAAACCTATCTGCTGTAACCCTTGGAAAGGAAGCACCATGACCAACGAACAACTGCTCGCTGAGATTCGCGAAGCCAACCTCACCTATTTGATGCTGGCGCAAAACCTGATTCGTCAAGACAAGGCCGAAGCCATCTTCCGCCTGGGCCTGAGTGAAGAGGCTTGTGATCTGCTGGTGACCTTGTCCGCTGGCCAAGTGCTCAAGCTCGCTTCGCGCAACACCTTGCTGTGCAGCTTCCGCGCTGACGACGAGATGGTCTGGAGCTTGCTGACCAACCACAGCAGCAACAAAAACACCAACGACACCTTGAACACCCTGCACGCCAACATCGTGATGGCCAGCCGTGTGTCCGAAGTGCTCTAAACCCCAAGGCCAGGAGTTACTGCCATGACTGCCGTTGCTGCAAATACCACTGCCCAAACCTCTGCGAAAGCTGCTGCGAAAACCACGGCCAAAAGCGTGTTGAATGAGTCGCGCCAGATTGAGCGTGCGGCCATGCTGATCGAAATGGGCGCGCGCATGCAGGTGCTGGAATCGGAGACCAGCCTGTCTTATGAGCGCCTGATTCGCCTGTACAAAGAAATTGCGGGCCGTTCACCCTCTAAAGGCCAACTGCCGTTTTCCACCGACTGGTTTTTGACCTGGCAGGAAAACATCCACAGCTCGCTGTTTTTGAATATCTACGAATACCTCTCCAAAGGGGTGGACGCTGACCCCATTGAGGTGCTGACCAAGGCCTACCGCCTGTATACGGAGCAGGTTCAAACCCTGGAGCTGGAGTGCCTGCTGTCCTTTACCCGCGCCTGGCGTTTGGTGAAGTTTGTCGATGCGCAAATGCTCACCCGTACCGAATGCAGCAAGTGCAGCGGCATGTTCGTCACCGAGATGTACGAAAACGCCAAGTACTACCAATGCGGCCTGTGCAACCCGCCTGCCCGTGCCGGCAAGAGCAAGGCGCCCGGTGCCCTGGCCCTGCATTAAGCGTCCCTGATTCTTCCTTTCCCTTCTTGATACCCGGTAGCGTGCTACCGGGTTTTTTTGTTTACCAAGCACGCGTAAATCTTGGAATAAAAAAACCCTCTCAATGAGAGGGTGCGAAAGGACGGGAGGAAATGCTTGTCAGTCAAGCAGGCTATTAGCCTTTATTGGGTGCTTGCGCTGCCTTGTCCGGGTCTTCGCCCAGGCGGATCTTGCCCAGGAATAGGACGGTAAACCAGATCCACATGATCAATAGAAAGACGATGACGGCCAAGCTCATCAGGCCATAGTCGGTCGAGAACAAATCAATCAGCATCTGCATGAAAAAACCTCTTAGGGTGATTGGGGGTAAGCCCTAATATCCCTGTTAGGTGTGGTTTTTAAATTGATGCATATCAATAGTTAATGAAGATTTAAAGTTTCTGCCAAGGACTGGGCGTTGGTGGCCGCAGGCAGGTATCCAACAGATGCAAAAACAAGACCTTGCGGCCACGCTAGGTGGTCACTGGTTCCAGCGCCGTTTGCGCCACGGCGTGCTCCCAGCGGGCCATGAGTTCGGCGGCGCGGGCCGGCTCCAGCGTGGGCATGAAGCAGCGCTCGGCTTGCCACAGGGCGCTTAGTTCTTCTTCGTTGGCAAATACACCGCAGGCCAGGCCGGCCAGGTAGGCCGCGCCCAGGGCGGTGGTTTCCACGCAAGCGGGGCGCACGACGGGAATGCCAAGCAAATCGGCCTGGAACTGCATGAGCAGGTCGTTGACGCAGGCACCGCCGTCCACGCGCAGCTCGCTCACAGGGGCGGCGCCTGCAGCCACGGCGTCGCGGCTCATGGCGGTGAGGAGGGCGGCGCTTTGGTAGGCGATGGATTCCAGCGATGCCCGGGCGATATGCGCCAAGGTGGTGCCGCGTGTCAGGCCGGTGATGGTGCCCCGGGCATTGGGCTTCCAGTACGGGGCACCCAGCCCGGTGAAGGCGGGCACCAGGATCACCCCCCCAGAATCGGGCACGCTTTCAGCCAGGGCTTGTACCTGGCCGCTGGCCTGGATGGCGTTGAGGCCATCGCGCAGCCACTGCACCACGGCACCGCCCACGAATACGCTGCCTTCCAGGGCAAATTGCGTGGCGGCGCTTGGCTGCGCGGCTGAAGTAGTCAGCAGGCCGTTGTGGCTGCTTTGGAAGTGGTTGCCGGTGTGCATCAGCATGAAGCAGCCCGTGCCATAGGTGTTTTTGGCCATACCGGCACTAAAGCAGGCCTGGCCAAACAGGGCGCTTTGCTGGTCGCCCGCTACGCCGCCAATGGGGATGGCTGCGCCCAGCAGGTCGGCTGCGCAGGTACCAAAGTCGCCGCTGGAAGGCAGCACCTGCGGTAGCAGGGCGCGGGGGATGTGCAGCAGCTCCAGCAGCTCCTCATCCCATTGGTTGGTGTGCACGTTCAGCAGCATGGTGCGGCTGGCGTTGGAGACGTCGGTGACGTGACGCTGCCCGCCGGTCAGTTGCCAGATCAGCCAGCTGTCGATGGTGCCAAAGGCCAGCTCGCCGCGTTCGGCCTGGGCACGGGCGCCGGGAATGTTGTCCAGCAGCCACTGCAGTTTGGTCGCGGAAAAATACGCATCCACCAGCAGGCCGGTCTTGGCCTGGATGCGGGCGCTATGGCCTTGGCTGCGCAGTTGGGCGCAGGCCGGTTCGCCCCGGCGGTCTTGCCAGACGATGGCGTGGTGCAAAGGCTCGCCCGTGCGCCGGTTCCACAGCACCGTGGTTTCGCGCTGGTTGGTGATGCCGATGGAGCGGATGGCGCTGGCGCTGATTTGCGCCTGTGCCAGGGCGGCGCGGGCTGTGGCCAGTTGGGTGCGCCAGATCAGCATGGGGTCGTGTTCGACACAACCGGGGCGGGGGTAGATTTGTGGCAGCTCTTGCTGCGCCTGCGCCACGATATGGCCCAGGGGGTCGAACACGATGCTGCGTGAGCTGGAGGTGCCTTGGTCAAGAGCGAGTAAATAAGTCATGGTGGTTGGTGGGGCGCTGCAGGGCAACGGTGGCAGTGGCAGGAACGGGGTGAAAAGGGTAGGGCCAGTGTAGGCAGGTGTTTAAGGCAGCAGGCTGGTGCGCTTAAGCGGCAGCGCTGTCCGCAGCCAGCACCACGTGTACATTGGCACTCTCCAGCAGGGGGGGGGAAGGGCGGCGGCAGGGGGGCATCGGTAAATAGCCGGTCGATTTGCTCCAGCGTGGCCAGTTGCACCATGGCGGGGCGGCCAAACTTGCTGTGGTCTGCCGCCAGCCAGACCTCGCGGGCGCTTTGGATGATGGTTTGCGCCACCTTCACCTCTTGGTAGTCGTAGTCGCGCAGGCTGCCATCGCTTTCGATGCTGGAGATACCGATGACGGCAATGTCCACGCGAAACTGGCGGATGAAGTCGACGGCCGCTTCCCCCACGATGGCGCAGTCGCGGTTGCGCACCACGCCCCCGGCGACGATGACTTCGCAATCGGGGTTGGCGCACAGGATGGCCGCCACGTTCAGGTTGTTGGTCAGCACGCGCAGGCCCCGGTGCTGCAAGAGCGCCCGGGCAATGGCCTCGGTGGTGGTGCCGATGTTCAAAATCAAGGAGCAGCCGTTGGGCACCTGTTCGGCCACTGCGCGGGCAATGCGTGCCTTGCCCTCGGCGTTCAGGGCTTCGCGCTGCTGGTAGGCCAGGTTTTCTACGCTGGAGTTGGGCAGGCGCACGCCGCCGTGAAAGCGGGTCAGCAACCCCGCTTCGGCCAGGCGCTGCACGTCGCGGCGCACGGTTTGCAGCGTCACGCCCAGGGTGCTGGCCAGTTGTTCGACGCTGACGCTTTGGTGCAGACGTACCTCTTGCAGCAGGTTCAGTTGTCGGGGATTGGGGTTCACAGGGTTCCTTTTGCGAAGAAGCAATACTTTAAAACGAACAGAAAAGAAAAAACCTAGGGTAAATATCTATTAGTAGTAGTGACGAAACAAACAAAAATACTCAAATACGAAAAGAAAGGGTGATATGGAGCTGGTTTTAGAGGCCGTGGGCAAGCGCGTGGGCAGTGCCCAGTGGCTGCACAGCATGCATTTAGCGCTGCAGCCGGGTGCGGTCACCGTATTGTTGGGGGCAACGCAGGCGGGCAAAACCAGCCTCATGCGCATCATGGCCGGGCTGGATGTGCCCAGCCAGGGCCGGGTGTTGGTCGATGGCCGTGATGTCACCGGCGTGCCTGTGCGCCAGCGTAACGTGGCCATGGTGTACCAGCAGTTCATCAACTACCCGTCGCTTACGGTGGCGCAAAACATTGCTTCGCCGCTGAAGCTGCGTGGCGAGAAAAACATCGAGCAGCGCGTGCGCCAGATTGCCGAGCGGCTGCATATCGACATGTTCTTGGAGCGCTACCCGGCAGAGCTGTCGGGCGGCCAGCAACAGCGCGTGGCGCTGGCGCGGGCCTTGGCCAAGGGGGCGCCGCTGATGCTGCTGGACGAACCCCTGGTCAACCTGGACTACAAGCTGCGCGAAGAGCTGCGTGAAGAACTCACCGCCCTGTTCCAAGCCGGGCAGGCCACCGTGGTCTACGCCACGACCGAACCGGGCGAAGCCCTGCTGCTTGGCGGCTACACCGCCGTGCTGCATGAAGGGGAGTTGCTGCAATACGGCCCCACGGCCGAGGTGTTTCACCAGCCCAATTCGCTGCGCGTGGCCCGGGCGTTCAGCGACCCGCCAATGAACCTGGTGCCCGCACAGGTGGCTGCTGGCGGGCTGAGCCTGCCGGGCGATGGGCATGTGCCGCTGCCACTGCCCGCTACCGTGACTGGCTCCGTCACCCTGGGCCTGCGGGCCAATGCCTTGCGCCTGGTGGCGCAGCCGGGGGACGTGGCGCTCGGTGGTGTGGTGCAGCTGTCGGAGATTTCTGGCTCGGACACCTTTGTGCACGCCCAAACCCCCTGGGGGGAGCTGGTGGCGCAGCTCACCGGCGTGCGGTATCTGGAATTGGGCAGCAGCGTCACGCTGTATGTGCGCCCGGACGATGCCTATGTTTTTGATGCTGCCGGGGCCTTGGTGCGGGCAGCGCAACGCACCGCAGGAGGGCGCTAGGCCATGGCACGTATTGAATTGAAGCTGGCGCACTCGTACAAAGCCCAGCCCCAGGCCGACAGCGATTACGCCTTGTTGCCGCTGGATATGACGTTTGATGACGGCGGCGCCTACGCGCTGCTGGGGCCTTCGGGCTGCGGCAAGACGACCATGCTCAACATCATGTCCGGGCTGCTGGCGCCGTCGCAGGGCCAGGTGCTGTTTGATGGGCGGGACGTCACGCGCGCCAGCCCGCAGGAGCGCAACATCGCCCAGGTGTTCCAGTTCCCGGTGATCTACGACACCATGACGGTGGCGCAGAACCTGGCCTTTCCCCTGAAAAACCGCAAGATGCCTGCCGCCCATATCCGTGAGCGCGTGGGCAAGATTGCCGAGATGCTGGAGATGAGCGGCCAGCTCGACCAGCGCGCGGCCAATTTGTCGGCAGATGCCAAGCAAAAAATCTCCCTGGGCCGCGGCCTGGTGCGCGAAGACGTGGCCGCCGTGCTGTTCGATGAGCCGCTCACCGTGATTGACCCGCACCTGAAATGGCAGCTGCGGCGCAAGTTGAAGCAAATCCACCACGAGCTGAAGTTGACGCTGATCTACGTCACCCACGACCAGGTGGAGGCGCTGACCTTTGCCGACCAGGTGGTGGTGATGACACGCGGGCGCGCCGTGCAGGTGGGCACGCCCGGGGACTTGTTCGAGCGCCCGCGCCACACCTTTGTCGGGCATTTCATTGGTTCGCCCGGGATGAACTTTTTACCGCTGCAGTCGCAAGCCGGGCAGCTGCGCATTGCCGGCCTGGGCATGCCCGCGCCGCGCCCCTTGCCCGATGGGGCATTGCGCCTGGGTATTCGCCCGGAATACGTGCAACTGGCCATGCCCGAGCAGGCCGGTGCCCTGCCGTGTGCGGTGGTGCAGGTGCAGGACTTGGGGACGCACCAAATGCTCACGGCCCATATGGATGGCCTGCCCATCAAGATGCGCTGCGCCAGCGATCAGGTCGTACCCGCCGTGGGCGAGACCGCCTGGCTGCAGGTGCTGGGCGCGCACAGCTGCTTTTACCAAAACGAGGAGTTGTTGCCGTGAGTGCTACGACCAAGCCTGTCAACCAGAAAGCCTGGTTTCTCATCCTGCCCGTCATCGTGTGCGTGGCGTTTTCTGCCATCTTGCCTTTGATGACGGTGGTCAACTACTCGGTGCAAGACATCATCAGCCCCGAGCGGCGCGTCTTCGTCGGGGTGGAGTGGTTTGCCGAGGTGCTGCGCGACGAAGAGCTGCACAGCGCCTTGCTGCGCCAGCTGGTGTTTTCGCTGTCGGTGCTGCTGGTGGAAATTCCCCTGGGCATTCTGCTGGCGCTGGCCATGCCGGCCAAGGGTTGGAAGTCCTCGGCAGTGCTGGTGCTGATTGCCTTGTCGCTGCTGATTCCCTGGAACGTGGTGGGCACCATTTGGCAAATTTATGGCCGCCCGGACATCGGCCTGCTGGGTGCGGCGCTCAATAGCCTGGGGGTGGACTACAACTACACCGGCAACGCCAGCGATGCGTGGCTGACCGTGCTGGTGATGGACGTGTGGCACTGGACGCCGCTGGTGGCGCTGCTGGGCTTTGCTGGCCTGCGCTCGATTCCCGATGCCTACTACCAGGCCGCGCGCATCGACGGGGCCAGCAAGCTGGCGGTGTTTCGCTACATCCAGCTGCCCAAGATGCGCGGCGTGCTGATGATTGCCGTGCTGCTGCGCTTCATGGACAGCTTCATGATTTATACCGAGCCGTTTGTGCTCACGGGCGGCGGGCCAGGCAATGCGACCACGTTCCTGAGCCAATACCTGACGCAAAAGGCCGTGGGCCAGTTTGACCTGGGGCCGGCGGCGGCGTTTTCCTTGATTTACTTCCTCATCATCTTGCTGCTGTGTTTCATCCTCTACAACTGGATGCAGCGCGTGGGCAACGCCACCCCGGAGGGCACTGGCCATGACTGAAGCCCGCTTGCAAAAACGCACGCTATTCCTGATTGCCTACCTGCTGTTTGCCATCCTGCCGATTTACTGGATGGTGAACATGAGCTTCAAGACCAATGAGGAGATCCTGTCGAGCTTTTCCCTGTGGCCGCAGCACTTCACCTGGGACAACTACAAGACCATCCTGACGGATGCGAGCTGGTACTCGGGCTACATCAACAGCCTGATCTACGTGGGCATCAACATGGTGATCTCGCTCACCGTGGCGCTGCCTGCGGCCTATGCCTTCTCGCGCTACCAGTTCCTGGGCGACAAGCACGTGTTCTTCTGGCTGCTGACCAACCGCATGACACCGCCTGCCGTGTTTTTGCTGCCGTTCTTTCAGCTCTACACCACCGTGGGGCTGATGGATACGCACCTGGCGGTGGCGCTAGCGCACCTGCTCTTTAACGTACCGCTGGCGGTGTGGATTTTGGAAGGCTTCATGAGCGGTATCCCGCGCGAGATTGATGAGACGGCCTATATCGACGGCTACAGCTTCCCGCGCTTTTTCTTCACCATCTTCCTGCCGCTCATCAAGGCCGGCGTGGGCGTGGCAGCGTTTTTCTGCTTCATGTTCTCGTGGGTGGAACTGCTGCTGGCGCGCACGCTGACCAGTGTGAATGCCAAGCCCATCGTGGCGACGATGACGCGCACCGTGAGTGCCTCGGGCATGGACTGGGCGACGCTGGCCGCTGCCGGGGTGCTGACCATCGTGCCCGGTGCCATCGTGATTTGGTTCGTGCGCCACTACATCGCAAAAGGCTTTGCGATGGGCCGCGTGTAATGCGTTGAAGGAGTCACTGACATGTTTGAGTGGATGGCCTGGACCACACCGGTGGCCGTGTTTTTTATCTGTATTGCGCTGATGCTGGTGGGCATGACGGTGTGGGAAATCAAATCCCCCACCACGCTGCGCCAGGGCTGGCTGCCCATGGCGACAACGCGGGGCGATCGCCTGTTTATCGGCCTGCTGCTGGCTGCCTACATCAACCTGGCCTGGGTGGGCCTGGGCGAGAAGATGGCCGATGCGCTGGAGCTGCAGGCTGAGCCCTCGGTGTGGATCAGCTTTGTGCTGTCCATGGCCGTGCTGGCGCTGGTCTTGCGCAAGGCTTAAAAAACATAGCTGCTAGCGCTTTATATAAGCGCAATGTAGATAGAAAAGACTCTGAAGTTGTTTTAAACACAGCGTAAACAGCTCTTTTTTCAAGAGCGTAAGGCCGCCTCGTCTCTCCCCCGGGATCGGCTTGGATACACCGCAGGGGAGTCTCATTACAAGGAGACAACAATGAAGGTGCAACTCAAGGCAATTGCCCTCGCAAGCGCAGCGCTGATGCTGGGGCAGGCCGCATGGGCTGGCGAGGCCGAAGCCAAGAAATGGATTGATAGCGAGTTCCAGCCCTCCACGCTCACCAAAGAGCAGCAGATGGCCGAGATGCAGTGGTTCATCGACGCTGCCAAAAAACTGCAGGCCAAGGGCGTCAAGGACATCGCCGTGGTGTCTGAGACCATCACCACGCACGAGTACGAATCCAAAACCCTGGCCAAGGCGTTTTCCGAGATCACCGGCATCAAGGTCACCCACGACCTGATCCAAGAAGGGGACGTGGTCGAGAAGCTGCAAACCTCGATGCAGTCGGGCAAGAGCATCTACGACGGCTGGATCAGCGACTCCGACCTGATCGGTACGCACTACCGCTACGGCAAAATTTTGAACCTGTCAGACTACATGGACAGCGCCGGCAAAGAGTGGACCAACCCGGGCCTGGACATCAAGGACTTCATTGGCACGAGCTTCACCACCGCGCCCGACGGTAAGCTTTACCAACTGCCCGACCAGCAGTTTGCCAACCTGTACTGGTTCCGCGCCGACCTGTTTGCGCGCCCGGACCTGCAGGAAAAATTCAAGGCCAAATACGGCTACGCCCTGGGCGTGCCGCAAAACTGGTCGGCATATGAGGACATTGCCGAGTTCTTTACCAACGACGTCAAGCAGGTGGACGGCAAACCCATCTACGGCCACATGGACTACGGCAAGAAAGACCCCAGCCTGGGCTGGCGCTTCACCGATGCCTGGCTGTCCATGGCCGGTGCGGCGGACAAAGGCATCCCCAACGGCCTGCCGGTCGATGAATGGGGCATTCGCGTGGCCGACGACAAGTGCACCCCGGTGGGCGCCAGCGTTGCGCGCGGCGGTGCGACCAACTCGCCCGCCGCCGTGTATGCGCTGACCAAGTACATCGACTGGATGAAGAAATACGCCCCCAAGGAAGCCATGGGCATGACCTTTGGTGAATCCGGCCCCGTGCCGGCGCAGGGGCAGGTGGCCCAGCAAATCTTTTGGTACACCGCCTTTACCGCCGACATGAACAAGCCCGGCCTGCCCGTGGTCAATGCCGACGGCACACCCAAGTGGCGCATGGCCCCTGGCCCGCACGGCCCATACTGGAAGGACGGTATGCAAAACGGCTACCAGGACGTGGGCAGCTGGACGTTCTTTAAAGACCACGACGCCGACCGCCTGGCCGCTGCCTGGCTGTACGCCCAGTTCGTCACGGCGAAAACCACGTCGCTGAAAAAGACCATCGTCGGCCTGACCCCGATCCGCGAAAGCGACATCCAGTCCAAGGCCATGACCGATTTGGCGCCCAAGCTCGGCGGCCTGGTGGAGTTCTACCGCAGCCCGGCCCGGGTGGCGTGGACGCCTACGGGCACCAACGTGCCGGACTATCCCAAGCTGGCCCAGCTGTGGTGGAAAAACGTGGCTGAAGCCGTCACCGGTGAAAAAACACCGCAAAAAGCCATGGACAACCTGGCTGACGAGATGGACAAGGTCATGGCTCGCCTGGAGCGCGCCGGTATGGACCGCTGCGCCCCCAAGCTCAACCCCAAGAGCGACCCGGCCAAGTGGTTGAGCGACACGCAAGCACCGTGGAAGCAACTGGCCAATGAAAAGCCCCAGGGCGAAACCGTCCCCTACGACCAGCTGCTGCAAGCCTGGAAAGCAGGCCGGGTGCGCTGATCGCCCCCCGCAGCCTGGGCTGCATGCCCGGCCCTGTAGCGGCACGCTGCAACACAGGGCCGGGCACTAATCAGGAAACCCTCGGATGCAAAACCAAGGGTTTTCCCTTAAATTACCCGCTTGCCAGTCCAACCATTGAAGCACCATGACCATCTCTAGCACTCCCTTGAGCACGCAACGCGCACCTCTGCTACAGCAGCTGGCGCGTACCCCCTCGTATGACGTGGCAGTCATCGGCGGCGGTGCCACGGGCCTGGGCGTGGCGCTGGATGCGGCAGCGCGGGGCTTTTCCGTCGTGCTGCTGGAGTCGCACGACTTTGCCAAGGGCACCTCCTCGCGCGCCACCAAGCTGGTGCACGGCGGTGTGCGCTACCTGGCGCAAGGCAATATCGCCTTGGTGCGCGAGGCGCTGCATGAACGCACCACGCTGCTGCACAACGCCCCGCACCTGGCGCAGCCGCTGGCGTTTGTCATGCCCTCGTATAAATGGTGGGAAACACCTTTCTACGGCGCGGGCCTGACCGCGTATGACGCCCTGGCTGGCAAGGCCGGCCTGGGGCGTACCCAATTCTTAAGCCGCAGCCAAGCGCTGCAATGCCTGCCCACGGCCATGGCCGAGGGGCTCAAAGGCGGCGTCAAGTACTGGGATGGCCAGTTTGACGATGCCCGCCTGGCCCTGGCCCTGGCCCGCACCGCCGCCCAGCATGGGGCGCTGCTACTCAATTACTGCCCGGTGGTCGACCTGTTGTACGAGGGCGAGCAGATTGCCGGCCTGACCTGCGAGGACAGCGAAACCGGCACCCGCATCCCGGTGCGGGCGCGGTGCGTCATCAACGCCACCGGCGTATGGGTTGACCACTTGCGCCAGCGCGATGGCCAGGTGCTGGGGCAAAACCGCGCCCCCATGGTTGCGCCCAGCCAGGGGGTACACATCGTGGTGGATCGGGAGTTTTTACCAGGCGAGCACGCCTTGATCGTGCCCAAAACTGCCGATGGCCGGGTCTTGTTCGCCGTGCCCTGGCTGGGCAAGGTCATTTTGGGCACCACCGACACCCCGCGCCATGCCGTGGAGCGCGAACCCCAGGCGCAGCGCGAAGAGGTGGCCTTCATCCTGGGGGAATCGGCCCGCTACCTGCGCCGCGCGCCCACGGTGGCAGACGTGCGCAGCATTTGGGTGGGCTTGCGCCCCCTGGTCAAACCCCCTAACGACGAGGGCGAGAACACCAAGGCCCTGAGCCGCGAACACACGGTGCTGGCCAGCCGCAGCGGCCTGGTGACCGTTACCGGCGGGAAGTGGACGACCTACCGCGCTATGGCCGAATCGGTGCTGCAAAAGTGCATGGATATTGGCGTGCTACCTGCTAAAAGCGCTGGCGCCACCACCCATTTGCCCTTGGTCGGGGCGCAAGACCCGGGTTTGTGCCCCAGCCTGCACCAGGCGCAGGGGCTGCACAGCTACGGCAGTGAAGCGGCGCTGGTGCAGGCCCTGCCCGGCAGCGACCGCCTGCTGGCCCCGGGCCTGAGCGAGGCCATGGTGCGTTTTGCCGCACGCCATGAATACGCCCGCACCGTGGAAGACGTACTGGCGCGGCGCGTGCGCTTGCTATTTCTGGATGCCCGCCTGGCCGCAACGCTGGCCCCGGAAGTGGCACGCATCCTGCAGGACGAACTGCAACGCAGCGACGTAGGCTTGGACGATTTTTACGCCCTGGCCCAGCAATACAGCGCCGTGCCGGTCTGAAAGCGTAAACACGTTCTAAGAACGTGTTTACGATCTCCTCGCGGGTGTGCAGTCGCGGTCTCGGGCGCTCTGCGGCGTTGCAAATCCTCGCAATAGCGGGGCTATTGCTGCGGTTTGCGCCTTGCAGCCCATCCCGATCCGCATCCCGCACCCCTTCGCGCCGAGATCGTAAACACGTTCTAAGCGCTCCCGCTGATGGCGCGGCAACTTCATAAGAATAGCTGCCAGCGCTTGCCTGTATTGGGTTTCAAGGTCTAAATAGCCTGAAACTGAGAACTGGCAAGCGCTGGCAGCTATTCTTTTATCGGTCTATGCACGCGCCTGCGCCAGTGCCGCAGCCGTCAGGGGCTGGTTTTCTGGCCAATGGTCGGCCAGGCTGCCGTGCAGCCACGCGGCTGTGCTGGCGGCGTGGTGGCTGTCTTGCCCACCCCCTTGCTGGGCCTGCCAGCGCGCTGCCACCATGCCGGCCAAGACGTCCCCCCGTACCGGCAATGGCCAGGCGGGCGTTGCCCGTGGGGTTGATGCAAGGCAGCCCGCCCGGGGCTGGCGGTGATGCTGCCCGAGCCTTTGAGCAACACCGTGCAGCCCAGGCGCTTGGCCAGGGTGTGGGCGGCCTCCAGGCGGTTGGCCTGCACCTGTTCGGTGCTGCAGTCCAGCAGCCGCGCAGCTTCCAGCGGGTGGGGCGTGAGGATGGTGGGAAGCTGCAGGCGCTGGCGGTTGTGCAGGCGCTGGCGCAGCAGGCTGTCACTGGCGATGACGTTCAGCGCATCGGCGTCCAGCACCAGGCGGGCGCTGCCTTCCAGCACTTTGGGCAGCAGGGGCGCGATGCTGCTGCCACCCCCACAGCCGCAGACTACGGTGCTGCTGGCCAATTGCGCCAGCGCCGCAGTCTGGCTGCGCAGCATGATGTCCGGCTGCTGGGGCAGGAGCTGGGTGTGCCCGCCATCGAGCAGGTGCAAAAACACCCGCCCTGCGCCATAGTGCAGGGCAGCGGTGGCTGCCAAAATGGCCGCGCCCTGCATGGCTGCGCCCTGGCCCAGTCCTTGCCCCAGGCCCTGGCCGCCCAGCACCAGCACATCGCCAAAGCTGCCCTTGTGGCTGGCATGCAGGCGCTGCTGCATGGCTGGGGCCGGGGTCAGCCAGGCTTGGGGCAGGGGGGCTGCCACGGGCAGGGCGGCCAGGCCCAAATCGTCCCACCACACCTGCCCGGCGGCGTCGCGCCCCTGGGCGGTGAACAGGCCTGGTTTGAGCCCCAGCAAACTCAAGGTATGGCGGCTGCTGTTGTCGGTGCGCCCGCGTGGTGCGTAGCCGGTCAGCCACTGGCCGGTGTCGGCATGCAGGCCGGAAGGCAGATCCACTGCCAGGCAGTGGGCGCTGCTGGTGTAGCTGTGCTGCAGCAGCGCGGCCACGCGGCTGTCTACCGGGCGGTTGCCTAGCCCTAGCCCCAGCAGGGCGTCGATCACTAAATCTTGTGGCCCTAGCGGAGGCGGGTTGGCGCTCCACGTTATGGGCTGGCGCTGTGCCTGTTGCAGGGCGGCCAGGGTATCGGCGCTGGCGCTGTGGGGCTGGCCCAGCCAGGTCACGGTCACCTGCCGCCCGGCAGCCGCTAAATGGGCGGCAGCGGCCAAGCCGTCGCCTCCGTTGTTGCCTGGCCCGCACAGGAGCCAAATGTGCTGGGCGTGCGGGGCAATGGCCTGGGCCAGTTGGGCACAGGCCAGGCCGGCGCGTTGCATCAGGCTGGGTTGGGGGTGCAAGGCCAGGGCCGCAGCTTCCAGCTGGCGGATGTGGGCGCTGGAAAACAGGGCGGCGGGCTGGTGGGGGTGCAGGGCGTGGGGCATGCTTAAAACCGGGTGGGGGCCAGCGGCCCAGGGTCAAGGGCGCAGGGGCGGTGGGCCAGCATGTCGGCCAGCGCCTGGGCGCAGCCGGCAGCCAGGGCAATGCCTTGGTTGCCATGGCCCAGGTTCAGCCACACGCCGGGCACGGTGCTGGGGCCCACGGCGGGCAGGCCGTCGGGCAGGGCCAGGCGCTTGCCTTGCCATACCTGCACTTGGGGGCTGTGCAAGTCGGCCCCGCCAGGGAAGTAGTCCTGCATCAGCGCATACATCTGTGCCAAGGTGGCTGCGTGCGGGGCGGTGTTGTCGGCCACGCCCAGGTGGGCTGCCGCGCTGATGCGGATGCGCTGGCCCATGCGCTGGATGCTGGTTTGCTGCTGCCAGTGCAGCACGCTTTGGCGTGGGGCGTGTTGTGGGTCGCGCACCGGCGCAGTGACGCTGTAGCCCGTCAGGCCCAAGGTGGGCAGGCGCAGCCCCAGGGCGGTATGGAGCTGGGTTTGTGCGCCGGTGCACAGCACTAGGGCGTCATAAGGTACGCTTTGGCCTTGGGCATGCACGGCCAGGGGGCGCGGGTCAATGCGCTGCACGGCGCTGGCTGTCCACAGGCGCACGTCCCGGGCCAGCAGTGCTTGGCGCAGGTGCTGGCACCACAGGCGTGGGACGATGGCCAGCGCCTTGCGGCACAGCAGGGCGCCGCCCAGGGGGGCGTCCTCCGCCAAACCTGGTTCGTGCGTGCGGGCTGCCTCTGGGGCGAGCCAGTGGCCCGCAGCTTCCCAGGCGCTGGGGTCGGTGCCGGGGGGTAGCAGCAGCAGGGCGCTGTCGCAGGTCTGGGCATTTTCCGGGCTGCCGTAGCGCCATTGCAGGCTGCGGCTGTAGGCGCTCCAGGCGCGTAAGGTGCTGGCGGCCGCCTTCCACTGGCGCAGCCAGCGCCAGGTGCTGCTGCCGGGCAGGGCACTGCCCAGCATGGGGGCGGTCTTGCCTTGGCGCAGCTGCTCCAGTGGCATGCCGCAGCCGGGGCCGGCTAGCAGTGGGTAGTCGCACGGCGCTATCCAGCCGCCGGGGGCAAAGCTGCTGCCTTCGGCGCAGGCGTTGTGTTGTTCATAGACGGTGATGCTGTGCCCGTCCTCGGCCAAGGCCAGGGCGGTGCTTAGCCCCGAGATACCCGCACCGATGATGGCTATGTGCATGACGGCGCCTCCTGGGTGCAGACGCTGCTATCCAGCGGCGCCCAGCGCTGGGCACCCTGGCGGTGGGCGTATTCCAGCAGGCAGGTTTCCACCAGTTGGCCCAGGGCCAGTACCGCGTCGTCACGGTCACGTCCGTGCCACAGCATCAGGCCCATGGGTAGCTCACCCGGTAGATGGCAGGGCAGGCTGATGGCGCAGCCGTCCAGCATATTCACCACGCTGGTGTTGCGCAGCAGCAAGGCGTTGGCCGTGAAAAAGGCGGCGTCGCGCTGCGCGTCTTGTGCAGCATCCTGGCCGGTGGCGGGGGCCACGTCGGCTAGGCGCGGGGCGGTGATGGCGGTGGTGGGGCTGAGCAGTGCATCAAAACCGGCGATGGCGGCCTCGACCTGGGCGATCCAGCGCTGGCGTGCACGCTGCAGCGCAATGTAGTCGGCCGCGCCGATGCGGGCACCGGCTTCGATGCGCTGGCGCACCCGGGGGTCGTAGGTCTGTGCGTGGGCCGCTTGGCTGAGATAGGTGCGGTGCCAGGCAAAGCTTTCTGCAGCTGAAAAAGTACCGGCGGCGTTGATTTGCGCCAGCTCGGCCAGCTCCGGCAGGTCAATCTCGGTAATGGCTGCCCCGGCTTGGCGCAGCAAGGCCAGGCTGCGCGTAAAGCTGGTGGCCACCGCTGGTGCCAGTGCCTCCAGCATGGTGGTGCGCGGCACGGCCAGACGCCAGGCGGACAGGGGCGCGCTGCTGCGTGTCACGCGCCGCTGCGCGAGGATTTGGTGGGCCGCCAGGGCATCGCGCACGCTGCGCGTCATGGCGCAGGCGGTATCCAAGGTGGTCGATAAAGGAATGGCTCCGGCCAAGGGCACCCGGTGGCTGGTGGATTTAAAACCCACCACGCCATTGAGTGCCGCCGGTATACGGATGGAGCCGCCAGTGTCCGACCCCAGGCCCAGCCAGGCGCTGCCCGTTGCCACGGAAACCGCTGTGCCCGAGGACGAGCCCCCAGGCACGAACACATCCGGCAGGGCCTGGCCCCAAAGGCCGTCCCACGCCGCCGGGGTGCGGTAGTGGGGGTTGGTGCCCACGCCGGAAAAAGCAAATTCCACCATATGCGTCTGCCCGGCAATACAGGCCCCGGCGGCGCGCAGGCGGGCAACTGCTGGGGCGTCTGCCTGGGCGCAGGGGGCCTGGGCCAGCAGTTGCGAGCCTGCGTGTGTCACCCAGCCAGAGACGTCAAACAGGGCTTTGACGGACACGTTCACCCCGGCCAGGGGCAGGTGCAAGGGCTGCTGGGCGGCGCGTGCCCAAACATCGGCAGTGGCCATCTGGGTGTAGGCGTGCTGGCAAGCCGGGCTGGCCATGCGCAACTGGCTGTGCGCCAGCGCCTGGGCGGGCGTGATGCAGCCGCTGGCAATGGCGCGTTTGAGCGCGGTGAAGTCTGAAATCATGGTTTGTGCTAAAATCAGCAGGCTTTGCTATTTGCGCCTAGGTATCCACCTGGGCGTTTTTAGTGGAGTGAATAGCAAATCGGCTTTTCATAAGGTGTTGCGCGGGTTTTTTCTAGTTGCCTGCGCAAAATCGAGCCGAATTTTAGACCTAACCTTTTGGAGTTAAACATGTCCGTCACGATGCGCGAAATGCTCGAAGCCGGTGTCCACTTTGGCCACCAAACCCGTTTCTGGGATCCGAAAATGGCTCCCTTCATCTTCGGCCAGCGCAACAAGATTCACATCATCAACCTGGAAAAAACGCTGCCCATGTTCCAGGAAGCACAAAAATTTGCCAAGCAGCTGGCAGCCAAAGGCGGCACCATTTTGATGGTGGGCACCAAGCGCCAAGCCCGTGAGCTGGTGGTTGAGCAAGCCCAGCGCGCTGGCGTGCCCTATGTTGACCAGCGCTGGCTGGGCGGCATGTTGACCAACTTCAAGACCGTCAAGACCTCGATCAAGCGCCTCAAGGACATGAAGGCCCAGCAAGAAGCGGGCCTGGAATCCCTGTCCAAGAAAGAGCAGGCTGATGTTCGCCCGCGAACTGGCCAAGCTGGAAAAAGACATCGGCGGTATCCAAGACATGAACGGTCTGCCCGACGCTATTTTTGTGATCGACGTCGGTTTCCACAAAATCGCCATCTCTGAAGCCAAGAAGCTGGGCATTCCCCTGATCGGTGTGGTCGATACCAACCACAACCCCGCTGGCATCGACTACGTGATCCCCGGTAACGACGACTCGGCCAAGGCCGTGGCCCTGTACGCCCGTGGTATTGCTGATGCCGTGCTGGAAGGCCGTGAAGCCCGCCTGAACGAAGTCGTGCAGGCTGTGGCCAGCGAAGGCAATGGCGACGACGAATTCGTCGAAGTGCAGGACAGCGCTGCCTAAGCACCACAAGGCGCTGGCAACCCCTGCAGGTGCCCCACAGCGGGGCATCGCAGACAAAAGCGGGGCTCTGGTAGCCCCTTTTTTGTAGCTGCACATTTTTTTAGCATTGATTGAATACGGAGAGATTAAACATGGCTGCAATTACCGCAAGCATGGTCAAAGAGCTGCGCGAAAAGACCGACGCGCCCATGATGGAATGCAAAAAAGCCCTGACGGAAGCCGATGGCGATATGGCCAAAGCCGAAGAGCTGCTGCGCGTGAAGTTGGGCACCAAGGCCGGTAAAGCCGCTGCCCGCGTGACGGCAGAAGGCGTGGTCGCCTCCTTCCTGGAAGGCGGCGTAGGCGCCTTGGTGGAAGTCAACAGCGAAACCGACTTCGTCTCCAAAAACGACAGCTTCATCGCCATGGCCAATGCCGCTGCTGCGCTGGTGGCCAAGCACAACCCCGCCGACGTGGACGCCCTGGGCGCCCTGGCCTACGAGCAAGACGGTTTTGGTCCCACGCTGGAAGACGTGCGCAAGGGCTTGATCGGCAAGATTGGCGAGAACATGGCGTTTCGCCGCTTCAAGCACTTTGCTGGCAGCAACCTGGCTTGCTACCTGCACGGCACCCGCATTGGCGTAGTGGTGGAGTTTGACGGCGACGCCGCTGCCGCCAAGGACGTAGCCATGCACGTGGCCGCCATGAAGCCCGTGGCCCTGACCAGCGCTGACGTGCCTGCCGAACTGATCGAAAAAGAACGCTCCGTGGCTGCTGCCAAGGCTGCCGAGTCGGGCAAGCCCGCTGAGATCGTTGCCAAGATGGTCGAAGGCTCGGTGCAAAAGTACCTCAAGGAAGTCTCGCTGGCCGACCAAGTGTTTGTGAAGGCCGAAGACGGCAAGCAAACCGTGGCCGCTATGCTCAAGGCCAAGAACACCACCATCAAGGGCTTTACCCTGTACGTGGTGGGCGAAGGCATTGAGAAGAAGGCCGACGACTTCGCTGCCGAAGTGGCCGCACAGGTTGCTGCTGCCAAGGGTGCTTAAATAAAAGCGCTGAAATAAAGGCGTTGAAAGCCACGCGGCTTTTGCCTTTTTGAGCCTGCCCCTGCTATTGATTATTTCCGCCCCCCTTTTTTGCCATCTCAAGGAGTTTCACCATGCGCCAAGCCCAACCCGTACACCAACGCATCTTGCTCAAGCTGTCTGGCGAGGCGTTGATGGGCGATGATGCCTTTGGCATCAACCCGGCCACGATCGAGCGCATGGTCACCGAGGTGGCCGAGGTCGCCCGCATTGGCGTGCAGGTGGCGGTGGTGATTGGCGGGGGCAATATCTTTCGTGGCGTAGCGGGCGGCTCGGCCGGTATGGACCGTGCAACGGCCGACTACATGGGCATGCTGGCTACGGTGATGAACTCCCTGGCCCTGGCGGACGCCATGGGCAAGCAAGGGGTGACGGCCCGCGTCATGTCGGCCATCGACATCCAGCAGGTCGTTGAGCCCTACGTGCGCCCCAAGGCGCTGCAGTACCTGGAAGAGGGCAAGGTCGTCATTTTTGCCGCAGGCACGGGCAATCCCTTCTTCACCACCGATACGGCGGCAGCGCTGCGCGGCGCAGAAATTGGCGCCGAAGTGGTGCTCAAGGCCACCAAGGTCGATGGCGTCTACACCGCCGACCCCATGAAAGACCCCAGCGCCACGCGCTACGCGCAGTTGTCGTTTGACGAAGCCATCGTGCGCAACCTGGGCATCATGGATGCCACGGCCTTTGCGCTGTGCCGGGATCAGAAACTGCCCATCCGTGTGTTCTCCATCGTCAAGCCCGGCGCCCTCATGCGCGTGGTGATGGGCGAGGACGAAGGCACCTTGGTGACGGCCTGATCGTCTTTTTATGTCTCCTGGCCTTCCTGTGTGCAAACATCGGAAGGCTGTTTGTTTTCAGAGGAAAGCCCAATGACTGTTGCCGAAATCAAAAAACATGCCGAAACCAAGATGGGGCAATCCATCGAGGCGCTGAAAAACAACCTCTCGCGTATCCGCACCGGGCGGGCCAGCCCGCAGCTGCTCGATACCATCCAGGTGGAGTACTACGGCTCCATGGTGCAGCTGTCGCAGGTGGCCAACCTGACGCTGATCGACGCCCGCACCATTGGCGTGCAGCCCTGGGAAAAGAACATGGCGGCCAAGATTGAAAAAGCCATCCGCGAAAGCGACTTGGGCTTGAACCCCGCCTCCTTGGGCGACTTGCTGCGCGTGCCCATGCCCCCCATGAGCGAAGAGCGCCGCCGCGAAATGACCAAGCTGGCCCGCAACGAAGGGGAAGGCGCCAAGGTCGCCGTGCGCAACCTGCGCCGCGACGCCAACGACGGCGTGAAAAAGCTGGTCAAGGAAAAAGAAGCTTCCGAAGATGACCAAAAGCGCAGCGAAGCCGAGATCCAAAAGCTCACCGACAAACATATTGCTGAAATTGACACCCTGGTGGCTGCCAAAGAGCAAGACATCATGGCCGTGTAAATGTCGGAGTCTGCAGCAGTACCTGCGGGGGTGCCCAG
This sequence comes from Comamonas sp., assembly GCA_034675705.1. Taxonomy (GTDB): domain Bacteria; phylum Pseudomonadota; class Gammaproteobacteria; order Burkholderiales; family Burkholderiaceae_C; genus Comamonas. The sequence continues at coordinate 1,302,874 of JAUCCZ010000006.1, read as the reverse complement.
GCATTTGGCCATCGTCATGGATGGCAATGGCCGCTGGGCGACCAAGCGCTTTTTACCGCGCCTGGCCGGGCATAAAAAAGGGGTGGACGCTCTGCGCCGCTGCGTGCGCCTGTGCATGGAGCGCGGCATCGCCGTGCTGACGGTGTTTGCCTTTTCTTCGGAAAACTGGAGCCGCCCGCAGGACGAGGTCTCGGGCCTCATGGCCCTGATGGCCAGCGCCCTGACGCGCGAGGTGCCCGAGCTGGCCCGCGAAGGCGTGCGCCTGCACTTTGTCGGTGAGCGTGCAAGCCTGTCCGAGAAAGTGCAAGCCGGCTTTGCCCAGGCCGAGGCGCTGACCGCAGCCAATACGGCCCTGGTGCTCAATATCTGCTTTAACTACGGCGGGCGCTGGGATATGGCGCAAGCTGCGGCCAAGGTGGCTGCCGCAGGGCTGCCCCTGACGCCCGAACACATTGACGCGGCCCTGGCCCTGGCCCATGTGCCGGACCCGGATTTACTCATCCGCACCGGTGGGGAGTTGCGCATCAGCAACTTCCTGCTGTGGCAGGCCGCTTACTGCGAGCTGCTGTTTAGCGACTGCCTGTGGCCCGACTTTGATGCCGCTCAGCTCGATGCGGCCCTGGCCGACTTTGCCCAGCGGGAACGCCGCTTTGGTCAGACCTCGGCCCAGCTTGCGCAAAAATAATAGCTGTTAGCGCTTGCATTGATTGATTTTCAAATACATTTTGCTTTGAAAGCCTTTCTGGGTAAGCGCTAGCAGCTCTTGTTTTTATAGATTGATTTCCTTGCATCTTCGAGAGAAAGGCCCGCCATGCTCAAGCAACGCGTAATCACCGCCCTGGTGCTGCTGGCAGTTTTGCTGCCGGCCCTGCTGGCTGAGCACAGCGCAGGCTTTAACGCCATCGTCCTGCTGATGGTGGCCGCCGGTGCCTGGGAGTGGGGGCGCTTGAACCACCTGGGCGCTGTGGCCAGCTATGGCGGTGCAGCCGCCTTGGCGGCCTTGGGCGCGTGGGCCTGGCAGCAGGGCTGGCTATGGGGCCACTACCCCTTGCTGTGGCTGGGCGTGGGTAGCGCCTGGGTGCTGGTGGCCGTGTTTTTGGTCTACCACGGCGTGCCCGTGTGGGCGCGTATTGCCGTCGGGCTGCGCTGGCCGCTGGGGCTGCTGGCCCTGGCCGCAGCGGGCCTGGCCATGGTGCAGGCCCGGGCCCTGGGGGTGCAGTTTCTTTTGTCGGCGCTGCTCTTGGTGTGGGTAGCCGACGTGTTTGCGTATTTTGCGGGCCGCGCTTTCGGCCAGCGTTTTTTTGCTGCCAAGCTGGCGCCCAGCATCAGCCCCGGTAAAAGCTGGGAAGGCGCCTTGGGGGGCGCGCTGGGCGTATTGGTCATGGCGCTGGCCTGGGCTGCCTGGGAATTCTCTGCCGTGGCGGCAGGTGCTGCGCCGCAGAGCCTGTATGCCCGCCTGGCCCAGGGCGGCGGCTATGGTTTTCTTGCCCTGTGCGCCCTGTTTTTAACGGCCATGAGCGTGCTGGGCGACTTGGTGGAATCGCTGATCAAACGCAGCGCCGGGGTCAAAGACAGCAGCCAGTTGCTGCCCGGCCACGGTGGTGTGCTCGATCGTATTGATGCCCTGCTGCCCACCTTGCCCCTGGTGATGATGTTGGTCAGCTACGGCGCAACGCTGTAGTGGTAAATGGCCTGAGGGCCAAAGGATAGACAACGATGAGCAAGCCGCAACGCTTGACAGTGCTGGGTTCGACCGGCTCGATTGGCACCAGTACGCTGGACGTGGTGCGCCGTCACCCCCAGCGCTATACGGTTTTTGCCCTGAGCGCGGCCACCCAGGTCGATGCCCTGCTGGCCCAGTGCCAGGCATTTCGCCCGCGCTACGCCGTCATGGCCAGCGCGGCACACGCCCGCCAGTTGGCCGAAAAAATCGCTGCAGAAGGCTTGCCGACCGAAGTGCTGCAAACGCCCGATGCCCTGCAAACCATTGCCGCGCACGAGGAGGTGGACACCGTCATGGGCGCCATTGTCGGTGCTGCGGGCCTGGCCCCGTGCCTGGCGGCAGCGCAGGCAGGCAAGCGCCTGCTGCTGGCCAATAAAGAGGCGTTGGTCGTGGGCGGGGCCCTGTTCATGGAGACGGTGCGCCGCAGCGGTGCAACGCTGCTGCCCATTGATAGCGAGCATTCCGCCATCTTCCAGTGCCTGCCCGAAGAGCGCAGCACCTGGGCGCAGCGCGTGCGCAGCATTATCTTGACGGCCTCGGGCGGGCCTTTTCGCCAGCGCGATCCGGCTACGCTGCATACCGTCACGCCAGCGCAAGCGTGCAAGCATCCCAACTTCAGCATGGGGCGCAAGATTTCCGTCGATTCCGCCACCATGATGAACAAGGCGCTGGAAGTGATTGAGGCGCGTTGGCTGTTCGACATGGCCCCGCAGGATATCCAGGTCGTCATCCACCCCGAGCAAATCGTGCACTCCATGGTGCAGATGCACGACAGCTCCATCCTGGCGCAACTGGGCACGCCCGATATGCGCGTGCCGATTGCCTGCGGCCTGGCCTGGCCCGAGCGCATCGCCAGCGGTGTGGCGCCGCTGGACTTCACCCAACTGGCACCACTGACTTTTGAAGCGGCAGATATTGAGCGCTTTCCCGGTCTGCACCTGTCGTGGCAGGCATTGAACGCCCCGGAAGGCACGACCACCGTGCTCAACGCCGCCAATGAAATTGCCGTCGCCGCTTTCTTGCAGGAGCGCCTGCGCTTTGACCGCATCCAGGCCGTAAACCGCGCCGCCTTGGAGCAGGTGGTGATTGCCGAGCGCCCCGCCAGCGTCGAAGCCTTGCTGGATTTGGACCGCCAGGCCCGCGCTGCGGCAGCGGATATCGTGCAGCGCTGGGCGGTGTAAGCCTGTGCGAAGGAGTTGGGCGTGTTGATGACCATCGTCGCTTTTATCGTGGCCCTGGGGCTGCTGGTTGCCATTCACGAATACGGCCACTACCGCATGGCGCTGTGGTGCGGTGTCAAGGTGCTGCGCTTTTCCGTCGGCATGGGCAAGCCCTTGCTGCGCTGGCGCAAAAAAGGGACGGAGACGGAATTCGTCATCGCAGCCCTGCCCATTGGTGGCTATGTGCGCATGCTCGATGAGCGCGAAGGGGAAGTCGCCGCGCACGAGCGCCATCTGGCCTTTAACACCCAGCCCCTGCGTGCCCGCGCCGCGATTGTTGCGGCTGGGCCGCTGGCCAATTTGCTGCTGGCTATTGCCTTGTACAGCCTGGTCAATTGGCTAGGGGTACAGGCCCCCAAAGCGCTGGTGGCCAGCCCCGCGCCAGCCAGCATGGCCGCGCAGGCAGGCTTGCAGGCGCAGGATTGGGTGCAAAGCACCCAATGGTTGTCGGCTGAGGCTGGGGATGCTGGGGATACCGAGCCTCGGCCTGTGCGCTCCTGGGAAGACCTGCGCTGGGCGCTGACCCAAGGCGTCTTGCAAGGCCACGACCTGCGCCTGCACGTCACCGATGCCCAGGGCAGCCGCAGCCGCGTTGTTGATTTACCACTGACGCAGTTGCCCGCAGACGACGTTGATGCCCAACTGCTTGCCCGCATCGGCATCACCACGCCGTGGATGCCCGCCGTTATTGGCGAAGTGCTGCCCGATGAGCCCGCCGCCCGCGCTGGCGTGCAAGCGGGCGACGTGGTGCAGGCGGTGGATGGCCAGAGCGTTGTCGATGCCGCACAACTGCGTCGCCTGATTGCCGCGCATATCCAGAGCGATACGGCGCAACATTGGCAGGTGCTGCGCAGCGGTCAGCCACTGACGTTAGCCGTGCAGCCCCAGGTGCTCCCTGGCCCGCAAGGCCCGTATGGCCGCGTGGGTGCCATGATTGGCGCTGCGCCTGAACTGGTGGACGTGCAATACGGCCTGTGGGATGGCGTGGTGGCCGGGGCGGAAAAAACCTGGGACATCGCCGCGCTGAGCCTGCAGATGATGGGCAAGATGCTCACCGGCCAGGCGGCCCTGAAAAATTTGAGTGGGCCGCTGACCATTGCCGACTACGCGGGTAAATCTGCCAGCTTGGGCGTAACGACGTATTTGGCCTTTCTGGCGCTGATCAGCGTTAGCCTGGGGGTGCTCAATCTCTTGCCGCTGCCCGTCTTGGACGGGGGGCACCTGATGTATTATCTATGGGAGGCAGTGACCGGGCGTCCCGTCAGCGATGCGTGGATGCAAGGTTTGCAGCGGTTAGGTATAGGCGTGTTGGTATTATTGATGGCTTTGGCGCTGTTCAATGATATACACCGCCTTTTTGCTTCATAACGAAATTGGTCGCTCTATTCAAAAAATGCCTGCACCTCGCTGCAGGTGGTCTTGCACTCTCATGAAACAACCTGTTCAACGCTTTGGTGCTCGCACGGCTGTGGCCGCTGCTGCGCTTTTGACTCTGGCGCAAGCCGCCTGGGCCCTGGAGCCCTTTCACGTCCAAGACATCCGCGTAGAGGGCCTGCAGCGCGTCGAAGCCGGTACGGTCTTCGCCTCCATGCCCGTGCGCGTGGGCGACGAATACGACGACGACAAGGGCGCTGCTGCCATCCAGTCGCTGTTTGCCCTGGGGCTGTTTACCGACGTGCGCCTGGAGGCCAACGGCAATGTGCTGGTCGTTGTGGTGCAAGAGCGCCCGACCATCGCCAAGGTGGAATTTGTCGGCACCAAGGAATTTGACAAAAAAGCCCTGGTGCAATCCATGCGCGATGTGGGCCTGGCCGAAGGCCGCCCCTTTGACAAAGCCTTGGCCGACCGCGCCGAGCAAGAGCTGCGTCGCCAATACATCAGTCGCAGCCTGTATGGTGCGGAAGTCGTGACCACTGTGACCCCGGTGGAGCGCAACCGGGTGAACTTGAGCTTTTCGGTCACCGAGGGCAAGCCCGCCAAGATCAACGACATTCGCATTGTTGGTGCCGAGGCATTCAGCGAATCGAAGCTGAAAAAGCAAATGGACCAGGACACCGGCGGCTGGATGAGCTGGTACACCAAGTCCAACCGCTACGCCCGCAGCAAACTCAACGCCGACCTGGAAACACTGCGCTCTTATTACCTCAAGCGTGGGTATATCGATTTTCGGATTGACTCTACCCAGGTCGCCATTTCGCCCGATAAGCAAAAAATCTCCCTGGTCATCAATATCCATGAGGGTGAGCGCTTTGTCGTCTCGGGCGTAGAGCTGCAAGGCAACTACCTGGAGCGCGAAGACGAATTCAAATCCCTGGTGAAAATCAAGCCCGGCCAGCCGTATAACGCCGAGCAGGTCACGGAAACCACCAAGGCTTTTTCCGACCACTTCAGTAATTTCGGCTTTGCCTTTGCCCACGTGGAAGCGGTGCCGCACATTGATCGGGAAAACAACCGCGTCAGCTTTGTGCTGCAGGCCGATCCGGCCCGCCGCGCCTACGTGCGCCGCATCCAGATTGCTGGCAACGAGCGCACCCGTGACGAAGTTATTCGCCGGGAATTCCGCCAATACGAAGCCTCTTGGTATGACGGTGACAAGATCAAGCTCTCGCGCGATCGTATCGACCGCCTGGGCTTTTTCACCGAAGTCGACATGGACACCCAAGAGGTGCCCGGCTCGCCCGACCAGGTGGATTTGGTCGCTACGGTCAAAGAAAAACCCACTGGCTCCGTCACCTTGGGTGCAGGTTTTTCCAGTGCGGAAAAAGTGACCCTGAGCTTTGGTATCAAGCAGGAAAACGCCTTCGGCTCCGGTAATTACCTGGGGATTGACGTCAATACCGGTAAATACAACCGCACCTTGGTGGTGAGTACGACCAACCCGTATTTCACCCAGGACGGCATCTCGCGCACGATTGACCTGTACTACAGGACTTCGCGCCCGTATTCGTACATCGTGGACGACTCGGAAGTCGGCACCAGCGATATGTACAAAATCGTCTCCAAGGGGGCGTCCATTCGCTTTGGCGTGCCGTTCAGTGAGCTCGATACCGTCTACTTCGGTATTGGCGCAGAGCAAACCAGCGTCAAGGCCGGGCAGTTCATGCCCATGTACCTGGATAAATACGCTGGCAAGAACAATACCGCCATCCCCCTATCGCTGGGCTGGGGCCGTGACTCGCGCGATAGCGCCTTGGCCCCCAATGAAGGGCGCTACCAGCGTTTGAATGCCGATTGGTCGATGGCCGGTGACCTGAAATACATCAAGGCCAACTACCAGTTCCAGCAATACATTCCGGTAACGAAAGCCATCACCTTTGCCTTGAATACCGAATTGGGCTGGGGCAAGGGTCTGGGCGGTAAAGAGTTTCCGGTGTTTAAAAACTTCTACGCGGGGGGCTTGGGTTCGATTCGCGGCTTTGACCAAGGTAGCCTGGGCCCGCGCTCGTACTGCTACCAAGGTGAGGCGGCACCGTGCAGCTCCTACTCATTCCTGGGTGGTGCCAAGCTGGCAGTCATGAACCTGGAAATGATTGCGCCTTTCCCCGGTAACGGTAACGACAAGACCTTGCGTTGGTTCACCTTTGTGGACGTGGGGAACGTTTTTGCGGAAAACGACCCTATTCGCGCTGGCGATTTGCGTGCTTCTGCCGGTCTCGGCTTGAGCTGGATTTCTCCCCTGGGGCCGCTGCGTTTGGCGTGGGCGACCCCGATTCGTAAAAAACCCGAAGACAAGCTACAGAAAATTCAATTCCAAATTGGGACTTCTTTCTAATGAAAAAATTTACACACACCGTGATCGCTGCCTCCTTGCTGGCAGGTCTGAGTTTTTCTGCTTTTGCTGATTTCAAGGCTGGCTTTGTCAATACCGACCGGGTATTTCGCGAAGCCAATGCTGCTAAAGCAGCCCAAACCAAGCTGGAGCAAGAATTCTCCAAGCGCGAGAAAGAGCTGATCTCCCTGCGCGATGGCCTCAAGCGTACTTCGGACAGCTTTGAGCGCGATGCGCCCACCATGGCCGAGAGCCAGCGCGTGACCAAGCAGCGTGACCTGGTCGACCAAGACCGGGAATTCCAGCGCAAGAGCCGTGAGTTCCAGGAAGACCTGGCCAACCGCAAGAACGAAGAGCTGGCCCGCGTGCTGGAGCAAGCCAACAAGGTCGTGCAGCAAGTGGCCGAGGCCGAGCAGTACGATGTGATCTTGCAAGAGGCCGTCTACGTCAATCCCAAGCATGACATCACCGACAAAGTGATCAAAGCCCTCAACAGCTCCAAATAATGGGCGCGATGGGCGGCTTACAGCTGGGGGAGATCGTCGACGCCTTGGGCGGTAGCCTTGAAGGCGCCGCCCAGCGCCAGACACGCATTACGCGGATTGCTCCGTTGCAGGTGGCCGATGCCCACAGCATCAGCTTTTTAAGCAATCCCCGCTACGCAGGGCAACTGGCCAGCAGCCAGGCTGCTTGCGTCATTGTTGCGCCCAGCTTGCGTGCTGCGGCGGTGGCGCGTGGTGCCTGCATTGTGGTGGACAACCCCTATGCCTACTTTGCCCGGCTGACCCAGCTGTGGCAGGGGCAGCAGGCACCGGCTTGGCCTGCGGGCATCCACCCCAGTGCTGTGGTGCATCCCCAGGCGCAGGTGCACCCTAGTGCCACGGTCGGGCCGCATTGCGTGCTTGAGCGTGGCGCTGTGGTGGGGGCGCATACCGTGCTGCGGGCCCGCGTGCATATTGGCCAGGACTGCCAAGTGGGCCAGCGCTGCCTGCTCCACCCCGGCGTGGTGGTGGGGGCTGACGGTTTTGGCTTTGCCCCCGAAGGCGGTGCGTGGCTCAAGATTGAACAGCTGGGTGCAGTGCGCATTGGTGACGATGTGGAAATTGGTGCCAATACCTGCATCGACCGGGGCGCGCTGGACGACACCGTGATCGGTGACGGCGTGAAGATCGACAACCTGGTGCAAATTGCCCATAACGTGCAGGTGGGGCCGCATACCGTGATTGCCGGCAATACCGGTATTGCCGGTAGCGCAAAAATTGGTGCGCACTGCTCGATTGGCGGTGCGGCCAATATCCTGGGGCATTTGGAAATTGCCGATGGCACCAGCATTTCGCCCACGTCCATGGTGACGCGGTCTTTGCATAAGCCTGACTTATATACCGGAATTTTTCCCCTGCAAACCAATGCCCAGTGGGAGAAGAATGCCGCCTCACTCAAGCAATTGCATCAGTTGCGTGAGCGGGTTAAACAACTTGAAAAAGCGCTGGACGCTATAACAGAGAGAGCACAACAACCATGATGGATATCCACGCAATCATGAAGCAGTCTGCCGCACCGCTACCCGTTCTTGCTGGTAGATAAGGTGGTGGAGCTGGAGCGCAACACCCGCATCCTGGCTGTTAAAAACGTCACGTTCAACGAGCCGTGTTTTACCGGTCACTTTCCGGGCCGCCCGGTCATGCCCGGGGTGTTGATGCTGGAAGCGCTGGCGCAGGCGGCAGGTCTGTTGGCGTTTGATGCCATGGGCCAGGTGCCGGATGAAAACAATATCTACTACTTCGTCGGTATTGATTCGGCCCGCTTCAAGCGCCCGGTGGAGCCGGGCGACCAGTTGCTGCTGGAAGCCTCGATTGACCGCGTGCGCGGTGGTATCTGGAGGTTCAAGGGCGTGGCGCGCGTCGGTGACGAAGTGGCTTGCGAAGCCGAGCTGATGTGCACCATGCGCTATGTGGGCCCGGCCAAAGAAGCCCAAGAAGCCTAAAGCCTAGATGCCACCTCCGTTGTCTATGCAGGCCCTTATCGACCCTACTGCCATCATCGCCGAAGGTGCCCAGTTGCACCCCAGCGTGCGCGTGGGTGCGTACAGCATCATTGGTGCGCACGTCCAGGTGGGTGCAGGCACGCGCATTGGCCCGCACTGCGTGATTGAGGGCCACACGCGCATTGGCCGCGATAACCAGATTTTCCAGTTTGCCTCCCTCGGGGCCCAGCCCCAGGACAAGAAGTATGCGGGCGAGCCCACGCGCCTGGAAATTGGCGATGGCAATACCATCCGGGAGTTTTGCACCTTCAACACCGGCACCTTGCAAGACGGTGGCGTGACCCGCGTGGGTGATGACAACTGGATCATGGCCTACGTCCACATTGCCCACGATTGCCAGGTGGGTAACCACACCATCTTGGCCAATAACGCCACGCTGGCCGGCCATGTGCACGTAGGTGATTGGGTGATTTTGGGCGGGCTGACCGGTGTGCACCAGTTCACCCATATCGGCGCGCACGCCATGGCCGGTTTTGCCAGCCATATCTCGCAGGACGTGCCGCCCTTCATGATGGTGGATGGCAACCCCTTGGCGGTGCGCGGCTTCAATGCTGAGGGCCTGCGGCGCCGGGGTTTTACGCCGGGGCGTATCCAGGCCGTCAAGGCCATGCACCGGCTGCTCTACCGCCAGGGCCTGACCCTGCAGGCAGCCCAGGAAGCGCTGCCGGAAGTGGCCGCCGCCACGCCCGAAGCTGCGCAAGACGTCGCCCTGATGCTGCAGTTTCTGCAAACGGCTACGCGCGGCATTGCCCGTTGAGGCCGTGCAGCGTTTGGACGTGCCATGACACCGGCGACATCGGCCATACCGGCCCCCTCGACTCTTTCGACCCTATCGACCACACCGGCTGCGCGGGCCACCCCGCCACGGATTGCCATGGTGGCGGGGGAAACCTCGGGCGACCTGCTCTCGGCCCTGCTGTTGCAAGGCTTGCAGCAACGCTGGCCTGCGGTGACGGCCTACGGCATTGGCGGCACCGCCATGCAGCAGCGCGGTTTTCAGGCCTTGTACGACAGCGAACGCCTGGCCGTACACGGTTATAGCCTGGAGGTGCTACTGCGCCTGCGCGAGATTTTTGGTATCCGCAAGGCCCTGCGCCAGCACTTGCTGCACGTCGAGCGCCCCCAACTCTTCGTTGGTGTGGATGCGCCCGACTTCAACCTGGGACTAGAGCGCGATTTACGCAGCGCCGGTATCAAGACGGTGCACTTTGTCTGCCCCTCCATCTGGGCCTGGCGGCCCGAGCGGGTGCATACCATCCGCGCTGCTGCCGACCACGTGCTGTGCCTGTTCCCGTTTGAACCAGCGCTCTTGGCGGCGCACGGCATTGACGCCACCTACGTCGGCCACCCACTGGCCCCGGTCATTCCCATGCAGCCTGACCAGCAGCTGGCCCGCACGCAGCTTGGCCTGCGGCCAGAGGCCCCCGTGCTGGCGCTGCTGCCCGGTAGCCGCAAGAGCGAGGTGCGCTACCTGCTGCGCCCGTTTTTACAAGCGGCCCAATGGCTGCTGCAGGAGCAGCCCCACCTGCAGGTGGTACTGCCTGCCGTACCTGCGCAGTACGACACGATTGCCGCCGTGCTGGCGGAGCTGGGCTTGGCCGAGCGGGTGCGCCTGCTGCGCGGCCAATCGCACCAGGCGCTGGCAGCGTGCGATTGCACCTTGATTGCCAGCGGCACCGCCACGCTGGAAGCAGCCCTGTTCAAGCGCCCCATGGTGATTGCCTACCGCATGCACCCCTGGAGCTGGCGTTTAATGCGCCGCAAGCAATTACAGCCCTGGGTGGGGCTGCCCAATATTTTGTGCAACGACTTTGTCGTGCCCGAACTGCTGCAAGAGCAGGCCACCCCCCGCGCTCTGGCCGATGCCGTCGCCCAGTGGCTGGCCCCCGCTGCAGCGGCGCAGCGGGCCGCCGTGCAGCAGCGCTTTACTGATCTTCACCACGTTTTATTGCAGGACACTGCACAGCTTGCCGCCCATGCCATCGAAAACCTTCTTGCCCGGCCCTGAACAAACTTGCCTGCCTTGGCACGGTACCGGGCTGTTGGCGGGGGTGGATGAAGCCGGGCGTGGCCCGCTGGCCGGCCCTGTGGTGGCTGCGGCCGTCATCCTGGATGAGCTGCAGCCCATTGCTGGCTTGATGGATTCGAAAAAACTCACCGAAAAACGCCGCGAGGCCTTGTTCGAGGAAATTCGTGCCAAGGCCCTGTGTTTTTCCATTGCCCAGGCCTCGGTCGAGGAGATTGACCGCATCAACATCCTGCAAGCGACCATGCTGGCTATGCAGCGGGCAGTGCAGGGCCTGCGCCTGAAACCCGGTTGGGTGCAGGTCGACGGCAACCGCCTGCCGCAACTGGCGGTGCCCGCTGAAGCCGTGGTCAAGGGCGATGCGCTGGTGCCCGCCATTTCTGCGGCGTCGATTTTGGCCAAGGTCACGCGCGACCGCTGGTGCTACGCCCTGCATGAGCGCCAGCCGCAGTATGGCTTTGCCGCGCACAAGGGCTATGGCACCGCCGCGCATTTACAGGCGCTGCGCACCTTTGGGGCCAGTGACGTCCATCGGCGCAGCTTTGCCCCCGTGGCCCAGGTGCTGCGCGGCGCAGACTGCGCAGGCCGTTGATTTTCCCCCACCGGCCAGGGGCCAAGGACACACCATGAACGTTGTAGAAATTACCTCCCGCGACAACGGTTTTGTCAAAGAGCTGCGCCGCCTGGCGCGTGAACCCCAGGCCTACCGCCGCCTGGGCCATATCTGGCTGGAGGGCGACCATTTATGCCGCGCTGCATTAACCAGAGCTAGACTCCCTGCTACGGCGGTGTTTTCAGCATCTTTTTTGCCTAAGGTTCCCGTTGAGTGGGCGCAAGCAGCTCCTAAAGTTGTAGTTCTGCCTGATGCCTTGTTTGCCGACATCAGCGGGCTGGAGTCCCCGGCGCACATGGGCTACGTACTGCCCTGGGACGGCAGCGCTGCCGTGCAGCCGGGCGTGCCCACCTTGGTGCTGGACCGGGTGCAGGATGCGGGCAACGTCGGCGCCATGCTGCGCAGTGCCAGCGCCTTTGGCTTTACCCAGGTGCTGGCCTTGAAGGGCACGGCAGCGCTGTGGAGCCCCAAGGTTTTGCGCGCAGGCATGGGGGCGCACTTTGGCCTGCACTTGGTGGAATCGGCCAGTGCCGCCGATGTGGCGCAACTGGGCTTGCCGCTCTTGGCCACCAGTTCGCACCAGGGCGACTTTATCCACCAGGCCGATTTGCCCTGGCCATGCGCCTGGGCCATGGGGCACGAAGGGCAGGGCGTGGGCGAAGAGGTGGCCCGCCAGGCCAGCCAGTGGGTGCGCATTGCCCAGCCCGGGGGAGAGGAGTCGCTCAACGTGGCTGCGGCTGCCGCCATCTGTTTGCATGCAAGCGCGGTTCAGGGGGCGAATAAACGGGGGTAATCCCTAGAAGATCAAGGACAGAATTGCTGCTTGTGAATATAATGGGAGGCTTTCAGCGATTCTTTCTTTGCGCCTGGCGTCGTTTTTTTGCTACTACCTGCTGACAAGCTCTTGTGCCGCTCACCTCGTGTGCGTGAGGGGTACACGCTGGGCGTAACCGTAATTCAAATCGGAGAACCCAGTGCTTTTGTCTCTTCAGGGAGCGTTCCCATCCGCCATTCTGGCGCTCGCAGACGGCACGGTCTTTATTGGCAACTCCATCGGTAGCACAGGTACTACCGTGGGTGAAGTGGTGTTCAACACTGCCATGACCGGCTATCAGGAAATCCTCACAGACCCCAGCTACTGTCAGCAAATCGTTACTTTGACCTATCCGCATATTGGCAACTATGGCGTCAATACCGAGGATATGGAGTCTGCCAAGGTGCAGGCTGCCGGATTGGTCATTCGCGATCTGCCCCTGACCGTGAGCAACTTCCGTGCCCAGCAAAATTTGTCCGAGTTTCTGGCCAGCCAGGGCACGGTGGCCATTGCCAACGTCGATACCCGGCGCCTGACGCGCGTGCTGCGTGAAAAAGGGGCGCAAAACGGTGCCATCGTTGGTCTGGCTGCCGGCGAGGAAGCCACTCCCGAACGCATCGCTGCCGCCATCGCTGCCGCGCAAAATGCCCCCAGCATGGCCGGACTGGATCTGGCCAAGGTGGTCAGCACCGCCAAGCCCTATGTCTGGGAGCAGACCGAGTGGGTGCTGGGCCAGGGCTTTGGCCAGTTGGAAAATTCGCGCTTTCACGTTGTGGCCTATGACTTCGGCGTCAAGCGCAACATTCTGCGCATGCTGGTCAGCCGAGGCTGCAAGCTGACGGTGGTGCCTGCCCAGACCTCCGCCGCCGAGGTGCTGGCGCTCAATCCCGATGGTGTTTTCCTGTCCAACGGCCCGGGCGATCCGCAGCCGTGCGACTACGCTATCGCTGCCGTCCAGACCTTCCTGGAAAAAGGCATCCCCCTGTTTGGCATTTGCCTGGGCCACCAGATCATGGCCCTGGCCCTGGGGGCCAAGACCTTCAAGATGGCCCACGGCCACCACGGCGGCAACCACCCGGTGAAGACCCTGGCGAATGACCATGTCTGCATCACCAGCCAGAACCACGGCTTTGCGGTGGACACGGTCACCTTGCCTGCCAACGTGCGTGCCACGCACACCAGCCTGTTCGACGGCACCCTGCAGGGGCTGGAATGCGTCGACAAACCGGCGTTCAGCTTCCAGGGGCACCCGGAAGCCGCCCCCGGCCCCAACGACATTGGCCACTTGTTCGACCGCTTCATTGCGTCCATGGCAGCGACCCAGGAGAAGAAATAATGCCCAAGCGCACCGACCTCAAAAGCATTCTGATCATCGGCGCTGGCCCCATCATCATCGGCCAGGCGTGCGAATTCGACTACTCCGGCGTGCAAGCCTGCAAGGCACTGCGCGAGGAGGGCTACAAAGTCATCCTGATCAACAGCAACCCCGCCACGATCATGACCGACCCGGCCACGGCGGATGTGACCTACATCGAGCCGATCACCTGGCAGACGGTCGAGCAGATCATCGCCAAGGAGCGCCCGGATGCGATCCTGCCCACCATGGGCGGGCAGACGGCGCTGAATTGCGCCCTGGACCTGTGGCACCACGGCGTGCTGGAAAAGTACGGCGTGGAGCTGATCGGAGCCAAGCCTGAAGCCATCGACAAGGCCGAGGATCGCCTGAAGTTCAAGGACGCCATGACCAAGATCGGTCTGGAATCCGCCCGTTCCGGCATCGCGCACAGCATGGACAAAGCCTGGGCGGTGCAAAAGCGCGTGGGCTTCCCCACCGTGATCCGCCCCAGCTTCACCCTGGGCGGCACGGGCGGCGGCATTGCCTACAACTCCGAGGAGTTTGAAACCATCGCCAAGCGCGGCCTGGAGGCCTCGCCCACCAATGAGCTGCTGATCGAGGAATCGCTGCTGGGCTGGAAAGAGTTCGAGATGGAAGTGGTGCGGGACAAGGCGGACAACTGCATCATCATCTGCTCGATCGAAAACCTCGACCCCATGGGCGTGCATACCGGTGACTCCATCACCGTTGCCCCGGCCCAGACCCTGACCGATCGCGAATACCAGATCCTGCGCGACGCCAGCATTGCCGTGCTGCGCGAGATCGGCGTGGATACCGGCGGCTCCAACGTGCAGTTCGCCATCAACCCCAGGGATGGCCGCGTCATCGTCATCGAGATGAACCCGCGTGTCTCGCGCTCCTCGGCACTGGCCTCCAAGGCCACGGGCTTCCCGATTGCCAAGGTGGCGGCCAAGCTGGCCGTGGGCTACACGCTGGACGAGCTGAAGAACGAAATCACCGGCGGTGCCACCCCGGCCTCGTTCGAGCCGACCATCGACTACGTGGTCACCAAGATTCCGCGTTTTGCCTTCGAGAAATTCCCCGCTGCCAACGACCGCCTGACCACGCAGATGAAGTCCGTGGGCGAGGTGATGGCCATGGGCCGCACCTTCCAGGAATCCTTCCAAAAGGCCCTGCGCGGCTTGGAAGTGGGCGTGGATGGCATGAACGAAAAAACCCAAGACCGCGAAGTGCTGGAAAAAGAGCTGGGCGAGCCCGGCCCCGAGCGCATCTGGTACGTGGGCGATGCCTTTGCCATGGGCTTGACGGTCGATGAAGTGTTTGCCCTGACCAAGATTGACCGTTGGTTCCTGGTGCAGATCGAGCAGATCGTGAAGATCGAGCTCGACCTGGACAAGCTCTATGAAGAAAAAGGCGAGCAGGCCCTGGCATCGCTGGATGCCGCCACCCTGCGCACCCTGAAGCAAAAGGGCTTTTCCGACCGTCGCTTGGCCAAGCTCTTGCACACCAGTGAAAAGGCCGTGCGTGAAGCCCGCCGCGCCCTCAAGGTGCGCCCGGTCTACAAGCGCGTGGACACCTGCGCCGCTGAGTTCGCCACCAACACCGCCTATATGTATTCCAGCTACGACGAGGAATGTGAAGCGGCCCCGACGAACAAGAAAAAAATCATGGTGCTGGGCGGTGGCCCTAACCGTATCGGCCAGGGTATTGAATTTGACTACTGCTGCGTGCATGCCGCCTTGGCGATGCGCGAAGATGGTTACGAAACCATCATGGTCAACTGCAACCCGGAGACGGTTTCTACCGACTACGACACGTCCGACCGCCTGTACTTCGAGCCGCTGACGCTGGAAGACGTGCTGGAAATCGTCGATCTGGAAAAGCCCGAGGGCGTCATCGTCCAGTACGGCGGCCAGACTCCCTTGAAACTGGCTCTGGGCCTGGAAAAAGAGGGCGTGCCCATCATCGGCACCACGCCGGACATGATCGACGCAGCCGAAGACCGCGAGCGCTTCCAGAAGCTGCTCAACGATTTGAAGCTGCGCCAGCCGCCCAACGCCACGGCCCGCACCGAAGCCGAAGCGCTGGAAAAAGCCGCCGCCCTGGGCTACCCCCTGGTGGTGCGCCCCAGCTACGTGCTGGGGGGCCGTGCGATGGAAATCGTGCACGAGCAGCGCGACCTGGAGCGCTATATGCGCGAAGCGGTCAAGGTCAGCAACGACTCGCCCGTGCTGCTGGATCACTTCCTCTCCAACGCCATCGAGTGCGACGTGGATTGCGTGCGCGATAGCACCGGCGCGGTGTTTATCGGCGGCGTGATGGAGCACATCGAGCAAGCGGGCGTGCACTCCGGTGACTCGGCCTGCTCGCTGCCGCCGTACTACCTGAAAGCCGAAACCGTTGCTGAAATCAAGCGCCAAACCGCTGCCATGGCCGCTGGCCTGAACGTGGTCGGCCTGATGAACGTGCAGTTCGCCATCCAGGAAACGGAAAGTGGCGACGTGATCTACGTGCTGGAAGTCAACCCCCGCGCCAGCCGCACCGTGCCCTTTGTCAGCAAAGCCACGGGCGTGCAATTGGCCAAGGTGGCCGCGCGCTGCATGGCCGGCCAAACCCTGGCCAGCCAGGGCGTGACCCAGGAAGTGACGCCGCCGTACTTCAGCGTCAAGGAAGCCGTGTTCCCGTTTGTGAAATTCCCCGGTGTGGACACCATCCTCGGCCCCGAGATGAAATCCACCGGCGAAGTCATGGGCGTGGGCAAGACTTTTGGCGAAGCCTTTGTGAAGAGCCAACTGGGCGCAGGCGTCAAGCTCCCGACCGAAGGCAAGGTGTTCTTGACCATCAAGAACGCCGACAAACCGCGCGCCGTGGCTGTGGCCAAGGAGCTGGCGGCCATGGGCTTTGACCTGGTGGCGACCAAGGGCACGGCAGCCGCCTTGCAGGCTGCGGGCCTGACCGTGCAGCCGGTGAACAAGGTGGTGGAAGGGCGTCCCCACATCGTGGACATGATCAAGAACGGCGAGATCGCCATGGTCATCCACACCGTGGAAGACCGGCGCAACGCCATTGCCGATTCGCGGGCCATCCGCACCAGCGCCTTGGCCGCGCGGGTGACGACGTTCACCACCATCTTTGGTGCCGAAGCCGCCGTTGATGGCATGAAGGCCATGCGCAGCGGCCCGCTGGACGTCATCTCGGTGCAGGAGATGCAGGCCCTGCTGGGCGCTTGAGCCTGCCCAAGACCGGTTAAACGCGGCATAATAGCCGCCGTTACCTAGGAAAACCGCCGCGCTTATTGCTTGCGCGGCGGTTTGCTTTTGGGGCGTTCAATCCAAGCGGCTACGCTTCTGAACATGTCCCTGTGGCGGCCCGCCAGGCTGCTCAGCCGTATGTGGAGAAATTAGTTATGGCAACCCTACCCATTACCAAGCGTGGCGCTGAAAAGCTCAAAGAAGAACTGCAGCGCTTGAAAACTGTGGAGCGTCCCGCCGTGATCGCCGCCATCGCCGAGGCCCGTGCCCAAGGCGACTTGAGCGAGAACGCCGAGTACGAGGCCGCCAAAGACCGCCAAGGCTTTATCGAGGGGCGCATCATGGAAGTGGAGGGCAAGCTCTCTGCCGCGCAAATCATCGACCCCAGCAGCCTGGATGCCGATGGGCGCGTCGTCTTTGGCGCGACGGTGGATTTGGCCGATGAAGATACCGGCGCAGAGGTGACCTACCAAATCGTCGGCGAAGACGAGGCCGATTTGAAGCACGGCCTGATCAATGTCTCCAGCCCCATCGCCCGCGCCCTGATTGGCAAGGAAGAGGGCGACGTGGCCGTCGTCATGGCCCCGGGGGGCGAGCGCAGCTACGAAATCGTGGCGGTGAAATACCTCTAAACACAACGGATCTGGCTGGGCCTGATCTAGTACCTAGTGTTAGGCACTGCTGTTCCTAAAAAAATAGCGCCTACCGCTTGCTGTAGAAGGAATGTAGATAGGAAACTATCTAAAACCTTGGTATAGCAAGCGGTAGGCGCTATGTTTTTATTTATTCGGCGGTGGGGTGCTGCGCAGCAGGGGACGCGTTGGCTGCATCGCTGGCATCTGCCGGGGCATCCGTGCCGTCGGCCTTGTGGGGCAGTTGGCGCTTGATGGCTGGGCGGCGCAGGCGTTGCTCGGCTTGCGGCTTTTTCCCTTTTTGGGTGCGTTTGAGGCGCACCTGCGCAATCAGGCCCCCGTCGGGCGCATTGATCAGGGTGAACTGCCCGCCCATGCGCTGCACGGTTTTATCAACGATGGACAGGCCCAGCCCAGCACCCGCTGCCGCGGTGCGGGCGGTGTCGCTGCGAAAGAAGGGTTCAATCAACTGGGCCAGTTGCGCCGGCGGCACGCCGCTGCCGTGGTCGCGCACCAGGATGTCTACGTAGCGGTCACAACGCTGGGCGCTGATGTCGACCAGTGCCGTGTCGGTATCGGGCGTCTTGCCGTAGCGGCGGGCGTTTTCCAGCAGGTTGGAGATGATGCGCGAGAGCTCCACCTCATCGGCCTGCACCAGCCAGTCCGGGGCAATGTCCATGCTGATTTGCAGCTCATGGTGGTTTTGCACGGCGTAGACGCAAGAGGAGACGACCTGGTGCAGGTTCACCGTCGTCAGGCGCGCGTGGTCGGGCCGGGCGTAGTCCAGGAATTTGTCGATGGTGGCGTCCAGCTGCACGATGTCGGCCACCATGTGCTCGCGGGCGACGTCGTCGCTCACGCTCATCTCGGTCTCCAGGCGCAGGCGTGCCAGGGGGGTGCGCAGGTCGTGCGAGATACCGGCCAGCATGACGGCGCGGTCTTGCTCCAGGCGGGCAAGTTTTTGCGCCATGCGGTTAAAGCCGATGTTGACTTCGCGAATCTCGCTGGTGACCGCCGCCTCGTCGAGCTGGCTGTCCATGAAGGCACCTTCGCGCACCCGGCTGGCTGCCTGGCGCAGCTGTTTCAAGGGCTGGTTCACCAGCCGTGCAATCGTTGCCGCGCCAGTCAGCGACAGGCCCAGGGCAATGAACAGCCACACCATCCACGTCGTGCCACCGGCATCGACTGGGTGGGTGCGCTGGTCCAGTTGCAGCCAGTGCGGGCTGCCCTGGATATCAAAGCCCACCCAGGTGCCGGTCACGCCGTTGACCTCGCTGGCCAGTATCGTGTCCGGGCCCAGGCGCTCTTGCACCACCAGGGCCAGGCGCTGGTTTTGCTGCGTCTCTTGCAAAGGAGCAAAGCGGTCATCGACCTGGCGGGGGCTGATGCGCAGCCCCTCCTGGTCGGCCATGGTCTTGATCAGGGCAATGCGGGTGATGCCGTCCGAATGCTCCAGCGCTGCGCGGCTGAGGTTGATGAGCGAGGCCGTTTGCTCCGCCACCTTTAGGCTATGCGGCCCCGCATCGAATGAGCGCAGGGCCTGCAGCCACGCCAAGGTGCTGCACAGCAGCAGCAGCGCCAGCAGGAAGAAGGTGCGCCAAAACAGGCTCAGTTCCACCTTGGGCGTGGGAGTGGGCAGGGCAGGGGGCATCAGTTGGCCCCGTCCGGTACGAAGACGTAGCCCACGCCCCACACGGTCTGGATATAACGCGGGTTGGTGGCGTCTTCTTCCACCAGCTTGCGCAGGCGCGAGACTTGCACGTCCAGGCTGCGGTCAAACGGCTCAAATTCGCGCCCCCGGGCCAGCAGGGCCAGTTTTTCCCGCGACAGCGGCTGGCGCGGGTGGCGCACCAGGGCCTTGAGCATGGCAAATTCCCCGGTGGTCAGCGACTGCTCCTCGCCATTTTTTTGTAGCACGCGCGTGCCTAGGTCAAAGGTGAAGGCGCCAAAGGTGACGACTTCGTTATCGCTGGACGGTGCCCCCGGAGCTTCGGGGTGCGGGCGCCGGCGCAGTACGGCGTGGACGCGGGCCAGCAACTCACGCGGGTTAAAGGGCTTGCCCAGGTAGTCGTCCGCCCCGACTTCCAGGCCGACGATGCGGTCCACGTCCTCGCTTTTGGCGGTCAGCATGATGATGGGGGTGCGGTCATGCGCGGCGCGCAGGCGTCGGCAAATCGACAGGCCGTCTTCGCCCGGCATCATCAAGTCCAGCACGATCAGGTCAACGCTTTCGCGCAGCAGCAAACGCCCCAGGGCTTTGCCGTCCTCGGCCACGCTCACTTCAAACCCCTCTTGGGTCAGGTAGCGGCGTAACAGGTCGCGGATACGGGCGTCGTCATCGACCACCACAATTTTGTCGGTGCGGCTGCTGGCTGTAGACATTCCAGGGCTTCCTTTCCTCTAAAGCGCTCTCACGCTGAATTTGTAACAAGCGCCGATTGTGCCGATTTCCGCCCAGCTTGCGGCTATTTTTTCTGTTTACCTGACTAAAAGTTACATTATTTGCGCTCTGTACACTCTGCCGGAAAGGTTTGGCGAGAAGCGGACGTACAAAAGCCTGCTGCACAGGCACGCGCAGCAGGCTTGAAAAGTGGGTCGGGAAAGGCGGGACGCTTATTGCGCAGCCCAGCCACCATCCATGTTCCACGCAGCGCCGCGCACGTTGTTGGCGGCGGGCGAGCAGAAGAATACGGCCAAGGCCCCCAGCTCTTCGGGCGTGGTGAATTGCAGCGAAGGCTCTTTCTCGCCCAGCAGCAAGGCGGTGGCTTCGGCGTTGCTCAAGCTGTGTTCGGCGGCCTTGGCATCGACCTGTTTTTGCACCAGGGGCGTCAGCACCCAACCGGGGCAAATGGCATTGCACGTCACGCCCGTGGTGGCGTTTTCCAGGGCCACCACCTTGGTCAGGCCCACAATGCCGTGCTTGGCCGCCACATAGGCCGATTTTTCCTTGGACGCGACCAGGCCGTGGACAGAGGCCACGTTGATGATGCGCCCCCAGTTGGCCGCCTGCATGGCGGGCAGCGCCAGGCGCGTTGTGTGAAACGCGCTAGAGAGGTTGATGGCCAAAATC
This sequence comes from Comamonas sp., assembly GCA_034675705.1. Taxonomy (GTDB): domain Bacteria; phylum Pseudomonadota; class Gammaproteobacteria; order Burkholderiales; family Burkholderiaceae_C; genus Comamonas. The sequence continues at coordinate 1,282,355 of JAUCCZ010000006.1, read as the reverse complement.
GCATCCCACTTGGCCGTGGGAAAGTCTTGCACGGGGGCTACGTGCTGGATACCGGCGTTGTTCACCAAGATGTCCACGCGGCCAAAGCGCTCGGCGGCAAAGGCCATCATGGCCTCGATTTCGGCGGCTTGGCTCATATCCGCACCGTGGTAAGCCACCTCCACACCGTGGGCCTGACCGGCCTGGCGCACGGCGGCAATAGCGCTGTCGTGGTCGCCAAAACCGTTGAGTACGACGTTGGCCCCTTGCGCGGCCAACGCCTGGGCAATACCCAGACCAATACCGCTGGTGGAGCCGGTGACTAAAGCCGTTTTACCTTTGAGCATGAACGTTTCTCCTGTTTTTGATAGCACGGGAATGAATTACGATGGGGACTACCATTATGGAGCGCCTTTGCCGTATGACTTCCCCCGTGACCGAACCTAGGCTGAACTACGCAAGCTGCCCCGGCGCTGCACGCAACGCTGCCCCCACCCAAGACGGGGTGGCCCAGCACCGCATGGCGTATTGGCAGTGGAACCAGACGGGCAACCCGCAGCACCCCCACGTCATCGTTTGCGTGCATGGCCTCACACGCCAGGGGCGCGACTTTGACGTGCTGGCCCAGGCCCTGAGCCAGCACGCCCGCGTGATTTGCCCCGACATCGCAGGGCGCGGCAGCAGCGACTGGCTGGCCGACCCCATGGCCTACGGTGTGCCCCAATACGCTGCCGATATGGTGGTGTTGCTGCAGCACCTGCATGCGCAAGCGCCCTTTGCCACCCTGGACTGGGTCGGCACCAGCATGGGGGGGCTGATTGGCATGGCCGTTGCCGGTGCGCCAAATCTGCCGCTGCCAGCACCGCTGCGGCGTTTGGTGCTCAACGACGTCGGCCCGCGCCTGGAGCTGGCGGCCCTGCACCGCATTGCCGCCTATGTGGGCCAGCAGGCGCGCTTTGCCAACCTGCAGGAAGCAGCAGCCCAGATGCGGGTGATTTCCGCCGGTTTTGGCCCGCATACCGACGCCCAGTGGCAGGCGCTGTGCGCCCCCATGCTCAAGCCCCAGCCCGACGGCAGCCTGGGCTGGCATTACGACTTGGACATTGCCGTGCCCATGCGTGGCATGACTGCCGAGCAGGTCGCCCAAGGAGAGGCGCTGCTGTGGGCGCTCTACGATGCGATCACCGCCCGTACTCTGGTGTTGCACGGGGCGCAGTCGGACTTGCTCACCCGCGCCACCGTGCAGGAAATGGCACAGCGCGGCCCCCATGCGCAATCGGTCGAGCTTGAAGGCGTGGGCCATGCCCCCACCTTGGTGCAGCCCGAGCAAGTGGCTTTGGTTCAAGAATTCTTATTTGGGTAACCCATGCTTTGCATCACCACCCGCATAGACCAGGAGTGCCCATGCGCAGCGTAACGTCCCTTCCTCCCACCGTGGGCGAAGACCTTGCGCCCCTAACCCCTGCAGCCCCCGTGCTGCCCCATGTCGTGCCCGACCTGATTGCAGCGACTGCGCAATCCATTCCCGGGCAGGTTAATGCCTTGGTGCGTGCCCGCACTTTTGCCGAGCCGCTGTTGGCTGGCGAAACCTTGAGCACCGGCGAGAGCACCCTGGCGCACGCCGATGCGGTGGCCGCCATCTTGCAAGGCATTGGCGGCTCGGAGACCATGCAGGCGGCGGTGTATCTGGTGTATGCCAGCCTGCACCTGAATAAGCCGCTGGAGGTGCTGACCAAGGCCTTTGGCCCGCACTTTGCATCGCTGGCGGTCGAGACCGTCAAGCTCATGCGCGTGCAGCAGCAGTCGCGCAATGCCGAGCGGCTCGTCGCTCAGGCACACGACCCCAATTTGCAGACCGAGATCGTGCGCAAAATGCTCCTGGGCTTCTCGCGCGATGTGCGTGTGGTGCTGCTGCGCCTGGCTTCGCGCCTGCAAACCCTGCGCTGGTACGCCGCCAGCAAGCGTCCAATCGCCCCAGCCATGGCGCATGAGGCGTTGCACGTCTTTGCTCCCCTGGCCAACCGCCTGGGTATCTGGCAGATCAAGTGGGAAATCGAAGACCTGGCCTTTCGCTTTCTGGAGCCGCAGACCTACCGGGAAATTGCCCAGCTTTTGGATGAAAAACGGGCCGAGCGCGAGATTTACCTGGAGCAACTGCGCCAAAAACTCGAAGCGCAGTTGCGCGCTGCCAGCATCAGCGCCAGCGTGCAGGGTCGGCCCAAGCACATCTACAGCATCGTCAAGAAAATGCGCGGCAAGCGCCTGAGTTTTGACCAGTTGTTTGACATCCGCGCCCTGCGCGTCGTGGTGCCTACGGTCAAGGACTGCTACAGCGCCTTGTCGTGGGTACACCAGCACTTCAAGCCGATTGAGTCGGAGTTTGACGACTACATCGCCCGGCCCAAGCCCAACGGTTACCAGTCGCTGCACACCGTGGTGCGCGATGAAAACGGCAAGGCCATTGAAATCCAAATTCGCTCCCAGTCCATGCACGAGCACGCCGAAAACGGCGTAGCCGCCCACTGGGCGTACAAGGAAGCGGGCTCCAAGGGCTATGTGGGGGTGAGTGCCACCGGCCAGTACGATGCCAAGATTGCCGTGCTGCGCCAGCTTTTGGCCTGGGGCAAAGACCTGGCAGAGCACCCTGGCCATAAGGGCCTGTTCGATGACCGTATCTACGTGCTCACCCCCGACGCCGCCGTCATTGAGCTGCCCCAGGGCGCGACGCCCGTAGATTTTGCCTATTCAGTGCACACCGACCTGGGGCACCGCTGCCGGGGTGCGCGCGTAGATGGCTCCATGGTGCCGCTGAACGCCACGCTGCAAAGTGGGCAGACGGTGGAGATCATCACCGTCAAAGAGGGTCGCCCCTCGCGCGATTGGCTTAACGCCGAACTGGGCTATTTGCACAGCAACCGTGCCAAGGCCAAGGTGCGTGCCTGGTTTAACGCCCAGGCTACGCACGAGACCATGGCCCGGGGCCGTGAAGCCGTGGAAAAACTGCTGCAGCGCGAGGGGAAAACCGCGCTCAAGCTGGAAGACCTGGCCCTGCAGTTGGGCTTTAAATCGGCCGACGCGCTGTTTGAAGTGGTGGGCAAGGACGAATACTCCCTGCGTAACATCGAAACCGTGCTGCGCCCGGAAGACGCCCAGCAGCGCCCGCTGCAAGACCCGCAGCAATTGGTGCGCAAACCCAAGTCAGGCGCAGGCAAGGGCGGGGTACTGGTGGTGGGGGTCGGCTCGCTCATGACGCAACTGGCCAAGTGCTGCCGCCCCGCGCCGCCGGACGCTATTGCCGGCTTTGTCACCCGGGGCAAGGGCGTGAGCGTGCACCGCACCGATTGCAGCAACTTTCGCCAACTGGCTTCGCGCGACCAGGAACGGGTGATCGACGTCACCTGGGGCGAGAGCAAGCCCAGCGCCGCGCAAACCGCCGTCTACCCCGTAGACGTTGCCGTACAAGCCAATGACCGCCAGGGCCTGCTGCGCGATATCTCCGAGGTGTTTGCGCGGGAGAAGACCAACGTCATCGGCGTACAGACACAGTCCATCAAGGGCGTAGCGTGGATGACCTTTACCGTTGAAGTCGCCGATGCCGTGCGCCTAACCAAGGTGCTGGCGCAGGTTGCCGCTGTCTCTGGCGTGCGATCTGCACGCAGACGCTGACTTTTTCCGAAAAGCCTAAAAAAGCTGTGCTAGAATGCGAGCTTCGCAACGACAGGCGCGTAGCTCAGTTGGTTAGAGCACCACCTTGACATGGTGGGGGTCGTTGGTTCGAATCCAATCGCGCCTACCAAATAGATAGCCCCAGCTCACAAGAGCTGGGGCTTTTTTTGTTGTCGCACTTGGCCTTCGCGCTCACGCAACTGCCCTAGGCGTAAAGCCCAATAGCTGGCTGTCGAGCTGTGCAGCAATAATTTTTTATTGCAGAACAAGACTCGGAGGTGGCGTATGCGCTCAGTCATCGTGGTGGGGGCGGGCCGCATTGGCTCGGCCATTGCAAGTTTGTTGGCCCATAGTGGCGATTACCGCGTCACAGTTGTTGATGCCCAGGCGCAGGCCTTGGCCGCTTTGCCTGCGCATCCGGCCATCAGCGGGGTATTGCTTGAGCCTGGGGACGCTATGGCGGCGCTGCTGGCGGGGCAGTTTGCCTTGCTCAGCGCCGCGCCGTTTCACCAAAGTACGGCCTTGGCGCAAGCGGCGGTGGCGGCCGGTGTGCATTACCTGGATTTGACCAAAGACGTGGCCAGCACCCAGGCCGTGCAGGCCCTGGCCGCGACGGCGCGCGGAGTCTTGATTGCGCAGTGCGGGCTGGCACCGGGTTTTATTTCCATTGCCGCAGCCCATTTGTGCGCGGGCTTTGACAGCCTGCAGGCCGTGCACCTTCGGGTTGGGGCGCTGCCGCGCTTTCCAGACAATGCCCTGGGCTACCAACTGTCGTGGAGTACCGAGGGGTTGATCAACGAATACTGCCAGCCGTGCGATGCGGTGGTGGACGGCCAACGCACCCAGGTGATGCCGCTAGAGGGGCTGGAGCATTTGCGCGTGCTGGGCCAGGACTATGAGGCGTTCAACACCTCGGGCGGGCTGGGCACGCTGGCGCACAGCCTGGCCGGACGGGTGCAGGCGCTGAACTACAAAACCCTGCGCTACCCCGGCCATGCGCAGTTGATGCGGTTTTTACTGGGTGAGCTGCAATTGCGCCACGACCGGGCCCTGCTGCGCCAGGTGTTGGAGCGGGCCTTGCCCGCGACGGAACAAGACAAGGTGGTGATTTTTGTGAGTGTGAGCGGCCAGGTGGGTGGACGGTTTGTGCAGCGCAATTTTGCCCAGGAAATTTACGGCCAAACGCTGCATGGGCGGCTGCTCAGTGCTATACAAATCAGCACCGCATCAAGTATTTGCACCGTGCTGGATTTACTCGCCCAGGGCGACTTGCCCCAGCAGGGGCTGGTGCGGCAGGAGCAGATTGCCCTGCCCGCGTTCTTGGCCAACCGGTTTGGCCGCGTGTATGCCACCGATGCTGCACATACCGCAGCACTGCAGCCGTAAGAGGAGGGTGCGCCATGCCCCATACCACAACAGTTCGTGAGATTTTCCGCAGCTTGGGCGCGGCCTGCCCGGCGGCGTCTGCCGCTACGGCTGCAGCGGGCTGCCAGGTGTATTCCCCCATCGACGGCAGTTTGCTGGCCAGTCTGCCTTTGACCGACGCCACCCAACTGGCCGAGGTGCTGGCCCAGGCCCAGGCTGCGCAAGCTGAATGGCAGGCCGTGCCTGCGCCGCAGCGCGGGGCGGTGGTGCGCAGTTTTGGCGACCTGGTGCGCCAGCACAAGGCACAACTGGCCGAGTTGATTACGCTGGAGGTAGGCAAGATTCGCTCTGAAAGCCTGGGCGAAGTGCAAGAGGTGATCGACATGTGCGACTTTGCCCAGGGCCTGTCGCGCCAGTTGTACGGCCTGACTATGGCCAGCGAGCGCCCCTTGCACCACCTGCGCGAGAGCTGGCACCCCCTGGGCGTAGTGGGGGTGATTACGGCGTTTAACTTTCCCATGGCGGTCTGGGCCTGGAATGCTGCGCTGGCGCTGGTGTGCGGCAACACCTTGGTGTGGAAGCCGTCGGAAAAAGCGCCCTTGTGCGCCCTGGCGCTGCACCACTTGCTGCGCCAGGCGCTGGTGCAGGGCGGCCATGCGGCGGCTGCCTCCAGCGTGGTGGTGGGGCATGCCGACTTGGGTGCAGCCCTGGTGCAGGCTCCCGCCGTGCGATTGGTTAGCGCCACCGGGTCCAGCCGTATGGGCCAGGCCGTGGGGCAGGCGTGCGCGGCGCACTTTAAGCGCAGCTTGCTAGAGCTGGGCGGCAACAATGCCGCGTTGGTGTGCCCCAGCGCTGACCAGGCGCTGGCGCTGCGCGCCATTGCCTTTGCCGCCGTGGGTACTGCCGGGCAGCGCTGCACGACGCTGCGGCGTTTGTTCATCCACCACAGTGTGTACACGCCGCTGGTGGAGCGCTTGCAGGCGGTCTACCAGCGCCTGCCACTGGGCAGCCCCTTGCTGGCCGATACCCTGGTCGGCCCCTTGATTGATGCGGATGCGCTGCAAGCCATGCAAGCGGCCCTGCAAGAGGCGCGCAGCCTGGGTGCGGTGGTGCACGGTGGGCAGGTGGTGCCCACCAGCGGTGGTTGCTACGTGCGCCCTGCCTTGGTGGAGATGCCCACGCACAGCGGCCCCATGCTGCGCGAGACGTTTGCCCCCATCCTCTACGTGCTGGCCGTGGACGACGTAGAGACCGGCACCGCCCTAGTCAACGCCAGTGCGCATGGCCTGTCGGCGGCCATCTTTACCAATGACTTGCGCGAGGCGGAGCAGTTTTGCTCGGCCAGCGGGGCCGATTGTGGGCTGCTCAACGTCAACATCGGCACCTCGGGCGCAGAAATTGGCGGGGCCTTTGGCGGTGAAAAAGCCACCGGCGGCGGGCGCGAAGCGGGCTCGGACGCCTGGAAGGCGTATATGCGCCGCGCCACCAACACCATTAACTACGGGCGCACCCTGCCCTTGGCGCAGGGGGTGCAGTTTGATATTTAAACTATAGCTATTACCGCGCGTAAACAAAGGGTTTTAGGCATAAAACTACCTGAAACCCTTTATTTACCAGCGGTACGTGCTATTTAAATATGCTTGGAAAGCGGTTGGCTCTCGGGGCTGGTGCCAGCCGCTTCGATCAAGTGGGCCAGCAGTTCGGGGACCTGGGTGCCGCTTTGCACCAGCTCCATTTGCCAGGGGCTCATAAAGCCCGCGTTGGTGGTGGTCTGCAGGAATTGCAACATGCTGTCGTAGTAGCCCGCTACGTTCAGTAGGCCAATGGGCTTGTCGTGGTAGCCCAGTTGGCGCCAGGTCCACACTTCAAACAGCTCTTCAAAGGTGCCAATGCCGCCGGGCAGTGCGATAAAGGCGTGGCTGCGCTCGGCCATCAGGGCTTTGCGCTGGTGCATGTTGTCTACCACGTGCAGTTCATCGCAGGCGTGGTTGGCCACTTCCTTGTCAACCAATGCCTGGGGGATGATGCCCACCACGCGGCCACCGGCTTGGTGGGTGGCTTCGGCCACGCGCCCCATGAGGCCCGTGCGTCCGCCGCCGTAGACCAACTGGCCGCCGTGCTGGCCAATCCATTGGCCCACCGCCGTGGCCGCTTCCAGGTAGGCGGGGTCGTCACCGGGGCGCGAGCCGCAGTACACGCACAGGGAGAAGTTGGGTTCTTGCGTCATAGGCATCTTTCTAACAGGGCCTGGCCCCAGGTCAGGCCGACCAGGGTCAGGCTGATCAATACGGCGGCGCTGCCCAGGTCCTTGGCTTTTTTGGATAGGGGGTGCAATTCCAGGCCAATGCGGTCAATGGCCGCTTCAATGCCGCTGTTGAGCAGTTCCACTATCAAAACCAAGAGCACGCTGCCCGCCAGCAGACTGCGTTCTACCCAGTTTTGGCCCAAGAAAAAAGCAGTGGGCACCAGCACCAGGGCCAGCCAGGCTTCCAGGCGAAAAGCTTTTTCTTGGTAGGCCGCTTGCAGCCCTTGCAGGGAGTAGCCGGTGGCGTGCCACAGGCGCGTTAAGCCGGTACGGGCTTTGTGGGGGTGGGGCTTTTGGGACGGGGGCTGCTGGGGGGGCGTTCATGGGCGCTTTTCCTCGGCCAGCAGTTGTGTACCAGCCCAGACGTCGTGCCAAAACTGGCGCTGCGGGTGCAGGCGCGAGAGCAGGGCCCACAGCAGCACCCACACCGCTTGCACAGCGGCCAGTTGCACCAGGGGCAGGTGCCAGGGCGTGAGCTGCACCAGCAGGGGCGCGCCCCAAATCCAGCAAAAGGCGTAGCGCGTGAGCGCCCGGCGGCGGGATAGGCGCTGGCCTTGGGTATCGACCAGCCACAGCCGCCAGGTTTTCATGGGCAGGGTCTGGCCGTGTTGCCAAAACCAAACGAAGTAAGCGCCCCACAGGGCAAAGGTGCTCGCTTGCAGCCAAGCGGGGTGGTTTAGCGCTGGAATCAAGAGGGCCAGGGCGCTTTGCAGCAGCACGGCCACCATCATGAAGGCAAACAGCAGCAGCCCCTCATACAGCCAGCAGGCCATGCGCCGGGGCAGGCTGGCCGCAAGCAAGGGGAGGGAAGATGGGGGGCAAGAGGCGGCAGCGGGGGGGGCAGTCGTCATGGCTGGGGGGCAGGGGGTTCAGGAGCAGCGCTGGGGGCGCTGTGCTGTGGCTGCGCATTATCGGTGGCGGCAGGGGGAGCTGTTGGGGCCGCTGGCGTGCTTGGCGCAGCCGGTAGGGCGGGGGCCAGGGGTTCGAGCTCCATGGTGTACATCTCCTGGGGCACTTGCACTGGGCTGGGCGCAGCTTCAATCACCGGGGGCAGGGTGCGCGCCGGTGCTGCTTGCGGATGGGTGACTGGGGTGGTGATGGGGGCAGCCGGGGCGGTTGGCTCTGGCACCACCGGGCTGGGGACAGGGCTGGGCTCGGGCAGCGCTGCTTTACGCGTGAGCTTGCGCCGGGTGTTTTTGGCTTTTTGGGCTTTTTGCGCCTGGATGCCTTCGGCTTTGAGGCGCTCTTTTTCGGCGGCGGTCAGGGCCTGGTATTCCTGCCATTTGGCCAGCAGTTCTTCCGGGGTCAGGCGCTTGACGTTGGAGAAATTCAGCCGCGCCTGGTTGCGCTGCTGGGCGCTCAGGCTCGCCCAGGAGAGCATGCGCTCGTGCAGCTTGGCCTGCTCTTTGTCGTCCATGTGCGGATAGCGGTCGGCCAGCACCAGCCAGCGGCGCTTGGTCAGCGCCCCCATGGCGGGCCACTGCAGGTGCAGGGGCTCCAGTACGGTGCGCTGTGCGGTGCTGATGTCTTTCCATTCCGGCCCGGCGCTGCTCAGGCGCAGCGGTGTGCGGGTGTCTGCCGTCAGGCGCTGGGGATTGCGCGTGTCTTGCACGGCCAAAGAGGGGGGGGACGGCGCTGGGGGCCATCCACATATACGGCAGCAGCCATGCGCCCAGTGCAGTCAGGACGGCCAGCACAGCCCCGGACAAAATCCAAGGCAGGCGAGAGTGGTCAAGCGTGGGAGTGTGTGGCGCGGTAGCTGGCTGCATGCCGGTGTTTAGGGTGTGGCCTGGGCGTTGGTTTGGAGAAACTGCAGAAAGCCCGGGTCGGTGTAGGCGGCAGGCGGCAGGGCGCTGGTGAGCAGCTCGGCATCAATTTCTGCCACGCCCACGGTGGCGCGGTGCTCTTCCTGCACGCTGATGGTGACCACGCCAATGGCCAGGGCCAGCAGCGGCAGGGCCGTTAGGACGCGGCGCAGCCAAAGGGGCGCGCCCTGGCCTTCGCCGCTGCCCAGGGTGGCCGTGCCGCCTGCGGTTTGCAGCTCCAGGGCGCTGCTGCTTTGGTGCAGGGGGGCGACCAGCTCGCGCTTGCGCTGGCTTACCGCTTGCACGCGGGCTGCGCGCAGGCGTTCGGTGACGACGTAGGGCAGTTGGGCGTGCGCTTCGCTCAGGTGGGCGGTGAGGGCGCGGGCAAAGCGCTCTTGCTCGTTCACGGATACGGGGGTGGTGGTCATAGCTCGATTCCTTGCGCTTTGAGCGCCTTGCTTAAGGTCTGCACGGCGCGAAAACAGTGGGTCTTGACGCTGCCTTCCGAGCAGCCCATGGCGGCGGCGGTTTCTGCAACGTCCATCTCTTCCCAGTAACGTAACAAAAAGGCTTCACGTTGACGCGCGGGTAGCATTTGGATCTCTTTTTCAATACTTTGCAGCAATTGCTTGCGCTCGGTCAGCGTCTCGGCGCTGCTGGCTTCGTCATTTTGCGTGTCGCTGGCGTAGGTCTGCATCCAATCGAAATCATCGTGCTCGTCGCCGCTGCCTTGCTCCAGGTCGGTCACGCGCACAAACACGGCGTTGCGCGTTTTTTGCCGGCGAAACCAGTCCAGCGTCGTATTGGCCAGGATGCGGTGAAACAGCATGGGCAGCTCCTGCACAGGCTTGTCGCCGTAATGCTGGCTGAGCTTGAGCATGCTGTCTTGCACAATGTCAAGCGCCGCCTCTTCATCGCGCACCTGGTAGATGGTGCGTTTGAAAGCGCGTTTGTCGACGCTTTGCAAAAAGTCGTTGAGCTCTTGTGCGGTGGCCAAGGGAGACTGCGAAAAGGGCAGAAGGTGAGAACACGGGCCGCATGCGCACTCGCCTGCGGGAAAAGCAGGATTATCGCATTGCGTGGACTGGGGCAGTAAAAGCGGCTTGCCTGCGCCCATCGCGGTGCCATAATCAATTCTTGCACTGCAACAAATATTGCTGCAACACGGTAAACGGGTCACGGTCTGGCGGTTACGTAGCAACGCCTATGGCTTTGGCCCAAAGTCCCAAGCCGGTCCCATAAGGGCTGCGTGCAAGGGGCACCCAAGGTTTTTCGTTAGAGAAATTCACAAAGGTTGAATCACTATGGACATCTCCTCCTCCCAAAACGCTGCAGCCGTTGCTGCCTCTGAATCGGCCCCCGAATTGATGGGCGCTGAAATTTTCGTCAAAGCCCTGCAAGCCGAAGGCGTGCGCCACGTCTGGGGCTACCCCGGCGGGGCCGTGCTCTATATCTACGACGCGCTGTACAAGCAAGACACCATCGAGCACGTGCTGGTGCGCCACGAACAGGCTGCCGTGCACGCGGCAGACGGCTTTGCCCGCGCCACTGGCGAAGTGGGTGTGGCGCTGGTGACTTCCGGCCCCGGCCTGACCAATGCGGTTACGGGCATTGCCACGGCGTATACCGATTCCATTCCCCTGGTGGTGATTGCCGGCCAAGTGCCCACGGCTGCCATTGGGCAAGATGCTTTCCAGGAGTGCGACACCGTGGGCATTACCCGCCCGGTGGTCAAGCACAACTTCTTGGTCAAAGACGTGCGGGATTTGGCCATCACCTTGAAGAAGGCTTTCCACGTGGCCCGCTCGGGCCGCCCCGGCCCGGTGGTGGTGGACATTCCCAAGGACGTGTCGTTCAAGAAAACCCCGTTTGCCGGTTACCCCGAAACGGTGGAGATGCGCTCCTACAACCCGGTGAAAAAAGGCCACTCCGGCCAAATTCGTAAGGCGCTGCAATTGCTGTTGTCGGCCAAGCGCCCCTATATTTATACGGGTGGCGGCATCTTGTTGGGCGAAGCCTGCGCCGAGCTGCGCACCTTGGTCGATATGCTGGGCTTTCCCATCACCCACACGCTGATGGGCCTGGGCGCTTACCCCGCCAGCGACAAGAAATACCTGGGCATGCTGGGCATGCACGGTACCATGGAAGCCAATAACGCCATGCAGCATTGCGACGTGCTGCTGGCCCTGGGCGCGCGTTTTGACGACCGGGTGATTGGCAACCCCAAGCATTTCCAATCGGCGGAACGCAAAATCATCCACGTCGATGTCGATCCGTCCGTGATTTCCAAGCGCGTGAAGGTGGACATTCCCATCGTCGGTGACGTCAAAGAAGTGCTCACCGAATTGATCGCCATGATCAACGAAACCACCCAGCGCCCCGACAGCGGTGCCCTGGCCGCCTGGTGGGAGCAGATCGAAGCCTGGCGCAGCCGCAACTGCCTGCAGTACAGCAAGGGCAAGGGCGACGTGATCAAGCCCCAGCATGTGGTGGAAACCCTGTGGAATCTGACCAAGGATACCGAGACCTACATCACCTCCGACGTGGGCCAGCACCAAATGTGGGCCGCGCAGTACTACCGCTTTGACGAGCCGCGCCGCTGGATCAACTCCGGTGGCCTGGGCACCATGGGCGTGGGTCTGCCGTACGCCATGGGCATCAAGCTGGCCAAGCCCGATGCCGAGGTGTTCTGCATCACCGGCGAAGGCTCGATCCAGATGAACATCCAAGAGCTGGCCACCTGCTTCCAATACACCACACCGGTGGTGATTGTTGCCCTGAACAACCGCTTCTTGGGCATGGTGCGCCAGTGGCAGGAAATTGAATACGCTGGCCGCTATAGCCACAGCTATATGGATTCGCTGCCCGATTTTGTGAAGCTGGCAGAAGCCTATGGCCACCGTGGTTTCAAGATTGAAGACCCGGCCAAAATCGAATGGGCCCTGCAAGAAGCGCGGCGCATTGTGCGTGAAGAAGGCAAGACCGTGTTCCTGGACTTCCGCACCGATCCGACCGAAAACGTCTTCCCCATGGTGCAAGCTGGTAAGGGGATTACCGAGATGCTGTTGGGCAAGGACAACCTGTAAGCCAGCAACATCTTAAAAAAGCATAGCGCTTGCCACTCGTCAACAAAGGGTTTTAGGGTGAAAGCCATCTAAAACTTAGATATGACAAGCGCTACCAGCTATCATTTTTAATGAATCTATTGTCTGCCAAGCCGCCCGCTTACCGGCGTGCGGGGAGGGCAGCGAAAAGAGGAATGACCTATGAAACACATCATCGCCGTTTTGATTGAAAACGAAGCCGGCGCCCTCTCGCGCGTTGTGGGGCTGTTTTCGGCCCGGGGCTACAACATCGAGTCGCTGACCGTAGCGCCCACTGAGGATGCATCGCTTTCGCGCATGACCATCCAGACCACCGGTTCGGACAACATCATCGAGCAAATCACCAAGCACTTGAACCGCCTGATCGAAGTGGTGAAAGTGGTCGATTTGACCGAAGGCGCCTACACCGAGCGCGAGCTGATGATGGTGAAAGTGCGCGCCGTCGGTAAAGAGCGCGAAGAGATGAAGCGCATGGCCGACATCTTCCGGGGCCGCATCATCGACGTGACCGACAAGAGCTACACCATCGAAGTGACGGGCGATGCCAGCAAGAACGACGCCTTCCTGCAGGCCATCGACCGCAGCGCCATCCTGGAGACGGTGCGTACCGGTGCCTGCGGCATTGGCCGGGGCGAGCGTATTTTGCGTATCTAATACCGCCCTTGATGGCTTTCGGGCTGGCGGCAAGCGCTGGCTTGGAGGCATCTGAAGCAATTTCTCTCAAACCGATTTTTTCTGGAGTCAAACATGAAAGTTTTCTACGACAAGGACTGTGACCTGTCCCTCATCAAAGGCAAAACCGTGGCCATCATCGGTTACGGCAGCCAGGGCCACGCCCACGCCCAGAACCTGAACGACAGCGGCGTGAAAGTGGTGGTCGGCCTGCGTAAAGGCGGCGCATCCTGGGACAAAGTGGGCAAAGCGGGCCTGCAAGTCATGGAAGTGAACGACGCCGTCAAAGCTGCCGACGTGGTCATGATTTTGTTGCCCGACGAAAACATCCCCGAGGTCTACAAAAACAACGTGGAGCCCAACATCAAGCAAGGCGCCACCTTGGCCTTTGCCCACGGCTTTAACGTGCACTACAACCAAGTCGTGCCCCGCGCCGACCTGGATGTCATCATGGTTGCCCCCAAGGGCCCCGGCCACACCGTGCGTTCCGAATACCTGAAGGGCGGCGGCGTGCCTTCGCTGATCGCCATCTACCAAGACAAGAGCGGCAAAGCCCGTGACGTGGCCCTGTCCTACGCCAGCGCCAACGGCGGCGGCAAGGGCGGCATCATCGAAACCAACTTCAAGGAAGAAACCGAAACCGACCTGTTCGGCGAACAAGCTGTGCTGTGCGGCGGTGCGGTCGAGCTGGTGAAAATGGGCTTCGAGACCCTGACCGAAGCCGGTTACGCCCCCGAAATGGCCTACTTCGAGTGCCTGCACGAATTGAAGCTGATTGTGGACCTGATGTACGAAGGCGGCATCGCCAACATGAACTACTCCATCTCCAACAACGCGGAGTATGGCGAGTACGTGACCGGCCCTGAAGTCATCAACGAAGAATCGCGCAAAGCCATGCGTAACGCCTTGAAGCGCATCCAAAGCGGTGAATACGCCAAGATGTTCATCAGCGAAGGCCGGTTGAACTACCCCAGCATGACGGCCCGCCGCCGCCAAAACGCCGACCACGCCATTGAGCAAGTCGGCGGCCAACTGCGCTCCATGATGCCTTGGATTGCCAAGAACAAGCTGGTGGACCAAAGCCGCAACTAAGCGTTAAGCGTTAAGCGTTAAGACCGTAGCCCGCGCAGCTTGCTAGGGCTGCGCAGTTTGCTCCAAGCCCAGGCCCGTATTGGCCTGGGCTTTTTTGTGGCGCTCTGGTTTTTAGTGCCCGTCCAGTGCCAGGGCCTGCAGGCAGCGCTGCAGGTGCTGCGGCCCTTGGTCCAGCGGCAACTGCGCCCCGCTGGGCAGTACCAGCGCCCAGCGCAGGCCCAGGGCGTGGGCTTGCAGCACCCAGGCCGTCAGGCGAGCAATTTGGCGCTCGGTATCCGCGCAACCGGTGGCCTGGGCGTGTAGCCACAGGTGGGTGGCGCTGGGGTTGTGGTGGTCGTGGGCCACCAGCTCCTGGCCGCCGGTGGCCAGGGTTTGGGCCGATTTTTTCCAATACACATCGCGCAACCGGTCGCCGCGCCGGTAGGGGCGAATGCCGTCGCGCTCCTGCTGGCCGGGGGCGGCGGCGTGCGGGGCTGGGCTGGCGTGTTCGCCTTGCAGGGCCGGTAGCGGCGGGCTGGGCACTTCGGGCGCGGGGTAGACCAAGAGCGCACTGTGGGGCTGCCAATAGCTCCAGAGCCGAAACAAGCCCAAGGGGTAGAGCGTGAGCAGTTGCACGCGCGGCAGGCGCTGCCAGCCGCGTTGCTGCGGGGTAAAGCCCAGCAGCACGGTTTCGCTGCCCTGTGCGGGAACATCGACGTGGGTGCTGGTCGCCGTGGGCCGGTGCAAGGCCAGCGCCAGGGCGTAGCGGTTGCGTCCGTGACTATTACTGCCGTTGCTGCCGTTGCTACTGTTACTACCGTTACTACTGCTCCTGAGCTGCACCGGTACCTGCGCCGGGCTGTTTTGGAACACCGGTTGCAGGGGGCCGAGCTGTAGTTGCAGGCCGCTGACGTTGCGGTAAGCCGGATAGACACTGGCCAGGGCCGTAGAGCCGAGCCAAAACGTCAACAAATAGCCCAGGTTGAGCTGAAAGTTAATGGCCGCAACCAGAAGCAGCAGCAAGGTCAGCGCCAGCAACCAGCCTGCCCGTGTGGGCAGCACGTAAATCGTGTTTTGCCGCAGGGTTTGCGCATCTGCTGCCGGGTGGCGGCGTGCCAGCCAGGCTTGCCAGCGGGTGTGGGCAAAACGGCGGGCACTCATGGCAGGGGTGTGGCTTGCAGCATGGCGCGGGCCTGCTCTTGGCTGCTTAAGGCCGTGGGGCGCAGGCGGTGGGCCACGGTGGGGACAAAAATGGCCTGAACGTCGTCCGGGGCCACGTAGTCCCGCCCTTCCAAATACGCCCGGGCCTTGGCTGCGCGTAGCAGGGCAATGCCTGCGCGCGGCGACAGCCCCTGGCTAAACCATTGGCCGCTGCGCGATGCCGCCAGCAAGTCCTGTACATAGTGCAGTAGCGGCAGTGCGGCGTGTACGCGCAGCACGGCCTCCTGCACCTGCGCCAAGGTGGTGGGGGTGAGCTGGGCGGGCAGGGCGTCGGCCAGATGGCGGTGGCCGTTGTTTTGCAGCAGCTCCAGCTCGGCCAGGCGGTCGGGGTAACCCAGGCTGATGCGCATTAAAAAGCGGTCAAGCTGGCTTTCCGGCAGGGGGTAGGTGCCTAGCTGCTCTTGGGGGTTTTGCGTGGCAATGACAAAAAACGGCGTAGGCAGCAGGTGGCTGCTGCCTTCTATGCTGACCTGCTTTTCCTCCATGGCTTCAAGCAGGGCGCTTTGCGTTTTGGGGCTAGCGCGGTTGATTTCATCGGCCAGCAGCACTTGGGTGAAGACAGGGCCTCGGTGAAATGCAAAACGCTGCTGTGCAGCGTCATAAATACTCACGCCGGTGAGGTCGCTGGGCATCAAGTCGGCGGTGAATTGCACCCGGGAAAATTCCAGACCAAAACTGCGGGCCAAAGCATGGGCCAAGGTGGTTTTACCGACGCCAGGCACGTCTTCCAAGAGCAAATGTCCCCCCGCTAACAAACAAGTGATGCAGTCTTGCACCTGCTGTTTTTTGCCGACAAGCACCGTGTTAAGCTGCTCTATCAACGTTGTAATAGTGTGTGTCTGCATGCACTAGATCTCGCAAAAAAACGATAGCGGAGGCTACCAGGGATGAGCAAAACGGGCTATTACACCCATCAGCTGTGTCGCAAACATGAGATGGGCGCTGGGCACCCCGAGTGCCCGGAACGTCTCTCAGCGATCGAAGACCGTTTGTTGATTAGTGGCGTGTTCGATGCCCTGGAGCGTATCGACGCCCCCCAGGCAACGTACGAGGACATTGAACTGGCCCATGATCGCATGTACGTGGCCTCCATTCGCGGCTTGACCGACCGCCTGCTGGAAGAGCAGCAAGCCGGCGGCCCCGACTATGCACAAATCGATACCGATACTTCAATCAACGCCTTTACCTTTGATGCGGCCCGCCACTCTGCCGGTGCGGCCCTGGCTGCTACCGATGCGGTCTTGGCTGGGGAGCTGGAAAACGCCTTCTGTGCCATTCGCCCCCCTGGGCACCATGCCTGCCGGGATAAGGCCATGGGCTTTTGCTTTTTCAATAACGTAGCCATCGCCGCTTTGCATGCCTTGAACCGGCGCAACCTGCAGCGCGTGGCCGTGGTGGACTTTGACGTGCACCACGGCAATGGCACGGAAAACATTTTGGCCGGTGACGACCGGGTGTTGATGGTCAGTTTTTTCCAGCACCCCTTCTATCCGTATAGCGGGGACAAAGAGCCTGCTTCCAATATGCTCAACGTCCCTGTGCCGGCGTATACCAAGGGCATGGAAGTGCGCGAGCTGATCGAGATGATGTGGCTGCCCCGCCTGGAAGCCTTCAAGCCAGAGATGATTTTCATCAGCGCCGGTTTTGATGCCCACCGCGAAGACGATATGGGGCAACTGGGCCTGACGGAAAACGACTACGTCTGGATCACCGAGCGCATCAAGGACATTGCCCGCCGCTTTGCCAAGGGGCGCATCGTCTCGTGCCTGGAAGGCGGTTACATGATGAGCCCCCTGGCCCGCAGCGTAGAAGCGCATCTGCGTGTGCTGGCCGATATTTAACCCTAGGCCCCAGGCGAAGGAGTGTGGCGATCAGCGAGCAACTGGTACAGCTGCAGCAGGACGAGCGTGGCGTAGCGTGGCTGACTTTGAACGACCCCCAGCGGTTTAACGCCCTGGGGCAGGACATGCTCGCCGCCCTGCTGCAGACCTTGGGCGAGCTGGCCCAGCAGCCGCAACTGCGGGCGCTGGTGCTGGCCGCCGAGGGCAAGGCGTTTTGCGCGGGGCATAACCTCAAGGAGATGTCGGCCCACCCGGATGCCGCTTGGTACCAGCAGTCGTTTGCCCAGTGTTCACGCGTGATGCTGGCGCTGCAAAAACTGCCCGTGCCGGTGATTGCCCGGGTACACGGCATGGCCACGGCAGCTGGTTGCCAATTGGTGGCGCAGTGTGATTTGGCCGTGGCCAGCACCCAGGCCAGTTTTGCCACCAGTGGCATCCACTATGGGCTGTTTTGCTCCACCCCCAGTGTGCCGCTGGTGCGCAATGTGCCATGGAAAAAGGCCATGGAAATGCTGATCACGGGCGATTTCATCGACGCTGAAACTGCCTTGACCCAAGGCCTGGTCAATCGTGTAGTAGCGCCGGAAGAATTGGACGCCGAGGTCGAGCGCCTGCTGGCCGCTATTCTCAGCAAGCCCGCAACCGCCCTGCGCTTGGGCAAGGCCATGCTCTACCAGCAAAAGGAAATGGGGCTGGAAGCCGCCTACCAACTGGCCGCGCATACGATGGTGACCAATATGCTCGATGCCGACGCCCAGGAAGGGGCGCGGGCCTTTGCCGAAAAACGTGCGCCGCAATGGCGTGCTTAACCGTTCTGAGGGCAATACTCTTATTCTTCAGTCTAGGGAAAACCCTTGAAGGATCGTGTAACCAGCCCCTGGTTTTTTCTGCGAAATACACTAAAATAAAACGGTCGTTCTTTTTTGTCTGCTGCTGCCATCGCGCCAGCAGATAAGGTGTGTCAGGGCTGAATTCCTGCCCTAGAATGTGCAGTTTACGTTAACGTCAATTTCCAGTTTAAGGAGCCGCAGCATGAAGGTATTGGTCCCAGTCAAGCGCGTGGTGGACTACAACGTCAAAGTCCGCGTGAAATCGGATGGTACGGGTGTAGACATCGCCAACGTCAAAATGAGCATGAACCCCTTTGACGAGATCGCCGTCGAAGAGGCCGTGCGCTTGAAAGAAAAAGGGGTGGTCACCGAAGTGGTGGCAGTCTCTTGCGGTGTTGCCCAGTGCCAGGAAACCCTGCGCACGGCCATGGCCATTGGCGCAGACCGCGCTATTTTGGTGCAAACCGATGCTGAGCTGCAGCCCCTGGCCGTAGCCAAGCTGCTCAAGGCCCTGGTGGATAAAGAACAACCCGGCCTGGTCATCCTGGGCAAGCAAGCCATTGATGACGATGCCAACCAAACCGGCCAGATGCTGGCTGCGCTGGCAGATCTCCCCCAGGCTACCTTTGCTTCCAAAGTGGAAGTGGCCGACGGTAAAGCGACCGTAACCCGTGAAGTGGACGGCGGTATGGAAACCCTGGCCCTGGCCCTGCCTGCCGTAGTGACCACCGACCTGCGCCTGAACGAGCCGCGCTATGTGACGTTGCCCAACATCATGAAGGCAAAGAAAAAACCGCTGGAAAACGTCACTCCGGAAGACCTGGGTGTGGACGTCAGCCCGCGCCTGAAGACCCTCAAAGTGGCCGAACCTGCTGGCCGCCAAGCCGGTGTGAAGGTGCCCGACGTAGCCGCCCTGGTGGACAAGCTGAAAAACGAAGCCAAGGTGATCTAAGGAGGATATGGACATGACCGCACTTGTTATTGCTGAACACGACAACGCCTCCTTGAAGAGCGCAACCTTGAACGCCGTGACCGCTGCCGCTGCTTGCGGTGGTGACGTGCACGTGCTGGTGGCCGGTGAAAACGCCGCAGCTGCCGCAGCTGCCGCAGCCCAAATCGCTGGCGTGGCCAAGGTGCTGCACGCCGATGGCGCCGCCTTGAAAGATGGCCTGGCCGAAAACCTGGCAGCCCAGGTGCTGGCCGTGGCCGGTGGCTATAGCCATATCCTGTTTCCGGCTACTGCCAGCGGTAAAAACGCTGCCCCGCGCGTAGCCGCCAAGCTGGACGTGGCGCAGATTTCCGACATCACCAAGGTGGTGAGCGCCGACACCTTCGAGCGCCCCATCTACGCTGGTAACGCCATTGCCACCGTGCAATCGGGCGATGCCGTCAAGGTCATCACCGTGCGTGGTACCGGCTTTGATGCCGCCGCTGCTACCGGTGGCAGCGCAGCGGTGGAAACCGTGGCCGCTGCTGCAGACAGCGGCAAGAGCAGCTTTGTGGGTCGCGAACTCTCCAAGAGCGACCGCCCGGAACTCACGGCTGCCAAGATCATCGTCTCCGGTGGCCGCGCCCTGGGCAGCGCCGAGAAGTTCGAGGAAGTCATCACCCCCCTGGCCGACAAACTGGGCGCTGCTGTGGGTGCATCCCGCGCAGCCGTCGATGCGGGCTACGCTCCCAACGACCTGCAAGTGGGCCAGACCGGCAAGATCGTTGCCCCCCAGCTGTACGTGGCCGTGGGTATCTCCGGTGCCATCCAGCACTTGGCCGGGATGAAGGATTCCAAGGTCATTGTTGCCATCAACAAAGACCCGGAAGCACCCATCTTCTCCGTGGCCGATTACGGGCTGGAAGCGGACTTGTTCACCGCCGTGCCTGAGCTTGTTAAGGCCCTGTAAGCAAGCGGCCTGACAATTGCCGGTTCATCAATGCTGGCCCTGGGCGGGGCCTGGGGTCAGCATTGCCGCCGTTACATCTTCGTTCTTATCGCATGTCAGGCACTTCCCACCCCACGATTGGTTATGACGCAGCGCTGATCGAGCGCTTTTTAAAAGACCACCGTCGGCTTTTTTCCTTGCACCGGCGTGCGCGGCGGGCGGCTTTGGCACGCGATACGGAAACCATCCAGCAGCGCCTGCAGGAGTTTCGTTCGCTCTTGGTGGAGCATTTGCTCACCGAGACCGTCAAGCTGTACGTGTATTTGCGCCAGTGCTTTAAAACAGACCCCGAGCGTTACCGCGCTATTTCCGGATACAAAAAGGAAATGGACAGTATTGGCAAGGCGGTTCTGGATTTTGTTGATGGTTACACCAACACCCCTGCGCAAAACATTAATTTTGACCAATTGATCCGCACCCTGGATGAATTGGGCCAGGTTCTGGTTGAGCGCCTACAGCGCGAGGAAACAGACCTGTATTTGATGTACCGGCCACCAGCCCAATAAAAAAAGTTCGGGGGCGCATGGACGGTTTTTGGGGGCGTGGGTGCAACCAGTGATGGTTTTTTAACTTCACCCTTTTTTCACCCACTAACTGTTACCACCATGAGCTTTACTGCCCCCATCAAAGACATGTTGTTTGCCATGGAGCACCTGGCCAACATCGAACAAGTCGCCCAAATTCCCGGTTTTGAAGATGCCGGCCTGGAAACAGCCCAAGCCGTTTTAGAAGAATGCGCCAAGCTGTGCGAAGGCGTGATTGAGCCGCTGAACATCCCCGGCGACCTGCACCCCTCCAGCTTTGCCAACGGCACGGTGACCACCACCGCCGGTTTTAAAGAAGCATTTGCCCAATTTACCGAAGGCGGCTGGCAAGGCTTGCAGCACCCCGTGGACTTTGGCGGCCAGGGCCTGCCCAAAACCATTGGCGCAGCGTGCCTGGAAATGATCAACAGCGCTAACTTGAGCTTTGCCCTGTGCCCGCTGCTGACCGATGGCGCCATTGAAGCGCTGCTGACTGCCGGCAGCGATCAACTTAAAGCCACCTATCTGGAAAAACTGGTGTCTGGCCAATGGACGGGCACCATGAATTTGACCGAGCCGCAGGCTGGCTCCGACCTGTCCCTGGTGCGCACCAAGGCCGACCCCCAGCCCGATGGCAGCTACAAAATCGCCGGTACCAAAATCTTCATCACCTATGGTGAGCACGATATGGCCGAGAACATCGTCCACCTGGTGCTGGCCCGCGTGGCGGGCGCGCCGGAAGGGGTGAAAGGCATCAGCCTGTTTGTCGTGCCCAAATTCCTGGTGAACGCCGACGGCAGCCTGGGCGCGCGCAACGATGTGCATTGCGTCAGCATCGAGCACAAAATGGGCATCAAGGCCAGCCCCACGGCGGTGCTGCAGTTTGGCGACCACGGCGGCGCCATTGGCTACCTGGTGGGCGAAGAAAACCGTGGGCTGGAATACATGTTCATCATGATGAATGCCGCTCGCTACGGCGTGGGTGTGCAAGGTCTGGCCGTGGCCGAGCGTGCCTACCAACGCGCCGTGCAATACGCCCGTGACCGCGTACAAAGCCGCCCCGTCGATGGCAGCGTGCCGGGTGCTGCCGCCATCATCCACCACCCCGACGTGCGCCGCATGCTGATGACCATGCGCGCCACCACCGAAGCCTGCCGAGCCATGGCCAGTACGGCAGCTGCAGCTTACGACGCGGCCCACCACCACCCCGATGCCAGCGTGCGCCAGGCCAACGCCACCTTCTATGAATTCATGGTGCCCCTGGTCAAAGGCTTTAGCACGGAGATGAGCCTGGAAGTCACCAGCCTGGGCGTGCAGGTACACGGCGGCATGGGCTTTATCGAAGAAACCGGCGCGGCCCAGTACTACCGCGATGCCAAGATTTTGACCATCTATGAAGGCACCACCGCCATCCAGGCCAACGACCTGGTAGGCCGTAAAACCGCCCGCGATGGTGGCGAGACCGCCCGCGCCCTGGCTGGGCAAATTGCCCAAACCGAGCAGGCCCTGCAAGCCAGTGGCACGGCAGCGGCCCTGTCGATGGCCAAGCACCTGCAAACGGCGCGGGAAGCCTTCTTGCAGGCCGTGGACTTTGTCGCCGGTAAAGCCAAGGCGTCGCCCAACGCGGTGTATGCCGGCAGCGTCCCGTATTTGATGCTGGCGGGTAACTTGGTGGCCGGCTGGCAAATGGGCCGCGCCCTGCTGGTGGCGCAGGACAAGCTGGCTGCTGGTGACGATGTGGCCTTCATGCAGGCCAAGATCACCACCGCCCAGTTTTATGCCGAGCACATCCTGACCCGGGTGCCCGGCCTGGCACATGCCGTGTGCACCGGCGGTGAAAGCGCTTGCGCCCTGCCATTGGACGCGTTTTAAACTAAAACCATAGCTGTTAGCGCTTGTATTGCTTGGGTTTTAGATACTTTGATATCTGAAAACGAGTAGTGGCAAGCGCGAACAGCTATTATTTTTTCTTAAAG
This sequence comes from Comamonas sp., assembly GCA_034675705.1. Classification (GTDB taxonomy): domain Bacteria; phylum Pseudomonadota; class Gammaproteobacteria; order Burkholderiales; family Burkholderiaceae_C; genus Comamonas. The sequence continues at coordinate 1,260,059 of JAUCCZ010000006.1, read as the reverse complement.
GAGATTGCCATGTCCCGCCTCCCAGCCATTTTTAACAACCTGCGTTTACCGGTGATTGGCTCGCCCCTGTTCATCATCAGCAACCCCCAATTGGTGATTGCCCAGTGCAAGGCGGGCATTGTCGGCTCCATGCCCGCGCTCAACGCCCGCCCGGCCGCGCAGCTCGATGACTGGCTGGCGGAAATCACCGAAACCCTGGCCGCCTGGAATGCTGCCCATCCTGAGCAGCCTGCTGCTCCCTTTGCCATCAACCAAATCGTGCATAAAAGCAACGACCGGCTGGAGCAGGACATGCAGGTGTGCGCCAAGTACAAGGTGCCCCTGGTCATCACCAGCCTGGGCGCGCGCGAGGACGTGAACCAAGGCGTACACAGCTGGGGTGGTGTGGTGCTGCACGACGTCATCAACAACAAATTTGCCCATAAGGCCATGGAAAAGGGTGCCGATGGCCTGATTGCCGTGGCCGCCGGTGCCGGTGGCCATGCCGGCAGCAAAAGCCCGTTTGCCCTGGTGCAGGAAATTCGCCAATGGTTTGATGGCCCCTTGGCCCTGTCGGGCGCGATTGCCTCGGGTGGCGCGATCTTGGCGGCTCAGGCCATGGGGGCAGACTTTGCCTATATGGGCTCGGCCTTCATCGCCACGCCAGAAGCGCGGGCCAGCGAGGCGTACAAGCAGGCGATTGTGGATTGCACTTCTGACGACATCGTCTACAGCAACCTCTTTACCGGCGTGCACGGTAACTACATGGCCCCGTCGATCCGCGCAGCAGGCTTGGACCCAGACAACCTGCCCGAGGCCGACCCCAGCAAGATGAATTTTGGAGGCAATGCCGCTGCCAAGGCTTGGAAAGACATCTGGGGCTGTGGCCAAGGCATTGGCGCGATTGACAAAATCCAGCCCACAGCCGATCTGGTCGCCCAACTGCAGCGCGAATACCAAGCAGCCCGCCAGCGTCTGCAACTGGCCTGAAAAAAGCATCTTCCGCAAAGAGCATAAAAAAACCTCCAGCCAAAGCGGGCTGGAGGTATGAAAGAGTCATTCAAACGGCAGCAAGGGTAGCCGCTGCCAGGGCCATCAACTGCCCGGTCGGGGGCGCCTGGGCGGGGGGACGCAGGCGTTCAGAGCCGTTATGGGGGTGGTGTGCGGCGGTAAGCGCCTGCTCACCAGTGCCTGCATTGGCCTGCCATGGCGTAGGCGTTGCCGCAGGGAAAGGGGTATACCCCAAGGCACTGCAGCTGGGGCAATGCTCGGTAATGCACAGGGCCTGCAGGGTGTGCGTTTCTGTGGTGGTGCTGGCGCTGCTGCGGCAGACGTCGCTGCGCCATAGGCCATCGACCAGTGCGCTACCAAAATGTGCAGCGCTGACCTGCCCCGCCCACAGCTGCATGCACAGCGCCAGCACAGCCCACACCGCGCCCCAGCGGCGACGGCGGTAGGTGTGGGTGGTATGGGAGGAGGGGGCAAAGGCCAGCATAACGGCAGGTATTGTCAGGAGCAGCGCCGGCTTGGGCCTTGCTTTACGTCAAATTCCGTGTATTTGATGCGTATCAAGACTGTACGCAGTCGGCCAGGCGTTGGGCCCAGTGCCGTGCCAGGGCAGCGTCCTGCGCTTCCACCATGATGCGCAGCAGCGGCTCGGTACCGCTGGCGCGAATCAGCACCCGGCCTTGTCCGACCAGGGCTGCTTCGGCTTGCTGCTGCGCTGCTTGCAGGGCTGTGTTGCTGCGCCAGTCGGCGTCCGGGCGCAGGCGCACGTTCAGCAGCTCTTGCGGGAACAAGGTGAGGTGGCTGAGCAACTGTGCCAGGGTCTTGCCGCTGCGCACGCAGGCTTGTAGCACCTGCAGGGCGCTGATCAGGCCATCGCCCGTAGAGTGCTTGTCCAGCGCCAGCAGGTGGCCCGAGCCTTCGCCGCCCAACTGCCAGCCGTGGGCGTGCAGTTGTTCCAGCACGTAGCGGTCGCCCACTTTGGCGCGGACAAAGGGCACACCTTGTTGTTGCAGGGCCAGCTCTACCGCCATATTGGTCATCAAGGTGCCTACTACGCCCGGCACGCTGTGGCCGTGCTGCAAGCGCTCTTGCACCATGAGGTAGAGCAATTCATCGCCGTTGTAAATGCGCCCCTGGGCATCGACCATGAGCAGGCGGTCGGCATCACCATCGAGGGCCACGCCGTAGTCTGCATGGTTGGCCCGCACGGCCAGGGCCAGGGCTTCGGGGTGGGTGGCACCTACTTGGTCATTGATGTTCAGGCCATTGGGCTGGCAGCCAATGGCCATCACGTCGGCCCCCAGCTCGTGGAACACCTTGGGCGCAATGTGGTAGGCCGCGCCATGGGCTGCGTCGACCACGATTTTTAGCCCGTGCAGGGACAGGTCGTTGGCAAAAGTGCTTTTGCAAAACTCGATATAGCGCCCGGCCGCATCGTCCAGGCGCTGGGCCTTGCCCAGGTCAGCCGCTGCCACCCATTGCGGCTCTTCCTGCATGGCCGCTTCTACAGCTTCTTCCCAGTCGTCGGGCAGCTTGGTGCCTTGGGCGCTGAAGAATTTGATGCCGTTGTCTGGATACGGGTTGTGGCTGGCACTGATGACGATGCCCAGTTGCGCCCGTTGGGCGCGGGTGAGGTAGGCCACCCCCGGGGTGGGCAGTGGCCCCAGCAGCATGACGCTGGCCCCGGCAGAGTTCAAGCCGGCTTCCAAAGCGGCTTCGAGCATATAGCCGGAGATACGCGTGTCCTTGCCAATCAGCACCAGGGGCTTGTCGTGGCTGCGCTTGAGCACCCGGCCCACGGCATGGCCCAGGCGCAAAACAAAATCTGGCGTAATGGGCGCTTGCCCGACGGTGCCACGGATGCCATCGGTGCCAAAAAATCTACGTGCCATAAGAAGGTGAGATAGAGAGGAAATGGAGTTGGAGAGGGGGAGGGGGAGGGTGCTATCGCTTAGCCGTTGTCCTGCATGGCTTGCCAGACGGCCAGGGCCGAGACCGTAGCCGCAACGTCATGCACCCGCACGATACGGGCGCCGCGCTCCACGGCCAAGACGACTGCGGTAACACTGGGCACCAGGCGCTGCGCTACCGGCAGGCCGGTAACCTGCCCCAAGGCACTTTTGCGTGACCACCCGGCCAGGAGCGGAAAGTCTAGGGCGAGCAGTTCGCGCTGGCGGGCCAGGAGTGCAAAGTTTTGTGCCACGGTTTTGCCAAAGCCAATGCCGTAGTCCCACACAATCCGCGAAGAATCAACCCCTAGCCCAAGCAGGGCCTGCGTCTGCTGCTGCAAAAGTTGTAGAACAGGGGGCAGGGGGTCACCCACCATGGGGCTGGTTTGCATGTCCAGCGGGGTTTGGTGCATGTGCATCAGGCACACCCCACACTGGGGATGGCTGGCCACTACCTGGATAGCACCGGGGCGGCGCAGCGCCCAGACGTCGTTGATGATGTCTGCGCCCGCATCCAGCACGGCTTGCATTACGGCAGGCTTGTTGGTGTCCACCGAAAGTGGCACGCCCAGCGGTGCCAAGGCGCGTACCAAGGGTACTACCCGGGCCAGCTCTTCCTGCTCGGGTACCGGGGGGGAACCGGGGCGGGTGGATTCGCCGCCAATATCGAGGATGTGGGCCCCTTCGTCCAGCAGCTTTTGCGCATGCGCCAGGGCAGCGTCGATGCTGTAGTGCTGCCCGCCGTCAGAAAACGAATCCGGGGTGTTGTTGACGATGCCCATCACCAGGGGGCGGCTGAGGTCTAAGCGAAAGCGGGTGGTTTGCCAAACAGGGGACATGGGAGGTGTGCAGTGGGCAGATAAACCAACGGAGCCCGCAGGCTCCGTGGAAACAACAACCAGGGGCAGTTAGGCTGCGCTGGGTGCGGGGTCCGGCTTGATAGCGCCGCTACCGCCCGAGGAGTTATTGCCTTCATCGGGCGATGCAGGCTTGGCGCGGGGCGCCCAGTCCTTGGGGGGCTGAGGCTCTTCACCGGCCATGATGGCGTCAAGCTGCTCCATGTCGATGGTTTCCCACTCCAACATGGCCTTGGCCATGGCGTGCATCTTGTCGGCGTTGTCCTCGATCAGCTTGCGTGCCAGGGTGTACTGCTCGTCAATGATGCGGCGCACCTCGGCGTCAACCTTTTGCATGGTCTCTTCGCTGATGTTGCTGGACTTGCTCATGCTGCGGCCCAGGAAGGGCTCGCCCTCTTGCTCGGCGTACACCATGGGGCCCAGGGCGTCGGTCATGCCGTAGCGGGTCACCATGTCGCGGGCAATTTGCGTGGCGCGTTCAAAGTCGTTACTGGCACCGGTGGTCATTTGGTGCATGAAGACTTCTTCGGCAATGCGGCCACCAAACAGCATGGCAATTTGGTTGAGCATGTATTCCTTGTCGTAGGAATAGCGGTCTTTTTCCGGCAGGCTCATGGTCACGCCCAGGGCGCGGCCACGCGGGATGATGGTGACCTTGTGCACTGGATCGCACTTGGGCAGCAGGCGGCCAATCAGGGCGTGGCCTGCTTCGTGGTAGGCGGTGTTGCGCCGCTCTTCCTCGGGCATGACCATGCTCTTGCGCTCGGGGCCCATGATGATTTTGTCTTTGGCTTTCTCAAAGTCTTCCATCTCTACCATGCGGGCATTGCGGCGGGCGGCCATCAGCGCAGCTTCGTTGCACAGGTTGGCCAGGTCGGCACCGCTCATGCCGGGGGTACCCCGGGCAATGATGGAGGGCTTGACGTCTTGGCTCACCGGAATCTTGCGCATGTGTACGCCCAGGATTTGCTCACGGCCCCGGATGTCCGGCAGCGTGACGTAGACCTGGCGGTCAAAGCGGCCTGGGCGCAGCAGGGCGGCGTCCAAAATGTCGGGGCGGTTGGTGGCCGCGACAACAATCACGCCTTGGTTGGTTTCAAAGCCGTCCATCTCCACCAGCATTTGGTTGAGGGTTTGCTCGCGCTCGTCGTTACCACCGCCCATACCGGCACCGCGCTGACGGCCTACGGCGTCAATCTCGTCAATGAAGATGATGCAGGGTGAGTTCTTTTTGGCGTTTTCAAACATGTCACGCACCCGCGCTGCGCCTACGCCCACGAACATCTCGACAAAGTCCGAACCGGAAATACTGAAGAACGGCACCTTGGCCTCACCAGCAATCGACTTGGCCAGCAAGGTTTTACCGGTGCCGGGCGGGCCCACCAGGAGCAGGCCCCGGGGAATACGGCCACCGAGCTTGTGGAACTTGCTTGGGTCTTTGAGGAAGTCCACCACTTCCTTGACTTCTTCCTTGGCCTCGTCGCAGCCGGCCACGTCGGCAAAGGTGACGGTGTTGTTGTTTTCATCGAGCATGCGCGCCTTGGACTTGCCAAAGCTGAATGCACCACCCTTGCCGCCGCCTTGCATCTGGCGCATGAAGTACACCCACACGCCAATCAACAGCAGCATGGGGCCCCAGACTGATGAGCAGGCTCAGGAGGAAGGAACCTTCTTCGCGGGGTTTGACGTCAAACTTGACGTTGTTGTTAATCAGGTCGCCTACCAGGCCACGGTCCAAGTAGGTGGCCGTGGTGCGAATGCGCCGGTCATCGGTGGTAAAGGCCACGATCTCGGTGCCGCCCGGGCTTTCTTGGATGGTGGCGCTTTTGATGCGGTTGTTATGGACTTCATTCAAGAAGTCCGAATACCCAACGTAGCCGGCACCCACGGTAGTGCGCGTATCAAATTGCTTGAATACGGTAAACAGCACCATGGCTACGACCAGCCAGACGGCAATTTTTGAAAACCACTGATTGTTCAAGCGGAGGCTCCAGAAAAGGATGGACAGAAAAAAGCACAAAAGCGCGTCTAGCGCACGTGGGGAAGATTCTAGGCTTTTCAAGCTACCCCAGTAGCAAGCTTGTGCCAATCGGGGGGATAGCTTGGGTTTAAGCCTGCTTGAGGGTGCGCCCAATCAGGAAAGTTTCCGCTGATTTGGGGCGCGAGGATTGCGGCTTCAATGGCTTGACCTGCTGGAAATGTGCACGAAACAGTTGCACCAACTCGTCATAGCCTGGGCCGTGAAAGACCTTGGTGACCAAGGCACCGGTGGGTTGGAGGTGTTGGCTGGCAAAGTCAACGGCCAGCTCAATCAGGTGGGTGATGCGGGCTGCATCGGTGCTGCTGTGACCACTCAGGTTGGGCGCCATGTCCGAGACGACGACGTCGACCTTGCGCCCCTGCAGCACCGTTTCGATGGCGGCGAGCACGCTGTCATCGCGAAAGTCGCCCTGGATATAGTGCACGCCTTCGATAGGCTCCATTGGCAGCAGGTCCAGGGAAATAATTGTGCCGTTGAGCTGCCCTGTCGCCGCTCCTTGTGGCGCCATGGTGCGGCGCAGGTATTGGCTCCAGGCACCAGGTGCGCAGCCCAAGTCGACAACGACCTGGCCGGGGGCAATCAGGCGAAAGGTTTCGTCAATTTCCTTGAGTTTGTAGGCAGCGCGGGCGCGGTAGCCCTCCTTCTGGGCAGCCTGCACGTAGGGGTCGTTGACGTGCTGGTGCAGCCATGCCTTGTTAACTTTCTTGCTTTTGGTTTGCATCTTCATCGCAAAATTCTTACAGACTTGATAATACGCGTATGCCTCAAATTGAATTGACCCCCGCCCAGCGCCGGGAACACCGCGCCCAGGCGCACTATCTCTCTCCTGTGGTCTTGATTGGTGCCGACGGCCTTACCCCCGGCGTCCAAAAAGAAATCGACGCTGCATTGAACGCTCACGGCCTGATCAAGGTTCGGGTGTTTGGTGACGACCGTGCCCAGCGTGAGACCATTTACCAACTGCTCTGCGAGCAATTGAACGCCGCCCCCATCCAGCACATTGGCAAACTGCTTGTGCTATGGCGTCCACTGCCTGAAAAAACCAAAACCTTGGATGAAGACCGCAAAGCCGGCCCGCGCGATGTGAAATTGCTGAAATTTGGCCGTCCGGGCACCAAACCGGAAGTCAAACAAGTGCGTGTGCTCGGTAACCAGCGCCTGACAGCCGGTGGCAGCATCAAGCGGGCGAAGAAGGCTTCGCCCAAATCGGTTAAAAAGGCGCACGGCTAAGCCATGGGGATGCCTGCTGCAGCGCCGCCCCAGCGTCATATTCTGTGCATGAAATGGGGCAAGAAATACGGCCCGGAGTACGTCAACCGCCTCTACGCGATGGTGCGCCGTCATTTGCAAGGGGCGTTTAATTTTGTTTGCCTCACCGATGATGCCGAGGGTATCCGCCCAGAAGTGCAGTGCTTGCCGATTCCTTCTTTGGCGTTGCCTGCAGGTATTCCGGAGCGCGGCTGGACCAAGCTCACGACGTTTGCAGCAGACCTGCATGGTCTGCGTGGCACGGCCTTGTTTTTAGACGTTGACGTTGTGGTGACCGGGCCCTTGGATGAGTTTTTTACCTACCCTGGTGAATTTCTCATTATTCACGACCATAAGCGGCCTTGGCGTATTACTGGAAACTCTTCTGTGTACCGGTTTGAGCTGGGGGCACACCCTGATGTCTTGGAATATTTTCGCACCCATTTTGAAGAAATACGCCAGCAGTTTAGAAACGAACAGGCGTATTTATCCGATGTGCTGCATAAACAAGGTAAGTTGCAATATTGGCCTGCTGCATGGTGCCCAAGCTTTAAATACCACTGCATTCCGACCTGGCCCAGCAACTACTGGAAGGCGCCATTTGTACCGCAGGATGCCCGTATCGTGATTTTTCATGGGGAATGCAATCCACCAGATGCATTGGCAGGCCGACGCAATCGGCGCTTTCGGTTTATTCGCCCGGCGCAGTGGGTGGCTGAACATTGGCGTGAATAAGTGTGAACTTTAAGGTGGCAATACGGTCTATGCTCCACGTTAATTTAAAGTAAAGATATGCCTATGTATCGGATGACCAAAATTTTTTGTGGAGCAGCCGTCCTGGCTTTGGCGGGCTGCTCGGGGACGCTGCTACCGTCTTCTGCGCCTGGTGAACAGAATATGGTTGTTGCCCCTGATTTGCAAAACTACACGTGGCGGTTGGTTGCCGTGACGGGCCCCGGTAGTGCACCACTGCAACCGGCTGCTAATAAATTGGTATTGAATTTTTTGACGAATAATAACGTTAACGTCCAGGGCTTGTGCAATACCCTGCTGGGGCGTTATGCGCAGAACGCAAGTAATTTAAATATTCAACCGCTGGCTTCTACCATGATGGCGTGTCCGGATCAGCAAGGGATGCAACTAGAACATAAACTAGCCCAGCAATTGCCCCAGGCACAAACGTGGCAGTTTATTGCAGGTGATCCTGCCCAGATAAAAATAGTGTTTGCCAATCAGCAATCATGGCTGTTGGACGGTACGGTTAAATCCGAAGCTATTTATGGCAAACCGGATATTGTGTTTCTCGAAGTAGCTGCGCAAGATAAACCATGTTCCCACCCGCTGCAGCCGCAAGCGCGTTGCCTGCAAGTGCGTAAGGTAGTCTACGATGCCCAGGGTCTAAAAAAAAGAAGTAGGGTCGTGGGAAAATTTCTATGATGCTATCGATGGCTATGTGCATGAGCCCGGTGTGCGTAGTATCCTACGTTTGAAGCGCTTTACCAACCAGCATGCACCAGCTGACGCCTCGCGCTATGTGTATGAGTTGGATATGGTGGTCGAGAGTAGCACGCAGAATTAATTTGTACTCTGGTCGATAAAAAAGGGCTTGCTTCTTGGGAAGCAAGCCCTTTTTTGATTTAAACAGATTTATTGTATTTTGGCTTTTTCACGCAATTCCTCTTGGAATTTTGTCATTTTCTGCTGTTCCAAGGCCTGTTTGATTTGGGGCTGAACTTCTTCTAAAGAAGGGGGAGCTTTGGCGTCACGCACGTCTTCCAAACGGATAATATGCCAGCCGAAGGGGCTTTTGACGGGGGCGCTGGTCATTTCGCCCTTTTTCAGACTGGTCATGGCTTCGCTGAATTCGGGGACATAGCTGTTGGCACTTGCCCAACCCAGATCGCCATTGAGCGCTGCAGAACCAGGGTCCTTGGAGAGTTTCTTGGCAGCGTCAGCAAATTTTTGCTTGCCGCTCTTGAGGTCGGCCAGCAATTTATTGGCCGCGGCTTCGTCCTCTAGAAGAATATGGCTGGTTTTATATTCCTTGCCACTATTTCCTGCAATAAATTTATCGTATTCTGCCTTGATTTCAGCATCGCTGATGGGATTGCTCTTCTCGAAGTCGACAAACAGCTCTCGGATCAAAATAGTTTGCCGGGCCATTTCCATGTTTTGCTTGAAATCCTTGGTTTTATCCAAGCCACGGCGAGCAGCTTCCTGCATGAAAATTTCACGGGCAATGACTTCCTCTTTGAGTTGTGCTTCCATCTCTTGAGGGAGTTCTCGGCCACTGCGTTCTTCAATTTGCTGTTTGAGCAATTGCAGGCGTTCCACGGGGATAGGTTTCCCGTTGACAACGGCTACGTTTTGTGCTTGGGCACCCAGGGCTGCGGTACCAATAATGAAGGCGCTCAGAGTTTGGGCCAGGAGTTTTTTTTGCATAAATAATTTTGCAGTGAATAGTCGAGGGAATGGGGAAAAGAATTAGGCTTCAATGGCCAAAGCGTGCAATCCTAAATCAAAAAAAAGGACGCAGACAATCGTACACGGCACGGTGACGCGCCACTTTGTTGAGATTTGTAAAAGCAGGGCATGCGATACGCACACGGAAGTGGGTGCCAAACCCTGTGCCATTGGCACCGGGGTGGCCGTCGTGTAGGTAGCTTTCGTCGATCACTTCCAAGTGCGAGGGGGTGAATTTTTCGCGCAATGCGGCATCTAGCGCGGCTGCGGTGACGGAATGGGGGAGAGTCATGGTTATTCCTTGGGTTTGTCTTGCATGAAGCGGCTCATGTAGAGGGCCTGGGCAAAGATGAAAAGCAGCATCAATCCAAGCCCACCGAACATTTTGAAATTGACCCAAGTGTCGGTATCAAAATGGTAAGCAATCCAAATATTCAATGCGCCCATGACCGTGAAAAACCCGCACCAGCCCCAATTGAGGGTTGTCCATGCGTGATGTGGCAGTTGGATTTGCGAGCCCATCAGGGACTGAATAAAGTTCTTTTTTAAGAAAACTTGGCCAATCAGCAGAGTAGCAGCCATTAGCCAATACAAGACGCTGGGTTTCCATTTGATAAAGCTTTCATCCTGCGCCAAGAGGGTGGCGCCGCCAAACACGACGATGATGCCTAGGCTGATCCACTGCATGGGTTCTACTTTGCCAAATTTAAAGCGCAGGTACGCAATTTGGATGACAGTGGCGACGATGGCTACGCCAGTGGCTGGATAAATGCCCCATACTTTAAATACGATAAAGAATAAGACGATAGGGAAAAAATCGATCAGTAATTTCATGATTGGGCGGTAGCGATGAATCTTCTTTTCCGATGCCAGCCATTTTCTGTAGGCGAGGCGGTGGGATATTTTAAGTGCGCGCACTTAGGGTTGTGCTGGCGTGGTATCCGGGTCTTTAACAAAACGCAAAGCTGCTGAGTTGATGCAGTAGCGCAGACCCAAGGGCTGAGGGCCATCAGGGAAGACATGGCCCAAGTGGGCAGCGCATTGGCTGCAGATGGTCTCAATGCGTTGCATGTGATGGCTGAAATCGGCGACTTCTGTGATAGCACCAGGGATGGCTTGGCTGAAGCTGGGCCAGCCGCAGCCAGCGTCGAACTTGGTACCTGCGGAAAACAAGGGGGCGCCACAGCACACACAGGCGTATTGTCCAGAGAGCCAGTGATCGAGGTACTTGCCCGTAAACGGTGGCTCGGTATGTGCGTGACGGGTGACTTGGTAGGCCAGTGGTTCGGTATCTTGGGCGCTGGCAAGTTCGGAGTGCCACTGTGCGTCTGTTTTTTCTGCGAAGGAGGGCATGGTGGGCCTTGGGGCTAGAAATATGGAAAAAGTTCAGGGAGGCAAGATGGTTGGCGCAGCTATCTTGGCACAGTAGGCAAGGCTGGTGCAGTATGGACAGTGAAGCGACCCGAAAGTCTTCTATAAGAGTTAGGCAAAACGGGTTGTAGCGGTTAGAATTTTGTATTGTGGTAGTGACCTGCACTTATGTGAAATACAGCCAGGCCATAAGCCGAGGCTGGATAACAAAGATATGGCACCTCCCGGGTGGGCGCGTTCAAAAAAATGCGCCTTGATTTACAGCAACTTATAGAGCAAAAGCAAGCGATGACAACACAGCAATCGACCATCATCTATACCCTCACGGATGAGGCCCCCCGCCTGGCTACCAGTGCCTTCCTGCCTGTAGTACAGGCTTTTGCCGCTACTGCTGGTGTTCAGGTACAAACCAGTGATATTTCTGTGGCTACCCGTATCCTGGGTGCTTTCCCTGAGTGTTTGACGCCTGAGCAGCGCGTGCCCAATACCTTGGCTGAACTGGGGCAAAAAACCCTAGATCCTGATGCCAACATCATCAAGCTGCCGAACATCAGCGCTTCGGTGGCCCAGTTGGTGGCTGCAATCAAAGAGCTGCAGGGCAAGGGCTACAACATTCCCAGCTACCCAGAAAACCCGACGACGGATGCCGAGAAGGAAATTAAAGAGCGCTATGCCAAGTGCCTAGGCTCTGCAGTAAACCCCGTGCTGCGGGAAGGCAACTCCGATCGCCGCGCACCTGCTGCCGTGAAAAATTTCGCCAAGAAGAACCCCCACAGCATGGGCGAGTGGAAGCAGTGGTCACAAACCCATGTCTCGCATATGCACGAAGGCGATTTCTACCATGGTGAAAAGTCCATCACTTTGGATAAAGCACGCGATGTGAAAATGGTGTTGGAGACCAAATCGGGCAAAACCATTGTCCTAAAGGAAAAGGTCAAGCTGCTTGACGGCGAAATTATTGATTCCATGTTCATGAGTAAAAAAGCGCTGTGCGAGTTTTACGAACGTGAGCTAGAAGATTGCAAGGAGGCAGGTATCTTGTTCTCCCTGCACGTGAAAGCCACCATGATGAAGGTCTCGCACCCCATTGTGTTTGGCCATTGCGTCAAGATTTACTACAAGGAAGCCTTTGCCAAGCACGGCAAGCTGTTTGATGAGTTGGGTATCAACGTCAACAACGGTATGGCCACCTTGTACGAAAAAATTCAAGAACTGCCCACGTCGCTGCGTGAAGAAATCATTGAAGACTTGCACGCTTGCCATGAGCACCGTCCTGAGCTGGCCATGGTTGATTCTGCCAAGGGGATTACCAACTTCCACTCGCCCAACGACATCATCGTGGATGCGTCCATGCCTGCCATGATTCGTCAGGGCGGCAAAATGTGGGGTTCGGACGGCAAGCCGTACGACTGCAAGGCCGTGATGCCCGAGTCGACGTTTGCCCGTATCTACCAGGAGATGATCAACTTCTGCAAATGGAACGGTAACTTTGACCCCCGCACCATGGGCACGGTGCCCAACGTGGGCCTGATGGCGCAAAAAGCCGAGGAATACGGTAGCCACGACAAGACCTTCGAAATTGCCGAAGATGGTGTTGCCAATATCGTCGATATTGCTACCGGCGAGGTATTGCTTTCGCAAGACGTGGAAGCGGGTGATATTTGGCGCATGTGCCAGGTCAAGGATGCTCCGGTGCGTGATTGGGTAAAACTGGCTGTGAACCGTGCGCGTAACTCCAATACCCCTGCAGTGTTCTGGCTGGATCCCTATCGCCCGCACGAAGCCGAGTTGATTAAAAAGGTAGAGAAATACCTCAAGGACTACGACACCACGGGGCTGAATATCCAAATCATGAGCCAAGTGCGTGCAATGCGCTATACGCTGGAGCGCGTGGTGCGTGGCCTGGATACGATTTCGGTGACCGGCAATATCCTGCGTGATTACCTGACTGACCTGTTCCCGATTATGGAACTGGGCACCAGCGCAAAGATGCTCTCCATCGTGCCGCTGATGGCTGGTGGCGGCATGTACGAAACCGGTGCTGGCGGCTCTGCACCTAAGCACGTGCAGCAGTTGCTGGAAGAGAACTATCTGCGCTGGGATTCCCTGGGTGAATTCTTGGCACTGGCCGTTTCTCTGGAGGACTTGGGGCTCAAGAGCAACAATGCCCAGGCCAAGCTACTGGCAAAAACCCTGGATTTGGCCACGGGTAAGTTGCTCGATGAGAACAAGTCTCCTGCCCGCCGGGTCGGCCAGATTGACAACCGGGGCAGCCAGTTCTATCTGACGATGTACTGGGCACAAGCCTTGGCAGAGCAAACCGAAGACGCTGGCCTAGCTGCCAAGTTTGCGCCCTTGGCCAAAGCACTGACAGAAAACGAAGCCAAGATTGTTGCCGAGTTGGTAGCGGTGCAAGGTAAAGCGGCAGATATCGGTGGTTACTACCAGCCGGATCTGGCCAAGCTCGATAGCGTCATGCGCCCCAGTGCGAGCTTTAATGCGGCTATTGCCACCTTGGCATAAAGGGTTGTAGATGCAAAAAAGCCATCCTTGGGGATGGCTTTTTTTATAGCTGCTAATGCTTACCCAGTAAGGGCTAGAGCCTGTTTTTATTAAAAATTTAGGCGTTTTGCAGCGCTTGTTGCATAGAGGTATTGCTCCAGATCTGCCCATCTTGCGCTGCCAGCATCAGGCCGACGTCGCCATGTTGGGCGCTCCATGCGGGTGCAGCAGCGGGGCCTTGCACCATGAGTGCGGTACCCCAACCATTTACCTGGGCAATATCACGCGCCAACAAGGCTACGCCATGCACCTGGGTGGTCGGCCAGCCGGTATGGGGGTTGAGGACGTGGTGATAGCGTTGGCCGTCGCGCTCAAAATAGCGTTCGTAGTCCCCGGAGGAGGCCACGACGGCTTGCCCTTCGGCAGCGATCGTGCCAAGCAGTTTTTCGGGCTGGCGTGGGTCGCGGACACCGATACGCCATGCGCGATCCTGAAGTTGGCCCATCACCAAAACGTCACCACCACCGTTGATGAGTGCATTTTTGATGCCGTGTGCTTTTAAGACTTCTTGACCTGCGGCCAAGATAGGCAGCTTGGCAACACCACCCAGGTCCAAAGCCATGTCCGAATCGGTCAGGTAAGCCGTGTTTTTGCGCGTATCGAGTTGCAGCTTTTGTGCATTGATATGGGGCAGTGCCCGCGCAATCTGTGCTGCCGTTGGCATTGCTTGCTGCCCAGGTTCAAAACGCCAGGCAGCCAAGGCACCGATAGTGGGGTCAAAAGCTCCTTGGCTTGCCTCCCAGACATGCTGGGCGTGCTGTAGCACAGCCATCATTTCTGGCGGTACGGCGACGGGCTGTTTACCCGCTTGAGCATTGATCTGCTGCAGTACGCTGTGAGGCTGGAAGCGACTCATCATGGCTTCCAGTGCCTGCATGCGCTCAAAAGCCTGATTCATCGCTACCTGGAGGAGGCCGGCAGAAGCGCCATCGGTGACGATATCTACTTGCGTCCCCATCAGCGCTCGTTGAGCGCGTTGTGGGCCTGTTGTTGCCCAACTTGCAACCGGGGCAAGCAGGCTCAGGCTACCCAATAAAGGTACCGCCAGCGCAAAACGTCGCCGCGACAGTTGTCCTTTGTGTACAGGTAGGCCCATATTCACCATGGCGCATTCTCCTTTAGCTACTTAAACAGGTTTACTTGTCAGCCATGTAATCCACGGCTGCCTTGACTTCATCGTCAGTGAGTTTGGGGTTGCCGCCGCGTGCGGGCATCATGCCCTTGTCGCCGGTAAAGCCTTCAATGGCGTGCTTGTACATGGTGTCCTTGCCTTGCGCAATGCGGTCAGCCCAGTCGTCTTTGTTGCCGGGGATAGGGGCACCAGCAACGCCAGATGCGTGGCACAGGGCGCAGGTCTTGCCAAAAATGCTCTTGCCCAGGGCCGGGTCGGCAGCAGGAGCAGCAGCTGTGGCGGTTTCTGCAGCAGCAGGGGCTTCTGCTTCGGCTTTGGGTGCTTCAGCGGCGGCAGCGGCGGGTGCTTCGGCCTTGGGTGCTTCTGCAGCAGGGGCTTCAACTTTGGGGGCTTCGGCGGCCGGCGCTTGGGCTTGGGGGGCTTCTTTGCCGCAGGCGGCCAACAACAATGCAGCCGAGATTGCTACGGCAAGTGGAAGTTTTTGCATATCAGTCTTTCAGTGAGTTAAGTGACAAGGAACAACAAAAACGGAGTGCGCGCTATGCAAGTCGATAGTACGCGGGCCCCGTTGGATAGGTCGTAGTGTCTACGACGGGGCGGAATATACATTTGATATGAATCAATGTGCAAAAGTTAAGGTCATGCACACTCGCGCTTGCCCTAGGGGGTTTCCCTGATGGGTATATCGGCCCAGAGGGCTTCTTACTACATAGATATAACGCCATGAGTCAATCGAACCGTCCCGAACAAGAGGCCGTACCGGCCCGTCGAAAATTCCTTAACACTGCAGCACTGGCCGGTTTGGCTGGTGTCGTGGGGTGCACGGAAAAAGCTGCCCCGGCAGCCACTCCTGCAGCATCTGCTCCCACACCTGCGGCAGCACCTGCATCGGCTTCGTCGTCGATTCACCTGAAGCCCGGTGAGCTCGACAGCTACTACGGCTTGTGGAGCGGCGGTCACAACGGTGACGTGCGTGTGCTGGGCATGCCCTCGGGGCGTGAGCTGCTGCGCATTCCTTGCTTCCGTCCAGATGCTTTGATTGGTTGGGGTATCACCAACGAATCCCTGGATGTGATGGGGCGCAACGCCAAAGGTGGGCCGCTGTACAACGTCGCGGATACCCACCACTTGCACGCTTCGTACAAGGACGGTAATTACGATGGTCGTTACGCTTGGGTCAACGACAAAATCAACAGCCGCATTGCACGTATCCGCTTGGACTACTTCATTTGCGACAAGATCACCGACCTGCCCAACGTGCAGGGCTTCCACGGCATCTTCCCCGATAAGGCGGACCCGGTGGATCCGGCCATCAACTACACCACCCGCGTGTTCTGCGGCGGTGAATTTGGTATTCCCGTGCCCAACGACGGCACCGATGTGAACAACACCGAGCAATACAAGTCGCTGTTTACGTGTGTGGACGCCGAAACCATGGAAGTGCGCTGGCAAGTCATGATTGACGGCAACTGCGACTTGGTGGCCACCTCGTACGACGGCAAGCTGGCTGCAACCAACCAGTACAACACCGAAAACGGCATCCACTATGAAGACATGATGTCGGCCGAGCGCGATGCATGCTTGTTCTTCAATATCGCCCGTATTGAAGAAGCGGTGAAAGCTGGCAAATTTAAAACCTACGGCACCTCGAAAGTGCCTGTGGTCGATGGCACCCATGAATCCAACAAAGACCCGCTGACCGCTTTGGTTGCCTACGTCTCCGTGCCCAAGAACCCCCACGGTGTGAACGCCTCGCCCGACGGTAAATACTTTATTTGCGCTGGTAAGCTCTCGCCAACCACCACTACGATCGAATTGACCAAGGTGCTCGATTGGTTCGACGGCAAAATGGAAAATCTGGATGACTCCATCGTCGCCGAAGTGGAAGTGGGCCTGGGCCCTCTGCACACCGCTTTTGACGGTCGTGGCAACGCCTACACCACGCTGTTCTTGGACAGCCAGATGGTGAAATGGAACATCGAAAAAGCCATCGCCTTCCATAACGGTGACAAGAGTGCTGAGTACGTGATCGATCGTCTGGATGTGCACTACCAGCCCGGCCACACCAACGCCAGCCAGTCGGAAACCAAGGCTGCTGACGGTAAATACTTGGCCGTGGGTTGCAAATTCTCCAAAGACCGTTTCCTGCCGGTGGGCCCCTTCCACCCGGAGAATGAGCAAATCATTGACATCTCGGGCGACAAGATGGTGTTGCTGGCTGACCACCCCGTGCGTGGTGAGCCCCATGACTTCATCATCTTCAAGCGCGACATCATCAAAACCAAACAGGTCTATGACCTCGATGAGCACCCCCTGGCCACCAAAGACGCCAAGGACTCCGGCGTGTTTCGTGACGGCAAGAAGGTTACCGTACGCTTGACGTCGCAAGCACCGGCATTCTCCATGCGTGAATTCACCGTGAAGAAGGGTGACGAGGTGACCTTGATCTTGACCAACTTGGACAAGATTGAAGACTTGACCCACGGCTTTGCTGTACCCAAGTACAACATCCAGTTCGTGATTAACCCGCTGGAGACCAAGTCGGTCACCTTCGTTGCCGATAAGCCCGGTGTTTTCTGGGCATACTGCTCGACTTTCTGCCACGCGCTGCACTTGGAGATGCGCACCCGTATGATTGTTGAGCCCTAAACGGCTGTAGTTGCCCCTCCCGGTGCGGTGTTTGGCCGGGAGGATTTACAGCTTTTTCTTACAGGCATCCCGTGTGGTGCCTGTTATCGATTGGATGGTCAGATGTTTTTCCTGGGAAAACGGCTTACAGCTTGGTTATTGGTTTTATTTTTAGCTGTTATGGGTATCGGCGTAGCGCCTTGGGCGCATGCTGCAGCCGGTTCGGCAACTGCGTATGAAGCGGAGTTGCCTGCGAACTTGGCAACTACCCCGGATATGTGCTCACTGCTGCCGTGTACAGAGGTATTTCCAGGTGCTACGTATTTTTCGCCTCGCAAGGGCCAGCCTCCGTATGTAGAGGCTTACGATAATGACAGCGCCCAAAAGCAGTTATTGGGTTATGTCATGCTGTCTACCGACATTACCGATACACCGGCATATTCTGGCAAGCCGGTGGTGACCTTGATCGGTATGGACAAAGAAGGGCATTACGTGGGTGTCAAAGTGCTGAAGCACTCTGAGCCTATTTTGCTTTTAGGTATTCCTGAATCAGCACTGATTAACTTTAATAATCAGTATTTGGGCAAATCTGTTACCGATACGATTGAAGTCGGCCCTTCGCGTCCGGATGAAAACATCTTGGGCGTTGACGCTATTTCCGGCGCGACCGTAACGGTGATTGCCCAAAACCAGGTGATGCAGTCGCTTGGGCCAAGCGGTTGCCCGCCAGACCGGCATCATCGAGCCCACCGTACGTGATCCGGCAAAATTCATCACGACGGGGCAAAAATACAGCTGGGATGAACTGGTCAAAATGGGTGCCATCCAGCGTTTGCTGGTCAAACCCGAGCAAGTGGGTTTACCTCGCGGCCCAGAACCTTTCATTGACCTGTGGTTTGGTGACTTGAACCAGCCCGATGTTGGCATCAGCTTGCTGGGTAAGAATAATTTCGAGCGTTTGCAATCAGGTCTGAAAGAGGGTGAAAACGCCGTCTTTGTGATTAAGACCTCAGGACGGGAGTCGTTTAAAGGCTCCGGATTCGTGCGCGGCGGTATTTTTGACCGCGTGCAGGTCAAGCAAGGCGCGGATGCGTTTACTTTCCGCGATTTGGATTACCTGAACCTGTATGGTTTGGAAGCTGAAAATGCACCGCGCTATGTGGAGTCGGGGATTTTCATCGTTCGCTCGCATTCGTTCTCTGCGGCCTACCCTTGGCGCCTGGCTTTCCTGGGCAACCGTGTTGACCGTGCTACCGGCCACCGCAGTTTTGCGGTGTTTGAATCCAAATACTGGTTGCCCGCTGCCCTGCTTGAAGGCGGCCGCCCCCAAGGTGGTTGAGCCCGATGCTCCGTGGGTGCGCGTTTGGAAAACCCAAGCGCTGAAGATTGGTCTGTTTGCACTTCTGTTGGTGGCCGTCACGATTGTGTACGCCTTCCGGGAAAAACTCACGCGCCTGTCGACCCACAAAAACAAGTGGCCCGTCAATGGCTTTAAGTACACCTTCTGGGCTATCAGCATTTTCTGGATTGGCTTTGGCCTGATGGCCCAGCCCTCCATTACGCAGGTGCTCACGTGGTTCCACTCCATCTTGTTCCAATGGACGTGGTCGCTGTTCCTGTCTGATCCGTTCATCTTCCTGTTCTGGATCTTCATCATCGTGACCGTCTTCTTGTTTGGTCGTGGCCTGTTCTGCGGCTGGATGTGTCCGTTTGGCTCGTTGCAGGAAGGTATCTTCAAAATTGCGAAGGCAATTGGCCTCAAGCGCTTCCAAACAGCCTTGCCGCAAAAATGGCACGACCGCTTGAAGTGGGGTAAATATGTAGTGTTCTTCTTCTTGCTGACGGTGTCGCTCTTCTCAATGGGCCTGGCGGAAAAGCTGGCCGAGGTTGAACCCTTCAAGACCACCTTCCTGGTGGGCGTGATGAACCGTTCCTGGCCCTATGGCTTGTTCGTGGCTGCAATCTTGGGTGTGTCGATCTTTATTGAGCGCCCCTATTGCAAATACATCTGCCCCTTGGGTGCTTCGCTGGCTATGCCCAGCACCTTCCGCTGGTTTGGTTTGAAGCGTAAGCAGGACTGCAATAGCTGCAAGGCCTGTGCCGTCGGCTGCGGTGCGCAAGCCATTGATACCGATGGTCGCATTGACCACCGCGAGTGCCTGCACTGCCTCGATTGCATGATTTTGTATACCGATACCAAAGGCTGCCCGCCCTTGGCCAAGGAGCGCAAACGCCGCGAGCGCGATGGTCTGGAGATTACGCCCATTGGGAAGAACGGTTACTTCATTCCCATTCACCCGGCGACCGTGGAAGACCAAATTGCCCCCAAAGCCAAGGGAGGTGTTGACCCCCGTATGCCTACCGATCCCATCTTGCCTGCGCATAAGCGTGATGCAGGGCTCTTCAAATGGCTGCTGCTGGAGCTGCGTGACCATCTCTGGCCGTGGAGCAGCGAAGGTTGGCGCAGCAAGCGTGCCCTGCAAATGGCCGGTATTGCCTTGGCTGCAGCGGCAACCGTGGCATGGGTTATGACGGCCATGGGGCATTTGTCCTCTGGTGCCATCATTGGCTGGTGGTTTGGCTGGAGCGTGTACGAAGTGCTCATCCGTCTGTCTGGCCGCCGCTATGTCAAGGACGGCCCGTGGTGGCGTGACAACTACCGCGTATCGGGCGTGTTTGACATGATCAGCTACGTCGGCTTCAAGAACTTGATGATTGGCGCCGCACTGTTCCTGGTATTGCAGGCACTGGGACTGTTTACGCCGTGAGAAAGCAGCAAATCAAATTGAATAGCTACCAGCGCTTGTGTGGTAAGGGTTTGAAGGCAAATTTACTTGTTTTTTTTTCTTCGTAGCCTAGCGGTTGCCCTGGGGGGCGCCGCAGCCAGCCACGCAGCCACGCTGGCGGTGCACCCTGGCGATGACCTGGCAGCGGCTGTCCAAGCCGCTTCCCCTGGGGATACCCTGGAAATTGCCCGTGGCAAATACCGTGCGAACTTGCTGATTGACAAGCCCTTGACCTTGCGCGGGGTGGATCGTCCGCTGATCAGTGGTGGCAATCAAGGCGACACCATCCGGGTCACGGCCCCGGACGTGGTCATTGATGGCCTGTTGGTGGCCGATTCCGGGGACAACCTGAAAAACCAGAACGCAGGCATTTATATCTACCCTGGGGCGCACCGTGCGATCGTTCGCAATAGCGAGCTGTCCTATAACCTGTTTGGTTTATGGATAGAAAAAGCAGACGACGTATTGATTGAAAATAATAATATTACGGGTAAGCGCGATTATTCTTCGCCGATGCGAGGTAATGGTATTCAGCTTTATAACACCAAGGGTGCAAAAATTCTGAATAATCGCATCAGCTTTGTGCGCGATGCCTTATACGTCGATGTATCGCACCATGCAGTATTTCAGGGGAATAAACTGCACCATAGCCGTTACGGTACGCATTATATGAACTCCTACTATAATCTATGGGAGAATAATGACACCTATTACAACCGTGGTGGCTTGGCCTTGATGGAAGTGCGCAACCAAGAGGTGCGCAATAACCGTGCTTGGGGGAATTCAGACCACGGGATCATGCTGCGCACACTTCAAGACTCGGTGGTCAGTGGCAACGTGGTTGCTGGTAATATCCGTGGTTTCTTTATTTATGATGTAGAGTATACCGAGCTGAATAATAACGTGGTGGTTGATAATAGGGTTGGTGTGCACTTGGCTGGTTCAAAAAATAATGAAGTTGAAGGTAATGACTTTATTTCCAACCGCGAACAAGTGCGCTACGTCGGCGCCCGAGACCAAATGTGGGGTGAGCATAAAGGCAACTACTGGAGCAATTACGTCGGTTGGGACCGTGATGGTGATGGTATTGGCGATGTTCCGTACGAAGCCAACGACATGGTGGACCGCCTGACGTGGCGCCACCCCAGCGTCAAGCTGCTGCTTGCCAGTCCGGCTGTGCAGGCGCTGCGCTTGGTCAGTCAGCAATTCCCCATTTTGCGTGTGCCGTCCATCGTTGACCCCCATCCGCATATGCAGCCTGAATACAAAGAATGGAGTAAATGGCGTGGTAAACACTTCCCCGGACACTAAAAGCACGGATTTTGCAATTATGCTGCAAGGTGTCCGCAAACACTATGGGGCCGTACACGCGGTCGATGGTGTTGATCTAGAGATACCCCGTGGCAAGATTTTTGGCCTGATTGGTCATAACGGTGCCGGTAAAAGCACCTTGTTCAAGATGATGCTGGGCCTGGAGCGCCCCACGTCGGGCAGGATTTTGGTTGCCGGCGCGGACGTTGCCGGTGCCAATTTCCGTGCTGCACGGCGCCAATTGGGTTACCTGCCTGAAAACGTCGTTTTATATGACAACCTCACGGGCCTGGAGACTCTGCGCTTTTTTGCCCGTCTTAAAGGCGCCAGCGTGCAGCAATGCCAGCCTTTGCTCGATAAGGTGGGCCTGACACACGCAGGAAAACGTGCCGTGCGGGAATATTCCAAAGGCATGCGCCAGCGCTTGGGTTTTGCACAAGCGCTTTTGGGCAAGCCCCAGGTATTGTTTTTGGATGAACCCACCAATGGTTTGGATCCGCAGGCGATTCGCGATTTTTACGCCACCTTGCGTGAGTTACAGCAAACAGGCGTCACGGTTGTAATTACCTCGCATATTTTGTCGGAGCTGCAAGAGCGCGTGGACTCCCTGGCTATTTTGGCCGCTGGCAAACTCCAGGCCCAAGGTAGCGTGCAGCAATTGCGTGAAGATACGGGCCTGCCCCTGGTGGTAGAGGTAGATGGAACGGCTGAGCAACTGCAGTCGCTGTCCCCCATTTTGGCTGGCCTCGGTGTTCAGCAATCGGCCAGCACGGCGACCGGCCTGCGCTTTGAGTGTGAACGTGAACAGAAAATGGCTGTCATCGCTGCCTTGGCACCGTTGGCATTGCACGATATTCGCCTGTTGGAACCTTCTCTCGAAGATATGTTCTTTGGTTTTTCGGCTTAAGGATTCAATAAGGTTATGGAATTCACACCTGTTTTTACGGTCGCAGCGAAAGAGTTTCGCGATCGTATTCGCAATCGTTGGGTTTTGGCTGTGGCCTTGGTTTTTACAGCGTTTTCCCTGGTGATTGCTTATTTTGGTAGCGCCCAGCAAGGGATGGTGGGCTTTCGTTCGATCGAAATTACCATCGCCAGCCTGGTGAGCCTGGTCATTTACCTGATTCCCCTGATCGCCTTGCTTTTGGGGTTTGACGCCATCGTCGGTGAGCGTGAACGCGGCTCTTTAGGCTTGCTGCTGGCGCTACCCATTACCCGGTTTGAATTATTGTTGGGCAAGTACGTCGGGCTGGCATTTGCCTTAACCCTGTCCACCATCCTTGGCTTCAGTGTGGTGGCTGTGGTGCTGTGGAAGCATATGGATGCCAATGCCTTGTTTCACTATATTGGCTTTATGCTGAGTTCGGTGTTGCTGGGGCTGGCATTTTTAAGTCTGGCGGTTTTTATTTCCGTGCTGGCCAAGGATCGTACCCGGGCTTCCGGAATGGCCATTGCCATGTGGTTCTTTTTTGTTTTGGTGTTCGACCTGATTTTGCTGGGTATTTTGGTAACGACGGGCGGTAAGTTTGCCGGAGATGCTTTTTCGTGGTTGTTGCTGCTCAACCCAGCAGACGTATTTCGGATTTTGAATGTTTTCTCCCTGGATGACGTGCGCACCATGTATGGCTTGGCCAGTGTGGTGCCCAGCACCTTGGGAGACCCCGTGAAAATGGGTGCAGTGATGTTTGCGTGGATTGTGCTGCCCTTGGCCGCAGCAAATTGGAGGTTTAAACCATGAAATTTTCTTTAGCAAAACGTTGGTATTTGCCACTGGTAGTTGTGGCTGCAGGCCTGTTGTCTGCTTGTAGTGACGATGCCGGTAAAACTGCCAATTTGGCCCCAGTGGAAATTGACCGCTCTACTTCGTGTGAGCTCGACGGCATGCTGCTGGCGGATTACGGCGGCCCCAAGGCCCAGGTGCACTACGCGGGGCAAGAGCATCCGGCATTTTTTTGCGATACGGTAGAACTGTTTAACACCTTGCTGGCCGGTGAGCAGGTGCGTGCCGTGCAAATGGTGTACGTGCAAGACATGGGCCAGGCCGATTGGGACCACCCGGAAGGGCATTGGATTGATGCCAAGACTGCGTTCTACGTGGTGGGCAGCAGCCGCCATGGCTCGATGGGGAAAACCATCGCCAGCTTTGCACAAGAGGATGCAGCGCAGAAGTTCGCGACCGAATACGGCGGCAAGGTCTATCCCTTTAGCGGTATTCAGTTGGACATGGTCGACTTGACCGGTGGTGCCTTGCACGACACCAAGATGTAACTTCGGTGCAGCCTCAAGAAATAAGACTTGCGCCATGGGCTTGAAGTGGAAACTGGGGGGCATGGCCCTGGCGTTAGTGCTTGTGGGCGGCTCGGGGCTTTGGTGGAGCCAGCAACGCGAATTGCCGCCCGTGGAACTGCCTGATGCCGAGGTGTGCCTGGATGCCCCCGCCATTGCCTTTGACCCCCAGCTTGGTCTGGCACTGACTGCGCCCCGTCCTGTTCCAGCAGGGGCGCGCTGCCCCGTTTGCGGCATGTACCCAGGGCGCTCTTTGGAGTGGGCTGCGCAAGTCATTTATGTCGATGGCTATGCCCACTTTTTTGACTCGCCCCTCTCGCTGTTCCTGTTCTTGCAAGATGTGGGCCGCTACAGCCCGGGTAGAACGGCGCAGGACATTGCCGCAGCCTACGTCTCAGACAGTGGCCAGGCTCCCAGCCAGTGGGTAGCCGCTGCTGATGCGTTTTTTGTCCATGGCTCCAATGCCCTGGGGCCGATGCGGGCGGGTAATTTGCCCGCGTTTGCCCAGCAGGCTGCAGCCCAGGCCTTTGCCCAGCAGCGTGGCGGTGTGGTACTGGCATTTGCCCAGGTGGATGCACAGGTGCTTGGCACCTTGAGCACCACAGCAGGCCATCAACACTAAAAAATTGCTAGAAGCAAATCCTTTTAAAAAGCATGTATTTGCTTTAGGTCAAGCTGCCAGTGTCCAAAAATTGTGACATTATTTTGCGTTTGTAAGGAAATAGTGCTCTGGTATGACCGATGAACAGCTGGTGGCAGAACCGTTGACTTCTGAAATGGAGGTGGCTGCTTGCTTGGCGCGTACTTTGCGTGAACAGCAAACGCTTTTGCAAAGTGCCGATATCGGTGTCGCTTTTATCCGGCAGCGCACGGTGGTGCGCTGTAGCGCTCGGTTTGCGCACATCCTGGGTTATACGGATGAGGTGGCCATGGCCGGATTGTCCAGCCAGGCGCTGCACCCCGACAAAGACGCTTTTCGGGCCTTGGGGCGTGATGCCTACCCTTGTCTGAGTGCCGGGCGCACGTTTCGCACGACGCGGCAATTGTGCAGGTACGACGGTAGTCTGTTTTGGGCCAACCTTACCGGGCGGTTGATTCACCCTGAAGACCCCGGCGAGGGCTCGATCTGGACGGTGGACGATATCGACGCCGAGGTGCAGCTGCGCAGCGCCTTGGACAGCACCCGGCCTGCAAACCCAACTCTTGCTTGACCACGCCATGGTGGGGGTGGTGTATATGCGTGAGCATGCTGTGGTACGGTGCAACCGGCATTTTGAACTGATGCTGGGCTACGACAGTGGGGCCCTGCAAGGCGTTTCCTCGCGGACGTGGTTTTATAGCGATACCCAGTGGCAAGCCCAGGTTCGGGATAGCACCCCGGTACTGGCGGCTGGGCAGGTTTACGCCGGTGAAATCACCTTGCAGCGCAAAGACCGCTCGCGCCTGGTGTGCGAGGTGCGCAGCAAGGCTTTGGACAACGGTAGTGCCATTTGGATACTGATGGACATCACTGAGCGCCGCCAGGCCCAGGAAGCGCTACGGCACGCCCATCGGGAGCTGGAAAACGTTGTGCGTGAGCGCACCCACGCGTTGGTGACCACGGCCCAGGACCTGGACCGTGAAATCCAAGGCCGCAAGTACGACCAGGAACGTATTTACCGCCTGGCCCACTATGACGCGCTGACAGGGCTGCCCAACCGCACTTTGCTGGCGCAGCGTAGTCAGGAGGCGATAGCCACGGCACAACGCGATCAAACCCCCTTGGCCGTGCTGTTTGTGGATTTGGACCATTTCAAGCACATCAACGACTCGCTCGGCCACAAGATAGGCGACAGCTTGCTGGTGCTGGTGGCCCAGCGCTTGCGCGATACCGTGCGTTCCTACGACACGGTAGCCCGCTTGGGCGGCGATGAGTTTGTTTTGCTGCTGCCCCGTGCCAACGCCCAGGGCGCAGAGCGGGTGGCCGGGAAGATTGCCCAGGCTTTTAACCAGCCGTTTCATATTGGCCAGCATGATTTCACCTTGGGCTGCTCCGTGGGCGCTGCGCTGTACCCGACCGATGGGCGCGATTTTGACGCCCTGGTGCAGTCGGCCGACATGGCCATGTACGCCGCCAAGCATGAAGGGCGCAACACCTACCGCTTTTTTACCGCCGATATGCAGGCCCAGTCCAAACGTTCCTTGGAATTGGAAAATGCCCTGCGCCGGGCCTTGGAGCGCCAGCAACTGTCGCTGCATTACCAGCCGCAGGTGGACGCCGTCACGGGCCGGGTGTTGGGGGTCGAGGCATTGCTGCGCTGGCAGCACCCAGAGTTGGGCAACGTCTCCCCAGCGGAATTTATTCCCGTAGCCGAAAGCAGTGGCTTGATCTGGCCCATTGGCCAATGGGTGCTGGAGACGGCGGCCCGCCAGCTCAAAATCTGGCGCGACAAGGGGCTGCTGCATATCACCATGGCGGTCAACCTCTCGGCGCGGCAGTTCTACCAGCCGCAGGCTGTCTGAGCTGGTACGCCAAGTACTGCTGCAGGCCCAGGTGCCGCCGCAAAACTTTGAACTGGAGTTGACGGAGAGCATGGCCATGGGCGACGCCCCGGCGGCAGAGCAAATCCTGCACCAGCTGCAAACCTTGGGGGTGCGCATCTCGATTGATGACTTCGGCACCGGTTACGCCTCGCTCACCCAGCTCAAGCGCCTGCCCAGCTACAAGCTGAAAATCGATCAGTCCTTTGTGCATGACCTGGACAAAGGCCATGCCGACCGCGCCATGGTCAATGCCATCGTGCGCATGGCCCAGGCCATGGGGCTGCGGATTACGGCTGAAGGGGTGGAGACGCTGGACCAACTGGAGTTTTTACGCTCCCTGGGGTGTGATGAAGCGCAGGGTTATTTCTTCAGCCGCCCCAAGCCTGCTGCAGAAATCGAAGGCTTTTTACTGCATGGCCACGCCTGAATGGCAGGCTGGCGCTTCCCGCCATTACTAGCCCGGTAAAATCCGGGACTTCCCTTAAGCCGCCATCCTGCGCTGGTGCAGCGCAGGATTTTGGCTTTTTCGCCTTACCCCATCCGTCCATAGGCCGTCTTGTGACTTTGCATTTGACACAGTTTGAGGGCGCCAACGCCCTGAGCGCGTTTCGCACCCAACAGCTTTTGACCGATCTGGTCGCCATCCACCCCAAAATCACAGCGATCCATGCCCGCTTTGTCCACCTGGTGGCCACCGAGCAAGCCTTGCCTGCCGCGACGGCCGAGCGCCTGGCCGCCTTGCTCACCTATGGCGAAGCCTATAGCGCCAGCGCCGAGGGCGAGGGTTTTATCGTCACCCCCCGCCTGGGCACCATCTCGCCCTGGGCTTCCAAAGCCACGGACATTGCCCGCAACTGCGGCCTGGACGTGTTCCGCGTAGAGCGCGTGACCGAATACCGCATCCAGCTCAAAGGCGGTCTGTTGGGCGGTAAAGCCACATTGGATGCAGCGCAGCGCAGCCAGATTGCCGCGCTTTTGCACGACCGCATGACCGAATCGGTCTTTGCCAGCCGCCAGGAGGCCGAGCAACTGTTTGCCACCCTCTCGGCCCAGCCCATGGAGTTTGTTGACGTGCTGCAAGGGGGCCGCACCGCGCTGGAAGCGGCCAATACCGCCTGGGGCCTGGCCCTGGCCGACGACGAAATTGACTACCTGGTCGATGCCTTCACCAAGCTGGGGCGCAACCCCACGGACGTGGAGCTGATGATGTTTGCCCAGGCCAATAGCGAACACTGCCGCCACAAAATCTTCAATGCCCAGTTCACCATCGACGGCGTGGCGCAGGAAAAATCGCTGTTCGGCATGATTCGCCACACCGAGCAGACCTCGCCCCAGCACACCATCGTGGCCTATGCCGACAACGCCTCCATCATGGAAGGCCATGAGGTCGAGCGTTTTATAGCCAAATACGATGGAAACGCAGAGCAGGCAAGCGCTCCTAGCTATCAAAAAGAAAAAGCTTTGCACCATGTGCTGATGAAGGTGGAAACGCACAACCACCCCACGGCGATTTCGCCTTTTCCCGGCGCATCAACGGGCGCAGGCGGGGAAATCCGCGACGAAGGGGCCACGGGCCGGGGTTCCAAGCCCAAGGCGGGCCTGACCGGCTTCACGGTTTCCAAACTGTGGGGCAGCGAGGTGGGCAAGCCCGCCCACATTGCCAGCCCCTTGCAAATCATGGTGGAAGGCCCGCTGGGCGGCGCAGCGTTTAACAACGAGTTTGGCCGTCCCAACCTGACCGGCTATTTCCGCGAATACGAGCAGCAGGTTGGCGACATCACCCGGGGCTACCACAAGCCCATCATGATTGCCGGCGGCCTGGGCATCATCGACGCGCAGCAGACCCACAAAATCGAATTTCCCGCTGGCACGCTGTTGATTCAACTGGGCGGGCCGGGGATGCGCATCGGCATGGGTGGCGGCGCGGCCAGCTCTATGGCCACGGGCACGAATGCGGCCGAGCTGGACTTTGACTCGGTGCAGCGCGGCAACCCCGAGATTGAGCGCCGCGCCCAGGAAGTCATCAACCACTGCTGGCAGCAAGGTGCGGCCAACCCCATTTTGGCGATTCACGACGTGGGCGCGGGGGGCCTGTCCAATGCCTTCCCCGAGCTGACCAACGATGCCGGGCGCGGCGCGCGCTTTGATCTGCGGGCCGTGCAGTTGGAAGAATCGGGCCTGGCACCCAAGGAAATTTGGAGCAACGAAAGCCAGGAACGCTACGTGTTGGCCATTGCCCCGGAATCCCTGGCGCAATTCCAAGCCTTTTGCGAGCGTGAACGCTGCCCCTTTGCCGTGATTGGCACGGCTACCGAGCAGCGCCAACTGGTGCTGGAAGACACTGCCGTAGAGTCTGGTGACCAAAAATTCCCCGTCGATATGCCCATGGACGTGCTGCTGGGCAAGCCGCCCAAGATGCACAAGGACGTCACCAGCGTGCAGCGCACACTGCCCGCTATCGACCTGACCGGCGTGGCGCTGGAAAAAGCCGTGATCGACGTATTGGCCCACCCCACGGTGGCCAGTAAGCGTTTTCTCATCACCATCGGCGACCGCGCCGTGGGGGGCCTGACGCACCGCGACCAGATGGTCGGCCCCTGGCAAGTGCCCGTGGCCGACGTGGCCGTGACGCTGGCCGACTTCACCGGCTTCAAGGGCGAAGCCATGGCCATGGGCGAGCGCACCCCGCTGGCGGCCATCAACGCCCCAGCCTCGGGCCGCATGGCGGTGGCCGAAGCCATCACCAACATGCTGGCCGCGCCGATCGAACTGTCCAAAGTCAAGCTCTCGGCCAACTGGATGGCCGCGTGCGGCGAACCGGGTGAAGATGCCGATCTGTACGCCACCGTCAAGGCCGTGGGCATGGAACTGTGCCCGCAGGCTGGGCATTTCCATCCCTGTGGGCAAGGACAGCCTGTCCATGCGCACCCAGTGGCAAGAGGACGGAGCGCTGAAAAAAGTCACCTCGCCCGTCAGCTTGATCATTACCGGCTTTGCCGCCATCGACGACGTGCGCGGCACGCTCACGCCGCAGCTCGATGCGCAGGAGCCGGACAGCTCTCTGGTGCTGATCGACCTGGGCCGGGGGCAGAACCGCATGGGTGGTTCCATCCTGGGGCAGGTGTTGGGCCAAAGCGGCAACACCACGCCTGACCTGGACAACGCCGAGGATTTGAAGGCGCTGGTCAATGCCGTGAACGCCTTGCGCCAGCAGGGCTTGATCCTGGCCTACCACGACCGGGGCGACGGTGGCCTGCTGGCCACGGTGGCCGAAATGGCCTTTGCCGGGCACGTTGGCGTGGCGCTGAATGTGGACATGCTGGTGACCGAGGGCGATGGCATTACCGATGGCCGCATGGATTCCGGCGAAGGCAAGAACTGGGGCCAGCAGGTGGCAGGCCGCCGCGAAGACTTGACCCTGCGCGCCCTGTTCAACGAAGAACTGGGCGCGGTGCTGCAAATTCGCACCGCCGACCGCAGCGCTGTTATGCAGGTGCTGCGCGAACACGGCCTGATCCAGTGCAGCCACATCATCGGCAAGACCCGCCCGGTCTCCAGCCCGGTGGACATGGGCAAGGGCGAGCTGCAAGTCTGGCGCGATGCCAAGCAGGTCTTTGGCGCGACACTGGAAAACCTGCACCAGGTGTGGGATGCCGTGAGCTGGAAAATCGCCCAGCAGCGCGACAACCCGGCTTGTGCCGATAGCGAACATGCTGCCGCCGGTGCGGCCAGCGACCCCGGCATGCACGTGCACCTGACGTTTGACCCGCAAGACGACATTGCCGCCCCCTACCTGCACCTGAATGCCCAGCCGCGCGTGGCCATTCTGCGCGAACAGGGCGTGAACTCGCAGGTGGAAATGGGCTTTGCCTTTGCCACTGCCGGTTTTGATGCGGTGGACGTACACATGAGCGACCTGCAAGCAGGGCGCGCGCATTTGCAAGACTTTGCCGGCATCGTCGCCTGCGGCGGCTTTAGCTACGGCGACACCCTGGGCGCAGGCATTGGCTGGGCGCGGTCGATTACTTTTAATGCGCGCCTGTCCGAGCAATTTCAGCAGTTCTTTGGTCGGGGTGACACCTTTGCCCTAGGCGTGTGCAACGGCTGCCAGATGTTTGCCGAGCTGGCCGACATCATTCCTGGTGCCCAGGCCTGGCCGCGCTTCACGCAAAACCAGAGCCACCGCTTCGAGGCCCGCCTTTCCATGGTGGAAGTGCTGGACAGCCCCAGCATCTTCCTGCAAGGCATGGCCGGTAGCCGCCTGCCCATCGTCGTCTCGCACGGCGAAGGCTTTGCCAACTTTGCCGCCCGTGGCGATGCCGACCAGGTGGTGCAGGCCATGCGCTACGTGGACAACCACGGCCAGCCGACCGAGGTCTACCCCTTCAACCCCAACGGCAGCCCCGGCGGCCTGACGGCAGTGACCACCGCCGACGGGCGCTTTACCGCCATGATGCCGCACCCCGAACGGGTGTTCCGCAATATCCAAATGAGCTGGACCGACGGCGATAAAAGCCAGGCCAGCCCGTGGATGCGCGTGTGGCGCAATGCACGCAAGTGGGTGGGCTGATAAGCAGTATTTTTCGCATTGCAGTGCAAGCAAGGGCAGGCCATTGGGCCTGCCCTTTTTTGTGGGTTAATCCTAGGTTGACTCTTTCTTGCTATGGCGAACAACCCCATTCCATGGGCTTTTTCTTCGATATTTGATATGCCGCAATGGTTTTTGTGCAACGCAAGAAAAGACTTGATCCAGCGCAATAAAAACCACATGAAAATTGTGTGAAATGGCGCTCACGGGGGTTGTCCCCGGACTTATTTTTATGCGGATCATGATGAAAAAGACCCTGCTGGCAGACTGCTGCCCTGTGTGCCCTGACCTCTGGCGCTGCGATGGCGCAAAGCTTTCCCCAAGACGGTAAATGGATGGTGCGCGCCCGTGCTGTGCATCTGGACAGCCACAACGGTGGTGCCGCTGGTGACAAGGGCGTGAGCGTGAATGACAAGTGGATTCCTGAGCTGGACATTTCCTACTTCTTTACGCCGAACTTCGCCGCTGAACTGATCCTGACCTACCCGCAAAAGCACGATGTGCGTTTGAACGGGGCCAAGATCGGTACGCTCAAGCACCTGCCGCCCACCTTGCTGGCGCAATACCACTTCACCCAGCTGGGCGCGTTCAAGCCTTATGTGGGCGCTGGTGTCAACTACACCCGTTTTTCCAGCGTAGACATTCTGGACGGTGCCCTGGACGTGAAAAAGAACAGCTTTGGCCCGGCACTGCAAGTCGGTTTTGACTATGCGCTGGATAAGAACTGGTCGATCAACTTCGACGTGAAGAAGGTGTACATCGACACCAAGGTCAGCGGTGGTATCGGCAAATTCAAGGTCGACCCCGTGCTGGTCGGCGTAGGCCTGGGCTACCGCTTCTAAGCCTGGCAACTGCTTGTACTCCCAGTAAAAAAGCGCTGGTCCGCAAAGGCCAGCGCTTTTTTTATAGCTAGTACCGCTGATCAATAAAGGATTTCAGGGTTGAAAGTATCTGAAATCCTTGTTCTATCAGCGGTAACAGCCCCTTTTTTTATACAGCATCCAGTGCGCGGTGCAGGTCTTCAAGCAGGTCGTCAATATGTTCAATACCAATGGACAGGCGCACCATGCCTTCGCTCACGCCTGCCTTGGCCAGCTCCTGGGCATCGAGCTGGCGGTGGGTGGTGGATGCCGGATGGGTGGCCAGCGACTTGGCATCGCCAATGTTGACCAGGCGCAGGAATAGCTGTAGCGCATCCAAAAAGCGTGCTCCGGCGGCGCGGGCGTCTTCGCCGGGGGCGGTTTTCAGGCTGAACGACAGCACGCCCGAGGCCTTGCCCGCCATTTGGCGTTGCACGATGGCATGGTCGGGGTGGTCGGGTAGGCCCGCGTAGCGCACCCACTCCACCTTGGGGTGTTGTTGCAGGGCTTCGGCAATTTTTTGGGTGTTTTCGCAGGTGCGGTCCATGCGCAGGGGCAGGGTCTCAATGCCTTGCAAGATGGCCCAGGCGTTAAACGGCGAGAGGGCCGCGCCCATATTGCGCAGCGGCACCACGCGCGCGCGGCCAATGTAGGCGGCAGCGCCCAGGGCTTCGGTGTAGACCACGCCGTGGTAGCTCACGTCGGGCTCGTTC
Organism: Comamonas sp.; assembly: GCA_034675705.1. Classification (GTDB taxonomy): domain Bacteria; phylum Pseudomonadota; class Gammaproteobacteria; order Burkholderiales; family Burkholderiaceae_C; genus Comamonas. The sequence goes on along the minus strand of JAUCCZ010000006.1, from coordinate 1,227,754 downwards.
AGGCGCTTGAAGCGCTCTTTATGCTCGGCCCAGGGGAATTTGCCGCTATCGACGATGATGCCGCCAATGCTGTTGCCGTGGCCGTTCATGTATTTGGTCAGGGCGTGCACGACGATGTCGGCCCCATGCTCAAACGGGCGCAGCAAATAGGGGGTGGCGACGGTGTTGTCCACGATCAGTGGCACGCCCGCAGCGTGCGCCACGTCGGCCAGGGCGCGGATGTCGGTCACGTTGCCCAGGGGGTTGCCAATGGATTCGCAAAACACCGCCTTGGTGCGTGCATCTATCAGCTGGGCAAAGCTGGCGGGGTCACGTGGGTCGGCAAAGCGCACTTCAATGCCTTGCTGCGGGAAGGTGTGGGCAAACAGGTTGTAGCTGCCGCCATACAGGGTGCTGGCGCTGACGATGTTGTCGCCCGCCTCGGCAATGGTCTGGATGGCGGCGGTAATCGCTGCCATGCCGGAAGCCATGGCCAATGCGCCCACGCCGCCTTCCAGGGCGGCGACGCGCTGCTCCAGCACATCGGTGGTGGGGTTCATGATGCGGGTGTAGATGTTGCCTGCCACCTTCAGGTCAAACAAATCTGCGCCGTGCTGGGCGTTGTCAAAGGTGTAGGACGTGGTCTAGTACAGCGGCACGGCTGCCGATTTGGTAGTGGGCTCAGCCTTGTAGCCAGCGTGGACGGCCAGGGTTTCGATGCGCATAGTGAACACTCTCCTATTTCATATAAAGTTTTTCATTGTGCCTGAGCCGGGTGCCCCGGCCCGGCGGTCGGCAAAAACTGCTGCTGCGCTGCCAGCTGGAACACCTGCACGCTTTCGGCCAGGCGGCTGGCCTGGTGGCTGAGCGCTCCAGAAGCGGCGGCGGCCTGCTCCACCAGCGCGGCGTTTTGCTGGGTGGCCTGGTCCATGTGGGTGATGGCCTGGTTGATTTGGGCTATGCCGCCAGACTGCTCGGTCGAGGCGTGGGCAATTTCCTGCATCAGTTGCTGCACCTGGTCGACGTTGCCCAGCACGGCCTGCATGCTTTGGCTGACGGCATCGGCCTGGGTGGTGCCGGTGCTGATTTCGCCGGTGGCCGCTTCAATCAGGGCTCTAATTTCTCGCGCCGCTTCCGCACTGCGCTGGGCCAGTTGGCGCACTTCGGCGGCCACCACGGCAAAGCCCCGGCCTTGTTCACCAGCGCGGGCCGCTTCGACGGCAGCATTCAGCGCCAGGATGTTGGTCTGGAAGGCGATGCCGTTAATGGTGCCGATGATGTCGGTAATCCGCTGTGAACGCTGGGCAATGCGCTGCATGGTGCCCGTCATGGCTGCAATGGCCTGTTCACTATCGTGCGCAGCCCCCGATGCGCCGGTGGCCAGGCTGTGTGCGTGGCGGGCGCTGGCGGCGTTGTGCTCTACGGTGGCGGCCAGCTCTTCCATGCTGGCAGCGGTTTGCTCCAGGGTCGCAGCCTGCTGCTCGGTGCGGCCCGAGAGGTCGTGGTTGCCGCTGGCAATTTCCTCGGCCCCCGTGCGAATTTGCGTCACGCTGTCACGCACCTGGCCAATGGTGTCACGCAGGGTGCCTTGGGTGCTGCGCAGGCTCTGGAGCAGCAGGTGGACTTCGTTGCGGCTTGCAGCCGGGCTGGGGGCAATGGGGTGGGCCAGGTTGCCGCTGCCCAGGGCGTGCAGGCCCGCGCCACCACGGTTTGCACGGGGGCCAGCGTGCTGCGGGCCAGCCAGCGCACCAGCAGCGCAATGGCCAGGGTGCCGACCAGCATCAGCACCAGCTGCAGTTGCATTTGCCGGGTGCTCGCTCCCAGGTAGTCGTGCACGTCGCCATAGCCGTAGACCACCCAGTTCCACCCGGCAATGGTTTTCCAGCTGATGAATTTCTCGCTGCCGTCAATATCCAGTTGTTCCACCCCGGCAGGGGCGCTACCCAGGATGTGGTGCAAGGCGCTGAAGGCCGCTGCGCTACTGCTTGCGCTGAGCAGCTGCCCCGCGCGCTCGGTGCCCCCGGCAACGCGCAGCCAGTCTTGCCCGTTGGCGCTGGGGCGCAAGATGAACAGCTGGCCGTGCCCGGCAAGCTGCACCTGGGCGAGGTCTTGGAGCACGGGGTCGATTTGGGCACTGATGTCCAGGCGGCTGACGACGCCTGCGTATACCTGCCCTTGGGCGTTTTTCAAGGGCAGGACGGTGGCCAGATGCCATTTATCGCCCACCAGGTCGGGAAAGTCGGCAGTTTGCCCTTGGCTCAAGGCCGTGGCGATGGGGCTGCCTGCCGGTAGGGCCTGGCCCAGCGCGTAGTCGGGCTGGTCTTGGTAGGCGCTGGCAATGCGCAGCCATTGCCCATCGGCCTGGGCGTACACCTCGGAGACCACACCGGTGACGCTGCGCATTAGTGCTTGGTTGGCATTGATGATCGTGCCGTTGGCGGTGCTCAGCTGGGGCCAGCCTTCGGCCGTTTGGCCGCTGACCTCGGGGGTGCCGCCCATATAGCGTTCCAGCACCGGGTAGAGGGACAGGCCACGCTCGCGGGCGATACGGTAGACCAGGAGCAAGGTGCGCTCATACCCCAGCAGGCCTGCGCGGTTGGCATCGTGGACGTTGCTGATGGCGGTTTGCCGGTTTTGCCAGGTAATCGTGCCAGCCAGTATGGCCATGACGATGACGGTCACTGCCGTGGCCGCGATAAAAAGTTGGTTGCCCAGTGTGGCGCGGGCCATCCGGGCAGCTATCGGGTTGGACATACAGTCTCCATCGTTGTCGTACAGGCGGAAAAACCTCCCGGCAAACTATAGCGATGGTGCTGGCGCTGCTTACGGGCAGGGCAGTCTAAATAGCTTTTACCCCCCCAGCTTGCCTGGGGGGGAGGGCGGTTATAGCCCCAGCGTTAGCTGCGCTTCCTCGCTCATCATGCTGCGGCTCCAGGGTGGGTCGAACACCAGGTTGACGGTGATGTCTTCCACCTTGGGCAGGGCCAGCACCTTGTCGCATACCTCGTTGGCAATGGCTTCGCCCATGCCGCAGCCGGGGGCGGTCAGCGTCATGTCAATCGTCACGCGCACGTCGCCTTCGGCGTCGATGGGGTCGACTTCGCAGCGGTAAATCAGCCCCAAGTCGACGATGTTGACGGGAATTTCCGGGTCGTAGCAGGTGCGCAGCGTCTCCCAAATCAGGGGCTCGACCTCAGCGGTGGAGACGTTATCGGGCACGACCACGCTCTCTGGCGGCTCTTTGCCGATGGCGTCAGCGTCTTCCCCTTTGAGGCGCACCAGTTGCCCATCGACGACCAGGGTAAAGGAGCTGCCCAGCGCCTGGGTAATTTGCGCCAGTTGCCCCTCATGCAGCTCAAACGGCTGGCCGCTGGGGATGGTCTCGACGGCTACGGTGCGGCGCACCAGCACGTCTTCACGTTGGCGGCGGTTCATCATGCTGCGCCCCCTGTTGGGTTCTCGTTTTCAGTGTTGGCCGCTTCCTGGTTGCCGGCAATGGCGTGCATCAGCGCGTGCCAGCCCAGCAGGGCGCATTTGATGCGGCTGGGGTATTGGCGCACGCCAGAGAGGCTGACCAGCTTGCCCAGGGGGGCTTCTTCGGGGTCTTCCTCACCAGTCAATACGGCGCGAAAGTGCTTTTGCAGCTCTTGCGCCACGGCCAGGTCCTGGCCCTTGACGGCCTCCGTCATCATGGAGGTGGAAGCCATGCAGATGGCGCAGCCCTGGCCGCTGAAGCGGATGTCCTGCACCTGGCTGCCGTCCAGCAGCAGCTCCACCGACACGCGGTCGCCGCACGAGGGGTTGGTGCCCTGGGCCTGGTGGGTGGGTTGCTCTAAATGGCCGAAGTTGCGTGGAGCGCGTTTGTGCTCCATCACCACTTCTTGGTAGAGATCGTTTTCTACAGAACTCATCGCAAAACTTTCAATGCGTGGGCTACGCCGTCGATCAGGCGGGCAACCTCGTCTTCAGTGTTGTACAGGGCAAAAGAGGCGCGGGTCGTCGGCCCCAGCCCTAAATGGTTGTGCAAGGGTTCGGCGCAGTGGTGGCCGGTGCGCACGGCAATGCCGCGCTCGTCCAGCAGGGTGCCGATGTCGTGCGGGTGGACATCCTGCACAACAAAGGAAACCAATGCCGCCTGTGTGGACTGGGGGGCAAACACGGTGACGCCATCCAGCGCTTGCAGGCCCGCCACGGCCTGGGCGCGTAGCTGGTGGATGTGCTGGTCAATGGCTTCGCGCCCCACTTGTTCGATAAAGCGGGCGGCAGCGGCCAGGCCGACGGCACCAGCGACGTTGGGCGTGCCGCCTTCCAGGCGGGTGGGGATGTCGGCGTAGCCGGCCTGGTCGTATTCCACCCACTCCACCATATCGCCACCCAGGCGCAGGGGGTATAAAAGTTGTAGCGCTTGGCGCTTGCCTACCAAGGCGCCAGTGCCCATAGGGCCATACATTTTGTGGCCGGAGAAAGCCAGGTAGTCACAGTCCAAATCGGTCACGGCAGGCATGCGGTGGCCAACGGCCTGGGCCGCATCCAGCACCGTCAGCGCACCGGCTTGCTTGGCCAGGGTGAGCATGGCCTCGTAGGGCGGGCGCTCGCCCGTGGCGTTGGCCCCGGCGGTGATGGCAAAGACGCGGGTTTTGTCATTCAGCAGTGCCTGCAGGTCTTCGATATGCACTTGGCCCTGGGCATCGGGCATCAAAACGCGCAGCTTGGCACCGGTCATGCGGGCCGCTTGCTGCCAGGGCACCAGGTTGGCGTGGTGCTCCAGGCCGCTGACGATGATTTCATCGCCCGCACGCAGCCAGGCTTTGCCGGGGCCAGCGGCCCACAGCCCTTGGGCCACGGTGTTCAGCGCTTCGGTGGTGCCGCTGGTAAAGGCCAGCTCATGCGTGCGCCCTGCACCGACAAAGGCTTTCAGGGTGGCGCGGGCAGCGTCAAACGCATCGGTGGCGCGTTGGCTCAGGGCGTGTACACCCCGGTGGATGTTGGCGCGGTGGTGCTGCTCAAAATCCAACATGGCCTGCTGCACGGGCAGCGGCGTTTGCGTGGTGGCGGCGTTGTCCAGGTAAGCCAGCGGGTGGCCCTTGACCTGCTGCTGCAGCACGGGAAACAGGCTGCGCAGCAGGGCCGGGGAAGAGAGAGTGCGGGCGGTGTCGGTCATGCAGATGCTTCCTGTGCAGGGGCCAGGCGCTGGTCAATGGCCTGGGCCAGCCAATCGCCTTCCAGCCAGGCGGTCAGCAGGGGGCTGCTGGCGTCGCCGTCTTGCAGGTCGGGCAGAGCGCGCTCCAGCAGGGCGCGGGCCTTGCCTTCAATGATGAGACGGCGGGCCGTGGCTGGGTCCAGGCCGCGCTGTTGGGCGTAGAACAGGGCATCTTCCGGCAGCGTGCCCCAGGTCGCGCCGTGGACGGCAGCCACTTGGTCGTGCAGGATTTCCAAGTGGGGGCGCAACGTCAGGCGCGGCTGGCCTTCCAGGGCAATGCCCCACAGGCGTTGGTGGACGTTGGCATCACGCGCACCAGGGGCGATGTAGGTGAAGGCATTGGCCACGCTGCGCGACTTGCCGCTGGCCAGGGTCAATACCTGCACCTGGCTGTCGGTATCGGGGGCGTTGTGGCGGGTGTAGACCTGCTGGTCAACGTTCAGGTCGCCCGTCAGCAACAACCCAGCGTGGCGCACCTGGGCGTGGGGGCCGTGCAAATCCACATCGCTGCGTTGCAACTGGTAGGCGCAGCCGCTGGTACACAGTGCCTGGTGGTAGTGGGCCTGGCCCTCTACATCCACGTTTTGCACGTGGGCCAGGTGGTCGGCAGCTTGCACGTCGGCAATGCGCAGGTGTTGCAACACGGCACCTTCCCCAACGCGGATGTGCATCTGCAGGTTTTGCGTGATTTGCGCCAGGCCATCTGCGCGGCTGTGGGTGTGCAGCAGCAGGCAGCGGGCACCGGGGGCAATGTCCAGCACCAGCATGGGTGCATCCACCGCCAAGCGGGCCAGGTGGTGGATATGCAGACGCACCGGGGCGCTGTCTGCATGGGTGGGTGCGGCAACGTGGATTTTCAGCCCCTGGCGGCACAGGGCGCGGTGCGCCCAGGCAAAGGGGGCGGCATCGCCAGCGGGGGCGGGCAGGGCGGCAAACAGGGCTTGGCGTTGGGCAGCGTCCAGGGCGCTCAGGTGCTCGATGCGCACCTGGTCTGCGCCGTCTTGCACCTGCACTTGCCAGTCGCTTTCTGCGGCGGTGGCGGTTTGTGCAGCGGCGGGCAGCCAAGCCTCCAGCGCTGGGGGTGGCAGGTGGTGGAAAGCCTCGTTTTTGCGGGCAATCCACTGCTGTGCCTGTTCCTGGGCGTGGGTGATGTCGGCAATATCGGTGGTGGTGCTCATGCGGCGGCCCTCCTTCAAGCCTGTACGGCTTGGCGGGCGAAGCCGGTTTCTGCGATGCTGCGCGCCAGCGACAGGTCGCCCACCTCGGCAATGCGGCCTTGGTCCAGGCGCAGCACTTGGTCAGGCTGCAGCGATTCAATCATCTGCAGGTAGTGCGAGACAACGATGAAGGCCGAGCCCTGGGCGCGCATGCGCTGCACCAGTTCCACCACGGCGCGTACGCCGTCCACGTCCAGGCCGGAGTCGATTTCATCGAGCAGGGCCACGCGGGGTTTGAGCTGGGTGAGCTGCAGCAGCTCGTTGCGCTTGCGCTCCCCGCCGGAAAAACCTTCGTTGACCGGGCGGCCCAGCATGGAGATGGGCATGCCCAGCTCTTTGGCGCCTTGCTTGGCGCTGTTCAGAAAGTCAAACGCATCCAGCGGCGCTTCACCGGCGGATTCGCGCACGGCATTCAAAGCGGTGCGGATGAACAGGTTGTTCTTCACGCCCGGAATGTCGGGGGGCGATTGGAAGGACAGGAAAAACCCTGCGCGGGCACGCTCGTGGGCGGGCAGTTGCACCAGGTCTTTATCGCCCAGCAGCGCTTGGCCGGCGGTGACTTGGTAGTTGGGGTGGCCGGCCAGCGCCATGCCCAGGGTGGATTTACCGCTGCCGTTGGCACCCATCAACACGACCAGGCTGCCGGGCTGTACGTCCAGCGAGACCGATTGCAGCACGGTGCGCTCGCCAATGTCCACGCGCAGATCGCGCACTTGCAAAACAGGGGTGGTTGCGGTCATAAAACTTCCTTGAATTCTTTAATTTGATAGCTGCTAGCGCTTATCCAGTAAGGGTTAGAGCCTGATTTCATTCTTAAAACTGAGTTGACTGGTTTATCTGTAGGTTTAACCCACGGCGCCTTCCAGCGACACGGCGAGCAGCGCCTTGGCTTCCAAGGCAAACTCCATCGGCAACTCTTCCAGCACCGCCTGGCAAAAGCCGCCGACGATGAGGGAGGTGGCTTCCTCGGGGTCAATGCCGCGCTGCTGGCAGTAAAACAAACGCTCTTCGCTGATGCGGGTGGTGGTGGCTTCGTGCTCCACCATCGCGTCGCTACGGGCGGTATCCACGTAAGGGAAGGTGTGCGCGCCGCAGTCCGAGCCAATCAAGAGCGAGTCGCACTGCGTATGGTTTTGCGCCCCGCTGGCCCCAGCGTTGATGCGTACCAGCCCCCGGTAGCTGTTTTGCGCATGACCAGCGCTGATGCCCTTGGAGACGATGCGGCTGGTAGTGTTCTTGCCGATATGGATCATCTTGGTGCCCGTATCGGCTTGCTGGCGGTGGTTGGAGACGGCGATGGAATAGAACTCCCCGCTGGAATCGTCGCCGCGCAGCACGCAGGAAGGGTATTTCCAGGTGATGGCCGAGCCGGTTTCAATCTGCGTCCAGGCTATGCGTGAGCGTTTGCCAGCGGCCAGGCCACGCTTGGTCACAAAGTTGTAGATGCCGCCCACGCCGTTTTCATCGCCGGGGTACCAGTTCTGTACGGTGGAGTATTTGATGTAGGCATCGTCATGGGCAATCAGCTCCACCACGGCGGCGTGCAATTGGTTTTCATCGCGCTGCGGGGCGGTGCAGCCTTCCAGGTAGCTGACTTCGCTGCCTTCCTCGGCAATGATCAGTGTGCGCTCAAACTGGCCTGTGCCCTGGGCGTTGATACGGAAGTAGGAGGACAGCTCCATCGGGCATTTCACGCCCTTGGGGATGTAGACGAAAGAGCCGTCCGAGAACACTGCCGAGTTCAGCGCCGCGTAGAAGTTGTCGTTCACCGGCACGACCGAGCCGAGGTATTTCTCAATCAGCTCCGGGTGGTTTTGCACGGCGTGCGAGAAGGAGCAGAAGACCACCCCCACGTCGGCCAGTTGCTGGCGAAAGGTGGTGCCCACCGAGACCGAGTCAAACACCGCATCCACCGCCACGCCAGCGAGCTTGGCGCGTTCGTGCAGGGGCACGCCCAGTTTTTCGTAGGTTTCCAGCAGTTTGGGGTCGACTTCGTCCAGGCTTTTGGGCTTGTCCTTCATGGACTTGGGGGCCGAGTAATACGACAGCGCCTGAAAATCAATCGGTGCGATTTGCAGACGGGCCCAGTCCGGTTTTTCCATGGCTTGCCAGCGCTTTAAAGCCGCCAAGCGCCAGTTCAGCAGGAATTCAGGCTCTTTCTTAATGCGCGAGATGGAGCGGATAGTGTCTTCATCCAGCCCCGGGGGCAGGCTTTCGGACTCGATATCGGTCACGAAGCCATGTTGGTAGGGACGCTGCAAGGCCTGGTTGAGTGCCTCTTCCTGGGGCTTGTCCGGGCTGATGGAGGTGTTCATGTCTGGAGAAGATGCCATGGAGTTGTACTTAGTGAATTAAACATAGATATCGTATGTATCTTTGTTCTTTGCTGTGCGAGGGGCCAAGGAGTCCGCACTTTGTTTATGGAAATACGGGGAGGCCGCTGCAGGTATTTTTTATGCTGGGAAAACCTAGCCACAGCCGCTTATTTTAAAAGAGGAAAAGCTATATTTATTTTGAATATAAAAACATAACCACCATCCGTAGCCGCCAGGAGTAAGCTGCCCGCCCCTATGGCCTACGCAATTTTTCCACCCCCCTCCCATTCCCCCCAGCAGCTGCCTGCGCAGTTACGCGCCCATGGCTACGCCGTATTGCAGCCCCAGGACACCGCAGCCTGGCTGGGCTGCAGCGCTACGCAGTTGAACGCCTTGCTGCCCAGTTGGCAGGCGCTGCCGCCCGATGATTTTTTAAAAGACGGCGGGCGCTACCGTTTTCGCCGCCACGCCAGCTATGTGGTGCAGGGCGATGCCGTGGCGACGCAGGCCCACCGCGCCCATTGGCAGCCATTGCACTACAACGCCTTGCATGGCGGCATGCAGCGCTGGTTTGCCCCGGTGCAGGACAGTACAGCCGCGCAACCGGCGTGGCAGGCCATCGTGCAGCGGGTGGCCGGCTTGTCGCAGACGCTTTTTAGCCGCACCCCTGATGCGCCGTGCTTTGTCGAGGCGCACCAGTTCCGTATTGATACCGCCAGCGGTATTGGCCGCCCCACGCCCGAGGGGGCGCACCGCGATGGTGTGGACTTGGTGGCCGTGTTCCTGGTGGGCCGCCAAGGCGTCAAAGGCGGTGAAACCCGGGTGTTTGAAGCCAGTGCCCCCTGGGGGCTGCGCTTTACGCTGCAGGCACCGTGGTCGTTGCTCTTGCTCGATGACGCCCGTATGGTGCATGAGACGACCCCCATCCAGCCTGCAACCGCAGGGCAGGGCGGTATGCGCGATACGCTGGTGATAACGTGTCGGCGCGACAGTTTTTTAGGGGATGAGCGCAAGGAGGGTGAAAAAACTGCGGCCCATTGATCCTGCGCAGCCGGTTTTACCTAAAACCTGTGTGGGATTGACCTATGCTTACGGCATCGGTGTGCAATGAAAAGGAGTTTTTCCATGTTCAAACATATTTTGGTTCCCGTAGACGGCTCGCCCACTTCGATGCAGGCCGTCAGCAAAGCAGCAGGCTTGGCCAAGGCTTTTGGCAGCGAAGTCACTGCGGTGTATGTGCTGGACCCCTATCCCTTTACCGGCGTGGGTGCAGACTTTGCCTATGGCCAGGCGCAATACCTGAGCGCTGCGACTACCGAGGCCAACAAGGCCCTGGAAGACGTGAAAAAGCTGCTTGACGATGCCGGTGTAACGTCCAAAACTCTGGTGGGCGAAGGCCACGCCATCCACGAAGGCATTGTGCGGGTCGGTGAAAACGTCGGGGCGGACTTGATCGTCATGGGTTCGCACGGTCGCCGTGGCCTGGAAAAACTGGTGCTGGGCAGCGTGGCGCAGCGTGTGCTGCAAGTCGCCCATGTACCGGTGTTGGTCGTGCGCGCCTAAGACCACGACCAGCGCTTACAGTCAAAATTTTGCTTAAAAAACGGCCTGCGCAGTGTGCAGGCCGTTTTTGTTTTTGGGCTTTGTTCGTTGGCTTATGCCGAATGCGTCAACCGCTGCGATGACGCCCCTGCCTGCAGGCGGAAAGTGCCCACGGCTTGTGCCAGTTGCAGAGATTGCTCTTTCAAACTGGCAGCGGCGGCGCTGCTTTCTTCTACCAAGGCGGCGTTTTGTTGGGTCATCTGGTCCAGGTGGCTAATCGCCTGGCCCACCTCTTGAATGCTGGTGCTTTGTTCGGAGCTGGAAGCGCTGATCTCGGCCATGATGTCGGTGACCTGCTGCACCGACTGCACCATCTCCTGCATGGTTGCGCCCGCGTTCTGTACCAAGCCAGCGCCGGTTTCCACTTGGCTCAGGGACGCTGAAATCAGTTGCTTGATTTCACGCGCTGCCTCGGCGCTGCGGCCAGCCAGGCTGCGCACTTCGCTGGCAACGACGGCAAAACCGCGTCCCTGCTCGCCAGCGCGTGCGGCTTCTACGGCAGCGTTAAGTGCCAGGATATTGGTTTGGAAAGCAATACCGTCAATCACACCGATGATGTCGCCAATTTTGTGCGACGCTTGGCGAATTTCCTCCATAGAACTTACCGCCTGCCCCATGACGCTTGCGCCCTGGGTGGCTACGCTGGCGGCCTTGGCCACCACTTGGTTGGCCTGCAGGGCGGCATCGGCGTTTTGGCGCACAGTTTCGGTCAGTTGCTCCATGGATGCTGTGGTTTGCTGCAGGCTGGAGGCTGTCATTTCGGTGCGGTTGGACAGGTCTTGGTTGCCCAGCGCAATTTCTTCGGATGCCTGGCGTACCGACTGGCTGCTGTCGCGGATATGCCCCAATACGCCAGAGAGCTTGCTGGCAAAGTTGTTGAAGCTGTGGGCAATCTGCGCCAGCTCGTTGTTGCCCTGGGCGTCAATCCGGCGGGACAGGTCGCCGTCGCCTTCGCCGATTTCGTGCATGGCGTTGCGCACCAAGGTCAGTTGCTTGAGGCGGTAGGCCAAGACAGCCGCCAACGCCGCCGCTGCAATCAGCAGCACCACCATGCCCGTGATCACGGCGTTTTGGAGCAGTTGGCTAATGCCTTGCAGCGCTTCTGCCTTATCGCTGGCGATGACCAGTACCCAGTCTGTGCCGTCAATAGGGGTGGCCGTCACCAGCATGCTGCGCCCGGCCAGTTCCATGGCTTGCAACCCCTGGTTTTGGGCCATGGTGCCCAAGGCGGAGGCAGTGAAATCGGCTGCCAGTTGGGTGCTGGGCTGCAGCGATAGCTGTGCATCTGGGTGGGCAATGATGGTGCCGGTGCGGTTAACCAAGATGGCATAGCTGGACGGCGTGGGCCGGATGGAGGTGACGTTGGCAACCACGCTTTGCAGCGAGATGTCACCAGCGGCCACGCCGGTAACGCTGTTGCCTGAGCGGGCGGTGCTAGCAAAGGTGACGACCAAGCCTGCGCCACTGACATCCTCGTACGGTGCTGTAAGGATGTAGTCATTGCTTTGAGCGGCCGCCTGCTGGTACCACGGGCGTGAGGTGGGGTCAAAGTCCGCAGGCAGGTCTAGAGACTGGGAAAAGACGCTTTGCTTGTTGGCATAGCCAAAATAAGTAAGCAAAAACCCGCCTGCCGCTTTCAGGCGCTGCAGCACGGCAACGGGCTCTGGAGCGTCGAGTGCCGTAGCGGCGGTTTGCACCACCGCAGCCTTGGCCTTGACCCAGTCTTGTAGGGCCAGGGCATGGCTGTCGGCCAGCATTTGCGATTGGGCCGTCAGTGCCTGGTAGGTTTGGCTGCGCACCGCCAGGAAATTGGCTGTGGTCAGCGCCGCCAGGGCCAGTATTAGACACAGCAGGCACAGGGCCAGGATTTGGCCTTTGAGAGTGGTTAGTAGCTTCATGGTGCACGTTCTCCTGTGTCAATTAACCCAATACGACCCGCGCGCCACCCATGCGTACCGCTTGTTTGAGTGCGCGGGCTGCACGCTCCAGCGTTTGCTGGGGTGTCTCTTGCGGGTGCTTTTGTACTAAACCGGCACTGACAAGCACCTTGGTGCAAGCTTCTGCGTGCAACAAGGGGGTTTGTGCCAACTCGTTTTGCAGGCGCGCCAGGGCTTGGGCGGCTTCGGTGGCAGCGCTGTCGGGCAGCACGATCACCAAATGCTGGTCGCTGGTGCGGCCAATATCGTCTTGCGGACGCAAGGTGGTGCGTGCCAGTTGCGCCAGGTGGCGGATGGCCAGCTCGCCGTCTTCCAGGGCGCTGGCGTCGTCCGGGTTCAGGTGCGCTTGCACGACGGCTACGCTTAAAGGGGAATGCTGGCGTTCGCTGCGCACGGCTTCGGCCAAAAAGGCTTCCTGCAGACCATGGCCGTTGAGCACGCCGGTACTGGGGTCGTGGCGGCTGGTGTCCTGCATGCGCTGTAAGTTGGTGCTGAGTTGGTGAATTTGCGCCTCTTGCGCCAGTGCCTGCTCTTGCAGGTCGTGCATGGCGGTCATGGCGTGGTGGCTTTCACGGGCCAGGCGGCTGCCGGAAGCCACCACAGCTTCCAGCAGCGGTGCCAGGTCGCCCAGGTGTTGGGCCTGCTGGATGCGTGTGGCGCAGTCGGTCAGCTGCTCTTGGTGCTGGCCGCTGTGTGCGCTCAATTGCGCCATATGGGTGGCGTACTGGGCCAGCAGGTCTTTGATGCGGCTATGCGCCTCACTTTGGCTGTTGTGCAGCTCCAGGTGGCGAAACAGCAGATTCTTCAGGTGCAGTTGGATGTCCTGGAGCTGGCGCGTCGTCCACGTTGGCTCCATGGCTTGGCGCAGTTTTTCAGCCTGGGCTTGCAGGGGCGGGTCTTCCTTGGCTATGCCGCGCAGGTGTTCCATGGCCATGGTCAAGAGCTGGGCGATGTGGTGGCTGCGCTGGGTTTGCTCCTGGCTGAGGAAGGACAGGCGGTAGCTGTAGTTGTGCAGCATCTGCTCCAGCGTTTGCAGGGGCGGCGTTGCCTGGCGCAAAAATTGCACCAGTTGCAGCGAGATGTCTTGCGTGCGCTGGTCTTCCGGGCCCAGGGCGCTGACGGTGTGCTCTATCAAGGTGGCCAGTTCTTCGGCCAGCGAGGCGGGCAGCACCTCCATGGGCGTGCTGGGGCAAGACAGTACGGTGGCCTGGGCGTTGCTGGTGAGTTCGAGTTGGGCGTATTCGACGATGGCGGTTTGTAGCTGCTGCCAGTCCTTGGCTTCGACCGCCTGGTGAAATTGGGCCGTGAGCTGCTTTTGGCGCGGTGTCTGCGAGGGCAGCAGCGTGCCGATATGGCGCAGGCGCCGCTGCGGAAAGGCTTCGTGTGGCACCAAGCCTGCAACTTCTTCGTAGACGGCCTGGTAGTGCTCGGGCGTGGGTGGCAGGCGCCGCTGGGCCAGCAGTTGCAGGGTTTGGCGGGCAATGTCCGCAGGGGAGCGAGAGCGCATAAACAGCGAAATAACAAAAATCTTGGCTGAACCACCGACCTACAATCAGCCGCTGGTGGATGGATCACATGAAAATACTTATTTCCAATGACGACGGCTTTCAAGCCCCCGGTATTGTCGCCCTGTATCGGGCCATTGCAGCCATTGATGGGGTGCAGGTGGAGGTGGTGGCCCCGGAGCACAACAACAGCGCCAAGTCCAACGCCCTGACGCTGCATGCCCCGCTGTACGTACACCAGGCAGACAACGGCTTTCGTTATGTCAATGGCACCCCGGCAGACTGTGTGCATATCGCCTTGACGGGGCTGCTGGGCTATCGGCCTGACCTGGTGCTCTCTGGTATCAACAACGGCGCCAATATGGGGGACGACACCGTGTATTCCGGCACCGTAGGCGCTGCCATGGAAGGTTTTTTGTTTGGCGTGCCAGCGATTGCGTTTTCCCAGGTGGAGCGCGGCTGGACGCACCTGGATGCTGCAGCGCACAAGGCCGCGCAGATGGTGGCCCAGCTGCGCCAGCAACAACTGGTGGGCACGGCGCCTTGGCTGTTGAACGTGAACATCCCCAACCGCCCGGCAGCAGAGCTGGGCGCGTTGAAACTGTGTCGCCTGGGCAGGCGCCACGCCGCCGAGCCGGTGATTACCCAAATCAGCCCCCGGGGCGAGACCATGTACTGGATTGGCAGCGCAGGGGCTGCCAAGGATGAATCCGAAGGCACCGACTTTCACGCAACGGCCCAAGGCCATATTGCGGTGACGCCGCTCAAGGTCGATTTGACCGACCACCAGCATCTGGGCTATTGGGGGCAAACGGCCGCGCGCCTGCAGGCAGCGCTGGAGCCCACGGCATGAGCCAGCCGCCGCCGCGCCGCCCGGGTTTTCCGGCCCAACTATCTTCTTTGCGCACCGCAGCGCCTGCTGCCCGCCCGCCAGTCTGCCGTGCCCACGGCATCGACGGGCTGGGGGCTCGATTCTGCGGCTGTGCGCCAGCGCATGGTGCAGCGCTTGGCTGCTGGCGGCATCCAGGCGCGGGCGGTGCTCGATGCCATGGCTGCCGTGCCGCGCCATGGTTTTTTGGATAGCGCCCTGGCCTCGCAGGCGTATGAAGACACCAGCTTGCCCATTGGCTGGCAGCAAACCATCTCCAAGCCCAGCGTAGTGGCCCGCATGATTGAGCTGCTGCTGCAAGCGCCCCTGGCGCAGCAGCAGGGCCTGGGGCGGGTGCTGGAAATTGGTACCGGCTGCGGCTACCAGGCGGCAGTATTGGCGCAGGTGGCGCGCGAGGTGTATTCGATAGAGCGCCTGCGCATGCTGCATGAAAAGGCCCGCAGCCATTTGCGGCCCTTGCGCCTGGCCAATGTGCATTTGTTGCTGGGCGATGGCATGCTGGGCTATCCCGCTGGCGGCCCATATGCGGGCATTATTTCTGCGGCAGGGGGCATGGCTTTACCTGCCGCATGGATGGAGCAATTGGCCGTGGGGGGGCGCTTGGTGGCGCCTATCGTGCAGGAAAATGGGCAGCAAATGCTGTTGGTGCTTGAGCGCGGTACACAAGGTTTTACGCAGACGGTATTAGAGGCGGTGCATTTTGTCCCCTTAAAATCCGGGGTTGCCTGAATCAGGAAGGGGTTTATGTTTACAGCAAAAAAAATGAACGCTGTTTGGGCAGCGGTATGTGTGGTGGGATTATTGGCCGGTTGTGCGCAAACCAATGAAGCACCGGTTGAGACGCGCGGTGGCTTTAACCGGGTTGACCCCGCAACTTTGCCGGGGGCCGAAAACGCCGGCAAGCCTGGGTACTACACCGTCAAGCCCGGCGATACCCTGGTGCGCATTGGCCTGGAGCATGGTCAAAGCTGGAAGGATATTGCCCGCTGGAGCAATCTTGCCAACCCGGACGTGATTGAAGTCGGCCAAGTGGTGCGTGTGGTGCCGCCCGGCCCGGCACCTGCGCAACCGGCCAAGCAGCCAGTAACCCCGGTAGCCAGCAGCACGCCCGTGCAGGGTACGGCCCTGCCGCCCGCAGGCAGTGCCCCAGCGGCTACGGTGCCCGCTGCTGCCGATGCGGCAAGCATGAACTTTATTTGGCCCGCCGCTGGTAGTGTGGTGGCCGGTTTTCAGGAACAGACCAACAAGGGACTCAATATCGGCGGCAAGGCTGGTGACCCCGTGGTGGCCTCTGCTGCTGGCCGCGTGATTCATGCTGGCGATGCCCGTGGCTATGGCCAGTTGGTAATCCTGCAGCACAACAGCACCTTTATTACCGCCTATGCCCATAACCAAAAGCTTTTGGTCAAAGAAGGGCAAAGCGTGACCAAGGGACAGAAAATTGCCGAAATGGGCAGCACCGACGCAGACCGTGTACAGCTGCACTTTGAATTGCGCCGCCAGGGCCAGCCTTTGGACCCCATGCGCTACTTGCCCAAGCGTTGATCGCCTTTGGTGCCCCCAGCAGCCCGGCCTTGCCGGGCTGTTATTTTTTGTGCTTATTTTTGCGAGAAAGCCATGGCTGAACCCTGCCAAGACCTCGGCACCAGCGAAAGCGGTGAAGGCGGTGAAGACTTTGCCGATGCCGCGCCCACCCCGGATGATGTAGAGCTGCGCCACATGACGGTGGCTGCCGCTTGGCACGGCCAGCGCCTGGACAAAACCCTGGCCGATTTGGTGCCGGAGTTCTCCCGCAGCTATTTGCAGCAACTGCTGGCGCAGCAGGCGGTAGAGCACAACGGCCAGATTGCGGTCAAACCGGCGACCAAGGTCAAGCTGGGCGACCAGTTGGTGCTGGCCATGCGCCCCACGGCGCAAAGCCAGGCGTTTCGCCCCGAAGCCATGGCGCTGGACGTGGTGCACGAAGATGCTGATTTACTCGTCGTCAACAAGCCTGCGGGCCTGGTCGTGCACCCCGCGCCGGGGCATTGGAGCGGCACCTTGCTCAACGGCCTGCTGGCCCACCATGCGGGCGCGGCCCAAGTGCCGCGCGCAGGCATCGTGCACCGGCTGGATAAAGACACCAGCGGGCTGATGGTGGTGGCCAAAACCCGCGCCGCCATGGACGCGCTGGTGGCGCTGATTGCCAGCCGCCAGGTCAGCCGCCGTTACCTGGCCTTGGCCCAAGGGGCGTGGACGGGGGTGGCCGAGCGCAGTGTGGACGCCGCCATTGGCCGCGACCCGCGCAACCGCCTGCGCATGGCCGTGGTGGATATGCAGCAGCACAGCGGCAAACCGGCCCGCACCGATATCACTTGCCTGGCCAGTAGCGACGCCTATTGCGCCGTGCATTGCAAGCTGCATACCGGGCGCACGCACCAGATTCGCGTACACATGCAGCACCTGGGCCATCCGCTGGTGGCCGATGCCGTCTATGGTGGCGCCGCTGCAGGGGGCCTGCAGCGCCAGGCTCTGCATGCGTTTCGCCTGGGGTTCGTGCACCCCATGACGGGGCAGATGCTGGAGCTGCAGGCTCTGCCCCCGGCAGATTTTCAGGCGGCAGCGCAGCAATTGGGTCTTGCGTACAATCTTCCCCTTTGATTTTCAAAATACGTCTAGCGCAGCAGCGCTGCCCGCCCGTGAGGGTCGGTTTCCTCAACTAGCTCCAAGGATGAATATGGACGCGAAAAAAGTGCTCGAAACAGCGCTTTTATGTGCCGCCCGGCCCCTGCAAGTGGGGGAATTGGTTGCTGTACTCGACGGTGCCCTGGACCACGGCGGCGTGCGCACTTTGCTTGACAGCTTGCAGCGCGACTGGCAAAGCGGCGGGCTGGAGCTGGTGCACATTGCTTCAGGCTGGCGCTTTCAAAGCCGCCCGCAAATGCGCGAATTTCTTGACCGCCTGCACCCCGAAAAACCCCCGCGCTATAGCCGTGCGGTGCTGGAGACGCTGGCTATCATCGCCTACCGCCAGCCCGTGACGCGGGGCGATATTGAGGAAATTCGCGGCGTCACCGTGGGTAGCCAAATCATCAAGCAACTGGAAGACCGGGGCTGGGTGGAAGAAATTGGCTACCGCGAAACCATAGGCCGCCCCGCCTTGTTGGCGACAACGCGGCAGTTTTTGGATGATTTGGGGCTGCGCTCCCTGGCCGATTTGCCGATGCTCGATAGCCCCGGCGACGAGGCTGCCGTCCTCGCCGCCTTGCAGGCCCAGGGCGATGCAGAGCTGCCCCAGCCCTATACCCCAGACTTTTTCGCCCAAGACGGCGTAGCTCTGGTGGCCCCAGCCGGTGCGGATATGGGTTCTGCTACGGATACGGTGGATGCCAGCGCCGATAGCAGCATTGATACCGATGCACTGCCCACCAGCGCACTTTCTGATAGCGCGGATGCCCCGAACTCCCCGCCAGATAGCTCCGACAGCCCCGAACACACCGATAGCCCGGCCCCGCTGGCCGTCCCCTACACCCCCCCATTGCCCTGAGCACAGGGCTGACAGAGAGTTTTTATGCCTACACCCCGACAGCCTGCCAGCGCAGGTTATGACTTTGCCGACATCGTCGGCGGCGCCCTGGATGCCTACGACCTGGACACCCAAGACCTGGATGCGCAAGACGCTGTGGCCACCGCCCCAGCGCCCGCTGGCGGCGCTACCAAACGCGTGCTCCAGCCCGAGGCGCAAGCGCCCAAGCTGCACAAGGTTTTGGCCCAGGCCGGCCTGGGTTCGCGCCTGGAGATGGAGCGCCTGATTGCCAGCGGGCGCTTGATGGTCAACCACCAGGTGGCCCACGTTGGCCAGCGCGTGCAGCCGGGTGACGTCATCAAGCTCGACGGCAAGCCCGTGCGTGCCCGCATTAAGCCGCCTGCCGTGCGCGTGCTGGCCTACCACAAGCCAGCAGGGGAAGTCGTCACGCACGACAACCCGCAAAACCGCCCCACGGTGTTTCGGCGCTTGCCGTATTTGGCGCAGGGCAAGTGGCAGTCGGTCGGACGCCTGGACTTGAATACTGAGGGTCTGCTGCTGCTGACCAGCTCCGGCGAGCTGGCCAACCGCCTGATGCACCCGCGCTTTGGCCTGGAGCGGGAATACGCCGTGCGCGTGCTCGGGGCCTTAAGCCCTGAGGAAAAGCAGCAGCTTCTGGACGGCGTCATGCTCGACAACGGCATCGGCCAGCTTTGGCAGCATTGAAGACGGCGGCGGGGAGGGCGCCAACGTCTGGTACCGCGTCACCATCCACGAAGGGCGCAACCGCGAGGTGCGCCGCATTTTTGAAAGCCTGGGCCGCGCCGTCAGCCGCCTGATTCGTATCCGCTACGGCGCCATGCAGTTGCCGCGCGGCCTGCGCCGGGGGGCGTGGATGGAGCTGGGTGATAAAGACATCCAGGCCCTGGTGCGCGCCAGCGGGGCCGATACCGCCTTGCTGCGCAAGCCCGCCGCCCCGGTGCAAAACGTGCGTCGCCAGTCCGACCGCGCGGGCTCGCGCGCCAAAACTCGGGTGCATGAGGCCGAGGAAGCGCGTCAACTGCGCGCACGCCGCGCCAACCAGCCCCGGCGCAGCAGCACACCCGAAGCTGTACCCACCCGTATCGGCCAAGACAGCCTGCTGCGCGCGCGCGCTGCGCAAAAGCGGAAGGACAAAGGCAAGCGCTAATCATCAATTTGATAGCTGCTAGCGCTTGCTGTATAAGGATTTCAAGGCACAAACGCCTTGAAACCTAATAACCACCGGCGCTTGCAGCTATGCAATAAAAGCCGTGCCAACCATGCACGCTGGAAGATATGGCCCGCCCCGCTACAATGGCGGGTTTTCTTTTCGACACAACCTATCCTTGAAGGACATCCATCATGGCGCTTGAACGCACCCTCTCCATCATCAAACCCGACGCTGTTGCCAAGAACGTGATCGGCCAAATCTATGCCCGTTTTGAAGCTGCTGGCCTGAAAATCGCCGCCGCCAAAATGGCCCACCTGTCGCGCGGCGAAGCCGAGCAGTTCTACGCCGTGCACAAAGAGCGCCCCTTCTTCAAGGACCTGGTGGACTTCATGGTCTCCGGCCCCGTGATGATTCAAGTGCTCGAAGGCGAAGGCGCCATCCTGAAAAACCGCGAACTGATGGGCGCAACCGACCCCAAGAAAGCCGAAGCCGGCACCATCCGCGCCGACTTTGCTGACAGCATCGATGCCAACGCCGTGCACGGCTCGGATGCCGCTGAGACCGCTGCCGTTGAAATCGCCTTCTTCTTCCCCGGCATGAACGTGTACGCCCGTTAATCTGCCTCCTGTCCTCTATGCAGCAGGGCTTGTAGCCTGAGGTTTTTCAAGCCTGCTGCATGGGGGCGCTGCCCGGTCTGGGCACTGTCTGCATGACCACCACCAATCTTTTGAATTTTGACCTGCCAGGGCTGGTTGCCTATTGCCAATCCCTGGGGGAAAAACCCTTTCGCGCCACGCAGCTGTTTCGCTGGATTCACCAGCGCGGGGCGAGTGACTTTGCCCAGATGACCGATCTGGCCAAGTCCCTGCGCGAAAAACTCAGCACCCAGGCACACATCACCGGCCTGAAAATCCTCACCCAGCAAGAATCGCGCGACGGCACCATCAAATGGCTGTTTGACGTGGGCGACGGTAACGCCGTCGAAGCCGTATTCATCCCCGAAGACGACCGGGGCACGCTGTGCGTCTCGTCCCAGGCGGGTTGCGCCGTGGGCTGCCGTTTTTGCTCCACCGGCCACCAGGGCTTTAGCCGCAACCTCACCAGCGGCGAAATCATTGCCCAACTGTGGTTTGCTGAGCATTTCCTGCGCGGGCACTTGAATACGACGGAGCGCGTCATCACCAACGTGGTGATGATGGGCATGGGCGAGCCGCTGCAAAACTACTCGGCCCTGGTTCCGGCCTTGAAAATCATGCTGGACGACCACGGCTATGGCCTCTCGCGCCGGCGTGTCACCGTCTCCACTTCGGGCGTGGTGCCGATGATGGAGCGCCTGAGCCAAGACTGCCCCGTGGCGCTGGCCGTCTCGCTGCACGCCCCCGAAGATGCTTTGCGCGACCACCTGGTGCCGCTCAATAAGAAATACCCGCTCGATGAACTCATGCAGGCCTGCCAAAGCTATTTGCAGTTTGCCCCGCGCGACTTCATCACTTTTGAATACTGCATGCTCGATGGCGTCAACGACCAGCCCGCGCACGCCCAGCAGCTGATTGACCTGGTGCGCCGCTACGGCCAGGGCAAAGCCTGGTGCAAGCTCAACCTGATTCCGTTTAACCCCTTCCCGCAGTCCGGCCTGCTGCGTTCAAGCAACGCCGCCGTGCAGCGCTTTGCGCAAATTTTGAGCGATGCCGGCATCGTCACCACTGTGCGTAAAACGCGCGGCGACGATATTGACGCCGCCTGCGGGCAACTCGCTGGCGATGTAAAAGATCGCACCCGTGCGTCTGAGCGCATGGCAAAGCAACGTACCATTAGCGTCCACCGCAGCCGCTAGTGCTGCGGTTTTGTTGAAAGGAACCCCATGCTCGCTCCTCCGTCCCTGTTGCGGCCCGATAGTCTGGATAGTCTGCTGCGCAAGCTTGTGTGTCGTATCCACCGGGCCGTGTGGGTCGGGGTAACGGCAGGGGCCTTGGCCGCCTGCACGGCCACCGCGCCAGTGCAGCCCGAGCAAATTCCCGGCGCCGCTGCCGAGCAGGAAATCCACCGCCTGGCGCACACCCGCCTGCAACTGGGGGCCATGCACTTTAGCGAAGGGCGCAACGACGTCGCCCTGGGTGAAGTCGCCCGCGCCCTGCAGGCCTACCCCCAGTATGTGGATGCCTACAACCTGCAAGGCTGGATTTACCTGGCCGAGCGCAACTACCCCCAGGCCGATGCCAGCTTTGAGCGGGCGCTCAGCCTGCGCCCCGGCGATGCCGACATTCGCTACAACCTGGGTTGGTCGCAATGCCAGCAAAAAAACTTCGACCGCGCCCTGCAGTACTTTGACAACGCCTTGGCCGACCCGCGTTTTAGCGACCAAGGGCGTGCCCGCACCCTGCTTGCCAAGGCCACCTGCCTGCGCCAGGCCCAGCCCGATGCTCCGGTGCTGGCACTGCTGCACGAAGCCTATGAGCTGGATCCCGGCAGCCCCGCCATTGAACTGAACTACGCCCAGGCGCTGTTTGACCAAGGCGATACGCCCAAAGCCCGTTTTTATGCCCAGCGCCTGAACAACAGCGAATGGGCCAGCGCCGCATCGCTGTGGCTGGGCATGCGCATTGAGCGCAAGCTGGGTGACGCCATCGCCGTGCGCCAACTGGCTGACCAGTTGCTCAAGCGCTTCCCCGCATCGAAAGAGCGGGAAAAATTCGACCGAGGGGCTTTTGATGAGTGAACAACTGCCAAAGGCCGAAGCACAGGCGCAGGCCCTAGAGACGCAAGCCCCAGAAACAGCAGCAGCCCCCGTCGTCACCAGCGCCCAGCCCGGTGCTTTGCTGCGCCAGGCGCGCGAGAGCCAAGGCATAGCGCTGGAGACGCTGGCAGGCGCCCTGAAAGTGCCGGTAGACAAGCTCCGGGCGCTGGAAGACCAAGACTGGCAGCGCCTGCCTGACGTCGTTTTCCTGCGTGCGCTGGCGCAAAGCGTCTGCCGCACGCTGCAGATTGATGCCCAGCCCATCCTGGCCGATCTGCCCCAGCACAAAGTCGCGGCTTTAGCACCCCAACTGGGTCTGAACCAGCCGGTGCGTGACCGCGCTGTACCGCCCATTTTTGGGCAGCCCAGCGCAGCAGCCGGCAGTAGCCGCTGGCTGTTGGCCCTGGTGCTGTTGTTGATCGTTGGGGGTGTGGTGTATATGGGCCTGCAGTGGCAAAGCAGCCGCCAGGCAGAGCCTATGGCCAGCGGTGCAGAGTCGGCGGATGCGGCGCAAGCGCTGCCCGTTTTTGCCCCCGGCAGCGTCCCCGCCCAGCCCCCGCTGGATGAGGCAGAGGAGGCAGAGGGTGCAGAAAGGGCAGAGGGCGCAGCCACCACCGTCAGCACACCGCCCCAAGCAGTGGAGCCGCCCGCAGCCGCACCGGGTGCGCCCGGGCAGGCCGCCCCCGCTGCCGCGCCTGTTGCTAACACCGCTGCCACGGCCCCGACCCCCGCAGGTGGCGCTACGCCCACGCTGCGCCTGGTAGCCCAAGGCGGCAGCACCTGGGTGCAGGTGCGTGATGCCCAGCAGCGCCTGGTCGTTGAGCGCGTGCTGCAAAGCGGTGAAACTTTCAGCACATCGCAGCCCAAGCCCCTGTTTGTCGTGGTGGGCAAGGCCGATGTCACCCAGGTAGAAATTGATGGCGCCGCGTTTGACGTGCAGGCCAAGGCCCGCGAGAACGTAGCGCGTTTTGAAGTGAAGTAAATCCAAGTGTCCGAGCAATGTTTTGCGGCCAGCCCAATTGCGCTGGCTGCCCCCCTGTTGCGCCGCAGCCGCCAAGCCCATGTGCGCTGGGGCAATCATCTGGTGACGGTGGGCGGCGGCGCCCCCGTGCGCCTGCAGTCCATGACCAATACCGATACGGTCGATGCGGTGGAAACCGCCATCCAGGTGCGCGATTTGGCGCAGGCTGGGTCGGAATTGGTGCGTATCACCGTCAACACGCCCGAAGCCGCGCAGGCCGTGCCCTATATCCGTGAGCAGCTCGACCGCATGGGCTGTAACGTGCCGCTGGTGGGGGACTTTCACTACAACGGCCACCGGCTGCTGAGCGACTTTCCCGGCTGCGCGCAGGCGCTGTCCAAATACCGCATCAACCCCGGCAACGTGGGCAAGGGCGATAAAAAAGACAAGCAATTTGCCCAGATGATTGACATTGCCGCCCGCTACGACAAGGCCGTGCGTATCGGTGTGAACTGGGGCAGCCTGGACCAAGAATTGATGGCCCAGCTCATGGACATCAACGGCCAGCGCAGCCAGCCCTGGGACACGCGCCAGGTGATGTACGAGGCGCTGATTACTTCAGCCATTTCATCGGCCCAGCGGGCTGAGGAGCTGGGCCTGAACGGCGACAACATCCTGCTGTCGTGCAAAGTCAGCGGCGTGCAGGATTTGATTGCGGTTTATCGCGAACTGGCCCGCCGCTGCGACTACGCCTTGCACCTGGGCCTGACCGAAGCGGGCATGGGCACGCGCGGCACGGTGGCCTCCAGCGTGGCGCTGGGCATCTTGTTGCAAGAGGGCATCGGCGACACCATCCGCGTCTCGCTCACGCCTGAACCGGGCGAAGCACGCACGCAGGAAGTGGTCGTGGCCGCTGAAATCGTGCAAGCGCTGGGCCTGCGCTCTTTTGTGCCGCGCGTGACGGCTTGCCCCGGCTGCGGGCGCACCACCAGCACGGTGTTCCAGGAGCTGGCCAAAGAGATTGACGACTTTCTACGCGCCCAAATGCCGCTATGGCGTGAGCAATACCCCGGCGTGGAAAGCATGAAAGTGGCCGTCATGGGCTGCATCGTCAACGGCCCCGGCGAGAGCAAGCATGCCGACATCGGCATCAGTCTGCCCGGCACCGGCGAAGCGCCCACCGCCCCGGTCTATATCGACGGCGAAAAAGCCATGACGCTGCGCGGCGAACACATCGCCCAAGAATTTCAACGCATCGTGCTGGACTATGTGCAGCAGCGTTACGGTCAACATTGATAGCTGCTGGCGCTGATGAATAAAGGGTTTCAGCATCAAAACAATCTGAAATCCTTATTCATCAAGCGTGAATAGCTCCTTTTTTTAAAGAAGAACAACATGGCAAAACCCGAAAAACTCTCTGCCGTCAAAGGCATGAACGACATCCTGCCCGGCCAGTCCGAGCGCTGGCAGTGGCTGGAAGCGCAGGTGCGCGATTTGATGGACAGCTTCGCCTACCGCAACGTCCGCACCCCCATCGTCGAGCACACGCAGCTATTTGTGCGCGGCATTGGGGAAGTGACCGACATCGTGGAAAAAGAGATGTATTCGTTCGAAGACAAGCTCAACGGCGAACACCTCACCCTGCGCCCCGAAGGCACGGCCAGCCTGGTACGTGCCACGGTCGAGAACAATCTGCTCTACGACGGCGGCAAGCGCATGTGGTACATCGGCCCCATGTTCCGCCATGAGCGCCCCCAGCGCGGGCGCTATCGCCAGTTTCACCAAATTGGTGCCGAAGCCCTGGGCTTTGCCGGCCCAGACGTGGATGCTGAGCTGATCTTGCTGGCCGTGGCCCTGTGGAAGCGCCTGGGTTTGAGCCAATGGCGTTTGGAAATCAACAGCCTGGGCCAACCGGCCGAGCGCCAGGCCCACCGCGCTGCCTTGATTGCCTACTTTGAGCAGCACCTGGGCGTGTTGGACGAAGAAGCCAAGCGCCGCATGTACAGCAACCCCTTGCGCGTGCTGGATACCAAAAACCCCGCCATGCAGGACATGGTGAACAACGCCCCCCGCTTGATGGACTATTTGGGTGAGGCATCTTTGGCCCACCTGCACGGCGTGCAAGCCATTTTGGATGCCAACGGCGTGCCCTGGACGGTCAACCCCCGCTTGGTGCGCGGGCTCGATTACTACAACCTCACGGTGTTTGAGTTCGTCACCGACCTGCTGGGCAGCCAAGGCACCATCTGCGCCGGGGGCCGCTACGACTACCTGGTCGAGCAAATTGGCGGCAAACCCGCCCCGGCCGTGGGCTGGGCGCTGGGCGTGGAGCGCGTGCTGGAGCTGGTCAAGGAGCTGGGCACCGATATCCCCGCCCCACAGCTCGATGCCTACGCCATCGTCCCCGACGCAGCGGCCATGCCCCAGGTGCTGCAGACGCTTACCGCCTTGCGCACCGCCGGCGTGCGCGTGCAAATGCACGCCGCTGGCAGCGAAGGCATGGGCAGCATGAAGTCGCAATTCAAAAAAGCCGATGCCAGCGGCGCCCGCTTTGCCCTGATTTTTGGCGGCGACGAGCTGGCGCGCGGGGAAGTGACCGTCAAATCCCTGCGTGACGGGCAGGGCGCACAAAGCAGCCGCCTTCTGGCTGAGGCGGCTGCCTGGGCGCAGACCCTACAATCGCACACTTGATTTTTTGAACCCACTTGAGCAAAGAGCGCTATGGCCACGCATTTAGACTTGGAAGAACAAGAACAGCTTGACCAGTTCAAGCATTTCTGGGATCAATGGGGCACCCCCATCAGCAGCGTGCTGGTGGTCGTGCTGGGCAGTTTCGCCGCCTGGAACGGCTGGCAGTTATGGCAGCAGCGCCAAGCCACGCAAGCCGCCGCCCTGGCCGATGCCGTGACCGTCGCCATCCAAAGCCAAGACCCCAGCCGCACCGCCTTGGCATTTGAGCAGTTGAAAACCGAATACGCCAGCACCATCCAAGCCGGGCAAGCCGCCTTGCAAGTAGCCAAGGCCGCGCAAGCCAGCGATAAAACCGACGCCGCCAAAGCCGCCTTGCAGTGGGCCGCCGACCACGCTGACGATGCCGGCTACCAAGCCACCGCCAAGCTGCGCCTGGCGGCGCTGCAAATTGCCGCGCAGGAGTACGACGCGGCTGCCACCCTGCTGCAAACGAGCTTTCCCGCAGAGTTTCAAGCCCTGGCGCACGACCGTTTAGGCGACGTGCTGCAACTGCAAGGCAAAAAGGACGAGGCCATTGCCGCCTACCAAAAAGCCTGGCAGCAGCTTGATGCCCAACTGCAATACCGCGCCCTGGTGGGCTACAAACTCAACGCCCTGGGCGTAGCAACGAAGACGGAGTCCTAACATCGTGCAGCAGCCATCTACTTTTGCATTCTCCCTGTCAGCCTGGGCGCGGCGTAGCGCCTTGGTCCTTGCCGCCGTCGGCGCTGCCGCCAGTTTGACGGCTTGCGGCTCCAAAGCCCCCAAGCCTGCTGAGCTCGGCCCCAACGTGCCGGTGCTACCGGTGCGCCAGGCGTGGCACACCAGCATTCCTGCCCTGAAAAACGCCAGCATCACCCCGCACGTGGTCGGTCAAAACCTGCTGCTGGCCAGTGCCGATGGCACCGTGGTCAGCTTGCAAGGCGCTTCCGGGCGGGAAAACTGGCGCGCCCAGGTCGGTAAAAGCCTGCAAGCGGGTGTGGGCAGCGATGGCCACCACGCCGCAGTCGTCACCACCGCCAATGATTTGGTCGTGCTCGAGCAAGGGCGCACGCTGTGGAGCAAAGCCCTGCCCGCTGCCGCCTATACCGCGCCGCTGGTCGCCGGTGGCCGGGTGTTTGTCTTGACGGCTGACCGCCACTTGGCCGCGTACGACGCACAAGACGGCGCTCCGCTGTGGCAGGAGCAGCGCGATGGCGAGCCCCTGGTGCTGCGCCAGCCCGGCGTGCTGATGGCGCATGGCAACACCTTGCTGGCCGGTCTGTCTGGCCGTTTGGTGGCCGTCAACCCCGATAACGGCGCTGTGCTGTGGGAAGCGCCCATTGCCGCCCCGCGTGGCACCAATGATGTGGAGCGCCTGGTTGACCTGGTTGGCCCTGCTGCCCGCGCTGGGGACATGGTGTGCGCCCGCGCGTTCCAGGCCAGTGTCGGCTGTGTCGATGCAGGCCAGGCCCAGTCTGCTGTGGACACAGCCCGCCAAAGGCGCCGTTGGCGTGGCCGCGAACGACAGCCAGGTCTTTGGTACCGAAAGCAATGGCGTCGTGCAGGCCTGGGCTCGGCGCGATGGTGCCAAGCTGTGGAGCAGCCAGCGCCTGCAACTGCGCCAGTTAAGCGCACCGCTGGCGCTGGGCCGCTCCGTGGTGGTGGGTGATAGCACCGGCCTGGTGCATTTGCTCTCGCGCGAAGATGGCGCTCCCTTGAACCGTGTGATGACCGACAGCAGCGGCGTGGCTGCAGCCCCGCTGGTGGTGGCTGATACTTTGGTGGTGCTCACCCGCAACGGCGGGGTCTATGGGTACCGCCCCGACTAAAGAGTTTGTATGAAACCCGTGATTGCCCTGGTAGGGCGCCCCAATGTGGGCAAATCCACCTTGTTTAACCGTTTGACCAAGTCGCGCGATGCCATCGTCTCTGACTATGCCGGCCTCACGCGCGACCGCCACTACGGGCAAGGTCGCCAAGGCAAGCTGGAATACATCGTCATCGACACCGGCGGCTTTGAGCCCGAGGCCGCGCACGGCATCTTCAAGGAAATGGCCAAGCAAACCCGCCAGGCCGTGACCGAATCGGACGTGGTGGTGTTTGTCGTTGACGCCCGCGATGGCTTGTCTGCCCAGGACTATGAAATTGCCGACTACCTGCGCCGCCTGGGCAAACCCTGCCTGCTGGTGGCCAACAAGGCCGAAGGCATGCAGGCCGGGGCGCAGTTGACCGAGTTCTATGAACTGGGCCTGGGGGAGGTCTACCCCGTCTCCGCTGCCCACGGCCAAGGCATCCGTGGTCTGGTTGATTTGGCGCTGGCACCGCTGGCCTTACCGCCAGAAGAGGAGGAGGGCGCAGCGCTGGAGTCTGACGATGCGCCCACCACCATCAAACTGGCCCTGGCCGGACGCCCGAATGCGGGTAAATCGACCCTTATCAATACCTGGCTGGGCGAAGAGCGCCTGGTGGCCTTTGACCTGCCCGGCACCACGCGCGATGCCATCAGCGTGCCGTTTGAGCGCAACGGCCAGAAGTTTGAATTGATCGACACCGCCGGCCTGCGCCGTAAAGGCAAGGTGTTTCAGGCGATTGAAAAATTTTCCGTCGTCAAAACCCTGCAGGCGATTGAATCGGCCAACGTCGTGCTCTTGCTGATTGATGCTACCGAAGGCGTGACCGACCAGGATGCGCATATCGCCGGCTACATCCTGGACAGTGGCCGCGCCGTGGTGCTGGCCGTGAATAAGTGGGATGCGCTGGACGACTACCAACGCCAGTTGGTGGAGCGCTCGATCGAGACGCGCCTGGGTTTTTTAAAGTTTGCCAATATCCACTTCATCTCGGCCATTAAACGCCAGGGGCTGGCACCGCTGTGGAGCTCGATCGCCCAGGCGCATAAGGCGGCCACCTGCAAAATGCCGACGCCGGTGTTGACCCGGGTGCTGCAGGAGTCGCTGCAGTTCCAAACCCCGAAAAAAGTCGGTGCCTACCGCCCCAAGATGCGTTATGCCCACCAGGGGGGTATGAATCCGCCGATTATCGTCATCCATGGCAATTCTTTGCATTTGGTTACCGATGCGTATAAGCGCTTTTTGGAAGGGCGTTTTCGCAAGGAATTCAATCTGGTCGGCACCCCTTTGCGCATTGAATTAAAAACCGCTGACAACCCCTACGCGCAGAAAAATAAGAAATAAAATCCCCCTCCCGCCGCCGTGCGGCTTGACCCTTTGCCCCAGGCACTGGAGTGAGCTGTGTTAAGGTGGCGTTTTACAACAACACGACTAAACACGGAGTTATATCGTGAGCAATAAAGGCCAACTTCTGCAGGACCCTTTCCTGAATGCACTGCGTCGCGAGCATGTGCCCGTCTCTATTTACCTGGTCAACGGTATCAAGCTGCAAGGCCAGATCGAATCGTTTGACCAATACGTAGTACTGCTGCGCAACACCGTCACCCAAATGGTGTACAAGCACGCTATTTCCACCATTGTTCCCGGTCGTCCGGTGAATTTCAGCATCACCGAAACTGGCGACAGCGCTGCAGCTTGAGGCAGCATCCCACTTCCCATCAGGCGGGGCCTGCGCAATGAGTTCTCCCGCCCCTGCAGCCTCTGCATCCACCCCCACTATTTTGGTCGGGGTGGATTTTGGCCTGCCCCATTTCGATGCCGAGCTGCAAGAGCTCGGTCAGCTAGCCAGCACCGCAGGCTTGACCCCTGTCGAGCGCTTGGTGTGCAAGCGCAAGGCACCGGATGCAGCGCTGTTTATCGGTAGCGGCAAGGCCGAAGAGCTCAAGCTCCTGGCCGACATGCACGGTGCCCAGGAAGTACTGTTTGACCAGGCCCTGAGCCCGGCGCAGCAGCGTAACCTGGAGCGTTTTTTACAGCGCCCGGTCAATGACCGTACCCTGTTGATTTTGGAAATTTTCGCCCAGCGTGCCCGCAGCCATGAGGGCAAACTCCAGGTCGAGCTGGCGCGTTTGCAGTACCTGAGCACCCGCTTGGTGCGCCGCTGGAGCCACCTGGAGCGCCAGCAAGGCGGTATCGGCCAACGCGGCGGCCCCGGTGAGACGCAGATTGAATTGGACAAGCGCATGATTGGCGATGCCATCAAGCGCACCAAGGACAAGCTGCAAAAGGTGCAAAAGCAGCGCAACACCCAGCGCCGCCAACGCCAACGCCAGGGCGTGTTTACGGTGTCTTTGGTGGGCTACACCAACGCGGGTAAATCCACGCTGTTCAACGCCTTGGTCAAGGCCCGCGCCTACGCCGCTGACCAGTTGTTCGCTACGCTGGACACCACCACGCGGCAGATGTATTTAAGCCAGGCACAAACCTCGGTATCGCTATCAGATACGGTGGGTTTTATCCGCGATTTGCCGCACGGTTTGGTCGATGCCTTCCAGGCGACGCTGCAGGAAGCGGTCGATGCCGACCTGCTGCTGCACGTGGTGGACGCTTCCAACGAAGCTTTTCCCGAGCAAATGCAGCAGGTGCAAAAAGTCTTGGCCGAAATTGGCGCGGCCACTATCCCCCAGGTATTGGTGTTCAACAAGCTGGACGCCATACCGCCCGAGCGCCGGCCCCAGCAGTTGCAAGACTTTTATGAAGTCGATGGGCAACTTTTGCCGCGTATCTTTGTCAGTGCAGCGGCGCTCGATGGTTTGGATGCCTTGCGCGCGCTCTTGGCCGAGCGTGTGCAGGTGCATACCGCTGATCTGGCCAGCGGCGCAGGTGCTGCGCCTGACCTGTTGCCCGATGGTTCGCCCGCTCCCTTGGCCTCGCCAGCTTGTCACTTACTTTGATAATAGGTGGTTTTCACCGCTTTCTTAAACTGAGATTTTGCGCATGAATTTCCTACCCCGCCGACCCCGCTGGGTCGCGTTGCTGCCCGGTTTGCGTGGCATGTTTAATTTGAACGACCCGCGCTGGGGCCGTTCTGACGATAAAGACGACGATGCCTCTTCCTCATCCGGCGACACGCGCCCTGACCGCTACCCCCCCCCCCGGGCGCGGTGGCCCGCAAGGCTCAGGCGGCGGTGGTCAGCCCCCCGACTTGGACGAGCTGTGGCGTGATTTGAACCGCAAGCTCACCGGCTTGCTGGGCGGTAAAAGCGGCGGCGGCAGCGGCGGTGCTGGCGATGGCGGGGGCATGCCCGGTAACGGTAACAGTGCAGGCCCGAACATGAAGGGCACTGGCTTAGGAATTGGCGTCATTGCCGGCTTGGCCGTGCTGATCTGGTTCGGTACGGGCTTTTTCATCGTGCAGGAGGGCCAGCAGGCCGTGGTCACGCAGTTTGGCCGCTACCACTCCACTGTGGGCGCAGGTATCAACTGGCGCTTGCCGTACCCCATCCAAAGCCATGAATTGGTGTTTGTGACGCAAATTCGCTCGGTCGACATTGGCCGCGACAGCATCATTAAAAGCACCGGCCTGCGCGATTCGGCGATGCTGACCGAGGACGAAAACATCGTCGAAATCAAGTTCGCCGTGCAATACCGCTTGAGCGACGCCCGCGCTTGGCTGTTTGAGAGCAAAAACCCAGACGTTGCTGTGGTGCAAGCCGCAGAGTCTGCCGTGCGTGAAGTGGTCGGCAAGATGAAGATGGACTCGGCCCTGGCTGAAGAGCGCGACCAAATCGCCCCGCGCGTGCGTGAACTGATGCAAACCATCTTGGACCGCTATGCCGTGGGCGTGGAAATTGTCGGCATCAACTTGCAGCAAGGCGGCGTGCGTCCGCCCGAGCAGGTGCAGGCATCGTTTGACGACGTGCTCAAAGCCGGGCAAGAGCGCGAACGCGCCAAGAACGAAGCCCAGGCCTACGCCAATGACGTGATTCCGCGTGCCACCGGTACCGCATCGCGCCTGGCGCAAGAGGCCGAAGCCTACAAGGCGCGCATGTCGGCCCAGGCCGAAGGTGATGCCCAGCGCTTTAGCTACCTGTTGGCCGAATACAAAAAAGCCCCCCAGGTGACGCGAGACCGCCTGTATACCGAGGCGCTGGAAGAGGTTTACAGCAACGTCACCAAGGTCTTGGTGGATTCGCGCCAAGGCTCCAACCTGCTGTATTTGCCGCTCGATAAAGTGCTGCAAAGCGCCGGTGCTGCAGCGCCAGCCCTGCAAGACAGCACCAGCGCTGCAGGAACGCGTAGCAGCAGCAACAACGCGGCAGCGGCCAGCGGCGGTGCCAACAGCATAGATGTGCGGGTGCGCGATATCAGCCGCTCGCGTGAACGTGAATCGCGCTAAACGCCAAGGAGTACAAGAGTGAATCGTTTAGGTTTTTGGGCCACTACCGCCTTGGTGGCGCTGGCGCTGGCCAACTCCATGCTGTTTGTGGTGGACCAACGCCAATTTGGCGTGGTCTACGCCCTGGGGCAAATTAAAAGCGTGATTACTGAGCCCGGTTTGAATTGGAAGCTGCCGCCGCCCTTTCAAAACGTGCGCTATATCGACAAGCGTTTGCTGACGCTGGACAGCACCGACACCGAACCCATGCTGACCGCCGAAAAGCAGCGCGTGGTGATTGACTGGTACGTGCGCTGGCGCATTACCGACCCGTCGGAATACATCCGTAATGTGGGCCTGGATGAAACCGCCGGTGCCATGCAACTGAACCGCGTGGTGCGCAACGCCTTTCAGGAAGAAATCAACCGCCGCACGGTGCGCGAACTGCTCTCGTCACGGCGCGAGACACTCATGGCCGACGTGAAAAAAGAAGTGCTCGAAGCCGTGCGCCGGGGCAAGCCCTGGGGGATGGACGTGGTGGACGTGCGCATTACCCGCGTGGACTACGCCGAGACCATCACCGAATCGGTCTACCGCCGCATGGAAGCCGAGCGCAAGCGCGTGGCCAATGAGCTACGCTCCACCGGCGCTGCCGAAGGCGAAAAAATCCGCGCCGATGCCGACCGCCAGCGCGAAATCGTGGTGGCCAATGCCTACCGCGATGCGCAAAAAATCAAGGGGGAGGGCGACGCTGCTGCCGCGCGTATCTACGCCGAAGCCTTTGGCCAGGATGCGCAGTTTGCCAAGTTCTACCGCAGCCTCGAGGCCTACAAGGCCAGCTTTGCCAACAAGAGCGATGTGCTGGTGGTCGACCCCGCCAGTACCGAGTTCTTCAAGTCCTACCGCAGCGGTGGCGCAGCCGCTGCTGCAGGCAACTAAAGCCCAGCGATAAAGCCCAGCGATAACCGCCGCGCTGCGCTATACCACAGCGCGGGCCCAGCTCTTTGCACGGGGCTGGGCCCGCAAACCGATAGAATCGCGTTTTTAACAGCCCCCCAAATTGTCCATGTCCGCCTGGCTCTTGCCGGATCACATTGCCGACGTCCTGCCCTCTGAGGCACGGCACATCGAGGAGTTGCGCCGCAGCCTGCTCGATACGGCCCGCAGTTATGGGTATGAATTGGTCATGCCCCCCTTGCTGGAGTACCTCGATTCCCTGCTTTCCGGCGCAGGAGGGGCTCTTAACCTGCAAACCTTCAAACTGGTCGACCAGCTCTCCGGGCGTACCCTGGGGCTGCGTGCCGACACCACGCAGCAAACCGCGCGCATTGATGCCCACCTGCTCAACCGCCCGGGCGTGACCCGCCTGTGCTACTGCGGCCCGGTTTTGCACACCCAGCCCGACCGCCCCCGCGCCACGCGCGAGCCGCTGCAGTTTGGCGCTGAAATCTATGGTCACCAAGGCATGGAAGCCGACGTGGAAACCCTGGCCCTGGCCCTGGACTGCGTGCGCAGCGCTGGGGTCGAGCGCCTGAGCGTGGATTTGGCCGACGTGCGCATCGTGCGCCACCTGTGCGCCGGGGTCATGGTTGACCCCGCCGTGCTGCAGCGCGTCCACGCCGCCTTGGCCGCGAAGGACGCAACGGAGCTGGCCCAGCTCACCCGTAGTTTTCCGACCGCTGCCCGCGAGGGTTTGCTCGCAATTTTCCAGCTGTACGGGGATGCCCAGATTCTAAAAGAGGCAGAAACCGCTCTGAAAGCCACGCCAGCCGTGCGCGGCGTGCTAGAGAATTTAAGGCAGCTTGCCGCCCAGTTCCCCGGTGTGGACTT
Organism: Comamonas sp.; assembly: GCA_034675705.1. Taxonomy (GTDB): domain Bacteria; phylum Pseudomonadota; class Gammaproteobacteria; order Burkholderiales; family Burkholderiaceae_C; genus Comamonas. Next base: position 1,193,948 of record JAUCCZ010000006.1, on the reverse strand, counting down.
CACCTTCGACCTGGCCGACCTGCGCGGTTACGACTACTACAGCGGCACCCGCTTTGCCCTGTATGTGCCCCAGGCCAGCGACGCACTGGTGCGCGGTGGTCGCTATGACGAGGTGGGTGCCGTCTTTGGCCGCAACCGCCCGGCAGCGGGTTTTAGCCTGGACATCAAACAACTGGTGGCTGCCGTGCCCGCGCGGCCTTTGAAAGCCGCCATTCGCGCGCCATGGGCGGCAGATGCCGCCTTGCAGCAGGCCATTGCCCAGTTGCGCCATCAGGGCGAGACCGTCGTCTGCGCCCTGCCCGGTGGTGAGAACCGGGTGGATGAATTCCATTGCGACCGTACGCTGGTGCTCCATCAGGGCCAGTGGGTGGTGCAAGCCCTTTAATCTTTTTTCTTCCATGCAAACTGGATGTGGACACACGTGATGAACGCAAACAAAGCTCGTAACGTCGTCGTCGTCGGTACCCAATGGGGCGACGAAGGCAAAGGCAAACTGGTTGACTGGCTCACCGAAAGCGCCCAAGGCGTGGTGCGCTTCCAAGGGGGGCACAACGCAGGCCATACCCTGGTGATCAATGGCCAGAAAACGGCGCTGCACCTGATTCCCAGCGGCATCATGCGCCCGGGCGTCAAGTGCTACATCGGCAACGGCGTGGTGCTGGCCGTGGGCAAGCTGTTTGAAGAAATTGCCGGCCTGGAAAAAGCCGGTGTGCAGGTGCGCGATCGCCTACGCGTCTCCGAAGCCTGCCCGCTGATTCTGCCCTTTCACCAGGCGCTGGACGTGGCCCGCGAAGCTGCGCGCGAGCAGGGCGGCCAGCAAAAAATTGGCACTACCGGCAAAGGTATTGGCCCAGCCTATGAAGACAAAATTGCCCGCCGCGCCCTGCGCGTGCAGGATTTGAAATACCCCGAGCGCTTTGCCCGCAAGCTGCGCGAGTTGCTCAACCTGCACAACCACATCCTGACCGAAGTGCTGGGTAGCCGCAGCTTTGAATTCCCCGACACGCTCAAGCCCTATATGGCCGATGGCCAGGTGCAGTTTGATGCCGTCTATAACGAAGCCATGCAGCAGGCCGAGCAGCTCAAGCCCATGATTGCCGATGTCTCGCGCGAACTGCACGACACCTTTGCCGCCGGTGGCAACCTGCTGTTCGAAGGGGCGCAAGGCACGCTGCTGGACGTAGATCACGGCACCTACCCCTACGTCACGTCCAGCAACTGCGTGGCGGGCAACGCCTCGGCGGGCGCTGGTGTGGGCCCTGGCATGCTGCACTACATCCTGGGCATTACCAAAGCGTATTGCACCCGCGTGGGCAGCGGCCCCTTCCCGACGGAGCTGGACTGGGAAAAAGAAGGCACCCCCGGCTACCACATGAGCACCGTGGGCGCAGAAAAAGGCGTGACCACGGGCCGTGCACGGCGTTGCGGCTGGTTTGATGCGGCGCTGCTCAAGCGTTCGGCACAAATCAATGGCCTGTCGGGCCTGTGCATCACCAAGCTGGACGTGCTGGACGGCCTGTCTGAGCTGCAACTGTGCGTGGGCTATATGCTTGATGGCGAAAAAATCGACATCCTGCCTCTGGGCGCCGATGACATCGAGCGCTGCCAGCCCATCTACGAAACCATTCCCGGCTGGACGGATACCACCGTGGGCGTGACCGATTACGCCCAGTTGCCCGTGAACGCCCGCCGCTATCTGGACCGTATTCAAGAAGTCACTGGCGTGCCCATTGCGGTGGTCTCGACCAGTCCCGACCGTGACCACACCATCTTGCTGCACAACCCCTACAGTGCGGCTTAAATGTCAAGGAATCCCCATGCTTACTGAAGACGGCAAGCACCTGTACGTCAGCTACGACGACTACCACGCCCTGATTGAGAAACTGGCCCTGCAGATTCACAAATCGGGCTGGGAATTTGACACCATCCTGTGCCTGGCCCGTGGGGGCCTGCGCCCGGGCGACATCTTGAGCCGGATTTTTGACAAACCTCTGGCGATCATGTCCACCAGCTCCTACCGCGCCGAAGCCGGTACGCAGCGCGGCCATTTGGACATTGGCCGCTTTATCGCCACCCCCAAGGGCGAAATCGCCGGGCGCGTGCTGCTGGTCGATGACCTGGCCGATTCGGGGGTCACGCTCACGGCCGTGGTCAAGCGCCTGCAGGAAAGCTATCCGCCCATTACCGAGCTGCGCACCGCCGTGATCTGGACCAAGGGCATTTCCACCTTCCGTGCCGATTACTCGGTGGAAGACCTGCCCACCAACCCCTGGATTCACCAGCCGTTTGAAGGCTACGACAGCCTAAGCCCGGAAAAACTGCTGCAAAAATGGCAGCTGTAAACCCCATCTGAAATGCTCAGAGCGCCGCTTGCGGCGCTTTGGCGTTTATTTTTTGCGTCTTTCGCTTTTTATCGCCCTTTTGCTATGAGTCAACCTGCTTTTACCGTTGCAGATATCCGCAAGACTTTTCTTGAGTTCTTTGCCTCCAAAGGCCACACCATCGTGGAATCGAGCCCCCTGGTGCCCGGTAACGACCCCACGCTGATGTTCACCAACAGCGGCATGGTGCAGTTCAAAGACGTGTTCCTGGGCACCGACAAGCGCTCGTACAAGCGCGCCACCTCGGTGCAGGCTTGCTTGCGTGCAGGCGGCAAGCACAACGACCTGGAAAACGTCGGCTACACCGCACGCCACCACACTTTTTTTGAAATGCTGGGCAACTGGAGCTTTGGCGACTACTTCAAGCGCGAAAGCTTGAAGTGGGCTTGGGAGCTGCTGACCGAAGTCTACAAACTGCCCGCCGACAAGCTGCTGGCCACCGTCTACGCCGAAGACGATGAGGCGTACGACATCTGGACCCAGGACATCGGCCTGCCGCCCGAGCGCGTGATCCGCATTGGCGACAACAAGGGTGGGCGCTACAAGAGCGACAACTTCTGGATGATGGCCGACACCGGCCCCTGCGGGCCGTGTAGCGAAATCTTCTACGACCACGGCGCGCACATTCCCGGCGGCCCTCCCGGCAGCCCCGATGAAGACGGCGACCGCTTTATCGAAATCTGGAACAACGTGTTCATGCAGTTTGAGATGCACGAAGACGGCTCCGTCACCCCGCTGCCCGCGCCCTGCGTGGATACCGGCATGGGGCTGGAGCGCCTGGCCGCCATCTTGCAGCACGTGCACAGCAACTACGAGATCGACCTGTTCGATGCGCTGATCAAAGCCGCCGCCCGTGAAACCGGCTGCGCCGACTTGGCCAACCCCTCGCTCAAAGTGATTGCCGACCACATCCGCGCCACCAGCTTTTTGATTGTCGATGGTGTCATCCCCAGCAACGAAGGCCGGGGCTATGTGCAGCGCCGCATCGTGCGCCGCGCCATTCGCCACGGTTACAAACTGGGCCAAAAAACGCCGTTCTTCCACAAACTGGTCAAAGATTTGGTGCAGCAAATGGGCGCCGCCTACCCCAAGCTGGCCGCCCAGCAAGCGCGCATCACCGAGGTGCTGCGCGTGGAAGAAGAGCGCTTTTTCGAGACGCTGGCCCACGGCATGGAAATTTTGGACAGCGCCCTGGCCGCTGGCCAGCAGCAACTGCCCGGCGACGTGGCCTTCAAGCTGCACGACACCTACGGCTTCCCGCTGGACTTGACCAACGACGTGTGCCGCGAACGTGGCCTGCGCGTGGACGAAGACGGCTTTAACACCGCCATGCAGCAGCAAAAAGAACAGGCCCGCGCCGCAGGCAAGTTCAAGATGGACAAGCTGCTGGACTACCAAGGCGCAGCCAACCAGTTCACCGGCTACGAGCAACTGTCTGAATCTACAAAAATCGTAGCGCTTTACGCTGAAGGCACGCCAGTTTCAGAACTAAAAGCAGGTGAAAACGGCGTGGTTGTGCTGCAAAGCACTCCTTTTTATGCAGAAAGCGGTGGCCAGGTGGGTGATCAGGGCAGCATCAGCGCCCCCGGCATGCGCTTTGCCGTGCACGACACGCAAAAAATCAAGGCCGACGTGTTTGGCCACCACGGCCAGCTGGTCGAAGGCGTGCTGCGCGTAGGCGATAGCGTAGAGGCCCAGGTCGATACGCAGCTACGCGCTGCCACCATGCGCAACCACAGCGTCACCCACATCATGCACAAAGCCCTGCACCAGGTGCTGGGCGAGCATGTGCAGCAAAAAGGCAGCTTGGTGAATGCCGAGCGCACGCGCTTTGACTTCACGCACAACGCACCCGTCACCGCCGCGCAAATCACGCAGATTGAAGCGCTGGTGAACCAGGAAATCCTGGCCAACACCCCCACGCAAGCGCGCGTGATGGACATTGAAGCGGCCAAAGCCACCGGCGCCATGATGCTGTTTGGCGAGAAATACGGCGACAGCGTGCGCGTGCTGGACATCGGCACCAGCCGCGAACTGTGCGGCGGCACGCACGTAGAGCGCACCGGCGACATCGGCCTGTTCAAAATCGTCGCCGAAGGCGGCGTAGCTGCCGGCATCCGCCGCGTGGAAGCCGTCACCGGCACCAACGCCTTGGCCTATCTGCAAACGTTGGAAGCCACGGTCGACAGCGCTGCCGCCATCTTGAAAGCCCCGACTACCGAGCTGACCCACCGCATCACCAACACGCTGGAACAGGTCAAGGCGCTGGAAAAAGAAATCGCCGCCTTGAAAGGCAAGCTCGCCTCCAGCCAAGGCGACGAACTGGCCAGCCAGGCCCAGACCGTCAACGGCGTGCAGGTGCTGGCCGCCCAACTGGAAGGGGCTGATGCCAAAACCCTGCGCGAGACGCTGGACAAGCTCAAAGACAAGCTGAAAACCGCCGCCGTCGTGCTGGCCGCCGTCGATGGCGACAAGGTGCAACTGGCCGCCGGTGTTACGGCCGACACCATCGGCAAAATCAAAGCCGGTGAGCTGGTCAACTTCGTCGCCCAACAAGTGGGCGGCAAAGGCGGCGGCAAGCCCGACATGGCCATGGCCGGCGGCACCCAACCCTCCGCCTTGCCCCAGGCCCTGGCCAGCGTGCCAGCCTGGGTGGCCGAGCGCGTGTAAAGCCTCAGCCTGCCTTGAAGGTTCTAAGCCCGCCCAGCGCGGGCTTTTTTTATACTTGCGGCGCTTAAAACTACCCGTCACGGGTACACTTTGGCATGGCTATGGTTTTAAAGCGTAAAGATTTTGCCCGTTGGCAGGCTGCAGAAAAGTTGCCCGATGCCGCGTTGTGCCAGGCTGTGCGTGAAATTTCTCAGGGCTTGGTCGATGCCGATTTGGGCGGCGGCTTGTTGAAAAAGCGCATAGCTCGCCCAGGTGGGGGGAAAAGCGGCGGCTACCGCAGCTTGCTCGCGGCCAAGTTGGGGGCACGGTATGTATTTCTTTTAGGCTTTGCCAAAAGTGACCGGGCCAACATCAGCGCGGCTGAGAAAAAAGCACTGCAAATGGCCGGGCAGATATTTTTGGATTTGGCCCCCGTAGCATTGCAATTGGCGCTGCAGGCCGGTGTACTTCAGGAGGTGCGTTGTCAGCAAAATTATTGAATCGGTGCGTGCAGACCTTGCAGATCTGCAACGTATTGGCGCAGTTGGCAAAACCACTTTGCGTGAATTTGATCTGGCCTGCCCGCCACCTGTGCGTGGCTTCACAGCCCTAGACATCAAGCAATTGCGTGAACGGCTGCGCCTGAGTCAGCCTGTCTTTGCCATGCACCTGCATACCAGCGCATCCACCGTACGCAAATGGGAGCAGGGCTGCACCCAGCCTAGCGGATCGGCCCTTAAACTTTTGAACATCATTGCTGACAAAGGCATGCAGGCGATTTTGTAAGCCAATTGCTGGGCTATTGACGGTACCAGTGTCGTACTCCAGCCCGCCCAGCGCGGGCTTTTTTGTCGCTATTTGCTGCCATGTAGACAATTTTTGCGCTAGCAGATGGGGCGGTTTGCGCTATGGTGAACGGCTACCAGTCTGGATACCAAGGAGAGCAACACCATGACGCAAACGGACGAACTGCTGTGCGAAGTGCGCGGCCAAGTGGGGTTTATTACGTTGAACCGGCCCAAGGCGCTCAATGCCCTGTCCCTGGGCATGGTGCGTGGCCTGCTGGCCCAACTGCTGGCCTGGCGCGACGATGAGGACGTGCTGGCCGTGGCCATTCGTGGCAGTAACAAGGCCGGGCCGTTTGGCCACTTTTGCGCGGGGGGCGATATTCGCTTTCTGCACCAGGGGGCCACTACCGGCAACCCCCAGGTGGAGGACTTTTTTACTGAGGAGTACACCCTCAACCACCTCATCTTCACCTACCCCAAGCCCTATATCGCCTTTATGGACGGCATCGTCATGGGCGGGGGCATGGGCATCAGTCAGGGCGCCAAGCTGCGGCTGGTGACGGAAAACTCCCGCCTGGCCATGCCCGAGACGCTGATTGGCCTGTTCCCCGACGTGGGCGGCGGCTACTTCCTGGCCCGCTGCCCTGGGCACGTGGGTGAATGGCTGGGCCTGACGGGCGAGCCCGTGGGTGCTGCCGATGCCATGGCCTGGGGCCTGGCCGATGCCTTTATCCCAGCCGATGAGCAGCCCGCCCTGTGGGACGCGCTGGGGCAGGAGAGCTTTTTCGACAGCGACGCCGTACTGGCCCTGGTGCGCTCCCGCACGCAAGCGGCCCCGCCCGACGAGCCGCGTGAGCTGGACGCCATCAACCGCGTATTTGCCCTGCCCAGCGTGCAAGCCATCATCGACACGCTGGAGGCCGACACCCAAAGCGCCTGGGCCACGACCACCGCCGAGCTGCTGCGCAAACGCTCGCCCACCATGCTGCACGTCGTGCTGGAACAGGTGCGCCGCGCCCGCAGCCTGGACATGGCGCAAGACCTGCGCATGGAGCGCAGCCTGGTGCGCAACTGCTTTGCCCTGCGCCCCGGCCAGAGCGAGACGGTAGAAGGCATCCGCGCCCTGGCCGTGGACAAAGACTTCGCCCCGCGCTGGCAGCCCGCCCGCATCGAAGACGTGCAAGCAGCAGACTGGCAAGCCTTCTTCACCGAGCCCTGGCCCGCGCACAGCCACCCGCTGGCGGCGTTGAAAGACTAAAAATCCAGAGCGCCTAGCGCTGATAAACAAAGGGTTTCAGGTACAAAACATCCTGAAAACCTTGTTTTATGGACGCTGGGCACTATGGTTTTAGCTATTTTCTGAGATGACGGCCAGCAAGCTGGACACGGTTTTATACGGAAATCCCGTACAATCGAGCCTATGCTGACCGTGATTGAACACCCCACCTTCCAGCGCCAGGCAGCCGCAATCTGGAGCGAGGCAGAGCTGCATGCCTTTATTGATTGGATTGCCGCGCACCCTTTGGCGGGGGATGTCATTCCGGGCGCCCAGGGTGCGCGCAAGCTACGCTGGGCCGTGCAAGGGCGCGGCAAACGCGGCGGTGCGCGGGTGATTTACTTTCACTTTGCCGAAGATGGAACCCTGGAGCTGTTTGCCGTCTATGCCAAGGCTGAGCAAGAAAACATGCCTGCCAGCCAAATCAACCGTCATCGCAGGAGCTGACTATGAAAAATCGAGGCTTTGATATTGAACAAGTGGCCCAGGCCATTGAGGCTGATTTGGGCGAAAGCCTGCCCGACATTCGCCAAGCCCTGGCGGAAGTGAAGGCCGGTAAACCGGGGCGCGTGACCACGCCGGAGCAAATTTTGCTGCGCCAAGCACGCCAGCGCACCGGGCTTACCCAGGCGGCTTTTGCACAACTGATTGCCACGCCCTTGGCCACCTTGCGCGATTGGGAGCAGGGGCGCTTTACCCCCCCGGGGGCTGTGGCCTGCTTGCTGCGCTTGCTGGTTAACCGCCCGGAGTTGCAAGCCGACCTGGCCCAGTAACTCGAAGCGCCGTGGCGTAAAAACCGAGAGCGCCTGGCGCTGATAAACAAAGGGTTTCAGGTGCAAAACACCCTGAAACCCTTGTTTTATGGGCGCTAGGCGCTATGGTTTTAGTCGCTATTCACCTTCTAATAAAAACTGGCCATCTTGCGCACGGGCGCGGCGGCGCAGGGCTACGGCGTCGGTTTCGGCGTGGGTGTGTTCGCCACGGGCCAGGCGGAAGACGCGGATGTTGTCGCGTGCCTCATTGGCGCGGGCAGACATGGCTTTGGCGGCGGCGTCCATTTGGCCCACCGCGTCGGCGTTTTGTTGGGTGATGTGGTCCATGTGCTGCACCGCTTCGCTGATTTGGCGCACGCCCAGGGCTTGTTCGCGCGCGGCGGTGTCGATGTTTTCCAGCAACTGGCCGACCTGTTCGACCTGGGCCATGGCCTCGTCCATGCGGGTGCGGGCCTCTTGGGCGGGGGTGCTGCCGGCGGCCACGCGGGTTTGGGACTCTTCAATCAGGTGCTTGATTTCCTTGGCCAGCTCTGTCGTGCGCCCGGCCAGGGCCCGCACTTCACTGGCGACGACGGCAAAGCCGCGGCCTTGCTCACCGGCGCGGGCGGCTTCGACGGCGGCGTTCAGCGCCAGAATGTTGGTCTGAAACGCCACGCTTTCAATGGTTTGGGTGATGTCGCCAATGCGGCGGGTGGAGTCGGTAATCTCCCCCATCGTCGCGGCCATGCCGCGCATGGCGTCCTGGCTGCGCTGGGCGCTGGCGGTGGTCTCGCGCGCCAGGGCGACGCCGCTGCTGGCCAGGTCGGCGGTTTGGGCGACGGTGCTGTTGATTTCATCCATGGCCGCTGCCGTTTGCTCCAGGCTGCTGGCCTGCGCTTCCAGGCGCGATGCCAGGTCGTGGCTGCCGGTGGCCACTTCCTGGGCGTGGGCTTGCAGGTTGGTTAAATCGTCACGCACGTCCACCATCACGGTGCGAATCGACAGTCCCAACTGCGCCACCGGCAGCAGTAGGCGCCGCCCCAGGCCGTGGGCAGGTACGTCCACAAATTGCGAGAGGTCGCCACTGGCCAATTGGAGGGAGACTTTCAGCACCTGGCGCACTGGTTGCAGCGTCAGCGCTCCCAGGCCAAAACCGGCCAGCGTACCGGTGGCCGCCGCTGCCAGCAGCACGGCCCACCAGGGGGCTTGCAGCAGGGCTGCGGCCACAGGCCCCAAGGTGGCCAGCGTCAGCAGCAGGTTGCGCTTGCTTTCAAAGCCCGGGCGCAGCAGGTTCAGCACCCGGCCCAGGGCACCGCCCCGGCGCACGCTACCGCGCTCCAGCGTGTGGATGCGCTGGCCGGCGGCAGCCTCTTGGTTCATGGCGGCGTACAGCTTTTCGGCAGCGGCAATCTCTGCCGCGCTGGGAAGGGTGCGCACCGACAGGTAGCCGACGATTTTGTCCCCGTCGCGCATCGGGGTGGCGTTGGCGCGTACCCAGTAATGGTCGCCGTTTTTACGCCGGTTTTTGATGACGGCGCTCCACAGCATGCCGTGCTGGATGGTGTCCCAAAAGTCACGAAACGCCTCGGCGGGCATATCCGGGTGGCGCAGGATGTTGTGGGGCTGGCCCAGCAGCTCGTCCTGGGTGTAGCCGCTGACTGTGATGAAGTCGGCGTTGCAGTAGGTGATACGGCCCTTGGTGTCGGTGATGGATATCAGCGTCTGGTCCGCCGGAAAGGCGTAGTTTTGCTGGGTAACGGGCAGGTTTTTGCGCATAAATGCAGAAAGATGAACACCAATAAAAGTGCCGCAGCATAACGGGTGGTCTGTTGCGGCTGGGAATATGGGGGCGATTGTCCGTTGCGTACGAGCGTTCTTTTCTGTGGGATTTTTAAGAATGGTTACAAAACGGCTAGAAGGTCGCCAAAAGGCCTGCTGCTGCGGTTTCAAGCCTGCTGGCAATAGAGCAAAACCTTCAAGCTGCGCTCTTCATCCCGATCGGCAAACACCGGCGGGTTGGGCAGGCGCCGAATAAAGCGCAGGCTGGGGGCGTGTTCAGCCACCACATCACGCAGAAAGAGGCTGGACAGCTCCGGGGCGTTCAGGCACAGCAGGGCGTGGCCGCCGGGGGCGAGCAGTTCAGGCAGGCGGCGCACGAGGCGGGCGTAGTCTTTGCGGGCGACAAAGCTGCCTTTTTGGTAGCTGGGAGGGTCGGCAATCACCAGATCGTAAGGGCCCAGGCGTTTGAGCTTGCCCCAACTGTTAAAGATGTCGTGGGCAAAGAATTTCGCACCGGCCAGGCCGTTGTGCTGGTGGTTCTCGCGCCCCAGGGCCAAGGCAGCGCTGGCCATGTCGATGTTGATGACCTCGCTAGCCCCGGCGTGCAGCGCCGCCACGGAAAACGCGCAGCTATAGGCAAACAAATTCAGCACGCGGGCGCTGGCCTGTTGCTGGCGCAGCTGGGCGATATGCTCCCCCACCCACTGGCGGCCTGCGGCCATGTCTAAAAACAAGCCGTGGTTTTGCCCGTGCAGCAGCCGCACGCGGTAGTGCGCGGTGCCTTCTGCTGTGCTTTCGCCTTCTGTCACCCAATGCGGCTCGGGCAGGTCGCCGCGCATCAGTTGCGTGCAGGCGCTTTGGCCCGCGCTGCGCTCTTGGTACACCCAAGTCAGCGGCAGACCCAGCGCGGCGTAGCGCGTTTGCAGGGCGTGGTCGATACGCTCCAGCACCGCCGCGTCCAAGGGCGTAAAGCTGGTCAGCACCAAGGCGGGCGGGTAGCTGTCCAGGCTCAGCTGCTCGCAGCCTGGATAGCGGCCCCCGCGCCCGTGGAATAAACGGGCAGCGTCCGGGCCGGGGGTGAGCTGGGCAATACAGTCAAACAGGGCTTGCATTTTTCAATCAAACAGGGGTTTTACGCAGATGGAGTGGGCGTAAGGTGCTATTGTTTTATTCTATGCTGCAGTCTGCGGCAGCAAACGACACAATAGGGCTTTTAAGTGCAGGAGCAGGTTATGCAGGCAACAGTCACGATTGATGAGGCGTTATTGCAGCAGGCCCTGGCTTTGGCCGAGCCAGGTACGAACAAGGCCGAACTATTGCGCCAAGCACTGGAAGTGTTTGTACGCTCCCAGGCGGCCAAGCATTTGGCAGCTTTGGGCGGCGCAGCCCCCGATATGCCTGAGATCGCCCGCCGCCAGACGGCGGAGCCGCAGCCATGATGGCCACTGGTGTGTTGGTGGATACCTCGGTGTGGGTACAGCACTGGCGGGTAGGCCTGCCGGAGTTGGTGGGTTTGCTGGAGCAAGACCGTGTGTGGGTGCATCCCTATGTCGTCGCCGAGGTGGCTTGTGGCACGCCGCCGCAGCGACAGCAGACATTGCTGTGGCTGCAATGCCTGCACCAGATACCCGGTGTGCCCATGGCCCAGGTTCTGCAAGCGATTGAGCGCGGGCATTGGTGGGGGCGCGGTTGTGGCTGGGTGGATATCAGCTTGTTGGCGGCGACGACCAGCCGCCCTGGCTTGCAGTTGTGGACGCTGGATCGACGCTTGGCGGCCCTGGCCCAAACTGCGGGTGTGGCCTACCAAAGAATAACCCACTGATTTTTTAATGAGGCTGCAGCCGCTCGCTCCCCAGCTGCCCTGCCAGGGCCGCTTCCAGCGGCAGGGGTTCGGCGTGCAGGCGGGCGGCGAGGAGTTCCCCGCACAGGGCCGCCAAGGTGATGCCACGCGCGCCCAGGGCGGTCAAGGCCCACAGGCCGGGGGCTGCGCCGGGGACGGGGCCGACGATGGGCAGGCGGTCGTGGCTGGCTACGCGCACACGCGCCCAGGTGGGGTGGTTGGCGGGGTTGCCGGGGGTGAACCACGGGGTGAGCTGGGCGGCGCTGGCGGGCAAGAGCTGCTGCAAATGCCCCAGGTTGTGCGCGTGGGCGCTGGCTTGGTCGCCAAGGCTGGGGGGCAGCTGGGTGATGCCGCGCTCGAAGGTGGAGCCCATGATCCAAAAATCGTCTTGGTTGTTGCCACTATGGGGGACGTGCGGCACCAAGTTACCGCAGCCATTGACGGGAAAGGGCGGCAGCGCGGCGCTGTTGTCCGCGGTGCGTGGCCCCCAGGTGACTTGGCCGCGCAGGGGCTGCAGTGGCCAAGGCAGCCACGCCCTGCTGGCGGGGCCGGCGGCGATGATGGCAATGTCGGCCTGCGCCAGTGGCTGGCCTTGTGCACCCAGGGCCTGCCAGCCGTGCGCTTGTGGCAGCAGTTGGGCCACGGGGCTGCTGCCCTGAAAGCGGATGCGCGGGTGCTGCAGTTGCGCGGCCACCAGGGCAGCGGGGCGCAGCCACCCGGCGCGCTCGTGCCATAGCGCCGGGGCGTGATCGGGCAGGCCCGCAGCTTGGCATTGGGCCGCGCTGGCGGGGCGGCTCCAGGCCAGGCCCGGCCCATCGCGCCAAGCCAGTTGGGGGGGATGGGTGCTGTCATGCTCCAGCACGCCGCTGGCTTGCCAGTCTTGGCCCGCCGTGCACAGCGCTTGCAGGCGGGGCAGCAGGGTTTGCAGACCAGCGCGCGACAGGCGCGAGAGGGCGCAATCGTCTGGTGAGGTATGCGGGCAAAACAGCCCGGCGGGCAGGCCCGATGCGCCGTCGGCAGGCTCGGGCCCCGCAGCCAGTACGGTGACCTGCCAGCCGCGTTGCGCCAGACTGAACGCCGCGCTGCTGCCGGCCAATCCTGCGCCAATCACCAAGGCAGTGCCTGCTACGGCAGCGGGCGGTGGGGCTTTACGCAGTGGCCAGGGGGGATCGAACTGGGCGTGCAAGGCCCCCGCTGCAGCGGCAGAAGTGCAACGCCAGCCGCTGTGCTGCAACTGGTGGGTGAACGCGGTGCTGGCCGACTCTGCCGCCGGGGCCAACAATTGGCTGCCGCGCTGGCAGTGGCGCAGCAGGGGTTTAAGGCCGTGCGGGCCGCTCCAGCAGGCGGTGTCGCTGCCGAGCAGCAAGGTGTCGGCCACCAGGGTTTGCTGGCGCAGCAGGCGCTGGGGCTCGCCCAGCCAGAGGGTCAGCAGCAGCCCGTCTTCCAGTGCCAAGCGGTGTACGCCCGGCAGCAGGCCACGCAGCTGCGCTTGCCATGCAGCGGGGGCGCTGGCTTGTAAAGCTTCGGGCGTGGGCAGCACCAGCACATAGTGCAGGCGCTGGGGGGCCAGAGGGTCGGCCCGCCGGGCCTGGGCAATGGTCAATAGGGCAGCGGCGCTGCCGCTAACGTCCAGCACGCGCCATTGGGGCTGCTGCGCCCAGGCGGCGGGCAGGGGGGCGAGCCAGGTGGGGAGCTGGCTCATTCCCAACGCTCTTGGTAAGAAAAAGTGGGCAGCCGCCAGCCAAAACGAATGGCCAGCAGACGAAACGCCAGGCCCCCGGCAAAGCACACGGCGATGCTCAAGTCGTGGTTGATTTGCAGGGTTTGCAGCAGCCAGTACAGCAGGCATACGGCCAGGGAGACGCTGGCGTACAGCTCGCGGCGAAAGACCACGGGCACCTGGTTGCACAGCACGTCACGCACAATACCGCCGCTGATACCCGTCAGCATGCCGGCCATGATGACGACGACACGCGGGTAGCCGTGTTCCAGCGCCACGCTGCAGCCAATCAGCGAAAAGGCAATCAGCCCCATGGCATCCAGCAGTAAAAACACCTGTTTTAAGTGGCGCATATAGCGGGCAACCACGGTAGTCAGCAGCCCTGCGCCAATCACCAGGTAGACGTATTCGGGGTGCTGCGTCCAGCCAATGGGGTAGTGGCCCAGCACCATGTCGCGGATGGTGCCGCCGCCCAAGGCGGTGACAAAGGCAATCACCGCCACGCCAAAAATGTCCATATTGCGCCGCCCGGCGGCCAGTGCGCCGGACATGGCTTCTGCCGTGATGGCAATCAGGTAAATGACCAGCATGGTGGTCAGTTGCGAGAGCTGAAACGATTCCAGCAAAGAGGTGGAGGGCAGCATAAACACCTTACGGGGTGAAGAAGGGGTGCCTCTCCCGCTGTCCTTTGTACCTGAGAGTTGCGTGCGGATAGTGGCGCACTTGCCCCTTCGGTGAGCCGCAGCACCCGGTGGGGCGCGGCGGCTGCTCTCCAGTCGGCGAAATGTCTTGCGGTACCGGGGCCTGAGCGATTATGGGAGTTTGCGCCTTCGGCGGGGTGGTGGTGAAAGCCGCCCTCTCTCCCGCAAAACGCGCGGATTATGGCATGGCTGAGGGGCGGCTTTTGGGGCGGTCTTATTCCGTCGGGGGCACAAAACCGGCGGCTTGCTCCGCGCCATCGCCAAAGAAATGCGCCTCCATTTGCTTGGCCAGGTATTTGCGGGCCTGGGCATCGGCCAGGTTCAGGCGGTTTTCATTGACCAAGGTGGTCTGGTGGCGCAGCCACCCGGCCCAGGCTTCCTTGCTGACGCTGTCGTAAATGCGCTTGCCCAGCTCGCCAGGGTAGGGCGGGCGCTCCAGCCCTTCAGCGTCTTTACCCAGTTTGATGCAGTGAATAGTGCGTGCCATGTGGTCGATTCCTTGCTGGTTTCAGATGTTTTAGTAATAACAAACTGAAAACTTGTTGGTTTGCGTTTTAAGTAGCCGCTTTGAGAATGCGTGGCAAGGGTATTTGCCCGATTGCCTGATTGCCCATAACCACCAAAGAAAGCTACTCGTGAAAAATCGCAGCAACTTTATCAAGATTCCCGCCCTGTTTGCCCTATCGGCGGGCTTGACCTTAACGGCCCTGGCCCCTTCTGCAAGGGCGCAGCAGCCGCCCGCGCCGGTAATGTTGCTCAACGTCTCCTACGACCCCACGCGCGAGCTGTTTGCTGACTACAACCGCGCTTTTGCCCAGTATTGGAAGGCTGAGCGCGGGCAAGAGATCACGGTCAAACAATCGCACGGCGGCTCGGGCAAGCAGGCGCGCTCCATCATTGACGGGATGGAGGCCGACGTCGCCACCCTGGCGCTGGCCGGGGATGTGGACGCGCTGGTGCAGCACGGCGCGTTGGTCTCGCCCCAGTGGCAGAAAAAAACTGCCGCACGGCAGCGCCCCCTATACCTCCACCATTGTGTTTTTGGTCAGAAAGGGCAACCCCCAGGGCGTGAAAGACTGGGACGACCTGGCTCGCCCCGGCATCAAGGTCATCACCCCCAACCCCAAAACCAGCGGCGGCGCGCGGTGGAACTATCTGGCCGCCTGGGCCTTTGGCGAGCGCCACTACGGCAGCGCCGCCAAGGCGCAGGATTTTGTGCGCCAGCTCTACCTGAACGTGCCCGTGCTGGACACCGGCGCGCGCGGCTCCACCAGCACCTTTGTGCAGCGGCGCGTGGGTGATGTGCTGCTGGCCTGGGAGAACGAAGCCTTCCTGGCGCTCAAGGAATTTGGCCCGGACAAGCTGGAAATCGTCGTGCCCTCGCTATCCATCCTGGCGCAGCCGTCGGTGGCCGTGGTGGACAAGGTGGTCGATAAAAAAGGCACCCGCACCGTGGCCGAGGCGTATTTGCGCTACCTCTACAGCCCTGCAGGCCAGCGCATTGCCGCCCAGCACTACTACCGCCCCAGTGATGCCCAGGTGCAGGCCGAGTTTGCCGGGCGCTTCCCCGCGCTGGAGCTGGTCAGCATCGACCAAGCCTTTGGCGGCTGGGGCGCGGCCCACCGGGCGCACTTTGCCGATGGGGGCAGCTTTGATCAGATTTATACGCGCAGGTAGTTAAAAATAAGAGCTGTTAACGCTGGTGTTTATTGAATTTTGAAGTGATTTGTATATGAAAACCAATGAATACCAGCGTAAGTAGCTCTTGATTTGGAAGCGTTATTGCTATCGAGGCACAAACACCCCCGGCCAGCGCGGTAGGCCAGTACGCCAGGGGCACGAACAGGTTCTGAGACAATCCGCGAACCATGAGTGAACAGAACGCAAACCCCTCCCTCGGCGCATTTTCCCCCACTGCGCCCACCGCACCTACATCTGAAACCGAACCCACCACCTTGCCCGCCGGTTGGCTGCTGGTGGAATCCATGGACATGGATGCCCAAGGCGTGGCCCACCGGCCTGATGGCAAGGTGGTGTTTATCGACGGCGCTCTGCCCGGCGAAATCGTTAGCGCCCAGACCAAGCGCAAAAAGAACAACTGGGAACAGGCCGAGCTGACCGACATCCACCGCGCATCGTCCCAACGCGTGCGCCCCGGCTGTCCGCACTTTGGCTTGCACACCGGCGCGTGCGGTGGCTGCAAGATGCAGCATTTGCACATCAGCAGCCAGGTCGCCATCAAGCAGCGGGTGCTGGAAGACAACCTGTGGCATTTGGGCAAGGTCAAGCCCGAAAACATCCTACGCCCCATTGAAGGCCCGGCCTGGGGCTACCGCTACCGCGCCCGGCTGGCAGTGCGCCACGTCATCAAGAAGGGCGAGGTGCTGATTGGCTTTCACGAACGTAAAAGCCGCTACATCGCCGACATGCAAACCTGTAAGGTGCTACCCCCCCACGTCGATGCCATGCTGCTGCCCCTGCGCGGCCTGATTGCCAGCATGGACGCGCGCGACACCTGCCCGCAAATTGAGCTGGCCTGTGGCGACACCGTCACCGCCCTGGTGCTGCGCCACCTGGAGCCGCTGAGCGATGCCGATACCACCCGCCTGCGCGACTTTGCCCAGCAGCACAGCGTGCAATGGTGGCTGCAGCCCAAGGGGCCGGATACGGCGCACCTGCTTGACCCCGAAGGCGCAGCGCAACTGGCCTATAGCCTGCCGGAGTTCGGCATCACCATGCCGTTCAAGCCCACCGACTTCACCCAGGTGAATCCACACATCAACCAGGTGCTGGTCACCCGCGCCCTGCGCCTGCTGGCCGCGCAAAAAACCGACCGGGTGATTGACTGGTTTTGCGGCCTGGGTAACTTCACCTTGCCGATTGCGACCCAGGCCGGTGAGGTGCTGGGCATAGAAGGAAGTGAAGCACTTGTCGCCCGTGCCCAGGGCAATTGGGCGATAAACAATGCTGAAAAGCCCGAAGGACAAGCGCTGGCAGCTACAGAATTTGTTGCGCGCAACCTGTTCAATATGACGCCTGAGCTGCTCATGGCCGACGGTGTGGCCGATAAATGGCTGGTCGACCCGCCCCGCGAAGGCGCATTTGCCCTGAGTAAAGCCTTGGCCGACATCCACCAGGCCCGCATCGGTGCTGAAGACGCGCCGCCGCTGCCCGCTGGGCACGCAGCCTGGCAGCCGCCCCAGCGCATCGTGTATGTGAGCTGTAACC
This sequence comes from Comamonas sp., assembly GCA_034675705.1. Classification (GTDB taxonomy): domain Bacteria; phylum Pseudomonadota; class Gammaproteobacteria; order Burkholderiales; family Burkholderiaceae_C; genus Comamonas. The sequence goes on along the minus strand of JAUCCZ010000006.1, from coordinate 1,176,834 downwards.
CCGCCACCTTGGCCCGCGATGCGGGGCTGCTGGTGCACCAGGCGGGCTACCGCTGCGTGGCCGCAGGAGTGGTGAATATGTTCCCGCACACCGCCCACGTCGAGAGCATGGCGGTGTTTGAACGCGCCGCATAAACAACCGCTTGGCTGCAAAAAAAACCAACGCCCTCTTGTTTTGCAGACAAGAGGGCGTTGTTGGTAGGGCGCTTGGGCTGTGTGTGGTGCGGCGCTGACTGCAGCACTAATCCAGCACTTCTTCCTTGGGCTCGGTGGGGCGTGCAGCGGGTTCAGCGGCTGCGGGCGCTGGGGTCAGGACGGAGGGCACGCCTTCGATTTTGTTTTCCCGCATATAGGCGTCCATCTCTTTCCAGCCGGCAAAGACGTCGTTTTTTGAGGCCTTGGGGTTGAGCAGGTAGCAGTCCTCAATGCTGCGCACGGCGTAGCGGCAGGCGCTGCCGATGGCTTTGTCTTCTTTTTGCTTGGCCGCCACCTTGGGCGGCGGCCCCATGCCGGGGATTTGGTCCAGGCACCCCGTCAGCAGCAGTGCGGCAGCGACGGGTAAAAGGGCGGGGAAGAGGGCAGAGGAGAGGGGAGAGAGGTATTTTTTCCGCATAGTGGGCATTATCGGCAGGTGGCGCTTATTTTTGAGTATCTCTATCCCTAGCATCTTGGCCGTGCGCTTGGGTATGCGCTTGGGTGTGAGGCTGGGCGTGGCCGTTGGGGTGGCTGTAAATATCCCAGCAGGCAATAAACAAGGCGGCAATGGCCGGGCCAATCACAAAACCGGTCAGGCCAAACAAGGACATGCCCCCCAGGGTGGAAATCAGCACCACGTAGTCCGGTAGCTTGGTGTCCTTGCCCACCAAGAGCGGGCGTAGCAGGTTATCGACCAGGCCAATCACCAGCACGCCGTAGGCGGCCAGGATGCTGCCTTTCAAAATATCGCCCGTGGCAAAGTAGTAAATCGACACCGGGCCCCAAATCAGGCTGGCGCCAACGGCGGGCAGTAGCGACAAAAACGCCATCAGCACGCCCCAGAGCACGGCGCCCTGAATGCCCAGAATGCCAAAAATCAGCCCGCCCAAAGCGCCTTGTGCGGCCGCAACCACCAGGTTGCCCTTGACGGTGGCGCGGATGACGGTGGCGAACTTTTCAATCAGCTCCTGCTTGTGGTGGGGGCGCAGCGGCAAGGTGTTGCGTATGCGGTGGGCCAGCTCCTGACCATCGCGCAGCAAAAAGAACAGCAGGTACAGCATGATGCCGAAGCTGACGGCAAAGCCCAGGGTGTTGCTGCCCAGCTCCACCGCTTTACCGGCCACCAGCTTGCCCGCTTCGGTGGCCAGGGTAGAGAGTTTTTGCTGGATGACTTCGGCGGCGTTCAAATTCAGGCGCTCCAGAATATCGCCCACCCAATCGGGTTTGGCGGCGTAAATCTGCTGAAAATAGGCACCAAAATCCAGTTGCCCGCTGGCCATGCGGGCGTAAATGGCCGCTGTTTCTTGCACCACCGAGAGGCTAATAAACACCAACGGCAAAATGGCAATCACCAGGCAAATGAGCAAAGTGGCAAAGGTTGCCAGATTGGGGTGATGCGGCAGGCGCAGACGCAGGCGCCGATTGAGTGGCTGAAACAAAATAGCCAATACCACGGCCCAGAATATCGCCCCCATAAATGGCCATAAAACAGCCGCAAATCCCAGGGTGACGCTGGCAAGCAGCAATAAAAAAGAGCGTTGGGCAGCGTTGGCAGTGCGCATAGCAAGAGGGGATGGTGGTCTGGCACCGCAGGTGCAATAGGGTGGCCGCAATGGTATGCGAGAAATGCAGCGCAAGCGGCCATGCCCCTCCGTATTTACCTGCACAGGGAAAATGCCTCTTCGCAATCAGGCAGCTTTGCAGTCTTATAAAAGACTGTTGTCGCACGCAAGTTGCTTTCAGTGGCACAATTGCACCCCGCAACCCTAGGCCCTTCCTAGTCACAGTCGCATCCGCCAATCGGTACAGCCGTGTCGCGGGAGGTTCTCTAACCAAACAATGCTTTCTTCAGGAAAGCGGATGTCAGCGAAGCATGAGCGATCAGCCCTCTGTTTATCAAGCCTACCAAGGCAACACGTATCTCTTTGGCGGTAACGCCCCCTACGTCGAAGAGATGTATGAAAACTACCTCACCAACCCCGGCAGCGTGCCCGATTCCTGGCGCGAATACTTTGACGCGCTGCAGCACGTGCCCGCCGCCGACGGCAGCGATGCCAAGGACGTGCCCCACCTGCCGGTGATCAATGCTTTTGCCGAGCGCGCCAAGCAAGGCCACACCACCGTGTTGGTGGCCGCTGGTGCCGACTCCGACCTGGGCCGCAAGCGCGTAGCCGTGCAGCAATTGATTGCCGCCTACCGCAACGTGGGTCAGCGCTGGGCCGACCTCGACCCCTTAAAGCGCACTGAGCGCCCCGCTATTCCTGAGCTGGAGCCCAGCTTCTACGGCTTTACCGACGCCGACCAGGAAACCGTGTTCAACGTGGGCAATACCTTCTTCGGTAAAGAGACCATGTCGCTGCGCGAAATGCTCAACGCGCTGCGCGAGACTTACTGCGGCACCATCGGTGTGGAATACATGTACACCACCGACCAGGTGCAAAAGCGCTGGTGGCAGCAAAAACTCGAATCCATTCGCAGCAAGCCAGTGCTCAATGCTGAGCAGAAAAAACGCATCCTCGACCGCCTGACCGCAGCCGAAGGGCTGGAGCGCTACCTGCACACCAAATACGTGGGCCAAAAGCGCTTCTCGCTGGAAGGTGGTGAAAGCTTCATCGTCGCGATGGATGAACTCATCAACGCCGCTGGCACCAAGGGCGTGCAGGAAGTGGTGATTGGCATGGCCCACCGTGGCCGCCTGAACGTGCTGGTCAACACCCTGGGCAAAATGCCCAAGGATTTGTTTGCCGAGTTTGAACATACCGCCCCCGAAGACCTGCCTGCTGGCGACGTGAAATACCACCAGGGCTTTAGCTCTGACGTTTCTACTGCTGGTGGTCCTGTACACCTGTCGCTGGCGTTCAACCCCTCGCACCTGGAAATTGTGAACCCTGTGGTGGAAGGCTCGGTGCGCTCGCGCATGGACCGCCGGGGTGACCCGCAAGGCAAGCAAGTGCTGCCCGTGCTGGTACACGGTGATGCCGCTTTTGCTGGTCAAGGTGTGAACCAAGAAACCCTGGCGCTGATGCAAACCCGTGGCTACACCACAGGTGGCACTGTTCACATCATCATCAACAACCAAATTGGCTTTACCACCTCTGACCCGCGCGACAAGGGTTCGACCACCTACTGCACCGACATTGTGAAGATGGTCGAATCGCCCGTGTTGCACGTCAACGGCGACGACCCCGAGGCCGTGGCCCTGTGCATGCAGCTGGCGCTGGAGTACCGCATGGAGTTCCAGCAAGACGTGGTGGTCGACATCGTCTGCTACCGCAAGCTGGGCCACAACGAGCAAGACACCCCCATGCTCACCCAGCCGCTGATGTACACCAAAATTGCTGCCCACCCCGGCACACGCAAGCTCTACGCCGACAAGCTGGCCGCGCAAGGCCTGGGCGAGACCTTGGGTGACGACATGGTCAAGGCCTACCGCGCCGCCATGGATGCAGGCAAGCACACCATTGACCCCGTGCTGACCAACTTCAAGAGCCAGTTTGCCGTCGATTGGAGCCCCTTCCTGAACCAGAAGTGGACAGATTCGGCTGATACCGCCATTCCGCTCACGGAATGGAAGCGCCTGGCCGAGAAAATCACCACGCTGCCCGAATCCGTCACCCCGCACAACCTGGTGAAAAAGGTCTACGCCGACCGTGCCGCCATGGGCCGTGGCGAGGTGAATGTGGACTGGGGCATGGGCGAAACACATGGCCTTTGCCTCGCTGGTCGCTTCGGGCTACCCCGTGCGCCTGTCCGGTGAAGACTGCGCCGCGGCACCTTTACCCACCGCCACGCCGTGATTCACGACCAAAAGCGCCACCAGTGGGACGAAGGTGCCTACATTCCGCTGCAAAACGTGGCAGAAAACCAAGCGCCGTTTGTCGTCATCGACTCCATCCTGTCCGAAGAAGCGGTGCTGGGCTTTGAATACGGCTACGCCTCCAACGACCCCAACTCCCTGGTGATTTGGGAAGCGCAGTTTGGCGACTTCGCCAACGGCGCGCAGGTGGTGATTGACCAGTTCATCGCCTCGGGCGAAGTGAAATGGGGCCGCATCAACGGCTTGACGCTGATGCTGCCGCACGGCTACGAAGGCCAAGGCCCTGAGCACAGCTCGGCACGCCTGGAGCGCTTTATGCAATTGGCGGCGGACACCAATATGCAAATCGTGCAGCCCACCACGGCCAGCCAGATCTTCCACGTGCTGCGCCGCCAAATGGTGCGCAACCTGCGCAAGCCCCTGGTCATCATGACGCCCAAGAGCCTGCTGCGGAACAAGGACGCCACCTCGCCCATTAGCGAGTTCACCAAGGGCGGTTTCCAGACCGTGATTCCGGAGCAAAACGAAGCCATCGCCAAGCACGCCTCCAAGGTCAAGCGCATCGTGGCCTGCTCGGGCAAGGTGTATTACGACCTGGTGAAAAAACGCGAGGAACTGGGCCGCGAAGACGTGGCCATCATCCGCGTGGAACAGCTCTACCCCTTCCCGCACAAGGCATTTGCCGCCGAAGTGAAGAAGTACAGCAAGGCCACCGACATCGTGTGGTGCCAGGACGAGCCGCAAAACCAAGGTGCGTGGTTCTTCATCCAGCACAACATCCACGAGAACATGGCTGCTGGCCAAAAGCTCGGCTACGCAGGGCGTCCTGCCAGCGCCAGCCCCGCTTGCGGTTATGCCCACTTGCACGCAGAGCAGCAAAAGAGCCTGGTGGAAGCGGCGTTTGCCAAGCTCAAAGGCTTTGTGCTGAGCAAGTAAGGCGCTGCAGCCCCGTTGTTTTGCCCTATTGATTAACTCCCCCGTTTTAAAGAGAAAACCCCATGGCCATCGTAGAAGTCAAGGTTCCCCAGTTATCCGAGTCCATCACCGAAGCCACCATGCTCGAATGGAAGAAAAAAGTCGGCGAAGCCGTCGCTGTTGACGAAGTGCTGATTGAAATCGAAACCGACAAGGTCGTGCTGGAAGTGCCCGCCCCGGCCGCTGGCGTGCTGACCGAAATCATCCAAGCAGACGGCGCTACCGTCGGCGCTGAGCAACTGATCGCCAAGATCGACACCGAAGCCGTCGCTGGCGCTGCGGCCCCGGCTGCCGCTGCCGCAGCCGCCCCCGCTGCTGCCCCTGTGGCCGCTGCACCGGCTGCTACCGGCGGCAACAAAGGCGACGTGGCTATGCCCGCCGCTGCCAAGCTGCTGGCAGAAAACAACCTGAGCGCCGCCAACGTCGCCGGTTCCGGCAAAGATGGCCGCGTGACCAAGGGCGACGCCCTGGCCGCCATTGCTGCAGGCAGCACCATCCCCACCGGTGCGCCCAAGGCCGCACTGCCCCAGGTGGCTGTGGTGGCCCCGCAAAACCTGGGCGACCGCCCAGAGCAGCGCGTAGCCATGACCCGCCTGCGTGCCCGCGTGGCCGAGCGTCTGCTGCAGTCGCAATCGACCAACGCCATCCTGACGACCTTCAATGAAGTGAACATGGCTCCCGTCATGGCCCTGCGCAAGAAGTTCCAAGACCAGTTCACCAAGGAGCATGGCGTGAAACTGGGCTTTATGTCCTTCTTCGTGAAGGCAGCGGTGCATGCACTGAAAAAATTCCCGGTCTTGAACGCTTCGGTGGACGGTAACGATATCGTCTACCACGGCTATTTCGACATCGGTATCGCTGTGGGTTCGCCCCGTGGCCTGGTGGTGCCCATCTTGCGCAACGCCGACCAAATGAGCTTTGCCGACATCGAAAAGAAAATTGCCGAATTCGGTAAAAAAGCCGCAGAAGGCAAGCTGAGCATTGAAGATATGACCGGCGGCACCTTCTCGATCTCCAACGGCGGCACCTTCGGCTCCATGATGTCCACCCCCATCATCAACCCCCCGCAGTCGGCCATCCTGGGCGTACACGCCACCAAAGACCGCGCCGTGGTGGAAAACGGCCAAGTGGTGGTGCGCCCCATGAACTACCTGGCCATGAGCTACGACCACCGCATCATCGACGGCCGCGAAGCCGTGCTGGGCCTGGTGGCCATGAAAGACGCGCTGGAAGACCCCTCGCGCCTGCTGTTTGACCTGTAAGCCCGCCAGTTAGGGTGTCTTCAACAAGCCCACCTTCGCAGTCCGGCGGTGGGCTTTTTTCATCAGAAAGAGATTTTTTATGAGTAAACAATTCGACGTCGTGGTGATTGGCGCTGGCCCCGGCGGCTATATCGCCGCCATTCGCGCCGCCCAACTGGGCATGAACGTAGCCTGTATCGACGAATGGCAAAACGCCCAGGGCGGCGCAGCCCCCGGCGGCACCTGCACCAACGTGGGTTGCATCCCCTCGAAGGCGCTGCTGCAGTCCAGCGAGCACTTTGAGCACGCCAAGCTGCACTTTGGCGAGCACGGCATCAGCGTCAAAGACGTGAAGATGGACGCCGCGCAAATGATTGCCCGCAAAGACGCCATCGTGAAGCAGAACAACGACGGCATCCTGTACCTGTTCAAAAAGAACAAAGTCACCTTCTTTCATGGCCGTGGCGCGTTTGGCAAGGCAGTTGATGGCGGCTATGAAATCACCGTCAGCGGCAAAACTGCTGAAACCCTGGTGGCCAAGCAAGTCATCGTCGCTACCGGCTCGAACGCCCGCGCACTGCCTGGCGTGGAGTTTGACGAGCAGCACATCCTCTCCAACAACGGCGCTTTGGCCGTCACCGCCGTGCCGAAAAAGCTGGGCGTGATTGGTTCGGGCGTCATCGGCCTAGAAATGGGCAGCGTCTGGCGCCGCCTGGGCGCAGACGTCACCGTGCTGGAAGGCGCGCCCACCTTCCTGGGCGCTGTGGACGAACAAGTGGCCAAGGAAGCCAAAAAAGCCCTGGACAAACAGGGCCTGAAAATTGAGCTGGGCGTAAAAATTGGCGATATCAAAAAAACCAAAAAAGGCGTGACCGTCGCCTACACCAACGCCAAGGGCGAAGACGTATCGCTGGTCGTGGACAAACTCATCGTCTCCATTGGCCGCGTGCCCAACACCATCGGCTTGAATGCCGAAGCCGTGGGCCTGCAACTGGACGAGCGCGGCGCGATTGCCGTCAACGACCTGTGCCAAACCAACCTGCCCGGCGTGTGGGCTGTGGGTGACGTGGTGCGCGGCCCCATGCTGGCGCACAAGGCCGAGGAAGAAGCCGTGGCCGTGGCCGAGCGCATTGCCGGCCAGCATGGTCACGTCAACTTCAACACCATTCCTTGGGTGATTTACACCAGCCCGGAAATTGCCTGGGTCGGCAAGACCGAACAGCAGCTCAAGGCCGAAGGCGTGAAATACAAGGCCGGGAGCTTCCCCTTCATGGCCAATGGCCGCGCCCGCGCGCTGGGCGATACCACCGGCTTTGTGAAATTCCTGGCCGATGCCGCTACCGATGAAATCCTGGGCGTACACATGGTCGGCCCGCTGGTGTCCGAACTGATTTCCGAAGCCGTGGTGGCCATGGAATTCAAAGCCAGCGCCGAAGACATCGCCCGCATTTGCCACGCCCACCCGTCGCTGTCGGAATCGACCAAAGAGGCCGCCCTGGCCGTGGACAAGCGCACGCTGAACTTCTAATCCTCGCTTAGATTTTTAGGCTTAAAAAAGGCTGCTAGCGCTTGTTCCACCGGCGCTAGCAGCTCTTCTTTTTAAATCTATCGGGATTGGACTGCATCAAGAACATAGCTGCCAGCGCTGGCTAATAATAGGTTTCAAGGTGTTTTCATGCTGAAAACAAGCCATAGCAAGCGCTAACAGCTATCTTTTTAATGAGTGATGGGAGCAGATGTTTTGAACGTCAAACAAGCTTATGCCGCCGCCTTGGCCGAAAAAGGCTTTACCGCCGACCCCGCGCAACTGCGCGCCGTGGACGCGCTGCAGCGCTGCGCCGATGACTGGGCTGCGTACAAAACCAAGCGCTCCAACGCCTTCAAAAAGCTGCTCAACAAGCCCGACATCCCCAAGGGCGTGTACATGTACGGCGGGGTAGGGCGCGGCAAAAGCTTTTTGATGGACTGCTTTTTCAACGCCGTACCCATCAAGCGCAAAGTGCGCCTGCACTTTCACGAATTCATGCGCGAGGTACACCGCGAACTCAACGCCCTGCAAGGCACGCAAGACCCGCTGGACGCACTGGGCGCAAAAATCGCCAAGCGCTACAAACTGATCTGCTTTGATGAGTTTCACGTCGCCGACATCACCGACGCCATGATTCTCTACCGCCTGCTGCTGGCCCTGTTTGATAACGGCGTGGGCTTTGTCACCACGTCCAACTTCACGCCCGACGGCCTCTACCCCGACGGTCTGCACCGCGACCGCATCCTGCCCGCCATCGCTTTGCTCAATGACCGCATGGACGTGCTCAACGTCGACAACGGCACCGACTACCGCCGCCGCACGCTGCAGCAAGTGCAGCTCTACCACTGCCCGCTGGGCGTGCAGGCGGACGCTGCCATGCAGCAAGCCTTCGACAAGCTGGCCAACGGGCCCGAGCAAGCGCCGGTCTTCACCATCGAATCGCGCCACATCCCCGCGCTGCGCCGCGCCGGGCGCACCATTTGGTTTGATTTTCGTGAACTGTGCGGCGGCCCCCGCTCGCAAAACGACTACCTGGAAATCGCCAGCCAGTGCGACACGCTGCTGCTGTCCAACGTGCCGTATATGCCCGTCAACATGGCATCGCCCGCGCGGCGCTTTACCTGGCTGATCGACGTGCTCTACGACCGCCGCGTAAAACTGGTCATCAGCGCCGCCGTCCCGCCCGAGCAGCTCTACACCGAAGGGCCGCTGGCGCACGAATTCCCGCGCACCGTCTCGCGCCTCAATGAAATGCAGTCGCAGGAATTTTTGGAATTGGAGTGGCGGGAGGTGGATACGGGGTTGACATGACAGGGCGGCGCACTGCGCGGTATTCCCCGTGTTTGGGAGTTGGCTAACGCCCAAAGTAAGCCGACCGCAGTATGCGGGTCGGCTTGACTGCCGTGTTAGACCCAGAACCCAAAATAGGAACCCCCAATTTAACGACGGGCCAACACGGTGAAAAAGCAAAGCGCCACGGAGGCGGCGCAATGCTTGAAGAATGATAGCTAAAAGCGCTTGCTGTGCAAGGGCTGGAGGCCAAAAAGGCTTGAAATTCCCAAGCCGCTTGCAGGCGAAGCCCGGAGAAACGGCCAGCCAAGCGCTGAATAACGCCTGAGAAACTAAATACCGTTTGAAAAAGCATGGCCTGAATATAAGAGGTTTTATGCGGACTAACGGCTGAGTTCAGCGGCGCCGTAAGGCGTCTGCTGGAATGCAAGGTTAGGCCTTGGCACGCCGCGTGGATTCTGCAACAAACCACTCAGATTTTGCATAAGCGATTAATGCGCCCCAAAGCATTACACCGTACATCGAGAGAGTTTCGATGAAACCAGGGGAAACGATGGGCGGTAGAAAAGTGATAGCGATCCCCGCAAGAAGGGTTGAGGTTATAGCGAGCGACGGAGCCCACTTTCGGAAGAAGAAAAGTCCGTAGTAACTAACAAGGCCGAGGACTAGAGAGATTAGCATCGCGCCTACCGAAATAAGCAGTTTCCACAGGTCATGCTTCTCATACAAGATGTCGATTTGAGATATCAATTCGGCTGGCAATTTTGATTGAGCTAAGTATCCGAGTATTGCCGTAGCAACTGAAAGAGCAAGAGAGACAACGAGTAGTGTGCGGAAACTAGAAGGAGACATGGCAATTAATGGGTAGTATTTATAGCGTAAACAGAAGACTAACGTTTGAGTTCACTGGTTTTACGGAGCGCAGTGGAGTAAATAATCCTGTGCAACGACTTGTTAGCCATTTTATAGTACATATGTCTTTTCATATTCACCTCTTTTGATGAATTCAAGCAGTCCCATATCTCTGATAGTTTGCAATTGTTGCCTCATTTTTGCTTGAATATTATTGTTGTTTGGATAGAGTGTTTTAAAGTAGTTTTCATATTTATACATATCATTTAAATTGAAATTGACAGGCTGCTTGTCTACAACTGATAGCACCTCTGATAACCAACCTCTGCTATCGACCGAAAGTCTGTTCGCATGGTTTGAAACTTGCCATTTTTTATTAGCTTTTCCAGAAAGATTTACAGCGCCGTCTCTAACAACAAATATTCTTGCTATATCAGGCACTTTTTCAATATCTATTAAGCATCCTTGCCATCCTGCTCTTTTTGCTTTCGGTGAAAGTGGTTTTCTCGGGATTATATTTCTTTCGGTTATGAAAGAGTGGTGTATTATTTGAAAGTCAACAACAGCCATAGTTTTTTCATCATAAAACAAAAGCATTAGTGATGGGTTATTGGAATTTTTTATACTGTTCAGAGTAGTATTGTATTCCGCCCCAGTTATTCTTTTCGAAAATCTTTTTTTACTACTTTTTATTTGGAAATCTGTGCCACAGGTATTGCAATACACATCTTTGCTTTTTTCATTTGGTGGGTACTCATTTAAAGCAGCTTCACAGTTAGGGCAAGAGATATTAGTAACTACCCATGCTTCTGTTATGACGCGAGCAATTTGACTTTTGCTTTTATAAGATTTTGCTAAATTAACCGGTAATTTCAAATCCATATATTTTTATGATTCCCTTTGATGGCTAACGCTTGAGTTAAGCCGTGCCGCGAAGCGGCGTTGGCTTGAATGAATTGTTAGGCGCCACCCGATGCCCGCTCCCATGATGCCACCGATCCCGGCTGTTGCCGAAACAGCGGGTGACAGGCTGGTAAGGCCAGGTCTCTCCAACGAGCCAGCACGGCAGGGCTGCGAGTTGCCAGCTTGCGCTGCAAGTGACCCCACTCAAGCGCGAGTTGCCCGGTGCTGACTGGAATTGGCTGCACCGTGCGAACCGGCCCAATCTTGGACGGGTCAAAAGCATAGCCGCGCTCTGTGGCCTCGGCATGGATCGCTGCAAGGTAGGAGTTGATAGCGAACCTTGGCTGAGGATGCGCTTTGAATCGCTCCAGTTGCGGATGATTGGTGTATCCGCGAGTTTCACCACGGAGGACTGCTTTAGCCAGCAGCGACTCCCGCCACAAGGCGACTAAGCCTTGCGGGTCGAGATACTTTGGGTGCAATGACCAGAGACGCATGCTGTGGCACCTAACGTTTGGTTAAGGGGCCGGCTTTAGCCGGTCCCGAGTGAGCGAAGCGAACGGCTTGAACCACTAGTTAGGAACTGCTCGATGATTCCTGAATTGTAGCCAGGCAATAATTAATGCAGCTATTGAATAAATGGCAATTGTCGCTTCGGTTCCATACGGGTTTGCTATGTGAAGAAGAAGGAACCATCCAATTGATGCCGTGGATGCTAGTAGCCCAATCCAAATCAAAAACCTAAACAATTTATTTTTAAGGTTCAGCAAATAAGCTGTTATGACTAACGAAACAGCTAGCGGGATAGGGAATACCTCGGTTGGTATTGAGAAGAAGGCGTTTCTGTTAGCCCCTGCGAGAAATAAGAAAACACAACATATGAAAAGGCCAACCCAAAAAAGGTACTTAATGGTTGCGGATTTATTAGACATGCGGTTCCTAACGATTAAGCTAACGGGCGAGCAAAAGCGTAGCTTTTGCGAGTCCAGCGAACGAAGTGAGCGACAGTTGAGCGCATTGTTAGCCGGGAACGCACCCTGTGTCGTCTTTCGTGTGATTTAAATGGTAACGAACAAGCCTGACTGCCAGTATTAAAGCTGGCGTGAGTGTGATTATGGGGATTATGGTAGGGATCCACGGCAATATACTCATAGTTCCTATGATGGTTCCTGTAATGGGAATAGCTCTATGAAGCTTTTTGTCATAGGCCCATGCTACACCCATGGCAATGAGGATTGCCCATGCACCTAATCCGATTGTCCATGAGAACACTGCCAAAATGCTGCCAATTGTTGATGAATACGGCCAGCCAAAGCCGAAGGCAGCGGGAGCAATTGTTAGTATTGCTGTTAAGCTGAATGAAAATAAAACAGTAAGTAACGTATTCAAGAGCTTCAGAGTTGTGTGCTTTTTCTTCATGGCGGCTAACGATTAAGCTAACGGGCGGCCAAAAGCGCAGCTTTTGGACGTCCAGCGAACGAAGTGAGCGATAGTTGAGCGCATAGTTAGGCTACACCAGCACGTTTGCTGTTAATTGCTGAGCCTATGTATGCCCCGATAGATATTAGTATCGGTGATGCGAAATAGTATAGGAGCCAAATATTGGCAGATTCTGGCGATTTTTCTTGGAAAATACTGAATATGCCTATAGTCAAAAGTAGGGCATTCAAGCCAGAAAAGCCTCCAATGGTGGTTTTCTTTGATGCTTCAAAATAAGCAGAAATTCCAGCCCACATCCAGTGCGGAATTGAGAGCATTGTGTAGTAGGTGGGTAGGCTGGAAATTATGCTGTGGTTCTCGCCGAAAGCGCCAAATAGCGCCAAGAGCACGTAGGCTGCTGCGGGAATTATTAGATTCATTACGTAATACATGTGTTGCCTAACGCCTGAATTAAGCCGCGCCACGAAGTGGCGTCGGCTTGAATGAATTGTTAGGCATTGGTCATGCCCCCAACAACCGCCCGCACGCGCTTTAGTCCCTCATCTGCGTTTGCATAAACGCCCTCTCGCCGGACGATTTTTCCGTCTGTGTCCAATACAACCCACAGGGAATTCTCAAGCGGATCATCTTGGGGTACTAGGTCTCTAGCTCCTGTCGCGGACGCTGGAACCAATGCGACAACAAAGTGGTCGTCCACCAGCTTCTTTGTTGTGAAGTAGTCCATGAAGCACCCTAATGAGTAGTAGAGCTTGCTCTGCGAAGGGTGGTCTTGATCGTAGATGATCAAGAAAACTAGCTTTCCAGCTTGCCTAGCCTCGTGCACAGCATCAGGGATTGTGCTGTGTGGCTCGCGAATGAAGAATGGATGACGACCTGACTGTGTGGCTCCGTAAATAGGCTCGAGGGGCGTGACTCGCTGAGGCAGGTTCTGGGGCGGCGGTTGAGCAGGCTTGCTATCAGTGCGACGGAAGATAGCCAGGAACTTACGGCGTGGCGTCTCGAACGCAAAGATGATGCTGATAAGTGCGAGTAAAACACTAACGGTCTCGATCATCTGCAATCCAATGCCTAACGTTGGACGTGAGGGACCGCCGTAGCGGCGAAGCCGCGAAGGGAACCCACAAGCGCAGCTTGTGGGCGGTCCCTCTCGACGGAGTTGTTAGACCAATGTACCAACAATTGTTTTCTCCATCTTTGTCGGATCGTCTGGTGTCGGCACATATCCATGCTTGGCGTACCAGGAACGAAGCCAGCTTGAATCGACTGTGCGATCAAAAGCATGGGGGCTCTAGCCTGATCGTTGCGCAGCGAAGGCTCCCAGCAAGCTTCTCTGCGTACAAAAGAAGACTGCGGCCTATGCCTTGCCCTCGATGCTCTGGAAGTACAAATATTTCGTAAATGAAACCAATCGACTGATCACCCCAGTCGTCGTAGCACAGAAAACCAACCTCACATTCATCGAATCTTGCGACAAACATCCTCGACCTTCCTCCCTTGGCTCGTTCGGCTAGATCGTGAAGCGTTCGATTCGACACTGAGGACGAAGTTGTGATTTTGCTGACGGATGGCAGGTGCATTCTGGAATGATGGGTTAGGCTACGCCGCCATTGCGGCCATAGATTACGTATTTGGTGATTTTTATTAACAAAAACAATGCTAAAGACAGTAAGAAGTAGAAAAGGATGGGCGCTAGGAAAGAAGCAAATATCGCTCTGATTTCAAGCTTCTCGTTTTTTGTGCGTAGCTCCCCAATGAGTTTTCTGGCTTCTTGGAACTTGTGATTTGTTTGTTCGTCCTGAAAATAAAAGCTGTCGGGAATCAAGCCGCCTCCAATGCACGAGTAACCCCAGTTTTTGGTATCGTCCGCAAACGGAGATATTTCGCAAGATGCAAAAGTACTGCTTTCGATTGATTTTGGCGGTAGGGTTAGAAATTTCTTGATGCCGCCATCAATGGGCGGGAGGGTGATCGTTTTGCCATCGACAACCTTTATTTCGGAGTGCCCTAAAGTAACTACCGGGTGGTGAAAGCCACCGGCAAGTCGGGCGCTCCATAGTCGAACGGCGCCGTTTCGATAGAGCCAATTATCTGCTTCCCTCTTTGTGGTGGAGAAGCTGTTGCAGGTTATGTGTGAATCGAACTCTTCGCAATAAATAACGTAGTGCCTTGGAAGGACAACCTCTTCGTGGGCTAACCACCCACCAAGTAGCAGCAGGGGAATTACAAGAACGATGGTTAATCGGATGTATTGTTTTCTAGTAATCATTTTTCCCTCGATTGAAGCTTGTGCTGACCGGTTCTGGCCTAACGCCCTGAATTCACCGGCGGCGTAGCCGTCCGGTGCGATGAATAGTTAGACCCGAAGGCCAAAAGGGAGCGCCCTGACTTAAAGACGGGCGCAACCCACGAAAAAACACTGCGCCACGGAAGCGGCGCGATGCTGACAAAAACCTGAAAACTGGCGCAACACCAAAAGGCGAAACTCGGCGAGAAACCAAAAACCTAACAGATAAACACTTGAGAAAATAAATGCCCGGCGAATAAAGCATAGGTTTGAATAAAGCGATTTCTGAGTGGACTAAAGCGCGAATTCACGGATGGCCATGCCGAGCATGAACGTGCATGTACAGCGACCAGTTAGGCATTTTTCGCAATACGATGTAAATTTTTTGTTGGCCGGAAAAAATATTCAGTTTACTTTTGCGGTATCTTTGATTTGGTTGTGTGGCATGAAGATAGTGTACGTGCTTTATGACTTCTTCCCGAGTCCCGGAGCTCCGCCAAAAAATACTGGGATATATCGATGCAACTTAGATGCATTCATTATTTTTGTGTATGGACTTTCGTTGCTTGGCTTCTTTGCTTGCTCTTCTGCGAGAATTTTCATTTTTTGAGCTTTGCGCTGTCGATGCTTGTTGGATTTGCTAAGCGCGGACTCAAGTTTATCGTAAGAGCCTGCAGATTTTGTCAGTTCTGCCAGCGCAGCTTGCTTGGATATATTGTGATTGGCTGCATAAATGTCAACCTCAATTTTTACGCAGCTTGGTATTGAGGGGATTCCATAGTCTGTTTCATTTTTATGACGAATTGCTGCGATAAGGTCGTTGACTTCAACGATTTTGCGTTTGACCTGTTTTTGTGCATTTGCCATAAAATTCCTTTTAGAAGCGCTCAAGGCATGGGATGCCTAACGGCTAAGTTCAGCCGCCGCCGTAGGCGGTCGGCTGCGACGAAGGGTTAGGCTGAAACGATGTGGATTAAAAACCGCTAAACCATGCATTAAGTATATTGAAGCAATCATTCCGATCCGTTCTGCCTGAGCTCCATCGCTTTTGCTCCTCGTCGTTTAATTTTCCAGATAGCTGATAGGCAAATTTAAATAGCAAGTCATTCGATAATCTGACTGCCGCAAAGTGTGCGGGCTGAATGTCAATGTTCAAGTCTACAGGGTAGGACGTTTGGCCAGTCGTCCCGCAGGCTCCATGATTTGCACCCAGAATAATTTTCCTGATTGGTATTCTTGGATGGGTATTCGATATGATCATGTAAATATAGTCATCTTCATACCACCAAAGAAATCCAATCTTTAGAACTTCTTCTTCAGGCCACTCTTTATCGCCTTCCTTTAGGTACATGGTGGGGGTAGAGTCGAAAACATGAATCTCACCCGACTTTATTTGCTCCCTATATTTTGCAACCGTTCCCTCGTACTCCGTTCTTGAACTGATGCCAAATCCATATTCTTCGGATGACTTCGGTGATGTGCTTGAACCAATGGAGCTGCGCTTTTTATAGTCTTGATATGCGGGTAATGCAACAGCTAGCATTGTCCCAAGCACTAAGCATACAGGCGTTATGAGTACGGCGATTTTCGCAAGAATTGCCCATACTTTGGCGCCTTGGTATTGAGATGCTGCACGCCAAATTCCGACATGCACCATCACGTAGTACACGACCAAAGCCAGTACTGCAAGGATTGCAGGAGCGCTGCCGGGCGTGACCAGAGATAGTGCTATGCCCCACGGAATACCGGACAAAACACCCCATAACCAGTAAGTTCGTGCCAATCCGGAACGACCTCCCCATAAATCGGAAATGGTATTCACGCTTCAATTCTCCTCGGATTATCTGATTTATTTTTCGATAGCAAAACTAATGCCGTTGCTCAGTTCCATTATCCATTCGTGGTTTGATTGAACTTCTTTATCTCCCATGATCGGATATCTACTGCACCAAGGCGCGGGTTCAACTCCAATGAGCCGGCACAAATCGGTTGCTTTAGACTTGAGCTCGCTTGGATCATCGGAAATCATCTCCACTACATTGGTGTAGTTGTTCTCTCCATCCTCCCCTTTCGTCGGGGTGCATTTGAGTAGCTTCATTTGAGTTCCTAACGCCTGAATTAAGCCGCGCCGTAGGCGTCGGCTTGAATGAATTGTTAGGGCGCAACCAACACGGAGCGAGAAATGACAGACGAAGAAATCAGGAAGCGTGCGGAGCAAATCGCCCACCAAAACACGGCAGCGTGCAGAAACCGGCCTGAGTGCTTTGCGACAGGCCACGGCAAATCATGCGCCGCACTTGCGCGTGTAATTGCAGACGCAATGCGTGAAGCGCGAGATGCGGCCTAACTAGAAATAGACGGCAGGCATCCTAGCGGAAGAAGTCGGGTAACGCAACACATCTTGCAACATCTAGAGTGAAACCCTCTGATTGTGGCGTTTAGCCAAGCCTAAAATTTTGCGGATGAAACCGCCTCCACGCTCTACACCTGTGCCGTCCGGCCAGCTGGACGCGGAAGGCGCTGCGCTGCCGCCCAAGTTGCTCGATCGGATGCGTATCCACCTGCGCACGCGGCACTACAGCATACGCACGGAAGAGGCTTACGTGGATTGGGCGCGGCGCTTTATTTTGTTCCATCGCAAACGCCATCCACAGGATATGGGGGCGGCGGAAGTGGAAGCGTTTTTGAGCTATTTGGCCGTAGAGCGTCATGTCTCTGCTTCTACACAAAATCAGGCCAAGGCGGCGCTGTTGTATTTGTACAAACAGGTGCTTGGAATTGATTTACCCTGGCTTGATGAAGTAATTCAAGCCAAGCGCCCCAAGCGTTTGCCGGTGGTGTTGACCCCGGCAGAGGTGCGTTCTCTGCTGATGCATACCGAGGGTACACCGGGGCTGGTAATTCAGCTTATGTACGGCACGGGTTTACGTTTGATGGAGGCGCTTCGCCTGCGTGTTAAGGATGTGGAGTTTGTCCGCCGTGAAATCACGGTGCGCGAGGGCAAGGGTAATAAAGACCGTGTGACGGTACTGCCTGAAAATTTAATCGCCCCGTTGCAAACCCAATTGCAAAAAGCGCGGGCGCTGCATGAAAAGGATTTGGCTGCAGGCCTGGGGCGGGTGTTATTGCCTCAGGCGTTGGCGGTCAAATATCCCAATGCAGATAAGTCTTGGGCGTGGCAATGGGTGTTTCCGTCGCCTGTACGCTCGTTGGATCCGCGCCCGGATGCACGTACGGGCGAGTTATTGGAGCGGCGTCACCATATTTATCCCGAATCGGTACAACGCGCCGTGCGCGAGGCGGCGCGGCGGGCCGAGATTGCGAAACCGGTGTCGCCCCATGTATTGCGCCATTCCTTTGCCACACATCTGCTGCAAGCGGGCTACGATATTCGCACGGTGCAAGAGTTACTCGGTCATGCTGATGTGAGTACCACCATGATTTACACCCATGTGTTGAATAAGGGCGGGCGGGGGATTTTGAGTCCGCTTGATGCGCTGTAGTACGGGGCGGCTTCTCAAGCCCCGAAACAATTCCATAGAACCAATAAGCAAGCCACATAAGGCGTAGACCTTTCAATCCCCTGCTGCTCGCTCCACTGCACTTACTCCCGAGCCACGCCAGTGTTGAATTTTGCGGGCTATGCAGCTTCCACGCCTTGCCAGTAGCGCCCACAAACCCCTGGATAATCACGCCCATGAAGTTTTTTGCCCTTTCCCTTGCCGCCGTTTGTACCTTGGCCCAGGCCGCTGATGTTGCCGCGCCGGATGCCGCCATTGCTGCGCAACGCGCGCAGGAGCGTAGTGCTATTGCCCAGCAACGCGCTGCCATTACGCAGCAGCAGGCGCAAAACGAAGCGGTATGCCGCCAGCGTTTTGCGGTGGAAGACTGTTTGATTGAAGTGCGCCAGCAGGCCCGCACCGCCTTGGCCCCGTTGCGGGCGCGGGAGTTGGAGCTCAATAGCCAGGAGCGCCAAGAGCGCAGCCAGGCGCGCCAGCGTGCCATTGCTGCCAAGCAGGCCCAGGTGCCAGCGCCCATGCCGCTGCAAACGCATACCCGCCGCGCGGCGGAGCAGCCCGATGCACAGGCTACCGAGCGCGATGTGCAGGCCCATGAGCGCGCCCAGCGTCAAAGCGCGCGCCAAGCCAGCCATGCCGAACGCACTGAGCGTGAGCAACAGGCCGAAGCCCAGCGCCGCCAGCAGGCCACGCAAGACTGGCAGGACAAGCACGAACGCGCCCAAGCACGGCGCGAACGTGCCCAGCGTAACGCCAGCGAGCGGCGCGGCCAGCCCCTGCCGGTGCCCGAGGGCGCTAGTCCCCCCGAAAAATAAAATACACAGCCCCCAACAGGCACAGCCCGGCCCACAGGTAGTCCAGTTTCAGCGGTTCTTTCATATAAAACACTGCAAACGGCACAAATACCGTCAGGGTCAGCACCTCTTGCAGGATTTTGAGCTGCCCCAGGTTCAGCTCCTGGTAGCCAATGCGGTTGGCGGGCACTTGCAGTAAATACTCAAACAGCGCAATACCCCAACTGACGAGGGCGGCAACAAACCAGGGCTTGGTGCTCAATTCGCGCAAATGCGCGTACCAGGCAAAGGTCATGAATACATTGCTCAGCAGGAGCAAAAACACGGTGAGGTAAGCGGGGCGCATGGTGCTAGCAAAAATAAAGCGCCGCGATGCTAACGCAGCTGCAGCAAGCCTTATCCTTTGGGGCCTATTGCGCCGCCCGGCATCTTGTACCTATGTCCCCCAGCCCTTCTTTTAGCGCCGATGTTGCTGCTGCCTTTGCCCCGCAGGGGCGTTTGGCGCAGGCCCTGTCCCAGTGGCAGCCGCGCAGCGGTCAGGAGGTGATGGCCCAGGCCGTAGCCGAAGCAGTGCAAGAAGGCAGCACCTTGGTGGTGGAAGCCGGCACCGGTGTGGGCAAGACCTTTGCCTATTTGGTGCCTGCGTTTTTCAGTGGCCGCAAGGTGGTGATTTCCACGGCTACCAAGGCGCTGCAAGACCAGTTGTTTTTGCGCGATGCGCCGCAGTTGCTGGCCCAGTTGGGTTTACCGCTCAAGCTCGTCCGCTTGAAAGGGCGCAGCAGTTATTTGTGCCAGCACCGCTTGCAACAGGCTTGCGAAGGGGCGGCAGCGGCCAGCACGGCGGCGCTGGACCCCGCAGCGTTGCGGGCCTTGGCCCAGATACGCCCCTGGGCGCAGACCACGACCACGGGCGATATGGCCGAGTTGCCCGATTTGGATGAGGCGCTGCTGCCCCTGGTGACTTCCACACGCAGTAATTGCATCGGCCAGCGCTGCGCGTTTTGGGCCAGTTGCCACGTCAACCGTGCCCGGGCCCAGGCGCTGGCGGCGGATGTGTGCATCGTCAACCACCATTTGTTCTTTGCCGACCAGCAATTGCTGGAAGAGGGCGTGCCTGCCCTATTGCCCCAAGCGGGCGTGGTGGTGGTGGATGAGGCGCACCAGTTAAACGATGCGGGTGTGCAGTTTGCCGGGGTGACGCTCACCTCGCGCCAGCTCCTGGGTTTTGCACGCGATGCCATGGTGCAGACCACCGCCCATGCCCGGGGCCAGCGTCCGTGGCTGGATATGTTGGCGGCGCTGGAGCAGTGCGTGCACGCCTGGCGCGCCTTGGCCGGGGCGCTGCCCCCAGGCCAGCGCCAAGCCTGGCCGGGCCCGGCACCGCAGGGCTTGGATGTCCCCCAGTGGCAGCAGCACCTGCACCAAGTGGGGCGCAGCCTGCGCCTGGTGGCCCAAGCCTTGGCCCAAGCGCTGGAGAGTGCGCCGGCTCTGGCCCCCTTCGCGACACGCGCGCGCCTGTATTTACAGCTGCTGGCCGGTTTTGCCCAGGCGCTGCCGCAAGACGCGGTGCGCTGGCTGGAACGCAGCCCCCAGCACATCAGCCTGCACCAGGCACCGCTGACCATTGCCAGCCTGCTGCCCGCCATCATGCAGGCGCAGCAGGGGACCTGCGCTTGGGTGTTTACCTCGGCCACCTTGGGCGATACGCCGGACCTGCATTGGTTTACCCAGTGCTGCGGCTTATACGGCCTGCCCGGGCTGCGCAGTTTGCGTATTCCCAGCCCCTTTGATTACGCGCGCCAGGCCCGTTTGTATGTGCCGTGCGATGCGCCGCCTGTGCAGGCCGCAGCAGCCCACCACGCCTGGGTGGCAGATATGGCCCAGGCCGCCGCGCAGCAGTTGGGCGGACGCACCCTGGTGCTGACCACTACCTTGAAGGCTTTGCACGCCATTGGCCAGCAGTTGCAGGGCAGCCAGGGGTTGCTGGGCCCGCTCGACGTCCTGGTGCAGGGCCAGGGCTCCAAGCACCAGTTGCTGGAGCGCTTTCGCCAGGGCACGGTGGCGGGGCGCGGCTGCGTGCTGGTGGCCTCGGCCACGTTTTGGGAGGGGGTGGACATTGCTGGCGATGCGCTGCAACTGCTCATCATCGACAAGCTGCCCTTTGCCCCGCCGGACAACCCCTTGGTGCAAGCACGCGCGGCCCAGCAGCAGGGGCTGGGCTTGAGTGCGTTTTTTGACTACCAATTGCCCGAAGCAGCCATGGCCTTAAAGCAAGGCGTGGGGCGCTTGATTCGCAGTGAAAGCGACCGGGGGCTGGTGGTGATTGCCGACACCCGCTTGCTGGACAAAAGCTATGGCCCGCACTTGCTGGCGGCCCTGCCGCCCATACCCTTGCTGACGCAAAAAGACGCCTGGCAGGCGGCACTGGCGCAGTTGTGCCAGGGGGAAGATTTCTCTGATTAAAAAGAGAGCTGCCAGCGCTTACTGGGTAACTCGGTAAGGGCTGGCAGCATATTTGGTTCACATCTAATCGACGGGGCAGGTGGCGCTGATGAATACCAACGGTGCCTGGGGCCCCACCCATCCTGGTGGGTGCTCTTGCTTTTCACGGCCAAACACGGCGCGGCATTCTTTGTCCCAGCCGTAGTGCACGGTGAAGTGCTCCAGGTCAATGCTGCGTAGCTGCGCCATGACTTGGGGGTGGGCGTGCACAAAATCGACCATCACAGCCAAGTCCTTGGGGTTTTGGTATTGCGGCGCCAGGGCTGCTTGCGCCGCGCCAGCCAGCGCCCAGGTGGCGACAAGTGCGCCACAGGTTGGAGTGAAAATTTGTTTAATTTTCATAGCTGTTTGCGCTTGCTGGATAAGGGCTAGACCCTGTTTTTTACCAAATTTTCCACCACGGGTCTTTTTGCTTGTTCAGCGCTGCGTTGGCGTCGTCACCTGGGTAGTTGGCTTGCAGCACGCGCAGGGTGTCGTCGCGCAGGTCGTTCATGCCCAGTTTGTCGTAGGACTTGACCAGAATGTGCAGCGCCTCCTGGCTGGCGGGTACGCCTTGGTAGTCGCTCAAGGCCGTTTGGGCACGCGCCACCGCTGCGACGTAGGCCCCGCGCTCGAAGTAATAGCGTGCGACGTGGACTTCGTATTGCGCCAGCGAATTGACGATGTAGGTCATGCGCTGCTTGGCGTCCGGCGCGTAGCGCGAGCCAGGAAAGCGCTGGGCCAGCTCGTAAAACGATTCGTAGGACTCTTTGGCCGCTTTTTGATCGCGCTCAGACAGGTCTTGGCGCGAGAGCCAGGCAAACAGCCCCAGGTTGTCGTTGAAGTTGGAGATGCCCTTGAGGTAGAGCGCGTAGTCATACGCCGGGCTGCTGGGGTGCAGCTTCATGAAGCGATCCAGCGTAGCAATGGCCTGGGCTTTTTCGCCTGCCTTGTATTGGGCGTAGGCTTTTTCCAGCTGTGCCTGTTGGGCCAGGGGCGTGCCAGCGGCGCGGCCTTCGAGCTTTTCAAACAGGGGCACGGCTTTTTCGTAGCCGCCGCTGGTGGCTTCGTCATGAGCCTCGGCGTAGATGCGCTCGGGCGTCCAGTTGGCGGTTTTGTCTTCTTCTACGGTCGAGCAAGCAGCCAGCAGGCCAGCGGCCAGGGTCACAACAAGCGCAGGGCGTAAGGGGCGCAGCATCGGGGTAAGCATCCAGGTCAGTGAAGAAAAGAAAGGCCTGCACCAAGGCAGGCGGGCTGCGGCATTGTAGCGGGCCGTAGCGGGGCGGAAGGTCTTTCATTTTCTGCAAAGGGCAGTGCCTGGGGCTTTCTACAATCGCTGTCCTATGTTTGTCCATTTGCGCCTGCACACCGAGTTTTCCGTCGTGGACGGAACCTGCCGTATTGATGATGTGGTCAAAGCCGCTGCTGCCGATGGCCAGCCCGCGCTGGCCATTACCGACTTTAATAACCTGTTCGGCGGTCTGAAATTTTACAAAAGCGCCCGTGGCAAGGGCGTAAAACCCGTGCTGGGGGCCGAGCTGCTGCTGCAGGAGGAGGGCGACTACCCCGCCACGCGCATCCTGGCTTTGGTGCAAAACCTGCAGGGCTACCACAACCTGGCAGAAATTTTGGCCCGGGCGTGGACGCAGCCGATGGCGAAAACCCAAACCCAGGCGCAGGTGCAATGGGCGTGGCTGCAGGAGTTGAGCGCGGGCCTGATCGTGCTTTCGGGGGCCAACACCGGGCCCGTAGGCCAGGCGCTGCTGCGCGGCGACAGCGCCGGCGCTGCCCAGCAGGCGCTGCGCCTGGCGCAGTGGTTTCCCCACCGTTTTTACCTGGAGCTGCAACGCGCCGGGCGCAGCGACGATGAGGCGCTGGTGGCGCAAACGGTAGCGCTGGCTGAGCGCCTGCAATTGCCCGTGGTGGCGACCCAGCCCATCCAGTTCTTGACCCCCGATGATTTTGAAGCCCACGAAGCGCGCGTGTGCATTGCCGAAGGCGAGGTGCTGGCCAACCCCAAGCGCCAGCGCCGCTTTACGCGCGAGCAGCACTTTAAGACCGCCGCGCAGATGCAGGCGCTGTTTGCCGACGTGCCTTCGGCCCTGGCCAATACGGTGGAAATTGCCCGGCGCTGTAGCTTGACGCTGACGCTGGGGAAAAACTTCTTGCCCGACTTTCCCACGCCCGAGGGCATGACGCCCG
This sequence comes from Comamonas sp., assembly GCA_034675705.1. Taxonomy (GTDB): domain Bacteria; phylum Pseudomonadota; class Gammaproteobacteria; order Burkholderiales; family Burkholderiaceae_C; genus Comamonas. The sequence continues at coordinate 1,153,315 of JAUCCZ010000006.1, read as the reverse complement.
AGGAGTTCTTCCGCCATGAGTGCGAACGGGGCTTGACGGAGCGGCTGGAGCAGCTCTACCCCGATGCGGCCCAGCGCCAGGCCCAGTACCCCAAGTATGCCGAGCGGCTGGAGTTTGAGCTGGGCATTATTTTGAAAATGGGCTTTCCCGGCTACTTCCTGATCGTGGCGGACTTCATCAACTGGGCCAAGAACAACGGCTGCCCGGTCGGGCCGGGGCGGGGCTCGGGCGCAGGTTCGCTGGTGGCGTATGCGCTCAAGATTACCGACCTGGACCCGATTCACTACAACCTGCTGTTCGAGCGCTTTTTGAACCCTGAGCGCGTCTCCATGCCTGACTTTGACGTGGACTTTTGCCAGGCCAACCGCGACCGGGTGATTGACTACGTCAAAGAGCGCTATGGCCGCAACGCAGTCAGCCAGATTGCCACCTTCGGCACCATGGCTGCACGCGCGGTCATTCGCGACGTGGGCCGGGTGATGGACATGAGCTACGGGTTTTGCGATGGCATCTCCAAGCTCATCCCCAACAAGCCGGGCCTGCACGTGACGCTGCGCTATCCGCCCAACCCTCCCAAAGAGGGTGATAAATACACCTACGCCCTCCAGGCCGAGCCCGTGCTGGCCGAGCGCCTGGAAAAGGAAGAGGACGTCAAGAACCTGATCGAGATGGCGCAAAAGCTCGAAGGCATGACGCGCAACATCGGTATGCACGCCGGGGGGGTGGTGATTGCGCCGGGCCAGTTGACCGACTTTTGCCCGCTGTACCAGCAACCGGGCAGCGATTCGGCGGTGTCCATGTTCGACAAGGACGACGTGGAGCAAATCGGCCTGGTGAAGTTCGACTTCTTGGGCCTGGCGACGCTGACCATTTTGGAAATTGCCCGCGAATTCATCCAAAAACGCCACGCGGGCCAGGAAAACTTTAAGTTTGAAGACATCCCGTTGGACGATTGGCCCACGTTTAAGCTGTTCCAGGAAGGCAAGACCGAAGCCGTCTTCCAGTTTGAAAGCCGGGGCATGCAAGGCATGCTGCGCGATGCCAAGCCCAGCCGCCTGGAAGACCTGATTGCCCTGAACGCCTTGTACCGCCCCGGGCCCATGGACCTGATTCCGTCGTTCGTGGCGCGTAAACATGGCCGCGAGGAGATTGAGTACCCCCATCCATTGGTGGAAAAAGTACTGGCCGAGACCTACGGCATCATGGTCTACCAGGAGCAGGTGATGCAGACCGCCCAGGTGCTGGGCGGCTACAGCCTGGGCGGCGCGGACTTGCTGCGCCGCGCCATGGGTAAGAAAAAGCCCGAGGAAATGGCCAAGCACCGCCTGATCTTTCGCGAAGGCGCGGGCAAGCAGGGCATCAGCCAGGAAAAAGCCGACGAGGTGTTTGACCTGATGGAGAAATTCGCAGGCTACGGCTTTAACAAGTCGCACGCGGCGGCGTACTCCCTGCTGGCCTACCACACGGCGTGGCTCAAGGTGCATTACACGGCCGAGTTCTTCTGCGGCAACATGACGGTGGAAATGGACAACACCGACAAGCTCAAAGTCCTGCACGAAGACGCTTTGAAAATGGGCCTGAGCTTTGAGCCGCCCGACGTCAATCGTGGTGCTTACCGCTTTGAGCCAGTCACCGACAAGGTTATCCGCTATGGCCTGGGGGCCATTAAAGGCACCGGCCAGGGGGCGATTGAAGCCATCATTGCCGCCCGCCAGGGCCAGGGCGCAGGCCCGCAAGCGCATGTGGTGGGGCCGTTTAAAAGCCTGTGCGATTTTTGCGTGCGGGTTGACCGCAGCAAGCTCAATAAACGCACGCTGGAGGCACTGATTAAGGCCGGTGCGTTCGACACCATCGAGCGCAACCGCGCCGCCTTGCTGGCGGGCATGGACGATGCGTTTGAATTTGCCAATGCCCAACTGGCCAATGCCCACCAAGGCGGCCTGTTCGACATGATGGGCGACGACGCCCAGGGCGCTAGCAACCAGGAGCCCACTTTGCCCCAGGTGCTGCCCTGGGGTGTCAAAGAGCGCCTGCTGCAGGAAAAAACCGCCGTCGGCTTTTACCTGTCCGGCCATTTGTTTGATGAGGTCGAAGGCGAAGTGCGCCGCTTTATCCGCACTCCCCTGGATGCACTCTCGGACAGCCGCGAGCCGCAACTGCTGGCCGGTATCGTCAGTGACCTGCGCGTCATCAACGGCCAGCGCGGCAAGCTGTGCCTGTTCAAGCTGGACGATAAAAGCGCGGTGCTGGAGGCTTCGGTCGATGAAGGCACGCTCCTGGCGGCGAAAGACCTGCTCAAAGACGATGAGTTCGTCATCCTGCAGGGCAAGGTGCAGCACGACCACTTTAGCGGCGGCCTGCGCATCAAGGCCCAGCAGGTTTGGAGCCTGGCGGACGCCCGCTGCCGCTTTGCCCACCATTTGGCGATTGACGCCAGTGCTGCTGCCCCAGTCGCCCCAACAGCATCCGCGGCCCCTGGCATAGAGGCCGCTATTGCCCGGCTGCTGGCCAGTCACCCCGCGCACAGCGAATGGGACGAGCAGCAAGGCCAGGCGCTGGAGCGCGGCCTGCGCGTGCGCTTGCAGTTGCGCTGTGCTGACCAGGACGAACATGCACAGGTGGAGCTTGATTTAGGCCCGCAGCAACTTATCTACCCCAGTGATGCCGCCCTGGCCGATTGGCGCTCCTGTTTCGGTAGCGCCGCCTGCACCCTGGTGTGGCGGGCCTGAATGGGCCGTTGTTGCTAGGCTTATTTACTGGTTAAACCTGATTTTTCACCCTATTACTGTCGGCCACCGCCCAAAACGGCTGGCTAGAATGAATTCCATGGCAAGTCCTGAAACCCCCAGCCAACCACCCAAGCCTGTGTTCTTCCCAGCCTTGGAGGAAAGCGATTCGGTCGTGCTGGAGCGTCAGCTGCAAAAACTGCAGCCACCGCCGATGTACCAAGTGGTGCTGCTCAATGACGATTTCACCCCGATGGAGTTTGTCGTCATTGTTTTACAAGAGTTGTTTGGCAAGGACCAAGAGGAGGCAACGCGCATCATGCTCAAAATCCATTTACAAGGCCGGGGCGTCTGCGGCGTGTACTCGCAGGACGTGGCCACCACCAAGGTAGAACAGGTGCTGGCTGCTGCCCAGCACGCCGGGCATCCGCTGCAAGCGGTGAGCGAGCCGGTTGAATGACTGCACCCTAGTCCCTATATGCCCCATAAGCGCACGGCGCAGCAGGGCCGCAAAGTAGGCATTGTTTCCCACCCGCAAGCGCAAAGGAGTACGCAAAATGATTGCACAAGAACTGGAAGTGAGCTTGCACATGGCCTTCGTGGAGGCCCGGCAGCAACGCCATGAATTTATTACCGTTGAGCACCTGCTGCTGGCGCTGCTGGACAACCCCAGCGCATCAGAAGTGCTCAAGGCCTGCACGGCCAACCTGGACGATTTGCGGGCCTTGCTGGCCAATTTCATCAAGGACAACACCCCGCAAATTGGCGGCAGCGACGAAGTGGATACCCAGCCCACCCTGGGCTTTCAGCGGGTGATTCAACGCGCCATCATGCACGTGCAGTCCACGGGCAACGGCAAAAAAGAGGTGACAGGCGCCAATGTGCTGGTGGCTATCTTTGGCGAGAAAGACTCGCACGCCGTGTACTACCTGCACCAACAGGGCGTGACGCGCCTGGACGTAGTCAACTTCATTGCCCACGGCATTCGCAAAAGCGACCAGCCTGAACCGACCAAGGCCGAAAATCCCGCCGAGAGCGAGGAGGGCGGCAATGAGCGCAGCGAAAAAGCCTCGCCCCTGGAGCAGTACACGCTGAACCTGAACCAAGCGGCCAAGGACGGCAAGATCGACCCGCTGATCGGCCGCGACTACGAGGTCGAGCGCACCATCCAAATCCTGTGCCGCCGCCGCAAAAACAACCCGCTGCTCGTGGGCGAGGCTGGTGTGGGCAAGACCGCAATTGCGGAGGGCCTGGCCTGGCGTATCACCGAAGGCAAGGTGCCCGAGGTGCTGGAAGCGGCTACTGTCTATTCCCTGGACATGGGCGCGCTTTTGGCCGGTACCAAATACCGAGGCGACTTTGAGCAGCGCTTGAAAGGCGTCATCAAAACCTTGAAGGACAAGCCCAACGCGATTTTGTTCATCGACGAAATCCACACCCTGATCGGTGCAGGCGCGGCCTCGGGCGGCACGCTTGATGCCAGCAACTTGCTGAAACCGGCGCTGTCCAGCGGCCAGCTCAAGTGCATCGGGGCCACCACATTTACCGAATACCGGGGTATTTTTGAAAAAGACGCGGCCTTGTCGCGGCGCTTTCAAAAGGTGGACGTGGTCGAGCCCAGCGTGGCCGAGACGGTGGAAATCTTGAAGGGCCTGAAAACCCGCTTTGAAGAGCACCACGGCATTGCCTACGCGCCCGAAGCCCTGCAGGCAGCGGCTGAGCTGTCGGCCAAATACATCAACGACCGCCAATTGCCCGACAAAGCCATTGACGTGATTGACGAGGCCGGCGCCGCCCAGCGCATTAAAACGGCGGATACACGCAAGGACTGCATTGAGCGTGTGGACATTGAAGGCATCGTCGCCAAGATTGCCCGTATCCCGCCTGCCAATGTCTCGCAAGACGACCGCAGCAAGCTGCAGACGCTGGAGCGCGACTTAAAGAGCGTGGTCTTTGGCCAAGACAAGGCGCTGGAAGTGCTGGCCGGCGCCGTGAAAATGGCCCGCTCCGGCCTGGGCAAGCCCGAAAAGCCGATTGGCAGCTTCTTGTTCAGCGGCCCTACGGGCGTGGGCAAGACCGAAGCGGCCAAGCAACTGGCCTACATCCTGGGTGTGGACTTGGTACGCTTTGATATGTCGGAATACATGGAGCGCCACGCGGTCAGCCGCCTGATTGGTGCGCCCCCCGGCTATGTGGGTTACGACCAAGGCGGCTTGCTGACCGAGGCCATCACCAAAAAGCCGCATTGCGTGCTGCTGCTCGACGAGATTGAAAAAGCCCACCCGGACATTTTCAACGTATTGCTACAGGTGATGGACCACGGGAGCTTGACCGACAACAACGGGCGCAAGGCGGATTTCCGCAACGTCATCATCATCATGACGACCAACGCCGGGGCTGAAGCCATGAACAAAGCCGTCATTGGCTTTACCACCCAGCGCCAGGCAGGCGATGAGATGGCGGACATCAAACGCCTGTTCACGCCCGAGTTCCGCAACCGGCTGGACGCTATCGTCAGCTTTAAGCCCCTGGATGAGCAAATCATCCTGCGCGTGGTGGATAAATTCCTGCTGCAACTGGAGCAACAACTGGCCGAGAAAAAAGTGGAAGTCACCTTCACCGACGCGCTGCGCAAGCACCTGGCGGCCAAGGGGTTCGATCCGCTGATGGGCGCGCGCCCCATGCAGCGCCTGATTCAGGACACCATCCGCAAGGCCCTGGCCGACGAACTGCTGTTTGGTGGCCTGGTGCGCGGCGGGCGCTTGACGGTGGACTGGGATGCCAGCGCCAAAGACGGCCAAGGCGATGTGCTGCTGGACATCCACAGCAGCGCTGCGCCCGAAGAGGGAGAAGCCTCGCAATCGCCCGCAGCGGCTGCGACGGATTAACAGCAGCCCCGCCCCATAAAAACCGGCTCAAACCAGAGCCGGTTTTTTTATATCCGCCTGCGCCATCGTTAGGAGAGTTCAGGAGGGTTTAGGGGGGCTAGGAAGGTTCGTTGGCAGGCTGCTTGCTGGAGACGCAGCCAAAGTTGCGCGGTGTCCAAACCAGTGCCAAGGCCATGCACACCAGCAGAGCCAACATGCCCAGGTAGAGGTCAGCGGTGGCGCTGGTGATGGCGCTGCGCAGCAAGGCGGCTTTGGCGTCGATGCTGCTTTGCGCCAGGGTGACGATGCGGTCAAGCTCAGCCAACTCCAGCGTCATGCCCTGGGCGTGCAGGGCGCGGGACAGGCTGCTGTTAAAGATGGCTCCAAACAGCGCCGCACCCAGGCTTTGCCCTAAAAAGCGGGCAAACATTTGCGAGCTGGTGACCACGCCGCGCTGGTGCCAGCCGACGATGGACTGCATGCCCACCAGCACCGGGGTCGAGAAAAACCCCAGGCCCAGACCCAGCAGAAACTGATCCAACAGCACCCAGGCGGTGCCCGGTGGCTGGGGCAGGCGCAGAAACAGCAGCACCGCCAGCCCCATGACGCCAATGCCCGCCAGCGCAATGGGGCGAAAACCCCAGCGCAGGTACAAAGGGGCCGCCAAGCTGGAGGCCAGGGGCCAGCCCACGCTCATGCCCGCCAGCACCAAGCCCGCAGCGATGGCGCTATTGCCGTGCACGGCCTGGAGAAAGGTAGGCAGGTAGATGCTGGGGGCCATCATCGCCATGCCCATGCCGATAGCGGCCAGGTTGGGGCAGGCCAGATCGCGGCGGCGCCACAGCCAACCGGGCATGACCGGCTCGGCAGCGCGCCGCTCCGTGGCGATAAAAGCCGCCAGGGCCAGGGCTGCGCCGGTGAGCAGGGCCGCGCTGGGCCATGAGAGCCAAGCCCAGCTTTGCCCGCCTTGCAGCAGGGCGAGGATAAAAAGCGTCAAGGTCAGTAGCAGCCAGGTGCTGCCTGCAATGTCCAGGCGGGCTGGGCGGCGGGCGAAGTTTTCATGCAAAAAGCGCAGCAGCAAGGCCACGGCCAGGACGCCGATGGGGAGGTTGACCAAAAAAATCCAGCGCCAATGGGCGTATTCGGCAAACGCCCCGCCCAAAAGTGGCCCGGTGACCGCCGCAATCCCCCAGACGCTGGAGAGCCAGCCTTGCACCACGCCGCGCTCTTCTACGCTGTAGAGGTCGCCAGCCAGCGTCATCACCGTGGCCATGATGGCCCCGGCCCCCAGGCCCTGCAGGGCGCGAAAGGCAATTAGGCTGGGCATATTCCATGCCAGGGCGCACAGGGCAGAGCCCACTAAAAACACCAGCGTGCCTACCAGCAGCACGGGTTTGCGGCCAAATAAATCGGCGCATTTGCCGTATAGGGGAATGGTGATGGTTTGCGCCAGCAAATAGCTGGAGAACACCCAGCTGATCAGGGCCAGCCCGCCCAGGTCGGCCACGATGTGCGAGACGGCAGTAGCGACGATGGTGGTGTCCATCGCGGCCAGCATCATGGTGGCCATCAGGCCCGCCAAAATCCAGCGGCGCTGGGCAGCAGTGGGGGCGCTGGGGGCGTTAGCGTGCACGGCCTGCCTGTTTGTCTAAGTACATCTGGGCATCGGCGTGCTGCAGCAGGGTGCTGGCGTCCTGCCCGTCACGTGGAAACAGGGCGTGGCCGATGCTGGCGCCTACGCACACTTGTACGTCGGCGGGGATGTCTTGCAAGCTGGTCAGCGCGGGCGTAATGGCTGCGATCAGGTGCTCGCGCACCTCCTGGGCTTGCTGGTCACTGTCGGCGCCGGGCAGTAGGACGACGAATTCATCGTCGCCCAGACGGGCCAGCAGGTCGGTGCTGCGCAGCCCGCTGGCGCATGCGCTGGGCCACTTCGGCCAGGGCGCGGTCGCCGTTATCGTGGCCCCAGCGGTCGTTCAAGGGCTTGAAGCGGTTGAGGTCGATGAAAAGCAGGGCAAAGGGCTGGGCCGGCGGGGCAAGCAGGGCGCTGAGGATGTGGTGCAGGGCGCTGCGGTTGTTGACGCCGGTTAAGGCATCCGTAAAGAGGCGGTCCCGCATGTGGTGAAAGTTGTGCGCCAGCTCGCCAATTTCGTCGTTGCGCGGGACGTGGATGGGCGCATCAATATCGCCTTGGCCAACACGGCGCACGGCGTGGGTCAGGGGGCGCATATCCCGGGCAACGCCACCAAAAATACGCAGCCCGATGGCCAGGGCCAGCCCCAGGGCCAACAAGCCCAGGGCCCCTACCAACACGACGTGGCGGCGAATGCCGGCCAGCATGTCTGATTGGGGCATGGCCACCACAGCCAGCCAGATCGGGCGAGGGCTTTGGATTGCCTGGGTGTACCAGGGGCGGCTGCGGGGCTCGAACAGGCTGTCTTCCGTTTGCGCAGGAATCGGCGTAGCCGTAATGCCTGGGACGCGGTAGAAAACCCGGTGTGCCGCCGCCTCGGTTTTCAGGCGTAGCTGTCCTTCCTGCCAACTGCTGCGCTCCAAGGCAATACCCTGGCCGCTGCGATTGCCGTAGTACACGTAGCTGCCCGGTTGCCCGCTCAAGGACGTTGCCGTCCAAAGCCGGGTGCGCAGCAGCGCCATGTGGACGTTGCCGTCCAAAGCCGGGTGCGCAGCAGCGCCATGTCGCTGCGGATGTCTTCGGGCGGGGTTAAACCTTGGGGAAAGGCCACTTCCAGCGTAGCGCTGGCCTGGCTCATGTGTTGTTGTACGGCCTGGCCGATGCGCTCGGACAGCTCGTGCATCAATTGTTGCGACAAGGTGGAGACCGTGGCGCTGCCCGTCCAGTACCACAGCACCCCCAGCGTGCCGGTCAGCAGCGCTACCAGCATCACGAAAGGCAGCACCAAAGACAGGCGCATTGAGGTGTATGGGGCAGTTGCAGGGGCGGGAAGGGTAGGCATGGATGCTGGGGCAAGAGCAGGCACAAGACTGTACCAATGTCATTGCCTCGATAGTCGGGCCAAACAACGGGCAGGGCGAGGGATTGCGCTAGGCGCTATATATAACGTAGCTGTTAGCGATTTGTAGATAAAGAATTTGAATATAAAACTATCTGAATAGTTTGATGAATAAGCGCAAGCAGCTATATTTTTTAATATTATTTTCTTCGCTACTAGCAAGAACCCTAGGGCTGTGCAAAAAATCATTGTGTTACATTTTTTGGAACGACCGTCCATTATTTTTCACATGCCCCGCTTCCTTGACGTTTTACTGACCACCGACCCACGCCTGCGCCGCAGCCTGGTGATGACAGGGTTTGCCTGCCTGCTGATGGTTTTTTGCGTCCTGGCCATGCAGTCGGTAGCCGCTGTGGGGCTGGTGCAGCAGCCTTCGGTGCATTGGTGGTCGGCTGCGAGCCTGGGGTGTGCGCTGCTGAGTTTTGTGCTTATTCGCAGTGGTTTTACCCGCCATTGGCGCGATCCCGCCTTTACCACGGTACAGATCAGCTACGCCTTGGTGAGCAATGCTGCGGCCTACGCCATTGCGGGGCAGGCCCGGGGCATCGAGCCGCCCGTACTGGCCGTGGTGATGATGTTTGGCGTGTTTGGCCTCACCGCCACGCAAATGAAAAAGCTGCTGGTCCTGGGCGTGGTGGCGTTTGCCATTGCCGGTGCCGTCGCCCAGTGGGGCTATCCCGAAGATGCGCCCCCGCCCGTTTTGGCAGCGGTGTATATGCTCATCGTGGTACTGGTGCTGGCGTTTAGCACCATGCTGGCGCTGCGTATGGATGCGCTGCGCCAGATGCTCAAGGCCCAGCGCAGCGAACTGGCCCGGGCCGTAGAGCGCGAGCAGGCGCTGGCCACCAGGGACGAGCTGACCGGCCTGCCCAACCGCCGCTATCTGGCCGAGGTCATGCGCCTGCGCACCTTGAACGCCCTGCGCACCGGTCAGCCGCTGGTGCTGGCGCAGCTCGATCTCGATTGGTTCAAGGCCATCAACGACAACTACGGCCACGCCGCCGGCGATGCTGCCTTGCAGGCGTTTGCCCGGATCGTCACCGACCAGGTGCGCGCCCCGGACGTACTGGCCCGCTGGGGTGGTGAGGAATTCATCCTGCTGATGAGTGAAACCTCCCCCAGCGAAGGCGCCGTCGTCCTCGAACGCGTGCGCCAGGCGGTGGCCACCACCCCGGTGCCACTTCCCGAAGGGGGGGAGGCCATCCACCTGTCCGTCTCCATCGGCGCAGTGCAGTGGCAGCCCACGGAGCCCACCGATGCGCTGCTGCAGCGTGCCGATGCCGCCTTGTACGAGGCCAAGCGCCAGGGCCGCAACCGGGTGGTGTTTGGCTAGGCCATCTTGGCAAGCTAACGGCCCGCAGCCGCTACGATCGGGGCATGAAGCACCCAGACATCACCACCCATCTCATCCACCACCCCTACCAAGCCCCGGCGGACTTTGCCGCGCCGCAGTTGCCGGTGCACAAGGCGTCCACCGTGTTCTTCCCCGACGTGGCCACCATGCGCACGCGCCGCTGGCTGGACAAAAGTGGCTACACCTATGGCCTGCACGGCACGCCGGCCTCGTTCACCTTGGAAGAGCGCCTGTGCACCCTGGAAGGTGCCGCGCAATGCCTGCTGGTGCCTAGCGGCCTGGCGGCGCTGAGCACCGTATCGTTGGCGCTGCTCAGTGCTGGAGATGCGGTCTTGCTGCCCGATAACGCCTACGGCCCCAATAAAGACTTTGCCGAGCAGGAGTTGACCCGCTACGGCATCACCGCCCAGTTTTTTAATCCCATGGACGTGGCCGACCTGCGCAGCAAGCTCACGCCCAACACCCGCCTGGTGTGGCTGGAGGCGCCAGGCTCCGTCACCATGGAGTTTCCGGACCTGATCGCCCAGGTGCAGGCCGTACGGGCCCACGGCGCCTGGGTGGCGCTGGACAACACCTGGGGTGCTGGCTTGGCCTTTGCCCCCTTTGATTTGCTGCGCGACGGCGGCAGCCTGGGGGTGGACATCAGCGTCCATGCCCTGACCAAATACCCCAGCGGCGGTGGCGACGTGCTCATGGGCAGCATCACCACGCGGGAGCAGGCCCTGCATATGCGCCTGAAACTCACCCACATGCGTCTGGGCCTGGGGGTGGGCATGAATGATGTGGATCTGGTGCTGCGTTCCCTGCCCAGTACCGCCTTGCGCTACCACGCGCAAGACCACGCCGCCCGGCAACTGGCCCTGGCCTTACAGCGCCAAAGCGCCGTCGTGCAGGTGCTGCACCCGGCACTGCCAGGCAGCCCCGGCCATGCGCATTGGGCGCAGTTGTGCGCCCCGCAAGGGCAGGGCGCAGCGGCGGGGATTTTCAGCATCGTGCTCGATGCCCAGCTCACCCAGGCGCAGGTGGATGACTTTTGCAACCGCCTGCAGCTCTTTGCCATTGGCTATAGCTGGGGCGGGCATATCAGCCTGGTGATGCCCTATGCGCTGGACGATATGCGCAGCCTGGGTCGAGGGGACGTGGCCCCAGGGCACGTCGTGCGCCTGTGCATTGGCCTGGAAGCCGTGGCTGATTTAACGGCCGACTTGGCGCAAGCCTATAGCGCCGCTCTGGGGTGTGACTGGGTGCAGGTTTAAGCCCTGGATGCGGTATTTACCGCAGGCCGGTACCGTCTGCTGCGTCGTCTTTGCGTTCTATTAACTCGATCTTGTACCCATCGGGATCGGTCACAAAGGCAATCACAGTATTGCCGCCCTTGACCGGGCCGGGCTCGCGGCTGATGTGGCCACCGGCTGCGCGGATTTTGTCGCAGGCGGCGTAGGCATCGGGCACGCCCAGGGCGATATGGCCGTAGGCGTTGCCCAGGTCGTAGCTGTCGGTGCCCCAGTTGTAGGTCAGCTCCAGCTCGGCCTGGGCGGGGTTGCCGCCGTCAAAGCCCAGGAATGCCAGCGAATACTGGTACTCCGGGTTTTCCGAGGTGCGCAGCAGTCTGCATGCCCAGCACTTGGGTATAAAAATCAATCGAGCGTTGAAGATTGCCAACGCGTAGCATGGTATGAAGAAATCGCATGGTGCGATTGTCTATGCAAACTGCCTCGCTTCACCCGACGTCAACACGCCCTAACATACGGCCCCTATGCAGATACCGGAAAAATTGCCTCAGCCGTGTCAGCCCCGGGTGGTGGCCTTGCTCATGAATGCCTTGCAGCAGCCCCGGCCCAGCCTGCGTCAGCTCAACCAATTGTTGGGCAGCGACCCGGTGCTGGCTGGGTGGCTGCTGGGGCACGCCAATGCCGGGGTGTACCAGTTGAGCGGCAACATCCAGACCATTGCCCAGGCGGTGGCGCTGCTGGGGGTGGCGCAATTGCGCGGTTTGCTGAAAAAAGCCCATGCCAGCATCACCGAGCGCGTCCCTGGCCTGGAGCAGCTGGGGCCCTTCAGTGCCCGCAGCGCCCGCCGTGCCCGCAGTCTGGCCATGCTGTTGTCGCTGGACGCTGGGGCCGCTTACGCTGCGGCGCTGCTGCATGCCGTGGGCCAGTTGGTGCTGCATGAAAACCACCGCGCGGCCATGCCCGCCCTGGCGCAGCAAGCTGGCACGTGGGATCCGCAACGGGCGCAGGCTGAGCAAGCCCTGCTGGGTGTAGATACCTACGCTGCATCGGCTGCGCTGCTGCGCCACTGGGGCGTGCCAGCGGCCTTGCTGCGATTGCTCGATGCTATGCAGCAGCCCCTGGATGCGCCTGACTTCGAGCCCCTGGCCGCCGTGCTGCACCTGGCGGTGTGGACGGAGCGGGCCTATACCTCGCGCTGGCCTGAGCGGGAGATGGTGCGCTGCTTTCCCATCGAAATGGCCCTGGCCGTGGGCCTGGATATGGACGTGGTGCTCCAACACGAGGCGACGGACTGGTCGCGCTCCATGTATTGATAGCTTCTTCCCTTTTCCTCTCTTATGACTGATTTCCCCGTAACGCCCGCCATGGCGGGCATTTTGCGTGGCTTGGCGCGGGCCAACCGCCCCGCCTTGCACACCTTGCCAGCCGCCCAGGCGCGCGCTGCCTACGCTGCTGGTAGCGATGTGCTGGAGCTGGACGCCCCGCCCCTGGCACGCCAGCAAGCCCTGCGCATTCCGGTACGCGACGGCAACCACTTGGCCGCCATGCTGTGGGCACCGGCTGCGCCTGCCGATGCTGCGCCGCTGCCCGTGCTGCTGTATTTGCACGGCGGAGGCTTTACCGTGGGCAGTGTGCAGACCCACGCGGTGTTGTGCCAAAACCTGGCCGCCCAGGCAGGCTGCGCCGTGGTGTCGCTGGACTACCGGCTGGCACCGGAACACCCCTTCCCGACGGCTTTGCACGATGCCTGGGACGCCCTGCAGTGGCTGGCCGGGCAGGGCAGGGCGCTGGCGCTGGATACCACGCGCCTGGCCATTGGCGGCGATAGCGCCGGGGGTACGCTGGCTGCAGTCTGCGCCATCCTGGCCCGCGATGCCCAATTGCCGCTGCGCCAGCAGGTGCTGATCTACCCCGGTACCTGCGCCCACCAGGACACGCCCAGCCATAGCCGTTACGGGCAGGGGCTGGTGTTGGAAAAACCGGCCATCGACTGGTTTTTTAACAACTACATGGGCACGGAGGCTGACCGCGAGGACTGGCGCTTTGCCCCCTTGCTCGTGCCCGATGCGCAGGGCCTGGCCCCTGCACACCTGTGCCTGGCAGAGCTGGACCCCATGGTCGATGAAGGCATTGCCTACGCCGACATGCTGCGCATGGCCGGGGTAGCGGTGACGCTGGATATCTACAAGGGCGTGACGCACGAATTCATCAAAATGGGCCGGGTGCTGCCCGAGGCGCGCCAGGCCCAGATGGACATTGCCGCCGTGCTGCGTGAAGCTTTGTTGTAATTTTTTAGCCCATTGAATTCACATTACATCAGGTTTATAGCCATGAATAATCAAGAAACGCAGCAAGCAGCAGGCGGTGCAGCGCCGCTACGGTTTGTCACCGGCAGTTGGAACGACTGGGGGCGGCAAGCCCAGCAGGTGCGCATCGCCGTATTTGTGCGTGAACAGGGCGTGCCGCCTGAGTTGGAGATGGATGTGCTCGACCCGACCTGCCTGCACATCGTCGCCCTGGATGCCGATAACCGCCCCGTCGCCACGGCGCGGCTGCTCAAGGACGATGCGGCTGCCGCTACCGCCCGCATTGGCCGCATGGCCGTCCTGCCCGCGTGGCGGGGCCGGGGTGTGGGGGCGCAAATGCTGGATGCGCTCCTGGCCGCAGCGCGTGCCCGGGGGGATACGGCGGCGGTGCTCAGCGCCCAGTTGCACGCCCAAGGCTTTTACGCAGGCGCAGGCTTTACGGCAGAAGGCATGGTGTACCAGGACGCGGGAATTGACCACATCACCATGCGCAAGACTCTTTAAAAAAAAAGAGCTGCTCACGCAGCTCTGGAGCGGGTTTAGATATCGTTTCTTAGTGAATATGGCAAGGGCAGGGCAGTAAGTGCTATCGTATTTGCAGTGAGGGGCTGTTCTGCCGCGCTGGTCTGGATGGCGATGATGGCGTTATGCACCCCGGTATCCGGGTGCGTGGCAGCCTGTACGACGGAGCCGACCTCTTGCCCCTCGGCATCCAACACAGCGTCCCCAACACTTAGCGCTTGGGTCGCTTGCACCAGATAGGCCCGGCGCTTGAGCGTGCCGCGAAACTGGCTGCGGGCCACCACTTCCTGGCCGGGGTAGCAGCCTTTTTTAAAGCTCACGCCGTCCACGGATTCGTAGTTGAGCATTTGCGGCACAAACTGCTCGGCCAGCGCTGCGCCCACCAGGGGAACGGCGCTCATTACTTCCGACCATTGCCACCACGCAGGGAGCTGGGCACCGGCGGGTGCGCCACTGCCCGCCGGTGCCAGCCACAGGGCGCGGGCCAGGGAGGGAGATGGGCTATCGCTTGGTATGGGGTAAAGGCTCACGGCCAGGGCCGCTCCTTTCGGCCTGCGGCACTTCCAGCACCTGCCAAGGCGCTTGCAGCGCGGCAGGCACCTCTGCCCCTGCCAGGCCATACAGGGCAAAGTCGCTACTGGCGTCGGTCAGCGTGCATTTGGCGCGCAGCACGAACATTTTTAGGCGCTTGAGCGCTGCTTCCAGCACGTCGCGCGGGCACACCAAAAGCAGCTCTTCACTGCTGCGGCGCAGCACGATGAAGCTGGCCAGCATGCGCCCCTTGGGCGAGCAGTAGGCCGCCAGCCGCGCTTGTGCGGGCGTTTGCAGCAAAAAGTCGTGGGAGAGTTGGCCATGCAGGAAGGTGGCGGCATCCACCCCTTGGGCGCGGATAACGCCCAAATGGCGTAGGCACAGGGCATCGGGCGCGGCAGCAGAAAAAGTCTCGGTCATGGCTGAATTATGATCCGAGGTCTTTCCCCCTCATGGCATAGGTCTGTGCGAACTCTCTTGCGTTGTATTGTGATGCTGCTGCTTTTGGCAGCCGTGGCCGCTGGTGCCAGTTTTTGGTGGCTGCACCAGCCCCTGCCCCTGGCCGCGCCGGTGTTGGAGCTGGAAGTTGAACCCGGCACGGCCCCCAAGGCCGTGGCCCAGGCCGCAGTAGATGCGGGCGTGCGCACCGATGCGCGGCTGTTGTATGCGTGGTTTCGCCTCTCGGGCAAAAGCCGCTTGATCCGTGCTGGCAATTACGAAATTACCAGCGGCACCAGCGCCTGGAGCCTGCTCAGCAAACTGGTGCAGGGCGAGGAAAGCCTGCGTGCCATCACCTTTGTCGAGGGCTGGACGTTTCGGCAAATGCGCAGCGCCTTGGCCAAGGAGGCCAGCCTCAAGCAAGACACGGCAGCGCTCAGTGACGCGCAAATCATGCAGGCCCTGGACAAGGAAGGCGTGCCCGCCGAAGGGCGCTTTTTTCCCGACACCTACACCTACGCCAAGGGTAGTAGCAGCCTGGCCGTGCTGCGCCGCGCTGCCCATGCCATGGACAAGCGCCTGGAGCAGGCCTGGCAACTGCGCGACCCGGCATCGCCCCTGAAAACACCGCAAGAGGTGTTGATTTTGGCCAGCATCATCGAAAAAGAAACCGGCCAGGCCAGTGACCGGGCCATGGTCGCCGGCGTCTTCACCAACCGCCTGCGCAAAGGCATGTTGCTGCAAACCGACCCCACCGTGATCTATGGCCTGGGCGAAGGCTTTGACGGGCGGCTGCGCAAAATCCACCTGCAAACCGATACGCCTTGGAACACCTATACACGCCCCGGCCTGCCGCCCACCCCCATTGCCATGCCCGGCAAAGCCGCCCTGTGGGCTGCGGTACAGCCCGCTGAAACGGATGCGCTGTACTTTGTCGCCCGGGGGGATGGCTCCAGCCAATTTAGCGCCACCTTGGGTGAGCACAACCGCGCCGTCAACCGCTATATCCGGGGCAAACCGGCGGCGCAGAAAGCACAACAGCCGTGACTGCAGCAGGTTTTTTCATCAGTTTTGAAGGTATTGACGGCGCGGGCAAGTCCTCGCACATCGAGGCGTTGGCCCAGGCCCTGCGCGCCAGTGGGCGCAGCGTCACCTTGACGCGCGAGCCCGGCGGCACCGCCTTGGCCGAGCAGTTGCGCGATGTGCTGTTGCACCAAAGCATGGACGCCACCACCGAAGCGCTACTGGCCTTTGCCGCGCGGCGCGACCATGTCTGCCACGTTATCGCTCCGGCCCTGGCGCGCGGCGAAGTGGTGATCAGCGACCGCTTTACCGATGCCACCTTCGCCTACCAGGGCGCAGGCCGGGGGCTGGACTGGCATGTGCTAGAAAAACTAGAGCGCCTGACGCTCTCTGGCTTTGGCCTGAACCCCGATGAACTGCTGCAACCGCACTTGACACTGTGGTTTGACCTGCCCGCAGCCGTTGCCGCCCAGCGCCTGGCGCAAGCCCGGGTGCCCGACCGCTTTGAAGCCCAGCCCATGCAGTTTTTTGCCGCGGTTGCCGGGGGCTATGCCCGCCGCGCGGCAGAGGCCCCGGAGCGCTTTGCTCGCATTGAGGCCGAAGGCGCGCGAGCCGCCGTCTGGCAACAGGTGCGCGCCGCAGTTACCCAGCGGGGGTTACTTGCCAGCGCAGAAAACCAACCCGGCGCAGACGCATGAGTGCCCAAGCATCCCCCCCTAGCTCCACCACCTTACCCACGTGGCTGGCCGCGCAGCAAACCGCCTTGCTGCGCCAGCGCGGCCACGCCTGGCTGCTGCATGGCGCCGAAGGGCTGGGCCAGTGGGATTTGGCCCTGTCCCTGGCGCGCACCTGGCTGTGCGATGCCCCCGGCCCCAGCGGGGCCTGTGGCCAGTGCGCCAGTTGCCACGCGGTAGACGTGCATGCCCATGCCGACCTGTGCGTGCTGATGCCCGAAGTCGAACTGCTGGCCCTGGGCTGGCCCCTGCCAGAAAAAGCCCAGGCCGAGATTGACGACAAAAAGCGCAAGCCCAGCCAAGATATTCGCGTGGATGCCCTGCGCCAGGCGGTGGAGTTTTGCCAGCGCACCAGCGCCCGGGGCCGGGGCAAGGTGGTACTGGTCTACCCCGCCGAGCGCATGAACACCATTGCCGCCAATACCCTGCTGAAAACGCTGGAAGAGCCGGTGGGCGACGTGCGCTTTGTCCTGGCCAGCCAGGCGCTGCACCAACTATTGCCCACCATCCGCAGCCGCTGCCTGGCGCACAGCATGCAGTGGCCAGCTGCGCCGCACGTGCAGCAGTGGCTGCAGCAGCAAGGCATAGACGCCGCCACCGCCCAGACGGCGCTGCGCGCGGCCGGCAATAGCCCGCACGAGGCGCTGGCCCTGGCGCGCAGCCCCTTGGGCTTGCGCCTGGCTACCGAGCTGCCCGCCCTGGTGCAGGCTGCCGATAGCGCAGCGCTGGCCGAGTTGCCAGCGCCCGCCTTGATCAACTGGCTGCAAAAGCTCTGCCACGACCTGCTGTGCAGCGCCCAGGGTGCTCCGCCGCGCTACTTTTTGCCCCAACACCTGCCGCGCCCCCCGGCGCTGCGTGTGCTGTTGCGCTGGGCGCAGGCGCTGACCCAGGCGCAGCGCAGTGCCGAGCACCCCTTCCAGCACGCCCTGCACGTGCAGGCGCTTGTCGTGCAAGCGCGTAGCGTTCTACACTCCAAGGCTTGATGGATTGCATCCCTTGGTTTTTCTTTTCTGATTGTTTGTGATTGGCTATGCACGCACCTTCTTCCCCCCGCCCCAGTGTTTTGCAATTGGCCCTTAAAGAAAAGGGTGCCCTGTACGCCGCCTATATCCCCATGTTTGCCGAAGGGGGCATCTTCGTTGCCACCACCCGGGAGTTTCGCTTGGGTGACGACGTGTACGTGCTGTTGACTCTGCCCGAAGACAGCCAGCGCTACCCCATTGCTGGCAAGGTCGGCTGGGTGACGCCCGCTGGCGCCGGGCACCGCACCCAGGGCATTGGTGTGCGGTTTCCGCAAGACCCCAAGAGTGAAGAGATCAAAAGCAAGATTGAAACCATGCTGGGCTCTTGGCTCGGGTCGGATCGGCCCACACAGACCATTTAATGGCTTGATCGGGGCAGCGGGCGCGCCGCTTTGGCGTTCTCTGCGCTTTTCGCTTTCTTGTTCTTTTTTTCTTGCTCTCTTTTGCTTTTCCTGCCCCTGCGCGCGCGTCTGGGGCTGCCGTATGTTTACCGATTCCCACTGCCATTTGAATTTCCCCGAGCTGCACAGCCAGCTCCCCACGGTGCTGCAGGCCATGGCGCAGGCCCAGGTCAGCCGCGCCCTGTGCATTGCTTGCACCATGGAAGACTTTCCCCAGGTACACGCCCTGGCTTTGCAGCACCCGCACCTGTGGGCCACCGTGGGCGTACACCCCGATACCGAGGGCCTGCACGAGCCCACACAGGCCGAGCTGGAGGCCGCCGCCGCCCTACCGCGCGTGGTGGGTATTGGCGAGACCGGGCTGGATTATTACGGCATGCAAGAGCGCAAGGGCGGGCGCAGCATTGCCGACCTGGAGTGGCAGCGTCAGCGCTTTCGCACCCATATCCGCGCCGCCCGCGCCGTGGGCAAGCCCCTGGTGATCCACACCCGCGCGGCGGCGCAGGACACCTTGGCCATCCTGCGCGAAGAGGGCGAGGACGGCAGCAGCGGCAGCGCCGGTGGCGTGTTTCACTGCTTTACCGAGTCGCTGGCCGTGGCCAAGGCGGCGCTGGACTTGGGTTTTTTCATCTCGTTTTCCGGCATCGTCACCTTTAAAAACGCGCAGGACTTGCGCGACGTGGCCGCCTACGTGCCGCTGGAGCGCCTGCTGATTGAAACCGATAGCCCCTACCTGGCCCCCGTGCCGTATCGGGGCAAGCTCAATAGCCCCGCCTACGTGCCCTATGTGGCCGAATGCCTGGCGCAGTTGCGCGGCATGCCGGTGCCGGAGATGGCGCAACTGACCAGCAGCAACTTCGACCGCCTGTTTACGGGGGTACTCGTCCCATGATGCGCCGCCGTTTGCTTGTGGCTTGGCTGGCCGTGGGCTGCAGCCCCAGCTTTGCCGGGGCGTTTGAAGATTTTCAAACTGCCATCATGCGCGACAACGACCGCAGCATGGTCAACCTGCTGCTGCGCGGCATGAACCCCAATACCGTGGATGCGCAGGGTCAGCCCGCCCTGGTCAAGGCCCTGCGTCGCGAAGCCTGGCGCGTGGCCGATGCGCTACTGCTGGGCCCGGGGCTGGATGTGAATGCCGCCAACCCGCAGGGGGAGACGGCGCTGATGCTGGCCTGCGTCAAGGGCCGGATGGATTTTGTCCAGCGCCTGCTGGCCAAGGGCGCAGACGTCAACCGTGCCGGGTGGACGCCGCTGCACTACGCTGCCAGCGCCGACCTGCCAGAGAGCCTGGACATTGCCCGCTTGCTGCTGGACAAGCACTACGCGTATATCGACGCTGAATCGCCCAACGGCAGCACGCCCTTGATGCTGGCAGCGCAATACGGCTCCCAGGCCATGGTGGAGCTATTGCTGCAAGCGGGCGCTGACCCCGACGTGCGCAACCAGTTGGGCCTGTCGGCGCTGGAGTTTGCCCAGCGCTCGCAGCGCCAGTTTCTGGTGGAAATTCTGCAAGCGGGGCGGCGCAGCAACCGTTCGCAGCCACCGTCTTGGTAAATTGCATAGCTGTTTGCGCTTGGTGAATAAGGGTTTCAGGCATGAAACAGCTTGAAATCCTTATCAGCTAAGCGCGAATAGCTCCTGTTTTTTATTTTTCTGCAGCCGGGCTGTCTTGTTCGTCACCCTGGTGGTCGTTTTGGCTATAGGCCTGCAACCGGGCGTATAGGCCGCCTTGGGCCAGCAGTTTGCTGTGGCTGCCTTGTTCGGCAATGCGCCCGCTTTGCATGACGACGACCTTGTCCGCATGCTCGATGGTGGACAGGCGGTGGGCAATCACCAAGGTGGTGCGCCCTTGCATCAGGCGTTGCAGGGCTTGCTGCACCAGGCGTTCGGAAGCGGTGTCCAGGGCCGAGGTCGCTTCGTCCAAAATCAAAATCGGCGCGTCTTTGTACAGGGCGCGGGCAATGGCCAGGCGCTGGCGTTGGCCGCCCGAGAGCTGGTTGGCGTTGTGCCCCACCACCGTCTCTATCCCCTGGGGCAGGCTGCGCACGTGTTCGGCCAGGTTGGCCGCTTCCAGGCAGTGCCATACGCGCTCGGGGTCGATCTGTTCGGCCCCCAGGGCCACGTTGGCGGCAATGCTGTCGTTGAACATCACCACGTCCTGGCTGACCATGGCAAATTGCGCGCGCAGGTAGGCCAAATCCCATGCAGGCAGCGGCACGCCGTCCAGCAGCACCTGCCCGCTGCTGGGCAGCACAAAGCGCGGCAGCAAATTCACCAGCGTGGTCTTGCCCGCGCCGGACGGGCCGACAAACGCCACCACCTGGCCCGGTTGCACGTCCAGATTGACTGCTTGCAGCGCGGGGGCCGTGTCGTCGCCAAACGAAACCGTTACCTGCTGGAGGCTCAGCGCCCCGCGTACTGGGCTGGGCTGGGTGCTGCCGCAGTCTTCGGTCAGGCTGTCTTCGAGCAGCGCCAGCCCGCGCTCCAGCGCCGCCACCCCACGGGTAATGGATTTGGTGACATCGGCAACGCGGCGCAGCGGCGCAATCAGCATCAGCATGGCGCTGATAAACGCCACAAAGCTGCCCACAGATACTTGGTCCGCCGCTTGGTGGCGGCTTTGCCACAGGGCAATGCAAATCACCGCCGACAAGGCCAGCGCCGCCATCAGCTGGGTGGTAGGCGTCATGGCGGCCGAGGCAATGGTCGATTTAATGTTGAGCCCGCGCACTGGCGGCTTAGTTGCACAAAACGGGTGTTTTGCTGCGCCTGCGCGCCGTGGATGCGCACGACGCGGTGGGCCAGTACGTTTTCTTCCACCACATAGGCCAGTGCATCGGTGGCTTGCTGGCTGGTTTTGGTGATGCGGTACAGGCGTTTGGAGAGCGTTTTCATAATGAACGACACCCCCGGCACGATGACCGCCACGGCCAAGGTGAGCTGCCAGTTCAAATACAGCAGGTAAGCCAGCAGGGCCACCAGCGTAAAACCATCGCGCGAAATAACTAAAAAAGCATCTACCAGGTAATTTGCGCCGGTTTGCACTTCATAGACCACGGTGTTGGAGAGCGCACTGGCCGAGTGGCGGCTAAACAGCCCCATTTGTGCCCGTTGCACGTGGCTGAATAAATCCTTGCGCAGTGCCAGCATGCCGTCGTTGGCAATGCGCGAGAGGGCGTACTGGCCGGTAAATTGCGCCAGGCCTCGGATGAAAAACAGTCCCACAATAAACAGCGGAACCAGCCATAAATTCAGGCTGCCTTCAGTAAAGCCGTTGTCCAACAAGGGCTTGAGCAGGGCGGGAATCAAAGGCTCAGTGGCCGCGCCAATCAAGGTGGCCAGTACCGCCAAGGCCCAGGCCCAGCGCTGATCCCCCCAAAAATACGGCGTCACCCGCGCCAGGCGCTGGCGCAGGCTCAGGGACTGCAGGCCGGTGAGGGCGGAAGCCGCAGGGGAAGTCGGTGCGGAAGAAGGGGCGGGGGGCGTTGGTGTAGACATGCAGCGGGCGATTCTAAGTGCTAACCCTAGGAAAGCGGTTCTTTCTTCGTCTGGGCAGGCTTGGCAAAGGGCAGCCATTGTGCCCCGGTGTGCCTCAGTTATTCGGGAAAAAGTAGCGATGCGGATGCAGTTGGATACCAGCACAGGCCAGGGTATCAGTGCAACCCCTAGTCAGACTGTGTACCATTGCCGATTGCTTGGGTTTCCTATCCATGATGACTGGTCATGACAACAACGCATCACACTTTTTCTTCGCAAGCGGGCGTAGCGCCTGCCACCTCTGCCAGCCTGGGCACCACCACGCGGCGTAGCCTGCTGGCCTTGTTGGCGGCAGCCCCTGCCGCACCGGCCTTGGCGCAATTTCGTGTCGAAATCTCCGGCGTAGGTCTGCGCCAGCTGCCAATCGCCTTGCCGGCGCTACGCGGCGACGAGGCTGCGCCCCAGCAAATCGCCCAAATCGTGCAAGCCGACCTGGAGCGCAGCGGCCTGTTTCGCTCGGTCGATGCCGCTGGCGCGGCGCTGGATGAAAACTCCGTGCCCGACATGAACCAATGGCGCCAGCGCAGTGCGGATGCCCTGTCCTGCGGCAGCATCAAGCGCCTGGCCGATGGCCGCTTTGACGTGCGCTTTCGCCTGTGGGACGTGGTCAAGGCGCAAGACCTGGGGGGGCAGGCCTTTGTCGTCGTACAGGGCGACTTGCGGCTGGTAGCGCACCGCATTGCCGATTACATCTACGAAAAACTCACGGGCGAGCGCGGTGTGTTCTCCACCCGCATTGCCTACGTCACCAAGGCCGGTGGCCGCTACGTGCTGTGGGTGGCCGATGCCGACGGAGAGAACGCCCAGTCGGCACTGACCAGCACCGAACCCATCATCTCCCCCGCCTGGTCGCCCAATGGCACGGAACTGGCGTATGTGTCGTTTGAATCGCGCAAGCCCGTGGTCTATGTCCATGACGTGGCCAGCGGCCAGCGCCGCCTGGTGGCCAACTTCAAGGGCTCTAATAGCGCCCCGGCCTGGTCGCCTGATGGCAGCCAACTGGCCGTGACCTTGAGCCGCGATGGCCTCTCGCAGATTTACCTCTTAAGTGCCCAGGGCGGCCAGCCCCGGCGCCTGATGCAAAGCAGCGGTATTGATACCGAGCCGGTCTTCGCCCCCGATGGGCAAAGCCTGTACTTCGTCAGCGACCGAGGCGGTGCACCGCAAATTTATAAAGTGGGCGTGGGCGGTGGCAGTGCCCAGCGCGTGACCTTCAGCGGCAGCTACAACATCTCGCCCACGATTAGCCCGGATGGGCAGTCGCTGGCCTACGTCTCCCGCGTGGGCGGGGCGTTCAAGCTGCAGGTGATGAATCTGGCCTCGGGCGAAGTCACGTCACTGACCGAAACCCGCGATGATGAAAGCCCCAGCTTTGCCCCCAATAGCCGCTTGCTGGTCTACGCCACCCGCCAAGGCGGCGGCGAAGCGCTGATGACCACCACCTTGGACGGCAGCATCAAGGCGCGCCTGGCCGGCAAGGGCGGCGACATCCGTGAACCCGCCTGGGGTCCGTTTCAAAAATATTGAAGCACCGGGCGTAAACCATTCCGTCGTTTTGTTCGTTCCATCAGAACCTAGAATTTCCTAGGGTAGGAGTAATTTATGTTAACTATTCAACGTATCGCTTTTATCGCTGCCGCCGCTGCCGTGATGGTGGGCTGCAGCTCGGGCGTCAAGCTCAATGACGCATCGGTCGAAGACCGCAATGCCAATGCCACCAGTGGCGTCTCTGGCGTGGATCTGACCGGCTCGGAAATTGCCGCTGACGGCGGCCCGCGCAACGTTGGCCGTGTGGTGTACTTTGACTTTGACAGCTACGTCGTCAAACCCGAAGCCCAAGACCTGGTGGACGGCCATGCCCGTTTCCTGAAAGCCGATGCCAGCCGTAAAGTGGTCATCGAAGGCCACACCGACGAGCGCGGTGGCCGTGAATACAACCTGGCACTGGGCCAAAAGCGTGCCGAGGCCGTGCGCCGCTCGCTGAACCTGTTGGGTGTGCAAGACGCCCAGGTGGAAGCCGTGAGCTTTGGTAAGGAAAAACCGGCTGTGGAAGGCGCCAACGAAGCCGCCTACGCGAAAAACCGCCGCGCTGAACTGTCCTACCGCCGTTAATCCCCCGTTTTACGAGAGCCGTTAAAAGACCCATGCGTTTATTGCACTTTCCCGTTCGTCAGATTGTTCGTGCCTCAGCCGTGCTGGGCTTGAGCTTGGCCTGCCTGCCCAGCGCCCACGCCTTGTTCGAGGATGCGGAGGCCCGCCGCGCCATCCTGGAGCTGCGCCAGCGCTTTGACGCCAGCGCCCAGGAAAATGCCCAGATGCGCCGCAGCCTGTTGGACTTGCAGGCCCAGATCGAGACCCTGCGCTCTGATTTGGCCCACCTGCAAGGCCAAAACGAGCAGTTGGCCCGCGAAGCCAACGACCTGGCCAAGGGAGTCGATGAACGCATGAGCCGCTTTGAACCCACCGAGGTGCAAATCGACGGCCTGCAATTTACGGCCAGCCCCAGGAGCGCGCTGATTTTGAAGCGGCCCTGGAGAGTTTTCGCGCAGGCGACTTTGCCAATGCACGCAAGGCTTTTGCGGCGTTTGTCAACGCCTACCCGCGCAGTGGCTACCAGCCATCCGCGCGTTTTTGGCTGGGCAACACCCAGTACGCCGAGCGTGACTACAAAACCGCGATCGCCAATTTCCGGGCTGTGATGAAAGCCGGCCCGGAGCATGAGCGCGCTGCCGAAGCGGCGCTGTCCCTGGCCAACTGCCAGTTGGAGCTTAAAGACAGCAAATCGGCCAAACAAACCTTGCAAGCGCTGCAGCGTGACTATCCCCAGTCCGAAGCGGCAGCGACCGGCAAGCAGTTGTTGCAAACCTTAAAATAACGGCATGCCTTTACCTGCTGACATGATCGCCAGCCCTGCTGCTGGCGATCATTTTTTTTTCTTCTGAAGATACCGAGCGCCGCTTTTCTGGCCTGCAGCGGCTCTACGGCCAAGCCGGTGCAGCCCGTATCCGCCGCGCCCATGTGGCTGTGGTTGGTATTGGCGGCGTAGGCTCCTGGGCAGCAGAAGCCCTGGCACGTAGCGGCGTTGGGCGCATCACCTTGGTGGATATGGACCATGTGGCCCTGTCCAATATCAATCGGCAAATCCATGCTTTAAGCGACACCGTGGGCCAGGCCAAGGTGCTGGCCATGCAGGCGCGAATTGCGCAAATCCACCCCGATTGCCAAGTTACCTGCATTGATGACTTTGTCAGCCCAGGCAATTGGCCGGCGCTGCTGCCTGGGGGGGGGCGATGACGTAGACGCCGTCATTGACGCTTGTGACCAGGTTGCCGCCAAGGAGGCCATGGCCCAGTGGGCTCGTAGCAGTGGGCGCTGCTTTATCAGCGTGGGGGCAGACTGGCGGCAAGCGCCAAGCCCACCTGGTGGATATCGACGACCTGGCCCACACCACGCACGACCCCTTGCTGGCGCAACTGCGCTACCGCCTGCGCAAGCACCACGGGGCGGCACGCGGCGGTAAAAAAATCGGCGTGACCTGCGTGTTTAGCCGCGAAGCCGTGGCTGGGCCCGATGCCTCTTGCCAGCCTGGAGGGCAGCGGCGACGGCAGCTTGAACTGCCACGGTTATGGCTCGGTGGTGGCGGTCACCGCCACCTTTGGCCAGTGCGCTGCGGGCTGGGTGCTGGACAGCTTGGCGCGTACAGCGCGGTAAAACGTAGAAGCCTAGCCTCGCTGTAAAAAACTTGGCATTTTCCCGAATCAGGGGAAAATTTACTGCTAGAATCGCAGTCTTCGCTGATTAAGCATCTGTTTGATCAGTCGGGTCTTTAGCTCAGCCGGTAGAGCAGCGGACTTTTAATCCGTTGGTCGTGGGTTCGAATCCCACAGGACCCACCAAAGTTTTGTTTATGTAGATTTTTCTACTGAACGGGTCTTTAGCTCAGTCGGTAGAGCAGCGGACTCTTAATCCGTTGGTCGAGGGTTCGACCCCCTCAGGACCCACCAAGTTTTTATTTGAAAAAAGCCCTTGCGTTATTCGCCAGGGCTTTTTTTCGTTTGCGGCGGCCTGCGCGGTACTGGCGTAGCGGCAAAAACAAACCCCAAGCACCGTGGGGTGCTTGGGGTGTACTTGGGATTTATGGGCGTTGTTACACGTTCTTAGGCCAGCAGGCGTTGCGAAGCACCGGGGGTATGGCGCAGCGCAGGGCGCACTGCCGGGGCCGGTAGCTGCTGCTGATTTGTGGTTTGGAACACGGAAACGGTGCGTACCAATTCCCCGGCCTGTTGGTTCAGGCTGTGCGCCGCAGCAGACATTTCTTCCACCAGGGCAGCATTTTGCTGGGTGGTTTGGTCCATTTCGTTGATAGCGGCTTCCATTTGGCGAATGCCTTCGCTTTGGCTGCGGTTGGCGGTGTTGATCTCGCCCATGATGCTGGAGACCCGGGCAATGCTTTCCACCATCGACTGCATGATGGTGCCCGATTGGCCGACCAAAGCATTGCCTTGTTGAACACGGCTGGCGCTGTCGGAGATCAAGGCCTTGATTTCTTTGGCAGCTTCCGCACTGCGGCCTGCCAAGGTGCGCACCTCACTGGCAACCACGGCAAAACCTCGGCCTTGTTCGCCGGCGCGTGCGGCTTCCACGGCAGCGTTCAGCGCCAGGATGTTGGTCTGGAAGGCGATGGCGTCAATGACGTTGATGATTTCGCTGATGCGCTGGCTCGACTCGGTAATGCCGCCCATGGTCTCGATCACCTGCAGCGCAATGGCGCCACCTGCTTGTGCTGTAGCGGAGGCCTCTTGTGTGAAGTGGTAGGCCTGCTCGGCACTGTCTGCCGTTTGGTGAATCATGCCGCCCAGCTCGGTGATGGCCGCCGCAGTTTGCTCCAAAGCGCTGGCTTGTCCTTCGGTGCGGCCTGATAAATCGTGGTTGCCCTGGGCAATTTGGGTGCTGGCGGCAGCGACAGCTTCGCTACTGGTGCGCACTTCGGTCACGACCTGGGCCAGGGCGTCGCGCATATCACGGATATGGGCCAGCAGGCTGTTGTTGTCGTTAGGGGCCAATTGCACCGGCACAGCCAAGCTACCTTGGGCGATGGCTTTGGCAATATCAGAAGCGTAGCTAGGTTCTCCACCTAGTTGCTGGCGAATGGAACGGGTAATAAGCCAAGCCGTGACACCGGCCAAAACGGCAGCCAATACCGCCAAGGTGATCAAGGTGGTGCTGCCATGCAAGGCCTTGTCTTGTGCCGCTTGGGCGGTAGCTTGCATATTTCCGCGCAAACCGGTTTGTAGTTTGCCCAGCACTTGGAAATAGGCAGCAGCTTTGGGCTCCAGCTCATCCATCAGTGCGTAGCGGGCTTGGGAGTTAAGCCCCTCCAACCCTAAATTGATGCCCTTGCGCAGCATGGGCAGCATATCTTGGCGTTTGGCGTCCAGTTCGCGCATCAGGCTCTGGGCCTCTGGCTCTTGGAGGTGTTGGCTCAACAAGGCTATGACAGCCTCAGTTTCCGCGCTGAGCTTGCTGATGCGATCAGCGTAGTCTTTGCGGTCGTCATAGTCATCGACCAGCAACAGGTTGCGGCTGTATTGCAAAGCCAAATTCACATTGGTTTGAATTTGCACGATTTGGGCAACCTTCACCATGCGGTCATTGGCCACCTGGTCAATGTCACGCCCCAATTGCTGGAGCTGCCTGCTGCCAAAAATCGCCAG
This sequence comes from Comamonas sp., assembly GCA_034675705.1. Taxonomy (GTDB): domain Bacteria; phylum Pseudomonadota; class Gammaproteobacteria; order Burkholderiales; family Burkholderiaceae_C; genus Comamonas. Next base: position 1,125,873 of record JAUCCZ010000006.1, on the reverse strand, counting down.
AGCCAAGGCAATGAGGTTGATAGAAGAAAAGCCCGCAGCCAAACGCGTACGGACTTTTAAATGAGAGAGCTGCATAGGAGAGTGAAAAAACGAAGGGAAGTTGAGTTTTTTGCGAACGACCGTACGTATTTTGCAATCTTCTTAACAAATTATGACAATTTAAATTTTTCCGTTATTTTCATACGGGTTATTACTTAAGTTATTTGACATAGTGTGATCTATCAAAGGTTGCAACATCCGTGGTTATGGGGGCAACCTTTGTCGTTTTTTAGCAACCAGGCGTCAATCCCAGTTTACGCAGGATGCGCTCCAGCAGGCACCAGCGGGTCAAGCCGCTTTGCAGCAGATTGGCCCCGACAAAGGCAGTGAAGGCCAGGAACCAGGGGCTGACGAACACCGGACTGCCTTCTATGCCCAGGGCCAGGGACAGCAAGATAAAGGTGCCTGCAAACAGGCGTACACATTGCCAGGAAGTCATACCGTACTCACTTTCTTGATAAAAACAAAGGTTTAGCCTTGCTGCGATTGCGCTTGCAGCTATGGTTTTTCTACTGCTTGGGGCAGGGCGGGCGCAGCCAGATGCTGGTTGGCCTGCGCCAGCACCTGGGCGTCCAACTGGCCACTTAACTGCGCCAGCTCCAGGTGCTGGAGCAGCAACTGGTTGCGGGCGGCAGCCAGGGCCAGCAGATTGGTGGTGGCATCGCTATCGGCGCGTAAAACGTCCAGCATGGTGCGCTCGCCCGACTGGTGGCCGATGCGGGTGGCATCTTGGCGGGCGGCGCTGGCGGTAACGGCTGCTTGCAGGGCCTGCACTTGCTGGGCGCCGGTGCGCACGCCCAGCCAGGCAGCTTGCACCTGTTGGGCGACTTGTTCTTGCAGCGCGTCGCGTTCGGCCTGGGCGGTGTGGACGTGGGCGATGCCTTCCTCGGCTTTGGCGCTGCGCCAGCCGCCGGTGTAGAGCGGCACCGTCACTTGCACCCCCACAAAACCTTGGGTGTTTTTCTGTAAGGCGTTGTGGGCAAAGTCGCCCCGGCCCTGCAGGCGCTGCTGCTGCGCCTGGGCCACCAGCTCCACCGTGGGGGCCGCGCTGGCGCGGTACTGGGCGGCGTCGGCCTGGGCAGCGGCCAGCCCCAGCGCCTGCAGGCGTAGCTGCAGGTTGTCTGCTGCGGCCAGGGCTTGCCAGTGTGCTAGTGGCTCCAGCGCCTGCGGGCTGCTGGCGGCCAGGCGGGTTTGTTGCTGCGCGGGGGGGATGCCGGTGGCGTCGTGCAGGCGCTGCTGCTGCACGGTTTGCGCGGTTTGTGCGACGAACGAGCTGCGCTTGCAACTGTGCCTGTTGCGCCTGGGCCTCGTGCACGGCGGTGATGGGGGCAGCGCCCACATCGAATGCGGCCTGGGCCTGCTCGGCTGCCTGGGTGGCGGCGGCCAGTTGTTGGCTGAGGGCTGCGCTGGTCTGTGCGGCCAGCGCCGCGTCCAGATACCACTGGGCAATGCGCAGTATGGCGGCTTGCTCGGCCTGCTGCCACTGCACGTCGGCGCGGGTAGCGCCTAGCTGCAGTTGCTCGCGGGCGGCGCTGCGGGCGCGGTTGTAGATGGGCTGGCTGGCCTGCAGGGCCAGTTGTTGGCTGTGGCCGTGGGTGACGGAGGTGGCAAAGTCCACGTCCCGCTGGGTGCCCATGCCGGGGGCGGTGAATTGCGCCCCTTGCATGGTGCTGGTGCCATAGCCCTGGCCTGCGCCAGCCACCAGGGCTACGGTAGGCCGCCACAGGGCGTTGGCCTGGCGTCTTTGTGGTGCAGCTACGGCGTGGGCGGCGCGGGCGCTGGCCAGGCTGCGGTCATGGGTTTGGGCGGCGTCCCAGGCTTGCAGCAAGTCCATGGCCGAGGCTGCCGGTAGCCATGCGGCCAGCAGCCAGGCAGGCATAAATTTTAAGGAAAAAGTGGCTCTAGCCCTTGCCAGGACTGTGCGGGTAGCTCTTGTTTTTTTAAGCATCATGTGCAACTGCTCCTGCCGGGCCGCGCACCACGTCCAGATGGTGGCGGTAGGCGACGTAATACAACACGGGGATGACAACCAGCGTCAGCACGGTGGAGACGGCAATGCCAAAAATCAGCGAAATCGCCAAGCCGTTGAAGATGGGGTCATCCAGAATGAAAAACGCCCCCAGCATGGCCGCCAGGCCCGTCAGCACAATGGGCTGGGCGCGGGTGATGCTGGCCTGGACGATGGCCCGCTCCAGCGCCATGCCCGCTTGCACCTGCAGGCGAATGAAGTCCACCAGCAAAATCGAGTTGCGCACGATGATGCCGGCCAGGGCAATCATGCCGATCATGCTGGTGGCCGTGTACTGCGCCCCCAGCAGGGCGTGGCCGGGCATGACGCCGATGATGGTCAGCGCAATCGGCGCCATGATGATGAGCGGGGTCAGGTAGGAGCCAAAGTGCGCCACCACCAGCAGGTAAATCAGCACCAGCCCCACGGCGTAGGCGGCGCCCATGTCGCGAAAAGTCTCGTAGGTGATTTGCCACTCCCCATCCCACTTGATGGCGTAGCCCCGGTAGGGGTCATCCGGCTGGCCGATGAAGTATTCGGTCAGCGCAGCACCATCGGGCGCGGTGATGGCGGCGATGCGGCTGCGTGCGGCAAACATGCCGTACAGGGGGCTGTCGACACGCCCAGCCATATCAGCCACCACGTAATGCACGGGTAGCAAGTCCTTGTGGTAGATGGGCTGCTCGCGCGTGCTGTCCAGGATGCGTACCAGCTCACCCACGGCCACGGTGCTGCCGCTGGCGGTGCGCACGGGCAGCTGCAGCAGGGCGCTGAAGCTGCCGTGCTGGGCAGGCGGCAATTGCAGCCAGATGGGCGTGGGGTAGCGGCTGGCCCCATCGTGCAGCCAGGTGACGGCCTGGCCGCCCAAGGCGCTGTCCAGCGTATCGACCACTGCCGCTTGCGCCACGCCCAGGGTGCTGGCTTTTTGCCGGTCAATCAGCAGCCACTGGCGCGGAGCGGGGGCAATGCCCGAATCATCCACGTCCACCACCCCGTCGGTTGCCGCCAGCGCCTGGCGCACGGCTTGGGCAACTGCGCGGCGGCCCGGTGCGTCGGGGCCGTAAATTTCCGCGACGATGGGGGCCAGCACCGGCGGGCCGGGCGGCACTTCCACCACCTTGACATTGGCACCCCAGGCCGCGCCAATGGCCTGCAGGGCCGGGCGCTCGCGCATGGCAATGGCGTGGCTTTGGCTGCTGCGCTGGTGCTGGTCACGCAGGTTGACTTGGATGTCCCCCACCGCGCCGCCGCTGCGCAAGTCGTATTGGCGCACCAGGCCGTTGAAGTTGATGGGCCCTGCCGTGCCGGCGTAGGCTTGGTAGTCGGTCACCTCGGGCACGGTGGCCAGGTGGGCGCCCAGCTCACGCAGCACGGCGGCGGTGAGCTCGGGGGGCGTGCCGGCGGGCATATCGACCAGCACCTGAAATTCGCTTTTGTTGTCAAAGGGCAGCATCTTGAGCTGCACCCAGCCCAGTACCGGCAGCAGCATGGACAGGGCAATCAAGCCCAGCACCACCAAGCCCAACAGCCCCCGGTTGCGCCCGCCGCGCACGGGGTGCAGCAGCGGGGTGAAGATGCGCTCAAACACCGGGGCCAGCCGGGCGGCCAGGCCGCTGTGCTGGGGGGCTTGTGCGGCAGGCGTGGATACAGTAGGCGTGGCCGGGGCTGCGTTTTTGCCCCCGTGGCCCAGCCAGCGCTGCGCCAGCCAGGGCGTGACGGTGAAGGCCACGGCCAGGGAAATCACCATGCCCATGCTGGCATTGATGGGGATGGGGGCCATGTACGGCCCCATCAGGCCGGTGACAAAGGCCATGGGCAAGAGCGCGGCAATCACCGTGAACGTGGCCAGGATGGTGGGGCCGCCCACTTCGTCCACCGCGCCGGGAATCAGGGCGTAGAGCGGTTTTTCAGGGGTGAGCTGCTGGTGGCGGTGGATGTTTTCCACGACGACGATGGCGTCATCGACCAAGATGCCGATGGAGAAAATCAGCGCAAACAGGGAAACGCGGTTGAGCGTAAAGCCCCAGGCCCAAGAGGCAAACAAGGTGGCCGCCAAGGTCAGCCCCACGGCTACGCCGACGATCAGCGCCTCGCGCCGGCCCAGGGCAAAAAACACCAGGGCAACCACGCTGGCGGTGGCAAACAGCAGTTTCTGGATGAGTTTTTGCGCCTTGTCGTTGGCAGTCACCCCATAGTCGCGCGAGGTGGCCACCTGCACGTCGGCCGGGATAACGGTGTTGTGCAGCCGCGCTATCTGGGCCTGGAGGGCGCGGGCCACGTCAATGGCGTTGGCCCCGGCTTTTTTCGTCACCGCCAGGGTCACGGCGGGGTATTCCTGGGCCTGGCCATCTTGCACCGCAGCGTGCCAGACGTAGCGCTGCGCAGGCAGCGGCCCATCGACCACGGTGGCAATGTCCCGGATGGCAATGGCCTGGCCCGCGCGGGTGGCAACCAGCGTGTCGGCCACCTCCTGGGCATTGGCAAACAGCGGGCCAGCTTCTAGCGCCAGGCTGTGTGTGCCTTGTAGCAGCTCGCCCACGGGCAGGGCGGTGTTGGCCGCTTGCAGGGTGCGGCGCACGTCGTCCAGGGTGATGCCGCTGCTGACCATGCGGGCGCTGTCCAGCTGCACCTGCACAGCCCGCCCCGGCCCGCCCAGGGTGGTGACGCTACGGGTGCCGGGCACGCGCAGCAGTTCGGCCTCCAGGCTGTGGGCGACGCGCTCCAGTGCATAGGGGCCGGTGTCGGGGTCTTGGCTATACAGGGTGAAGGTGACCACGGGCACGTCATCAATCCCCTTGGCGCGGATGATGGGTGTTTGCGCCCCCAGGCTGGCGGGCAGCCAATCGGCGTGGCTGCGCAGGGTGTCGTGCAGGCGCACCAGCGCCTCGGTACGGGGCACGCCGACCTGAAACTGCACCGTCAGCACCGCCATACCCGGTTGGGTGACGGAGCTGACGTGCTCCACCCCCAGCATTTGCATCAGCACCTGCTCTGCCGGGGTGGTGACCATCTGCGCAATATCGGCGACCGAGGCCCCGGGAAACGGCACGATGACGTTGGCCATGGTGACGTCGATTTGCGGCTCTTCCTCCCGCGCGGTAGTGAAGACGGCAAACAGCCCCAGCAGCAGCGCCAGCAGCGCCAGCAGCGGGGTGATATGGGCGATTTGGAAAGCGGCGGCAATGCGCCCGGAAAGTCCTGTTCGTTCGGATGCCATGGCTGCCCCCTTAATGTTCCGGGGTCTGCGGGCCGGGCTGGGCTAGCCGGGCGGCCTGGTTGGGCGCTGTGGCAATGCGCTCCCCAGGGCGCACGCCGCTGAGCACTTCCACCGTATCGCCCAGCACCTGCCCGGTGCGGATTTGGCGCAGTTGTGGCTGGCCGTTGCGCCCCTGGACGTAGACGCCAGTCAACTCGGCGCGCTGCACCAGGGCGCTACGCGGGATGTGCACTGTTGATGTCGTGGCAACCGTAGGTGCAGACGAGGAAGGCAGCAGGATGCGGGCAAACATCCCGGGCACGACCCCTTGTGTCTTAGACGTCTCTGGCGGCAGAGGGATACGCACCGTCACCGTGTGCGAAAGCGGGTCGGCAGCGGGCAGTACCTGCACTTGCCCTGCGGCAATGGTCAGTGGTGCCTGCCCAGGCAGGGCCAACTGCAGCGCGGGCGAGGGGCGCAGCGCCTGGGCCAGGTTTTCTGCCACCTGGGCGGTAACGCGCAAGGCGCTGGGGTCATACATGGTTAGCAGCGGGCTGCCCGGCATGGCCATATCGCCTACCGATACGGCTACGCTGGCCACTACCCCGGCAAACGGCGCTTGCACCACGTGCAAGCCGGACTGCGTAGCCGCCGCCTGGGCCTGGGCCTGCAGGGCTTGCACCTGCGCCTGGGCAGAACGCCATTGCGCCTGGGCACTATCCAGCGCGGCCTGGCTGATATAGCGCTGGGCAAACAGCTGCTGCTGGCGCTCGTATTCCTTGCGCGCGACGGCCAGTTGTGCCTGCGCGGCCACGACCTGGGCCTGGCTGGCGGCAGCGCCTTGTTGCGCCATGCGTGCGTCGATGCGTAGCAGCGTCTGGCCGGCACTGACCCGTTCGCCCGCCTGCACGGCCAGGGCTTGCACGGTGCCAGGCACTTGCGCGGCCATGAAGGCGTGGCGCACCGCCTCGACCTTGGCTTCTTGCTGCGTCCAGGTGCCGTTGCCGTGGGCAGGCACGGTGTAGTAAGCCAGAGTAGGGGCGGGCGCTGTGTCGGCGTGGGCGCTGCTGCTGGCAATGGCCCAGGCCAGCAACAACATCCAGGGGCGGGGAAGCAACATGGTGGGGTTCCTTGATTTATTATTTAATCAATCAGTTAATTACTTAATAATGTATCATAGCGGCGTCTTAGCTGCCTTGCCCTCTTGCCCGCCATGAAAGAACTCCCCCCCCAAGCGCTTGAACAGGTTGCCGCGTATTTCCAGGTACTGGCCGAACCCACGCGCCTGCATATCCTGAGCCTGCTGCGCCAGCGCGAATACAACGTGGGGGAGCTGGCCCAGGCCTGCGGCTATACGGCGGCCAATATCTCGCGCCACCTGTCCTTGATGACCAAGCAAGGCATGGTCAGCCGCGAAGGGCGCGGCACCAGCGTGTATTACCGCGTGGCCGATACGTCGGTAGATGCGCTGTGCGACCTGGTCTGCGGCAGCATCGCCAAGCGCCTGGAACAAGCCGCCGCCGCCAGTGATGCGTTTCGTGCTTCTCTATAAAAAAAGAAGCTGTTACCGCTGGATTGGTAAAGAATGTAGATAGGAAAGTATCTGGAATTCAACCAATACAAGCGGTGGCAGCTATAAAAATAATTATTTTCATCCACTATTCGTCAGCATCCATATCCATCAACCGCGCCGCCGGGTTGGTGAGCGCCTCTTCCGCGCGAAAGTAGCCCAGCACCGTCGGCACGCTGTGGTGGCCCGTCAGCGCCATGGTTTGCGCCAGCGAGATGTTGCGCCGCCCGGCCTCGGTCACGAAACCGGAGCGCAGGGAGTGGGCGGAAAAATCCCCCTCCAGCCCAGCGCGCTGGCAGCGCTCCTGCACGATCAGGCGCACGGCTGCGGGGGTCAGCGCCGTGCTGCCAACGTGGCCGCCTTTGTAGATACGCCGAAAAATCGGCCCTTCCGTAATACCGCTGGCAGCCAGCCACGCCTCTAGCGCCTGCCCAGCCTGGCCCAGCACGGGCTTGTGGTTTTCCGGCGCAGCGCGGCCTGCTTGGTTGGTTTTGCTGTGCAGCAGCTCATACATGAATTGCCCCGGTGCCAGACGGCGCAAAAACTGCATGTCCGCGTGCGCCACTTCCGAGCGCCTGCGTCCGCCGCTGCTCCAGGCAAACAGCAGCAGGGCCTTGTCCCGCAGCCCCTTGGGGCTGGCATCGCAGGTATCGAGCAACTGGGTCAGCAGCGCCTTGGTCAGCGCTGCTTTTTTTTGCACCCGCCCACCTTGGCGGGCAAAGGTCTTACGCGCACGGGCCAGTAACTCGCGCACGCGCGGGTCTTGGCAGGGGTTGGGCAGATGGCGGCTTTGGTGTGCTTTGGAGAGCACGGCCAGGCGGTGCACCAAGGTGGTATGGGCCGGGGCCCCGGCTTGCCCCTTGCAGCCCAGTTGCACCAGGGCGGCGTCTATTTCTGGCGGCAGCTCCGTGCGCCAGCCTTCGGGCGTTTGGCGCGGTGCGTGGTCGGCAATGAATTGCAATACCACCGCCACCGAGCAGGGCAGAGCCAAGGTCTGCCCCAGGCGCAGTTGTAGCCACGCCGCCCAGTAGCGCATGGCGCTGCCGTAGCTGCGCACGGTGTTGGCGGCTTCCCCCTGGCGCAGTAAATCTTCCAAGGCATCCACGGTGGCGGGGCTGAGCGCCAGGTGCTGCTCTGGCGCAATCACGACAGGCGTTGGTGTGGGCGTTGGTATCGGTGGGGCTGGGTGTTTAGCGGGGAAAGTGGGTGCAGAACTTGTCATACGCTATTTTTTATATAAAATAATATGTAATACAAATGTTGTTGTACAAATTTTGCCTATAACTTTCGATAAGCATCACTTATCAATAGTAAATGAAAAAGAACTCCTACATCACCCCCAAAACCACGCGGGGGGTACAAGAAGCCGATGTGTGGGCCGCTGCCGATGCTGTGCTGCAAGAAGGCCAGCGCCCGACGATTGAGCGCATCCGCCAGCAATTGGGCCGGGGCTCGCCCAATACCGTCGGGCCGATGCTGGAGAGCTGGTTTGCCCGCCTGGGCGCGCGCCTGCAAGGTGCGCAGGGCGCGGCAGACGGGGCGGCAATTCCTGGCGCCATTCAAGAGGCCATGGTCAGCCTGTGGCAGGCCGCGCTGGCTGCTGCGCAACAGGCCGTCCAAGCGCAGTGGCAAGAGCGTGCAGACGCCCAGGCCGCCGCCCAGGCCGCGCTGACCCAGGCCGAGCAGCAGTTGGAGCAGCGCAGCGCCCACGTGCGCGAACAGCAGCAGGCCATGGACGACGCCCTGCGCCTGGCGCACGCCCAACAGGCGGATTTGTCCCAACGTTTGGCCGCGATGGAGCAGCAATTGCAGCAGCGCGATGCGCAATTGCAGACCCAGCATGCGGAGTTCGATGTCTTGCACGCCCAGCGTGAAGCAGAACGCGCCGAGCATGCGCAGCGCCAAGCCGATGCTGCGCAAGAGCGCCAGCGCCTGGCCGAGCAATTTGCCGGCAACGAGCGGCGCTTGTTGGCGGAGCTGGACCGCAACCGCCAGGCATTGGAAAAATTGAAAAAACAGCACCAGCAGGCGCTGCACGATGCGCAAGAGCAGGCCGGGCAGTTGCGCAGCAGCCACAGCGCACTGGAGGCGCAACTGCACCAGGCCCAGGGCCTGGCACAAACCCAGGAGCACAGCTTGGCGCTGGCGCAAGCGCATATCGCCCAATTGCAAGAACTGTTGCAACGCCCGCAAGCGGAGGCCGTCAGCAGTCCTCAGCAGGCACGCACCTCGCTACAGCGCCGCGCCTTGACGCAGCGCCTGGGTCGGCGGCGGCAGGGGATTTAGAACGTGTTCACGATCCTAGAACGTGTTTAGGGCTGGGCTGGGCTGCGTCCGTGCTGGCAGGTGCTTGCAGCAGGGCGCTGGTGCGGGCAATGTCGTCCACATCCAGGCGGCCGGCTGCCTGGCGCAGTTGTAACTGGCCCAAGGCCAGTTGGTAGCGGGCGCGAAGCAGCTCTTTTTGCGCCTGGTAGAACTGGGCCTGGGCGTTGAGCACGTCGGCATTGATGCGCACGCCTACGGCGTAGGCTTTTTCCGTGGCTTCCAGGGCCGTGCGGTTGGACTCTACGGCTGCTGTCAGGGCTGTGGTTTGCTGCTGAGCCGATTGCACGGCCCAGTAGGCCTGGTTCATGGCCAGGGTGGCACTGCGGCGGGCCTCTTCCAGTTGGGCATCGGCCTGGGCTTGCTGGCTCAGGGCTTCACGCAGGCGGTTTTGTACGGCAAAGCCGGCAAACAGCGGCAGTTGCAATTGCACGCCCACGGTGCCCACGGTAACGCGGTGGGGGGCCGTCATGGTCAGGCTGCCGTCGGGGTTGCGCTGCTGGCCGTAGCTGGCCGCCAGGTCGACGGTAGGCAAGTGCCCGGCCTGGGCTTTGCGCACTTCCAGCGCGGCAATGGCGCGGGCCTGCTCGGCCTGTTGTACCTGGGGGTGGGTATCGGCCAGGTGCGCTTGCCAGTCTTGCAGCTCCTGGGCGCTGGCTACGGGCAACTGCGCCTGGGGCGGCAGTTGCCAAGGCTGGGGCTGGGCCCAGTTGGTGAGTTTTTGCAGCGCCAGGGTGGAGATGGTGACGTCGTTGCGGGCGGCAATTTCCTGGGCCTGGGCACCGTCCAGCCGGGCTTGGGCCTCGCGCACGTCGGTAATGGTGACCACGCCAACGTCAAAGTTGCGCTGTGCCCGCGCGGCTTGCTGGGCCAGGGCTTGCTGCCAAGCGGTTTGCACACGTAGGTTGTCCTGCGCTTGCAGCAGGGCGAAATACGCTTGCGCCACCTGCACCAGTAGCTGCTGCTGCGCCGCCGTTTGTTGGGCTGCAGCCTGGGCCACGCCGGCCTGGCCCTGGCGGTATTGGGCCAGGTTGGCCGGGCGGTACAGGGGTTGGGTCAGTTGCACCCCTGCGCTGCGCTGCCAGGCAGGCAGGGTGCTGGTTTGTTCGCCCATAGGCGTTTGCACGCGCACGGTGTTGTCGCTGTGCTGGGTGCTGGCTTGCAGGCCCACCTGGGGCAATAACCCAGCGCGGGCCTGGGCCTGGCGGTGGGTGGCGGCATCATAGGCAAAGCCCTGGGCTTGCCAGGCGGCGTCGTACGCCAGGGCGCTGTGGGCAGCGTCCAGCAGGCTTTGTCCCTGGGCCCAGCCAGCCCAGGCGCACAGGGCGGCCAGGCTCAAGGAGCGAAAAATATGCATGGTCTTGAAAGCAGAAAAAGCGGGGAAGGCGGCGCTGGCGCAACGCGGTGATGCGAAAGAACGTGGTGGGAGAAAGCTTGGTTCTAGTCGCTAGTAATGTCCGATGCTAGCGTCGCACTCATCGGCCCAGGCGTCAATGCCGCCGGTGACATTGGCCACGTGGGCAAAGCCTTGCTGCGCCAAATACGCCGCCACGCGCATGCTGCGGGCGCCGTGGTGGCACAGGCAGAGGATGGGGCGTTCGGGGCTGAGTTCGGTATGGCGGGCAGGCACATCGCCCATGGGGATAAAGACCTGCTCAAAGCGCGCGTCATCGGGCAGCCGCACCAAGTGGCATTCCCAGTGCTCACGCACGTCCAGCAGCATGGGCTGCTGGCTGGTGAACTGGGCCAGCCAGTCGCTGACCTGGTTGGGGCGCACTTGGTAGAACATGGCTGCGTGCGCGTTAGAACACGAACTTGGACTGCTGGGCAAAGCCCTGCAGGCGCGGTGCGACGCAGTCCCACGGGGTGGTGGTCGTGCCGTTTTTGTGCACGATGGTAAAGCGCATCACGGGCAAATCCCCCACGATGGCGGCCAGGCGGCCACCGTCTTTGAGGTGGGCCAGCAGGTGCTCAGGCACTTTTTGCACTGAGCCGCTCAGGACAATGACGTCAAACGGGCCGTCGTTGAACTGGTCTTTGCTGCCATCGGCCACGCGCACGGTGACGTTGTTGCATTCGGCGCTGACCAGGTTTTCCCGGGCGGTTTCGGCCAGCTCGGCGTCTATCTCCAGGCTCACCACGTCTTGGCAGATGCGCGAGAGGAGGGCGGCAAAGTAGCCCGAGCCCGTGCCAATTTCCAAAACCCGCTCATGCGGCTGCAGGGCCAGGTCGTTGGCCATGCGGGCATCAATGCGCGGAGGCAGCATGCACTGGCCGCGCTCTATGGCGAAAGCGTCTTCGCGCAGGGGCAGCTCGGTGTCCACAAAGGCGTTGTCGTAATGCGCCGGGGGCACGAAATCTTCACGGCGCAAGGTATGCAGGGCGTTTAAAACAGCCTCGTCTTGCACGTTCCACGGGCGGATTTGCTGCTCCACCATGTTGTAGCGGGCATCAGCAAGAGCGTCATCGGTGGGGGCCAGACTGTTCAAAGGCAGGTTCATGGGGTTCTTTCGCAGCAAATCAAATAATCAAAAGCAAGCAGGCCATGGATGGCCGGGCCGATTCTAAGCGCGATGCCCGCTGTCCCCCAAAGGACAGCGGCAGGTGTGCGGGCTATTGCAGGCTATTTCTTGCCGCCAAGCAAACTGCCCAGCACGCCGCGCAGCAGGCTGACCAGCGGCCTTGTTCATCATGGAGCGGGCCTGGGACTTGGCCACGCTTTGCACCAAGCCGTCTTTTTTGCCGCCACGCGGGCCGGTGCTACCAAATAAAAATTCATTCAGCCCTTGGGCCAGGCCGGACGATTCCTGTGCGGCTTGCGCCTGTGCCTGCGTGGCGGCAGCAGCGCGGTCGCGCAGGATTTCAAAGGCCGATTCGCGGTCAACCATCTCCTCGTACACACCGGCGACCAGGGAATTGGCGAGCAATGCCTGGCGCTGGGCGTCGGTAACCGGGCCGATTTGGCTACCGGGCGGAGCGACAAAAGCCCGCTGCGTTACGCCGGGGCGGCCTTTTTCATCCAAAAAGCTCACCAGCGCTTCGCCGACGGCCAGCTCGGTAATTGCGGCTTCGATATTCAGGCCCGGATTGGGGCGCATGGTTTGCGCCGTGGCTTTCACGGCTTTTTGGTCCTTGGGGGTAAAGGCCCGCAGCGCGTGCTGTACGCGGTTGCCTAGCTGGGCCAGCACGCTATCGGGAATATCAGTGGGCACCTGGGTGACGAAATACACCCCTACGCCCTTGGAGCGAATCAGTCGCACCACCAACTCGATGCGCTCGACCAGCACCTTGGGCGCATCGTTGAACAGCAGGTGCGCCTCGTCAAAGAAAAAGGCCAGCTTGGGCTTGTCCAGGTCGCCCACTTCGGGCAGGCGCTCGTACAGCTCAGAGAGCAGCCACAGCAAAAAAGTGGAATACAGGCGCGGCGATTGCATCAGCTGGTCTGCCGCCAGGATGTTGACCATGCCCCGGCCCTGGGCGTCGGTTTGCATCAGGTCGTCGATATTGAGCATGGGTTCGCCAAAAAACTGCTCGCCCCCCTGGGTTTGCAACTGCAGCAGGCCGCGCTGGATGGCCCCCACGCTGGCTGCAGAGATATTGCCGTAGTCGGTGGTGAATTGCTTGGCGTTGTCCCCCACATACTGCAGCATGGCACGCAGGTCTTTGAGGTCCAGCAGCAACAGGCCGTTGTCGTCAGCCACCTTGAAGACGATGTTCAGCACGCCCATTTGCGTATCGTTCAGGCCCAGCATGCGGCCAATGAGCTGCGGACCCATGTCCGACACCGTGGCGCGCACGGGGTGGCCTTGCTGGCCAAATACATCCCACAGTTGGGTAGGGCAGGCCACCGCCGTGGGAGAGTCAATTCCGCGTTCGGCCAGGATGGCGGCCATCTTGGTCCCAACGCTACCGCTTTGGCTGATGCCGGTGAGATCTCCCTTGATGTCTGCCATGAACACGGGAACACCGGCAAGCGACAGGCTTTCTGCCATTTTTTGCAGGGTAACGGTCTTGCCGGTGCCGGTGGCCCCGGTAATCAAACCGTGGCGGTTGGCCAGTGGTGCCAGCAGGCTGCAACTGCCTTGGGCGTTGTGTGCAATAGGCAGGGATAAGGCCATGTAGGGGTTTCCTCTCACAGAGCTTAAAGTCAAACGTAGAATCCTCGGTTCCCGAGATTAAACCAAGACTAAAGGAATTCTTGTGGCAGGACATAGTAAATGGGCCAACATCCAGCACCGCAAAGGTCGCCAGGATGAAAAGCGTGGCCGTATCTGGACGCGCATTATTCGTGAAATCATCGTCGCAGCCCGCCAAGGCGGGGGCGACTTGAACGCCAACCCCCGTCTGCGCCTGGCGGTGGACAAGGCCAAAGCGGCCAACATGCCGGCAGACAACATCAAGCGCAATATCGACAAGGCCACTGGCAACCTCGACGGCGTGACCTATGAGGAAATTCGCTACGAGGGCTACGGCATCGGCGGCGCAGCCATCATGGTGGACACCATGACCGATAACCGCGTGCGTACCGTGGCCGAAGTGCGCCATGCCTTCAACAAATATGGCGGCAACATGGGCACCGAAGGCTCGGTGGCTTTCCAATTCCAGCACGTGGGCCAAATGATTTTTGCCCCCGGCACGGATGAGGACAAGGTCATGGAAGTGGCCCTGGAGTCGGGTGCCGAAGACGTCATCACCGATGAGGAAGGCGCCATTGAGGTGCTGACCGCCCCCAATGACTTTGAAGCCGTGAAAAACGCCCTGGAAGCCGCGGGCCTCACGCCAGAAGTGGCCGAAGTGACCATGCGGGCAGAAAACACCATCGGCTTGGACGGTGAAGACGCCGAGCGCATGCAAAAGCTCTTGGACATTTTGGAAGACCTGGACGACGTGCAAAACGTCTATCACAACGCAGACCTATGAAAATCCTCGTGATTGGCGGCGGTGGCCGCGAGCACGCCTTGGCGTGGAAGTTGGCCCAGTCGCCCAAGGCGACCAAGGTGTATGTCGCCCCGGGTAACGGGGGCACGGCGCTGGCCGGTGGCAAGTTGGAGAACCTGCCCATCACCGACGTGGTGGCCTTGCGCGAATGGGCGCAGGCTGAAAACATCGGCCTGGCCGTGGTTGGCCCCGAGGCCCCCCTGGCCGCAGGCGTGGTGGATGAGTTTCGCGCCCATGGCCTGAAAATCTTTGGCCCCAGCAAAGCCGCTGCCCAATTGGAAAGCTCCAAAGCCTTTTCCAAAGCGTTCATGCAGCGCCACGGCATCCCCACCGCCGCGTATGACACCTTCACCGACCCCGCTGCTGCCCACGCCTACGTGAATAAGCTGGGCGCGCCCATTGTCATCAAGGCCGATGGCCTGGCCGCTGGCAAGGGCGTGGTAGTCGCCATGACGCTGCAAGAAGCCCACGACGCGGTGGACTTCATGCTGGTGGATAACAAATTTGGCGTACAGCACAACGAAGGCGGCGCACGCGTCGTCATCGAAGAATTTTTGGCTGGGGAAGAAGCCAGCTTCATCGTGCTGGTGGACGGCAAAAACGTCTGCGCCCTGGCCACCAGCCAAGACCACAAGCGCCTGAAAGACGGTGACGAAGGCCCCAATACCGGCGGCATGGGGGCGTATTCCCCCGCCCCGGTGGTCACGGCGGACGTGTATGGCCGCGCCATGCGCGAAATCATCCTGCCGACCGTGCGCGGTATGGAAAAAGACGGCGTGCCGTTTACCGGCTTCTTGTACGCCGGTTTGATGATTGACGCCCAAGGCCAGCCCAAGACGCTGGAATTCAACACCCGCATGGGCGACCCGGAAACCCAGCCCATCTTGATGCGCCTGAAAAGCGACTTCGTAGACGTGCTGCTGGCCGCCACCGAAGGCCGTTTGGACCAAGTTGAGCTGGAGTGGGATCGCCGCACGGCGCTGGGCATCGTCATGGCCGCGGCCGGCTACCCTGAGGCACCGCGCAAGGGCGATGTCATCACCGGCCTACCTGCCGAGGCCGACGACGCCATGGTGTTTCACGCTGGCAGCCAGTTGGACGATGAAGGCAAGCCCCGCACCAGCGGTGGGCGCGTGCTGTGCGTCACAGCCCTGGCCGATAGCGTGCGCCAGGCGCAGCAACGCGCCTACGACGTGGCCCGGGGCATCCACTTTGATGGCGTGCAATACCGCCGCGATATTGGCTACCGCGCGATCAAAAGCGTGTAAAGCGCAGACGCGCATTGTCTAAGGAGCAGCATGTCCGCCCTTTCTCCCGCCACCGTCCGCAGCTATTTGCTGGGCCTGCAAGCGCGTATTACCCAGGCGCTGGAGCAGATGGAAGGCCCGCAGGGTGCCCAATTTTTAGCCGATGCCTGGGCCAAAGGCCCCCAAGAGCGCCTGCAAGGGGACGGCATTACCAAAATTTTGGAGCGTGGCCGCGTGTGGGAGCGGGCGGGCTGCGGCTTTTCCCATGTGCGCGGGGCGCAACTGCCGCCGTCGGCCACCCAGCACCGCCCGGAGCTGGCCGGGGCCCCGTTTGAGGCCATGGGCGTCTCGCTGGTGTTTCACCCCGTCAACCCCTATGTGCCTACCGTGCACATGAATGTGCGCATGATCAGCGCCCAGGCTGCCGGGCAAGAGGCCGTGTGCTGGTTTGGCGGCGGTATGGACTTGACCCCGGTGTACGGCTTTGAGGAAGACGCTCAACATTTTCATAGCGCCTGCCGCAACGCCCTAGCGCCTTTTGGTGCAGATTTGTACCCGCGTTTTAAGACCTGGTGCGACGAGTATTTCTACCTCAAGCACCGCCAGGAACAGCGCGGCATTGGCGGCATCTTTTTTGACGACTTTGCCGAACTGGGCCAGGAACAAGGCTTTGCCATGCTGCAAAGCGTGGGCGATGCGTTCTTGGGCGCTTACCTGCCTATTGTGGAAAAACGCCAGACCCAGGCTTACGGGCAGCGCGAAGTAGATTTCCAGCGCTACCGCCGGGGCCGCTACGTGGAGTTCAACCTGGTGTGGGACCGGGGCACGCACTTTGGCCTGCAATCGGGCGGGCGCACGGAATCCATCCTTCTGTCCATGCCACTGCATGCCGACTGGAGCTACCAGCGCCAAGACCCGCCGGGCAGCCCCGAGGCGCAGCTCGTCGAACAATACTTGGTGCGCCGCGACTGGATTAACAGCTAAACCTATAATTTTCCGACCCTGGCTGCGCTGTGCACCGGGGTATTTTTTACTGATTTCTGATGAGCACCACCCAAGACACCGCCGCTAAAAAAGACCTGACCAAACTACAACGCGCCATCATTGATGGCCTGGAAGACGTCAAGGCCCAAGACATCCAGGTGTTTAACACCGAAGCGCTGACGCCGCTGTTTGAGCGCGTCGTGGTGGCCAGCGGCACCTCCAGCCGCCAGACCAAGGCCATTGCCACCAGCGTGCGCGATGCCGTGAAAAAAGCCGGTTTTGCCGTCCCCCGCCATGAGGGCGAGGACAACGGCGAATGGATCATCGTGGACTGCGGCCAGGCCGTGGTGCACATCATGCAGCCCATGATTCGCCAGTACTACCGCCTGGAAGAAATCTGGGGGGAAAAGCCCGTGCGCGTCAAACTGGGCGGCGGCAAGCCCTCCAAGCGCACCGCCTCGGAAGATGCCAGCGCCGAAGCCGCGCCCGCTACCCCTGCGGTGGCCGCGAAAAAACCCGGCGTGAAAAAAGCTGCGGCCAAGAAAACCGCTGCCCCTGCGGGCACCGCCACCAAAAAAGTAGCGGGCGGTGCTGCGGCCAAAAAGGCACCGGCGCGCAAGAGTGCAGCCACTAAAACCACGGCCACGACTACGGCAGCCAAGACCGTGGTCATCAAACCCACCAGCGCACGCGGCGCGGCGAAAAAACCCGGCGCCGTGCGTGCTGCCACTGCTGCGGCTGCCAAGAAAGCATGAAGCTGCTGATCGTGGCCGTAGGCCAGCATGTGGCCGATTGGGCGCAAACGGCCTACGACGATTACGCCAAACGCTTTCCGCCAGAGCTGAAAGTCGAGCTCAAAACCGTCAAGACCGAGCCGCGCAGCTCCAAAACCCTGGCCACGCTGTACGCCGCTGAGCGCAAGCGTATTGAAGCGGCCATTCCCAAGGGTTTTCGCATCGTTGTGCTCGATGAGCACGGTAGCGCCTTGCGCACCCAGGCGCTGGCGCAGCGGCTTAAAAGCTGGCAGCTTGAGGGCGATGACGTAGCCCTGGTCATCGGCGGGCCCGACGGGCTGGAGCCGGAATTCAAAGCTGCCGCGCACGAGCGCATTCGCCTGTCTGACCTGACCCTGCCGCACGCCATGGTGCGCGTGCTCTTGATTGAGCAGCTCTACCGCGCGTGGTCGGTCAACGCCGGGCACCCTTACCACCGTGAATAAATAATAGCTGCCAGCGCAGGCTGTGCTTAGGTTTCAAGTGTAAAACACCTTGAAACCTAAGCACAGCCTGCGCAAGCAGCTCCTTTTTTTATGACTAGCTGGATTTACCTGGCTTCCCAAAGCCCCCGGCGCAGCCAATTGCTGCAACAACTGGACATTGCCCACGAACTGCTGCTGCCCGGCAGCGATGAAGATGCCGAAGCGCTGGAAACGGTGCTACCGAACGAAGCCCCGGTGGACTACGTGCAGCGCGTCACCGGCCTGAAGCTGGAGGCCGCCGTCCAGCGCCATGCCCGGCGCGGCTTGCCGCCAGCGGCCATTCTGTGCGCCGATACCACGGTGGCACTGGACGCCGCCATTTTGGGCAAGCCGCAGGACGAGGACGATGCCGCCCGAATGCTGGCGCAGCTTTCCGGGCAAATGCACCAGGTATTCACCGCCGTGGCGGTAGCCTGGGCAGACCAGCGCTGGGCCGCGCTGTCGGTATCGCAAGTGCAGTTTGCCCCGCTCACGCCGCAGCAGATTGCCGCCTATGTTTCCAGCGGCGAGCCTATGGGCAAGGCCGGCGCTTACGGCATCCAGGGCAGGGCGGCGGCGTTCATTGCCCATATCGAGGGCAGTTACACCGGCATCATGGGCCTGCCGCTGTTCGAGACGGCGCAGCTTTTGCGCCAGGCAGGTGTTGACTTTTAAGCCGCGTGCAAAGCGGCCCTAAGTTCACGTTCTAACAGTGCTGCGCCAGGCGGGCGGTGTTGGGAATGTGGATGTCGCGCTTGTTTACTTCAATCAGGCCCGCAGTTTCCAGTTCGCTTAAAACCCGCGAGAAATATTCCGGCGTAATCGACAGGCGCGAGGCGATGGTCGCCTTGCTCACCGGCAGGCTGATGTCCAGCGCCTGGCCGTTGTTGCATGGCGCGTCGCCCAGGGGGTGCAGCAAATAGCCAATTACGCGCTGCATGCCGTTGTGCAGCGCGTAGGTCTGTACGTCGTGCACCAGGCCGTGCAGACGCCGCGAAATACCGGCGAGCATGTGCATGGCAAAGCGTGGGTCGTCTTGAATTTCGCGCACCACGGCGGCTTTGCCGACGCTGAGCACCAGGCTCTCGCTTAAAGCCTGGGCGTTGATGATGTAGGGCTTGCCGGTAAAGACCAGGGCTTCGGCAAAGCTCACGCCGGGGCCGGCCAGTTCGATGACTTTTTCCTGGCCCGTGGGGGAGAGGGCAAACAGCTTGACCTGGCCGGTGACGGTGACGTGAAACTCCTCACACGGCATGCCGACGGTGAACACGCTCTCGCCCCGGGCAAAGTTACGCAGGCGGCAACCCTGGGCCAGGCGCTGCAAATCGGGCGGGGCGATTTCCTGAAACAGCGGCAAATTGGCCAGGTAGCGGGGAATGTCAAACTGCTGGAGGTCCATAAAAACAAAAGGGGAGGGGGCAGCCCCTCCCGCAAAAAATTGATCTGCTTCAATTTTAAGAGAGCTGGCCGCCCTTTTTGGCTTCGCCGCAGAGATTTGCCACTCCCTGGCCGATTTACCGCCTAGCGCGTCAGCCCCGCATAGGCCGCAGCCAGGCGGCGCACCAGGTCTTGCGGGCGGTGCACCAGCGCGTAGCCCTGGCTGCCAAACAGGTGGGGCAGGTAGTCGTGCGCGTCGGCGTCAATCGTTACGCAAAACGGGGTCAGGCCCGCTTGGCGGGCTTCGCGCACGGCGTGGCGCGTGTCTTCCAGGCCGTAGCGGCCTTCGTAGATGTCCAGGTCGTTGGGCTTGCCGTCGGTCAGGATCAGCAGCAGGCGCTGGTATTCGGCGCGGGCGCTGAGCTGGGCGCTGGCGTGGCGAATGGCCGCGCCCATGCGGGTGTAGTAGCCGGGGCTGATGGCGTTGACGCGGGCAATGGCGGTTTTGTCCCAGGCCTCGTCAAAGCTTTTGAGCTGATGGATGCGCACCTTGCTGCGGCGCACCGAGGAAAAGCCCAGCATGGCAAAGGGGTCGCCGCTGGCGCTCAGGGCTTCGCCAAAGACGTGCAGCGCACCGCGGATGACGTCGATCACCCGCGCATCGTCGGTGGCGTAGGCGTCGGTGGACAGCGACAGGTCGGCCAGCAGCACGGTGGCCAGGCTGCGCTCGCTGCGCACGCGCTGCATGAATACGGGGGGGGTGCTGCTGCGCGGGCCTTGGTCGGTGTGGTAGCGAATCCAAGCGTCCAGGTCGATGTCTTCACCTTCGGTCTGGCCGCGCAAACGGCCCTGGGCGGCGCGCAGTGCTTCCAGGCGCCGGCGCATGCGGCGCGCTACGGTGCGCAGGGCCACGGGCGGGGTATAGGGCTCGGGGTCGCGGGCGATATAGGTCTGGATAGCGCAGTGCTCGGGCAGGAAGGCTGCGCGTTGGTAATCCCACTCGGGGTAGGTGATGCCGGGGCCAATGGGCAGGTCGTCGTGCGCGGCGCTGGGCAGGTCCAAATCGAATTTCACGCGCGAGGCGCTGGTCTGGCCGTCCGACGTGACGGCCAGCTCGTCCATATTGTTGGCGGCGTTCAGTTGGTTGCCGTCGTCCTCATCGTCGTCGGCGCGGTTGACCTTGGTGAACTCCGTCCACGACATAAACGATTCGGCGCGAAACATCAGCATGAAGGGCGCGTCGTTGCGCTCGTCCCGAATGGCTTGCGCGGCGCGGCGGCGCTTGTCGTTGGCCGCCAGGTTGTGTGCGCCGGCTTCGCTGCCGTCTTGGTTTTGCACTTTGCGCGGGCTCATATCCTGCGCGGGCGGCTGGGTGAGCCACAGCCAAACGGGGGCGATGTCGGCAGCGCTGATGTCCCGGGGGGTATCAGGGGGCAGACTTTGGCCGCGCAGGGCGCATTGCACGGCGGCCTCCGCTGCCAGGGCGCGGCCCTGGAGTTTGCGGGTTTTGCCCGTAATGTCTGGGCGCTGCGCCAGTTGCAGGGCCAGCAACTGCTGGTATTTAGCTTGCAGGCCGGGAAAACTGGCCAGCGCGGCCTGGGTGGCGGCCATTTGGCTGGCCAGCCAGTCGCCACCGGGCTGGGTGTGTGCGCCCATGGCGGCCAGCCACAGGTACAGTGCGCGGTTGAGCGCCGGGTCATTGCTTACGCCAATGCTGGGGGGCAGGGACAGTACCTCGGGCTGCCATTGGCCCAAGAAGGCGTGGGTGCCGCTACCGGCAATGCGCTGTAAAAAGCTGCGCTGGTTATGCACGCGGGTGGCGTTGGCCGGGGCAAAGCGCACGGCAGAAGGGCCGCCTGCGGCGCGAAACATCAGGCCAATGCTGCGCTGCACGTCTTCCAACTGCACGGCGGCGGCGTTGTCCTTGCCATCCGCAGCGCGGGTGATGAAGCGGTGCCACTGAAAGCCAACCCATTCTTCCATGGCGTAAACCTCTCGAAAAAATAGCTGCTTGCGCTTTGTTTACAAGGGTTTCAGCATCAAAACTATCTGAAAGCCTTGTAGATGCTGCGCAAACAGCTATCTATATTTTTAAAACTTAAGCTTTGGCGCTGCCGTTGCCATTGACATTGCCATTCGCGTCCCCAAGGACGGCGCTGGCGACTTCGGCCAGGGCAGCGGCGGTGTCGGTATCGTCGGTCAGCGCATCAATCACGGCAGCTTGGCAGGCCGTTTGCAGGCTGATGCCGCTGGCGACCAAGCGCCCGGCCATGACCAGTAGGCGGGTGCTGACGGTTTCTTCCAAGTCCTGCTCGGTCAGGCGGCGCAGGGCTTGCGCCAGGCCCACCAGTTGGTGGGCGGTGCGTTCGTCCACCCCGGCTTCGTGCTGGACGATGGCCAGCTCCACCTCGGGGCGGGGGTAATCAAAATTCAGGGCAATAAACCGCTGGCGCGTGCTGGGCTTTAAGCTCTTGAGCACGTTTTGGTAGCCAGGGTTGAAGCTGACCACCAGCATGAAGCCGGGGGCAGCGGCAATTTGTTCGCCTGTGCGCTCAATGGGCAGCACGCGGCGGTCGTCGGCCAGCGGGTGCAGCACGACGGTGGTGTCTTTACGCGCTTCGACCACTTCGTCCAGGTAGCAAATAGCGCCCTGGCGGACGGCGCGGGTCAGTGGGCCGTCTGACCAGACGGTGCCGCCTTCGGTGAGCAGGTGACGGCCCACCAGGTCGGCAGCAGAGAGGTCGTCATGGCAGCTCACGGTGATGAGGGGGCGCCCCAGCCGGGCTGCCATGTGTTCGACGAAACGGGTTTTGCCGCAACCCGTGGGCCCTTTGATAAGCACCGGCAGTTTCTGCTCAAAAGCGTGGGCAAACAGGGCCGCCTCACCGCCTTGCTCGGCGTAGTAAGGGGTCTGCTGCGCGGCTGTGTGCAGTTTGCTGGTATCGCTGTGGTCCATGGGTTGGGTTCTCCGTTTAACAGGGGGGACGCGGTTTTAAGCTGCTTGCAGCTTGGCGTTTTCGCTGGAGGCGTGCTCGCCGCCGACAAAGAAGCTGGCGAAGTACATGAGCTGACCGATCAGGAAAGTCACGCCACCGGCCACACGCAGCCAGTAGTAGCTGCGCAGCTCGTCTTGGCCGGCCATGAAGGACAGGGCCTGGCCTTCAGGCAACCAGCGCTGCAGGTAGGACTGCATCACACCGGCCACGGTCAGGGCCAGCACCATCACGCACATGCCGATCGACATGACCCAGAAGCTCTTTTTCTCCAGCGATTGGGCAGCCAGGCTATTGGCCGTGCGCCCACGCAGGTAGGGCATGGCGTAGCTGATGATGGTGATCACCACCAACACATAGGCGCCGTAGAAAGCCAAGTGGCCGTGGGCGGCAGTCAGTGCGTAGCGTGGGTGTAGTAGTTCACCGGAGCCAGGGTGTGCAGGAAGCCCCACACGCCAGCGCCGAAGAAGCCCAGCACGGCAGTGCCCTTGGCCCACAGGATGGCGGCCTGGTTGGGGTGGTTGCGGCGGCGTTGGGCGACCATGTTGTAGGCCATCAGCACCAGCAGGAAGAAGGGCACCGGCTCCAGCGCAGAGAACACCGAACCCAGCCACAGCCAGTAACCCGGCATGCCGATGAAGAAGTAGTGGTGGCCCGTGCCCAAAATGCCCGAGATGAAGGCAAAGGCGATGACCAGGTACATCCACTTGTCGATCACTTCACGGTCCACGCCTGTGGTTTTAATCAGCACGTAGGCCAAGAGCGACGCCAGGATCAGCTCCCACACGCCTTCCACCCACAGGTGCACCACAAACCACCAGTACATCTTGTCGCGCACCAGGTTTTCCGGGTTCACAAAGCTGAACAGGAAGAAGATCGCCAGGCCCCACAGACCCATGAGCAGCACGGTGGTGACGCTGGTCTTGCGGCCCTTGAGCACCGTCAGGCTGATGTTATAGAGAAAGCCCAGGGCGACGATGACGATACCGACCTTGGTGGGCAGGGGCTGCTCCAGGAACTCCCGGCCCATGGTGGCCAAGATGTTGTTCCCGGTAAGCTCAGCCAGGCGCGAGTACGGCACCAGCAGGTAGCCCAGGATGGTGGCAGCGCCGGCGACCAGGAAGATCCAGAACAGCGCAATGGCCAAGGCCGGGCTATGCAGCTCGGTCTCGGCCTCTTCAGGCACCATGTAGTAGGCCGCGCCCATGAAGCCGAACAGCAACCACACGATCAAGAGGTTGGTGTGCACCATGCGGGCGATGTTGAAGGGGATGTAGGGGAAGAACAAATCCCCAATCAGGTATTGCAGACCCAGGGTGATACCGAAAATGATCTGCCCAGCAAACAGGCCCAAGGCTGCAATAAAGTACAGCTTGGCAACCGACTGGCTTTTGTATTTCAAGACTTGGTTACTCATATTCTTTTCTCCCTCGCTCAGCCTTCAATGTTGGGCGGCCAGTTTTCGGTATTGATCTCGCCTGTCCATTTCAGGAATTCCACCAGATCGTCGAGCTGCTGTTCATTGAGGTTGAACTGCGGCATTTGGCGACGGCCAGGGGCGTTTGTGGGCATGGCCTGCATCCAGGCCTTGATGAAGTCCGGGCCACGACGCTTGTAGACGTTGCCCAGCTCTGGCGCAAAGTACGCACCTTCACCCAGCAGCGAGTGGCAGCCTACGCAGTTGTTGGTTTCCCAAACATGCTTGCCGCGCACCACCGATTCGGTGATGTTTTGTGCGTTCGAGCGCTCTGGAATGCGCTGCTCACTGTCAAAAATTAACCCGGCAAACACGAGTCCGAAAAAGACTGCGCCTCCGTAGAACATGTTGCGGGCCATTTGTTTGGTAAACCCGCTGTGTGCTTGGCTCATGCGTAAGCCCTCCTTCTTAAAAGAACACTTTGATCTTCATCTTTAAAAAGAAAAAAAACCTTGAACTTGATCAAGAAACCTAGAGATTAGTACTTAAGGGTATACCAAAAAAAACCGACAAAAAGTATGAGCGCCATCACGATCACCCAGGCCAGCATCAGAAAGCGCCACAGCTTGGGGCCCCGGCGCAGTTCCATATAGTCCTGCACGATGCACCAGCCCTTGATTACCGACAGGGTCAGCACCGTCGCTGCCGTAATGCGGGCATATTCGCCGCCCAGGCCGTTGTATTCCCCCAGCCACCAAGTCAGCGCCGTGGCACTGAGCAGCACGGCCCAGACTACGTTGATACGTACGTCAGTCATATAAAAATCTCCTATTTTTTGGCTCTAGCCCTTGCTGCATAAGCGCTAGTAGCTATGAAAAGTTAACGCAAGACGTACACCAGCGGGAAAAGAATCATCCACAGCAGGTCCACCATGTGCCAAAAGACGGTGACGGTCTCCAGCGTGCTGCAGTTGTCCGGGGTGTATTTACCGCGCTTGGTCGGCAGGTAGACCAGGACAAACAAGATGCAGCCCACCAGCGCATGCAGAAAGTGAAAGCCGGTGAGGAACACGTACAGCATGTCAAAGGTGTTGCCGGCAAAGTCCAGCCCTTCTTGCCATTTGCGCCAGTACTCGGAGCTTTTCACCAGCAAAAAGCCGGTGCCCAAGGCGGTGGCGGCCAGCAGCATGCGGGCGGCCAAGGCGTTGCGGTAGGTGCGCACCGCGTGCACTGACCAGGCCGCGCAGGCGCTGGCACTGACCAGCAGCACGGTATTGATGGCGCCCGACCACAGTTCCAGCTTGGCCTGGCCTTCGGCAAATACTTCGGGCTGCATGATGCGCGCGCCAGCAAAGCCGATGAACAGGATGGCAAACGTCGTCAGCTCCAGCAGCACCAGCAGCCAGATCACAAAATCTCCGGGTAGCACCGCCTCATCATCTTCAGCAGCCCCATGTGCCGACGCTGGCGGGGGGCCAGCGTCGGTAAAGGTGGGGGCGGATGTGGCGGTGTTCAGTGCGAGGTGCCCTCGCTGCGTGAGATCTTGTTCCATACGTTGTATTTGCCTACGGGCTTGACCATGGGCAGACGCTTAACCTCCTTGAAACTACGGGCGTCGAAGACGATGATAGCCCCATCCATTTCCCATACACTGGCTAAGGCGTAACGTCCATCCCGGGAAAACTCGATATGTGCCAGGGTTTTCCCAGGCTCACGCACCTGGGCCACGACTTGCAGGCTGCGCTTGTCGATGATGGTCAACGTATCTTTGCCGGTGGGGCTCATCATCGAATCCGTCCAAGCGTAGGGCGTGTTTTCATGGCTGCGCATGAAAAAGCCGGGGCCGGGCGTGGGGATGGAGCGCAGCGTCTGCCAGTTTTTCATGTCGATCACGTCAATCACCCCGCCGCCCAGGTTGGGGCTGGCCAGCACCGTGGTGTCTTGATAGGCAAAGGTGATGCCCGAGCCCAGGTGCGGCATGCCGGCAATGGGCAGGTCAGCCACTTTTACCCGTGCATCCAGGTTCACCACCTGGGCACTGGCTTGGCCATCACCCTTGCGCGGGCGGGTAGCGCCCAAGGCGTGCTCGTAGCTTTGGTCAAAGAAGAAGTCGTCCAGCGGTTCACTCAGCGGCGTGCGGCGTACGTTCAGGAAACCGGGCTTGGCAATGCCCTCTTGCATTTTGTAGTCGTGTACCAGCCCGTCATAAATCGGTGCGGCGTTTTTGTCGTAGGAAATTTCCCAAATTTCCGGAATGTCCTTGAGCGCCACCACAAAGCTGTTGCGCGGCGTCGCGTCATACACCGCCGAGGCGCGCGAGCTGGTTTTACCGTCCAGCGTGCTGGCGTCGTAGGTTTTGACCAGGTTCAAATGCGCATCAAACAGTGCCAGGGTGTGCGGCAGGTAGTTGGCGGCCATGACCCATTGGCCATCGCCACTGATGGCCACGTTGCGCATATTCAGGCCCGCCCGCACTTCGGCTACCACTTGCAGGCGGTACAGGTCGTACTTGGTGATCCAGCCGTCGCGCGAGCCGAAGAAGACGTAGCGCCCGTCTGGGGTGAACTTCGGCCCGCCGTGCAGGGCAAAGCGGCTCTGGAAGCGCTGAATGACCTCAAATTTGTCGCCATCGAGCAGCGAGACATGGTGGTCCCCCCCTTCCACCACGACAAACAGATTCATCGGGTCGGCCTGCCACAGCGGTGTATCGGGCGTACCTGCGGGTAAGGGGGTAGCAATGCGTGAAGCGGTAATGTCCTCAGCTGTCCAACGCGGTGCGGGCACGACCGGGGTGCGAATCCAGTCGGCCAGGGCCTGAATTTCTGCGTCGGAGAGCTGGTCGGCAAAGCCTGCCATCTGCGTGGCCTGGCGGCCTTCTTTGATGACGCGCAGCACTTCGGGGGCACGGGTACGCTCCAGGCTTTCGGGTAGCAGGGCCGGGCCCATCAGGCCGGTGCGTTGCTCACCATGACAACTGGCGCAGTGCTGTTGGTACAGCGCGGCGGCGTTGATGGTGGCGGCTGGCGCTGCTGTTTGTGCCACAGCGGCGCTGGCCAGGGCGGTCAAGGCCAGCCCGAATAAAGGGGTGAGTAATTTACGCATGGTCAGTTTCCGGGCTACGGCTGCGGGTGATGCGAGAGGACGTGGGGGAGGGCGCGGCGGAAGAAGTCCGGGAGGAACGTGTGGCCGGGGCTTCAAACGGCGTGCTGGCTGCGCCCACCTCTTCGTCGCTCAAGTAACAACCGGGGTCTTCAAACCAGGGGTTGCCGGTGAGCTGCTGGGCCCGCACCCGGGTGTTGCCGTTGCAAATCGCCAAATACTTGCAGGCGGCGCAGCGCCCTTCGACGGGCCGTGGGTGTTGTTTGAGCCCGGCCATCAGCGGGTCGGACGTGTCTTGCCAAATTTCCGAGAAGGGGCGCTCGCGCACGCAGCCCAGGTCGTGGTGCCACCACATGGTGTCGGGGTGGACATGGCCCAGGTTGTCGATATTGGCCACCATCTGCCCGCTGGCGTTGCCGCCCCAGCGGGTCAGGCGCTCGATCATGGCGCTTTCCCATTGCGGCAGGTGCTGGCGCACCCAGTGCAGCAGGAAGGGGCCGTCGGCGTCGTTGTTGCCGCTGACGTAATCGTCCATGCAGCCGGCCTGCGCGTCCGCCCAGGCGCGGTCGAACAGCATATTCATGGCGGCGCGGGTGGACTGGTGGTGGGCATCCTTATCGCGGTGGATGTTGCCGCGCCCGGCGTAGTTCAGGTGCGAAAAATAAAACTTGTTCGCGCCTTCGTCTTTCATCAGTTGCAGCAGGTTGGGCAGGTCGTGGGCGTTCATCGCCGTCATGGTGAAGCGCAGGCCCACCTTGACGCCAAATTCGCCCAAAAAGCGCACGGCGGCCAGGCTGCGGTCGAACGCGCCGTCTAGGCGGCGGAACTTGTCGTGCGTGGGTTTCAGCCCGTCCAGGCTGATGCCCACGTAGTCGAACCCGGCCTGGGCGATGCGCTGGGCCAGGGGCCGGTCGATCAGGGTGCCGTTGGTGGACAGGCCGGTGTAAAAGCCCATCTCCCGCGCCCGGGCGGAGATGTCGAAGATGTCCGCCCGCAGCAGCGGCTCGCCGCCCGACAAAATCAGCGCAGGCACGCCAAAGCCTTTTAAATCGTCCATCACCGTGAATACTTCTGGCAGGGTGAGTTCACCGACGTAGTCGTGGTCGGCGGACAGGGCGTAGCAGTGCTTGCAGGTCAGGTTGCAGCGGCGGATCAGGTTCCAGATCACGACCGGGCCACGGGCTTTGCGCTCGCGCACCTCGGGGTAGTGGCCGGTTTGCTCGGCCTGCGCCAGTTCGCGCATGTATTGGCTGATACGGAACATAGGGGGGTGCCTTTCTTGCCTAGTTTTTCAGACGCAGGCCGGTTTTTTTCAAAATGGCCGTGGAATACAAAATATCGTGGCTGCGGCAGGCGCTGCCCAAAATGGCGGCCACTTCCTCCGCCTGGGCCTGCACCGCTTCCCGGCTGGTGCCGTGCAGCATGGCAAACAGGTTAAACGGCCAGTTCGGCAGATGGCGTGGGCGGCGGTAGCAGTGCGAAACGCCGGGCAGCAGGGCAATTTTTTGCCCCAGCGCGGTGACCTGGGCATCGTCCACGTCCCACACGCTCATGCCGTTGGCGGTGTAGCCCAGGCGGTAGTGGTTGGGCACCGCGCCAATGCGGCGAATCAGGCCGCTGGCCAACATGCTGGCCAGGCGCTCGCGCACCTGCTCGCCCGTAACCCCCAGCATTGCGCCCACCGCCTCGTAAGGGCGGGCCACCAGGGGCAGGCCCCCTTGGGTGGCGGCGATCAAGGCGCGGTCAAAATCCGTCAAGGCCATCGTCATTTCCTTTGCTGTGCTTTGTTCTTCTTGGCTATTGGCTGGCCTGGGCGGGCAGGCGCAGCTCGACAAAATATTCTTCCTCCTTGGGGAAGGCGTACACCGTCAAGCCCGTGGCCGCTTCAATGCGCTGGAGCGCCTCTTGCGCCAGGGCCGGGGTTTCAGCGGCCACCACAAACCACATATTCAGCCGGTGGGTGCGCTGGTAGTTGTGCGCCACCTCGGCAAAGCTGTTGACGATGGTGTTCACCGCCTCAAAACGCTCGGGCGGCACCTCGATAGCCGCCAGCACAAACTGGCCGCCAGCGCGTTCAATTTGAAACAGCGGCCCAAAGCGGGTCAGCACGCCCCGGGCCAAGAGCTGGTGCAGGCGCTCAATCACGCGTTCTTCGCTCCAGCCCAGTTGCGCCCCCACGGTGGCAAAGGGCCGGTCGTCCAGCGGAAAGCCGCCGTGCAGGTGGTTGATGAGCAGGGCATCGTCGAGCGTCAGACCCAGAAGGGTGGGAGGGGGAGTGGGCATAGTGCTTGTCTGGTACAAATTTAATATCTGCTTGCGCTGGATATATAAGGATTCAAGGCATAAAACATTCTGAAATTAAGGTATATCAAGCGGTGAAAGCTATCATTTTTACTATTTCTCCCCGTCATTCCCGCGAAGGCGGGAATCCAGTGCGCTCAATGGACGCTGTCGCTGGACACCCGCCTTCGCGGGTGTGACGGTGGGAGTATTGGTAAACCGCCGCGCCCCGGTTTGCTTAAAACGGCGCAGGGAAAACAGCGTAGCCCGGGGGTAGGCGGCCAGTTGCGCGTGGTCGATGGCCCCGGCCACCGTCTGCTGCACGGCGGCGCGGTCACGCCCATGCACCATGCAGTACAGGTTGAAGTTCCAGCCCGGCACGCGCACACGCTGGTAGGCCAGGGTGATGCCCGGCACCTGCGCCAGCGCCAGGCCACAGGCATCTACGGCGTGCGCGGGTACGTCAAACACCGTCATGGCGTTGGCGGCAAAGCCCAGTTCGTGGTGGCGTACCACCACGCCAAAGCGGCTCATCAGCCCACCATCCAGCCAGGCTTGCAGGCGCTGCAGCACATCAGTAGTGCTGCAGCCCAGGTCGGTGGCCCAATCGGCATAGGGTGTGGGGGTCAGCGCCAAGCCTTGCTCGGCCAAGGCGGCCAGCGGCCAGTCGGCAGCAGCCAGGGGGCGGCTGGCCCAGTGGGTAGCGCCTTGGGCGGTGGACTGGCTTTGGCGCAGGTCAAACCCGGTATCGATGCGGTAGGGGCGCACCATGGGCAGGCGCAGCACGGGTAAATTGGTGGCAGCTTCGATGCTGCACAGCAGTTGCTCGACCTGGGCCGTGTCGCTACCGGTGGCGACAAACCACAGATTCACCAGGTGTTCGCGCTCATAGTTGTGGTTCACCCCGGCGAAGCCAGAGACGATGGCCGCCACCGCATCCAGCCGCGCAGGCGGCACCTGCATGGCAGCCAGCAGGGAAGCCCCCCCAGCCCCAGGAGCAAACACCGCGCCAATGCGGCTGAAAAAACCTTGAGATTGCAAGTCGGTATAGGTGGCCAGCACCTGCGCTGGCGCCAGGTTTTCTGCTTGGGCGATGGCAGCAAACGGGTGCTCCACCAGCGGAAAACCCCGCTGCCAGTGGTTGAGCAAGGCCAGCGTCGGTGGGCTGAGGGAGTGATGCGCTGCCCCCATACCTAAAACCCCATGCGCTGGGCGCGGGCGGTAAAGAAAATGCCGCTGGGTGCATCCACATCCAGGCTGGCCTGCAACTGGCGGGTGTGGGTGTCGTAGATCTGCACCTGGTTGCTATCGCGGCAGCTGATCCACACCGATTCCCCCCGGGGGGTGAATTCCATGTGCAGCACAGCCTTGCCCGGTTCAATGGTTTGCACCACCTGCTGGCTGGGCGTATCAATCACCTGCACACGGTGGTAATCGGGCACCGAGAAGTTCACCCACACCTGGCGGCCATCTGGGCGAGCCATGACGAATACGGGCTGGCCTGCTACCGGGATGCGGCCCACTTCCTGCCAGGTGGTGGTATCGACGATCAACACCTCATGGCGGCCCACGGCGGGCAGGTAGGCGTGGTTGCCGGCAATGGCCCAGCCGCGCAGGTGGGGCATTTTGTAGACAGGCAGGGGCTGCTCGCCGCGCCCGTAGCCGCCCAGAATGCGCTGTGCCTTCGGCTGTGCAGCCCACAGATCGACCATGACCAAGCCATCTTCGCCAAACAGCCCGGCAATATAGGTGCGGCCATTGGGCGAGAGCAGGGCGTCATACGGCTGCTTGCCAATGTTCTCCAGCGTGGTGATGGTGGGCTGGCGCGGGTTGCTGCAGTCCGCAATGCAAATAGCGCCTGCATCAAACAGGCTGTAGATAAAGCGCTGCTGGGGCAAATCAGCCAGCCCGACCACGCGCGAGCGTTCGCCGTTCGGCATGGTGGCGGGCACGTCGGCCAGCAGCTCCAGCGTGGCGGCATTGAACACCTTGATGCCGCCGGGGGTGTAGTTTTGCGCCACCACCAGCGAACCATCGGCGCTGATGGCCCCGCCAATCGAGTTGCCCGCCTGCATCACGCGGTGGGTGATGCGCTGGGCCAGGATGTCCACGCGGGTCAGCCCCCCGTCGCGCCCAAAGACAAAGGCGTAGCGCGCATCGCGCGAAAACACCACCGAGGCGTGGGACAAATCGCCCAGACCCTCAATCCGCCCAATGATGGCGCGGCTGGTGGTGTTCACCAGCGTCAAGGCCCCTTGGGCGCGTTCGATGATGACGCCCAAATCCCCCGTGCCCTGCACAGGGGTAGCTTGAGATACGGAGGTATTGGTGGCCGTAGTGGCGGCTGTATTGGCGCAGCCTGCAGTCAGCAGGGCGGCACCAGCGGTCAGGGAAAGTAAAGCGCGGCGTTGCATTTATTCAGCACTCCTGTGTTCTTCGGGGAAACCTTGGAAAAGTTGCTCTGCAATCCACTGTGCCTCGGGCGCAGAGAGCATGGCGCTCCAACCGGGCATGGGGGTGCCGGGGATGCCCTGCAAAATCACGGCCTGCAAATAGGGCGGGGGCTTGTGCGCCAGTGCCTGGGCAGTCAGCGCCGGGCCCAGGCCGCCCGTTAAACGCATACCGTGGCAGGAGCCGCAGTCCTGGCGCACCATGCGGGTGAGTTCGTGTTGCCGCTCCAGCGTAGGGGCACTGCCTTGCCCCCAGGCAAGGCTGGTACCCAGCACGGCGGCAAAAGCGCAGGCCCAGCGGGAAAATAAGGCAGCGGTCATGGCAAGTCCTCGGGTTAAAGCCAAACTGCCTGTGCAGTTCTGGAACAATTCATATCCACAATCGTGCCGTGGCAATAGGGATTAGTCCTTGAACTGGTTCAAGGACGCTTGCCACAAATCTCAGAACAATGCGATCACCATATTGCCAACAAGGAAAACACCATGGATTTTGTTGAAGATGCACGCTGGTTTACCCCCAGTGCCGAGCACAGCGGGCCAGGGCATGTAACCCTGGTCGGCGCAGGCCCGGGCGCAGCCGACTTGCTGACGCTGCGCGCCGCCAAAGCCCTGGGGCAAGCGCAAATGGTGCTGTACGACAACCTGGTCAGCAAAGACGTGCTGGCTCTGGTGCACCCGCAGGCAGAGCTGATTTACGTGGGCAAAGTCTCCTCGCACCACACCTTGTCGCAGGAATCCATCATCGACTTGATGGTGCGCCTGGCCCACAGCGGGCGCAGCCTGGTGCGCCTGAAAGGGGGCGACGGCTACATCTTTGGCCGGGGTGGGGAAGAGGCCCAGGCCCTGGCCCAGGCAGGTATTGCGTTTGAGGTCATCCCCGGGATCACCGCCGCGCAAGGGGCCGGTGCCTGCGCGGGTATCCCCTTGACCCACCGTGACTACGCCGCCACCTTGGTTTTTGCCACCGGCCACCTGCGCGGCAAGGATGAGGTGGCCTTGGACTGGCAAACCCTCTCGCGCCCGCGCCAGACGGTGGTGATTTATATGGGCATTGGCACCCTGCCCATCATTTGCCGCGAGCTGCTGGCCCACGGTATGGCGGGCGACACGCCAGCGGCACTGGTTGAACGCGCCAGCCTACCCAACCAACGCTGCGTGACCGCCACCGTGGCGCAACTGCCGCAATTGGCGCAGGACGAAGGCATCAAGGCCCCGGCGCTCATCATCATCGGCCACGTGGTGCGCCTGCATGCACAGCTCTACCCAGGGCAGGTGGCCGCGCACGCGGGCTAAGCGCTTGTCCCCGCACTGCAAGCCGTGGCGTAAAAAAAGGCGGCGGGTTTCAGGCATGATCGACCGATTCATGCCTTCCCCCAGCCTTTTCATGCAACAACAAGACATTCTTATCAATTGGGCCCCCCAGGAAACACGCGTCGCCATTGTCGAAAGCGGTGCCGTGCAAGAGCTGCACATGGAGCGCACCCTGGAGCGCGGCCTGGTCGGCAACATCTATTTAGGCAAAGTCGCACGGGTGCTGCCCGGCATGCAGTCGGCGTTTATCGACATTGGCCTGGAGCGCGCCGCCTTTTTGCACGTGGCTGACGTCTGGCACCGCCAGGAGGGGGGCGAAGCGCCCATGTTCACCCGCGAAGCACCCGAGCCCATTGAGCGCCAGGTGTTCGAGGGCCAGCCCATCTTGGTGCAAGTCATCAAAGACCCCATCGGCAGCAAAGGTGCCCGCCTGTCCACGCAAATCAGCATTGCCGGGCGGCTGCTGGTGTTCTTGCCGCAGGATGACCACATCGGCATCTCGCAAAAAATCCCCGTCCACGAGCGCGACGCCCTGCGCAAACGCCTGCAGGCCCTGGCCCAGGCCAGTTGCCCGCAGGAGCCGTGCGGCGGCTTCATCCTGCGCACCAATGGGGAAGATGCCACCGACGCCGAGCTGGCCGAGGACATTGCCTACCTGCGCAAAACCTGGGCGCAAATCAAAAGCAGCGCCCAAACGCTGCCACCGCTGTCGGTGCTGCACCAAGACCTCAGCCTACTGCAGCGCGTACTGCGCGACCTGGTGGGCGAGCACACCCACAGCATCCGCATCGACTCGCGCGAGCAATTCGACAAGCTGCTGGCCTTTGGCCGCGAATTCATGCCCAGTGCGGCAGAAAAATTGCAGCTCTACAAAGGCGAACGGCCCATCTTCGACCTCTACGCCATCGACCAGGAAATCACCAAGGCGCTGGGCAAACGCGTGGATTTGAAGTCCGGCGGCTACCTCATCATCGACCAGACCGAGGCGCTCACCACCGTGGACGTGAACACCGGCGGCTTTGTCGGCGCCCGCAATTTTGACGACACCATCTTCAAAACCAACCTGGAAGCGGCCCAAGCCATTGCCCGGCAACTGCGCCTGCGCAACCTGGGCGGCATCATCATCGTGGACTTCATTGACATGGCCCACGAGGAGCATCGCGAGCAGGTGCTGGCCGAATTCAAGAAACAACTGGCCCGCGACCGCGTGAAGACCATGGCGGGCAATTTCTCCCACCTGGGCCTGGTGGAGATGACGCGCAAACGCACCCGCGAATCGCTGGCGCACATGCTGTGCGAACCCTGCCCCGCCTGCCAGGGCAAGGGCAGCGTCAAGACCGTGCGCACCGTGTGCTATGAAATCCTGCGCGAAATCCTGCGCGAAGCGCGCCAGTTCAACCCCAAGGAATTTCGCATCGTCGCCCACGCCGACGTGATTGACCTGCTGCTGGAAGAAGAAAGCCAGCATCTGGCGGGCCTGAGCGACTTCATCCAAAAGCCCATCTCCCTGCAAGCCGAAGCCGGGCTGGGGCAGGAGCAGTACGACATCGTGCTGCTGTGACGCTCAGGCCAAGTCTTTTTTCGCAGCCCTTCCCGCACTCTCCCTCGTCATTCCCGCGCAGGCGGGTGTCCAGCAGCGGCGTGGGCCGTGTACGCGGCGGTGTCTTTGGCAAGGCTGTGGCTGGAATCCATAAAATATGTACCCAAGCAATTAATTTGCAAATATTGGTTCAGGGGAATATATTGCCGATGAGAACACCATGCACTTGCCTGTCCACGTCCCTAATCAATTACGCGAATACCTGCGTGCCCTGCGCAAGCAGCGCGGCCTGACGCAGGCGCAATTGGGCCAATTACTGGGCCTGGGGCAAGCGCGGATCGCGGAAATCGAGCGTAATCCCGGCGTCGTCAGCGTAGAGCAATTGCTGCGGCTGCTGTCCGCGCTGAATGCTTCCCTGCTGATTCAAGACGATGATACGGCGCAGGCAACAGCACGCCCTGTACCGACAAGGCAGGAGCTGCCACCCCCACCTTCGCCCCAAGTGCCCCAAGTCATGGAAAACACGCCAGGCACCAGAGCGCAGCCTGCACCGCGCAACATCGTCATTCCTGCCAAGAAGGGTTCCTGGTAATGGCGGCGCTCGACGCCTGGATGAATGGCGAGAAGGTCGGAACCTGGCACGTCAGCCGGGGCAGCCACAGCTTTAGCTATGCGCCGTCCTGGCTGGAGTCGGAAAAATCCCGGCCACTCTCCCTGTCCCTGCCGATCACCCGCACGCTTCAGATCAAAGGCGAAATCGTCGCCAACTACTTCGACAACCTGTTGCCGGACAGCGAACGCATCCGCGCCCGTATCGGCCAGCGCTTTCGCACCAAGGCGCTGGACGCCTTTTCGCTGCTG
The DNA here is from genome assembly GCA_034675705.1 of Comamonas sp. GTDB lineage: Bacteria > Pseudomonadota > Gammaproteobacteria > Burkholderiales > Burkholderiaceae_C > Comamonas. Next base: position 1,091,005 of record JAUCCZ010000006.1, on the reverse strand, counting down.
CAAGCCATTGGCCGTGATTGCGTCGGTGCCGTACAGCTACTGCCGCAGGAGATGGAGCCGCTGGGCTGGAATCGCCTTGAATACGAACCGCTGTCCGAAGCGCAGGTAGCCGATGCGCTCCATGCCGTTCCGGCGCAACCGCGCCTGTACCAGAAGACACCGGCATTTCGCATATCGCTGGCCGGCGCCCAGGAAAAAACGGCCTTCACCCGAGTGCACGGCCAGTGGTGCCGCCCCGAAGGGGCCACGCCCAGCACCCACATCTTCAAACTGCCGCTGGGTGTCATCGCCAACACCAGCCGTATCGACATGTTCGATTCGGTCGAAAACGAATGGCTGTGCGCCCAGATCATCGAAGCGCTGGGCCTGCCCATCGCCCATACGGAAATGGCCAGCTTTCAAGACCAGCGCGTCCTGATCGTCGAACGGTTCGATCGCCAGTGGATGGACAGCGGACGGTGGATTGCCCGGCTGCCCCAGGAAGATTTTTGCCAGGCGCTGGGCCTGCCCCCCAGACTGAAATACGAAGATGAGGGCGGGCCATCCACCGCCCAATGCCTGGAGCTGCTGGCAGGCAGTATGGATGCAGCCATCGACCGCCTGGCCTTTCAACTCACCCAACTGGCGTTCTGGCTCATGGCTGCACCCGACGGCCACGCCAAGAACTACTCCATCTTCCTGCACCAGGGCAACGCCTATGCCATGACGCCGTTGTACGACGTGCTTTCCGTATGGCCCTACGTTGGCCGGGGCAGGGGGCAACTGCACCTGCGCGATGTGAATCTGGCCCTGGCCTTGCGCTCGAAAAACGTGCATTACGACATTTTCAGCATCCGCGCCCGTCATTGGCAGACGCTGGCCATGAAGAACGGCGGTCCGCAAGTGTGGGAAGCCATGCTGGGATTGGTGGCCCGGGTGGATGCCGCCCTGACCAACGTGCAAGCCCAGCTGCCGGCGGGCTTCCCTGCGCGTATCTGGGAGCCGATTGCCGACGGTATGCGCAAGCAGGCCCAGAAGTTTCTCGGTGAAGCGTAGCTGTCTGCTTCTTCTATCTCCGCACCGCCCCACCGCCCCCCCCCCGCCTTCCCCCTCCGTCACACCCGCCTTCCCCCACCGTCACACCCGCGAAGGCGGGTGTCCAGCAGCGGCCTGCGCGATGTACGCAGCGGCGACTTCGGCAAGCAAGAAGAATAGGCTGCAACATCAGGAAAAACCCTAAAATCACTCTAAACGCTACAAATAAAGTAGCTGTTACCGCTTAAAAATAAACAACATCATAGTTAAAGTAACATAAAACGCTTGATAAATAAGCGCTGTAAGCTATGTTTTTTATAACAAGCAGCCAATAAATTTTTTTTGTAACTTAACAATTATCAAGAACGGTTCTGCGTCTCATTTGGAAGAATCCCGTTTTCTTGTGCTGCAGCACCTTTGCAATCCACGGAAACCCTAAATTTTTTTGAATGAGAGTAGGAATGAGAATCAATAAGTTGGCCAAGAAAGAGAGCTTGCGCCACAAGGCAGGAGCCATCTCCGCAGCGGTGGCACTGGTGTGCTTGCACACCGGCATGGCATACGCGCAGGAACAGGCGGCAGGGCAGGCCGCTGCTGACGACGGCTGGCGTACCCCGGCGGCCAGTGCCAAGGCGCACAACGCGGCCACGGCGGATAGCAAGACCTTGAACGAAGTCACCGTCACCGGCGAGCGCAGTGCCGACGAAAAAGGCCGTGACGACGTGTATGACAAAAACGTCACCACCGTGTACCAGGGCCGGGAGGAGCTGCAACGCTTCCAAACCACCAACCCCGGCGACGTGTTCAAAGGCATGAACGGCGTCTACAGCATGGACACGCGCGGTAGCCAATCGATTACGCCCAACATCCGTGGCCTGACCGGCGAAGGGCGCGTGCCGCTGACCATCGACGGCACCGAGCAGTCCACCAACGTTTGGCTGCATATGTTTGGCGCAGGCAACCGCAGCTATGCCGACCCGGCGCTGTTCCGCAGCGTGGAGGTGGAAAAAGGCCCGTCGCTGTCGCGTGGCATCAAAAGCGGCATCGGCGGCGCGGTGAATATCCGCACCATTGAACCCAGCGACATCATTCCCGAAGGGAAAAACTTCGGCATCGAATTGAAGGCCGACACCTCCAGCAACAGCAGCAAGCCCCGGTTCGATGCCGACGGGGTCTATGGGCAGGACTACCGCAACATTCCCAACGCGGTGCGTACCGGGGACAGCGTGGCTTTTTCCAGCACACCACGGGGAAAAGGTAGTGGAGAAAATTTCAACTTTGACAGCCATTCCGGCATGTTGGCGATTGCCGGGCGCAATGAGATGACGGATTTTCTGGCCTCGTACAGCAAGCGCACCCAAGGCAACTATTACGCGGGCAAGAAGCATGCTGGCAGGTATGCCGGGCATGATTATTTAGATTTCAGCAATACAGATTCACTTATTCCAAACCTCACCAAACTGTATGGTGCTGGCGATGAGGTTTACAACACCGCCAGCGAAAGCAAAACCACGCTGCTGAAAAATAATTGGTATTTCCCCAATGCGCAGAAAATTGGCCTATCCTTTATGCGCAACGACATGAATTTTGGCGAGACCACACCAGGCACTTCAATATTATTGATGGGATACCGGGAAGCCTATGAGAATGCGAACCCCAATGCCGATTTTGCCAGTCTGCAGCGTTTCGTTTTTGAAAAACCGCATTCGCAGATGAAGATAGACCGCTATAAGCTGGAATATGAAATCAAGCCCGAAGATTCCAAATGGCTGAATCTGGAAGCCAGCCTGTGGCATACCAAAACCAACGGCACTCGCTATCAATCAGGTATCTCACCCTATATTATCGATGTTGATGACGCTACTTTGAAACAGTTGGATCAATATGACAATCTTATTGGATATTACCCTGGATATGACTGGAGTGCGTGGCTGCCCGACCATGATGGAACCATTGTTGCCCGTGGGCGGCAATGGACCAGCCATGACCGCACGGGCCTGGATTTAAGCAATCAAATTAAACTGTCCAGTAATCTGCAATTAACGGTAGGCGTTAATTATCAACGTGAAAAACTCAATGACCGAGTGGAGCAAACCAATGTAAATATTGGGAGTGGCTGGATTGTTCCCGATGGGAATACCATGTATCGCACAACGGATTTTTTTGGTCCGCGCTCTGGTGAACGCAAAGAATATTCTGCAGTGATGAATTTAAGCTATCAGCCCACCCCCTGGTTGACGCTGACGGCGGGCACCCGCTATATGCGCTATACCGGCAAAGATACGGCTGTGAATAGAAATACCAATGCAAGAAAAAAAATAGGGGTGAATTTGGGGTATTGGGAGCGTCTATCCAATGAAGACGATGCGATCATGAGTAAGTTTAGGCAAGATTTGATTGATACACAGAATGATCCAGTTGCTTACGATAGAATTTTTCGAGAACAAGAAGCATTTCGTAATGGCAGATTGGAGATGCGGGGAGATGATGGCGCTTGGTATTGGAGATATGACGATTCCTCAAGGCAGGCAATTTTTGTTCCAGACCATAATGGAAAAATGGATTCTTCAAAAAATCCATTTGCCAATGGGGAAATAGATATCTCTGAAACCATGAAGGACCCACAAGGTAATGATGTGCCGAAATATTTGGAGAGAGAGGCGAAGGATGCTTATGAAACTGTCAGCCAAGGGCAGGCGTGGGAAAATGCTGCAGATCAATCGGGCCATGCCTGGAGTCCAGTATTGAGCGCCACGGCCAAGATCGGAAAATTCGGCACCGGTTTTGTGCGCTATGCGCAGATCACGCGGTTTCCGAATATTTATGAGTTGACCGGTAGCACAGTCATCGATGGCGCTGGCACCTTGGGGACTTTGGCTGCTTATGGTGCCAGCAAGCCCGAGCGCAGTACCAATTTTGAAATTGGTTATACCCATAATTTGTCGCAGTTTTTCCCTGGCCTAAATCTGGCGGATGCCCGCATCAGTTATTTCAATACAGAAATCAAAGATTTTATCGACCGTACTGCGTACATGGATACCATTCAGTTCGACAAGAAAAAGACCAAAGGTATCGAATTGCAATCACGCTTTGACAGCGGACGTTTTTTTGGCGGCCTGGGCGGCACTTACCGTTTGAAGCAGGAATTGTGCGACAAGGATTTTGCCAGCAGCATGGACCCGTTCTACAACCGTATTCCAACCTGTATGGAAGGGGGCTTTCCTGGAACTTATAGCAGCAACAGCTTGCAGCCCAAATACTCCATCAATATGGATCTGGGAACGCGCTTGTTAAATGAACGCCTGCAAATTGGCTGGCGCGGCACTTACCATGCCAGAGCAGAAAACAAACAATTGAATCACCTGATTGCCGATCCTAAAATCAGCAAAATTTGGTTCAAAGATGGCAGAAAGGAAGGTCTGTATTGGCAGTCAATCATGTTGCATGATTTGTATGCACAGTTTCAATTCAACAAAAATGTGGCAATGAATTTGAATATTGTCAACCTCACAGATCAATACTATTTAGACCCCATGTCCAAGAATGCCCTGCCCGGCCCCGGTCGCACCATTACAGTGGGCATGACAATCAAGTTTTAAGATTTTTATCTTGTTTTTCGTAAAAAACAAGTCCACCCTTTTGTTCAACCCTAAATTTTTCCACTTTTTTAACTTAAAGGATATTTGTATGAAAAAATCCATGATCGCCATCTCCGTAATGGCTCTGATCGGCAGCGGTGCTGCCATGGCGGCTTCGCCGAATGTGCAGGGCGGCACGTCCAAGCCCGCCGGTGTGGCGGTGGGTAGCTCCACCCACTTCATGTTCGCCAACGGTAATTCCGGCGTGGCATTGAATGGGGCCGGTTCTTACATTGATCTGGCCGACGGCCCAATCAAGGGTTCCAACACGGCAATTGCCGCACGTGGCAACGGCGGCATTTTGAAAGCCACGGACATGGGCCTGCCTCTGCCCATTGATGTGGCCCAGGTTTGGAAGGCTTCGGCCACCCAGGGCACGTCCAATTTTGTAATCAACAGCGTGCGCCAGATCACCACCCTGTCTTTCGCCCCGCAGTTTGGCGGTCTGGTGATCGGGCAGGCGGCCAATGCCAGCGGCACCCCCCTGGCCGTGGGCAGCGGTGTGTATTTTGGTGAATGGGCACCCCGTGTTTCGGGTGCCAGCGGCACCAACCTGAATATGACCAGTGCAGACCGCACCGTGTGGTATGTGGGTGACAACGCTGTGACTGCAACGCCCAATTTGGCCAGTGTGAATTACAACGTGATTGGTATCAACCAGACGGGTACGGACGCATCGGGCAATGTGCTGGCCGGTGGTTTGCCCACCAGCCCCAACTTGTATCGCGGCACGCTGACGGCCAACTACAACAATGGGTCTGTGACTAATGCGCTGACTGGTAGCCTGACTCGCACGGGTAGCGCCACCATCAATATCAATGCGGCCATCAACAGCACGGGCCAGTTCTCTGGCAATGGCGCTGAAGGTCGCTTCTACAACAATGCCAATGAGCTGGCTGGCATCTACACAGGTGGCGGAACCGCTGCCTCCCATGTTGCTTTCGGTGGCAGCCGCAGCAACTAATGCCTGAACTTAGCAAATAAGTCCCAAATGAAATGGAGGCCGGTTCCGCCGACCTCCATTTTTGTTGCCCGGCCCTGGAAGAGCCTGCGTGTCAGGGGATGCCAGGGCTGTTTTGTCGGGTATGGGGGCAGAAGGGGAGCGCAATGCCACACCAGAAATTGAACCAATTGAACCGTTTGCGCCCGCTGGCCTTGCTGCTGGCGCTGGCACTGTTTGTGCCCACGGCGCGGGCCGATGAGGACGACACCCGCTTTTTGCTGCACCAGCAGTCGCGCCAGGCAGCCGAGCGCATGGCCGGGCCGGAAGATGGCCTGGTGCTGCAAGCCCCGCCGGGGGCCTTGGTGTACGAGGGGCAGGTGCATGCCGTGCCCTCTACCGTGCAGGCGCTGGAGCCAGCGATCTACATCGCCATCAACACCGGCCAGTGGGAGCGGCTGGCCGAGTTTGTGAGCCGCTACCGCCTGCTGCAAGGCCATCGGCCTGCCCTGGCACACATGGCCCAGGCCTTGCTGGCCCGTCAGCAGGGCGACGTGGCGCAGGCGCTGCGCCTGATGCAATCGGCACAAGCAGCCGAGCCGCAGGATGCCCGCATTGCCCTGGAGCTGGCGCGGCTGCTGTTCGAGGACAACCGGGATACCGAGGCCCGCGCCGCCTTCACCCAGGCGCAGCAGGCCGGGCTGCCGCAGACGGTGCAGGACTTGGTGCAGCAGTACCAGCAGGCGCTGGATATGCGCGGCGGCTGGCACGGCAGCATGGCCGTGGGCCTGGGGCACAACAGCAATATCAACCAAGCCAGCGGGGACGTGACGTGTTTCCTGGAGCTGGCAGGGCTGTGCGTGTTCGAGCGGCGCATGCCCGAGGCCATTCGCTCCGGGCTGCTCAATTACGAGCTGGCCTTGCAGCGGCGCTGGCATTTGGGCGGCAACCACAACCTGCAATTGCGCCCGGTGAGCTATGGCAGCTATTACCAGCGCCTGGATGAAAAGGGCGGCGCGGCCATCAGCGATTACAGCAATGCCACCAGTGTGCTGTACCTGGGCTACCAGTGGCTGGATGCTCGGCGCACCCTGAACGTGACGCCGTATGTGGAGCATTTCTACCGCAACCGCCACACCGACTATCTGGCGCACGGCCTGCAACTGGAAGGACAGGTGGCGGTGGGCAGCCGCTGGCGGCTGGGGGCCACGGCGGACACCAAGCGCTATGTGCATACCGACAAGGGGCGGCGCACCAGTGGCAGCGACTACACGCAGCACCAGGCGGGGCTGTCGGCCAGCTATGCGCTGTCGCCCCGCTCGATGCTGTACGGCGGGGCGGATTTTGTGCGCAAGAAATACTCCGTGGCCCAGGCCAGCACCCGCGACAAGGTGCTGCGGGCTGGCGTCTACCACGGGTTTGCGGGCAAGGCCGGGCTGTTCGTGAACGCCACGGGCATCTGGCGCAATAGCCGTAGCGATGCGTTCGATGGCTTCCTCGGTGCGCGTCGCTATGACAAGCAAGAAGTATTCATCGGCAGCGTCGGCGCAAATAACTGGAAAGTGGCGGGCCTGACGCCCGAGCTGCGCGTGCGCTACAGCCGCAACCGCAGCAATGTGGATTGGGCCTTCAGCTTCGAGCAAACCGAGGTGAGCATGATGCTGCGGCATAGTTTTTGATTAAAAGTAGAGCTACTAGCGCTTGTCAGATAAGCATTTGAATGGATTTTTAATGAAAAAAATACACACACAATCGACACCTGTGTCCCCCCCGCGCCGCCGCCTGCTGGTGGGCGTAGGTTCTGCCGCGCTGGCGGCGAGCTGGCCGCTGCGGGCGCAGGGGCCACGGCAGCGCCTGCGGCTGGCGGGGCCGATGGCGGCGGTGTCTTTCCCGCTGCTGCGGGCGCTGGAGAGCGGGGCGCTGGCGCCGCTGGCCGAGCAGGTGCAGTTCCAGGTCTGGAACAACCCCGACCAGTTGCGGGCGCTGGTGCTGGGCGGCGATGCGGATTTTGTGGCGGTGCCCAGCAACGTGGCGGCCAATCTCTACAACCGGGGGGCGCCGCTGCGGCTGCTGGACGTGTCGGTGTGGGGAATGCTGTGGCTGGTGTCGCGCAATGCGCAGTGGCAGACGCTGGCGGATTTCCAGGGGCAGGAGATTGCCATGCCGTTTCGCTCGGACATGCCGGACATCCTGTTCCAGCTCCTGGCCCGCAAGCAGGGGCTGGAGCCGCAGCGCGATTTCAAGCTGCGCTATGTGGCTTCGCCCCTGGATGCGATGCAGCTTTTGATTGCCCGGCAGGTGGAACATGCCTTGCTGGCCGAGCCGGCGATTTCCATGGCGCTGCGCAAGACGCGCTCGTTCCCGGTGGCTATGGTCGCGCCGCAGTTGTACCGCAGCGTAGATTTGCAGCAGGAGTGGGCCAGGGTGTTCCAGCGCCCGCCCGAGATTGCCCAGGCCGGCGTGGCAGCGGTGGGCGCGGTGCGTGAGGATGCGGCGCTGCTCACGCAGGTGCGCGACATCCTGGCCGACGCCCATGCCTGGTGCCAGGCCCATCCGCTGGAGTGCGGGGAGATGGCAAAGCGCCATCTGCCTTTGCTCAAGCCCCAGGCGGTGGCCGATTCCCTGCAGGCGGCGCCGGCCATCTGGCGCACAGCGGCCCAGGCACGGCCCGATCTGGAGTTTTTCTATACGCAACTGCTGGACAGCGCCCCCGCCCTGGTGGGGGGCAAACTGCCCGACGACGGGTTTTATTTCTGATGAAAGGCCGCTATGGAGACAACGGCAAGGGCTGCCCAAATGGTGGCCAGGGGGGCGCTGCGCGGCCTGGGCGCGGTGCTGGGGTATTTGTGGAGCGGCTGGGGGGCGATGGTCAGCCTGCTGCTGTTTTGCGGCCTGTGGGAGTGGGGGGCGCAGCACTACGGCGCATTGCTGCTGCCCGGCCCGTACGCAACGATGCAGCAACTGGTGCAGATGCTGCGCGAGGGGCTGGCGGGCGGGCCGCTGCATGTTTCCGCGCGGCGGGCCTTTTACGGGCTGGTCGTGGCTGTGCTGGCGGGCAGTGTGCTGGGCATGGCGGCGGGCCGGTCGATGACGGCAGCCATGGCCGCGCGCCCCTTGGTGACGCTGCTGCTGGGTATGCCGCCGATTGCCTGGCTGGTGCTGGCCATGCTGTGGTTCGGCATGGGCGATGCCACGCCGGTGTTCACCGTGTTCATCGCCTGCCTGCCGCTGGTGTTTGCGGCAGCCATGCAGGGCGCCCGCACGCTGGACGACCAGTTGCGCGATGTGGCCCATGTGCTGCGCCTGCCCTGGTGGATGCGTCTGACCGATGTGTACCTGCCGCACATGCTGTCGTGGCTGTTTCCGGCCTGGATCACGGCGCTGGGCAGCGCCTGGAAGGTGGTGGTGATGGCCGAGCTGCTGGCTACCACGGACGGCGTGGGCGCAGAGCTGGCGATCACGCGGGCGCAACTGGACAGCGCAGCCTCGCTGGCCTGGATTCTGGCCGTTCTGGTGCTGCTGCTGGCTGCGGAATACCTGGTGCTGGAGCCGTTCAAGCGGCTGGCCGAGCGCTGGCGGCAGTAACGCGGGAGGCCATGCCATGCAACTGGAGATAAGACATTTGACGCACCGCTACGCCCTGGAGGATGTGCTGCGGGACGTGAATCTGGACTTGTATGCGGGCGAGACGCTGGCGCTGGTCGGCCCCTCGGGCTGCGGCAAAAGCACGCTGCTGCACATCATTGCCGGGCTGCTCACGCCCACGCAGGGGCAGGTGCAGTCGAGCTTTCGGGGGCTGGGCTGCATCTTCCAGCAGCCGCGCCTGATGCCCTGGAAGGATGCGCTGGGCAATATCGCCCTGGGCCTGAAGGCGCTGGGCGTGCCCGGGCACCGGCGCCGCACCCAGGCTGCGCAACTGGCGCTGCGCCTGGGGCTGGCCGAGGGCGACCTGGGCAAGTACCCGCACGCGCTGTCCGGCGGGATGCAAAGCCGCGTGGCCCTGGCCCGCGCCCTGGTGACGCAGCCGGATCTGCTGCTGATGGACGAGCCGTTTTCCGCGCTGGACGTGGGCCTGAAGCACGAGCTGTACGGCCTGCTGCGCGAGCAGGTGGCCCTGCGCGGTACGGCGGTGCTGATGATTACCCATGACCTGATGGAAGCGGTGCGGCTGGCCGACCGCATCGTCGTCATGGCCCCGCAGCCGGGGCGGGTGCTGCGCTCCTTCATGGTGCCGCTGGCGCAGGAGCAGCGCAGCGAAGCCTGGATTTACGAGCGCACGGCCCGTCTGGTACAGATGCCGGACGTGCGCGAGAGCTTCGGCCTGCCGCCTTTGGCGCCCGTCCCGCCCGCACCGGTGGATGGGGCGTACGAGGAAGCACAAACAACGGACATGGATATGGACATGGAAACAGTCGCCAGCGCAACGCCTTGCTGTGCGCAGGATGCGACACCGCACCGGGGAGGGTGCGCCGTATGAAAAAAATAGCTGAATGGCCGTTGTTCATGTGCGGTTTCCGGCCTTTTTTCCTGGCGGGCAGCGCCATGGCCTGCGCCGTAATGGCCGCCTGGCTGCTGATGCTGGGCGGGCCGTGGCCGCTTAACTGGGCGCCGCCCGGCGGCGTGGCGCTGTGGCACGGCTACGAGCTGGTGGTGGGCTTTGGCATCGCCGCCGTGGCGGGGTTCTTGCTGACCGCCATCCCGGAATTTACCGGCACTGCGCCGCCGCCGTCCGGGCGGCTGGTGGGGCTGGCGCTGCTGTGGCTGCTGGGCCGGCTGGCCTGGGGCATTGCCGCATGGCTGCCTGCGCCGCTGGACGTGCTGGCCGTGGCGCTGCCGCACCTGCTGTTTACCACTGGGCTGCTGGCGCTGCTGCTGCCGGCGCTGAACCACGATGCGCAGGCCCGGGGCCACCTGAGCTTTGCCTGGGCGTTGCTGGCGCTGCTGCTGGTGCAGTCGGGCTTTTTTGCGGCCCTGCTGTGGCACTGGAGCGATCCGCTGGCCTGGGTGCGGCTGGCGGTGGGGCTGATGATGGTGCTGATCATCCTGGCGGGTAGCCGCATTTCCATGAACGTGGTCAATCGCCTGGTGGAGCTGGGCAAGCCCGACCTGGCCGAACACGGGACGGTGGGCTACCTCGCGCGGCCACCCCGGCGCAATCTGGCCACTTTCTGCATCTGCCTGTGCAGCGCGGTGGAGTTTTTCAAGGGCAGCGATCTGGTCACGGCCTGGCTGACGCTGGCGGCAGCGGCAGCCATGTTCAACCTGCTCAACGACTGGCACATTGGCCGCCCGTTGCTCTACCGCTGGGCGCTGATTCTGTATACCAGCTACTGGCTGGTGGCCTTGGGCTATGCAGCCATCGGCCTGTCCATGCTGGGGGCGCCCTGGCTGCCCTCGGCAGGGCGGCACTTGCTGATGGTGGGGGCCATGGGCCTGTCGATCTTCGCCGTGATGAATGTGGCAGGCCGCATCCACGCGGGGCAATGGCTGGATACCAGCCGCTGGGTGCCGGCCACGGCGCTGGCCCTGGTGGCATCGGCGCTGCTGCGTTTTCTGGCCGGGCATTTCAGCCTGGCGCCGTGGGCGCTGGGGCTGACGCTGGCGGCGGGCCTGCTTTGGGTGGCAGGCTTTGCCGCCTACCTGTGGCGCAACGCCCCCTTGCTGTCCACCCCGCGCGACGATGGCCAGCCCGGCTGCACCGAGCCTTTGGAGCAGGTGCAGGCGCTGGCACAGCCGTCCTCCCCCAGTCATCACCACTGAGGGTTCAAGCCCTGGCTACAGCAGGTTGCAGCATTCAAACATGCTGCCCCCCAGGTGGGGCATGGGGCGACGCAGGTCTTTGGGGGAGGGCGGGGGCAGGCCGGCTTCGTGGCACAGGCCGGCGATGTCCAGCAGCACCAATTCCTTGTTGCGGCCCCGGCCCAGCAACCCCTGGCGCTTGAGCTGCGAGAGGTGGCGCGAGAAGGTTTCCGGCGTGATGTTGAGCTGGCGGGCAATGATCTGGCTGCTGGCCGGCAGTTGCAGCCAGGCCGAGCCTTGCTGGGCGTGCATGTCCAGCAGGTAGCTGACCAGGCGCTGCAGCGAGTTGTTGATGGTCAGCAGGTCGATGCGGTGTACGGCCTGGGTGATGCGGCTGGCCAGGATCTCGACCAGGGAGAAGGCAAATTCCGCCGATTGGCGGGTATAGGTCAAAAGCGGCTCGCGCGGCATCCGGTAGAGCAGGCTATCGGCGTGGGCATAGGCCGAAAGCGGGTAGCAGCAAGGCTGGGCGTACATCATGGTCTCTGCCAGCAGGGAGCCAGCACCCAGCAGGCGAAAGGTCTTTTCTTCCCCCGTCAGGCTGGGGCTGTAGAGGGTGATGCCCCCGGTTTCGATCCAAAAGAAGTGCTGCGCCTCATCCCCTGCAATGAACAGGTGCTGCTGGGCAGACAGTTGTACGGGGTGGGCATATTGCACGATGCCCTGGAGCATGGCGGGCTCGGCTTTGGAAAATATCTGTGAAGTCGTGAGCGCTTGCTGCAGCGCTTTTCTACACATGAGGGTCATCAACTACCTTTGTTGGCTGAAGCTGGAGATGCAGCAGGACAAAGCAGGGAGTGTAAACCCCCAATTGTTTGTGAGAAGCATTCTCAACAACAAACTTTAAGGCATCTTTCTGCCCTGGCGATTGCAAATTACTATCAAAAACCTAGCTTTTACCGCTGGTAGATAAAAGAATTTACAAACAAAAGTAGTTGAAAACCAGTGAATATAAACGGTAGCCGCTACAGTTTCTTTAACCGCTCCAATGCCGCCAACAAGGTGGCATCTTCCTTGGCAAAGCAAAAGCGCACGACCTGCTGGTCAAAGCCATCGCCATAGAAGGCAGACAGCGGAATGGCGGCGACGCCGATTTCCTCGATCAGCCAGCGGCAAAAGGCTTCTTCGCCCAAATCGGTAACGCCGGAAATATCCACGCATTGGAAGTAGGTGCCTGCGGTGGGCAGGGGTTTGAGGCGCGTGCCGTGCAAGCCGCTGGCAAACAGGTCGCGCTTGCGTTGGTAGAAGGCGGGCAGCTCCAGGTAGGGCGCGGGGTTAGCCATGTACTGCGCCAGGCCCACCTGCATCGGGGTGTTGACGCTAAAGACGTTGAATTGGTGGACTTTGCGAAACTCAGCCATCAGGGCTGCGGGCGCGGCGATGGTGCCGACCTTCCAGCCGGTGACGTGAAAGGTCTTGCCAAAGCTGGAGACGATGAACGCGCGACTGGCCAGGCCAGGAAAGCGCGCGGCGCTTTGGTGTTGCTGGCCGTCGTACACCATGTGTTCGTACACCTCGTCGCTTATCAAGAGGATATTGGTGGGGGCCAGCAGCGCTTCTAGCTGGCGCATTTGCGCATCGCTCCATACGGTGGCACTGGGGTTGTGCGGGCTGTTGATGATGAGCAGGCGCGTGCGCGGGGTGATGGCGGCGGCGATTTTGGCGAAGTCCGGCGCAAAGCTGCCCGGGGTCAGCGGTACGCGCACGGCGGTGGCACCAGCCAGGGCGATGTTGGGGACGTAGCTGTCGTAGCAAGGGTCCAGCACGATGACTTCATCGCCCGGCTGGGTGCAGGCGAGGATGGCGGTCAAAATGGCCTGGGTTGCCCCGGCGGTGACGGTGATTTCTGTCTCTGGGTGGTAGCGGCAGCCGTAAAGCTGGGCCATTTTGTCCGCCACCACCTGGCGCAATGCCGCTACGCCTGGCATGGGGGCGTACTGGTTGTGCCCGGCCTGCATGGCGTTGGTAACGGCAGTGAGGAGGGCGCTGTCGCACGCAAAATCAGGGAAACCCTGGCCTAAGTTCACCGCCTGGTGCTGCTGCGCCAGCGCGGACATGACGGAAAAAATGGTGGTGCCAACCTGGGGCAGGCGGCTAGGGACGTGGGCAGTGGCAGTCAAGGTGGTCATGGCGCGGAGAAAAGGAACTAAGGAACTGCAAAATCACAATGGGGGGAGGTTTACAAACCGTAGTCGCTGTGCTCGCCTTGCATGGCGCGCACGATCAGGTCGCGGCTGAGGCGGTCGCTCAAGGTTTCGGCAAATTTATAGACAAAGTTACGCAGGTAGGCACCGCGCTTAAACGCCACGCGGGCGACGCTTTGGCCAAACATGTGGCCCAGGGGGCGGGCAACCAGGTCGGTGCCGGGGTCTTCGCGCATGGCCATTTCCGCCACGATGCCTACGCCCAGGCCCAGGCGTACGTAGGTTTTGATGACGTCAGAGTCAATGGCCTCCAGCACGATGCGTGGCTGCAACTGGCGTGCGGTAAAGGCCGCGTCAATCTTGTTGCGCCCGGTAAACGAGGGGTGGTAGGTGATGAGGGGCTCCAGCGCCAGGTCGTCCAGCCCCAGGCGCTCTTTACGCGCCAGCGGGTGCTCGCGCGGCACGACCAGCACGTGTTCCCACTCGTAGCAGGGCAGGGTGACCAGGTCGGGGTAGTCCGACAGTGACTCGGTGGCCATGCCGATTTCTGCCTGCTCATCGATCACCATCCGGGCCACTTCGTGCGGGGTGGCTTGGTGCAGGCTGATGTGTACCTTGGGGTAGCTGCTGCGCAGCTTGGCCACGGCCTGGGGCAGTACGTACCGTGCTTGGGTGTGGGTGGTGGCAATGCTGAGGGTGCCGCTGTCCTGGGCGCTGAACTGCTCGCCAATGCGTTTGAGGTTGCCCACCTCCCGCATGATGATGGCGATGCTTTGCAGCACGTGCTCGCCCGGCTCGGTCACGCGCTTAAGGCGCTTGCCATGGCGGGCAAAGATGTCAACCCCCAGTTCCTCCTCCAGCTCGATGATGGCTTTGGAGACACCGGGCTGCGAGGTGTGCATGGCCTTGGCCGCCTCGGTCAGGTTGAGGTTGCGACGCACGGCCTCTTGCACAAAGCGGAATTGATGAAGATTCATAACAAACGCCCAGAATAAAACTGGGCGTCATTATGAACTATTGGAATATCAAACTCTAGAAAACAGGGTTTGCGGTTATGGATGAAATCCCTAGCGCCGCACGACCAGCCAACCAAAAGCCGCCAGGGACAGCAGTGAATACGCCAGCCCCGGCGCAGCCGCACTCCACAGGGGTGACCAGTTTTGCAAGCTGCCGGCATAGCCAAACACGTTGTTAAGTAAAAAGAAGCTGATACCGGCCATCACCCCGCCAAAAACATAGGTAGCGATACCGCCCGAGCGAAAGTGCAGATACGCAAAGGGCAGGGCCAGCACGACCATGACCAGGCAGCTCAAGGGGTAGAAGACCTTGCGCCAAAAGGCCATTTCGTACTTTTGCGCGGATTGTTCGTTGGCCTTGAGGTGCTGGGCAAAGCGCCACAGCTCCAGCATGGGCATGTGGTCAGGCTTGTGCGCTGCAGCCAGGGCCATGTCGGCGGTGATCGTGCTGGAAAAGTCCAGCAGTGCCAGGGTCTCAGGCGTGATGCGCACGTCCCCGGCATCGTCTGCAGTGTCTCCAGTGCTTGCGCCGTAGTGCAGCTGCTTGCGGCGCACGTCCTGAAGCTGCCAGGGGCCGCCTTCCAGCGGAATGTGTCCGCTGCTGGCGTGCAGCTGCTGCACGGTACGCCCTTGGGCATCAAACGTGAAAATGCGCACCCGTCCCAAGCGCCCTGTGGCGTCAATGGCGCGGATATTGACGGCCTGCATCAGGCCATCGGGCGTGCGCTCCTTGAGCCAAGCCCCGGTACTGCCGACCGATTTGCTGCTGCCCAAGTACTTGGCCTGGGCCTGTAGCGCCAGGCGCTGCGCAGCCGGGGCGGCGTAATCCCCCAGCACGCCGGTCAACAGCACAAACCCCAGCCCCAACACGACCATGGTGCGCAGCGCCAGCCACGGCCCCATGCCGCTGGTGCGCATGATGGTGAATTCCGAGCTTTGGGCAAACCGCGCCATGACGTAGATGGTGCCAATCAGCACGGTAATGGGAAGCAGCTCATACAGGTGGTTGGGCAGCTCCAGCACCACCATCAGCAGGGCATACCCCAGGGTATTGCCTGCCGAACGGCCAACGTCGCGCATCTCGTCGAGCAGGTCGAAAAAGAAAAACAGCGCCAGGAAACCCAGCGAGACAAAGACCACGGCGCTGATGACTTCGCGGTAGATCAGGCGGCGTAAAACTTTCATGCTTGCGCCCCCTGCGTGCGGTTGCGCAGCCATTGGCCCAGCGTCCACTGCTGGTGCCGCAAGGCCAGCACCCCCGCGCCCAGCACGGCAGCACCGCCGTGCAGCAGCCCCAAAAACGCCCAAGGGCCAATGCGTCCGGCAGCCACCCAGCTTTGCCCGGCGTTGACCAGGTTGTAGTAAACGACAAACACCAGCAGCGCGAGCATCAAGCTGCTGCTTTTACCCACGCGCGGGTTCACCCGGGTCAGCCCCAGAGCCAGCAATACCAGGTTCAGCCCCAGCAGCGGTTGGCTGATGCGCCAAGCCAGTTCAGCCTGGGAAGCCGGGCGCTCGTGCCCCAGTAGCGCCAGGCTGGGCTCGGCCCGGATGCTCCATTGGGCCGCTGCGCCTTCGGCGTCCGCATGGCTGAGCAGCACGCGATAGCGGTCAAACTGGGTGAGCTTGCTGGTTTGCTCGGCCAGGCGGCTCTCCAGCCGCTGACCGTGTTCCAGTACGACGTAGCGAGACTCCCCTTCGGTTTGCACATGGGCGCTTTGGGCGGAGGTCAAAATTTCCTGACCGGGGCGGTTTTCCAGCACAAACACGTTGCTGGCGGCGTCATCGCTCAGGCGCTCTTTATCAATGAAAAACACGCGGCTGCCGTCTGCGGATTCTTGAAATTCACCCGGGGCGATGCGGTCAAGGTCGCTGCGCTGCTCAAAGCGGGCTTTCAAATCCAGAATCTGGGCATTGCTCCAGGGCCAGGCCAGCAGAGATAAGCCGACCACGGCCAGCAAAATCGGCCAGGCAAAGCGGGCAAAAGGCCCCAGCAGGCTTGCCAGCCCCTGGCCGCTACTCATCCAAATAGCCATTTCGCTGTCGCGATACATCCGCGAGAGGGTCGAGACCATGGCGACAAACAGGCTCAGGGTCAAAATCGTGGCCAAATAACCGAGCACGGTAAAGCCCATAATCAAGAGCACGTCGGAGGGGCTGATGACCCCTTTGGCCGCTTGCCCCAGCATGCGGATGAGCATCATGGTCATCACCACGGTGATCAGCACCAGCAAGGTGGCCCCGAAACTGCGGGCAAGCTCTTTGCGAATGGATGAATCGAATAACATTGGAAAACCCAAGGGAAACCCGGATTATGAACTTTGAATTAAAGACTTTAAGTTTGGCCGCTGCCAGCAGCAGCGCCTGTGATTTACTGGTTTTGCCGCTGGCCGAAGGCGCTGCGGCAAAACTGCAGGCCGACACCAGCGCCCTGGCCCAATGGGCTGGCGCGGCTTTGGCGCAGGGGGACATCACCACCAAAGCCAAAGAGCAGTTGCACGGCTACCAGGTAGCGGGCGTCAAGGCCCGGCGGGTTTTGCTGCTGGGCACAGGGCAGGGCAGTGGCCGGGAGCTTACCAGCGCTTTGCAGTCTGCTGCCGCCTATTTCAAAGCAGCCGGCGTGCGCCACGCTGTGCTGTGCCTGAGTGCCTTGCCCCAGCCAGACGTGGCCCAAGCCGTGCAAACGCTGCAGCAGGCGCTCTACCAATACCAGCACACCAAAACCGCTGCTGCAGACCAGTCGGCGCCGCCACGCGTCACCCTAGGTGTCGCGCAAAAGCGCAGCGCCAGCGCAGCGTTTGAGCAGGGCCTGGCCATTGCCGCTGGGCAAACACTGGCCAAGGAATGGGGCAACCGCCCGGCCAACCACGCCACCCCAACGCATTTGGCCGCAGTGGCTCAAGATCTGGCCAAGGCCCCGCGCATGCGCTGCAAGATTCATGGCCCCAAAGAGGTGGCCAAGCTGGGTATGGGCGCCTTCCTGGCCGTGGCCCAGGGCTCGCGCGAACCGCTGCAACTCATTGAGCTGCATTACCAAGGCGCAGGTAAAAACGATGCCCCCGTCGTCTTGGTGGGCAAGGGCATTACCTTTGATACCGGCGGCATCAGCATCAAACCGGCAGCGGCCATGGACGAGATGAAGTTCGACATGTGCGGCGCTGCCAGCGTGCTAGGCACCTTTGCTGCATTGGCGCAGCTGCAACCGGCCATCAACGTGGTCGGCATCATCCCCGCATGTGAAAACATGCCCGATGGCGCAGCCGTCAAGCCGGGGGACGTCGTCACCAGCATGAGTGGCCAAACCATCGAGATTTTGAACACCGACGCCGAAGGCCGCCTGGTGCTGTGCGATGCGCTGACCTATGCCCAGCGTTTTGCACCCGCAGCCATTGTGGACATAGCCACCCTGACGGGCGCCTGCGTGATTGCCCTGGGCGGCGTGCGCAGCGGTATGTACGCCAGCGAAGACGTCTTAGCAGCCCAACTGCAAGCCGCCGGGCAAGCGGCCCATGACCCGTGCTGGCGCATGCCCCTGGATGATGAGTACGCCGAGGGGCTGAAAAGCAATTTTGCCGACGTTGCCAACGTTGCTGGCCGCGCCGGTGGCTCAATCACTGCCGCGAAATTTCTGCAGCGCTTTGCCGGATCGGCCCCTTGGGCGCACCTGGATATCGCTGGCACCGCCTGGAAAGAGGGCACGGCCAAAGGCGCAACAGGCCGCCCCGTTGGCCTGCTGGTGCAATTCCTGCTGGAACGCGCCAAAACAGCAGCATAAACAGTGTGTTGTAAAACCGCGTTGTTTCTTGTGCCCGCCTTGCTCTCTGGGAGCAAGGCCTAGAAAGAAGTGAGCCCGTTTGCCGTGACCAGCAACTACCCCCAGCGCCAGCCCCCACGCTTTGTGCCCACCTTGACCCAGGCGGTTGAGCACGCCCAGCCTCCCACACCGGCTGCTGCGCCAGCTCAGCCGCAGCTATCACCGCCGCTAGTGCAGGCCGTGGCGCAACCTCCGGCAGCAGTTGCTTCGGCAGCTTCTATTGCACAAGCCGTGCCAAGCGTTCCTGCCGGTTTGACGGCGGAACAAGCCTTGCAACTGGAGCGCCAACTGCAAGCCGTCATTGCACGACACATGCAGCAACTGGAGCAGGAAATACGCCAAACCCTGCACAACGCATTGGCCCAATAGACGGAAGGCTCTCAATGGCGTGGGGGCGTTATGCGCAGGCAGTTGTTTGCAAGGTGCGCTGCACGGCCGCAAACGCTTGACCGAGCATGGCCTCGTAGTTTTCCAGCTCTACGTGGCCGATGTGGGGCGTGCAAATGCAGTTTTCCAGCCGCAGCAGGGCGTGGCCTTGCAAAATCGGCTCGGCTTCAAAGACATCGACCGCTGCCATGCCCGGGGTACCGCGTTGTAAGGCGGTGGCCAAGGCATCCGGCTCCACCAAATCGGCGTGGGCGGTATTGACCAGCAAGGCGGTGTGCTTCATGGAGAGCAGATCGGCTTGCGTCACCACGTGGGTGGTATCTGGGCAAAAGCGCAGGTGCAGCGATAACACATCGGCATGTTGAAAAAAAAGCGGCTTTGCTTTTGGCGGCATGCAGGCCATCGCGCAGCGCCTGGGTGCGGGAGCCTTCGCTGCCCCAGACCAGCACCTTCATGCCAAAAGCCTTGCCATACCCCGCCAAGATACGCCCGACCCGGCCATAGCCCCAAATGCCCAGCACCTTGCCCTGTAGCCGCGCACCTAGCCCAAAATTGGCTGGCATGGACGCCGCCTTGAGCCCCGCTTGCTGCCAGGCACCGTGCTTTAAGTTGGCCACATACTGCGGCAGGCGGCGTGTGGCACCCAAAATCAACGCCCAGGTCAGCTCGGCCACGGTCACGGCGCTACAGGGGTTTTCAAGCACGGTCACGCCGTGGTCGGCGCAGGCTTGCAGGTCGATATGCGGGCCTGCCAAGCCCGCAATGGCAATCACCCGCAGGCGAGGCAGCTTTTCCAACAAGGCCCGGGAAATGGCTGTGCGGTTTTGGATCAGCACCACGGCGTCTGCATCGCGCAAGCGCATGACCAATTGCCCCAAGCCTTTGACGGCGTTGTTATAGACCTTGGCCTGCATGCCGGACAATTGCTCCACGCAAGCGAGCTTGCGCACCGCGTCTTGGTAGTCATCCAAGATCACCACATTCATGAGAACCCCTCGTTACCGTTCACCAGCCAAACAAAGCTATAGATTCTGACGTTAATACTGCACAGAAGAAAGCGCGTTTCCCCGATGTTTTGCAAGCAGATGAAATAAACACAATGTGTATTATGTTTACTCGCTGCTACGCCGCAAAATAGCAAAATTGATAGCATCGGCCCGTTTTGGAGCTTATGCAAAAGCTATTTAGAGCGCCCAGTTTTGGGCGGATGCCGCAGATTGCAACCTTGTTAGACGACATTGGGCTACCTTTTCACAAGGTGGCCCTTTTTTTTGGTGTGACTGACGCCACCGTTCGCCGGTGGTATCGCTGCAATCAAGCACCCCGCGCTGTCTACTATGCGCTGTACTGGGAAAGCAGCTTCGGACGCGCTGCCGCTGATTTTTCGCTTACCTATCACAACCAACTTTTACAGGGCCAGCTCGTGACCCTGCAGCGCCAAAATGCGCGACTTTTGGAACAGTTAAGGGTTTTCAACGATTGCAAAATGCCGCAAGATGTGGCAAGCAATGCGCGATTCTTCAAAATTGGCTGATTCTTGGCTGCTGCGCCGCTTGACTTTCCAAAATCAAGCGGCGTTTTTCCAGCTCCAGGCGTTGGCGTTCCAGCTCTAGACGCTGGCTTTCCAGGTAGAGCCGTTCGACTTCCAGCGATACCGGGGGTTTTTGTACTGCTGGCCGTTGCAGGCTTGGCAGGCGTAGCCAGCTTGGGGCGTTGCGTGGCTGCTCCAGGTATTTGTAAGCGTAGTAAAGGCCAAAAACGAGCAAGACCCAAAACGGGAACGCGGCCAGAAATGGGCCGAGTTTTCCCCTATTGGTTGTGTGCTGTTTTTGTGGTGGGCGCGTGGAATCTAGTTCATCTTCGCGCCAGTGTGTGGGGTCGGATGATCCGACCTTTTGCGGGTTTCTTGTTCGTTCGCGTTCGGTGTAACGTTCTCGCCAGTAATCCCTATCCTGTTGCCCCATTTTTTCACCTCCGGGGGGGTGATCATAGGGGATTAAGGCGAATTTTTCGCAAGCGAAAAACCGGGCTATGGCCTACGGTCGAGCCTATCCGCCACCCTGCCCCCAGGTGCTGGGCCGGTAACGTAATCTCTTTCGTTCGTTCTGGAACCCTGTAACGTAATCTCTTTCGTTCGTTCTGGAACCCTGTAACGTAATCTCCTTCGTTCGTTCTGGAACCCTGTAACGTAATCTCTCTCGTTCGTTCTGGAACCCTGTAACGTAATCTCTCTCGTTCGTTCTGGAACCCTGTAACGTAATCTCTCTCGTTCGTTCTGGAACCCTGTAACGTAATCTCTTTCGTTCGTTCAGCAAGCTGTAACGTAATCTCTTTCGTTCGTTCAGGAACCCGGTAACGTAATCTCCTTCGTTCGTTCAGGAACCCGGTAACGTAATCTCCTTCGTTCGTTCAGGAACCCGGTAACGTAATCTCTTTCGTTCGTTCAGGAACCCGGTAACGTAATCTCTTTCGTTCGTTCAGGAACCCGGTAACGTAATCTCCTTCGTTCGTTCAGGAACCCGGTAACGTAATCTCTTTCGTTCGTTCTGTCCCAGCACCTGGGGGCAGGGTGGCGGATAGTCTCGATTGACGCGGAGGTCAACTAACTATCCCTTTCGCGGGGCTTTGCCCCCGGCCTTTGGCCTCCCCCTCTGTCGCTTCGCTCCTATTTAGTTTGCCTACGGCAAAAGGGGGCCCTAGCACGCTAGGGCCTGTCTTGCCGCCTTCAAAGCCTGCGCCCTATCACCATCTTTCCTGAGTTCGCCGCCTCTTCGGCCTACGCTAAACCAGGGCCGCGCCTTCGGCGCTTTCGGGCTTTCCGGGGGGTATTCATAAAGCTTCGCTTTACAAAGCTTCCCCCCTCCAAGCCCGAACCCTGGTACCGCTAAAGGCACGGCGACGAACTCAGGAAAGACGGTGAAAGATAAGGGAAGGGGTAAGGCGTCAAGACCCAACCGACCCGGCTCGGAATCTTGGAATCCGGTAAACCTATCAGGGGTGCATCATGGCAATTGCGAAAAATTACAGGCTTTATCCGCACGCGATGGCGCTGCAGCTTGTCTTGCCGCTGGGCCGTTTCAAGTGGCAAACTTCGCGCCCGACTACGCGCCTTGGGCGGGCTTTTCGCGCGGGCATGACGCGGGCTGCTAAAGCTGCCGCCGCCCTGCCCTTTGCGGCCCGTAAGGAGCTGGCCGGGATTGTGGCCAATGTGGTGCCGCAGTGGGTCAAGGATGCACGCAGCCGCGCCCAGGCGTTGGCCAAGGTGGTGAAGGCTGCTCAAATGGCGATTAACTTTGCCACTGATGTATTGGAAGCAAAACTGCCCAAGGTTGGCGAGATGTTCCAGGGAAAAAAAATGACCGTTGCTATGCACCGGCGGTTGACGGTTTTGCAAATCATCAAATCGGAGGAGACATCAGGAGATGCCAAGCTGATCGAATATGCAGCATGGCGAAGGAAGTGCCTAAAACTGGCCCCAGGTGCGCCGCTTGTTTAGCTTGTCGGGTTGTAAAGCGTTCCCGGCCTGTGGTTTGTCTCTATGAGCTTGGTTCCGATGTAAGGCGCGGTGCTGTACTGGGGCTGCTCTTGCCCGCTGCTGGTTTGCACGGGTTGCGCCTGGGCCTGCGTGGGCGTTGGCACGCTATAGGCGTCAAACCGTGGGTTTTCCATTTCCCGCTGACAGTCCTGGTGAGATAGGCCGGTATTTGTGCCCTGTTGCGTGAAGCATTTACAGACGCCCGCCATGCAGATTCCGCCGATGACGCGGGGGAATGTGACGAACTTGACGCACGTCGTCATACGCGGGGGCGCTTTCTGGGTGCGTTGTGACCCTGGGCAGCCAGTCTACGCGGTCATCAATCAGGCGCTTTGCCGTTTCCTGGCCGCTGCTGGCCGGTTCTTGCAGTCCTTGCAGCACCTGGGCGGCTGCTGCTACCTCTGTAGCCGCGCTGGTCGTTTCGGCTTGGGCTTTTGCGGGGTTTAGCCGCTGGTACAAGAAGCCGACCAGGACGACGAACGCGACCAGGAGGAAGGCCAGGAAGTAAAGCACCATTGGCTTTGTTCTGACTGGTTTGGTATGCAGACTTGCCGACTTATAAAGGCTGAAAACGTGTTTTGGCAGCTTATAGCGTCTTTTATTCTCACATCGCTTCCAATTGTTGTTTAAATCGGCTTCGGGCCACTCATAGAGCCAACGGCCTAAAAAGCCGGTATCTCTTATGTGCAGGTGGCGTCCAGCCAGTGAGCGCACGTTCTGATCTACGAGGCGTAGATTCTGGGTGATGACGATGAAGTCTATCCCCCGGTGACGGTGCGTTTCCAAGGCTGCAATGGACTCAGGCACCTTTGCAGCGGGGCCGCGTGGTCTCCATTTTCTTTGCACTTCGTCAACGATGATTAAACCGCCGTCAGGCACGTCCTCATGCCATTTCATCGCATCCACTGGCGTATTTTCTAACGCGAGATCATCCAGGCCGTCATTAAAGATTATGCGATCTTTATATTCTCGCGTTATTAAATCCACACAGAGGGCCGTTTTCCCGGAACCGGGGACGCCGGTAATAATCGTGATCATTTACTGCCCCACAAAGACAATAGAGCGCATAAAGCGGATAGCAACAACAAAATTTACAGCGCCGAGCACAATACCGAAAAAATCAGGGACTCCAGCTATTGCCAGGAATTGCAATATTTCGGCGGGCATGCTGTTATAGCTGCTTTTGATTTGGTCTATGCCCTGGTTCATTGCGTAGGTTACGCCGCCATAAGTGACAACAGCGAAACCTAGCGCCGCAACTGCTCTCACAATTGCATAGGTAATTATCAGTTTAATGAGTGCGGCCATTATTTGCGCCCGTATTGAAGAATAATAAAAACGGCAGAGAGCCATGCAAACGCCAGAACTAAAGGCTTAATGCGTGCTAACTGATCACAGAAAGGCTGCCAGGACAAACCCGGCAATTCTCTAATCTGCGGAAATGCTGGACAAGCTGCGCCGCCAGAAAATCCGCCTTCGAGTTGGAATTGTTCGCCAATGTCCTTTTCTGGCAGTTTTTCTTCTTCGGGCTGTTCCAGCTTTGCGCAGGCGAGAATGTCCGGGTACTGTTCGCACAGGCCGGGGGGCGTTTCCTCCGTGCCTGGGGGCGTTGTGTCGCCTGGGCCCCCTTCCTCTGGCTTGGGCTCTGGCATAGGTTCGGCGTCAGGCTTGGGCCTGTTTTGCGGCTGAATATCAATGCGCCATGGGCTATCCGGCGTGGGTGAAGGTTGCAGCCTTACGCCGGGTTGTGTCCATGGCTGATTCTCGGGGCTTGGTTCGGCCTGGGGGTTATATTTGGGATTGGGTACAGGGTCGCCAGTGGGGAAGAAAACCGGGGCAATTTCGGGTAATTCGACAGGAACGGGAATTTCTTTCGGCAATTCATCTGGCATTGGATGCCTAGTTAACTCCTCAACAAACTCACCCTCTGTAACGCTTTTCATGGGGGCATTCTGTATGCAACCTGCGGGGGTTACGTACCAGCCAGCAGGACAAGAAGATAAACCATAATCATAAAAAGCAACTTCCTGCGTATAAGTATAATTATTTCTAAAATTTAAAACTCGAATCCTAGTAATTCCGTCAATAGTTACAACAGAATGGCTAACATATTTACCGCAAGCAATACAAGAACTACCTATATAACCAGGAGCATCAGGAAATCTAGATAAAATTTCTGCAATACCTTCTTCAATAGAAGAATAACAAACTTGATTGTACCAGTTAGAACAATATTTCGTTCCACTTGATGGGAATATATTATTATCTGGATTATCCAGATATTCCCACAATCCAGAACCTGCACTATAAGCAAGACCAGCAGCAGCAAGCCAGCCAGCCACACGGATTCCGCCTGCAAGCGCTGGATTTAAAAATACCGTAGCCGCTGCAATCCTTGGAGCATTTGCAGCAAAACGCATTGCAGCAGGCATAGTTACAGCGCGACCACCCACATTTAAAATGGCATTTGCTCTTGCTGCGCCATTTGCAAATGTTGCGCTATTGGCTGCAGCGCCGCCAAACGTGCCACCTACGCCGCCACCAGTTGCCCAGCCTGCGGGGGGGACTGCTTGCGCGTATCCGGCATGGGCTGCTGCACTGCCCAGGCACAAAAAAAGCGCCAGGGTTAGCGCTTTGTAACTATTAGCCATGTAGCCCCCAGTATTGCAACTAGCATTACAAAAAAATCAGGTGTCATTTTCTACCCTCGCATTAAGTAACGATAGGATGCCATAAATAATAAGCCAGCCCGCCGCAATTGCAGTCCCTACCATTGCGCCATCCTCTGCCGTTAATAATTGGCACTCTATCGGCTCCTGCGGTGCCTGTATTATCGTTGGCGTGCCGCCTGATAATGGCTGCAGCGTATAAGTGACGCTGTTTTCATTGACAGCGGAAACAGTCACTAAATGCGCCTGTCCCGCGTGCTCTAAGACTTTCCCAGATTCGGCGGACGCCCGCGCCTGATTGGCTTGGGTTTTAGATCTAAAACATTGTCCGCCGACTTGGTACATATTGCCCCCAGCTTATTTGGCGCGCCAGAGCAATTTAATTGCCCAAATTGCAAACAAGCCCAGGACAACGGCACTTGCAATGGATGCGCCGCTAGTCATTGCGCCGTCAACTTTGGCGACGATATCCGCTGCATCATCAGCAAATGCGGGGGAAGAAACACCAGACAGCACCAGGGCGCCGCCTGCGATTTTGGCTGCAGTAGCCTTTTCTTTCAGTTTTTGGAACATGGGTTTTTTCCTTCGGTACGGATTAATAAATAGCCTTGCTTAGTACCATTAGCAAAACTACAGTTTTGATAAATCAATAATTTTGACCGTATGGTCAAAGTCCAAATGGTCGATAACCATTTCTGCGGCTATTTCGTAATCAGAAACTACGCCCGCATCAGTTAGCAGAATTACCCAATCCGGCATACCGCAAGAATCGGGAGCGAGAAACTTTCCAGTTTCGGCGGATTGGATAACAAACATTTATGCGGCCTTTTGTGTGGGGGCGGGTTCGATACTGACTAAAGTCAGTTTCGAAGAATTATCAGCACCTGCGGTTACGTCAAAAACGCAGATAACGCCAACGCCAGTAGCGGGCCATTTGTCTTTATAACCGCGCCATTTTTCAAACTCGGCAGAGGTGCCCAGCTTGAAAGGGCGGGTTACGTTACCCATTGTTTCACCTGTGGATTTTTCCGGCAAATCTACCGACAGGTGAAAGGTGGTGGAGTCAAAAGCGCGGCCCTCGTATTCGCCTTTGCTGGTGGCGATGGCAGTCAAAATGGCATTGGACTTAAAACGCATAATTTACTTTCATTTTTTGGGCATTAACAAAAAGCCGCATCAGCTCGCCCAGACTGGCTGACACGTTTAAAAACTTGGGTGTAGGCGTTGGCAATCTCGCCGGTGCTGAACTTCTTCAAACGACCGGGAATTGCGCCCACGTCATCCAGGACGGGGAGCAATATGTTTTCGTTCAAGTAGATGAAGGCAAAACGGGCACTAGCGCCTGCAGTGCTTAGGAACCACCGAACGTTGCGCTCAACCTCGGCCTCGATGCTTTGCGTCGGCAGCTCTTTTTCTACAGGTACTTTCTGCGGGTTGGCCTGGGCTCCGCGCTCTTTCAGGATGGAGCCATGCCAGTCAGA
The DNA here is from genome assembly GCA_034675705.1 of Comamonas sp. GTDB lineage: Bacteria > Pseudomonadota > Gammaproteobacteria > Burkholderiales > Burkholderiaceae_C > Comamonas. Next base: position 1,064,568 of record JAUCCZ010000006.1, on the reverse strand, counting down.
CGCACCCGCGAAAAAGTCAGCAGGACGACGGAGCATGTCGGTGGGTAGAACGCGCTTTTTGTTGCCGTAACGCAGCTCAAACCGTACCCATGGGTTTTCTGATTTGTGGCCGAATTCCTTCAAGCCTTTTTCGTAGACGTTGGTTTGCTTGCCTGCTTCGCGATTGCCGATGTAGTAGCTGCGGCCTTTGTTGGGGCTGCGTTCGTCGCAGTCCCAGGTGCCTTCTCTTTTGTGGGCTGGACGCTGGCCCAGGTGATCCATAACCCCGGCTTTGTATTGATCGGGGATGCGTTCAATCCCGCCGTTGATACCCTCGAAAAAATCCACGGCCAGATCAATCCGGGTTATGAGGCCCCGGAACTCGTCGATGTAGTCGGCCATTGCTTCGCGCCAGCCTGGACGGGCAAAGGTGCAGCCCATGCCCTCTAGGTTGACGTGAATTGTTTTTGCCTGCGCTGCCCCTCTGTTGCCTTGCGAGTTGGACAAGAAGCCGACCCAGCCGACGGGATGACCTTTACGCAAAATATCAAGCCGCCATGCGTAAAAGTCTCGGCCCTTTTCGGGCTGTAGGTTGGCTTTGTAGTCTGGCCCAAGGATGTTGGCCACATCGGACGCGATTTGCGCAGCCTGGGAGGCTACGCCGTAATGCTCGTCGGCAATTTCGTCATTGAAATCGGCAGGGGGCGGGAAGCAGGTTTCCGGCTTTGGCGCGTGCTGGGTGTAGATCGTGAAGCGCAGCCAATCCGTGTGCACGTAGCTTGGATTTTTGAGCTGTTCGGCCCAGATACGGACCTTAACTTCGCCTGCCTCTAAAACGAGATCGTTACGCATGGCCGACCCCGTTTTTAAATTCTGTCCCCGTGTTACCAACGGGGACGGGAAAGGCAGGGGCACTAGCCGAGCCTTGCACCCCAAAATTGATAGCACCGGCGCGGCCCGCGCCTACCGCGCTCCGCTTTCCGTTAGGCGCGGGCCGCGCCGGTGCTACTCCTGCACCAATCAGCAATAAAGCCTCACCGCAAGACGGGCAGACTTTATCGCCCCAGACGGCAAAAGGAAAATTTTCTGCTTCGAGCTGTACCAGCTCAGAGGAAGCACCAGACCAGCCGCACCAGCCGCATTTGCAATGGGTACCCATCCCCTGCCCTGCCTCGGCTGGAGCCGACAAGCTGGCCGAGGCAGGTTTATTTGCAGGGGATGGACGAAAAGCCGCCGCGTTCCAGAAATCACGGGGGGATTGGTCGAGAGCATCGACTAGGGCCTGGTAGCCCTCGGCGTATGTCTCGTAAAAGGCGAGAACCTCGGCCTGCGTGGGGCAGGCTTCGGCAATGTGGACATATCCGCAAGTCTCGCAAGGGGGGGTGGTGTGTAGCATTGTCGGCTCCGAACGCCTACCAGTTGTAGGCAACGGGGCCGAAGCTATCACGCCTACACCATGTAGGCAATAAAAGCCCTATGATTACCTACACTATGTAGGCAAACAAACAACAGGAGGCCGCATGAAAACAATGGATTTACTGAACAAAGCCCTAGAGCAACATCCAGCGCCCTACTGGACAAAAAAGCTCAATTTGTCCAGGGGTGCACTGCACACGGCAAAGACTCGCGGCAGTCTCTCCCCTGCCATTGCTGGCGCACTGGCCGAGGAGCTAGGCGAGCCAGTGAAAGACTGGATAGTCATTGCCGCCCTAGAGGGCGAGCGCGAAAGCGCTTGTAAAACAAAGATGCTCAAGCGCTTCACCCTGGGCGCTGCCCTTGCAGTTGCCGCCCTTGGCGCAAGCGCCCACGCGTTAACAGAAAAAGCGCCTCAAGTATTTGAAAAAGTTCAAATATCTCAGTATGTGTATTATGTTCAATCAAAAAAAGCAACGCACCAACTTCACTACAGGACGCATGGCTTTACTCGGTGGTTGTAGTTCAAGTGGGTAAGCAGGTGTCTTGCTTGCTGACTTTACGTTTAGATGATTTCTACAATCTGGATGTAATGTCTCTTGAGCCATTCACTTCAACGCAAACAAGCACAGCAAACACGACCTGGGCACAAGAAAAGCAGCCGAAGCTGCTTTTCTTTAGGGGCTGGCGCTATGCGGCCAGCTCTTGAAGGCGCTTACTTGCGCTGCGGCGGCACGTCGGTGCAACTGCCGTGGGCGACTTCGGCGGCCATGCCGATGCTCTCGCCCAGCGTGGGGTGCGGGTGGATGGTTTTACCAATGTCCACGCTGTCTGCGCCCATTTCGATGGCCAGGGCAATCTCGCCAATCATGTCGCCCGCATGGGTACCGACGATACCGCCGCCCAGGATGCGGTGGGTTTCTGTATCGAACAGCAGCTTAGTAAAGCCTTCGTCGCGGCCATTGGCAATGGCGCGACCCGAGGCGGCCCAGGGGAACAGGCCTTTTTTCACGGCAATGCCTTGCGCTTTGGCTTGGTCTTCGGTCAGGCCCACCCAGGCGACTTCGGGGTCGGTGTAGGCCACGCTGGGGATGACGCGGGCGTTGAAAGCGGCGGCTGCCAGCTCTTTATTGCCTTGCAATTCTCCGGCGATGACTTCGGCGGCCACATGCGCTTCATGCACGGCTTTGTGCGCCAGCATGGGTTGGCCGACGATGTCGCCGATGGCGAAGATGTGCGGCACGTTGGTACGCATTTGGATGTTGACGTCGATAAAGCCGCGATCCGTTACTGCTACGCCAGCGGCCTCGGCACCGATCTTCTTGCCGTTGGGTGTGCGGCCTACGGCTTGCAGTACCAGGTCGTAGGTGCCTTCGCTCTTCGCGCCATCCAGCCCCTCAAACTGCACCTTGATGCCTTCGGGCGTGGCCTGGGCACCGACGGTTTTGGTTTTCAGCATGACGTTATCAAAGCGGTGCTGGTTCATTTTTTGCCAGACCTTGACCAGATCGCGGTCAGCGCCTTGCATCAGGCCGTCCATCATTTCCACCACGTCCAGGCGTGCGCCCAGGGTGGAATAGACGGTGCCCATTTCCAGGCCGATGATGCCGCCGCCGACGATGAGCATCTTTTTCGGCACGCCTTGCAGCGCCAAAGCGCCGGTGGAATCCACAATGCGCGGGTCGCTCGGCAAGAACGGTAGATGCACCGCCTGGCTACCGGCGGCGATGATGGCGTTCTTGAACTGCACCACTTGTTTGCTGCCGGTTTTCTCCTGCCCTGCCCCAGTGGTTTCTTCCACTTCCAGATGGTGGCTGCCGACGAAGTGGCCATAGCCACGCACGACGGTGACCTTGCGCATCTTGGCCATTTGGCCCAGGCCGCCGGTGAGCTTGGCAATCACCTTTTCCTTATGGCCGCGCAGTTGGTCGATATTGACCTCGGGAGCGCCGAACTTCACGCCCGCCACCTCCAGGTGCTGCACTTCATCGACCACAGCCGCGACGTGTAGCAGCGCCTTGGAGGGAATGCAGCCCACGTTCAGGCACACGCCGCCCAGGGTGGCGTAGCGCTCGACCAGCACCACTTTCAGGCCCAGGTCGGCTGCGCGAAATGCCGCCGAATAGCCACCGGGGCCGCCGCCCAGCACCAGCACATCGCAATCCAAATCGACCTGGCCTGCGTAGCTGCTGGTGACTGGGTTTGCTATTGGGCTTGCTACAGGTGCAGGAGCTGCTGGCGCTGGTGTTGCTTGGGTTTCAGGTGCTTTAGAGGCTGAAACCGGCGCAGCAGCAGCGCTACCAGCTTCTTTTTGCGGAGCAGCGCCCTGCCCTGCAACATCGGCCACTTCAATCTGGCCAATGATACTGCCTTTGCTGACCTTGTCGCCCAGCTTGACCGTCAGGGCTTTGAGCACCCCGGCGTGGCTGGAGGGAATTTCCATGGAGGCTTTATCGCTCTCCACGGTAATCAGGCTTTGCTCCACGGCGATTTGCTCGCCCGGCTGCACCAGGATTTCGATCACGCCGACTTCGTCGAAGTCGCCAATATCGGGCACTTGAATGTCCACAGTTGTCATAGTGCGGCCCTTTCTTACAGCAGGATGCGGCGGTAGTCGGCCAGCACCGCGCCCAGATAGGCGTTAAAACGGGCGGCAGCGGCGCCGTCGATCACGCGGTGGTCGTAGGACAGCGACAGCGGCAGCATCAGGCGCGGCTCGAACTGTTTGCCGTTCCACACCGGCTGCATGGCGCTGCGCGACAAGCCCAAAATGGCCACTTCCGGCGCGTTGATGATGGGGGTGAAGTGCGTGCCACCAATGCCGCCCAGGGACGAGATGGACATGCAGCCGCCCTGCATGTCGGCAGCGCCCAGCTTGCCGTCGCGAGCCTTTTTGGCCAGTTCGGTCATTTCCTGGCTGATTTGCAAAATGCCTTTTTGGTCGGCGTTTTTCAGCACCGGCACCACCAGGCCGTTGGGCGTATCGGCGGCAAAACCGATGTGGTAGTACTGTTTGTAGACCAGTGCATCACCGTCCAGGCTGGCGTTGAATTCAGGGAATTTCTTCAGCGCAGCGACCACGGCCTTGATGACGAAGGCCAGCATGGTGACTTTCACATCGCTCTTGGCCTTGGCAGCTTCGGCATTGGTTTGCACGCGGAAGGCTTCCAGCTCGGTGATGTCGGCCTGGTCGTTGTTGGTGACGTGGGGAATCATCACCCAGTTGCGGTGCAGGTTGGCACCGCTGATCTTCTTGATGCGCGAGAGGTCTTTGCGCTCCACCGCACCAAATTTGGCGAAATCGACCTTGGGCCACGGCAGCACGTCCAATCCCACGCCGCTGCCGGCTTGGCCGACCTGCCGGGGCTTTGGCCGCTTGCACCTGGGTTTGCACGCTACCGTTCATCACCGCCTGGGTGAAGTGGTGGATGTCTTCAAAGGTGATGCGGCCCTTGCTGCCTGTGCCCTGCACTTCTGCCAGGGGCACGCCCAGCTCGCGGGCGAACTTGCGCACCGAGGGGCTGGCGTGCGGCAGCTTGCCGCTGGGCGCTACCGTGGGGTTATGCGCAGGTACAGAGGCGGCAACAGGTGCTGGGACAGATGCTACGGCAGCGGGCGCTGCAACGGCCGGGGCTGCAGCAGGTGCGGGCGCCGCCGCTGGGACAGGCGCGGCGGCAGCGCCTTGCACGGTCATTTGCCCCACCACGTCACCGGCGTTGATTTTGTCGCCCAGTTGCACGCTGAAGGCGGTAATCACGCCTGCTGCGGGGGAAGGGATTTCCATCGACGCCTTGTCGCTTTCCACGGTGAAGAGCGATTGCTCCTCAGCCACGGTATCGCCCACCTTGGCCAGCAGTTCGATGATGGCCACGTCTTTAAAGTCGCCAATATCAGGAACGCGAATATCCACGGTAGTTGCTGCAGTTGCAGGAGCGGCTGGCGCAGGTGCTGCGCTGGTTTCAGACTCTTTTACTGCTGCAACTGGCGCTGTCTGTGCGGCAGGCGCTTGTTTTTCAGGAGCAGAAGAAGCCGCAGCAGCAGGGGCTGCCGCGCCCTGCGCGGTCTCCAGCAGCAGCAGGACCGAGCCTTCGCTGATCTGGTCGCCCAGCTTGACCTTCATTTCCTTGACCACGCCAGCCTGGCTGGAAGGGATTTCCATGGAGGCTTTGTCGCTCTCCACCGTCACCAGCGATTGCTCCACCTTGATGGTGTCGCCCACGTTGACCAGGACCTCAATCACGCCCACGCTGTCGAAGTCGCCAATGTCCGGTACCTTGATTTCTACGAGTGCCATAGTTTTGCTTCTCCGTGCTTAGGCGTACAGGGGGTTGATCTTGTCGGCCTGGATGCCGTACTTGGCAATGGCTTCGGCCACTTTGGTCACGGGCAGCTTGCCTTCATCGGCCAAAGATTTCAGGGCTGCAACCACAATGTAATGGCGATTGATCTCAAAGTGCTCACGCAGCTTGCTGCGGAAGTCCGAGCGGCCAAAGCCGTCCGTGCCCAGCACCTTGAAGCTGCGCCCTTTGGGGATGTAGGGGCGGATTTGCTCGGCAAAGGCTTTGACGTAGTCGGTCGATGCCACCACCGGGCCGCTGTGGCCGGACAGTTGCTCGGACACAAACGACTGCTTGGGCGTCTCCATAGGGTGCAGCAGGCTCCAGCGCTCGGCTTCTTGGCCGTCGCGGGCCAGTTGGGTAAAGCTGGGGCAGCTCCACACGTCGGCGGCAATTTGCCAGTCTTTTTCCAAAAGCTCTTGCGCAGCCAGCGACTCGCGCAGGATGGAGCCCGAGCCCAGCAACTGCACGCGCAGGCCGCTTTGCGGCACTTTCTGGCCGGGTTTGGAGAGGTACATGCCTTTCAAAATCTGCTGCTCCGTGCCTTCGGCCAGGCCCGGCATGGCGTAGTTTTCATTGAGCAAGGTGATGTAGTAGAAGACGTTTTCCTGGTTCTGCACCATGCGGCGCATACCGTCTTGCATGATGACGGCCACTTCGTGGGCAAAGGTGGGGTCGTAGCTCAGGCAGTTGGGGATGGTGGCCGAGTAGATGTGGCTGTGACCGTCCTCGTGCTGCAAACCTTCACCGTTGAGCGTGGTGCGCCCGGACGTGCCGCCCAGGATGAAGCCGCGTGCCTGCATGTCGCCAGCAGCCCAGGCAAAGTCGCCAAAGCGCTGGAAGCCGAACATGGAGTAGTACACGTAGAACGGAATCATGATGCGGTTGTTGGTGGAGTACGACGTAGCTGCCGCAATCCACGAGCACATGCCGCCCGCTTCGTTGATGCCTTCTTGCAGGATTTGGCCGTCTTTTTGCTCTTTGTAGTACATGACCTGTTCACGGTCGACCGGGGTGTAGAGCTGGCCCTTGGGGTTGTAGATACCGATCTGGCGGAACATGCCTTCCATACCAAAGGTGCGCGCCTCGTCCACCAGGATGGGCACCACGCGCGGGCCTAGCGCCTTGTCGCGCAGCAGTTGCGTCAAAAAGCGCACATAGGCTTGGGTGGTGGAGATTTCGCGGCCTTCGGCGGTGGGCTCCAAAATAGCCTTAAAGGTCTCCAGCGGCGGCACGGTGAATTGCTCGTCCGATTTTTGGCGGCGATTGGGCAGGTAGCCACCCAGGGCCTTGCGCCGCTCGTGCAGGTATTGCATCTCGGGCGTGTCATCGGCCGGTTTGTAGTAGGGCAGGCTCTCCAGCTCGCTATCAGGGATAGGAATGTTGAAGCGGTCACGGATGTATTTGATGTCCTCGTCGGCCAGCTTTTTGGTCTGGTGCACGGTGTTCTTACCTTCACCGGCCTTGCCCATGCCATAGCCCTTGACGGTCTTGACCAGCAGCACGGTGGGCTCGCCCTTGTGCTCATTGGCCGCGTGGAAGGCGGCGTAGACCTTCTCGGGGTCGTGGCCACCACGGCGCAGTTCCCAGATGTCGTCGTCGGTCATGTGCTCAACCAACTTGGCGGTCTCGGGGTATTTGCCAAAGAAGTGTTCGCGGATATAGGCACCGTCCATGGCGCGCATGGTCTGGTAGTCGCCGTCGACGGTTTCCATCATCAGTTGCTTTAACTTGCCGCTCTTGTCGCGGGCCAGCAGCTCGTCCCAGCCCTTACCCCACAGCAGCTTGATGACGTTCCAGCCGGCACCGCGGAAGTCGCCTTCCAGCTCTTGGATAATCTTGCCGTTGCCGCGCACCGGGCCGTCCAGGCGCTGCAGGTTGCAGTTAATGACAAAGATCAGGTTGTCCAGGTTTTCACGCGCGGCCAAGGTGATGGCGCCACGGCTTTCGGGCTCATCCATCTCACCGTCGCCCAGGAACACCCAAACGCGGCGGTTGGCGGTGTCCGCAATGCCACGGGCGTGCAGGTACTTCAGGAAACGCGCTTGGTAAATCGCCATCATGGGGCCCAGGCCCATGGAGACGGTGGGGAACTGCCAAAAACCGGGCATCAGCTTGGGGTGGGGGTAGCTGGACAGACCCTTGCCGTCCACTTCCTGGCGGAAGTTCTCCAGTTGCTCTTCGGTAATGCGCCCTTCCAGATAGGCGCGGGCGTAAATGCCGGGGGCGCTATGGCCTTGGAAATAAATGCAATCGCCGCCGTGGTTTTCGCTCTCGGCATGCCAGAAGTGGTTGAAGCCCGCGCCCCACATGGAAGCCAGGGAAGCAAACGAGCCAATATGCCCGCCCAGATCGCCCCCGTCTTCGGGGTGGATGCGGTTGGCACGCACCACCATGGCCATGGCGTTCCAGCGCATAAAGGCGCGCAGGCGTTTTTCGATATGGATGTTGCCGGGGCAACGCACTTCTTGCGTCGGCTCAATGGTGTTGACGTAGCCGGTGTTGGCCGAGAACGGCAGGTCAATACTGTTTTGACGGGCGTGTTCGAGCATTTCCTCGATCAACTGGTGCGCGTACTGCGCACCTTCGCGGTCAATCACGGCGGACAGGGCGTCCATCCATTCCCGCGTTTCTTGGGGGTCCAAGGCAGCGCTGGCGTCGGCAGGGGTAGTCGGTTGTGTAGTCATCGTTATCGTCTCCAGAAAAGAGGCTGGTCTGTGCAAGAGCGTATGTCCATGCAGGCCAAGGGAAAACTGGGCACAAAGCGTGGGTATACCCCCAGCACCCGTGTATACACAATCCCGATTAGCACGCACGCGCTGAACTGACTGCAACGGCCCAGGGGCACACCACGCAGTCCATGCGCTTTTTTACATACGCCTGACAGCAGTGTCGCACATTTTTTCTAAATTTCAAATTGTGCTTATGTTTTTCATTATGTGAAATTTTGCTGCAATTGCACATAAGTCTTACTGCGCTTGCCCGGCACCCAAGGCAATCTCCCCTACACTTTTGCCATGCCTCAACCGCCCACGCACCGCCACTCTGACCTGGCCCCCACCAACCCCTTTTCCCTGGAGCCGCCCACCCGGTGGTGGCGCTCGTGGTGGCGCAGTTTGTCGCCCAAACGGCAAGACCGTTTGGCGGCTATTGCCCCTTTAATTTCTGTGGCTTTATTTTTAGTCGCTATTGCCGCGTCGTTTTGGTACTTGCGCCTGGAAGAACAAGACCGCGAACAAGACGCCCTGGTGCGTGCCGTGGACTACGCCCAGCAGCGCATGCGCCTGCGCCTATTGGAGCGCCAAGAGCAAGTCATGCGCCTAACGCGTGACATGGTGACACCGGCAGAGTCAGGTGGCGCCGCCCAAACCACTGGGGACGACCCCATCGTGCTGTCCCCAGCGGCCTTTTCCAGCCGCGCTGAGCTGCTGATTACCCAATACCCCGAGCTGCAGGCCATCACCTGGCTGAACGCCCAGGCCCGGGTTATTACCATGCAAACCGCCCCCACCGTACCACTGGAGCAACTGCACGCCCCGGGGCGCCTGCTGCCGCCCGGCCCCACCGCCCAGGTATTTGAAGCCGTGCGCCAACAGCCCCGCAGCGTCTACCTGCAACCGCCGTTTGCCGCTGGCCAGCCTGCGCCCATGCTGCAACTGCAAGTTCCCATCCTGAGCGAACAGCGCTTTCTCGGCACGGTGCTAGTGGAGCTCTCCGTCGACAACCTGCTGCGCTACGCCACACCCACGGAAGTGCTCTCGCGCTACACCGTGCATATGCTGGACGCCCACGGGCAAGCCCTCTCCAACCCCGTAGCGCCGCGCACAGCCGGACGGCTGACCCTGCCCTGGGTAGGTTTCAAACCCTTGAAGGCCTACACCATTCCGGTGATGCCGGTAGGCGACACCTTGTTCATGTCGGCCCAGGCCTACCGCACCTCCCCCGGCCTGGTCGGTAATGGCCTGTTCTGGCTAGTGGGCTCGCTTAGCATGTTGACTGCCTGGCTGCTGCTGGGCACCTGGCGGCACACGGGCAAGCGCCTGCGCACACAGGAAGCGCTGGTGGCAGAAACCAACTTTCGCCGCGCAATGGAAAACTCCGTCCTCACAGGGATGCGGGCGCTGGACTTGCAAGGGCGCATCACCTACGTGAACGCTGCGTTCTGCCAGATGACGGGCTGGTCAGAAAACGAGCTGGTCGGGCAACTGCCCCCCTACCCCTATTGGCCCAAAAAAGAACAAAGCAGCCTGGCCGAAAAACTCAAGGAAGAACTGTCTGGCAAGACCATGCCCAGCGGCTTTCAGGTGCGCGTGCTGCGCAAAAACGGCAGTTGCTTTGATGCGCGGCTCTACGTCTCCCCCCTGATTGATGCGCACGGCCAGCACACGGGCTGGATGTCGTCCATGACTGACATTACCGAGCCCAACCGCATCCGCGCGCAACTCGCGGCCTCGCACGAGCGCTTTACCATCGTGCTGGAATCGCTGGACGCCTCTGTCTCCGTTGCGCCGCTGGGCAGTGCCGAGCTGTTGTTTGCCAACAAGCTCTACCGCCAGTGGTTTGGCTCGCAAACCGATGGCCACCTGCAACTGCTGCGCCAAGCCGGTATCGTCAAGGAACACCAGCCCGAAGACACCAACGCCATCAGCCTGCGCCCCACGGTACGCAATAAAAACGCGGAAATTTACTGGCCTGAACTCGATAAGTGGTTAGAGGTACGCACCCGGTATTTGAGCTGGGTGGACGGACGCCTGGCGCAAATGGTGATTGCCACCGACATCACCGCCCGCCACCACGCCCAAGAGCAAGCCGCCCAGCAAGCCGAGCGGGCGCAAACCGCCAGCCGCCTGATCACCATGGGGGAGATGGCCTCCAGCGTGGCGCATGAGCTCAACCAACCGCTGACCGCCATCAACAACTACTGCAGCGGCATGCTTACCCGCCTGGAAAGCGGCAGCCTGACCGAGAGCCAAATGCGCTTTGCCCTGGAAAAAACCGCCCACCAGGCGCAGCGGGCCGGGCAAATCATTCAGCACATCCGCTCGTTTGTGAAACGCAGCGAACCCAACCGCGCCCCCGCCCAGGTCGAAGATATGGTGGCCGAGGCCATGGAACTGGCCAACATCGAACTGCGTCGGCGCAACGTGCGCCTGACCCACCACATCGCCGCGCGGCTACCCGCCGTCATGGCCGATGCGATTTTGATCGAGCAGGTACTGGTCAACCTGATGAAAAACGCGGCTGAGGCCATTGACCACGGCCAGCGCCCCGAAGGCCAGCGCAGCGTGGAGCTGCGCGTGCGCCCCAAGGAGCTGGAGGGCCGCCCCGGGGTGGAATTTGCCGTGCACGACAGCGGCCCGGGCCTGCCCGCTGGGGTACTGGAGCGTTTGTTCGAGGCGTTTTTCAGCACCAAGACCGAAGGCATGGGCATTGGCCTGAATTTGTGCCGCAGCATTATCGAGTCGCACAACGGCCGATTACAAGCACAGAACCTCTACAATGGTTCGGATGTAGTGGGCTGCTGCTTTTCCTTTTGGATCCCGCTGGCCAGCCCGGCTACCGCCCAGGAAGACAAGGACACCCCCCTCCAACAATAAGGAACCCGTATGAATATGACTGCGAAAAAAGGTACTGTTTACGTTGTGGATGACGATGAGGCCGTGCGCGACTCTTTGCAATGGCTGCTCGAAGGCAAGGACTACCGCGTGCGCTGCTTTGAATCGGCAGAGGCATTTTTAGCCCGCTACGATCCCCGTGAAATTGCCTGCCTGATCGCAGACATCCGCATGCACGGCATGACCGGCCTGGAGCTGCAGGACAAGCTCATTGAGCGCAAATCCCCCCTGCCCATCGTCTTCATTACCGGCCACGGCGACGTACCCATGGCCGTGGACACCATGAAAAAAGGCGCGCTGGACTTCATCCAAAAGCCTTTTGACGAAAACGCCTTGGTGAACGTGGTCGAGCGCATGCTGGAACACGCCCACACCGCCTACGCCGACCAGCAGGAAGCAGCCACGCGCGATGCGCTGCTGTCCAAACTCACCGGGCGCGAATCGCAGGTGCTTGAACGCATTGTGGCGGGCCGTTTGAACAAGCAAATTGCCGACGACCTGGGCATCAGCATCAAAACCGTGGAAGCGCACCGCGCCAACATCATGGAAAAAATGGGTGCCAACACCGTGGCCGATCTGCTCAAGGTAGCCTTAGGCCCAGCGCATAAAGTGACGGCGTAAAATCCCCCCGCATCACCTGCCTGCCAGCCCTGCCCCGCAGCGCTGGCAGTGTTTTTTCTTCTACTTCCTATCCCCTTCCCAACCCTATCCCAAGCCCTCCGACGGCCCTTCGACCATGACAGCCCAGATCATTGACGGCAAAGCCCTCTCCGCCCAACTGCGCACCGCAGTCACCCAACGCGCCGCCGCGCTCACGGCCCAAGGCACGCAGCCCGGCCTGGCCGTGGTGCTGGTGGGAGACAACCCGGCCAGCCAGGTGTACGTGCGCAACAAGGTGCAAGCCTGTGCCGACGTGGGCTTTCATTCGGTGCTGGAAAAATACGACGCCGACCTGAGCGAAGCAGCCCTGCTAGCCCGTATCGAGGCGCTGAACAACGACCCCAGCATCCACGGCATCCTGGTGCAACTGCCCCTGCCGGCGCATATCGACGACCACAAGGTGATTGAAGCCATCTCGCCCCTGAAAGACGTGGACGGCTTTCACGTTGCCAGCGCAGGCGCCCTGATGGTGGGGGAAGTGGGCTTCAAGGCCTGCACGCCCTACGGCTGCATGAAGATGCTCGAATCCATCGGCATGCAGGATTTGCGCGGCAAGCACGCCGTCGTCATTGGCCGCAGCAACATTGTCGGCAAACCCATGGCCATGATGCTGCTGGCCGCCAACGCCACCGTCACCATTTGCCATAGCGGCACCGCCGATCTGGCCGCCATGACGCGCCAGGCCGACGTGGTGGTGGCTGCCGTCGGCAAGCGCAATGTGCTCACACCCGACATGCTCAAACCCGGCGCGGTAGTGATCGACGTGGGCATGAACCGCGACGACGCGGGCAAGCTGTGTGGCGACGTGGACTACGCCGGTTGCAAAGAGGTGGCAGGCTTTATCACCCCTGTGCCCGGTGGTGTCGGCCCCATGACCATCACCATGCTGCTGGTCAACACCATGGAAGCAGCAGAGCGCACCGCTGCAGAGCGCGCCCAGCAGGCCTAAACTGCCCCTGGCCCGCACCCTTTCCTCCCTTACCCTGGCCTGGCCAGGGTTTTTTTATGCAAAAGTAGCCCTAACGCTTACTGGATAAGCGCTGATAGCTATCACAAACATAGTCAAAACATCTCTTGAAACTTGGCCCGACGGCACAAGCTACCTGCCATGACTGAAAACGCCCTGCTCTCTTCTTCCCCCCTGCCCTTGTTTGACCAAATCCAGGCGGCCCAAGTGGCCCCGGCGATGCAAACGCTCATCGCCCGCGCAAGCAGCGCCTTGGAGACGGTGACTGCCCCCGACTTTCCCGCGCAATGGAGCGCCGTGGCCCAAGAGCTGGACACCGCCACCGAAACCCTGGGTCGCGCCTGGGGGGCCGTGAGCCATCTGACCAGCGTGGCCGATAGCCCCGAGCTGCGCGCTGCCTTTAACGCCGCCCTGCCCCTGGTGACCGAGTTCTGGACGCGCCTGGGCGCTGACGAGCGCCTGTACGCCAAATACAAGGCCATGGACACCGCCAGCATGACGCCCGCGCAGCGCAAGGCCCACGCCAACGCGCTGCGCAGCTTTGTGCTGTCCGGCGCGGAGCTGAACGGCGCAGACAAAGAACGCTTTGCCGCCATTCAAGAGCGCAGCGCCGCCCTGGCGCAAAAATTCAGCGAAAACACGCTGGACGCCACCGACCGCTGGGCCTACTACGCCAGCAGCGCAGAGGTGCAAGGCATCCCCGCCGATGTGCTGCAAGCCGCCCGCGCAGCCGCTGAAAGTGAAGGTAAAGAGGGCTTTAAGCTGACGCTGAAAATCCCCTGCTACCTGCCTGTGATGCAGTTTGCCGACAGCAGCGCCCTGCGCGAGAAGCTCTACCACGCCTACGTCACCCGCGCCTCTGACCAGGCCGAGGGCGCTGGCCAGCAGTTGGATAACCGCCCCATCATTGAAGAAATCCTGGCACTGCGCCGTGAAGAAGCGCACCTCCTGGGCTACGCCAATTTTGGGGAAGTCTCCCTGGTGCCCAAGATGGCGCAATCGCCGCAAGAAGTGATTAGCTTCCTGCGCGACCTGGCCCAGCGCGCCCGCCCCTTTGCCGAGCAAGACGTGCAAGACCTGCGCCAGTTTGCCCAGGAGCATCTGGGCCTGGCCGACCCCCAGCCCTGGGACTGGACGTATATCGCCGAAAAGCTCAAAGAGCAGCGCTACGCCTTCAATGAGCAAGAGGTCAAGCAATACTTCACCGCACCCAAGGTGCTGGCGGGCCTGTTCAAAATCATTGAATCGCTGTTTGACGTGCGCATCGTGCCCGACCAGGCCCCCGTCTGGCATCCAGCCGTGCAGTTTTTTGCCCTGCAGCGCGGCGGCCAAACCATTGCCCATTTCTACCTGGACCAGCCCGCACGCACCGGCAAACGCGGCGGCGCGTGGATGGACGACGTGCGCAGCCGCTGGCTGCGCCCCGACAACGGCCAGCTCCAAACCCCGGTGGCGCACATGGTGTGCAACTTTGCCGATGGGGTGGATGGCAAACCCGCGCTGCTCACGCACGACGACGTCATCACGCTGTTTCACGAATCGGGCCATGCGCTGCACCACATGCTCACCCAGGTAGAGGAAAAAGACGTCAGCGGCATCAACGGCGTGGAGTGGGACGCGGTGGAACTGCCCAGCCAGTTCATGGAAAACTTCTGCTGGGAATGGGAGGTGCTGCGCCACATGACCGCCCACGTCGATACCGGCGAGCCGTTGCCGCGTGCCCTGTTCGACAAAATGGTGGCGGCCAAAAACTTCCAGGCCGGCATGCAAACCCTGCGCCAAGTGGAATTTGCGCTGTTTGACATGCTGCTGCACACCCAGCACGACCCGGCAGGCGACTACCTGGCCTTGCTGCAACAGGTGCGTGACGAAGTGGCCGTGCTGCCCACCACGGCCTACAACCGCAGCACCAACACCTTTAGCCATATCTTTGCCGGTGGCTACGCTGCGGGCTACTACAGCTACAAGTGGGCCGAAGTGCTCTCGGCAGACGCGTACGCCGCGTTTGAAGAAACACAGGGCCAGGACGGCAGCCACAGCCTGCAAACTGCCCAGCGCTATTTGCATGAAATTCTGGAACGCGGCGGCAGCCGCAGCGCTTTGGAAAACTTCACCGCCTTTCGCGGGCGGGCCCCTGAGCTGGATGCCCTGCTGCGCCACCAAGGCATGGCCAAAGCGTAAAAACAGGAGCTGTTCGCGCTGACTGGGCGCGGTTTTCCGCATCAAAATAGCTGTAAATGCTGTGTTTACCAGCGCTTGCAGCTATTTTTTAATGAATCATGCTAATTAGCGCTGGCTGGCCGCCAACATCCCCGCAGCGGCAATAAAAGCACCGCCTGTTGCCCGATCAAACCACTGCCCGGCACGGCTACCGTGCAGACGCGCGAGCAGCTTGGCGCCGGCGTAGACATAGGCCAGCATGATGGAGCCATCAAGCACCATCCACGTAGCGCCCAAAATCAGCAACTGCCCAGCCACCGGAGCACTGGCGTCCATGAATTGCGGAAACAGAGCGCTAAAGAACAGCAAATCCTTGGGGTTGCCCAGCCCCACCATCAGCCCCTTGCGGTAAAGCTGCGGCCAGGTAGCGGTGCTTTCTTCTGTAGCAGCTTCTACGACTACGCCTGCTTTCGGCTCCGCAGGTGCCAGCGGGGCGCGGGTAGCTGCCCGCCAGGTGCTGATGCCTAGATACAGCAAATACGCCGCCCCCGCCCATTTAATCGCCTGGAACAAGGTGTCTGACGCCGCAATCACCGCGCCCAGCCCCAGGGCGGAGAGCAGCATCAGCGTCATCGACGCCGTAATCCCCCCCACGATGGTGGCCACCGCCTTGCGCGGGCCATGGCCCAGCGCGTGCGAGACGCACAGCAGCGCCGACGGGCCGGGCGAAGCAATCACCGCCG
The DNA here is from genome assembly GCA_034675705.1 of Comamonas sp. Lineage (GTDB taxonomy): Bacteria > Pseudomonadota > Gammaproteobacteria > Burkholderiales > Burkholderiaceae_C > Comamonas. The sequence continues at coordinate 1,048,694 of JAUCCZ010000006.1, read as the reverse complement.
CAGCCAAGGAAACGTAAAGCAGCCACAAACTCAAGGACATAGCAAAAAAATCCAAAAAAATTTCATCCCCGTGTCAACGGAATGCGCCAAGGGGTCGTTAAGTGTTCCATAAGGAGTGAACCACACCATGACAGTTTCTGCACTGACCACCATCTGGCCCGAAGACGAACGCGATCGCAAACGCAGCCCCGCACGTCTGTAAGCCTGCCAACGCCGCCCTGCGGCACCTTCATGGTTATTCCAGCAGTTTTCCCACGCTATTTGTTCAGCACATCTTCATAAGAGGAGTTTGTCATGCAACACCAACACAGCATCTGGCCCGAAGACGAGCGCGACCGCAAGCGCTGATCGGCCCCCTTGGCACCATTTCGGCGGGCCACCGCTGCTTGTAAGAACCTACTAAAAACGCCTGCTCATGAGCAGGCGTTTTTGCTTCAAGCGCGGCGTTCAGTACGCCACACACTTTATTGCATGTGCTGGCCGCCGTTGACCGAGAACTCTGCCCCGGTAGCGTAGCCGCCTTCATTGGAAGCGAGCCACGCCACTATGGAGGCGATTTCCTTGGGCTCACCCAGGCGCTTGACCGGGATGGTGGCGACGATTTTCTCCAGCACGTCCTCGCGGATGGCACGCACCATGTCGGTGCCGACGTAGCCGGGGCTGACCGTATTCACGGTTACGCCCTTGCTGGCCAGCTCCTGCGCCAAGGCCATGCTAAAGCCGTGCATACCGGCTTTGGCCGCCGAGTAGTTGGTCTGCCCCGCCTGGCCTTTGGCGCCGTTGATGGAACTGATGTTGATGATGCGGCCCCAGCCCTTTTCCACCATATCGGCCACCACTTGCTTGGTGACGTTGAACATGGAGTTCAGGTTGGTTTCGATCACTGCACGCCACTCTTCGGGCGTCATTTTCACGAACATGCGGTCGCGCGTGATACCGGCGTTGTTCACCAGCACGTCGATGCTGCCGTGCTCTGCCTTGGTCTTGGTGAAGGCTTCCACGGTCGAATCCCAATCGCCCACGTTGCCTGCCGAGGCGTAGAACGTATAGCCCAGGGCCTTTTGCTCTTCCAGCCACTTTTGGTAGTCGCGCGTGGGGCCGCAGCCGGCGATGACTTTGAAGCCATCGTCATGCAGACGCTGACAAATCGCGGTACCAATGCCCCCCATACCGCCGGTTACGTAAGCTACTTTCTGGCTCATATGCCACCTCCTTTTTCACTTTATAAAACCAGGCCGCGCCATGGCGGCCTGCAAGACACCTGAAACGGCTACTGAACGCTGCTTATGCCGCTTATGCGCGCTCCACCGCCAGCGCCACCCCCATACCGCCGCCAATGCACAGGGCCGCCAAGCCCTTTTTGGCGTCGCGGCGCTGCATTTCGTGCAGCAAGGTCACCAGAATCCGGCAGCCCGAAGCGCCGATAGGGTGACCAATGGCAATGGCGCCCCCGTTGACGTTGACCTTGGCGGCATCAATACCCAGCACCTTGTTGACGGCGCAGGCTTGAGCGGCAAAGGCTTCGTTGAGCTCAAACAAATCCACATCACCCACGCTCCAGCCGGCGCGGGCCAGTGCTTTTTGCGTGGCCGACACCGGGCCCATGCCCATGATGGCAGGGTCCAGCCCGCTGGTGGCGTAGGCCTTAATGGTGGCCAGGGGTTTCAGGCCCAGGGCGGCTGCCTTGCTGGCTTTCATCACCACCACGGCGGCTGCGCCGTCGTTAATGCCCGAGGCATTGCCGGCCGTGACCGTGCCCGCCTTGTCAAACGCGGGGCGCAGGCCGCCCAAGGCGTCCAGGTTGGTCTTGCGGTTGATGTATTCGTCAGCCTCAAACACCACCGGGTCGCCCTTGCGCTGGGGAATCACCACCGGCACGATTTCGTCCTTGAACTTGCCTGCATCCTGGGCGGCAGCGGCCTTGGTCTGGCTGGCAATGGCCAGTTCGTCCTGCTGGGCGCGGGTGATGGCGTTTTCCTTGGCCACGTTTTCTGCGGTGATACCCATGTGGTACTGGTTGTACACGTCCCACAGGCCGTCAACGATCATGGTGTCCTGCATCTTCCAGTCACCCATGCGCTGGCCATCGCGCGAGCCCTGCAGCACGTGGGGCGACAGGCTCATGTTCTCTTGCCCACCGGCCACGACGATTTCACTGTCGCCGGTAGCCACGGCCTGCGCTGCCAGCATCACGGCCTTCAGGCCCGAGCCGCACACGGCGTTGAGGGTCATGGCCGGGGTTTCCTTGGCTACGCCTGCCTTCATCATGGCTTGGCGGGCCGGATTTTGGCCCACGCCTGCAGCCAGCACCTGGCCCATGATGACTTCACCCACCTGATCGGGCGCAACCTGGGCGCGCTCCAGCGCAGCCTTGATCACCGTGGCCCCCAAATCGGTAGCCGCCACTTTGGCCAAGCTACCGCCGAACTTACCAACTGCTGTGCGCACGGCAGAGACGATGACGATGTCTTCCATAGTTTTTCCTTCGCTTGTGATTGAGCTTGTGATTTAAGGTGGATCAAAAACTCGGTAAATAAAAGCAACGCTGTTTGGCTTTACGCCTTGGCCTGCACATAACGGCCCGGCGCGGGTTCAATGGCTTTGAATTTGCCCGTCTTACCGTAGCGCTTGGGCGCGGCAACCAGCGCCCCAGCGTGGGTTTTGAGCCATTCGCTCCAGTCCGTCCACCAACTGCCCGGGTGCTCTTGGGCTCCGGCCATCCAGTCTTCCAGGGTGGCGGGTAGCGCGGCGTCGTCACGTATCCAATGGCTGCGCTTGTTCTTTGCCGGAGGATTGATGACCCCGGCAATATGGCCCGAAGCCCCCATCACGAAACGCTTGGGCCCAGGCAGCACCTTGGTGGCAGCGTACGAAGCCTGGATGGGCACGATATGGTCTTCGCGCGAGCCGTAGATATAGACCGGAATGTCAATCAACCCCAAATCCAGCGGCTGGCCGCACACAGTCAGCTTTTGGGGCTGAATCAAGTTGTTTTCCAGATAGGTATTGCGCAGATACCAGGCGTACCAGGGGCCGGGCAGGTTGGTGGCATCGCTATTCCAATACAGCAGGTCAAACGCCGGCGGGGTCTCGCCCTTGAGGTAATTGCCCACCACGTAATTCCACACCAAGTCATTGGGGCGCAAAAAGCTGAAAGTGGCTGCCAGTTCCTGGCCTTTAAGCAGCCCGCCCTGCCCCATTTGCAGCTCACGCGACTGGACAAAGGCCTCGTCAATAAAGACATCCAAAATGCCGGTATCGGTAAAGTCCAGCAAGGTGGTCAGCAAGGTGGCACTGGCCACCGGCTTTTCCCCGCGCGCGGCCAGCACGGCCAAGGCCGTCGAGAGCATGGTGCCCCCCACGCAAAAGCCCAGGGCGTTGATTTGCTCAGCCCCCACCAGCGCTTGCACGGTGTGGATGGCTTCGATCACGGCCCGCTCAATGTAGTCATCCCAGCTTAAATGGCTGCACGAAGCATCGGGGTTGCGCCAGCTGATGACAAAGGTGCGCTGGCCTTGGCTGACGGCGTAGCGAATCAGCGAATTTTCCGGCTGTAAATCCAATATATAAAACTTGTTAATGCACGGCGGCACCAATAAAAAGGGGCGCTCATGCACTTTGGTGGTCAGCGGCTTATATTCAATCAGCTGGAAGATATCGTTTTCATAGACCACGGCGCCTTCGGTCGTGGCCACGTTTTTACCCACCTCAAATACGCTTTCGTCGGTCATGGAAACATAGCCCTTGGCCATGTCCTGCAGCATATTTTGCAGGCCTTTGCTTAAACTCTCGCCCTGGGTTTGCAGCGCTTTTTGCTGGGCATCAGGATTCAAAGCCAGGAAATTACTGGGCGACATCGCCGCCACCCATTGGTCAACCGCAAAACGAATGCGCTGGCGGGTTTTCTCGTCAGCCTGCACCGCCTCTGCCATGCCGGTCAGCGCCTGGGCATTCAAGGCGTAGGCTGCGGCGGTAAAGGTTGCCAAAGGGTTTTTCGCCCAGTTTTCACTGGCAAAACGGCGGTCTTTGGGAGCCGCCACAGGGCCGCCCAAACCGGCATTCCATAACTGGCTGGCTTGCTCGATATAGCTTTGCTGCAGCGCCTGCAGTTTCTCGGCATCAAACTGCACTGCGGGGTTGGAGGGCACCGGCGCACCGGCCTGCCCAAAGGTTTGCATGGCTTTGAGCCAATGGTCGGTAAAAAACTCTTGAACGCATTGCGTCCACAAAGGTTCTGCTGTCATCAAAGCCCCCTTTTTTAAAAGCAGTGCTCAACTGCGTTCTAATCGGTACCGATTGTTGCCAGAATGGCTGCTGGTGACAATATAAGCCATAGCACAAGCACTCGGATTTAAAAAAACACTCGCTCAAAAAAACGCAATGTATTTAGTTGTGATTGCGTGGCTCTACGTCACCGTAACGATGGCCATTGCTGAGGCCAGCACCCCGTCGGGCAGTATCTTGGGCGCGGTCATCACCTTGCTGCTCTATGGGCTGCTGCCTTGCGCCATTGTGATCTATATCCTGGGCACCCCCGCGCGCAAGCGGCGGTTGCACGCCCAGCGGATGGCCGCGCAAGCTGCCTGGGATGCGGCCCATCCCGCATCCTCAACACTCCCCCCCTCAGCGGCTGCGCCAGATGGCGACAGCCATGCGCCCGGTACTGCCCAAAGCGCCAGCGTCACGCCGGTGCGAGAAGAACCGTAGCGGGTTGCCAGCGGTGCACCAAGCGGCGCTGGCGTCATTGCCATAGATGGCATCCACCCCCAGGGCCTGCCAGCGCTGGCGGGCCAGGCCCGGTAAATCTGCCCACCATTTGCCGCGCTGCCCCGTCGGGATAAAGCACGCATGGGCGCTGGGCTGGGCGGCGATAAAGGCAGCCCGCACCTCGTCCCCCACTTCAAACGCTGCCGGGCCAATGCACGGGCCCAGCCAGACCTGGGTGGCGGCGGCCAGCTCTGCAGCGGTAGCGCACCCATGCCCTTCTTGGCGGCGCACCTGGGTGCAATACGCCTGCCAGACCTGCTCGACCACGCCCTGGCCCTGCGCATTGCCCGCCAAGCCGCGCCAGCCTGCGTGCGCAGCGCCCACCACGCCAGCGCTGCGATGGGCGAAAACAATGGGCAGGCAGTCCGCCACCATGATGGTGCAGGCCCAGCCGGGTTGGTCGCTTATACAGGCATCCACACAGGCATCCACAGCCTGCGCCGCATCAGGCGCCAACGGCAGGCAGCCCACATCCCAGCCGTGCACCTGCTGCACGAACTGCGGCGTCACCGCAATGCTGCCGCCATCGAGCGCATTGAGCGCCTGGGCAAACCGGGCGCGGTTGGTGGCGACGTGGGCCGGATCGTCACCCACGTGGGTGCCCAGGTTCAAACTGTCCCACGGCGGGGCACTCACACCCCCGGCGCGGGTGGTAAAGGCAGCGTGCACGCCGTCAATAGCGGGCCAATTCGGCAGGATAAGGGCGGGAAGCTCCGCAGCAGATACGAACAACATGCCGCGCAGCATAGCGGCAAGCGCAGCATGCCGTGGTGGGCGTGGCACACTTGGCGCTTGGATTTTTGCTGGAAAGTACCGCCATGGATTTCGTTCTCCCGCCTGCTGCACCTGCCAGTTTGCCGATTGTGGGCAGCACGCAGCGCTTTGCCATCCACCGTATTTACTGCGTAGCCCGCAACTACGCCGACCATGCCCAGGAAATGGGCGACACGGGCCGGGAGCCGCCGTTTTTCTTTTTAAAACCGGCAGACGTGGCCTTGAGTGCCGTCAGCGCCACCGATACCACCACAGAGACAAAGCCGCTGGCCATGCCCTACCCCAGCTTGACGCAAGACCTACACCACGAGGTCGAACTGGTAGTGGCCCTGGGCCAAGGCGGCAGCCATATTGCGGTGGAAGACGCCTTCAAGCACGTCTGGGGCTACGCCGTGGGGCTGGACATGACGCGGCGCGACCTGCAAGCGCAAATGAAGCAAAAGGGGCGCCCCTGGTGCATTGCCAAGGGTTTTGATGCCAGCGCCCCCATGGGGGCGCTCACCCCCGCAGCACAGGCTACGGGCATGGACGCTGCCGCCATCAGCCTGCAGGTCAACGGCCAGTTACGCCAAAGCGGCAATACGGCGGCAATGATCTGGAGCGTGGCGGAAATCATCGCCACCCTCTCGCAAGCCTGGCAGTCGCAAGCGGGCGACATCATCATGACCGGCACCCCCGCCGGGGTCGGCGAGTGTGCAAGCGGGCGACCTGCTGCACGCGCAGGTGGCGGGGCTGGCCCCGCTGCAGGTGCAGATTGCTGCCCAGTCTTAACCGCATTCACCGTATTCACGCATTCCCGTCTCGGAAGGCCGCGCAGCCATGAATTACTACCCCTTGCCCATCCAGTTTTGTTGCCAATGCGGCCATGCCGTGGAGCACCGCCTGCCCGACGACGGTGACACCCGTGTGCGGGCGGTGTGCCCGCAATGCCACCACATCCAGTACCAAAACCCGCTCAACGTGGTGGGCACGATTCCCTTGACCGACGATGGCCGCATCCTGCTGTGCAAGCGCAATATCGAGCCGCGCCGGGGCAAATGGACGCTGCCGGCCGGCTTCATGGAGCTGGACGAAACCCTGGAGCAAGGGGCAGCGCGCGAAACCGACGAAGAAGCCGGTGCCGATATTGAAATGGGCCGCCTGTTTGGCCTGATCAGCGTACTCAGCGCCGCGCAGGTGCACGTGTACTTCTGCGCCCGGGTGCGCAGCCTGACCTTCAACCCCGGCCATGAAACGCAGGAAGTACAGCTTTTTGCCCCGGAAGATATTCCGTGGGAGGAGCTGTCGTTTCGCACCGTCAGCCTGGTGCTGCGCCGCTTTATTGCCGACCCGAACAGCACCCAGGTGCATTGCCTGAGCCTGAGCTAAAGCCGAAAAGTCCTCAAGCCCCAGCCTGATTCACCACGTCTGCCATGTTCGCCCTCTTGCCTGCCCCCCGCCTGCGCAGCGCCGCCCTTGTGGGCCTCGCCACACTCACCGCCCTGCTCTGGAGCGCTGCCAGCGCCCAAAACATTCCCCAGCTCGACCTGCCGCGCACCGAGCTGCGCGCGGGCATGTACCGCATTGACGCCCAGGTTGCCAGCACCGCCTTGCAGCGCCAAATTGGCCTGATGCAGCGCACCAGCATGCCCCAGCATGAAGGCATGCTGTTTGTGTTCGAGCGCCCCGGCGTGCAGTGTTTTTGGATGAAAGACACCGAGCTACCGCTGACCGCGGCCTTCATTGCCGATGATGGCCGCATCGTCAACCTGGTCGATATGCAGCCGCTGGATGAAAACTCGCACTGTTCGGCCCAACCCGTGCGCTTTGTGCTGGAAATGCACCAGGGCTGGTTTGCCAGCAAGCACCTCACAGCAGGCAGCCGCTTAACAGGCAGCGTGTTCAAGCCTTGAGAACACGTTCTAAAAAAAAGGAGCTGCCAGCGCTGTATTCATCAACATTTCAGCATAAAAACCATCTGAAACATTGATAAACAGAGCGCTAGCAGCTCCTCTTTTTTACTTCCCTTAATCCTTTTTAGCGCAGCAACGGCACGCCGGTCTTGGCCTGGATGTCATCAAAGCTCACATCGGGGGCCAGTTCCACCAGCTTGAGCCCTTGGGGCGTCACGTCCATCACGCCCAGGTCGGTAATGATGCGGTCGACCACGCCCACGCCGGTCAGCGGCAGGGTGCATTCGGGGATGATTTTCAAATCGGTGGTGCCGTCTTTTTTACGGGCCACATGCTCCATCAGCACGATGACGCGCTTGACGCCGGCGACCAGGTCCATCGCCCCGCCCATGCCCTTGACCATCTTGCCCGGAATCATCCAGTTGGCCAGGTCGCCCCGGGCCGAAACCTGCATGGCCCCCAGGATGGACAGGTTGATCTTGCCGCCGCGAATCATGGCAAAGCTTTGGTCCGAGCCAAAAATGGCCGAGCCTGGCAAGGTCGTCACCGTCTGCTTACCAGCGTTGATGAGGTCGGCATCGACCTGCTCTTCCGTGGGGAAAGGGCCAATGCCCAGCATGCCGTTTTCCGACTGCAGCCACACCTCTTTATCCCCCGTATGGTTGGCCACCAGCGTGGGAATGCCGATGCCCAGGTTCACGTAAAAACCGTCTTCCAGTTCCTGCGCCGCACGCGCGGCCATTTGGTCTTGCGTCCAAGGCATATCAGTCTCCTTTTTTCTCGCTCAGGGTGCGTTTTTCAATGCGTTTTTCCGGGCTGGGGTTGTGCACGATGCGGTGCACGTAAATACCCGGCAGGTGCACGTCGTCCGGGGCAATTGCGCCCAGCTCCACCACTTCTTCCACTTCCACGATACAAATCTTGCCGGCGGTGGCGGCAGCGGGGTTGAAGTTGCGTGCCGTCAAGCGGAACTGCAGGTTGCCGCTGGTGTCAGCGCGGTAGGCCTTGATGAGCGAGACGTCGGTGACGATGGAGCGCTCCATCACATAGGTCTCGCCGTCGAACTCGCGCAGCTCCTTGCCCTCGGCCACCAGGGTGCCCACGCCCGTCTTGGTGAAAAACGCCGGAATGCCTGCACCACCTGCGCGCAGCTTTTCGGCCAGGGTGCCCTGGGGGGTGAATTCCAGCTCCAGCTCACCGGCGAGGAACTGGCGCTCGAACTCCTTGTTCTCGCCCACGTAGGACGAAATCATTTTCTTGATCTGGCGTGTCTCCAAGAGCTTGCCCAGGCCAAAACCATCGACCCCGGCGTTGTTGGAGACCACGGTCAGGTTTTTCACGCCGCTGTCGCGCAGCGCTTCGATCAGGGCCTCGGGGATACCGCACAGGCCAAAGCCGCCGACCGCCAGCAGCTGGCCATCGGCCACCACGCCTTGCAGCGCTGCGGCTGCGCTTGGATAAAGTTTTTTCACATTGCCTCCTTGTTGGATTAGACGCTTGCAACGATACTACGTATTAATTTACGTAGTATTTCCTAGTTTCTGACCCTCAAAATCTACCTGCATGGAACTTGATTACCGCTTAGCTTTCGAGATGGCCCCTGTCGGCCTGGTGATATCACGCAACCGCTACATGGTCGATTGCAATCAACGGCTGTGCGAAATGTTCGGCACGGTGCGTGAGTTGCTGGTGGGGCAATCCTTTTTGCTGCTCTACCCCAGCGCCGACGAATACGAACGCCAGGGCGAGCGTATGGCCCCCATCCTCAACGTCAGGGGTTTTTACAGCGACAACCGCATCATGAAACGCGCCAATGGCGAGACCTTTTGGTGCCACGTCACGGGCCGCGCCCTGGACCGCGACAACCCCCACGCCAGCGGTATCTGGAGCTTTGAAGACTTGAGCCAACAGCGCCCCGTCAAGGCCGAGCTCACCGGGCGCGAGCGCGAAGTGGCGGCGCGCCTGCTCGACGGCCTGACGTCCAAGGAAATTGGCCGCGCCCTGGGTATCAGCCACCGCACAGTGGAGATTTACCGCGCGCGCCTGATTCGTAAATATGGCGCCAACACCACCGCCGACTTGGTGCACAAGCTGGTCGGGGCCAATTAAATTCAAGAGAATCAATAAGGAGACAAAATCATGGGAAACCCAAACCAGGCAAGCGCTATGCGCTATCCTTTTCCTGATCTGAACAGCCTACCGCAAGACATCCAGGAACGTATCTTGCAGGTGCAGGAAAAGGCCGGGTTCATCCCCAATATCTTTTTGGGGCTGGCCCGCCGCCCGGCTGAATGGCGCGCGTTTTTCGCCTACCACGATGCGTTGATGCTCAAGGAGGACGGCAAGCTCACCAAGGGCGAGCGCGAGATGATCGTCACCGCCACCAGCAGCGCCAATGGCTGCCTGTATTGCGTGGTCGCCCACGGCGCGGTACTGCGCATTTATGAAAAGCAGCCCCTGCTGGCCGACCAGATTGCCGTGAACTACCGCAACGCCGACATCACCGTCCGGCAAAAAGCCATGCTGGACTTTGCCATGAAGGTCAGCCAGCGCAGCCACGAGATCAACGAGGCGGACTTCGCCGCCCTGCACGCCCATGGTTTTGACGATGAAGACATTTGGGACATTGCCGCCATCACCGCGTTTTTTGGCCTGTCCAACCGCCTGGTCAGCGCCACGGGCATCCCACCCAACCCCGAGTTTTATTTGATGGGCCGCATCCCCCGCGCCCAGGCATAGAGCCGCGTGCGTTCTAGGGGCATAGAATGCCCGGCAATTTTTCTCGCAATACAATAGAACGGTCGTTCTATTTAATCATTTACTTCTCAGAGACAAACTTATGACCAACGCAGAAATCCTGGCCCAATATGGCCCACGTGAGGCCATGGAGTACGACGTCGTCATCGTCGGCGGCGGCCCCGCTGGCCTGTCCACCGCCATCCGCCTCAAACAACTGGCCCAAGAAAAAGGCCAGGATGTGTCCGTGGTCGTGCTCGAAAAAGGGTCCGAGCCCGGGGCGCACACCCTGTCCGGGGCCATCATGGATCCGCAGGCGCTGACGGAACTCATCCCCGACTGGAAAGAAAAAGGCGCGCCCCTGAACCAACCCGTCACCGATGACGCCATGGTGTTCCTGGGCGAGAAAGCTTCGCTGCGCACGCCCTTGTGGCTGCTGCCCCAGTGCTTTCACAACCATGGCAACTTCATTGTGCGTTTGGGCTTTGTCTCCAAATGGCTGGCCGATCAGGCCGAAGCCCTGGGCGTGGAAATCTTCCCGGGCTTTGCCGCTGCCGAGGTGCTATTCAATGACGATGGCAGCATCAAGGGTGTTGCCACCGGCAATATGGGTATTGGCAAGGATGGTGAGCCTACTGCCGACTTCCAACTGGGTATGGAGCTGCACGGCAAGTACACCATCTTTGCCGAAGGCGCCCGTGGCCACCTAGGCAAGCAGTTGATTGCCCACTTCAAGCTCGATGCCGGTAAAGACCCGCAGGCTTACGGTATTGGCGTCAAAGAGCTGTGGGAGATTGACCCGGCCCGCCATAAGCCGGGCATGGTGGTGCACACCGCTGGCTGGCCATTGCAGCCCAATACCTATGGCGGGGGCTTTCTGTACCACCTGGAAGGCAATTTGGTCACACTGGGCTTTATTACGGGGCTGGACTACAGCAACCCCTATCTGTCGCCCTTCGAAGAGATGCAGCGCTGGAAGACCCACCCCAATATCCGCTGGTATCTGGAAGGCGATGAGGCCAAGGGCATTAAACCGGCCAAGCGCCTGTCCTATGGGGCGCGCGCCATTACGGCGGGTGGGATTTTGAGCCTGCCCAAGTTCGTCTTCCCTGGTGGGGCGCTGGCCGGTTGCGAGGCTGGCTTCCTCAACGCCAGCCGCATCAAGGGCAGCCATGCCGCGATCAAGACCGGCATGATGGCCGCTGAAGCAGCGTATGAGGCCATCACCGCTGGCCGCCAGGGCGATACCCTTTCTGCCTACGAAGCTGCGTTTGAAAACAGCTGGCTGTACGACGAGCTGTACAAGTCACGCAACTTCAAGGCCTGGTTCAAGAAGGGCCTGTCCACCGCCACGGTGATGAATGGCATTGAGCAATTCCTGCTCAAGGGCAACATCCCCTGGACGCTGCACCGCGACAAGCCCGATCACGCTTATCTCAAGCCTGCCGCACAGTGCCAGCCCATCGACTACCCCAAGCCCGATGGTAAGCTGACGTTTGACCGCCTCTCCAGCGTCTTCATCAGCAACACCAACCACAGCGAAGACCAGCCTGCGCACCTGCTCTTGAAAGACCCGAGCGTGCCCGTCAACGTGAATCTGGCGCAATACGCCGCCCCCGAGACGCGCTACTGCCCGGCAGGGGTGTACGAGATGGTGGACGATGAAAACGGCGGCGGCAAGCGCCTGCAGATCAATGCGCAAAACTGCGTGCACTGCAAGACCTGCGACATCAAGGACCCCACGCAAAACATCACCTGGGTGACGCCCGAAGGCGGTGGTGGGCCCAATTACGCGGGGATGTAAACCTTCCGGCCACTGCAGCACCTGCGCTGCGCGCAGTTTTTCTGCAAAAAATAGCCCGTTTTTCGGGCTATTTTTTTATAAATTGCCGCCCTCCCCTGGCAAACAGCAAAAAACCTGCAACCTATGCACGCCCCCGGCAAATCGCGGCTGCTGCGCAACAAGTCGCGCTACCCGCACTGCGCACTGCCTTAGACTTGGCCCCCAGCCACGGCCCGCTGGGGCTGCAAACATTCATAAAACTTCGGAGACTTTCATGCTGCTCAAAACCTTGGTATCTGCCATTGCCTTGACCGCTGCCGGCCTGGGTTGCGCCCAAGCTGCGGAACAAAAATCGGTGGCGGTAACCGCCATCGTGGAACACCCGGCGCTGGACGCCATCCGCGACGGTGTGCAAGCCGCCCTCAAGGACGCTGGCTACGAAGCGGGCAAGAACCTCAAGTGGCAATACCAAAGCGCCCAGGGCAACACCGCCACAGCGGCGCAAATTGCCCGCAAATTCGTTGGCGACAAGCCCGACGCCATCGTCGCCATTGCCACCCCTTCCGCCCAAGCGGCCGTAGCAGCCACCAAAACCGTGCCCGTCGTGTTCTCTGCTGCAACCGACCCTATTGCCGCCAAGCTGGTGACCGGCTGGGAGCCCTCGAAAACCAACGTCACGGGCGTCTCTGACATGCTGGCGCTGGACAAGCAAATTGACCTGATTCGGCAGGTAGTGCCCCAAGCCAAGCGCGTGGGCATGGTCTACAACCCTGGTGAGGCCAATTCGGTCGTCGTCGTCAAGCAACTGCAAAAACTGTTGCCTGAGCAGGGCATGACCCTGGTGGAAGCCGCCGCCCCGCGCACCGTGGACGTGAGCAGCGCCGCACGCAGCCTGATTGGCAAGGTGGACGTGATCTACACCAGCTTGGATAACAACGTCGTCTCCGCCTACGAATCGCTGGTCAAAGTGGGGCAAGAGGCCAAGATTCCCCTGGTGGCCTCGGACACCGATTCCGTCAAGCGCGGCGCGATTGCCGCCCTGGGCGTGAACTACCACAACCTGGGCGAGCAAACGGGCCGCATGGTGGTGCGCATTCTGCAAGGAGAAAAGCCGGGCGATATTGCCCCGGAAATCAACAACCAGCTCAAGCTGTTCGTCAACCCCACGGCTGCGCAAAAACAAGGTGCCACCCTCTCGCCCGCGTTGCTGGAGAGCGCTGCCGAAGTGGTGCAATAAACCCGGTAAACTGCCCGCCAGCCCCAGCCCACGGGGCGAACAAACCTGCGTGAATTTCAGGTTTTCTGCAAAAAATAGCCCATTAAGTGGGCTATTTTTCATGCTAACACACCAAAACGACATAAAAAAGCAAGCTCGTGCAGTTTTATGCACACAGCCTGCAAGCACCCCCGGCACTGCGTGCAAACCCTGGGCTGGCAAGCCTTTGCGGCGCTATGGCTGACTTAGACTTGCCCGATCTTGAATTTCCCCCCGCTTTTTGGAGACACCCCATGCAATTGAAAGCCTTGGCCTCGGCCCTTGCTCTGTCGCTACTGAGCCTGAGCGCAGCGCACGCTGCAGAAGAAAAGTCCGTGGCCGTGACCGCCATCGTCGAGCACCCCGCGCTGGATGCCGTGCGCGACGGCGTGCAAGCCGTGCTCAAGGACGCAGGCTACGAAGCGGGCAAGAACCTCAAGTGGCAATACCAAAGCGCCCAGGGCAACACTGGCACCGCCGCACAAATTGCCCGCAAGTTCATTGGCGACAAGCCCGATGCCATCGTCGTCATTGGCACGCCTTCGGCCCAGGCTGCAGTGGCTGCCACCAAAACCATTCCCCTGGTGTTCTCTGCTGTGACCGACCCGGTGGCCGCCAAGCTGGTCTCCAGCTGGGAGCCTTCCAAAACCAACGTCACGGGCGTGTCTGACCTGCTGGAGCTGGGCAAGCAAGTGGAACTGATCAAGGAAATCATCCCCACCGCCAAGCGCGTGGGCATGGTCTACAACCCCGGTGAAGCCAACTCGGTCGTTGTCGTCAAGCAACTGCAAAAACTACTGCCTGAGCACGGCCTGACTCTGGTAGAAGCCGCTGCCCCGCGCACGGTGGACGTCAGCAGCGCCGCCCGTAGCCTGATTGGCAAGGTGGACGTGATTTACAGCAGCACCGACAACAACGTCGTCTCGGCGTATGAGTCGCTGGTGAAAGTGGGCCAGGACGCCAAGATTCCGCTGATTGCCTCGGACACCGGTTCGGTCGAGCGCGGCGCGATTGCCGCCCTGGGCGTGAACTACCGCAATATCGGCGAGCAAACGGGCCGCATGGTGGTGCGTATCCTGCAAGGCGACAAGCCCGGCGATATGGAGTCGGAGACCAGCGACAAGCTTGAACTCTTCGTCAACCCCGGCGCGGCAGAAAAACAGGGCGTGAAACTGCCCCAGTCCGTCATTGATAAAGCCGCTAAAGTCGTGCAATAAATCCTAGACCTTAAGCACAGGCAGGTGCCTTACCCAGGGCCTGCCTGTTTTTGTTTCCCTTTTTTGTTTTCCCTGCACGCCCATGTCTTTGTTTTCCATTCTTGGCGCTGTTGAAATTGGCCTGATTTTTGCCTTGGTAGCGCTGGGCGTTTACATCTCTTTTCGGCTGCTGCGTTTTCCTGACCTGACGGTAGACGGCAGCTTTCCCCTGGGCGGCGCGGTCTGCGCGGTCATGATTGTGGGCGGCTTTGACCCCTGGAGCGCCACCTTGGGCGCCACCTTGGCCGGCGCAGCCGCTGGGCTGGTGACCGGGTGGCTGAACGTCAAGCTCAAGATCATGGACCTGCTGGCCTCCATCCTGATGATGATTGGCCTGTATTCGGTCAACCTGCGCATCATGGATGGCCCCAACATCCCCTTGATTACCGAGCCGACCATCTTCACCCAACTGCAGCCCGAAGGCATGGAGGACTACATCCTGCGCCCCTTGGTACTGCTGGTCATCGTCGTGCTGTGCAAGGTGCTGCTCGATTGGTTTTTTGCCACTGAGCGGGGGCTGGCCATTCGCGCCACGGGCTCCAATGCGCGCATGGCGCGGGCCCAGGGCATCAACACCGGCGCCATGGTGCTGCTGGGCATGGCCGTCTCCAACGCCCTGGTGGGCCTGGCCGGGGCCTTGTTTGTGCAAACCCAGGGCGGCGCGGATATTTCCATGGGGATTGGCACCATCGTGATTGGCCTGGCGGCGGTCATCGTGGGTGAATCCATCCTGCCTTCGCGGCGCATCATCTGGGCGACGCTGGCGGTGGTGCTGGGCGCTATCGTCTACCGCTTCTTTATTGCGGCGGCGCTCAATAGCGACTTCATTGGCCTCAAAGCGCAGGACCTGAACCTGGTCACTGCCGTGCTGGTGACCCTGGCGCTGGTGCTGCCGCAGCTCAAGCGCAAGCTCAACGCCCGCGTGTCGTAAACCCAGGAGATCACTGCCATGCTAAGTGCACAAGACCTGCGCCTGACGTTCAACCCCGGCACCCCCATTGAGACCAAGGCCCTGCGCGGCCTGTCGCTGGACATCCCCACCGGCCAATTTGTGACGGTGATTGGCTCCAACGGGGCGGGCAAATCAACGTTTTTAAATTCCGTCTCGGGCGACCAGGCGGTGGACAGCGGCACCATCAAGATTGATGGCCTGGACGTGACCAAGATGCCCGTCTGGACACGCTCAGAGCGCGTCGCCCGCGTCTTCCAAGACCCGATGGCGGGTACCTGCGAAGACCTGACCATTGAAGAAAACATGGCGCTGGCCCAGCGCCGGGGCAGTTTTCGCAAGCTCAGCCGCGCTGTGAAGGCCGAAATGCGCGACCTGTTTCGCGATCGCCTGGCCATGCTGGGCCTGGGGCTGGAAAACCGGCTGACCGACCGCATCGGCCTGCTCTCGGGCGGGCAGCGCCAGGCGATCAGCCTGCTGATGGCGGCGCTGCAGCCGTCGCGCATTTTGCTGCTCGATGAGCACACCGCTGCGCTCGACCCGCGCACCGCGGACTTCGTGCTGCAACTGACCTGCCGCATCGTGGAAGAGTCCCAACTCACCACCATGATGGTCACCCACAGCATGCGCCAGGCGCTGGACGTGGGTAGCCGCACCATCATGCTGCACCAAGGCCAGGTGGTGCTGGACGTCAGCGGCGAAGAGCGCGCCCGCATGGACGTGCCCGATTTGCTGCAGATGTTCGAGAAAGTACGCGGCGAAAAGCTCTCGGACGATGCTTTACTATTAAGTTAATAGCCTTTTGCGCTTATCCTGCAACGACTTCAGCATCAAAGTATGCTGAAGTCGTTTGTTTATCAGCGGTAGGCGCTATTTTTATAATAAGACCCTGCGCTTTACGCGATGCCTAGCATCGCTGACAATCCGCTGCTTTTAGGGAAACCCCTAGATTTCCCCACTCTCTCTTTTTGCTGATTGCATCGCCATGGCTGCCGCCGATACCCCATCCCTGCCCACTGAACCCCGTCCTTCTGCGCTGCGGCGCACCTTGAAAGCGCGCCATATGTCGATGATTGCCATTGGCGGCTCCATCGGCACGGGGCTGTTTGTGGCTTCGGGGGCAACCATCTCGCAAGCCGGGCCGGGTGGTGCGCTGCTGGCCTACGCCGTGGTGGGGCTGATGGTGTACTACCTCATGACCAGCCTGGGCGAGATGGCGGCCAACCTGCCCGTCTCCGGCTCGTTTGCCACCTATGGGGCCAAGTACGTCGACCCCGGCTTTGGCTTCGCCCTGGGCTGGAACTATTGGTACAACTGGGCCGTGACCATCGCCGTGGACCTGGTGGCCGCGCAACTGGTCATGGCCTATTGGTTTCCCGATGCCAACGGCCTGCTGTGGAGCGCTGCCTTTCTGGCGCTGATGTTTGCCTTGAACGCCCTGTCCGCCCGGGGCTTTGGCGAGTCAGAATTTTGGTTTGCTGCCATCAAGGTGGTCACCGTGCTGGTGTTTATCGCCATGGGGCTGCTCATGGTGCTGGGCATTGTGCGCGGCGGCGCGCCTGAGGGTTTCAGCGGCAACCTGGCCCTCTTTACCGCGGGCGATGCGCCCTTTGCCGGGGGCTTTGCCGCCTTGATTGGCGTGGCCATGATCGTTGGCTTTTCCTTCCAGGGCACGGAGCTGATTGGCATTGCCGCTGGCGAATCGCAAGACCCGGCGAAAAACGTACCCCGCGCCGTGCGCAAGGTGTTTTGGCGCATCTTGCTGTTTTACGTGTTTGCCATCCTCATCATTGGCCTGCTCATCCCCTATACCGACCCGCAATTGCTGCGCAATGAGCTGGGCGACATCAGCGTCAGCCCCTTTACCCTGGTGTTTGAACGCGCCGGCCTGCTGTCAGCCGCGGCGGTGATGAATGCGGTGGTGCTGACCTCGGTGCTGTCTGCCGGCAACTCGGGCATGTATGCCTCCACCCGCATGCTGTTTGCCCTGGCCGAGCAGGGCATGGCCCCCAAGCTGTTTGCCCGCGTCAACCGCCGGGGCGTGCCCGTGCCGGCGCTGCTGGCCACCACCGCCATTGCAGCGCTGTGCTTTTTGACCAATATCTTCAGCCCCCAGGTGGTGTATATCTGGCTGCTCAACCTCTCGGGCATGTGCGGCTTCATCGCCTGGCTGGGCATTGCCATCAGCCACTACCGCTTTCGCAAGGGCTGCCAGGCCCAGGGCATTGCCGCCAGCGCCCTGCCCTACCGCGCGCCCAGCTTTCCGTTTGGCCCCATCTTTGCCTTTGTGCTGTGCCTGGTCATCACCCTGGGGCAAAACTGGCAGGCCTTTACCCAGGAGCGCGTGGACTGGCACGGCGTGATTGCCACCTATATTGGCCTGCCGCTGTTCGCCGCCATCTGGCTGGGATTCAAGTGGGTCAAGGGCGGGCGTTTGGTGCCTTACGCCGAGATGGACGTGCGCGGCAGCCACGGCCAAGGCTAATCTGTTGCAAAAGCCCTGCAAAAAACACCGACTCCGGGCAGCAGGCAGGCCCTTTTGCACGAAAAGCGCAGGACAACACGGCATACTTCGCCCCATGCACGCTGCCCCCCTCTTACGACCACGGCGCTACAACGCCGGAAAAACCTTTCTGGGGCTGGGCGTCGCCCTGGTGCTGATCGTGCTGTACTGGGCCAACCTGCTCAGCAGCCAGCAACTACAGCGCCAGGAACTACAGGCCCAGACACGGCTGCGCATCACCCAGGTGGCCCACGTGCTGGCCAACCAGACGGAGACGCTGTTCTCCATCATCGACTACGCCACCGACAACTTTGCCAAGGCCTACGGCGCCAACAACCAGGAAGCCGTCCAGCGCCTACTGGCCTCGCTGACCGAGCCGCCTTTTAAACAGGCGGTGGCGCAACTGGCGATTGCCGATGCGCAGGGCAAGATCATCTACTCCTCGCTGACGCCCCAGAAACCGTCCGCCTCCGCAGTATTCATCACCGACCGCCAGCACTTTGCCGTGCACGCCCAAGGCCAGGTGCAGGGCCTGTACGTCGGCCAGCCGGTACTCGGACGTGTCTCCCAGCAGTGGACGATTCAGCTGAGCCGCGCCCTGCACAAGCCCGATGGCAGTTTTGCCGGGGTGCTGGTGGTCTCCATTCCCACGTCCTACCTGTCCAGCCAGTTCCACAACATTTTGGGCCAGCCCAACGACGTGGTGTCGCTGCGCCGCGCCAGCGACGGCAGCTTCCTGGCCCGCTCCGCCAACCCCGAGCTGGTACTGGGCAAACAACAGCAAGTAGAGGCCGATAAATTCATTGCCGCCCAACCCGCCATGGGCAGCGCCGACCTGGTCTCTTCCATCGACCACATCCAGCGCATCTACGCCTGGCACACCACCGCGCGCTTTGACCTGCGGGTCATTGCCGGGGTTGACCGCCAGGCCGTCATGGCACCGCTGGAGGCCAACATCCACAAAAACCAAGTGCTCAGCGGCCTTGCCACCGTATTGGCGCTGCTGGGCATGCTGCTGCTGGCCTACTTCAGCGTACAGCGCCAGCGCAGTGAACGGGCCTTGAACCTGGCACACAAGCAACTCACGGCCCTGGTCGAGCGCTTTCCCGCCGGGGTGGTGCTGGAAAGCCCCAACCACCCGCAGACTGCTCACCATCAACCCTACCTTGGTGCAATTGCTGGGCCTGCGCAGCACGGCGCAGCTCTCCCGCCAGGACCTGGGCGCCCAGATACCCGAGAGCCTTCGCCCCGTGCTGCTGCCCACCAACCCCCAGGCCGAATACCCGGAAGGCCAGGAAGTGACCCTGGACGATGGCCGTGTGCTGGAAGTGGTGCAGTTTTTGCTGCAGGACAACCAGCAGCGCGTGGGGCGCCTGTCCCTGGTGCATGACGTCACGGCCCGCCACCAGCAGCAATCGGCCCTGGTGCAATTAGCGCTGACCGATGCCCTTACCGGCCTGCCCAACCGCCGCGCCTTCATGCACGCGCTGGAGCGCGAATGCGTGGCCGTGCACGCAGGCGACCTGCCCGAGGCAGCGCTGCTGTTTTTGGACATTGACCACTTCAAGCGCGTCAACGACACCTACGGCCACGGCGTGGGCGATGAAGTGCTCAGCCACCTGGGCGCGCTGCTGCGCCGGGGTCTGCGCACCTCGGACATTCCGGGGCGCATTGGCGGCGAAGAATTTGCCGTGCTGCTGCCCAATATCAACCTGGAACAAGCCCAGCTGCTGGCCGAGCGCCTGCGCAAGAGCTTTGAGGACAACCCGGCCAGCACCTCCGCAGGGCCGCTGGAGTTTCGCGCCAGCTTTGGCGTCTGCCCGCTGCTGCAAGACGAAGCCAGCGTCAGCGCCAGCGACTACCTGCAACGTGCAGACATGGCCCTGTACTGGGCCAAGAACCACGGGCGCAACCAGGTCTGCACCTGGCACCCTGGGCTTGCGCCGCGCTAGGCGCGTACCGACACCCTCTGCAGCGACACTTGCTTTATGGACCCCATAGAAATTCTGGCCGCCCTGCTGGGCGTGCTCTCCGTTTGGTTGATGGCACGCAAGCAGCCCTGGGCCTGGCCGGTTGGCCTGGCCATGGTGCTGCTGTACGCCTGGGTGTTTTTCCACGCCCGCCTGTATTCAGACATGCTGCTGCAACTGGTGTATGCCGTGCTACAGTCTGTACGGCTGGTGGCAGTGGCTGCGCGGTGGCCCCGGGCATACAGCCCGCCCTGTAAGCAACCTGCCCAAGGGCCACACCCTGCGCGACCTGGGCGTGGGTGCGGCCCTCACCGTAGCCCTGGGCTGGGGCATGCACAGACTGGACCAACGCCAACGCGCCGTGGCTGGATGCCGCACTCACTGGCTTTAGCTTGGTGGGCCAATACTGGATGGCGCACAAGCGCGTGCAGTGCTGGCTGCTGTGGCTGGTGGTGGATGTGGTTTACGTGGGCATGTTCCTGTGGCTGGGCATGTACGTCACCGCTGCCCTGTACGCGGTGTTCATCGGCCTGGCGGTGTACGGCTGGCAGCAGTGGCGCTTGGCATTGGCCCAGCAATCTGCCCCAGACACTGCCGCCCAAGCGCCATGCGCGTCGTAGTGCTCACCGGGCCGGAATCTGCCGGCAAAAGCACGCTTTGCAGCGCCTTGGCCGCACGTTTTCAAGCGCCCGTGGTGCGCGAATACGTGCGTGAATACATGGAACTGCACCGCCGGGACACCTGCCTGGCCGACATCACCCCCATTGCCCAGATGCAATGGCAGCGCGAACAAGCCGCCCGCGCCCTGCGCCCGCCCCTGCTGCTGCTCGATACCCATTTACTGAGCAACCAGCTGTGGAGCCAAACCCTGTTTGGCAGCGCCCCGCCGTGGATTGCCGCCACCTTGGCCCAGGCGCGGTACGACGCCGTATTCCTACTAGCCCCCGAGGGCCTGCCCTGGCAGGCCGACGGCCAGCGCTGTCAGCCCGACCTGGGCGCGCGCCAAGCCTTTTACCGCGCATTGCAAACCGAGCTGGAACGCCTGGGCCAGCCCTGGCAGGCCGTAACGGGCAACTGGCAGCAGCGCTACGACTGGCTGGAGCAGCGCATCACTGCGCTGCTGGCTCCAGCCACTGGCCACCCAGCGCCTTCCACAAGGTAATGCGGCTTTGCCGCGCGGCCAGGCGCAGGCTGATCTGGCCTTGCTGCGCGGCGTACAGGCTGCGCTGGGCATCCAGCAGGGTCAAATAATCGTCCGCCCCGGCGTCAAACCGCGCTTGCGACAACTCCAGCATCTTG
The DNA here is from genome assembly GCA_034675705.1 of Comamonas sp. Lineage (GTDB taxonomy): Bacteria > Pseudomonadota > Gammaproteobacteria > Burkholderiales > Burkholderiaceae_C > Comamonas. Next base: position 1,027,510 of record JAUCCZ010000006.1, on the reverse strand, counting down.
GCCGTGCTGGTGACGACGCCCTGCTGCGCGCCCAGGCGCAGGCCCCATTGCTGCAAGTCGGCCAGGGTATCGGCCACTTCCTTGAACGCGGTTTGCACCGATTTTTCGTACTGCGACACGGCAATGCGCTGGTTGGCCTGCGCCACGTCCAGCCCGGCGCGCAAGCGCCCGCCCGAAAAAATAGGCAGCTTCACCAGCGGCACAAAGCTCCAGGTGCGGTTGGGGCCGGTAAACAGGGCATCCAGGTCGTTGCTGGCGCTTCCCGTGCTGGCTGTCAGGCTGATGCTGGGAAAAAACGCGGCGCGGGCCGCGCCAATTTCGGCGTGCTGGGCGATCAGCTGGTGCTCGGCAGCCTGCACGTCCGGGCGTTGCAGCAAGATGCGCGAGGGCAGGTCCTGCGGCACCGGGGCCCAGGCTTGCTGCTCCTCTTGAAGCCAGCCGGGGGCCAGTAAATCCTGCGGTACCGGCGCGCCCACCACCAGCTGTAAGGCATGGCGGCTGCGGGCCAGCCCGCGCGGTGTATTGGGCAACATCGCCGCGTGCAGTCTCCACGCTGGACAGGCTTTGCGCCACCGTCAGGCCCGAGATCGCCCCCAGCGCAAACATACGCTGGTGCAGCGCAAAAGCGCTCTCGCGCGTTTGCAAGCTGTGTTCGGCCAGGGTCAGGCGCTCGGTATCGGCAGCCAGGGTCAACCAGGCGTTGACGACTTCGGCCACCAGGGCCACCTCGACGCCGCGGCGGTTGGCCTCGGTCTCCAAAAACTGCTGCCAGGCGGCTGCTTTCAGGTTGCGGATACGCCCCCACAGGTCCAGCTCATAGCTGGTAATGCCTATGCTGGCGCTGAACTGCTCGCTCACGCGGCTGGCGCCGCCGCCCAGATCGGCGCTGCTACGGCTGCGGCTGCCCTGGCCTTGCGCGGCCACCGTGGGTAGCAGGTCGGCGCGGGCAATGCGGTATTGGGCACGCACCTTGTCCACGGTATCGACCGCAACACGCAAATCCCGGTTGTGGCTGAGCGCCAGGGCCACGACCTGGCGCAGGCGCACGTGCTCCAGCCACTGCAGGGCCTGGGCTTGCTCCAGCGCCTCGGTAGAAGCCTGGGCTTCTCCTGCCACCAAAGCCACGGTTTTGGGGACAGCACCAGTCGGCACCTGGTAGGCAGGGGCAAAATTACAGCCCGTTAAATTTAAGAGAAATACGGTGCTAACGCTTATGCAGCAAGCGCGAGCAGCTATGGTTTTAGTAGATTTCATGGCTGAACGGCCTCCGTAGGCTGGGGGCGGGCCGCAAACCAGCTGCGCACTAGTAGGAAAAACACCGGCACCAAAAACAGCCCCAGGGCGGTGGAGGCCAGCATCCCGCCCAGCACCGCCGTGCCAATGGCATTGCGCCCCCCGGCACCAGCGCCCGTGCCCAGTGCCAAGGGCAGCACGCCAAAGCCAAAAGCCAGCGACGTCATCAAGATAGGCCGCAGGCGCAGGCGCACGGCCTGCACGGTAGCGTCCAGCAGCTTGTGGCCCTGCTCCTGCAGTTGCACGGCAAACTCCACAATCAAAATGGCGTTTTTCGAGGCCAGCCCCATGGTGGTCAGCAGCCCCACCTGGAAGTACACGTCGTTGGTCAACCCCCGGGTATAGGTGGCCAGCAGCGCCCCCACCACCCCCAGCGGCACGGCCAGCATGACGGAAAGCGGCACCGTCCAGCTTTCATACAGGGCCGCCAGGCACAAAAACACAAACAGGATGGAGACAGCATACAAGAGCGGCGCTTGCGCCCCAGACTGGCGCTCTTGCAGGGAAGCGCCCGTCCACTCATGGCCAATGCCGGGGGGCATGCCTTGCAAGATGTCTTCCACAATCTGCATGGCTACGCCAGAGCTGACCCCAGGTGCGGCGCTGCCCACCACCTCATACGCCGCAGCGCCGCTATAGCGCATCAACTGGGGCGAGCCATAGGCCCAATAGCTGCTGGAGAACGCGTCAAAACCCACCATGTCGCCGGTTTTGTTGCGCACGCTCCAGCGCTCAATGTCCTGGGGCAGCATGCGGTACGGTGCATCGCCCTGGATGTAGACGCGCTTGACGCGGCCATTGTGCAGAAAGTCGTTCACATAGCTGCCGCCCATGGCGCTGGAGAGCGTGCTGTTGATGTCCCCATACGCCAGCCCCAGGGCTGCGGCCTTGTGGTCGTCCACCTGCAGGCGTAATTCGGTGGCGTCATCCAGGTTGGTGCTGCGCACACTGGTCAGCTCGGGGTATTTGCGTGCTTCTTGCAAAAAGTGGTCTTTGGCAGCCAGCAGCGCCTCGTGCCCCAGGCCGCCAATGTCCTTGAGCATGACGTTAAACCCGGCGTTGGAGCCCAGGCCCCGCACGGCAGGCGGCATCATGACAAACACCTTGGCATCGCGGATACGGGCCAGTTCATCGGTGGCGCGGTGCGCCACCTGGCCGGCCGACTGGCTGGGCAAGGGGCGCTGCGCCCAGGTTTTCAGCCGCACAAAGGCGCGGGCCGAGCTTTGGTCGCCACTAAGGCCCGAGACTTGGTTGAAGCTCACCACCTCGGGCTGCTGCAGAAAATATTCGCGCACCTCATCAAGCACGAGCTGCAGCCGCGCATCCGAGGCCCCGGCGGGCAGGTTGACGTTGACGAAAACAAAACCCTGGTCTTCATCGGGCAGGAAGGAGGTGGGCAGGCGCTCCAGCAGCACCCACATGGCCAGCAGCACGGCCAAAAACACCAGCAGCATGCGTTTGCTGCGCTGCAAGATTTTGGCTACCTGGCTTTGGTAGCGGTTGGCGTTGCGGTCAAAACTGCGGTTAAACCAAAGAAAAAACCGGTCGCTCACGCCCAGCAACCCTGGGCGCACCGCACCGCTTTGGGCCGCAGGCGGGCGCAGCAGCGTGGCGCACAGCGCGGGGGTCAAGGTCAGCGCCACAAACACCGACAAGGCCATGGCAGCGACGATGGTGATGGAAAACTGGCGGTAAATGATGCCGGTGGAGCCGCCAAAAAACGCCATCGGCACGAACACGGCAGACAGCGTCACACCAATGCCGACCAGTGCCGGGGTAATTTCGCGCATGGACTGGCGCGTTGCTTCCTTGGCGGGCAGGCCCGTGTCGTGCATGACGCGCTCGACGTTTTCCACCACCACGATGGCATCGTCCACCAGCAGGCCAATGGCCAGCACCATGGCAAACATGGTCAAGGTGTTGATGGAAAAACCCGCCGCCGCCAGCACGCCAAGCGTGCCCAGCAGCACCACGGGCACGGCAATGGCCGGAATCAAGGTGGCGCGCAGGTTTTGCAGGAACAAGAACATCACCAGCACCACCAGCACCATGGCTTCACCCAGGGCCTTGAGCACTTCATGGATGGAGGCGCGCACAAAAGGCGTGGAGTCCGAGCTGACGAAGTAATCAATCTGGTTGGGGAAAAACGGCTTCATGGCGTTGAGCTTGGCCACCACGGCGTCTGCCACCTCCATGGCATTGGCACCGTCGGCCAGCACCACGCCCATACCTGCGCCGCCCATGCCGTTGAGCTTGGACTTGATGGTCAAGGAATCGGGCCCCAGCTCTACGCGGGCCACGTCTTTCATTTGCACTACGGCGCCATCGGCTGTGGCCTTGAGCACGATGTTTTCAAACTCGGGCACCGTTTGCAGCTTGGTGCGGGCGGTGATGGTGGCGTTGAGCTGTTGGTTGTCCACCGCCGGCAAGGCCCCCAGTTGCCCGGCAGAGACCTGGGCGTTTTGGGCGTTGAGCGCGGCCACCAGGTCGGCTGGAATCAGCGCGTATTTGCGCATCAGGGCCGGGTCCATCCAAATGCGCATGGCGTAGCTGGTACCAAAGACGTTGACGTCCCCCACCCCATCGATACGGCCTATTTCATCGGCCACATAGGTTTGCAGATAGTCGCCAATGTCCACCGAGGTCATGGCCGGATCGGTGGAATAAAAGCTGTACGTGGCCAAAAAGTCCTGCCCGCCTTTGTTGACGAACACGCCCCGGCTCTTGACGGCTTCAGGCAAGCGGTTCATGGCCGATTGCAGCTTGTTTTGCACCTGCACCTGGGCCACGTCAATATCGGTGCCGGGGGCAAAGGTCAGCGTGGTACGTGCCCGGCCCGAAGCGTCGGACGTTGAGCTCATGTACAGCACGTGATCAATGCCCTTGAAGCTGCTGCTCAATGATTTGCGTGACGGAGTTTTCCACCGTCTCTGCCGATGCGCCGGTGTACTGCGCCCCAATCGTCACGCGCGGCGGGGCAATGTCGGGGTATTGCTCCAGCGGCAGGGTAAACAGCGACAAGGCCCCCGCCAGCATGATGACGATGGCGATCACCCAGGCAAAAATGGGCCGGTTGATAAAAAACTGTGCCATGGCCCGCCCTTACTTGCTGCTATCCAAAGCAGAGCGCAAAGCGCTGGCGGCAGCTTGCGGATCGACCTTTTGCACACTGCGCGGCTGCATGTCCTGCTCTACAGGCCGTATGGCTTCGCCGGGCTTAAAGCGCTGAAAGCCCTCCACCACCACCTGTTCCCCCACTTGCAGGCCGCTATCGACCAACCAATACGCGCCCACAGCCTGGGCCAGCACCACCGGGCGCACGGCGGCAATCGCGCCCGCCCCAGGGTCTTTTTCGTTCTTTTGCACCACCAGCACGCTGGCGCGCCCCGTAACGTCCCGGGTCACGGCCTGCTGGGGTACGAGCAAGGCGTTTTCCGCCACACCCGTAGGTAGCTCTGCCTGCACGAACATGCCCGCCAGCAACTGCCCATCAGGGTTGGGCACAACGGCACGCAAGGTAACGGTTCCCATATTGGGGTTGGCAATCAGGCCCGAGAACTGCAATTTCCCTGGGTGCGGGTAGCGGCTGCCGTCTTCCAGCGTAATGCCGATCGTCATGCTGCCCGGCTCCACCTGGGCGTAGCGCCCGGCCTGCCAGTCGCGCTGCAGTTGCAGCAACTGGGCGGTGGACTGGGTGAAGTCCACGTACATCGGGTCGGTCTGCACGATATCGGTCAGCGCCGTGGCTTGGTTGGCCGTGACCAAGGCCCCAGGCGTGACGTTAGACAGGCTGATGCGCCCGCTAATCGGCGCTTCAATGCGGGCATAACGCAGGTTGATTTGCGCCGTCTCCAGCGCCGCGCGGGCCGCTTGCAGCTCGGCCTGGGCCACGCTGGCTGCCGCCTGGGTGTCTTCGTCCTGTTGGGTGCTGATGGCGGCAATCTTCACCAGCTCCTGGCTGCGCTGGGCCTGTAGGCGCTGGCGCTGGGCATTGGCCTGGGCCTTGGCCAGCGCGGCCTGCGCCGTGCGTACGTTGGCTTGCAGCAGGGCGGGGTCAATTTGATAAAGCGCTTGGCCCTGGCGCACCTGGCTGCCTTCGCTAAACAACTGTTTTTGCACAATGCCGCTGACCTGGGGGCGCACTTCGGCCATCTGAAAAGCCCGGGTACGCCCCGGCAAGGTGGTTTGCAGTGCCTGGCTTTGGTGCTGCAGCGTCAGCACCCCGACCTCCGGTGCGGCGCTGGCCGCCTGTGCCGAATCGCTGGCGGGGCTGCACCCCGCCAACAAGCTGCTACCGACTGCTGTTACCACCCCCAAGGACACCAAAGTTTTGCGAATCACACAACGAGAACGAAGCAAAGCGGTAGAAGGGGCCAACATCATGCACAGTCAATAGAGATAAAAAAGCACTGCGCCCAGGTTCCCCAGGCGCAGTGCCGCATTGTCGCTTGCCCACGTGAAGTTTTTGTAAACCGCAGCGCGACAAAAACGCAGGCAGGCGCTGGTTTGTGACTTAGCCCAACACGGCGCTCACCCCGCCATCAACAGCCAGCCACTGGCCGGTGATGTGCTTGCCTGCGCGGCTGGCCAGCAGCACGGTAATGCCTTTCAAGTCTTCATCGTCCCCCAGGCGGCGCAGCGGCGCCTGGGCGCACATTTGCGCCTCACCCATGGCATCAATCAGGCCCGCGGCCATTTTGGTGCGGAAGAAACCGGGGCAAATAGCGTTGACGGTAATGCCGTGCTGGCCCCATTCGGCAGCCAGTGCGCGGGTGAAGTTGAGCACTGCCCCCTTGGAGGTGTTGTACGCCAGGGTACGCATGGCAATGGGGTTGCCGCCCAGGGCCGCAATCGAGGCCACGTTGATGATGCGCCCGCCCCGCGTGAGCATGCCAGCCTGCGCCACGGCCTGGCTGAGCAAAAAATAGCCCCGGATGTTCAAGTCCATCACCTTGTCCCACGCGGCCAAGGGGTGCTCTTCGGCCTTGGCCCACCACGTCGCGCCGGCGTTGTTCACCAAGATATCTACCGGACCCAGGCGCTCGACCGCACCTTGCACCAGCGCTGCAATGGCTTCGGGCTGGGCACAGTCTGCGGCCAGCCAGTGGGCATCTATCCCCAGCGCCTGCAGGTGGGCGGTGGCCTCCTGCAATTCAGCGGCCTTGCGGGCGGTAATCAAGACCTTGGCGCCGGCCTCGCCCAGCGCCTGGGCCATCTGTAGCCCCAAACCGCGCGAGCCGCCGGTGACCAGGGCAGTCTTGCCTGTTAAATCAAAAAGTTGTTGGATGGTTTGCGTCATGTTCGTCTCCTGGTTCAACGGTACGGCTGGCATTGTCTGCAGCTTGCCGCTACCGGCTTGTCACACGAGCGCCACAAGCGCCGCGCAAAAACCACGGAAAAAGCTTGCCCAGGCGCGGCAATTACCTGTATATTTTCACAGTTACTGTTTATTCATACAGGTGATTTATGCAACTTGAGCAATTTGACGACGCCACTCCCCTCTTTGCCGTAGAACTGTGCGAGTGCCCCGACCTGCCCGAGGCCTTGCGCCTCAAAGCGCAAGCGCGCTACGCCCGCACGCTAGAGCGCCAACTGGGCAGCGCCGAGGCGGTATGCCAGGCACTGCGCACACTCGAACAATTGGAAGAAGCCGCGCCCGAAAACATCACCGACGAAGCCAAGCAGACCTACCACCGCTGGAGCAAAGCCGCCCGCGCTGCCGCCGAGTCGGGCCTGCAGGGGCTGGCGCTGGAGGAAGGCAGTTACTTCACCGTCCATGCCCATGCGTGAACCTGTACACTGAGGGAAATTTATAAAAAAAGTGCTGCTAACGCTTACCCAGTAAGCGTTAGCAGCTATTATTTTTTTATTTACTTCTTGGCCTTGCTTGTTTTACGCGGCGCTTTGGCGGGCGGAGTCTTGGCCGGTTCGGCCACGCAGTCGGCGTAAAAGCGCATTTCTCCGCTCTCGTCTTCCACCTCCACCAGGCCGTGGATGTCGGTTTCAAAGCCAGGGCAGAGCTTGGAGAACTCGCGGGCAAACAGCAGGTAATCGACGATTTTCTGGCTGAACACCTCGCCCGGGATCAACAGCGGAATGCCCGGCGGGTACGGCGTAATCAGGCCCACGGTGATGCGCCCGGCCAATTGGTCGATCTCCACGCGCTCGGTTTTGCGCTGGGCGATATGGGCGTAGGCGTCGGCGGGCTTCATCGCCGGAGTCAGGTCGCCCAGGTACATCTCGGTGGTCAGGCGGGCGATGTCGTACTTGGCGTACATCTCATGCACGTGCTGGCACAGGTCTTTCAGCCCCATGCGCTCGTAGCGGCGGTGCTGCTGCACGAACTCGGGCAGGATACGGGCCAGCGGCTGGTTGCGGTCGTAATCGTCCTTAAACTGCTGCATAGCGGCCAGCAGCGTGTTCCAACGGCCCTTGGTGATGCCGATAGTGAACATGATGAAGAAGCTGTACAGCCCGGTTTTTTCCACCACCACGCCATGCTCGGTCAGGTATTTGGAGACGATGGATGCGGGAATGCCGGTGTCGGCAAAGTCGCCGTTCAAATCCAGCCCCGGCGTGACGATGGTGGTCTTGATGGGGTCGAGCATGTTGAACCCGTCGGCCAAATCACCAAAACCGTGCCAGTTGTCGATGTCTTTGCTGTCTTCGCGGTTCTTGCGGGCGGCGCGTTTAGGGGCGGCATCCTGCCCACGAATCACCCAGCTATGGGCGCGGCCTATGCCTTCTGCAGCCAGCTCTTGCGGGCCCCAGACTTCAAACCACCAGTCGTCGTCGCCAAACTCGTCCTCCACCTTGCGCATGGCGCGGCGGAAGTCCAGCGCTTCCAGAATGCTTTCTTCCACCAGCGCGGTACCGCTGGGCGGCTCCATCATCGCGGCGGCCACGTCGCAACTGGCGATGATGCTGTACTGCGGGCTGGTCGAGGTGTGCATCAAATACGCCTCGTTGAACAGATGGTGGTCGAGCTTTTCCGTCTGGCTGTCCTGCACCAGCACATGCGATGCCTGGCTGATGCCGGCCAGCAGCTTGTGGATGGACTGCGTGGCGTACACCACCGAATGCTCTGGCCGCGCGCGCTTTTTGCCCATGGCGTGGTAGCTGCCGTAAAACGGGTGGAAGGCGGCGTGCGGAATCCAGGCTTCGTCAAAGTGCAGGTTGTCCACGTAACCATCCAACAAACCTTTGATGGTTTCGGTGTTGTAGAGCACGCCGTCGTAGGTCGATTGCGTCAGCGTCAGGATGCGCGGCTTGACGGTTTGGGCATCTACGCCCTTCAGAAGCGGGTTGGCGGCAATCTTGGCGCGGATGGTCTCCGGTTCAAATTCACTTTGCGCAATCGGGCCGATGATGCCGAAGTGGTTGCGCGTGGGCTTCAAAAACACGGGGATGGCCCCGGTCATGATGATGCTGTGCAAGATGGACTTGTGGCAGTTGCGGTCAACCACCACCACATCGCCCGGCGCTACGGCGTGGTGCCAGACGATTTTGTTGCTGGTGCTGGTGCCGTTGGTCACAAAGTAGCAATGGTCGGCATTGAAAATCCGCGCCGCATTGCGCTCCGACTCGCCAATCGCGCCGTTGTGGTCGAGCAGTTGGCCCAACTCCTCCACCGCGTTGCATACGTCGGCCCGCAGCATGTTCTCGCCGTAGAACTGGTGGTACATCTGGCCCACCGGGCTTTTCAGAAACGCCACGCCGCCCGAATGGCCGGGGCAGTGCCAGGAATACGAACCGTCCTCCGCATAGTCCAGCAGCGCCTTGAAGAACGGCGGCTGCACGCCCTCCAGGTAGCTCTTGGCCTCGCGGATGATGTGCTTGGCGACAAACTCGGGCGTGTCCTCGAACATGTGGATGAAGCCGTGCAGCTCGCGCAGGATGTCGTTGGGCAGGTGCTGGCTGGTCTTGGTCTCGCCATGCAGGTAGATGGGCACATCCTCGTTCTTGCGCCGCACCTGGCCGATGAAGCTGCGCAGGCTGTGGATCACCGGGGCGGTGTCTTCCTCCAGGCCGAACTCCTCGTCGTCGATCGACAGGATGAAGGCGCTGGCCCGGCTTTGCTGCTGGGCAAACTGGCTCAGATCGCCATAACTGGTCACGCCCAGCACCTCGAAGCCTTCGGCCTCGATGGCCTGGGCCAGGGCACGGATGCCCAGACCGGACGTGTTGTCCGAGCGGTAGTCTTCGTCGATGATGACGATCGGAAACCGGAATTTCATGCGCACCCCTTTAAAAACTGGGCATGATGGATGGGAAGAGAAAATAGCCGCGCAGTGTAATGAATATCTACCCGCAAAGGAGGGCACCCGTTATGCAGGCAAGCACCATATGGTGGATTTTGGCAGGCACCGTACTCGCCACCGAGCTGGCCACAGGCACCATTTACCTGCTCATGATCAGCGTGGGTTTGGCCTTTGGCGCTATTGCCGCCCACCTGGGGCTGGATTGGCCCGGGCAAATCAGCACCGCTGCCGTCATCGGTATTGCCAGTGTTCTACTGGGGCGGCGCATTCGCCAAAACCGTAGCCCACGCCTGCCGGCACACGCCAGCCCCGACGTGAACCTGGACATAGGCGAGACGGTGCACATCCCCGAATGGAGCAGTGACACAACCGCCCGCGTCCCCTACCGGGGCAGCCAATGGACGGTGGTACTGCGCCCAGGCAGCCTGCCCAGCCCCGGCACCCACCGCATTATTGAAGTGCAGGGCAACCGCCTTGTCGTGGACAAGGCGTGAGTACGCACGCAAAGTACGTACACTGCCGCACCCACTTTTTCATCGCAAAGAAAGGCCCTCAGCCATGGAAGTTGCCATTGTTTTACTGGTTATCGCCATCGTCTTTATCACCCAGGCCGTCAAGGTCGTGCCCCAGCAGCACGCCTGGATTCGTGAGCGCCTGGGCAAGTACGCCGGTACCTTGACGCCCGGCTTGAATTTCATCATCCCCTTTGTCGACCGCATTGCCTACAAGCACAGCCTGAAGGAAATTCCGCTGGACGTACCCAGCCAAGTCTGTATCACGCGCGACAACACCCAATTGCAAGTGGACGGCATCCTGTACTTTCAGGTCACCGACCCCATGCGCGCCAGCTACGGTTCGTCCAACTACATCATGGCCGTGACGCAATTGGCGCAAACCTCGCTGCGTAGCGTGATCGGTAAGCTGGAGCTGGATAAAACCTTTGAAGAGCGCGACATGATCAACGCCCAGGTGGTCAACGCCATTGACGAGGCCGCACTCAATTGGGGCGTGAAAGTGCTGCGCTACGAAATCAAGGACCTGACCCCACCGGCAGAGATCTTGCGCGCCATGCAGGCACAAATCACCGCCGAGCGCGAAAAGCGCGCGCTGATTGCCGCCTCGGAAGGCCGCCGCCAGGAACAAATCAATATCGCCACCGGCGAGCGCGAAGCCTTCATCGCCCGCTCGGAAGGGGAAAAGCAAGCTGCCATCAACAAAGCCCAGGGCGAGGCCCAAGCCATCGTGACTGTGGCCAGCGCCACCGCCCAGGCGCTGGAGCGCGTTGCCGCCGCCATTGAAAAACCGGGCGGCGCCGATGCTGTGCAGCTCAAAATTGCTGAAAGCGCTGTCGATGCCTATAGCAAAGTGGCGCAAGATGCCAATACCACGTTGATCGTACCGAGCAATATCTCCGAAGTGTCGGGCTTGATCGCCTCGGCCATGCGCGTGGTGCAAGGCGGAAAAGCAAAATAAAACGCACAAACGTTTTTAGCACTGATTTTTCACGCTAGAATACGACGCTTCACCGCCGGAGAGGTGGATGAGTGGTTTAAGTCGCACGCCTGGAAAGCGTGTGTAGGTTAATAGCCTACCGCGGGTTCGAATCCCGCCCTCTCCGCCAATAATTTATTGGTAATAAGCAAGTTTAAAAGCAGGAAACCCGAATGGGCTTCGACAGAAATATGCATTAAAAAGCCTGATTTTTCAGGCTTTTTTCGTTTCTACCTTTTGCTCTTGCCAAACTTGTATTTTTTACCCTTCCTGCTGCACCATGCCCCGCCTCTACCACGCTGAACACGTCTGGATTGACGCTACCGACCCCCACGCCGCCGTCGTCGGCATTACCGACCATGCGCAAAATGCCTTGGGCGATGTGGTGTTTGCCGACCTGCCTGCCGCTGGCACCAATGTCAGCGCAGGAGAAGTGGCCGGCGTGATCGAGTCGGTCAAAACCGCAGCAGACCTGTTTGCCCCCGCCAGCGGCCAAGTGCTGACGGTCAACCCCGCGATACAGGCAGACCCCGCCCTGCTGAACACCGACCCGCTGGGCGAAGGCTGGTTGTTTACCGTGGATTTAAGTGCTCCCCAAGAGTTGGACAGTCTGATGGATGAGGTCGCCTACCGCGACTTCTGCGCCTAGGACGGCCCTGCACCTCTGGTCACCACTGGCCTGTGGTGGTACAAACCTGCGCAGCAGCCTTGCCCTTCCCTCCTTTGCCGCTGCCCAGCACCATGAGCCCAGCACCCGACCTGTCCTTTCTTGTCCAGCGCGAGCAGCCCAGCGCCCCGATCAACGATCTGCCTGAGGACGCCCTGCCTCCGCCCCCCGAATTAGCAGCAGTGGAGGCCGCAGCACAAACGCCGACCGAGCTCGACGATGACCCCCTGGCCGCCCTGATTGCCGAGCTGCGCAACTACCAGGCCGAGCTGGAGGTGCAAAACCAGGTGCTCAACTACAGCCAGGCGGTTGCAGAAAGCGCCTCCGAGCGTTTTGAAGCCTTGTTCTCCAGCGTACCGCTGCCGCTGCTGGTGCTTGATGATGCCCACGACATCGTCATTCAGGCCAACGCCATGGCACTGGGCGCCTTCCAGCCACCGGGCAGCGACCGCTTGCTGGCCTCCTTCATGCCCTTTGTCCGCCAGGGTGAGCGCCCACGTGTCGAAGCCGCCTTTGCGCAGGCACGCCTGCACGGCAAAAGTCAGGTGCAAGAGATGGTATTCAATCTGGGCGATGCCAGCACCATGCAAGGCGACTTGCACATTGCCTGCATTGAGGTTCCGCGCCAAGAAGGGCCGCCCACGGCGCAGTTCATGTGCGCCATCATTGACCAAAGCCCGCTGCTGGCCGAGCGTCGCGCCCTGCAAGAGCGCAATGCACAGCTCTTGGCCAGTGAAAAGCGCCTGGAAGCTGTGATCAATGCCTCGATGGACGCCATCATCAGTGTGGACAAAGCGCTGCGCATCACCGTCTTCAACCCAACGGCGGCTGCCTTGTTTGCCTGCGCCAGCGAAGATGCCTTGGGCAGCCATCTGGAGCGGTTTCTCCCGGACGTAGCGGCAGAGTTGGGCCTTGCGCACCTGACCACCCAAGCCCTATTGGGAGAGCGTTTGGGACGCACCGCTGCAGGTGTCGCCATAGAGGTCGAGGTCAGCATCGCCTTTGAGCACGACGGCACCAGTACCACTGTTTTTGCACGGGACTTGACCAGCCGCAAGCGCACCGAAGCACAGCGCTGCGCTCTGGAAGCGCAATTGCGTGAAGCGCACAAAATGCAAGCCCTGGGCACCATGGCCGGTGGCATTGCCCACGACTTCAACAACATCGTCGGCGCCATTTTGGGCAACGTCGAACTGGCCAAGGCCGATACCGTCCACACCCCGGCCTTGTTGGAGAGCCTGGTCGAAATCGAAAAAGCCGGTCGCCGTGCCCGCGACTTGGTGCGCCAGATCCTGACGTTCAGCCGCAACGAACCACCGGCACGTCGGGCCGTCCACCCCGCGCAAGCGATTCGAGAAACCGAAAAACTGCTGCGCATGGGCCTGCCACCGGCCATTGAGTTGCACATTGATGCCCCAGAAGACCTGCCGCCCATGCTGGCCGATCCAGCCCAGGTCGAGCAAGCACTCTTCAACCTGACCAACAATGCCGTGCACGCCATTGACCAGGGGCGGGGCACCATCACCATCAGCGCCTACCAAGCCATGCCGGACATGCATCTGGTGCAACGCTTTGGCCTGACGCTCGATAGTTATATTGCCCTGTCCGTCGCTGACAACGGCCCCGGCATTGCCCCAGCGGTGCAAGAGCGCATTTTTGAGCCGTTCTTCACGACCAAACCTGTCGGCCAGGGCACCGGCCTGGGCCTGGCCGTGGTCCACGGACTCATGCGCACCCACGAAGGTGCTGTGGAGCTGGACAGCCACCCCGGCCAGGGCTGCCGCTTCACGCTGTATTTCCCCTTGCTGCCCGCCAGTGCAGCGGCCATCTTTACCGCGCCACGCCTGCCGCGCATCAAGCCCCAGGCCCCCGCTACCCTAGCCGTCACGCTGCACACCGCACCAGAGGCCCAGCGCCACGTAATGTACGTAGACGACGACCCTGCCCTGGTGCTTCTGGTGCAACGCCTACTGCGCCGCCGGGGCTATCAAGTCACTACGTTTGAAGACCCCCGTGCTGCCGTGCAGGCCCTGCAGGCCCAGCCCCAGGCATTTGACCTGGTCGTCACCGACTACAACATGCCCGGCTACTGCGGATTGGATTTGGTCAAAGCGGCGCAAACCATCCGGGCTGACCTGCCCGTGGCCCTGGCCTCTGGGTACGTCACGTCGGACATCAGCGAGCAGGCCCTGGCTGCCGGGGCGCTGGCCTTGATCCACAAACCCAATGATGTGAGCGAGCTGTGCGCCATCGTCGACCAGCTCCTGCAACAACCCAAGGCCGATTGGGCCACGCGCTAACGCTCTGCCATGCCCTCCCCTGCTGCGCCCCTGTGCCTGTACGCAGATGCCGATCTCTTGGTACTGCTTAAACCTGCTGGCCTCCTGAGCGTGCCCGGGCGCGGCAGCGACAAGCAGGACTGCCTGTCCAGCCGCGCCCAAGCCCACTGGCCCGATGCGTTGGTCGTACACCGCCTGGATATCGCCACGTCCGGCCTGATCGTCATGGCACGCCATAAAACCGCACAAGCACTACTCAGCAACGCCTTCGCCCAGCGCGAGGTTTATAAGCGTTACGAGGCCCTGGCCTGGGGCCAAGTGGACAGCACTGCTTGGCAAGCCATCGAAGCGCCCATGCGCTGCGACTGGGAGCGCCGCCCCCGGCAGATGATTGACTGGCAGGCCGGCAAACCCAGCACCACACGCTACCGACCAACACCCAGCCAAAACGCAGTGCCTGCAGGCTGCACCCGTTTGTGGCTCGAACCCATTACCGGGCGCAGCCACCAGCTGCGCGTGCACTTGGCGCATCTGGGCCACCCCTTATTGGGCGATGCGCTGTACGCGCCAGAAGCAGCCCAGCAGCTTGCTCCACGCCTGCAACTACACGCCCAGGCGCTGGGTTTTACACACCCACGCACGGGCAAGCCCTTGTTTTTTTACGCCCCTGCAGATTTTTAAAAGCAGTTGTTCCCTAGGTTTAACCCTAGGATTGTCGTTTTTTTGCAAAATCAAAGAAAAACTGCACGCGCAGTTGCTTGTATAAAATTCGGTTCTCGCGCTTTATAGAACAACAACTTATTGCTATCTATTTTTCAAAGATCAGCGCACAGACCATATACACGGCTTGCCTTCGCCAAAAGGAAAGCCAGCCATAGTAAAAACCCGCTTGCTGGCTAGTGCACGCAATTTTTATCCTCTCGCCCCATGTGACAAGCTTGCAAACTGCAACGTTTGTCCATTCGCCGAAAACTTCATGTGCGCAACAACTACCTAAAGAGAGGACAAGCACCATGCACATTCCCTTCCGTCTGCATACCCTGGTCGCCACCATCGGTCTGGCAAGCGCTGCACTGCTGGGGCAAGCCCACGCGGCAGACACCATCAAAATTGCTATGGTGATTCCCGCCACCGGCCCGCTGACCCAATACGGGGATATGGTCAAGGAAGGCGTTGCCACTGCGGTGGAGCAAGTCAACGCTGCCGGTGGCATCAACGGTAAAAAGGTAGAGACCACCGTCGTCGATGACGCGTGCGAGCCCAAGCAAGGCCCCGTTGCCGCCAACCGCGTGGTCAACGACAAGATCGGCTACGTAGTGGGCCCCGTGTGCTCGGGCGCTGCCATTGCTGCTGCGCCTATTTATGACAACGAAGGCGTGGTGGTCATCACCCCCTCGGCCACGTCGCCGGCGCTGACCGAAGGCAAGAACTTCCACTTCATCTTCCGCACCATTGGCCGCGACGACCAACAAGGCCCGGCTGCTGCCAAGTTCATCATTGAAAAAGCCAAGCCCAAAAAAGTGGCTGTGCTGCACGACAAACAGTCCTACGGCCAAGGCATTGCCGCCGCTGTGCGCGATGAGCTGAAAAAGGCCAACATCGAAGTTGCCCTGTTTGAAGGCATCAACGCCGGCGACAGCGACTACTCTGCCGTGATCACCAAGCTCAAATCCGCAGGTGCCGACTTTGTGTACTACGGCGGCTACCACCCGGAAATGGGTTTGCTGCTGCGCCAAGCCGCTGAGCAAGGGCTGAAAGTGCGCATGATGGGCCCAGAAGGTGTGGGTAACCCCGAGATCAATGCCATCGCTGGCGATGCCGTCGAAGGCATGCTGGTGACCTTGCCAGCTGACCCCTCGGCCAAAGCCGAAAACGCTGCCTTGGTCAAAGCATTCAAGGACAAAGGGCGCGACCCCTCTGGTGCATTCCAAATGGGCGCTTACGCCGCTACCCAAGTGCTGCTTGAAAGCATCAAAGTCGTGGGCGACAACCCTGAAAAAGTGGCCGACCACATCCACAAAACCACTTTCAAAATGCCCATGGGCGATATCGCCTGGGACGCCAAAGGCGACCTGAAGGCCTTTGACTTCCCCGTCTACTCTTGGCACAAGGACGGCAGCAAGTCCGCTGCTGACAAGTAATCTTTCTTGCCCGGTTGGCCCACAGTGCCCCTTCACAGGCCTGTGGGCTTTTTAAGTTCCAAGAGCTTGGCCACTGCCTTTGGGGCAGGAGGCTGGATATGCGCATATGAACGACTTCATTCCTCAGTTGCTACAGCAACTCTTTAACGGCCTCTCACTGGGGGCTATCTACGCCTTGATCGCCATCGGCTACACAATGGTCTACGGCATCATCGGCATGATCAACTTCGCGCACGGTGAGATTTACATGATCGGCGGCTACGTCGGCTTGATTACCCTCTCGGCCATTGGCACGCAAAGTGGCTTGCCGATTTGGATGGTCATCGCCTTGATGCTGGTTGTCGCCGTGTTCATCACGGGCCTGTACGGCTACGCCGTGGAGCAAGTAGCCTACAAGCCCCTGCGCGGTAGCCCACGCCTGGTGCCGCTGATTTCGGCCATTGGTATGTCCATCTTCCTGCAAAACTGGGTGGCCTTGGGGCAAGGCGCCCGCGACATGGCCGTACCTGCCTTGCTGCCCGGGGCGCTGCGCTTTGGCGCAGAAGATGGCTTTGAAGTGTTCGTGCCCTACACCCGCATCCTCATCATCGTGGTAACCGTGGTGCTGATGATTGCCCTGACGCTGTTTATCCGCCACTCGCGCATGGGCCGTGCCAGCCGTGCCTGCTCGCAAGACATGCACATGGCCAGCTTGCTGGGCATCAACACCAACCAGGTCATCTCGTTTACCTTCGTGCTGGGGGCCATGCTTGCAGCCGTGGGCGGCGTACTGATTGCGCTGGCAGTCGGCAAGCTCAACCCCTTTATCGGCTTCATTGCTGGTATCAAAGCCTTTACGGCAGCCGTACTCGGCGGTATTGGCTCGATTCCTGGGGCCATGCTCGGCGGTGTGATCTTGGGCGTTGCCGAAACACTAGCCGCCGCCTATATCTCCTCGGAATACAAAGACATCGTGGCCTTTTCCTTGTTGGTGCTGATCTTGCTGTTCCGCCCCACAGGCCTTTTGGGCAAACCTGAAGTGGAGAAGGTCTAATGCGCAACATCCAAAACAACCTGATCCCAGCCCTGCTGGCCGCAGTCATCGCGGCCCTGGTCATTACCCCGATTTTTGGACTGGAGCTGCAACGCGCAGGCACCAAACTGAGCCTGCAATCGCACTGGGCCCCCGTGCTGTGGGGAAGCCTGGCCGTCTTTATCGTGCAATTGTTCAAGCCTGCGCTGCAAGCGCGCGGCCTGGGGCTGGGCCTGCCCAAGCTCCCGCGCCTGCCTGCGCAGTGGCACAAGCCCCTGCTGTTTGCCGCTTTGCTGATGGCCGCAACCTGGCCGTTTTTTGCCGGGCGCAACGCTGTCGACATTGCTACCTTGGCCTTGATTTACGTGATGCTGGGCCTGGGCCTGAACGTCGTGGTCGGCTTTGCCGGGCTGCTGGACCTGGGTTTCGTCGGCTTTTACGCCGTTGGGGCCTATACCTACGGCCTGCTCTACCACTGGGCGGGCTGGAGCTTTTGGCAGGCATTGCCGCTGTCGGGTGCTATGGCCGCCTTGTTTGGCTTTTTACTGGGCTTTCCGGTGCTACGCCTGCGCGGCGACTACCTGGCCATCGTGACCCTGGGGTTTGGTGAAATCATTCGCCTGCTGCTGGTGAACCTGACCGACTGGACCGGCGGCCCAGATGGTATTTCCGGCATTCCCAAGCCCACCGTACTGGGCCTGGAGATGACGCGCAGCGCCAGCGTGGAAGGCGCGCAGACCTTTCACCAATTCTTTGGCCTGACGTTCAACTCCATCCACATGGTGATCTTTTTGTACCTGATGGCGCTGCTCCTGGCGCTGGTGACGCTGTTCATCAGCAACCGGCTGATTCGCATGCCCATTGGCCGCGCTTGGGAGGCGCTGCGCGAGGATGAAATCGCCTGCCGCTCGCTGGGTCTGAGCCCCATGAAAATCAAACTCTCGGCCTTTACCCTGGGCGCGATGTTTGCCGGCTTTGGCGGTGCGTTTTTTGCCGCACGCCAAGGCATCGTCAACCCCGAGTCGTTCACCTTCATCGAGTCGGCACTGATTCTGGCCATCGTGGTGCTCGGCGGCATGGGCTCGCAGCTGGGCGTTATCGTTGCTGCCGTGCTGCTCACCGCCCTGCCGGAAGTGGCCCGCGAGTTCTCCGAGTACCGGATGCTGATTTTCGGCCTGGTGATGATCCTCATGATGATCTGGCGTCCCCAAGGGCTGATTCCCATGCAACGCCACCAAATCAAAGTCGATGACGCCAGCAGCCCACAAGGCCAGGCGTAAATCCCTGCCACCATCTTGGACAGAAAGAACAACAGCATGACGCATAGCAGCGGCGCTTTACTCGAAGTGCGCAACTTGAGCATGCGCTTTGGCGGTCTGGTGGCCGTCGATGGCATCGAGCTCAACCTTCAACCCAAAGAGATTTTTGCCATCATTGGCCCCAACGGGGCCGGCAAAACCACGGTGTTCAACTGCATCAGCGGCTTCTACACCCCGTCCTCGGGCAACATCAACCTGCAAGGCCAGCGCATTGACGGCCTGGGCAGCCACAGCGTAGCCCGCCGTGGCGTAGTGCGCACCTTCCAGAACGTACGCCTGTTTAAAAGCATGACGGCGCTGGAAAACCTGCTGGTGGCCCAGCACCAGCACAACAAGGTATCCGTCCTGGCCGGCCTGTTCAACACCGGCAGCTACCGCCGCCAGGAAAAGGAAGCGATTGAGCGGGCCATGCACTGGCTGCGCTACATGGGCATTGCCGAGTTTGCCAACCGCGAGGCCGGCAACCTGGCCTACGGCCACCAGCGCCGCCTGGAAATTGCCCGCTGCATGATCACCGAGCCCAAGCTCTTGATGCTCGACGAACCGGCTGCCGGCCTGAACCCGCAGGAGAAAAAAGAGCTGCAGCAGCTCATTGGCCAACTGCGCCAGGAATACGGCGTAACCATCTTGCTCATCGAGCACGACATGGGCCTGGTCATGGGCGTGTCCGAGCGCATCTTGGTCATGGAATACGGCAAACCCATTGCCGTGGGCCTGCCTGAAGAAATTCAAAGCAACGAACGGGTCATCAAGGCCTACTTGGGAGAGGCATGATGCAAGAGAGCCAACGCAGCACTACCACCCCCATGCTGGTGATCGACCAGCTATGCACCCACTATGGTGCGATTTGCGCCGTGGACCACGTCAGCCTGCACGTCAACCAAGGCGAAATCGTCAGCTTGATTGGCGCCAACGGCGCGGGCAAAACCTCGCTCTTGATGACGGTGTGCGGCAACCCGCGCGCCACGTCCGGTTCGGTGCAATTCGAGGGCGATGAAATCACCAACCTGCCTTCGCACCACATCATGCGCAAGGGCATTGCCATCTCGCCCGAAGGGCGGCGCATCTTCCCGGCGCTGACCGTGACGGAAAACCTGCAAATGGGCGGCTTCTTCCTGCCCAAGGAAGACATTGCCAGCGGCATTGAACACGTGTTTCACCTGTTCCCACGCCTGCGTGAGCGGGCCACCCAGCGCGCCGGCACCATGAGCGGGGGCGAGCAGCAAATGCTGGCTATTGGCCGCGCCTTGATGAGCAAGCCCCGCCTGCTCCTGCTGGACGAGCCCACCCTGGGGCTGGCCCCACTCATCATTGCGCAGATTTTTGAAATCATTCAAACCATCCGCCAAGAAGGCGTGACCGTGTTCCTGGTCGAGCAAAACGCCAACAAGGCGCTGCAAATTGCCGACCGGGGCTACGTGCTGGAAAACGGCCGCGTGGTACTGGAAGACACCGGCGCAGCCCTGCTGACCAACGACGCCGTACGCAAAGCCTACCTGGGCGGCTAATACCGCAGTGACAGCCGCCAGCAACTGCTGGCCTACCTCACGACCAGGAGCGCAGCCGCCAAAGCATGGCACGATAGAGGGCATGACCGCTTGCAGCATGCCCTCTTTTTCTTCCTCCTCTTCTTCTCCCAACGCCCAGCAGCACCTATTCATCCTGACGGGTGCCTCGCGCGGCATGGGCGCGGCCATGGCTGCGCAACTGCTGCGCCCTGGGCATACCTTGGTGACGCTATCGCGCACCCCCACCCCATTGCCCGCCTGCGCTGGTGCCGTGCACCTGGATTGGCCCAGCGACTTCAGCAGCCCCCAGGCCCCCGCCCAAGCCCTGGAGACGTGGCTTGCGCAGGCGCAGCCCTACGCCAGCGCGACCTTGATCAACAACGCCGCCAGCATTCCCCCCATTGCCCCGCTGTATGCCACGCCAGCGCAGGACATCAGCCATACCCTGCGCGTCGGGCTGGAAGCGCCCATGCTGCTAGCCAGCGCCTTTTTACGCAGCACACGCCACTGGGCTGTGCCGAAAAAGCTGCTCAACATCTCCTCCGGCCTGGGACGGCGCGGCATGGCCAGCCAAGCGCCCTACTGCGCCATCAAGGCGGGGCTGGACAACTTTTCCCAAGCCCTGGCACTGGAAGAAGCCACCCTGCCCCATGGGGCCCGCGTCTGCAGCCTGGCCCCCGGCGTGATTGATACCGCCATGCAGGTGCAACTGCGCAGTGCCGACCCCGCCCACTTTGCCGACGCACCACGCTTTGCCCAACTGCATGCCCAAGGGCAACTAAGCAGCCCCGCCGATGCTGCCCACCAGGTACTGGCCTGGCTGGCGCGCCCTGATTTTGGCCTGCAGGTCATTGCCGACGTGCGCCAGCCCTAGGACGAGCGCCCCCCCTATGGCCCTGCTCCCCCGCCCTGCCCTGGCAAGCCTGCCGCGCTCCACACGGGACAACCTCATCGTGCTGGCGGCCTGCGCCCTGGTGGTGCTGGTGCACCTGCCGCTGCGCCCGCTGTGGGTCGGCGCTGCTGCCCTGGGGCTGCTGGGCTGGCGCGGCTGGCTGGCTTGGCACCAGCGCCCCTTGCCGGGGCGCTGGCCTCGCCTGGCGGTGCTGGTGTTGTGCGTGGCCGCCATTGGCGTGCAGTTTCGCAGCATCATCGGCGCAGATGCCGGGGCCAGCCTGGTGCTCTTGCTGCTGGCAGGCAAGGCGCTGGAAATGCAGGCCCGGCGCGATGCCATGGTGCTGTTCTTTCTTGGTTTTTTTAGCCTGATGACGGCCTTTATCGCCTCACAAAGCCTGCTGACGGCCCTGGCCGTACTGCTGGCGCTGTGGGCGCTGCTGGCGGCGCTGCTCAACGCCCACCGCCCGGTAGGCCAGCCCCCGCTGGGGCAATTACTGCGCCAAACGGCAGCCCTGATGGCCGCTGGCGTGCCGCTGATGGTGGTGCTGTTTGTCTTCTTCCCCCGCCTGCCGCCGCTCTGGGGCCTGCCCACCGACAGCCTGCAAGGGCGCACCGGCCTGTCGCAAGACATGCAGGTGGGCCAGGTCGCCAGCCTGGCGCAAGACAGCAGCGTGGCGCTGCGTGTGCGTTTTACCGACGCCATGCCCCACCAGCAGCAGCTCTACTTTCGCGGCCCGGTGCTCAGTCAATTCGACGGGCAAACCTGGTCAGCAGGGCAATTGCCCCCCAGCACCCCGCCCGTAGTGCGCAGCCCCCAAGCGCCTATTGCCTACGAAGTCACGCTGGAGCCGCACCGCCAAAACTGGCTCCTGACCCTGGACGCCACTACCAGCGCCCCCGATGCCGCCCAGCGCCCAGTGCGCGGCAACGGCCAGTTGCAATGGCTGACGCGCCAACCCATTACCGAAGTGCTGCGCTACCAGGCCCACGCCCAGTTGGACTACCGCTACGGCAGCGAAGCTGCGCCCGACACGCTGGCCCCCCAGCGCCGCCTGCCGCCCGGCAGCAACCCGCGCACCCAGGCCTGGGGCCAGGCGCTGCGCCAAGCACATGGCCAGGACAGCGCCGCCATCGTCCAGGCCGCGCTGGCGCAGCTGCGCAATGGCGACTATCGCTACACCCTCGCCCCCGGCGTCTTCCCGCGTGAGAGCGCCGACGCCTTCTGGTTTGACATCCAGCAAGGCTTTTGCGAACACATTGCCTCGGCCTTCGTGGTGCTGATGCGTGCGGCAGACGTGCCCGCACGCATCGTCACCGGCTACCAAGGCGGTGAGCGCAACTCCGTCGATGGCCTGTGGACCGTGCGCCAAAGCGACGCCCACGCCTGGGCCGAGGTGTGGCTGCCCGGCCAGGGCTGGCAGCGCATCGACCCCACCGCCGCCGTTGCACCCGCACGCATTGAGCTGCTGCAGCGCCTGGCCCCCGCACCCGGCCTGCTGGGCCAAGCCGTGGGCCAGTGGGTGGGCCGCGCCACCTGGTTGCAACTGCGGGCCAATTGGGAAGCGCTCAACCACCGCTGGAACAGTTGGGTGCTGAACTACAACAGCCGCACACAAAACGACGTATTCGACTGGCTGGCGCTGGGGCGCCATTCCGCCCTGCGCATTGCGCTGGCGCTTGCCGCCCTGGCCGCGCTGCTACTGGCTGCATGGATGGCCTGGCACTGGCAGCAGCAGCGCAAGCGCGACCCCTGGCTGCGGCTGTATGCCCAGGCCTGCCAGCGCCTGGGCCGCTACGGCATCGTCGCCGGGCCCCACCCCAGCCCCCGCGCCCTGGCCCGGGCCGTCCAGCAGCACTGGGGCGCAAACGGCCAAGCTTGCCAGGAATGGCTCCTGGCCATGGAACAATGGCGCTATGCCCCGCCATCAGCGGCGCAGCGCCTCCAGTGGGCGCAGTTGCGCCAGCGCTGGCGGGCTTTGCCTTGGCCCTCCTCACCACCACGATGAACGTTTTGCTTCGCTTTCTCAGTGCCGCCGCCCTGGCGGCCAGCCTGCTGCCCGCCCACGCTGCAGCGCCTAAAAAACAACCTACCCGCCCCAGCTACAGCCAGCGCAGCGATGCCCAGGCCTGGGCAGCTGACGTGGCCCAGCGCCACGCCATCAGCCTGCCGTGGCTGCAAAGCCAGCTGGCGCAGGCGCGCTTTCTGGCGCAGGTGCCGCGCCTGATGACGCCGGCCACCACCTCGGGCAGCACCGCCCCGGACTGGGGCAGCTACCGCAGCCGCTTTGTCGAGCCCATCCGCATCCAGGCGGGCGTACAGTTTTGGGCCCAGCATGCCGACGACCTGGCCCGCGCCGAAGCGGTGTACGGCGTACCGGCCAGCATCATCGTCGGCATCATTGGGGTGGAGACCATTTATGGCCGCCACATGGGCAATCTGCGCGTGCTCGATACCTTGAGCACGCTGGCCTTTGACTTCCCCAGCGCCCACCCACGCGCCGCGCAGCGCCAGCGCTATTTCCAAGGCGAGCTGGAGCAATTCCTACGCGCCGCCTGGGAAGCAGGCACCGACCCGCGCCAGCCCCTGGGCAGCTACGCCGGGGCCACAGGCCTGGGCCAGTTCATGCCCAGCAGCCAGGCGCAGTGGGCGGTGGATTTTGATGGCGATGGCCGCATCGACCTATTTCACAGCCCGGCTGATGCCATCGGCTCGGTAGCGCACTACTTTCAGGCGCACGGCTGGCAAAGCGGCCAGCCGGTGTACTACCCCGCCGTCTTCAACAGCGCCAGCCTGAACCTGCCGCAACTGCTGGAGCCGGACATCCTGCCCAGCTTCACCCCCGGCGAGATGGCGCAACTGGGCGTCATCCCCGAAGGCGGCATGCAGCACCCCGGGCTGCTGGCCTTGATTGCACTGAAAAACGGCAGCGCCCCCGCCAGCTACCTGGTGGGCACGCAAAACTTCTACACCATTACCCGCTACAACTGGTCGAGCTACTACGCCCTGGCCGTATACGAACTGGGCGAAGCCGTCGCCGCCGCCCGCCAGGGCCTGCCAGAGCCCACCGTGCCCCTGGTCACTGCGCCCTAAGAACACCCCAGGCATGGCAGCATGTCGTTATTTTGATAGCTGCTAACGCTGGTAGTTAAACGGTTTGAGATATAAAACATCGTGAAAACCTTTATCTATCAGCGGTAACAGCTATTTTTTTACTTAAAAACTAGCCCGTACCCCCACCGTCAAGTTGCGCCCCGCCAGCGGCGCGGCCTGTTTGATGAAGGAGGTGTGGGCCAGGCCCAGGCGGTTAGTGAGGTTGTCGCCCTTCACGTACACCTGCCACGGTGTGCCGGGAATGGTTTTGTAAGCGCTCAGGCCCAGCATGCCGTAGCCGCCGGTGCGGGTTTCGTAGGCAGCGGTGCGGTGTTGGTGCAGGGTTTGCGTCCATTGCACCTCGCCCTCCCAGCCCTGCCAACTGGCATCCAGACGCACGCCCATGCGGGCAGCAGGGATACGCGGCAGCTTGCCGCCGCCGTGGGCCAGTTGGGCTTGCACCATGTCGCCCCACAGACCCAGCCCTAAGTGCCGGCCCACCGCCTGGCGCACGCTGGCTTCCAGCCCGGTAAAGCGGGCATCGCGCTGGCGGTATTGCAGCAGTTGCAGGCCAGAGTCGCCATCCACATCCAGCGTGTGGCCGTAGATATAGCCCTGGATGCGGTAGTGGTAGGCGTTCAGGCTCCACGTGGTGCGCCCGGCGGTTTTACCCAGGCCCAGCTCCAGCGCCTGGCTGGTTTCTTTGCGCAGATCCGCATTGCCGCGCTCCCAGGTGTTGGTGGCCATGTGCAGGCCGTTGGCGTACAGCTCTTCGGCGCTGGGCATGCGTTGGGCGCGGCTGACGGAGGCGCTGGCCTGGTAGCCGGGGGTAAAGCGCCACACCGCGCCCAGCGATGCCGAGGTGCCGTGGTGCTGGCGCTCTTGCGCTGCCGTGGGCGTTGCCGTGGCGATGTGCGCCCGCACGCGCTGGCGATCGTGGCGCAGGGCGACTTGCCAGCGCCAATCGCCTTGGCGGTATTCCTCCAGCACAAACAGGCCCAGGCGGCGGGTGTCGGTGGGGGCGACGTAGGCTTCTTCCCCGGTGGCGCTGAAGTGGCGCTGCCCGCTGCTGATGCCCCACACGCCTTGCCAACCGGCCAGGGGCGCATGCTGCACTTCCAGCCGCAGGTCATGGGCGCGGTTGCGAAAACGGGTGGCGACGGTATCGCCTTCAATTTCGTCATGCCCATAGCGGGTATGGCTGGCACGCAGGCGCACGGCCTCGATGCCGTCGGTGGGCGCACGCCATTCGCCGCGCAGGTCCCAACGGTGGCTGGTCATGTCCACCTGGGGGATGGCGTGGTCATGGTCACTATGGTCGTGGTCATGATCGTCATGCCCGTGGCTGCCGCAATGCAGATGGGGGTTGGTGCCCCAGTGCGGATGGCAATCTTCCCCCGCGTGCACATGGCCGGGCAGGCCGTACTGGGCTTGCTGGCGGGTGTAGGCCACGCCCAGGTAACCGGCGCTGCCCACCCACGACAGGCCCAGGCTGCCGGTGTCGGCATCGCTCATGCTGCCCGCTACGCTGCGCCCGCCGGCCCAGCCGCTTCCTACGCGGTAATCGCCCGCGCGGCGGCTGGCGGCTTCTACGCGCAGGGCCAGGGGGCCGTGGCCGGTGGTCAGGCCCAGCACGCCAGCGCGTTCATGGGCGGCGCTGCCCCAACGCAGTTCGGCGCTGCCTTGCAGGCCGTTGTCGGGGACGGCGGTGGGGATTTTTTGATCCACCACATTGACCACGCCACCCACCGCGCCGCCATGCACCAGGGCAGCGGGGCCGCGCAGGATTTCGACCTGCTCGGCCAGCAAAGGCTCGGCCACCACGGCGTGGTCGGGGCTGAGGCTGGAGGCATCGTGCAGCTCCATCCCATTGGCCAGCACGCCCACGCGCGGGCCGTCCATGCCGCGAATGACGGGGCGTGATGCGCCTGCGCCAAAGTGGGTGGCCTGGATGCCGGGCTCGCCCGCCAGGCTGGCCCCCAAGGTGGCCGCGCGGCGCAGTTGCCACGCTTCACCCTCCAGCACGCTGGCGGGGGCGGCCAGATCACCCGTGCTGCTGCCCAGGCCGGTGACGGTGACTTCCGCCAGGGCGGCGGCCTCTGGGTTGGATGGTGGGGGGGACGGTGGGTTGGACTGCGCCTGGGCAGGCTGGGCCATGCACAGGGCTGCGGCCAGCGCCACGGGGGCCAGGCGCACAGGGCCAGCAGCTACACAACGGGAAAAAGCAGGAACAGAAAAAAGGGAAGAAAAAGGGGAAGTAACGACATGCTGCATGTCTGAATCTCACTGACTTATGGATGAGTGCGTGGGCTGCACGCGGCAGGCCCAGGCACGCGCAATGCGCCCGGTGCTATGGGCCTGCGCCAATCACAAGGAAATAGGCCGCAAACGCCCGACTGGCGGGCGCTAACAGCTATGAATTTTGAGAATTAAAGCGGCTTGAGGGCATTCAAGCCATGCAGCAGGCAGGCGGGGCGCGGGCCTGGAAGGGCCGCAGCGGGGCGGCCTGGGGCTGGGCATGGGGCTGCCAAGCGGGGGAGACGCTGGGCGCAGGCGCTGGCCCGGCCCAGGCGAAGCTGGGCTGGTCATGGCCGTGGCCCAGTTGTTCGAATTGCCAACAGTCCAGCACGGCATGGTGCTGGAACAGGGCGGCGATGCCGCCAGGGGCGGCAGCCGGTGCATCGCTCCCATGCACGCTGGTACTGAATGCAGCGGCCACCAGGGGCGGCAGGTGCAGCACCCCGTGCATGCGCCCCAGGGTGGGGGCCAGCACCACCAACAACGCCAGCCACAGCGCCAGGGCGCGATGGCGCCACGGACGCTGGGGCGCGGCGGTGGAGGCGGTCAGGGGATTGGCGTGCAGCACGGGTTCAACAAAGATCAGCGGAGGATTGAGGGTATCAGGGCCAATGTAGGGGGCCGATTATTCCGGCACCACCATATCCACCCATTCATACAGGGCACCCAGCAGTTCTTCGCCGGCCTCATCCACGGTGTCGGACAAGGCGTCAATCTCTGCCATCAACTGCTCGGCGGTGCGCGCTCCGCCTTGGCCTTCCAGCAGCACGGCGCGGCAGTGTTGCTGCCAGCGGGTTTGCTCTTCGGCGGTCAAGCTCTCGGGCCAGTTGCGGGCGCGCCAGCGAAACACCAGCTCGGGCAGGCGCGGGTTGTCAAAGCCGGTGTTGTCCACGGCCAGCTCTTGCGGCAGCAGCTCGCGCAGTTGGTTCAGGCGGCGGCGGTCGGCGGGGGCAATAAAGCCGCCATACAGGTCTTGCTCCACATCCACAGGTTCGGCAGCGGCTGCCGGGGCGGCGTACACCTGCTGCCACAGGGCGCTCATGTCGGGCAGGTCGCGTGCCACCAGAGCGTGCTGGATGCAGGCATCCACGTCCAGCTCCCAGCGCGCGGCCATTGCGGGGGTAAGGGTCTTGAGGTTACGCACCACCATGGGTGATTTGTTGATGTGGATGGTTTTGATCGGCAGGCGGGTCACGCCTTCGGGCAAATCGGCCTGGCGGGTAAACAGGCGCTGGGCCAGGGTGGCGGCATCCAGCCCGATGAGTTCACGCGGGTCGCTGCGTAAATCCCAGGCGATGATTTCGTTTTTATTGCGCGGGTGCTGCGCCAGCGGCCACATGATGGTGGTGCAGCCGCGCTCGGGCGCAATCATGCCTGTGGTGTGCAAAAACGGGCGCGCCTGCGCCTGGGTGGCGGGCAGGCCCAGCTCTTGCAGCACGCGGTCTTTTTTATGCAGACCCAGGGCAAACGCAAACAGCTTGGGCTGCACCTGCTGCACCAGCCGCGCCAAGGCGATGGTGGCTTGCACGTCGCTCAAGGCATCGTGGGCCTTGTCGTGCCACAGGCCGTTGACGCGGGCCAGGTCTTCCAGCTTGAAGGAGGGGCTGCCGTCAGGCTTGTTGGGCCACTGGATGCCTTCGGGGCGCAGGGCGTAGACCATGCGCACCACGTCCAGCAAGTCCCAGCGGCCACAGCCGTTTTGCCATTCGCGGGCGTAGGGGTCGATCAAGTTGCGCCAGAACAAAAAGCGCGTGACTTCATCGTCAAACCGGATGGTGTTAAAGCCCACGCCGATGGTGCCCGACTGGCTGAAGGCTTGTTCAATCTGGCGGGCAAAGGCGTCTTCACTCACCCCTTTTTCCAGGCACAGCTGGGGGGTGATGCCGGTAATCAAGCACGCCTCGGGACTGGGCAAATAGTCCGGCGCAGGCTTGCAGTACAGCACCAGCGGCTCGCCAATTTGGCGCAGCTGCATGTCGGTGCGGATGGCGGCGAATTGCGCCGGGCGGTCTTGGCGGGGGTTGACGCCAAAGGTTTCGTAGTCGTGCCAGAGGAAGGTGGGTTCAGCCATAGGGGGCGAGTATGCCTGCAAGCGGTTATAGAAAAATCACAGCAAGGGGGAAAACAGCCGCGCCACCGCATCGCCCAGGCGCTGGTGCCGGGGCTGGCGACGGCCCAGGAGCACGCGGCGGGCGCATTGGCTGTCGGCCAGGAATTGCTCGCCCAGCTGGCGGGCAAACAGCGGGCCATAGACCAGGGCGCAGACCTCGTAATTGAGCCGAAAACTGCGATTATCAAAATTAGCCGTGCCGACCATGCCCAGCATGTCGTCCACCACCATGGCCTTGCTGTGCAGCATGCGGCCTTGGTATTCAAAAACATGCACGCCGCATTCCAGTAGCTCATCAAAATACGAACGCGCAGCAGCGGTTACCAGGCGCGAATCCGAGCGCTCCGGCACCAGCACGCGCACATCTACCCCGCGCAGGGCGGCGCTGGTCAGGGCGAGGATGGCAGCCTCGGTCGGCACAAAGTACGGCGTGGTCAGCCACAGGCGCTGGTGCGCGGCGTAGGAGGCATCGACCAGCACGCGGTGGATGGCCTCCAGCGGGCTGTCCGGCCCCGAGGCCATGATTTGCGCCCGGTAGGGGCCATCGGGCTGCTCCGGCAAAAAGGCAGCCAGGTCCTGGGGCATTTGCGGGTGGCGGTAGTCCAGCGCGTAGGCCCAGTCTTCCAAAAACACGTGCTGCAGCCAGCTGACCACGGCGCCTTGCAGGCGCAGGTGCAGGTCGTGGTAAGCGTTGGGGCGCTGGCGCTTGTCCTCGGCATCGGTGATGTTGACCCCGCCGGTAAAGCCGTGGATGCCGTCAATCACCACGATTTTGCGGTGGGTACGAAAGTTGATCACCGGGCGCAGCCGCCGCCCGATTCTGGGCGGGTGAAACAGCGCTACCTCGCCACCGGCATCCAGCAGCGCCTGGTAATGGCGCCGCCCCAGGCGCTTGGAGCCCAAGGCATCCACCAGCAGCCGCACCTGCACCCCGGCGCGGGCACGCTCGGCCAGGGCAGTCAGCAGACGCTGGCCGGTGTGGTCAGGCTCAAAAATGTAGTACTCCAGATGCACGTGGTGTTGGGCTTCGCCAATCGCCTGGACGATGGCATCCAGCGTGGCCGCACCGCCCACCAGCAGCTCTACCTGCTGGGCAGAGCACAGGGGCAGCTGCGTAGCGTTGCTGACCAGTTTCACCAACTGCTGCAGCCGCGCAGGGGCTTGCGGGGTGTTTTGGCGCACCGCCATCAGGCTGCGGCGCATATGGGCTTTGCGGCGACTGCGCAGGCGCTTGAGCCGCTGGCGACGAAAGCGCCGGGGGCCAAACACAAAGTACACCGCCAGCCCCACCACAGGCAGCGCCGCCATGGCCAAGAGCCAGCCCAGGGTGGCCACCGGGGCGCGGCGCTGCAGCAAAATCCACACGGCAACCACTACCAAATACCCCGACCACACCAAGGACAGCACCAGGGCCACGTGGCCATCCAGCACCCAGCTTTCGATCTGCTGCCACGCAAGAAGGAAGTGGTGCGTCATGGGCAGAAGACCATTCTTTATGCCAGCGGGGCAAAAAATGCCTGCGCAGCAGCCAGCACGGCGGCGGTTTGCTCTTGGTGCGGATGGTGGCCGCCGGGCAGCAGCAGCATCTGGCCGTGCTGCACACCGTTGGCAATGCGCTGGGCAAAGTCGCTGCTGCCATAGGCATCATCCTTGCCATGCACGGCCAGCACTGGGCAAGCCACCTGGGGCAGGACGGCATCCAGCGACCAATCCGCAAACGCAGGCGAGAGCCACACCCCCGTCCACGCATCAAACACCCAGCGGGTGCGCGGGCCGTGCCATTTTTGCAACCTGGCCCATTGGGCCGGATCGGCAAAAAAAGCTTGCGCGGCGCAAATGCCCGCCAAGGTTTGCGGCTGCACATAGGCCTGCGCCGATAAAGACAGCACTGCCTGGCACTGTGCAGGCCAGCGGCTGGCAATGGTCAGCGCCATCACCGCGCCCACGCTGTGACCCAGTAGGGCGTAACGCTGCAGGCCCAGGGCCTGCGCCACGGCGGGGAAGTGCTGCTGTGCCTCGTCTTCAATAAAACTGGGCTGGGCGCTATCGTGACGCACGCTGGAGCGGCCAAAGCCCAGCCGGTCATAGGCCCACACGCTGCGCCCGGTGGCTTGGGCCAGTTGCTGGGGAAAGTCTTTCCACTGCCCGACGCTGCCCAGTGATTCATGCAGCAGCACGATGGGCGTGCACGCGGATATCTCTTGCGGTTGCCAGTGCTGGGCAAACACCTCGCCCCCTGGCACCGCCACGTAGTGCTCAGTCATCTGCATGGTCGAAATGCCGGGGTTCAATGCTGAGGCTGTGTCGGCAGCGGCACAGCAAACCAGACTTGCGCCTGCAAGTCCAG
Source organism: Comamonas sp. (assembly GCA_034675705.1). GTDB lineage: Bacteria > Pseudomonadota > Gammaproteobacteria > Burkholderiales > Burkholderiaceae_C > Comamonas. The sequence continues at coordinate 996,799 of JAUCCZ010000006.1, read as the reverse complement.
CGGCAGCTCATGCGCCAAGGCGGTGTGTTCACGCTCATGGTGGTGCTCAATCACATGGCGCAGGGCGTGGATGGCGTCCAGCAAATACAAGCTGGCGCGGCGCTGGGCCAGGGCATCGACCGGGGGCTTGTCCAGCACCAGTTGCAGACGCTGGGCGTATTCGTCAGCCAGCAAGGCAATGCGGTCGTGCTCCAGACGATAAACCTTCGCCGCCCAGCGCGCGCCCTCGGGTACGTGGGGCAAGAGCTGTTCGTTTTCAATCGCAATATGCTGCTGGAGCGCGGCAAACCAGCGGACAAACTGCTGCTGCGCCTGGACAAAGTCCCCCCCGACCACGTCCAGCAAATGCTGGGTGAGCATGGCTTCGATATGCGTGTGCTGTTCTTCAAAATAGGCGGGCATGGCGGCCTGATCCTTTGCTTCACAAGAAGCGGCAACCTTACTGCAGATTTAGCCCTGCCCTGCGGCAATCTGGCGCAGCACCTGCTCAAACACCGCCACGGGCTGGCCACCTTGAATCAGGTGGCGGCCATTGACGATCACGGCCGGCACCGAGTGGATGCCCAAGTCCCGGTAATACTGCTCCCGCGCGCGCACCTGGTCGGTGTAGGCGTCGCTTTCCAAAATCGCCTGGGCGCGGGCGCTATCCAAACCCAGGGCAGCCACCAGACGCACCAGCACAGCAGGGTCGCCCGGGTTTTCGCCATGGGTGAAATACGCGCTGAAAAGCGCGTGCTTCAGGGCCAGGGCCTGGGCGCTGCTGCCCTCCTCTGCCAACCAATGCAGCAGGCGATGGGCGTTCAAGGTGTTGAAGGTGTGGGTGCGCTTGTCGTTGTCGAACACAAAGCCAACTTCGGCCCCGCGCTGGGCAATGGTGGCGTGGGACTGCAGCAGCTGCTCTCGCCCCATGCCGTATTTTTGGCCCAGGTAGGCAAAAATTTCCTGCCCTTCGGGGGCCATGTCGGGGTGCAGCTCAAAGGGCTGCAGGTGCCACTGCAAGCTGATCTCCCCAGCCAAGTTGCGCTGCGCCTGCTCCAGGGCATGCAAGCCAATGGCACACCAGGGGCAGACTACGTCAGAGACAAAATCAATCTGTAAAACGGTGGGGGTGGCAGTCATACCGATCCTTAAACAAGAAAAGCGCTTACTGCAACAGTAAACGCTTTTCAGATCTTACCCAGACACGCTCAATCGCGCCGGGCCTGGGGACGCAAGCGGTTGTTACTTGCGCAGCAAGGCCTTGAGTGCAGCCTGCAGGCGTCGGGCCTGGGCTTCGCTGTGGGCACTGGCCAGCACGGTAGCCACGTCTTGCCCCCAAGTGTCCTGCGGCATGGCAGCGTTGCGCTGGGTCAACAACTGCAATTGCAGCATGCGCCGTGCGCTGTGCTGTTCTGCCGGGGTGGGCACGTCGGCAGCGATTTCCAGGCGCATCAGGGCTGGGCCCGCATCGCCAGCCGGGGCTGCAGCCAGGGCTTGCGCCCAGCTATTGCGCACGGCAGCGGGCAGCTTACCCAGCTCTTGCGCTGCGGGCAGGGCCGCACCGTCGCGTCCCGCCCAGGCTTGTAGCACTTGGGTCAAGGCCTCGCCATGCGCCTGCGCGGCCAGCTTGCGCAGGGCGTGTTGTGCGGCATCTACCGCATCGCGCTGGGCACGGAAAGCCGCATCGCCTAGGCGCGGGCCCCGCTCAGGGCGGGCCGGGCGTTCAAAGCGGCGCTCTTTAGCGCGGGCATCACGCCCGGCGGGGGCTGCAGGTGCGTCTTTTTTAGCACCAGGGCGATCATCGCCACGCACGGCCACCACGGGGCGCTCGGCAGAAGCTACCGCCGGGGCACTGGCCTGCTCGGCCGGGGCGGCGGGTTCGCCAGCTTGCGGCTGCTGGGCCTGCTGTTTAGCCGCTTCCAGGGCCTGCAAGGCTGCGCGAATTTGCTCGACATCACCGCCGTGGCTGGCCGCTTGCAGGGCCTGGGCCGCATCCAGCACGGCCTGGTCGTGTGCGGACAGGGGCTGCGCCGGTGCCCGGGCAGCACCGCGCTCAACCGATTTGCGTTGGAACAAGGCATCCAGCGGTGCGCGGAAGGCATCCCACAGTTTTTGCTCCAGCTTGCGCTCCAGCGGCACAGCCTGGGCCAGTTCCTGCCACTGGTGCTGCAAGGCTTTAACGGCATCCACACGCAGGCCGTCTTGTGCCTGCAGGGCCTGGGCTTGGGCAATCAGGGCTTCGCGCTGGGCAATGCTGGCTTTTTGCACAGCCTGCAGGGGCGCTTGTGCAATACGCAGGGCTTCTTTCCAGGCAGTTTGCAGCTCGGCAAACACTTTTTCACCCACATGGCCGCCATCGCGCCAGCGCTGGCTAAATTGGCGCAGGGCGCGGGCCGCCTCTTTCCAGTCAGCCTGGGCGGGCTGCGCCTGGGCCCAGGCCTTGACTTCTTCAATAAGTGCCAGGCGCTGGGCCTTGTGCTGGCCCGATTCTTCACGCACCTTGGCCAGGCGCTGCTGCACCTGCTGGTGGATTTGGGAGCAGGCTTCGTCGAATTTCTTCCACAAACCGTGGTTCGGCGCTGCACCTTGGTCAAGCTGGCGCCACTGCTCACGCAATTGGCGCAGCACGTCCTGCGCCTTGCGTCCGCCTTGGCCGCTTTGCAGCAGGTTTTGGGCCTGCTCAATCAGCTGCTGGCGCTGGCTATCGGCCTGTTGGGGCTGCCAGCCCAGGGGGTCACCTGCGGCCAACAGTTGGGTGTGGATGGTCTCGGCCAATGCGGCATCCACCCAACGCCCGTGCTGCTTCAAAGCGCTGCGCACTTGGGCAATGGCGGTGGTTTTAGCGTCTGGCGCAGCTTGCTCCAGCGCCGCCAGCAAGGGAGCCAGCGCAGCTTGCGCCTCTTGCTGCTTGGCGACAGGGTCGGACTTGGCAGCAGCGGCCGGGCTGGGGGCTGCGGCCAATTGCGTCGGCAGCCCCCGGGTTACGCGGATTTCATCGGCCCACACGGGCACGGCAGGCAGGGCTGCTTGCGCATCTTCTGCAGCCAGTTTGGTCACCGCCAGGGCGTCCAGAAATGCCTGCCACACCAGCAGCAACTGCGCTTCGGAGCTTTCCAGCGAAGCGGCCAGACGTTCCTGCACATTGGCCCAATTGGCATCGCCGCGCAGCACCAAGGCCTGCTGGCGCCACTGGGTGACATCGGCTTGCAGGGCATCAAGGGCTTCCTGGGCATCCCGCCAAGGCTTGGTAGACAGCACCTCAATGCGCTGGGCCAGCAAAACAGCCACTTCGCGCTGTACCTGGGTTTGGTGCTGCACGTCTTCAATGACCTTGACGCGCTGGGCCAGTTGGGCCTTTAAACCGGCCAGAGGCTCGCGCGACAGCGGTGCGCCGGCCTTGGCGGCATCGCGCTGCCACTGGGCAGCCTGCTCCGTCGAGAACTGCGCCGCATCCAGCAGCGCCTGGGCGCTGGCGGCCCATTGCCCGGCAATTTGGTCTTGGTCCTGCGTGCGGCGAATCTCGTCCAGGCGCTCACGCACCAGGCGGCTGGCGCTTTTATCGCGACTGCCCAGTTCTTTATGCACTTCCTGCAACTGTTCCACGGTGGGGTCGGTAGCAAGCCAGGTGCGTAGGCAGGCAGCGCGGTCACCCGCTGTTTGGGCTGAAAAGGCTCCACCGGTGAGCGCATCCAAGGGATGCACGTCGGCACGTTCGTTACTGGTGGAAGAAAGCTCGGTGGCGTCAGACATAGCGCTGAATTATGTTTAAGAAAAACTGTCGTTAAGAAAAGGCCGCGCCCAGGGAGGCAAGCCGTCCTGGGCGTGTGAAGGAGTCGTCTTGGCAAAGACGGATGACGGGTATTTTCGCCTTGAATTGGGCAATCCCCAAACAATTTCGGCAAATGCACGCACGCTATGCGCAATCCGCATAGACCAATCAGGGTGCATACCGGCGCTCAAAGTAGTGAAGCCTCCACACAAAACATTGCGTGGAGGCTTCAGAGCAAGCGCCCAAGACGCTTGCATGGTGGCGTCCGGGGAGATCAGCCCGGGCTGCCACGGGGTAATGATTACCCCTTGAAGTTCGCTGCAACCGCCAAGTGCCAAACGGGGGCTGATTCCATCCTTGCGAATGGTGGGGCGGCTGCCACACGAACAAGAGTGCAAGGCACTCGCTGCCAATATATATGCAGCCATGCTCATCTGCCAAGCCCCAAGGGGAAAAACAGCAAAAAACACGGTAAAAACCCCTAAAATTTGCCGGAACAAATAACTTTTCTATCTTAAAAAATAAATTCTTACAATTGACTGGAATTTTTCAAGCTCACTAGAATGCGTCCCATGCCCTGGTTAACCCGGGGCTTTTTCTTTGACGCTGCTCCATGGCCTTGTTTGCAGAGGGCACACCCGAACCAGGTGTCCTCTACGAAAAAGCAGCTTCCACACTCTCCAGGTTCATACGTGATACGTCGGGCGCACAACTTCCTCACACGCTGAGGAGAGCGGGTGCGCAAGACGTTGTGCGAACTGCAAGAAAAGGATCCGCTATGACCCCGTCACGCAACCTCAGCGCCGCTCTACGCGCCGTTGCCACCCATACGACCGAGGGCTTGATTGATGTACTGCGCGGCAGTTTGGTACTGCTAGGGCTGCTGGTGCTGTGCGCACTGGCGGCATTGACGATCAACGCCGACTGGCGTGCTGCTGGCGAGACGCAATTGCGCTCCTGGCTGCAAGCGCGTGAACTGGCCTCGCTGGCGCTGACACCCGAGCCCAGCGCTATTGAACGCGCCACCGCCACCAACCCCCAAGAGCTGCCCAAAGAGCAAGCCGCCATCGCCTATTGGCTCAGCAAGAAATACCAAGTTGCGCCCGAGCCCATGGCCGCCCTGGTGGCCGAGGCCTACGAGCAAGGGGCGCAGCAAAAGATGGATCCCACCCTCATCCTGGCAGTGGTGGCCATCGAGTCGCGCTTTAACCCCTTTGCCCAAAGCGGCGTTGGTGCCCAAGGGCTGATGCAGGTGATGACCCGCGTACACGCCGACAAGTACGCGCACTTTGGCGGCAAGCTGGCGGCGTTTGACCCCGTGAGCAATATGCGCGTGGGCGTGGCGATCTTGAAGGAATACATCCGCCGCACCGGCTCCGTCGAAGGAGGCCTGCGCTACTACGTAGGCGCAGCCAACCTACCGTCGGACGGTGGTTACGCAGCCAAGGTGCTGGCTGAATATCGCCGTATTCGCCAAGTGGCCGGGCGCAACACGCCGCTGCCCGCAGCCCAGCCGGCCACGCCGCCTGCGGCCCTGACGGTGGCCGAAGCCCATACGGGCGCTGCCGAGCAGCTGTAAACCACACAGTACCTGACAAAGAACGCACCCCAGCGCCCCGCCAGGTCTGCGGCGCTGGGCTAAAATGCCAGAGTACGCAACTGGCGATAGGCACGGGCTGGGCATATGCTCCAGCCCGTGTTGATGTGGAAAAAGTTCTGTGCCCCTGCTGGCACGCACCAACCACCGGGGAGCGTACCGCCTGATACCCACCAGGGCCGTCAGGTGTTTCAGCCGTTCGCCTGGGCAGCCCCTGTCTTTAGCACCCTAAAGCGCGGGGACTTACCTTGTTATAGCAACTGCCACATCACCATGTTCCAACGCTCCAACACTGTTGCCGTCGTCGACCCTGAAGTTTTTGCCGCTATCGAAGCCGAAAACCAGCGCCAACAAGACCATATCGAGCTGATCGCCAGCGAAAACTACTGCTCCCCCGCCGTCATGGAAGCCCAAGGCTCCCAACTGACCAACAAATACGCCGAAGGCTACCCCGGCAAGCGCTACTACGGTGGCTGCGAGCACGTGGACGTGGTCGAGCAACTGGCCATTGACCGTGTCAAGCAACTGTTTGGCGCAGAAGCGGCCAACGTGCAGCCCAACAGCGGCTCGCAAGCCAACCAGGCCGTGCTGATGGCCTTTGCCAAGCCTGGCGACACCATCATGGGCATGAGCCTGGCCGAAGGCGGGCACCTGACCCACGGCATGGCGCTGAACATGTCGGGCAAGTGGTTCAACGTCGTCTCCTACGGCCTGAACGAGAAAGAAGAAATCGACTACGACAAGATGGAAGCGCTGGCCCGTGAGCACAAGCCGCGCATCATCATTGCCGGTGCCTCGGCCTACGCCCTGGAAATCGACTTTGCCCGCTTTGCCAAGATTGCCAAGGAAGTGGGCGCAATTTTCTGGGTGGACATGGCCCACTACGCAGGCCTCATTGCCGCTGGTGTCTACCCCAACCCCGTGCCCCACGCCGACGTGGTCACCACCACCACGCACAAGAGCCTGCGCGGCCCGCGCGGCGGCGTGATCTTGATGAAGGCCGAGCACGAAAAGGCCCTCAACAGCGCCATCTTCCCCGGCCTGCAAGGCGGCCCGCTGATGCACGTCATCGCTGGTAAAGCCGTGGCGTTCAAGGAAGCGCTCTCGCCCGAATTCAAAGCCTACCAAGAGCAAGTGGTGAAAAACGCCAAGGTCGTGGCGCAAACCCTGACCGAGCGCGGCCTGCGCATCGTCTCCAGCCGTACCGAAAGCCACGTCATGCTGGTGGACCTGCGCTCCAAAGGCATCACCGGCAAGGCTGCTGAAGCGGCTTTGGGCGCAGCGCACATCACCATCAACAAGAACGCCATCCCCAACGACCCGGAAAAGCCGTTTGTAACCAGCGGCATCCGCGTAGGCACCCCGGCCATGACGACCCGTGGCTTCAAAGAGGAAGAAGCGCGCATCACCGCCAACCTGGTGGCCGACGTGCTGGACAACCCGAACGACGCAGCCACCTTGGAGCGCGTGCGCGGCGAAGTGGCCAAGCTCACCGCCCGCTTTCCCGTCTACAGCAACTAAGCGGCCCGCCCTTTTGGTATGAAATGCCCATTTTGTAGCCACCCAGAAACCCAGGTTGTGGAAACCCGGGTGGCTGAAGATGGCAGCTTCACGCGCCGTCGCCGCCAGTGCACGGCCTGCAGCAAGCGCTTTACGACGTATGAGCGCCCGGACGTCAGCTTTCCCATGGTGGTGAAAAAAGACGGGCGGCGCACGGAGTACGACCGCAACAAGCTCAAGGCCTCGCTGGCGCTGGCGCTGCGCAAGCGCCCAGTACCCGCCGCCGCCATTGATGCGGCCATTGAGCATGTGGAAGAACAGTCTGCTGACCTCCGGCACGCGCGAGCTCGCTTCCAGCCGCATTGGCGAGATGGTGATGCACGAGCTGCACCAACTCGACAAGGTGGCCTATATCCGCTTTGCCAGCGTCTACCGCAGCTTTGAGGATGTGGACGAGTTCAAGCACCTGGTCGATGCGGTGCGGCAAACCCACCACACTGCCAAGTAAGCAAGCAAGCCGCAAAAAGAGATACCGCCTTCAAGGCGGTATTTTTTTATAGCTATTAGCGCTTACTACAGCTAGATTTTAAGGTATTTTATACCTGAAACCGTTGCTTATCAAGCGCTAACAGCTCCTTAAATAAGAGCACAACAACAGCACGCCATCAGCCCACAGACCCGGCAATCGGGTGCAACGGCTGGCTCACGTCCCCGCACTGGGCACGGTGGCGCAGGGCGTGGTCGATCAAGACCAACGCCAGCAGGGCCTCGGCAATCGGTGCGGCGCGGATACCGACGCAGGGGTCGTGGCGGCCCTTGGTGACGACTTCAACCGGCTGGCCGTGGATGTCGATGGAGGGGCGCGGGCTCAGGATGGAGCTGGTGGGCTTGATGGCCAGGCTCACCTCAATGTCCTGGCCGGTGCTGATACCACCCAGCACGCCGCCGGCGTGGTTGGTGACGAAACCCTGGGGCGTCATGGCATCGCCGTGCACCGTGCCGCGCTGGGCAACGCTGGCAAAGCCCGCGCCAATTTCTACGCCCTTGACGGCGTTGAGCCCCATCATGGCGTAGGCAATGTCGGCATCGAGCTTGTCGTAAATCGGCTCGCCCAGGCCCACGGGCACACCCCGGGCCTGCACAAAAATGCGCGCGCCGCAGCTATCGCCAGCCTTGCGCAGCGCGTCCATATAGGCTTCTAGCTGCCCAACGTCGGCCACGGGGGCGAAGAAGGGGTTGCGTGGCACGTGCTCCCAGCTTTCCATGGCAATGGGCAGCTCGCCCAACTGCGTCATGCAGGCACGAATTTCCGTACCAAACTGTTGCTTGAGCCATTTTTTTCGCCACGGCACCCGCGGCCACCGTGGGAGCGGTGAGCCGCGCCGAAGAGCGCCCGCCGCCGCGCGGGTCGCGCACGCCGTATTTGCTCCAGTACGCATAGTCGGCGTGGCCGGGGCGAAAGCTTTGCGCAATGGTGTTGTAGTCCTTGCTGCGCTGGTCGGTGTTGCGAATCAACAGCCCAATCGGGGTGCCGGTGGTCACGCCCTCGTAGACGCCGGAGAGGATCTCCACCTGGTCGGCCTCTTGCCGCTGGGTGACGTGGCGGCTGGTGCCGGGGCGGCGGCGGTCCAGGTCGTGCTGGATGTCCGCCGCCGTCAGCTCCAGGCCCGGGGGGCAGCCATCCACCACGCAGCCAATTGCCGGGCCGTGGGATTCGCCAAAATTGGTAACAGTAAACAGGGTGCCAAAGGTATTGCCGCTCATAGTGGCGCCGATTATGCCTGCGCCCCGGCGTAAAAAAGCCCGCCGCAGGCAGTGCCTGGGCAGGCTGGTGCATACAGGGCAGCACGCGCGGTTTATTGGGCCGCCGATTTATGCCAACGTATGCCGCGTTGATGCAGGATTTATCGGGATTTAGGCAGCATTGCCTTCTTCGGCCTGGGGCCAGTCGCGGATATAGGCTTTGAGCAGCTGGTTTTCAAAGTTCTGCTCTTCCACCACGGCCTTCGCCACATCGTAAAAGCTGACGACCCCCATCAGCATATGGCCGTCCATCACCGGCATATAACGGGCGTGGCGCTCCAGCATCATGCGGCGCACGGTGTCCATGTCGGTGTCGACATTGCACAGCAGGGGCTCGGCTTCCATCACCTCGCGCACGGTGGTGCTGCCTAGCTGGCTGGCGTTTTTCACCACGTCCTTGATGACCTCACGGAAAGTGAGCATGCCCACGACACTGCCGCCATCGACCACGACGAGCGAGCCCATGTCTTTTTCCGCCATGGTGGTCATGGCTTGCAGCAGGCTGTCCTCGGGCTTAGCCACGTACAAAGTGCCGCCCTTGACACGCAAAATATCGCTGACTTTCATATTCGGGCCTCCCTGAAAAATTTTTCGACTTACACAAGCATTACAAAGGGCAAATAATAGCCCAAACTCCCAGCATTCCAGCAGATGCACGTACCGTCTGAATGCGCATTCACTACGTCAAAACCATGCATTGCACCCCCTATTTCGACATCGATAACGCCAAAATTTACGTCGATTTAACACCCGCCGCCCCGGGCAAGCCCACCTTGGTGCTGATCCACGGCGTGTTGTGTGACCACAGCGTCTGGCAACCGATCACGGCCACCCTCACCCGCCAGGGCTTGGGCTGCGCAGCCCTGGACCTGCCCGGCCATGGCCGCAGCAGCGGCAAGGCCCCACGCAGCGTGCAAGAGGCTGCCGCCTATATCGGCCCGCTGCTGGACGCCCTGGCACTGCCCCAGGCCTGCCTGGTGGGCCACAGCTGGGGCAGCTTGATTGCCCTGCACGCTGCCGCGCACTTGGGGGCGCGCGTTCCCCAGCTGGCCTTGATCGGCACGGCCAGCCCCATGCGTGTTGCCCCAGCGCTGCTGGCACTGGCCGCGACCGAGCCGCTGCAAGCCCTGGCCCTGGTCGACCAATACAGCCGCAGCAGTCACACCCCAGCCGGTATCAATGGCACGGCCCTGGGCCAACAGTTGCTGGCGCAAGCGCCCACACTGCTACACACGGGCCTGCAAGCCTGCGCCACCTACCAGGATGCCCCCACGGCGATGCAGCGCACCACGGCGGCCACCTTGTTCCTGCAAGGCGAGGAAGACCGCATGACCCCGGCCAAGGCCAGCCTAGAGCTGCTTGCCACCGCGCAGCAGCGCCCCGGCAGCGCAACCGAGCTGGTCACGCTGGCCTGTGGCCACATGCACATGGTGGATGCTCCCGAGGCCGTTAGTGCGGCGCTGCTGCGTCTGGTGGGGGAGGGTTAGCTTGCTGCGTCTGCGTAGCCTCTGGCGCAGACGCCTTGGGCAAAACATCGGCCAGTAAACAGTCCTGCCAGCCGCTGCTGCGCCACAGCGCTGCGCTGGCGGTGTCTTGGCGCAGCAGCAGGTGTTCCAGCAGGGGCGCCAGCGCGGTGCTGGCGGGGTCGGCCAGCAGCACGTAGCGCGGCTCGCCTTCTTCCAGGTAGGAGGTTGCAGCCTCTGGCGTAGCCCCAATCCAGCGCAGCGCGGCCAGCGCCGTCAGGGCGGGCTCAATTTGCAGGCGGTCCAGGTGCAGGCGCTGGGCCAGCGCGCCACCGGCCAGGCCCCGCTCGTCCTGGTTGCGCAGCGGCGCCAGTTGGCCCAGCACTTCCAGCGCCAGGGCAAAGTCGCGCCCCGGGCCGTCCACGGCGCGGCTGGCCCCGGCGCGGATACTGGGCCAATAGGCCGCAACAATCGCGCCCAGCAAGAAAATTACCCAGCAGATGTAAATCCACAGCAACAAAATCGGCAGCGTGGCAAAGGTGCCGTAAATGGCCGAATACGTCGGCACCGTGGCCAGGTACAGGCCCAGCAGCTTTTTGGACAAGGCCATGCCGCCGGCCACAAACACCCCCCCAGCCCAAGCGTGGCGCCAGCGCACCGGCGTATTGGGCACAAAGTGGTAAAGCGCCGCCATGGCCGCTGCCAGCAAGAAAAATTCCAAGGAATTAAAACCCCACTGCACCGCCTGGGGCAGCGCCTGCACCAGTCCGCGCGAGGCCGACAGCACGTACGACGTGGTGCCCACGCTCATCGCCAGCAGCAGCGGCCCCAGGGTGAGCACGCCCCAGTAAATCAGCAGCCGCTGGCCCAGCGGGCGCAGGCGCTGCACGCGCCAGATGCGGTTCAAGGTCTTGTCCATCGTCAGCGTCAACTGGATGACGGTGAGCACCAAAAAGCCCAGGCCCACGGCCCCGAGCTGGCTGGCCTTGCTGGCAAATTGCAGGATGTAGCCCATGAGCTGCTCGGCAATGGTCTCGGGAATCAGGCTTTGCACCAGCCAGGTTTGCAGGTTGTCTTGCAAGCGGCCAAAGCTGGGAAAGGCGGTGAACACCGACAGCAGCACGGTGAAAAACGGCACGATGGCCAACAGCGTGGTGTAGGTCAAACTGCTGGCAGTCAGCCCCAACTGGTCTTGGGCAAAGCGCTGGCGCAGCGTGCGTAAGGTGTTGCGCCAGGAGAAATTGGGCGCATCGCTACATACATCTGTGGCCTGATCGGCTGTAGGGGAGGCAGCGGTCGGGGACAATCGCGCAGTTGAAAACGAAGGAAATGGCATCGCCCTATCATGCCACCCCCATGCACACTGCACCACCGCCCCCGTCCCCTACATCCTCTCCCCCTTCCTCCCCCGCCCCACTGCCTGCCCATGTGCGCCTGACGCAAAGCGTGGCCGTGGCCAGCCTGGTGGCGCTGATTGCGCTGTGCCTGGCCTGGGAGCTGTGGCTGGCACCCGTGCGCCCCGGCGGCTCGCTGCTGGCGCTCAAGGCCGTGCCGTTGGCGCTGCCGCTGGCAGGGCTGCTCAAGCGCCGCATGTATACCTACCGCTGGCTCAGCCTGCTGATCTGGCTCTATTGCACCGAAGGGCTGGTGCGTGCCACCAGCGACGCGGCCCCCAGCAGCTACTACGCCTGGGCCGAGGTGCTGCTGTGCCTGGTGCTGTTTACCGCCTGCACCCTGCATATCCGCCTGCGCCTGAAAACAGCTAAGGCACATGCTGCAGATAAAGCACAAAATACGGCTCAAACGCAAGCCAGCTAAGCGCTAGCAGCTATTTATTTTGACAGTGAAGACTCCCGACCATGACCACCGCTTTACTTGACACCTTACGCACTGCCGTGGGCGCAGCCCATGTTTTGACCGATGGCGACTTGACCGCCTACGAACGCGACTGGCGGGGCCGCCGCCAAGGCAAGGCCCTGGCCGTGGTGCGCCCGGCCAGCACGCAAGAGGTGGCCGCCGTGGTCAAGGCCTGCGCTGCAGCGGGCGTGGCCGTTATTGCCCAAGGGGGGAATACGGGGCTGTCGGTCGGCTCCACGCCGGATGCCAGCGGCCAGCAAATCGTCCTGAACCTAGGCCGCATGCAGGCTGTGCGCAGCGTGGATGCGGACAACCTGACGATTACCGTCGAAGCCGGCTGCATCCTGCAAAATCTGCAGCAAGCGGCGCAGGATGCCGGCTTTCTCTTTCCCCTGTCGCTGGCGGCAGAAGGCTCGTGCACCATTGGTGGCAATTTGGCGGCCAACGCGGGCGGCACCCAGGTGGTGCGCTACGGCAATACGCGCGAGCTGTGCCTGGGGCTGGAAGTCGTCACCCCCCAGGGCGAGGTGTGGGAGGGCTTGTCCGGCCTGCGCAAAGACAACACCGGCTACGACCTGCGCCATTTGTTCATTGGTAGCGAAGGGACGCTGGGCATCATCACCGCCGCGACGATGAAGCTCTACCCCCAACCCGCCGCGCAGCTCACGGCCTTTGCCGCCGTCCCCAGCATGGAGGCGGCTGTGCGCCTGCTGGGCCTGGCGCACCAACACCTGGCCGCGGGCCTGACCGGCTTTGAAGTGATGGGGCAGTTTGCCCTGTCGCTGGTGGTCAAGCACATGCCGCAACTGCGCGTGCCGTTTACCGAAATGGCTGCCCAAGCGCCCTACTGCGTGCTGCTGGAAAACAGCGACAGCGAATCCGAAGACCACGCGCGCGCCCGGTTTGAAAGCCTGCTGGAGCTGGCCTTTGAAGACGGCTGCGTACTCGATGCCGTGGTGGCCGAGAGCCTGTCCCAAGCGCATGACCTGTGGCATATCCGCGAGAGCATCCCCCTGGCCCAGGCCGAGGAAGGGCTGAACATCAAGCACGATATTTCGCTGGCCACCTCGCGCATTCCAGCCTTTGTCGCGCATACCGATGCCCTGCTGCAGCAGGAAATTCCCGGCGTGCGCCTGGTCAACTTTGGCCACCTGGGCGACGGCAACCTGCACTACAACATCCAGGTACCCGAAGGCATGGACGGCAAGGCCTTTTTGCGCGAGCAAGAGCCGCGCGTCAACCAACTGGTGTACGACGCAGTGGCGCAGTTTGGCGGCTCCTTTTCTGCTGAGCATGGCGTGGGCCAGCTCAAAACCGCGCAGTTGGAGCAATACAAATCGCCCGTGGCGCTGCAGATGATGCGGGCCATCAAGCAGGCGCTGGACCCGCACAACCTGATGAACCCCGGCTGCGTGCTGGCGCAAAAATAAGCGCTATCTGCGCTTACCTCCCCTGCGTTTGACCGAGATTTCTATTGCAATGACCACGGCACTTCCCCACCCCTACGAAGACCTGATGCGCCATGTCTACTTTCATGGCGCAGAAAAAAGCGACCGCACCGGCACCGGCACGCGCAGCGTTTTTTTGGCCACCAGATGCGCTTTGACCTGCAGGCCGGTTTTCCGCTGGTGACAACCAAGAAAGTCCACCTCAAAAGCATCATCCTGGAGCTGTTGTGGTTTCTGCGCGGCGACAGCAACGTGCGCTGGCTGCAAGAGCGCGGCTGCAGCATCTGGGACGAATGGGCTGACGCCAACGGCGACCTGGGCCCCGTCTATGGCGTGCAGTGGCGCAATTGGCCCACGCCCGATGGTGGCCATATCGACCAAATCCAGCAGGTGATCGACACCTTGAAGACCAACCCCGACAGCCGCCGCATCATCGTCAGCAGCTGGAACGTGGCCGCGCTGGACGCCATGGCGCTCATGCCCTGCCACGCGTTTTTCCAGTTTTACGTGGCCGACGGCAAGCTGTCTTGCCAGCTCTACCAGCGCAGCGCCGACATCTTCCTGGGCGTGCCCTTCAACATTGCCAGCTACGCGCTGCTCACCCACATGGTGGCGCAGCAGTGCGACCTGGCGGTGGGCGACTTCATCTGGACGGGAGGGGACTGCCACCTCTACAGCAACCACCTGGAGCAGGTGCAAACCCAGTTGGCACGCGCGCCCTACCCGCTGCCCCAGCTGCACATCCGGCGCAAGCCCGCATCCATTTTTGAGTACGCGCTGGAAGATTTCGAAGTGCTGGGCTACCAACACCACCCGGCGATTAAAGCCCCGGTAGCTGTTTAATAAAGATAGCTGGTTGCGCTTTATTTATCAGGGGTTCAGCATGGTTTCGATATGAAACCCTGATAAACAAAGCGCTACCAGCTCCTATTTTTAAGAATTATGCGTATCTGTTTGATCTACGCCCAAGCGGCCAATGGCGTGATTGGCAAAGACGGCGTCATGCCCTGGCACATCCCGGAAGACCTGGCGCACTTTCGCGCCTGCACCCAGGGCCAGCCCGTCATCATGGGGCGCAAGACCTGGCAGTCGCTGCCCGAGCGCTTTCGCCCGCTGCCCGGGCGCACCAATATCGTCATCACCCGCAACCCCACGTGGCAGGCAGACGGGGCCACCACCGTGCACAGCCTGGCCGATGCGCTGCAGGCCGCCCACGCCCACAGCGCTACAAATACGGGGACAGAGGCGGGCACGGTGTGGGTCATGGGCGGGGCGCAAATCTACGCCCAGGCCCTGCCGCTGGCCGACGTGGTGGAAGTCACCCACATTGATGCAGTCTTTGAGGGCGATGCCTTCGCCCCCACCCTGGGCCCGGAGTGGCAGGCCGTGCGCCGCCAAGACCTGGTCAGCAGCCAAGGGTTAGCCCTAGGTTTTGTCCGATACGAACGGCAAGAGCAACTAACCTAGTAAAAACCCTAGATTTTTTCTCTTTTCCCTCAGCGGCAGAGGGTCAGAAAAGGGAGTATGCTGCACTGCAACATTAACCCTTTCCAGGGTCGTCGGCCCCGCGCAAGCGGGGCAATCTGCGGCCTTGCGTTCACCATGAGCCTGATACAACCTCTGCCCCCCGGGCCGCTGGATATCGTTGGTGACATCCACGGCGAACTTCCAGCCCTTTTGCAACTGCTGCGTCACCTGGGCTACGACAGCCGTGGCAACCACCCGCAAGGCCGTACCCTGGTATTTGTCGGTGATTTTCTCGACCGTGGGCCCGACAGCCCCGGCGTCATCGGCATCGTCCACCAACTGGTGCGCACCGGCAAAGCCGTGGCCATTGCCGGTAACCACGAAATCAACCTGCTGCGCAACGACCCCAAGGACGGCTCGGGCTGGTTCTTCGACGCCCGCCTGCAAAGCGACCTGCGCAAATACCCTGGCTTTGCCCGCCCGCACGACCCGGCCGAGCGCAGCGCCATCATTGCCTTTTTGCGTGACCTGCCCGTGGGGCTGGAGCGCAGCGACCTGCGCGTCATCCACGCCGCCTGGCACGGCCCCAGCATCGAGCAAGTGCGCCGAAAGCCCTTGGGCGGCCTGCGTTCAGCCTACGACCAGTGGGAAGAGCAGGCCGCACAAGCCGCCCAGGCCCAGCGCATTACCGAGCGCATGCAGCAGGAAAGGGCCCGATGGCCGCACAACCTGGAAGACGGCCAGCAGCGCCCGCCCTTCCTGCACGCGCACTGCGAAAACGAGCTGAACAAATCCACCTTCAACCCCTTGAAGGTGCTGACCTGCGGGCTGGAACGCCCAGCGAGTGCGCCGTTTTTTGCCGGGAACAAATGGCGCTTTGTGCAGCGCCACCCCTGGTGGGACGACTACACCGAGGCGACTGCCGTCGTCATCGGCCACTACTGGCGCAGCACCAATGCCCACCACCGCACGCAAGAGGGCCTGTTTGCCGACGTGCCCCCCTTTGCCTGGCACGGCCAGCGGCGCAACGTCTTTTGCGTGGACTATTCCGCCGGCGCACGCGCCCAGGCGCGTAAAAACGAGCGCCCCACCGAAGGCATGCGCCTGGCCGCCCTGCGCTGGCCGGAGCGCACCGTCATGCTCGACGATGGCCAGCAGCACGCCACCCAGGGCTTTATGCAGCAGCACGGCAGCCCAAACCAACCCAGCGGCCCCATGGCCCAGGCGGCCAGCAGCCAAAGATCCACATTAAATATAGGTTTCCTGCCCCAGATCATGCCGACCTGAACCCTGCTGCAGTACAACGGTGGGGTTAGAAAGGATTTGCCGCATGACTACCGAACCCACCACCCGGGAAGAGCTTGAAGCCACCAACGACCAAGACTTGGTCAAACACATCCTGCGCCGCTACCACGCTGTCCACCGCGAGCAGTGCCCGCCCTGATTGCCCTGGCGCAAAAGGTCGAGTCCGTCCACGCCAGCAAGGAAGACTGCCCCCACGGCCTGGCCCAGCACCTGCAAGCGCTGCTGCAAGAGCTCGAAGGCCATATGCGTAAAGAGGAAATGGTGCTCTTTCCCCTGATCTCGCGCGGGCAAGGCGCCATGGCGGCCATGCCGATCAACGTCATGCGCATGGAGCATGAAGACCACAACGCCGAGCTGGTGCGCCTGGCTGAGCTGACCCACAACATCACCGAACCCGCAGGCGCCTGCACCACCTGGCGTCGGCTGTACCAGGGTCTGCGTGAATTCCGCGACGACCTGCTGGCGCATATCGACACGGAAAACAACGTGCTGTTCGAGCGCTTTGCACCGACACACTAAAGCGCAACAGCGCTCATAAAAAACGGCTTCCAAGGAAGCCGTTTTTTATCCTTTACGCCTTAGGTGCCTTGGGCAGCATCCACTTGGCCAGTTCCCACTTGGCGATGGCGGCGCGGTGCACTTCGTCCGGGCCGTCGGCAAAGCGCAGCGTGCGCGCATTGGCGTAGGCAAAGGCCAGGGGGGTGTCTTCACTCACGCCTGCGCCGCCGTGCACCTGCATGGCCCAGTCAATCACCTGGCAAGCAAGGCTCGGGGCAACCACTTTAATCATGGCAATTTCGGTTTTCGCCACCTTGTTGCCCACGGTGTCCATCATCCACGCGGCTTTGAGCGTCAAAAGCCGCGCCATGTCGATTTGGCAGCGGGCGTTGGCAATGCGCTCTTGCGTCACGCCCTGCTGGGCCAAGAGCTTGCCAAACGCCGTGCGCGACAGGGCGCGCTTGCACATCAGTTCCAGCGCGCGCTCGGCCTGGCCAATCAAACGCATGCAGTGGTGGATGCGCCCAGGGCCCAAGCGCCCTTGGGCAATTTCAAAGCCCCGACCCTCGCCCAGCAAAATGTTTTCAGCGGGCACGCGCACGTTCTCGAACAGCACTTCGCCGTGGCCGTGCGGCGCATCGTCGTAGCCAAACACCTGCACCGGGCGCACGATGGTGATGCCGGGGGTGTCTGCGGGCACAACGATCATGCTTTGCTGCACGTGCTTGGGCGCATCGGGGTCGGTCTTGCCCATGGTGATGAAGACCTTGCAGCGTGGATCGTTGGCCCCCGAAGTCCACCATTTGCGCCCGTTGATGACGTAGTGGTCACCATCGCGCTCGATACGGGTGCAGATGTTGGTGGCATCGCTGGACGCTACTTCCGGCTCAGTCATGGCAAAGCCAGAGCGGATTTCCCCTTCCAGCAGGGGTTTGAGCCAACGCGCCTTGATGGCTTCGCTGCCATAACGGGCAATGGTTTCCATATTGCCGGTATCGGGGGCGGAGCAGTTGAACACTTCGCTGGCCCAAAACACCCGGCCCATGATTTCGGCCAGCGGGGCGTATTCGGCATTGGTCAGGCCCGCGCCGTGGTAGCCGGAGGCTTCGGCGGTATCGACCGGCAGGAACAGATTCCACAGCCCTTGGGCCTTGGCCTCGTCTTTGAGGCGCGCCAAAAGTTTAAGCGGCGTCCAGCGCTGGCCAGCAGCGGTGTTGGCGGCCAGTTCGCGTTGGAACTCAGCCTCGTTGGGGTAGATGTGCTCGTCCATGAAGCGCAGCAGGCGCTGCTGCAAGTCTTGGGTTTTGGCGGAATAGGCAAAGTCCATGAATCGTCCTCCTAGAAAAAATCGGGAAAGCTGCGCCCTACCCCGCTGCAAAAGCGCAGCCGGGCACGGCAAGGTTTTTAATGAAATAGGGCTAAAACGCAGGCCCAGCGGGCGCTATTAGCTATGCTTTTGTATGTGCTGCTGCGCTTGCTGCCAGGCCAGCTCGGCCATGGGCCGGGCCAGTGCGCCGCTGGTCTTGGCCTGGGCGCTGGCGGCGGTGCCGTCCTGCACGCGCTTGGCAATGCCTTGCAAGATGGCTGCAATGCGGAACATGTTGTAGGCCAGGTAAAAGTGCCAGTCCGCCAGCAATTGCTGGGGCTGGGCAAAGCCGGTGCGCTCGCAATAGCGCTGCACGTAGGCGGCCTCATCAGGGATGCCCAGGCTGGCTAAATCCAGCCCACCAATGCCCCGGCCCAGGCTGGCGGGGATATGCCAGCTCATGCAGTGGTAGGCAAAGTCGGCCAGGGGGTGGCCCAGCGTGGCCAGCTCCCAATCGAGCACGGCCAGCGCCTGCGTGCCTTCGGGCGCAAAAATCAGGTTATCCAGCCGGTAGTCGCCGTGGACGATGGAGACCAGGCTTTCATCGCGGGCGCTGGCCGGCAAATGCGCTGGCAGCCACGCCATGAGCTGCTCCATCTCGGCAATGGGCTCGGTGATGCTGGCCTGGTATTGCTTGCTCCAGCGGGCAATCTGGCGCTCAAAGTAGTTGCCGGGCTTGCCAAAATCGGCCAAGCCGCAGGCGGCGACGTCCACGCTGTGCAAGGCGGCGATGATGCGGTTCATCTCGTCATACACCGCCGTGCGCTCAGCGGGCGTCATGCCGGGCAGGGACTGGTCCCACAGCACGCGCCCGGCCTTGAATTCCATGACGTAGAAGGCCCGGCCAATGACGGACTCATCCTCGCACAGCGCCAGCATGCGCGGCACGGGCACGGCAGAACCAGCCAGCGCCTGCATGACGCGAAACTCGCGCTCAATGGCATGCGCCGAAGGCAAAAGCTTGGCCGCCGGGCCGGGCTTGGCCCGCATCACAAAGCAAGCCTGGGGCGTGACCAGTTTGTAGGTGGGGTTGGACTGCCCGCCCTTGAACATCTCCACCGAAAGCGGGCCGCTAAAGCCGGGAATATGCGCAGCCAGCCAGGCGCTGAGGGTTTGCTCATCCACCGCGTGGGCGGCAGCTACGGGTTTGGTTCCGACAAAGTGGTCAAAATTTGGCATAGGTTCCTACAAATCTAAACCGGCAATGCACAGCAGCGCATCGCGGTCGCGCACCACCAGGCCACCTGGTTCGATGCGGATGGAGTCCTCGCGCTCCAGGGCCTTGAGCTCCTGGTTCACGCGCTGACGCGAAGCACCCAGCAACTGCGCCAGCTCTTCCTGGGCCAGTTGCAAGCCAATGCGCACTTCCTGACCGTTTTCCAGGCAAGGAATGCCGTAGCTGCGCACCAGGTGCAGCAACTGCTTGGCCAGGCGTGCGCGCAATGGCAGGGTGTTGAGGTCTTCCACCAACCCGTACAACTGGCGAATACGCCGCGCCTGCAGCCACAGCATGGCTTCGTACAGCTCGACGTGCTGGCTCAAAATGCGCTTGAAGTCGGCCTTGGCCACGCACAGCAAGGTCGTAGCCCCGTGGGCATAGGCATCGTGGGTGCGCCGGTCGCCATCGAAGATGGACACCTCGCCAAACCACACGCCCGGCTCCACATAGGTCAGCGTAATTTGCTTGCCCGAGATCGAGGTCGAACTCACGCGCACCGCCCCTTTGGCGCAGGCAATCCACTCCTCGGGGACTTCGCCCCGGGCGCAGATCAAAGCACCGTCTTTGAAGCGTTTGACGTAAGCACATCGCAAAATATCGTGTTTCAGGGAAGGGGAAAGGGTCGAGAACCAACGCCCAGCGTTAATGGCCTCTCTTTCCTCGATCGTAAGAATGGGGGTGTCCATGGTCTGTCCTATGGGTGACTGAAAAACGCCGTTTTGTCGCACGGGCGACGGCGCAGGCTGCCCAACACCGAGCGCTGGTATGGATTATGTATGGAATAAAAAAGAGAGCTGCCCGCGCTTGCAAAACATGGATTTCAATGTTTTTCATCTCTGAAACCTTTGTTTAACCAGCGCGGGCTGCTCTTCTTTTAAACCAAGGAAAGCCTTCATTCTCCTGTTGCCAGCTGGCGTAAAAAGAAAGATCCAAAGGGACGGAGCATCACGATCAAGGTTCCGAACAAACTGGGCCGTTCTCATCCAAGGGGGCGCAATGGATGTCACCAGGCGGGCATGCCAACAACGGAGGGTTTTCGCCGCCAGAACCTGGAGGAACGCTGGGGTCAACGATGGTGGTGCAGCCGACGGTGACGCACTCGGGCGGCGTTTTGCCAGGAGGCTCAAGAAAACCAGGGTCCACCGGATGCCCGCCATTGCCTTGCCCTGGAATCGAAATCAGATTCGCGCTTTCCACCCCATCGCTTTGCATTTGCACCGTAACGTGTGTCACCAAAGGAATGCGCCGCTGGGCATACAGCTCGCTCAGAAATGGATCTTTGCCATCGTCGGCCCACTTGAGCAAAAACTGGGTCACGGTGCTGGCCAGTGGCACCTTCAAGGCATAACCGTGGGTGATCTTGAGCTTGAGTACGTTCGCATCCTGCAGGTTTTGCCCCGATTTGCTTTTGACAGCCTGGCGGCTGCGCAGCCCAAGGTTGGCGTTGGGAATCGCTCTGCGCCCATCGTATTTCGCTTGCGATAGTGCCGCATCGCTCCAGTCCTCGAAACTTTCACGGGTAGGGTTCAGTATTTCCAGACGCACGTGCCCTGCCGTGTCCGCCACGGCTTTGGTCAGCGCCTGGGCAAGCTCTTCGCTATTGCGCCCTCCGCCGTACAAAGGAATCAGGGCACGGTGGTAGGCATCCTGAATGTCCGGCAGTTGCGCGTGGTGCATGCTGCCTGCTCGTGCAGCCATAAAACCTGCATGGTTGACGATGTTCTTGGCGTTGAACATCAGGACGTATTGCAGCGCCACAGTACCGATCAGGCTGATGAGCGAGCCGGCAAAAACAAACTCCAACATCGCTGCGCCGCGCTGGGACGGTCTTGCAGCGTGCTGGCCGCCTGAAGGAAGGGAAGAAGAGCGGTATGAAGCTGAAAAAGCAGCGTGCAGTGCAAGCATGGGAATGTTCGTTTGCTATTAATAGTAGAGCTGTTCTCGCTTGCCAATAAAGAAACTTACAATCATTTCTATCTGAATATCAATAGATTCAAGCGCAAAGCGCTTTGTTTATTGAAGCAAGCATTCCATTGGATGTACCAAATCCAGGGCATCTACAGGTAGGTGATATTGCTCCAGCAACGCCGGATCACCTCTTGCAGGCTCTGCATCTTTCCCGCCTGGGTATAAATCTGCCCAACGACCGGATATCTGCCCTCCTGCTGGCCGACGAACACCTTCACGTCCATCGCCATGCCTTGCGCACGCCCCTGAAAGTCGCCTTCAAAGCCCCCCAAAATGCCCCAGCGGGCTGGGCGCACCGCCATCGCCCGCGTCTGCCCTTGGTTCAGGCCGTAGTTCAGGCCCGCCCGGCGAATTGCGGTATCGGCAACCGTTTCAAACAAGTGCTGCGGCACGCGCTCACTGCGCCACGCGCTGATGGTGATGGCGGCTGACGGCGTGTAGTTGTCCGGCGACTGCGCGGTAAAGGTCGGCGGGGTGCCTGCCAGCAGCCCGGTCTCCCAGGCTGGCTCGGCTTCTGTCCAAATTTCAAGACCCAGCGCTTTCACCTTGTGGACGGTCATGGGCCGCAAATACCCGCTTTCCGGGGGGAATGGCGTGACGCGCGGGGACGTATCGGTTTGCTGCGCCAAAGCCAGTCCAGGCAAAACACCACCGCCAGCCGATGCCAGCAGGGACAACAACAGGCACCGCCGCGCCTCAAGGGCTGACGGTTTGTGCATACCAAGGGGGACTGCACTCATATCTACAACCCACTGCCAGCAGCAGAGCGGGAAAACGCGCTTCCCATGCCCAGCAACGCCAGCACAAGAACCGCCAGGATGCCAGGCCAGCGGCGGCTACGGGCAAAGGCCATGCGCCAATTCAGGCGACTGAACAGAAACAGCACCCCCCACACCAACAGGTAACTGACCAGCACACGGCCCAAAAAATTGCCCAAAAGATAAGAAATGCTTGACGACATGGCTCTGTGCCTTAGAACGTGTTCAACAACTTCGGTGTGACGCGCAACAGGCGCTCAACCCAACTGCACAACCTGCCAGCCCTCGTCGTCCTGCACCATCCATTGCAGGGAAAGCCGGTGCGTCGGCTCTTCATCGTCGTACATCATCTGCGCCGCCTCCATCGCCTTGGCATGGCTTTGCGGGCGGGCGCTGTCCAGGGCAAAAAGATAGTTACGGGTAGGAGCACACAGCAGCATCTGCCCCTCGGGCTGCAACTCCTCTTTCAGCAAAGCAAGAGCGCCGGGGTGCAGCAGGCAGCACGCCTCCAGATTCGTGAACGTGCCCGGATTGCCCACACGCAGCAGGCAACCGCCATCGTCAGGAATGATGCGCACGGAGGCATCGTTCACCTGCACGGCTGTGTTCTGCACGGCAAGATCACGCACCTGCGCAGACGTTACTCCCGCCTGTTCCAACAGCCCCGGCGTGGCCATGATGAACTCCTGCGGCATATCGAACGCATAGCTGACGATCAGCTCACCGCACAACGGCTGGGTGTAGGGCATCTGCGTCTCAGGCACGCCATGCGCATGCAGCGCCCGCAAAAAATTCTGATGCTTGATTCGCACCACCAGATTGTTGGCCGACGGCTGCAAGGCAGCAGGCGCTTGCGAAGTGGCCTGAGTAACCTGGGAGGCACGGTTGTCTTGAAATTTACCAAACAGTTTCTGAAGCAAGGTCATGGCGATGGAATAGTTCTTGGTGGATAAAAAAGTGGATAAATATCTGCTTGCAATTACAAGCCCAGCAACCCCGGCGGCAAGTGCAAGGCGGCACTCAACGCCAGCCATTCAGCATGGAACTCGGTGCGAATCAGCACGGCCTGCCAGTTATCGCCCCCATCGTCCAGCGCCTGCCAGGTGTAGTCCTGGGCAGCGGCCCAGGCAGGGGCTTGCTGCATCAGCATTTCGCAGCGGTCGGGGCCTGCCGGTGGGTTGTCGGGCGGGGTGAACTCGGCCAGCGGGCGCTGGGTTGCCAGTGCATCGATTTGCGCTTGCAGGGTATCGGGGTCTTTTAAATCCGCCCGCACGGCATGGCCGTTGCCACTGAGTTGATCGAGCACCTCGTCCCAGGAATTTTTCAGACTGCGCAGCGTCCCCAAGGCTTCCAGGGTATCGGTGCAAGCGTTTTTATCGCCATCGCAGGTCAGTTCCAGCCAGCGTTTGTAGCCTTTGGCCTTGCTTTTATGCAGATCGATTTTCTTGGACGGTGGCGGGGGCATGACCGGAATACCGGCACCGATGCCCTCAGGCCGCCAGGCATCACGGGTGTGGCGTACATGGGCGCGGTAGTAATCCACCAGATCGCGGGGGTAGTAGGGATGGGCACGGAAAGCGCTGTCGTCCAAGTCCCAACCGCACACCACCAAAGCGGCTTCATAGGCGAATTTCAAAAACAGATCGTCCCCATAGCCCGGCCTGGGGTCATAGTTGCGCTTGGGCTTCCAGCCAAAGGGCCGCATCATGCCGTTCCACTGAGCCATATAGCGTTCGATGCCGGCTTGTTTGCCTGCTTTGTCCGGGGCAGATAGCACCGTTTGCAGGCCATGATGCATACGGATATTGTCGTAGCGATCGAGCTTTCCGTATTTCTTGGCAATGGGCCAATCTGGAGTAAAACTGCGAACGAGCACATCTCCGATATAAAAATGACCATACCCAGTAACCTTCATCCAACGCCGCAAAGTATTAGGGTCTTGGACGATCATAAATACTTGTTGAATAAGGGTTGTAAAAATAGAGAAACCGTAAGAAACTTCCTCTTCTACTAAATTCTTCGCTTCGGCTTCAAAACGAATCCTAAGAGGGCGTAATTTCTCAATCAAAAGAAGTGCATCAGAAAGATGTTGACTCACCACTTCAATGCTATCCCCTCGGGAATAGAATAAATCCTGCATAATAATAATAGAAGAAAAAGCAGACCGAATAACACCCCAGCGATGCCCTGCGTCCAAAAGCTCTGGATGATTGAAATCAGTTTTTGCATAATCAATACACTTTGATAAATGGTATAAGTTTTTCTCTAATAATTTTTCATAAAGATTTATATTAGACATAGGGTCGCGAAAACTATTTTCTTCATGATTTTTTATCTGTAGAGAATTATATAAATTTTCTAAATTCATAATATTATTCATCCTGCATTTTTAAAATATAAGATTTTATGGAGTCCAGGCGCCGCCATATACAGCTCTTGTCGCACTACTCCCCTCACCCGACAAAGAATCACCATCAGGGGTTTTTACGGTTCCATATTTGATACTTCCTTGTCCATCCACTTCTACAATAACACGCTCAACTTTCCCTGGCTGCTTAAATTCATCAATGATTTTTTTATTTTCTGGCGAGTCATCTAATTTATTCAAATGTTGTTTAATCCAGTTCTCACTCATCTGATCGCCATTCTTTGTTGAGCACAAATCGCCTTTGCATCCTTCAGCAACAGTTGGCCGATCAATAGCCCCCGTAGTCTTGACTTCCACAATGATGTATTTGCCATCCTTTTCATAAATGGCATCAATGCCCTGTTTGCCACGGTAATTCGTAAAGGAATTGGCATCATCGCCAACTCCGTGGACCATCTTCCAGCCAGCATTCTCCAAGTCCTGGCGTGCCAGGCGCTCGCCAACATAGCCTTTTACGCTGGCATGGGAGTGTTTTCCTGGCTCACTCAGGTCAATATCCTTGCCATCACGCCCCTTCACTGCTGGCTGACCACTCATGTCGGGCGCTGGCCGTTTCGGCCCCAGGCCGGGTTTTTTGCCATTGCCCGCTGCTGGCAGAGGACAACTAGCGTTATGCGCCCAAATCCCGCGCTCGCCCACAAAGTAGCTGGGCGTGTTTTGGACTTCAAAGTTGAACACTTGCACTGGCTCGGCCACCGCTCGGTTGCCCAATACCAGTACGTCCCCTTCCTGGGCGGCGATGACTTCATCGACGGCAATGTCCCGCACGGGTTTCCAGCCGTAGCCTTGTACCCATAGCGGGTGTTCGTCGGTCAGGTAGTAGGTTTCGTCTTCTGTGATCAGCTCCCGGTATCCGGGGGCCTGGCGGCTGAAGGTGTGGCGCACTTGCTGGGGCGCATCGCTCCAGTTGCGGGCGTTGCGCGAGAGTACGCTTTGCCCTGCCGTCACGCGGTCGATGTCGATCAGGCTGCCATCGGCGCTGAGAATGGGCGTGCCCGCCACAAAGCTGGCGCACGCTTCTATGGCGGCTCTAGCCAGTTTGTCGTGGGTCAGTGGCCCGGAGAATTTGGCAATCTTGCTGCCGATTTTGAGCAGCACTGCCGGGTTGATGTTGCGCCCCAGTACCAGCCCCAGGTCGTAACTGCCGCACTGTGTGGCACGGGTGATCTCATCGACCACTTCCTGGCCCATGGCAACTGCCAGCGCCTGGGCTGTGCCTTTGGGGTCATCGATGAAGGATTTGATCAGGCTGCCCAGGCCCTGGATGGTCTCCAGCGGGTCTGAGACCAGCGCCCACAGGTCGTCGATCTGCTGGCCCATGCCTTTGACGAAGCCGACGGCAAAGTCCCAGACCGGTTCGAGCAGCGGCTTGATGATCCAGCGTTCGACAAGGTTCAGCTCCCCATCGGTACGCTGCTCACCTTCGCAAACGTCTTCCAGGAAGCGGCAGTTGTTTTCTTCTGCCCATTTGCGCTTGGCCTCGGCGCTGCCAAAGCACATGGGCGGAGGCTTGCAGATTTTGACGGTGATGCCCCCTGCGCCATTCGGTGGCGAAGCCGGTTGCTCCTGCCCCCAGGCGCTGGTGCCAGCGCTGGCAATAAGGACTGCGATGAGCCATTGGCAAAGAAGGAGCGCCCACAGGCGACGCAGGCATTGCGTTAAAAACATGGTTCGGCCCACCCATCGCCGGAATTGCCAGGGTTATCTCCTCCGCTGCCTTCACCGGGGCCGCTGCCCGCGCCTGAGCCATCCTCCATCACGGTACAACCAACGGTGACGCATCCAGGCGGCGCCTTGCCAGGAGGCTCAAGGAAACCAGGATCCACCGGATGCCCGCCATTGCCTTGCCCCGGAATCGAAATCAGATTCGCGCTTTCCACCCCATCGCTTTGCATTTGCACCGTAACGTGTGTCACCAAAGGAATGCGCCGCTGGGCATACAGCTCGCTCAGAAATGGATCTTTGCCATCGTCGGCCCACTTGAGCAAAAACTGGGTCACGGTGCTGGCCAGTGGCACCTTCAAGGCATAACCGTGGGTGATCTTGAGCTTGAGTACGTTCGCATCCTGCAGGTTTTGCCCCGATTTGCTTTTGACAGCCTGGCGGCTGCGCAGCCCAAGGTTGGCGTTGGGAATCGCTCTGCGCCCATCGTATTTCGCTTGCGATAGTGCCGCATCGCTCCAGTCCTCGAAGCTTTCACGGGTAGGGTTCAGTATTTCCAGACGCACGTGCCCTGCCGTGTCCGCCACTGCTTTGCCCAGCGCCTGGGCAAGCTCTTGGCTGTTGCGTCCTCCGCCGTACAAAGGAATCAGGGCACGGTGGTAGGCATCCTGAATGTCCGGCAGTTGCGCGTGGTGCATGCTGCCTGCTCGTGCAGCCATGAAGCCGGCATGGTTGACGATGTTCTTGGCGTTGAACATCAGGACGTATTGCAGCGCCACAGTACCGATCAGGCTAATGAGCGAGCCGGCAAAAACAAACTCCAGCATCGCTGCGCCGCGCTGGGAGTGGGTTACGCCTAACGATAAATATTTATGTATCAACTTGCATCGTCCACAAGAAAAAAGAGCCGTTAGAAACGGATAAATTTCATACCCAGATTACGAAACAAGCTTCTTTTTTTATAGCTGTAGCATTTTTATATCAATGGAAGTTGAAAATTTACTAGCAAGAAATACTATTTTTTGAAAAATTGTAATTTTTTATAACTTGCCTCCACACATCTCCAGCCCATCTACCGTTGGAGAGATAGAAAAACCAGCACCTCTACGATCAGCAATTTGTTGCAATTTTAGTTTTTATAAAAAAACACAAGATGGTAAATTTTGACTTCTTTACAGGGCTGGGAGGTCTCAAAGAGCATGAAACGCTACTACTGGCCTAGCAATTTAATCAATGGAGTATTTTTATGTTAGGTCTGAAAAAGCAGCATGGCCAAGGTATGACCGAGTACATCATCATCGTGGCATTGATTGCTGTTGCAGCGATTGCTGTTTACCAATTTTTCGGTCAAACCATCCGCAATCAAACCGCAGGGATTGCCAATGAGGTAGCGGGGCAATCTGCTTCAGATTCTATTAAAAATGCTCAGACTGCTGCCGATAGTGCAAAAACCGAAGCGAATAAGGTTAAAGGGCTGGACACCTATAACAATAAATAATTATTTGCATCCTCACACCAGGAAAGAGCATGCAAAGGTGGTCTTCCATGGGGCGCCAAAGCGGTCAGGCGTTGCTATACGGTATTTTCATGCTGGTGGCAGGTCTGGCGGCTTTGTTCTTCATGTTCAATGTCGGGCAATTGACCCGTGAGAAAACCAAGCTGGTTACCACTGCGGATGCAGTGGCATACAGCGCTGGGTTGATGCATGCCCGCGCGTTGAATTACAGCGCTTACAACAATCGTGCCTTGCTGGCAAACGAGGTACTCGTCTCGCAGATGGTTAGCATGTCCTCCTGGGCACAGTACGTGGAAAACTGGAGCAGTAACTTGCCGCGCGTTCATCCAGAATGCCGGGGTATTGCTCAGGTTGAGAATGGCAATTACTGGTCTGCGTTCTTTTCCATGCTTTCTGCGATGAGAAAGTTCGGGCCTGAGTATGCCGTGGCGTGCGGTCTGATGGAGTCGCAATATATCCGCCCCCATATACCGAATTTCAGCGACCTTGTGCAAAATGCGACAACCGCAGCGGTGGCAGCGGCAGAGGTACAGAAATCGGTCATCAAAACTGCCCAGCAAATATTGCACACCGGTTTTTTTGCCGAACGCCACCGCATCATGCAAAGCGTGGCAGATGCCAATTACGCAGGCGATGGCCATGTAACCGTTGATTTAACGGCAGGCACGGATGATTGGCTGTATGGGCCAGGGGGCGCCTTTACCAAGCGGTATGACGGCAGCGAACGCACACGCTTCAAAGACGTAACGCTGGAGGGCGCATATACCGATGCTTTTGTGAAAGAACGCAGGTGGCGCTCTACTGCCGTCATTCCACAACTGGGCCGGTGCTTCGGAAAATTCAATTACGTGGATCGCGCCGGAGGAACCGCACTACTGGGGCTGGACGAGTGGCACGCGGTGGATACGCAGTCTTACCACCGGTATCGCGCACGCCGTTTCATTGGCTGCCGAAAGGGGGAAACGCCCACCGGTATGGCCCAGCAAGAGGCATCTGTGACGAATCAAGCCCCTGCGGGCACCTACGGCGGCTCTTCCTCCCGCAACCCTTCGGCGCATCGGTATGCCTTGCAAACGAATTCTCCCGATATGCGCTACAGCGGCCTGCCCGGCTACTACGACCTGAACGCCAGTTGGCTGACGGGCAGCAACAGCAACAAGGAGCCGGTGCTGCGCCATTCGGTACGCCTGACACGGGCCGCGAATCAATTGCGAACGACAGATGGCAGTACCGGCCAGATTCAAACCCGGGGAGATTCGCGCATTGCGGCGTATGAAACCACCTTGGCCGATGGTGTGATGGCGGCGGTTTCGAGCACCGAAGTGTTCTTCGAGCGCCCGCCAGACCATGGCGACAACCGTTGGGGAGCCAAGCGTAGCCGCCCCGTGGAGTTGGGCAGTCTTTTCAATCCCTATTGGCAAACCCGTTTGGTGGAAGGCGATGTGGCCAGCCAATGGCTGCGCCAAGGGGTGGCAAGGCCATGATTGGCAATAGAAATAACAGGCGAGGCGAAGATGAAAAATAACAAATCCATATCAATACAGCTGTTTTGGTGGACGGCAGTTTTTCTGATGCTGTTCAGTGGGACAGCGGCCAACGCCGGAGAGGGACGCGTAAAGAAATTGCCATCCCATACAGAACGCGATGGCAAGATTCTGGGCCACCATGTCCGTTTGGAAGGCTATGCCAGCGATCAATCCACATGGGCAGAGATACGCTCGCAGAAAAATATCTGCGATATTTTAAAAAAGCCTGTGAATTTGCCTCCGCCGGACACCAAATTAAAATCCGTTGCCTACGATATCTATTACACAGAAAATCTTAAAATCATTTATCGCTGGGATGGAATAATATATATCTCCGATGACTGTCAATTGATAAACGACAAGCCGAGCAATATTCAAATGAGCATTGGATATGCTGGTGTTGGCGTGTGCATTGTTTATACCCAGAAAAAGACTGCTGAAGGGCACTGCCAGGAATACTATCCGCAGGCATTATTGGGAGAGTTCGGCGACGCTTATATGATGCCTTCACGCACTTTGGAAAAATACAAGGTCGGCAACGACGGGAATTGCAGAAAAATTATTTTCGAAAAAATTTATAACAACGGAGATACCATCAATGCCCTCACAGGAAGCCATGTGTGCATTCTTCCGCGCAAGGAAAAATGGAGGACACTGGAATTCTATGGTTCGGAACACCAAGGGATATTATTGGAAAAAGTGGACAAAACCTTCAAAGAAAACGGACTGCATGTCAAAGCAACCGTAGTGGAAGAGGATATTTATATCGACAAAAAAATACTCTTCCCCCATCTTTACACTCCCGGGTTCACGATTGAAGAAGCGAGTGAAGAATTTCTGGATGATTGAATTCTTCACATATAACAATGAAACATCAACAGAAAGGCCAGTCACTCGTTGAATTTATCGTGGTCGCAATCGCACTGATGCCACTGCTTTTGCTGATTCCAATGATCGCCAAATACCAGGACATCAGCCACGCAGTGCAGGTGGGTAGCCGTTACGCTGCATTTGACGCCACGGTCAATAATGACCAGACCACAGCAGGATTCAAACCCGCCGACGATCTGGCCATCGAAGTGCGTCGGCGGTTTTTCAGCAACCCTGACGCACCGATCAAAACCAAGGATGCTGCGGGTGATTTCAAGGCACATCAAAACCTGTTCTGGCGTGATCCTGCCGACAAGCCGCTGATTCAGAAAATAGACGATATCGCCGTGCGCGTGGGGCCGAGCCAGGATGTCGATACAGACCGGATATTTTTGAGAGCAGGCGCTTTCAAACTGAACGACCCGCCTTTGTATGAGGGGGCCGTGCAGGTACCGTTGGTGAATCTGCCCTCAGGCATTCGCAGTTATGAACCGTTCGATGCGCTGGACCTGCGGATTGGCCGCAAAACGGTGGTGATGATCGGCAACTGGACAGGGCATTCTCCCAGCGATGTCAATCAGAGAGTGCGGGCCAGCCAGGATTTGACCAAGGCATTGAACGCCACCAGTTCGGTCATGAGCCTGCCGTTTGCATTGCTGGAGCTGGGCCATGTCAGCCCGCCGGAAGTCGGCAAGCTGGAGCGCTGGGAAGACCTGGTGCCCGCTGATCGCCTCCGCGCCCGCAAGTAGGCCAGCCGCATGCACGGGATTTTTCAGAGAACAAGTGTTGCAGTGTTGATCGGGCTGGCTGCGTGCCTGCCGATCGCACAAGCTGCGTCCGATACCTGGCCGATGCTGCCTGCCCCGCCTGCGGTCGAGCAGTTTCAGGTCGGCAACCAGATGGTTCTGCACGGCATGCCGGTACGCATCACCGGCTATATCGCCCAGGGCAATGTGCAGACGCTGCGGGATTGGTATCGGGGCCATGTGCAGGGGCCGTTGGTCGAAAACCAGGTCGGGCGCAAGCTGGTTCTGGGACAGCGCCAGGGCGCTTATTTCCTGACGGTAGAGCTGGAAGCGATGGTAGGCACGACCTCTGCCGACTACACCAAGGTGCTGGTGGCAACGATGCAGACCGGCCAGTCCGTCCACGAAAACAGGCTGCCCGCACTGCTGCGGGATTGGTCAAGCCGGTTGCCGCCACAGACCCAGCTCGTCAGTGAACTGAGTGACCGCGACCCCGGCAAGGATGCACTGCACCTGACGGCAATGAACCGTTATGGCGTGGACTACAACGAGGCACATGTAACGCGCGAACTGGAACGCCAGGGCTTGCGCCTGCAAGCGCGACATGAGGCCAGCAATGGGACGGAACGCAGCCTGCTGTTCAGCGGCAAGAGCCAGGAAGCAGCCCTGGTGCTGATGCGGCTGGAGGACGGCCGCAGCAGCATCGTCCTGAACCTGATTAGTTATTCATCAAGGGAGTAGGAACGTGTTCATGGGTATGTCGAGATCGCCGGAAAAGGGCAAGAGATTCCAGGCCGGGCAGCGCGGCGGCATTTCTGTGGAGTACGTGGTGGTTTGCGCCGTCCTGGCCCTGACCTTGGGGATCGGCATGGCCTCTGACGACAGCGTGTTGCGCCAGTTGCTGATGGCAATGCGCCTGTCGTTCTCGAAGCTGGCGTACGCCTTTTCCCTTCCCTGATGCACCGGATGGTGGTGTTCACGGCCCTCTGGCTCTCGCCGGGGCCGGGACTGGTTTTGCCTGTTTAGGCGTCTCGGGGCGCATGCATGGTGCATGGCGCCTCGTATCTCTGGAGATGTTGAATGAAATTGCCCTCAGTAAGGTCGTTAAAGCCTTCTAAAACTGTTGGCGTACTGCTGGTTGCCATTACTTTTGGCCTGCTGGCCGCGTTCGTAGCAAGTAGCTACCTGTCCAGTCGCCTGCGGGAAATCGAGTCCCGTTCCCGGGGCGAAATGGTCAGCGTAGTGGTTGCCAAGAAAGATTTACAGGCGGGCGTTTTGCTGACGACAGAAACCTTGGCCGTACGCGAAGTACCCGGGGATTACGCACACAGCCTGGCCATCAGTCCGGATCAATTCGCATCTATAGAGGGACAGGAACTGGCCTTCAACATGAAGGGAGGCGAGGCGCTGCTGTGGCCGATGCTGGAAGGACGCAAAGTGCCCACCTTCTCCGTCAGAGTCGCGCCTGGACGGCGCGCCATTACGGTCGCTGTCGATGAAATCAACTCCATTTCCGGCCTACTGGAGCCGGGCGACCTGATCGATCTGCTGGTGACATTCCAGCAAGAGCGGCAGAAAGTAACCGCCCCCCTGCTGCAAGGCGTGCGCGTGTTGGCAACAGGGCAACGCGCAGTGGATGAATCACGCAATGGCGAGACGCGCATCTATTCCACGGTAACGCTGGATACCGACTGGAAACAGGCACAAAACGTGGTGATAGCCCGGGAAGAAGGGCGGCTGACCGCATTGCTGCGCAATCCAGAGGACACACAGCCGTTGCCGGAGCCGCTGGTCGATCTGGCCGCCCTGATCGACCAGCGCAGGCGCGGGGATGTGCTGGCGCCCGGCGTGCGGGAAGTGCCCGTGCTGTACGGCGGCAGCAACAGCAGCATTCCTGCACAAGCGCTGTGGCTGGGGGCCTATATGCCACCTGCTTCGGCAGACCGGCAGGCCGCAGCAGCGCAAACCAGCGCGGCTGTCTCGGCCCTGATGAACGCTGCCCGCCCCCTTTCCGCAGCCGATGGCACGAATGCCCTGGCAGAGGATGGCGGGCCGGATGTCCGCACTGTCATGACCTCAGCAAACGCAGCAAGCAGGCCGTAATTTTTCTCAGCTTTATCTCTTCACACCATGCAATCCACGATTTTTCCGGGTCTACCGCCCCACCTGCTGCGCTTGCGCCGGATTCCGGCGGCCTGCTGCGCCTTGCTCATACTCGCTAGCAGTACCGCACTCATGCCTGCAATGGCCCAGGACACTGCACCCATCAACGGCTACGCCGAACACCTCAAGCCCCGCAGCAGCACCAAATTCAGCCGCAAGGCACAAACCGCAGCCCCTGGCGTACGCCCTTACGAGCCTGTGCAACGTCCGAATGACGAGGGACAAATTCCGGAAATCGAAATGTTCGTTGGCGAATCGCGGGTATTTCCGGCCCCTGGCGTAGCCCGGATCGCCGTGGGCAACGGCAGCATCCTGACCGCCGCCGCGCTGGACGAGAAAGAGGTCATCCTGTTTGCCAACGGCATGGGCACCAGCAGCCTGTTCATCTGGAACGCCGATGGCCGCTACCAGCGCGTAAAGATCAACATCGTGCCCGGCGACACCAGCCGCATCGCACGGGAGATTGCTGCATTTCTGACCAGCATTCCCAAGGCGCGGGCATCCATCATCGGCGACAAGGTGATCGTCGAAGGTGAAGGCCTGAGCATGGCCGACCTGGCCCGCATTGACATGCTGGCCCAGCGCTACCCGCAGATCGTGAACTTCACCAGCACGCTGGGGGTGGAAAAGATGGTCATGCTGGACGTGAAGGTCGTCGAGTTTCCCACCTCGGCCCTGCGGGAACTGGGCCTGTCCTGGCGTGCTACCGGTGGCGTGGCCGTCGGGGGCATCTGGTCGCCCATCCGGCGTGGCCGGGGTGACGGATTCCAGATCGGCGTACAGACCGGCTCCGAAAACACCCCGCCCATGATCGTGTCCGATGGCAGCACACTGACCCTGCCCAAAGCGCTGCATATCGGTTCGCTGCTGAACCTGGGCCTCAATGCCACGCTCAATGCCCTGGCCCAGGAGGGCAAAACCACCATCCTGGCAGAGCCACAGCTATCGGCCCGCAACGGGGCAAGCGCCAGCTTCCTTGCCGGGGGCGAGATTCCTTACTCGGTACGCACCAACGAAGGG
This sequence comes from Comamonas sp., assembly GCA_034675705.1. Taxonomy (GTDB): domain Bacteria; phylum Pseudomonadota; class Gammaproteobacteria; order Burkholderiales; family Burkholderiaceae_C; genus Comamonas. The sequence goes on along the minus strand of JAUCCZ010000006.1, from coordinate 962,871 downwards.
CCGTCCATTGAATTCAAGCAATACGGCGTCAGGCTGGACATCCTGCCGCGCGTGGACAACACCGGCAACGTCCATGCACAGATTGCCGCCGAGGTCAGCAGCATCGACCCATCGATCTCCACCGAGTTCGGGCCGGGCCTGCTCAGTCGCAAGACGAATACCGAATTCAACGTCCGCCAGGGCGAAACCATTGTCCTGAGCGGATTGATCCAGCGCGAAACATCGGTCAATACCGACCGGGTTCCGGGCCTGAGCAACATCCCCATCCTGGGCGCCCTGTTCCGCTCCAAAAGCTTCCAGAACAAAGAGACGGAACTGGTCATCTTCGTCACGCCCACCGTGGTGGACGCCCAGTCGCCCGGAATCGTCGATCGCATCGAACGCACCACCGAACGCCTGCAGGAGCGGCTTGGCGCAGCGCCCTACCTGAGCAACCCCTTGCAGCCAGGGGTGGATATGGCCCGCCCGGACATTTCCCCTGCCGCCGCAACACCCCCCGACGAGGCACCAGAACACACGACAAATGAAACGGCAGCTGCACCCCCGCCCCCGCTGGTGGCCGCTACCCCCTTCGACGCCAACAAGGGCAGCACCTTCCGAGTCTTGCAGGACGGCCTGGCGCTGCGTGCCCGCCCCGACCTGAAAGGGCGCAGCCTGCTGCTGCTCGACCGGGGTGCGGTAGTCACCCTGCGTGCCCAGCCGACGCATGAAACCGTCTCCCGGGACTGGCTGCCCGTGCAGACCGGCACCATGCAGGGCTGGGTGCAGCGCACCTGGGTCACGCCTGTGCGCCTGGAACTGGAACCTGTGTCCACCCAGCCCCTGCCTGCGGCACAGCCCGTGCCATTGGCCGCAGGCACGGCGCTGACGCTCGATGGCCTGCCCACGGCTGGCAGCTACCGGGTACTGGCGCGAATGCTGCCCCTGATGCTGACCCCTGACCGCAACGCGCCGGTGCAAACCTTCATTCCCGAAGACCAGATCGTGGACGCCCTGGCCATACTGGAGCGCGGCGCGTGGACTGCCGTGCAGTACCAGGGCCAGCGCGGCTGGGTGGCCTCGCCCTGGCTGCAACCGGTGCAACTGCTGCCGCAGGCAGAACGCACGCCATCCACTCACGAATAACCCCGCCCCGGCACGCCATGTCACACATCCAAGTACAGATTCATAAGCCCAACGGGGAGGTCGAGCGCCTTCTTGCCCCCGGGGAAGCCATCATTGGCCGCGCAGGCCAGGCTGAAATCCGCCTGGAAAGCTGGCGTGTCGCCAAGGAACATGCGCGGCTGTTCCTCACCCCGGCAGGCATTCTTCTGGAAGACCTGGGCGCCTTTGGCGGCGTCCTGGTCAACGGAGAGCGCATCGACCTGCAATACGGCCCCGTCAAGGCCAGCGACGACATCGGCATTGGCCCTTTTCGGCTGCGGGTGCGGCTTGACGCACAGGCCAGGGACGCAGCACAGGCCGAAGATCATCTCCACGGCCAACATGCCGGGCACGACCAGCCGCCAGAGCGTCAGCGCTCCAGCACGGCGGCAGCACGGCACGCACAGGCAGAGGCCATCCGCGAAGACGCGCACCGCGCAGCCTTGCGTGCCCAGGCAGGCGCAGCCACCCCGCCCCCGCCGCAGGGGCCGACACCCCAGCCCGCCAACCAGCTGGTGGTTTTACCCAACCAGCACCAGCGGCAGCTGGAGTTCGAGTGGCGAAAAAAAAGTCCACGCCAAGTTGCTGGACACCATGGACCTGCGCCGCCATGACATCTCCAGCATGAGCGATGAACTGCTGCGCAAGGAAACCAGCGCCCTGATCGAAGAAATCATCGCCGAGCTGGAAGCACAGATACCGCCCGAAATCAACCGTCCGCAACTGCTGCGCCAGGTGCTGGCGGAAGCCATCGGCCTGGGGCCGCTGGAAGACCTGCTGGACGACGACGGCGTCAGTGAAATCATGGTCAACCGCTTCGACGAAATCTACATCGAACGCGCTGGCCGACTCATCAGGCACCCCATGACGTTCACCAGCGACCGTGCCGTCCTCAGCGTCATCGAGCGCATCGTCACCCCGCTGGGGCGGCGCATCGACGAATCCTCGCCCATGGTGGACGCCCGGCTCAAGGACGGCTCGCGCGTCAACGCCATCATTCCGCCCCTGGCGCTCAAAGGCCCATGCCTGACGATCCGCAAATTCGCCAAACGCAAACTCCAGGCCCAAGACTTGGTGCGCATAGGCTCCATCAGCGCTGCCATGGCTGCTTTTCTGGAAATTTGCGTTGTTGCCCGCAAGAACGTCATCGTCTCCGGCGGCACCGGGTCGGGCAAAACCACGCTGCTGAACATCCTCTCCAACTTCATCCCCGGGCACGAACGCATCATCACCATCGAAGATGCTGCCGAGCTGCAACTCAACCACGAACACCTGATCAGCCTGGAAAGCCGCCCCAGCAACCTCGAAGGGCGCGGCGCAGTACATATCCGCGATCTGGTACGCAACACCCTGCGGATGCGGCCCGACCGCATCGTGGTCGGCGAATGCCGGGGCGCCGAAGCGCTGGACATGCTGCAAGCCATGAACACCGGGCACGAAGGTTCGCTCACCACCCTGCACGCCAACACCCCGCGCGATGCACTGGCACGCCTGGAAACCATGGTGCTGATGGCCGGCATGGACCTGCCGCTGCAAGCCATTCGCGAACAGATCAGCAGCGCCGTGGACATCATCGTCCAGCAAACCCGCTTTGCCTGCGGCACCCGGATGGTCACCAGCGTCACCGAAGTCACCGGCATGGAGGGCGGAAAAATCCAGATGCAGGAAATCCTGCGCTTCCACCAGCAAGGCTACGGCGCCGACCACAAGGTACGCGGCTGCTTCACCGGCTGCGACACCGTGCCCAGCTTCTATGAGGAGCTACGCGCCATTGGCCATGCCCAGGACCTGAGCATCTTTCAACCCGCCCCTGAACTGGGTGGCCTGGACGACAACGCCACCGGCCTTGCCCTGGACTGAAACACCCCCCGCACGCCCTGCATCGCCTGCCCATCGCCATGACCACTGCCCCCCACCTGCGCCGCCTGCTGCTTCTGACCGCGTTGCTCACCCTGCCTGCCCTGGGGCAAATCCCGGGCCTACCCGACCTGGGCAGCGGCAGCAGCACCTGCGACCCCAGCCGCTCCAGTTGCGCCCCCACGCAGCCGCCCATCTTTGGGGACATCGGCGGTGGCGGTGGCGGCGGCGCTGGTGGCGGCAGCTGCAAGCCCAACGCAGGCGGCAATCCTTGTGATAGCTCTGGCCCGGCCAGCCAGGGCAGCACCGGCGGGCCCAATCTGGGTGCTGGCAACCCCATCAACGTCACCAACGGCAACAAATACCAGATGGAAGTGGACATGCCAGCCCTGCCCGGCGAACTGGGCCTGGAGCTGGTGCGCCACTACAACAGCGCTCATGCACGGGTTTTAGGTGCTTTGGGTGCAGGCTGGCGTTTGAGCTATGAGACCGAGCTGTACGAAGTGGGCAACACCGTGCAGGTGCTGCAAGCGGACGGCAGCCGCATCATCTTTGCCATCGATCCGGCCAACCCCAACCACTGCGCCAGTGGCGACCCCACCCAGGGGCATATCGCCATCGATGAGCGGCGCAGTGCCAACGGCCAGCAGCGCAAGCGCTACACCTGGCACTGGAGCCACGGCCCCCATGCCGGGCGCAGCCTGCACTTCAACGCCCAGGGCAAGCTCGAACGCATCAGCGCTGCCAGCGGTGCCACCCTCACCTTGCAGCGCAGCCCCAACGGCCAACTGGCGCAGGTGACCGACCCGCAAGGGCGCAGCCTCATCTTCAGCTACCCCGACAAAGCCACCATTGCCCAGGCCCAGACCAGCGAACAGCCCGCCCTCTTTGCCGGTGTGCAGGCCATCACCACCCCGCTGGGGCGCTTCACCTACCAGCACGGCACGCAAAAGAGCGATGCGGCCAACCTGCTGGGCGTCACCAGCCCTGACCAAACCCAACGCCACTACCACTACGAAGACAAGCGCTGGCCCTACCGCTTAAGCGGCATCAGCATGGAAGGCACAGACAGCAGCGGCCAGCGCACCAAAGAGCGCCTGTCCACCTACCGCTACGACGAACGGGGCCGAGGCATTCTCAGCACCAAAGGAGCGCCCCCAGAGGGCACCCCCGGCCAGGAACAAGTCACCCTGCAATACCTGGCCCCCACCCTGCCCGCCAAGGAAGGGCGCACCCTGCTGACCAACAGCCTGGGCCAGCACACCCTGTACCGCCAACGCATCATTGCCGGGCAATACCGGCTGGTAGAAGCCAGGGGGGCGGGCTGCGCCCAATGCGCTCCAGTGAACATCCGCTACCACTACGACGACCAAGGCCGCCTCATAGCCCAGGACAGCCTTGCCCCGACCATCATCGAACCCAACCAGGAACCGCCGCCGGCCAAAACACTGCACAGCACCCGCATCCAGCTCGACAGCCCAAGGCGCCACCGGCCAGCACGGACAAGAGCGAGCCTATTACGAAGACCCTCGCTGGCCCGACAAACCCACCCGCATCACCCGCCCCAGCGTCGTTGCCGGGCAGCAACAACAACTGACCCTGCGCTACAACGCAGCCGGGCAGATCACAGAGCTGACGCACCGGGGCTTGAGCCCCATCGACGGCGAAGGGCAGCAGCAGCCGACCGCCATAGAGCGCACCACCCGGTACCGGTATGAAGAAATCAATGGCCGCAGCCTGCTGGTGGAGGTGGACGGGCCGCTGGCCAATGGGCCGAAGGGGCAGCCGGGGGATTCGGACATTACCCGCCTGCAATGGGATGGCAAGGGCAACTACATCGTTCAGATCACCAACCCCGGCGGCAACCAGCACCATCTGCAACACGACCGTGCAGGGCGCTTGGCCCAAGTGCGCAACGACGCAGGCTTTGCCACCCACTTTGCCTACGACAGCCAAAGCCGCATCACCCACATCATCAGCACCGCTGCAGGATGGCAACAGCCCCAGGTGCGCAGCTACCGCTACAACGCCCTGGGCCAAATGGTGGAAGCCGGCACCGGCCACAACCCCAATGAAGCCCTGCCCCCCGAACTGGCCGCATTGCTGCAAACCGCCGCAGCCTACACCCCCACCCTGGCCCAGCAATTCGACAGCACAGGCCGCCCCATCTGGCAGGCCAGCGCCCTGGGCCTGCTGCACACCCGCAGCTACGACAGCGAAAGCCGTACCACCGCCAGCGGCCAGCACAGCAGCCGCATCGCCCACACCGAAGCCTGGGACTACAACGCCCACGGCCAGATCACCCGCTGGAGCGACAACGCCGGGCGCTTTGCCCGCATCGACTACGACCACCAGGGTCGCCCCCTGGCCTACCACGACTCCACCGGCAGAAGCATCGAACTGCCCGGCAGCCGCCAAACACGCCCTGCGGCCTCAAAGGCCCAGACTGTCACACCCACCCACTGGCAGGACGACTTTGGCCGCACCGTCCTCACCGACGACGGCCAACATGGCCGCCACACCCTCACCTGGGATGGGGCCGACCGCCTCATCGCCATGCACGATGCCCTGGGCCACCAGGCCCGCTACGCCTACGACAGCGCCGGGCGCATTACCGAGCAGCACATCCGCAGTGCAGACGGAACCAACCAAACCACCCGCTGGCGCTACCAGGGCCGCCACCTGCTGGCCATCGAACACCCCACGCAAACCGAACACTACCGCTACGACCAGCGCGGGCTGATCGCCAGCCGCAGCATCACCCGCACCGCCACCAACGGCCAAAGCCCCACCACCACCAGCCACACCCGCTACCTGCACGATGCCCAGGGCCGCCTGGTCGCCACCAGCCAGCCCGACGGCCACTGGCTGCACTACCAGCGCAACGGCCAGGGCCAGGTCATCGCCGTAGTGCGCAGCCCCGTGCAAAGACCTTGGCTGCGCACACTGGCCGCAGAAGACGCCATTGCCAGCCACCTGCAACGCAACCTTGCCGGCCTGCAAAGCTACACCGCAGGCAACGGCATCCACAGCCAATGGCTGCGCGATAGCACCGGCACCCTGGCGGGCATCGTCCACAGCAGGCCCAGCACTGGCAAACGCCAACTGCACGCCCAGGCCCAGACCCAAACACCCCTGTGGCCCGCCACCGCCTCGGTCGTGCAGCGCCTGCTGGGCATCGGCAACGCCCAGGCCAGCAGCCCAACCACCAGTGCAACCACCCCTGCCACCTTGGCCTTCTTCGACGAACGCTACCTGTGGAGCGGCGACGGCCTGCTGCTGCACAGCCAGCGCAACCGCCCCGGCGGGGCAGAACAACGCTACTGGGCCTATGACAGCGCAGGCCAGCTTGTGGCCGGGGTTCAGACCGGGCAGCAAGACACCCAGGTCTGGCGCTACGCCTACCAAGGCCAGCGCCGGGTACTGGCCCAGCACACCAACAATCAACAAGAGCTGAGCGCAGGCACCACCGGCACCGCCTGGGATGCCCAGGGCCGCCCCACAAGCCAGGACGCAGCCGCCACTTACAACGCCAACGGCCAGCCCACCGGGCAAGGCCAGCGCAGCTACCAGTGGGACAGCCTGGGCCGCCTGATAGCCATCAGCCAAAACAACGCTGAAATAGCCCGCTACCGTTACGACCACCGGGGCCTGCGCATCGCCAAAGATGCTGGCGGGCACAACACCGGCTACCTCTACAGCGCAGACCGCCACCTGCTGGCAGAGCTGAACGCCAGCGGCCACATGGAACGCCAATACATCTACCTGGCCGACCTGCTGCTGGCTGTCATTGATACGCCCAAGGGGGCAAAGTTGGCCCAAACGGTTCCCGAAGCAACAGGAAAAGAAAACGCCGAACCGCTGGAACAAACCATCGGCCTGTGGGCAGACGTAAAAGCGCTGCTCTCCAGCTACCTGCCCGACAACGCCACCCTGGCCTATATCCACAGCAACCACCTGGGCGCACCGGAAGCGGCCACAGACGAAAACGGTGAACTGGTGTGGCAAGCCAGCTATGCGCCGTTTGGGGCTGCGGCCATTCAAACCGGGCAAACCCAACAAAACAACTTCATCCTGAATATCCGGCTACCAGGGCAATACTTTGATGAAGAAACCGGCCTGCACTACAACCGCCAGCGCTATTACGACCCGGCCCAGGGGGCGTATTTAACGCCCGACCCGCTGGGTCATCCCGATGGCCCCAATGCCTATGCCTATGTGGCCAATAACCCGCTGGGGTGGATTGACCCGGATGGGTTGGTTTTGTTTGCGTTTGATGGGACGGGCAATGATGAGAGTAATCGAAATGCTTTTACCAATGTGGTGAAATTTCGAGATTTATATAAAGATGAAGGTGGCAATAAATACGTCACAGGCGTAGGCACCGACCATAAAGGCCGCGATACCTATGGCGATATTATTTCTAAAGAATACGACAAAACCCTTGTGCCTTGGATCGTAAAAATTCCAGACCGGGGCGGCAATTACTCCGGCCCGGCACGCATTGAGCGCATGTTGCTGTATTTTGTCGATGCCGCCGAAGCTTTTGAAAACAACAACGAAGCCATGAATATCGACATAGTCGGCTTTAGCCGGGGGGCGGCCCAGGCACGGGATTTTGCGAACCGGCTGGTAAGTATGCTCAAGGATGGGGCGATTTGGTATCAAAAGCATGACCGAGATGGAAAACTAAGCTTTGATGAAAATGGTAATCCTATAATGGGCTGCCAGGTCGTCAATTTTCGGTTTATGGGGATTTTTGACACGGTGCTGTCGACCAATTTCAGCAAAACCAGTTACAACCTCTCTATTCCCAACCAGTTTGCCTATGTAGCCCATGCCGTAGCTTTGAATGAACACAGAAGCAGCGGCCCGGCAGGGGAAGAAGCTTTCTGGACAGCTCCGATGAGAAACTTCCCCCTGTGGGATAAAACACGCTTGCACCTGCCTCAAGACGATCACTATGGCGGCTTCCCTCTCCAATCCATTGGAGCGAGCAGCAATACCCCGGGCCAGATACGCATAGAACTGGGCTTCATCGGGGCGCACTCCGATATCGGCGGCGGCTATACCGATGGGGGAGTGCTCTCCGATGTCGCCCTGGCCTGGATGTTGCGCCAGGCCACCAATGCAGGGGTAGTAATGGACACTTCTTCTATTCGTATGGAAGGCACAGCCATATTGCATGACCAAGCCAATACCATGCGCTTTGGCAATCCCAATACCGCACCGCCAGAAATCGTCATCAAAATCCCAACGGGAAATAGCAACACCTATCCGGATATTGAATACGATATCTACAAGTTCCCCATAGAAGACCGGGAAGTGCGCGGAGCAGTCGGTGGCAGCACCCAGCGCACCCAAGGTTTTAGCAATGCCAGCCAGACCGGCGGTGCCACCAGCATGATCAATGCGGATACCTATCGGTTCATTCACTACGACGACCGGGGTATAAATGAAAAAGGCATTCCCACCGCGCAAAGCACCATGCCCAGTAACGAAATTAAAGAGCTGCAAGATCGTGCGCCATCCGAAAAAAATCCTTGCACCCCTGCCAATCCAGGAAGCTGCAATCGCACCGGCACCGTCGATTTACCCAGCTATATCCGTTGGCTGCTGGACAATGGTTATGAACTGTAAAAAGGAGATGAAAGCAATGCCCCTGAAAAATATATCCCTGGCCCGTAGAAATTCCCTGCTGGCCTTGGCCACCCTCCCCCTGTGGGGATGCGCTACCCATACACCCTCATCGTCTGAGCGGTTTGGATTAAGTGCAGAGGATGAAGCATTAAGAAAGAAATTCAGAGGAATACCAAGAGGCGGTGAACTGCTTGTCAGTGCAACTTATGACACCGACATGCGACAATTAGTTTATCAGCCCAATGGAGAATTGTTCGGCCCCCTTTTAGGGATTTATTTTCCTAAAAAAAGTGGCACCAGTGCTTATTTTGGCGATGAGAAGTATGGACTGCCTATACCAAAATATTTACGGTATCAACGGTTCTCGGCATCCATTCCTAAAAAATATCCAGGCCATTATTGGGATGAACAAGGCTACCAAGGCCCGCCCGAAGTGGATGTCATTGTTCCCGTGGCCACCCGCATCCCTGACGAAGTACTGGATCGTATCCGCAAATATAAAGGCTCACTCAAACTGAAACTGCGCATGACACCGGAGACTATTTTGGTGGGGTGGGAAATTGGTGGGATGAAAAATTTCCCTCATAAGAAAGATAACTTTGGATATAGAATTATCACAGACGATGACTTAATGATTGGTGGTGATTTTTGTGAAAAACAGGTTTATACCGGATATATCAATGGCAAAGCGGAAAGAATTGTTCAAAAAGGCTGGCAAATCGATCCTAAAACTGGCCAAAAAATCGAAATGAATTATTGAAATAATTCCAAATAATGACTTATTTCTAAAATTAATTTTCCACCTACAGTCTAAATTCGCTTTGGCAGCACCATGCCCAGCAACCAGATCCCGGAGCTGCAAGATCGTGCGCCATCCGAAAGAAATCCTTGCACCCCTGCCAATCCAGGAAGCTGCAATCGCACCGGCACCGTCGATTTACCCAGCTATATCCGTTGGCTGCTGGACAATGGTTATGAACTGTAAAAAGGAGATGGAAACAATGCCCCTGGAAAACACATCCCTGGCCCGTAGAAATTCCCTGCTGGCCTTGGCCACCCTCCCCCTGTGGGGATGCACTGCCCATACACCCTCATCGTCTGAGCGGTTTGGATTAAGTGCAGAGGATGAAGCATTAAGAAAGAAATTCAGAGGAATACCAAGAGGCGGTGAACTGCTTGTCAGTGCAACTTATGACACCGACATGCGGCAATCGGTTTTTCAGCCCAATGGAAAATTATTTGGACCCCTTCTAGGAGGTTATTCTCCCAAAAAAAAGCGGTACCAGCGCTTATTTTGGAGATGAAAAATACGGGCTGCCTTTGCCAAAATATTTACGATACCAACGGTTCTCAGAAAAAATCCCCAAAACAAGAGGGATTCATTGGTTTGAACAAGGTTACGAAGGCCCCCCCGAAGTGGATGTCATCGTTCCCGTGGCCACCCGCATCCCTGACGAAGTACTGGATCGTATCCGCAAATATAAAGGCTCACTCAAACTGAAACTGCGCATGACACCGGAGACTATTTTGGTGGGATGGGAAATAAGAAATGGGAAGAATTATCCATGGAAGAAAGATGAATATGGCCGCTCTTACGCCACAGATGAAGACATAATGATTGGCGGTGATTTCTGCGAAAAACAAATTCTTTTCAGAATGATTGATGGAAAGCTCCAGCAAATTCGCAGAAAAGGCTGGCAAATAGATCCAAAAACTGGCCAAAAAATAGAAATGGATTATTAATCATTTACTCCCATAAAAGTAGCTTCTGCCGATTGTCTGCATTGATATTTATATACAAATCACTATAAATCTCTTTATTCACAAGCGCTGACAGCTTCATTATTCATAGTAGAAGCATTTGTTCTCATGCTCACCCCGCACGGTATCCAGTGCCACCCTTCTGATGGTTCCCTGCCCGACGGCCACTGGCTGCACTACCAGCGCAATGGCCAGGGCCAGGTCACTGCCCTGGTGCGCAGCCCCGTACAAAGACCGTGGCTGCGCACACTGGCCGCAGAAGACGCCATTGCCAGCCACCTGCAACGCAACCTTGCCGGCCTGCAAAGCTACACCGCAGGCAACGGCATCCACAGCCAATGGCTGCGCGATGGCACCGGCACCCTGGCAGGTATCGTCCACAGCAGGCCCGCCGCAAGCCAACGCCAACTGCACGCCCAGGCCCAAACACAAACACCCCTGTGGCCCGCCACCGCCTCGATCGTGCAGCGCCTGCTGGGCATCGGCAACGCCCAGGCCAGCAACCCAACCACCAGTGCAACCATCCCTGCCACCCTGGCCTTCTTCGACGAACGCTACCTGTGGAGCGGCGACGGCCTGCTGCTGCACAGCCGGCGCAGCCGCCCCGGCGGGGCAGAACAACGCTACTGGGCCTATGACGGCGCAGGCCAGCTTGTGGCCGGGGTTCAGACCGGGCAGCAAGACACCCAGGTCTGGCGCTACGCCTACCAAGGCCAGCGCCGGGTACTGGCCCAGCACACCAACAATCAACAAGAACTGAGCGCAGGCACCACCGGCACCGCCTGGGATGCCCAGGGCCGCCCCACCAACCAGGATGCAGCCACCGCCTACAACGCCAACGGCCAGCCCACCGGGCAAGGCCAGCGCAGCTACCAGTGGGACAGCCTGGGCCGCCTGATAGCCATCAGCCAAAACAACGCTGAAATAGCCCGCTACCGCTACGACCACCGGGGCCTGCGCATCGCCAAAGATGCTGGCGGGCACAACACCGGCTACCTCTACAGCGCAGACCGCCACCTACTGGCAGAGCTGAACGCCAGCGGCCACATGGAACGCCAATACATCTACCTGGCCGATCTGCTGCTGGCTGTCATTGATACGCCCAAGGGGGCCAAGCTGGCCCAAACCGTGGAGCCAAGCACCGAACCGCTGGAGCAAACCATCGGCCTGTGGGCAGACGTAAAAGCGCTGCTCTCCAGCTACCTGCCCGACAACGCCACCCTGGCCTATATCCACAGCAACCACCTGGGCGCACCGGAAGCGGCCACAAACGAAAACGGTGAACTAGTGTGGCAAGCCAGCTATGCGCCGTTTGGGGCTGCGGCCATTCAAACCGGGCAAACCCAACAAAACAACTTCATCCTGAATATCCGGCTACCAGGGCAATACTTTGATGAAGAAACCGGCCTGCACTACAACCGCCAGCGCTATTACGACCCGGCCCAGGGGGCGTATTTAACGCCCGACCCGCTGGGTCACCCCGATGGCCCCAATGCCTATGCCTATGTGGCCAATAACCCGCTGGGGTTGGTGGACCCGGATGGGTTGGTTTTGTTTGCGTTTGATGGGACGGGGAATGATGAGAGTAATCCCGATGCTTTTACCAATGTGGTGAAGTTCAGGGATTTATACCAGAGTGATAGCCGTGAATCGCATTACGTCACAGGTGTAGATACAGTACACGCAGCCTGGCGCGATAACTATGGCCAAATTGATCCCGTACCGCATGGCCTTGTCCCTGATCGTGGCGGAAATTACTCCGGCCCGGCACGCATTGAGCGCATGTTACTGTATTTTGTGGATGCCGCCGAAGCCTTTGAAAACAATAACGAAGCCATGAATATCGACATCGTCGGCTTTAGCCGGGGGGCAGCTCAAGCACGGGACTTTGCGAATCGGCTAGTAGATATGCTTAAGGATGGGGCGATTTGGTATCAAAAGCATGACCCCAATACTGGGAAACTAAGTTTCGATGAAAGTGGTAATCCTATCATGGGCTGCCAAGTTGTAAATTTTCGATTTATGGGGATTTTTGATACTGTTCTATCTGTCAATCGAAGTGGCTATGACTACAACCTTTCCATTCCCCAGCAATTCAGTTATGTAGCCCATGCAGTTGCCCTCAATGAATATAGATCATCATATTTTGGAGAAAGCGCAACTGGGTATATCCTGAACAGGCCTTTATGGCGTGACACTCGTATTCATTTGCCAGATAGTAACCATGAAGGAGGATTTCCGCTAGAGTCTATTGGTACGTCTAATATGCAAGAAGGAAAGATACGTATAGAACTGGGATTTATTGGTTCCCACTCAGATATTGGAGGGGGATATGCAGATGGAAGTTCTTTGTCTGATGTAGCCTTGGCTTGGATGATTCACCAAGCTAGAAATGCTGGTGTAGAGATGAATGATGCACCTATTAACATGAACAAAACCGCTGTTATTCATGATCAAAGCAATGTGATTAGATTTGGCAATCCCAACACTGCTCCTAGCAAGAGCTTCGAGATCCGTCATGAACAAGATAAAGCTGGCGCTTTAGGTTATCAGGCATTTTATCGGGTGGAAGATCGAGCAGTCCGTGGCGCAGTGAGTGGTGACACTCAACGTACCCAGGGTTTTAGCAACTCTGCTCAAACAGGAGGTGTTACCAGCATGGTAAATACCGATACACACCGTTTTATCAGCTATGACGATCGGGGCTTGGATACTGGAGGCAACCCTATTGCTGCAAGTACCCGTCCAAGCAACGAAATTCCAGAACTGCAAAACCGTGCAGCAACCGGCAAAGAACCTTGCAGTCCTTCTGCGCCAAACCGCTGCAACCGTACTGGAACAGTAGATTTGGAGAGTTATATGCGCTGGCTGTTGGATAATGGTTATGAATTTTGAGCAAAAGGAATATAAATGCCTCATTCTTTTAACCGTAGATACTTTATTACCATCCCAACACTGACAACCATATTGTCTGCTTGTTCAAAATCTGACTCCAATCCACCGCCACGTTTTGGTCTTGACGATGAAGATGCTGCATTGCGATACAAGTTTAGAGATATTCCGAAAGGAGGAGGACTATACATAGATGCTACCTACAAGACAGATAGACGACAGAGTGTTTACCAACCTAATGGTAAATTATTTGGCCCACTTCTGGGAGGGTATGGTCCAGGAGGGGGTGGAAGAAGTAGTTACTTTGGTGATGAAAAATATGGTTTGCCTTTACCAAAATATTTACGCTATCAACGCTTCTCAGAGAATATTCCAAAAAATAAAGGCATTTATTGGCATGAGCAAGGCTACGAAGGCCCGCCTGAAGTAGATGTTATTGTTCCGGTTGCCACCCGAATTCCAGATGAAGTTCTTGATCGCATCCGAAAATATAAAGGCGGCCTTATGCTCAAGTTTCGTATGACACCGGAGACTATTTTGGTGGGATGGGAAATAATGAATGGAAAGAACTATCCATGGAAAAAAGATGAATATGGACGTTCTTACGCGACAGATGAAGACATAATGATTGGTGGTGATTTCTGCGAAAAACAAATTCTTTTCAGGATGATTAATGGAAAGCTTCAGCAAATTCGCAGAAAAGGCTGGCAAATAGATCCAAAAACCGGTCAAAAGATAGAAATGGATTATTAAACATTTACTACTATAAAAGTAGCTACTCCCGCTTTTCTGCATTGATATTCATATACAAACCACTATAAATCTCTTTGTTTACAAGCGCTGACAGCTTCATTATTCATAGTAGAAGCATTTGTTCTCATGTTCACCCCGCACGGCATCCAGTGCCACCCTTCTGATGGTTCCCTGCCCGACGGCCGCTGGCTGCACTACCAGCGCAACGGCCAGGGTCAAGTCACCGCCCTGGTTCGCAGCCCCGTACAAAGACCGTGGCTGCGCAAACTGGCCGCAGAAGATGCCATTGCCAACCACCTGCAACGCAACCTGGCTGGCCTGCAAAGCTACACCGCAGGCAACGGCATCCACAGCCAATGGCTGCGCGATGGCACCGGCACCCTGGCAGGCATCGTCCACAGCAGGCCCGGCGCAGGCCCACGGCAACTGCACGCCCAGACCCGCCTCCCAACACCAACACCCCTGTGGCCCGCCACCGCCTCGGTCGTGCAGCGCCTGCTAGGCATCGGCAATGCCCAGGCCAGCACCGCAGCCAATGCGTCCAGCGCAACCACCCCAGCCGCCCTGGCCTTCTTCGACGAACGCTACCTGTGGAGCGGCGACGGCCTGCTGCTGCACAGCCAGCGCCGCCACCAGGGCGCAACACAGCAACGCTATTGGGCCTATGACAGCGCAGGCCAGCTTGTTGCCGGGGTGCAGACCAGCACAACCGCCGACACTGCCACCGACACCCAGGTCTGGCGCTACGCCTACCAGGGCCAGCGCCGGGTACTGGCCCAGCACACCGCCAGCCAGGATGAATTGACGGCAGGCACCAGCCGCACGGATTGGGACGAGCAAGGCCGACCAGGAAACGCCACCTACAACGCCAACGGCCAGCCCACCGGGCAAGGCCAGCGCAGCTACCAATGGGATGCTTTAGGGCGCTTGACTTCCATTCATGCAGGCGAAACAACCCGGGAAGAAATCGCCCGCTACCACTACGACCACCGGGGCCTGCGCATCGCCAAAGACACTGGCGGACGCACCACCGGCTACCTCTACAGCGCAGACCGCCACCTGCTGGCAGAACTGAACGCCAGCGGCCACATACAACGCCAATACATCTATCTGGCCGATTTGCTGCTGGCCGTCATCGACACCCCCAAGGGCGCCAAGCTGGCCCAAACGGTAGAGCCAGGCATCGAACCGCTGGAACAAACCATCGGCCTGTGGGCAGACGTCAAAGCGCTGCTCTCCAGCTACCTGCCCGACAACGCAACCCTGGCCTATATCCACAGCAACCACCTGGGTGCGCCGGAAGCGGTCACCAACGAAAACGGGGAACTGGTGTGGCAAGCCAGCTATGCGCCGTTTGGGGCAGCGGCCATTCAAACCGGCCTAAATAAACAAAACCAACAAAACAACTTCACCCTGAATATCCGGTTGCCGGGGCAATATTCAGATGAAGAAACCGGCCTGCACTACAACCGCCAGCGTTATTACGACCCGGCCCAGGGGGCGTATTTAACACCCGACCCGCTGGGCCACCCCGATGGGCCGAATGCCTATGCCTATGTAGCCAATAACCCGCTGGGGTGGATTGACCCGGACGGGCTGGTGCTGTTTGCGTTTGATGGGACGGGGAATGATGAGAGTGACCGAAATGCTCTGACCAATGTAGTGAATTTCCGAGATTTATATAGAGATGACGGTGGAACAAAATATGTCACAGGCGTAGGCACCGACCATAAGGGCCGTGATAACTATGGCGATATTATTTCCAAGGACTACGATAAAACCATCGTGCCTTTCATTGCAAAGATTCCAGACCGGGGCGGCAATTACTCTGGCCCGGCACGCATTGAGCGGATGCTATTGTATTTTGTGGATGCCGCCGAAGACTTTAAAAACGATAATGAAGCGATGAATATAGATATCGTGGGTTTTAGTCGAGGTGCCGCCCAAGCAAGGGATTTTGCGAACCGACTGGTGGACATGCTTAAGGATGGAGCTATTTGGTATCAGAAGCATGATAGCGATGGAAATTTGCTTGAAGGGCAATGGGGTTGCCAAGTTGTCAATTTCCGATTCATGGGGATTTTTGACACCGTGCTATCCACCAATTTCAGCAAGACCAGCTATAACCTTTCCATTCCCAGCCAGTTTGAATATGTGGCCCATGCCGTAGCCTTGAATGAACATCGCAGCACTGGCCCAGCGGGGGAGGAAGCATTTTGGACCGCCCCATTCAGGAATTTCCCCTCATGGGATAAAACACGTTTGCACTTACCCCAGGACGACCACTATGGCGGCTTTCCGCTGCAATCCATTGGGGCCAGCAGCAGTACCCCCGGCCAGATACGCATAGAACTGGGCTTTATCGGGGCGCACTCGGATATTGGCGGCGGCTATGCCGATGGCGGTGTACTCTCTGACGTGGCCCTGGCCTGGATGCTGCGTCAGGCTGTCAATGCAGGGGTTCAAATGGACGAGAGCTTCAACATAGATATGCAAGGAACTGCCGTATTGCACGACCAAGCCAATACCATGCGCTTTGGCAATCCCAATACTGCACCGTCAGAAATCGTCATAAAAATTCCAACAGGAAATACTAATACCTATCCGGATGTGGAATACGAAACCTACAAATTCCCTGTAGAAGACCGGGAGGTGCGGGGCGCAGTCGGTGGCAGTACCCAGCGCACCCAAAGTTTTAGCAATGCCAATGAAACAGGTGGCGCCACCAGCATGGTCAATGCTGACACCTACCGGTTCATTCACTACGACGACCGGGGCAAAGATAAAGACGGTATCCCTACGCCGCAAAGCAATATGCCCAGTAACAAAATACCGGAGCTGCAAGACCGCGCACCATCCAAAAACAAGCCATGCACACCTTCCACGCCAGGAAGCTGCAATCGTACTGGCACGGTCGATCTACCCAGTTATATCCGCTGGCTGCTGGACAATGGCTATGAACTTTAATAAACAGGAGGTTTGATTGATGTCCAAAGAAAATCCATCCCTGCCGCGTAGAAAATCCTTGATTGTCCTGACAACACTCCCCCTTTGGGGCTGTGCTGTGGGCTCCCAACAATCCTCTGAGCGATTTGGATTAAGTGAAGAAGATAAAGCACTGCGCTATAAGTTCAGAGGAATATCTGGAGGAGGAGAGCTTCTGGTGAGCGCCACTTATGACACCGATATGCGGCAGCTTGTCTACCAACCCAATGGGAAATTGTTTGGCCCCCTTCTTGGAATTTACTTTCCAAAAAAAAGCGGCACCAGTGCTTATTTTGGCGATGAAAAATATGGCTTACCCATACCAAAATATTTACGTTACCAAAGATTCTCCGCAACCATTCCGAAAAAACTTCCAGGCCACTACTGGGATAAGCAAGGCTACCAAGGCCCACCGGAGGTCGATGTTATTGTTCCCGTCGCTACCCGTATTCCGGACGAAGTGCTGGATCGCATCCGGAAATATAAAGGTTCTCTTAAACTTAAGTTGCGTATGACACCGGAGACTATTTTGGTGGGGTGGCAGGTCAGAAATGGAAAGAACTATCCCTACAAGAGAGATGAAATTGGTAATCGACTTATTAATGACTCAGAATTGATGATTGGCGGAGATTTTTGCGAGGCTAGGTCTGTTAATGAGAAAATTAACGGAAAATGGATACTGCTCCATAAGAAAGGCTGGCAAATTGACCCTAAAACCGGTAAAAAGATAGAAATGGATTATTAATTATTTATTTCTGAAAATACCAGAGATACAAGACCGCGCATCGTCGGAAAAGTCCATGCACACCTTCCACGCCAAGAAACTGCAATCGTACTGGCACGGTCGATCTGCCCAGTTATATCCGCTGGCTGCTGGACAATGGCTATGAACTTTAATAAACAAGAGGCTTGATTGATGTCCAAAGAAAATCCATTCCTGCCGCGTAGAAAATCCTTGATTGTCCTGACAACACTCCCCCTTTGGGGCTGTGCTGTGGGCACCCAACAATCCTCTGAGCGATTCGGACTAAGCGCTGAAGATAAAGCACTGCGCCATAAATTCAGAGGCATTTCAAAGGGCCGAGAGCTTTATATAGACGCCACTTACAACACACAAATGCGTCAGGTAGTTACACGACCTGATGGGATTATTTTCGTCCCCGCCATGGGAAATTTTGGCCCAAAAAAACCTGGTATTTCAGGATATTTTGGAGATGAAAAATATGGCTTACCCGTACCAAAATATCTGCGTTATCAAAGATTTTCAGAACATGCGCCACGCACCGGCTCTGATTACGGAAGACGCCCAATGTTTGAAGGGCAATTTATAGTAGATGTCATTGTTCCCGTCGCTACCCGCATTCCGGATGAAGTGCTGGATCGCATCCGGAAATATCAAGGCGCTCTTAAACTCAAATTGCGTATGACACCGGAGACTATCTTGGCAGGGTGGGAAATAAGGAATGGAAAGAATTATCCTTGGAAGAAAGATGAATACGGACGCTCTTATGCAACAGATGACGACATAATGATTGGCGGTGACTTTTGTGAAAAACAGATTCTTTTTAGAATGATCAACGGAAAACTTCAACAGATCCGCAGAAAAGGTTGGCAAATCGATCCTAAAACTGGCAAAAAAATAGAAATGAATTATTAACTATTTACTATCATAAAAGTAGCTGCTACCACTTTTCTATATTAATATTCATATATAAATCACTATAAATCTATTTATCTATAAGCGCTGACAGCTTCCTTATTCATAGTAAAAGCATCTGTTCTCATGCTCACCCCGCACGGCATCCAGTGCCGCCCTTCTGATAATAGCTCCCTGCCCGATGGCCGCTGGCTGCACTACCAGCGCAACGGCCAGGGGCAAGTCACCGCCCTGGTGCGCAGCCCCGTGCAAAGACCGTGGTTGCGCAAACTGGCCGCAGAAGAGGCCATTGCCAGCCACCTGCAACGCAACCTGGCCGGCCTGCAAAGCTACAGCGCAGGCAACGGCATCCACAGCCAATGGCTGCGCGATGGCACCGGCACCCTGGCGGGCATCGTCCACAGCAGACCCAGCGCAGGCCAACGACAACTGCACGCCCAGGCCCAGAGCCGCATCCCAACACCAACCCCCCTGTGGCCCGCCACCGCCTCGGTCGTGCAGCGCCTGCTGGGCATCGGCAATGCCCAGGCCAGCACCGCAGCCAGCGCAACCACCCCCGCTACCCCTACGGCTCTGGCCTTCTTCGACGAGCGCTACCTGTGGAGCGGCGATGGCCTGCTGCTGCACAGCCAGCGCAGCCACCAAGGTGCAGCACAGCAACGCTATTGGGCCTATGACGGCGCAGGCCAGCTTGTTGCCGGAGTGCAGACCAGCGCAACCACCGACACAACCGCCACCGACACCCAGGTCTGGCGCTACGCCTACCAGGGCCAGCGCCGGGTACTGGCCCAGCACACCGCCAGCCAGGATGAATTGACGGCAGGCACCAGCCGCACGGATTGGGACGAGCAAGGCCGACCAGGAAACGCCACCTACAACGCCAACGGCCAGCCCACCGGGCAAGGCCAGCGCAGCTACCAGTGGGACAGCCTGGGCCGCCTGATAGCCATCAGCCAAAACAACGCTGAAATAGCCCGCTACCACTACGACCACCGGGGCCTGCGCATCGCCAAAGACGCAGGCGGGCGCACCACCGGCTACCTCTACAGCGCAGACCGCCACCTGCTGGCAGAGCTGAACGCCAGCGGCCACATAGAGCGCCAATACATCTATCTGGCCGATTTGCTGCTGGCCGTCATCGACACACCCAAGGGCGCCAAGCTGGCCCAAACGGTTCCCGAAGCAGCAGAAAAAGAAAGCCCCGAACCGCTGGAACAAACCATCGGCCTGTGGGCAGACATCAAAGCGCTGCTCTCCAGCTATCTGCCCGGCAACGCAACCCTGGCCTATATCCACAGCAACCACTTGGGTGCGCCGGAAGCGGCCACCAACGAAAACGGGGAACTGGTGTGGCAAGCCAGCTATGCGCCGTTTGGGGCAGCGGCCATTCAAAACCAACAAAGCAACTTCACCCTGAATATCCGGCTGCCGGGGCAGTATTTGGATGAAGAAACCGGCCTGCACTACAACCGCCAGCGTTATTACGACCCGGCCCAGGGGGCGTATTTAACACCCGACCCGCTGGGCCACCCCGATGGGCCCAATGCCTATGCCTATGTAGCCAATAACCCGCTGGGGTGGATTGACCCGGATGGACTGGTGCTGTTTGCGTTTGATGGGACGGAAAACTCTGATGATCCAGAATGGTTAACACAACGCAGCAGCACTGTAAGCAACGTGGTTTTATTTAGAAATTTATATGACGAAAATATTAACGGCCCTGCCAGTTATATTACTGGAGTAGGTACTATCCATAGGGATTCTCGGTATGATGATATTCTAGTCCCCGGATTAGATGCCGGTCTCAATCGAACGGGTGTTGATCGTATTGACCGCATGATGCTCTATCTTCGTGACCAAGCCATGCTTTTTGATGATGATAAAGTCATGGAAATTGATATTGTTGGTTTCAGCCGTGGTGCCGCACAGGCCAGAGACTTTGCCAATCAGATTATTAGAGAAACACATCTTATTAACGGGAGAAAATATTATTTTTATAATGACCTAGAAACAGGAAAAAGGTCTTGTCAATGGGTAAATTTTCGATTCATGGGGCTATTCGATACAGTACTTAGCACTAATTCAGGTCGTGATTACACCTTAACTATTCCTGAATGGTTCTCCTATGTTGCCCATGCGGTTGCATTGAATGAATACCGGAGCCAACCAAACGGAACATTTAATGCTCTTGCTAACCGAAATTTCTATAGTCGAACACGAGTTCATTTGGAAGGTGATCGCCATTGGGGTGGTTTTCCACTAGAGTCTATTGGCAGAAGCAATAATACACCAGGTCAGCAACGAATAGAAATGGGATTTATTGGAGCGCACGCTGATATTGGCGGTGGCTATTCAGCAGGAGAAAATCAGTTATCACAGGTAGCACTTGCGTGGATGGTTGCTCAGGCACAAATTGCCGGTGTAGCAATGAATACTAGGCGAATTGAAATTCCAACCGGCAATGTTGTTATACATGACCAAAGTAATCTACTGCGCTTTGGCGACCCAAGAACAGCCCCCGGAACATTTGAAGTTGAAGGTTTTACAGGCGGTTTATTAGGCACCGAATCCTATCAAACCGAAGACCGATTGGTGCATGGCGGATTTGGTTCAGGTTCACAACGCAGACCGGTATTTGATTTGCCTGTCCAACCTGGTGGTAATCGAAGTATGTTGAATGCTGACACGCATCAATTTATTACTTACACCCCAAGACCACAAAATATTTTGAACGACACCAGAATTACAGAGGATATCGATGAAATTCGTAACCTCCAAAATCGTACCGGCACCGTAGAGATGCAAAGCTACATGAGTTGGCTGCGCCAGCACGGTTATGTGTTTGCTGGACTAGGAGAATAGTGATGAATCACGAAAAAAGAAAGCTGATGCAATCGTTGTTAAGTTGGTTGTCTATTCCAGGGTTAGCCACCTTCATTACGGGCTGTGACCACTGCCAACAATCCAGTGCCATTCAAGATAATCCTGATACCTTGCTCAAGTGTAAATTCAAAGGCATTTATGGTGGTGAGAAAAGAATTGATGCATTATTAGGTTTATCTGACGTTGTCTTATTGATGGAGAATAACTGGATTTTTGCAGCAGGTGTATTTGGTACATCACCATCTATTTCCTCCTATGGGGGCGGAGCCGATAGATTGCCAATGCCTAAATTTTTAAGATATTTAAGATACTCCAGCGATGCCAAATTCATCACCCATCACAGTTGGCCCATGTACGAAGGTGAGCCATTGGTGGATGTCACAGTGCCTGTAGCCAGCCGTATTCCTGATGATTTACTGGCAGATCTGCGCCGTGATCGCAAAGGATTGTTGCGGCTTAAAATTCGTTTAATGTCGGATGCTATTTTGATAGGTTGGGATATAGAGCGACGCCCCGGTTTCAATCCAAAGAAGCGGGATAACTATGGACATCCTGTCTATGTCGCCCCGGTTCATAGTTTTGCAGGCGGCGACTTCAGAGAAGCAAAAATCTACAACGGCAAGACGGTGCGCAAAGGGTGGTACATAGACCCTAAAACCGGTGAACGTATCGAGACAGATTTTTAATTAACTATCAGTCTATTTTCAAAAGATAAAAATGAATTATTAACCATTTACTATCATAAAAGTAGCTACTACCGATTGCATACATTGATATTCATATATAAATTAATATAAATCTCTTTATTTATAAGCGCTAGCAGCTTCCTTATTCATAGTAAAAGCATTCGTTCTCATGCTCACCCCGCACGGCATCCAGTGCCGCCCTTCTGATAGCTCCCTGCCCGATGGCTGCTGGCTGCACTACCAGCGCAACGGCCAGGGGCAAGTCACCGCCCTGGTGCGCAGCCCCGTGCAAAGACCGTGGCTGCGCAAACTGGCCGCAGAAGACGCCATTGCCAGCCACCTGCAACGCAACCTGGTCGGCCTGCAAAGCTACACCGCAGGCAACGGCATCCACAGCCAATGGCTGCGCGATGGCACCGGCACCCTGGCAGGCATCGTCCACAGCAGGCCCAGCGCAGGCCCACGGCAACTGCACGCCCAGGCCCGCCTCCCAACACCAACACCCCTGTGGCCCGCCACCGCCTCGGTCGTGCAGCGCCTGCTGGGCATCGGCAATGCCCAGGCCAGCACCGCACCCAGCGCAACCACCCCCGCCACCCCAGCCACCCTGGCCTTCTTCGACGAACGCTACCTGTGGAGCGGCGACGGCCTGCTGCTGCACAGCCAGCGCCGCCACCAGGGCGCAACACAGCAACGCTATTGGGCCTATGACAGTGCAGGCCAGCTTGTTGCCGGAGTGCAGACCAGCACAACCGCCGAGACTGCCATCGACACAGCCACCGACACCCAGGTCTGGCGCTACGCCTACCAGGGCCAGCGCCGGGTACTGGCCCAACAGACCGCCAGCCAGGATGAATTGACGGCAGGCACCAGCCGCACGGATTGGGACGAGCAAGGTCGACCAGGAAACGCCACCTACAACGCCAACGGCCAGCCCACCGGGCAAGGCCAGCGCCAATACCAATGGGATGCTTTAGGGCGCTTGACTTCCATTCATGCAGGCGAAACAACCCGGCAAGAAATAGCCCGCTACCGCTACGACCACCGGGGCCTGCGCATCGCCAAAGATGCTGGCGGGCACAACACCGGCTACCTCTACAGCGCAGACCGCCACCTGCTGGCAGAGCTGAACGCCAGCGGCCACATACAACGCCAATACATCTATCTGGCCGATTTGCTGCTGGCCGTCATCGACACGCCCAAGGGCGCAAAGCTGGCCCAAACGGTTCCCGAAGCAGCAGAAAAAGAAAGCCCCGAACCGCTGGAACAAACCATCGGCCTGTGGGCAGACGTCAAAGCGCTGCTCTCCAGCTACCTGCCCGGCAACGCAACCCTGGCCTATATCCACAGCAACCACCTGGGTGCGCCGGAAGCGGTCACCAACGAAAACGGTGAACTGCTGTGGCAGGCCAGCTATGCGCCGTTTGGGGCAGCGGCCATTCAAACCGGCCCAAACAAACAAAAACAACAAAACAACTTCATCCTGAATATCCGGCTGCCAGGGCAGTATTTGGATGAAGAAACCGGCCTGCACTACAACCGCCAGCGTTATTACGACCCGGCCCAGGGGGCATATTTAACGCCCGACCCGCTGGGTCACCCCGATGGGCCAAATGCCTATGCCTATGTAGCCAATAACCCGCTGGGGTGGATTGACCCGGATGGACTGGTGCTGTTTGCGTTTGATGGGACAGGGAATGATGAGAGTGACCGAAATGCTTTGACCAATGTAGTGAGTTTCCGAGATTTATATAGAGATGACGGTGGAGCAAAATACGTCACAGGCGTAGGCACCGACCATAAGGGCCGCGATAACTATGGGGATATTATTTCCAAGGACTACGATAAAACCATTGTGCCTTTCATTGCAAAGATACCAGACCGGGGCGGAAATTATTCCGGCCCGACACGTATTGAGCGAATGCTATTGTATTTTGTGGATGCTGCCGAAGCCTTTAAAAACGATAATGAAGCGATGAATATAGATATCGTGGGTTTTAGCCGGGGAGCTGCCCAGGCACGGGATTTTGCGAACCGACTGGTGGGAATGCTCAAGGATGGGGCTATTTGGTATCAGAAGCATGATGACAAAGGAAACATTGTCGAAGGTGAATGGGGTTGCCAAGTTGTCAATTTCCGATTCATGGGGATTTTTGACACCGTGCTGTCCACAAATTTTAGTGAAGCCAGCTATAACCTTTCCATTCCCAGCCAGTTTGCTTATGTAGCCCATGCCGTAGCGTTGAATGAACACCGAAGTTCAGGCAATGCAGGAGTAGAAGCATTCTGGACCGCCCCGATTAAAAACTTTCCTCTATGGGATAAAACACGTCTGCACTTACCCCAGGACGACCACTATGGCGGCTTTCCGCTGCAATCCATTGGGGCCAGCAGCAGCACCCCTGGCCAGATACGCATAGAGCTGGGCTTTATTGGGGCGCACTCGGATATTGGCGGCGGCTATACCGATGGCGGTGTACTCTCTGACGTGGCCTTGTCCTGGATGCTGCGCCAAGCAAGCAATGCAGGGGTCAAGATGAACACCACACCTATCCGCATGGAAGGTACGGCCATATTGCATGATCAAGCCAATACCATGCGCTTTGGCAATCCCAATACCGCACCGTCAGAAATCGTCATAAAAATTCCAACAGGAAATACTAATACCTACCCGGATGTCGAATACACAACCTACAAATTCCCTGTAGAAGACCGGGAAGTACGCGGCGCAGTCGGTGGCAGTACCCAGCGTACCCAAAGTTTTAGCAATGCCAATCAGACAGGTGGCGCCACCAGCATGGTCAATGCTGACACCTACCGGTTCATTCACTACGACGACAGGGGCAAAGATAAAGACGGTATCCCCACGCCACAAAGCAACATGCCCAGTAACAAAATACCGGAGCTGCAAGACCGCGCACCGTCCAAAAACAAGCCATGCACACCTTCCACACCAGGAAACTGCAATCGCACCGGCACAGTCGATCTACCCAGTTATATCCGTTGGCTACTGGACAATGGATATGAATTTTCCAACAACGTTGAAGGCAATAAACCATGAGTTTTCACGATGAACGCCGTAACGCATTGCGGATATTTTCTGTTTTTTCTGCTTATTTTTTGAGCGCCTGTGCAATTAACGATACTCTGTCCCCAGAACGTCTTGGACTCAGCGAAGAAGATAAAGCACTGCGTCATAAGTTTAGGGGAATACCAGGGGGAGGGAGAACTTCTGGTGAGCGCCACTTATGACACCGATATGCGGCAGCTTGTCTACCAACCCAATGGAAAATTGTTCAGCCCCCTCCTAGGAATTTACTTTCCCGAAAAAAGCGGCACCAGTGCTTATTTTGGCGATGAGAAGTATGGCTTGCCTTTGCCAAAATATTTACGTTACCAGAGATTTTCAGAAGCCATTCCCAAGAAATTTGAAGGACGTTATTGGGATGAACAAGGCTACCAAGGCCCACCGGAGGTCGATGTCATTGTTCCCGTCGCTACCCGCATCCCGGACGAAGTGCTGGAGCGGATTCGGAAATATAAAGGCTCTCTTAAACTCAAGTTGCGTATGACACCGGAGACTATTTTGGTAGGGTGGGAAATAAGGAATGGAAAGAACTACCCTTTTAAACTAGATGAACGCGGCAATGCTTATGCCACCGATGAAGACAAAATGGTTGGAGGTGACTTTTGCGAGAAACGTGTAGTATGGAAGCTAGTTGGAGGAAGAATTAAACATTTACCTGTAAAAGGCTGGCAAATTGACCCTAAAACCGGTAAAAAAATAGAAATGGATTATTAACCATTTACTATTATAAAAGTAGCTTCTACTGCTTGTCTACATTGATATTCACATAAAAATCAATATAAATCTCTTTGTTTATAAGCGCCAGCAGCTTCCTTATTCATAGTAAAAGCATTTGTTCTCATGCTCACCCCGCACGACATCCAGTGCCGCCCTTCTGATAGCTCCCTGCCCGATGGCCGCTGGCTGCACTACCAGCGCAACGGCCAGGGGCAAGTCACCTCCCTGGTGCGCAGCCCCGTGCAAAGACCGTGGCTGCGTAACATGAGTTGGCTGCGCCAGCACGGTTATGTGTTTGCTGGACTAGGAGAGTAGTGATGAATCACGAAAAAAGAAAGCTGATGCAATCGTTGTTAAGTTGGTTGTCTATTCCAGGGTTAGCCACCTTCATCACGGGCTGTGACCACTGCCAACAATCCAGTGCCATTCAAGATAATCCTGATGCCTTGCTCAAGTGTAAATTCAAAGGCATTTATGGTGGTGAGAAAAGAATTGATGCATTATTAGGTTTATCTGACGTTGTCTTATTGATGGAGAATAACTGGATTTTTGCAGCGGGTATATTTGGTACATCACCATCTATTTCCTCCTATGGGGGCGGAGCCGATAGATTGCCAATGCCTAAATTTTTAAGATATTTAAGATACTCCAGCGATGCAAAATTCATCACTCGTCACAGTTGGCCCATGTACGAAGGTGAGCCATTGGTGGATGTCACAGTGCCTGTAGCCAGCCGTATTCCCGATGATTTACTGGCAGATCTGCGTCGTGATCGCAAAGGATCGCTGCGGCTTAAAATTCGATTAATGTCAGATGCTATTTTGATAGGTTGGGATATAGAGCGACGCCCCGGTTTCAATCCAAAGAAGCGGGATAACTATGGACATCCTGTCTATGTCGCCCCGGTTCATAGTTTTGCAGGCGGCGACTTCAGAGAAGCAAAAATCTACAACGGCAAGACGGTGCGCAAAGGGTGGTACATCGATCCTGAAACCGGTGAACGTATCGAGACGGATTTTTAAAAGCAAATATTTTCTTGGCAGCTAAACTTATAAAATTTTTTCAAAATATTGAAGCAACACGACAATGGATAAAAATTTCATCATTCCTACGCTAGTGATCGGCATTTTTTCAGTGGCTGCCGCGCTGCTGGCCTGGTTTGCCATTGACCTGGGGACAAATACCCTCAAGCGCTACCAGGCGACGTTCACGGAAAAGGCCCAGTTTCAGGCCCGCGAGTTTTTTCTGTTCATCGATCCGCAGAAGCTGTTTCTGGCCAATCTGGGGTTGATGGGGCTGGGCGGGATGCTGGTGTGGCTGGTGACGGGGTCGGTGGTGATTGCGCTGGCGGTGTTTGCCGTGATGGCGCTGATGCCCAGGGTGCTGTACCGGTGGATGCGGCTCAAGCGGCTGGCCCGGTACGAGGCGCAATTGCCCGATGCGCTGATGGCTTTGTCGGGCAGCATGCAGGCGGGGGCGGGTTTGGGCACGGCAATCGGGCAGTTGGTGCGTGAGTCCCCAGCGCCTTTGGGTCAGGAATTCGGGCTGATGCTGCGCGAGCAGCGCATGGGGGTGCCGCTGGAGCAGGCGCTGGCCAATTTGAGCCGCAGGGTGCCGACGCAGACGAACATTCTGGTGGTGTCGGCAATGCGTATTGCGCTGGAGACGGGGGGCAGTCTGGCGCAGACGCTGGAGCGCACGGCCCATACGATCCGCAGCCGTTTGCAGATGGAGGGCAAGATCAAGGCGCTGACGGCGCAGGGCAAGCTGCAGGCCTGGGTGGTGGGGATGCTGCCGATGTTTCTGATGCTGGTACTCAACCATATGGAGCCGGAGGGCATGGCCATGCTGTGGCATACCGAGCTGGGCTGGGCCACGCTGGCGGTGATCGCGTTCCTGGAGGTGATGGGGATTTACGTGATCCGCAAGATCATTGCCATTGATGTGTGAGGCAGACGATGAATACGACGACGTGGGTGATTCTGGCGGTGGCCATGACGGCGGGTGTGGCCGTGGCATTGGTGGTTTGGCTGGTGAGCCGGGCGGTGGCGCAGGTGCCCGAAGAAGATCGCCAGTACAAGGACCCGCCGCCCCTGGGGTTCCGGCTGGTGTGGTGGCCGGTGCAGTGGGTGGCGTATTTCATCGAGCCGCTGATTCGTGCGCCGCGCTACAGCGCGTTGCTGGCACGCTTGCGCAAGGCGGGGCTGGATTACAGCCTGAGTCCGGCCCAGTTTGCTGCCAGCCGCTGGGTGTGCGGGCTGGTGGTGGCGTTGCTGCTGGTGTGGGTGGCCGATACGTTTGCCGGCATGAAGCAGGCGTCTTTGACAGCGGAGTTGTATCTGCAAGTGGCGCTGCTGGGGCTGGTGCTGGGGTGGTTGTATCCGGCGCTGTGGCTCAGGGATCAGATTGCGCTGCGCCGCAGCGAGATGCTCAAGACGCTGCCGTTTTTTCTGGACATCGTGACGCTGTGTGTGGAGGCGGGGCTGAACTTTCAAGGGGCGATGCAGCAGGCCGTGAGCAAGGGGCCGCGTGGCGTGCTGCGCAATGAGTTTCAGCGGGTGCTGCGTGATGTACGGGCGGGCAAGGGCCGGGCAGAAAGCCTGAAGGCGATGGCGCAGCGGCTGGACGAGCCGAGCATTGCCAGCTTTGTCGGCGCGGTGATTCAGGCAGAGAACATGGGCATGAGCCTGGGGCCGGTGTTGCGCGTGCAGGCCGATCAGCGCCGCACGGAGCGCTTTTTGCGGGCTGAAAAGCTGGCGATGGAAGCGCCGGTAAAAATGCTGTTCCCGCTGATTGCCTTCATCTTTCCCTGCACCTTCATCGTGCTGTTCTTCCCCATCGTGATGAAGTTCATGCACTCGGGGCTGTGATGGGGCTGGCCTTCGATCGACCTGCGCGGCTTGTCACTGCCGCTGGCCCCCAGGCGTTGCAGGTGGCGCTGGCTGGCAGCTTCTGGCAGCGTTTCAGGGGGTTGATGCTGGCTGCACCCTTGCAGGTGCAGCCTTGTCCGCAGGGGCTGCTGCTGACGGATTGCACCAGTGTGCATGGGTGTTTCATGCGCTATCCGCTGGACGTCGTGTTCCTGGCACGGCCAGACACACAGGGGGTTTACCGGGTGACGGGCACCGCCCGCCTGCCGCGCTGGGGAATGCGTCTGGGGCAGCACTGGCGCGACCCGGCCAACGACCAGCGGCTGCGTGCCGCGCATGTGCTGGAGCTGCCTGCGGGGACAGCTACCCGCTGGGATGTGCAACCAGGCAACAAGTTATGGATAGGGGGCAACAGCCCATATCCAGAATAACGGGCTAAAGCCTATCGAGACGGAGCCCCTTTTCACCCCATTCCTTGACGGGAACCTTGTTTACCTTAGCCTACAGTGGCTATATCGTTTTTTCTATAGCGTCAGGGACTCTAGGAGCGATGCGCCCCGGCCTCAACCCACTGGCGCACGCGCTGGGCGTCGCCCAAGCGGCTGTTTTTACCGACGGAGTCCAAAAACACCATGATGAGCTTGCGCCCCGCTACCTGGGTTTGCATGACCAGGCAGCGCCCGGCCTCGGCGATATAGCCGGTTTTTTGCAGGCCAATGTCCCAGTCTTCGTTACGTATCAGGCCATTGGTGTTTCTAAATTCCAGCGTGCGCTCGCCCACTTCCACTTCGGCGCTGGCAGAGGTGGAAAACGAGCGCAGCAGCGCATCGCCGTGGGCTACGTTGACCAAGGTGGCCAGGTCATGGGCGCTGGACTGGTTGCTGCTCGACAGCCCCGTGGGCTCGACAAAACGGGTGGAGGTCAT
Source organism: Comamonas sp. (assembly GCA_034675705.1). Taxonomy (GTDB): domain Bacteria; phylum Pseudomonadota; class Gammaproteobacteria; order Burkholderiales; family Burkholderiaceae_C; genus Comamonas. The sequence continues at coordinate 933,014 of JAUCCZ010000006.1, read as the reverse complement.
GCCCAGCAGCCGCGCTTTCAGGTTCATTTGCTGCACAAAGCTTTGCATGCCACCGGGGTAGGTACGGCCCAGGGCGTGGGCAGCGCGGTTTTCGCTGGACATGAGCGCCAGATGCAGCAACTCCCGGCGTGTTAGCGTGGTGCCCACCTGTAGGCGCGAGCTGCTGCGCTTAACGGTGTCCACATCGTCCTGAGTGATGGTGATAGGCGTATCCAGGGGCAGATGCGCATCCGAAATGATCAGCCCAGTCATCAGCTTGGAGATGGAGGCAATCGGCAACACCGCCGTTTCGTTTTTACTCAGCAGCACCTCGTGCGTTTCCTGATCGAGCACCAGGGCGACATTGGACTTCAAATCCAGCGGGTCACTCGTATGCTGCAGGCCCGCCATTTGCCCAAATGAGGGGCGTGGCGCAGGGGCTACAGCCTTGCGGGCCAGCACTTGCCGGCTGGCTTTGCCACGCGCCACGGTCTGGCGCACGCGGGGCGCGTTTTGGGCGGTTTTTTTGCTGGCTTTCCCAGCGGGGGCCAGTTTGGTTGTTTTAGCAGACTGCGCCTTTTTCGCCGGCGCAGCCGTTTTGGTTGTTTTGACTGCTTTGGCGGTTTTGGAAGTTTTGGCTGCCGGTGCAGCCTTTTTGACCGTTCCCGCCTGGGCTTGACCCAGCGCCAAAGCGCCCCCCAGCACACCCAACGCCACCCAGCGGCCCAACTGCCGCCCCCACGCTGCACCCATTACCTGCCCCTTAAAACATGCTTGCATGTCGGCTGCCCCTCTGTACAGCGGGCAGCATGCGCTATCAAAAAATTATATAGCTGCGGCGTCTGCCCCTGCGTCATGTTCGACGCTGGTGTACAGGCGGTTGAGGGCATTGAGATAGCCTTTGGCCGAGGCCACGACCACGTCCGGGTCGGCCCCCACGCCATTGACCACCCGCCCACCGCGCTGCAGGCGTACGGTAACTTCGCCCTGGCTTTCTGGTGAATTGCTGATGGCATTGATGGAAAACAGCAGCATTTGCGCGCCGCTTTGCACCTGGCTTTCAATGGCTTTAAAGCAGGCATCGACCGGGCCATTGCCTTGGGCGCTGGCTTTGACCTCTTGCCCCGCGTGCTGGAATACGACCTGGGCGTGCGAGGGCTCGCCCGTTTCGCTGTGCTGGGCCAGGGAGACAAAGGCAAATACGTCGCTGGCGGCCTGGGCACCTTCCATCTGCACCAGGGCCAGGATGTCTTCGTCAAAAATTTCGCTCTTGCGGTCGGCCAGTTCCTTGAACTTGGCAAAGGCGGCGTTGATGGCGGCCTCGCTCTCCAGCTCCACCCCCAGTTCATGCAGGCGCTGCTTGAAGGCGTTGCGCCCGGAGAGCTTGCCCAGCACGATTTTGTTGGCCGCCCAGCCGACGTCTTCGGCCCGCATGATTTCATAGGTATCACGCGCCTTGAGCACGCCGTCCTGGTGGATACCGCTGGCATGGGCAAAGGCGTTGGCTCCGACCACAGCTTTATTGGGCTGCACAACAAAGCCGGTGGTTTGGCTGACCATGCGGCTGGTGGCGACGATGTGCTCGGCCGCAATACCCACTTCCAGTCCAAAGTAGTCGCGCCGGGTTTTGATGGCCATGACCACTTCTTCCAGGGCACAGTTACCCGCGCGCTCGCCCAGGCCGTTGATGGTGCATTCCACCTGGCGTGCGCCGCCAATTTGCACCCCGGCCAAGCTGTTGGCCACGGCCATGCCCAGGTCGTTGTGGCAGTGCACGCTCCAGACCGCCTTGTCGGCATTGGGCACGCGTGTGCGCAGGTCTTTGATGAAGTTGCCGTACAGCGCAGGAATGGCATAGCCCACGGTGTCGGGGATATTGATGGTGGTGGCCCCTTCGTCAATCACTGCCTCAATCACGCGGCAGAGAAAGTCCGGGTCGCTGCGGTAGCCGTCTTCGGCGCTGAATTCAATATCGTCCAGCAGGTTGCGGGCAAAACGCACGCTGCGCCGGGCTTGTTCGAGCACCTGCTCGGGGCTCATGCGCAGCTTTTTCTCCATATGCAGCGGGCTGGTCGCAATAAAGGTGTGGATGCGCGCGCGCCGGGCATCCTGCAGGGCCTCTGCCGAGCGGGCAATGTCCCGGTCATTGGCCCGCGAAAGCGAGCAGATGGTGGACTCTTTCACCGCCCGGGCAATGGCCTGGACAGCTTCAAAATCCCCCGGCGAGGCAGCGGCAAACCCAGCCTCGATCACGTCCACGCGCAAGCGTTCAAGCTGGCGGGCGATGCGCACTTTTTCATCGCGCGTCATGGATGCGCCGGGCGATTGCTCGCCATCGCGCAAGGTGGTGTCGAAAATAATGAGTTTGTCGCTGCTGCCCATGGGGTGTCTCCTTAAAACGTCAGGAAAAATTATGCGGCAACCGGTGCCTGTACTTGCGCGCGCTGCAAACCCGAGAGGATGGCGTGCATCGAGGCGGAGACGATGTTGGCATCACGCCCCACGCCGTAGACGGTGCGTTCGTCATTGACCCGCAACTCCACATAGGCCATGGCCTGCGCGTTGGCGCCCTGCCCCACAGCGTGCTCGTTGTAGTCCTGCACGCGCAAGCTGCAACCCAGCACCTGCGACAGCCCTTGCACAAAGGCATCAATAGCGCCGTTGCCCTGGCCGCGCAGCTGCACGGCCTCGCCCTGCCACTGCAGGCTCGCTTGCAGGGCTACCTGGCCCTTTTCCTGCTGCATGGCGTATTGCAGGCCGTGGTCGCTGGCCAGGCCGTATTCTTTTTCAAAGATGCTCCACAAATCGGGGGCGGCAAACTCGGTGCCCAGGCTGTCCATTTCGTGCTGCACCACCTGGCTGAATTCAATTTGCAGGCGCCGGGGCAATTGCACGCCATATTCGGCCTCCAGCAGATAGGCAATACCGCCTTTGCCGGACTGGCTGTTGACGCGAATGACCGCCTCATAGCTGCGGCCCAGGTCTTTGGGGTCAATGGGCAAATAGGGCATGTCCCAAATTTCCCCCTCCTTGCGCGCAGCAAAGGCTTTCTTGATGGCGTCTTGGTGCGAGCCGGAAAACGACGTATAGACCAAATCCCCCACATACGGGTGGCGCGGGTGCACGGGCAACTGGTTGCAATACTCCACGGTGGCGCGAATGGCGTCGATATCGGAAAAATCCAAACCCGGGGCCACGCCTTGGGTGTACATATTCAGGGCCACGTTGACGATATCCAAATTGCCAGTGCGCTCGCCATTGCCAAACAAGCAGCCTTCCAGGCGGTCGGCGCCGGCCATCAAGGCCAATTCTGCGGTGGCCGTACCCGTGCCACGGTCGTTGTGGGGGTGCACCGAGATAATCACCCCGTCGCGCCGCTCGATATGGCGGCAGGTCCACTCCACCATATCGGCAAAGATATTGGGGCTGGAATGTTCGACCGTGGTGGGCAAATTGATGATGCATTTTTTATCCGGCGCGGCTTCCCAGACTTCGGTCACGGCATCAATCACGCGCTTGGAAAATGCCAGTTCGGTGTCCGAATACATTTCGGGCGAATATTCAAAGCGCCACTGCGTTTGCGGATATTGGGCGGCCATGTCCTTGAACATTTGCGCGTGGGTGCGGGCCAAATCCACGATTTCATCCTCACTCATATTCAGCACCACGCGGCGCATGACCGGGGCGGTGGCGTTGTACAGGTGAACGATGGCGCGGGGCACGCCTTCCAGGGCTTCAAACGTGCGTTGAATCAAGTGTTCACGCGCTTGGGTCAGCACCTGAACGGTAACGTCTTCGGGAATGCGCTTTTCTTCAATCAGCTTGCGCAGGAAATCAAATTCGGTTTGCGAAGCCGAGGGGAAACCGACCTCAATTTCCTTAAAGCCAATTTTTACCAACTGCTCAAACATGCGGATTTTGCGCTCCACGTCCATGGGCTCAATCAGCGCCTGGTTGCCGTCGCGCAAATCCACGCTGCACCAAACGGGCGGGTGGGTGATTTGGGCATCCGGCCAGGTGCGGCCAGTCAATGGAACGGGGGCAAAGCGACGGTATTTGCTAGCAGGTTGGGGGAGCATCATGGGGTTTGTCTCTCAAGGAAAAAGGCTTGTGGCCGGAAAAATAAAAACGGCCCGAGGCAGTCAAGCGCCGGGCCGTAAGAAAGTAGTGGGGAAAATAACGCTCGCGCTACCAGCTCTGCCCGAAGGACATCATTCGTAGTAGGGATAGCAGCAAGGTGTTCATGCGTTGCACTCTAGCACAATTTTGTTGCACTGCAACCAACGTGGTTGGCGCAGGCAGCCACCACGTTTGGGCAAGCATGGCCATCACTGGTGCAGGCCGCGCTCATCGGGCTCGTCCTTGGACGTGCTGATTACGCTGGTGGGCTGGCCCTTGGCCTTGCGCCACAGGTATACGCCGTAGCCACTGACGCCATACAGCGCAAACACCGCAAACAGCACGGTGGGCGCATGGATGTTGATGAGCGCAATCACCAACGGAATCAACACCACCACGGCAAAAGGCACGCTGCGCTTGAAGTTGATGTCCTTGAAGCTATAAAACGGCGCATTGGTCACCATGGTCAGGCCCGCGTATAGCGTCAGGCCAAACATGGCCCAGCAAATTGCCTGCCAGGGAAGTACGTTGTCTTGGCCCCGCACCACGCCATAGTCGTCCAGCAGCCAGATAAAGCCCACCACCAAAGCCGCCGCCGCAGGCGATGGCAAGCCCTGGAACCAGCGCTTATCCACCACGCCGGTGTTAACGTTAAACCGCGCCAGGCGCAGCGCAGCGCACGAACAGTAGACAAACGCGGCAATCCAGCCCCAGCGCCCCAGGTCTTTCAGTGCCCAGACGTAAGAGATCAAGGCCGGGGCCACGCCAAAGGAGACCATGTCCGAGAGCGAGTCCATCTGCTCGCCAAAGGCGCTTTGCGTATTGGTCATGCGGGCCACGCGGCCATCGAGGCTATCGAACACCATGGCGCACAGCACGCCGTAGGCGGCCAGGGCAAAGCTGCCATTCATGGCCATGACGATGGCGTAAAAGCCGCCAAACAAGGCGGCCAGGGTAAACAGGTTGGGCAGGATGTAGATGCCCTTGCGGCGCTTACGCACGATGACGCCAGCGGCGCTGTCACTGTCTTGCATGCAATGCTTCTCTCTCAAAAGCGTGGTGCTGGGCCCGCCTCTGCACGGGCCCAGCACCACCGTTAAAACCGCTGCATTTTAGTGGTTAGCCGCTGCGCCCAGGCCGACCGCGCCGGGCAGTCGCTTGAACGCTAAATTTTGTTGCAATTTCATAAACTTGCTGACAATACGCGGATGGACACATCCGGCACTGCAGCGAGAGTGAAAATTCTTCAATGACCTCAATAGCTTATTTAAATAGCGTTTTTAAAAAAGTCGCTTCGCTAACACTTTTAGGCTGGAGTTTCCAGCGCATGACTACTTAGTCGATTGTTTTACAACGAAATTTATTATTTCCTGGCAGGCTGTACTGCGCTTTTATCAGAGGAGATTCCCATGTTGAAAAAACTGCTGGCTATGTGTTTGCTCTGTGTTTCTGCATTGTCTTGGGCGGCGGTGGATGCCAATAGCGCCACCGAGGCCGACCTCACCCAAGTCAAAGGCATTGGCCCGGCCATTGCCACGCAAATTGTGGAGGCCCGCAAGCAGGGCAACTTTAAAGACTGGCCAGACCTGATTGCCCGCGTCAAAGGCGTAGGGCAGAAAAACGCGGACAAATTCTCCCAAGGCGGGCTAACGGTGAACGGCCAATCCATCCAAGCGCCTGCCACAACAACGGCAGCGGCACCGGCGGCACCAGCCACTCAAACCAGCCAAGCTGCAACTGCCCAGAAGAAATAAAGCGGCTGCTTGCTCGGCACAAGCAAACGCCCGGTCTAGCCGGGCGTTTTTTATAACTATTTGCGCTTGTGTTTAAAGGGTTTCAGCATAGAAAGATGCTGAAACCCTTTTCTAGCCAGCGTTAAGCGCTCGTCTTTTTAATAGTCTTGGGCACGGGAATATAGAACTCACCGCCCTGGCGATTGAATTCCTCGGCCTTTTGCACCATGCCGGCGGCCAAGGCGGCTTGCTCGTCCACGCCTTTTTGGGCGGCAAATTCGCGCACTTCCTGGGTGATCTTCATCGAGCAGAACTTCGGCCCGCACATGGAGCAGAAGTGCGCCACCTTGGCCGCATCCTTGGGCAGGGTTTCGTCGTGGTATTCCTGCGCGGTTTCGGGGTCCAGGCCCAGGTTGAACTGGTCTTGCCAGCGGAAATCGAAGCGGGCCTGGCTCAAGGCGTCGTCGCGGGCGCGGGCACCGGGGTGGCCCTTGGCCACGTCGGCGGCGTGGGCGGCGATCTTGTAGGCGATGATGCCTTGCTTGACGTCATCGCGGTCAGGTAGGCCCAGGTGTTCCTTGGGCGTGACGTAGCACAGCATGGCGGTGCCGAACCAGCCGATCATGGCCGCGCCGATGGCTGACGCAATATGGTCGTAGCCGGGGGCAATGTCGATGGTCAGCGGCCCCAGGGTATAGAACGGCGCTTCGTGGCAGGTCTTGAGCTGTTCGGTCATGTTGGCCTGCACCATGTGCATGGGCACGTGGCCGGGGCCTTCGATCATGGTCTGCACATCGTGCTTCCAGGCGATCTGCGTGAGTTCGCCCAGGGTGTGCAGCTCGGCAAACTGGGCTTCGTCGTTGGCATCGCTGGCGCAGCCGGGGCGCAGGCCGTCGCCCAGGCTGAAGGCGACGTCGTACGTCTTCATGATGTCGCAGATGTCCTCGAAGTGCTCGTACAAAAAGCTTTCCTTGTGGTGCGCCATGCACCACTTGGCCATGATCGAGCCGCCGCGCGAGACGATGCCCGTGCGCCGCGCCGCCGTGAGGTGGATGTAGGCCAGCCGCACCCCGGCATGGATGGTGAAGTAGTCCACGCCCTGCTCGGCCTGCTCGATCAGCGTGTCGCGGAAGATTTCCCAGGTCAGGTCTTCGGCAATGCCGCCGACTTTTTCCAGCGCCTGGTAGATCGGCACGGTGCCGATCGGCACGGGACTGTTGCGCACGATCCAGTCGCGCGTGGTGTGGATGTTCTTACCGGTCGAGAGATCCATCACATTGTCCGCACCCCAGCGGATGGCCCAGACCAGCTTTTCGACTTCTTCCTCGATGCTGGAAGTCACCGCCGAGTTGCCGATGTTGGCGTTGATCTTCACAAGGAAGTTGCGGCCAATGGCGATCGGCTCGACCTCGGGGTGGTTGATGTTGGCGGGAATGATGGCGCGGCCCCGGGCCACTTCGTCGCGCACGAATTCGGGGGTAATGACTTTCGGAATCATCGCGCCCAGGGGGTTGCCGGCCAGGCGTTTTTCGCGGGCGGCGTCTGCCATGTACTGCGCCATCCACTCGCGCTTACCGTTTTCGCGCAGGGCGACGTATTCCATCTCGGGGGTGACGATGCCTTTACGAGCGTAGTGCATTTGCGTGACGTTGCCGCCCGCCTTGGCGCGGCGCGGCTGGCGTTGCAGGGCGGCGGCTTCCTGGCGCAGTTGGGCCAGGCGGGCGGCGTCCTCGCTTTTGCTGCCGTCGTCCAGCGCCACGGGCTTGCGGCCCTCGTACTGTTCGGTATCGCCGCGCTCGGCAATCCAGGCGGCACGCACGCTTTCCAGACCTTTTTTCACGTCAATAACAGCTTCAGGGTCGGTATAGGGGCCGGAAGTGTCATAGACGCTGACCACTTCGCCGTTGGTCAGTTGAATATCGCGCACCGGCACGCGCAGATCGGCGCGGCTGCCGGCGATGTAGGACTTGGTGGAGGCGGGGAAGGACTCGCGTGTGCGGGCGAGCAGTTGGACAAAGTTGTCGGGGGCGTTCATGGCGGGCATTCCTCAAAACAGATAGGGGCAATGCTCCGCAATCGGCAGGCCGACCGGGGGTGCGCACGCACCTTGGCCGGTAAAAATTCCTGCTGCAGCTCTTCTTACGCTGGTACTAACCAGATCAAGTTCGCGGTTTTAGTGGGCTGGCCCACCATCTCAGCACGCCTGGGAAATCTTCCCTCGTGCACCCCGGAGCAAGCGGGCAGTATAGCCACCCTGCCCTCCCCACCGGACTACGGCGGTTAAAGCTGTTGCAACGCTTCTACCGTCACACCCGCGAAGGCGGGTGTCCAGCAGCAGCGCTGGCAATGGGAACGGCGGTGATGCAGGTAAGGCCGCTGCTGGATTCCCGCCTTCGCGCACTACTGTCCGGAGAAATCTTCAAGTAAACAAATCAGGCTGAATCATTGATCTGGCTTGCGCGTTTTCCCGCCTTCGCCTCTCTACCTCTTCATCGTTTCTGGGCCGCTGGAACAAGCCCGCACGTAGTGCATTGAAGACCCGTAGCAGCGAAGTGCCGCCAGAACTGCGCTTGGCAATACAGCGCTACGAGCAGGTAGGCAATCAGCGCACACAGCAGTTGAATGCGCACGGCATTGCGGCTGCGGCCATAGAAGGCTTTGAGCCGGAGGTTCTGCTTGATCCATTTGAAGAACAGCTCAATGTTCCAGCGTGCTTTGTAGCAGGCGGCAATCTCTGCGCCAGAGCGATTCATATCATTGGTGACCAGTACCAGATCGCTGTCGTGGTCTGGGCGATGCACACGCACACGGCGCAGGGGCTTGATGTATTGGTTACGCCGTTTGCCACCGGGTGTGCGGTTGCTGAAGGCAATCAACTCATCGGCCAGGATGTGCTGCTGATCGGCTGCGGCCACGTCTTTTTGCTCCAGCACCTTCACTGCCGCATTGGACTTCAGGCGTGTGACGAACAGTGCCTGTTTGTTCTCGAACGTCGACCACCAGTTGTAGTCGCAATACCCTTTGTCAAACACGTAGGTTGCGCCCGCTTGCAACTGTATTCCAACAGCCTGAGTGACATCATTGACGTTGGCCTGTGTGATCTCTTGCACCACAGGGGTCGCACTGCCTTGGTTGAAAACCACATGCAGCTTCAATCCCTGGGTATTGCGCGTGCTGTGCTCTTTGGCCCAGTCAAAGCCCCGGCCTTTAAGCGTCAGGCTGGTGGAATCGAGCAGCAACAGGCCTTCGCGCACTTGCCGCCGGATCTTTCTGTGAGCGGCACTCATCAATTCACCGACCAGTTCCTCGAACACTTGTGGCTTGCGCTTGGCGCAGGCATCAGCCAGGGTCGTGCGGCGCACTGGCCCGGTGCCCAAGTGGTAGTGATGGCGGGCATGGAGGTTGTAGCCCGTCTCAAGCTCACGCAGCGAGCGACTACCGCTGAGCTGCCCATAGACCTGTGCGATCAGCAGTGACCAGGTGTCAAAGCCTTTGGTGTAGCGGTCTGTCTTGTACTTGTCGGCCAGGCGCTGCACATGGGCACGAGGCAGGTTCTTCAATAGTTGCTCAAATCGGCTTATGCTGAACATGTTGCGGTGTTTGGGTGATTGAGTTGGCGCTCAGGGGTTTAACCCCTAATCCCAAGCACCGCAACGCTTTTTTGAGATTCCTCGAAATTTTCTCCGGACAGTAGTGCGCCTTCGCGGGAATGACGAGAGAAAGCGCCGAGATGACTGTCAAGACGATGCGAGAAATCAGCAGAAAAAGATCGTAAACACCTTCTTAACCGCTGATGGCGCCGCTGGAGCCCACCTGCTTGCGCAGCTCGAACTTCTGGATTTTGCCGGTGCTGGTCTTGGGCAGGTCACCAAACACGATGTGGCGCGGCACCTTGAAGCCGGCCAGATGCTGTTTGCAGTGGGCAACGATGTCCGCTTCCGTCACATTCGCCCCGGCCTTGATTTCCAGGAAGGCGCAGGGCGTTTCACCCCATTTTTCATCGGGCATGGCGACAACGGCTGCGGCCAGCACGGCGGGGTGGCGGTACAGCACGTCCTCGACCTCAATCGACGAGATGTTTTCACCGCCGGAGATGATGATGTCCTTGCTGCGATCCTTGATCTTGATGTAGCCGTCCGGGTACTGCACGGCCAGGTCGCCAGAGTGAAACCACCCGCCCCGGAAAGCCTCATCCGTGGCCGCCGGGTTTTTCAGATAGCCCTTCATGGTGATGTTGCCGCGAAACATGATCTCGCCCATGGTCTCGCCATCCATGGGCACGGGCTGCATGGTTTCGGGGTTGAGCACGCGCACATCGCGCTGCAGGTGGTAGCGCACGCCTTGGCGGGCGTTCAGGCGCGCCCGCTCGCCGATGTTGAGCGCGTTCCACTCCTCATGCTTGGCGCAGACGGTGGCCGGGCCGTAGACCTCGGTCAAGCCATAGACGTGGGTCAGGTCAAAGCCCATTTCCTCCATGCCTTCGATCATCGACGCAGGCGGCGCAGCACCGGCCACCATGGCCTTGACACCGGCAGGAATGCCCTCTTTCAGCGCCGCCGGGGCGTTGATCAAGAGCGACTGCACGATGGGCGCGCCGCAGTAGTGCGTCACGCCATGGTCACGCATGGCATCAAAAATCGCCTGGGCCTCGACCCGGCGCAGGCAAACGTTCACGCCCGCACGGGCCGCCACCGTCCAGGGGAAGCACCAGCCGTTGCAGTGGAACATCGGCAGCGTCCACAGGTAAACGCTGTGCTTGGGCATATCCCATTCCAGCACGTTGCTGATGGCGTTGATCGCTGCGCCCCGGTGGTGGTAGACCACGCCCTTGGGGTTGCCGGTGGTGCCGCTGGTGTAGTTCAGCGCAATGGCGTCCCACTCATCTTCCGGCTGCACCCAGGCAAATTCCGGGTCGCCCTGGGCCACGAAGTCTTCATAGCTGATGCTGCCCACCTGCACGGCAGCCTCGCCATACAGCGCATCGTCCACCTGGATGATGAGTAGTGGCTCAGTGCGCTCGCGCAGCTTGAGCGCCTTGGCAATCACGGGGGTGAACTCGGGGTCGACGATCAGCGCCTTGGCTTCGCCGTGGTCCAGCATGAAGGCCACGGCCTCGGGGTCCAGGCGGGTATTGAGTGCGTTGAGCACCGCCCCCGCCATGGGCACGCCAAAGTGCGCTTCCACCATGGGCGGGGTATTGGGCAGGATGACTGCCACCGTATCGTTTTTGCCAATGCCGGCACGCTGCAAGGCGCTGGCCAGCTGGCGGCAGCGGGCATAGGTCTGGGCCCACGTCTGGCGCAGGCTGCCGTGCACGATGGCCAGCTTGTCCGGGTAGATGCTGGCAGAGCGCTCGATAAAGCCCAGGGGCGAGAGGGTAGCGAAATTGGCGCTGTTGCGGTCAAGGTGTTGGTCGTAGGGACTGGTCATCCTGCTTGTCTCCGAGTGAAAAATCTGCCTGGGTGCGCCGGTGTGGGCTGGGCCGTTCAGCCGCCTCGTACCGCCGTGCGCCGGTTATTCCTTACCGTTTTAATCTGGAATAACCATTTTTATTTCATGGTTTCAACTAAACTTAATTCTAGGGTAAACGCTAGGGCAAATAAACACTTTTTCCTGGCTGCCGAACCCTTAAGTTTTCGCACCACCACGTCCTCAAAATAGGGAGCTTGACCATGAAACACACCTTCCGCCCTCTCGCACTGGCCGTTGCCCTGGCCGCTGGCCTGAGCGCTCCGGCCTGGGCCATGCAGCCCGATAACGAGCCGATTTCCCCCATTCCTGCTGCCAAGGTGACCAACCCCGCCATGGTGGAGCTGGGCAAGAAGCTGTGGTTTGACCCGCGCCTGTCCAAATCGGGCTTTATCTCGTGCAACTCCTGCCACAACCTGTCCATGGGCGGCAGCGACAACCTGAAAACCTCCATCGGCCACAACTGGGCCGAAGGCCCGATCAATTCGCCCACCGTGCTCAACTCCAGCATGAACGTGGCCCAGTTCTGGGATGGCCGCGCCAAAGACCTGAAAGAGCAGGCCGGCGGCCCCATCGCCAACCCCATGGAGATGGCCTTCACCCACGAGCTGGCGGTGGACATGCTCAACTCCATCCCCGGCTACCAGGCCGAATTCAAGCAGGTGTTCAAGAAAGACAAGATCAGCATCAGCGAAGTGACCGATGCCATCGCCGCGTTTGAAGAAACCCTGGTCACGCCCAACTCCCGCTTCGACAAGTGGCTCAAGGGCGACCAGAAGGCTCTGACCAAAAATGAGCTGGAAGGCTACAAGCTGTTCCGCGACAGCGGCTGCGTGGCCTGCCACAACGGCGTGGCCGTGGGCGGCAACTCCTTCCAGCGCATGGGCCTGGTGGAGCCCTACAAGACCGACAACCCCGCCGAAGGCCGGGCAGGCCGTGACCGGCTCGGATGCCGACCGCTTCAACTTCAAGGTGCCCACGCTGCGCAACGTGGAATTGACCTACCCCTACTTCCACGACGGCGCTGCCGATACGCTGGAAGAAGCCGTCAACACCATGGCCCGCATCCAGTTGGGTAAGAAATTCACGGCAGAAGAAAACGCCAAAGTGGTCGCCTTCCTGAAAACCCTGACCGGCGACCAGCCCAAGCTGGACATGCCCATCTTGCCGCCATCGAGCAACAAGACCCCGCGTCCCCAACCGTTTGCCAAGTAAGGTTTGTCACATAACCCATCCAACTATCCTGTGACAAGGAACTTTGCCGCACCCTCGGGTGCGGTTTTTTTGCGCCATACACTCAAAAAAAGAGCTGTTACCGCTTACCAAACAAGGATTTCAACATCTTTTATTGCTGAAATCTTTGCCTACCGTGCGGTAACAGCTCCTTTTTCAAGAGCGTATTAAGGACTTTGGCCTATCTCAACCCGTATTACGCAGCCCCGCAGCAATGCCGTTGATGCTGATGTGGATGCCGTTTTTCAAGCGCTCGTCGTTTTGGCCAGCACGCCAGCGGCGCACCAGCTCGACTTGCAGCAGATGCAGCGGGTCGATATAGGGGAAGCGGTGGCGAATCGAGCGCGCCAGTGCGGGGTTGCTGGCCAGGCGGTCGGCTTCGCCGGTGACCAGGGTCAGCATGTCCACCGTGCGCTGCCATTCGGCGCTGATGGCATCAAACACCGTTTGGCGCAGCGCCTGGTCGGCCACCAGTTCGCTGTAGCGCGAGGCCAGGGCCAAATCGCTCTTGGCCAGCACCATGTCCATGTTGGACAGCAAGGTGCGGAAGAACGGCCACTGGGCGAACATCTGCTGCAGCAAGGCGGTTTGTGCGGCGCGGTCTTGACCGGGTTGTTCGATAAAGGCTTGCACCGCTGTGCCAAAGCCGTACCAGCCCGGCAGCGTCAGGCGGCACTGGCCCCAGCTAAAGCCCCAGGGGATGGCGCGCAGGTCTTCAATCGCCTGCGTGGCTTTGCGCGATGCGGGGCGCGAGCCGATGTTCAGCTCGGCAATCTCCCGAATCGGCGTGGCGGTGAAGAAGTAATCGGCAAAGCCCGGGGTTTCATACACCAGGGCGCGGTAGGCGGCCATGCTGGCATCCGACAGCTGCTGCGCGGCGGCCAAAAACGCGGGCGTGGCGGGCTTGGTCGGTTGCAGCAGCGTGGCTTCGAGCATGGCGGCGGCCAGGGTTTCCAGGTTGCGCCGGCCAATGTCGGGGTTGGCGTATTTGGAGGCGATGACCTCGCCCTGCTCCGTCAGGCGTATTTGCCCGCGCACGGTGCCCGGTGGCTGCGCCAAGATGGCCTGGTAGCTGGGGCCGCCGCCGCGCCCGACGGTGCCGCCACGGCCGTGGAACATGCGCAGGCGCAGGCCGTAGTCGGCGCCCAATTGGTCAAACACGTCCACCAGGGCCAGTTCGGCCTGGTACAGCTCCCAGTTGCTGGTGAAGATGCCGCCATCCTTATTACTGTCGCTGTAGCCGAGCATGATGTCCTGCTCACCCCCGCTGCGCTGCATGAGCTGGGCCACGCCGGGCACGGCGTAGTAGTCACGCATGATGGCGGCGGCGGCGCGCAGGTCGCCAATGGTTTCAAACAGCGGCACGACGATGAGCTGCGCGGTGGCGGTGCTGCTGTCCAGCGTGCCCTGCATCAGGCCCACTTCTTTTTGCAGCAACAGCACTTCGAGCAGGTCACTCACGGTTTCGGTGTGGCTGATGATGTAGTGGCGAATCGCCTCGCGCCCGTAGCGCTGCAGCATGCGCTGGGCCATCTCGAAAATGGCCAGCTCGCTTTCCGTTAGCGCCTCGTACTGCGCGCCTACCACGCGCAGGGGGCGGGCATCGCACAGCAGGCGCTGCAGCAGGGTGCAGCGGTCGGCTTCGCTCAGGCTGCTGTAGTTGTCTTCCAGGCGGGCGGTGCGCAGCAGGTCGTCCAGCACAGCCTCGTGCTTGTCGGAGCTTTGGCGCAAATCCACGGTCGCCAAATGAAAGCCAAACACCTGCACCGCGCGCATCAGTGGGCGCAGGCGGTGCTGGGCCAGGGCCTGGCCGTTGTGGCGCGACAGCGATGCGTCCACAGTTTGCAAGTCCTGCAAAAACTCGGCAGCGCTGGCATAGGGCTTTTGCACCACCACGGCGTGGCGTAGCGCTTCGCGTCCGCCGGTCAACTCCGTCAAGGTGGCGGCCAGGCGGGCGTAGACCCCGGTCAGGGCGCGGCGGTAGGGCTCATCTTCGCGGTGGGTATTGGTGTCGGGCGAGGCCAGGGCCAGCACCTGCATGGCGGGCGAGACCTTGACCAGCAGGCTGGACATGGACAGCTCCGCCCCCAAGGCATGCACTTCGTCCAGGTAGTGGCGCAGCGCCACCTCGCTTTGGCGGCGCAGGGCACGCTCCAGCGTCGGGGCGGTGACGTTGGGGTTGCCGTCGCGGTCACCGCCAATCCATTGGCCCATGCGCAAAAAGCTGTGAATTTCCTGGCCCGGCAGGGCTTCTTCCAGGCTGGCGTAGAGCTTGGGCAGCTCGGTCAAAAACGTGGTTTCGTAATAGCTCAGGGCGTTTTCGATTTCATCGGCCACCGTCAGCTTGGAATGGCGCAGCAGGCGCGTTTGCCACAACTGCTCGACCCGGGCGCGCAGCTGCGCCTCGTTATCGGCCAGTTGGCGCGGGCTCAAGGCATCCTTGCCGCCGGCAAAAAGCTGGGCGCGGGCGGCGATGTCATCGCGCTCGGCCAGCAGGCGGGCGATGTCGCGCTCGGCCTGCAAAATGCTTTGGCGCTGCACTTCGGTGGGATGGGCGGTCAAAACCGGGGCCACGTAGGCCTGGGCCAGGGTTTGGGCAATGGTGCTGGGGGTAATGCCGGCTTGTTGCAAGCGGCTCAAAGCCACGTCAATGCTGCCTTCCTGGCTGCTGCCGGCGCGCTCATGCACGGCGCGGCGGCGCAGGTGGTGGCGGTCTTCGGCCAGATTGGCCAAGTGGCTGAAGTAGGTAAAGGCGCGGATGACGCTGACCGTTTGCTCCGTCGTCAGGCTGGTCAGCAGGGTTTTGAGCTGGCTGTCGGCCTCGCGGTCGTGGTCGCGGCGAAAGCCGACGGAGAGCTGGCGCACCTGCTCAATCAAGGTGAAGGTGGCCGCACCTTCTTGTTCGCGAATGATGTCCCCCAGGATGCGGCCCAGCAGGCGAATGTCTTCCTGCAGGGGCTTGTCCTTCTCCACTAATTGTTCTTGCACCAAAACTGTTCCTTCGTGATTGATAGCGTGCATCGCCGAAATACTCCAAGGTCTGGATGTTGCAGCGCCGCATGCTAGCATCTCCGGCTGCCCTGCTTGGGCTGACGCCTTGAACAAAATGAATACCCTCGTGAAAAATTCTCCCCTCATCATCGCCACCCGTGAAAGCCGCCTGGCCCTGTGGCAGGCCTACCACGTGCAAGCCCTGCTGCAAAAACTGGGGCACCAGATTGACCTGCTGGGCATGACCACCAAGGGCGACCAGATTCTGGATCGCACCCTCTCCAAAGTCGGCGGCAAGGGCCTGTTCGTCAAAGAACTGGAAGTGGCCCTGGAAGAAGGCCGCGCCGATATGGCCGTGCATTCCCTGAAAGACGTGCCCATGCAGCTGCCCGAGGGCTTTGCCCTGGCCTGCGTGATGGAGCGCGAAGACCCGCGCGATGCCTTTGTCTCGCCGCGCTATGCCAACCTGGCCGCGCTGCCCCAGGGCGCGGTGGTGGGCACCTCCAGCCTGCGCCGCCAGGTGCTGCTGCAGGCGCTGCGCCCTGATTTAAAAATCATCCCCCTGCGCGGCAACCTGGACACGCGCCTGCGTAAATTGGACGAAGGCCAGTACGACGCCATCGTGCTGGCCGCTGCTGGCCTCAAACGCCTGGAGATGCAAGAGCGCATCCGCAGCATTTTCTCGCCCGAAGAGATGTTGCCCGCCGCTGGCCAAGGCGCACTGGGCATTGAAGTGCGCAGCGACCGCCAAGACCTCATCGCTGCCCTGCAACCCCTGGTCGATATGCCCACCTGGCTGCGCGTAACAGCTGAACGGGCTGTCAGCCGGGGCATGGGCGGCAGTTGTTCCGTGCCCCTGGCCGCCTACGCCACGCTGGAAGGCACACAGCTGCACCTGCGCGCCGCCTGGGGTGACCCGGACGGTCAGCAGGCCCTGATTCGCGCCGAGCGCACCGCCCCCATCACCACCTTGGCCCAAGCCGACGCGCTGGGCCTGGCCGTGGCCCAGGCGCTGCAAGCGGCGGGTGCCCAGGTGTGTAGCCATTCCTAAGCGGCCATGACTGCAGCAGCACGCATCATCGTCACCCGCCCGCAGCCGGACAACGCCCACTGGGTGGCGCAGCTGCAAGCCCTGGGCCACAAGGCCCTGGGCCTGCCGCTGATGGAGATTGGCCCCAGCCCCCACCCCGCTGCCCAGCAGGCCGTGGCCCAGGCGCTGGCCCATTACCCGCAGTACCGGGCGCTGATGTTTGTCAGCGTCAACGCCGTGCGCTACTTTTTTGCCCACCCGGCGGTGATCGCGGCGGGCATTACAGGGCCAAGCTTGGCGGTGCGCTGCTGGTCACCCGGCCCCGGCACCAGCGCTGCGCTGGAGCGTGCTGGGGTGGCGGCCCACCTGATTGACGCCCCCCCAACCAGTGCCGCGCAGTTTGAATCAGAAACCCTGTGGGCCGTCGTCCACGCCCAGGTGCAGGCCGGTGACCGCGTCTGGATAGTGCGCGGCAGCGACGGCAGCCCTGCGCAGGACGACGCCCCATCCGACCCGCCCCCCCCATCCACCGAACCCGCCCAGGGCACGGGCCGCGCCTGGCTGTCTGAACAGCTGCAGGCCCAGGGTGCCCAGGCGGTATTTGCCCCGGTCTATGCCCGCAGCGCCCCGGCAGCGACTGCGCCGTGGCTGCAGCAGCTCACGGCCCTGCACCAGCAGCCCGCGTACTGGCTGTTTAGCAGCAGCGACTGCCTGGCCAATCTGCGCGCCCTGGCGCCGCACCTGTCCTGGCAACCACACACGGCCTTCGCAGCCCACCCCCGTATCGCCACCCAGGCGCAAGCCCTGGGCTTTGGCCGGGTGCTTGCCACCCGCCCGGCCCTGGACAACATCCACCGCTTACTACAATCGCAGTCATGAGTGCTGACGGCCCCTCCATCCCTTCGCGGGCTGTACCTTTTGAAGGTACGGCCTCTTCCTCCTCTCCTGCCAGCGCCCCGGGCTGGACGTGGCTGGCCCTGTTGCTGGCGGCCGCTGGCCTGGGCAGCTCGGCCCTGCTGTGGAGCAAAGTCTCCAATATGCAGGAGCTGCTGGCCCAGCAAGCCCTGCAGGCGCAAACCCAATCACTGGAAGCGCGCACCCTAGCCCAGGGCACGCAAGACCTGCTGCAAACCGCCAACACCCGCCTGGGCGTGGTGGAAGCGCGCGTGGCCGAGGTCAGCCTGCAGCGCGGGCAGCTCGAAGAGCTGGTGCGCAGCCTCTCGCGCTCACGCGAAGACACCTTGGCGCTCGACCTGGAAGCGGCCATGCGCCTGGCGGTGCAGCAGGCCCAGCTCACCGGCAGCACCGCGCCGCTGATTGCCAGCCTCAAAAGCGCCAGCAAGCGCATTGAAAACGCTGCGCAGCCGTCGCTGGCCCTGGCGCAACGCGCCATGGAGCGCGACGTGGAGCGCCTACGCGCCGCCCCGGTCGCCGACACCATGGGGCTGCTGACCCGCCTGGACGAAGCCCTGCGCCTGCTGGACGACCTGCCCCTGCACAACGGCGCTCCCCAGCCCGCCAGCGCCAAGCCCAAGGCTGCAGCGCAAAAACCGGCTGCCGCGAAAAACCAGGCAACACCTGCCGAAGCAGCAGCCACGGAAGAAGCCGCCCAAGACGACAACAGCGCCTGGTGGCGTGCCGGTAGCCGCCAGCTGTGGCACAGCGTGCAGGCCCAGGCCGGGGAATTGCTGCGCGTGAGCCTGATTCCCTCGCCCGAGGCCGCCCTGCTCTCGCCCGAGCAAGGCTTTTTCCTGCGGCAAAACCTCAAGCTGCAACTGCTCAACGCCCGCTTGGCCATTTTGGGGCGACAAAACAGCGCTGCCATCACAGATTTGGCCGCAGCCCAGGCCAGCATTGGCCACTACTTCGTCCCCAGCGCCACGCGCACGCAAACGGTGCAGACCATCCTGGCGCAACTGCAGGCGCAACTGCGCAGCAGCGTGCAGCCCAATATCGAAGACACCTTAACCGCCCTGGCCAACGCCACGGCCCAACGGG
Organism: Comamonas sp.; assembly: GCA_034675705.1. GTDB lineage: Bacteria > Pseudomonadota > Gammaproteobacteria > Burkholderiales > Burkholderiaceae_C > Comamonas. The sequence continues at coordinate 914,462 of JAUCCZ010000006.1, read as the reverse complement.
AGTAAGCCCGCCATGATGCGCGCCGTACTATGGTTTGTCGGCCTGTTTGCGCTGGCTGCCGCCCTGGCCTTGTTTGCGGGTAACAACCAAGGGGTGGTCAGCCTGTTTTGGCCGCCCTACCGCATTGATTTATCGCTCAACATGGCGCTGCTGGCCTTGCTGGCGCTGTTTGTGCTGTGCTACGCCAGCCTGCGCGGCATGGCGCTGCTGGGGCAGTTGCCGCTGCAGGCCAAGCGCTGGCGCCAGCAGCAAAAGGAGCGCCAGCTCTACGCTGCCCTCATCAGCAGCCTGGCCCACCAGCAGGCCGGGCGCTTCGTGCGGGCCGGCAAATCCGCACAGGAGCTGCTGGCGCACAGCGCCAGCCTGCACCACAGCAACGCCGCCGTACCGCTGGATAGCAGCCTGCGCTCCATCGCCCACCTGTTGGCCGCCGACAGCGCCCATGCCCTGCAAGACCCCGGCGCCCGCGACCGGCACTACGCCCAGCTTCTGGAGGACACCAGCCAGCAGCCCAGCCCCCTGGCCCAGGAAGTGCGCGAAGGCGCCCAGATGCGGGCCGCCCGCTGGGCCCTGGACGACCGCAATCCGCAGGAAAGCCTGCACCGCCTGGCCCAGTTGCCGCACGGGGCGGCCCGGCGCACGCTGGCGCTGCGCATCAAGCTGAAGGCCGCGCGGCTGGCGCGGGACAACGCCGCTGCCCTGGAAACCGCCCGCCTGCTGGCCAAGCACGGCGGCTTCACCCCGGACAGTGCCAGCAGCCTGATTGCCAGCCTGGTCGGCGAGGAAATCCGCGCCTGCCACGATACCCAGCAACTGGAAAAACTCTGGCGCAGCCTGCCCGCCACCGAGCAGCAGCACCCCGACATTGCCCTGCCCGCCGTGCGCCGGTGGATCGCCCTGGCAGGCGATGCTGCCCAGGCCCGGCAATGGCTGCTGCCCATCTGGGAGGCCTACATCCAGGGGCAACTGCCCCACTACCAGGCCCAGCGCCTGTTCCTGGCCTTGCAACACAGCCTGGAAGACCTGGACGGCGCCTGGCTCAAACGCATCGAACAGGCCCAGCACCAATACCCCAAGGAAGCCCTGCTGCAATACCTGGGCGGCATGGCCTGCGTGCAGCGCCAACTGTGGGGTAAGGCCGAACAATTGCTGCGCCAAAGCCTGCCCCGGTTGAACGACAACGCCCTGCAGGCCAGTTGCTGGCGGGCACTGGCCGTGCTGGCCGAGCAGCGCGGCGACCCGGCAGCCGCCGCCACTGCCTGGCGCAAGGCAGCTTTGGCACAGGATTGATAAAAAAAGTAGCTTCTTCCGCGCGATATACAATGGTTTCAGGTATTTTTATATCTAAAACCCTTTATTTATCAGCGTCAGCAGCTTCATTTTTTATGAATAGTGCTTCTTGCGGCCGATGAACAGCACGAGCCGCCGGTATCCCAGCACCACGCCGGTCACCGAAACGGCGAACGCCCCGATGCTCAACAACACCAGCACAAGGTCGCGCGGCCAGGCACTGCGCAGCATCCACGACAAGTCCCAGCTATGCAGGAAGTTGAACAGCCAGCGGCCCGTGCGCTGGGCCCGATCCAGGCTCAGAACCACGTCGCCCGAATCGGGGCTGACGTAGGCAATGGTCCTGCCCGGGTCCGTGAACTGCACCTTCAGCACGGGCAGCGCACGCGCTGCCCCGGCATACATGGACGCCTCTGCACGGCGGTAGTAATAGGCATCGAAAGCGTTCAACCAAATGGCCGAATCCAATCCATACGGCAACAGTTGCCGCGCCGCACGTTCCAGCGCGGCGGAATCCAGCGCCTGGCGTACCCGATAGACGCCATCGACGGCGGCGACGACCCGTGTGGCCCCCGCTGCGTCCAAGGCCAGCAGGTAAGGCTGCCCACCGAGTACCTTCCATTCCATTTCCCGAACGTCAAAACCATCCGTGCGCAGAAGCTGCAGGGCCTCGGGCGTACCTAGGGCCGGGCGGACGTGCCCCGGCCCCCCTTGCCGGTAGGCCCCCAGATCGGGGCGCGGGCCGGCAGGGCTGAAGATACCGAAGGGATTCATGGACATCAGGCCGCTGAAAATCCACAGCACCAGCACCGCCCCGAAGACCAGCCCGGTGATGTGGTGCCAGCGCATCTGGAACTCGCGGTACGGGGTTCTGGCCCCCGACTTGTAGCGCCCGGCAAACCGCCACCGCCAGATGCCTACACAGGCACCGGCAATGGCCGAGACGGTGCCCACGGCAGACAGCGCAATGACCAGCCAGCTCCACACCGGGTCTTTGGAACCATCGCGGAACATGTAGACCCAGTGCAACCAGGCCCCCACGTAGTTCCAGTAGCGCTGCACACGCGGCACCGCCATGACCACTTCGCCGGTGGAAGACGACACGTAAAGCAGGCTGCCTGCGGCGTCGTTCATCTGCACCTTGAACAGGGGCCGGTGCGGGTCGAGCAGCCCGGAGTGCGTCCAGCGGTCATCGTCCACCCGTCCTTGCAACGTGCCCGTTGCGCCAGGGCGAAAGGCCCGGGCGCTGTGCATGGCGACGGCGTCGGTGACCGGCGGCGCCACGGCCCCCGTGGCCGCATCGACCACCCGCAACGCCCCGTCGCCTTCCTTGATGCGGTAGCGGGGCTGCCCCGCAATGGTGGTGAGGGTGATCTGCTGCACCGCCCCGGGAGCGCGGCTGTGCCGCAGTGCGTCCTCGACCGGCAGGCAGCACCCGGCAGTGGCCAGCGAAGGCAGCGTGCCCAGCCGCTGCGCAGGCAGCAGCTTGGGATACCCCACGAAGAGCATGACCGCACCGCTGAACACCCACAGGGCCATCAGCACGCACGCCGCCACGCCCGTCCATCGGTGTACCAGAAACACCCAGCGTTTGGCATTGGGAGCAGACCGCATGGCGCCTAGAAGCGGTGGTTCAGTGTGACCTCGACGCGGCGCCCCTCGCCGACCAGCCATTGAGTGGTGGTGTAGTAGGCCGTCGAGAAGTAGTGCTTGTCAAAGACATTGAAGCCGCGCAGCGTCAGCGTGGTGTCTGCACTGGCCTTCCATTGCAGGGCCAGGTCGGCCGTGGTGTAGGCCGGCAGCTTCAGGGTGTTGGCGTTGTCGGCATAGCGCTTGCCGACGTGGCGCAGCCCGCCCGACAGCGTCCAGTCGGGCATGAACTTCCAGGCCACCCAGACATTGGCCACGCGCTCGGGCACATCGGTGGGCACATTGCCGTTGCGCGACACGGCGACACCGCCCGCCGACTCGGTGAAGTCGTCGTAGCGGGCCTTGAGCAGCGCCATGTTGGCATCGATCTGCACGGTCTTGGCAAGCTGCATCGACAGCGTGGCCTCGATGCCTTTGGACGAGCGCTCACCGACCTGGATGCGCAGCGAGGGGTTGGCCGGGTCACGCGTCAGCAGATTGTTCTTGGTGATGGAATACGCGGCCAGCGTCCAGTCGCCCCTGCCCTCCCAGAACGCCTGCTTGACCCCCACCTCGAACTGCTTGCCCGTGGAGACATCGAACGCCGAATTGGCCACCGACAGCATGAGCAGGCCGCTGACCGGGTCGGCCGCCTTGGATGCCTGGGCGTACAGAGAAGTATCGGGAGTAAGTTTGAAAACCGTCCCCAGACGCCAGCCGGTGTTGGAATAGCTGCGCTTGAAGGCCTGAGTGCCTGCGATCAGGTCGTGGCGGGTCAGGTCGGCATGATCGAACCGGGTGCCGGCCACGATAGCCCAGCGCTCGGTCAGCTCCAGCCGGTCTTCGGCAAACAGGGCGTACTGCTGCGCCTTGTTGCGGTAGCGGGGGATGTAGGGCACCGCGCTGGTGTAGTAGCCGGGGTCGGGGTGGTACGGGTCGACCGCGCCGGAACTGCCGGTGTAGGTGTTGTTGGTGTGCTGCAACGATGCCCGGTTGACGTCGAAGCCCACGGAAACCTGGTTCGGACGGCCCAGCAGGCTGCCGCTGATGGTCACGTCGGTGGTATTGCCGGTCTGGGTCTGGTCGTGGCCGATTTCGGTATTGCCCGAGCGGTCAATCATTCCCGTGCCGGGGTTGTAGACGTAGGTCTCGGCGTTGCGCCAGTAGCGGTCGCTGTTGATGTGGTACAGCTTGCTGCGCACCACGACGTTGCTGGTCGGCGCCCATTGGGCGGCCAGCTCGGTCCAGCGGTCCTGGAACCGGATGCGGCTGTCGGCCACGTTGTAATTGCGCTCCCGAACGGCGGGGTCCTGCCCCCCGTCGATCAGTGGCGTGCCGAAGTAGCGCATCGGTTTTTGCCGCCCCTGCGCATGGGACAGTTGCAGGCTGAAGTCCTGCGTCGCATCCCAGCGCAAGGCGCCGGAGACGGTACGGTTGCTGAAATCGCCACGATCCACCCAGCCGTCCGACCGGTCGCCGCTGACGTCCAGCCGATAAGACCACTGCGCATTGATCGCACCGCCGCTGCCAAAAGCCAGCGCACGTTTGCCATCCGTACCCAGCGTGGCCTGCACCTCGTTGCGCACCGGGCCACGGGTGGGCTTTTTGGGGATGACGTTGATCACGCCGCCAATGGCCCCATCGCCGTAGATGACCGAAGCCGGGCCGCGCAGCACTTCGATGCGGTCGATGGCCCAGGTATCGAAGGGGAAGCTGACGCCTACCCCGCCGTACTGGCGAGTGCCGTCGTACAACCGCATTACCGAGGTCGTGTCGGTAAAGCCCCGTACCGACAAGGAACTGCCGCTGTTGCCCGGATGCCCCAGGCTGGTGATGCCGGTGGATCGGGTAATGGCATCGATCAGCGAAGTGTCCCCCTTGGCCTCCAACTGCTCACGCGTCGTCACCTCGACACTGGCGGGGGTATCGCGCAGGCTGAGGTCAAGGCGGCTGCCGGTACCGACAGGCCGCTCCAGGGCGGTGGCGCCAGACGAGCGCACCGTGACGGTGTCCAGGGTCGGAGCCGGAGCGGTTTGCGCCCAGCCCGGAGCGCCGGCACAAGCCAGGGGCAGCAGCCAGGGCAACCGGGCCATGGCGCGGGCCAGACCCGAGCGTTGGGGGACGTTAGTAGACGGGAACGGGCAGGCAACGCCTTCAGGCGTTGCAACAAAAAAGAAACGGGTCATGATGAATCTGCGTGCAAGTAACAAGGCCGTGCAGGACACAGCCTGACGGCGACAAGGTGCAGCCAGCATCAAAGCCAGCCGCACAGGACTTACACGAGAACGGGCGGGCCCCGTGGTGGAAGCGGCCCACCGACCAACGCGGCAATGCGTGCCGAGACCACCGGGTGCAGCGCCAGCCCCAGAGGTTGGGGCTGCTCGACACGCCAGGATGCATGAACCGGCGGCGTGGTGATCGCCAGGCAAAGCGGGCAGTCCAGCGCATGGAGAGCGCCTGAAACGGCTTGCCCATCCTCATCCAGAACAACCACCTGCATGCTGCCGCTGTCCGTACACACCACGGCCATGACCCGTGGCTGCACGATGGGCGACGCCACGGCAACCCCCAATGCCAGCACGAACCACGCCAAAACCAGGCGGGTCAGTAACAGGGAAGTGCGCAGCGCATGCATGGCCGACGATTATATGAAGCCCTCACGCCGAAACGAGGAACTTCAACGCTTCTGCGCTTCGGGAAACCGCATCTCCGCATAACGAATGAAACGCGTTTTCTTCACCAGCCTGTAGCCCAGCCACACCGCCAGGAACAGCGGAATGCCGATGTAGGTGGCAATCACCTCGGCCCAGTTGATGCTGTCCTGCAGAAACGCCTGGTAGTTCTGCCCCAGCGTGATGACCAGGCACATGGTAAAGGCCAGCATCGGGGCCAGCGGGAACTGGCCTGCCCGGTAGGGCAGATCGTTCAGGTCGTAGCCATGCAGCACATAGCCCTTGCGAAAGCGGTAGTGGCTGATGGAAATGCCCATCCAGACGATGAATTCCGTCATCCCCGCCGTGTTGATGAGCCAGATGTAGCCGATCTGCGCATCCGAGACGGAGCTGAGAAAGCACAGCCCCGCCAGCACCGCCGTAGCCACCAGGGCAAACACCGGCACCCCGTTGGCGTGTACGCGCTTGAAGATGCGCGGGACCTTGCCCTCCACCGCCATGGTGTAGAGCATCCGCGTGGCCGCGTACATGCCCGAGTTGCCCGCCGACAGCACCGAGGTCAGGATCACCGCGTTCATCACCGCAGCCGCCGACAGCAGGCCCGCCCGCTCGAACACCAAGGTGAAGGGCGAGACGGCAATGTCGTTCACGTCGTTGCGCAGCAGGTGCGGGTCGGTATAGGGGATGAGCGAGCCGATGACCGCAATCGCCAGCACGTAGAACAGCAGAATGCGCCAGAACACCTGGCGCACGGCCTTGGGCACGTTCTTGCGCGGGTTTTCCGACTCGCCGGCGGCAATGCCGATCAGCTCCACGCCCTGAAACGAGAAGGCTACGATCATCGCCACGCTGACCATGGTGGCGAAGTTGCCGACAAAGGGCGCATCGCCCACCGTCCAGTTCGCCGCCACGTCCGCGCCGCCGTGCAGGATGCCCGCAATCATCAGCAAGCCGGTGCCGATGAAGACGATCACCGCCACCACCTTGATGAGCGAGAACCAGTATTCGCTTTCCGCAAAGCCCCGCACTGAGAAGGCATTGAGGAAAAACACCAGCGCCAGAAAGCCCATGCTCCACCAATAGCCCGGAATGTCCGGCAGCCAATAAGCCATGATGAGCTGGGCGGCCACCAGATCGACGACCACGGTGACGGCCTAGGAGAACCAGAAGTTCCAGCCCAGCGCAAAGCCGAAGCCCTCGTCCACATAGCGCGAGCTGTAGGTGGCGAACGAGCCGGAAACGGGCATGAAGGTCGCCATCTCGCCCAGGCTGGTCATGATGAAGAACACCATCAGGCCGATAACCAGATAGGTCAGCAGCGCCCCGCCCGGCCCGACCTGGGCCACGCTGGCGCCCGAGGCGACGAACAGCCCCGTGCCGATGGAGCCGCCGATGGCGATCATGGATAAGTGGCGTGCCTTCAGGGAGCGGCGCAGTTCACCGCCTGGCTCCTGCTGCGTTGTCTCGGTATTTGTCATCTATTTATGTCTTTCGTGCAGGATTTTTGAGAACGTGAACACGTTCTGAGAAGTCAGCGCTGGGCTATGGCCGCACCAGCGTGCTTTGGCCGAACAGGCTTTGCACCAGATCGACCACCAGCTCGGCGGTCTGATTGCGCAGGTCCAGGGCCGGGTTCAGCTCCACGATGTCCAGCGAACCCAGGCGGCCCGTGTCGGCAATCATTTCCATGCACAACTGGGCCTCGCGGTAGTTGGGGCCGCCGCGCACCGGGGTGCCCGTGCCGGGGGCGATCTCGGGATCGAGAAAGTCCACGTCGAAGCTCAGGTGCAGGTGGTCGTCCGGCCCCAGGTCGGCCAGGGCGCGGCGCATGACTTCGCGCATGCCCAGCTCGTCGATGGCCCGCATGTCGTACACCTGCAGGCCCAGCTCGCGGATCATGTGCTTTTCATAGGCATCCACGCTGCGCAGGCCGATCTGGCAGAAGGCCGATGCGGGCAGCGCCGGCAACTGGCCGGACATTTCCGCCAGCGCACGCGGCCCCAGCCCGCACAGGCTGGCCACGGGCATGCCGTGCATGTTGCCGCTGGGCGAGTTGTCGGGCGTGTTGCAATCCGAATGCGCGTCCAGCCACAGCACCCGCAGGCGCTGGCCCTTGGCACGGCAGTGGCGGGCCACGGCGCTGATCGAGCCGGTGGCCAGCACATGGTCGCCGCCCAGCATGATGGGCAGGCGCCCCTGCTGCAACGCCTGCCAGACGGCATCGTGCGTGATCTGGTTCCAGGCCAGGCATTCGGCCAGGTTGCGCATGCCAGCCGCATCGCGCTCACCGCGCGGGTTGGGCGGGCCGGCCAGATTGCCCAGGTCATGCGCCTGCACACCCAGGTGCGCCAGTGCTGGGCCGAGCTGGGCCACGCGCAGGGCGTCCGGCCCCATGGCCGCGCCCAGGCGCGATGCGCCGACGTCGGTGGGCACGCCGATCAGGGCGACCTGGGTTGCTTGCTGGGGAGAGGGTTGTTGGTGGTTCATGGCGTAACTCCAAAATGGCGTGTTCGACAAATTCAGGCGGCCTTGCGGGCGGCATTCAGGCTGGCCTGCGTGGCCTGGGCTTGCCGCACCACGGCAAACAAGTCCTTGGGGTCATCCAGCGAGGGAATCAGCTCGATCTGCGCCAGCAGCCCGGCGCTGCGGGCCAGGGCGTGCATGGAGCGCAGGGCGGAGTAATCCTCCAGCGCAAAGCCCACCGAATCGAACACGGTGACCTGCTGCGCCGAGGTGCGCCCCGCTGCCTGCCCCTGCAGCACGCGCCAGAACTCGGTCACGGAAAAATCGGCAGGCATTTGCTGCAATTCGCCCTCGATACGGGTTTGCGGCTCGTATTCCACAAACACGTCGGCGCGGTGCAGCACGTCGGCCTCCAATTCCGTCTTGCCGGGGCAGTCGCCGCCCACGGCGTTGATGTGCATCCCCGGCTCGACCATGCTGGCGGGCAGGATGGTGGCGTAGGCCTTGTCCGCCGTCACCGTGGTCACGATGTCCGCGCCGCGCACGGCCTCCGGCACGCCGGGGTAAACCTGCGCCGTGGCACCGAACTCGTGCAGGAAAGGCTCCAGATTGCGCAGCAGCTTTTGCGAGGTGGCCGGGTCGATGTCGAACAGGCGCAGTTCGCGCACGCCCAGCAGGCCCATGAAGGCCAGCGCCTGAAACTCGCTTTGCGAACCGTTGCCGATCAACGCCATGCTGCGGCTGTCGGCGCGGGCCAGGCGCCGCGCCACCATCACCGACGTGGCGGCCGTGCGCAGCGCGGTGGTCAGCGTCAGTTCGCTGACAAAACGCGGCATCCCAGTGGGCACATCGGCCAGGGCGCCGAAGGCCATCACCGTCGGCAGGCCGTGGCGGGTGTTGATGGGGTGACCATTGACGTATTTGAAGGCGTAATCGCGCGTATCGGCCACGGGCATGAGTTCGATCACGCCGTTTTCCGAATGCGCGGCGGTGCGGGCAGTTTTGTCAAAGTCTTGCCAGCGCAGGTAGTCCTCTTCCACGGCCTGGGTCACTCTGCGCAGCACTTGCAAAATGCCTACGCGCGCCACCAGGCGGGCGGCGTCGCTGGCGCTGAGAAAGTCGGTCTGCACCTGGGCGGCGGTGCGGGCGGTAGGGCTGGGCATAGGGTCTCCTCCAAGTTGTTTTCGTGATCTTGCACAGTCTCCCACCAGCGGCTGTCAATGGGAAGCGGCCACAATGCAGCACAATGCCGCTATTTTTGACAGATTACACAAGGTAGATTGACACAATGCACAACCTAGACGACACCGACCAACGCCTGATTGCCATGCTGCGCCACAACGCCCGTGAAAGCGTGGCCACCTTGGCGGCGCGCCTGGGTGTCTCGCGCGGCACCGTCACCAACCGGCTACGCAAGCTGGAGGACAACGGCACCATCGTCGGCTACACCCTGCGCCTGCGCCCCGCCGTGGCTACGACGGCGCTGCAGGCGTGGATGAGCATCACCATCGAAGGCAATGCCGCCGGGCAGGTAGCGGCCAGCCTGCTGGGCGAGCCCGGCGTGCAAGCGCTGCACGCCACCAACGGCCAGTGGGATTTGCTGGCCGAGCTGCAGGCCGACAGCCCCGCGGGCCTGTCGCGCGTGCTGGAGCGCATTCGACTCATCAAAGGCATTCGCCATACCGAGACAAATATCCACCTGGAGACCTTGCGCGAGCGCCAGTAAATTGCGGCCCGTATCAGGTCGTTAAAATCCCGCCATCCGTCTTTCTTTATTCCTTGCATGCGGCGGCATCCTGCGGGATGCCGTTTGCACGTACTACAACTCCTATTCATGACCGATATCCCTGCCCAACCCGGCCTGGAGAGCCTCTCCAAATCCTTTGAACCCGCCGCCCTGGAAGCCCATTGGGGCCCAGAGTGGGAACAGCGCGGCTACGGCGCAGCCGGCGTGCGCGGCACGGGCCAGCCCGATGCCAGTGCCCCGGCCTTTGCCATCCAGTTGCCCCCGCCCAACGTGACGGGCACGCTGCACATGGGCCATGCGTTTAACCAAACCATCATGGACAGCCTGACGCGCTACCACCGCATGCAGGGCTTTAACACCGCCTGGATTCCCGGTACCGACCACGCCGGCATTGCCACGCAAATCGTCGTGGAGCGCCAGTTGCAAGAGCAAGGCATGAGCCGCCACGACCTGGGCCGCCCCGAATTCGTGAAGAAAGTGTGGGAATGGAAGGAAAAATCCGGCAACACCATCACCACGCAGATGCGCCGCCTAGGCGACACGGTGGACTGGAGCCGCGAATACTTCACCATGGACGACAAGCTGTCCAAGGTTGTCACGGAAACCTTTGTCAAGCTGTACGAACAAGGGCTGATCTACCGCGGCAAGCGGCTGGTGAACTGGGACCCGGTGCTGCAATCGGCGGTGTCCGACCTGGAGGTGGAAAGCGAGGAAAAAGACGGCTCGCTGTGGCACATCGCCTACCCGCTGGCCGATGGCTCGGGCCAGCTCGTCGTTGCCACCACCCGCCCGGAAACCATGCTGGGCGACGTGGCCGTGATGGTGCATCCCGAGGACGAGCGCTACCGGCACCTGATCGGCAAGAGCGTCAAGCTGCCGCTGTGCGAACGCGAAATCCCGGTGATTGCCGATGAGTACGTCGACCGCGCCTTCGGCACCGGCGTGGTGAAAGTCACCCCCGCGCACGACCAGAACGACTATGCCGTGGGCCAGCGCCACGGCCTGCCCATGATTTGCGTGCTGACGCTGACCGCCACCATCAACGACAACGCACCGGAAAAATACCGGGGCCTGGATCGCTTTGCCGCCCGTAAAGCCATCGTGGCCGACCTGGAAGCGCTGGGCCTGCTGGTGGAGATCAAAAAACACAAGCTGATGGTGCCCATTTGCACCCGCACCGGCCAAGTGATTGAGCCCATGCTGACCGACCAGTGGTTCATCGCCATGAACAAGGTGCGAAAGGACGGCACGGGGGACGCCAGCGGCAAATCCATTGCACAAAAAGCCATCGACGCAGTGGCATCCGGCCAGGTGCAGTTCGTGCCGGAAAACTGGGTCAATACCTATAACCAGTGGATGAACAACATCCAGGACTGGTGCATCAGCCGCCAACTGTGGTGGGGCCACCAGATTCCCGCCTGGTACGACGAGGACGGCAAGGTCTACGTCGCCAAGAGTGAAGCCGAAGCCCAGGCACAAGCCCCCGGCAAGACCTTGAAGCGTGACGAAGACGTGCTCGACACCTGGTACTCCAGCGCCCTGGTGCCCTTCTCCACCATGGGCTGGCCCGAACAAGGCACTGCCGCCACCGACGACTACAACCTGTACCTGCCCTCCTCCGTGCTGGTCACGGGCTACGACATCATCTTCTTCTGGGTCGCCCGGATGATCATGATGAGCACCCACTTCACCGGGCGCGTGCCGTTCAAGCATGTCTACATCCACGGCCTGGTGCTGGACGCCCAGGGCAAGAAAATGAGCAAGTCTGAGGGCAACGTGCTCGACCCGGTCGATTTGATTGACGGCATTGCGCTGGAACCTCTGCTGGACAAGCGCACGCAGGGCTTGCGCCGCCCGGAGACCGCGCCCAAAGTACGCAAGGCCACGGAAAAAGAGTTTCCCGACGGCATCCCCGCCTACGGTGCGGATGCGCTGCGCTTTACCTTTGCCGCGCTGGCATCGCTGGGCCGCAGCATCAACTTTGACAGCAAGCGCTGCGAGGGCTACCGCAACTTCTGCAACAAGCTGTGGAACGCCAGCCGCTTCGTGCTGATGAATTGCGAGGGCCAGGACTGCGGCCTGGACACCACCCAGGGCTGCCACAGCGGCTATCTGGACTTTAGCCAGCCTGACCGCTGGATCGTCTCGCGCCTGCAAAAGGTGGAAGCGCAAGTGGCCCAAGGCTTTGCCGATTACCGCCTGGACAACGTGGCCAACACGATTTACGACTTCGTCTGGAACGAGTTTTGCGACTGGTATCTGGAAATTGCCAAGGTGCAAATCCAAACCGGCACCGAGGCCCAGCAACGCGCCACGCGCCGCACCTTGATTCGCGTGCTGGAAGCCATCCTGCGCCTGGCCCACCCCATCATCCCGTTTGTGACCGAGGCACTGTGGCAGGTAGTGGCCCCCGTGGCCGGCCTGCCCGGCGCATCCATTGCCGTGGCCGCCTACCCCCAAGCCCAGCCGGAAAAAATCGACGAAGCTGCCGAAAGCTATGTACAGCAGCTCAAGGCCCTGGTCGATGCCTGCCGCACCCTGCGCGGCGAAATGGGCGTCTCCCCCGCGCAGCGCCTGCCGCTCTTGGCCGTGGCCGATACGGCAGAGGACGCGCAATTCCTGCGCGCCAACGCAGCGGTGCTGAAAAACCTGGCCAAACTCAGCGACGTGCAAGTCTTTGACGATGCCGCCGCCTGGGAGAAAGAGGCGCAAAACGCCCCGGTCAACGTGGTCGGCAACGCCCGCCTGGCGCTGTTTGTGGAAATTGACGTGGCCGCCGAAAAAGCCCGCCTGGGCAAGGAAGCGGCCCGCCTGCAAGGCGAAATCGCCAAGGCCAACGGCAAGCTCTCGAACGAAGCCTTCTGCGCCAAAGCCCCCGCCGCCGTGCTGGAGCAGGAGAAAAAACGCCTGGCCGACTTCAGCGCCACCTTGACCCGCGTGCAGGAACAACTGGCCCGCTTGGGTTGATCTGCAAAATCTACAAAAAAAGGAGCTGTTTGCGCTGACTACACAAGGATTTCAGAGAGTTTTGATGATGAAACCCTTGTATTGCGAGCGCAAGCAGCTCTCTTTTTTTAAGAAAGTACCGCTCATGAACACTACCCGCGTGCGTAAAGCCGTATTTCCTGTCGCCGGTTTGGGCACCCGCTTTTTGCCTGCCACCAAGGCAAGCCCCAAGGAAATGCTGCCCGTGGTCGACAAACCCCTGATCCAGTACGCCGTGGAAGAAGCGTATGAGGCCGGCATCCGCGACATGATCTTCGTCACGGGCCGCAGCAAACGCGCCATCGAAGACCATTTCGATACCGCCTACGAGCTGGAAAGCGAACTGGAAGCTGCTGGCAAAACCGCCCTGCTCGACCTGGTGCGCAGCATCGCCCCGCAGGACATGAACTGCCTGTTCGTGCGCCAGCCGCGCAGCCTGGGCCTGGGCCACGCCGTGCTGTGCGCCGAACCGCTGGTGGGCAACGAAGCCTTTGCCGTGCTGCTGGCCGATGACCTGATGGTGGGCACCACGAAAAACGGTATTGGCGGCCCCGGCGTCATGGCGCAAATGACGGCGGCCTTTGAAAAGCAAGGCCGCTCTTTGCTCGCCGTGCAGGAAGTGCCGCAGGAGCACACCAAGCGCTACGGCATCGTCAAGGGCGAGGCCGCCGGTGGCCCGCTGATCCGCGTCGATGAAATCGTCGAAAAACCAGCCCCCGAAGTGGCTCCCTCGCGCATGGGCGTGGCCGGGCGCTATGTGCTCACGCCGCGCATCTTCGAAGAAATCCGCAACCAGCCGCGCGGCGTGGGCGGAGAGATTCAGCTCACCGACGCCATTGCCCGCCTCATGGCCCATGAGACTGTCTACGCTTACCAATACAGCGGCAAGCGCTACGATTGTGGTAGCAAAGAAGGTTTTTTAGAAGCCACGGTGGAGCTGGCCCTGCAACACCCGCAGGTGGGCGAACACTTCCGCCACTACCTGCAAAGCCTGGCGCTGTAAAACGAAAAAAGGCTGCTTATACAAAGCAGCCTTTTTTCATTGTGCTGAACAGCGCTTTAACGGCGGCGCAGCAGGTGGATAAATTCCGCACCTTCGGTTTTCTGCTCAATCAACTCATTACCGGTTTGCTTGGCAAAGGCTTGAAAGTCGGTGAGCGAGCCGGTATCGGTGGCCACCACTTTTAAAATCTGCCCGCTTTGCATCTGCGCCAGGGCTTTCTTGGCTTTCAAAATCGGCAGGGGGCAGTTCAGGCCCCGTGCATCTACTTCTTGGTGAATATCCATCGCTGAAATCCTTGTTGGCTGATTCGGTCTAGCCTCAATTACACCATTACACCGGGAACACGCCGGTAGACAAATAACGGTCGCCCCGGTCGCACACCACAAACACAATCGTCGCATGCTGCTCGCGCTGGGCAATTTGCTGCGCCACCCAGCACGCCCCGGCGGCGGAAATACCCGCAAAAATCCCTTCCTCGCGGGCCATGCGCCGGGCCATGTCCTCAGCATCGTCCTGGGTGACGGTGATCAGCTCATCGACCAACTGGGGGTCGTAGATTTTCGGCAGGTATTCCTGCGGCCATTTGCGAATGCCCGGAATACGCGAACCAGCCGCCGGCTCTGCCCCAATGATGCGCACCGCCGGGTTTTGCTCTTTCAAGAACCTGGCCACGCCGGTGATGGTGCCGGTCGTGCCCATGGCGCTGACAAAGTGGGTAATTTGCCCTTCGGTCTGCGCCCACAGCTCCGGGCCCGTGCCGCTGTAGTGAGCCAGGGGGTTGTCAGGGTTGGCAAACTGGTCCAGCACCACGCCCTTGCCCTGCGCCACCATTTGCGCAGCCAGGTCGCGGGCGTATTCCATGCCACCGCTGCGCGGCGTCAGCACCAGCTCTGCGCCGTAGGCCTTCATGGTCTGCGCCCGCTCGACAGACAAATCCTCCGGCATGATCAGCACCATGCGATAGCCCTTAATCGCTGCGGCCATTGCCAGCGCAATCCCGGTATTGCCCGACGTGGCCTCAATCAAGGTATCGCCCGGACGAATCTCGCCGCGCTGCTGCGCCTGCTCGATCATCGACAGCGCGGGCCGGTCTTTCACCGAACCCGCCGGGTTGTTGCCCTCCAGCTTGCCCAGCACCACGTTGCCACGCGGAGCGTGGAACTCGGCACCAATGCGCTGCAACGCCACCAAAGGGGTGGCACCTATCGTCGATTCAATGGTGGGGTACTTTTTTTGCATGGCTATAACTGTGCCACAAAAATATATGCCATAATTGCAGCTTCACTGATTGATCGCCCGGGTGGTGAAATTGGTAGACGCAGGGGACTCAAAATCCCCCGCCGCAAGGCGTGCCGGTTCGATTCCGGCCCCGGGCACCAGATCAACCAGCAAAAAATACCGCGAGGTGGAGCAGCTTGGTAGCTCGTTGGGCTCATAACCCAAAGGTCGGTGGTTCAAATCCATCCCTCGCAACCAATAGAATCAAGGGGTTACGACGTTGTCGTAACCCCTTTTGGTTTTTCTTGGAATTATCGCTGCACTTTTGCTGCACTTTTCCCTATACCTTGTCCCGGTAGGGACGTCCCCTTCCGGCAAACCAACCGGAGACAAGGGATGGCAACTTTCACCAAACGCGGCCCGCATCAGTATCAAGCAACCATTCGTAGAGTAGGGTTCCCAACGCAGGCCAGAACTTTTGAGACCATGCGCGATGCTCGCGATTGGGCCGCGACAGTTGAGTCTGAGATGCGCCGAGGCATCTTCGCTGATCGTTCTGAAGTAGAGCGCACGACTCTAGGACAACTTCTAGAACGCTACGGCAAAGAGGTGACTCCAACAAAACGAGGCCAAGGACCAGAGCGCTCTCGTCTCAAACGGCTCATTGCTCACCCTATCGCACTTCAACGCCTTGCCGCCCTGCAATCCGCCGACTTCTCCGATTACAGAGAGGAGCGCCTTGGCGAAGAAGTGTTAGGCAAGACCGTTAGGGAAGAATTGATCTTGCTGTCTGCCGTTCTCGCTACAGCTCGTGAAGAATGGTTGATTCTCTGTCTCGAAGAGCGTCTCTGCCGCTCGGCGCTCGTTGAGTGCAATGTTTGCGGCCGACTCCTTCACGCCTAGTTCCTTGTTTTCGACAGCAACAGCGTTATCGCGAGTTTTCTTTAACTCGCCCAGTTTGGTATTGGCCTCCTTGGTGCGCTTCCCGTTTTCTGCAGTGAGGTGCTGAACGTCAGCGCGGTAAGAGCGCAATTGGGTTTCGTGCTGCTCGTAGGTGTTGGCCTGAACACGCAGCTTTTCGACCTCACTATCTTGCTTGATGGCGTTCTTGCAGGCGTCTACGTTCTCAAGCCACAAGGAGATCTGCTTCTTGCCCTGCGGCAGCTTGCGAACCTGCCCTTCAGCCTTCCGGCCAATGGACTCCTCAACGATGGATAGGGCCACGTTGATGAAGTCGCGAAAGTCGATCCGCTCCTTGACCATTGCCGCGACCAAGCGGTCTAGATGCTGGAGGCGCTTTTTCCCGTAGGAGTATTCCGTGCTCATTGCCCGGAGTGCTACTCCACGCTTGGTATTGGTTGGGGCACCAAGAATGACGGAGCAGTATTCAGGCGTGGACAGGATGCGCTCTGGCGACACGCCGTGCCTGCGTGCTTGCTCCATGAATCCAACGTCATCCACGAAGACGCGCTTACCATCCGCGGTCTCGCTAAGAAAAAACTCTTCCCGGAATGGCCCCTTAAAGAATCGATAGTCGGCGCCATCACCGTTGGATGCGCGCCGGATGGCGACGCAACGCGTGCTGTCTTCGCCTTCACCGCGCTGGTACTCGAAGACGATGGCGCTCTGAGGTGTCGGAAGCACGAACTGGAGCTGCGGCAAGTTGCCGCTGCCTGCTTCAACAATATGGCTGGGCCTGCTGCCAAGGAACAGGGCGAAGATCTGCTGGGTGGTGGTCTTTCCAACGGAGTTCTCGCCGGTGACGAGCCGCCCCGCCTTGGGGGTTTAGTTCATTGATCGCTCCAGACGGAATCTTACCGCTGGTGCGCGTGTTGATCAGTAGGACTCTATTGAGACGAGATGGCACGAAGTTGCTTTCGACTGGTTAATCTTTTACTACGCTACTTTCTTCATTTGACGTATTTCATTCGGTTGAATTCGTTTCCCTCCCTAGTCATCGCTTCAATGCAAATGATTCAATTCGTTCGCTGTCGCTATTTTCTCGCCAGCCGACAGTAACCCGTTTTCACAACGAGTAGGCAGCATTGGGCCACCCTTGGTAGATTCGCTGCGAAGCCGCCGGCCTAGCTAGGGCAGAAAGAGGCTTGGAACCGTCGTTCATCTGTTGCAGGATCTGGAGCACCGACGACCCAGAAATTTGGGCCGTTCAGCAGTCGTTCGCGGCAGCCCAAAATCGCCCCATTGCTGTCACCCGAACTTTGACTAAAGATAACCAGTGTGCAGCGGTTGCGGCCAGTCATGCTTCCAAGTCGATGTTCCGGTTTTGCCAGGAGGCAGTCACTGACCGCAGCGTGCTCCAGCGATGTTGCGAGCGTTGAGCAACGGATTGGAGTCAATGGCCAAGCCAATTCTTTAACCGAGACCACAAACTTTGGGAGCGCTCCCCCCTTTCTTGATAGGCTACTTCGGGTTCAGATGCGAGTATGGTCGGCTGTTGAACCGTCGAGCGCATTTCGCCGCTGCCACCGTAATGCGCGGCTTTGGCTTTCTTGTCTCGGCGGCGCTCCGCTTCAACTTGCGCGTTAGACCAGGGGCCAGCCTTCAGCACGCGTCCCTGCCGGATCACATAATGCGACCGGCACTTCTGGTTCCAGTTGCCCACAGAAGGGTGAAGCGAGACGGATTCGCCGTTGAAGGTCATATGCCAGTCGGTTGGAGTGAACGGTGTCACCACGCGCTCACCACAACCACAGCAGCATGAGTGCACCGCTGTTGCGTACTCCATCGAGATGTACAGCACTCCAGGCTCCAGTTCGCGTGGCACGTTTCGGACGAACCGGTGCTCCAGGGTGTGGTGCCGCATCACGATTGGTCTCCGTTCAGCAACATGCCGCCGTCCGTGGTGTAAGTGCAGTGGTGCTCCTGCTCCAGGTCCCGGTAGAAGCCGCGCAGCTTCTTCCACTTCACCACTGCCAAGCACGCGTTCAGAGCATTCAGGTCGGCCACCTGGATGTTGGACGCGTACAGGTCCTGGTCACCGCCTCCAGCGAAGGAGACGCGGCCCTGGTGAACGTGTTCGCGTTTCTCAGGCGTGCTGGTGGTGACGCGCAGGATGCCTCCAAGGCTGCCGTTCGTGAGTTCCAGGCCCATGCCGACGTCTATGAAGGGAACACCTAGCGCCTCGAGCTTGGTCACGACGGCGTGCTTCTCCTCGCCGGCGTCCATGCTGAGGAACGCGAAGGTGATGCCGTCCAGCAGGCCGAGCGTCTCTGCCTTCATTTTCACCGGGTGCGCCTCGATGAAGCGGTGCATGCGTCCATAGATGCCCTTCAGGTAATGCACCTTCATCGGGGCATCCCGCAGGTCCTCAAGGGTCGGCGCACCAGGTGCGCGGAAGGCGTTGTGCGACAGGAAGACGTCGGGGTCGAACAGGCGAATCTGCTTCACGGGCGTTTTCGCCACAAAGTCGAGGATGTAGCCGCCCGTACCGCCAAGACCGATGATGGCCACGACCTCCTTCTCAAGCTTAGCGGCCAGCGCGCCAATCCCGACGCGGCTAGAGGCCGTGTCGAGGTAGTTGAAGACGCTGGCCTCATCTTCCTCGTCGCTACCGCGAAACACGCGCGGGCTAAGGCCCGACTTCAGCACCGCAGCTGGTCCGGACACGATGGTTGCGTAAGTCGACATCTTGGCGTAGTAGTCCGGGTAGCCCTGATCGCTTGGCTTGCTGGAGAACGTGAACCGAGCTTTGAGCCCGTGGCCGAGGTCAGTGTTCGGCTCGGCATGCGAGATGCCCTGCAGAGGCACCCCGTCGGCATTGCATGGGAAGTCTCCATCCCAGTTCATGACGTGCGTTTCGGGCTTGCGGGTCCGGTCGCCAGCCAGGTCAAGAGCCGACGACAGCGTGCCGAAGCGCACCTGGCGCTGCGCGTCGACATAGGGCACCTCCAGCATCACCAGGAGGCTCCCCTGGATGCGCATGAAGTAACCCTCCGAACGAAGGCGGGCCAGGTCGGGATTAAGACTGAACAGTGCGCGTGACATTGAAGATGGTTCCTTTCTTCTTGACTTCGACGGAGCCGCCCTCGCCGAGCTCGCCAGCGTGGGGGAGCGAGGCCGCATTGCGGTAGGTCATCGAGAACTTCACGTTGGTCTCGCCGGCTGCGTTCGGGTAGTACAGCTTGACCACCTGCTCGAAGGTGACGTGCTTGTCCGGCACAGTCTTCTCTTCAGAGTTGACCAAGATGACGTAGCCCGTATCCGGCTTGGGCGCGGTGATGAAACGCTCGATACCAGGCGCGTCGAAGTTGATGCGCTCGTCCGGGTCGATCAGGAGGTCTTCACCGCCGCGAACCTCCAGGAACACGGCTTCATCCGGCGACGTGTCGGCGAGGTCGTACAGGACGCTGCCCAGCATGTCGGTGCGGCCCCAGGCAAGCTGGCGGTCGTTCAGCGAGAACTTGAAGTCGCGGTCGGACTTGAACGCGATGAAGCGTTCAGCGCCCTTGCCGCGCAGGTCGAAGGTCTCGTCGAGGCGGACGTCCTCGAAGTCACCGGTATCCAGGTAAGCGAACAGGATGTAGTCAGCGCGGTGGTCCAGGCCCGCGCTGGACAAGATTTGCCGGCCGGTGGGTACCGGGTCCGGCACGTCGATGTGGCGGAAGGTCAGGCCTTCCAAGCCAAAGCGGATACGGTAGGCGGTAGCCTCCCGCAGAGGACGGTCCTCACGGATCGCATCGCCAACGTCGTCAAAATCAGGATGTTTCATAGGGTCCTTATGGTTGCTGTAGCGAGGTTTTTCCCGCCTACAACCCTCCAATCGGACCCACCGGACGTCGCCGGTAAACTTTCTTCAGAAGTTTTTTGAGAGCGTGCCTGGCGGTACCGCACCGCATACGAAGAAGGCCGGGCAGTTGGGGCAAATTGCGTCCGATGCCTCAGTCTTGAACTGGCCAGCCCGGATGCCACGGAAGATGTCACCCAGCTTGTCCTGGCGGTTGCTCAGCTCCTTGGGGGAGAGGGTCAACGGCTTGGATTCAGCGTCTGCCAAGTAGACGAGCTCAATGCTGGCGTCGGGGAATGCGGCCCTGGCGGCCAGCACGAAGGCTGCGGCCCCAACGTCCTTGCCGTCGCCACTGGACGCGTGGCCTGTCTTCACCCGACGCAAGGTCCTGATGCCGTTTCGCACCAGGACTTCGTCTGGGGTGACCTCTACCTCGTGGTCGCCGAACGAGACACGAAGCGCGGTCGGTGCTTCCACAACCGCTCCCGCTCTGGATTCCAGGAAGTATCGGAGCATCGTCGTCGCCATCGCCCGGTAGTCCTCGACGTAGCCGTGCTCATGCAGACCGTGAGTGACAAATGCTTTCGAGAGCAGCTCATCGAGCTTTCCTGTCGGTGCGCCCCCTTGTGCCACGACAGTGCGGTAGACCTCGCGGATCGCCTCGTGCATCTGCATGAACGAGCTCGTCCGGCGGCGACCGCCCACATGCAGCAGGTGTGTGTACAGAAACCGTCTGGCGCAAGACTCGTAGAGCCCGACTGCATCGGAACTGAAGCGCGGTGTACCGGAGAAGACGACAGGAATCATCGCCTCATCGGGAGCAGGAGGCATGACGGTGGTCGGCGTCACCGGGCGCGAATTGACGGGCCCAATCCGCTCAAGGAACGGCGATAGCGCTCTGGCCCGTCCCGACGCCGTTGCGGTGGCCCCGTAGAACGCCAGGCGATTCCTTGCACGGGACATGGCGACGAAGAACAGACACTCCTGCTCTTCGTTATGGGCTGCCCGTGCAACCTCCTCGGCACTTCCTTGTCCGCCCGCGACCAGGCCAGCTGGTGGAGGGCATTTCGACGTCCGAAGCGACCCCGGGATCGAGTCCTTGTTGACGCCGGCAATGTGGACTGCGGGGAACTCAAGCCCCTTCGAGCCGTGGATCGTCATCAGGCGGACCGCGTCGATACCCTGGGCTGCCGCTGGCAGTTGCCTCAGGTCCCTATCGTCTCTGAGGCGCAGCAGCCTTCGCACACGGTCGGACAACCGCTGGATCGGGAGTCCCTGGGCATTCGGTTGCACCCGAACGAAGTTCATGAACTGCCAGATCGCGATGCCTTGGGCTTGCTCTGGTACGCTGCTCGAGGCAGCAATGCGTGCTGCCTGCCTGGTTCGATCCAACAGAAGGGTCGCCAGCACGATCCAAGGCTGCGACGTTGCGTCGAAGCCGGCAAGGGCCGCATGGAGGGCTGATAGCGCCTCTTGCCCCGATGGCGTTACCTCGGTTGGGGCACCAAGCCGCCATGCGCCTGGCTCCGCGTTGGTTCCCCGGAGATGCTCAAAGACGCGGACTGCGTCTTCCAGGCCCATCGTGAACTCCGGCCAGCAAGCGGTCCGGATCAGCCCCATCGCGCGCCGGTCGACAAGGAGCGTCAGCATGGCGACGAGGTCCTTCACTTCCGGCCGCTCAAAAAAGGCTACCCAAGAAAAGCACCGGAATGCCTGCGCGCTCGAGTTCCCGCCCGACATCAGACAGTCGGTCGTTCCCGCGGCACAGGACGGCCTGGTCGCGGTACCGGTATCCCTCTTCGCGGAGTTCTTCAATGCCATCAGCGATAGCCGCTGTCAGCAAGGGTGTGCTGCCCACCGTGATGACCTCGGGTAGCTTGCTACCAGGGCCTCGATCCGCTTCGAGCGCCTGCTCGCCATCGGCTGCAGACATACCCGCCGCAAACGTCGAAAAGGCATGGACGACTTCCGAGGTGGAGCGGTAGTTGACCTCCAGGCTGTCGCGTACCGCGCCAGGGAAATCCTCACGTCCGAAGCGGGACATGTTGAACGATGAGGCACCGCGGAACCGGTAGATGGATTGCTTGGCGTCTCCCACCACCCATAGGTTGACGCCCGTTGGCTTCAGCGCCGCCAGGAGCCGCACGCTGCTGCGGTTCACGTCCTGGTACTCGTCGACCAGGATGTGGTCATAGTCGCTTTGAAGCTGAGCTCGAACTGCGGCATCGCTTTCCAGCAGCAGCACCGGCCGCATGACCAAGTCACCGAAATCCACGCACTGGGAGACTGCCTTCAATTCCTCGTAGCGCGCATAGACCTTGGCGACCTCTGCTGCCTTCTCGGCGGCTTCCACCGCGCCCGGGTCGGTCGCCGCCGCACGCATAGCTGTGGCCAGCACCTGATAGCCAGCGGCATCAACAACTTCATCCTTTGCACGTGACACCGCGGTCAAGATGTCAGCCGCCGTCTGCGATGGGTCGTAGAGGTTGCGGTAATGGGTCAGGCCGAGTCGCGGGAACTCATTCTCAAGAAGCTCAACAGCCTCGGTTCGATCCATCAGGCGGGGATCGGCCGGCAGGCTGCACCGGTCGTTGAATCGCCGCAGGATGTCCAGGCCGAAGCTATGGAAGGTTCCGATGCAGAGTGCCGCAGCATCCTTCGGACGCTTCAAGGCGATCCGCTCGGTCATTTCTCCTGCGGCCTTGTTCGAGAAGGTCAGGAGAAGGATGCGCCGTGGGTCAACACCTTCGTCCAGCAAGCTTTCGACACGTGCAACGAGCGTGCGGGTCTTCCCAGTTCCCGGCCCGGCCTGAAGCAGGAATGCAGCGCCACGATGCCGAGCCGCGTCACGCTGCTTTTCGTTGAGGGGAATTTCAACGGGGTCGGCTTCAGCGACGACCGGAATGGCGGGCAGGAGCAGCGCATCGAGCATCTGCTGAGCGACGACTTCGAAGGGAGCACCTAGACGTCCTGCAATGTCAGAACAGGTTTGGCCCTGAACAAGATGCAAGTCAACGATGCTAGACCTCGGTAGCAGAAGCTCCCTAGCGAAAAGGTCCATTTGAACTTCTCGACGCTGTCGGCGGCTGTAGTCGACGACCCGATCCATCCCGACAGGAGCTGCTTCCGAGGTGCGGGCTGGATCAATGTGCGCAGATGGCTCTGGAGCCTCTTCACCATCACCCAGTTCGGCGTGCCCGAGCTCATGCGCAACCAAGAATGCTTGGTCGAAGGGTGATCCTTCGTTCTCATGGAGAATGAGGGGAAGGTCCGGATCAAAGGAGGCTCGGCCACCATCGAGCATCGCGGCGCCGGGAGCGCAGGTCTCAACGGTGATCCCGAGGTCGTTAGCGATGCCAACAGCGAAGTCGTACGGGGACCAGGGGTTGCGCCCGCGCTGGACGGCCTCATCGTGCAGTCGCCGAGCATGCTGCCGTGCAAGCTCTATCGGGTCCATGACTACTCTCCGTAGAGGAGGTTCGAAATGCTCTGTTCGTCGACGCCAGCGTCTTGCAAAACTCTCTCGAACGGCACTTTCTCAGGGGCTATTGGCTTGACGGCTGACTTCCTTGCACGAGCCAGGGGAGCCTCAGGAGGAAGAGCGAGGTACGAGAGCAGTGTCTCGTTTGATGTCTGCAGCGCTTCAGCCATTTTCGTCAGAACGCGCCGGGGCAAGGTTGCGACCTCTATCCGACGCTCTCGGAAGGCAAGGCCGACCTGCATAGGTAAGGACAGCACTTTGATTGCATCGGCAAACGCCTTTGCTGGGGCAGCTTGCAGAGACTGAAGCGTTGCCGTGTTCTCCCGAAGACGCACCATGCCTGCCGCGACGAGGTCAAATTCGGCAGCACTAGGCGGAACATCGTCGTCAAACTCGCGAGTCAGCTCCGCGGAGAGGTCTATTAGGGCCGAGGAATGCTCTGGGTACTGGGCGAGATATCGCTGCAGCACACCGTGTTCTTGCTCAAAGTCCATGGCGAACGCTCTCAGGACATCGTCTGCGGTGATTTGTGGCTGCTTAGCCATTACTTCTTCCCCTTGCGCTCAAGGCGCAGCTTCAAGGACGCAAAGGCCTTGTCGCGATGCGTGCGGACGGTCTTCTCCGATTTCCCCAGGACTTTGCTGATGGACTTGACCGAGGGGTCGTTGGACTCTATGGGAATGTCTTGGCGCCACATCACGACGATCCTCCTTTGGAACTCAGGTAGGCTGTCAATCGCCTCATCAAGGAAGAGCCGGTAATCTTTTTTGTCAAGTTCTTCGGCGTCGAATGGGTTGTAGTCTCCGACGGCTGATTCGACCTGGGCGGAGATCTCTCCATCCTCGGTCTCAATTTCAGTAGTCCGGTTCTCCTGCTTCCAGTGGCGGTCGTTCGCGTCCCGACGATCCGCCGCGACCGCGCTGTTGAAGTTGACCTCGTAGTAGTCGAGGCGGTCGTCGTAGTGGCTCCGGTCGCTGAGTAGCAGGTCAACGAAGTGGTCGCAGACGGCCTCGCGGATATTCATCCTAGTCATCGAGACCGTTTTGCCGTCGGCGTTGGTGACTGAGGGAACTCGACGGGCCACACGGAGTAGAAGCTTCTCGGTCAATTTCTCGCGGTGAGCGCCGGAGGCCGCGTTGCGCACAAAGTACAGCAAGGCTTCGGAGGAAACGTATCCAGGGGCGCCGACCTGCCATAGGTCAGCACGGCGCTCCAGTTCTGCGGCGCTGATTCCTGCAAGGGCTTGAATCTCGCTCTCGACCTTTTCTCGCCTGAAGTAAGGGGTGCCATCGAGCTTCCGCTTACGAAGAGGACGTGCCACAACTACTCCTCAGCTTGGTATATGAAGGGTCCCGGTTTGGACTACCGAGCCAAACTGTAACAGAATAGTCGAGATGTACTTCGCATCACGCGGCACGCCAATGTGATCAGCCGCAATGAAGCGGCCCGGGCGTCACTGTTTGGCGAACCGCAGACTTGTGACCATCCACTCGATCAACGATCTAATAGCAGCTTTCGACTAATTCTCAGGCATTCGTGCCAATACCCTAACCGTCAGCAACCAGCCTGAAGCCGTCGCACGGAAGGCCGCAGCGGCGAACCGCTCCTGGCCGATAATACCCCTTCCGCATCGTGGCCGTAAGCGGCCGCCCGTCACATCGAAGATGCTGGGCGAGCGGCCTAGCCAAGGTTAGATCTCGGTCTGCTCAGAGATCTCCAAGGCATCATCGACCTCGATGCCCAGGTACCGCACCGTAGATTCGAGCTTTGAGTGGCCCAGTAGGAGTTGGACGGCTCGCAGGTTCTTTGTTCGCTTGTAGATCAATGTCGCCTTCGTGCGCCGCATGGAATGCGTACCGTAGGCGGACGGATCAAGGCCGGCCGAGACCACCCAGCGCTCGACGATCCTCGCGTACTGCCTGGTGGAGACATGGGGGCAGCTGTGCAGCCGGCTCGGAAAGAGGAAGTCTTCCGGCCTCAGGCCGACTTTCGCGATCCAAGCTGCCACGGCCGTGCGTGTAGGCTCGGTCAGTTCGAACTGCACAGGCCGATGCGTCTTCCGCTGCACGACCATCGCGCGTGAGAGTACCTGGTTGCCGTGCGTCACATCGCACACCCGCAGACTGACGAGGTCGCAACCTCGAAGCTTGCTGTCGATTGCGAGGTTGAACATGGCGAGGTCACGCACGGCGTGCGCATTTTGTAGATGGATGCGGATCGCCCAGATATCCTTAGGTTTGAGCGGTGCCTTCTGGCCAACCAACTTCCCCTTGTTCCAGGCTTCCCGATGCGGATGTTTACGAGTTTCCATGATCGGCTCCTTACTATTGATCGGAGCCTGATTTTTGAGCTTGTGACGACCGGAAGCTATCGGGAAAGATGTCCAGGGGGGAACTATCGGCCAGGAGCAGCCTATGACGGCAGATGAAAGCGGACGCTCAACGTGGAAGTGAGCGGCCTGCGCGGCTTTTCGCGCAGGTCCGCTCGACTGCCGGGGTTATGCATTTGTTGCAAGGGCCACATTGATACATTTCAGTACGTCATCATCCTTCCCAAGAGTTACGGGAAAACCTTTGACGTTAAGAATCTTGCTCTCAATTGAAACGACAAGTTTTTCTTCTGCAACAACCAGACCAAAGATTTTTGATCGCTCACCTAGGATTGATCTGGCTAATACATTGAAGTTTGGTGATGAATCGCCACTCTTGAATCTAGCGTGTGCTGGAGCAACTATCGAAAGCAGGAGGTCTCTTAGTGCATCTGCCTCACAAATCACTTCCGCACCTGAGGCATATTGAACGCAGCGCACCACATCAGAATAGGCGGCATAAATATCTAGAGGCGCAAGCTGATTGAGGCTGTCGATTTCACTTACGGCTGCACTTGGCTTACCAATTGAAGTGAATTGATCTGAACTCAGGTAGTAGGACTCAATTGAACCCTTACGCAAAACGAAAAGACCGCACTGTTCCAGCAAGTCCAGCAAGGCAATAAATCTAGCCTTGATGTTCGTCCATGCGTCATCAGTTGCCAGTTTCGACAACCCGGTGTCAGTGGTTGTGAATAAAGCACAGAAAGCGGATCGGCGCTTTGCTTGTGTCTCCTCACCGGTTTTCCGGTTCACCCAGTATGGATGGACTTCGGCGAGGGAGGAAATTTCACTCCACCGACTATCCAGCAATTTGCAATAGTCGGCATATATCGCGCTAGCCATTTGGTTTGCAGATGCAAATCCCGACGAGCTTGCAAGCTTATCTGCTGCGGGATTGTCACTAAGGTAGGAATTGACAAGATCAACTCCATCCGCAATACCATCTGCGTCTGCCAGTGCCACCGGAGTCTTTCCAAGAAGCCGCAGCAACTTGCCAACGACCGACATCTGGCCTTTACCGATAACAGGAAGCAGTTGTGATCCAGCAGCTTCAAGATGCATATCTAGCTTGCCAGCAAGTGAGCTACATATGATTACATCTGATGGCCCTTCAACTAATAGAGGTCGCTTGGAAAAAAGTGACAACTTATGTTCTTGGCCGAGGCGTGCGATTAGGTTTTGTATTTTCTTGTTTTTCAGTTCGCCTGCATCGGCTGGAATTTGAACGGGATCAGCCATAAGGTCATAGCAGAAGACGAGAGATAGCAAGTCTTCAGGACTATGAATTTGAAGCATCTCCGTTGAATGCGTGGCGATAATTACAATTTTTTTATTC
Organism: Comamonas sp.; assembly: GCA_034675705.1. Taxonomy (GTDB): domain Bacteria; phylum Pseudomonadota; class Gammaproteobacteria; order Burkholderiales; family Burkholderiaceae_C; genus Comamonas. Next base: position 887,523 of record JAUCCZ010000006.1, on the reverse strand, counting down.
TTCCCTGCTTCTGGGTACCCTGAAACGTTGATAATTTCATTAAGAAGAAAAGCCTGCAACTGAGGATGCAAGGACACCTCAGGTTCGTCAAGAAGAAGCGCCCCAACATCATCGTCATAAAGCGCAGCCAGTATTCCGACCAATTGCATTAAGCCCGATGCTTCACGGCCAGACGAATATGGTTTTGCTTCTATATCCAACCTGGAAAAGGATATCTTTAGGTTTCCTCCATCCCAGTCAATCAGCACATCGCGCTTAAATAACTTGCGCAATCTCTCCTGAATTTTTATCAGGATATCGGCACGCTCTGCGAGTGTTTGGAAATCCCCTGTTAAGGTTTCCATCTGATGCCTACGTGCTGCATCACCTTTGCTGCCATAGGTTGCTTGGTCGTATCTTGGTGTGCCTCCACGTTGCCCGTCATAGTCTGACCTGTACTGTTCCAGCAACCCCATTCGGCCAGCGGAAAGGAAGCGCACATGTTTGCCATTCATGTGCCGGTTAAGACTTTGCTTGAGCCCCCTCAGAAGGTGCGTCTTACCAGATCCGTTTGGCCCAAGAAGAACCGTAAGCCCACGGTTTAAAGTGAACTTACGAATGAAATTGCCATTGTGGCTATTGATCTGCGTTGTTAGTTCTAGAGGAAAACTCACTTTGGATGACCTCTTAATGCATCACGTGATATATGCCGCAAAACCTGCGGGATAAACTGGACCGTGCGGGATATTCTGAACACTGATTTCTCCTGGAAGTGGCTTACGGCATAATTTTGCAGAGGATGGTCTGTTCAAACATCCAGGTATAAAAACTCTGCAAAACCCGGCACGCGCCAATTCAGCAAACTATAGCTTACCAGTAGGCAGAGACAGGGATTTCCAACAGCACGTTTGGGACTGTGAGCCAGCGGGCAGCAAATCAATGGCAGCTTCCGGGTGGCGCTTCTCAACGGCGGCTCAGGGTCGGCAGCGCCTGTCCATGCACTGCGTAGCGGACATCTAGCAGTCCCATGGTGGATACCGATAGCCAGCGTCGGCTACTCACCTGAAAGCCGTCGCAGGGCCGACTCGCGCCTTGGTACTCGGATGACCGCTATATGGTTGTGACCGAACGCTCGCGAGCGAGGCTATGGGGGGCAGCAACCGCTGCTGATCAGGCGGCTAGAAGCTGATCTGAGTCATTCGCTGTCAAGTACCTAAACGGCTACAACCCAGTGTGTTTGAAACCGGAAGCAGCCCACGGATAGACATTCAGCACTTAAGTTCGCTCATCCGTTGAGTCAACCCTGCTGCACGCTCATGGGCAACAGCCGCTTTCAACTCGGCGTCTACTTGGATTTTACGGGCAAGATCCAACTGACTTCGGCACTCCTTCAGTTCCTGCTTCAATTGCGGTATCGACTCGTCAATGCGTAACGATGCTTTTGCCAGCTCAATGCGCAGCTTATTTGCAGTCTCTCGCTCACTCTCCAACTCGCGCTTGAGGGTTGCTGCATCTGCTTGCAACTGAGCCACTTGTGCATGAGCAGCGGTGCTCTCTTGTCGGGCCGTCTCCAGTTGAGCCTGTAAGGTGACAACCTGGGCTAACATTTGTTCGTTCTCTTGAATCAATTGCTGCTCGGTGTCATAGGCATTTTCAAGCTCTGCTGCTAACTCATCGCGCACAGCCTTCTCGTTATGGCACTGCAATTGCTCGAGTTCCCGCAATAGTTTTTCTGGTAATGGCCGAATAGCTGCACCCAATCCCGCAGCTTCGCTGCGCCAGTTTCTCATGAACTTAGTAATAGTCGTCAGGCTGCCTGAGCCGATTTCACGCAATACTTCGCGATTAGAAGGCTGCTTGTTGCTTTCAGCCATAAGACGATTTGCTGTCGCGCTAACCAGTGCTTGCGTCAAGGGTTGGGTTGTCATTAGAAATCCTTCGCGGTGTTATTGATATCGATACCAAGATTGATATCGCAACGATATCGCTGCCGTATCGATACAGCTTGATATCGTCTAACCATGTATAGGCAGCACGGCCTAGCATGACGGCGGCTATTTCGACGCACTTGGTCCGATAACCCAATACCTACCTTTGATCGCAGGTAGTTTCGATGCAAAAATATCTTTGCGTTTAAGCCCCTCATGGGGATAGTGCGCGTGCTATACAGAAATGAGAACAGTGTGTGTGAAGGTCATAAGCTTTGACGAACGCAGGTCTCAACTCTCAATGTTTCCTCTGATGTCCTCTCTTGGCCCGGGTGTAGTAACCCGGGCCCTTTTTTTATGCGTTTTCAGGCTGAATAGCATTACGCAGGCTCATAGTGATCAAGGCTCCATGCATGGCCATCATGTTGGCCACGCAGCGCTGGCGGGGGAGCCGCTTTCACGGGCCGCGTCGACGATCCCGAAGCGAAGCGCAGAGGTCGGCGCGGAGCCGCGAAAGTGGGGGCGCTAGCCCCTGGTCCAGGCCGCGGGCCTGGTGGGGGAGCCGGTGAGTTTTGACCGACAAGCTGGAGCCCGCAGGGCGACTGGTCGGACAAAAGCTCAGCGGGGGCAAAGCCCCGCTTCCCGACCTCGCAGAGGGGCGGGCATTCGGGCTTTTTCAGCGGATCGCCGACGGGGCCCCAGTAGTCCCAAAAGGCTACTGGGGGGCGAACAGCGACCCGACCGCAGGGCGGGGAAAAAGGCCGAATGCCCGTCCGTCGAAGGCGGTGCCCGAAGGGCAGTCCGAAGGACACGGGAAGCGCTACGAGCACGCGCAGCAGTGCGCTGTAGCCGAGGCGAAGCCACGGCGAAAAGGCAAAGGCGGCAAGGAAGTTTTCGCAGAAAACTGACCCAGCCTGCGCGAGTGGCCGACTCGCAGAGGCCACGGAAGGCCGCACCGCGGCGTGATATTCCTGCTCAAAAAAGAACAGGAATATCCCTTGGTATCGCTGCCCGAATCAGCTATACCAAGTATGAGTACCACACCATTGAAGCGTATGCCTGCGCTTGAGCCAGGCGAGCATGCAGCCGATGCATTGCGCTTGATCGCCAACTTCGGTTGGCTGCGTGCGCAAGAGATCGGGCGGTACATGCACCCGAACAACGAGCACGCCCGCAAGTATGCGGAGAAATACATGCGCAAACTGCAAGCGCTTCGCTACGTGATTGCACGCCAGCTGCCTGGCCGCCATGCGGGCGCAGCGTTTGTGCTGTCGCAAAGGGGGGCAGCCTGGCTGAATGAACGCGGCCACGCTCCGGCGGCCCGGGCAGGTACGGGCTACGGCGAAGTCCGGCATGGGAAGTGGCAGCCACCTGCAAGTTGGAAGCACGACCTGTGGGCTGTGGGCGTACTGTTTCTGCTGCGTGCGCAGCATGGCTTTGAGGCCTTGGCGGAATCCCAGCTGCGGCAGGCTGGAGCCAGCTGCCGACAAGCATCCGGATGGCCTTTTGGTCGGTGCGTCTGGCTGCATCTGGCTGGAGGTTGAAAACTCTCGCAAGACCGGCAAAAACAGGCTGCACATGCTGCAATCCGTCGTGCTTGCGGCACGCTCCGAAGTCTCGGTCGGCTATCCGAACCTGCCCGCGTTTTGCGCGGCAATCATCGCTGCCCCCGCAAATGCCAAGGATCTGCATGGGCGCAAGATTCATCACGAAGAGAATATCCAACGGCAGATCGCCGCCATCGGGGTGAAAGCCAAAACGACGATTATTTTCTGCACCATGCACCTCAGGGGGGCTGGAGTTGAAAATATTATATTGAAGCCTGTGACATTTTTTCCTTGAAATATAATATAAGATAAATCATTTTCCTTGATGGAAAAATATCGAATATTCGTTTCTTATGCACCAAGGTACAATATTAATGCTATTAATAGCTATACATGATTCTAATTAGCCTCCACCCATCCATTTTCTGTTTTTATAAAAGATGTAGTGGTGTTCCATAGGGCTGCATCGCCTTTTTTGCTATCGTCTTTAAATCCTGCATATTCAAAATATGACCATGCTTTGATATAAGAGTAGCGTCGAAGTAGAGTAGCATCTTCTCCTCCCTCATTACTATTCCAATAGGTAATGCATTGGTCGCATTTCGCAAGAAAAATGTCACGTCTCTCTGTGAAATTTTTCTGATTATTCATCCACCCCATTGAATCTAACGTCATTTGAAAATAACTAACATTTCTAGAATCCAAGTGAGCGATTTTTTCCGTATCAAAGGTTTTCAGATTACCTTTGACCTCTTTTTCATAATTTTTCGCCAACTCCAATATTGCTTGAGGGAGGTCTTCTGTTAAGGTTAACTCATAATTGTAGCGAACTTTATAAATATTAACAGAGCTAGTGTCCTGCCAACCATTTTCTCGTACAATATTCCTGATCTCTGTACCAGGCACCATGCTATTTCGTGCATTCTTTGTGGCAACATCGAGTGTTAATTTTTCAGAAGGCGACGCACTCTCATTTGAACAACCCAAGAGATTGAGGCAGACTAATGCTGTTAATATATAATATTTCATTTATGAACGGATTAACTTAATTTCTAGAATACAAGATCAATTTTTCCAGGTTTTATTTTTATGTCTGAAACCCGCTTCCCAATAAAATTATCTGCCTTGTAGATTTCGATGCCATCAAGAGATGGTAATATTGTTTGATTTACAAGTTTTTTTGTATTTTCGATGTGTTTTTCAGAAAGCCCTGTCGCATCCAATGAATCTAGTTGCATATTAAATCCAAGAAGAGATGCTGTTTCCTGGCGCCACGTTGGAGTCAATGTGGCGCAAAATGGAATGTCTTTCGGAATGATTTTTGGGCGTGCAACTGCACATAGCTTGGCATCTGCATTGAGTAATTTTATTTTTGCCGATGAAATATTAACTCCAGCAATAGATTTTGGAAGTTTCATCTGAACATATTTTTCGATAACGCTTTCCGGTACTTCTAGTGCCTGCACAGGAGTAAATATATGTATAAATAACAGAGAAATTACGAATGTAGATTTTTTCATAATTTTATACAGTTTCATGTTTTGAATTTGATGATTAATGTTTAAAGTGCCAAATTTTTTAGAATTTATATTCTTATCACCACCAATAATTATCGTTTTTTACTATTTTTCTATAATAATCAATATTGGCGCGTGATGCGAACCATGCGGAAGTCAGAACACCAAGTTGAGCGATCCTGATGTTCATTGATGCCAAGATGGAAAACAATATCAGTGTTATTAAAATCCCTGCTATCAAGATAGCAATAGCTTTCTTCCACATTCCTTTTGATAAATAATAAAATGGGCCAAAAACAAAAGCCAAAAAATTAAAATTAATTTTCATTCTTTCTCTGGAGGATAAATTTTTTATGTTTTTTAATTTTTCGCCGCCTGCTTTTTCAATAAGGTCAAATTTCTGCGCCCATGCTTTTGAAATATTATTCACGGTAGTATTTTGAATGGATGTTTTAGGAAAGTGTGAAATTCTTACATCCAATTATTCGATATATCTGGATAAAATAAAGCACCAGGCTCGCTTACCGCAAGTGACAGTTTATAACGATAAAGTTGTAATGCTGAAAGTGAAGTGGTTGCGTACTGGTGCGTTATAAATGCAAAGCGTCGGTGATGAGTTATTGCTGTGGTTTGGCGAGCAATGTTTTGAATCGAGCATCAGAGACTGCTTTTTTCAACGTATCTGCGACTGCTGGAGCAAACGCATCTGCCACGTTTTTGCATGCACTTAATGCATCCCAGCTTGTGTTGTATTTGTAGAGATTTTGGATTTGATAGCTAGCTCCGGTGCTAGACGACAGTGTCAGACTGATTTCCCAATTGGCTGGGGATATCGAGCTGAATTTCATAGCATCAAGACAACCTGACAACGTTGTCGTCGCACTTGGCGAGTACACCTGCGCAAGGAACAGTTCTTCCTGCAACGCGTCATGGATGAACTGCGCAGGCGACTTACCGCTGCCGATGCTGATTGGCCCATTCGCCCGACACCACGGCGATTCGCTCACGCCTGCTGCGGTTGTGAAGTCCAGCAAACGCACCTTTGCACCGTTAGCTTGTTCTTGGATCGTGATCACGTTTTGGGTGGAGGCTTTGTACTGCACTCCTCCACTGGTTGTAGTCGAACATCCAGCTAGCAGCACAACAGCGGTGGCAACAATGGTAGCTGGGAAGGCTCTTATGAACTTTTTTGGCATGTGGCTCCTTACCGCATTGGATACAAAATGTATTCAATAGTATAAGGACTAATGATGTCGTAATCAATAGCTTCTCCAGCTTTGCGAGAGAAGCATGGAGCCTGGTCTAGCATTTGGTCGCGTGCTGCGACAACGTCGAATGGAAGCGAAGCTCAGCCAAGAAAAGGTCGCGCTAGAAGCAGGGATTGAACGTGTCTATGTCTCATGGCTGGAGACGGGCAAGCGGCAGCCGACGTTTCACACCATCGTAAAATTGGCAGGGGCACTGGGCTGCTCAGCTGCTGATCTTGTTGCTGATGCTGAGTTGCTGTTGCTCAGCGATCAGTGACTCACCAAAGTCTGAGATGGTCATGAGCAAGCGAAGGCTTTAGATGCTCTTTTGCACCCAAGGCAGCAGGCGGGTTGGAGGTAACGAAGCGGAGCGCAAGGCCTGCCTGCTACAAGAAGACCGCGTTCTTGTTTTTGACGGTTGCGAAGAGCAGACCTGCGCGGAGGAGGCCCGATCTGCGTCAGGATCAGCTTTGTAAGCGGGGAAAGAGGCTTCACGGCAGGCAGGCGCCGCATTAGAGGCTGCCCGAGACAGCCTGCCGCCCTGGGTGCACTAAGAGAACTAGACTGGGAAGATCACAGGGAAGTCGCGGATAAGTCTGGTATGTATCTGGTCATGAAAAAGCCTTGTGGTGTCAAGCGTTTTAGGTGCTGACCAAGTGACCGGGTACTCGCCAGAAATTTCTTCTTCCATTCTTTTTCTTGTCGATTGCGGAAGAAGAAGTAGAGGACAGGTGCTGGCGGTAGGGGCCATGAAAAGTTTTCAGAGATACCCGGTCAGCTGGTCAACACTGAAAACCCGCTGAAATCGCAACGGGTTTTCTTGACCGGGCAACGGGCTACCAGTCGGTCACGGCAGGCTGACATTGCAGGTACGAATGCGCCCTGCTCCTGTAGTCTTTCTACTCTCGGTCAGACTACTGCCCATGGTGTCGGGCATACGCTTCCAGAACTTTGGCGATGCAACGGGCGACATACCATTCGCTTTGCACCAGCTCACGTAACTCGCATACACATCTGTTTTGGGTGTCTCTACGGCAATGGTGAGCTCGATGCCCAGGTCATCGGCCCATGATTGCACGCTGTTCGTTTCCTGTTGAACATCTCTGCGGGCTGAGCGCATAGGGTCCGGCAGATTTTCATCAAACCGGCCCCGACTCAGTAGCCGCTGGAGCCCCACCAAAGCCCAGTTCAGGACACCGCCCAACTCACTCTTGATGATCTTTGAGGAGAGCAGCGGATCTCGGTCCCGCTCGGGAATCGTCACTGGAAAGGGCACGATATCGAAGCGACGCCAGAGACCATTGCTTTGATCGGTGACTGCCGGGAATTGGTTTGCGAGCACAAGCCACTTCCCTTTAAGGCGAAGCGAGATTGGATCTCGATACTTTCGGTCGATTTGCATGAGCTCACCTGCTACGGCGGACTTCAAGACTTGCTCATTCATGCCACGTTGCGGTGTTTCATCTGCATAGATCAAGCTTGCCCCAACAAGCCCTGCAAGCTTGAATTGATCGAGCGAGTCCAACTGAACTGCCGCACATTTCCCATGCAGCGCTTGAACGATGTTGGCTAGCACCCCTTTTCCGTTGGCTCCGTTGCCAAGCCACAGCTGAAGCCGTTGGAAACGACAGTCGGGCAATAACGTGTAGCCGATGTACTCCTGGACACGGTCTCGCACACTTGCATCCGGCAAGATGGTTCGCAGGAAGTGGGTGAACTCGATGGGCTCAGGCGCTGCTGGATCGTAGTCGCACTCGATCACATAGTGCAGACCCGCAGCCTTGTCGTGAGGCTGAAGTACGTGCCCACCAGGGGTCAGATGCAAATAACCATTCTTCAGTGGAAGCACTGCTGTGTCCGTTGCTTCTGACTTTTTTGGGAGCCAGAGCTCAGCGGTCTGAGCTGCTGCACGGGCGTTGGCAGCGGTCGCAGACCATTCGGTTTCGCATAGCCACTGGATTGCCATGCGCTCAATCTCCCGATCTTCACAGGGCGACCAATGTGTCCCTGTCCAACGGTAGATCAGTTGGTTGTCACTGCAAAAATCCTTGGTTCTCTCCAGCTTTTGTGCGAATTGAATTGGCTCGTAAGGTGGTCGCTTGCTCATGCGAAACCTCCCATGTGGCGCTTCGCTATCTGCGCTGCTTTCATCGGCCGCCCACGGCGCCCGGATACCGGATTTGTCACTCTTGAACCGCTGCTGCGCTTAGCGTTCAGCCATTCGTGAATATCTGTAATGGCAAAACGTGGCAAGCGTCCCAGATATATCACTGGGGGCAGATCGCCCCTCGTATGTAGACGGTTATAGATAGTTCGGGGGGCAAGGCCCAGCATGGTCGCCAACTCGGCGGGGCTGACTAAGAATTGTTGCATCTTCACAAACGATTTAAAGCACAGCCAGAATGACTGCCTAGGGTATAGCTCCAAACCATCTGCTGAAACGGTCCATTTACCGTATTTGTGCGACTACCCCTTGAGATCAAGCGATCAGGGCGCAACAATCGGCCATGAGGGTGCGCATTCCACGCTACGTCACCGACACCTAGATTTACGTGCTGTTGTAGCTACTCTCATGTGCTTGACCTGTCCGCCAAAACAGGGCACCTCGCTACTTCACCCATATGTGACCTCTGTTTACCTGCGCACCTCATCAGATAGGCGCGGCGTTCTTGTTGCTGCAATTTTGCTGCACTTACCTCGGTAAATCGCAGTAAAATGCGAGTAGGCAAGGTAAGACAAAATCTTGATTTTATTGATTTTTTAGCTTTCTCCGAGGGCAGGTTCTTGGGCTCATAACCCAAAGGTCGGTGGTTCAAATCCATCCCTCGCAACCAAATAAAAGGACTTTGTGCAAGCAAAGTCCTTTTTTCTTGCCCGATGCGGTCCTTATCTCCTTAAAACTGCACGCCCAGCCGCAGGTAGTAGGCCGCTCCGTTGTAGCCAAAGGGGGCGTATTGGGAATAGCGCACCGATTTGCCCGCGCCGGTGATGGGATCATCCGTCGCCCCCCACTGCGCGGGACGGGTGTTCAGGATGTTGGTTCCGCCTACAGTCAGGGTGGTGTTCTTGCCAAGCCGGTAGTTAAGCTGGGCATCCAGCGTCCAGCGTGCACCAAAGCGCACGGGAATGTCGCCATAGGTGCTCTTGTAGCTGCCAAAACGACTCAGGTTGAGTGCGAGGTCATATTGCGGCGTACTGTATTGGGCCCACAGCTTGACGGAGCTTTTGGGCTGGCCCGACTCCATCGTTACCCGCACGTCCGGGCTCAAAATCAAATCCGACATACCCACGCCCAAAATTGCGGGCGCGGCATTGGCACGGCGGATACGCGTGCTGGCGTACTGGTAAGCGGCGTTGAGCTGCCAGCGCCGCCCGGGGGCCGTGTCCCACTGGTAATCCAGGCGCAGGTCAAAGCCCCGCGTACGGGTGCTCACTGCATTGGTGAAATAGGTTGCGCCATCGACTCCGTATTGCTGCAGCACCGCCTGCGCCTGGGGGCTCAGGTGCGCCAGGTTCCAGCCAGCGATATAGCCCGTGGGCATAATGCGGTCGGCAATATCGGTGACAAATCCGTCAACGCTGGCGGTCAGCTCTGGCGTTGGTTGCCACACTGCCCCCAAGGCCCAATGCCGGGATTTTTCTGCCTTGAGGTTCTTGGCCCCCAAAGCCTGGGCCACCGGGTGATCGACCCCATAGTTGCCGTACTGCAGGATATCGCCACCATCGCGCACCATGCTGGTGGACGTAAAGTGCGACTGCGCCAGCGAAGGGGCACGAAAGCCGGTGCTGACGCTGGAGCGCAACAACCAATGCGTGCTGGGCTGAAAGCGCAAGGCCAGCTTGCCGTTGACTGTGGCGCCAAAATCAGAGAAATGTTCCGCCCGCACGGCGGTGCTCAGTTGCAGCTTGGGCCGCAGTGCATAGGCCAACTCACCATACAAGGCATGGCTGCTGCGGTTGACATGGGTCGCGTTTTCCGGGGCAAAACCACCAAAGCCCTGGGCACCGGGGTACTCAGCCGAATCCGGCCCCAAGACGTACGAGGCCCACTCCCCCGCACGGATGCGGTAATCCTCCCAACGGTATTCATACCCCCCGGAGAGCGTATGCGGCCCCCAGGCATGGCGCAGGTCAACGTTCAAGGTGTGCTGCGCCAAGGAAGTGCCACCGCTGTTGAACGCCGTCGGTGTCTGCAGACCCAAAGAGCGGTTGAGCGAGTCCTTCACGTAAAAATCAAACCGGTTCATGCCCCCGGTATAGGCCACGTTCCAATGCGTGCCGCCCCCCAGGATACCCTTGGCACCCAAGGTGGCAGAGAGGTCGGTAATGCGCGGTGCAATCTTGGGCAAGAAGCCATCGGGATAGATATCCGGCAGATTCCTATCGCTACTGGCATAGCGGTAAAAGGCCCCGGCGCTGCTGTGCCGCCGCGCGAGCTGGCCGTGGGCATACCAGGTGGTATCACCGTGTGGCAGCTCGGCATTCACGGCCAGGAGCAGGTCTTGGGTATCGGCATCGCCAAACTGCAGGTTGATGCGGTGGCCATCGTTGGGATCGGGCCCCGCGCGGTTGGTGGCGCTACGGTCGCGCAGCTCAGCCGTCCAGTTGATGAAACCGTCTTCCGCCAGCGCCATGGTCTGCAACAAGGCCGCCTGCCGCCCAATACCATCGCCCGCCGTGGTGCGCCCCCAGCCCAGCAGGGCCTGACTGGACTGGCCGTAGCCCTTGAGCACCACGTTGATGATGCCGGCAATCGCATCGGAGCCGTATTGCGCTGCAGCGCCATCGCGCAGCACCTCCACCCGCTCAACGGCCAGCAAAGGGATAGTGTTCAAGTCCACCCCTGAGCTCCCCCGCCCAATGGTGCCGTTGGTATGCAGCAAAGCGCTGGCATGCTGGCGCTTGCCGTTGACCAAGACCAGCACCTGGTCGGGACTGAGCGAACGCAGGGTAAAGGGCGGTACGTGGTCGGTGCCATCGGCAATGGAGGGGCGTGGGTAATTGAAACCGGGCACCAGCGCAGCGAGCGCCTGGGTCAATTGCATCTGCCCTGCCGAGAGCAACTGCTCTGCGGTGTAGACGTCAATGGGCACGGTCGCTTCCAGCGCACTCTGGGCGCCTGCGCGTGAGCCGACATTGGCTTTCAAGGGCACCTGCACGCGCAGCAAATCATCCAGGGGCAGCTCGTACAGCTGCTGGCCGCCTCCAGCCGGGTCAGCGGCATAGGCTGCGTAGGTAGTAAGCAGATACAGGGGCAACAGGCTTAGTAATCGCTTCATGGCGCGCCTTCTCGCAACACGGTCGCAATCGAGAGCAGGGGCGCACCAATGTGCAAGCCGCTACGCAAAGCCGCGTCGTAATTGATTTTGATTTGGGCGTTCTGCCCCACGAAATTGAGCTGGATGATGCCGCCCGCTTCGGCAAAGCCTTTGGCGTCACTGACGCTCAAGATGTTGTGGCGCCAAGCGTAAATAATGGCCTCCTGCCGGGCCGCCGCCGTGGGCAAGGCGATAAACATCAGGTCGGCTGCGCCCACATCCTGCACCCCGGCAGCGTAATGGATGCGTACTGGCTTGCTTTGGATGGTTTTATCGGCATACAGCTGCGTCAAATGCTCGCCAAACGGGTTGCTCCCTACCACGGCGATAGTAAACACCGGGGTATTGCCAGTAGCGTCGGCATCGCGGGGCCCGTGCACGGGCCACTGCACGTAACTGGCAAAGCGGCCCAACAGCACGGCCTTGAGTTCCAGCTCGGTACTGCGGCTTTGCGCCCAGGCCGTGCCCAGCCCGCCAATGCCTGCGCCAAAACCCAATGACACCAGTGACAACACCAGGGCCAGCAGCAGCAAGCTGCGCCCGTAGCGCAGGCGCGCAGCTTGCAGCAGATGGCGCACGCAAGGCGGTAGGCCGGGCGCAATCATCACAGCTGATCGCACGCACTGGCGCGGCCAACACGGTCGCGGCCACCTTGCTTGGCTTGGTAGAGCGCGCGGTCTGCCGCCTCCATCCCGGCACCGAGTGTCTGTGGGTCAGCCGGCCCGGCCCACACGCCCAGGCTGACGGTGACGTGCAGCGTCGTCTGGCCATCGGCCAGGCAAAAACCATGGTTTGCCACAGCGGCGCGGATGCGCTCGGCCACTTCCGCCGTAGCGTCCTCCCCAGCCCCATCGCAAACAATGAAAAACTCCTCCCCGCCAAAGCGTCCCAGCCGGTCATACGGGCGAAGGTGGGCCTGCAGGATGCCTGCCACCTCGCGCAGTACCAAGTCACCAGCGGGGTGGCCATGGCTGTCGTTGACCCGCTTGAAGTGGTCAATGTCCAGCAGCACCATGCCCAGGCACGTACCCTGGCGCTGCCCACGCAGGGCTACATCGTGCAAAACGTGCAGGATGTGGCCCCGATTGGCCAGGCCAGTCAGGGCATCGGTCGTGGCCAGGCGGCTGAGCTGCTCGTCCCGCGCCCGGATCTCCTGCAGCATGGCGTTAAAGCCTGCGTACAGGCCGCTGAATTCATCAGTGTGGTGGGTGTTCAGCACCATGGCGTAGTCCTTGGTGCGGGCAATCGTGCGCATGGCAGCCAGCAAATCCAGGATGGGCCGGGTAAAAATGCGCTGCAGCCACCAAGCCAGCAACAACACCGCCATAAAAATTACCACCGAAGCGCCGCCTTGCAAGGCAATGAAGCGCCACATCTTGGCGTACACCGCCGTGTTATCCGCCAGTATCACCACCGCGCCGATATGCTGGCCTTCAAACGCCACGGGGTGGATGACGTAGTGCCACTGCGACCGCATCTGTTGCAGGCCCTGGCCGCCAGCGGCTGCATCGCGCTGGGCCAAGGGGGCCAGCTCTGCGGTCCAGTCGGCGATCTGTGTTGGCATGACCTGGGGGGCGTAGTACTGCCCCCACACCTGGCCGGATGCGTCTTGCACCCAGGCATACAGGATATGGGCATCGGTATGCAGCGGGCTCAGCAGCTTGGCCGCGCTTTGCCGGTCTTCAAAGGCCAGGGCGGCCCGCATGTTTTCGCTGGTGATAGCGGCAATTTGGTGCAAGGCCCGCAAAGAGGACTGGCGTTCGGCCACCCACGTCGAATACAGCGCCACCAAGGCGGAGACCAGCAGCCCCAAGCCCAGGCTCAGGCTTAGCAGCACCACCAGCTTGTAGCGAATAGAGAGCTTGTCAAACATGCTGCTGCAAAGGAGAAAGACGCATAAAGAAGTGAAACTTGTTGAAACACTATACCGAGAGCCATGCCGTCCCTCGGCATACCCGCAATCGCCCCAGCGGTTTGCACCACCTGCGGCCATGCACACGCCCAGCGGAAGAAACGTTAAAAAGACCGTTCGTACTTTGGTTTAGCCGTGCCGTTGCGCAGGCTGCCCGAGCTTGCCCAGGCATCTTGAGTATGTCGTTTATTTGCCACGCTTGAAAAAACAAAGCCGCTGGGAAAACCCCAGCGGCTTGGCGTGCGTTACTACGCTATGGCGCTATGGCGCTTGGTGCACTCAGGCAGCGAAGTTGGCCTGGGCAAATTCCCAGTTCACCAGATGGTTCAGGAAGGCTTCCAGGAACTTGGGACGGGCGTTGCGGTAGTCGATGTAGTAGGCGTGTTCCCACACGTCCACGGTCAGCAGGGCCTTGTCGGCGGTGGTCAGCGGCGTGCCAGCAGGGCCGGTGTTGACGATGTCCAGGCTGCCGTCGGCTTTTTTCACCAGCCACGTCCAGCCCGAACCAAAGTTGCCGGCAGCAGACTTGGCAAATTCTTCCTTGAACTTGTCAAAGCTGCCCCACTTGGCGTTGATGGCGTCCAGCAAAGCGCCGGTCGGTGCGCCGCCGCCATTGGGCTTCATGCAGCTCCAGAAGAAGGTGTGGTTCCAGATTTGCGCAGCGTTGTTGTAGATGCCGCCGGAAGATTTCTTCACGATCTCTTCCAGGGTCATGCTTTCAAACTCGGTGCCCTTTTGCAGGTTGTTCAGGTTCACGACGTAGGCGTTGTGGTGCTTGCCGTGGTGAAACTCCAGGGTTTCCTGGCTGTAGTGGGGGGCCAGGGCGTCGATCGCATAGGGCAGTGCCGGTAGGGTGTGTTCCATAGTCTTTCCTCTTGATGGTTAGATGTTGTGGGAAATGGGGCGGCTTCCTTGGGCACCAAACCACATTTATTGCAAACTTGGTTTGATACAGCGCAAAAAATCGCCACACAGACCATTGTAAGAACAATAGCAGCACCGTGCAGCGCAGGCCACGCCAAGCGCTACTTATAGCGCGAAAAACACTTTTTACAGCAGGCGCGGTGGCACCACGGTCAGGTCAATCTGCCCATCAGCCAGTTGCGCTTGCAAGGCCGTGCCTGCCGGGGCTTGCCGCACCGAGCTGACCACGCCACCTGCACCATCGGTCAGCCAGGCAAAGCCGCGCTGCAGCGCATGGCGGGGGTTGAGCAGTTCCAGGCGCTGCTTCTGCAAGGCCAAGTCCTGGCGCTGGCGCTGCATTTGGCGGCTGATTTTTTGCATGAAATCATGCTCTATCCCTTGCTGGGTAAGCGCTATGCGCTTCAATTTTGCTTGCATGGCGCTGTGGATACGCTGGGCTTGCTGCTGGCACAGCAGGCGCTGCCCAGCCAGGCGCTGGCGCGGCTGGCCCAGGCGGGTGCTGATGCGGTCCAACCACTGCTGCTGGCCCTGCAGGCGCTGGATCAGCGGCTGCTGCACCCGGCTGTGCGTGTGCGCCAGTTGGGCCCAGCAGTCGGCCTGGGCGGGCGCGGCCAGCTCGGCGGCGGCAGTCGGCGTGGGGGCCCGCAGGTCGGCGCAAAAGTCGGCAATGGTGAAGTCGGTTTCATGCCCGACACCACTGATGAGCGGCACCGGGCTGGCGACGATGGTGTGCGCCAGGGCTTCATCGTTAAACGCCCACAGGTCTTCCAGTGCGCCGCCGCCGCGCACCAGCAAGATCAGGTCAATCACCGGGCCACCCGGGGTGGGCGCTTGCGCCAGGGTATACAGGCGCTGCAGCGCCGCTGTCAGCGATGCGGATGCCTCTGCCCCTTGCACCAGCGCCGGAGCCAGTACCACGGGCAGATACGGTGCGCGGCGCTGCAAGGTGGTGACTACATCATGCAAGGCCGCCGCGCCCAGGGACGTGACCAAGCCCAAGCCGCGCGGCATGGCTGGCAAGGGGCGCTTGCGCTCGGGGGCAAACAGGCCCTGGGCCTGCAGGCGCTCTTTGAGGCGCAAGAACTGCTCCATCCAACTGCCCTGGCCGGCGCGCTGCATGTGCTGCACCACCAATTGCAGATCGCCGCGCTGCTCGTAGACACCCAGCTGGCCGGTCAGCTCCACCAAATCGCCATCGCGCGGGCTGAACGCCAGGTTTTGCGCCGCGCGGCGAAACATGGCGCAGCGCAGCTGGCCCTGGGCGTCTTTGAGCGAGAAATAACAGTGGCCGCTGGCCGCCTGGGCAAAGCCGGCAATCTCGCCACGCACGCGCACGGGGTTAAAGCGCGCTTGCAGGCTATCGGCAATGGCGTGGCACAGGGCGCCTACGCCCCAAACCGCCCCCGCAGCCCCTACAGCCCCTACAGCGCCAGCAGCTGGGGCGCTGCCCGTTGATGCGCTATCCCAAAAATCGGACATAAAAAAACCGTCACAAAACGGCACAAGGCAAAACCTAGCAGTAGGAATTTGCTAGGCGATAATCAAAGGCTTGAATTTTTTAGAAGCCCTGCCGCCTTGGCAGAGCTTCCCTGGCCCACCTTGCGCGGAGAAAAAGAAGTTGTTCACCATCATACAGGCCGCTGGCTGGCCGATTTGGCCCCTGATTGCATGTTCCGTTTTAGCCCTGGCGCTGGTTGTCGAGCGCTTTATTTCCCTCAAAACCAGCAAGGTGGCCCCGGCCAACTTGCTCAATGAAGCTGTGTCCGTCTCCCGCCAAGGCGTGCCCAGTGAGCAGGTGATCAGCCAACTCGCGCAAAACAGTGCCTTGGGCGAAGTGCTGGCCAGTGGCCTGCAAGCAGCGGGCAACCACGCCAATGAAGAGCAGCTGCGCGCCCGCATGGAAGCCGCAGGCCGCTCAGTAGCGCACAAGCTGGAGCGCTACCTGGGGGCGCTGGCCACCATTGCCTCAGCCGCGCCGCTGCTGGGGCTGCTGGGCACGGTGATTGGCATGATTGAGATTTTTGGCTCCCAAGCCGGGGGCGGTGCCATGGGCAGCGGCAACCCCGCGCAACTGGCGCATGGGATTTCGATTGCGCTGTACAACACCGCCTTTGGCTTGATCGTGGCCATTCCGGCGCTGATTTTCTGGCGCTACTTCCGCGCCCGGGTGGACAGCTACTTGCTCCAGCTGGAACTGGCCAGCGAGCAATTTTTGCTGCACCTGCTGCGCCTGCGCGACTAACTGGCAGGAGATGCGGCCATGGCCATGAACTTTCGCAAGCACCGCACGGAAGAGCCGGAGATCAACCTGATCCCCTTCATCGACGTGCTGCTGGTGATTCTCATCTTCCTGATGCTGACCACCACCTACAGCAAATTCACCGAAATTGAGCTGACGCTGCCCAGCGCCGATACCGAGCAGCTGCGCGAGCGCCCCAAGGAAGTCATCGTCAGCATTGCCGCCGATGGCCGCTACGTGATTGGCAATAGCGAGCTGCAAGACCGCAGCGTCGAAGGCATTGCCGCTGCGCTTGCCAGCAACGCCCCGGCGGGCAAGGACAGCGTCGTCATCATCAGTGCCGATGCCAACGCGCCGCACCAGTCCGTCATCTCGGCCATGGAAGCGGCCCGCCGCGCCGGGCTCTCGCAAGTGACTTTTGCCACCCAAAACCCGGCCAGCGCCGGGCAATAACGCCCTCACCCCGCCCGTGGCCAGCCCGCCCACTGCCAGCGCCTTGCGCCGCATCTGGCGCAGCCGCACCTGGCCGGCCTGGGGGCTGTGGCCCCTGGCCCTGCTGTATCGGCTGCTCACCGGCGCAGCGCGCAGCCTGTACCGCAGCGGCCTGCGCCGCAGCCAGCACCCGGGGCTGCCCACCATCGTCATTGGTAATGTGATTGCGGGCGGGGCGGGCAAAACCCCGGTCACCCTGGCCACCGTGCAGCACCTGCAGCGCCAAGGCTGGCAGCCGGGCATCATCTCGCGCGGCTACGGGCGGCGCACGCAGGATTGCCGCGCCGTGCTGGCCAGCAGCACCCCCGCCGAAGTGGGGGACGAGCCCCTGCTACTGGCCCGCGCTACCGGGGCCCCGGTATTTGTCGCGCGCCAGCGCAGCGCCGCCGCCCAGGCCCTGCGGGCCGCGCATCCAGCGGTCAACATCCTCGTTTGTGACGATGGCCTGCAACACTACGCCCTGGGGCGTGATATTGAGGTTTGCGTGTTCCACGATGGCGGCATCGGCAACGGCTGGCTGCTGCCCGCAGGCCCCTTGCGCGAGCCCTGGCCGCGTGCGGTGGATGCCGTGCTCTACGCCGGCAACCTACCCCCCGGAGCCCAGGCCCTGCCCCACTTTGCCATGCAGCGCAGTTTGGCGGCCTACGCGCTGGACGCCCAGGGCCAGCGCCACGCCCTGGCGGCCCTGCCCCAACCGGTGGCTGCCGTCGCCGGTATTGCCCGGCCCGAAGATTTTTTCCAGATGCTGCAGGCCCAGGGCCAGCAACTGGCCTGGCAGCAGGCGCTGCCCGATCACTATGCTTTTACAAGCGCTCTGCCCTTGCCAGAGCGGCGTCTGCCGCTGCTGTGCACGGAAAAAGACGCGGCCAAACTCTGGCCCCACCACCCCCAGGCGCTGGCCGTACCGCTAGAGGTCACGCTCGCGCCGGGCTATTTCACTTGGCTCGATGCGCGGCTGGCCGGCCTATCATCGCGCCCATCTTTTGCTTGATGGAATACTGTTTATGGACGCCAAACTACTGGACATTCTGGTCTGCCCCGTCACCAAAGGGCCGCTGACCTACGACCGCAACCGCCAGGAGCTGCTCTCGCGCAGCGCCCGCCTGGCCTACCCGGTGCGCGATGGCATCCCCATCCTGCTCGAAGGCGAAGCGCGCACCTTGAGCGACGACGAACTCGAAGCTCCCGCCGCACCATGAGCTTTAGCGTCCTGATTCCGGCGCGGCTGGCCTCTTCGCGCCTACCTAATAAGCCGCTGGCCGATATTGCCGGCCTGCCCATGGTGGTGCGCGTGGCCCAGCAGGCCCTGCGCAGCCAGGCGCAGCAGGTGGTGGTCGCTGCCGATAGCGACGCCATCGTGCAAGCCTGCCGCGCCCACGGCATCGACGCGGTGCTGACCGACCCTGACCACCCCAGCGGCAGCGACCGGCTGGCCCAGGCCTGCACCCTGCTGGGGCTCGATGGCGATGCCGTGGTCGTCAACGTGCAAGGGGACGAGCCGCTGATAGACCCGGCCCTGATCGACGCCACCGCCCAGGTGCTGCACGCCCAGCCCAGCGCCAGCATGGGCACCGCCGCCCACGCGATCACCGAGCGCCAGGACTACCTCAACCCCAACGTGGTGAAGGTGGTGTGCAACGCCCAGGGGCTGGCGCAGTATTTCAGCCGTGCGCCCATTCCCTACCACCGCGACCAGTTCGACAGCGCCTGGTGGCAGGCCACGCCCGGCTTTGCGCCGCTGCGCCACATTGGCATCTACGCCTACCGCGCCGGGTTTTTGCGCCAGTTTCCCCAACTCTGCCCCGCGCCGACCGAGGCCGTGGAAGCGCTGGAGCAGCTACGCGCCCTGTGGCACGGCCATGCCATTGCCGTACACGTCACGCCCCACGCCCCCGGCGTTGGCGTGGATACCCCGCAAGATTTGGAACGGGTCCGCGCCTGGTTTGCCACCCAGGGTGCCAACAGCTAAAAAAGAGAGCTGTTTGCGCTTTGTTTACAATGGTTTCAGCGTAAAAAATAGCTGAAACCCTTTTATTTTGGGCGCTAGCTGCTCTTTTTTTGCGAAAATCCTAGCGTTTTCCCTTAAAAATTAAGCCGTACTTGCCGCAACCAGGGCGATGCTGCAATGCAAAAATCGTCAGGTTCTATGCAGGGGCTGCGTGCTATCCTGCTGCCCGTATTGGGCTTGCCTGCCCCCTTGGCAGCCGGGTCCGGAAAAAATTTCAACACTTCACGAGGAACTCCATGAGACTGATTCTGTTGGGCGCCCCCGGTGCCGGTAAAGGTACGCAGGCTACGTTTATTTGCGAAAAGTTCGGTATCCCGCAAATTTCCACCGGCGACATGCTGCGCGCTGCGGTCAAGGCCGGCACCCCCCTGGGCCTGCAAGCCAAGGCCGTGATGGATGCGGGCCAACTGGTCAGCGACGAGCTCATCATCAACCTGGTCAAGGACCGCATTGCCCAGCCCGATTGCGCCCAGGGCTTTTTGTTTGACGGCTTTCCGCGCACCATTCCCCAGGCCGAGGCCATGAAGGCCGCTGGCGTCAAGCTGGACTACGTGTTGGAGATCGACGTGCCGTTTGAAGCCATCATCGAGCGCATGAGTGGCCGGCGCAGCCACCCCGCCTCGGGCCGCACCTACCACGTCACGTTCAACCCGCCCAAAGTGCAAGGCAAAGACGACGTAACGGGCGAACCCCTGGTGCAGCGCGAGGACGACAAGGAAGAAACCGTCAAGAAACGCCTGCAGGTCTATAGCGACCAAACCCGCCCCCTGGTGGACTACTACTCCACCTGGGCCAAGGCCGAGCCGCAAGCCGCCCCCCAATACCGCGCCATCAGCGGCATGGGCAGCGTGCAAGACATCACCGCCCGCGCCTTTGCCGCCCTGGGCGCGTAAGCTTAAGCACCACCCACAACCAGCCTGCGGCCACGCGCTGCAGGCTGGTTTTTTTATGCGCGGCCCTGGTTTGATAAAACCATAGCTGCCAGCGCTTGCAAACAGGGCACTTACGATTGAAAAGATACTGCTTTCGTTTGTTATAGTGCGCTAGCAGCTCTCTTTTTTCATAGTTTTTGCAAGTTTTTGCACCATAAAGGAACTAAAGAGCGCTTTTCAGTAACAATTGCGCTGCTTTTTGCACGCAGTCGGCTGCGTCTCGCCCGCGTTTGCATCTGCGTTTTTGCCTGCGTCTGCCCGGCACACGCTCCCTTCCCTGTCTGCTTCTCACTCTGACCTTCGCTTCATGGCCCTGGCTCTTTTGATTCTTTTGCCCTTCGTTGGCAGCGTCCTGGCCGCTGTGCTGCCTGCCAATGCCCGCAATACCGAATCAACGCTGGCGGGCATCATCACCGTCGCCTGTGCCGTGCAGGCCGCCCTGTTCTACCCCGAGGTGGCCGCTGGCGGCGTGCTGCGCCAGGAGCTGACCTGGCTGCCCAGCCTGGGGCTCAATTTCGTCGTGCGCATGGACGGCTTTGCCTGGATGTTCAGCATGCTGATTTTGGGCATCGGGGCGCTGGTGGTGCTGTACGCGCGCTACTACATGTCGCCGTCCGACCCGGTGCCGCGCTTTTTCTCCTTCCTGCTGGCCTTTATGGGCGCCATGCTGGGGGTGGTGCTCTCGGGCAACGTGATTTTGCTGGCCTTCTTCTGGGAGCTGACCAGCCTGTTTTCCTTCCTCCTGATTGGCTACTGGCACCACCGGTGCGACGCCCGCCGGGGCGCGCGCATGGCGCTGACCGTCACCGGCAGCGGCGGCCTGTGCCTGCTGGCCGGCATGCTGCTGCTGGGCCACAGCGTGGGCAGCTATGACCTAGACGTGATCCTGGCCGCCGGGGAACAGGTACGCAGCCACGCGCTGTACCTGCCCATCTTGCTGCTGGTGCTGCTGGGGGCGCTGACCAAAAGCGCCCAGTTCCCGTTTCACTTTTGGCTGCCCCACGCCATGGCTGCGCCTACGCCGGTGTCCAGCTATTTGCACTCGGCCACCATGGTCAAGGCGGGCATTTTCCTGATGGCCCGCTTCTGGCCGGTACTGGGCGGCACGGACGAATGGTTTTGGCTGGTCAGCAGCTGCGGCGCAATTACCTTGCTGCTGGGCGGCTACGTGGCCCTGTTCCAAAGCGACTTGAAGGGGCTGCTGGCGTATTCCACCCTCTCGCACCTGGGGCTGATTACGCTGCTGCTGGGCCTGAACAGCCCGCTGGCGGCGGTGGCTGCCGTGTTTCACATCATCAACCACGCCACGTTCAAGGCCTCGCTCTTCATGGCGGCGGGCATTTTGGACCACGAAACCGGTACGCGCGACATCCAGCGCCTATCGGGCCTGCGGCGCATGATGCCGGTGACCGCCACCTTGGCCTGCGTGGCCAGTGCAGCCATGGCGGGGGTGCCGCTTTTGAACGGTTTTCTCTCCAAAGAGATGTTTTTTGCCGAAACCGTATTCCTGGACGCTGCGCCCTGGGTACGCATTGGCCTGCCACTGGTAGCCACCCTGGCCGGTATGTTCAGCGTGGCGTATTCGCTACGCTTTACGGTGGACGTATTTTTTGGCCCCCCGGCCACCGATTTGCCCCGCAAACCGCACGAGCCGCCGCACTGGATGCGCGTGCCGGTGGAGCTGCTGGTACTGGCCTGCCTGGTGGTGGGCATCTTCCCGGCCTGGGCGGTGGGGGACTTTTTAAGCAGCGCTGCACTGCCCGTGGTGGGCGGGCAGGCTGCCCGATTTCAGCCTGGCCATCTGGCACGGGGTGAACACCCCGCTCATCATGAGCGTGATTGCCCTGCTGGGCGGCGTCGCCCTGTTTAGCGCCCTGCACTGGCTGCGCCAGCGCGGCGTGCTGGGCAGCCGCACCCCGGTGCTGCATCGCTTTAGCGGCAAGCGTTATTTTGAAGGGCTGCTGGCCCGCAGCAGCTGGCACGCTCGCCAGCTGCGCCGCCTGCTCAGCACCAACCAACTGCAGTGGCAAATGCTGTGGCTGGTGCTGCTGACCCTGGCCGCCGGGGCCGTCCCCCTGCTACTGGGCGGCATGCACCTGGGCCAGCGCGACAACATACCGGCCACCCCGGCCTTTGCCATGGTGTGGTTCATTGGCTGCCTGTGCGCCCTGGGCGCAGCGTGGCGGGCCAAGTTCCACCGCATGGCCGCCCTCATCATGATGGGCGGCGCGGGCCTGGCAGCCTGTATTACCTTCCTGTGGTTTTCCGCCCCCGACCTGGCGCTGACCCAGTTGGTGGTGGAAATCGTCACCAGCATCTTGATTTTGCTGGGCCTGCGCTGGCTGCCCCGGCGCGACAAGAGCCTGGCGGCCAAGCTGCGCGAGCAGCAGCGCACGCGGCTGCGCCGTCTGCGCGACCTGGTGCTGTCCATCGCCGCGGGCCTGGGCTGCGCCTGGCTGGCCTTTGCCATGATGAGCCGCCCGTTTGCGCACAGCACCTCCACCTTTTTCCTGGAACGGGCGCTGGCCGAAGGCGGCGGCACCAACGTGGTCAACGTCATGCTGGTGGACTTCCGGGGCTTTGATACGTTTGGGGAAATCGTCGTGCTCGGTGTGGTAGCCCTGACTATTTACGCCCTGCTGCGGCGCTTTCGCCCCGCCCGCGAGACGATGGACCTGCCCGAGCAGCAACGCTTCCTGGCCGGTGACCTGCAAACCGACCTGCTCAACCCCCGCCACGCCCAGGACACCGCCACGGGTTACCTGATGGTGCCCGCCGTGCTGGTGCGCCTGCTGCTGCCCTTTGCCACCTTGATTGCCGTGTTCATCTTCCTGCGCGGGCATAACGAGCCGGGCGGCGGCTTTGTGGCCGGGCTGGTGTTTTCGGTGGCGCTGCTGCTGCAATACATCGTCTCAGGCACCCAGTGGGTGGAAGCGCGCATGCCCCTGTTCCCCCGGCGCTGGATTGGCACCGGGCTGCTGCTGGTGATTGCCACGGGCGGCGGCTCCATCCTGGCGGGCTACCCGTTCTTGACCAGCCACAGCTTTCACTTCACGCTGCCGCTGCTCGGTGAGGTTCACCTGCCCAGCGCCACCTTCTTCGACCTGGGGGTGTTTGCCCTGGTCGTCGGGGCTACCTTGCTGATTCTGACGGCCATTGCCCACCAATCGGTGCGGGCGCACCGCTACCACACCCGGATGCAGGAAGAAGCCGCCGCCTCATCAACCCTTCACGTACCGACCACCCCCTGATGGAAACCATCCTCGCTCTTGCCATTGGCGTGCTGACCGGCTGCGGCGTGTGGCTGCTGCTGCGCCCGCGCACCTTCCAGGTCATCATTGGCCTATCACTGCTGTCCTACGCCGTCAACCTGTTTATCTTCAGCATGGGCCGCAAGGGCCTGGCCATTGCCAAGGAGCCGGTGCTGCGCCCAGGCGTGGCCGAGACCTTGCAAAACTACGCCGACCCCCTGCCCCAGGCGCTGGTGCTGACCGCCATCGTCATCGGCTTTGCCATGACGGCCTTGTTCCTGGTGGTGCTGCTGGCCTCGCGCGGCATGGCTGGTACCGACCACGTGGACGGCAGCAAGGCCCGTGACGTGCAGGAGATGCCCTGATGCTCACCACCCCCCTGTGGCAATGGCTGGGCAACTGGATGCCCCACCTGATGCTGGCCCCCATCGTGCTGCCCATGGCCAGCGCCGCGCTGATGCTGCTGCTGCAAGAACACCAGCAGCGCACCAAGATCGTCATTAATACCGTCAGCACCGGCCTGGGCCTGGTGCTGGCCATTGCCCTGCTGGTCTGGGCCGATGGCAGCGACCGCATGGGTGTCTACCTGGCGGGCAACTGGGCCGCGCCCTTTGGCATCAGCCTGGCGCTGGACCGCCTCACGGCCTGGATGCTGGTGCTTACCAGCGCCATTGCCCTGCCGGTGGCCATTTTTTCTACCGCGCGCTGGTACAAGGTGGGGGTGCATTTTTATGTGCTGTTCCAGTTCCAACTGATGGGGCTGGCCGGGGCGTTTCTCACGGCTGACCTGTTCAACCTGTTCGTGTTCTTTGAAATCATGCTGGCCGCCTCCTACGGGCTGCTGCTGCATGGCTCGGGGCGGCTGCGGGTGCAGGCGGGGCTGCACTACATCGCCATCAACCTGGTGGCTTCGTCGCTGTTTTTGATTGGCGCGTCCATGCTCTACGGCATCACCGGCACGCTCAATATGGCCGACCTGGCCCAGCAAATCCCCCTGGTGGTGGCCGATGACCGGGGGCTTTTGCACGCCGCCGCCGGTATCTTGGCCACAGCCTTTCTCATCAAGGCTGCCATCTGGCCGCTGAACTTCTGGCTGGTGCCCGGCTATAGCGCAGCCACGGCCCCGGTGGGCGCACTGTTCGCCCTGATGACCAAGGTGGGCGTCTACACGCTGCTGCGACTGTGGACGCTGCTGTTTTCTGCAGAAGCGGGCGCTTCGGCCCTGCTGGGCGGTCAGTGGCTGATGGTGGGCGGCATGCTCACCATGGTGTTTGGCAGCATCGGCATGCTCTCGGCCACCAAGCTGACCTATCTGGCCGGGTACGCGGCCATCACCTCTTCAGGCACTTTGCTGGCGGCCATGGGTTTTGCCCAGCCGGGCCTGACGGCGGGGCTGCTGTACTACCTGCCCAGCTCCAGCCTGGCGGTGGCAATTTTGTTTCTCCTGGCCGATACGGTAGAGCGCTGGCGCAACCACGGCACCAGCTTGGCGGACTTTGACGATGAGGAAGCGCCCTTCCTGAGCCACGAGCTGCTGGCCGCCGAGCACGTGAACCTGGACGATGAGGAGCAGGCCCTGATTGGCCGCCCCATTCCGGCTGCGGCAGCGTTTTTGGGCCTGGCGTTCTTGCTGTGCACCCTGGTGATGGCGGGGCTGCCGCCGCTGTCGGGCTTTTTGGGCAAATTTGCCATGCTCTCGGCAGCGCTTCCCCTGGCTGAAAATGCCAGCGCCCCCGGCTGGCCAAGCTGGCTGCTGCTGGGGCTGATGCTGGGCTCGGGCCTATTGGCCCTGATTGCCCTCAGCCGCGCGGGCATCCGCCATTTTTGGGCCAACCGCGAACACCTCTCGCCGGAAATCCGCTGGACGGAAGGCATCCCCATCGTCGCGCTGATGGGACTGTGCCTGGCGCTGACGCTGCATGCCCCCGAGGCCATGCGCTACACCAGCGCAGCCGCCCAAAGCCTGCACACGCCCAGCCTGTACCAAGACGCGGTGCTACAGACCATGCCCGTGCCGGCACCTGGGGCAGCAGCATCTGCAGCCCCTGCCACCCCTGCAGCCACTTCAGGAGGCCAGCCGTGATCCGCCGTTTACTGCCAGCCCCCCTGCTGACCCTGGCCCTGTTTGGCCTGTGGCTGCTGCTCAACCACAGCATGGCGCTGGGCCACGTGCTGCTGGGCGCCATTTTGGGCTGGACCATTCCCCTGCTGACGCGCGGGCTACGCCCGCTGCCGGTGCAGGTGCGCCGCCCCGGGGTGGCGCTGCGCCTGGCGCTGCGCGTGATGCACGACACCACCGTCTCCAACCTGCGGGTGATTCGGTTCTTGCTGCTGCCTGGCTACCGCCGCCACAGTGCGGACTTTGTGCATATTCCACTGCAACTGCGCGACCCCAACGGCCTGGCGGTGCTGGCGATGATTGTCTGTATCACCCCCGGCACGGCCTGGGCGGAAATCTCGCGCGACCGACGCATGCTGATGCTGCACGTGCTGGAGGTGGACGACGCCGAGGCCATTGCCCAATACGTCAAGACCTATTACGAACGCCCGTTGATGGAGATTTTTGAATGATTGCACCACTGCACTGGGCGCTGGGTGCCGCCACCTTGCTATTGACCTTGGCCATGGCCCTGACCATGGTGCGCCTGCTGCGCGGGCCTTCGGCCCAGGACCGGGTTGTGGCGCTGGACTGCATGTACCTCAACGGCATGCTGCTGATGCTGGTGCTGAGCATGCGCTACGGCTCCTCGGTGTATTTTGAGGCTGCCCTGCTGGTGGCCCTGCTGGGCTGTGTGGGCACCACGGCCATGGCCAAATTCCTGCTGCGCGGCGAGGTGATCGAATGATGGACGAGACCCTGCCCCTGTGGGCACAGTGGCTGATTGCCGCGCTGACCCTGGGCGGCGCCCTGGTGGCCCTGCTCGGCTCCTGGGGGCTGGTGCGCCTGAAGAACTATTACGAGCGGGTGCACACCCCGGCCATCATTGCCACCATGGGCACCTGGCTCATCATGTGGGCCAGCCTGGTGTTTTATTCCATCACCGGGCACGAGCCAGCGCTCTACACCCTGCTCATTGCGGTGTTTGTTGCCGTGACCGTCCCCATTTCCACCATTTTCCTGATGCGCGCCGCCCTGTTTCGCCACCGCCGCGCCCATCTGCCCGTGCCGCCCAGCATGAGTGCCCCCATGGCCGCCGAAGGCCCGCAGGAGCCCGAAGCGGCTATGACGACAACAGCGGCGGCGACTGCACCCCAGCCCACCCCGGTGGAAGCCGCCGCGCCATGCTCCAAGTCCTAGCCATTTGCTGCGGCGCGAGCCTGGGCGCCTTGGCCCGCTGGCAACTGGGGCTGCTGCTGAGCCACCCGGGGCAACTGCCTTGGGGCACGCTGGCAGCCAACGCCCTGGGCGGTTATGTGATTGGCGCTGTGCTGGCTACGCTGCAGGCCCTGCCCCACATCGATCCGCTGTGGCGCATGTTTTTGGTGACGGGTTTTTTAGGTGCACTGACCACCTTTTCCAGCTACAGCGCCGAAGTCTTTCAACTGCTGCACGCCGGGCGCTGGCCCAGCGCTTTAGGATGGGCAGCCAGCCATGTGCTGTGTTCGCTGCTGCTGACCGCTGCAGGCTGGGCCAGCGCCCAGGCCTGGCTGGCGCGTAGCAGCGCCTAAATGCCTGAATTACCTGAATATCTATCCACCCACCCCAACAACAACAACAACACCCATAAAGAGAAGGTAAACACAATGACTCCCCCCCTGTACCAACGCTCCTTGATTGAAGACCTGGCCCCCCTGGACGGGCCAGATGCCACGCGCGCCCTGGCCCAGGACCCGACCGAGCCCGATTCCTACCGCCTGGCCTTTGCCGACCCCGAATTCATGGCCCGGCGTGAAACACGCGGTATTCGCTTTCAACTGGAGCTGCTCAAGCCCGACGTCGACCAGGAAGCCCTGGGTATCGACCACACCATCGTCGTCTACGGCAGCGCCCGGTTTGTCGATGCCAAGCAAGCCGCCCAGGCGCTGCAAAGCGCCCAGGCCGGAGGCGATGCCCAAGCCATTGCCCTAGCCGAGCGCGAAGTGCGCAACGCCCAGCGCTATGAGGCAGCCCGCCGCTTTGCCTACCTAGTAGCGCAATACAGCAAAGAGCTCCCAACCAACCAGCGCGTCTACATCTGTACAGGCGGTGGCCCCGGCATCATGGAAGCGGCCAACCGGGGCGCCTACGACGCTGGTGTCCCCAACATTGGTCTGAACATCCTGCTGCCGCACGAACAGCAGGGCAACCCCTATATCACCCCGGGCCTGAGCTTCAAGTTCCACTACTTTGCGCTGCGCAAGATGCACTTTCTCATGCGGGCCAAGGCGCTGGTGGCCTTCCCCGGCGGCTTTGGCACCATGGACGAGCTGTTCGAGGTGCTGACTCTGGTGCAGACCACCAAGATCAAGCCCGTGCCCATCGTGCTGTTTGATTCGCAGTTCTGGAAGCGCCTGTACAACTTTGACATGCTGGTGGAAGAAGGCGTCATCAGCCCGGAGGACTTGCAGCTCTTCCAATACGCCGATACGCCTGAGCAGGCCTGGAAAATCATCCAGGACTTCTACCAACTGCCTGCCGCCTAAGGGGTAATTTCCGGGGCTGGGGCTGGGGCTTCGGCGGCGGTATCGGCAGCCGTCTCCAGCAAAGCCAGCGCCGCCGCGCTGGCGTCCTCGCTGCTGTGCACGTCGTGCAGGCTGCGCTCAATGGCGCGGGTGCGCACGTCCACCTGTTCAAACTTTTTCGCCGCTGCTTCCAGCGATTTGCGCGTGGCCTGCACCACCGCGCCAAACTTGGCAAATTCGGTTTTCACCTGCCCCAGCACGGCCCAGACCTGGGCTGAGCGCTGCTCAATCGCCAAGGTGCGAAACCCCATTTGCAAGCTGTTGACCATGGCCGCCAAATTGGCCGGGCCGGTGACCACCACGCGGTGCTCTTGCTGCAGGCTCTCGACCAAGCCAGGGCGGCGCAGTACCTCGGCAAACAGGCCCTCGCTGGGCAGGTACATGAGGGCAAAGTCGGTGGTAAAGGGCGGGGCCAGGTATTTGCTGGCGATTTTTTTCGCCTCCTGGCGCACGGACACTTCCAGCGCCTGGGCCGCAGCCTGTTGCGCGGCGCGGTCGCCACTGTCCCAGGCGTCTTGCAGGCGCACGTAGTCTTCCACCGGGTATTTGGCATCAATCGGTAGCCATACCGGTTCGCTCCCCTGGCCCGGCAGGCGAATGGCAAATTCCACCAGCGCATTGCTGCCCGGCACGGTCTTGACGTTGCGGGCAAATTGTCCGGGCGTGAGGATGCCCTCCAAAATCGCGCCCAGTTGCACCTCGCCCCAGGTGCCGCGCGTTTTCACATTGGTCATCACGCGCTTGAGGTCACCCACACTGGCGGCCAGGGTCTGCATCTCGCCCAGGCCCTTGTGCACCTGTTCCAGCCGTTCGCTGACCAGGGCAAATGAAGCGCCCAGGCGCTGCTCCAGCGTGGCGTGCAATTGCTCGTCCACCGTGCGGCGCATGTCTTCCAACTTGGCGGCGTTGTCTTGCTGAATGGCGGCCAGGCGCTCGTTCAAGGTGGCGCGCAGTTGCTCGGCCTCGTGCTGGCTGGTTTGCTGCTGGCGGTGCGCCTGGGCGGCCAGGGCTTGCTGGAGCAGGGCAAAGTGCTGCTGTAGCTCCTGGCGGCTGGCGCGCGCTTCCTGCAGTGACTGGGCCAGGCGGGCATCCACCAGCTTGCGCAGGCCATCAGCGTGCAACTGTTGGTGCTGGCCCAGGGTTTGCGCCAGCGCTTGCAATTGCGCCAGCATGGCCTGGGCCTGCACTTCCTGGCGCAGCAGGCGCTGCTGCAAGGCCGCATCCTGCGGCGCGGGGCGCGGACGCCACCACAGCAGACCAAGCACAGCGGTGGCCACCAGCATCAACAACACCAGGGCCAGGAGTAAAAAGGTGGATAAATCCATAAAAGAGTAGCTATGAGCGCTGATAAATAAAGGATTTCAAGGTATTTATTACCTGAAATTCTTATAACACAAGCGCTACTAGCTTCTATTTTTATAGTTTCTGCGTTGTGCCTGGGCAGCAGGGTCTGGCGTATTCACCGGGGTTTTGGGCGCTTGGCCATTGAGTACCGCAACTAAGTTATCTGCCGCCAACTGCACCATGGCCCGGCGCGTGCCCACGGTGGCACTGGCGATGTGCGGGGTCAGCACCACGTTGGGGACGGTCAGCAGGTCGGGGTGGATATCGGGTTCACCCTCAAACACGTCCAGGCCGGCTGCCGCAATGAGGCCGCTGCGCAGCGCCTGGGCCAGCGCCGCATCGTCAACGATGCCGCCCCGGGCGATATTGGTCAGCGTGGCGCTGGGGCGCATCAGGGCCAGCTCGGCAGCGCCTATCAGGTGGTGGTTTTCGGGCGTATAGGGCAAGGCCAGCAGCACGTGGTCAGACGTTTGCAACAGCGTGCGCAAATCCACGTACTGCGCTTGGCAGGCGTTTTCGAGCGCCGGGGCCAGGCGCTTGCGGTTGTGGTAGCACACCCGCATGCCAAAGCCCAGCGCCGCCCGCCGGGCAATGGCCTGGCCAATGCGCCCCATGCCGACGATGCCCAGGGTGCTACCGTGCACCTCCGCGCCCAGGAACATGTGGTAGCGCCATTCGCGCCACCGGCCAGCGCGCAGGTAGTGCTCGGCCTCGCTGATACGCCGCGCAGTGGCCATCAGCAGGGCAAAACCAAAGTCTGCCGTGGTCTCGGTCAGCACGTCCGGGGTGTTGGTGCCCTGCACCCCGGCAGCCGTCATGGCGGCCACGTCAAAATTGTTGTAACCCACGGTCATGTTGGCCACCACCTGCAACTGCGGGCATGCAGCCAGCAGGGGCGCATCAATACGCTGGATGCCGGTGGCCAAAAAGCCGTCCTTGCCCTGCAGTTGCTGCACCAGCGTGGCCGCGTCCCAGGGGGCGTCGTCCTGGTTGTCCTGCACCTGGCAGTGCTGGCGCAGAAAATCCACCACTTCCGGGGCAACGGCACGGGCAATTAAAACGTGGGGACGCGGCATGCGGTCATGCTCCTGTATTTAGAAGAAGATAAACGTCATGATGATAAACAGCGGTACCAAAATACCCCCGGACCACAGCATATAACCGAAGAAACTGGGCATACGCACGCCCCGGTCCTCGGCAATGGCCTTGACCATCATATTGGGCGCATTACCAATATATGTATTGGCCCCCATAAAGACCGAGCCCGCAGAAATAGCCGCCAAAGTAGTCGCCATAGTGGTCGTCAAATGTCCAACATCGCCACCGGCGGTATTGAAAAACACCAGATACGTCGGCGCATTATCCAAAAACGACGATAGCGTCCCGGTGGCCCAGAAATACATGGCCGGGTTCGGGCTGCCGTCAGGGTTGGTCACGGCGCGGACAATCGTGCCAAACGGGCCATCCACGCCAGCTTTGAGCATGGCAATCACCGGGATAATGGTCAGAAAAATACCGGCAAACAGCTTGGCGACCTCAAACATCGGGTCCCAACTGAATTGATTAGCCTCATGCACACGCCGCGCCGTGGTCATCAGGGAAACGATGGTGATGACAATCAAGCCCCCATCGCGCACCAGACCGGGCAGACCCACGTGGGTGCCCGCAATATCAAAGACCACGTCGCTTTGCCAGATGCCGCTCATCAGCACCAGGCCGACTACCGCGCCTAGCAACACAAAGTTGAACTTGCCGTCAAAACCGAGCTTTTCTGGTTCTGCCTCAGCAGGGGCTGGTGCGGCTTCTTCATTGCGCAGCATCCAGCTATCCAGCGCAAAAAACATCGCCAGCAAAATAGCCACCAAGAACAGGGTATCGGGCCAGATATGCCAGAACGTCCAGCTAAAGGGCACGCCTTTTAAGAAGCCCAGGAATAGTGGAGGATCCCCTAGCGGCGTAAGCGAACCGCCTGCATTGGAGACGATGAAAATAAAAAACACAATAATGTGCGTGACACGTACCCGTTGCTTATTGGCACGAATCAAGGGGCGAATCAAGAGCATGGAGGCACCCGTCGTGCCCATGAAACTGGCCAGCACCGCACCAATGGCCAAAATTCCGGTATTCAGCACGGGGCTGCCTTGTAAGCTACCGCGAATATAAATACCGCCAGCCACCACGAATAGGGCAGTGAGCAAAATCACAAACGGGATATATTCCGCCAGCAAGGCATGCACCAAATTGACAAAGGCTGCATGCACGCCAAAGGCAAAAGCAAAAGGCAGCAAGAAGGCCAAGGCCCAGCCAGCAGTAATCTTGCCAAAATGGTGGTGCCAGATATTGGGCAGCACCAGGGGCATGATGGCAATGGACAGCAGCACCCCGGCAAACGGCACACCCCACGCCAGCGATAGGCTGGCGCCAGACAAATCCGCCGCAGCGGCACTGCCGGGCAGGCACAGGCCAGCAATCAGCCAGGCCAACCAGTAACGAGTCTTGGGCAAAACGGTTCTCCTTCTTGCGAGTTCTCGCATCTTTTTAGTGTTACACGCCACCCGCTGCGCAGCCACGCTGGGGGCGGGCAAAAAACGACCAAGTGTATCGGCCTTCACCACCAAAAAGCGCCTTCTGGCGGCGTTCCGCTAAGGGTTTTTGCTCCTGTTTTTTTCAAATCTTTCACTCGCTGCGTGAAAAATATTAAACACACGCGGTAACACCTATTTTTATTGCAGTGCAACAAAAAACTTGCACAAGCAGGCAACTTGGCTACAATACGCCCTATGCTGCACTGCAACATAGCTAAGTCCCATGAGCTGCAGCATCCTTCTGACACCCTTCTTTTTAAAGGAACGACACCATGGCACTGACCCCCGAACAAATCCTGAGCACCCACAAAGCCAACCTCGACACCGTTTTTGGCCTGACCAGCAAAGCCTTTGAAGGCGTGGAAAAGCTGATCGAACTGAACGTGAACGCTTCGCGCGCTGCCCTGAACGAAGTGGCTGCCCACAGCCAAGCCCTGGCCGCTGCCAAAGACGTGCAAGAGCTGGTGAACCTGCAAACCGCCTTTGTGCAACCCCTGGCTGAAAAAGCTGCTGCTTACAACCGCCACGTGTTCAACATCGCCAGCGCCACCGGCACTGAGCTGCAAAAGGCCCTGGAAGAAAAAACCGGCCAATACCAGCAAGGCTTCAACAGCCTGGTGGAAGCCACCGCTAAAAATGCCCCTGCCGGTTCTGAAACCGCTGTGGCCATGATGAAGAGCGCTGTCTCTGCCGCCAACAACGCTTTTGAGTCGGTGCAAAAAGCCGTCAAGCAAGCCTCTGACATGGCTGAAGCCAACATCAAGGCCGTGACCACCGCTGCAGCGCCTGCCGCTGGCAAAGGCAAAGCCTAAACCATGCAAAGAACAGGGGTATGACAAACTAAAGGGTTTACCCTAGAATCCACCCCTGATCGCTTGCATATGCAAGTTTTCGGTTGTCTCCTTGGATCCTCCAAAACCCCCTGGTTTTCGGATCCCTTCACAAGCCCAGTAATAGCTGGGCTTTTTTTTTGCCCTAAAAATGGGCCTGCCTTGCATAATTGACGTTTACGTCAACGTACAAGGAGTATTCCATGGAGATTGCAGGCAAGGTTTTCATCGTCACCGGCGGCGCGTCCGGCCTGGGCGAAGGTACGGCCCGTATGCTGGCCGCAGCAGGCGGCCAGGTGGTGATTGCCGATATGCAGGAAGAAAAAGGCCAGGCCGTGGCCAACAGCATCGGCGGCGTTTTTGTGCGCTGCAACGTCAGCAGCGAGGCCGACGGTCAGGCCGTGGTTGCCCAAGCCACCAGCCTGGGCAAGCTGATGGGGCTGGTCAACTGCGCCGGCATCGCCCCAGCCGAGAAAACCGTGGGTAAAAACGGCGCCCACGTGCTGGCCAATTTCGAGCGCGCCATCACCATCAACCTGGTGGGCAGCTTCAACATGATTCGCCTGGCCGCCGAGGCCATGAGCACCAACACCCCCGAAGCCACGGGCGAGCGCGGTGTGCTGATCTCCACCGCCAGCGTGGCCGCCTACGATGGGCAAATTGGCCAGGCGGCGTATGCGGCCTCCAAAGGCGGGGTGGTAGGCATGACCCTGCCCATTGCCCGCGACCTGGCCCGCAGCGGCATCCGCAACATGACGATTGCCCCCGGCATCTTCGGCACCCCCATGCTGTTTGGCATGCCCCAGGAGGTGCAAGACGCCCTGGCGGCGGGCGTGCCCTTCCCCAGCCGCTTGGGCAAGCCCGAGGACTTTGCCAAGCTGGTACGCCATATCTTTGAAAACGACATGCTCAACGGCGAAGTCATTCGCCTGGATGGGGCGATTCGCCTTGCTCCCAAATAAAGAGCGCCTACCACTTACCACGCCTGCGCTGCAGGCGTTTTTTTATGTTAACTCTGCCTAGCTTCCAGCTGATGAACCAAGGCCAGCACATGCTGCACCTGTTGCGCCAGGGCGGGCGGTAGCGGCAACTGCCCAGCCAAGACCGCCTGGGTGTAGGCCGCGGTGCTGGCAACGTCAATCTCGGCAGGCAGTCCCGGCACCTCGGCCAGAGTGCCCGCCTGCTGCTCGGCCATGGTGAAGCTACGCCCCGCGCATACCGCCTCATAGCGCGGCTGACGGCGCGGGTCGCACGCCACCTCCCCTTCCAGCCCCCGGGAGAGCAGACCGCTCATGCCCCGCGCCAGCAATACCTCGCGCATCAAGCTGCTGTAGTCCGCATGGGTGTAGCTGCCCAGCAGCAGCGCCGGCCCAGCGCAGGGCAGTAAAAGCTTGACCAGGCTGTGCCCAGGCGTGCGCAGCCCCAGCACCTCCCGCACTGCCAACAACTGCGCCAGGCGGGGATGGAGCACTTCCGTTGGCACATGGGCCACCTGTCCAGCGGCCAAGGGCTGTAACTGGGGCCAAGGCGCAATGCCCAGGACCTGCAGCACATCGCTGGCCAGGACGCGCCGTGCTTCGGTGCGCATGCCGTGCAACAGCACGGGCAGGCCTTCGCGGGCCAGCAGCAGTGCCAGCAGGGGGGTGAGCACCGGCAGTTTGCGGGCGCCGTTGTAACTGGGCAGCACCACCACCGGGCGGGTGCTGGCTGGCACTTGCGGGCAGCGGGCCTGTACGGCATCTAAAAAGCCGCACATTTCCTCGACCGTCTCGCCTTTAATGCGCATAGCGACGCAAAAGGCACCGACCTCCAGGTCAGAGAGCTGCCCGTCCAGCAACTGCCTCATTAAATCTGCCGCCTGCGAGCGCTCTAGTGCCTGGGCACCCCGCGCGCCCCGGCCAATTTCCTTGATGTACTGCGCTATGCCCATCGTTCGCCCCCAGCTCCCCTTGCCGACAAAAGGCGCCGACTGTAGCAGAGACCCCTCGTCATGCACGAGCGCAACACTCAGGCTTTCGCAACAGGTGCAGCAGCAAGCTGATGCGTGCTTTGTAGGGCGGCAAGGGCGTGACCTCCTGCGCCTCACACGCCGATGCGGGCACCACCTGCCCCAACGGGCAGCGCGTGGTGCGCCACACCACCACGCCCCGGCTGCGCGCCTGCGCCAGCGCGGCCTGCCACTGGGCGTGCACGGTGCCATTGCCCGTACCGGCGATGACCAGACCTTGCACGCCTGCAGCCACCAGGGCATCGACCGCTTCAGCCCGCGCTCCGCCGTGGCTGGTGAGCACTTCTACCCACGGCCAGGGCGGGGGCGGAAGTTCGGCCACTGCGGCCATCGCGGCTGTCTGTGCCGTCGCCGTGGCTCCGGTAGGTATCGATACGGGTGCTGCCAGGGCAGCCCAAGGACTCCAGCGCACCGCACTCTCTTCCACCCAGGCCAGGGGGCCGGCTTCCCCGCCATCAAACGCGTCTACGCGGTAGGGATGGGTTTTACGCAACTGCTCAGCGCCATATACAGCACCCGCCACCACGGCCACCACCGGGGGTGCAGCAAGCGCCGCCGTGCGGGCCTGCACTTGGGCATCGGCCGCATAGGCCAGGGCATCGCGCAGATTGGCTGGGCCATCGGCGGACAAGGCGGTTGCAGGGCGCATGGCGCAGGTCAGCACCACCGGTTTGCTGCGCGGCAGGGTGCAGTGCAA
Source organism: Comamonas sp. (assembly GCA_034675705.1). GTDB lineage: Bacteria > Pseudomonadota > Gammaproteobacteria > Burkholderiales > Burkholderiaceae_C > Comamonas. Next base: position 852,103 of record JAUCCZ010000006.1, on the reverse strand, counting down.
AAACCAGGCTGTCTCTTCCAAGGTATCGGTACCGTGGGTAATCACCAGGGCTGCAACCTGCGGATCGGCGATGTGGGTCCGGCAGGCCTGGGCCAGGGCGTACCAGTCGGCATCGGTGATGTCTTTGCTGTCCAACTGGCGCACCTGCTGGCACTGCACGGTGCAGCCCGGCGGCAGGGGAACATCAGCCAGCAAGTCCTGCGCGGCAATGCTGCCGGCCTGGTAGGCCACCCCACCACCACCGGCCACACCGCGCCCGGCAATCGTGCCCCCCATGCCCAGCACAACCAGGGTGTTGGTGTTTTGCATCGCCATGGCTTGCCTCCCATTGAAAACTGGTTAAAAATACAGTTACTGTATAAAACAACAGGAACTACTGTGATTGAAACGCCCAAACTCACGGCCCGCCAGCAAGCGGTGCTCGACGTGATCCACCAAGTCATCAGCCAAACCGGCGCCCCACCCACCCGGGCAGAAATCGCCCAGGCCCTGGGCTTCAAGTCCGTCAACGCTGCGGAAGAACATTTACGCGCCCTGGCCCGCAAGGGGGTGATTGACCTGGTCAGCGGCACCTCGCGCGGTATTCGCCTGCGCCAAGCGCTGCAAGAAGGTGTGCAACAACTGGCCCAAACCCTGGTGCTGCCCCTGATTGGTCGGGTCGCCGCAGGCTCGCCGATTTTGGCGCAAGAACACGTGGACACCAGCTACAGCGTACAGGCAGGCATGTTCAGCAGCCGCCCGGACTACCTGCTGCGCGTGCGCGGCATGTCCATGCGCGATGCCGGCATTCTGGATGGCGATTTGCTGGCCGTGCGCGCTACCCGCCAAGCACGCAGCGGCCAGATTGTGGTGGCCCGGCTGGAAGATGAGGTCACCGTTAAGCGCCTGGAACTCACCCCCCACGGCGCTTTGCTGCACCCGGCCAACCCGGACTACGAAGTCATCCTCGTGCGTGATGCCGAAAGCTTTGCCATTGAAGGGCTGGCCGTGGGCCTGATTCGCCACCAGCTCTAGAGATTCAGGGGGCAGCCCCGCCCCTTCTGCTTCCCTTTCCCCATTTCCCTATTTCCTCTTCTCCCCTGTGCTGCGCTTGCGGCAGGGGGGCGGTTTGCCGACGTTGGATGGACTTTGCCATGCCTTATTTTTGCTTTACCAGCCTGCCCGGCATTCCCAGCACGGCAGCCAATCTGCCTTACTTTGCCGCAGTGCGCCTGCGGGGCGATACCAGCGACCCCCTGCGTTTGAGCCTGAGCGGCAAGTTCTCCGAAGTGTGCCTGGCCCTGGAGCAACTGGCCGCCCGCCAGGCGCAGGCCCGGCAGGCGTAAAAAGCAAGCCCCAAAATGCTTATTTCTTGAGCCCCTGCAGCTTGGCAAAGGCCGAAGCCATCGCGCCCTGAGGGGCCGGGTCGTTACGGAGGGGAGCGTTGGCAGCGCGGTTCGGTGCAGCCGTAAAGCGGTTATCGCGCGGCCCATCGCGCCGGGCGGGGGCCGCGTCCAACTTCATGGTCAGGCTGATGCGCTTGCGCGGGGCATCCACCTCCAGCACCTTGACTTTGACGATTTGCCCGGTTTTCACCACCTCGCGTGCGTCTTCGATGAATTTGTGGCTCATCTGGCTCACATGCACCAAGCCGTCCTGGTGCACGCCCAGGTCAACGAAGGCCCCAAACTGCGCCACGTTGCTGACGGTACCCTCCAGCACCATGCCTTCTTGCAGGTCGGCAATGTCTTGCACGCCTTCGTTAAAGCGGGCAACGACAAAGTCCGGGCGCGGGTCACGCCCCGGTTTTTCCAACTCGCCCAAGATGTCGCGCACGGTGATGGCGCCAAAGCGTTCATCGGCAAACTGCGTGGGCTGCAAGCTTTTCAAGACTTCGCTGCGGCCCATCAATTGGTCAATCGGGCGGCCTACGGCATGCAGGATGCGTTCCACCACCGGGTAGGTTTCCGGGTGTACCCCCGTCATGTCCAGGGGGTTGTCACCACCGCGTATGCGCAGGAAGCCAGCGGCTTGCTCAAAGGTTTTGGGGCCCAGGCCACTCACTTCCAACAATTGCTTGCGGTTTTTGAAGCTGCCGTGGGCATCGCGCCAGCGCACGACGGACTTGGCCACCGTCCCCGACAGGCCCGACACCCGCGCCAGCAACGGGGCAGAGGCAGTATTCAAATCCACCCCCACGGCGTTCACGCAGTCTTCCACCACGCTGCCCAGTTGGCGGGCCAGGTCGCTTTGGTTGACGTCGTGCTGGTACTGGCCGACGCCAATGCTTTTGGGGTCAATCTTCACCAGTTCGGCCAACGGGTCTTGCAGGCGGCGGGCAATGCTGACGGCGCCGCGCAGGCTTACGTCCACATCGGGCAGCTCCTGGCTGGCAAATTCACTGGCGGAATAAACCGAGGCACCGGCTTCACTGACCACTATCTTTTGGAGAGCTACCAGCGCTTTCCCCGCCTGCGTTTGTGCGTGTTTTTGCCATAATTTTATGACTTCGCCAGCCAGCTTATCGGTCTCGCGGCTGGCGGTGCCGTTACCGATGGCGATGAGCTGCACGCCATGCTTGAGCACCAGGGCGGTCAGGGTGTGCAAGCTGCCTTCCCAATCGCGGCGTGGTTCGTGCGGGTAGACCGTGGCAGTCTCCAGCAGCTTGCCAGTGCTATCGACCACAGCCACTTTCACGCCAGTGCGGATGCCGGGGTCCAGCCCCATGACGGCGCGCGGGCCGGCGGGGGCGGCCAGCAGCAAGTCGCGCAGGTTGTCGCCAAACACCTTGATGGCCACGGCCTCTGCCGCTTCGCGCAAGCGGGTGAACAAATCACGTTCCACCGACAGGCTGAGCTTGACGCGCCAAGTCCAGGTCACGCATTTACGCAGCAGGTCGTCGCTGGCGCGGCCCTGGTGGCTCCAGCCCAGGTGCAGGGCAATGCGGCCTTCGGCCAGGCTCATCTGGCCGGGGGCAGGAGCGTCGCCCGGCTGCACCAGCTTGGCATCCAGAATTTCCAGGCTACGGCCCCGAAACACGGCCAGGGCGCGGTGCGAGGGGATGCGGCCCAGGGGTTCCTCGTAATCAAAATAGTCGCGGAACTTGGCCACTTCTGCATCCTGGGGGTTCTTGCCGTCCACCAGGCGGGAGCGCAAAACACCGTCTTGCCACAGCCAGGCACGCAGGTCTTGCACCAGGGCGGCATCTTCTGCCCAACGCTCGGACAAGATGTCGCGCACCCCGTCCAGCACCGCAGGCACGGTGGAAAAGTCCGGGCCGGGCTTGCCATCGTCCAACAGCGTTGCGGGCTGGCAAAACGCCCGGGCGGCCTGCTGGGGGTCGAGCGTGGGGTCGGCCAGCAATTGGTCGGCCAAGGGCTCGATGCCAAATTCCTTGGCAATTTGCCCCTTGGTGCGGCGCTTTTGCTTAAAGGGCAGGTAAATGTCTTCCAGCGCCTGCTTGGTCGCAGCCTGGGCAATCGCCAGGCGCAGGCTGTCGGTGAGCTTGCCTTGCTCATCAATGGCTTTCAGCACGGTGCCGCGCCGCTCATCGAGTTCACGCAGATAGCCCAGGCGGGTTTCCAGCTCCCGCAGTTGGCTGTCGTCCAGGCCGCCGGTGACCTCTTTACGGTAACGGGCGATAAAGGGCACCGTCGCCCCCCCGTCTAACAACTGCACTGCAGCAGTAACCTGCTGCGGCTTGACCTGAAGCTCTACCGCTATTTGCTCAATGATTTTTTGCATGCCCTTGGGTGCCTTGCGGCACAGTCACAAATCCAGAAAGGGGGCGAGTTTGCCACACGAAAAATGAGGTTACTACGGCTTACACTTGCTACCGCCTGTAAGACGGGCTGGGCCACGATAAGGTCCATGGCAAACGAAAAAGCTTGCGCCTATGGGTATTGATGAACCGATTACCCCCTTTCCATCCATGCCACAATGGTTTCCAACACCCCTGCACACGCCCATTGGCTGCTGCGCACCGGGGTTGCCTGGATACCACTTTCGCCACCACCGCATAAACAGATAAAGAGGTACGCGTGCGATTACGGACTCCCTTACTCTGGCTCAGTTGCCTGGCCGCTGCGGCCCAAGCCCACGCACTGTCCCTGGGGCAGCCCCAAGGCCGCGTCCTGCTGGGTGCTGCGCTGGACGTCAGCATCACCGTCACGCCCGATGCTGGGCAAACCCTGGCCAGCAGCTGCATTACCGCGACGGCCTTGTTTGGCGATGCGCCTACCCCCGTGCGCACGCAGCTGCTGCCCCCCAAAACGGTGCGCGTCACCTCGCAGCGCCCCATCAACGAGCCACTGGTCAGCCTGCAGATGTCGGCCAGCTGTATGGGCAACGTCACCCGTAGCTACACCTTGTTTGCCGATTTGCCCACGGCCAATACCCCAGCGGGCAGCCCCGTGCAACTGGCTGCCCTGGCCCCCAAGGCGGCAGCCCAGCCCAAGGCCAAACCAGCGCCCCAGGCGACACGCACCAGCAAAACCAGTCAACCGACCGCGCCGCGCCCAACGGCTGCGCCCAAGGCTGCTCCAGCAGCCAGCGCCGCTCCAGCAGCGGCAGCCCCGGCAGCAGCGCAGCCCCCAGAGCGCCCGGAAGTCTCCCCCCAAGCCATGGCCAGCGCACGCCCGGTGCTGCGGATGGATACGCTGTTTCTCTTCCCCGAAGAGCGTGCAGCAGCCACGGCAGCCGCAGCAGCGGCGACACCCCGTGCCGATAGCACCCTGGCCCTGCCCGGGGAACCCGCAGCCGCAGAAGATGCACAGCGCTGGCTGCAGCTGGAAGACAAGCTCACGTCCCTGCAGCAACAGCAGCAAAAAGACCGCGCCCGCATTGCGGCCCTGACCCAGCAACTGGCCAACGCCACACCCGCTGAAGATACGCCCCTGTGGCTGTACGTGCTGCTGGCAGCGTTGATCGCCTCCCTGGTGGCCATCGCTTATTTACTGCAGCGCCTGCGCCAGGAGCAGGCGCTGGCCAATAGCGCCTGGTCGGCATCGGTACGCCAGGCCGAAACTGCCCACCCCACGGCGCGCAGCTTCCCCGCCGCAGCCGTGGCCAAGGGCAGCGCGGCAGCGCCAACCACAGCGTTCCCTTCCTGGGAGACACCGGCTGCGCCCACCGCAGAGCCCGCCCCGGCCAGCGCGGCAGCCCCGGTTACCGGCACCACAGAAGCAGGCAACGCAGAAAACGCCCCCGAAAACCTAGCAGGCAACGCACAAGCAGCCCCGGCCAGTCGCCCCTTGCAAGGCGCTGCCGATGTGCAAAACAACACCTTCCTGCTGCCCCAGGCGGACAACCTCTTGGATGACGAAGCCCGGGAAGGGCCCCCTTCGGCTTATCTCACTATCACCTCACAGGACTTTTTGGATACGCAGGAGCAGGCGGAGTTTTTTGCCTCCATCGGCGAATACGACGAGGCCATCCACCTGCTGGAAGAGCACATTGCCGAAAACCGCAGCTGCTCGCCCCTGCCCTACCTGAAGTTGATGGAGTTTTTCTACCACCTAAGCCGCACCGAGGCGTTTGAGCAGACCCGCACCCAGCTGCAAGCCGTCTTCAATATCGACGCCCCCAGCCTGGCCCACTACAGCGCCCCGGGCCCCAACCTGCTACAGGGCTACACCGGGCTGCTAGAGCAGATTGAGGCCCTGTGGCCCAGCGACGAAGTGCGCCCCCTGCTGCGCAGCCTGATCCACTACCCCGTGCGCAGCGACGACCCGGCCCTTGCCGATACGCCGCGCCTAGCGCCTGCAGCGTTTGACGATGCCCTGCTGCTCTACGACATTGCAGAAAACACCAGCGCCAGCGCACGCGGCAGCATGCAAGGACGCAGCAGCACCACCGCCCAGGCTGCAGCAGCACTCCAGCCACAGGCCACGCAGCCCGAACCTCCGCTGCTTGACCCCACCGAACCGGCTGATACCACGCCGCAGGCCCAGGCACTGGGCCCCGATATCGACTTTGCCCTGGACGCTGCCCTGCCGTCTGCCCCGGGCCCAGATACCCCAGATGCCGCATCTGCAACTTCTGCAGCCTCCGCAGCCCCTGCCGTTCCCGCTCTGTCTTTAGACGGTTTGGATACGCTGGAGCTGGACTGGCCCACGGAACCGGCGGCCTCCAGCCAGCCAGCACCGGACAACGCCGCACCCAGCATCTCGCTGGACGATTTGGACTTTAGCGACTTGGACCTCAAGCCCCTGGGTTCAGACCTTAGCCAGCAGGATCCGAAAGACTAGGCAAGCCCAGCACCTGCTGGGCCAGCGCAGCAATGCCGTCTGCGTCCAGGCGGTCGGCCTGCACGCTTTGGCGTGCGCCCCAGTGCACAAAGTTGCGCGATTGCGAGCGCTGGTACTGCGGGTCGTAGTGCAGGGCCATCAACTCGGCAAACAAATCGGCCAAATTGCCCGCCTGGGCCCAGGCCTGCCAGCGGGTAACGGCCTCCTTGCCCTGCAGCTCTTTAAGCAGCGCCAGGCGCTCGCACAGCAGGGGTACGTCCTCACCCAGATAGGCGTAGTCGTGCAGTAAAAAAGCCAGCCGCGCTTGGGGCGTTGCCTGCACTTCCACCACGGGGGCGGCCCGCATATGGGCAATCAGCTCCAGCGGCACGGCCAAACGGCCAATTTTGGCGCTCTCGCCTTCGATGAACACGGGCTGGCGCAGGTCTAGCTGCGCCAGGGCATCCAGCAACTGGGTATCAAACGCTTTTTGGCTGGGCTGGGGCGTGCCGGGCAAGCTGCCCAGCAAAGAGCCCTTGTGGCAAGCCAGCCCTTCCAGGTCAATGATTTGTGCCCCTTGCGCCTGCAAGGCGTGCAGCAGCCGCGTTTTGGCGCTGCCCGTGGCCCCGCAAACCACCCGTAGCTGTAGCTGAGGGATGGTTTTGCGCAGTTGCTCGACTACGTGGTGGCGGTAGGCCTTGTAGCCCCCGGCCAGTTGTTGGGCGTCCCAGCCAATCAGGCGCAGCCACGTCACCATGGAGCCGCTGCGCATCCCGCCGCGCCAGCAATACACCAGGGGACGCCAGTGCGCGGGGCGATCGGCCAAGGTGGTCTTCAAATGCCGCGCCAGGTTGGCCGCCACCAGGGCTGCGCCCAGGCGCTTGGCCTCAAACGGGCCTTTTTGCTTGTACAGGGTGCCGATCAAGGCCCGCTCGGCATCGTCCAGCACCGGGCAGTTGATGGCCCCGGGGATATGGTCAAGCGCAAATTCCGCTGGGGAGCGGGCATCCACCACGGTGTGGAACTGGTCAATTTCAGAGACGCGAACAGGCTGGCGATGGGACATGGAGGCAAACACAAATAAAAACACCCCCATTGTCGCAGCCCTGCCCCCTGAGTGGCCGGCACCTGCGCCGCTACAATTTAAGGCTTTGCCAACTTCCCGCCTGCACTGCCCATGTCTACTGCCGCCGTTACCACCGCCCCCCGTCTTACTGCTTTGTCCCACGGTGGTGGCTGCGGCTGCAAGATTGCCCCGGGCGTACTGGCCGAGCTGATTGGCCGCAGCACCCTGCCCCAGCAGTTCTTCCCCGACCTGCTAGTGGGCACCGAAACCGCCGACGACGCGGCCGTCTACCGCATCAACGAACGCCAGGCCGTGGTGGCCACCACCGACTTTTTCATGCCCATCGTCGATGACCCGCGTGACTTTGGCCGCATTGCCGCCACCAACGCCCTGTCGGACATCTACGCCATGGGGGCCACGCCCATCATGGCGCTGGCCATTGTGGGCATGCCCATCAACGTGCTGCCGCACGCCACCATTGCCGCAATCTTGGAAGGCGGTGCCAGCATTTGCCAGGAAGCGGGCATTCCGCTGGCAGGCGGCCACTCGATTGATTCGGTCGAGCCCATTTACGGGCTGGTGGCTATTGGCATCGTGGACCCCGCCCAGCTCAAGCGCAACGCCGACGCCCAAGCCGGTGACGTGCTGATTTTGGGCAAACCCCTGGGCGTGGGCGTGCTCTCGGCGGCGCTAAAAAAAAGAACAGCTTGATGCCGCAGGCTACGCGGCCATGATCGGTGCCACCACCCAGCTCAACCGCCCTGGTAGCGCCCTGGCCCAACTGCCCGGCGTACACGCCATGACGGACGTTACCGGCTTTGGCCTGCTTGGCCATAGCCTGGAGCTGGCCAAAGGCGCGGGCCTGAGCGCCCACCTCCAGCGCCAGGTGCTGCCCTGGCTACCCGGCGTACAGGCGCTGGCCGCGCAAGGCGTGGTCACCGGCGCATCCGGGCGCAACTGGGCCGCGTACGGCGCGCAAGTGCGCCTGCCTGCCGACATCACCCCCGCCGAGCAAGCCTTGCTGACCGACCCGCAAACATCCGGCGGCCTGCTGGTGGCCTGCAGCCCCGACACCGCCGAGCAGGTGCTGGCAGTTTTTGCCGAGCAAGGTTTTGCCAGCGCCAGCGTCATTGGCCACATGGAAGCCGGGCCCGCGCAAGTCGTTGTGCAATAACTAAAAATAAAGCATAAAAAAAGCTGAAAACGCTTACTGGGTAAGCGCTGGCAGCTCTTCTTTTTACACCTACATTCCCACCGGTGCGGTCGAGCGCCGGTCAATCTTGCGGCTGAGCACCACCGAGGTATAGGTCTGCTGGATGCCGTCAATCATGCCGATACGGTCGAGCAAGGCGTCCAGCTTTTCATTGCTCTCACAGCGCAAAAACACCATGTAGTCGTACTGGCCGCTAACGGCAGAGACTTCTTCCACCTCTACCAGGCGGTTGAGCGCCTGCATCACCGACGGCGCCATTTTCGGCTGCACGCGAATACCGCAATACGCCCGCACCGCGGCCTGCTCCATGCGCGAACCCAGGCGCACGCCATAGCCGGCAATCACGCCCTCTTGCTCCAGGCGGGCAATACGCGCCACCACCGTGGTGCGGGCCAAATCCATTTGCCGCGCCAAATGGGCGGTCGAGGCGCGGGCGTTCATATGCAGCAGGCGCAAAAGCTGGCGGTCAATATCATCCAAACGGTATTCCATGGGGCGCGATTGTGCATGAGCGCTGGCCCACCGCATGGGCATAGCGCCTGGTTTTTTTTGCACTGGCCGGGGATGCCACCCAACACGGCACTTTGCCCTTAAGCTTGCCCGCTATGCCTGTGACGATTGCCGCCCCGGTTCACCACGAACTCATCATTAAAAAAAGCCGTTTCATTGCCTGCGTGCAACCCATGCCCGACCGCGCCAGCGCCCAGACCGTTGTGCAGCAACTGTGGGCCGCCCACCCCGGCGCGGCCCACGTCTGCTGGGCGCTGCTGGCCGGTGGCCAATCGGCTGCCGTAGACGATGGCGAGCCCAGCGGCACCGCAGGCCGCCCCATGCTTGAAGTGCTGCGCCACCAGGATTTGGAAGGCGTCCTGGCCACCGTCGTGCGCTACTTTGGCGGCGTCAAACTCGGTGCCGGCGGCCTGGTGCGGGCCTATACCGACGCCGTCGCCCAAGCGCTGCTGCAGGCTGAGAAAGTCACCCTGCAACGCCTGCTGACCCAACAATGCCAACTGCCCTACGCCCTGGAAGGGTGGCTGCGCCGCGAACTGGAATTGGCCGGGGCCAGCCTGACCCAGGTTGACCACCAGGCGCTGGTGCGCCTGCAGTGGCAACTACCCGAAGCCCAGGCCAGCGCCCTGCAAATACGCATCAACGAAGGCGGCCAAGGCCGTATCGCCTGGCTGGAGCATTGGTAAGGCCGTCAAACTGCTCACCCCGCGCAGCAAAACACCCCGCTTTTCTGGCGATTGACTCGCCCCGGCTTGCCCTACAGTGGCCTGCACTGAAGTTATTTCCCTGCCCTGGAGCCGCCGCTATGGATATTCGCTACGCCCAGGCCCTGCGCGACGCCTCCGCCGCCTGGGCCAACAACCGCACGACCGACGCCCTCACGCTGCAAGAGCTGCGCCAACGCGCACCGCGTGAGGCGCCAGAGACCAAGATGGTCACCGCCCCCACCGCCAGCCAAATGGCCGTGCTCCAGCCCCAACTGGCCGCTTACGGCAACCTGGGCACCAAGCTCAACCTGTTTGCATAAGACTATAAAGATAGCTGCTAACGCAGATAAACAAAGGGTTTCAGGCACTTTAATACCTGAAACCCTTATTTTTTGGGCGGTTGCAGCTCCTTTTTTTTAGTTAGGTTTTCTGGAACCATCCGCAGGTCATGCAGCCAGCGCCACGAAGGCGCAAACCGCTAAAAATCCACTTACATCCGCCTTTACATCGAACCGGAAAAGAAAAAGGCCAGTTCCGAAGAACTGGCCTTTGATTTATTTGGGGTGGCTGATGGGGCTCGAACCCACGACAACAGGAATCACAATCCTGGACTCTACCAACTGAGCTACAGCCACCGTAGAAAGATTGAATTATAGCCTGAAATTTTGCTGTTTTTTAGAAATCCAAGTTTTTTGGTTTTTCGACCTTAAATTGGACGTTGAACTTCTTTTTCAGGATTTCGTAATAGGCAGCACCTTCGGCCTGGGCGGCCAATTGCTCGTACTGCATCAGCGCAAGCTGGGCCAGTTCCTTGGGCTTGTCTTCGGGGGGGAGCACCTCGTTGATTTTGGCAATGGCGTAGCCCTGTGCACCCAAGTCCACACCGACCCAATTGGGCAGTTGCTGCACGGGGGCTTGGAGGACGGCATCGACCACGGTGGCGGGAACGCCATGGGTGTCGTTGCGGCTCACGGTTACGGCGGTTTGCAGGCCGCGCGCCTTGGTGGCATCGGCCTGCCAGGCTGCTAACTGGGCTGCGCCGTCTTGCTGGGCCAGCTTGGCAGCTTCTTGGGCAACAAAGGCGCTGCGCACTTGCTCGCGCACTTCGTCCAAGGTGAGTTGCTTGGCTGGCGTGTAGGCGGTAATACGCCCGGCCACGAGTTGGCTGCTACCAAATTCAACAGCTTCCGTATTGCGTTTGTTGTCCAGGCTGTCGCGAGAGAACAGGGCTTCCAAGAAACGCTCGTTCGCCAAGACGCCAGTAGTGCCTGCTGCGGGTGTGCGTTGGATGTTGTCCGCCGTTTGCACCTGCAGGTCGAGTTTTTGCGCTACGGGAGCCAGGCTTTCCGACTGTTCGTAGACAGTGTTGGTGAATTCTTCGGCTTCTTCGGGGAATTGACGCTGGGCCTGTTGCTCCTTGAGTGCGGCTTCAATCTTGGGGCGCAGCTCTGCAAAGCTGGGAATGGCCGGTTCTTTCACGTCGGTCACTTCGATGATGTGGTAGCCAAACTCGGTCTCCACCACATCGCTGATTTGGCCTTTGTTCAAAGCAAATGCGGCCTGCTCAAAGGCCGGCACCATGGCCCCACGGGAGAAAAAGCCCAAATCGCCGCCCTGGGTGGCTGAGCCGGGGTCTTGCGAGTTGTCCTTGGCCACAGCGGCAAAGCTGCTGGGGTCGGCCTTGACCTTGGCCAGCAGTTCTTCGGCCTTGGCCTTGGCGGCAGCGCGCTCTGGCTCGGGCATGGTGGTGGGGGCGTTGATCAGGATATGGCTGGCGCGGCGCTCTTGCTGCACGCCAGCAATGCGGGCGCCGTTTTCACTGTAGTAGGTGCGCAGGTTGTCTTCATTGAGCGTGATGCGCTTTTGCACGGCGGGCAAGTCCAGCACGACGTATTCGATGCTGGCGTGCTCAGGCTGCTCGTACTGGGCCTTGTGCTGTTCGTAGTAGCTTTGCAGGTCAGCTTCGGTAGGCTGCACCTTGGCGCTATAGCTGCTGGTGTCAAACATGGCCAGCTGCACCTGACGGCGCTGCAGCATGGCATCCAGCGCCAAGTCGGCTACAGGCTGGGTGGCCAGTGTGGTATTCATGATGCCGCCCATCACCTGGCCCAGGGACAGATCACGGCGCATGGACATTTCAAAACCCTCGGGCGTCATGCCTTGGGCTGCCAGCAGGTTGCGGTAGCCCTCGGCATCCAAGCTGCCGTCGGGTTTGCGCAAAGTGGCAATCGCGGGAATTTCCTGCAAGGCGCGGGCCAGGGCTGCGTCGCTGACGGTCAGGTGCAGTTTTTGCGCGGCGATTTGAAAGACGCGGTCGCGCACCAAGCGCTCCAGCGTGGCATAGCGCGCTTGTGGGGAGTCGAGCAGTTTGCCGTCCAGATCAGGTTGCTCGGCACGCAGGCGGTCGCTTTCCATGCGGTGGGCGTTGTCCCAATCGGCCTCGGTAATGTCTTTACCGTCTACGCGGGCCACCACTGTGCTTGCACCCGAGAAGTATTGACTGTCAATGCCCACCAAGACGAATGAGGGGATGATCAGCAAGAACAGCAAGACCATGACGAGCTTGGAGTGCTTGCGGATAGATTCAAGCATAGGAAATCTTTCTGAAACGAACGGGCCTGAACGGCAAATAAATCAAAGATTTTAACCGGCTACAACAGGTGCCAGAAATTGGGGCGAGAGTGCGTCAATGCAGAAAAACAAAAAGGGCCTGGAAAACTCCAGGCCCTTTTGCTTACGAGTGGTGGGTGCTAACGGGGTCGAACCGCTGACCTACGCCTTGTAAGGGCGCCGCTCTACCAACTGAGCTAAGCACCCACTCGAAAAACTTGGGTTAGTTGACAGCGTCTTTCAGTGCCTTACCGGGGCGGAACTTCGGCACTTTGGCTGCTTTGATTTTGATCGTGTCACCCGTGCGGGGGTTACGGCCAGTACGGGCTGCACGCTTGCCAACAGCAAAGGTGCCAAAACCGACCAGAGAAACCGTACCGCCCTTTTTCAGGGTTTTCTTGACCGCTTCGATGGCAGATTCCAAGGCGCGGGTAGCTGCAGCTTTGGAGATGTCTGCGTCGGTAGCGATGTACTCGATCAATTCGGTCTTATTCACAAGATGCCTTTCGAAAGATAGTTGTCCTGGCGTCTTAGCCGTCGTTTGCACGATGGCCGCGATTCTAGACGGGTTTTATGGGGGCTTGCGCGAAAAATCAAAAAATTTTCAGAGCCGCCGCAAAGCTTGCCTTTATACCCTGCAGGCATAGGGGTGCAGCACTCTGGTTTTAACGCTTGACGCGGGCGCGGATTTCAGGAATGGCCTTTTGTAGGTAGTAGGCCATTGACCACACCGTCAGCACCGCTGCCAGCCAAATCAGCACCTGGCCCCAGGCGTGGGTATCCAGCACGTGAAAGAGCACGCCGTCGTACAGCAAAAAGGGGATGGCGACCATTTGCACCGTGGTTTTGAGCTTGCCCAGCATGTGCACGGCCACGCTTTTGCTGGCGCCGATTTGCGCCATCCATTTGCGCAGGGCGGAGATGGCAATCTCCCGCCCAATGATGATGAGGGCGACAAACACGTCGGCACGCTGCAGGTGTACCAAGATGAGCAGGCTGGCACAGACCAAAAACTTATCGGCCACCGGATCCAAAAACGCGCCAAAAGAGGAGGTCTGGTTCAAGCGCCGGGCCAGAAAGCCGTCCAGCCAATCGGTAGCGGCAAAGACGATGAATAGAACGGCTGCAATCAGGTTGCACAGGGCGATGGGCAGCGGCAGGTAGAACACGCCAACGATGAGCGGAATCGCGACGATGCGCGTCCAGGTCATGGCGGTGGGAATCGTAAGAAACATGGGGGCAGATTGTGGCACGGTGAGCGCGTGCATTCTCTAATGCAAGGCTTGGTAAATGTCGTTGGCCAACTGCGCGGAGATGCCTTCCACCGTTTGCAGCTCCTGCACGCTGGCGTTGGCCACGCCGCGCACGCCGCCAAAGCGTTGCAGCAGGCGCGCGCGCCGCTTGGGACCGATGCCGGGGATGTCCTCCAGGCTGCTGCCGCCGGTGCGTACCCGGGCGCGGGCGGCGCGCATGCCGGTGATGGCAAAGCGGTGCGCCTCGTCGCGGATATGGGCAATCAGCATCAGCGCGGCGCTGTCGTGGCCCAGGTAGACCTTGGGGCGGCCATCGGCAAACACCAGTTCTTCCAGGCCCACTTTGCGGCCTTCGCCTTTTTCCACGCCGATGATGCGGCTGATGTCCAAGCCCAGCTGCTCAAACACCGCGCGGGCCATGCTGACCTGGCCCTTGCCGCCATCGACCAGCACGATGTCCGGCAGGCGCGGTGCGTCCGCTGGCAGGGCTGCGCCGCCTGCGGCCTGCTGCGCATCGGCTACGGGCTGGTAGCGGCGCATCAGCACCTGGCGCATGGCGGCGTAATCGTCCCCGCCGGTAATGCCTTGGATGTTGAAGCGCCGGTACTGGCTGGGCTGCATTTTGTGCTGGGCAAACACCACGCAGGAAGCCTGGGTGGACTCCCCCGCCGTGTGGGAGATGTCAAAGCATTCGATGCGCAGCGCGGCCAGTTCGTCCTGGGGCAAATCCAGCGCCTCAGCCAGGGCGCGGGTGCGCTGTTGTTGGGAGCCTTCTTCGGCCAGCAGGCGCGTCAATTGCAGGGCTGCGCCTTGCTGGGCCAGCTCCAGCCAAATGCGGCGCTGGCCGCGTGGCTGGGTGACGGCCTGGATTTTGCGCCCCACCTGTTCGCCCAGGGCTTGCAGCAGCAGGGGATCGACTTCGTCACTGAGCAGCAGCAGGCTGGGTAAAAACTGCTCGGCATAGTGCTGGGCCATGAAAGCGCCCAGCACCTGGGCGGCGGGGGTGGTGAAGGCGGCGGCAGCAGCTGTGGCGGCCTTGGGCGCATCGTCCTCAGCCGCGTCATCTTCTGTAAAAGCGGCCAGGCCCAGTGCATCGTCCAACTGGCTGGGGAAATAGGCGCGGTCGCCCAAGTGCCGCCCACCGCGCACCATGGCCAGGTTGACGCAGGCGCGGCCCCCTTGCACCTGTACGGCCAGGATGTCCACATCGCGCTCGTCCACCGTCTCCATGGCTTGCTGCTCCAGCACTTTGGACAGGGCGGCAATCTGGTTACGCACCTGGGCGGCTTGTTCGTATTCCCAGCGCTCGGCGTGCTGGGCCATGCGCTGCTGCAGTTGTTCCAGCAGGGTGTGCGCTTCGCCCGTCAGCAGGGCTTGGGCATCGGCTACGTCAGCGGCGTAGTCTGCTGCGCTGATATGGCCCACGCAGGGCGCGGTGCAGCGGTGGATTTGGTAGAGCAGGCAAGGCCGCGTGCGGTGCACGAACACGGTGTCTTCACAAGTGCGCAGGCGAAACACCTTTTGCAGCAGCTCAATGGTTTCCTTGACCGCCCAGGCGCTGGGATAGGGGCCGAAGTAGCGGTGTTTTTTATCGACGCTGCCCCGGTAATACGCAATGCGCGGAAAGCGCTGGCCGGGGGCGCTGCCTTGGCCGTCTTGCGCGGCCACGCCGGTGATTTTGAGGTAGGGGTAGCTTTTATCGTCCCGAAACAGGATGTTGTATTTCGGGTGCTGGGTTTTGATGAGGTTGTTCTCCAGCAGCAGCGCCTCGGCCTCGGTGCGCACCACGGTGGTTTCCAGCCGGGCAATCTTGCCCACCATGTGGCCGATGCGCGTGCCGCCGTGGTCTTTGTGAAAGTAGCTGCTGACGCGGCGCTTCAAATGCCGCGCCTTGCCCACGTACAGCAGTTGGCCCTGGGCATCGAAATACCGGTACACCCCCGGCAAGGCAGGCAGCGCGGCCACCTGGGCCAGCAGTTTGGGGGAATGGGTGGGAATAGCCATGGCGGCGATTGTGCAGCGCAGCCCAGGGTATTGAGGGGCCAAGGGATTAATCGCTTAAAAAATAAATAGCTGCTAGCGCTTGATACATAACGGTTTCAGGTATTTTCATACCTAGAACTGTTTATTTACAAGCGCTAACAGCTATGATTTTTTAGCAGACTCTGCGCTGCTAGCGCTGTTACTTGCTCCCTGGCACCTTGCCTTCTACGCCTTGCACGAAGAAGTTGATGCTGGTGAGAAAACCGTCATCGGCCACTTGACCAGCCTCTAGCACCTGCTGGCCGTCGTTGGCCATAACCGGCCCTTGCCAGATGTGCAGGCTGCCGTCACGCAGGCCGGCCTTGGCGGCTTCGACCTTGTCTTTCACGTCCTGGGGGATGTCGTCGGCCATCGACACCAAGTCCATGGCGCCCTCTTTTACGCCCCACCAGGCTTTGCCTTCGCTCCAGGTGCCGTTGAGCACGTCGTTGATCGACTGGGTGTAGTACGGCACCCAGTTGATGGCGGCCGAACCCAGGTGCGCCTGCGGGCCGTAGTCGCGCATGTCCGAATCCCAACCAAAGGCGCGGATGCCTTTTTCCTGCGCAGTTTTCAGCACGGCGGGCGAATCGGTGTTTTGGAACAGCACGTCCACGCCGCTGTTGATCAAGCTGGTAGCCGCTTCGGTTTCCTTGGGCGGGCTAAACCACTCGTTGACCCACACCACCTTGGTGGTAATGGCCGGGTTCACGCTTTGGGCGCCCAGGGTAAAGCTGTTGAGGTTGCGCAGCACTTCAGGAATCGGCACCGAGCCGACCACGCCCAGCTGGTTGCTCTTGGTCATGCTGCCCGCCACGATACCGGCCAGGTAAGCGCCTTCGTAGGTGCGGGTGTCGTAGGTGCGCACGTTGGCGGCGGTTTTATAGCCGGTGGCGTGTTCCCACTTCACATCGGGAAAGTCGGCGGCCAGCTTTTGGATGGTGTCCATATAGCCAAAGGTGGTGCCGAAAATCAGCGTATTGCCCTGGCTGGCCAGGTCGCGCAGCACGCGCTCGGCGTCCGCCCCTTCGGGCACGCTTTCAACGAACGTGGTCTCGATTTTGTCGCCAAAGGCCACTTCCAATTGCTTGCGCGCCTGGTCGTGGGCAAACGACCAACCGCCATCGCCCACCGGGCCGATGTAGGCAAAGGCCACCTTCAGCGGCTGGGCGCTGGCCGGGGCGGCTGCGCTGGCAGCGGGGGCCGCTGCCGGGGCGCTGGCCGTGGCTTCGGGCTTGTCACCACAGGCGCTCAAGGCCGCCACGGAAAAGGCTGACAGCGCTGCCAGCTTGAAAAAAGTGCGTTTTTGCATGCTTGCTTCCTTGGATAAATACTGAACTGTTCTTGGCCTGCGATGGACCGGTTATTGACCTGTTACTGGCCCGTACCCGGCACGCGCCCCTCAATGCCCTGGACAAAGAAGTTCATGCCGCGCAAAAAGGCGTCGTCCGCCACCTGGCCGCTGGCCAGCACTTCCTGGCCCTGGTTGTCATGCACCGGGCCGGTCCAGACGGCAAAGCTGCCGTCTTTCAGGCCGGCTTTGACCGCTTGCACCTTGTCGCGGATGTCTTGCGGCACGCTATCGGGCACCTTGATCAAGTCCATCGCGCCTTCCTTGACGCCCCACCAGTAGTTACCGCCCTGCCAATGGCCATCCAACGTGTCTTGCACCACCTTGGTGTAGTACGGCTCCCAGTTGATGACCGCCGAGCCCAGGTGCGCCTGCGGGGCATAGGCGCTCATGTCGCCATCCTTGCCAAAGGCGTAGGCCCCACGCTCTTGCGCCGCTTTCAGCACGGCGGGGGAATTGGTGTTTTGGTACATCACGTCCACGCCGCCATTCATCAGGCTGTTGGCCGCTTCAGCTTCCTTGGGGGGGCTGAACCACTCGTTCACCCACACCACCTTGGCGGTCACGGCGGGGTTGACGCTTTGCGCCCCCAGCACAAAGCTGTTGACGTTGCGCACCACTTCGGGAATGGGCACCGAGGCCACCACGCCCACGGTATTGCTCTGGGTCATGCCGCCGGCGACGATGCCGGCCAGGTAAGCGCCTTCAAAGGTCTTGCTGTCGTACACGGCCACGTTGTCGGCCTGCTTGTAGCCGGTGGCGTGCTCAAACCGCACGTTCGGCAGGTCGGCAGCGGCTTTTTGCACGTATTCCTGAAAGCCAAAGCTGGTGGCAAAAATCAGTTGCTTGCCCTGGTTGGCCAGGTCGCGCAGCACGCGCTCGGCGTCCGGCCCCTCGGGCACGCTTTCGACAAAGCTGGTGGCAATCTTGTCGCCAAACTTGGCCTGCACCGCTTGGCGGCCCAGCTCGTGCTGGTAGGTCCAGCCGCCATCGCCAATGGGACTGACGTACATAAAGCCAATCTGCAGCGGGCCGGTGGCCGCTTCGGTTGTGGCAGCGGGGGCTGCGCTATTGGGCGCAGGCGCCTCTTCTTTTTGACCACAGGCGGCAAGAGCAGCCACCGAAACTGCCGTCAGGGCGATGCGTTTGAGCCACTGGCGTTTGGCAAGACTTGTCATACAGAGATTCCAAAGAGCTAAGAAAAAGGCGAGCCAAGTTGCTCGCCCTCAAAAAACAAAACCATGCGATTTTACGCACCAGGATAAAAAGGCTTGCCCAAAGAGGCCGGCATATGGGTGCGAATCCACGTCGGATTGCGCGAAATAAGCACCAGCACCACGATGGTGGCCACGTACGGCAGCATGGACAGCAACTGGCTGGCCACCTGCACACCCGAGGCCTGCAGGTGAAACTGCAGCATGGTGACGCCGCCAAACAAATACGCCCCCAGCAAAATCCGCGCGGGCCGCCAGGTGGCAAAGGTGGTCAGCGCCAGTGCAATCCAACCTCGGCCAGCGACCATGCCTTCCACCCACAGCGGGGTGTAGACGGTGGAGATATACGCCCCCGCCAAGCCGCATAAAGCGCCACCGCCCATCACCGCGTACAAGCGAATACGCCGCACCGGATAGCCCAGGGCGTGGGCGGAATCAGGCGCTTCGCCCACGGCCCGCAGCACCAGCCCGGCGCGGGAGTGGTCCAGCCACCACATCAGCCCCAAGGCCAAAATTACGGCCAGATACACCAGCGGGTGGTGGTTAAACAGCGCTGGGCCCAGCACAGGAATATCGGTCAGGCCGGGAATGCTGTACTTGGGCAGGGTGGGCATTTTGGCCTGCACAAAACCCAGGCCCGCAAAGGCAGAAAAGCCCACGCCAAACAAACTAAGTGCCAAGCCCGTGGCGTATTGGTTGGTGTTAAGCCAAATCACCAGCACGCCAAAAACGGCTGCCAGCAGCGCCCCAGCGGCCATGCCTGCGGCAAAGCCGAGCCAAGTGTTGCCGGTATGCACCACGGTGGCAAAACCGGCCAGGGCGGCGCACAGCATCATGCCCTCGGCCCCCAGGTTGACGATGCCCGCTTTTTCATTGATGAGCAGCCCCAGCGCCGCCAGCGCCAGCACGGTGCCTGCGCTCAAGGTTGAGGCCAGCAGCAATGCGTAGGTATCCATCTCACTGCCCCCCTTGCTTGGCCGCGCCAACCCAGCGCACGCGGTAGGCGATCAAGGTGTCACAGGCCAACAGCGTAAACAGCAGCAGACCCTGGAATACGCCCGAGAGCGCCTTGGGCAGCCCCAGGCGCGACTGCGCCAGCTCCCCACCGATGTAGAACATGCTCATCAAAATCGCCGAAAAAACCATGCCCACCGGGTGCAAGCGCCCGACAAAGGCGACGATGATGGCGGCAAAACCGTAGCCTGCCGGGACATAGGGGGTGAGCTGCCCAATAGGCCCGGCCACCTCCAGCGCCCCAGCCAGGCCAGCAGCGGCGCCCGAGACCAAAAGCGCCGTCCACAGCGCCCGGCGCGAAGAAAACCCGGCATACCGCGCCGCTGCCGGGGCCAGCCCCCCGACCTGCAGGGCAAAACCCGCGCGGGTGCGAAACAGGAATACCCACAGCAAGCCAGCGCTGGCCAGCGCCAGCAGGGCGCCGATATTGACGCGGCTACCCGCCATCAGCTTGGGGATTTGCGTCACGCGCTCAAACAGCTTGGACTGCGGGAAGTTGTAGCCCGCCGGGTCTTTCCACGGCCCGTAGACCAGATAGCTCAGCACCAGGGTGGCGATGTAGACCAGCATCAGGCTGACCAGAATTTCGTTGGCGTTAAAGCGGTCGCGCAGCAGCGCCACAATGCCCGCCCAGAGCATGCCGCCCAGTACGCCAGCGACAAGCAGCGCCGGCACAATCCATGCGCCCGTGTTTTTATCGGCCAGCAGCGCAATGCCCCCGGCGGCCACGGCCCCCATGACGAACTGCCCTTCCGCACCAATGTTCCAGATGTTGGAGCGAAAGCACACGGCCAGCCCCAGGGCAATCAGCAGCAGGGGCGTGGCCTTCATGGCCAGCTCGCCCAGGGCGTAGCTGGATTTGATCGGTTCCCAGAAAAAGGCTTGCAAGCCTTTGACCGGGTCTTTGCCCAGCATGACAAACAGCAGCACGCCAATCGCCACCGTCACCGCCAGGGCCAACAAGGGCGCGGCATATGTCCAGATGCGCGATGCCTGGGGACGTTGTTCCAGCTTAAACATGGTGCTGCGCCCCTTCTGCGCCAGCGCTGCTGGGCTGCTCTTGCTCCAGTTCACCCAGGTGCTGCTGCACGTCGGCATTCCACAAACCACTCATCCATTCCCCTACCAGTTGCACCGTGGCGTCTAGTCGCGCCAGGCTGGGGCTGAGGTGCCCCTTGGCCAGCACGTACAGGCGGTCGCTTAAGTCAAACAATTCGTCCAGCTCTTCACTCACGATGAGCACAGCACAGCCCGCATCGCGCAGCGCCAGGATTTCCTGGTGGATTTGCGCGGCAGCGCCCACGTCCACCCCCCAGGTGGGCTGGGCAATCAAGAGCAGGCGCGGCTGGGCGGCAATTTCGCGCCCGACGATGAACTTTTGCAGATTGCCCCCCGAGAGCGAGCGCGCCGGGGCGTCGGCCCCAGCGGCCTTGACGCCAAAGCGGCTGATGATGGCCTGGGCCTGGGCCTTGAGCGGCCCCATGCGCAGCCAGCCTGCGCGGCCTACGGCGTCATCGCGCGTTAGCAGCAGGTTGTGCGCCAGGCCCATGGTGGGCACGGCGCCCCGGCCCAGGCGCTCTTCCGGCACAAAGTGCAGGCCCAGCGCCCGGCGCTGTTGCGGGCCCAGACGCCCCACGTCCTGCGCCAGTACCTGCACCATGCCGGGGGCGGCGCGCGTGTCTTCGCCGGACAAGGCCCGCAGCAGCTCCTGCTGGCCGTTACCGGATACGCCGGCAATGCCGACCACCTCGCCAGCGCGGACCTGCAGGTCAATATCGAGCAAATCCACGCCAAACGCATCCTGGCGCGGCAGATGCAGACCCTGCACCTGCAGCACCACGTCGCCGGCGTGCAGCGGGCGGTGCTCCAGCGCCGGGGGCTCGGCCCCAATCATCAGGCGCGAGAGCGAGGCGTTGCTTTCTTCTTGCGGATTACACACACCGGTGACCTTGCCGCCGCGTAGCACCGTGCAGGCACTGCACAAGGCGCGGATTTCATGGAGCTTGTGGCTGATATACAAAAGAGAGCAGCCTTCGCTGACCAGCTGGCGCAAAACCACGAAAAGTTGCTCCACTGCCTGGGGGGTCAGCACCGAGGTGGGCTCATCCAAAATCAGCAAACGCGGGTTGGTCAACAGCGCCCGCACAATCTCTACACGCTGCATTTCCCCCACTGACAAGGTGTGCACCGGGCGCAGCGGGTCAATATCGAGCCCGTACTGGGCACCTTTTTCGGCAATCTGGCGCGTTACTTCCGCCAGCGGCAGGCTTTTTTCCAGCCCCAGCCAGACGTTTTGCGTCACGGTCAAGGTATCAAACAGGCTGAAATGCTGGAACACCATGGCAATGCCCAACTGGCGGGCCTGCTGGGGGTTGCGGATATCAACGTGCTGGCCATCAAACAGCACCTGCCCGGCATCCGGGCGGGTGCTGCCGTAGATGATTTTCATCAGGGTGGATTTGCCCGCGCCGTTCTCACCCAAGATGGCGTGCGCCTGGCCCGGCTGCACGCTCAGGCTGACGGCGTCGTTGGCCACCACCGCCGGATAACGCTTGGTAATGCCCACCAACTGCAGGCGCGGCGCAGGGCCGACTGCACAGGTGTGAGGGGGGGGGGAAGATTCATGGGGCGCGATTTTCGCTGAAGATGATGCCGCAGCCAGAGCGGCGCACAAGGAAAGCACAGAAGGCAGCCTGGATTAGCCGTGCCCATCAAGCATCAGGCATCAGGCTACGGGCCAGAGCGCCAAAAATGGAAAAAGGCTTCCAACAACGCAGGAAGCCTTTTTACAGCGCAGGCCATCCGGCCTGGGGCCTTTACACGCGCTTGCGGTATTCGCCGGTGCGGGTGTCGATTTCGATCTTGTCGCCCTGGTCCACAAACAGGGGCACGGCCACTTCAAAATTGGTCGCAATCTTGGCGGGCTTGAGCACCTTGCCGGAGGTATCGCCCTTCACAGCAGGCTCCGTCCAGGTGATTTCACGCACCACGATGGTGGGCAGTTCGGCGGAAATGGCCTTGCCGTCGTAGAACACCACTTCGGCGGTCATGCCGTCTTCCAGGTAGTTCAGCGCGTCAGCCATGTTTTCGGCTTCCACTTCGTACTGGTTGTAGTCGGCGTCCATCCACACGTACATGGGGTCGGCGAAGTAAGAGTAGGTGCACTCTTTTTTCTCCAGCACGACGTTGTCGATCTTGTCGTCGGCCTTGAACACCACCTCGGTGCCCATATTGCCCAGCAGGGCCTTGAGCTTCATGCGCACGGTGGCAGCGCCACGGCCACCACGGGCGTATTCGGTTTTCAGCACGATCATGGGATCCTTGCCGTGCATGATGACGTTACCGGCGCGGATTTCTTGGGCGATTTTCATAATCTGTAATCAAAGAGGGGGAAGGTAAGAGAAGCACGCAAGTTGCGGCCAGGAACGCTTGGCAAAGAGGGGCGGGGCCCGGCGTCCAAGCAGCAAAAGCGCGGATTTTAGCTTTTTTCGCCAATAAAGATTTGCAATTGGTCAATAAGACTGCTTTGCGCCAGCAAGCGCTGGCGTGCAGCCTGCACACAAACGCCCCACTCTTGCAGCAAATCCGTACCTAGCATCGGCAAGCTGGCAGGGGCCGCCATACCGTTCCAAGCGTAGTGAAATGCCCGCAAACTGGGCGGGGCCTCTAGCCAATCTAAAAAAGCCTGCAGCTTGGCGTGGTGGGCGTTGTCCTCTTGCGGATAGATGTGCCAGACCAAGGGCTGGCCGGCCCACAGCGCCCGCACCAATGAGTCTTCCCCGCGCACCAGATTCAAGTCACAGGCCCAAAGCAGATGGTCAAACGCAGTTTGGCTGCAGGGCTGTAAAAACAAGAGCTGCTCGCGATTATCCAGCAAGGGTTTGAGGCCAATTTGGCTTAAATTTTCCTGCACCGCTGCGGTGGCCCGCCCTGGGGTAACCAACCACTGCCAGGCCGGTGTGCTCTGCGCCAGGGCCGGTATTTGCTGCAGCAGCGCAGCCAGGGCTGCGGGCTCATAGCAAAAAAGGCTGACGGCCACACCATCGGGCTGCACGCCGTGGGCGATTCGCCAAGCGCGGCGGTCAAACGCCTCCTGGCGCTGCAGCAGGCCAGGTTCGCGCAGCAGGCCGCCCGTGTCCGGTGTAAAGCCGGGGTAGAAAAACCAGCGCGTCAGCCCCTGCCCTGCCCCGTGCAGGATGGGCGAAGGCAGGCGGTGGCAGCGGCGCACGTAGTCCTCGGCGCTCAGGTATTCCAAGTTCACCAATGGCACCGGCTGCTGTGCCAGGGCCTGCAAATACGCATCCGGCACGGCGCAGCCAAAGGCTTCTACCACCACATCCGGGGCAGCGGCTGCGTCCCAAGGCGTGTCATAGGCCAGCACCTGCACCCCGGCGGCGCCTTGCGGGGCCATCCAGGCCAGGGCTCTGGCATCATCCACGCGCAGGCGCACACGGTGGCCGCGCCCAGCCAAGTCAGCGGCCAAGCGCCAGCACACGCCAATGTCGCCAAAGTTATCAATCACTTGGCAAAAAATATCCCAACGCACAGCTTCTCTTTTTCCACAACGGGTTTAAAAAAACGCTCTGCCCTGCACCCCGGCAGGAGTGCAAGGCAGAGCGTGGTCACTCCGAGCGCAAGCCCAGAGCTTAAAAGCACGTTCTTACAACGAGTCGATAAAGCTACGCAGTTTGTCACTGCGGCTGGGGTGCTTCAATTTACGCAGGGCCTTGGCCTCAATCTGGCGGATACGCTCGCGCGTGACATCAAACTGCTTGCCCACTTCTTCCAGCGTGTGGTCGGTGGACATTTCAATACCAAAGCGCATGCGCAGCACCTTGGCTTCGCGCGGGGTCAGGCCATCCAAGATGTCCTTCACCACATCGCGCAGACCCGCCTGCATGGCCGCATCCACCGGCGCGGTATTGTTGGTGTCTTCGATGAAGTCGCCCAGGTGGCTGTCGTCGTCGTCGCCAATCGGTGTTTCCATGGAAATGGGTTCCTTGGCGATTTTCATGATCTTGCGGATCTTGTCCTCGGCCATTTCCATCTTCTCGGCCAGGATGGAGGCATCGGGCTCAAAGCCAAATTCCTGCAAGTGCTGGCGCGAGATGCGGTTCATCTTGTTGATGGTCTCGATCATGTGCACCGGAATACGGATGGTGCGCGCCTGGTCGGCAATCGAGCGGGTAATCGCCTGGCGAATCCACCATGTGGCATAGGTCGAGAATTTGTAGCCCCGGCGGTATTCAAACTTGTCCACCGCCTTCATCAGGCCGATGTTGCCCTCTTGAATCAGGTCCAGGAACTGCAGGCCCCGGTTGGTGTACTTCTTGGCAATCGAGATCACCAGGCGCAGGTTGGCCTCAATCATTTCCTTCTTGGCAAAGCGGCTGGCGCGTTCGCCGTCGTTCATGCGCTTGTTGATGCGCTTGAGCTCTTCCAGCGGCACGACCACGCGGTTTTGCAGGTCGATCAAGCCCTGCTGCAGCTCCTGCACGTCGGGGATGTTGCGCCCCAGAATGGCGCTATAGGGCTTGCCGGCTGCAGCATGTTTTTCCACCCACTGCAGGTTCAGCAGATTGGGCGGGAAGTCCTTGATGAACTGCTCCTGCGACATACCGCACTTGTCCACGATGATTTTGCGCAGCTCACGCTCTTTCTTGCGCACATCGTCCACCTGCGCGCGGGCCATGTCGCACAGCTTTTCAATCGTCTTGGCGGTAAAGCGAATCGTCATCAGCTCTTCGGTGATGGACTTTTGCACCTTGGCGTAGGTGGGTGAACCCCAGCCGTCTTTGTCATACGCCTTGCGCAGCTTCTCGAACAGCACGCCCATGCGGTCAAAGCGCTCCAGCGCTTCGGTTTTGAGTTTTTCCAGCAGGCGTGTCATGGCCTTGGAGCCACCTTTGCCGTCGTCATCGTCGTCTTCGTCGTACTCGTCGAAGTCTTCTTCGGCCACATAGTCGTCGTTCTCATTGGCATTGACAAAGCCATCGACAACGGTGGAGATGATCACCTTGCCTTCGCGGATGTCTGCCGCCATTTGCAGCACTTCGGCAATCGTGGCGGGCGAGGTGGAAATCGCCTCCATCATGTCCATCAAGCCGCCTTCGATACGCTTGGCAATTTCAATTTCGCCTTCGCGCGTGAGCAGCTCCACCGTGCCCATTTCGCGCATATACATGCGCACGGGGTCGGTGGTACGGCCAAATTCGCTATCCACGGTGGACAGGGCGGCCTCGGCCTCTTCTTCGGCTTCTTCTTCGGTAGTCGCAGACTGGCCGGTGTTGTTCAGCAGCAGGGTTTCA
Organism: Comamonas sp.; assembly: GCA_034675705.1. Lineage (GTDB taxonomy): Bacteria > Pseudomonadota > Gammaproteobacteria > Burkholderiales > Burkholderiaceae_C > Comamonas. The sequence continues at coordinate 826,629 of JAUCCZ010000006.1, read as the reverse complement.
GCGTCGGGCGTTTGTTCGTACACCGCCACGCCCATATCGCTGAGCATGGCAATCACCACTTCCAGCGTTTCAGCGTCGACCAGCTTATCGGGCAGGTGGTCGTTGATTTCCGCATGGGTCAGATAGCCGCGCGTCTTACCCAACTTGATCAGCAGTTTCAGGCGCTGGCGGCGGGTGTTCATTTCCTCTTCGGTGAGCACCGTCTCATCCAGGCCAAACTCTTTCATCAAGGCACGTTCCTTGGCCTTGCTGATTTTCATGCGCAGGGGTTTGACTTTTTCCACGCCTTCGGCTGGGGCTGCTGCCTCGGGCTCGGCTTCCAGCTCTAGGTCGGACTCAACGTCGCTCAGGTCTGCGTCGTCCAAATCGGCATCGGCCTTGGCTTTGGGCTTACGGCCGCGCTTGGCAGCGGGCTTGGGATCTTCGGCAGCGGGTTTTTCTACAGCAGCGGCTTTCTTGGCAGGGGCCTTCTTCGCAGCCGCTTTTTTAGCAGCCGTTTTCTTGGCGGCAGCAGGGGCCTGCGCAGCGGCTTCAGCAACAGGCGCATCTACTGCTGCTGTCTCAACGTCTGCGGCGGCGGTTTTCTTGGCAGTGCTTTTTTCACAGCAGCTTTCTTGGCTGGAGCTTTTTTAGCGGGGGTGGCAACAGCGTCCTCGGCAGGAGCGGCAGCTTTTTTTACTGCGGCTTTTTTAGCAGGGGCAGCAGCATCAGCCTCTGCTTTTTTACGGGGACGTTTCGGGGTGTTTTCTGCCAGCAAGGCATCAGCCATGGCTTTGAGTTCAGCTTTGGTTGCCACTTTATTTCCTTTTCGCACAACAGCCGCCAAGCACGTGCCGCACTTGACTGGCCACAATCCATCATGGGGTATGCACATGCGCACCATGCAGGCGCGCCCGAGGGCAACGTGCCCTCTTGGCAAGATGGTGGGGCGATCATTTGGTGTGCAGTCCTTGCGAGAAGTGGGTCAAGGCCTGGTGCCTGACGTGAATGCGCTTTCACGCGACCCGGCTCGGAGGTGCTGCTGTCGCTCTTGCCGATGAAGGGTCAATTATAGGCATCTGTCTCGATTGCAAGACCCAAAAACAAAAAAATGTCAAGCGATGGCGGCCTGTATGAACCAACTAAAGGCGGCTGTAGAAGATTCAAAGACTGACCAAATCGTGCAAGGCGGGCCACGTGGAATACATCATTTACGGTCCCCACACGGGTAGGCAAAGGTTCGTGACTCAGCCAACCTCGCATCAAGGACTGAACTGCCAAACACCTGAAGGAGTTAGTCCCCTGCAAAGATCATCAAGGTTTTCATGGGGCAAAACATGGGGAAAATTTCCCAAAAGGAAAAGGGCTTACAGACGTCGATCTGCAAGCCCTTGATTTTATTGGTCGGAACGGCGGGATTCGAACTCGCGACCCTCTGCTCCCAAAGCAGATGCGCTACCAGGCTGCGCTACGTTCCGAGGAAATGGCAAGTATATGCTATTTTTTACTTGTTTTAGAAAATCTCTGCATCGCTGGGCTGGTGCTCATGCAGCAGGCGCTGCGTAATTTCTGCTGCGGCAACAGGTCTGGAATACCAATACCCTTGGCCAAAATCGCAGCCAGCCTCCAGCAAAATATTGTGCTGCGCCTGGGTCTCGACACCTTCTGCCACCACCTGGATGCCCAGCTGGTGGGCCATCACGATAATGGCTTGGCACAGCGCCAAATCTTCCGGATCTTGGTCTAGATTGCAAACAAAACTGCGGTCGATTTTGATGTAGTCAATATCAAAGCGTTTCAGGTACGAAAGCGAGGAGTACCCGGTGCCGAAATCATCCAGCGCCAATTGCAGCCCGGCCGTTTGCAAGGTAGCCAGCTTGGCGTCACTGCTTTCGTCGGACTCCAGCAGCATACGCTCGGTAATTTCCAGCACGATGGCCGCACCTGGTTGTTTGCCTTGCGCCAAGGTTTGCAGCCATAACTGGTGATTAGGAGCCGTGCTGAGCAATTGCACGGGCGAGACATTTACGCTCAACACAAAATCGGGCGCAATACTGCTGCGCCAGGCAGCTACCTGCGCAGCAGCCTGAGCAAAAATCCAATCCCCCAAGGGGACAATCAAACCAGATTCTTCTGCCAACGGGATAAAGTCTGCCGGGTTGACGCGCCCGCGCACGGGCTGGTCCCAGCGAATCAGAACTTCGGCCTTCACGGTGCGCCCGGTCGCCATTTCGACAATAGGCTGGTAATGCAAGACAAATTCCTGCTTTTCCAAGCCTTTTTGCAAATCCCGCAATAGCAGGCGTCGGGTCTGGGCCTCTTGTTCCATCGCGGGTTCGAACAAGGCAAACTGATTACGCCCCTTTTCCTTGGCGGCATACATCGCCAAATCGGCATGCTTCAACAAGGCCGTGCCATCCAGGCCATCATCCGGATAAAACGTGACACCGGCGCTTACCGAAATTTGTACCGTGTTATTGGCCAAGTGATAAGGCTTGGCAATGGATTCGAGGATTTTGTGGCAAACCGTTTCTGCGGCCTCTTGGTTTTTAATATCGTGCAGTATCAGGACAAATTCATCCCCGCCCAGGCGGGCGACCAAATCGGTGCTGCGCACACAGGACTGCAGGCGTGCAGCCACCTGGCGCAGCAATTCATCCCCCTCGTCATGGCCAAAGGTGTCGTTGACTTCCTTGAAGAAATCCAAGTCCAAAAACACCAAAGCGAATATTTTCTCGGCACGGCGCGATTCATCAATGGCGCACAGCAGGCTTTCCTGGAACATTTGCCGGTTGGGCAGTTGCGTCAGATGGTCATAGTGGGCCTGGCGCCAGATCGTGGCTTCACGCTGCCGCAATTTAGTCACATCGGTAAACAGACCAATATAGCTGTTGACGCTGCCGTCTTCGTTGTACGAGGTGGTGATGGTCAGGCGCTCGACAAACTCCTCGCCATTTTTGCGCAGGTTATAAATATCGCCTGACCAGCTCCCGGTTTTTTTCAAACTGGCCCACATGGTTTGATAAAAATCCCGATCGTGCCGACCTGAGCTGATCATATTCAGCCTGCGGCCAATCACCTCGTGAGGTTCATAACCGGTAATGCTGGTAAAAGCAGGGTTCAAATCTTGCACGATGCCATGGGGATCGGTCACGACCATGGCTTCGCTGGTATGGGCATACACCAAGGCGGCACGGCGCATGGATGCTTCGGAGCGTTTGCGCGCCGAAATGTCAATCATCATGCCAATAATGGCCGCCTGCCCCTGGTAGGACATGGCAGCGCCGAAAATCTCTACCTCAAACTGGCTGCCATCGGGGCGTTGGGCCAGCGTTTCATACCGGGCCGAGTGTGAACGCCCTTGCAGCCGATCCAGCACCCGTTTCTTGATTTCGGGGAAATGAACAGGGGAAAACAGGCTCTCTAGTGTAATTCCGCCAGATACGGCGGCAGAATCGTCTAGGCCCATCATTTTGATCAAATGCTCATTGGCATAAATGACGTCCATGGCCGCATTGACCATATAAATACCGGCAACCTCATTGGCAGCCAAACCGTTGAACATGGCCTGCATTTGGGCAACGGCACTGCGCTCTTTGGCGACATCTGCCAGCAATTGTTCAATATGGCTTGCCGAGCGATTAAGCGCCAAGGCCAAGGCATTGAGCTCTTCATCGGACTCAATAGTGGTTTTACAGGCATAGTTGCCCGCCGCCATTTCGCCGCACTGGTGGGCTAAAAGTTGCAGGGGCAAGATCACCCTAGATTGCACCAAGAAATATCCCAGCAGAAGCAACAAGATATCCAGCCCAAACAAGACCAGACTGACCCATAGGGCCTGTTTTTGCAAGGCGTTGGAATATTCCACCAAACCATTGATGAGATTTTCCGATTCTGCCCACAGCGCATCACTGGCGGCCATGACGTCCAGCACCTGGGAGCGGTCCATGGCAATGCCCTGTCCCAGGGCTTGGTGAATGGCGGTGATTGTGTCCTTATAGGTGCCCCAGACATCCTCCAGGCGATCCAACGCTGGGCGAAGCTTTTCGGGCAGGGCACGCACGGTGACCCCATAGGCATAACCGCCAAAGCGCAAGGCGTGGTAGGCGGCGTCGAAGTCGGCATAACGCTTGTCCACCGCTGGCCAGTCCCCATCGGGGCTGTTGGCCTGGGCCAGCGTCTCCAATGCAATGCGCTGGCTGAGCATGCGGATCTTGCCGGCCAAGTTGGTGGTGGTTGCAATGTTTTCAGCACCACCTAACACCATTTGCAAAATGGCAACGTTGCAGACAGCCAGTACAGCAACCAAAAACACCGCCCAAACCGTCTTGCGCTTGAGGGTACGGGGCCAAAAAGACATCGTAGGCAACACCATGCAGGGTTATGTTGCAGTGCAGTGTAATCGCTGGCAACAAAAGGTAAACGTGGAAGGTGTATTTATGCGACAAAAAAACCCGGTTAAAAACCGGGTTTTAGAGAAGGGGCTAACCGCCGATGCCGCTAGCGATCAGCGGCTGTTGGGCCCGGGGCCACGACCGGCCAGGTGGCGGAAGGTGATGCGCCCTTTGCTCAGGTCATAGGGCGACATTTCCAGGGAAACCTTGTCGCCGGCCAGGATGCGGATGTGGTGCTTGCGCATCTTGCCGCCGGTGTAGGCGATCAATTGGTGACCATTGTCCAGGGTGACGCGAAAACGCGAGTCAGGCAGCACTTCGGTGACCTGGCCTTGCATTTCAATCAGTTCTTCTTTTGCCATGCTTGCAATCTCTTCTGTAAATAGTGCGCGGTGCTTTTGCTGAACTACCTCGCGCACAGACTGCAACAGCAATGTGAACCTCAGTCGTCAAATCCATCAGCGAGCAGCGCTTGAAGCACCCACCCCCTGCTGGGGCTAAGTGCCAAATGTGGAAAACCCGTAATTATAACGGGCTTCACACTTTCGACAAGGCTACAAGCTTATTTGCACAGCCCTTGGGTGCAAGTGGTGGTACGTTCAGTAATCGCTTGGCGATAAGCCGAGCCGGGTTTACCAAAGTGGCCCAGTTGTTCACAAATGTCGCCGCTGGCATCAAAGGCAAAGCCCTGCTCGCCTTTGTCGTTGAGCAGCTCCAGCTTGGCGATTTTCCAGGCAGCAAAGCGCTCGGGGTTGCGCCATTGCTCCGAGCACAGGGTATGCAGCACGAAATTGTTGTAGTCCAGTTGGGAGATGGTGGCCTTGTTCATCTGTAGGCGCAGCACGTGCTCGGCCGTCATCTCGGCCTGGGTCAGGCGATTGCCCAGCAAGGGCTTTTCCAGGTCTTGCGGGATGTTTTTAAAAGCCACTTCAGCCATGGCCACGCTGCAGACGGCTGCGAGCATACAGATTGCGATTTTTTTCATAGCACCACCCATGGGGTCAAAAACAAAGCCGTTATTGTCCGGGCTAACCCTAGGGAGTTAGCGATTTCTCGGCAAGAAATGTTGCTTTTTAGAAACGCCGGGGACGCGCCCCACCCTGGCGGCAGGGGCCCACGCGAGGTCTTCGCGCGCAATGTCCCGCCACTGGCCGGGGGCCAGGTCGCCCAGCGCCAGGTTGGCGATACTGCGGCGCACCAGGCGCAGCGTGGGGTGGCCGATGGCGGCGGTCATCTTGCGTACCTGGCGGTTTTTACCCTCCACCACGGTGATTTCCAGCCACACGTCCTGCACCGTTTTACGTACCCGCACAGGCGGGTCGCGCTCGGGCACGCTGGGCTGGGGCTGCAGGATATGCGCCTGGCAGGGGCGGGTGCGGTAGTCCTCAATCAGCAGGCCCGCTTGCAGGCGCTGCAGGGCTTCTTGACTGGGCACACGTTCAATCAAAACCCAATAGGTTTTGGGCTTGGCGTTGCGGGGGTTTAGGAGCTGCTCAATCAGCGGGCCATCGTCAGTGAGCAGCAGCAGCCCTTCAGAGTCTTTATCCAGGCGGCCTGCGGGATAGATGCCCGGCGGCAGGCCAAACTCAGCCAAGGTGCGGGCGCTGCCTTCTGGGGTGAATTGCGACAACACCCCATAGGGTTTGTGCAGCAGTACGTAGCGCGGCATTAGCGTGCAGTTTTGCGGCGCAGCAGCAGGGCGATAAACAAAATGCCAAAAGCGCTAAAGCACAAAAACGACCAATTGGCGATGGTGCCACCCAAAAACGTCCAATCCACCGCCGAGCAATCGCCCGAGCCTTTGAAAATCATCGGCAGGGCGCGGCTGAAGGAGTAGCTCTCGACGATGCCGTAAAAGTCGCGCCCGCAGGTGGCAAATTCCGGCGGGTTCCATTGCAGCCAGGTTTGGCGGGCGGCGGTAAATGCGCCAAAACCGGCAAACAGCAGGGCAACGGCGGTGCAGGTTTTCCACCACCATGTCTGGGCCTTGATGCAGGCCAGGCCGGTGAACAGGGCCACGGCAATCAAACAATAGCGCTGCACGATGCACATGGGGCAGGGCTCCAGCCCGACGACGTGCTGTAGATACATGCCAAACGCCAGCATGGCCAGGCAGGCGAGGCTGACCAGGGCTAGGGTGCGGCGCGGCAGCGCAAAAATCCATTGCATACAAAACAACCTTTATGGGCAAGCATGGCCTGCTTGCCACAGGGCGCGTGCTTGGGGGGGTTAGATACCGGCCCCTTGGTCGACAAACACCTTGGCGCGGCGGGGCGTGACCAGCAGAGGTTCGCCTTCGCGCAGCGCCAGTTGGTGAAATTCCTGGGCCGAGATATGCGCCTCGATCAATTTGCTGGAGGCGCGATTGTGGGGCAGTTCGTCCCCATCGGCGGTGATAAGTTCCAAACGCGCCACAGGCCCGACGACGATGGCGCGATCCAGCGTTACGCGCAGGCTGCCGCTATCACCCCCTTGCGCCCCAGGGCGCGAGACGGCCAGCTCATGCGGGCGCACATAGGCCCAGGCTTGGGCGTCGCTGGCGCCCTGAGCCTCGCTGCTGGTCAGTTGCAGGCCATCATCCAGGGTGACGTGGCCATCGTCGGCGCGGCCTTTGAACAGGTTCACATCGCCCAAGAAGCCGTAGACAAAGGGGCTGGCCGGGTTGTCCCACACCTCTTGCGGGGTGCCGACCTGCTCAATTTGCCCTTGGTTGATGACGACCACGCGGTCGGCTACCTCCAGCGCTTCTTCCTGGTCGTGGGTGACGAAGATGCTGGTCACATGCAGCTCATCGTGCAGGCGGCGCAGCCAGCGGCGCAGCTCTTTGCGCACCTTGGCATCCAGCGCGCCAAAGGGTTCATCAAGCAGCAGCACCTGCGGCTGCACGGCCAGGGCGCGCGCCAGGGCAATGCGCTGGCGCTGGCCGCCGGAGAGCTGCGCGGGAAAGCGCTCGGCCACCCAGTCCAGCTGCACCAGCGAGAGCAGCTCCATCACCTTGGCGCGGATAACGGCTTCGCTGGGGCGCTCTTTCTTGGGCTTCATGCGCAGGCCAAAGGCCACGTTGTCAAACACGCTCATGTGCTTGAACAGGGCGTAGTGCTGGAACACAAAGCCCACGCCGCGCTCGCGCACGTGTACGCCGGTGGTGTCTTGCCCGGCAAAGTGGATGCTGCCGCTGTCCGGCGCTTCCAGCCCGGCGATGATGCGCAGCAGCGTGGTTTTGCCGCAGCCCGAAGGCCCCAGCAGCGCCACCAGTTCGCCCGAGGCGATCTTCAAATTCACATTGCGCAGGGCGTGAAAGCTGCCAAAGTGCTTGTCGATGTTACGAACTTCAATACTCATTTTTTATAGCTCTTTGCGCTTACCAAATAACAATTTCAGATACTTTTAATGCTGAAAACCTTTAAACACCAGCGCCAGCAGCTATAGAAGTTGCTGCAACCGAAGTGGCTGGCCGCTCAGGGGGCAGGGCTGCGGCGGCTTTGAGCTGCTGCTCGGCCTTCCACTCGGCAGCGGTTTTAATCACCAGCGTGACCAGGGCCAGCAGCGCCAAGAGCGATGCCGCCGCAAAGGCTGCTACCGACTGGTATTCGTTGTAGAGAATTTCCACATGCAGGGGGATGGTGTTGGTCTGGCCCCGGATATGGCCGCTGACGACCGAGACCGCGCCAAACTCGCCCATCGCCCGGGCGTTGCACAAAATCACGCCGTAGACCAGGCCCCACTTGATGTTGGGCAGCGTCACATACCAAAAGGTTTGCCAGCCATTGGCACCCAGCACCACGGCGGCTTGCTCCTCATCGCTGCCCTGGGCCTGCATCAGCGGAATCAGCTCCCGCGCAATAAAGGGGAAGGTCACGAACACGGTAGCCAGCACAATGCCGGGCACGGCAAAAATAATTTTGATGTCGTGCGCCGCCAGCCAGCTCCCGAACCAGCCGTTGGCCCCAAAGACCAGCACGTACATCAGGCCGGCCACGACGGGGGAGATGGAAAACGGTAGGTCAATCAAGGTGATGAGAAACGCCTTGCCCTTGAAGTCAAACTTGGCCACGCACCAGGCGGCTGCCACGCCAAACACCAGGTTCAGCGGCACGGCAATGAGGGCGGTGAGCAGCGTAAGTTTGATGGCCGACCAGGCGTCCGGGTCGCTTAAACCTTCCACATACGCATCCCAGCCTTGGCGCAGCGCCTCGGTGAACACGGCGGCCAGGGGCAGCACCAAAAACAGCAGTAAAAAGCCCAGCGTCAGGCCAATTAACAGCCAGCGAATCCAGGCAGCCTCGGTCGTGCCCGCCTGGGCACGGCGCAGGGCGCGGGTATCGGTCAGGGAAGAGGAACTCATGCTTGCATTCCTGCACGGCGACGCTGCCAGGCCTGGAGCAGGTTAATCACCAGCAGCATGATGAAAGAGATCACCAGCATCACCACCGCCACGGCGGTAGCGCCGGCTACGTCGTATTGTTCGAGCTTGCCGATGATGATGAGCGGGGTAATTTCCGAGACCATCGGCATATTGCCGGCAATGAAAATCACCGAGCCATATTCCCCCAGCGCGCGGGCAAAGGCCATGGCAAAGCCGGTGAGCAGCGCGGGGGTGATGCTGGGCAGAATCACCAAATGAAAAATCTGCCAGCGGTTAGCGCCCAGGCTGGTGGCGGCTTCTTCCAGCTCTTTTTCAAAGTCTTGCAGCACGGGCTGCACGGTACGCACCACAAACGGCAGGCCGATAAAAATCAGCGCAATCACAATGCCGCCGGGCTGAAACGCCAGCTCAATGCCCAAAGGCTCCAGGTACTGGCCCACCCAGCCGTTACCGGCCAGCAGCGCCGTCAGCGAAATACCGGCCACCGCCGTGGGCAGGGCAAAGGGCAAATCCACCAGCGCATCGACCAGCTTTTTGCCGGCAAATTCATAGCGCACCAGCACCCAGGCAATCAGCAGGCCAAACACTAAATTCACGCTGGCGGCCAAAAGCGATGCGCCCAGCGACAGCTTGTACGCGGCCAACACGCGCGGGGCACTGACGGCTTCGACAAACTGCGGCCAGGTCAGCGTAAAGGCTTTGAAAACCAGCGCCAGCAGCGGGATGAGCACAATCAGGCTCAAATAAAACAGGGTGTAGCCCAGGCTCAGGCCAAAACCGGGCAGTACCCGGCCTGGCCCCTTGCGAGGACGCGCGCCCCCCAAGACGATGGAAGTCATGCGCAGTGCCTGCCTTGCTCTTTACTTGCCGGCTTGGTAGAGCTTGTCAAACTCACCGCCGTCGTTGAAGTGCACTTTTTGCGCTTCGGCCAGCGAGCCGAAGTATTTGCTCACCGCAAATTGCTGGATGGGCTTGAACTGGTCTTGGTGCTTGGCCAGCACGGCTTCCGAACGGGGGCGGATGGCGTGCTTGGCTGCAATTTCCTGGGCCTCATCAGAGTACAGATAGTCCAAGTACGCCTTGGCCAGTGCGCTTGAGCCCTTCTTGGCCGCTGTGCGCTGCACGATGGCGACGGGGTTCTCGGCAATGATGCTGGTGCTGGGGTAAACCGCATCGACCTTGCCCTTGCCAAATTCACGCTCCACTGACACCACTTCCGATTCAAAGGTAATCAGCACATCGCCAATGTTGCGCTGCAAGAAGGTGGCCGTGGCATCGCGCCCGCCCTTGGCCAGCACGGGTACGTTTTTGTAGACCTTGCCGACAAACTCTGCCGCCTGGGCGTCGGTGCCGCCTTTTTCACGCACGCTGCCCCAGGCGCCCAGGTAGGCGTAGCGGCCATTGCCCCCGGTCTTGGGGTTGACGACGATGACCTTCACGTCCGGGCGGGTCAGGTCTTCCCAGTCCTTGATGTTCTTGGGGTTGCCGTGGCGCACCAGAAACAGCATGGTCGATGCCGTGGGCGCGGCGGCGTGCGGGAACTGCTGGGCCCAGTCTTTGGCGACGACGCCGTTATCGGCCAGGAACTGCACGTCGGTGGTGGTGTTAAAGGTGACCACGTCGGCTTCCAGCCCGTCATTCACAGCGCGGGCCTGGGCGCTGGAGCCAGCGTGGGATTGGTCAACCTTGACGTCCTTGCCCGTGGTTTTCTTGTAGTGGGCCACGAAGGCGGTGTTGTAGTCCTTGTAGAACTCACGCGCTACGTCGTAGGAGACGTTGAGCAACTTGTCCTGGGCCAAGGCGGTACCGCTGACCGCACTCACGGCGATCAAGGCAGCAGCAAGGGTTTTGAGTGAGGAGGAAAACATGGTCGGCATCCCTGAGTGGTTATGAAGAATGCTGCGATTGTGCAAACCCGTCCTTAAAACTCAAACGAATATATTTTTTTTTGTTAATTCTTTTTTTATCTAAAGAACCCCGCCTGTCCAGTTGGCGTCACCTTGCACAACCCTGCTCGGGTAGAATGCGCCGCTTTTTGTTTTAAGCGCTCCACCCAACCAGCCCTGCTATGCCCTGTGTAGCGGGGCTTGTTGCTTCCAATGCAGCGAGACCCTATGCCCCTGTTGATCATCACACCCCTGACCACCCACCGCCAGCCCAGCGCCCACTTCCCCTGCTACCGCCCCGGTGCCAAGCCGCCGCTACGTTAAGTTCTTGAAAGGTCACCGCTGTGCATTCCACGCAGAACACCCACGCCGTCGCCCGCCTGCAAAAAACCCTGGTGCTGTGGCAAGTCATCATGATTGGCCTGGCCTATATCCAGCCGATGACGCTGCTCGATACCTTTGGCATGGTCTCGCGCGACAGCATCCAGCACGTTCCCACCTCGTACATGTTTGCCCTGGGCGCTGTGCTCCTGACCTCGATCAGCTACGGCCACATGATTCGCAAATACCCCTCGTCGGGCTCGGCCTACACCTATGTGCAGAAGTCGATTCACCCCAACGCCGGGTTTATGGTGGGCTGGTCGTCCTTGCTGGACTATTTGCTCTCGCCCATGGTCAATATCTTGCTGGCCAAGATTTATTTGGCCGATATGTTCCCTGGTGTCAACCATTGGGTGTGGATTGTGGGCCTGACCTTGTTCATGGTGGGCGTGAACCTGCGCGGTATCCGCTTTGTGGCCAATTTCAATAGTCTGATTGTGTTTTTGCAAATTCTGATTATTGGAATTTTCACGTTCCTGATTTACGAAAAACTCCAGGCCGGCCAAAACGCCCTGGGTGATATTGCCGCGCACGGCGCTGATGGGCTGTGGAGCTTCTCTCCCTTCTGGAGCCCTAAAACCGAAGTGGGGGCGCTGATAACGGGGGCGACGATCTTGTGCTTCTCGTTCACCGGGTTTGACTCTTTAAGCTCCCTGGCCGAAGAAACCAAGGACACCAAGAACACCCTGCCCAAAGCCATGTTCTTGACGGCGCTGATTTCGGGCCTGATCTTTATTTTCAGCACCTATTTCCTGCAATTGTTTTTCCCCGGCGATCCGAGCCAATACTTCAAGCAGGTCGATGAAACCCAGCCAGAAATTCTGTTCTTGGTGGGCGGGGCGCTGTTTCAGTCGGTGGTGCTCAGCTTTGCCATCATTACCGTCATGGCTTCGGGCATTGCAGCGCACGCCGGTGTCTCGCGCCTGATGTACGTCATGGGGCGCGACGGGGTGCTGCCCAAGCGCTTTTTCGGCCATATCACGCACAAGGGCTACACCCCCTCGTACAACATTTGGTTGGCAGGCGCGATTTGCCTGACCGCTGGTTTTTTAAGCCTGGAATTTGTCGTGGCCTTGATCAGCTTTGGTGCCCTGACGGCGTTTAGCTTTGTCAACCTGTCGGTCATCAGCAGCTACGGCTTTCGCGATGGGCGCTTGAAAACCCCGCGCGATATTTGGCAGTTCTTCGTCATGCCGCTGTTGGGCTTTGCCTCGATTGGCGCGCTGTGGCTGGAAGTGGAGGAAACCTCGCTCAAAGCCGGTATTTCCTGGGCGGCCATGGGCATCGTATATCTGGCGTGGCTGACCAAGGGCTTTCGCCGCGCTGCCCCGCAACTGCACGAAGAAGATTTTGAGCATTGAGCCTGGATGCTCATAAAAAAGCCGCAGCGCCTTGAAAACGCTGCGGCTTTTGCATGGCCTAGTCTGGTGAAGACTTAATCCATCAAGAACACCTCTACCCGGCGGGCTTCCTCGTTGCTACCGCTGGCCAGGGTTTGTGCAGGCTTGGTCAGCTCGATTTGCTCTTGTGCAACCCCCAGGGCCAGCACGGCATCGCGCACGGCCTGGGCGCGGCGTTTAGCCAGTTCGGCGTTCACTTCAGCATCGCCCGTGGCGTCGTGGTAGCCGGAAATCTGCACGCGCTTGCCGTCCTGCGCACCCTGCAGCACCGCGCCCAGGGCTTCCTTGGCACCCGCAGCCACTTCGGCCTTGCCGGTGGCGAAGAAGAACTTCACCACATCGCCATCGACGCGCACCACAGCCTGTTCATTGACGACGATGGCCGCCGGGGCCAAGGCAGCAGGCTCTGCCGGTGCGGGCGCCGCTTGCGCCGCCGTTGCAGCGCTACCGGCACCGGCAGTGGCGGATGCTGCGCCGCTGCGGTAGGCGGCAAAGCCAAGCACACTGGCGACTACGGCCGCCACCAGGATAAAAATCAAACCAAGCGCAAAGCGTTGCTGCTCATCGTCATCAGCCGCACGGGACATAACAGGCACTCCTCGTAATTTATGGGTGCGCCATTGTAGTGAAACAGTCTGTAGCGCCCCACAAAAACGCCAGCTGTGCGGGTGCACAATCGGCCAAGCGGTATACGCCGCACGCTATTTTTGAATTGCCACCCCATCCATGTCAGACCTGCCCCACTCCATTGCGCAACTGCGCAAAAGCTATGGCCGCGCTGAGCTGCACGAAGCCAGCGCACCGGCCAACCCCCTGCAACTGTTTGAGCAGTGGCTGCAAGAAGCCATCAACGCCCAACTGCCCGACCCCAACGCCATGACCCTAGCCACCGTGGCCAGCAACCTGCGCCCCAGTACGCGGGTGGTGCTGGTCAAGGGTTTTGATGAGCACGGCATCGTCTGGTACACCAACTACCAGAGTCGCAAGGGCCAAGAACTGGCGGGCGTGCCCTTTGCTGCCCTGCAGTTTCACTGGGTGGAATTGGAACGCGTGGTGCGCATTGAAGGGCGGGTGGAGCCGCTCGGCAGCGCACAAAGCGATGCCTACTTTGCCAGCCGCCCGCTCGATTCACGCATCGGCGCCTGGGCCAGTCCGCAAAGCCAGGTCATCAGCGGGCGCAGCACCTTGGTGGCCAATGCGGCCAAATACGCCGCCCAGTTCATGCTCAACCCGCCCCGCCCACCGCACTGGGGGGGCTACCGCTTGGTACCCGATAGCTGGGAGTTCTGGCAAGGCCGCCCCAGCCGCCTGCACGACCGCCTGCACTACCGCCCGGCTGCCCAGCCCGGGCGATGGCTGCGCGAACGCCTGGCCCCCTAAAAACAACAAAGCGCTGCAGGTGCTACAGCGCTTTGCTTGCAAACGGGGTCAACCCACTACGGCATCTTTACTTGATGAGCTTGAGCACCTCGCGAAACTGCGGATGCTCGCAGTCGCGCAGCCACTCAAACAGCACCATCTCGGTGGTCACCAGTTCTGCCCCGGCACCGGCCAAACGGTCAAACGCGGCGTCGCGGTTGCGTTCGGTGCGGGAGCTGCAGGCATCGGTCACCACCCACACTTCCCATTCTTCATTGAGCAAATCCAGCGCCGTTTGCAGCAGGCAGACATGCGCCTCGCACCCGGCGATCACCAGGCTTTGGCGCTCGGGCTCGGCCTGGACGGGTTTGCGTAAATGCTTGGGCAGGCTGCGGGCATTGCCACCTGCCGGACGCTCTGGCGGGCGCAGCTGGGTCAGCAGCTCTGGCGTAGCGGCGCTAAAGCTCATTTTGTAAAACGTCTTATCGGCCAGGGCGGCCAAGGCTGGCAGGTTGGGGCCGAGCTTTTGCGGGTTTTGCTCCGTCGCCCACACGGGCACCTGCAGCAGCCGCGCGGCCTGTGCCAGGCGCAAGGCATTGGCGGTGACTTGCTCATGCTCAAAAATCGCGGGCATGAGTTTTTCCTGGTAATCGACCAGCAGCAACTGTGCATCGTCTACGTCTAAAAGCATGGTGACTATCCTTATGGAGATCAAGAAAGAAAGCTGGCATTCTGACCGCTTTTGTCTACTTTGCGCACTGGGCGCACAAAGCAATCGTGTTACGCTTGCCGGATGCCTTTTTCCAGATGCTTTTTTCTTCTGACTCTATGCGCCAGCACATGGGCGCAGGCACAGGCACAGGTAGCCACACCTGAGCAGGCAGATACGCTCTCTCCGTTGCTCACCCAGTCGTTTTCCTACGCACTGACCGACACGCTGGCCCACCCTGCCGCCCAGTTGGAGCCCCTGACTTTTCACCTGCCGGATTCCACCGCAGCACAGGCCGCAGCCCCCCTGCCCGCCCCCGTGGTGCAAGCTGCAGCCCCGGGATGGCTGCCAAAAATCAACCACGCCACGGCAGCCGTGGCCGATCAAACAGCCCACTCGCTGTCCACCGCCATGGGCCTGATTGGCGTGCCCTACCGCCGTGGTGGCACCAACGCAGCCACAGGCTTTGACTGCAGCGGCTTTGTGCGCAGCATCTACGCCGACGTGCTGGGCCACCAACTACCCCGCGTGGCCCGCGACCAGGCGCAAGCGACCATCAAAATTGAGAAAAACGAGCTGCGCCCCGGCGACCTGGTGTTTTTCAACACACTGCGGCGCACCTTCAGCCACGTAGGTATCTATATTGGCGATGGCAAGTTCATCCACTCTCCACGCTCAGGCTCCAGCGTACGCATTGACAACATGCGCTCGAGCTACTGGAGCAAGCGCTTTAACGGCGCCCGGCGCGTCCCCGTCGAGCTGGGTAGTGCCGACAGCTACCAACTGGTGCGCTAAACCAAGCACCCCGTGAGCGCCCCAACTTTCCCCCTAGGCCTGCTGTGCAGGCCTTTTGCGTTGCATCTTCGTGGCATCCTGTTTTGTTTATGACGTCTACCCCCAGCCCCACCCCACGCGAAAAAACACCTGGCGAGATCAAGATCGTGCGCTGGCTCATCATCCTGCCCGTGGGATTTTTCGCCGTCCTGATGCTTATCAGCCAGGTGCTGTATCGCCTCTCCCCCGAAAAAGAGACGCAATGGATTGAGCGTGAAACCATCCGCCAATGCTGGAAAGAGTTTGAGCGTGCACCCAGCGACGACAAGCCCCGGCACTTTGACAGCAAAGACGACTGCGCCCAGTTGGAGTTTGACTTCAAGGCCAAGTGGAATACCAATCCATGAGCCACCTGCCAAGCGCCACCGCCACGCCATCGCCGTGGCGCCTCTCCGTTGCGCCCATGCTCGATTGGTTTTACAAAAGAACAATCAATTGATTTATAAAGAAAAACCAACTTTACTTTTACAGCCGTAGCACTACCGTAGCTCTTGCGCCTGTCCAGCACACTGCTGCGCAAAACCCTGCAGGTATTCCAGCGCCGCTGAATCCAGCGCTATTGCGTCTCGTAAGTCGAGAACACGTCGTTGAACATCTGCATCGAGCGCGGCGGCTGCATCACCCACGCCGGGGGTGCTGACATCTGCGGACCGACCACCAGTGGCTGCACCTGGGGTTGTGTTGAGACGCACCCCGCAAGTGCCAGCAGTGATGCAAGCGCGAAGGCGGTTGGTTTCGGATTGGGCATCTGCGATCTCCTGGGTTTTTTGCTTGTCGAGTTCGGCCAGATTTTTCGCCGTGGCCTGCTCGTAGCGGCGCACGGCCTCTTGCGCGGTGGCGGTTTTGTCGGCGATAGCTTGTAGGGCGGCTGCGTGCTGGTCGCGCAACTCCTGCAGGGCGGCATCTTTGCGCCAACCCTGGGCCACCCAGCCAGCGAAGAACGCGGCCAGCAGGGCCAGGGCTGCGGCAATCAGGCGGGGGTTCAAAGCACCCATACCAGCCCCCACCAGAACCAGGGGTTCATCAGGATGTAGTTCATGCCTGGGCCAGCTTGTCGCGCAGCCGAAAGCCCAGCAGCGGCCAGATTTTTTGAACAGCGTTCTCGCGGGCGATGCGTCGGCCAATTTCTGCGTTGAAGTTTTCCGGGCTGGCGCAAGCGCTTTCGCCGGTGACAGTGAAGCCGTTGCGCAGCACCAGCACACAGAAGGTCAGCAGGCCCAGGCAGCCGGTTTCAAGGTTGCAGACAGGGTGATTGCCATGCGGCGACATACGCGCCCCATCTGCCGCTGTGAAGAAGTGCTCGCTGGCAATCTCAGCCTCGATGTCCATAGGCGTAACACGCGGGCCTTTGTTCGCTTTTTCCTGGATTTCAGCTTCCAGGGTGTCGGTGGGGTTGGTCATGCCAGCACCTCCCAATCTTCCGCCAAGCAGTCGTTCACGCTGGGCACCCAGGTGCTTACAGTGTTGTCCACGTTCTTGATTGCCATGTAGGCGTTGTAAGGCACCATCGCGCCCTCCCCGAAATGCGCTTTCGCAGCACCAGTCTGCACGGGGTAGCTGGCTGGCGGCACGAGGTAGACGAACATGCCCTTGCCGTTCCAGCCATTACGGGTAATGCGCATCCCTTTCTTCAATGCTTCCACGGCAAGGCCGAACGTCAGGCCAGACGTGAGGCGGTAAGCACGCTCAAACACATCCTTGGGTGACCAACTGATGTACCCTGGATGACGCGGGTCGTTGGGCTTGCCGCCGTCCACGTACTCGACCAGGTAGCCGTCGTCCTCGGGGTTTTCATCGGCGGGCACTTCCCAGCCTCGGTATGCGTTGTAGTCGCCACGGTTCATCGGCGTGGCGTACAGGCGCCTGGTGCCCTCATACAGTTTCTTGCTCATCTCAAATCCCTCTCTCATTGACTGCCGCCATCCGGGCGGCGCGGCATTGGCCAGGCTTCACGCACTAGGGTTGCGTCAGCGGCATGGCCGTCAGCAGCTCTTGCGATTCCTGCACCAGCTTCTGCCATTTCTGCACCTCGTTCTGCCAGCTTTTGGAATATGGCTGTGCAGGTGCTGGCGTACTCAGCAAGGGCGGGCTGGGCAGCTCCAGCGATGCGCTCGGGCAGGTTTGCAAAGTCGCCCCGCAGCCCTGCAGTAGTGCTGCGCAAATCACGCAAGCTGCGGTCAAGGTCTTGCTGGGCTTGGGCATTGCGCTGGCCCGTAGCTTGGAAATTTGCAAGTGCATCATTTAGTCCTTTTTGAAACCCGGCCATGTCCTGCACGGCCTTTTCGGTGCTATCCAGCGCGGCGCTGGTTTGCGCGTGCTTGAGTTTTTCAATCTCCAGGCCGTAGTGCTGGGCCTGAACCCAAAACACCCCGGCTGCGGCCACCAGGGCGGCGGCCAAGTGGGTAACGATGGCAGCACTCATACGGCACCACTCCATGCAGCTTGCAGCGGTGCAAACTGCAGCGCCTTTACAGGCTTGGGACGTAGGCGCATTTTGTGCAGCCGACAACTTACCGCTGCCGTGCTGCGCCCCAGGGCGATGCCAATTTCCCGGTGGGTTTTCTTCTCACCCTCCAGAATCAGCAATTGTTTGTCCTCGTCTTTCGTCCACTCGTTGTTGTTCATAGCCACGCCCGCCACCAGTGCCACCACATTGCAAAAAAGATCGGATTCATCATTCACTCCCGGTTAAACGCCATTCACGGCAAATTTCGTCGTTGGAATTGCCGCGCAACTGCAAACCAGGCAGCACTGTTAACACCCCTTTTACGGTTCCCCGGTTCCACCGTGGGTTTTCCAGGCACGCGCCTTTCAAATCACCTGCATTGGCTTTGCGGCGCATGGTGCTTGTCTGGAAATTACCCGTGCCTTTGTTGAAAATGAAGTCGATAAACGTGGCTTGGGCAAACGGGTCATAGGTGGCCCAGTAGGTCAACCTCTTTTGCGCGTCCCATTCGGCCTGTATGTACCGGCCTTTTTCCAGCGCATAGCAGTCACTGGGGCTGTACCAGCGCCCCGCCACCACCCCCGCGCCGGTAATTCCCGCGCAAACGGTAAGCGGGCTGCCCTTGCCGTTTTTATCAACGTAGGGCCAGCCAATGTGTTTGCCGCTGCTCTCGTAATACGCGCCCATGACCATGGCAATCTTGACGGCGTTGCTTACCGTCGTGTCTTTGGCCACGGCCTGCACGTATTCATCGCGCAGGGCTTCATCGTTGGTTTGGGTTGCCCAGTACCCGCCCGTGACAAGGCCAGCACCCAGCACCAGGGCCGCAAGCCGCGCGGCCAGCCATGACGGCACGCGGCTGGTCATTCGTCAGCCTCGTGAACGTCAATCGCCCGTGGCAAATGGGCGCGTTCCAGGTCACGGATTGCCTTATCCCTGCGGTAGCGCTTAATCGGCAGTTCGTACTTGACGTAGCCATAAAGCTGAACCGCCAGCCACGCGGCAGAAAGCAGACCAACAGCGAGATTTATCAGGCCAAGAAAGGTGCCAATTCCAAGGGAAGCGGCAAGCCAATTGACCACCGCCTTGATGGTCATGGCGTAGTCCGGTTGCAGGGATTCGTTTTTCATGCCCCGAATCATTACGGGGCTGCGGCTCCATGGCGAACACTAGAGCCGCGTGCGAATCCCTGCTACTGGTTAACCGACACCGAAGGCAAACCCTCCTGCATCTAGGGCGTCGCGCCGGTTGCGCGGAAGATACACGCCATCCTGCGCTTCGCGGATTTGCTTCTCACGCTGGCGCACACTCTGCCACCGCTGCGGCACGGTAATGATGCGGGTGGGGTTCTTTTGGTTGAACTTGGCAATAGCTTGGCTTGCTTCTTCCGTGGCCTTGGCATCCTTGGCCATGGCCGCCTTGGCGAATTGCCCCAACAGCTCTGAGCGCCGCTCGTTCAGCCTGCGGTCGGCATCCATCACAGCAGACTTGCCCTCTTGCGCAAGTCGCACCTCGGATGGGGAGAACCCGGCTATTTGACCCAGCACCCCGGCGGCACCAACATCGTCCTTAATGGCCTTGCCGGAACGGTCTTGGGCGCCCTCATTGTAGAAGCGGGCGGCCTTGATGGGGTTGCGCAGGGCAATCGGGAGTAAGTCTTCCAGCGCACGGCCATAGTCGCCATCACCCATCTTCTGTGCAGCCTTGGCCGCATTCACTCCAATGCCTACAACGGGGCCAAGCATGCCGGTAGCAAATGTTTCTGCCCAGCGCTGGCCTTCCAATCCTTCGCGCACGTCGGGGAAAATCAGATTGTCCAGACCCACACGGCCAGAAATGTCCCACGGGGTCAGGCGTGAAACACCCTTGGCAATCACCTCGGACGCCTTCTGTCCAAACACGTCCGCAAGCATGTTGCGCAGCGCCGTCTCAGCGTCCCACGGGTCATCGTCATCACCACCCAGCATGGATGCCACGGCCAGCAATGGAGCTACCAGGGGCAATCCCAGTACACCAGCGCCCATGGAGTGCGTAACCAGCAGGCCAGCAAACACCTTGCGGGCTTCCTTGCGCACGGCGGGCGATTCACCGGCAACCGATTGGTATGCCTGGCGGCCCAGCGTGTAAATCATGTTCTGCGCGAACTGCTTGAACAACAGCACCACGCGGGCTGTGTTGCCCATCATCACGCGGGGGCGATTCGATGCGCTGTAGTCAAAGTGCCCGTCGTAGGTGGCCTTCACCGCCTGTTCGTAGGCGGACTTCGTGCCAGCTCCGGCTTCACGCGCAAGCCGGAATGCCGCAATAAATGTTGCCTGCCGGTTGAATTTCTCAGCGTGGTGGAACAGGAACGAAGCCGCACGCATGACCGGGCGCAGCTTCCACGATGCCCGCTGGTCTTCGCCCTGGGAAATGCCTGCAAGGTCGTGTGCCTGCGTCACGTCAATCACGCCAGCAATGACGGCTTGGTCATAGGCCGCAATTTCGTCAGCATCTTTAAGCTGCGTGCGCAGGTCGTTCTTGCCTGCCACCGCTTCTTGCGAAGCCTTGAGCAGTGCCGCCGATGTTTTTCCGTAGCCCCACTTGGCCGCCATGATGGGGTAAGCCACCAGCGCAGTTTGCGACAAGTTCACCACCGCAGCGGCGGGCGACAGGCCCAGGTAATACAGAAAGCCGAAGCTGGTCAGCGCCGTGGAAAGCGGGCTGCTTTGCGGATTCATCACCGCATCATGGCGTTTTCGCATCTCGTCCACCACGCGCTGCGCGGCAGGCTGGTCGAAGTCCTCAATCTCGCTCCAGTCGTCAACGTGCGCCTGCATGCCGTCCAGCTCGTCTTGCATCAGGTCGCCGTAGCGCAGCTTGGCAAGGTAGCGGGCACCATGGAAGGTGTTTTGTGCAAAGGCGCGGCGGGCGTCCTGGCTGAACCCTGGCGTTCCCTTGCGGTGAATGCCGTGCTTGGCCCAGCTCAGGTCAGGAAGGCTCGATAGGTACAACTGCCCAAGCGTGTCCTCCAGCTCCATGAGTTGATCGCCCTCGATGCCCGCGCCCTGCAATGCACTGTAAAGCTCGGTCATAAAGCCGCGCCCCACCATCTTGTGGCTGGCTACAAAGTCCTTGTCCAGCGTCACCCGGCCCACGGAAAAGCCTTTGTCTTTCGGGAAGGCTTTGAGCAGTGTGGCGCGGCCAGCTTCCGCTTCGTCCATCGTCTCAGCACGCGAGACACTGACAACGTGGCCCTGACCATCTTTCACCACTGTTACGTACTTGCCAAAGCGGGCCAGCGGGAAGTACACCCCTTTGACCTTCTGGAAAAAATCGTCATCCATTTTTTTCAGCAACTCGTTGCGCTTGGCATGGGTTAGCTCGCTGCGCATGATGCGGTCGCGGATAGCCTTACGCACCTGCTCATGGTGGGCGCGGTAGCTGTCACGCGCTTGGCGGTACACCTTCTGCGCCCCAGGGGTCAGCGACTTGAACCGGCCCTTGAGTATCACGGACTGCGCACGGTCATCACCTGGCACATGGTCAACATCGGAATCCGCGTCAATCTGCGCCAACGTGGCTTCGTGCATCAGGTCGGCCAGCTTCTTTTCATCCGGCAGCTTGGCCCACTCGCGTACAAGCTCGTCGGCCTCTGCGCCTGACTCGTTCTTGTCAGCCTCCATCTGCGCAGCCAGTCGGTCGTACTCGGCCATGGGCAGCACGCCGCCGTACACGTCCACCAACTGCCTGCGCCCCAGGAACGGCAAGCCGTGCTTGAGCCAGTCCGTCAGCTTGTGCTTACCCAAGCGCTTGACGTTTGGCACGGTGATGGACTTGAGGCCATTGCCCATATTGCGGGCGATTTCGTCCGCGCCGAAGTTGGCAATGTCCGGGTCATTGGGGTCGAAGTTGCCATTGTTGCCAATGGCGGATTTCACCTGCGTCGTGGAGAACGCCACCAACTCCAAAACCCCAGGTTCAAGCTCCAGCGCTACACCGTCATAGCCTGCCTCTTGCAGTTTTTTAGTGAATGCTTTGACTTGTTCTTTGTTTGCTTTTTTTAGCTGCTTTTTGAGATTACTGTCTGCAATGTACGGGTTGTGCACAGCCACAAATAGCGGCATCAGATTTTCACCAACATCGCCTCGCTTATTGTTTGCATACAGCTCTGCTGCATCGCGCGAGTCTGTAACGTACACGCCCTCGCCAAGCCAGCCAACATCCTTGCGGTTGGGGTGGCTCAGATCAAACGCTTTTATGTCGTCTCGGGTTCCGTGTAGCCAGGTTTTCGGTTCTCCGGTACTACTATCCAGTCCCCATACTTGTCGAACAGCGCCTCGTCCTCCGGGGTTAGCTTCGGTAGAGACTCGATCAATTCCTCCAACGTCATCTCGTCGTAGGTCTTTTCCTGCTTGTTCCCAGTCATAGCCAAACCACTCCTTAAATGCAGGTGTGCGCACCTGTACCCATTGTCCATAGTTCAGCTTGGTTTTACCAGCAGCCTTGGCCCGGTCATAGGCAGCACGGCTGCCGTAGGCGCGCTCGGTTTGTGCAAACTGGCGCTGGGCCTCGGCTGTATCCAGCTCGGTTGCCATATTCAGCGCACCAGCCCCAGCGCCCATACCTTTGCGGCGCAGCACCATATCCTCGCGCACCACGCCCACACCCAAGTTCAGCGCCTGCGCCAAAGCATTGTGCGAATCGTTGTTCAGCCCCAGGATAGAGCGCAAGATGCGCACAAAGCTATCCCACGCGGTTTTCAAGGTGCTGCCACTGGGCGCATTGATGTTGCGCAGTGCCCGCTGGAAGTCCGGGTTTGTGAACACCTCGGCCACGAACTCGTCCACGTTCTTGATGCCGTAGAACCCGGCCAGGCTCTGCTGCTTACTCACATGCTCGTACAGCTTTTTCAGTTGCAGCGAGTGCAGGCCCGGCTTTTTCAGCGCCCGCATCGTGGCCGCGTGCATGGCTTCGTGCAAGAAGATGCGCTCGGCGGCGTATTCGGCGCTGCCAGCGATGTGGATGGCATCCGTCTTGCCCCGGTACTGGCCATGGATGGGGCTGCCGTTTTTGGTCTTGCCAATGTGCCCAAACACAATGTCCGGCGTCACCCCTGCCCGCAGCAGCAGCCGCGCCACCTGGCGGTTAAACGGGGTCTTGCTCGTGTTGGCCACCACGCGCAGCACATCGCGGGCGCTCTTGCCATCGGCAATGGCCTGCATGACGGCTTTGTCTTGGGCTGTGCCTGGGCGGCGGGCAGGGTTGCTGCTGGCCGCGTAATTGCTCTCCTGCCCATCATGGGCAGCCTCCTTGCTGCTAAAGCGCGTATCACGCAGCAGCACCGGCCCATCGCCGCCAGCGCGGCGCATCGTCTCCTGTACAAACTGCTCGGCTTGCGTGCGAGAGAACGCGCGAATGCGCTCTGCCGCCTTGGTCAAGCCAACACGTTCAGCAATCCTTGCCAGACGGCTTGCCATGCGCTGGGCCCAGCCTTGCAAACGGGTGCCCATGCCACCTCGGTCGCCGTGCATCTCCTCGGCCAAATCGGCCAGCGCCTCCTCCACGGCCAGTGCCTGCCAGTTGTTCTGCGGCATCTTGCCTTGGCGGCTTTGCCCATCTGCCGACTGCTTCCAACGATTGGCATACTCCCGTACCATCGGGTCAGTCAGGAAACCAAGCATCTTCTGCACGTAAGCGCTCTGCTCAACCGACTTGGAAAGCCCCAAATGAAACAACTCATGGAAGACGACCTTGAGCGCATCCACCTCGTTCTCAAGCCCGTCCGCGAACAGCTCCACCACCCCCTGGCGGGTTGCCCCACTCGGTACTACACCAAGCGGGATAGAGGTGTATCCAGCCTCGACGGGGTTGCTGAACGCCTTCGCCCTGGCTACCGCACTTACCCCAAAATCATCAAAGACAGCATCGGCAATCTCCTGCACACGCTGTACAGGCATACCCTTGGCAGGTTTGGTCGCCACCGCTGAGAACAGCGCTACCTTGCCATCCTCACCCTTCTTGTGCTCAATCGTGTCAAACAGCTTATCGAAGGCCGCCACAACAGGCGCTTCCTCCTCGGGTTTGAGGTAGGGATAGCGTTCAGGGTTTTTTCCAGATTCCTGCCACGCATCCCAAGAGCGCACATTGGCCAAGAAATCATTCATGCGCCCCTGCTGCGCCATCTTGCTGATAACGTAGTTCTCAAAGCTGCGCGCCCCGCGTTCAATAATCTGGCTCCAGTACGCATCCGGTGATTTGTCCAGCACGCTGGCCCGCTTTGCCATCGGCGAAGCATTCAGCGCCTGCACCAGCGCAGCAAATGCCTGCTCCACCTGGGGGCGTACCCCGTCTGGATGCTGGGGGTCTAAATGCCAAGTGTCTGGGTCGTACAGCGAACCCTTCACCCCATTGAACTTATCCAGCAACTCAGCGCGGGTAAGCGGGCGCATTCGCATCAGCCCATTTTTTGGCACATACAGCCGCTCAGGGCGATAGGTAATGAAATTGCCTTCCCGGTACGGCGTTTTGCCAGTCGCTGCAACCTCCTTGCCACCCTCACGCATGCGGGCAAAGTAGTTATCCAACGCATGAAACCACTCATGCGCCAACGACCCGGCACCCTTGGTCTTGGTCAGGTTGATAACCAAGTTATTCGGCTCAAAGTGCGCAGCGGCCTTGCCAGAGCCTCGCGCCCCAAAGGCCAGCCCCAGCGAACCATTCAAGCTCAAAGCCTGGGTGGGCATATTCAGCAAGTCAGCCAAATCATGCAGCGCGTCATAGGCTTCATTGAGCATCCCTTGGCGATCTTTACCACCCTTGCCCTGGGCCACCCAGTTACCAAACTGCACCCCACGGAACTCAAACGCCTTCTCAAACATCTCGGGCGTAGCATCTTTGCCCTTGCGCCAATCTTGTCCAGCGCGCGCGCGGTTCTCCTGGCTGCGGGTATCGCTCTTGGCCACATTGTCGCGGGCCTTCACCGCCTCCCAAGCCGCCGCCAGCTCAGATACATCACCCTTCAAGTAGGCGCGGGCCTGCGTTACGCCATCTTTGCCGCTAAATTCTTTCAAAGCGCGGTATTCAGCATCCCCCTTGCGATTGATAAAAGCGTTGCCAGTAGAGCGCTCGTAGCGAATCTCAAAATCCTTAGCCGTCAACCCCTCCTTCTTGGGCGCAGCCTCGCCCAGCAACTCCTTGACTTTGGCTATCTCATCCGGGCCAATCTTGCCCACACCCTCAAAGGTATGCGTCTTGCCGTCAATCGACACAATAGAGGAAGGTGCAGGAACCTGCTTACCCGCTTCGTCAAAACGGTATGCGTTCGGAAACTGCTCCACCCGGCTCACCCGGCCCCAAGTGCTGCGGGGCAACTGCTCTAGCAATTGCGCTTTCGCCGCAAAAGCATCCAATTGCCTCGAACCTCGAATCAATGCCCATGCCTGCGGCCCAAAGTCTCGCACCATCGCGCGCAACAACTTCACCTGCTGAACCCAAGCTTTCACCCGGTAAGAGACACGCGGCTTGGCAGGTATCTCTGCGCGCGCAGCAAACGCCACCGCTGCCAGCAAATCATCCTCAATCGCCTCATGCGCGTTGGCAGGCCAAATCTTGGACAGCGGCTGGCTGGCAATCTGCTCATCCGTGATTTCCTCTTGCAAGGATGGCGGCATATCCTTGCGTGCGCCCTCCAGCTTCTGGCCAAAGTCCTCGATGGCGGCTCTCTTGCCGCCGCCTGGTGCTTCAATAAAGTCGGTGGGTTGCTTTTCTTTTGCTGCAGTTTCAGTAGCTACTGGCGCTTGCTGGTCTTGCTGTTTCTGGTTTTTCTTGGCATCGCGCACCACCACGGCATAACGTGTACTGGTCTTGGCATACGGCCCAAACACACTGCCGTCGTTATAGCTGAATGGCAAAACCACAGCATCCAAATCCCGCCATTCAGAATTCTGCTTAATCGCAATTCCGGCAGACTTCTCAGACGCATACCCAGGAACATCCTTTCCACCGCCCACCATCTTCCAGCCAGCCACCGCATAGGGCCATTGCGAAGGGCGGCGGTCGGCCTCGATGGCAGCCGCGCCCGGCTGCGCCTTGGGTGCGGCTGCATCAAACGTCGCCTCGATGCCTGCCGCCTCCAAAGCGTCCTGCGCGTCGAACAACTTGTGGCGCGGCACGCTCACCATCGGCACGCCATCGTGCTCAGTCACCGTCAGGCCCAGCTCCTGCGCCAGCTCCAGCGTGCGTGGACCGCTGTAGTTGAAGAAGTCACCGCTCTTGGTGAACACCACCGACTGGCCTTGCCCGGTATTGCTGGGGCTGGTAGTATTGGCTTGCTCCGACTGGTCAGAGAATCCACTGACCCCTTGAACAGTCCTACCGGTACGCTTCTGACTGTTGTCGGGGTTTTTGCCTTCTGCAAATTTCCCAAAATCGTCCGGGTATGCAGTCACCAGCCATGTTTTGGCGCTGCCATCCCAGTCCAAACGAATTACAGCCACGCTCGCGGGGGCGTCGGCACGCCGCACCAGATAAGCTCTTGGCAGGCCATTCTCGTCACGAACAATTTCCCCGCCTCGCAAAATCTCAGGAATGCGGTTGACCCAATCCATTCCGCGCTTGACCTCGATATGGTGCAGGCCCATTGCCTCATTGCCATACACAAACGCAATCGGCCCCAGTTCGGGGTGGATGAATGCATCGGCCACTTCACCGCGCTTTTCCTGCATCAGCTTGGCAATTGCCCCCTCGGGGTCATTGGTATAGCCGGGGAAGATAGGGCCAAACGGGCCGGTTTCCTTTCTGAGATTTTCACCCGCCTGCGCTGAACCAGACGGCATCTGCCCCGTTGCAATAAATTGCTTGAGCTCTTGCAGCCGCTCTGGGCTGGCCTTGGCGTCCTGCAGCTTCTGCCCTGTGGCCTGGGCGTAGTCACGCGCCGCCTCAAAGTCACCTTCCTGCACCATTGCGTTCAGTGCAGCCGCGTTCGTGTCCGACTACAAGGTGCTGGTGATCGCTGTTGATGAGTTGCACGTCAGCAGGGTGCTCAACAAGCGCATCGCCGACAGCGGCGATGAACTCAAGCTGGATGACGCGGTGAAAATCGTTGGCTGCTGGAACGGCCTGGGCAAGCACGTCGCCGCTGAGGATGGCATGGATGTAAGTGTCGATCCTCAACCGATGCGTACTGCCATCGCTTTTGCGCAGTCGATCAAGCACTCCAAACTGCTGACCGCCGAATTCGAGCGCATTTCCGACGACCTGGGCGACCAGATCGACTATCTCCCCGCGCTGGAGGCCAAACACGTCGATGGCACCATGAACGTGGTCGAGCGCAACCAGAAGCTCTCCTGGCTCAAGGACAACATCGGCAAGGAAGAGCCGGTATGCCGCATCCTGACCAATGCCCGCTGTCTCTCCGAAGGCGTGGATGTCCCGGCACTGGACGCTGCCATTTTCCTGAACCCCCGCGATTCCGTGGTGGACGTGGTGCAGTCGGTCGGTCGCGTCATGCGCAAAGACCCGGCTGGCCGCAAGAAGTACGGCTATGTGATTTTGCCCATCGGTATCCGCAAGGACACTTCGCCCGAAACAGCACTTGATGACAACAAGAAATACCGTGTGGTCTGGCAGGTGCTCAACGCTTTGCGTGCCCACGATGACCGGCTGGACAAGCAGTTCGCCACCATTGACCTGACAGGCAAAGGCAATGGCGTGGTGAACGTCATCGGCGTGGGCGGCGGCAACGAGAAAGCCGATGCCTTCGGCGGAGAGCAGCTTGGCTTTGCCTTCGATCCGGAGGAACTGGGCAAGTGGCAGGACGCCATGTTTGCCAAGATCGTCACCAAGTGCGGCAACCGCCGCTACTGGGAAGACTGGGCCAAAGACATCGCCGAGATTGCCGACCGTCATCAGATGCGCATTCGCGCCTTGCTGGAAAAACCTTATTCCAAGGGCAAAAAAGCATTCGATGAGTTTCTCAAGGGCGTCAGGAAGAACCTCAACCCAAGCGTCAGCCAGAATGACGCCATCGAGATGCTGGCCCAGCACATCATCACCAAGCCGGTGTTCGATGCGCTGTTCGAGGGCTACGCCTTTACCAGCAAGAATCCCGTGTCGCAGTCCATGCAGAAAATCATGGACATCCTCGATGCGCAGGCGCTGGACAAGGAGCACGAGACGCTGGAGGGCTTCTATGCCAGCGTGCGCGAGCGGGCATCTGGCATCACCGACCCGAAAGGGCGGCAAAAGATCATCGTCGAGCTGTACGACAAGTTCTTCAAGACCGCTTTCCCGCGCATGGTCGAACGACTGGGCATTGTCTACACCCCGGTCGAGATCGTGGACTTCATCCTGCACAGTGCCGATGCTGCCCTCCAGGCACACTTCGGCACCCGGCTGGCTGACCAGAATGTCCACATCCTAGACCCCTTCACCGGCACCGGTACTTTCCCCGTGCGGCTGATCGAAACGGGGCTGATTCCGCCTGACAAGCTGCCCTACAAGTACCGCCATGAGATGCACGCCAACGAGATCGTGTTGCTGGCCTACTACATCGCCGCCATCAACATCGAGGAAGCCTTCCATCGCGTAACAGGACAGGAGTATGAGCCGTTCCCCGGCATCGTACTCACCGACACCTTCCAGATGAATGAGCCGCAGACCGGCGATCTGGATGAAGGCTTGCCAGAAAACCACAAGCGTGCCGATCAGCAGAAGGCAAGGGATATTCGGGTGATCGTTGGCAACCCGCCGTATTCAGTTGGTCAGGACAATGCCAATGACAACAATCAGAACCTGAAGTATCCCAAGCTGGATGGGCGCATCGCTGCGACCTATGCGGCACACTCCACCGCCACCAACAAAAACAGTCTGTACGACTCCTACATCCGCGCCTTCCGCTGGGCATCCGACCGCATCAAGGACGAAGGCATTGTCTGCTTTGTGACCAACGGTGGCTGGATTGACGGCAACACGATGGATGGCTTCCGCAAGACCTTGCAGGACGAGTTTGCGGATGTGTACGTCTTCAATCTTCGGGGCAACCAGCGCACCAGTGGGGAATTGTCTCGAAAAGAAGGAGGCAAGGTCTTTGGGTCAGGCTCGCGCACGCCAGTAGCCATTACCCTGCTCATCAAACGCAAAAATCATCAAGGCAAGGCCGCGATCCATTACCACGACATCGGCGACTACCTCAGCCGTGAGCAAAAACTGGAAATCGTCAGCAGCTTCGGCAGTTATCAGCAGGTGCCGTGGCAAACCCTGGAGCCTAACGAGCACCACGACTGGATCAATCAGCGCAGCGGGGATTTCAACGCCTTCGTGCCGTTCAACGATGAACCGGATGCAATCTTTGCTCTGCGATCCAATGGCGTTCAAACAAATAGGGATGCTTGGGTTTACAACTCAAGCAAAGCCAATCTAGAAGCAAACATGCAGCGCATGATTGACTTTTACAACGATCAGCTTGCATTGCATGGGAGTATCGTTCAGTCGGCGGGTTCGGCCAAGGAAAAAGAAAAGACGGCCAGCCAGTTGATTGACACAAACCCTAAGAAGATTAAGTGGACAAGAGGATTGATAGCCCATCTGAGTCGCGGTCGGAAGGGGACCTTCGAGCACAAAAAGATTGGTAAGGCCACATATCGTCCATATTGCCAATCATGGGTCTACTACGACCAGCAATTTAATGAATATTTCAAAGAAAGGTTTTATCCGTCCGTTGAATATAAGAATGTAGCAATCCAATTGACTGGCACTGGCTCAAGTAAGGAATTCTCTTGCCTGATTTCTAGCATCCTGCCTGACCTAGAAGTCATATCAAAAGGTCAATGCTTTCCCATGCACTGGTACGAAAAAGCTACGGACACCAATCCACAAGGTGGCCTTGGCTTTGGCGGCGACGATGCCAGCCTGCCCGATGCCAATGGCTACATCAAGCGTGACGGCATTACCGACGTGGCACTGGCCAACTTCCGCCAGCACTACAACGACGAGTCGATCACCAAGGAAGACATCTTTTATTACGTCTATGGCGTTCTGCATTCGCCGGAATACCGCGAGCAGTATGCAGCCGACCTCAAGAAGGTGCTGCCCCGCATTCCCTATGCGCCGGACTTCAAAGCATTCAGCCAGGCGGGGCGCAAGCTCGCCGACCTGCATCTGAACTACGAAACGGTGGAGCCGTGGCCGGTGCAGGAGGATGCCAAGCCCAAGGGCGATCTGAATGACCTGGCTTACTACCGCGTCGAGAAAATGCGCTTTGCCTCGCTTGGCGGCAGAAACAAGGACAAGAGCGTCATCGTCTTCAATAGCCGCATTACCCTGCGCGGTATTCCGCTGGAAGCCTACGACTATGTGGTCAACGGCAAGAGCGCCATCGAGTGGGTCATGGAACGCTATCAGGTCTCGACCGACAAGGACAGCGGCATCAAGGATGATCCCAATGACTGGTGCCGCGAGCACAACGACCCGGCCTACATCCTCAATCTCGTCAAGCGCGTTATTCGGGTGAGCATGGAGACCAATCAGATTGTTTGCGTACTTCCTCCGATGGCGTGAGGGACGATGCCCGTCAACATCCTGAACCTTCCGCAGTACCGCGTGCTGCGCGTGGAGGAAACCGACCACGACTACCACGTCAGCGCCGAGCCGGTGGACGTAACCGCTGCCTGCCCACATTGTCAGTCCGACCGCCTGAACTCGTGGGGAACCCGCGAGCAGGTATTCAAAGACCTGCCCATGCACGGCAAACGCGTGGGCATCTACATCGACACCAAGCGGCTGCGCTGCCAAGCCTGCGGCAAGACCTTCTCGCAAGCGCTGCCACTGCTGGCCGAGAACCGCATGATGACCGATCGGCTGGTGAAGTGGATCGGGCAGCAGGCGTTGAAACGCACCTTCACTTCGCTGGCTGATGAAACAGGTGTAGTGGAAGGAACGATTCGCAACATCTTCCGCGACTACATCAACGAGCTTGAGCAGACCGTCCGCTTCGAGACGCCGAAGTGGATGGGCATCGACGAAATCCACATCATCAACAAGCCGCGCTGCGTCGTCTCGAACATCCAGAACAACACCATCGTGGACATGCTCCATAACCGGAACAAGGACACGGTGGCGAAGTACCTGTTCAAGATGCCGAACCGCGACAAGGTGCAGTACGTGGCGATGGATATGTGGACGCCCTATCGCGATGCAGTGACTGCGGTTCTGCCAGACGCCACCATCGTCATCGACAAGTTCCACGTCGTCAGGATGGCGAACGACGCGATGGAAAAGGCCCGCAAATGTTTGCGGGCCGAACTGACGCTGAAGCAGAAACGCGGGCTGATGCACGACCGCTTCGTGCTCTTGAAGCGGGAACGCGACCTGAACGATGAAGAGCGCCTGAACCTTGATGGCTGGACGAAGAACTATCCGGCCTTGGGAGAGGCGTACAGGCTCAAGGAAGCCTTCTACGCCATCTACGAGGACTCGGACTCACCGGAGAGCGCCTTGAGGCGCTACGAGGCTTGGAGCAAAGATGTGTTGCCCGAGATCAGGCCGTACTTCCACGACCTGATCCGTGCCTTCACCAACTGGCAGCCCTTCATCCTCAACTACTTCGAGCACCCCGTCACCAACGCCTACACGGAGAGCCTGAACAGCCTGATCCGGGTCATGAACCGTTTGGGGCGCGGCTACTCGTTCGAGGCGCTACGGGCCAAGATTCTCTTCACCGAGGGCATCCACAGCAACAAGCAGAAGCGACCACGGTTCGAGCGCAAGCGCGAGGCGGAGCCGGTCGAAATGGGATATGGACTGCCGGACGATGCCATCGGCTACGGGTTGCCGATGATGGAGAAAGTGCGCTCGATGCGTCCGCCCGAAGCCTACGACCCACACAAGCACGAGAAACGGGAGAAGAACTACGGGGCGGACATTTCAACACTCATCCGCATGATCGAGGCGGGGGAGCTTTGATCCCGTTTCAACCCACTTTTACGAATAGCCAGGTTTTCAAGTGCGCCATTAACGGGCGCATCGCCTACAGCGACACACCCTGCCCCACTAGCGCTACCAAGGAAGAGGTAATTAGGGCCACCCCCAACACTTTGGATATGCGCGAAGCCAGAGAGCAAGAGTACAGAGCGCGCGAGCGCCAAGAAATTTCAGAGCAAGAGCGCATGTACCAAAACATGTTCATCCAGCAGCAGCAATCAGCGCACCAACGTGCACAGGCACAGGCGCAAGCAAGACAGCGTGCCCAAGAAGAGTATCAAAAAGAATGGCAAAAGTTTGAGGACAAATTCAACCTAGGCAAGAAAAAGCGCCGCGCACTGTCCCCATCCCCACCGCCACCAGCCCAAATCGTCAACTGTGACCCCGCTGGGTGCTGGGACACCAACGGCAATAGGTTGAATAGAGCCGCTGGCGGAAACTTCTTTCGTAGCGATGGCCGCTTTTGCGTCAACACTGGCGGCGGCGGCTTCTCTTGCAACTAGCTGCCAAATGTTACCCCATCAAGTCAGCGGATCAACGTCACGGCTAACCTCACCACTGTAGCTGTAGCCGACGCTGCGGTTGTTGCTAGTCCCACCAGAAATACTGGCGCTGGTGTGCAGGGCGTTGAGCAGCGCGGCAATCTGCGTGCTCAGTGCCTTGGCCGCCTCAACAGCCACGTCCACCTGGTTGCGGATGGCCTGCATCTGGGCATCCTGGTTCTTGCTGTTGGCCTGCTGCTGGTACTCAGCATTGGGCATTACCGCCTTCAGCTCCAGCTCCTTGGCTGTGATGCGGCTGCGGTAATAGTCAGACGCAGCAGAAATCAGGCGCGACTGGCTATCCGTCACGCTGGGCAGTAGCTGCGCCGGTGTACCCGCCGTCCCGGCCAGCGCCGCCATGTAATTCTTGGCCGCATCCATAGCCACGCCGTACAGGCTGATGGCCTGCTGCACGGCAAAGCGCACGTTCTCCACTTCCATCTCAGCTTGCTTGATGGCCACATCCCGGCTCAGTTGCGCCGTCTTGTCGCGCACGTCTTCTTGGATGCGGGCCATGCCCGCGTGCAGGGCACCGGGCGGTAGCGGAAAGCCCCGCGCTGCGAACTGGCGCACCAGGTCTTGCTCGGCCCTGGCCCCCTCGCGCAGCAGACGGGCGCGGTCACGCTCCCAAATCTGCGCCTCCACACTGGGCTTGATGCCCGTACCACCCTGGGTAATGGCATCGCAAATCCAGCGCTGGGCGTGCTGCAGGTACTGGCACTCGTTGGGGAAGTAGCGCTCGATGTATCCGGCGTACAGCTTCGCCAGCTTGTCCATCATCGCTTCCCACCACTGGTTGAACATCTCAGTCGATGCACCTTCGGCCAAGAACGGAATGTCCACCATGGGTGCTTGCACACTGGCGTCAAAGTTCAAGCTGGCCGGGTTCATCCGGGCAGAGGCTGCCCCCTGGGCCATGGCCTTGTCGAAGTTGTGTTCAATTTTCAGCTCGTACTTATCCGACATCTCCCGGGCACGCAGCCATGCCTCCGTCACAATGACGTAGGGTGATGTAGTGGCTCCATCTATAAATGACATCTCTAAATCCTCCGCCCAGACTGGGCCACGTTAATTTCCATTGAATCGAGTTCCAGCGCCTGGGTGTTCACCAGCTCAAAGCTGTACAGCGTCGAGCGCAGCCCCTTGCCCGTATCCACCCGCTGCTGCTGGCTGTAGGCATCAGAGCGGCGGGCCTGGTAGGTATATTCCTGCCCGTTGGCCTGTACCGTCACATTCACCACCCCATCGCTGGCCACGCCCAGGTACACGTTGCTCACATGCTTGAGCTGCTTGCTGCCCAAGTCCATCTGCCCGGTCGCAATGCGCGTGGGGATAGCGGCATCCCCATCCTGCTCACCTTCCAGCAAATAGATGCCTCCCTCGTCCGCACCAAAGTAGTGCCCACCAATTTGGGCGAAGCTGTTGAAGCTGTAGTTCTGGTAACGGCTCATCGCCCCCGTACGGGTGTTGAGCACCCACACCTGGTCACCGGCGTCGAAGTCGGTGCCTGCGCCCTCTGCAGGGCCAGCCACTCCCCCGGCCAGGGTTGCCCCACGCACCACTGAATCAATAAAGGCCAGCAACTGGGCATCAAGCTGCCAGTCGCTTGCGGCGGTGGATTGGGAGTTGAGGGTGGCCTGGGCCAGTGGGTGCACATCCATTACGGCCCGCAGTGCCCCACGGCTGGTCACAACCACCGCGATAAAAGCTGCCGGGCCGACGCTCCCTCGGGCCAGCGCTGCAGACCCAATATACGCAGGGGTGTCTGGTGGGTCGGCGAACGCAAAAGCCTCCAGGGCTGGCATTTGTCCGCTGTCCTGGACACCTGGCATAACGCCTTCGCCGCCGAGGGATTGCACCTGGGGCAGACCGCCACTTTCATCCTGACGGGCGTTCCATCCAGAGCGCATCATCCCAACACCGATAACCCCGGCCAGCTCTGCGCCAACTTGGTAGGCGGGTATTTTCTCGGGCGCATCACCGGCATCGTTCATAGTCCCTTCGGATGTAACCGGCCACAAATCACTGAAACCGTAGGCCGCCCCGGGCGCAGCTAAAACACCGCAGCCAACGACCCCGGGCAGTTCAGCGACACTGCGTACAAACTCCCCACCAACACCCACAACTGCAGCAATATCCGCCACATGCCAGGAGAACTCGCTACTACCTGCCTCGCCAGTCACCACCGCCAAGCTCGCCCCGTACTGCACACCATTGGCGGGCGAGTATCCAGCGGAAAGCACCCGGTCGCCCCCTAGATACAGCGCGGCACCGAGGTGCAAACTCTCTGCAACAGGCATAGGGACAAAACCCCAACCGCCAAAATCCTGAGCGAACACCCAGACACCGTCCGTGGCAATCTTGATGGTGAACTTATCTGTCTTCGTGACCGCCTCTTGGCCATTCCATGGTGGGCCCTCAGCATCCCAAGTCAGCCCAGGGGCCAGCACAGGCTTTGCCATCCCACTTTCCACCCGCACGCCCACGATGATGTGTTCGGGTCGAGTCGGATGGGTTTCCCGGGTCAGGCCAATGACGACCCCGATGGAGTCCGGGCTGACCGTGAAGGTGAATGTTGGGATGCTGATACTGTCGTTGTCTAACCACCCCTGTGCAGAGATAACAGGGACTGCGCCAGCAATAGATAAAGCCCCCGCGTTCCACCCTGGGTGCATGTCCCACTCGATGGTGGGGGGCTCGCCGGGTTGCGCTGGCCTACCGGGCACCCATACTTTTTTGCTGGGTGCCTCGTAGCATTCATGCTTGGTGATGAGCGCAAGCGCAATCTCCCCCGGCTTAAGGGAGCCAGTAAATTTTTTCAGATAGGCGTCTACATCTGTAATTATCTCCCCCGAGGGGCTGCGTGTGACACTCTGGCAGACGCGCCCACCACCCTGCTCTCTCCAGTACCCGGGTTGAGCTGGCGTTGGCGGGTAGCCTGGGTCATAGGAGATAAGGGTTTTTGATTTTTCCAATACCCCAGCCATTATTCATCCTCCGGTTTTTTATATTTATCGTCGTATAGCCATGGTCTTAATACGTCGTACGGTGCGAAAGAATTATCTTTGTTTAAAATCCTACTCACCCTATCCTGAGTAATTACGTCATACGCATACGTAGTAGCTGCACTGTCTACATCCTCTACACCATAACTACTGCGCGGGTTGATGACATCGTATTTATCGCCTACGGCAGGGAGGTTAAAACCATAGACAACCACCGACTGAGCCACACCAGTGGCATTGGCTACCAGGCCAGAACTATTCAAATCCCAATACTTTGAATTATTGCGTGTGCCACGCCCGTAAACCATACCCCAAGTCCTACCACAATCACTACTTTTATAATACGCTGTGGCCCCACCATCTTTGTCTATAGCAGGCATTATCAATTCTACCGCTTTACCACTCAGATAATCTTTATCACTCAGACCATTAACGACACAGGGTAACCCATAATCTTCTGCGGTGTAGCCGACCTCGCTCGCCGGGAGCCCGCTCGGGATGATCTGTTCCCAAGTGTCACCATCATCCTCAGACAAAATGTAGTTGTACTGCATGTATTTGGCTTCTGGGGGATATGAAAAACTCCCCCCTACAGGGTTCACAACAGCACTAAACCTCCTAACAACCAATAGGAATTTCCCCCGCCCGACACATAGGATTCGCAGTAATTGTTGGTCTGCGTAGCTAGTGAGAATTTTCTCCTCATCTATAGAGGTTGGCCCACCGCCCCCTATAGGGGTTGTAGGTGTGAGTACACCAATAAACAAATTATTTGAACTGTAATTACCGTCGTAATTGATTTTATGGAATTGCAGGTAGTAACCTGTCTCAATAACATTCACCCCCGGCGGTGCCGAGTTAACCCCACGAACAGCCACATGTACTGCAATAACACAATTGCTGTTGCAGCACACGACAAACTCAGCACCCATAAGCGAGTTAAAACGGGTATGAAGCTCGACCACATCAGAGGACGTACCTGACGGGCTGGGCGGTATCCTCAGTCCATTTGGTGGCTCCACGACTGGGTAGCTGCTCCCAGAAGCATCTTCGGTGGAGATATATATTCGGGGAAATGCCAGCGGTAATTTTTTTGTTGGCAACACCCACCGCATTTGTGCTATATCGAGAATAGCCACATACAGGTCGCCCTGGCATTTTTTGTCGTACACATACCGAACCTCGAAGGGCTCACACAGATACAGCATAACTACGCCAGGAGAGATTGTGACTGGCCGGGCGCAATGCAGCGAAACGGCCACGCCACCTTCGCCTGGAGGAATCTCGACCTGGTAAAATTCATAATCTTCGCTATTCAACGAGGTGCCGCATATCCATATTTCCAGTATATCGTGGGTCGTGGGTGACTCATATCCGCCATGGCTAGAACTGGCCATTGTGGCCCCAATGTTCACAATGGCGAATTTCTCCTGGCCCTCAGAGTTTTTAAAGAACCCGGCAAAGTTTCCAGGTGCTATATACCCTCTGGCGTAGCCGATAATAGTAAACCCCGAAGGATACCCAGGGAACTGGGTTCTTTTTGAGAAATACTCTTGGTGGTACGAACCACGTTTGTAGAAATCTACACATGTAGGGATGTAATTTTTCAACCCAGATGTAGAGAACCGTGTTGCCCCATCGCTCACTACTGCCTTGAACAGATTGAAATACCCAGGCTTGGTCGCCGTTATATAGCCCTGACGCCTACCCTTAGCCTCCCCAAACACCGTCTGGTAGTAGTTTGCATCTCGGTACTCCATCTCTGGCTTGAAGATATGTTGCAAAAATATCCCACGCCCCAGATATGCAATAGGTGCATTTGGTTTTTTTGTAGACGTTGTACTGGCATCTTTCACTGTAGGGGCGAAATTATCTCTCAGCCATGTTTGCCCAGCGGAAGTAAACGTGAGCAGCCTTCTCGGCTCACGTTTATCCTCGTGACCCCCATCCGATAGCACCACCTCAGAAAACACCCCACGTTTACGGGCCGTAAATCCCGGCCCAGATGCTGATAGATACGGTGCATCAATCTGCTTGAGCTGGCGTACCCTGCTCTCACCGACTGCTTGCGCCGCAGGATTATGGTCGCCATAAACTTTGGGGTAGTTCATAGCAGTTCAACAGTTTTTACGTAGTTCCCCCAAAACGGAGGTTTGGGTTTAGGCACCGCTGCGCCACCATACAGGACGATAGCCACATACATATCCTCAGTGATATTGTCCTTACTCATTACGGCGTCTTCTATAAAGCGAATACCTCCGTCACCGTCACACCGTAGCCTTACTGGGTACTCCGGGTCAAGATCGAGGCGGAGTGGATGGGAGCATCCTATAAACACACGCGAGCCGAATACACGGCTATAGCTAATGACGCTCTGCGGTAAATTATCTGGCTCCTCATCTGGGTAGTAGTATTGTGAATAAACACCATCGACGTCGATAGTTATACCTTCATAGGTGTACCTAAATCTAAAACCACCGATTGAATTTTCATCCACGCGCCAATCATCTTCACCGTATACTCTGAGCGCACCGAACACTTCGCCGTTGCACCGTGGCGTGTGCTCATATAGATATTCCGGGTCTACATTTATATAAAAATAACCGTAGTAGTCATCAGTCTCATCCGGTAGTTTTACGAACACATTCGTAAGTGCTGCGCTAATGTAATCGTCCTCACTTAGGGAATTAAGGAACGCCGGTGTTTCTACTGGGGTGTAGCAAAGATCAGTCTCAGAGTATTTGCCTTCGTAATAGCCCCTCCACACATTGAGTTTGTCCCGGCCAGATAAGCCTTCCATATCGACGAACTGGACTTTAGGTGCATACCAAAATCCCAACTTATCCAGATTAGGAAACGCCATAACTTACGCCCCATATGCCAGCGGCAGCCGCAACTGGTAATAGTCAATCGTCTGCGGGTTGGATGCCACCAGCGCAGTCGTGCCCAGCTTCAAGTCACCTGCAATGCCCACCGTACCCTGCACGCGGATGGCGGTCGTGCTTTCGTCGTCATCATCTGCTCCGCTCTGCAGGCGGTAGAACGTCGGCGTGCCATCAACGTCCACCGTGCCTTGCCACTGCTGGCTGCTGTCCTTGAGCAGCACCCCATTGGTCGGCCCCTCAAAATTCAATTCATCGCCAGAGCCACCGCCGGAGATTTGCACCAGCAAAGTGTTTCCATCCAGGGCTGCATCAGCATTGGCAGGCACGGGGCCAGCATAGATGTTCAGCACCATCCCCTCGTTCTCAAACGCACCACGCATGCCGCTAGTGCCCACCATGGCGTCAGCCAGCCCAGTCGATAACTTAATCATTTGCCCAGTCCTTTCAAAATCAGCCAATCAGCTCCTGCCCCACCACAATGCGCAGCACGCCACCCACACCGGGGGACTTGGGGCTGTTAAATTTCACGACGCTGGCGCAAAGGCCCGTGGTCGCTCCCTTGCCCTGGCCCGTAGCCAGGAAGCCACCGCGCACGGCAACGTCCTGGGTGAAGGTCAGCTCAATCATGTTTGTGCTGTTGTCCAGCCGCCCGCCTGCGGGCGTGCCAAACACTGCCTTGGGGCGCATCGCCCCGTCGTAGCCAGTGAACTCATCGCACTGCGCGGGCAGCGTGGCCATCGTCTCGGTGCCCGTCGGGTTGTAGTTGCCCGAATACAGGCCCACGTACCAGTCGGTGAACTGCGTGCCGCCCTTGTGGGCAGCAGCCAGCATGTAGTCCAGAAACTCCACCGGCATCTTGTTGTGGATGACCTCTTTGTCACCCACAGGCTGGCCGTGTCGGTCAAAGGCTTGCACCTCGTAGGTGAAGCCCATCTTTGTTGCGCTATCCATGCGTTACCCCTTGTCGAATCACTTGTGCGTCCATAAAACTGTGGGCACTGGCCAGGCTGGCTGACCCTCCACCTGTGCGCGGCGCGGCCAGTGCCTGTTGCAACCCGCCGTGTTCACGCACCACCATGGCTGCAGCCTGCGCAGGCTGCACCATCACCTTGGTGTCGTGCTGGGGCTTGACGCCCCCTTCTTCATCTGCCACCACAATCCCCCGGTCACTGAACCAATACAGCGCCCCATCTGGCCCCTTGGTGCTGGAATCAAACGCTGCGCCATAGGGCGCAACCTCATGCACCGCTTCAAAGTCGCCGGGCATGAAATACGTCTTGTCGGCCACCACGTACACGCCACCGGCCACGGGCTCCAGCACCTTGATTTCTGCGGGGAAGGGGAAATAGCCGCTGCGTGGGTCGTACAGCCCGGGGGCGAACGGCTCACTCACATGTAACACACCCCCCAGGGCCACCAGCACCCGCCCCGCGTGGTGGCGCACAATCTGCCCACCCGGCATCGGGCGCAGGTAGCGCGTGTGGCACTGGCCACCACCCTCGGGTAGCAGGCTGATGTTCTGGCTGCCCACGCCCACGAAGTACGGTGCATCGCCGTTGCAGGTGCTCACGTACACGTTCACCTGGGTCACGCCATCGGGCAGGCTTGTGGGTACGGCCACCTGTAGCCGCCCGTTGTCCGGCACATCCACTTGCACCGATTCACCGGCCCCGGATTCACGCCCGTCCATGCTCTGGTACGTGACAATCACTTGGTACAGGCCAGCGGGCAGCGAACCACCCGCAGCCACCGTCACGCTGGGGGAGAAATTGGGGTGTGGCAGGCTGGCCTTGCGCACCTCCCCCCCGTGGTAGCGCCACAGCACCAGTCCGTCTGAGAGGTACACCCCGTCTGGCGTGTCCGCGTAGCTGATATGGGCACTGGGGTTGATGGGGTGCAGTAGTGCCTCTCGCGAGAGTGCCTGCCCATCAAACTCCAGGCGGTACAGCGTGTCGTAGTCGGCCACCAAGGCAGTGCCATCGGCCAGGCCAAACAGCCCCCGCGTGGCAATACCACCGAGTTTTTGCACCCAGCCTTGGCGCGTGCGCAGCGTGCCCGCGTCGGTCACGTCCACGTTGTCCAAAGAGCGCATGAAGCTGCCCGCACGCTGCCCACGCTCGAAGCTCTCAAGCTGCGTAGGTGGCAGGCTGGTGTTCATGCCCAGGAAGGGGGATATGGGTTGGGTTGCCATGCGTTAAATGCCTACCGGTGTCACAAGTACACCTTGTTGGTTTGCGGCGTGTCCTCGCGCGTAATGCGGCGCAAGTCGGCATCCACGGGCAGGCCAAAGTAATCGGTGAAGCTGTCCTCGGACAGCTTGGCGCGTTGCGGATCGAAAGCATCGGCATCCGGTGCACTGAAAGCGCGGTACAGCGCCCAGTCCACCAGCATTAAGTGGCTTGCCTCGTGGATTTCAGGCGCATCGCTTTCGTCCACCATCGGACTGCGTGGAAGCCGGTACGCCTCAATAGTCAGCAAGCCATCTTGCGCGGGCGTTGGCACAATCCGAATGCTGGTTTCGTTCTGCACCAGATACCGTTTCACACCCATGTGCTGCCACTGTGCCGCATCGCGCCAGTCGCGCACATTACTATCCAGCCAGCCGCGTGACACGACCTTTAGCGGCGTTGCCTCGCTGTGGCCGTCTGCCTTGAAACGCGCCACGACCAGCTCGTACACCTTGGGGTGTAGCCGGTAAGTGTGTTGCCCTGCCTCAATAGCAATCTCGCACATAGCCGGGTTTGCATCTTCCAGCAGCAACCTGCCGCGTACACAGGCTTGCAGCAATCCCTCATTCAGCCACTCGGTGACAACCTCGTCAGCCCGTGCGCTTCTACGCTGGCGACACCCGTTCCTCACTGACGGCATCGCCAGGAATCACCACGGCCTGCGGGCTGTTGCCAATGTCTTCTACCACCATGGATAGCAGCAGCTCGCCCACCTGGGTACGCGATGCGCGGAAGTTGTCCATCAGCCTGCCCAAGCTCTGATTGGCCTGCTCCACCTGGGTTTGCTCTTGCAGCCCGCTGGTGGCCGTGCCCGTGCGCCCGACAAAGGCATTGGGCGCGGCGCTGATACGGTCAATCGCGGCGCGGGCATCGTCCAGCATCCTGAACTGCTGGTCGGTCAGTTGGAAGTCGCGGGTGATTTCATGCTTGGCTCCCTGCTGGGCCATGGCCGCAGGGTTCAGGATGATGTCGGCATTGCGTCGGCCCACTTGCTTGCGGTACTGCTCGTCCGTCATCATCACAACGCCCTTGGTGCGCTCGCTGCGGTACGCGCCCATGCCCCAGCGCAGCAGTGCCGAACCACTGTTCAGGCTGTCCTGCTGGTAGATGCAACCCCGGATATAGCCGTAGGGCTTGCGCGTCGCGTCCTCTCGGAAACCCCAAAACGGCACGTAGGGAAAGTGGCGATGGTTGTAGGGCGTAGGGCTGTCGTGCAGGCAGTGTGGCCCAAGCCAGTAGCTGCGCCGCACCCGCGCCACCGTGGCAACCGAGTATTTTGTCATGCCAGATGCAAGGGCGTAGTTGTGGGCCGGGTTGTTCTCGTCGTACTCCACCACGCGGCCATCGGGTGACGTGATAACACCCACCTCCACCCAGCGCCGGTACCAGACTTCGGCCAAGCAAATTTCCTTGGTCATCGGGTTGTAGAAGCGGTCTTCGGTCACCGTCCACGACCGGGCCTCATTCCACGCATTGCGCAGGCCCGTGGACCCGGCCATGCGTAGCCGCATCATTGCAGGCTGGGCGCAGTTTGACCGCGACGTAGCCACCTGGCAGCCCACCGAAGCCGCCGCCCCCGTGCAGGCCGCGCCCGTGGAAAGCCTGCCTGCTGTGGTCGTGCAGGTGCAAGGCAGCCTGGCCATTGCAGGCAACCTGCCCGCCTTTGGCCAAGCCCTGCGCGACTTTATCGAGCGCATCCCCACCAAGCCCGCCACCGACCAGCAGTTTGCCGATGCCGAAGCCGCCTGCAAAGCCCTGAAAAAAGCCGAGGAAGCACTCACCAGCGCAGAAGAAAGCGCCCTGGCCCAAGTCTCTGACGTGGAAGCCATGCGCCGCACCGTGGCCGACCTCAAAGCCCTGGCCCGCCAAACGCGCCTCACCACGGAAAAGCTGGTGGCCGCCGAGAAGGAAGCCCGCAAGACCACCATCGTCATGGAGGCCCAGCACGCACTGGAAGCCCATGTAGCGCAGCTCAACCAAGAGCTGTCATTGCAGGGCGCTGGCCAGTTGCACCAGCCC
Source organism: Comamonas sp. (assembly GCA_034675705.1). Lineage (GTDB taxonomy): Bacteria > Pseudomonadota > Gammaproteobacteria > Burkholderiales > Burkholderiaceae_C > Comamonas. Next base: position 784,237 of record JAUCCZ010000006.1, on the reverse strand, counting down.
ATGGTGGGGTTCTTCGCCGGTCACATCAAAGGCTTGAAGTCGCTGGATTCCATGCGCGAGAAAGTCACCGCCGCCCTGCTTGGAGCGAAGGCCGACGCAAGCACCAGCGCCCAGCGCCTGCGTGAAAACCGCGCCAGCCTGCGCCGCGAGGATGGTGACTGGATTTTCTTGTTTGCCGACTTCGCCCAGGTGGGCACCAAGCCTGCAGAGGACTTCGCCGCCCTGGCCCACATGCGCATCAGCCAGCACCAGCAGACCGAAGCACAGCGCCTTGAAAAAGAGCGCCAGCGCATCGAGGCCGAAGCCCGCGCCAAGGCCGAACGTGAAGCCCAGGCCAAAGCCCAGGCAGAACTGGAAGCCGAACGACAGCGCATCCGGGCCGAGGAACAAACCAAGGCCCAGGCCGAAGCCGCCGAGCGCATCAAGGCCGCGCACGTAGCTTCTCAGGCGCTGCCCCCCATCGCGCCAGTGCCGGGCGACATCGTGCAAGCCGAACCCCTGCCGCCTGTGGTCGATGCGCCGGATAGCCAGCGCGTACCAATCGCGCCAAAAACCGACGAACGCATCACCTTGGGCCAAATCAACGCCCTGCTGGCCCCCGTCAGCATCAGCGCCGCTGGTCTGGCAGAACTGGGGTTCCAGCCCGTGGCCACCGTCAAAGCGGCCAAGCTCTACAACGAGAGCGACTTCCCCGCCATCTGCCGCGCCATCGCGCAGCACCTCATTGAGATGGCAACCGTCAACGCCTAACCCCACCCGGCCCAGCGCCGGGTTTTCTTTGAAAGATTGAAACGGGCGAACTGCCCCACAAGGGAGGAACTGAACCATGCCAATTAACATGAGCTACTGCCGCACGGAAAACGTCATTGATGCGCTGGACGAATGGCTGAACAAGGGCGCGGGCGATATGACCAAGGGCAACCTGGAGCAGCTCAAAAAGCTGTGCGCCTACGTTGTCATTGAGTGCGAAGAACGACTAGAGGCCCAAGCATGACCAAATCCACCAACCCCGCATCCTGGCAAGCCATCATTAAGCAGGCAGCCAAGATTACCGGCCAATCGCAGCCAAAAACATCCGAAACCGCCTACGCACTGACGTTCGTGCTTGCGGCCCTGATTACCCAAGGCCATGCCGTGCGCTGGCCTGACTTGGGCACCTTTGATTTATCGCGCCACAAAAGGCGAAAAGGGCGTAACCCCAGCACGGGCAAGCCCCTGCTGATTAAGGCCCGCAACGCCGTGCGCTTTCGTGCGGCTGGGGCATTGAAGACTGCCGTGAATCAATAACTTAACCCCAGTCGGCGACATGAATGTCGCTGACATAACCCCGCCAGCCTTGCTGCCCCAGCGAGTGCGGCACAACCACGAGGATATAGACATGACGAAACAAGAATTGCAGGCGCATATTGACGAATTCTTTAGCGACCAGTCGCGAAGCCAAGCGCAGACAAAAGAGGCGCTGGAAGAACTGGCGGAACACATGCAAATGCTCGCCGACACACTGGAAGTCGATGACGACTAGCACCGCGATTTACCCCCCCACCTCAGCCCGCTACACCAGCGGGCTTTTTTACGCCCACGCCATGACCACCACCCACTCCAAATTCAAACCCGGCGACCAAATCAAAGTCGTCCGCACCTTCAAAAACTACCGCAACCAGCCAACAAGCCTGTTGGGCAAGGTCTGCCGCGTCTCTGAGCTGCGGCCCGACTACATGCTTGCCAAGGCCGGCGATGGCAAGCACCACCGCGTGCCCTACGACGCGGCAGAACCGCATGTTCCGCAAGGGCGCGAGTACCTGCCCAACAACAATTCCTACTCACGCTCCCGTGCGCACGAACGGGCAATGGTGCGGGAGATGGGCCAGCGGGCAGAACGCATCTGCACAGGCACCGCCAGCGGCCACTACAGCGGCGACGAACTCACGCGCTCCAACACCCGCCCCGGCGCAGACAACCACCGCCGCTGCCCCAGCCGAATGGGGGGGCAGGCTGGTCTACCTGGACGGACGGCAGGCGCAGTTCCCCGGCAGCGTGCATGAGGTGGCTGCATGACAACACCTCGCGTCCTGGATGCCTGCTGCGGCAGCCGAATGATGTGGTTCGACCGTCAGCACCCTGACGCCGTTTACGGAGACTGCCGCTCCGAAAGCCATGTGCTTTGCGATGGTAGGCAATTGCACATCCAGCCCGACACCGTGTTGGACTTCCGGGCACTGCCATTTTCCGATGGGGCTTTTCACCTGGTTGTTTTTGACCCGCCACGCCTAAAGCACGCCGGGCCGAAATCCTGGCTGCGGGCGAAATACGGTGTGCTGCAAGAAGGCTGGCGTGACGATCTGCGCCAAGGTTTTGCCGAATGTTTTCGAGTCCTGGACAGCAACGGCACGCTGATTTTCAAATGGGCCGAAGACCAAGTGAAAGTGCGCGAAGTGCTGGAGCTTTCCCCCCATCCGCCTTTATTCGGACACCCCACAGGCCGCAAGGGCCTTACGCACTGGATGGTGTTCATGAAACCGTTGGAGCGAACCGAATGACAGCACCCCAGGGCCAGCAGCCCACCCAGCAACCCATCGCCCGCTGCGCAAGTTGTGGAGCGCCCATCTACCGCCGTCCCGCCGAGGGTGACGGCCTGCCCTGCGGCCATTGAAGGAACCACATCATGCCCCCGAAATACAACGCCCGCCCCATCGCCATGCTTGTAGCACCCGAAGACGAACCCGTGTTTGACGACTTGGTTATCAGCGAAAAGGAATGCAAACCATGAAGAAGCATTCCCGCCGCAAACCCTGGCGACCGACATACAGCGCCGTGGACGTTCTTCTGGCCAGCCCCAGCAGACCCATGCCAGCGCACAAGCGCCCCCACCAGCTCACAAAAATGTACCTGGCGCTCAAAGCACTAGGCAGCGGCAAGCCGCCCAGCATGGCCGACTGGTTCATCCTGGCCGACGCCATCAACCTGACCGAAACCCTGGTGCTGGGCGGCATCGCCCAGGACGAAAGCGGACTGCTGCAAGACGCCGTAGATGCCGTGGGGCAAGCATGGGCACAGCAGCAGCAAGGCTTGCCCGCTGCAATCAGCCCCGCTGGGCTTGCCGCCTGCTGCGCCGTCGTATCCGACTGGCAGACCTGCATGGAGCAACTGCCAGAGCGCACCATCGTGCAAGCCCACATCGCCACAGAAAAGCGCCTGCGCCTGATGCTGCGCGGCAGCCACCATAGGAACCCGACCGACCTCGTGATTAACACCTAAAAATATAGCATACATATGAAGCACATCAACGCAATTAACCCCAACGACCTAAGCATTGCCGACGACCCGTTTCCCGGACGCCAGTCACGCGGAACGTCCAAGTACGCGGAAAAATTTTCTTCGGCAAAGCAGGGCAAGCGAATTAAGTGCCCCGAAGGCACCGCCGCGCGACTGGCCGCGCAATTCAAAAAATGGCTCCAGACCCAGGGCCACAAATCCCCGGAAGTGCGCTCAATCAACTGCTGCAAAGACGGCTTTGGTGGCGTCTGGTGGATTGAAAAAGAACCGGCGTCCGTGTGGAACGGGCTGGGGAAATCCAAGAAAGAGGTGAAGGCATGAAAGAGAACATCCCCGACGCCTTTGCATCCAATCCGGCCACCGAGGCAGCAACCCAGGCAGCGCCTGCGCCCAGCGACGAGGCCATCATGGCCTGGGCGATGGAGCAACAGACCGACGCCGTCAAGGCGTTGCGGGCCTCTGAATTTGTTCGTGTTGCCCGCGCAGTGATTGCACGCTGGGCAGCAGCGCCCGGGATGGATGCGATGGATGCTGCGCGGTATCGGTGGCTGCGCAATCAAATGCTGGGTGTTGATTTTGACTGGTGCGGAAACGGGATCACCGCACTGGTCTTTGAAGTGCCAGATGGGTGCGCATACGGCGGCAATTGCGATCAGAACATCGACACAGCCCTTGCAGCCCAAGCCAAGCGGTGAGAGCATGAATTGGAAACGCTGCGACAAATCCGCCAGTTCGAACACGCCCAGGAGCTGGAGATGGCACGTATCGATGCCGCGCAAGCCACGGCCCTGCGCGAAATCGCCGCCATCCTGGCCGAGCTGAAGCAGATCGAACCTACGGCGGGGCTGATATGAGTCGCCGCGCCAGAACCCGCAGGGACAAACGCCAGCCCTGGCCAGACCCGTATGACGACAACCCCAACGCCCGCTACCAAGCGGGCTTTTTTTCGTCCGCTCAACCAAGGAGTAACACCATGAGCACCCAATCCCAACAAAGCACCGCAGCCGCTACCGACGTGGCCGAATTTTTGACCGACCTGGACGGCGGCCAGTTTGACCGCCTGCTGTCCGTAGCCCTCTCGCAAGTGGCCGCAGGCACCGTGGACAACGACGGCAAAGGCGAGGTGACCATCAAGTTTGCCTTTACCAAGGTGCCCGGCAGCCACCAAGTCACCTGCGCCCACAAGCTGACCTTTACCCGCCCCACCGCTGACGGCAAAGCGGGCGAAGAAATCACGCGCAAAACCACCTTGCATGTGGGCAAGTACGGCGCACTGTCCCTGGTGCCCGAAACCCAAGGCGCGATGTTTTCCCGCGATGGCTCCATCGTTTAACCCCCAAACCCTGAAAGAAAGAACCACATGACACACGCAACCACCGACAAGCTGGCAGAAATCATCCAGCAAAACCAAGAAATCAATGCCGCCGCAGCAGCCCTGGCCGCCGCGCCCGATGCCACCCAGGCCGCAGCCGCGCTGCCCAACCACTTCAAACTGCATGACCTGGAGCGCTGCCAGCCCCAGCGCCGCCGCATGGCAGGCATTTTTGAAACCCGCAGCATCGAACCTTTCGCCAAGTACGTAGCCCAGCACGCCGATGCAGGGGCTACCGTGTTTGTGGATGCCGACAACATGGCCGCGCTGGCCGTGCTGGACTTGGGCACGACCGAAGCACCTGGCCATGCCGACAACCGCGCCAAACTGGCCCCGCGCAAGACCGCTGCCTACCGCGCCCTGCAGGGTATCTCGCACGCGGCCCGCAGCCAAAAAGCTATGGCCGAGTTCTTCGAGGACTGGAGCGGCATTGCCCGGCTGCAATTCTTTGCCGAGGACACGCCGGACGGCCACGGCGAAGAAATCCCCGTGCGCCGCGCCATTGCCGCGCTGCGGGCGGTGGACATTAAAACCACCTCCGGCATGGAAGGGCGCGTGGAGCAACTCAGCAGCAGCCTGAGCGCCTTTGAACAGGTCAAGGCCAGTAGCAAAGACACGCTGCCCGCCACCATCTACTTTGCCTGCCAGCCCTACGCCGACCTGGCCCCACGCACCTTTGTGCTGCGCTTGAGCGTCAGCGCCGGGGAAAAAAGGCCCGACGCTGATCCTGCACATCAAGAACGAAGAACGGCACATTGAAGAAATGGCTGAGGAACTGGGCGAACTGGTGACCGATGCCGTGGCCGCCCAGGCCACAGCGCACGCCATCCCCGTGCTGCAGGGCACCTACGAAAAGCGTTAACCACCAACACCAAGCCCCCGGCCCGTGCCTGGGGGCTTGTCACAGGGAGCCACCACATGAACCGACAACAGCGCCGCGCCACAAAACGCGCCAGCCGTCAACGCCCGCGAAGCGCCGCTAACAGCCGCCAAGGGCCGCGAGGCTGGAACCCCATGGCCCCGCTGGAGCGCTTAACCCTCAGTCGCCCCTACTCCGAATCCGAGCTACTGAGTGACCACATCGCTATCCAAATGGCCGCCAATAGCCTCATGGACAACACCTGCACAGAAGACGACTTCAACCGCCTGGCCACCGCCTTCAACACCACGGCCCTGGTGGCCTGCGAAGGCAACGCCCACCTGCACCGCATCACCCAGCCCGTCCTGCAAGCCCTAATCAGCGTCAAAAAGCGCTATGAAAAATGGGGCAAGTGGGATTTGACCCAGCACGAAAAAGAGCAGCTACAGAACGGCGTGGACATCACCCACGAGCTGATGCGCCACAGCACCCCGCTGCAAGTTGACCGCGCCGCCCGCAGGCTGGCCGCCATCCGAAAGACTGCCCAATGACCCAACCACCCGCAACCCTCCACATCGCCCTGGCCGACAACAACCAGCGCCTGCGCTGCTGGACGGCCAACAGCCAAGAGGCCCACCAGCTACGCCTGGACGGCGTACCCATGCACACCTACAACCTGCGCGGCCCCGTACCCAACGACGTGACCCCGGCAATGGTGACCGCCGCGAACGAAGCCTACTGCCCCTTTGGGGATATGGAACTGGCCATTCGCGCCGCGCTGCACGCCGCACCTGAACAGAATTGAGAGAACAACCATGAAAAACGAACAATGGAAAGACCACCACACCGCAAAGCTGGTGAACGACCTGCGCCGCGCCGCGCAGCAGTACGGGAAATGTGACCAGTTGCGCGAACAGATTGCCTCCATTGTCAGGCCGCTGTGTGACCGCGTGCAAGCGCTGGAAGACCAACTGTCCGCCATCGGTGCCGGGGGCGTGGAGCCGCTGCGCAAAGCCGCGCCCGACACAGCCACCTTTGACCTGACCTGCAAATCCACGCAAAAGCGCCTGGCTGCGCTGTGGGGGTTTGTGCCCGCCAGCGAATTGGACATCCTACGCGACGACGCTGAATGCTTCCGTTTTTGGGTAAGCGAAGCAGCACGCGCACCAGGAGAAATGGCAACACTCATCATGCATTGCACCACCGAGCAGGAATACCGCGATGCCATCCTGCCGATTGTGCGCAAGGCGCAGGAAATCACACACCCGAGAGCCGCGATGCGCCAGAGGCGCAGAGTTTCCTGAAATACCTATAAACCACCCAAGCAACCAACAGAAAGACCATCCCATGACTATTGCCGAGAACGAACAACAAGAGATCGCAGAATTTACGGCCACGGTGCTGGCAGATGCCGAAGCCACCCCCGCAAACATCGTTCTGCCCGGACTGCTTTCAGCTTTCCTCACCGCCGCTATTTGGAGCGACCAAGTTGCCGGTGCACCTAAAGCACTGCGTTCGATGGCTGATGCGCTGGAGCGAGACATGGAAAAGCTCTTGTCTGCCATGGCCATGCACGACGCGCAAAGCGCCACGATGCAATGAGCCGCAGAAGCCGCCAACGCCGGGACAAGCGCCAGCCCTGGCCTGACCCCTATGACGATAACCACAGCCCGCAGTAGCGGGCTTTTTTGTGAGTGCCAAATGCTGACCCCCCAATTTGTCCTACCCCTGTCTGCCAAGCTGGTCGTTGACCTGTTTGCTGGCGGGGGCGGCGCATCCACCGGCATAGAGCAGGCCATAGGCCGCCCGGTGGACATTGCCATCAACCACAACCTGGATGCCATCGGCATGCACGAAGCCAACCACCCGCAAACCCAGCACTACTGCGCGGACGTGTTTGAGGTTGACCCACGCCACGCCACCCAGGGCCGCGCCGTGGGCCTGCTGCATGCCAGCCCTGATTGCACTCACTTTTCCCAGGCAAAGGGCGGACAGCCGCGCAGCCAGGAAATTCGCTCTCTGGCCTGGGTCGTTGTCCGCTGGGCCGGAACCGTGCGCCCGGACGTAATCACCCTGGAAAATGTTGAGCAGATGCTGCACTGGTCACCCCTGGTGGCCAAGCGCTGCCCGGCCACAGGGCGCGTGGTAACGCTGGACGAAGTGACCTGCCCAGCCACCGGCAAGGCCACCTACCGCGTGGCCGCGCCCGGTGAAGTAGTGCCGCGCAGCAATCAGTTCCTGGTGCCCAGCAAAAAGCACATGGGCCGCAACTGGCAGCACTTTGTGCAGGCGCTGCGTGACCTGGGCTACAGTGTGCAATGGCGCGTGATCTGCAATGCCGACCTGGGCGCACACAGCACCCGCACGCGGCTGTACATGGTGGCCCGGTGCGATGGCTTGCCCATCGTCTGGCCCACGCAGACGCACGCCAAAAAGCCCAAGCCCGGGCAGGCCCGGCACCGGGCTGCTGCGGATTGCATTGATTGGAGTATTCCCAGCCAAAGCATTTTTGAGCGGGCCAAGCCGCTGGCCGATGCCACCATGCGGCGCATTGCCCACGGCGTGCGCCGGTTTGTGCTGGACAGCCCCACGCCATACATAGTCAACGGCCACGCAGCCGCCCTGGTGCAAATGGGCCACGGCCAGGGCCAGGGTAAAACCGCCCGGCGCAGCTACGGGGCCAACGACATCACCGGCCCACTGGGCACGGTAACGGCCAGCGGCGGGGGGCATGGCCTGACAACCGCCTTCATGGTGCAGGCCAACGGCGGATTCAACGCCACCCCGGCCCGGCCCTTGGATGCGGCCATGTCCACCGTCACCACTACTGGCAGCCAGCAGCAGCTTTGCACCGTACGCCTAAGCCAAGAGCACGAAGCGGGCGCCCTGCGCTGCGCTGCGTTTTTAATGCGCTACCACGCAAACGGCGGCCAATGGGCCGACCTGCGCGAGCCCATGACCACCGTCACCACCCGCGACAGACTGGCCCTGGTGACGGTGTGGCTCAAAGGCGAGCCGTGGGTGATCGTGGACATCACGCTGCGCATGCTTGTGCCGCGCGAGCTTTACAACGCCCAGGACTTTCCGCGCGGCTACATCATCGACCACACAGCAGCGGGTAAGGCACTGACCAAAACAGCCCAGGTGCGCATGTGCGGCAACAGCGTCAGCCCCTTGCCGCTGCGGCTTATCGTTGCTGCCAACTATTGCGAGGCAGCCCAGCCACTGCGCCGGGTTGCCTGACTATTCACCCAAGCCCCGCATGCCGGGGCTTTTTTACGCCTGAGAACCATGACCAACACCCACTTTGCACTCCTGGCCAAGTTTGGCGACGTGAACATACCGCTGGAGAAGGTCTGCAAAGACCTCTTTGGCATCGAACCCAAAAAGGCCAATGAACGCGCATGCCTGCAAGACCTGCCTGTACCCACCTACAAACTAGGCGGAAAGCGCAGCCCCTGGATGATTGACGCACGCAGGCTTGCTGAATACATCGACCGCAAAAAGCAAGAAGCTGAAAACGACTGGCGCAAGATGCACGCCTAAAGCTCCGGCACGTTTTCAGGCTTCAAGTGGGTATAGCGTTTAAGGGTTGACCATGAATCATGCAACGTGAACTGGGCCACCTCTTGAATGCTGTACCCCTTTTCAAACAAGCGGCTTGTTGCCTCATGGCGCAAATCGTGAAAGCGCAAATCTTCAATCTCAAGTAACCGACAGGCCCGCGCAAAAGCCGAGCCCACGCTTTTCGATTGGTACGGAAACACCTCCTCAGCCACCTTGGGCTGGCGCTGAACAATCTCCAAGGCTGGTTTCAGAATACGAAACTCACGCCGGTTCCCCTTCTTCTGCGTTGGATGCTTCACGTCATCGAGCCAGCATGTCCCCTTCTCAAAATCCACATCCACCCATTTGATACGGCAAATCTCCTCTTGCCGCCTGGCCGTCAGCAATGCGAACCTGAAAATATCCACCATCGGTATTTTTGAGCGGGCATCCCGACTGCCAAAGTGATTGAGCAGCACCAGCTCCTCTTGCGCCGACAGCCTACGCTTGCGCTGCACCGGCTTGGCAATCACCTTCGTGCGCAGCAACTCCACCTTGGCCGCATCAATCGCCACCACCGGCTGGTGCAGGTCAAACAGCGTTGCTCCTGACAAGAATGCCTGCCGCAACCAAACAATGTCATTGAGCACCGTGGCCGGGCCCGCGCCATCTTTCACACGCCGCGCCTTGGCGTAAGCAATCAAGTCGGCAGAACTGAGCAGCCGCGCATCCATATCAGCCAGACCACTAGCCCGCAACCGGGCAATGTCAGACTTTTTTGAGCGCCCCCAGTCCGTAATGCCCTCGGCCTGCCGGACATACGCATCCAGCAATTCACCAATGGTCATCTTCTTTTGCTTGAGCACACCAGTGGCACGCTGCGCTTCCAAGTCAGCCTCCCGGCGCTTGAGCCATGCTTGGGCCAAAGCCTTCTTGGTGAAGGTCTGCGCCTCAGAATGCACAATAACGCCCTTATCTTTCAGGCGGACCTGCGCCGTATACGCGGTCGTGCCATCTGCACGCTTTCTTGCTGAAATTGTTCCCATGCTGCCCCCAGTGCTACAAGCCTTCTTTGTAGCACCGACTGTAGCACTAACAGTCGGAAATCGGGGGGTTTCAGGGGTTTTTAGGGTGCTACGTGTAGCACTTTTAGCGTGAAAAACAGCTTATGAATCAAACACAATACAAACAAAATCAACAAGTTATAAATAAAAATCGTCTTTCTGTTGCGCCCATGCTCGATTGGTCAGACCGGCATTGCCGCTACCTGCACCGACTGCTGAGCAAGCACGCGCTGCTGTATACCGAGATGGTGACCACCGGCGCCCTGCTACACGGCGACGTGGCGCGGCATTTGCGCTTTAACGCTGAAGAACACCCCGTGGCGCTGCAACTGGGTGGCAGTGAACCCGTTGACCTGGCGCGTGCGGCGCAGCTGGGGCAGGCGTGGGGGTATGACGAAATCAACCTCAACTGCGGCTGCCCCAGCGAGCGGGTGCAGCGCGGTGCGTTTGGCGCGTGCTTGATGCGCGAACCTGCCCTGGTGGCCGATGGCGTCAAAGCCATGCGCGATGCGGTGGACATTCCCGTCACCGTCAAGCACCGTATTGGCATTGATAAAGAAGAGAGCTACGCCTTTGTGCGCGATTTTGTCGGCACGGTGGCCGATGCGGGCTGTAGCGTGTTCATCGTGCACGCGCGCAATGCCTGGCTGCAGGGCCTCTCGCCCAAGGAAAACCGCGATATTCCGCCGCTGCGCTACGCCGTGGTGGCCCAGCTCAAGCGCGACTTTCCGCAACTGACGATTGCCATCAATGGCGGTATCAAAGACAGCGCAACCGTGGCCGAGCAGCTCGCCCAGGTTGATGGCGTGATGGTGGGGCGCGAGGCTTACCACAACCCCTGGTGGCTCAGTAGCTGGGATGCGGCGTTTTTTGGCGCTGCGCCGTTTGCGCTGACCCACCAGGAGGTGGAAGCGCAGATGGTGGCGTATATGGAGCACGAAGCGGCCCAGCACGGCACCCACTGGTACGCCATTGCCCGGCACATGCTGGGCCTGCGCCACGGCCTGCCGGGGGCACGGCACTGGCGCCAGACCTGGAGCAATCATCGCTTGAAAGACTTTTCTGCCGCCGAGGTTTCCCGAATTGCCAACACCCGACCTAGCAAAATAGATAGCTGATGACGCTTATCCAGAAAGCGTTTAAGCCATATTTTATTCAAAAATAAAATGTAAAGAAAAGCCTACTGCGCTTGCAGCGGAAAAGCTGCTTTTGCTATATTTGCTGCACTGCAACATATTTTCACGTTTTCTCATGCTGTATCACATCTACGAAGCACAACGCGCTCTGCTGGAGCCGTTTGCCGATTTTGCCCAGGCCACTGCCAAGCTCTACAGCAGCCCGCTGACCCCGCTGTCCAAATCTGCGCTGACGCAGCGCACCGTGGCGGCGTTTGACCTGTTTTACCGTTTGGCCAAGGACTATGAAAAGCCGCAATTCGGTATCCAGGCCGTGCAGGTCAACGGCATTGACGTGACGATTCGTGAACGTGTAGAGATCGACAAGCCCTTTTGCGAGTTGCGCCGCTTCAAGCGCTTTTCCGACCACCCGGCCACGCTGGACACGCTGCTGACCCAGCCCGCCGTGCTGATTGTTGCCCCCCTGTCGGGCCACTACGCCACGCTGCTGCGCGATACCGTGCGCAGCATGCTCGGTGACCACAAGGTCTACATCACCGACTGGAAAAACGCCCGCATGGTGCCCCTGTCTGAAGGGGAGTTTCACCTGGACGACTACATCAACTACGTGCAGGAATTCATCCGCCACCTGCAGGCGCGCTACGGCAACTGCCATGTGATCAGCGTCTGCCAGCCCACGGTGCCGGTGCTGGCCGCCGTCTCCCTGATGGCCAGCCGGGGCGAGAAGACGCCGCTGTCCATGACCATGATGGGTGGGCCGATTGACGCCCAGCGCTCGCCCACGTCGGTGAACAACCTGGCCATGCAGCACAGCTTTGAATGGTTTGAGAACAACGTCATCCACCGCGTGCCGGACAGCTACCCCGGCGCGGGGCGGCGCGTGTACCCCGGCTTTTTGCAGCACACCGGCTTTGTGGCGATGAACCCGGAGCGCCACTCCAGCAGCCACTACGACTACTTCAAGAGCCTGACACGCGGGGACGAGGCCAGCGCCGAATCGCACCGCAAGTTCTACGACGAATACAACGCCGTGCTCGACCTGGATGCGCCCTACTACCTGCAAACCATTCGCGTCGTGTTCCAGGACTTCAACCTGGTCAACGGCACCTGGGACATTCGCAGCCCCGAAGGGCAGCTCGAACGCGTGCGCCCGCAGGACATTCGCGGCACAGCGCTCCTGACCATTGAGGGCGAGCTGGACGACATCTCCGGCATTGGCCAAACCCAGGCCGCGCACGACCTGTGCAGCAGCATTGCTCCAGATGCCCGCCAGCACCTGGAAATTGCTGGCGCGGGCCACTACGGTATCTTTAGCGGCAGCCGCTGGCGCAATACGGTCTACCCGCAGGTGCGCGACTTCATCCTGCGCCACCACCAAGTCGCCCCTAGCCAGACCACGTCCAACCAGACCGCGCCGCAACAAGCAGTGCCGCAACAAGCCGCTTCCACTTCTGTAGCTGCTAGCGCTGATGTAGAAAAGGTTTCAGAGACTAAACAAGCTGAAATCTTTACCCAGCCTGCGCAAGAAGCTCCTAAAACAGAAGCTACCAGCGCCCCAGCCGTTGCGCCCACGCCAGTAGCACCAGCAGTGCCAGTCCCGACAGCAACGACTGCCAAGCCTGCGGCCCCTACCGCCACAGCAGCCACCGCAACCCCGCGCAAAGACAAGGGACGCAAAACCAAGCGTTAACGCCGGACCCCGGGCGCCGCTACACTTGGCGCCCATGTCCGAGACTGCAACGACTGCAACACCAGGGCCAGCCCTTACCGGGCTGGCTTTTCTTATTGACCAAGCCTTGCCGCAGACCCAGTGCCAGCGCTGCGGCTACCCCGACTGCGCCAGCTACGCCCAGGCCATTGCGGCGGGGCAAGCGGCCATCAACCAATGCCCGCCCGGCGGGCAAGAGGGGGTAGAGCGCCTGGCGGCCATTACCGGTCACAGCGCCCAGCCGCTCAACCGCCAGTTCGGGGTGGAAGGGCCACTGACCGTGGCCGTGATTGATGAGGACTGGTGCATTGGCTGCACCCTGTGCATCAAGGCCTGCCCGGTCGATGCCATTCTGGGGGCCAATAAATTCATGCACACCGTTATGGCCGAGCACTGCACCGGCTGCGAACTGTGCATTCCCGCCTGCCCGGTCGATTGCATTGCACTAGAAGTGGTCACACCCGGTGCCAGCGGCTGGCAGGCCTGGAGCAGCACGCAGGCTGAGCAAGCCCGTAGCCGCTACCAGCACCACCGGGCCCGCCTGCACACGCCAGAAGCGCTGCCTGCTGCTGCGGCTGCGCCAGATGCGAAAAACTCTGCCATCGCCCGCGCCCTGGCCAAGGCCCGGGCGCAGCGCCCGGCCTAGCCCGCAAAATTCTTGTACACCCCGCAGCCCAGGTAGGTGTCGTCCACCTTGCAGACGTAGGACATTTTGGATTGCACCGTGCCGGTCAACGGATTGGTGATGTCGTACTCCACCCAACCCGGTGCGCGCTCGGCCTGGTTGACGATGGCGCTGAGCAAGCCCTGACCATCCACACCCACCAAGTCCAGCACGCTACTGCCCACCTTGGCCGGATTGCCGCCAAAGGCCAGGTATTTGCCCGCCACGTCCAGCACAAAAACGTACATGTCCTTTTGGTGAAACGCCTGCAGCGGGTCGGTCAGCAATTGCCAGAATCTTTGCGCCACAGGCTGGGTGCGGCGCAGCTGCTGCGCTTGCAGCACGAGGTTTTGCGCCTCCTCGGGCGTGCCTTGCTGCAATTGAAAGCGCACCACGGCCTGCGACAGGCTGCCGGCACGGTGCTTGAGCGCCTGCGACTCATGCACCACCGACTGCACCATCTGCGCGTTGTTGCTGGTGACCTGGTCAATCTGGTGCACAGCCTGACCAATTTGCGCCAAGCCCTGGCCCTGCTCTGAGGTGCTGTGGGCAATCCCTCCCACATGCCCCGCGACAGCGTGTATGCCCTGGGCCACCTGGCGCATGCCCTGGCCTACCTGACGAATCAACCCCGTGCTGCTGCTGACCTGGCGCACCGAATCTTCAATCAGCCCCCGAATTTCCTTGGCCGCTTCGCCCGAGCGCTGCGCCAGGGTACGCACTTCACTGGCCACCACAGCAAAGCCCCGGCCCTGCTCCCCGGCGCGGGCCGCTTCCACGGCGGCGTTCAGCGCCAGGATATTGGTTTGAAAGGCGATGCCGTCAATCACGCCAATGATTTCATTCATACGCCCGGCGCTGCGCTCAATCAATTCGACCGACTGCACGGCCTGGTCCATCAACTGCACGCCTTCATCCATGCGCGTGCGCACCTGCAGGGTTTGCTGCTCGGCGGTTTGCGCCGCTTGCGCGTTGTTTTGCACGGTGGCGGTGATTTGCTCGACGCTGGCAACGGTTTGCGCCACGCTGCCGGCTTGCTGCTCGGTACGGGCGGCCAGGGCCTCGTTGTCGCGCAGCAGCGCCTCGCCACTGTCTTCGACCAAGGCGGCATTGCTGCGGATATCGGCCACCATGCTGGAGAGCGCCACCACCATGGCATCCAGCAAGCGGGCCATGTCGGCCAGCTCATCGCGCCCCTGGGCATGCAGGCGTGCGGTCAAATCACCGGCGGTGGTGCGCTCCATCGTCGTGCACGCCGCTTGCAAGCGGCTGGCAATGCTGTGCTGCAGCGCCCACAGCAGCCACAGCAAGAACAGCGCCACTGCTGCCACCACGGCCAGCGCCCAGCCCGCTTCCAGCCACAGTCCGGCCCCATAGGCCAGGGCCAAGCCCACCAATACACCTACGGCCACAACGACAAACTTTGCCGTCAATCGCAGCCGCCCTAAAACCCACTGTGCGGGTGCCAATATGAACACGGCTTGTCTCCTTCAATTTCTCTTGTATGCAAAACGGGTTATGCATCCGCTGCTATGAAATACGCTGTTACAGCTTGCCGGAATAAGCGAGAAAAACAAGCTAGTGCTTTCAATAGGTCAAACCCGAAGGCTTTGTCAGTGCCTTGTCAGCCAAAGCTGCGCACAACCGGCAGCGCTACCTGGGGACTAGTAAAGCCAGCCATACACACAAAATTACGATCACCGCGCCATGCAGCCCTAAGCCATCCGTCACAATCGCCCGTTGCGCCCTGCCCAGGGCAGCGGCGCAATCTCACAACCGGCCTGATGACGCCAGGCACAACGACACGACATAGGGAGCATGGAATATGAGCATGATGGAGCGGATTTTGCGTCTCATGGCGGAGAAGAAAGCCTCTGACGTCTACCTGGCGGTCAACTCCCCGGTGCTGATCAAAATCAATGGCGAATGCATCGCCGTCAACAACCAGGTGCTGCCGCCAGACGGCCCGCGCTCACTCCTGGCGGAAATCGTCACCCCCCGGGATATGGAAACGCTCAAGGACACGGGCGAGCTCAACATCGGCGTGCCGCTGACCGGCGTGGGGCGTTTTCGTATCAGCGCCATGCACCAGCGCGGCTCGATTGCGGTGGTGATTCGCTTTATCTCTCAACAGGTACCCGCGCTCGGCTCCCTGCAGCTGCCCGAGATTTTGGGCGAGCTGATCTTGCAAAAGCGCGGCCTGATTTTGGTGGTGGGCGCCACCGGCTCCGGGAAAAGCACGTCGCTGGCCGCCATGATCGACAGCCGCAACGAGAAGATGAGCGGCCACATCCTGACCATTGAAGACCCGATTGAATTTCAGTTTCGCAACAAAAAATCCATCGTCAACCAGCGCGAAGTAGGCACTGATACCCAATCCATGCAAATCGCCCTGAAAAACGCCCTGCGCCAAGCGCCCGACGTCATCTTGATTGGTGAGATCCGCGACCGCGAAACCATGTCGGCGGCCATTGCCTACGCCCAATCGGGCCACCTGTGCCTGGCCACCTTGCACGGCAACAACAGCTACCACGCCTTGAACCGCATCTTGAGCTTTTACCCCGTAGAGGTGCGCGCCACCCTACTGGGTGATCTATCCTCCTCCCTCAAAGCCGTCATCACCCAGCGCCTGGTGCGCACCACCGAAGGCGCGCGCCTGCCAGCCGTGGAAGTGCTGCTCAACACCAAGCTGGTGTCTGAGCTGATTGAGAAAGGCGACTTCTCTGGCGTGCGCGACTACATGGAAAAATCCATGGCCGAAGGCTCGCAAACTTTTGAGGAAGACCTCGCCCGACTCATCCAAAGCGGCAAAATCTCGCGCGACGAGGGCCTGGCCAACGCTGACTCCCCCACCAACCTGACCTGGCGGCTGCAAAACGCCGCACACGCTGCCAGCAAACCGGCTGCGCAGGCCAAGCAGGTGGATATCCCTGAAATCTCCGACGCCTCGTTCAACACCTTTGAACTCGACACTGGCAACAACGCTTAAATGACCACCTCCGCCCTCTTGCCCCACGGCACCACCGTGGGGCAACTCATTCATACCGCCACCCAATGCCTAGAGCAAGCCCACGTCGGCTTCGGCCACGGCACGCAAGACGCCGCGCAAGAAGCCACCTGGCTGGTGCTGTGGCGCCTGGGCCTGCCGCTGGACAGCCCCTTGGGCGCAGAAGAAAATTCCATAGAAAATCAGCCTGTAACGCCCACCAGTCAAGCGTTAATAGCTACGCTTTTTGAAGAACGTATCACCACCCGTAAACCCGCCGCCTACCTCACGCAAGAGGCTTGGCTCATGGGCGTACCGTTTTACGTCGATGAGCGCGCCATCATCCCGCGCAGCTTTATTGCCGAGCTGCTGGCCGACGGCAGCATCGACCCGTTCCTGGGTGAACACACACGCCAGGTGCTGGACTTGTGCACCGGTAACGGTAGCCTGGCCTGCCTGGCCGCCATGGCTTGGCCCGATGTGGCCGTGACTGGCGCGGACATCTCGCCCGACGCCCTGGCCGTCGCCCGCATCAATGTCGATAAGCACGAGCTGCAAACGCGCGTCACCCTGGTGCAGTCCGACGGCTTGGCCCAAGTGCCCGGCCCTTGGGATTTGATTGTGTGCAACCCGCCCTACGTCAATAGCACCAGCATGGGCCAACTGCCCGCCGAATACCGCGCCGAACCTGACCTGGCCTTGGCCGGGGGCGCAGACGGCATGGACTTTATCCGCCCCCTGCTGCAAGCCGCCCCCGCCTGCATGACCGAGCACGCCGTGCTGGTGCTGGAAATTGGCAACGAGCGACCCTTTTTTGAAGCCGCCTTCCCGCATCTGCCCGTGTTCTGGCTAGAAACCAGCGCCGGGGAAGACCAGGTGCTGCTGATAACCCGGCAGGCGCTGCTGACGCTGTAATCTCCACCGTCACACACGTCCACCTCACCATCACACCCGCGCCCCTGCCACACCCGCTCCCCACCGTCACACCCGCGAAGGCGGGTGTCCAGCGGCAGCGTTGGCGATGGGCATATCGGTTATCAAGACCAAGGCCGCTGCTGGATTCCCGCCTGCGCGGGAATGGCGAAGGAACGCACGGGTACACCCGTTTCCCCTACGGCCTCAAAACCCCTCCAACACCGTCTTACCAATGCTGCGCCCAGCCTCTTGCAGCACATGGGCCTGGCGCAGGTTTTCTGCCGTAATGCGGCCCAGGTGCTGGCGCTGCGTGCTGCGGATGCGGCCTGCATCCACTAATCCGGCTACCGTGGCCAGCAACTGGCCTTGTTGGGCCATGTCTGCCGTTTGGAACAGCGAGCGGGTGAACATCGACTCCCAGTGCAGCGAAATCGCCTTTTGCTTGAGCGCCAGGATATTCACCGCCTGTGGGTCATCAATCAGCGCAATCCGCCCTTGTGCGGCCAAAAGCTCGACGATTTGGGCAAAGTGCTGGTCGGTCTGCGTCAGGCTGGCCACATATTCCACCTGCGTCAAATCTGTTTGACTGCGCAGCGCCTGGGCCAGTGGCTGGCGGTGGTCAATCACATCGTGCGCGCCCAGCTCCCGGCACCACTGCACGGTTTCAGGGCGCGATGCAGTCGCTACCACGCGCAACTGCGTCAATTGCCGCGCCAATTGAATCAGCATGGACCCCACGCCGCCTGCGCCGCCCACCACCAACAACGTCTGCCCGGCCCCGCCGCCTTGGGGCACGCCCAGGCGGTCAAACAACAGCTCCCACGCGGTAATGGTGGTCAGCGGCAGGGCGGCAGCCTGCGCATCGCTCAAACTGCGCGGCGCGTGCGCGGCAATGCGGGCATCGACCAACTGCCATTCGCTATTGCTACCGGGGCGGTTGATGGCCCCGGCGTAATACACCTTGTCCCCCACGGCAAAGCCACTGACCTGCGCGCCCATACCCTCCACCGTGCCCACGGCGTCCCAGCCCAGCACACGCGGCTGGCCCTCGGCAGGCTGGGCGGTTCTGCGTACTTTGGTATCAATGGGGTTGACCGACACGGCATGCACCCGCACCAGCAAATCCTGCGGGCCGGGCTGCGGCTGGGGCAGCTCGATATCTTGCAGCGCAGCAGGGTCGGTAGCGGGTAAGCACTGGGTAAAGGCAATGGCTTTCATAACAAAGGCTTTCAAAGAAAGATGCAAGGGAAAAACAAAAACGGATGCGCGTAGGCACAGAAACACAGACGCACGCAGGCGCACACTCTAGGCCATCTACCCAAAGCAGTGGGCCAGCAATGGCGCAATAAACGCAAAATCAGCGTATTACGCCGCTGCATAGCAGTGATAATCACCAGCATTTCATTGAACTAAAAAATATATTTATTTTAATTAAATCAATAGGTTATGGAGTTATAATAATGGACACCGAGCACCGAGCACCGAGCACCGAGCACCGAGCACCGAGCACCGAGCACCGAGCACCGAGCACCGAGCACCGAGCACCGAGCACCGAGCACCGAGCACCGAGCACCGAGCTTGACACTTTAGGCTTTAGCCCCGACGCCAGCGCACAGCGTCGGGAAGCACTACTGGCACTGCTGCGCCAAACCGCCCCGGAAGTCATTAGCGACAACCAAATTGACCTGGAGCGGCTCAAAGACCTGCTGGGGCCAGAGCGCATAGCCCCCGCCGCCGAGCATTACGAGCTGAACTGGGCCGGCAAAACCGCCGCCCGGCGCGAAATTCAAAAAACCACCAGCCACACCCTGCTGCCCAGCGCAGCCAACCCCGCACAGGCCCAGCACATGCTGATTGAGGGCGAAAACCTCGAAGTGCTGCGCGTGCTGCAAAAAAGCTATTACGGCAAGGTGAAGATGATTTACATCGACCCGCCGTACAACACCGGCAACGACAGCTTTGTGTACCCCGACGATTATTCCGAAACCTTGGACGAATACCAACGCCGCACAGGGGAGAAAAGCGAGGCAGGCTTCCTCAACAAGCAAAGTCTGTGGAAGAAAAACAGCAAGGAAAGCGGGCAATACCATAGCGCTTGGCTGTCGATGATGTATCCCAGGTTGTATTTAGCGCGAAATTTATTAGAAAATAATGGGTTTCTATTTATTAGTATTGATGATAATGAATCAGCAAATCTTAGATTAATACTTGATGAAATATTTGGTCCAGAATGTTTTATTGGTGATATTTGTTGGGAATCCAAGACAAAATCACAAAACACAAAAACGGCTTATAATAAATTACAACCAAAAATTGAGCATATATGGGTTTATACAAAAGGCGGATCAAAAAGATTTAATCTAAAAATTATAGGCGAACGAAGATACAATTTAGAAGATAAAAATGGGGTTTACCGACTCCATGAGTTAGAAATAATGAATGCAGACGGTATGCGTGGAAGGCATAGCATGATTTTTGAAGTGCAAGGTGTCTGGCCACCTAATGGCAAGCAATGGCAGATAGGCGAAGATACAGTAAATTTATTTAAAGCCAGGAATGATCTAATATTAATAGATGGCTGGCCAACATTAAAAATGCGACCCGGGGATGAAAGAGGAGATATGACAGAGCCTTTTTGGGGTTTTATTTCAAAAGAAATAGGAACTGCAGAAAGTGCAAAAAAAGAATTTAAGGAAATAATGGGAGGTTCACATTATGGTTTTGAAACAATAAAACCTGTAGAAGTTATAAAACAGCTTATTTTTCATGCAACAAAATCCAATGATATTATAATAGACTTCTTCGCCGGCTCCGGCACCACCGCCCAAGCAGTCATGGAACTCAACCTCGAAGACGGCGGCAATCGTCAGTGCATTTGCGTGCAAATGCCCGAAGTGCTGGAAGAAAACAGCGAAGCCTATAAAGCCGGCTACCGCACCATTGCCGATATTACCCGCGCCCGCATTGACAAGGTGATTGCCAAACTGAAGGCAGAACACCCCGATAAAACCCAAGACCTGGCCTGCGCCCATTTCACCCTGGCCCCCAGCAACTTCAAGGTGTGGCGCAGTAATGTGGCTGATGCCGATGCTTTGCGTGAACAGTTGGCGCTGTTTCAGCAAGCAGAGAAATTAGTGGATGGTGGGGAGGCGCTGGATTCCCGCCTGCGCGGGAATGACGGGGAGAGAGGCGGGAATGACGGGGACACACAAACCGCCATGCTGGCCGAACTATTGCTTAAACACGGCCTGGGCGCACTGGGCGTACACGCTATTGCCAAACCCAAAACCATAGCCGGGGCCACGGTACACCGCGTTTTACTGGAAAACGACCGCCAACTGTGGCTGTGCTTTGCACCTTATACCGAAGCACTGAAAGCCGCCATTACCCAGGCGCGGCCCGCGCAGGTGGTGTTGCTCAATTCCTGCTTTGTAGGTGATAAGGCCGATGAGCAATTAAGCAATCTGCAATTGGAACTACAGGGGCTGGATATTGGCTTATTGGTGATTTAAACCACTGCCAGCAACAGCAAAAAATACAAGCAAAACAGCCTCTAGCCCTTATGTATCAATCGCTAGCAGCTATCAAACAAAGAGCGCTTGAATGATCTTGAACGGTCTTTCCCGGCGCTGGATATGGAGCAAAGCATGCAACTGCAGTTTACCCATCAGGATTATCAAACCCGCGCTGTGCAAGCAGTGGTGCAGGTGTTCAAGGGCCAGCCTTTGGCAAAAAGCGATTTTGCCCTGGCAGGCCAAACCGGCAGCGTGCACTATGCGGCAGATGGCAGCATTGCCAATGCGCTGCATTTAACCGAAGAACAAATTTTGGCCAATGTGCAGCAGGTGCAACAAGCGCAGAACGTAGCTGTATCACCCGCCTTGGTAGCATCGCATAGCGATAATGGCAAAGAGGTTTTTTGCCGCCTGAATTTCACCATTGAAATGGAAACTGGCACGGGCAAGACTTATACGTTTATTAAAACCATGTACGAACTGCACCAGCAATATGGTTTTAAGAAATTCGTCGTCGTGGTACCCAGTGTGGCAATTCGTGAAGGTACGATGAAAAACCTGGCAGTCACCCGCGCCCATTTTGCCGCAGATTACCAGAACATTCCCTGCGTGCCTATTTTGTACGATAGCGGCAAACTGACGGATTTACGCCATTTTGCACAAAGCGATGCGCTGTCTGTGCTGGTGATTAACATTGATAGTTTTACCAAAGACAATAACAAAATCAATCAAAAGGGCGAACGGGCATTTGCTCCGATTGAATACATTAAAGCAGTCAACCCGATAGTGATTGTGGACGAGCCACAAAATTTTGAAACCGATATTCGCCGCCGCGCCCTGGGGGAATTGAACCCACTGTGTACGCTGCGGTATTCGGCCACGCATAAAAACCCGTACAACCTGCTCTACGCCTTAAACCCGGTGCAGGCGTATGACCTGGGGCTGGTCAAGCAAATTGAGGTCGATGGCGTGCTGGCAGACGATAACCACAATGATGTGTTTATTGAACTGGTCAGCATAGATGCCAAGGCACGCGGTATTACGGCCAAGTTACGCATTCACGTCAATGGAAAAACCGGCCCCGAGACGAAAGAAGTCAGTTTTAAGCCCGGCGATGATGTGTATGCCAAATCCAAACAACGCGATATTTATGCCAGTGGCTATATCCTGAACGAAATTCGCGCTGATGCGGGCGAGGTGGAATTTTCCGGTGGCCGAGTGCTGCACCTGCACGAGCAGCAAGGCGGGCTAACGGATGATGTTATGCGCTTTCAAATCGAGCGCACGGTGGCCGCGCATTTTGCCAAGCTGAAAAATGTGCAGCCCATGGGGGTCAAGGTGTTGTCCCTGTTCTTTATTGACAAGGTAGCCAATTACCGTAGCTATGACGAAGATGGCAACCCTGTGCCGGGCAAGTTTGCCCTGTGGTTTGAAGAGGCTTTTCATAAATACGCCCAGCGCCATCCAGGTTTGATTAACCACCCCGCCAGCGCGGTGCATGACGGGTATTTTTCTGGCGATAAAAAGGGCAAAGGCGCAAAAGCCCAAACGGTGTGGGTGGATACCAAGGGCAATATCGCCAAGGACGACGATACCTACGCGCTCATCATGCAAGAGAAGGAGCGCTTACTCAGCACCAGTGAGCCGCTGCAATTTATCTTTAGCCATTCCGCCCTGCGCGAGGGTTGGGACAACCCCAACGTATTTCAAATTTGTACGCTGAATGCTGGCCGCAAAAACGATGTGACGAAACGCCAAGAAATCGGGCGCGGTTTGCGGCTGGCGGTCAATCAACAGGGCGAGCGGGTGCACGACAAGCGGGTGAATGTGCTGACCGTCATTCCCAACGAGAGCTACGAAGCCTTTGCCCGCAGCCTGCAGCAAGAAATTGAGGAAGAAACCGGGGCCAGCTTTACGGGCCGCGTTAAAAACGCACGGGCCAAGGCGCGTATCCAGCGCAAGCCTTTGAATGCACAAGACCAGGCGCTGTTTGATGCAATCTGGCAAAAAATCAATTACCAGACGCGCTACAGCGTCAAGCTCGACACCGCCGCGCTGATTGCCGATTGCGTGCAGGCGCTGGGCGATACCGACCAATACCCCCAGGTGCAAGCGCCCAAAGTGC
This sequence comes from Comamonas sp., assembly GCA_034675705.1. Classification (GTDB taxonomy): domain Bacteria; phylum Pseudomonadota; class Gammaproteobacteria; order Burkholderiales; family Burkholderiaceae_C; genus Comamonas. Next base: position 761,074 of record JAUCCZ010000006.1, on the reverse strand, counting down.
GGGCGCGCAAAGCCAAGATGGTGATGACCCAGGAAGGCGTGCATGGCGTGGAAAACGCGGTGGGCGAAGCGCAGGCGCAATACCTCAGCGCCACGGCGGTGCCCGATGTGTACGCCTATATCCAGAACCGGGTGCATGTGTCGCGCTCTACGCTGTTTGCCATCCTTGACCAGTCTGGGCGGCTGCCTGAATTGTTGGTGAACCCCCAGGCGTTTTTGGATATGGCGGTGCGGGCCATTCAAAACTGTTTGCAAGCGCTGCTGGTGCAGGGAATTGAGTACCACGTCATCCATGGCCGCCGCTATGAAATGACGCTGTTCGACGAGACGGTGGAGACTTATTTAAGCAGCGTTTATCCGCCTGCGAATGACGACCTGAGCACGCCCGTTGCCAAGACTTTGCTGCAGGCGCAGCCCATGGATAGCGAGCAAACGCCGCTGGGCGATGCCTTTGATTGCGTACTCAGTGATAGCGATGTGGAAAGCCGTTTCGCCCAAGACTGCAGCAACGACGAGCGGGTGCGCTTTTTCTTCAAACTGCCAAGCCGCTTCAAAATCAACACCCCGCTGGGGGGCTACAACCCCGATTGGGCGGTGGTGTTTGAGGGTGACGCGCGGGTGTATTTTGTGGCGGAAACCAAGTCCAGCCTGGTGGCCGATGAGCGCCGACGCAGCGAGAACCTGAAAATCGACTGCGGGCGCGCACACTTCAAGCTGGCGCAGGATGTGGAGCACAAAACCGTGACCTCGCTGCAAGAGCTGGTGGCGTGATCACTTCCCCCTACCACGCCAAGTATTACGCCCCCCGCCACGGCACAACCACCACCAGCAAAACGAGCCCCCAAGGCTGCTGCCTGGGGGCTCGTTTTCAAAGAGAGTGGTTGAGCGCTACTGTTTACAGATACCAATTAAGCGCTTGCGGGCGGCGCTCGGTGGTGAACCACAGGGGTTCGAGTTGCAGGCGCTCGGGCTTGACCGGGTCGTCGTGGCCGACGAGGTAGACCATCATTTCGCGGCGGCGCAGTACGACGTGGCTGACGGTTTCCTCGCGCCCGCCTTGGCGTACGCGTACGCCGGGCTTGAACAGCGGCATTTGGAACATGTGGTGGCGCTGCGAATTGCTGGCCTGCTGTGTTTCTACAGAAATCGTCTCAGTATTCATAATTACCGCCTGCATAGAAAAATAAACACCTGCACTATCGGCAGCTGCTATCAAAAGTTAAGAACTTTTTTTCTCCCTCTTTCGCTTCTCAAAGGATTTCCTGTGCGCTTTAAGCCCGATTCTTTCACCCTGGCGCTCTTGAGCACGGTTGCGCTGGCCAGTTTTGCACCGGCTACAGGGCAGTTTGCCCAGGTGCTCAACCAAGTGACGGCCTGGGTCATTGTGTTGCTGTTCTTTTTGCACGGCAGCAAGCTCTCACGCCAGGCGATTTGGGCAGGGATTGGGCATTGGCGGCTGCACCTGGTGGTCACGGCGACGACGTTTTTGGTCTTTCCGCTGATGGGCTGGCTGGCCCGCCCCCTGTTTGCGCTGGTGCTGCCGCCGCCCCTGGTGCAGGGCATGCTGTTTTTATGCGCCCTGCCGGCCACGGTGCAATCGGCCATTGCGCTGACCAGCGTGGCCCGGGGCAATATTCCGGCGGCGGTGTGCAGCGCTTCGGGCTCAACGCTGATGGGCATTGCCATTACCCCGCTGCTGGTGGGCTTGCTGCTGGCGCATAACGCCAGCGCCGGTGACCCGCTGGAGGCCATGGGCCGCATTGCAGTGCAGTTGCTGCTGCCCTTTGCCGTCGGCCACCTGCTGCGCCCCTGGACGGGCAAGTACCTGCAGCAGGCGGGCCAGCGTATTCGGCTGGTAGACCAGGGCTCCATCCTGCTGGTGGTCTACGCGGCTTTTAGCAGTGCGGTGGTGGGCGGGCTGTGGCAACAAATGCCGCTGCCGGCGATGGCGGTGCTGTTCGTGGTGTGCGCGCTGCTGCTGGCGGTCATCATGCTGTGGTGCGTGTGGATCAGCCGCCGCCTGGGCTTTAGCCGCGCTGATGAGGCCACCATCTTGTTTTGCGGGGCACAAAAGAGCCTGGTCAGCGGCATTCCCATGGCCAAGGTGCTGTTCAGCGCCGCCGTAGTAGGCCCCATGGTGCTGCCGGTGATGCTGTTTCACCCGATGCAGATCATGGTCTCGGGCATTTTGGCGGGGCGCTATGGTCGCGCAGCAGCGATGACTGACGACGCCAAAGGTGAAACCAAGGGTTAACCATATAGACGATTTGTAAAATCCTTGGTTGCACCTTGATTTTTTAGGCATTGCGAAAATGCGGCACCATCCCCCTGGTGGGGGATTTTTCGTTGCCACATTTCTATTTCTTCACAAAGAAAGAAGCATGCCGATGCATATCAACTTTAGTGCTTACTACACGCTGATACTGGCGGTGCTGGTGCTGCTGCTGGGCAAATTCCTGGTGCAGCGCGTGCGCTTTTTACGCGATTTCAACATTCCCGAACCTGTGGCCGGTGGCCTGGTGGTGGCAGCAGTGATCTACCTGCTGCACGAGACGATAGGCCTGACCCTGGGCTTTGAAGGCAGTTTGCAAACGGCCTTTATGTTGATCTTTTTCTCCTCCATCGGCCTGAGCGCCAACTTCGCCAAGCTGCGCGAAGGCGGCATTGGCCTGGTGATTTTCCTGGGCGTGATTGCCGTCTTCATCGTGGTGCAAAACAGCATTGGCATGGGGCTGGCCAGCGTATTGGGGCTAGATCCCTTGATTGGCCTGGTGGCGGGCTCCATCACCTTGGTGGGCGGGCACGGCACCGCCGGGGCCTGGGGCTCGGTGCTGGAGGGGCAATACGGCCTTACAGGTGCAACCACCTTGGGCATTGCGTGTGCAACCTTTGGTCTGGTGATTGGTGGCCTGCTGGGCGGCCCCTTGGCCAAGCGCCTGATTACCCGCCACAAGCTGGCCACGGCCCGCCCGGATGCCGAGCAACTGGCCCCCACGGCCCCGACCGTGCCCAGCGAAGGGGAGTTGCACCACTTTGAACACCCCTCCAACGCACCGCGCCTGATTACGCCCGATGCGGCCATTGAAACCCTGGCCATGTTTGCCGGTTGCCTGGCGTTTGCCGAATTCATGACGCACCTGACCAAGGGCACCGCTATCCAACTGCCCACCTTTGTCTGGGCGCTGGGCACGGGGGTCATCATCCGCAACGTGCTGGACTATGTGTTTGGCGTGAAGATTTTTGACCGGGCGATTGACGTGTTTGGCAACGCCGGCCTGTCGATTTACCTGGCGATGGCGCTGCTGTCGCTCAAGCTGTGGGAGCTGACCGACCTGGCCGCCCCGCTGATGGTGATTTTGGGGGCGCAAACCGTCACCATGGCGCTGTATGCCGGGTTTGTGACCTTTCGCATCATGGGCAAGAACTACGACGCAGCGGTGCTGGCTGCCGGCCACTGCGGCTTTGGCATGGGGGCTACGCCTACGGCCGTGGCCAATATGCAGGCCATTACCAACCAGTACGGGCCCTCGCACAAGGCGTTTTTGATCGTGCCGCTGGTGGGCGCCTTCTTTATTGACATCATCAACGCCTTCATGATTCAGGGCTTTATCCAACTGGTGCGCTAGGTACCAACGGCCTGCCCACAGCCTTCCCCCCTTAATAAATCCTGCCCCTGGGCAGGATTTATGCCTTGGGGGCTGCGCCCCAGCGCATACCATCGGCCCCCTATGCGCGTATTCCGTTATTTGCTGGGGCTGCTGGCCCTCACACTGCTGGTTGGTTGCAGCCTGCCGCCCCTGGACGGGCGCAGCACCAGCACAGCCATTGCCGCCAGCGCCACCGCCCACACCCCGCTGGGGCAGGTGACCAGCGCCTTGCACCAGCAGGCCGCCGCCCCTGCCAACACCAGCGGCATCTACCCGCTGGAGCGCCCGCAAGAGGCGCTGGCCGCACGCTACCTGCTGGCCCGCCAGGCGCAGGCGACGCTGGACGTGCAGTACTACATCTGGCGGCCCGATGCCAGCGGCCTGCTACTGCTGCAAGAGCTGCTGGCCGCCGCCGACCGGGGCGTGCGCGTGCGCCTGCTGCTGGACGACGGCGGCACCGCCGGTATGGATACGCTGCTGCACACCGCCAGCACCCACCCACATATCGAAGTGCGGCTGTTTAACCCCTTTGTACTGCGCTGGCCCAAGGTGCTGGGCTATGTGCTGGACTTCAAGCGCACCAACCGGCGCATGCACAACAAGTCGCTGACGGCGGACAACCAGGCCAGCATCGTCGGCGGGCGCAATATCGGCAATGAATACTTTGGCAACCCCCAGGGCGTGCTGTTTGCCGATTTGGACGTGCTGGCACTGGGGCCGGTGGTGCAGGATATTTCGCGCGACTTTGACCGCTATTGGGCCAGCGCCTCGGCCTACCCGATTGAGCGCATCGTCACCGCCCCCTACGCGCTGAACCTGGCAGAGCTGCGCCAGCGCCTGCAAGAGCAGGCCGATACGCCCGAGGGCCAACGCTACGCCGAGGCGCTAGAAAAAAGCCGCCTGCTGCAGCAAGTTGAACACCAAGCGCCGCTGCACCTGCTGTGGGCGCCCACACACTTGATCAGCGACGACCCGGCCAAGGTACTGGGCCAGGCCCCGCGCCAGACCCTGATTGGGGCGCAACTGGCGCGGGCGATTGGGCAGCCGCAGCGCTCGGTGGATTTGATTTCGCCCTACTTCGTGCCCACCCAGGCCGGTATCACGGCGCTGGCGCAGCTACGCGCCCAGGGCATCCAGGTGCGGGTTCTGACCAACGCCTTGGAAGCCACCGACGTGAGCATCGTCCACGCCGGTTACGCCCGCTACCGCCCACCGCTGCTGGCCATGGGCGTGGAGCTGTTTGAGCTGCGCCGCCAGGCCCCCACCGAGCTGCCGGGGCCGCTGCACGAGCGGCTCAAGCGCCGCTGGCTACTGGCCAGCAGCGGCTCCAGCCTGCACGCCAAGACCTTTGCCATTGACGGGCAGCGGGCGTTTGTCGGCTCGTTCAACTTTGACCCGCGCTCCATGCTGCTCAATACCGAGATGGGGCTGATGATTGAAAGCCCCACCCTGGCACAGCAAATCAGCCAGGCGTTTGACGACGAAATCCCCTGGCGCGCCTACCGCATGGCGCTCGATGCGCAGGGGCGCCTGCAGTGGCACAGCCCGCCGCCAGAGCTAGGTCCGGTGTATACGCAAGAGCCCAACACCAGCCGCGCCAAGCGCTGGGGGCTGTGGCTGCTGCGCCACCTGCCGATTGAGTCTTTACTATAAAAATAAAAGCTATTGGCGCTTACTATGCCTAAGCTTCAAAGACAAAACACCTTGAAACCTAAGCATAGCAAGCGCCAATAGCTAATAAATTACTAGCAAAAACCAGCAAAATCCAGGGCAATCGCATCTCAATTCATAGCAAACAATAATGCCCCGTCACACCCGCGCAGGCGGGTGTCCAGCGACAAGGCCCATTGGGCGCACTGGATTCCCGCCTGCGCGGGAATGACGAAGGGAAAGCACAGGAATGGCGAAAATCTCTTTGATTTTTAAAAAAATTTAGATGTGATTACCCTGTAGCAAAACCTAAAAAACCGCTTATCCCCCGCTGGGCAGGCGCGAGAGCTCACGCTCAATGCCTTGCACGTCACTTTGCAGGCGGGTGATTTTGGCTTTCAGGTCGGCCACGCGGGCAGCGTACAGCTCAGGCTTGGCTTCTTCCCCAGCGGTTTTGGCGGGTTGGCCCGCGTTGTACTCGGCCTGCAGCACGGCCAGGCGCTCCTGCGCCTTGCCCAGCTCGGCCTGCAAGATGGCGCGGGCATCGTTGTCGCGCACCTGCTGCTGGTTGCTACTCACCTGGGCGCTGCTGGGTCCCTGGCTGGCGCGCGGCGCAGTGCTGGCGCTGCCACCACTGCTGCTACTGCTGCGGACACCGCCTTGGGTGTGCACGATGGTGATGGAGCCACCCTCAATCGGGTGGCAGTTTTGTTTTTTCGCCTGGGCGGCGTTGTTGGTGTATTCATTGCCGCAGCGATAAATGCGGTTTTGCCCCCAGCTGGCCGTGGCCACCAGCGTCAAGGCAGCGCAGCACAGCCACGCGGCTTTATTCAACGGAGTCGTCATTGCGTGCCATCCACTTTCACAAATTTGCGTATGCTCGGCACCCGGTGTGCCATAGGGCGCACTGTAAGCCAGGGCCAGACGGCATAAGGCCTAAATTGACGCACTTTCGCGCCGTGCGATACTTCAACGACACACACCGATACAGATTCTTACCAAAGAACCCCACATTTGCGCTTTTATGACAACCACTACCGCCTCCACCAGCGCCAAGCGCACGATCAAGAAATACCCCAACCGCCGCCTGTACGACACCAGCACCTCGTCCTACGTCACCCTGGCCGAAGTCAAAACCCTGGTCATGCAGCACGAAGCCATTGAGGTGGTTGACGCCAAAACGGGCGATGACCTGACCCGCTCCATCCTGCTGCAAATCATCTTGGAAGAAGAAGCCGCCGGTATTCCCATGTTCAGCGAAGCGGCGCTGGCCAACATCATTCGCTTCTACGGCCACGCCATGCAGGGGCAGATGGGCAGCTACATCGAAAAAAACCTGCAGATGTTTACCGACTTCCAAACCAAGCTGGCCGAGCAAACCGGCAACACCGACGCCTGGGCCAAGATGATGCAGATGCCCCAGGCCATGCTGCCCGCCAGTTACGCCGAGCAAATGCAGAAAATGCAGGAGCAAATGCGCCAGCAGACCGAGCAAATGATGAGCATGTTCGGCTTCAAGCGCTAACGCGCTCTCCTGGCCCCTACACGTTCACACCAATGACGTCCAGGGTCCCAGCACAGCGGTAAGCCGCTGATCTTTTAAGGAAAATCGAAGCGGAAGCGCAATCGCTTGCGCCAGTGCGAACACCAGTGCAATGCCCAGGCCGGCGTGCTCTACCGTGCCGCCTTCCGGGTCCTTGCGCCAGAAGCGCTTGCCCAGATGCTCCAGATCGGCCATCTGCAGCCGGGGTGCGGTATTGGTAATGTAGAGCACCCAGCCCGCCTCGCCGCGCTGCAGACAACATTCAAGAACATCGCCTGCAGGGGCGTACTCCATGGCATTGCGCAGCAAGTTCGAGAGAATGCGCTCCAAGATGCCCCGGTCGCTTTGGATCCATACGGACGCAGGCAAATCCTGGCGGATGGCGGGAGGGATGCGCCCCGCCTGCATGGCCTGCTGGCGGCTGCACTGCAGCAGCTCCCGCACCAACGCCGCCAGATCCAAAGGGTCCGGAGCCGGTATTTGCTGGCCCGATTCCAGCTGGGCGACCAGCAGCAGTGTGTCCACGCTGCGCTGCATCCGCGAACATGCCTGGATGGCGGTACGCAGACCACGGCGTGCGCGTTCAGGGTCGGAATCGCGCAAGGCACTTTCTGCGCTGGTGCGAATTTCTGCCAACGGCGTGCGCAATTCGTGGGCCACATCGCTAGCGAAACGCCGCTCGCGGTCAATGGCGCTGTACAGGTGGTGCAGCCCCAAGTTGAACGCATCGACAAAGGGGCGCAGCTCGTGCGGAAAATCCCCGCCCAGCGGCTGCATCGGACGATCGGCACGCAAGCTGCTCAAGGCAACGCCTGTACGTTCCAGGATGGCCACCACCCGGCGCACAAGGTACAGCGCCAGGCCAGTGGCCAGCAGGGTCGCCAGTGCAATCCCTCCCAGCAAAGCGAAGTGCACGCGCCGCTCAGTGCGGTTCCAATCTTCGCGCTCTGTGGCCACCACCAAAATCTTGGAACGTCCCTCCGGCATCGGAAGGCGTGTCGCCAGGGCCCGACCAACATGGCCATCGGGGAGCGTGACATCGTAGTAGCGCGGCGTACCCTGCTGCGTCGGCCCCAGCGAAAGGGTGGCACCCGCGCTGCTGGGCGAGCGTAACGCGACGGTGCCAGCCTCCTGATCGAATACCGTAAAAAATTCGGTATGCCCCTCAGGCTCGTACTCGGGCATGAGCAGTTGCAGCGCTTGTGGGCCCAGCGCCTGCAGCATGCGCCCCACGGCGGCCGAGCGCTGCATCAGCGAGGTATCCATGCGCTGGTAAATGGCACGGTCAATCCAATAATCCAGGGTCAGAAACAAGATAGCGAAAGTGCTGCCTATGGACAGCACCAGCCCTATGACCAAGCGGCGCTGTAAAGACCAGGAAGTGCCCTTTTCGGGCAAGCGTGGCTTCATAAACATCCGGTTCAAGGCAATACGTAACCAAAACCTCGGCGCGTCAGTATCACATCGCCCAGGCCGTGCTGACCCAGCTTGGTGCGCAAGGTGCTCACAATGACTTCCACCACTTTGTCCGAAGCGTCGCTGCTGCTGTCGTACAGATGCTCAAAAATTTGCGCACGCGAAAACGTCACCCCCTGACGGCGCAACAACAGCTCCAGCAGCGCGTACTCTTTGGGTGTCAGGCCCACATCCAGCCCCTGGCACTTGGCGGTACGTGAGCGTGGATCAACTTCCAATGCACCATGACGCAGCACCGGAGTGTCCCGTTGCGGGGGGCGGCGCACCAGCGCCCGCAGGCGTGCCAGCAACTCTGCCAGTTCAAAAGGCTTGGTGAGGTAATCGTCGGCCCCGGCATCCAGCGCTCGCACGCGGTCGTCCAAGGCGTCACGCGCCGACAACAGCAGCACCGGCGCAGCATGGGGATCCTTGTTGAGTTCGCGCAATACGTCCAGACCATCCAGCCGGGGCAGCATCCAATCCAGGATCACGGCGTCATAGCGGTAGCTGGCCAGAAACGTCAAGGCCTGCTGACCATCGCCCGCAATATCGCAGGCATACCCCTCCAACACCAGGCTGCGGCCCAAGGCACTGGCCAGCATCTCTGAATCTTCAACAATCAATACACGCATGAAAGCAGTCCCGCCACTCACTTTTTATTTATAAAAAAAATCGCCATATACCCCTTATAAATCAAGAGGTAACAGCTATCAAAAAACAAACCCATTCAGGGTTTGATTATGGGCAGCATTTGGGGAGAAATGCTCACACCGTGGTCAAGCGTGCATCCAAAGCTTTTCCAAAGCTTCGTTACCCAAAATAAGGGAAATTGCTTATTGGAGAACTGCCACCAATGTCTTATAGCCTGCTCTTACCCCATTCTCCCCGCCTTCGGTTGTTCAGCCACGGGCATTTATCCAACGGAGGGGCCTTGCTATGACCCCTCCCGCCCAGACCACCACAGGCTCCAGGGGCCACACCAAGGTTCTGGCAACGGCTGCTGTATTTGCCGCTGCGGTGGCCGCTGGCTATGGCGTGTGGACGGCGTCCACGCGCCCGGCAGCAGTGACCAGCTCCAGCACGGCTCAGGTACCGAACGCGCAGGCAGCCCCCGACGGCAGGGTGGTGCTGAACGCTGCCCAGTTGCGTGCGCAAGACCTGGAAACGGCAGCGATTGCGACCACCAGTGTTTTGTCTGTGGACGGACTGATGGCCCAGGCCATGGTGCCCCTGGCGGCCAGCGCACAGGTGGTGGCCCCGTACGGCGGGGTGGTGACACGCCTGCTGGTGGATGAGGGAACACCGGTACGCCAAGGCCAGGCCCTGGTACGCATCCAGAGCCAAGAAGTGCTGAACGCCGAAGCCGAGCTGGCACGCGCACGCACCGAAGCGGCCACCGCCCGCTTGCAGGCGCAGCGTGACGCAACGCTGCTGGCCGAGGGCATCATCGCCGCAGCCCGCAACGAGCAATCCCAGGCCCGCGCGGCGGCAGCCCAGAGCACGCTGCAACAGGCCCAGGGCGCATTGGCACGGCTGCGGCCCGTGACCAGTGGCGCAGCGGGCGAGTACGAATTGCTTGCCCCCATCGCTGGCCAGGTGGTTCGCCGCCAAGTCGTGCCCGGTCAGGCTGTGGCGGTCCTGGAGACGGTATTCATGCTGGCAGAACCCGGGCAGTTGGACATCTTTTTTTCTGCCCCGCTGCGGCTGCGTGCCGATTTGCGTCCAGGTTTGGAGGTGCGCTTGCCCGATGGCTCCCTGGCCCAGGTGCAGGCCGTGGGGGCCGATGCCGATGCCTCCAGCCAAAGCCTGCGGGTACGCGCACGCCTGTATGCCGCCGAAGGTGCAGTCCTGCCCTATGCGGCAGGCCAGCAACTGCGCGTGAGCCTGCTGCTACCCGCTCCCGACAATACCTTTATCGTGCCAGCATCTGCGCTGCTGCCCTCGGGCACTGGGCACGTGCTGTTTATCGCTGAAACCCTGCCCCAGCAGAAAACCAACCCCCAGCCTGCCCCAGTCGGCATCCGTGCAGTGGCAGTGGAATTGCTGGAAGAAAGCGATGCCGGCAGCGCCGTACGCGCTCTGCCGGTTACGGGCACTGCGACCGGCTCGGCCACCGGCGCCAGACCATTGGCGGCTGGTATGCAGGTCGTCACCCGGGGGACGGCCTTGCTCAAATCCATGATTCCCATGCCTTCGGCTCAGTAAGGAGGGACTGCCGATGTTGTCTCGCCTGATCGAGTTTTCCCTGCGCCAGCGTGCACTGGTGCTGCTGGCGGTGCTGGCCTTGGCCGGTGCGGGCATCGCCTCGTTCCTGAAACTGCCCATCGATGCCTACCCGGACATCTCGCCCACCCAGGTCAAGCTGATTCTCAAAGCACCCGGCATGACGCCCGAGGAGGTGGAATCGCGCGTCATTGCACCGCTGGAGATGGAACTGCTGGGCGTCCCCCAAGGGGTGATGCTGCGTTCCACCGCCAAGTACGCCATTGCCGATATCACGCTGGACTTTGCCGAGGGCAGCGATATTTACTGGGCACGCCAGCAGGTGGCCGAGCGCTATGCCAGCGTCTCGGACAATTTGCCCGAGGGAGTAAGTGGCGGCCTGGCCCCGATCTCCACCCCGCTGTCGGACATCTTCATGTTTACCCTGGAGGGTGGCGGCCTGAGTCTGGATGATCGCCGTACCCTGCTGGACTGGACGCTGCGCCCCGCCTTGCGCACCCTGCCCGGGGTGGCCGATGTCAACGTGCTGGGCGGACAGGCCAAAAGCTTCACCGTTGTCCCCGACCGTGCACGACTGTCTGCTGCAGGCCTGGGCTTCGCCGACATCATCACGGCGATTGGCGAGAACAACCGCAACGATGGCGCAGGCCGCCTGGAAGCGGGGGAAAACACACTCATCGTGCGTGCCGAGGGTGCCATCCGCAACCTGCACGACCTGTCCCGGGTGGTGCTGCGCCCAGGTACGGCCACCTCGCCCCCTGTCCTGCTGGGCGATGTGGCCAGCGTGCGGATCGAGGGCTTGACGCGCTACGGTGCCGTCAGCCGCGATGGCGCAGGGGAATCGGTGCAAGGCATCGTGGTGGCGCTGCGCGGTGCCGATGCTTCCACCTTGGTGCAAGCCATCCGCACCCGCCTGGACGAACTGGCCCCCAGCCTGCCCCCAGGGGTAAAAGTCGTGCCGTTTTACGATCGCAGCACGCTGATTGCCCGCGCCGTCGGGACGGTGGAAAGCGCATTGATGGAAGCCACCGCCCTGGTCATCGTACTGTTGCTGCTGTTCCTGGGGGAACTGCGGGCCGCCCTGGTGGTCGCGCTGATGGCCCCCCTGGCGGCCCTGGGCACGTTCTTGCTGATGCGCCTGACCGGCATCAGCGCTAACCTGATGAGTCTGGGCGGCCTGGCCATTGCCATCGGCATGCTGGTGGATGCGGCAGTGGTGGTGGTAGAAAACGCCGTCAGTCGCCTCGACCCCACCGCCCCTGGTGCACAACTGCCGCGCTTGCACCGCATTTTTGCAGCAGCACGCGAAGTCGCCGTCCCGGTGGCTTCCGGCATTCTCATCATCTGCCTGACGTTCATGCCCTTGCTCACCCTGCAGGGGCTGGAAGGCAAACTGTTCACCCCGGTGGCCTTGACCATTGTGTTTGCGCTGGCAGTTTCGCTGCTGCTGTCGCTCACCCTGGTGCCGGTGCTGGCATCGTTGCTGCTCAAGGAACAACCCCACAGCGAGCCTTGGGTCATGCGCGGCGCCATACGCCTGTACAAACCCCTGTTGGAGTCCGCGCTGCGCCATCCGCAGCGTGCTTCCGCCGTAGCGATTGCCGCGCTGGCCCTGGGATTTGCCGCCTACTTGAGCACGGGCAAGGCCTTTATGCCAACGATGGATGAGGGCGACATCCTGCTGCAGCTGCAAAAACCGCCGTCCATCGGCTTGCAACGCTCGCTGGAAATCGACCTGGCGGTGCAGCGTGCCATCGGTGCGGCAGTGCCCGAAGTGCAGCACAGCATCGCCCGGGTCGGCTCTGACGAACTGGGCCTGGATCCAATGGGCCTGAACGAGACCGATATGTTCATGCAGCTGGCCCCACACGCAACGTGGCGCATGGCCGACAAGGACGCCCTGAGTACCGAGATCCGCAAGGTGATGGAGGATTTTCCTGGTCTGGAATTTGGCTTTACCCAGCCGATCGAGATGCGCATTTCCGAAATGCTCACCGGCAGCCGGGGCGACGTGGCCGTCAAACTGTTCGGCCCCGATCTGCAAACTCTGGGGGACTTGGCGCAGCGCATGGCTGCCAGCATCGAAAAGGTGCCTGGCGCACGCGATGTGCTCACTCAGGCCAGCGACACCGTCGAATACCTGCAGGTGCAGGTGGACACCCAGGCGGCAGGCCGTGCCGGGTTGGCCGTCACGCAGATTCAGGACGAGCTACGCGCCCAGTTGGAAGGCGTGCCCGCCGGCACGGTGATTGAGCCAGACCGGCGCACCCCTATCGTGGTGCGCGGCGATGCCCAGCTGCGCACCTCTGCCGAGCGCTTTCAGAGCGTGCGACTGGCACGGGACGACCAGGGCGAAATCCCGTTGACGGCCGTGGCCAGCATCGGCGTTACTGACGGCCCCGTGCTGGTACACCGCGAAAATGGTTCGCGCTTCGCGCTGATCCAGTCCAGCGTGAGCGGGCGTGACCTGGTCGGCTTTGTGGCCGAAGCCCGTGCCGCCGTGGCCCGCGACGTGCCCCTGCCCCCCGGCTACCGGGTCGAATGGGGCGGCCAGTTCGAGAACCAGCAACGCGCCGCAGCCCGTCTGGGGCTGGTGGTGCCTGTAGCCCTGGGCCTGATCTTCTTCGTGCTATTCATGACCTTTGGCTCCGTGCGCCAGGCCACGCTCATTCTGGGCAACGTGCCCTTTGCCATGGTGGGCGGCATAACCGCACTATGGCTGTCCGGGCAATACCTGTCGGTGCCCGCATCGGTAGGCTTTATCGCATTGCTGGGGATTGCAGTACTCAACGGCCTGGTGCTGGTGACGCACTTCAACCACTTGCACACCCTGGGCTTGCCCATCGAGCAAGTCGTGCACGAAGGCTCGCTGCGCCGCCTGCGCCCGGTGTTGATGACCGCCTCCATCACCGCCTTTGGTCTCGTCCCCTTGTTGCTGGCTTCCGGCCCCGGCTCGGAAATCCAGCGTCCACTGGCAATCGTGGTGATCGGCGGCTTGGTCACCTCCACTGCGTTGACGCTGGTGTTGCTGCCCGTTCTCTACCGACGTTTTGGTCAATCCCAAACAACCCAAGGAGGTGCCGCATGAGCACACCCCAACACCCCGCAGATATCGAATGGGTTCGGCTGAACCTCCTCTTCCCGCCCGCTTTGGAAGATGCCATCACAGACACCTTGATCGCCGACCCCTCCCTGCCTGGCTTTACCCTGCTGCAGGCCGAGGGGCACAGCAGCGATTTCGCCCACGCTACCATCCGTGAACAGGTGCGCGGCCGGGTCGATAAGCGTCTGCTCTGGATCGTGACCGAGCGCCAGCGCGTCGACAGCCTGCTCGATACGCTGCGCCAGCGCATCACCTCGCGCGATGTGCGCTGGTGGCTGGAGCCTGTGATTGCCGGAGGACGACTGGCATGAAGCTTCTTCCCTCTCTGAGTGCCCTGGCCCTGGCCTGCGTGTCTTGGTCGGCACCAGCGCAAGACGCCGCCGTCCCCTGGCTACCCGCCCCGGCGCAAGTTCAAGCTGCCATGCAGGCACACCCCACCGTGCGAGCCGCTGCCGAACGCGTGCAGGCCGCCAGCGCCACCCAACGCGCCCTGGACGTAGGCAGCCATGAATTCCAGGCCGATACGGTCCTGCAACGGCGCAATGTGCACGATGAACAACGGCGCTACAACGAGTGGGAGCTGGGCCTGAGCCGCGCCATCCGCCTGCCGCGCAAAGCCGCACTGGATCAGCAGATTGGCGACAGCACCCGCCACCTGGCCGATTTGCGCCGGGAAGATGCCGAGCACCAAGTCGCCCGACGGCTGCTTGACGCCTGGATGAACTGGCTGCGCTGCAGCGCCATCACCATCGAGACCACCGCACAAAGCCAACTGCTGGAACGCGAGCACGACACCCTGGCACGCCGCCTGGCCCTGGGTGATGCGGCACAGCGCGATGTGGACGTGCTGGAGGCCGAACGCGCCGCCCTGGCAGCTCAAACCCTGATGGCCCGCGACGCCCAGGCGGCCGCTCACCAGGCACTAGCACTGGGATTTACCCCCATCACAGTGCCCGACCAGCTGCCACTGCTGCCCGATCCAACGGATTGGCTGGACGACAGCCAAGACTGGCGTGCCCGCATCATTTCCGAAAACGCCGAAGTGGCTATTGCCCAGGGCACCAGCCAGTTGCAAGCCCGCACCGCCGAACGCGCCCGTGCAGATCGCACCCCAGACCCCACGCTCGGAGTGCGTGTCCTGTCCGACCGCGGCGGGCGCGAGCGCACCGTGGGCGTGGTGCTGTCCATCCCCATCGGTACCTCCTACCGCAGCGCCATCGCCAACGCAGAAAACGCCAACGCGAATGCTGCCGAAGCCGACGCCGCCGACATGCTGCGCACGGTCGAACAAGAGGCATGGATATCCGTACAAGCCGCCCAAAGCAAGCACGCACAATGGCAAGCGCTGCAACAAGCCCTGACCGCCCAGACAGCAGCCAGCCAACGCACACGCAAAGCCTGGGAATTGGGTGAGGCGCCATTGAGCGAATACTTGCTGGCCCTGCGCAACCTGCACCAGGCCCGCTTGGCAGAAACCCAGGCCCGGGTGGACGCGCTGCATGCCGCCCTGCGTGTACGCATTGATGCCCATGCCATGTGGCACAACGCCGCAGCAACACCATAGGCCACCGCAGCCCGAGCAGCTACGGGCGGTGGCCGCTATGGATCGCCGATCATTTCGAGAACGGCAAAAAGACCGGCGCTGCGGTATCGGTCTTTTTTTATACGGCCAGAGCCCTACGCCGGACCGGGCACTAAAATCGGTGCCATTGACGGCTGCCGCCGTCCCCATTTTCTGCATACAAAGGCACCCCGGGTGCCTTTTTCTTATCGCTTCGCGCTTTGTACCCTCCATGAACAACCTCACCAGCGCCCCCAAAGTCGGCTTCGTCTCCCTGGGCTGCCCGAAGAACCTGACCGACTCGGAACTCATCATCACCCAGCTCAGTGCCGAGGGCTACCAGACCGCCAAGAGCTATGCCGGGGCCGATCTGGTCATCGTCAACACCTGCGGCTTTATTGACGATGCCGTCAAGGAAAGCCTGGACACGATTGGCGAGGCTTTGAGCGAAAACGGCAAGGTCATCGTCACCGGCTGCCTAGGTGCACGCAAGGACAGCAGCGGGGACAACATGGTCGCTGGCATCCACCCCAGCGTGCTGGCTGTGACCGGCCCGCATTCCACGCAAGAGGTGATGGACGCGGTGCACGAGCACCTGCCCAAGCCGCATGACCCGTTTATCGACCTGGTGCCCAGCATGCCCGGCGCGGTGGGTGAGGCGGGCATCAAGCTCACCCCGCGCCACTATGCGTATTTGAAGATTTCCGAAGGCTGCAACCACCGCTGCACCTTTTGCATCATCCCCAGCATGCGCGGCGATTTGGTCTCGCGCCCGATTGGCGACGTACTCAAGGAAGCGCAGGCGCTGTTTGCCGGCGGGGTCAAAGAGCTGCTCATCGTCAGCCAGGACACTTCGGCCTATGGCGTAGACATCAAATACCGCATGGGCTTTTGGGAAGGCCGTCCGGTCAAGACGCGCCTGTTTGAGCTGGTGCAAGAGCTGGGCAAGCTGGCGCAGCAGTACGGCGCCTGGGTGCGCCTGCACTACGTCTACCCCTACCCCAGCGTGGACGACATCCTGCCGCTGATGGCGCAGGGCCTGGTGCTGCCCTACCTGGACGTGCCGCTGCAACACAGCCACCCCGACGTTTTAAAGCGCATGAAACGCCCGGCCAGCGGGGAAAAGAACCTGGAGCGCATCCAACGCTGGCGCGAGGTGTGCCCCGAGCTGGTCATCCGCTCCACCTTCATCGCCGGTTTTCCGGGCGAGACGGAGGAAGAGTTCCAGCACCTACTCGATTTTGTGCGCGAGGCGCAAATCGACCGCGCAGGCTGCTTTGCGTACAGCGACGTCACCGGCGCTGCCGCCAACGAGCTGCCCGGCCAGCTACCGCAAGCTGTGCGCGAAGAGCGGCGCGAACGCTTTATGGCGGTGGCCGAAGCAGTCTCCACCCAGCGCCTACAGCAGCGTGTGGGCCAGACCATGCAGGTGCTGGTGGACAAGGCGCACAGCCTGGGCAAGAAAGGCGGCATCGCCCGCAGTTGGGCCGATGCGCCAGAGATTGACGGCCTGGTGCACCTGCAGCCCATTGCCAAGGCCAGCCAGCAATTTAAGGTGGGCGATATGCTGAAAGTGCGCATCACCGCCGCCCAGGGGCATGACCTGGTAGGGGAAGTGCTTTAAAAACAGGAGCTGTTAGCGCTTAAAACAAAAGGGTTTCGGATAGTTATCTATCCGAAACCCTTTGTTTATGTGCGTTAGGCGCTTCGCTTTTAAAAGCTTACGAGCCCCGGTAAGTGGAATAGCTCCAGGGGCTGACCAAAAGCGGCACGTGGTAGTGCTGGTCGGTGCGGGCCACGCCAAAATCCAGGCTCACCTGGCCTAAAAAGTTCGGCTCAGGCAATTGCACGCCCTTGGCCTTGAAATAATCGGCCACGGCAAACGTCAGGCGATAGGTGCCCACCTGCAAGGTGTTGTCATCGAACAGGGGGGCATCGGTGCGGCCATCGCTGTTAAGCACCAGGCTTTTCAGCAGCGTGGCCTCCTGGCCATGCGTGGCGTACAGGGCAACGGCCATACCGGTAGCGGGGCAGCCGTGCATCGTGTCTAGAACGTGGGTACTCAGGCCCATAGGGGTTTCTCCTTGTAGTGAATTGCGCTTCTGCGCTGGCTTGTTTACCAAAAGTGTATACAATTTTTGTCAAAGTGGAAAAAACATGACATCCATAGAAACCATATCCTCCACCACCATGATTGCCGACGCGCTGACGCGGGCGATTGTGGAGCACCGGCTGCTGCCGGGCACCAAGTTGGCCGAGCAAAAGCTGGCCGACCACTTTGGTGTCTCGCGCACGCTGGTGCGCCAGGCGCTGTTCCAGTTGTCGCAAAACCGGCTGGTCACGCTAGAGCCTGCGCGCGGTGCGTTTGTGGCCACGCCGTCGGTGGCCGAAGCCCGCCAGGTCTTTGCCGTGCGCCACATGCTGGAGATGGAGATGACGCGCGCCTTCTGCCGCCAAAGCAGCCCTGCGCAGATCACCGCCTTGCAAGCGCATATCCAGGCCGAGCAAAACGCCATCGACGGGCAAAACGTCGGCCAGCGCACCGCCTTGCTGGGGGATTTTCACGTCGTCATGGCCCGCCTGATGGGCAACGACGTGCTGGCGCAAATCCTGGGCGAGCTGATCTCGCGCTGCGCCCTCATCACCTTGATGTACCAAAGCACCACCGCTGCCGCGCACTCGCACGAGGAGCACGAATACATCGTCGCCGCCCTGGCCGCGCGCGATGAAGCGCTGGCCGTGCGCCTGATGCAGGAGCACCTGGCCAACGTCGAAGCCGGGCTGGAGTTTGACCGCGCCCTGCCCTCCAATGATTTATCCATGGCGCTGTCCACGGTCTAGCGACCGCAGACCGCGCCCCTTGTTGCAAAGCCCCCCACGATGACCTACGACGCTACCGCCCCCTACCCCCGCGACTTGATTGGTTATGGCCGCACGCCACCGCACCCGCACTGGCCCGGCCAGGCGCGGGTGGCGGTGCAGTTCGTACTCAACTACGAAGAAGGGGGCGAAAACCACGTCCTGCACGGCGATGCCGGTAGCGAGCAATTCCTGTCGGAGCTGTTCAACCCCGCGTCCTACCCCGCGCGGCACATAAGCATGGACGGCATCTACGAATACGGTGCCCGCGCCGGGGTGTGGCGCATCCTGCGCGAATTCGAGCAGCGCGGCCTGCCGCTGACGGTATTTGGCGTGGCCACCGCCTTGCAAAAACACCGCGAAGTCGCCCAAGCCTTTGCCGAACTGGGCCACGAGGTGGCCTGCCACGGCCTGAAATGGATTCACTACCAGAACCTGCCCGAAGAGGTGGAGCGCGCCCACATGCAGCAGTGCCTAGACATTTTTGAAGAACTGTACGGCCACGACGGCGACCACGGCCTGGGCTGGTACACCGGGCGCGACAGCCCCAACACCCACCGCCTGGTGGCCGATGCAGGCCGCTTTGCCTACGACGCGGATTACTACGGCGACGACCTGCCCTTCTGGATGCAGGTAGGCAAGACCGACGGCAGCCGTGCCCACCAGCTCATCGTGCCCTACACGCTGGACTGCAACGACATGCGCTTTGCCCTGCCGCAGGGCTATTCGCACGCCGACCCGTTCTTCCAGTACATGAAGGACACGTTCGACGCCCTGTACGCCGAGGGCGACAAGCACGGCAGCAACGCGCCCAAGATGATGAGCATCGGCATGCACTGCCGCCTGCTGGGCCGGCCAGGGCGCATCGTGGCGCTGCAGCGCTTTTTGGACCACATCCAACGCCACGACAAGGTGTGGGTGGCCCGGCGCATCGACGTGGCCCGCCACTGGGCACAGCGCTTTCCTGCGCCGCAATGATGACCCCGCTGTCATTCCCGCGCAGTTCCCGCCTTCGCGGGAATGACAGGGAATCCAGCAGCGGCCTGACCTGAACCACGGCAGCGCCCATCGCCAACGCTGTCACTGGACACCCGCCTACGCGGGTGTGACGCAGCAGAATATGGGCATCAAATCCCCCTCCAGCGCTTATGCAGCAAGCGCTGGCAGCTCTTGTTTTTATAGGAGACAACCATGGCCTTGACCCTGGAACAACTGAACGCGGCCAACGCGGCAGAGGCCGTCGCCCTGCTGGATGGCCTGTACGAGCATTCCCCCTGGATTGCCGAGCAGGCCCTGGCCCAGCGCCCCTTTGCCAGCCTGGCGCACATCAAGCACGCTATGGTGCAGGTGCTGGCCCAGGCGGGCGAGCAGGCGCAGCTCGACCTGATCCGCGCCCACCCGGAGCTGGCGGGCAAGGCCATGCAGACCAATACGCTCACGGCCGAATCGACCAACGAGCAGAACAAGGCGGGCCTGACCCAATGCACGCCCGATGAACTGGCGCACATCCAGCAGCTAAACCGCCAGTACGGGGAGCGCTTTGGCTTTCCCTTCATCCTGGCCGTGCGCGGCCCGCGCGGACTGGGCCTGCCCAAGGCAGAAATCCTGGCCACCTTCGAGCGGCGCCTGCGCAACCACCCGGACTTCGAGCGGGCCGAGGCGCTGCGCAACATCCACCGCATTGCGGAAATCCGCCTGAACGACAAGTTTGGCTACACCCCCACCCTGGGCAACGACGTGTGGGACTGGCAAGAAAAGCTGGCCCAGCACACCGACCCCGGCTACGCCGAGCTGGGGCAGCTCACCGTCACCTACCTGACCGACGCGCACCGCGCCTGCGCCCAGCGCATCAGCCACTGGATGCGGGAAATTGGCTTTGACGAGGTGGAGATCGACGCCGTGGGCAACGTAGTGGGCCGCTACCACCCCGACCCCACCATGGCCGGTGCGCAATACCTGCTGACTGGCAGCCACTACGACACGGTACGCAACGGCGGCAAATACGATGGCCGCCTGGGCATCTTCGTGCCGATGGCGTGCGTGCGCGAGCTGCACCGCCAGGGCAAGCGCCTGCCCTTCGGCATCGAAGTGGTGGCCTTTGCCGAGGAAGAAGGCCAGCGCTACAAGGCCACCTTCCTCGGCTCCGGGGCGCTGACGGGCGACTTCAATCCCGACTGGCTCGACCAGCAGGACGCCGACGGCATCACCATGCGTGCGGCCATGCAGCACGCGGGCCTGTGCATCGACAACATTCCCAAATTGCGACGCAACCCGGCGCAGTACCTGGGCTTTATCGAAGTCCACATCGAGCAAGGCCCGGTACTGAACGAACTGGACTTGCCCCTGGGCATCGTCACTGCCATCAATGCCAGCGTGCGCTACCAGTGCAGCATCACCGGCATGGCCAGCCACGCCGGCACCACGCCGATGAACCGCCGCCGCGATGCTGCCGTGGGCGCTGCCGAGCTGGCCCTGTATATGGAAGCACGCGCCACGCAGGACGGCGACAGCGTGGCCACCATCGGCATGTTGCAGGTGCCCAACGGCTCCATCAACGTGGTGCCGGGCCAGTGCCACTTCAGCCTGGACATTCGTGCCCCCAGCAACGCCCAGCGCGATGCGCTGCGCGACGACATCCTGGCCAAGCTGGCCGAGATCTGCGAGCGCCGGGGCCTGCAATACAGCACCGAGCAGACCATGCAGGAATCGGCTGCGCCCAGCGCCCCCGCGTGGCAGCAGCGCTGGGAAACTGCCGTGCAAGCCCTGGGCGTGCCGGTGTTCCACCTGCCCAGCGGCGCGGGGCACGACGCGATGAAGCTGCACAAGATCTTGCCGCAGGCCATGCTGTTCGTACGCGGCCTGAACAGCGGCATCAGCCACAACCCGCTGGAATCCAGCACCAACGACGACATGCAGCTGGCCGTCGATGCCTTTAGCCATGTTTTGCAGCAACTGGCTGCCTGAATTGAAGGAGATTTGTCATGAACCACGACCGCCAAGCCCTCTACACCGCCCTGGACGCCTGGGTGGACCAGCACTTTGACGAGCAGGTGCAGTTCCTGCAGGCCCTGGTGCAGGTGCCCACCGACACCCCGCCCGGCAACAACGCCCCGCACGCCGAACGCACGGCGGCGTTGATCAAGGAATTTGGCTTCGACGCCGAAAAACACGCCGTGCCCGAAGCCGAAGTGCGCGACTACGGCATGCAAAGCATTACCAACCTGATCGTGCGCCGCCCCTATGGCCATGGTGGCCGCACCGTGGCGCTGAACGCCCACGGCGACGTGGTGCCCCCCGGCGAAGGTTGGACGCACGACCCCTACGGCGCCGAGATCGAAGACGGCAAGATGTATGGCCGCGCCACCGCCGTGAGCAAGAGCGACTTTTCCACCTTCACCTTTGCCGTGCGGGCACTCGAAGCCGTGGCCAAACCCAGCAAGGGCGCGGTGGAGCTGCACTTCACCTACGACGAGGAATTTGGCGGCCTGCTCGGCCCCGGCTGGCTGCTCAAAAACAAGCTCACCCAGCCTGACCTGATGATTGCCGCCGGCTTTAGCTACGAAGTCGTCACCGCGCACAACGGCTGCCTGCAAATGGAAGTGACCGTACACGGCAAGATGGCCCACGCCGCCGTGCCGCACACGGGCGTCGATGCGCTGCAAGCGGCAGTGGCCATCATGAACGGCCTGTTTGCCGAGAACACCAAGTACCAACAGGTCACATCCAAGGTGCCGGGCATCAAGCACCCCTACCTGAACATTGGCCGCATCGAAGGCGGCACCAACACCAACGTGCTGCCGGGCAAGGTGACCCTGAAGCTCGACCGCCGCATGATTCCCGAAGAAAACCCGGCCGAGGTGGAAGCCAGCATCCGCGCCGTGATCGCCCAGGCGGTGGAGCAGTTCAACACCCAAGGCGGCTACACGGGCGAGGATGCCGTGCGCGTAGACATCAAGCGCCTGCTGCTGGCCAACGCCATGACGCCGCTGGCCGAGAACAAGCCCCTGGTGGACGCCATCCAACACCACGGCGAAGCGGTGTTTGGCAGCAAGCCCCCCGCCGTGGGCACGCCCCTGTATACCGACGTGCGCCTGTACGTGGAGCGCGGCATTCCCGGCGTGATCTACGGCGCAGGCCCGCGCTCGGTGCTGGAATCGCACGCCAAGCGCAACGACGAGCGCATCGACCTGCAAGACCTGCGCCGCGCCACCAAGGTGGTAGCGCGTAGCCTGGTGGATTTGCTGGCCTAAGCGGGGTGTCTAAGCGGGATGTCCAAGGCTTTCAATCTGATAGCTGCACACGCTGGTGTAGCTTGGGCTGAGGGCCTATTTCATGCAAAAAACCCAAACCGCTGCGCTGCCTTGGCCGCGCCCTGGATAATAGGCGGCCATGTTATCCACGCAGCGCGTTTGGCACTACGCACCGCCAACGCCCCCCAGCGCCCATCGTCTCCCACCCGCAGACGAGCATTGCGCAGCCACGGGACACCCAGCCCCTGCAACCTGTCACTTTGGAGTAAGCTTCGCGCCCTTTCCCGCGCTAGAACGCTAGAACACTCCTTCTCACCAATCTTTTGCTTCCATGACTGAACAACTCTCCCCAGCAGAGCAAACTCTGCGCGATGCCGCCCGCGAATACCACTGCAACCCCAACAAGGGCAAGATTTCCGTCACCCCCACCAAACCCCTGTCCAACCAGCGCGACCTGTCGCTGGCCTACTCCCCCGGCGTGGCCTACCCCTGCCTGGACATCCAGGCCGACCCCAGCAAGGCGTTTGACTACACCGCCCGGGGCAACCTGGTGGGCGTCATCACCAACGGCACCGCCGTGCTGGGCCTGGGCGACATCGGCCCCCTGGCCGGCAAACCCGTGATGGAAGGCAAGGGCTGCTTGTTCAAAAAATTTGCCGGCGTGGATGTGTTTGACATCGAACTGGCCGAGCGTGACCCCAACAAGCTCATCGACATCATTGCCGCGCTGGAGCCCACCCTGGGCGGCATCAACCTGGAAGACATCAAGGCGCCGGAGTGCTTCTATATCGAGCAGGAACTCTCCAAGCGCATGAACATCCCGGTGTTCCACGACGACCAGCACGGCACGGCCATCATCTCCAGCGCCGCACTGATTAACGCCTTGGAACTGGTGGGCAAGGACATTGGGCAGGTGAAGATGGCCGTCTCCGGCGCGGGCGCCGCCGCCATTGCCTGCATGACGGTGATGATGGGCCTGGGCCTGCGCCGTGAAAACATCTTCGTGTGCGACTCCAAGGGCGTGATCTACGAAGGCCGGGGCAGCCTGGACGCCTCCAAGGCGCAATTTGCCCAAAACACCGACGCCCGCACCCTGGCCGATGCCGTGCGCGGCGCAGACGTGTTCCTGGGCTGCTCGGCCCCGGGCGTGCTCACGGCGGACATGCTCAAAACCATGGCGGACAAACCCATCATCCTGGCCCTGGCCAACCCCGAGCCGGAAATCCGCCCCGAGCTGGCCAAGGCCGTGCGCCCGGACTGCATCATTGCCACGGGCCGCTCGGACTACCCCAACCAGGTAAACAACGTCCTGTGTTTCCCCTACATCTTCCGGGGCGCGCTGGACTGCGGCGCCACCAAGATCACCGAAGCCATGAAACTGGCCTGCGTGCGCGAAATCGCCGCACTGGCCAAACAAGACGTGAGCGACGAAGTGGCCGCTGCCTACCAGGGCAAGGAGCTGACCTTTGGCCCGGACTACCTCATCCCCACCCCGTTTGATACGCGATTGATTTTGCGCATTGCCCCAGCCGTGGCCAAGGCGGCTGAAGCATCGGGCGTGGCCACCCGCCCGATTGCCGACTACAGCGCCTACCGCGAGAGCCTGACGCGCTTTGTCTACCAAACCAGCATGATCATGCGCCCGGTGTTCACCGCCGCCAAAGCCCAGCCCCAGCGCGTGGCCTACGCCGAAGGCGAGGACGAACGCGTGCTACGCGCCGTGCAGACCGTGGTGGACGAAGGGCTGGCCAAGCCCATCTTGATTGGCCGGCCCAACATCATCACCAGCCGCATTGCCAAGGCGGGCCTGCGCCTGCAAGCCGGTGTCGATTTTGATATTTGCGACCCCGAGGACGACCCGCGCTTTCGCCAGTACTGGGAGGCCTACCACCGCCTGATGGGGCGCGATGGCGTGACCCCCGAAACCGCCAAGAAAGTGCTGCGCCGCTCCAACACCTTGATTGCCACCATGCTGGTGAAGATGGGCGATGCCGACGCCATGCTGTGCGGCCTGGTCGGACGCTTTGACCGCCACGTCGCCCACATCGAAGGCGTGCTGGGCCACAAACCCGGTGCCAGCAAGCTGGCCACCGTCAACGCCCTGCTGCTGGAAGGGCGCACGCTGTTCATTGCCGACACCTATATCAATGAAGACCCCAGCGCCAAAGAGCTGGCCCACATCGCCGAGCTGGCGGCCCAGGAAGTGCTGCGCTTTGGCGTACCGCCCAAGGTGGCCTTTATCTCGCACGGCAACTACGGCTCGTCGCCGCGCAAATCGGCGCTGAAAATGCGCCAGGCCCGCGACCTGTTCGTGCAAAAACATCCGCACATCGAATGCGACGGTGAAATGCACGGCGACGCCGCCCTGGACGAAAGCGTGCGCGACCGCGCCCTGCTGGAAACCACCCTGCACGGCGAAGCCAACGTGCTGATCTGCCCCAACCTGGACGCGGCCAACATCCTGTTCAACGTGCTCAAGACTACCGTCTCGCACGGCACCACCATCGGCCCCATCCTGATGGGTGTGGCAGGCGCTGCGCACGTGATTACGCCATCGTCTACCGTGCGCCGTATCGTCAACATGACGGCACTGGCCGCCGCCCAGGCCCAGCAAAACGGCTAAATTGCACCCAACCACAACGCAACGCACAGGCCCCAAAGCGCCCACCGCCCCCGGGCCTGTGTACAATGCGCGGCTTTCCCAGGAAGCGTGGCAGAGTGGTTGAATGCACCGGTCTTGAAAACCGGCGATGGGCGACCATCCGTGAGTTCGAATCTCACCGCTTCCGCCAAAAATACAAAAAAGCCATTGCCTGCAATGGCTTTTTTCATTTCCAGCGCCGCCTGCCGCGTGCAGCTTGGGCCTGATTTGCATGATTACCTTAAAAAACATCTCCCTGCGCCGGGGCACCAAGCTTGTGCTCGATGCCATCTCCACCACCATCCACCCCGGTGAACATGTGGGCCTGGTGGGGCGCAATGGCGCGGGCAAATCGTCGTTGTTTGCCCTGCTGGCGGGCCGCCTGCATGAAGACAGCGGGGATTTTTTCATTCCGCCGCAGTGGCGCATGGCCGAGGTGGCCCAGCACCTGC
This sequence comes from Comamonas sp., assembly GCA_034675705.1. Taxonomy (GTDB): domain Bacteria; phylum Pseudomonadota; class Gammaproteobacteria; order Burkholderiales; family Burkholderiaceae_C; genus Comamonas. The sequence goes on along the minus strand of JAUCCZ010000006.1, from coordinate 735,691 downwards.
CCGATACCGCAGACAGCGCCACCACCTTTGTGCTGGCAGGGGATACGCGCCTGCAGGAACTGACCGCGCAATTGGCCGCTGCCGAAGCCACGGGCGACGGTATGCAGATTGCCCAACTGCACGCCGACCTGGCCGATGCCGGGGCGCACGACGCCACCGCCCGTGCCCAGGCGCTGATTTTGGGGCTGGGCTTTAAAACCAGCGAGCTGGAGCACCCCGTGGGCAGCTTTTCCGGCGGCTGGCAAATGCGCCTGCAACTGGCGCGCGCGCTGATGTGCCCGTCTGACCTGCTGCTACTGGACGAGCCGACCAACCACCTGGACCTGGACGCGCTGGTGTGGCTGGAAGCCTGGCTCAAGCGCTATAGCGGCACGCTCATCATCATCAGCCACGACCGGGAATTTCTGGACGCCACCACGGGCGTGACGCTGCATATCGACGGTGGGCGCTTGACGCGCTACGGCGGTAACTACAGCAAATTTGAAGAGCTGCACGCCCAGCAATTGGTACTGCAGCAAGCAGCGTTTGAGCGTCAGCAGGAAAAAATCGCCCACCTGCAAAGCTTTATCGACCGCTTCAAGGCCAAGGCGACCAAGGCCAAGCAGGCACAAAGCCGCGTTAAGCAAATTGAGCGCATGGAAAAAGTGGCCCCCGTGCTGGCCAGTGCCGATTTCACCTTTGCGTTTCAAGAGCCGAGCAATCTGCCCAACCCCATGCTGGCGATTACCGATGCCGCCTTTGGCTATACCAGCGCAACCGGCGACATCACCACCATCTTGCAGGGCGTGAGCCGCACCGTGCTCGCGGGCCAGCGCATCGGCATTCTGGGGGCCAACGGCCAGGGTAAATCCACCCTGGTCAAGACCATTGCGCGGGAAATGGCCGCTCTCTCGGGCAAGGTAACCGAGGGCAAGGGCCTGCGCATTGGCTACTTTGCCCAGCAAGAGCTGGACGTGCTGCGCCCCGATGAAAACCCGCTGCAGCACATGGTGCGCCTGGCGCGGGACCTGGGGGCCGACGCCCCAGCGGCCAGCCGCGAGCAAGACCTGCGCAACTGGCTGGGCAGCTTCAACTTCAGCGGCGACATGGTCACGCAAAGCGTGGGCAGCATGAGCGGCGGCGAAAAAGCCCGCCTGGTACTGGCCATGATCGTCTGGCAGCGCCCCAACCTGCTGCTGCTGGACGAACCGACCAACCACCTCGACCTGCCCACGCGCGAAGCGCTGGCCATGGCGCTGAACGACTTTGACGGCACGGTAATGCTGGTCAGCCACGACCGGCATTTGCTGCGCGCCGTGGCTGACGATTTCTGGCTGGTCGGGCGCGGCCAGGTGAACACCTTTGATGGCGACCTGGACGACTACCAGCGCTACCTGCTGGAAGAATCACGGCGCCTACGCGAAGCGGCCAAGGCTGCCGATGCCGCAGCCAACCCCGAACCCGTGGGCAGCGCCGCCCCCACCATCGACCCACGCGAAGCCCGGCGCCTGGCCGCCCAGGCCCGCCAAGCCCTGGCCGACAAGACCAAGCCGCTGAAAAAAGAGCTGGCAAAAATCGACACCCGCATGGCCGCACTGGGCGCGGAAAAAACCGCCCTGGAAGAAAAGCTGGCCACCCCGCTTGCCCCCGCAGACATTGCCGAAGCCGGCAAGCGCCTGAAAGCCGTGGGCGATGAACTAGAGCAATGCGAAGAGCGTTGGCTGGAACTGAGCGAGGAAATCGAGCGCATCACCCAAGCGGCAGAGGCGGATTGAGCCAGCGGGTTTACCTTAAAAAAGAGAGCTGTTCGCGCTGGTGCAATAAGGATTTCAGATACAAAAATCCTTAAAACTGTTTAATATCCAGCGGTAACAGCTCCTAAAAAAGAAGTAATGCCCGCATCCCCCGCCGCTGACACCCACATTGCCCCGAACGCTGCCCCCGCCGCTGCCGAGGTCTTTGCCCATTGGCTGCGCTGCTGCGCTGCAGACCCGGTTGCGCCGCTCACCGCCGCAGCGGCCCAGCCTTACCAAGTGATTTGGAATACCTGGCTGCGCCACCTGGCGGCTGGCAGCCTGGGCTGGCAACAGGCCGATGCCGTGACGGTGCTGCACTTCATCCGCACCGGCCCGCAAAGCCCGCGCCGCCATGAAGTCAGCCCCATTACCCGCCGGCGCTACTGGCGCATCCTCGACCGTATTTATGACCACGCGCTGCTGCACGGCTGGGTGGCGGCCAACCCCGCGCAAGGCATTGCCCGCCACGAACTGCCCCCCAGCGAAGACCCGCAAGGCGCCATCCTGTGGCCCGCCATGTGGCGGGCGCTGCAGGCGCAGCTTCCCGCCGCGGGTGACCTGATTCCCACGCGCGACCGCTGCACGCTGATGCTGCTGATGGAGCTGGCCCTGACGCCGCAAGAGGTGCGCTACCTCACCGTGCACGACCTAGAGGCCGACGCCGCCGGGCGCATTACCACGGTGCGCATCCAGGGCGAGCGGGCCCGGCAAAGCCGCAGCCTGCCGATTTCCCCCGCGCTGGCCGCCGCCCTGGCGCAATGGCTGGCGCTGCGCAACGCCTACCACGCCATGCAGGCGCAAGAGACGCTGCTGTGCAGCCGCAAGGCGCCCATGCTCTCCAGCCACAGCCTGCTGCACATCGTCAGCAAAACCCTGCGCCAAGCCGCCCAGCGCCACCACCTGCCCGAGCCCGCGCGCCTGGGCCCGCAAATCATCCGCAACACCGTGCTGGTGCACTGGCTGGAAAACGGCTGCACCGTCCCCGAGGTGCTGGAGCGTGCCGGCCTGAAAAACCCCGAAGCGCTCCAACACCTGAAGGCGTATTGGGGTGCGTAGTCCCGGGCAATTCAGCGCTCAGTGCGGCTGCGGCGGCTGCTGAAAATACTCACGTGTCAACTGCACGATGACGGGCGAGAGCAGCAACAGCGACAGCAGGTTGGGCACGGCCATCAAGGCATTCAAGGTATCGGCCACCAGCCAGGCAAAGTCCAGCGTGGCTACGGCACCGGCAAACACGGCGGCCACCCAGGCCAAGCGAAACGGCTTTTCTGCGGCGGTGCCGACCAAATAGTCCCAGCATTTTTCGCCGTAATACGCCCAGCCCAGGATGGTGGTGAAGGCAAACACCGCCAAGGCCAGCGCCAGCACGTATTTGCCGATGCCGGGCATGGCCGCTTCAAAGCTTTGCGTGCTCAGCAGCGCACCGCTGGCACCGCTATTCCATACGCCGCTGACCACAATCGCCAGCCCCGTCATGGTGCAGACGATGATGGTGTCGATAAACGTGCCCATCATGCCCACCAGGCCAGAGAACACGGGGCTATCGCTTTTGCCTGCCGCCTGGGCAATCCCTGCGGTGCCCAGGCCCGCTTCGTTGGAAAAAATACCCCGCGCCACCCCCATGCGCATAGCCATCAAAACGGTGGAGCCCGCAAAGCCGCCCACCGCCGCCGTGGGGGCAAAAGCTTGGGAAAAAATCAGCTCCAGGGCTGCCGGAATGCGCCCGGCAAACACCACCAGCACCCACAGCACGCAGGCGATATACGCCAGGCACATGCCGGGCACCAGTTTTTCTGCCACCGCGCCAATGCGGGTGATGCCGCCCAAAATAACAGCGGCGGTAAGCAGTGCTAGCGCCACGCCGCTCATCCAGGGCGCCAGGCCAAACGCACCCTCCATGGCCGAGGCAATGCCGTTGGACTGCACCATGGCCCCAATGCCAAAACCGGCCAGCCCGCCAAACACGGCAAAGGCCGTGCCTAGCCAGCGCCAGTGCCGGCCCAGCCCGTTTTTAATGGCGTACATCGGCCCACCCACCCAGTGGCCCTGGGTGTTTTGCTCCCGAAAGCGCACGGCCAGCACCACTTCGCCGTATTTGGTGGCCATGCCCAAGAGGGCCGTCATCCACATCCAAAACAAGGCCCCCGGCCCGCCCACGGCAATAGCCGTAGCCACACCGGCGATATTGCCGGTACCGACGGTGGCGGACAGCGCCGTCATCAAGGCCGCATACGGGGAAATATCGCCCGCCTGCCCGCTGGTGCTGTTGCGGCTGGCCCAAATCATGCGAAAGCCGTAGCCAATTTTGCGCAGCGGCATCGCGCCCAGGCGCAGTTGCAGAAACAGGCCAGTGCCCAAAATCAAGACCACCATGGGAATGCCCCAGACCTGGGCGTTCACCAGCTTGAGCCAATGCGTCAATTGCTCCATACCAATATTTCCAACACTTTCGAACACGTTCACCGCAAGCCAGCGCCCGCCAGGCAGCACGCAAAAAGCGCCTGCCACCCATGGGGGCAAGCGCTGAAATTAAAAAAACCGGCGATGGTAACAGCCTGCGCGAGCTTAGGCAGAGGTTGGTGGCTCCCAAATCACCGAGCGCATGGAAATACTGGCCATTTGAAACCCGGCGTTAAAGAACCGGGGCGTATCGCCGGGCAGTACGGCGGCGGCGGCATACAGCAGGGGTAAAAAATGCTCTGGCGTGGGGTGGGCTACTTCGGTGAGGTCACCCCATTCGGCAAACTTGGTCAGGGCCGCCAGTTGCCCGGCCAAAATCAAGTCGGCTACGCGCTCGTCGAACTGTAGCGCCCAGGTGTAGGTGGCGTTCACCCCTGTGCCCTGGCGCAAGGTGCCCAGGTTGTGCACCAGGTTGCCGCTGGCCACCAGCAGCACGCCGCGCGTGCGCAGCGCTGCCAGGCGTTGGCCCATGTCCCAATGCGCCTGGGCGCTGTGCGGGTAGGCCATGCTCAGTTGCAGCACGGGGATGTCGGCCTGGGCAAACATGGGTTGCAGCACGCCCCAAGCGCCATGGTCCAGCCCCCGCTCGGGGTCTACCTGTACCGCTGGGTCGCCTTCGGCCTGTAAATATGCGGCCAGCGCCTGGGCCAAAGCCGGGTGGCCCGGTGCCGGGTAGCGCTGGGCATACAGCGCAGCGGGAAAGCCGGAAAAGTCGTGCAGCGTCGCGGGCGTGGGCGACCCGGTCAGCGCCCAGTGCCCCACGGTTTGCCAGTGCGCAGAAATGCACACAATGGCCTGCGGGCGCGGGTAAGTGGTGAGCAGTGCCTGGCCCAAGTCCTGCCAGCCGTAGCGCCAGACGTTATCTTCCAGCACATTCATGGGGCTGCCGTGGCCCACGAACAGCACCGGCATGCGGGTGCTGGGCTGCAGCGGCAGGGCGGCGATCAATGTATCCAAGGGTGTATCCAACATGCTGGCAAGTGTAGAGCGCCGGGCAACGGCTAGCGTGAAGGCTGGTGTGAAGTCAATTTAAGGCGTTACGGTATGCAGCAGCACGGGTTCGCTGCGCTTGCCGTCCCAGCTCTCCAGATGCACGCCAAAACCCCACAGCCGGGCAATGTGCTTGAGCACTTCCACCATGGCCTCTTGCGCCAGGGGGCGGCCCTGGTAGGAGGTGTGGCGCAAGGTCAGGGAGCGGTCGCCGCGCAGGTTGACGTTCCAGACCTGGATATTGGGCTCGCGCGTGCCCAGGTCGTATTGCAGCGACAGCAGCTCACGCAGCCGGTGGTAGCCCTCGGGGTTATGGATGGCGCTGACTTCCAGATGGGCGTTTTGCACATCGTCATGCACGGCAAACAGACGCATATCCCGCATCAGGTGCGGGCTCAGGAACTGGCCGACAAAGCTCTCGTCCTTAAAGTTCTGCATGGCGTAGTGCAGGGTGGGCAGCCACGGCTTGCCGGCAATGTCGGGAAACCAGAGTTGGTCTTCCGGCGTGGGCTGCTGGCAAATGCGCTGGATATCGCGGTACATGGCAAAGCCCAGCGCGTAGGGGTTGATGCCGCTGTAGGCCGGGTGCCCCACGGGCGGCTGAAAAATGACGTTGGTGTGCGAGCCCAGCCACTCCAGCATGACCCCATCGGTCAGCCACCCCTCGTCGTACAGGGTATTGAGCAGGGTGTAGTGCCAGAAGGTGGCCCAGCCTTCATTCATCACCTGGGTTTGGCGTTGGGGGTAGAAATACTGGGCCACCTTGCGCACGATGCGCACGATTTCGCGCTGCCAGGGCTCGAGCAGCGGGGCGTTTTTTTCAATGAAATACAGCAGGTTTTCCTGCGGCTCGGCTGGAAAGCGCTCTGGCGCCTGGCTGCTGGCTTCCTTACCGGAGTGGGTGGGCAGGGTGCGCCACAGGTCATTGACCTGCTGCTGCGCGTAGGCTTCGCGCTGGGCCTGCAGCTCTTTTTCATGCGCCAGCGGGCGCTTGGCAGGTCGCCGGTAGCGGTCTACCCCGTAGTGGGACAGGGCGTGGCAAGAATCGAGCAACTGTTCTACCGCCGCCCAGCCGTGGCGGCGCTCACACTGGGCCACATAATCGCGGGCGTACACCAGGTAATCAATAATGCTGGCCGCATCCGTCCACATGCGAAATAAATAATTGCCCTTGAAAAAACTATTATGGCCATACGCGGCGTGGGCAATTACCAGCGCCTGCATGGCGGTGGTGTTTTCTTCCATTAAATAACTGATGCAGGGGTTGGAATTAATCACCACCTCATACGCCAGCCCCATATGGCCGCGCCGGTAACGGCGCTCGGTGGCCAGAAACTCTTTACCAAAGCTCCAGTGGCGATACATCACCGGCATGGCAATGCTGGAATAGGCATCCATCATCTGCTCAGCACTGATGACTTCCAACTGGTTGGGGTAGGTATCCAGCCCAAACCGTTGGGCCGCCGCCGCAATCACGCTGTGGTAGCGCTCCAGCAGGGCAAACGACCAGTCGCTGGGGTCGGGCAAGGGGGCGCTGGGGCGCTCTGGGGCCGGTAGCGGCGCTGTGGGTACGCGGCTGTGCCGGCGCTCGCCCACCTGGGCCAGTTTCCAGGGGTTGAGCTGGGTGCGCCGCTCGGGCTGGGCCATGGCCGTGAATACGCTCATTCCTGCACCCCCTGTTTTTTAAACAAATCCCGAAATACCGGGTAAATCTCGTCGGCCTGCATGGCCTTGCGCATGGCAAATTGCGGAAACTGCGGCTGCAGCCGCGCATACTCTTGCCACAGGTTTTGCTCTTCTTGCGCCACCTGCACGTAGGCAAAATAGCGCACCAACGGCAAAATATTTTTTGCCAGCAAGGCACTGCAGTTATCCGTATCTTCTGGAAAATTATCGCCATCACTGGCCTGGGCTACGTAGATATTCCACTCTTGCACGGGGTAACGCGCCTGAATAATCTCTACCAATAATTGTAAGGCACTGCTTACAATCGTACCGCCGCTTTCCTTGGCGTGAAAAAATTCTTCTTCACTGACCTCTGCCGCCTGGGTATGGTGGCGAATAAAGACAATATCTATTTTTTCGTAATGCTTGGTTAAAAACAAATACAGCAAAATAAAAAACCGCTTGGACAGGTCTTTGCGCTGCTCATCCATAGAGCCAGAAACGTCCATCACGCAAAACATCACCGCACGGCTAATGGGCAGGGGCTGTTTGACGTAAGAGCGAAAGCGCATGTCAATCGGGTCTAAAAACGCCAGCCGCTCACGGCGCTGGCGCAGGGCGCAAATACGCTGCTGCAATTGGGCGGCGGTTTCGCTGGTGCCGTCGTCGTGCACCAGCAGTTCGTCTAACTGTGCTTGCAGCGCAGCGATCTGGCGCTGCAAGTCCTTGCCCAAGGCAATGCGCCGCCCCAAGGCGCTGCGCATGGTGCGCACCAAGGCCAGGTTGTTGGGCGTACCGTCCTGGCTATAACCGGCGCGGCGGTTTTTCCACTCCTGCATGCGGCCTAAATGGGTTTGCACCAGACGCGGCAGGGCCAGGTCGGCAAAAAAGAGCTGCATGAACTCCTCTTTGGTCAGGGTGAAGGTGAAATCGTCCTCCCCCTCCCCTTGGTTGCTGGCCTGGCTGCCTTGGCCGCTGCCGCCTTGCGGGCGGGCAATTTTGTCGCCGGTGACGTATTCGCGGTTACCAGGGTGCACGGTATCGCGCACGCCGCCGGGGCCGTGGTGGAACATGGGCTCGTTGATGTCCTTGCGGGGGATGCTGACCTCCTGGCCACGCTCCATATCGCGGATACCGCGCTCACTGACGGCGCGGCGCACCCGGTCGGTGAGCTGCTCCTTGTAGCGGCGCATAAAGCGTTCACGGTTTCCTATGGATTTATTCTTGCCGGACAAACGCCGGTCAATAATCAGTAATTCCATAGCACACTCCCCTTATCTGGCGGGCGCTAGCTGCCTTTTTTATCCCAAGGCAACCGGGTGCCCTTAACTGCTTTTGCGCACGCGCAGATACCACTCGCACAGCAGGCGCACCTGCTTGTGCGTGTAGCCCTTGTCCACCATGCGGGTGACGAAGTCCTCGTGCTTGCGGGCGTCTTCCGCGCTGGCCTTGGCGTTAAAGCTGATGACGGGCAGCAGCTCTTCGGTGTTGGAGAACATTTTTTTCTCAATCACCAGCCGCAGTTTTTCGTAGCTGGTCCAACTGGGGTTGCGCCCCTGGTTGTTGGCCCGCGCCCGCAGGACGAAGTTGACAATTTCATTGCGAAAATCCTTGGGGTTGGCAATCCCTGCGGGTTTTTCGATTTTCTCCAGCTCGGCGTTCAAGGCATTGCGGTCAAAAGCCTCACCGGTATCGGTATCGCGGTATTCGCTATCTTGAATCCAATAATCGGCGTAGGTGACGTAGCGGTCAAAAATATTTTGGCCGTATTCGCTATAGCTTTCCAGATAGGCTTTTTGAATTTCCTTACCAATAAACTCTGCATAGCGCGGTGAGAGGTATTCTTTAATATAGTTGATATATTTGGATTCCACCTCTGTGGGGAACTGCTCGCGGTTAATCTGCTGCTCCAACACATACATCAAATGCACGGGGTTGGCCGCGACCTCAGTACTGTCGTAGTTGAATACCTGGGACAGGATTTTGAAAGCAAAGCGGGTGGAAATACCGGCCATACCTTCATCCACACCGGCGTAGTCGCGGTATTCCTGGTAGCTTTTGGCACGGGGGTCGGTGTCTTTGAGGTTTTGCCCATCATAGACCTGCATTTTGCTGAAAATGCTGGAGTTTTCCGGCTCCTTCAAACGGGTAAGCACGGCAAACTGGGCCATCATTTTCAAGGTACCTGGAGCGCAAATGGCCTCACCTAAGGACGATTCCCGCACCAGCTTGGCGTAGATTTTTTCCTCCTCACTTACGCGCAGGCAGTAGGGGACTTTGACGATATAAATCCGGTCTAAAAACGCTTCGTTGTTTTTATTGTTTTTAAACGACTTCCATTCACTTTCGTTGCTGTGCGCCAGCACCATGCCATCAAAGGGAATCGCGCCAAAACCTTCTGTGCCCTTGTAGTTGCCTTCCTGGGTGGCGGTCAGCAAGGGGTGCAGCACCTTAATCGGTGCCTTGAACATTTCGACAAACTCCAGCATGCCCTGGTTGGCCAGACACAGGCCGCCAGAGTAGCTATAGGCGTCGGTATCGTCCTGGGCAAAGTTTTCCAGTTGGCGAATATCGACCTTGCCCACCAGGCTGGAAATATCCTGGTTGTTCTCATCGCCTGGCTCGGTCTTGGCAATGGCAATTTGCTTCAAGATATTCGGGTAGCGCTTGACGACGCGAAACTGGCGAATATCCCCACCATATTCTTCCAGGCGCTTGACTGCCCAGGGCGAGAGCACGCGCTGCAAATAACGGCTGGGAATGCCAAACTGCTCTTGCAGCACCGGGCCGTCTTCCACCGGGTCAAACAAGCCCAGGGGGGATTCATTCACGGGCGAGCCTTTGAGCGCATAGAAAGGCACTTTCTGCATGAGGTATTTGAGCCGCTCAGCAATGGAGCTTTTGCCGCCGCCGACGGGCCCGAGCAGGTACAGGATTTGCTTGCGCTCTTCCAGCCCTTGCGCGGCGTGGCGAAAGAAGCTGACCACCTGCTCAATGGCCTCTTCCATGCCGTAGAACTCGGCAAACGCGGGGTAGCGGCGAATGACCTTGTTGGCAAAAATGCGTGAGAGCACCGGGTCGTTGCGGGTGTCGAGCATGTCGGGCTCGCCAATGGCCGCCAGCATGCGCTGCGCGGCGGTGGCGTAGGCCATGGGGTCGCGGCCACATTCGGCCAGATATTCTTCGATGGACATTTCCTCCTCGCGGGAGCGGGCGTAGCGAGAAGTGAAGTTGCTGATGGCATCCATACCGGTCTCCCTGGCGGCTGCCCCTGCGCCAGCAGACCGGGGCAGCGGCGCAAGTCGGGGGTGCGCTCTGCTGGCCTCTTTGTTGTAGCACCCCAGGAAAATAAGCGGCCTAGCAATTTCCCCAAGGATTAATTTTTAAAATTGCGTTATTTTAAAAACTGCTGTGTATTTTCTTGGCATGTTTTAAAAAATACACTTTCGCATCGGGTAATTTTTATTTTTATAAAATATGCGGCTTAATAAAAATTTGCCAGATCGGGTAATTCCAGCAAGGTTGCATGCTGGCCCGCTGCAATGGCCTCTTGCGCCCGGTGAAAATCCAGCAAACCCAAATGCGCCAAGCGCGGGGTAATCAAGATTTCCGGGGGGTCACCCGCCAAGCGGCTACGGCTAATGCGCATTTGCATGATGTTGACGCTGTTCATGGCCACATCCAGCACGGACGGGGTTTCTGTCTCTGGCAACGGGGCGGGCTCCGCTTCCTCGGCACTGCTGCGCCAGGGGCGCCAGCCGCTTTGCCAGCGCTCCACCCAGGAGGCATCGGCGCTCTCGGGCGGTGCCTCCAGCATCTGGGGGGCCGAGCGGCGGCGCATGATGTCGGCGTTCAAATCCACCGCAATCACAATATCCGCCCCCATGGCGCGGGCCAGCGACACCGGCACGGGGTTGACCAGCCCGCCATCGACCAGCCAGCGCCCGCCTGCGGCCACCGGGGTAAACAGCCCCGGCAGGGCAATGGAGGCGCGCACCGCGTCCACCACCGCGCCGTGGCGCAGCCACACCTCGGCACCGGAATAGAGGTCAGTAGCCACGGCGGCAAAGGGCAGATGGCAATGCTCCAGGGTTTGCGCGGCAAAGTGCTGGCGCAAAAAGCTCACCAGCTTTTCCCCTTTGAGCATGCCGCCCGACCAGCGAAAGTCCATGAATTGAAAGACCTTGCGCCGATCCAGCGACAGCACCCAGTCGGTGAAGGCATCGAGCTTATTGGCCGCAAAGGCCGCGCCTACCAAGGCCCCGGCAGAGGCGCCGCAGACAAAATCAGGCCGCACTCCGGCGTCGTGCAGCGCCTGCAGCACACCGATATGCGCCCAGCCCCGCGCCGAACCGCTGCCCAGGGCCAAGCCAATCTTGGGGCGGTGCACGCTGGCGCGGGTGGCGGCCATCAGGGAGCCTCGCTTTCCGGGGCTGGCTGGGCCAGCAGCGCCAGCATGGCCGCTTCGTCCAGCACCTGCACGCCCAGTTCCTGCGCCTTGGCCAATTTACTGCCTGCATCGGCACCAGCAACGACAAAACTGGTTTTTTTACTGACCGAGCCCGCCACCTTGGCCCCGGCGGCTTCCAGCATGGCCTTGGCGGCATCGCGCCCCAGGGTGGGCAGGGTGCCAGTCAGCACCACCGTCTGGCCTGCCAGGGTTTGGGGCACGGCTTCGCCCGCGTCTTCGCGCCAGTGGATGCCGGCGTCTTGCAGCGCTTGCAGCACCGCGCGGTTATGCGGCTGCTGCAAAAAGCTAAAAATGCTGTGCGCTACCACGGGACCGACATCGGGCACTTGCAGCAAATCCGCTTCTTGCGCGGCTAGCAGCGCTTCCAGGCTGCCGAAGTGGCGGGCCAGCTCTTTGGCGGTGGCTTCGCCCACGTGGCGGATACCCAGGGCAAAGACAAAGCGCGCCAAGGTGGTGGTTTTCGACTTTTCCAGCGCAGCCAGCAGGTTCAGCGCTGATTTTTCGCCCATACGCTCCAGGGTAGAGAGCGTGGCCAAGTCCAGCCGGTACAGGTCGGGCAGGCTGTGGATGATGCCGCCATCGACCAGTTGATCGACCAGCTTGTCGCCCAGCCCTTCAATGTCCATGGCGCGGCGGGCGGCGAAGTGCAGCAGTGCCTCTTTGCGCTGGGCGCTACAAAACAGGCCGCCGGTGCAGCGGTGGTTGGCTTCGCCTTTTTCGCGCTCGACCAAACTGGCGCAGACCGGGCATTGGCTGGGCATGCGGAAGTTGGGCACGTAGCGGCTGCGCGCGCCGGGCAGGCGGCCCACCACTTCGGGAATCACGTCACCCGCGCGGCGCACGATGACGGTATCGCCCACGCGCACGCCTTTTTTGCGGATTTCAAACAGGTTGTGCAGCGTGGCATTGGTCACGGTGACACCGCCCACGCTGACCGGGGCCAGGCGCGCCACGGGGGTGAGTTTGCCGGTACGCCCCACCTGCACGTCCATGCCCAGCAAGGTGGTGGGCATTTCTTCTGCCGGGTATTTGTGCGCCACGGCCCAACGCGGCTCGCGCGTGACAAAGCCCAGTTGCGCCTGCAGCGCCAGGCTGTTGACCTTGTAGACCACGCCGTCCATCTCATACGGCAGGCTGGGGCGCTCCTGGCCCATGCGTTCGTGAAACGCTACTAATTCCGAAGCACCTTGCGCTGTACACACCTGCTCTGCCACCGGAAAACCCCAGTTTTTCAGTTGCTGCAACACGGCGTAGTGCGTCGTCCACTGGGGCCCGCCCTGCTCCGGCGCGGTGATGCTGCCCAGGCCATAGGCAAAAAACGACAGGGGCCGCTGCATGGCGATGTGGGAATCGAGCTGGCGCACCGAGCCAGCGGCGGCATTGCGCGGGTTGGCAAACAGCTTGGCCCCGGCGGCTTCCTGGCGGGCGTTGAGCGCGGCAAAGTCGGCGCGGCGCATATAGACCTCGCCGCGCACTTCCAGCAGCGGCGGGGCGTCAAAGGGCAGTTGCAGCGGGATTTGGCGAATGGTGCGGATGTTGTGCGTCACGTCCTCGCCCACTTCGCCATCGCCCCGTGTGGCGGCTTGCACCAGGCGGTGGTTTTCGTAGCGCAAGCTCATGGCCAGGCCGTCGAACTTGGGTTCGGCCACGTATTCAACAGGCGGGTCTTGCTCGGCCAGGGCCAGTTCGCGGCGGATGCGGGCATCAAAAGCTTCTGCGCCCGCTGCGCTGGTGTCGGTTTCCGTGCGGATGCTGAGCATGGGCAGGCTGTGGCGCACGGGGGCCAGGCCGTCCAGCACCGCGCCAATCACGCGCTGGGTGGGTGATTCGGGGGTGATGAGCTGGGGGTAGGCATCTTCCAGCGCCTGCAGTTGCTGAAAGACGCGGTCGTACTCGCCATCGGGCACGCTGGGGGCGTCTTGCACGTAGTATTCGTGCGCCCATTGCAGCAGTTGCTGGCGCAGAGCCGCCACCTTGCTGACTACGCTTTTAGGAGCTGGTAGCGCTGGCGTAGCCTCGTTTTCAGAGGCAAATAAGTCTAAATTCCCGGTCATTACAGCGGTAGCAGCTCACAAAATAATAACAATCAACTGAACAAGCGCCGCGCCAGCATGGAGCCAGCGGCCACCTCATGCGCGGCCAAGGTGGCGTACACCTCGGCCAGTTGCTGGCCGATGGGCTCCAGCGCAGCGGCGGGCAAGGGGTTGCCGTCGGGGTCGCACAGGGCGCCGTCCATATGCGCGGCCAGAGTGTGCAAGGTCTCGCACAAACGGGTAAACGGCTGCAGCGCTTGCGGCACCTGGGGCACGTCCAGGCTCAGCAGCAGGTCGTACACGGCAGTGCGGTCCAGGTCTTCGGCCTGCGCGGCTTGGGGGTCAAAACTCAGCACCAACAGGGGCGCTGCGCCTGCTGCCCCCCCGGCAGTACCTGCGGGCAAGGCCATGCGCCCAGGCATGCTGGTGGGGGCAAAGCCCAGAGCCGCCGCCTGTTGGGTGATGTAGCCGGGGCTCCACGCGGCGCGCACCGGGCGCAGCATGAAGCTCAGTTGCGCATCGTGCTGGCTGGCGAACTGGTCCAGCTCACGCGCGCGCGCCACTTCGCGCAGCATGTCGGGCAGCTCCAGTGCGGCGCCCAGGCTGTCGGCAAAGGTTTGCACCTTGAGCACGAATTCCGAAAACTCAATTTCATTCAAGGGCCCGAGCCGATTGGCCAATTGCACCCCCGCCTGCAGCAGCACGTAGCGCTGACCGGCGCGTACCGGCTCCCACTGGCCGCTGACGTAGTTGCGCCCTTCCACCTGAAACGGCTTGCTGCCCGCGCGGCGCGTGGTGGGCTGCACCTGCAAAATGATTTCGCCCGCCGTGGCGCGGTCCAGGCGCAGGCTGGCGATGGCGTCAATCAAGGCATCCAGCGCCCCGCGCTTGTCGGCCACCGGGGCGGGGGCCTCGGCTGGGCGCTGCGGCTGGGTGGCTAACGTATCGGAGGTGGGAGAGGAAGCGCTGGCCTGCAGCACGGGGTCATCGGCCAAAAAGACGCCGACGGCATCGGAGTCGTCGCCCGCCCCGGCAGAGAGCTGGACGGCGCCGACGCCATCCAAATCGGCCATGCCGGAAAAATTTGCAGAGGCGTTGGCCGAAGCGTGTCCAGAAAAATCTGCGGGAAAGTCTGCCAGCTCCGCCAGATTGGGCTCTTGCCGGGGCGCAGCCTCTACCGGAGCGGCCTGGGGCTTGGCGCGTTTGGGCGCGGCGCGGCGGTAGGTCCAGGTGTTATAGGCCAGCACGGCGGCCAGCAAGATGATGCCCAAGACCGCCAGACTGATTTGCAAGGTACTCATTGCTGCTGCATCCCTCTTTCTTTCTACGTTTCGGTATCCGCGCCCACTGCGCTTACATCTGCGCCATGGTGAGTGCCGACTCCATGTCCACCGCCACAATGCGCGAGACGCCTTGCTCCTGCATGGTCACGCCGATCAATTGTTCGGCCATTTCCATGGCAATTTTGTTGTGACTGATAAATAAAAACTGGGTTCCACGGCTCATATGGGCCACCAGTTTGGCATAGCGCTCGGTGTTGGCGTCGTCCAGCGGCGCATCCACCTCATCGAGCAAGCAAAACGGCGCGGGGTTGAGCTGAAAAATCGCAAACACCAGGGCAATGGCCGTCAGCGCCTTTTCCCCACCGGAGAGCAAGTGGATGGTCTGGTTCTTCTTGCCCGGCGGCTGGGCCATGACTTGCACGCCCGCGTCCAGAATTTCATCGCCCACCATGATGAGACGCGCCTGCCCGCCGCCAAACAGCTCGGGGAACATGCGGCCAAAGTGCTCGTTGACGGTATTGAAGGTGCCCGTCAGCAGTTCGCGCGTTTGCATGTCGATTTTTTGGATGGCCCCTTCCAGCGTGCTCATGGCCTGGGTCAAGTCCTCGACCTGCGCGTCCAAAAAGCCTTTGCGCTCGGTGGCCAGTTGCAGCTCTTCCAGCGCAGCCAGGTTGACCGCGCCCAGGGCGGTAATTTCACGGTGCAGGCGGTCAATTTCGGCCTGCAGGCCGTGCAGGCGCACATTGCCCTCGGTGATTGACTGCGCCACGGCAGCCAGGTCGGCCCCGGCTTCTTCCAGTTGCTGGGCGTATTGGCTGCTGCCCAGGCTGGCGGCTTGCTCGCGCAATTGGAACTCGGTAATGCGCTGGCGCATGGGCTCCATATCGCGCTGGATGTGGCTACGCAGCTCGTCGCTGGCGCGCAGTTGCTGGGTCAAGCCGTCGTAGTCGCTACGGATGCGGGCCAACTCTTGTTCGCGCTGCAGCTTCAAGTCCAGCGCCGCCTGCAGGCCGCCTTGCGCGGCGGCATCGCTCAGGCGCTCAGCCTCCAACTGGGCGCGTTGCGTCTCTTGCTGCACTTCGCGCAGTTGCTGCTCAGCCGTCTGCAGGCTGCGCTGCAGCTCAGCCTGGCGTGCCTGCAGGCTGCGCTCGCCAAACTGGGCTTCCTGGGCTTGGCGCTCCAGGCGGCGTAGTTGTTCACGGCTGTCGTCCAGGCGCTGCTGGGCGGTAATGGCAGCATCTTCCAGTTGGGCGTGCTGCTCTTGGGTATCGGCCAGTTGCAGGTCCAACTCTTCAAACTGGGCTTCGGCCTCGGCGCTGCGCTCTTGCAGTTCTTGCAGCAGGGCGTGGACTTCGTCGCTATCGGCCTGCAGTTGCTGGCTGCGGCTGCTGGCCTGCTCCACCTGCTGCTGTAGGCGCAGCCATTGCACTTGCAAATCATGCGCTTGCTGCTGGGCTTCCTGCGCAGTGCGGCGGGTGCTGACCAGTTGGCCCGAAGCCTGGCCCCAGGCGCTATCGGCACGGGCCAGGGCGGTTTGGGCGTTTTCCACCAGCAATTGCTGGGCACGCAGGGCTTTGTCGAGCTGTTCAATTTCCTGGGCGCGGGCCAGCAGGCCGGACTGTTCGCTATCGGGCGCGTAAAAGCCCACGCTGTGCGCCGTCACCACATGGCCGCTGGCCACGTACAGGCTGGCCCCGGCAGGCAGGCTGCTGCGCTGGGCCAGGGCTGCGTCCAAAGATTCAGCCACCCTGCAGCCTTGTAGCCAGTGGGCCAATACGCTGCGCAAACCTTCATCGCCCACACGAATTTTGTCGATCAGCCCCGGTGCGTTGGGTACGTGGGGTGCATCAACGTTTTCCTGGGCATTGGCAGTGGAATAAAACGCCAGCCGGGTGGGCGGCCCCCCTTCTGGGCTGCCATGGCCGCTGTGCTCACGGTGGCCGGCAAAGCCGCGCACCATTTCCAGCCGCCCCACTTGCAGGGCGTGCATGCGCTCGCGCAGTGCGGCTTCTACAGCGTTTTCCCAACCGGGTTCAACGGTGATGCGTGTCCACAAACCAGCCAGCCCTTCCAGGCCATGCTGGGCCAGCCAGGGCTGGAGCTTGGCATCCACCTGCAACTGCTCTTGCAAGGCTTTAAGTGCCTGCAGCCGCGCGGCAATGTCGGCCTGGCGGGCGTTTTCTGCATTGAGCTGCTGCTGGCTACTGCGTCGTGCATCCTCCAATTGCGGCAGGCTGTCTTGCAGGGCTTGCAACTGGGCTTCGGCCAGCGCTGCGGCCTCTTGCGCGGCGCTGTGCTGGGCTTGCAGTTCGTCCACCAAGGCTGCATCGGGGGCCACCAGCGCCTGGCGTTCGGCGCGCAGGCGCTCCAGGCGGTTTTCTTGCTGGCGGCTTTGTTCTTGCAGGCTGCGCTGCTCGGCCCCCAGCACCTGAATGCGTTGCTGCACCTGCACCACCTGCTGGCGCTGGGTGTTGGCCGTGGCTTGGGCCTGTTGCACGGCATCTTCCAAATCGGGCAGGCGCTGGGCCTGTTCCTCCACCTGGGCGGCCAGCAGCTCGGCCTGCTCTTGGGCATCGACGCCGCTGGCGGCCAGCTCTTCCAGCTCCAGCGCGGCGGTTTCCTGGCGCTGTTGCCACTGCAGCGTTTGTTCCTGCAACTGGGCCAGGCGCAGGGTGATGCGCTGGCGGCCTTCGACCACGTAGCGGATTTCCGCTTCCAGCTTGCCCACTTCCGCCGTGGCCTCGTACAAGCGGCCTTGGGCCTGGTTGACGGCATCGCCTGCGGCGTAGTGCGCTTGGCGCTGAGCTTCCATATCGGCTTCGATATGGCGCAGTTGCGCCATGCCCGCTTCCAGGGCGTTGACGGCTTCCAGCCCCTGGGCGCGGATGGCGGCCAGGTCACCCTCGGCATCTTGTTTTTTCAAAAACCACAGCTGGTGCTGCTTGAGCGTGGCGCTGGCGTTGAGGGCATGGTATTGGGCAGCCACTTCGGCCTGTTTTTCCAGCTTTTCCAGGTTGCCGCTGAGTTCACGCAAGATGTCTTCCACGCGGGTGAGGTTGTCCTGCGTATCGCGCAGGCGGTTGTGCGTTTCGCGCCGACGCTCTTTGTATTTGGATACGCCTGCCGCTTCTTCCAGGAACAGCCGCAGCTCTTCGGGGCGGCTTTCAATAATGCGGCTGATAGTGCCCTGGCCAATGATGGCGTAGGCGCGTGGCCCCAGGCCCGTGCCCAAGAACACGTCCTGCACGTCACGGCGGCGCACGGGCTGGTTGTTGATGAAGTAGTTGCTGCCACCGTCGCGGGTGAGCACGCGCTTGACGGCAATTTCCGTGAACTGGTTCCACTGGCCACCGGCGCGGTGGTCGTGGTTGTCAAAACTCAGCTCCACACTGGCGCGGCTGGCGGGTTTGCGCTGGGTGGTGCCGTTAAAGATCACGTCCTGCATGGATTCGCCACGCAGCTCGCTGGCCTTGGATTCGCCCAGCACCCAGCGCACCGCGTCCATGATGTTGGACTTGCCGCAGCCGTTGGGGCCGACCACCCCCACCAGCTGGCCCGGGAGCATGAAGTTGGTCGGTTCAGCAAAGGATTTGAAGCCGGAGAGCTTGATGGACTGAAGACGCACGGCAGCAGGGGAAGAAAAACAAAGGCCGCAGTTGCGCTAGCGCACACGGCCTTGGCTAACCTCTGTGATGAGAATAAATCGGGTAGATGGAGTAAAGAGTGCAAATCATACTGCCCAAACTTGGGTAAAAATCGCCCCCGCCGCTTTCCGCTCAGCTTTCCTCTCAGCTCTCCCTCCCCCTTCCTACACACCATTTGCCATGACTTTCACCTCCCGTTGCGTGCAACCTCTGCGCCGAGCCTGCCTGGGACTGCTTTTACTGGGTTGGCTGGGCGGCGTCGCCCACGCCGAGATTACCGACATCCACAGCGCCATCAACCAAGCCGGGCTGGAGCGGGCCACCGCCCAGCGGCTGGCCAAGCTGTATCTGCAGGCCTGCATTTAGAGGTGGATACCCCGCACACACAGCAGAGCCTGACCGCAGCCACCGCGCAGTTCGAGCGCCAGCTCACCGACCTGACCGCCTACGCCCCAACCCCTGCCATCCGCGCGCTCTACCAAGAACTGGCCCGCGCCTGGGCGCAATACCGCAGCGTGCTGAGCCAGCCGCCCACGCCAGAGCGCAGCAAAGAGGTACTGGCCCTGTCAGAGCTGACCCTCAAGATTGCCCAGCAAGGGGTCGACGCCCTGGAAAAGCACAGCGCCAGCCACAGTGGCCACTTGGTGAACCTGGCTGGCCGCCAGCGCATGCTCTCGCAACGCATGGCCAAGCTCTACCACGCGCAAACCCTGGGCATTGCCGACAGCAACAGTGCCGCACAGATTGCCCAAGACCGCCAAGAGTTCACCAACGCCCTGACCACCCTGGACCAAGTGCCCAATGCCTCGGAAAAAATCACCGCCGGCCTGCGTTTGATTGGCCCGCAATGGATGTTTTTCAATAACGCGCTGGATAAACCGGCCCACAACGACCCCAAGGCCAGCACCACGGTGGCCACCACCTCCGAACGTATTTTTGAGCAGCTAGATGCCCTGACCGGGGAATTTGCCAAGCTGGGTGCCCAGGCGCAACCCAAACCCCCAGCCAAGGTACCGGCCAAGCCCTAGCCAGCCCCTCCCCACTCCCATCACGATCACCCCCATCAGGCCAGCAGCCGCGCCTGCTGTTCGCGCACCACGTCTTTCAGAAAGCGCCACACGGCCTGGATGCGGGGCACGGCCTTGGCCTCTTCGGGCATGCTCATCCAAAAGGTGCGGGTAAAGCGGGCCTGTTCGGGCAGCACCCGCACCAAAGTGGGGTCGCGGTCGGCCATGAAGGCGGGCAGCACGGCCAGCCCCACCCCGGCGCGGACGGCCTCGTACTGCGCCGCAATACTGGTGCTGCGAAACACAAAGCGGGCGGGCCGGTAGAGCTGCGCCAGCAGTTGCAATTCCTTGGAAAACAGCAAGTCGTCCACGTAATGCACAAACTGGTGGTGACGCAGATCGTCGCTGCTGTCCACCAGCGGGCGGCGCGCCAGGTATTGGCGCTCACCGTACAAATACAGGTGGTAGTCGGTGAGCTTGGTGACCACGACCGAGCGGCGCTTGGGGCGCTCTAGCGAGATGACGATGTCTGCCTCGCGCCGACTCAGGTGCAGCAGGCGCGGCAGGGCCAGCAGGTCAATCGACAACTGCGGGTAGCGCAGCGCCAGCAGCGCCAACTGGCGCGACAGCAGCACGGTGCCCAGCCCCTCGGTAGCGCCCACGCGCACCAGGCCGGCGGGGTGGGCCTCGTCCGCGCCGTCGGGCAGGGCGGCCTGCTCCACACCGCGCACGGCTTTTTCCATGGCCTGCACGGCGGGCAGCAATTGCTCGCCCGCCTGGGTCAGCTTCAAGCCCCCTTTGTGCCGCGCAAACAGCGTCTGGCCCATGATTTTTTCCAGCGCCTGCAAGCGCCGCGCCACCGTGGTGTGCTCTACGCCCAACAGGCGGGCCGCCCCCGCCAGGGTGCCCGCTTGCACCAGGGCGGCAAAAAAACGCAAGTGATCCCAATCCATAGGCCAGGAGTGTATCTGTGCTTTTTTGCAGATATAAATTGCAAAAACACCTATTGCTCTATCAAATTTGCACATTACCATGGGACACAGCCCGGCGCAGACCGGCCCATTTTTCCAACCAGGAGACATCCCCCCATGAGCATCCCTACCGTCAAGCTCCTCATCAACGGCCAGATGGTCGAGTCGCAAACCACCCAGTGGCGCGACGTGGTCAACCCCGCCACACAGGAAGTGCTGGCTCGCGTGCCCTTTGCGACCGCTGATGAAGTGAACGCTGCCGTTGCCAACGCCAAGGAAGCTTTTAAAACCTGGCGCAAGACCCCCATCGGCACCCGCGCCCGCATCTTCTTAAAGCTGCAGCAACTGATTCGCGAAAACATGAAGGAGCTGGCCGCCCTCTTGACCGCCGAACAGGGCAAAACCCTGCCGGATGCCGAAGGCGACGTCTTCCGTGGTCTGGAAGTGGTGGAACACGCTGCCGGTATCGGTAACCTGCAACTGGGGGAGTTGGCCAACAACGTGGCCAACGGGGTGGACACCTATTCCGTGCTGCAACCGCTGGGCGTGTGCGCAGGTATTACGCCGTTTAACTTCCCGGCCATGATTCCGCTGTGGATGTTCCCCATGGCGATTGCCACCGGCAACACCTTTGTGCTTAAACCCTCGGAGCAAGACCCACTGGTGACTATGCGCCTGTGCGAACTGGCCCTGGAAGCGGGCGTGCCCCCCGGCGTGCTGAACGTGGTGCACGGCGGCGAGGATGTGGTCAACGCCATTTGCGACCACAAGGACATCAAGGCGGTGAGCTTCGTCGGCTCCACCCGCGTGGGCACCCATGTGTACAACCGCGCGAGCCTCGCCGGTAAGCGCGTGCAGTGCATGATGGGCGCGAAGAACCACGCCATCTTGCTGCCCGATGCGAACAAGGACGCCTCCATCAACGCCATCCTGGGCGCGGCCTTTGGCGCGGCAGGTCAGCGCTGTATGGCCATTTCCGTGCTGGTGCTGGTGGGCGAAGCACAAAAGTGGATTCCCGAAATCGTGGAAAAGACCAAGGGCTTGACCGTCTCCGCCGGTACCACGCCCGGTGCCGATCTGGGCCCGCTGATCTCCTGCGCCGCCCGCGAACGGGTAGAGGGCCTGATCGCCCGGGGCGTAGAAGAAGGCGCCAAGCTCGAACTCGATGGCCGCAACCCGCAGGTGCCCGGCTTTGAAAAAGGCAACTTCGTCGGCCCGACCATCTTCAGCGGCGTCAAACCCGGCATGACGATTTACGACCAGGAAGTCTTCGGCCCCGTGCTGGCCCTGGTGGCGGCAGACGACCTGGAGCAGGCGATTGACTTCATCAACACCAACCCCAACGGCAACGGCACGGCCATCTTCACGCAAAGCGGCGCGGCGGCACGCATGTTCCAGGAGGACATTGACGTCGGCCAGGTCGGCATCAACGTGCCCGTGCCGGTGCCGGTACCGCTGTTTTCCTTCACCGGCAGCCGCGCCTCCAAGCTCGGCGACCTGGGCCCCTACGGCAAACAGGTGGTGCTGTTCTACACCCAGACCAAGACCGTGACCGAGCGCTGGTTTGACGACAGCAGCCTGCACCACGGGGTAAACACCACCATCAGCTTGAAGTAAAACGCCCTGCGGCCAGCCTTGCTGGCCGTTTTCACTCCAAAACGCTGTTGGCGCTTATCCCATCAGCGCCAACAGCTATCAAAATTACAAGGAAAGGAGACCAGGCATGGACTTTGAACTCACCGAAGACCAACGCGCCTTTGCCGATACTGCGCGGCAGTTTGCCCAGGCCGAGCTGGCCCCGCACGCCGCTGAATGGGATGCCCAGGGCATCTTCCCCGTGGACACCATCGCCAAGGCGGGCGAGCTGGGCTTTTGCGGCCTGTACGCGCCCGAAGCCATCGGCGGCCTGCAACTGCCCCGGCTGGATGCCACCTTGGTGTTCGAAGAGCTGGCCGCCGTTGACCCCAGCACCACCGCCTTTATCACCATCCACAACATGGCCACCTGGATGCTGGGCACCTGGGCCCAGGACGCGGTGCGGGCCGAATGGGGCGAAGCCTTGACCAGCGGCCAAAAGCTGGGCAGCTATTGCCTGACGGAGCCGGGCAGCGGCTCGGACGCGGCCAGCATCAAGACCCGCGCCGAGCGGGTGGGCGGCGAATACGTCATCAACGGCAGCAAGGCCTTTATCAGCGGCGCGGGCAGCACCCACATCCTCATCCTCATGGCCCGCACGGGCGATACAGGCTCGGGCGCAGGCGGCATCAGCGCCTTTGCCGTCCCGGCCGACCTGCCCGGTATCACCTACGGCAAAAAGGAAGAAAAAATGGGCTGGAACAGCCAGCCCACGCGCGTCATCAATTTCGACAACGTGCACATCCCCGCCCACCACCTACTGGGGCGCGAGGGCGAGGGCTTCAAAATCGCCATGAAGGGGCTGGACGGCGGGCGCATCAACATCGCCACCTGCTCGGTCGGCGCGGCGCAAGGGGCACTGACCCACGCGCAGCGCTATATGCAGGAGCGCAAGCAGTTCGGCAAGCCGCTGGCCGCGTTTCAGGCGCTGCAATTCAAGCTGGCTGATATGGCCACCGAGCTGGTGGCCGCGCGGCAAATGGTGCGGCTGGCCGCCAGCAAACTCGACGCAGGCGCGCCGGATGCCAGCACCTACTGCGCCATGGCCAAGCGCTTTGCCACCGATGCGGGCTTTGGCGTGGTCAACGACGCGCTGCAACTGCACGGCGGCTACGGCTACATCCGCGAATACCCGCTGGAGCGCCTGCTGCGCGACGCCCGTGTCCACCAGATTTTGGAAGGCACGAACGAGATCATGCGCGTCATCATCGGGCGGCGCATGCTGGACGGCGACGCGCCGGACGTGATTCGCTAAAACAGTTCAACAAGCAGCACTATCAATAAAGAAGCTGCTACCGCTGGTAATTAAACAGTTTCAGCATCATATCTATCTGAAACATTGATATACCCTGCGGCAGCAGCTATCAAAAACAGAGAAACCCACTTTCCACCACCAGGAGACATCACCATGCAGATCGGATTCATCGGCCTTGGCCACATGGGCGGCCCCATGGCCATCAACCTTGTTCGCGCCGGGCACAGCGTTGCCGTTTTTGATTTAAGCCAGGAGGCCATGGCCACCGTCACCGCCGCAGGTGCGCCACGCCGCTGCCAGCGCGGTGGCGGCAGTGCAAGGCGCACAAGTTGTCATCAGCATGCTGCCCGCCAGCCAGCACGTCGAAGGCCTGTACCTGGGCCGGGGCGACGCGCCGGGGCTGCTCTCCAGCATCGCCCCCGGCACGCTGGTGATTGACAGCTCCACCATCGCCGCCGCCAGCAGCCAAAAGGTTGCGCAAGCAGCGCAGGCCGCCGGCATTGCCTTTATTGACGCGCCCGTCTCCGGCGGTGTGGGCGGGGCCGTGGCTGGCACGCTGACCTTTATGGTCGGCGGCAGCGATGCAGAGCTGGAGCGCGCGCGCCCAGTGCTGGAGAAAATGGGCGCCAACATCTTCCACGCAGGCAGCGTCGGCGCGGGCCAGACCGCGAAAATTTGCAACAACATGCTGCTGGGCATTTTGATGATTGGCACCAGCGAAGCCATGGCCCTGGGCGTCGCCAACGGGCTGGACCCCGCCGTGCTGGCCGAAATCATGCGCCGCAGCTCCGGCGGCAACTGGGCGCTGGAAAAATACAACCCCTACCCCGGCGTGCACGAAAACGCTCCCGCCAGCAAAGGCTACGCCGGCGGTTTTGGCACGGACTTGATGCTCAAGGACCTGGGCCTGGCGCAAGAAAACGCCCTGGCCGTCAAAGCCAGCACCCCGCTGGGCGGCCTGGCCCGCGCCCTGTACGCCGCGCACAGCCTGGGCGGACACGGCGGGGAAGATTTCTCCAGCGTCATCAAAATGCTGCAAAAACACGGGTAAATTAGCGCTGCAGCTAGTATTTACCCTTGGCCTACCCACCTCTCCAGGGTGCTGCACAACCAGGGCAGCACCCTTTTTTGCGCCCTGGCTTGCTGCATTTCCATGACTTTAAAAAAGAGACTCCATGCCCGCCACATCCTTCCTGCGCCCTCTTCTTGCCTTGGCAGCCACTGCCGCGCTGGGTACTGCCAGCCTGCCCGCTGCTGCGGCCCCCGAGCCCATTTTGATCAGCGTGCCCGCTCCATTCAGCGGCCCCAATGCCACGCTGGGCCACGACATCCGGGAAGGCATCCTCACGGCGATGGAAGCGCTGAACGCAGCAGGCGGTCTGCAAGGCCGCCCCTACGAGGCGGTGTTCATTGATGACGGGTGCGACGCAGCCCAGGCCCCAAAAGTTGCCCGCCAAGTCATCAGCACCGGCAGCGGGCTGGCCATTGGCCATGTGTGCTCGGACGTAGCCATGCTCACTGCCCCTTTGTATGAGCAGGCCAACGTGGTCGCCATTACCCCAGGTGCCACGGCCCCGCAGGTGACGGACAAGCACAAAGGCCATTATTTTTTCCGCGTCGTTGGCCGTGATGATGCACAAGGCCCATTTGCCGCCAGCGTGATTACCACCAAACTCAACCCCGCATCCATTGCCATCGTGCATGACGGCCAGGCCTATGGCCAAGGTATTGCCCAGCAATTGGCGCAGGATCTCAAGAAATTTGGCGCTCCGGTGGTATTGACTGAAGAAATTGCCCCGGACCAAGCCGATTACGCAGCCCTGATTGAAAAACTGAAGCAAGCCAACCCGGCGCTGGTCTTCTTTGGCGGCTACCACCCCGAAATGGGCCGCATCCTGCGCCAGGCGCGGCAGGCCCAAATCAGCGCCACGTTCATGGGGCCAGAAGGCGTTTACAGCGAAGAGCTGGTGGACATTGCGGGCCCTGGCCGTCGAGGGCCTGCTGTTTACCCACCCGGCTGATTTCAGCCAAAACCCGGAAAACCAAACCGTGGTGCAGCAATTCAAAAAAGCCAAGCGTTCAGCCGATGGTATTTACCAAATGATGTCGTACGCAGCCATGCAAGTCCTGCACAAAAGCCTGCAAGCGGTTGGGCCAGACAGCAAGAAAGTGGCCGACTATATGCACACCAGTTATTTCGATACCGTCATCGGCCCGGTGAGTTTTACCAAGAATGGCGATATCAAGCGATTCAAGTTCGTGGTCTTCGCGTTGGATAAACAGGGCAAGAGAAAACCGCTTTAATACCTTTTTCATTTCTTGCAAAAAACTCTGGGGCCGCCGAACCAGCTACAGAAACTGGCTGGGCGGCCCCAGAGTTTTCTTTGGGCAATGACGCCCGCAATGATGTTGGCAGCTATGCCGGCAATTGGTAATCAGCCAGCATGCTGCGCAGCTTGGTTTTCAGCATCTTGCCGGTCGCGCCCAGGGGGATGGCGTCTACAAACACCACGTCGTCGGGGATTTGCCACTTGGCCAGCTTGCCTGCGTAGAACGCCAGCAGCGCATCGCGCGTGAGCTGGGCCTGGGGCTTGAGGACGACGACCACAATCGGGCGTTCGTCCCACTTGGGGTGGGGCACGCCGATACACGCAGCCATGGCGACGGCGGGGTGGCCCATGGCGATGTTTTCAATGTCGATGGAACTGATCCATTCGCCGCCGGACTTGATCACGTCTTTGCTGCGGTCAGTAATCTGCATAAAGCCCGCAGCGTCGATGGTGGCCACGTCCCCCGTGGGCAGCCAGCCGCGCCCGGCCTCGTCCAACACCAGGGGGGATTCGCCCTCGTAATACTGCCCCAGAACCCAGGGGCCGCGCACCAGCAGGTCGCCAGGGGTGTGGCCATCCCAGGGCAGGTCCTGCCCATCGGCGCCGACGATTTTCATGTCCACCCCGTAAATTGCGCGACCTTGCTTGGCGCGGATGCGCAGTTGCTCCTCCTTGGGCAGGGCCAGTTCGCGGTTGGTGAGCTGGCAGACCGAGCCCAGGGGGCTGGTCTCCGTCATGCCCCAGGCGTGCAGCACTTCCACGCCCAGGTCGTCCTGGAAGGTGGTGATCATGGCCGGCGGGCAGGCCGCGCCGCCGATGACGGTGCGGCGCATGCTGGAAAAACGCAGGCCCTTGGGCAGCATGTGCCCCAGCAACATTTGCCAGATGGTGGGGACACCGGCGGCAATGGTGACGCCTTCGGCCTCCATCAAGTTGTAGAGCGACGCACCATCGAGCGCCGGGCCGGGCAGCACCAGCTTGGCCCCGACCATGGCCGCTGCATAGGGCGTGCCCCAGGCGTTAACGTGGAACATCGGCACCACGGGAAGTACGGCATCGCGCGCCGACAGGCTCATGGAATCGGGCAGCGCCCCGGCGTAGGCGTGCAGCACGGTAGAGCGGTGGCTATACAGCACGCCCTTGGGGTTGCCGGTGGTGCCGCTGGTGTAGCACATGCCCGCAGCGGCGTTCTCGTCGAACTGCGGCCAGATGTAGCGGCCATCGTGCGGGGCAATCCACGCTTCGTAGCTGACCAGATTAGGGATGCCGCTGTCGGCAGGCAGGTCTTGCGCCTCGCACAGCGCTACCCACTGGCGCACGCCCGGGCAGTGGCTGTGGATGGCCTGCACCAGGGGCAGGAACGTCATGTCAAAGCACAGCACGGCGTCTTGCGCGTGGTTGACGATCTAGGCCACCTGCTCGGGGTGCAGGCGCGGGTTGATGGTGTGCAGCACCCGACCCGAGCCGCTGACGCCGTAATACATCTCCAGGTGGCGGTAGCCATTCCAGGCAATGCTGGCAACGCGCGTGCCGGAGGGCAATTGCAGGGTATCGAGCGCCTGGGCCAGCTGCAGCGAGCGTTGGCGCACGTCCGTCCAGGTGTAGCGGTGGATGTCCCCCTCGACCCGGCGCGAGACGACCTCGGTGCTGCCGTGGTAGCGCGCGGCAAAGTCAATCAACGAGGCAATCAACAACTGCTGGTTTTGCATCAATCCCTGCATAAACGCTTCTCCTTGTGTAGATGAACAACTGCGCATCGTAAAAGCTGCACGACCGTTCGTTCTTGCGTATCTTCCCTAGGAAGCGCACCCAGGCGACAGTAAAAAAGGGCAGCTTGCGCTGCCCTGAATACCTTGAAAGCCAGAAGGTGGAAGGAGCCGGTTTACAGCACCTCAAACACCCCGGCTGCGCCCATGCCGCCGCCGATGCACATGGTCACGCACACTTTTTTTGATCCTCGGCGCTTGCCTTCAATCAGGGCGTGGCCCGTCAGGCGCTGGCCGGAAACACCGTAGGGGTGGCCCAGCGCAATGGCGCCGCCGTTGACGTTCAGGCGCGTGGGGTCAATACCCAGCTTGTCGCGGCAGTACAGCACTTGCACGGCAAAGGCTTCGTTCAATTCCCACAGGTCAATGTCCTGCACCGTAAGGCCCAGTTTTTTCAGCACCTTGGGCACGGCAAACACGGGGCCAATGCCCATTTCGTCGGGCTCGCAACCGGCGACGGCAAAGCCTAAAAAACGGCCCAGGGGTTGCAGGTTGTGGCGGGCGGCCAGTGCTTCATCAACCACCACGCACGCGCCAGCGCCGTCCGAGAACTGGCTGGCGTTGCCAGCAGTAATCAAGCCACCGGGAATGGCGCTTTTCAGGCCGCTGATGCCTTCTGCCGTGGTGCCTTCGCGGGTGCCTTCGTCCTTGGCAACGGTCACTTGCTGGGTGATCAGGCCGCGTTGCTTGTCGGCAATACCGGCGGTGACGGTGATGGGGGCAATTTCCGCATCAAACAGGCCCGCAGCCTGGGCGGCGCACGCCTTTTGCTGGCTGGCTGCGCCGTATTCGTCCATGGCATCGCGCCCAATGCCGTAGCGCTTGGCCACGTTTTCAGCGGTTTGCAGCATGTTCCAATAAATTTCCGGCTTGGCGGCCAGCAGCTCGGGGTCTTGTGCCATGTGCATGTTCACCTCTTGCTGCACGCAAGAGATGCTCTCCACGCCACCGGCGACCAGCACTTCGTTTTCCCCGGTGATGATGCGCTGCGCGGCCAGGGCAATCGACTGCAGGCCGGAGGAGCAAAAGCGGTTGATGGTCAGCCCCGAAGTGCTGACCGGCAGGCCCGCGCGGATGGCAATCAGGCGCGCAACATTGGCACCGGTGGTGCCTTCGGGCAGGGCGCAGCCCATGATGACGTCTTCCACCAGGGCCGCGTCCAGCCCCGCGCGTTGCACAGCGTGCTGCACGGCGTGGCCGCCCAGGGTGGGGCCGTAGGTCATGTTGAAAGCGCCCTTCCAGCTTTTGGCCAGGGGGGTGCGGGCGGTAGAGACAATGAGTGCAGAAGTCATATTCCTAAATCCTTGTATTCGTTGGCGTAGCTGCTGGCCTTAAAACGCTTTGCCTTCGGCGACCAAGCGCTCAAGCAGCGGTGCGGGCTGCCAGAAGGCGGCATCGTCCAGCGGGTTTTGGGCAAAGCGGCGCATGGCAGCGGCGACGTTGAACAGCCCCACTTCGTTGGCGTAGCACAGCGGCCCGCCCCGGTGCACGGGAAAGCCATAGCCGAAGATGTACACCACGTCGATGTCGCTGGCCTTGGTGGCAATGCCTTCTTCCAGAATGTGGGCGGCTTCGTTGACCAGGCTGAACACCAGGCGCTGGACGATTTCTTCATCCGAAATCTTGCGCGGCGCAATGCCCTGGGCCTGGCGGTTGGCTTCAATCATGGCAACCACGTCGGCGTTGGGGATGGCGTTGCGCTTGCCCGGCAGGTAGTCGTACCAGCCTGCGCCGGTTTTTTGACCAAAGCGGCCCTGCTCGCACAGCAGGTCGGCGGTTTTGCTGTATTTGATGTCGGGGCGCTCAATAGCGCGGCGCTTGCGAATGGCCCAACCAATGTCGTTGCCGGCCAGGTCGCTCATGCGGAAGGGGCCCATGGCAAAGCCAAATTTTTCGGCAGCTTTATCGACCTGCGCGGGGGTGCAGCCTTCGTCCAGCAAGAAGCCGGCCTGCTGGCTGTAGCGCTCAATCATGCGGTTGCCGATAAAGCCATCGCACACGCCGGAGAGCACGGCGGTTTTGCGGATTTTCTTGGCCACGGCCATGACGGTGGCCAGCACGTCCTTGGCGGTTTGTGCGCCGCGCACCACTTCCAGCAGCTTCATGATGTTGGCGGGGCTGAAGAAGTGCAGGCCCACCACGTCTTGCGGGCGCTGGGTGAAACCGGCAATTTGGTTCAAGTCCAGCGTGGAGGTGTTGCTGGCCAAAATTGCGCCGGGCTTGGCTACCGCGTCCAGTTGGGTGAACACGGCCTTTTTCACGTCCATGTCTTCAAACACGGCTTCGATGATGAGGTCGGCATCCTTCAAGTCGGCATAGTCCAGCGTGGTGGACAGCAGCGCCATGCGCTGGGCGTACTTGTCTTCTTTGAGCTTGCCCTTTTTCACCTGGCCTTCGTAGTTCTTACGGATGGTGGCCACGCCCCGGTCGAGTGCTTCTTGCTTCGTTTCTAATAGCTTGACGCGCAGACCTGCATTCAAAAAGTTCATGGCAATGCCGCCACCCATCGTACCTGCGCCGATAACAGCTACGCTTTCGATAGTGCGCAGCGGGGTATCGCTGGGTACGTCGGGGATTTTGCTGGCCGCACGCTCGGCAAAGAACAGGTGGCGCAGCGCGCGCGATTCGGACGTGAACATCAGTTGCAGGAACAGGTCACGCTCGGCCGCCAAACCTGCGGTGATTTTGGTCCGGGTGGCCGCTTGCACCGCGTCCACACATTTGGCCGGGGCGGGGAAGTTCTTGGCCATGCCCTTGACCATGTTGCGGGCAAATTGAAAGTAGGCATCGCCTTGCGGATGCTGGGCACGCAGGGCGGCCACCAGGGGCAGCGGGCGCACGCTGGCTACGCTGCGGGCCAAGGCCAGGGCTTCTTCGCCCAGGCTGGCGGCGCTGGCAGCCAGTTGGGTAATGAGCTTTTGCCCCGGCACCTGGGCCAGCAGGGCGGCGGGCACGGGCTCGCCGCTGACGATCATGTTCAGCGCGGGCTCCACCCCCAGGGCGCGCGGCAGGCGCTGGGTGCCGCCTGCGCCGGGCAGCAGGCCCAGTTTCACTTCGGGCAGGCCCAGCTTGCAGTCGGGCGCGGCAATGCGGTAGTGGCAGGCCAGCGCCAGCTCCAGACCGCCGCCCATGCACACGCTGTGCAGTGCGGTGACGATGGGCTTGCTGCAGCTCTCGGCCATGGCAATCACGGTGTGCAGATTGGGTTCGGCAAAGGCGGCGTCCTGGCCAAATTCGGTGATGTCTGCACCGCCCGAGAAGGCTTTGCCCGCGCCGGTCAGCACAATGGCCTGCACCTGGGCGTCGTCCTGGGCGCGTTGCAGCGCCTGTGCCAAAGCTTGGCGCATGGCCAGCCCTAGGCTGTTGACGGGGGGCTGGTCAAGGGTCAAAACAGCCACATCGCTGTGGACTTGGTAATGCACCGGCATGGGGATCTCTCCTTTTTAAAAATAGAACGAACGTTCCAAAACAACCATTCTAGAAACAGCTGCCAATAAATTTTGTCTCCGGTGGGACTTTAGAACGTGTTGACGCTCTGCACGTGAAGCGCGTCAACACGTTCTTAAACACCTAGGAATTGTTGTAATCGTGCCCAATGCCGGGAAATCCCAGGTGCTGCGCCACGGGTCATGGCTTCGACAATCCCCCTCTTTGCTTGACACAGGATCCGTCTCTATGCACCGCACCACTTTTTTACGCGCCAGCTTGGCCCTGGCCGCTGCGGCCACCTTTTGCAGCGCCCCGGCTTGGGCCGCCCCAGAGCCCATTTTGATTGGCGTGCCCGCCCCGATGACGGGGCCCAATACCCAATACGGCGATCAGCTCAAGGCCGGCGTGCTCACCGCCATTGAAACGCTGAACGCCGCTGGGGGCCTGGATGGCCGCCTGTACGAGCCGGTACTGATTGACGATGCCTGCGAGCCCAAGCAGGCCGTGCAAGCTGCGAACCGGGTGCTCAACGCCGGGGCCAAGTTTGCCGTGGCGCACGTTTGCTCGGGCGTGACCGTACCAGCGGCCCGTATCTATGAGGACGAGGGCATCGTCGCCATCACCCCCGGCGCCACGGCACCCAAGGTGACGGATGACCTCAAAGGCCACCACTTCTTTCGCACCATTGGCCGCGATGACCAGCAAGGCCCGTTTGCCGCCAGCTTCATCGTCACCCGCCTCAAGCCCAAAACCATCGTCGTGCTGCACGACAAGCAAACCTATGGCGCAGGCGTAGCCCAACAGGTCAAGCTGGGGCTGGAAAAACTTGGCGCAGAGCCCGCCCTGTACGACGGCATCAACGCAGGCGACAGCGACTACTCGGCCGTGATTACCAAGCTCAAGACCATCAAGCCCGACGTGGTGTTCTTTGGCGGCTACCCGCCAGAGATGGGGCTGCTGCTGCGCCAAGCCAAGGAGCAAGGCCTGCAGACCCAGTTCATGGGCGCAGAAGGCGCATTCAACCAAAGCCTGCTGGAAATTGCCGGCCCCGCAGTGGACGGGATGATGTTTACCTACCCCGCCGACTTCAGCCAGCGCCCCAGCAACCAGGCCGTGGTCAACGCCTTTGCCCAGGCCAAGCGCCCGGCCAATGGGGCCTACCAAATGCCTGCCTACGCAGCCATGCAGGTGCTGCACCAAACGCTGCAAGCCGTAGGGCCAGACCCGCGCAAAGCCGCCGACTACATGCACAGCCACAGTTTCGATACGGTCATTGGCCCGGTGGCCTTCGATAAAAAGGGCGATTTGAAGAACTTTGAGTTCGTCGTCTTCCAACTGGACAAAGACGGCAAGCGCAGCCAGGCGCGCTAAGCCAGCCCTTCGCCCTCTTCTCCCCCATCCCACCAACGGAGCTGCGGCTCCGTTTTTTCATGTCCGGGCGCAGCGACAATAGCGCCCGGTGCTGTGACCGTATAGTTTTAAGCAAAATCGGGCTCTAGCCCTTGCTGCATAAGCGCGAGCAGCTACGAATTTAAATACCCAACTCTAGATTCCAACTCCAGATTTTTTGCACTATGTCCCAAGAAATTGCCCCTGGCCTGATCGTTCAAAACCTGCCCCGCCCCGCCCAAGATATGCGCCTGGCCGATTACCAGTTGATAGCGTTCGACATGGATTCGACCCTGATCACCATCGAGTGCATCGACGAAATTGCCGACGTGACCGGTAAAAAAGCCCAGGTGGCCGCTATCACCGAGGCCACCATGCGCGGCGAGATCACCGACTTTAAAGACAGCCTGCGCCAGCGCGTGGCCCAACTACAGGGCGTGACCGAGGCACAAATGCTGCAAGTGCGCCAAGAGCGCCTGCAACTGTCCCCCGGCGCTCGAGAATTGGTGCAGGCTGCGCAGGCTGCGGGGCTCAAGGTACTGCTGGTCTCCGGCGGCTTTACCTTTTTTGCGGAATACGTGCGTGGCCTGCTGCAAATTGATTTTGTGCGCGCCAACGTACTGGAGCTGCAGGGTGGCGTACTCACCGGCGGCCTGGTCACCCAATGCTGGGGCGATATTTGCGACGGCGCGGAAAAACGCCGCACCCTGCTGGAAGTAGCCAGCCTGCTGGGCATCAGCCCCGCACAGTGCATTGCGGTGGGCGACGGTAGCAACGACATTCCCATGATGCAGGCGGCGGGCCTGTCGGTGGCCTACCACGCCAAGCCGCGCGTGCGCAGCCAGGCGCAGGTGTGTATTGACGCTGGTGGCCTGGAGCGCTTGCTGGAGCTGCTGCGCTAACTGCCGTCCCCGCTTGAATCGCCGCCGTTAAACAGCTTTATTTGTATAAAGATTGTTTTTCTTATAACCAAACAACCTTTTTGTTGAACCCGGCCCTCGTAGCTGGCGCTACACTTGCTGCTCCTGTCCTTGGCGGTTGATCACCCCAAGGGTGTGCCGATTTTTTAATTTGATACCAACCATGCTGAAAAAAACCCTCACCGCCGTGGCTATCGCCACCCTGGCTTTCTCCGCCCAAGCCGCTGACGTTCTGAAAGTAGCCGCCACCGCCGTGCCGCACGCAGAAATTCTGAACTTCATCAAACCCCAGCTCAAGGCCCAGGGGCTGGAACTGCAGGTAAAAGAATTTAGCGATTACGTGCAACCCAACGCCGCCGTGCAAGACAAGCAGTTGGACGCCAACTTCTTCCAGCACCAGCCCTACCTGGACAGCTACAACAAAGACCGCAAGACCGATCTGGTGCAAGTGCCCAACGGCAAAGTGCACGTGGAGCCCTTTGGCGCCTATTCCAGCAAAATTAAAAACGTGAGCGAACTCAAAGACGGCGCCACGGTAGCCATCCCCAACGACCCCTCCAACGGTGGCCGCGCCTTGATCTTGCTGGCCAAGCAAGGGCTGATTGAGCTCAAAGACCCCGCTAGCCTGACCCCCACCCCGCTGGATGTGGTGAAGAACCCGAAAAAACTCAAGTTCAAAGAGCTGGAAGCCCCCTTGCTGCCCCGCGCCCTGGCGGACGTAGACCTGGCTCTCATCAACACCAACTACGCCATGGAAGCCAAGCTCAACCCCACCAAGGATGCGCTGTTCATTGAAGGGGCCGATTCGCCCTACACCAACATCGTGGCGGCCCGTAAGGACCAGGCCGACAGCGCCGACATCGCCAAGCTGATGCAAGCCCTGCACAGCCCCGAAACCAAAAAATTCATTGAAGAAAAATACAAAGGTGCCGTAGTGCCCGCGTTCTAAATACAGCACGCGCGCCTAGCACTTGACCCCACTGCCGCCCCTGCCGGGCGGCATTTTTTTGCCCAGCGTCGCAGCAAACCTACAGGGGTAGCGCTATCGGGCCTTATCCCCTTACCAAGCCGACAGCGGGCTGGCATGATGCCCAGCTATCTTGGTAACAAAGAGCCTGCAGCCCATGACCGACAACACCACGCCCCCGTCCCTGGAAAAAGCCATCACCCAAGGCCTGAGCGAAGTGAC
Organism: Comamonas sp.; assembly: GCA_034675705.1. Classification (GTDB taxonomy): domain Bacteria; phylum Pseudomonadota; class Gammaproteobacteria; order Burkholderiales; family Burkholderiaceae_C; genus Comamonas. The sequence goes on along the minus strand of JAUCCZ010000006.1, from coordinate 701,479 downwards.
CCGCCAGCGCACCTTGAGCATCCACGCCCAACAAATGGGCACCGGCAACCCCAAGCTGATCAGCTTTCGCGGCGACATTGCCGAAAAGTACCAGTACGACAAAATCAAACCCCTATCGCCAGCCCAGGCCCTGGGCAACGTGGTGGTGATTGAGGGCGAGAGCCAAAAAACCGGCCAAACCGGGCAATACCAGATTCTGGCCAACCAATGGGGCCTGCTTGAAGCCCTGGCCCGCCTGGATCCATAAAAAAGGGGCGCTACCCCTGTGCGGGACAGCGCCTTCGCGGCTTCCTAGGGCTTCTTATTTATGGCTCATGCGCCGTACCAGCCAGTCGCCAAAGCTTTGGATGGCCTGGACGAACACAATCAAGATCACCACCACGGCCAGCATGACATCGGGCAAAAAGCGCTGGTAGCCGTAGCGAATGCCCAAGTCCCCCAAGCCACCGCCGCCGACGGCTCCGGCCATGGCGGAGTAGCCCGTCAAGCTCACCAAGCTGATGGTGAGCGCCGCCACGATGCCGGGCATGGCTTCGGGCAACAGCACCTTGAAGACGATTTGGCTGGTGGTGGCGCCCATGGATTGGGCCGCTTCCACCAGGCCGCTATCGACCTCGCGCAGCGCGGTTTCCACCAGGCGGGCGATGAAAGGGGCAACCGCGACGGTCAGGGGCACCACGGCGGCCCAGGTGCCAATGGACGTGCCCGTCACCCAGCGGGTAAAGGGAATGATGGCCACCAGCAAAATAATGAAAGGCGTGGAGCGTGCGGCGTTGACGATGCCGCCAACCGTGGCATTGAGCGGCGCGTTTTGCAGCACCCCGCCTTGGTCGGTCAGGCGTAAAAACACGCCCAGGGGAATGCCAAACAAAGCGCCCAACACGCCGGAGACGCCGACCATGACGACGGTCTCCCACAGCGCATCGGCAAACAGCTCCAGCATCATGGGTGAGAAGTTTTCAAACATTGTGTTCTCCCTGCGCTACGGCCTGCACCTGCACGCCGCTGCGTTCTAGATACCCCATGGCCGCCTGGATTTGCGCCGCTTGCCCACTGGCAAACACGGCCAAGGAGCCAAAGGTCTGACCCTGAATTTCGTCAATTTGCCCATGCAGGATGGATAAATCCAGCCCCAGCTCCCGAATCAGGTGCGACAGCACAGGCTGGTAGGCAGAGTCGCCCGCATAGGCCAGGCGCAGCAATTGCCCGGTTTGGTGGGCGGGCAGTTGGGCTGCCAGGGTCTGGACGCGCGCGAGCACGCTGGCGGGCAGCTCCTGGGGCACGATTTCGTCGATCAGGCTGTGGGTGATGGCTTGCTGCGGCTGGGTAAATACCTGGAGCACCGGCCCCATTTCCACCACCTGGCCGGCGTCCATCACCGCAACGCGGTCGGCAATGTGCTTGATGACCTGCATTTGGTGGGTAATGAGCACGACGGTGACGCCCAGCTCGCGGTTGACCTGGCGCAGCAAGTCCAAGATGGAGCGGGTGGTTTCGGGGTCCAGCGCACTGGTGGCCTCGTCTGAGAGCAGCACCTTGGGGTTGCTGGCCAAGGCCCGGGCAATACCCACGCGCTGCTTTTGCCCGCCAGAGATTTGCGCCGGGTAGCGGTCGGCCAAGTGGGCCAGCCCCACCAGCTCCAACAGCGGCATGACACGTTGGGCAATTTCTGCACGGCCTACGCCAGCGAGCTCCAGCGGCAGCGCTGCGTTATCGAATACGGTGCGCGAGGACAGCAAATTAAAGTGCTGAAACACCATGCCAATTTCCTGGCGCGCCTGGCGCAGTTGGGCAGCGCCAAGCTGCATCAAGTCCCGGCCATTGACCACCATGCGCCCACTGCTGGGGCGGTTGAGCAGGTTGATGCAGCGCACCAAGGAGCTTTTCCCGGCGCCGCTGCGCCCGATGATGCCGAAGATTTCCCCTGCATTGATATGCAGTTGGATGTTCTTTAAGGCATGCACCGGCCCTTGGGCGCCCCGGTAGGTCAGGGACAGATCCTGAATATCAATCATCGCTTGCGTGTGTTTGGGAAAAACCCGCAATCATGCCTAAATTTTCCCGCCTGCCCCTGTCTAGGCATAAAAACTGCGGTGCTTAGCGTTGATAAGGCTCCGAGGCGAAGATGCCGCGCAGGCCCAGGGCCTCTTCCTTATCCGTGCCTTGGTAGATTTGCTGTAGCCAACGCTTGGTGGCGTTAAACGCCGGGCTGGCATGTTCGCCGGTCATCATGGTCTCTTCGTAGACATGACCACCGGCGTGCAGGCGCACCAATACGCCGTGCGAGGTGGCCAGGCGCTCCAGCGTTTCAATGGGGAGCTGAAAGCGCACCAAACCAGTGATCTTGCTGTTGCCAGCGGCTTGGTCGTCAGCTTGTTCGGCTGCCAGCGCCCGCACACGCATGGGGCCGTAGGGGCGGGCCAGGAATTCGACCATCTCGATAGGCGGGTGCGCACCCCGGGTAAAACCAGCCGTCAGTACGGCCTGCTTGGGTTTGTCTGCCGTCCAGGCCAGACCCAACACGGGGCAGTTCAAGGGCTGGTCGCATGTCACGGGGCGCGGGGCAAACGCGGCCTGTTGCACTTCACCTTGGGCGCTGCGCTGCACAAGCACGCCATCGGGGGCAGTCTTGTTGGGTGCACTGGCGCAGCCGACCAACGTCACGGCGGCCAGGGCGGTCACACAGCCCAAAATCACTTTGTTTTTAATAGCATTCATCATTGATTTCCCGGGCGTTTACGCCCTATAACATGGATGGTTTCTGATCTAGACCAAAACCTCTATACACAGGGTGCGTTTGTAATATGTGAGAGTATTTTGAAATAGATTCATAAAAATTCTATATTTAAGCCACCATGCGACTGACCTCTCTCACTGATTTTGCGCTACGCCTGCTTATGCATGTGGCCCAGCACCCCGATCGCCTGTGCACTATCGCCGAAGTAGCGCAGGCGCAGCAAATCTCCCAAACCCATTTGATGAAAGTCACCCACCAGCTGGCGCTGCAAGGGTGGCTGACCACGGTGCGTGGCAAGGGCGGCGGTATCCGCCTGGCCTACCCACCGGCTGAAATTCGTGTAGGTGCGGTGGTGCGCAGTATTGAGCCGAGCCTGGCGTTGGTGGAATGCTTTTTGGATGATTCGAGCAGTTGCCTGTTGGCAGGCAATTGCCGCCTGACAAATATTTTGGATGGGGCGCTCAAAGCGTTTTTAGCCCATTTGGACCAATACACCCTGGCTGACTTGCTGCCAGGTTTACCACTGCTCCAACCGCCAGTGGCGCTGGAGCCCACCATCATCCACAAGGCCAAAAAAGAAGAGGACTAGGGCCGCGCGAGTGGCCCCCTGTCCCCTTGGTTTTTACACGCGGGGCTGTTTCCCGCCATTCAATCCAGCAGGCTGATGTCGCGCACGGCGCCTTTATCGGCACTGGTCACCAGCTTGGCATAGGCTTTTAGCGCTGCAGAGACTTTACGCGGGCGCGGCGCCGCAGGCTTCCAGCCCTGGGCGTCTTGTGCAGCACGGCGGCGGGCCAGTTCTTCATCACTGACCAGCACATTGATGCTGCGGTTGGGAATGTCGATGCGGATGCGGTCGCCGTTTTGCACCAGGCCAATAGCGCCGCCCGCTGCCGCTTCGGGCGAGCAGTGGCCAATCGATAAGCCAGAGGTACCCCCCGAAAAGCGTCCGTCGGTGAGTAGTGCACAGGCAGCGCCCAGGCCTTTGCTCTTGATGTAGCTGGTGGGGTAGAGCATCTCCTGCATGCCGGGGCCGCCCTTGGGGCCCTCATAGCGCACCACGACCACGTCACCGGCCTTGACCTGGTCGCCCAGGATGTGGGCGACGGCTTCGTCCTGGCTTTCGACCACGTGGGCCGGGCCTTCAAACACCAGGATGGAATCGTCTACGCCTGCGGTTTTCACAACGCAGCCGTCCAGGGCGATATTGCCGACCAAAATCGCCAAGCCGCCTTCCTTGCTAAAGGCATGGTCGTACGAGCGGATACAGCCCAGGGCGCGGTCCAGGTCCAGACTGGGCCAGCGGGCGCTTTGGCTAAACGCCACTTGGGTGGGGATGCCCCCAGGGCCGGCTTTATAGAAGGTGTGCACCGCTTCGTCCTGGGTGCGCACCACGTCCCAGTGCGCCAAGGCATCGCCCAGGGAAGGCGCGTGGACGGTGGGCGTGTCGGTATGCAGCTTGCCGGCGCGGTCGAGCTCACCCAGGATGGCGAAAATGCCGCCTGCGCGGTGTACGTCTTCGACGTGGTACTTCTCAGTGTTGGGCGCTACCTTGCACAACTGGGGAATGACGCGCGAGAGGCGGTCAATGTCCTGCATGGTGAAGGCGATCTCGGCTTCCTGGGCAATGGCCAGCAGGTGCAAGATGGTGTTGGTGGAGCCGCCCATGGCAATATCCAGCGCCATGGCGTTTTCAAATGCCTTAAAGCCCACGGAGCGCGGCAGGACGCGCTCATCGCCACCTTCGTAGTACTGGCGCGTCAACTCGACAATGCGCCGCCCGGACTGTTTGAACAGGGCTTCCCGATCGGCGTGGGTGGCCAAAAGCGTGCCGTTGCCGGGCAGGGCCAGGCCCATGGCTTCAGTCAAGCAGTTCATGGAGTTGGCGGTAAACATGCCCGAACAAGAACCGCAGGTGGGGCAGGCGCTGCGCTCCACTTCTGCAACCTCGGCATCGGTGGCATGCTCGTCTGCGGCCATGACCATGGCGTCGATCAAATCGAGCTTTTTCGCGTGGAAAGTCTTGGTTTCGGGTTTGAGAAGCGAGACCTTGCCCGCTTCCATCGGCCCACCGGAGACAAAAATCACTGGAATGTTCAGGCGCATGGCGGCCATCAGCATGCCGGGGGTGATTTTGTCGCAATTGGAGATACACACCATGGCGTCCGCGCAGTGGGCGTTGACCATGTATTCGACCGAGTCGGCAATCACATCCCGGCTGGGCAGGGAATACAGCATGCCGTCGTGCCCCATGGCGATGCCGTCATCGACAGCAATGGTGTTGAACTCTTTGGCAACGCCGCCCGCTGCCTCAATTTCCCGCGCCACCAGTTGCCCCATGTCTTTGAGGTGCACGTGGCCGGGCACAAACTGGGTAAAGGAGTTGACCACCGCGATGATGGGCTTTTGAAAGTCGGCGTCTTTCATCCCCGTGGCACGCCACAGGGCACGGGCACCAGCCATATTGCGGCCAGCGGTGGAGGTTTTGGAGCGGTAAGCAGGCATAGCGTGTCTCTTCAAGTCAAACCAAAGGCCCGCCCACGCGGGCCAAGATGGGTCATTATGCCCAGCAGGGCCTGCTGCCCAGCCCCAAACCCCAGGCTGAAACACCCCTTGGTATGCGTAATTAACGACCCCAGCCCACGACAAGCGCTAGTAGCTGTTGGGTTTAGCTGTCCCGTTACTTGCCACGCCGGGGGCGGGCCCCCAGGGCTTCGCGATTTTTGCGCTCACGCTCCAATTTGCGCTCGGCCAGGCGCTCCTGGGCTTTGCGGGTGGTCAGGCCCGAGGCATCGGCATAGGCCCACCAGGCCGCTGTTGCGCCAAAAACGCCGATCACCCACCACCACGACAACTGCGCCACCCAGGCCCAGGCCAAGATTTCTTGCTGCACCAGGTATTTGAGGAGCGCCAACAGCACGGCTACGCTTAACAGCCACATAAAAAATCCTTTGAAATCATAGAAATGTTGCCAAGCGGACAATGCTGCTCCGCAGAAATACTGATGGGGTTGATTTGTCAGTTTTGCGCAAGAGTGTTTTATAAAGAATGACACTAATTACGACAAAAGGAGACAAACACCATGCCCCAGTATGCCGATTTTTACCGCCAATCCATCGCCCCGGAAACACGCGATGCGTTTTGGTTGGAGCAAGCCCGCTTGATTGACTGGCACAGCCAGCCCAGCCAAGCCTGTGACTACCACCACCCGCCTTTTGCCCGCTGGTTTGCCGATGGTCAGTTGAACCTCTGCCATAACGCGGTCGATCGCCATCTGCAAGACCGCGCCGACCAGCCTGCGCTGATTGCCGTATCCACCGAAACCCATACAGAAGTCACCTACAGCTTTGCCCAACTGCACCAAGAGGTGCAGCGCATGGCCGCTGCACTGCAAGCGCTGGGAGTGCAAAAGGGCGACCGGGTGCAAATCTACATGCCTATGATTGCCGAGGCCGCCTTTGCCATGCTGGCCTGCGCCCGCCTGGGCGCTATCCATAGCGTAGTGTTTGGGGGCTTTGCCGCCGTGTCGCTGGCTTCGCGTATCGACGATGCCCAGCCCAAGGTGGTTATTAGCGCCGATGCCGGCTCGCGCGGGGGCAAGGCGGTGGCCTATAAACCACTGCTGGATGAAGCCCTGGCCCTGGCAAAACACCAGCCCGCCGCCGTATTGCTGGTTGACCGCGGCCTGGCCCCCCTGCCGCTGCAAGCGGGGCGTGACCACCTGTGGGGCGACTTGCGCGCGCAGCACCTGAACGCTTCGGTGCCCTGCACCTGGGTGCAATCCACCGACCCCAGTTACATCCTCTACACCAGCGGCACCACGGGCAAGCCCAAGGGCGTGCAACGCGATACCGGCGGCTACGCCGTGGCGCTGGCTGCGAGCATGCAGCATATTTTTCATGCGCAGGCGGGGCAGACTTTCTTTAGCACCAGCGATATCGGCTGGGTGGTGGGGCACAGCTACATCGTCTATGGCCCGCTGATTGCCGGCATGGCCACCATCATGTACGAGGGCCTGCCTGTGCGCCCGGATGCCGGTATCTGGTGGAGCCTGGTGGAAAAATACCGCGTCACGCACATGTTTTCGGCCCCCACGGCGGTGCGGGTGCTGAAAAAACAAGACCCGGCCTATCTGGAGAAATACGACCTCTCCAGCCTGCAAGCCCTGTGGCTGGCTGGTGAGCCGCTGGATGAACCCACCGCGCAGTGGATTAGCGGTGCTTTGCAAGTGCCCATCATCGACAACTACTGGCAGACCGAAACCGGCTGGCCCATCCTCACCCTGTGCAATGGCGTAGAACAACAAGCCAGCCGCTTTGGCAGCCCAGGCCGTGCGGTGTATGGCTTTAACGTCAAGCTGATTGACGAAGGCACCGGCCAGGAGCTGGTTGAGCCCAACCAAAAGGGCGTGCTGGCCATCGAAGGGCCGCTGCCCCCCGGTTGTCTGCAAACCGTGTGGGGGGACGATGAGCGCTTTGTCAACACCTACTGGAGCAGCATCCCTGGCCGCCAGATTTACAGCACCTTTGACTGGGGCATTTGCGATGCAGACGGCTACTACTTCATCCTGGGCCGCACGGACGACGTGATCAACGTGGCTGGCCACCGCCTGGGTACCCGGGAGATCGAAGAAAGCATCAGCAGCCATGCCGGTATTGCCGAAGTGGCCGTGGTGGGCGTGGCCGACAAGCTCAAGGGCCAGGTAGCCATGGCTTTTGCCGTAGCCCGCCACCCCGAGCAAGTCGCTACCCAGGAAGGACAAGCGGCACTAGAAGCCGAAGTGATGAAGCAAGTTGACGGCCAATTGGGCGCGGTTGCCCGCCCGGCACGGGTGCTGTTCGTCAACCTGCTGCCCAAAACCCGCAGCGGCAAGCTGCTGCGTCGCGCCCTGCAAGCGGTGGCCGAACAGCGTGACCCCGGTGACCTGACCACCATGGAGGACCCCAGCGCCCTCAACCAAGTCAAGGAACTGCTGGCTACGGTCTAGGCATAAATTTGCGCCACTACAATGCGGCGGGGCAGCAATGCCCCGCTTTTTTTTTCTCCCCTCGGTCTGGCTCCATGCAAATCTCCCCCTCTATTTTCAAAGCCTACGATGTGCGCGGCATCGTGCCCACGACCTTGAATGCCGACGTGGCCCGCGCCCTGGGCCGGGCCTTTGGCATGGCGGCGCGGCAGGCTGAACAAACCACCGTGGCCGTAGGGCGTGATGGCCGCCTGTCCGGGCCGGAGCTGGCTACGGCCTTGATCGCCGGGCTGATGGACGTGGGCGTGAGCGTGATCGACATCGGCCCCTGCACCACCCCCATGCTGTATTTTGCTGCCAGCACCCTGTGCGCCAGCGGCATCCAGGTCACGGGCAGCCACAACCCCAAGGACTACAACGGCTTCAAGATGGTGCTGGCGGGTCGCGCTATTTATGGCGAAGAAATCCAAAGCCTGCTGCGCTGCATCCAGGCGCAAGACTGGCAGTTGCAAGGCGGTGCCAGCCTGCGCCAGGCCGATGTGCTGCCCGCCTACCAAGCGCGCATCCTGGGTGATGTGACCTTGCAGCGCCCCATGAAAATCGTTGTCGATAGCGGCAACGGCATTGCCGGGGCCACGGCACCGGGCATCTTCCGCGCCCTGGGCTGCGAGGTGGTCGAGCTGTTTTCCGAGGTGGACGGCACCTTCCCCAACCACCACCCCGACCCCAGCAAGCCCGAGAACCTGCAAGACCTGATGCACGCCCTGGCCACCACCGATGCCGAGCTGGGCCTGGCCTTTGATGGCGACGGCGACCGCCTGGGCATCGTCACCAAGGACGGCCAAAACATCTTCCCCGACCGCCAACTGGTGCTGTTCGCCCAGGACGTGCTCTCGCGCAACCCGGGCGCCCCCATTTTGTTTGACGTCAAATGCAGCCAGCAACTGGCACCGGCGATTCGCGCTGCCGGGGGCGTGCCGCATATGTATAAAACCGGCCATTCCCTGGTTAAAGCCCGCATGAAAGAACTCAACGCCCCCCTGGGCGGCGAGATGAGCGGCCACATCTTCTTTAAAGAACGCTGGTACGGCTTTGACGACGGCACCTACGCAGGTTGCCGCCTGCTGGAAATTGTCAGCCGCAGTAGTGACCCCAGCGCCGTGCTCAACGCCCTGCCGCTCAGCCACAGCACGCCCGAGCTGAACGTGGCCTGCGCCGAGGGCGAACCCCACGCCCTGGCCGCACAGCTGCAGGCCCTGGCCCCGCAGTTGTTTAGCGCCCCGGCGGAAATCTCCACCATCGACGGCCTGCGCGTGGATTGGCCCGATGGCTTTGGCCTGATTCGCGCCAGCAACACCACCCCGGTGCTGGTGCTGCGCTTTGAAGGCCACACCCCCGCCGCCCTGAAGCGCATTGAAGCGGCCATGCTGGCTGCGCTGCGCCAGGTCAAGCCCGATGCCCAAGTGGGCAGCGCCGCGCACTAAAGCCTAGGCAATCACATGGCTTGGGCACGTGCTCTCTACAGTGTGCTGGCATGGGCCGCACAGCCCCTGCTACGGCGCAAGCTGCGCCGCCGCGCCCAGGCCGAGCCCGGCTACGCCCAGGCGCTGCCCGAACGCTTTGGCTACTACCAGCCCGACAACCTGGGGCGCGACGGTGCCGGGCAGTGGCTGTGGATACACGCCGTCTCGCTGGGGGAGACCCGGGCCGCTGCACTGCTGCTGGCGGCGCTGCGGGCCAACCTTCCGCAGTTGCGCCTGCTGCTGACCCACAGCACCGCCACAGGCCGGGAAGCGGGCGAAGCCCTTTTACAACCCGGAGACGTGCAAGTCTGGCTGCCCTGGGACACCCCCAGCGCCGTGCAGCGCTTTGTGCAGCAATTCCAGCCCCTGGTGGGCGTGTTGATGGAAACCGAAGTCTGGCCCAACCTGGTTGCCGCCTGCAGCAAGGCCGGGGTGCCGCTGGTGCTGGCCAATGCGCGGCTCAATGCCCGCTCTTTTGCCGGGGCCCGGCGCTGGGCCAGCCTCTCGCGCCCGGCGTATGCCGCCTTGGCTGCAGTCCTGGCACAGACCCAGGAAGACGCCGAGCGCCTGGCGCAGCTGGGCGCCCCCACCCCCAACGTGCTGGGAAATTTGAAGTTTGATGCCCAGCCCGACCCCGCCCTGCTGGCCCAAGGCGCTGCCTGGCGCGCGGCCAGCCGCCGCCCGGTGCTGCTGCTGGCCAGCTCCCGCGAGGGGGAAGAACAAGCCTGGCTGGATGCCTGGCGCAATAACCCTGATGCCCAGCAGGTGCAATGGCTCATCGTGCCGCGCCACCCCCCGCGCTTTGCGGCGGTGGAGCAGCTCTTGACCCAAGCTGGCCTGCGCGTTGCCCGGCGCAGCCAGTGGGGCGAGCGCCTGCCCCCGCACGATGTGGATGTCTGGCTGGGCGACAGCCTGGGCGAAATGCCCCTGTACTACGCCAGCGCCCACGCCGGGCTGCTGGGGGCCAGCTTTGCCCCCCTGGGCGGACAGAATTTGATTGAAGCGGCTGCCTGCGCCTGCCCGCTGGTGCTGGGGCCGCATACCTTCAACTTCAGCCAAGCGGCCGAACAAGCCTGCGCCAGCGGCGCCGCACAACGCGCCCAAGACATAGCGCAAGCGCTAACCCTGGCCATCGGCTGGCTGCACCATCCCCATGCCCTGGAAGCGGCCCACCAAGCAGCCCTGGCTTTTGCCCAGGCCCACCGGGGCGCTGCCCAAGCCCAGGCCCAGGCCATCGTGCGGGTCATGCTGCAGAAGAAGTATTCAAATTCATAGCTGTTAGCGCTGGTGTTTATTAGATTTCAGCATGGTTTATAGCTGAAATTCAATAAATACCAGCGCAACCAGCTATGTAAATCATAGTTTTTATGTACAACCCCCACGACCCCCAAGTGCTGCCCATTCGTGCGGGTGTCAAACCCAGTTGCGTGGTGCTGCCCAGCCAGGGCAGCGGTAGCACCTTGGCGTATTTGTGCCAGCGCCTGCCCGCCGTCCCCCTGGCCGATTGGCTGCGGCGCATGGCCGCAGGGGAAGTGGTGGACGAGCTGGGCCGCCTGGTAACGGCAAGTACCCCCTTCCTGGCGGGCCTGCGCGTGTACTACTACCGCGAAGTGGCGCAAGAGCCCCCCATGCCGTTTCACGCCCAGGTGCTGTACCAGGACGCGCATCTGGTCGTAGCCGACAAGCCGCATTTCCTGCCCGTAACCCCCGGCGGGCGCTACGTGCAAAACACCTTGCTGGTGCAGCTGAAAAACACCCTGGGCCTGCCCGACCTGTCTCCCATCCACCGCATTGACCGAGACACTGCCGGCCTGGTGCTGCTCTCCACCCGCCGCGCCGACCGGGGCGCCTACCAAGCGCTGTTTCGCGACCGCAGCGTACACAAGGTGTACGAGGCCATCGCTCCCTACCGGCCAGACATCCCATTCCCGCGCGAACACGCCAGCCGCATGGCCGAAAGCGGCCACTTCATCCGCATGCAGGAAGTGCCGGGCCCCCCCAACAGCTTTACCCGCATGCAGTTGCTGGAACACAACCTGCATTGGGGCCGCTACCGGCTGGAGCCCATCAGCGGCAAACGCCACCAGCTGCGTGTACACATGGCCACCTTGGGCCTGGGGCTGCTGGGCGATGGCCTCTACCCCGTAGTGGACGATGCGCCCGCAGGGGATTTCTCCCGCCCCTTGCGCCTACTGGCCCAAGCGGTGGCGTTTACCGACCCCATCACCGGAGCGCAGCACCAGTTTTGCAGCCAGCGCAGCCTGGGGGCGCTGCCACAAACACCCCGGTAAATGAAAAACCACGGCAAACGGCGTGCTAGAATTTGCGGCTTCCCAAGCGGGTGTAGTTCAATGGTAGAACGGCAGCTTCCCAAGCTTCATACGAGGGTTCGATTCCCTTCACCCGCTCCAACATTTTGATTTTGTTCACTTTTTCTACACGCAACCATCCACTGCAGATGGCTTCCACGCGGCGTAGGCATCCCCTCTCCCTCCAAAACTTACGCCTAGATCTACGCTATGGCGAAGCTCGGCAGCTGCTGTGTCTAGAAGATAAGCAACCACCGAGACCCTAGTGGGTTTAGGCCGCAGAACTATCCACTAGCACCAGCTCGCAGTCTTCCAGGGCGGTGACGCGAATGACGCGCTCCCCGGCAATGGCGCAGCCGTCACGCGCTGCGATGGTTACGCCGTTAACTTCTACCTTGCCTTGGGCGGGCACCAGGTAGCCTCGGCGCTGTGCATCGGCAAAGTGGTATTCGGCGCTTTCCCCTGCTTGCAGGCTGGCACCCAGTACCCGGGCGTCGGTGCGGATGGGCAGGGCGCCCGTATCGCCTGCGATGCCGCTGGCCAGGGCGACGAATTGCCCGGCCCGCTCGCCCTTGGGAAAGGGTTTGGTGCCCCAGGAGGGGGCTGCGCCGCGTTCGTTGGTGAAGATCCAAATCTGGAAAATGGTTGTGGGCTCGGACTCCAGGTTGTATTCCGAGTGTTCGATGCCGGTGCCGGCACTCATCACCTGCACATCGCCCGCTACGGTACGCCCGGTGTTGCCCAGGCTGTCGCGGTGGGTGATGGCCCCCTGGCGCACATAGGTGATGATTTCCATATTGGCGTGGGGGTGGGGCGGAAAGCCCGTGCCGGCCTGGATGGTGTCGTCGTTCCAGACGCGCAGCGTCCCCCAGTGCATGCGCTGGGTGTCGTGGTAGTCGGCAAAGGAAAAATGGTGTTTGGCGTTCAGCCAACCGTGGTCGGCATGGCCCAGGCTATCGAAGGGGCGGCGTTCAATCATGGTGCGTTCCTTATGGCGATGAAGCAGAAGCAAGTAGAAGATGCTTGCAGTGTAGGCATGCGCGGTGGGAAGCCGCCAAGAGGCACGGGAATACGCCACACGTATGCTGGACAGCCGATCTGCAGGGGCTCCCCGGGACTCAGGATGCTGATCGGATCGGCGCGGGGATAGCCGCATGCTGTGGCAAAATCGCCCGCTTGATTGGCCTGCGCAAAGCGTTGATACGCGCAAGCGCCGCATGTTTTCTCTTTCCTTCCCCCTAACTACCTTTCTGGCCTCGCTCGCATGCTCTTGGGGTATTGCGGGTTTTCGTGTCTCACCATGCCCAGTACCACCCCACAGACCCGGTTTGGCGCGGTCATCATTGGCGATGAAATTCTCTCGGGCAAGCGCCAGGACAAGCACCTGCCCAAAGTGATTGAACTGCTGGCCGAACGCGGCTGCAGCCTGGCCTGGGCCGAATACGTGGGCGATGAGCGCCCGCGCCTGACCGACGTACTGCGCCGCGCCAGCGCAGGCACGGACGTGGTGTTCAGCTTTGGCGGCATTGGCGCAACGCCCGACGACCACACCCGCCAATGCGTAGCTGCTGCGCTGCAGGTGCCGCTGCTGCCCCACCCCCAGGCGCAGGACTTGATTACCCAGCGCATGCAGGAGATGGCCGCCGAAAAAGGCGAGCCGTTCCAGCCCGAGCGCGCCGACAACCTGCAGCGCTTGCAAATGGGCGTGCTGCCCCAGGGGGCACAGATCATCCCCAACCCGTTTAACCGCATTCCCGGCTTTAGCTGCCGGGGTCCGCAGGGCGCGTGGCTGCACTGCGTGCCGGGCTTTCCCGTCATGGCCTGGCCCATGGTGGCCTGGGCGCTAGACCAGCATCACCGCGCGGTGCAGCAACGACATGCGTATAGCGAGCGCTCCATCATTTTGTTTAAGGCCCAGGAATCGGCCCTCACCCCGCTGATGGAAGCCATCGAAGCTGCCCACCCCGAGGTCAAGGTCTTTAGCCTGCCCAGTGTTGACCACCCCGAATACGGCATGCACATCGAGCTGGGGGTGAAGGGCAAACCCACTGCCCTTGCCCCGGCTTGGCAGCAGTTGATCGAGGGTTTACACCTGCTTGGGGCACAATTTGGCCCCGAATTACAGCGCAGCATCTAAGCGTGCAGCGCACCCATACCGAAATTTTTAACCAGGCATAAGCTGGAGCAATTGATGAGCAAAACCGTAGCCGACGTGATGCAGATGGTCGAGGACTATGAAGTCAAATTCGTAGACCTGCGCTTTACCGATACCCGGGGTAAGGAGCAACACGTCACCGTCCCCGTCTCGCACTTTGACGAAGACAAATTCACCGAAGGCCACGCGTTTGATGGCTCTTCCATGCCAGGCTGGAAAGGCATTGAAGCCTCGGACATGCAGCTCATGCCCGACCCCAACACCGCCAATATCGACCCCTTCTTTGAAGAAACCACGCTGTTTTTACAGTGCGACGTGGTCGAGCCGGGCGACGGCAAAGCCTATGACCGCGACCCGCGCAGCATTGCCAAGCGGGCCGAGGCGTATTTGAAAGCCTCGGGCCTGGGTGATACCGCGTTTTTTGGGCCGGAGCCCGAGTTTTTCCTGTTTGACGGCATCCGCTGGGACAACCAGCCGGGCCACACCTTCTACGAAATCCAGGAATACGAAGCGCCCTGGAACAGCAGCGCCCAGATCGAAGGCGGCAACAAAGGCCACCGCCCGCGCACCAAAGGCGGCTACTTTCCCGTGCCGCCCGTGGACAGCACGCAAAACATCCGCGCGGAGATGGCGCTGCTGCTCGAATCCCTGGGCATTCCCGTTGAAGTGCTGCACCGCGAAGTGGCCGGCGCGGGCCAAAACGAGCTGGGCACGCGCTTTTCCACCCTGGTGCAACGCGCCGACTGGACGCAGGTGCAAAAGTACGTGATCTGGAACGTGGCCAACAACTACGGCAAGACCGCCACCTTCATGCCCAAGCCGTATCCGGGTGACAACGGCTCGGGCATGCACGTACACCAGTCGATTTGGAAAGACGGCAAAAACCTGTTCGCCGGTGACGGCTACGCCGGCCTGTCGGACTTTGCGCTGTACTACATCGGCGGGCTGATCAAGCACGCGCGGGCGCTCAACGCCATCACCAACCCCGGCACCAACAGCTACAAGCGCCTGGTGCCCGGTTTTGAAGCGCCGGTCAAACTGGCCTATTCGGCCAAAAACCGCTCGGCCTCCATCCGCATCCCCTACACCAGCAACCCCAAGGGCCGCCGCGTGGAAGCGCGCTTCCCCGATCCGCTGATGAACCCCTACCTGGGTTTTGCCGCACTGTTGATGGCCGGGCTCGATGGTGTGGAAAACAAAATCCACCCCGGCGAAGCCGCCACCAAGGACCTGTACCACCTGCCGCCCGAAGAAGACCGCCTGGTGCCCACCGTGTGCCATAGCCTGGACCAAGCGCTGGAAGCCCTGGACCAAGATCGCGCCTTCTTGACCAAAGGCGGCGTGTTCTCCAACGACATGCTGGACGCCTACATCACCCTCAAGATGGACGAAGTCACGCGCTTTCGCCAAGCCGTGCACCCGATTGAGTACGACATGTACTACTCGCTGTAAGCACGCTCTAAGCGCCCCCGCTGATGGCGTTGCGGCTTAAATAAGAATAGCTGCCAGCGCTTGCCAGTATTGGGTTTCAAGGTCTAAACCACCTGAAACTGAGAATTGGCAAGCGCTGGCAGCTATTATTTTTTCAGCTTCGCCAACAGGCTGATTCCCACGGTCAAGGCCACACCCACCGGCACGCCAAAGACGGCGGCGGAAATGGGTTGAATCTCCCACCACAGGCTGGGGCGGCTCCAGGCAGGCGGCAGCAGTGCCTGCACCACGGCGGCGTGGGCGAGCATGTAGTACAGCGTCACCCCCAGGCCGCCCAGCATGCCGGTGATGGCACCGATGCGCGTGGTGCCGCGCCAGAAAATACCCAGCACCATGGCGGGCACAAAGGCCGAGGCGGCCAGCGAAAACGAGGCCGTGACCATTGGCAAAATGTCCGATGAGCGCCTGCTGGCGACAAACGCCGCCGCCAGCGCCACGGCCATGAGCACGAATTTGGAGACGATCACGCGCTGCTCGGTACTGGCCTTGTGCGGTAGCGACTGGAAGTACAGGTCGCGCACCAAGGCGTTGCTGATGGTCAGCAGCAAGCCATCGGCGGTGGACAGCGCCGCCGCCAAGCCACCAGCGGCCACCAGGCCGGAGATGACGTAAGGCAGGCCGGCAATTTCTGGCGTGGCCAGCATGATGAGGTCGGCCCCCAAATGGATTTCGCCCCACTGCAGGCGGCCATCGCCGTTAACGTCCTCCAGCGCCAGCAGGGACGGGTCGACCCGCGCCCACTGGGCAATCCAGGTGGGCAGCTCGTCAAAGCGCACGCCCACCAGCTTGTGCATGACTTCGTACTTGACCATGGCCGCCAGGGCCGGGGCGCTTAAATACAGCAGGGCAATGAAAAACAGCGACCACGCCACCGAGGTACGCGCTCCCGCCACCGATGGTGCGGTGTAGTAGCGCGTGAGCAGGTGGGGCAAACCGGCGGTGCCGACCATCAGGCAAAACATCAGCGCCAAAAAATTGCGCCGCGCGCTGGAGAACTGGGCCTGCGCTTGGGCCGAACCGTCGGGGTCGCCCACAAAGGGCTGGGTGTGCGGCGGCAGGCCGCCCAGCGGCTTGGCGCGCTGGCGGTATTCGTACATCTGCTCTTGCCACAGGCGACGCGCCTGCGCTTCGGTGCGCGGCAGGTTGGCCAGGTCGCGGTTGGCCTGCACCAGGGATGCCATGTCCCCTTCGATCGAGCGCAGATAGCGCACCCGCTCCTGCAGCACCTGGCGCTCTTGCTCCAGCGCCAGGGAGACGTTCTCCAGCTTATAGGCCAGCACCTCGGCGCGGCGCGCAAACGCCTGGCGGACCTCCTGCTCCTGGGGCGAAGCGATGAGCTGCTCCTCCATCTGCGCAATGGCTTGCAGGTGGCTACCGTAGGCCACGGCAGCTACGGGGTTGCCCAATTGCTTGTACGCCAGCCAGGACATGGGCGTTAAAAACGCCAGCAAGATGACGATGTATTGCGACACCTGCGTCCAGGTAATGGCCTTCATACCGCCCAGGAAGGAGCACACCAGCACCCCGCCCAGGCCCAGCATGATGCCAATTTCAAACTGCACCCCGGTCAGGCGCGAGGCAATCAGGCCCACGCCGTAGATTTGCGCCACCACGTAGGTAAACGAGCACAGCACCGTTGCCAGCGCCGCAATCACCCGGGGCCAGGTGCCGCCAAAACGCTGTTGGAAAAAGTCCGGCAAGGTATACAGGCGCATGGCCCGCAGGTGGGGGGCCACCAGCATCGCCACCAGCACAAAGCCGCCGGTCCAGCCCAGTACGTACGCCAGCCCCCCCGCCTGTTGGGCGTTGCCGCCAAAGCCTTGCAGGTAGAGCGCCCCCGCCAAGCTGATGAAGGAGGCCGCGCTCATCCAGTCGGCGGCGGCCGCCATGCCGTTGTACATGGGCGGAATACGCCGCCCGGCGACGTAATACTCTTCCGGGTTGCCGGTGCGGCCAGATACGCCAATCAAGGCGTACACCATGACGGTGACGAACAGGAAAATCGGCCCAATCCACTGGCGCGACAGGCCCTGGGCCTCTGCCGCCGTCATCGCCAGCAGGAAAAACAACACCCCCAGGATGTAATAGCCGACAAAGCGGTGCCAGCGCCCCTGGTACGAGGTCTGGCTGGCCGTAGAAGGGGGGGAATTAGAACTGGGTGGTGTTGGCATCCGGGGCAGCCTCTTGGGGGGCGCAAGGGGCTTGGCGCTCAAAGCGCTCCATCGCCCAGCAGTAGACCAGCACGATCACGATAAACATCAGCACCGCCCCTTGGGCGGCCATCCAATAGCCCAGTTGCCACTGGGTGACCAGGGCCTGCAGCTCACGGGCAAAAAACGTCACCCCAAATGAAGCCACCACCCAGACTGCCAGCAACGCTGCCTTGAGCCAAAGGTGGTGGGTATCGTGCAGGTCGGGGGGGAAAACGCCCCCGCCTGCAGCGGCCTCGTCATGCGGTGTGAAGGATTGCTCAAGCATGGCGGGCCTGATCGGTGCCAGCGCTTAGCCAGCCAGGTTTTGCCAGGTGTCGATCACGGTGTCCGGGTTCAGCGAGATCGAGACAATGCCCTTGTCGGCCAGCCATTTGGCAAAGTCGGGGTGGTCGGAAGGGCCTTGGCCGCAGATACCGACGTACTTGCCCTTAGCCAAGCAGGCTTCAATGGCGCGCTCCAGCATTTTCTGCACGGCAGGGTCGCGCTCGTCGAAGTCTTTGGCCAGCAGTTCCAGGCCCGAATCGCGGTCCAGCCCCAGGGTGAGCTGGGTCAGGTCGTTGGAGCCAATGGAGAAACCGTCAAAGAACTCCAGGAACTCATCGGCCAGGATGGCGTTGGAGGGCACTTCGCACATCATGATGAGCTTCAAACCGTTTTCCCCGCGCTTCAAGCCGTTGTCGGCCAGCAGCTCGGTCACGCGCTGGGCTTGGCCCAGGGTACGCACGAAGGGAATCATCACTTCCACGTTGGTCAGGCCCATGTCCTCGCGCACGCGGCGCAGGGCTTCGCATTCCATCTTGAAGGCTTCGCCGAAGTCGTCCGAGATGTAACGCGCTGCACCACGGAAGCCCAGCATGGGGTTTTCTTCCTCCGGCTCGTAGCGGCTGCCGCCAATCAGCTTGCGGTATTCGTTGCTCTTAAAGTCCGACATGCGCACGATGACGGGCTTGGGCCAGAAAGCGGCGGCAATGGTGGCCACGCCTTCCGCCACTTTATCAACGTAGAAAGCACGGGGCGATGCGTGACCACGGGCCACGGATTCGACGGCTTTTTTCAGGTCGGCATCCACAGCGGGGTAGTCCAAGATGGCCTTGGGGTGCACGCCAATGTTGTTGTTGATGATGAATTCCAGGCGCGCCAGACCCACGCCGCCGTTGGGCAGTTGGGCAAAGTCAAACGCCAGACTGGGGGTTGCCCACGTTCATCATGATCTTGGTCTTGATCTCGGGCATGGCGCCGCGCTGCACTTCGGTGACTTCGGTTTCGATCAGGCCGTCGTAGATCTTGCCGGTATCGCCTTCGGCGCAGGAAACGGTCACCAGCGTGCCGTCTTTCAGGCGGGCAGTGGCATCACCACAACCGACCACGGCCGGAATACCCAGTTCACGCGCAATGATGGCGGCGTGACAGGTGCGGCCACCACGGTTGGTAACGATGGCGCTGGCCTTTTTCATCACCGGCTCCCAGTTGGGGTCGGTCATGTCGGTGACCAGCACGTCGCCGGCTTGCACCTGGTCCATTTGCGAGATGTCGCCCACCAGACGCACGGTACCGGTGCCGATTTTTTGACCAATGGCGCGGCCTTCGGCCAGCACGTTGCCGGTACCTTTGAGCTTGTAGCGCAGCTCGGCCTGGCCTTTGGACTGGCTTTTCACGGTTTCGGGGCGCGCTTGCAGGATGTAGAGCTGGCCGTCGGTGCCGTCTTTACCCCACTCGATGTCCATGGGGCGGCCATAGTGCTGCTCAATCACCAGGGCGTACTGGGCCAGTTGCTGCACGTCAGCGTCGGTCAGCGAATAGCGGTTGCGCAGTTCGGGGGCCACGTCGCAGGTTTTCACCAACTTGCCGCTAGCGGCTTTTTCCTCAGGGGTGGCAAACACCATCTGGATCAGCTTGCTGCCCAGGTTGCGGCGAATCAGCGCTTGTTTGCCGGCTTGGAGCATGGGCTTGTGCACGTAGAACTCGTCCGGGTTCACCGCGCCTTGCACCACGGTTTCGCCCAGGCCGTAGCTGGAGGTGATGAACACCACGTCTTCAAAGCCGGACTCGGTGTCGATGGTGAACATCACACCAGCGGCGCCCAGGTCGGAGCGCACCATGCGCTGCACACCGGCGGACAGGGCCACCACGTCATGCTCGAAGCCCTTGTGGACGCGGTAGGAGATGGCACGGTCGTTGTAGAGCGAGGCGAACACTTCCTTCATCTTGTGCAGCACGTCCTCGATGCCGACCACGTTCAAAAAGGTTTCTTGCTGGCCGGCAAACGAGGCGTCCGGCAGGTCTTCTGCCGTGGCGGAGGAACGCACGGCAAACGATGCAGCGTCGTTACCACCTTGCAAGGTGGCAAAGGCTTCGCGGATGGCTTTTTCCAGGTCAGCCGGGAAGGGCTGGGCTTCCACCAGCGCGCGGATTTCTGCACCCACCTGGGCCAGAGCGCGCACGTCGTCCACATCCAGGGCCTTCAATTTGGCGGAAATGCGCTCCGACAGCCCTTCGAAGGCCAGGAACTGGCGGAAAGCATGGGCCGTGGTGGCAAAGCCGGTGGGCACGCGCACGCCCTGGGGCAGTTGCGAGATCATCTCGCCCAGCGAGGCGTTCTTGCCGCCGACAACCTCCACATCTTCCATGCGCAGTTGCTCAAAGGGCACGACCAGAGCATTCGCAGCAAAGCGTTCAGACATAACAAACTCCAAAGTTAAAAAACCTGTACCGCCTACCCTGGCCGGTGCCCGCTTTGTTGGACTGGGTTGGTGGGGCTTGCGCTGGCAAGCGGTGAAATCTGGCAAATAATCCGCGATTGTAGAGCCCCGCTGCAACGCCGCTGGGCAATGCCCGCCAGTTCCCGACCCCGTTTCCTTGACACCCCCCCTGAAATGCCCATGCACACACGCACTGTTTTTGTTCTCTCAGACGGCACTGGTATTACCGCCGAGACTTTTGGCACCGCCTTGATGTCGCAATTTGACATCACGCCGCGCTTTGTGCGCATTCCGTTTGTCGATACGGCGGACAAGGCGCACCAGGCCGTGCGGCAAATTAACCACACGGCAGAAATCGAGGGCAAAAAGCCCATCGTCTTTACCACCTTGGTCAACCAGGAAGTGCTGGGCGTCATCAACACCCAATGCAAATGCCTGCTGATGGACATGTTCGGCACCTTTGTGCAGCCGCTGGAAGACGAGCTGGGCATGAAAAGCCAACACCGCGTGGGGCGCTTTAGCGACATCAGCCAAAGCAAGGAATACCTGGAGCGCATGGAAGCCATCAACTACACCCTGGCGCACGACGATGGGCAGACCCACCACGACCTGTCTGGCGCGGACGTGGTGCTGATTGGTGTGAGCCGCTCGGGCAAAACCCCCACCAGCCTGTATCTGGCGATGCAGTTTGGCCTGAAGGTGGCCAACTACCCGCTGATTCCCGAGGACTTTGACCGCAAGCAATTGCCGCCTGCGCTGGAGCCGATTCGCAAAAAGCTCTTTGGCCTGACGATTGATCCGCAGCGCCTGTCGGAAATTCGCAACGAACGCCGCCCCAACTCCCGCTACGCCAGCTTGCAAAACTGCCGACACGAAGTGGCCGAGGCCGAGGCCATGATGCGCCGCGCCGGGGTGCAGTGGCTGTCGAGCACGCACAAGTCGATTGAAGAAATCTCCACCACCGTGCTGCAGCAGGTACTGCCCCAGCGCCTGGGGGTGCACTTGCACGGCTAGAATTGCGCCCCTTCTGCACCGGCCCATTGGGGGCTGGTGCCATGGGTTCCCTCGCCCCCATGCGGTTTCATAAAAAGGACACACCATGTTCCAGCTCTCGCCCGTGGCCCAGCGCAATGCGCTGGTGGCCCTGATCGGGTTTCACGTCGCCCTCATCATTGCCAGCAACTACCTGGTGCAACTGCCCATCATGCTCTGGGGCTGGCACACCACCTGGGGGGCGTTCAGCTTTCCCTTCATCTTCCTGGCCACCGATTTGACCGTGCGCCTAATTGGCAAGCGCGCCGCCCGCGCCGTGATTGCGCGGGTGATGCTGCCCGCGCTGGTGGCCTCGTACATCGTCTCGGTGCTGTTTCACGATGGCGCTTTTGCTGGGTGGGAAAGTCTGGCCAGCTTCAACAGCTTGGTGTTTCGCATCTCGCTGGGCAGCTTTATGGCCTATGTGCTGGGCCAGTTACTGGACATCCAGGTCTTTGACCGGCTGCGGCGCCTGCCCCAGTGGTGGGTGGCACCGGTGGCCTCGGGCATTGTCGGGCAGGCCATGGATACCCTGATGTTCTTTGGCGTGGCCTTCTGGCGCAGCAGCGACGCCTTCATGGCCAGCCACTGGGTGGAAATTGCCTTGGTGGACTACGCCATCAAGCTGCTGGTCAGCCTGCTGGTTTTTGTGCCCCTGTACGGCGCTCTGCTGCAAGCGCTGCTGCGCCTGCTGCCCCAGCGCTTGCAGGCCGCAGTGCCTGCGGCATAAACCGAGCCTGCTTCCAACCTATCGCGCCATCATGCGCCAGCGCCACTGGGCATAAACAGCCCAGGCCAGCGCGGCCACGGCCAAGGCGCTGGCACTGGGGCTTAAAAACGCCAGCCCCCAGTGCTGCCCAACCATGCTACCCAAAAACGCCCCGGCACCAATGGCCAGGTTAAAGACGCCGGAAAAAATCGCCATGCCCACGTCGGTCGCGTCCTGGCTCAAATGCAGCACCTGCGCCTGCATGGGCAGCACCACGGCAATCATGGCTGCCCCCCACACCACCACCAGCGGATACAGCCGGGCCGGGCTGTGTCCGGCCCAGGGCAGCAGCCACAGGCAAGCTGCCCACAGCAGCAGCGCAGCCATAAAAAACACCGCCAGGCGCTGCAGCCCCCAACGGCTGAACAAGGCGCTACCCATCACCCCAGCGGCGCCAAACAGCAGCAGCACCCAGGTGGTGACCTGGGAGCCGTGGCCCAGCAGGTGCTGCACCCAGGGCTCGATATAGCTGTACAGCGTGAACTGGGCCGTAACCATCACCACCTGCAGGCCAAACACCGCCATCAAGGCCGGGCGGCGCAGCAACAGGGGCACACTGGCCAGGCTGCCCGCATGTTGGCTGGGCAGGCGCGGCAGGCTGCGCGCCAGGGCCCAGGCCACCAGGGCGGCAACCAGGCCAATCAACCAAAAGCTGTTGCGCCAGCCCAGGCTCTCGCCAATCACCCGGCCCAGGGGCACGCCCAGCACCATGGCCAAAATGGTGCCGGTGGACAGCAGCCCCAAGGCCTGCGCCGTCTTACCCGCCGGGGCCACGCGCACCGCCAGGGAGGCGGTGATCGACCAAAACACCGCATGCGCCGCCGCCACGCCCAGGCGGGCCAGCACCAGCACGGTGTAATTGGGCGCTAAAGCCGTCAGCGCCTGGCACAGCACAAACAGGGCGAACACCCACAGCAGCAGGCGGCGGCGCTCCTGCGTGCGGGTTGCCAGCATCAAGGGCAGCGAAGCCAGCGCCACCAGCCAGGCGTACAGGGTCAGCACCAGCCCGACCTGCTCCGGTGCCATGGCAAAACTCGCCCCGATGCTGGCCAGCAGGCCCACGGGCACAAACTCACTGGTGTTGAAAATAAAAGCGCCCAGCGTCAAGGCCAGCACGGCCAACCAGGCCCGCCAAGCAGACGGCGCGGGAGAAAGCGTGTTTGTAGTCATAATTTTTTAATAGCTGTTACCGCTTTATTTATGCGGTTTTCAAACTCGATAGTATCTAAGAATGTTGTCTTATCAGCGCAAGCAGCTATTGTTTTTAATTAGGGTCAGCGCCCTAGGCAAAGGCTGGTGGGGTTTACACAATGGCAGGCATGGTTCGGTGGCGCTAAAGCCGCACCCCCCAAAAAACTTCTCCATCTCCCTCGCAATACCCCAGAAAGGAATCTCCCATGGCCCTGCCCCACGCCCACGCTGCCCAGCCGGTCGCCGTCTTGCCCCTTGGCGCGGCGGCCATTGCCAGCGCCAAGAACACGGCCTTGTTTAAAACCGACGACCTGGAAGTCATGCACCTGGTCATGCCCCAGGGCAAGGTGTTTCCGGAGCACACCGTCCCGGGCGACGTCACCGTGCAATGCCTGGAAGGCGCCATTGAAGTGACCCTGGCGGGCCAGCCCCATACGCTAGAGGCGGGCTACCTGCTGCACCTGCCCGGCCACCAGCCGCACGCGCTCAAGGCGTTGGCTGATGCTTCGGCCCTGGTCACCGTCGTCGTGCGTAAATAAGCGCAAGCCAATGTAGGCACCCACTAACCGCTTGGCGACCGCCCCACCGGGCGGTTTTTTTATGCAGGTTCGGCGCTTTTGACCTGCAGCGCCACTTGCAAGGCTTGCACCCGCAGGCGCGCATTGGCCAGGTGAAAGGGCTGGCCGTCGCTGCGCTGGCGGCCATCTATGCAGTCGGGGGTCACCACCGGGGTGTCCAGTACGGCCTCCACCCGCAGGCGTAGCGTCTGCCCACCGCTGACTAGGCGCAGCGGCACCAGCTCTTGCTGCAGCAATTGCCCCAGGGTGTAGCGGCGGGCGTCCATGGTGGGGTCTTCGGGGTGGTCGGGGTCGGGTTGGCCGTAGCACTGGCCGGCAATTTCAAAGCAAAACGGCTGGGCCTGGTGCCAGTCCAGCGCGGCTTGCACCAAGCGGTGCAATTGCGCCAAGTGAATCGTCGGGGCCACCAACAGACGCCGCCAGACAACAGGCGTCACGCCCTGCAATTGCACGTGCAGTTGGTAGGCATGGCGAACAAGGGGCGGCGGCATAGGAGTTCTTCCTTCTCTATCTAGGGGGCATCACAAACGGGCGCTATTTAAGCCCAGTGCCGCGCAGGGCGCTGGCACCGGGCCAAGAATGGCGGCAGGCGGGGTGGTTATGTGGCGGCGGGCCGCTTACTGGTCGGCAGCGCTGGTAAAAGCGTCGGCAAAAAAGCTCTCGGGCGGGAGGTTGCGCGTGGCCACTAGGCTTTGGCGCGCCGCTTCCACCATGACGGGCGCACCACAGGCGTAGACCTCAAAGGGCGAGACATCGGCAAAGTCATCGAGCACCGCCTGGTGCACAAAGCCGCTGCGCCCCTGCCAGCCGTCTTCAGGCTGAGCATCGGAGACTACGGGCACAAAGTGCAGGCCCCCGGGCAGGTTGAACTGGGCCAGCCAATCGTGCAGATACACGTCCTGGGGTCTGCGCCCGCCCCAGTACAGCATCACCGGGCGGCGGCTGCCCAGGTAGGACAGATGCTCCAGCATGGCCTTGATGGGCGCAAAACCTGTGCCCGAGGCAATAAAGATCAAGGGCTTTTTCCCCTGCGGCTGTAAAAAGCAACTGCCAAACGGGCCTTCAATCCGCAGAATGTCCTTTTCCTTCATACCTCCAAACACATGGTCGCTAAACACCCCGCCGGGCATGTGGCGGATGTGCAGCTCCAGCCCCGCCTGTTCGGCCTGGGTGTGCGGCGCATTGGCCATGGAGTAGGCGCGGCGCAGGCCATCGCGCAGTAAGAATTCGACGTACTGGCCGGCGAAGTAGACAAATTTTTCCGTAGCCGGCAGTTGCAGTTGCACGCGCATGACGTCGTGGCTCAGGCGCTCCAGGCTGCGCACGCGCACCGGGAGTTTTTTCACCGGGGGCAGACCTTCCAGGCTGACCTGGCGCGACTCGATCACCACGTCGCTGCTGGCGGTAGAGCGGCAGGTCAAGATCACGTCGCTTTGCGCTTCTGCTGCGCTCAAGGCGTGCTCCGAATAGCTGCCATGGGCCGTGGTGCCGCTGATTTTTTGGCATTTGCACGAACCGCAGGCCCCGTCCTTGCAGCCATAGGGCAGGCCCACGCCGGCCTCGATGGCGGCGGCCAAAATGGTTTGTCCCTCCTGCACGGTAAAGCTGCGGCCACTGGGCTCAACGGTGACTTGGTAGCTGGTCTTGTCTGCAGACATTCTTGGTTATCCTGTTGTAGTTTTAAAAAAGCTTTTGATTGTGCCCAGAAACCAAAAACCATGGCCGCTGGCCCGCCCCCGACTGCAACGCCACCACGACGACTTGCGCCCAGCCCGCAGCCCCGCACCCGCCTTGCCCCTGCGCCAACGCACGCGGGTACTCATCATCGGCTGTGGCGATGTCGGCCAGCGCTGCGCCAGCCTGCTGCAGCGCCGCAGGGTGCGGGTGCTGGCCCTGACCTCCTCCCCGAGCCAACTGGCCCCATTACGGGCACAGGGGCTGCGCCCCCTACTGGGGGACTTGGATGCGCCGCGCAGCCTACGCCGCCTGGCGGGCCTGGCCCCCTACGTGCTGCACCTGGCCCCGCCGCCCAAGACGGGGGCGCGCGATAGCCGCACCCGTGCCCTGCTCCAGGCCCTGGGCCGGGGCCGCACGCCGCAGGCGCTGGTCTATGTCTCCACCACCGGGGTGTACGGTGATTGCGGCGGCGCTTGGGTGGATGAAACCCGCCCCCTGGCCCCACAAACCGCCCGTGCCCACCGCCGGGTGGATGCCGAGCAGCAACTGCACCGCTGGGGCCGCCTGCGCCAGGTACGCACCAGCGTACTGCGCGCGCCAGGCATTTACGCACCCAACCGCGTCCAAGGTACGCCACGGGAACGCCTGCTCAAGGGCCTGCCCATCCTGCGCGCGGAGGACGATGTCTTTACCAACCACATCCACGCCGACGATTTGGCCTGCGCCTGCCTGCTGGCGCTGTGGCGCGGCAAGCCCCAACGCGCCATCAATGTGAGTGACGACAGCCAATTGCGCATGGGCGAATACTTCACCCAAGCGGCCGCGCTCTACCAACTGCCCGCGCCCCCCCGCATCAGCCGCGCCCAGGCGCAGCAAGAGCTCCCAGCCCTGTCACTCAGCTTCATGGGAGAGTCGCGACGCCTGCGCAACCAGCGCCTAAAGACCGAGCTGGGCTTACGCTTGCGCTGGCCGCAGGTGCTGGCAGGTCTGGCTGCAGGGTTGACCTAAGGGCGCGGCACCACGTTGCCCTTGCCGTCGTAACAGCGAAAGACATTGCACTGCCACCCTGGCCCCGGCGGCCCGGATGGCCCTGGGGGCCGCACCTGTGGGGGGCGGTGCCCAGGCCAGTGCGGAGGCAAGGCCGGGTACGCCGGGTACACGGGGTATGGCACGGGCACCACCTGGGGCTGGGCGGGCGCGGGGGCGGGCGGTGGTGGGCGCTGGGCCGCTGCAGCGGCGGCTTGCGCTGCAGCCAGTTCGGCCTGGGTGCGGCGGGCGGCTTCGGCGCGTTCGTACTCGGCCTGCCAGCGCTCTTGCGCCGCTTGGTATTGCGCCTCTTGCGCGGCTTTTTCTTCAGCGCTCTGGGCCGGCAAAACCTCTACCGCCCGCTGGCCGTTGGCACAGGCCCCGTCGGTATACGTCACCTGCCCGGTGCGGGCATCGGTGCAGCGCTGTACCTGGGCCTGGGCTGCCAAGCCGCCCAACGCCCAGAGCAGCCCCAAGCAAAGAGAAAAAGTTGCAACACGCATAGTGCCAAGCACTGTGCCCAATTTCTGGCCACAGTGCAATCCTTTAAAAATAAGAGCTACCCGCGCCCGCCCAGCAAGGGCTAGAGCCTATTTTTATTAAAAAACCTATACAAAAAAAGGGCGCTAGCCACGGCCAGCGCCCCATCATGGATGGCACGAAAAATTACTTGAGCGCCTTGTAGCGGAAGCGCTTGGGCGCTGCGCCCTCTTCGCCCAGGCGGCGTTTCTTGTCGGCTTCGTACTCTTGGTAGTTGCCGTCAAAGAACACCCATTGCGAATCGCCTTCCGCAGCCAGGATGTGCGTGGCAATGCGGTCGAGGAACCAGCGGTCGTGGCTGATGACCAGCACCGTGCCGGCGTATTCCAGCAAGGCGTCTTCCAGGGCACGCAGGGTTTCCACGTCCAAGTCGTTGGACGGTTCGTCCAGCAGCAGCACGTTGCCGCCTTGGATCAAGGTTTTGGCCAGGTGCAGGCGACCACGCTCACCACCGGAGAGGTTGCCCACCTTTTTCTGCTGGTCTTGGCCGCTGAAGTTAAAGCGCCCGCAATACGCACGGCTGGCCATTTGGAATTTGCCGATGTTCAAAATGTCCAGCCCACCAGAGACGTCTTCCCACACGGTTTTATCGTCCGAGAGGCTGTCGCGCGACTGGTCCACGTAGGCCAGTTGCACGGTTTGGCCAATTTCTACGGTGCCGCTGTCGGGCTGCTCTTTACCGGCAATGAGCTTGAACAGCGTCGATTTACCCGCCCCGTTGGGGCCGATGATGCCGACGATGGCCCCCGCCGGAATATTCATGGACAGGTTGTCAATCAACAAACGGTCGCCAAAGGCTTTGGAGACGTTTTTAAATTCAATCACCTTGCTGCCCAGGCGCTCAGCCACGGGAATGAAGATTTCCTGCGTTTCGTTGCGCTTTTGGTATTCGTAATCGCTCAATTCCTCAAAGCGGGCAATACGCGCCTTGGATTTGGCTTGGCGGCCCTTGGCGTTTTGGCGCACCCATTCCAGCTCTTTCTTCAGGGCCTTGGCGCGGGCTTCTTCGCCCTTTTGCTCTTGCTCCAGGCGGTTTTGCTTTTGCAGCAGCCAGTCGGAGTAATTGCCCTTGTAGGGAATACCGTGGCCGCGGTCGAGCTCCAAAATCCACTCGGCAGCGTTGTCCAGGAAGTAGCGGTCGTGGGTAATGGCCACCACGGTGCCGCTGAAACGGTGCAGGAACTGCTCCAGCCAATCGACCGATTCAGCGTCCAAGTGGTTGGTCGGCTCGTCCAGCAGCAGCATGTCGGGCTTGGACAGCAGGAGCTTGCACAGCGCCACGCGGCGTTTTTCACCGCCCGAGAGCTTGCCCACCACGGCATCCCAAGGCGGCAGGCGCAGCGCGTCAGCGGCAATTTCCAGTTGGTGTTCACTATCGGTGCCGGCGGCAGCAATGATGGCTTCCAGCTCGCCTTGCTCCGCGGCCAGGGCGTCAAAGTCGGCATCTTCCTCGGCGTAGGCCGCGTACACCTCTTCCAGGCGGGCCTTGGCGTTGTTGACCTCGGCCATGGCTTCTTCGACGGCCTGGCGCACGGTGTGCTCGGGGTTGAGCTGGGGCTCTTGCGGCAGGTAGCCGATAGACAGGCCCGCCATGGCGATGGCCTCGCCCTCAAACTCTTTGTCCACCCCAGCCATGATTTTGAGCAAGGACGACTTGCCCGAGCCATTCAGGCCCAGCACGCCAATTTTTGCGCCGGGGAAGAACGACAAGGAAATATCCTTCAAGATCTGGCGCTTGGGCGGCACCGTCTTGGTGAGGTGATTCATCGAGAAAACGTATTGAGCCATAAGTCCCTTCAACTAAGATTTTTTTGCAATTATTTCGCCGTCTTTGCACAGCAGCCAACCTGCAATTATCAACGCATGCGACAATACGCGGTGCGCTAAGGCTCCAGTTGCCCCTAGTGCACACAACTTTGTTGGAAAAAATGCAGCCCACCCACGCTGCAGCGCCTCTTTCCAATCCCATGTAAATCCGTCTGCCTAGAGACTGGCCCGGCTGCCCGCAAGGGGCGGCCCTGCAAGGCAGATCTCCGTTTGATGAAGTACCCTGCGCCCAGGATGGGCGTCTTGCCACAACAATGACATTTGAAGAACTGAACCTGGCCCCGGCCATCGTCCAAGCCGTGCACGAGCAAGGCTATACCACCCCCACCCCGATTCAAGCCCAGGCCATCCCCGCCGTCTTGGCCGGGCACGACCTGTTGGCTGGTGCCCAAACCGGCACGGGTAAAACGGCGGCGTTTTCGCTGCCCATCCTGCACCGCCTCACCCAAGGCGGCACGCAAAAACCCGCTGGCGGTATCCGCGCCCTGATCCTGAGCCCCACGCGCGAGCTGGCCGCCCAGATCGAGGAGAACCTGCGTGCCTACGCCAAGCACCTGAGCGTCAAGACCACCGTCATCTTTGGCGGTGTGGGCATGAAGCCGCAAATCGACCGCATCAACAAAGGCATCGACGTGCTGGTAGCCACCCCGGGCCGCCTGCTGGACTTGCAGCAGCAAGGCTTTATGGACCTCTCCAACGTGGAGGTGCTGGTGCTGGACGAGGCCGACCGCATGCTGGATATGGGCTTCATCCACGACGTGAAGAAAGTCCTGGCCCTGGTGCCGCAAAACAAGCAAAGCCTGCTGTTTTCCGCCACTTTCAGCGACAACATCCGCACCCTGGCCAACACCTTGCTGAAAAACCCACAAAGCATCCAGGTCACGCCGCGCAACACCACGGTGCAGCGCATCAGCCAGGTGATCCACCCCGTCGCCACACCAAGAAAAAAGAAGCGCTGCTGCACATCATCCAAACCCACAACTGGAGCCAGGTGCTGGTCTTTACCCGCACCAAGTTCGGTGCCAACCATGTGGCCGACTACCTGACCAAGCACGGCGTCACCGCCATGGCGCTGCACGGCAACAAAAGCCAAAGCGCCCGCACCCAGGCGCTGGCCGGCTTTAAAACCGGCGAGCTGCGCGCCCTGGTCGCCACCGACATTGCCGCGCGCGGTATCGACATCGACGAGCTGCCGCACGTGGTCAACTACGAAATCCCCAACGTGCCCGAGGACTACGTGCACCGCATTGGCCGCACGGGCCGCGCCGGGCGCGAAGGCCACGCTGTGAGCCTGGTATGTCTGGACGAAGAAGGCTTCATGATGGAGATTGAGCGCTTTACCAAGCAGGAAATCCCCGTGCAGGTACTGCCCGACTTTGGCCCCGCCGAAGGAGAGAAGGCCGAACCCATCGCCATGGGCCGCCAGACCATCTGGGGCGGCGCGGGCAAGCCCCCCAGCCGCGACGTGATGCAGGCTGCCGCCAAGGCCGCTCGCCAGGAAATGATGGAACGCATCCGCGCCAATAAAACCGCCCAAGGCGGTGGCAACGCCCGCCGCGCACCGCGCAAAACCGCACATGACGGCGCAGAGCTGCCCGCCCCCTCCCCCACGGCAGAAGCCGCCGCCGAAGCCGCTCGACCTCAAAACGGCCCGCGCCGCAGCGGCCAGGGCTACAACCGCTCGCGCCAGCGCCCCAACCGCAGCGGCGCTAGCAGCAATACCCCTGGTAGCCGCGCAGAATCTCCGCGCCAAGAGCGCAACCGCGAGCGCGACTACCGTGACGGTGGCGCTGCCTCGGCCGACCGCTTCGAGTTCCAACCCCCCAGCAACGCCCACCTGGGCACGCAACTGAGCCGCCCGACCCACAAGGCCCCGCGCGGTACAGATGCACGCCAGCCCGACCCGACCCGCACCAGCATCGACCTGATGGTCGACCGCCCGCGCCGGGGCCCCAACTTCGGTGGCAACCGCCGCCGCAGTGGTGGCGGTGGCGGCAACTTTGGCCGTTAAACTGCCCACGCTTGGCCCAAGGGCGTGCTACGTCTATCTGGGCCTTTATTTTTTCACCAGGGCCTGCGTGCCCTGGCTCACTCGCGGTAGACCACATATGACCAAACCCCTTGCTCTTGTTGTCCCCTCTTGGAGCCCTACCCCCGTACTCAGCCGTCTGGCCTTGACTGCCAGCGCGCTGGCCCTGGCAGCGTGCACCAGCGTGCCCTTGCCCGAATGGCCCAGCAGCTCGGCACCCGCCACCACCAGCACGCCAGCGGCAACTACGGCCCCAGCAGCACCCAGCACTGCCCAGGTCAGCACCGCCCCAGTGCTCAACACCCAAGTGCAGGCCCTGCCGTACAGCAGCGCCGTGGCAGCACTCTTTCCCGACCCGGCCCAGCGCTACAACACCCCCGGCCTGGCCCAGGGCCGCAGCGCCTTTACCAGCAATGCCGAGCTGGCCGAATTCCTGCGCCAGCTCTCTACCCATAGCGCCCCCGGCGTGCAACTGGCCGTCCTGCCTGCGGGCAATTCGCAAAATGGCCGCCCAATGCACGCCGTGCTCGCTGCCCAAGGACAGGACATCACCCCCGCAGGGCTGGATGCCCAGGGCCGCCCCACCGTGCTGATCGTCGCCGGACAACAAGGCAATGCCCCGGCATCGACCGAAGCCGTACTGGCCCTGCTGCAAGAGTTGGGCGACGGCGGGCTGCTGCAACCCTTGCTGGCCCACATCAACATCCTGCTGGTACCCCGCGCCAATCCCGACGGGTTTGAAACCGGCCAGGCCAGCACCGCCAGCGGTGCCGACCTGCGCCACGACCACCTAAGCTTGAAAACCCCTGAAGCCCAAGCCCTGGCCCGCCTCATCAACATCTACCGCCCGTCTGTCGTGGTGGATGCTGGCGAATTTGCTGCGGTCGAACCCACGCAAGCACGTTTTGCCGCCGTGCGGGCCAACGACATCGGCGTGCAATACGCCCAAACGCCCAATGCCCACGAACTGGTCACCAAAGCCGCGCGGGAGTGGTTCTACACCCCCCTGGCCCAACGCCTGAGCGATGCGGGCCTGCGCGTAGATTGGCTGGCCGAGCCTACCGGCAACGACGCCGACGCCGGTTTTGCCATGGACACCAGCGCCCCCACCACCTTGGCCAACACCGCCGCCCTGCGCCAAGCCATTGGCCTGACCGTGCAAAGCCGAGGCAGCGACCTGGGCCAACTGCACGCCCAACGCCGCGTCCACGCCCTGGTACAAGCCTTGCTGGGGGTGCTGGACAGCACCAGCCACCGCGCCCATGACGTGCAAAAAGTCACCGACTACACCGCCCGCGACACCGCTGGCCAAGCCTGCCACGGCATGCTGACCGTCAGCGCCGACATGGCGCAGGAAACCCGCGAGTTGGCCCTGGTCGATATTGCCGACGCCCAGATCACGCCCCACCGCGTTGCCTGGCAGTCGGCCCTGACACTGACCAACCCCGTGCAACGCAGCCGCCCCTGCGGCTACTGGCTCTCTCCGGAAGCGCGCAACATCGCAGCCCAGCTCGACCAACTGGGCATCCAGGTGCAGCGCGTGGCCGAGCTGACCGCCCTGGTGGCCGATGGCTATAGCACCGCTGGCGAGCATCCACAGCGCATCCTGACCGATGCCACCCCCGGCAGCTACTACATCAGCATGAACCAAAGCCGCGCCAACCTGGCCGCTGCCGTGCTGGAACCCGACACCGCCTTTAGCGGCTACGCCCAAGGCAGCCTGCTCGACCTGTCGCACCTCGTGCGCGTGGCAACCCCAGCCCCCCTGGTGTTTGAAGACGACGAGTAATTCCCGCATCAAGCCCCGAACAGCCCGGCACGCCAGGGTATGATCGCGGGCTTTGCCGCCCATAGCTCAACCGGATAGAGCAATTGCCTTCTAAGCAATAGGTCGGGGGTTCGAGTCCCTCTGGGCGGGCCAAAATTCACTAAGAAATTCAACGATTTACAATACTTTGGGTTTCTTTCGATTACTTTGGGTTTCTTTCGTTTGTCACCCCGTCGGGTGACAGCAGGGTGACAAGCCAGAGGGGTGACAGGCTAAAAATTTGTCACCCGAACATTGTGTTTTGTGGTGTGCATATGTAAAATGCACGCATGATTTACACGCGGGCAATCTGGGAAAAAATCTTTGGTTTAACCACCGAGGACAGCGAGGCCCTGCGTGCTTTTTTGATCGCTCAAGATCGTTGCCCAGGCCGAAGCCCTACCGAAGTGTGTCAAGCGGCGGCAGAAGAAATGCAACGCCGGGTGCGTGGGTTCCGCGTCCCACCGTCAAGCGCCCCAGCCGGGGCCGTCCGACGCTTCGCAAAATTTGACAATTTTGCAATTCGCCAGAAAAAAAACAGTGCCTCCTCAATAATCGAATTGATGATTGTTATTGCTATTGATTTTCTAGCAAAAATCAATAAGCTTGAAGAAGTCCGAGGCGGGCACGCACCACCCCCCAGCCTGCCCAGGGCTACCCCCGGCATCTGTTTAACTCCTCGCCTCCTCGCTCAAGTCCCCGCCGCCACGCTGGCGGGCAGGTGAGCTACTGAGGCCGCGCCGCCTCCCCCCGCCAGCATTTAGCTATGCGGCCTCGACTTCCTGGAGTCGAGGAAATGGAATTTCAAAACTTTGATGCTGCCACCGGCAGCCACATGCCGCCCGTGCTGGGCGTTTCCGAACTCAGCATTCTGCTGAAAAAATCCCCTGGCGTGATCTTGGCCGACCGGTGCCGCGCACCGCATCGCGTCCCGCCAAGCTGTGAACCACCTGGAAGCCGTCAGCCCCTTTGGATTCTTGAAGATGTAATTGCGTGGCTTCGCGGTCACCAGCGGCCCGTAACGCCCGTGCCGTCACCACCCCCCCGCCGTGGCCGCCCCACAAAGCGTGAGCAGTTGGAGCGCCAGCAGGCCAAGGAGGCCGCAGCAGCCCAGCAGGGCAAAGGGGGTGCAGCATGACCAGCACCCAAAAAGTTTTGAAAACCCTCCCCAATTTTTTGGTGGGCTTGATCAAAAAAGAATCCAAATTTGGTGACCTGGAAGAGCTGGTGCAGGAGGTTGCACTATCCTATTTTGAATCCATCGGCAATAGTGAAAACACCAATTTACAAAAGGTGTTTAACACAGCACGCAGCCGCGCCCGCAGATTCACACAGGACAAAAATCATTTTGCAGCCCCCCTGGATGCAGCCCCGCAAGGGGCAGCCCAGGCCCTGGGCCTGGGTGATGTAATCGCCCCCAGCCGCCGCCAGGAAGCCGCCAACGCTACCAAATCTGTAGCTGAAAACCTTGGCTGCAGTGAGCGCCATGCTAGAAGATTGATAGCAAAAAATAAAGAAAAAGCCACCGGCCAGGGTGACTTTTTTGGGATGGAAGGGGGTGTGTTATGAAATTGCCATGGTTCAGGATGTATGTGGATTTTTTAAATGATCCAAAAATTATTTCCTTGGCTTTTGAAGACCAGCGCCATTTTGTTGGTGTCTTAGCCCTCAAATCTGATGGGGTTTTTGACCAAAAAATTGACCCAGACTTGCTCGACAGGATTGTAGCCCAGCGCCTCTGGATTGACCATGGGGTCATCCAAGAAGTGAAAAAACGCCTTGTCAAGGCTGGCTTGATTGACTCCAATTGGCAGCCCTTGGCCTGGGACAAAAGGCAGATGAAAAGTGATGGTGACAGCACGGCGGCAGAGCGCCAGCGCCGTTCTCGCGCTGCAAAAAAAGTAGCACGGGAGGGTGAAAAAGGTGATGTCACGGATATGTCACGCGTGACTGTCACAAATGTCACGGGGCTAGATACAGACTCAGATACAGACTTAGAAAAAGAACTACCACTAAGTGGTGGTGGTTTTGTGGATAAGTTTTTAAAAAATGCAGGTGTTGATGCAACCACTGCATCCAGGGCAGCCAAGTTGGCCAGCACTGCCAGCCATGAACAACTTCAAATTTTTGAAAAAATTGTGAATGCTGGTGGGTTGGAAAAGGCAAAAAATAAAACTGCATTTGTGATACACCTTGCAAAATGTGCAAGCAAGGGGGAGTTATTTCCCCCTGAGGGCGAAGGGGAGCCCCCTGCCCCAGGGGGGAGGGTGGAGGAATACCACCCCCCAAGGGGGCAGGCATACATCCCAGATGGTGAAAAAATGACCCAGGCAGGGCTGCTGGCAGGAAAAGCCCTGCTAGCCCAGGCCAGGGCCAGGGCGCAAATTTAGCCCCCAGGCCCCAAAAACAGCCCCTGCCCTGGGGCTGCTTTCCTTTACCCCTTGCCCTTTGCTGTTACCTGTTACCCCAATCCCAATCCCAATCCGATTCGGAATCAGAAACGGGCAACAGAAAAGGGTTTCAGCTTTCAGAACCCGCAAACAGATAACAGACCACCACCACGCCCCGCAAGGGGCCACAAGCCCCCACCTGGGGGCTTTTTTGTTCTTGTTTTTTTGCTTGTCCTTGTCCCTCTTTTTTTTGTTTTTGTCCGCGAGCTGCAGAAGTGTTGCAAGCCCCCGACCCTGGGGGCTCCAACACAGAAAGGGGTGATTATGGCAATTCAAGAAGCCAAAGAAGTTTCATTTATTTTGAAATGGGCGGCAATAT
Organism: Comamonas sp.; assembly: GCA_034675705.1. GTDB lineage: Bacteria > Pseudomonadota > Gammaproteobacteria > Burkholderiales > Burkholderiaceae_C > Comamonas. The sequence continues at coordinate 666,141 of JAUCCZ010000006.1, read as the reverse complement.
TGGCATTTATGGGTGCGATTATTGGCGTGATTGTTTTTGTTCAATATTATCTTAAGTGGCGGATAGCCAGTTTTGATTATTATCTGAATTTTTTCATTCAAATAATCATCAATCCTGAATATCGTGGCGGGTTAAAAATGGTTGGATTATCGGCGCTTATTGGCGCGATGGTGGGGGCTTTTGGCCCGGTTGTTTTTCTTCTCAAAAAGTAAAGGGGTTTTAAAATGTTAGATACTCTCTTTTATATTATCTGCGGCATTACAAGCGCTGGCTGTTTTGTCATTTTGAAAGACCGTCTGGGCGCTGCTGGGGTTTATTTGCGCACGCTGGCCCTGGCGGGCACTGCCGCTGCTGTGCTGGGCGTTTTTGGCATCCTTGGCGCGTTTTCCATTGGCAATTATCTTGGCGGTATTCTGTTTTTGTGGCTGGCTGTCGGTATTATTTACCGCATTATTAATAAAATCGGCCAAGGCGCGGGCTGGTTAGCTGCCCTATTTGGTTTTGGCGGTGATGATGATAATGGCCACATCAGGGGTGCAAAAATCGTCAGCGGCAATGAACTAAATAAAATCCTGAAATCGGAAGAAGGGGATTTAAGCATTGCAGGCCACAAAGTGCCCGCCAAGCTGGAAGCCCTGCATTTTTTGGTTGCAGGTGCCACGGGCGTGGGAAAATCGGTGGCAATATGTGAAATGCTGGACGGCATTGCCGCCCGTGGCGACCGCGTGTTTTTGGCTGATGCTGGTGGTAATTTTTTAAAGGCATATTACAAACCGGAGCGCCGCGACTTAATCCTAAACCCTCTGGATTCGCGTGCAGTTAATTGGAGCCCCCTCGCAGAAATGCGCAGTATTTGGGATGCTGATTTAATATCAATGTCCATCATCCCGGATGGTGAAGGCAGTAATGCAGAGTGGAATAAATATGCACAAAACGTTGCAAGCGCCATTCTGCGCCATTGCTGGCAAAACAAGCTAACCAACAAGGATATTTACCGATTGGCGATTATTGCCGACGTAAAAGAATTGCGTGATATTTTTGAAGGAACGCCCGCCCAGCCATTACTGGCTGAGGGCAATGAAAGAATGTTTGGCAGTGTTCGCGGCATTATTGGCACATATCTTTCCCCATTCCAATTCCTTGACCAAGATGCAGGTGTTGAAACTGGTTTCAGCCTGAAAACCATTGTAGAAAGTGAAAAAGCCACGGGCTGGTTATTTTTCAATTTTCGCGATGACCAATTAAACACGCTAAAACCGATTATCGCCGCAATGTGCGATATTATCAGCAAAACCATTCTTTCTATGGAAGCTGATAATAAACGCAAATTCTGGCTAATCCTGGACGAGTTTGCAAGCATTGGCCGAATTTCCTCTATCCTGGACTTTCTGACAAAAGCCCGTAAAAATGGCGGTCGTGCAGTCGTTGGTGTGCAAGCTGTATCCCAACTAAAGGGCGTTTATGGTCAAGCAGACGCCAGCACACTATTATCCTGCCTTTCTTCACAATTGGTTTTCCGCGTCCCTGACCCCGAAACAGCCGATATTATGAGCCGCTTGCTTGGCGAGCAGCAAATATCGCGTGTGGTGCAATCTGGTGGCAGTTCTAAATCATCCAGTGCACAACAGTTCTTTGGCAGTAAATCAAGCAGTGAAAACTGGAGCCAACAGATTACAACTGAGCGTGCCGTCATGGCAAGTGAGCTGCAAAACCTGGAAACCCTCCACGCATATTTAAATTATGCCGGCGACATTCCAGCCGCCCCGGTTATCCTGGCCCCCAAAAACCGCGAGCAAATCGCCGTGAGTTTCGCAGCAGGTGAAATCAAGCCAATCCAGTTCAAACAGCCTGAGCCTGTAAAACAGCCCCAGCAGCAGCCTGAGCCCCTGCAGGCCGCAGATAATGACAATGCTGCAGAGCGTGACGACCTGATCTAATCCATTAACACCCCGCCCCGCTTGTGGGCCTTTACCCCAGCCTAAAAACTGGGGTTTTTTTTTGTCCTCGAACTGCAGAAGTAAGGCGTGTTTAACTCAAATGATGGAGCCACTATCATGACCAGCGCCAAACTCAACATCATGGCAAATATGACCGATATTAACCAAGCCCAGGCCGCCGCCGCGCAGTTTATGGGGCAGGATAATAATGAGTGGTACAAATATGCAGAGCAGTTTTTAGCTGCCGTTATTGAAAAATGTTACAAATTAAATCTTGATGATGCCGCATTAAAAAACATCCTGCTTAAATACAGTTTTGAGCAATTCAAAATTCTGCTAAAGGGTAGCGACATCCCCTGCTTAAAGGATTTTCCCTGTTTAGAAAACCCGCAGGTTCTGGATGTTGCAAGGCGGTTAATCGTGTCGAAAAGTCTCGATTTGCAGCAAACAAATTAATGCAAGGGGCTATGCCCCAGGGCAAGGCGTTACACGCCAAAGCAAGGGGCTGTGCCCCATTAATACATTAATAAGGCGCTATGCGCCAAGGCAAGGGGTTACACCCCAAAGCAAGGCGCTATGCGCCATTAATTAAGGCGTTGCACGCCAGGGTAAGGGGTTATACCCCAAGGCAAGGGGCTTTGCCCCAACAAACAGCCGGTTAAGTCCACACAAACAAAGCATAAAAGTATGCACCCTACCCACCAGGGGTGAGGGTGCGCAGCCGCCACGCCCAGCAATGGCGCGGGTTGCAGCGTTAAACCAGGTTTAACCATCGTTAACCCGTCAAAATCAAAAACCGCCTAAGTCGTTGTTCTTGCTGAACTTTCGCGGTTTAACCATTGCCAATAATAAGAAAATGTCCGCGAACTGCAGAAGTGGTTATCAGCAGCTACATAAAAGAGGCTAAACCATGAGCAAAACCCGCCTTATTGGATTCAAAGCAACGGACGATGAGGTAAAGGAAATCGAGCGTATTTGCAAAACCCTGCAAGTATCAAAAGCTGATTTTCTACGCGCCGCAGCATTTAATACACGCGCCCCTATCCACCAACCCCAGGAGCAACCACAACAGCCCGCAGAGGCCGATTTAGAGCCAATCAAGGCCGAATTATCAGACCTACGCCAATCCAGCGCCGCCAGCGCCGCAGCTTTTGAAACCCTGCTGCAGTCACTCAATGAATTTTTGTATATCCCGTCTTTTCGCGAATATCGCGCCAGGGATTTAGCAGAAGGCACTATCAGGCGCGACGGCGAGGCCGAAATCAGCTATTTAAAGCGCTTGGCGAATCGCTACTATATCAAATATGCGGCATGGCCTGACCCTGCGAATATGGCCGCATTTGGCCCGGTTCCAAAAGATACCGATTTAAGCCAGTTTCCGGCACGCCCAGGGGAATAATAATGGACACCGCCGACATAATGCTATTGACGCGCAAACGCGATGATTCAATCTACCAAGCCCATTTAATAAATCAGCAAATCGAGCGCGAGAAAATCAAACTGCAGCAGCTAGAAGAAAATCAGGCCCGCCAGCTTTTAGAAATCCTGCAACAGCACAAAATCACCGTCTCAGCCCTGCTGGACAAAATCAAAAATAAGGAGATTTAAAAATGCTTTCCGTAAAGTCAATAAATGCCGGTGGCGGCGTATCCAAGGTTGCGGCATATTACGAAGGCTACCAATTAGGTGCAGAAGACCCAACGGCCCGCCAGCATGATGAGCCTAATGGTAAATGGGTGGGCAGTTTTGCAGAAAAGCGCGGCTTTAATAATTCACTTGTCCACCGTGGCGAGGTTGAAAATGCACTAAAAGGCTATGACCCCAAAACAGGCGAGGCGCTTTCTAATAATGCAGGCCATGAAAAGCACAAGCCCGGTTATGATTTAACTTTCAGTGCCCCGAAAAGTGTTTCTATTGCCTGGGCCACCGCATCCCCTGAGCTGCAAAAAGCAATATCAGAAGCCCACCAGAAAAGCCTAGAAAGCGCTTTAAAATACGCCGAGCAATCAGGCGCATTTATTCAACGTGAAGGCCACGCAGGGGCAATTAAAGTAGCGCACAACGAAATAGCCGCCGCCACGTTTGAGCACGCCAGCAACCGCGCAGGCGAGCCCCATTTACACACACATTGTGTTATTGCCAACATAACCGAAAACGGCAAGCGCCTGGACTTTGACACCCGGCACGCCCACACAATAGGCACGGCTTACCGCGCAGAGTTTGCCCGCGAGCTTGAAAAGCTAGGTTTCAATATCGAGAAGGACGGCAAATCATTCAGGCTTGAAGGTTTTCCCAAAGACTTGGAAGCCCAGCTTTCAAGCCGCGCCGCACAAATTGCCGAGCGCCAAGAAAAAACGGGTTTAAACAGCGACAAAGCCCGCGAAATCCACCAACTCGCCACGCGGGACATGAAAGGCGAAAATCCCCGTGAGAGCGCCTTTAATGCCGCCAGGGAGGCTGCGGCAGAAAAGGGTTTTGATGTTGAGAAACTGCGCGACTACAAAGAATTAACCTATAACCAGGAGGAAGACAAGCGCACATTCTCACAAAAAGCGTTTGATCAAGCGTCCACCCTGACCCGCCCCCAGTTGGAGCGCGCCGCTTTTGAGCACGCACAAACAGCAGGCTTGGACATTAAACAAACACTGGCAGAACTCGACCGCCTGGAAAAGTCAGGCGAATTAATGCGCCTGAAAGACAATGAAGGCAACACCCGGTACACCTCAAGGGAGATGTACGAAATCGAGCTTGAATTGCGAAAACATGCAGTGCATGAATCAGCCCGCCTGCCGTATGCCCAGGTAAACGAGCTGCAAGCCGAAAAGATAATCAAGGATAAAGGACTATCCAGCGAACAAGCCGACGCCCTGCGCCATATCACAAACAATAAATCAAATTTTGCAGTTGTGGAAGGCACTGCAGGCGCTGGTAAATCCTACATGCTGGGCGCTGCCCGTGAAGCCTGGGAGCAAAACGGCAATAAAGTTATTGGCTGTGCCTTGGCTGGTAAAGCCGCATCAGGTTTGGAAGAAGGCAGCGGCATTAAATCAGACACAATCCACGCCACATTAAACCAAATCCAAAAAGGCAAAATCAAACTAGATAACAAATCTGTGATTGTGGTTGACGAGGCCGGAATGTGCGGCTCCAGGCTGATGGGGCAATTAACAGATCATGCACGCGCAGCAGGGGCCAAGGTTGTTTTGGTGGGCGATACCCTGCAAGAATCAATCCGCGCCAAGCTGGGCGCGGCGTTTGAAGGGGCAAAGCTACGCAGTGAGACAAAGCAAAGACTAGAAAGCATTGCAAAAAATCCAGAGGCCGCCAAGGCCATGGAGAAGACAGCAGAAGTCAAAGCGCCAGCCACCCCCGCGCCAGCCCCTAAAACGCCAGGGATAGACAAGGGCATGGAGATGTAACCTCAACACACCCCCCAGCAGGAACACAGCCCAGGCCCACCCCCTGGGCTTTTTTTGGCTTTTTGCCATCGTGATTTAATAATAGACAAATGTTCTTTATTATGGTTAAGCTACGTATTTAATAGCAATAAATCATTGCTTCACAATGGTTTATATCATTCAGTATTTTTAGATACCATTGTTTTTCTGTATTGTCTAGTCTTATTTTGCGATGACAAAACAGGCTTTTTGTCCGTCTGGCACAGAAGTAGACAAGCCCCAACGCCGGGGCGATTTTATGAAAGGAAACGCCATGCAACCCCAACAAGCCAACAATGAAGCCGCGCCAGAGCAAGAGGAAAAAGGGCACCTATGGGCCTGGGGCCATGTGCCACCCCTGCCCCTGCCAGAGCAGCCCCAGGCCACCCGCCGCGCCAAAGCCCGTGCCATGGCAGCCGCCGCAGGCAGAATCACCGTCGGCGCAGTCCTGACCGTCTCTTTATTGATGAATATTGTTTTGCTGGCGGGCTTTGCCGCCACCATCCTGGGCGGTGACTTACAGCCCTGCCAAGTGGAGCAGGTCACCAACAGCCTGGAAGCGCCTAATCCTTAAAACTGGCAAGAAAAAACGCAGCCGGGGTGAGGCTTGCGCAGCAAACGCAACCCCGGAACTTCAACCCCCTGGAAGCCAGCCACAGCCCACTAACCCCACGCCCCCCCGCGCCTGGGGCTTTTCTTTTTTTTTCTCAAGGCTGGCGATAAGAACCAGAGTTATCCAAACGGTAGCCTAATCGGCTATCCAAACGGTAGCCTAATCGGCTATCCAAACGGTAGCCTAATCGGCTATCCAAACGGTAGCCTAATCGGCTATCCAAACGGTAGCCTAATCGGCTATCCAAACGGTAGCCTAATCGGCTATCCAAACGGTAGCCTAATCGGCTATCCGCAAAGAACAACAAAGAGAACAACAAAAAGAACAATAAAGAGAACAACAACCACCAAGGTGGTGGTCTTCCTCAATTTCTCTCTTTTCTCAAGGCAGGCAAACAACAGCCCAACAGCCCCCAAGTGGAAGCGCCGCGCCCAGTGGCCCGCTCTGGCCGTGGAAAACAAGGCAGCCCACAGGGCAAGCCTGTGGACTGTCCCCTACGGGGCAACCTTGTTTACCACCGCCGCCGCTACAGAACACCCCAGCCGCAGCCGTGGACAACTGCAAGCAGTTGCCCACCGCCTTGGCTGCTACCATTTTTTATAAAAATTATTTTTTCTGAACAGCCAAACAGCCGCCAACAGAAAGGAACTACCCCAATTTCCGCGCCAAATCCTCAGCCCTTAAATGCGTGTAACGCTTCAACATTTGCAAAGTCTTGTGGCCCGTAATGGCCGCCACCTCCACCCCCTCAAACACCCCTTTTTCAAAGAGCCGTGAGGTGGCTTCATGGCGCAGGTCATGGAAGCGCAAATCTTCCACCCCGGCGCGCTGGCACACTCTCCCCCAGGTTTTATTAAAGCTATCGGATGCTTTCCACCAATAGAACACACGCCCGTCAATGCTGGCAGGCAACTGGCGAAGCTCTTTCAACACCTCAAGAGCCGCACTAGACAACGGCACAGCCCGAGAATCGTCCCCGTTTTTTGTGCCCTGACCATCCACACCACGCAAGACCGCAACGCGCTTGGAAAGAGAGACATCGGCCCATTGCAAGCCCAGCAACTCGCCAAGGCGGGCGGCTGTCTCCAGTGCAAACCTCACAAGCAGCCCCAGGTGCCGGGGGCTCTCAGCAAGTAGCCTTTCAAGCTCCCCTGCTTCAAGTCGCCGCGTGCGGGCGTTGCGCTCTTTTGGGCGTGTCACCCCATCCACTGGATTGACAAGCCCGCCAACACCCCATTCACGGCCTGCTAGCTTGTAAAGCACAGACAGCTTTGCAAGCTCCTTTTTCACTGTGCTTTCACTCTTGCCAGCCCGCAAGCGTGCATCTCTGTAGCTGGCAACCTTGGCAGGTGTGATGGCCGCCAGGGCAAGATGCCCAAACTCAGCATCAAGGCCAGCCAGGAGGGAGGCATGCCCCACACCCCGCAGCTTGGGCAGCTCGTCTTGTTTGTATCTGTCTATACACTCTTGCAAAGTCGTTTTCTCAGCGTCTGCCCGCTTGATGTACGCGCCCCGCAACATCTCGGCCTCGGTGAGCTTGGCCCAGGCCTCAGCGTCCTTCTTGGTTGTAAAGGTCTTGCTTGCAAAGCCAATGCCTTGCCGCTTCACTATCGCTTGCCATTGCAAGTCGCCGCGTTTTCTAATCGTTGGCATTTGCGCCCCTCGGGTGACAACAGGGTGACAAATATACAGCGAAACGCGCTAAACCCTTGTAAAACAAAGACTTGACAAAAATATAAATTGCCTTCTAAGCAATAGGTCGGGGGTTCGAGTCCCTCTGGGCGGGCCAAAAACAATAGCTAACACCGCTTGCCCCATCAGGGCAAGCGGTGTTTTTTTATGATTTTTCTGCCACGATCAGCTGCGCCACAGGGGCGTAGCCATGGTTCAGGGGGCCGCTGCCGTGGCCGGTGTGCACGGCGGAGCCTGCGGCGATGGCGCCCAGGATGTAGCGGCGGGCGTTTTCCACGGCCTGGGGCAGGGCCTGGCCTTGGGCGAGGTAGGCGGCAATGGCCGACGACAGGGTGCAGCCGGTGCCGTGGCCGTTGTGCGTGGCAATGCGCTGGGAGGCCAGGCTCAGGGTTTGGCCTTGGCTGGTCAAGAGCAAATCGACCACGTCTGCGCCGGGTAAGTGTCCGCCTTTGACAAGGACGTTCTGAGCGCCCAGGGCCAGCAGTGCGCGGGCAGCATCGGCCATGGCGGTGGGGTCGGTAATCGTGCGGCCCAGCAGCCAGCCGGCTTCATCCAGGTTGGGGGTGATGACGGTGGCCAGGGGAAACAGCGCCTGCACCAGGGCGTCGGCGGTTTCCTGGGCAATCAGGCGGTCGCCACTGGTGGCGACCATGACGGGGTCCAGCACCACCTGGCGCAGCGCGTAGCGGCGGATGGCGTCGGCCACCACCTGCACCGTCTCTGGCGAAGCCAGCATGCCGATTTTGACGGCATCCACGCCAATGTCTTGCAGCACGGCGTCCAACTGCGCGGCCAGCATGTCGGCAGGGATGCCGTGGATGGCGCGCACGCCCTGGGTGTTTTGGGCGGTGATGGCGGCAATGGCCGTCATGCCGTAGCAGCCCAGGGCGGCAAAGGTTTTCAAGTCGGCCTGGATACCTGCGCCACCGCCGCTATCGGAGCCGGCAATCGAGAGCACCCGCACATAGCGCGGGGACTGTGGGATAGCGGGGGGGGGGTGTAGAGGCAAGAGAAACGGGGGCAGTCGTCATGCCAGGCATTATCGCCCGGCATATCGCCGGATATGCCCCCGGATGGCCGGCGCGGCTGCGGCGGTTAGCGCGTGTTTATGCTCTTAAGCCGGCTGCGCGGCGGTTTCGAGCAAGTCTTCGATAGCGCGCGTGGCCTGTTCCATGGCTTGGGCCTTGATTTCCGGGCCACGGGCGACGCCTTCGGCACGGATGAATTGCACGTCAGTGACGCCGAAAAAGCCCAATATGGTTTGCAGATAGCTTTCCTGGTGCTCCAGCGCCTGGCCTTCTGCGCTGGTGGAGTAAAACCCGCCGCGCGAGGAAGCGATGATGACCTTCTTGCCGCCGGCCAGACCTTCAGGGCCATGGGCCGTGTAGCGGAAGGTGCGCCCGGGCTGGGCGATGCGGTCAATCCAGGCCTTGAGCTGGGTGGGAATGCCAAAGTTGTACAGCGGCGCACCGATGACCACCACGTCAGCAGCCAGGAATTGGCGCACCAGGCGTTCGGAGACAGCGTTTTCTGCCAATTGTTCAGCGCTGAAATTGTCGGCCTGGCCGGTGCGCGGGCTCATGGCGTTGGCCGTGAAATGTGCGGGGGCTTGGGCGGCCAGGTCGAGGTAGTCCACCTGGGTGCCGGGGTGGGCAGCCTGCCAGGCGGCAACGATTTGGGCGCTCAGGGTGCGGGAGACAGAGGCTGCGCCGGTAATGGAAGAGTCGATGTGTAAGAGTTGCAAGATGGTGCTCCGTGGGTCAGAAAAGATGGCCCTATTGTCTGCGGCAGCGCCCTGGGTATAAACCCTCTAATCCAGCTTACTTTATTGCCAAAACAGGAACAATAAAAATAAAAGAGAGCTGCCAGCGCTGACCTAGCCTAGATTTCAGGGTGTTTTATGTCTGAAATCTAATGCTGACCAGCGCTAGCAGCTCTTTTTTTTAAAGCGAATCAGTCCTGCGGCCTAAAGCCAATGATCAACTCGCTAGGCACCCGGCCATTGGTGTCACGCGGCAAGGTGGCGGTTTTGTGCAGGGCGCGTACCACCGCATCGTCCCAGGCGGGGTTGCCGCTGGATTTGGTCAATTGCACGCTGGTGATGGTGCCATCGGGCGCGGTGCGCACCCGCACTTCGGCGCGGGGATTGCCGCTGACCATATCGGGATAGACGATGTTGGGCTTGACCTTGGCAGCGACCTTCGCGCCATAGCCTGCCGAGGGGCCAGCCACGCCACCACCCGTGCCCTTGCCACCGTTGGGGCCGCTGCTTTGCGCGGCGCTACCGGTGCCGCCGGAGCCCGCCATCATTCGCTCCATCATGGCTTTGCGGCGGGCTTCGGCCTCCTTGGCTTCCTTGGCGGCTTGGGCTTTTTTGCGTTTGTCGTCTTCGGCTTTTTGAGCGGCGGCCTCTTTGGCTGCTTTGTCTTTTTCCGCTTTTTCTTTCTCGGCTTTTTCTTTTTCAGCCTTGTCTTTGGCGGCCTTGTCTTTCGCAGCTTTTTCCTTTTCGGCCTTCTCTTTTTCGATCTTTTCCTGCTTTTCTTTCTCTAGTTTTTCTTTGTCCGCTTTTTCTTTGGCAGCCTTGTCCTTGGCAGCTTTTTCAGCCTGTTCGCGCTCCAGCTTGTCTTTTTGCGCTTTTTCTTGGGCGGCTTTTTCCTCGGCCTTGCGCTTTTCTTCTTGTTTTTTCTGTTGCTCCAGGGCCAGCTCGGCATCGCGCTGGGCCTGCAGTTCGGCGGCGCTGGGCTTGGGCGGCACAGGTTCAGGCTTGGGTTCTGGTTTTAATTCAGGCTCTGGCGCAGGTTTGGGCTCTACGGGCTGGGGGGTGACTTTGGGCAGCATGGGCTGGGCGGGGGCGGCCTGCTCAAAGCTGTCGGCCCACAGCTCGGCTTCCACCGCTTCTTCGCTGGCAGTCACTGCCGGGGTAATTTTCCAAACAAACGCCCCGACCAGCAGGGCGTGGGCCAGCAGGGCGAGCGCCCAGCTGACAAGCCGGGACTGCTGGCGCGGTGGTGCAAAGGGGTCACGATCCAAATGCGAGGACATGGTCAAAAGCGCTTACTTCGCTGCAGATTTCACGCCCAGGGCGATGCGCTTGGCGCCTGCGCGTTGCAGCTCTCCCATCGCGGCAACGATGTGTTCGTAGGCCAAGGTTTTATCGGCTTGGATGAGGATGGCGCTTTCCTCTGGCTCGCCCGCCTGCCAACTCGCGGCGGTGGGGCCCAGCTCTTGCAGGCTGACGCTTTGCTCGTTTTTACCGGCTTTAAAGCGCAGGCTGCCGTCTTCCGCCAACAACACATAGGCGACGTGCTTGGTAGGCGGTTTGCTGGATTTGCCCGCGCTGGGCACATTGATGGCCCCGGGCGTGAGCATGGGCGCGGTCACCATGAAGATGATGAGCAGCACCAGCATCACGTCGATAAAGGGCACCATATTGATTTCATTGACGGTGCGCCGGCGCCGGGGGCTGCGAAAGCTGTCGGAACTCATGGGGTAGAAATCCTTGGCATCTGGCCTTTAATAGCCCGAGGCACTGGCCTGGGCCGCTGCCGGGGCGCTGATGTTGCGCTGCAAGATGTTGGAGAACTCTTCGACAAAGGTCTCTTGGGCGCTGGCGATGCGGTCGATATGGTTGGCGTAGCGGTTGTAGGCAGTCACTGCCGGAATCGCGGCAAACAGGCCCATGGCGGTGGCGACCAGCGCCTCGGCAATACCGGGGGCGACGGTGGCCAAGGTGAGCTGCTCCATCGAGGCAAAGCCGGTGAAGGCGTGCATCACCCCCCACACGGTGCCAAACAGGCCGATATACGGCGAGACGGAGCCGACCGTGCCCAGGAAGGACAGGCCCGCCTCCACCGCGTCCATCTCACGCTGAAAGCTGGCTCGCATGGCGCGGCGCGTGGCGTCCATGAGCGTGACGCCGTCCTGGATGTGGCGCTCGCGCAGCTTGCGGTATTCGCGCATGCCGCTGGCAAAAATACGCTCCATGGGGCCGCCTTGCTTGGCGTTTTGCGTGGCGCGGGTGTAGAGGTCGTTCAGGCTGTTGCCAGACCAGAAGTCCTCTTCAAACTCGGCATTGCTGCGCCGCACCTGCTTGAGCAGCATGGATTTGCGAAAAATCATGGCCCAACTGGCAACCGAGCCAGCCACCAAAATCAACATCACCAATTGCACCACCCAGTCGGCTTGCAGCACCAGGGAGAAGATGGACATATCTTGCGAAGCGTTCATGACAGTTGTTCAACAATAGAAGAAGGAATACGGGTAGGGCGCAGGCTGGTGGCATCCACCCAGCTCACACGCACCAGGCCTTGGCATAACAGTTGCGGCGCAGTTTTGGCTGACACAGGCTGCAGAAAAACCTGCTGGCCGATGGTCAAAGACGCACGGCCTGCGCTTTGCAGTGTGCGGTGACCAGCAGCACATCGTCCAGCCGCGCGGGGCGCAGGTAGTCCAGCTCGGCGTGGGTGACGACAAACATGCCGCCTGCCGTCTCGCGCAGCTGCTGCTGGTTCAGCCCCAGGCTGCGCAGCCATTCGGTGCGGGCACGTTCAAAAAACTTGAGGTAGTTGGCATAGAAGACGATGCCGCCGGCGTCGGTGTCTTCCCAATAGATGCGAATCGGTAGCTCAAATACTGCGGTAGTCACGGTCGGAATGTGCCTTCTGCCAAGAACTGAGGAGCACTTAGGCCAACACGCGCTGCAGGCGGCGCACGGCCTCTTGCAACTGCGCCATGGAATTGGCCGTGGAAAAGCGCACATAGCGGGCCGTGTCGCTGTGACCAAAATCGCGCCCAGGGGTGATGGCCAGGTGGGCCTTGTCCATCAAGGCGTAGGCAAAGTCCCAGCTATTGTCCACACCCAGCTTGCTATACAAGTTGGAGCAATCCGCCCAGGCGTAGAAAGCGCCATCCGGCATTACTGGCACATCAAAACCCACGGCGCGCAGGGCGGGAATGAAGAAGTCGCGCCGCGCTTTGAATTCGGCGCGGCGGCGCTCAAATTCGGCAATGCTCTCAGGTGCAAAACAGGCCAGAGCAGCGTGTTGGGCAATGGTGGAGGGGCAGATAAACAGGTTTTGCGCTAGGCGCTCGACCACCGGCACCATGGCCTCCGGCAGCACCATCCAGCCCAAGCGCCAGCCCGTCATATTGAAATACTTGCTAAAGCTGTTGATGCTGATGATGTCCTCGCCCAAGGCCAGGGCGCTGCGGCCAAATGCCGCGTCATACGACAGGCCCAAATAAATTTCATCGACCACGGTAAAGCCACCGCGCTCTCGCACCGCGTGGTGGATGGCGGCCAGCTCCTGCGGCGCAATCGACGTGCCCGTGGGGTTGGAAGGCGAAGCCAGCAGCACCCCACGCGTTTGCGGCCCCCAGTGCGTGGCCACCTGGGCGCTGGTGAGCTGGTAGCGCTGCGCGGCGTTGGTCGCCACCAGGCGCGGCACACCATCAGCGCTGCTGACAAAGTGGCGGTTGCACGGGTAGCTGGGGTCGGGCATGAGCACTTCATCACCCGGGTTGACCAGTGCCTGGCAAGCCAGTTGCAAAGCAGCGCTGGCCCCGGCGGTGATGACGATGCGCTCGGCGGGCACATCCACCGCAAAGCGGCTGGCATACCACTGGCTGATGGCCATGCGCAGTGCGGGCAGCCCCAGGGCGTTGGTGTACTGCGTCTGCCCGGCGCTAATAGCGGCTTGGGCCGCTTGCTGCACCAGGGGCGGGGCGGTGAAGTCCGGCTCGCCAATGTTCAGAAAAATCATCGGCTCGGGCCCCTCGGCCACCTGGGCAGCCAGGGTTTGGGCGGCCTTGGCCACTTCCATCACATAAAAGGGATCGATTTTTTCTGTACGGGCAGCAAATTGCATGGGATGGGTACCAGTCAGTCCTGGGCTTGGGGTGGTTCTGCGCTGGGCGGCGTGGTATCGGCAGGGGCAGGGGCAGTATCGGCAGGCGCTGCCGGGGCTGAGGCCTGGGCTGCAACCTGGACGTTTTTACTGGCCAGGTCGGCCTGCACTTCGGCAGCACGCAAAGTGGGGGCCAGGGCATCGAGTACGCCGTTGACGTATTTATGCCCATCGGTGCCGCCAAATTCCTTGGCCAGCTCAATGGCCTCGTTCATGACTACGCGCCACGGTACGTCCTGGGCGTGCAGCAGCTCATACGCGCCAATCCACATGCAGATGTGTTCAATGGGCGAGAGTTCCCCCAGCGTGCGGTCCAGCTTGGGCGCAATCAGGGCGTTGAGGTCGGCCTCCTGCTCGATGCAGCCGTGCACCAGCGCGTCGTAGTGAGCCGCGTCGCACTTGTGAAAGCCGATCAAGTCGCGGGTGAACTGGTCGATGCTGGCCGCATCATTGCCGCCCACCACATGCTGGTACAGCGCCTGCAGGGCAAATTCCCGTGAGCGGCTGCGCGCCGACTTGGAAGCGGCTTTACGCACGCCGGTGCTGGTCAAGCCCTTGCGGCTTTGGCGTGGGGGGCGTTTGGAAGGGTTTGCGTCGTCTTGCATACAAAGATGGGGATTATTCAGTGGGGGCCAGATCGGTCAGCAGCTGGGCCATTTCTACGGCCACATAGGCAGCATCGCGCCCTTTTTCGGTTTGGCGGGCCAGGGCTTGGTCCAGGTCTTCGGTGGTGAGGATGGCGTTGGCAATGGGAATGCCGTAGTCCAGGCTCACACGGGTCACTCCCGCGCCCGATTCATTGGCTACCAGCTCGAAGTGGTAAGTCTCCCCCCGGATGATGCAGCCCAGGGCAACCAGGGCGTCAAACTCATCGCGCTCGGCCAGGGCGGCCAGGGCCAGGGGCACTTCTAGCGCGCCGGGTACTTGCACCAGGGTGATGTTCGCAGCATCCACCCCCAGGTCTTGCAGCGCGGTTTGGCAGGCGTCGGCCAGGGCGCTGGTGATGTCTTCATTGAAGCGGGCTTGCACAATGCCGATGTGCAGGCCTACGCCGCTGAGTTCCTTGGCCGCTTGGCCTTTGTTGGCGTCTTGCATAGTGCGTGTCCTTTAGTCTTTGCTGTCTTTGGTGATGTAGCCGGTAATTTCCAGGCCGTAACCGGCCATGCTGGGCATGCGCCGGGGGCGGCCCATAAGCTGCATTTTGCGCACGCCCACTTCGCGCAGAATTTGCGCGCCAATGCCGTAGGTGCGCAAGTCCATGCGGCCACGCTCAGGCGCGTGGGCGGCGCGGGCCTTGCCTTCAAATTGTTCCAGCAACTGCTGGGCGCTTTCACCGCAATTGAGCAGCACGGCCACGCCTTGGCCGGTGGTTTCCAGGTAGCCCAGGCTTTCATCCAGGCTCCAGGAGTGCATGGGGCGCTGCACTTCCAGCGCGTCCAGCACCGATAGCGGCTCATGCACGCGCACGGCCACGGCATCGTCGGCATGCCAACTGCCGCGCACCAGGGCCAGGTGGACCGACTGGCTGGGCTTGTCCACAAAAGCATGGGCGGTAAATTCACCGTGGTGGGTATGCAGGGTGCGGCTGCTGACCTTTTCCAGCAGCGACTCGGTACGGCTGCGGTATTGGATCAGGTCGGCAATGGTGCCGATTTTCAAACCATGCTCGGCGGCAAACAGTTGCAAGTCGGGCAGGCGGGCCATGGTGCCGTCGTCCTTCATCACTTCGCAAATCACTGCAGCGGGCGAGCACCCGGCCAGGGCGGCCAAATCGCATCCCGCTTCGGTGTGCGGCCAGCGCGCATGAGCACGCCGCCATCCACCGCCTGCAGCGGGAAGATGTGGCCCGGCTGCACCAAGTCACGCGCCTGGGCGCTGGGGGCGACAGCGGCCTGCACGGTGCGGGCGCGGTCTGCGGCGCTGATGCCGGTGGTTACGCCCTCGGCCGCTTCAATGGAGACGGTAAACGCCGTGCTGTACACCGCGCCGTTGTGCGCCGTCATGGGCGGCAGGTGCAGGTGCTCGCAGCGCTCGCGCGTCAGGGTCAGGCAAATCAGGCCACGGCCAAACTTGGCCATGAAGTTGATGGCTTCGGCGCTGACGTGGTCGGCCGCCAAAATCAGATCGCCCTCGTTTTCGCGGTCTTCCTCATCGACCAGGATGACCATTCGGCCAGCGCGCATGTCGGCAATGATCTCTTCCACCGGGGAGATGGCAACAGGGCTTAGGGGGGTGTTCATGGCAGGTGTCCTTAGAACCAAGAGGGTGTGCGCCAGCCTGTAAAAAAATCAGGGCCGCAACCGGCGGCCCGCAGCTTCGCACACATGATGAAGCGCCGTATTTTAAGGGCAGGCAGCCGCCCCTGCTGGCAGCACGCGCTGCCTGGCGCCAATACGGGCTAAGGCTGGGGGTCGAGCAATACGACGTCGCTCTCGGGGTAAGCGCAGCAGGGCAGGACGTAGCCGTCTTCCATTTCCTCGGTCGTCAGGCCCGGCCATTCGATTTTGTAGTGGACTTTGCCGCTCTTCATCTGCCCCAGGCAGGTGCGGCAGGTGCCGTTGCGGCACGAACTGGGCCAGACGATGCTGCCCATCTCCAGGGAATCGAGCAAGGTGTGCTCGCCCCAAGCGTCGCACTGCTGGCCGCTGGGTTCGAGCTTGGCGGTAAAAAGTTCTGGGGCAGGGGCTGCGCTCATGCGTCCATCCAATTCCTAAGCAAAGCCGCTTATTGTGCCCTGCTTTGCGCCTGCGGTGCTGCTGCCCAAATTTTAGGCAGCCCAGCCTGGGCCGTAAAAAAGCCAATGCTGGCGCGGCCCTTGGCAGGCGGCCCGGGCCTTTTCCACACGGTTATCCATGCAGAACGGGGATAACTTGGGTTTTGCCACCCGCCAACGGCTGGCCATGACGGCTTTCGCTGCCCGCAGAAAAAAGCACGCCATCGTGCCTAAAAAACCAGCAAGTATAAAAATAAACATATTTATCAAACACTTGATTGAACTATCCCAGGGTAAGATGAAAATTATCCACATGTTTGCACCCTACTTACGGGGACAGAAAAGCCGTTTTATTTTTTATTGCCTGTTTTTTAGGCATTTTTTATTTAATCTGGCAAAACAAGGGTTTGCCTGAGTTACCCGGCAGTTGTTCAGGCTTGTCCACAAGCTTGTGCGGCTTTCACGGGGATAAACCCGAGGGCCGGCCGATCGGGCAAGAAATCCGCCCCTTTCTAGCCCCTGCGCACGCCAGGACTGGGGCGGGCGTGGTAACTTCGCCCCCTTATTGGTAACTACCCTTGAATTTACAGCATGACCGAGATGGCTTCTTCTTTCCAAATTCCGGCTGCCCAGCGTCTGGCAGGCATCCGCCGTGGTATTGAAAAAGAAGGCCTGCGGGTCTTGCCCAATGGCTCACTGGCCTTAACGCCCCACCCGCAAGCGCTGGGCTCGGCCTTGACCCACCCGTTAATTACAACGGACTACAGCGAATCACAGCTAGAGCTGATTACCGGTGCCCACCACGGTGTGCAAGAGTGCCTGGACGAGCTACAAGCCATTCACCACTACGTCTACCGCTGCCTGGCTGACGCGGGCGAAGAAATGATGTGGGCCGCCAGCATGCCCTGTACGCTCCCCACGGACGAAACCATTCCCCTGGGACGCTACGGCAACTCGCACATTGGCCGCTCCAAAAGCATTTACCGCATGGGCCTAGGTCACCGCTATGGGCGGCGTATGCAAACCATCTCCGGTATCCACTACAACTGGTCACTGCCGGGGGTCAGCAGCGCTGAATACTTCGGCCTCATTCGCAACTTTCGCCGCCAGGCATTCGTGCTGCTCTACCTGTTTGGTGCATCGCCCACGCTGTGCCCCTGCTTTGTGCAAGGGCGTGAACATC
Source organism: Comamonas sp. (assembly GCA_034675705.1). GTDB lineage: Bacteria > Pseudomonadota > Gammaproteobacteria > Burkholderiales > Burkholderiaceae_C > Comamonas. Next base: position 648,660 of record JAUCCZ010000006.1, on the reverse strand, counting down.
AGCTGCAGCCCCTGGGTAGCGAAGGCCAAGCCCTATACCTGCCTTATGCCACGTCGCTACGTATGGGGCGGCTGGGTTACCAAAGCGCGGCGCAAGCCAGTATTAATGCCAGTTTTAACGACCTGGACGAATACGCCAATTCCCTACAAGATGCCCTTACCCGCCCCTATCCGGCATATGAGCAACTGGGCGTGCGCAACCCGGGCGGCGACTACAACCAACTGGCCACCAGCCTGCTACAAATTGAAAACGAGCTGTACAGCCCCATCCGCGCCAAGCGTACGGTGCGCCGGGGCGAGCGCCCCCTGCACGCCCTGCGCGAACGTGGGGTGGAATACATCGAAGTGCGGCTGATGGATATCAACCCCTTTGAGCCCGTCGGCATCAGCGCCAGCACCATGCGCATGCTGGACGTGTTCTTGCTGCACTGCCTGCTGACCGCCAGCCCGCTGGATACGCCGCAAGAGATTGAAGAAGTCAAATACAACCAGCTCATGACCGCTGAGCGCGGGCGCGAACCGGACCTGCAGCTGCAGCACAACGGCCAGCCCATCGCCTTGGTGGATTGGGCCGGGCAGATTCTGGACGCCTGCCGCCCCATCGCCCAGGCGCTCGATAGCACCCACGGTTGCGATGACTACAGCCAGGCGCTGCTGGCGGCGCAAGACCTGCTGCAACACCCGCAGCTCACCCCCTCGGCCCGGGTGCTGCAAGGCACCCAGGCGCACCACAACAGCTTCAAGGAGTTTGGCCTGTGCCAAACCCGCGCCAGCTATAAACACCTGCTGGGCCTGCCGCGCAACGCTGCGCTGCAAGCCAAGTTTGCCCAGCTCAGCCGCACCTCCATCCAGGCCCAGCGTGAAATTGAAGCCGCCGACGTGGGCGACTTTGAATCCTGGCGCCTGCGCTATATGGATGTGGCTACGCTACTTTAAAAAAAAGTAGCTCCTTGCGCTGAACACATAAGGTTTTCAGCATCAAAACACTTTGAAACCGTTGATTCATCAGCGGTAATAGCTATTGGTTTTGCCATGACTTTACCCACCATCCAATGGTTTCCCGGCCACATGCACCTGACACGCAAGCTCATTGAAGAGCGCGTGAAAGATATCGACGTCGTCATCGAGGTGCTGGACGCCCGTATCCCAGGTTCGAGCTTCAACCCCTTGCTACAAGCCCTGACGGGCCACAAGCCACGGGTCAAACTGCTGAACAAACAAGATGTTGCCGACCCGGTGCAAACCCAGGCGTGGCTGCGGTGGTACAACGCCCAGCCCGAGACCCGCGCCCTGGCCATGGACGCCAACGAGGCCACCCCAGCCCGCCGCTTGATTGCCCTGTGCCGCGAACTGGCCCCGCAGCGCAAAGGCATGTCCCGCCCGATGCGGGTGCTGATTTGTGGTGTGCCCAACGTCGGAAAATCCACCCTCATCAACACCATGACGGGCAAAAAGCAAGCCAAGGCCGCCGACGAAGCGGGCGTCACCAAAGACGAGCAACGCATTGTGCTGGACGATGATTTCTACCTGTGGGACACCCCCGGCATGCTGTGGCCGCGCATCTCGATTGCGCAAAGCGGCTTCAACCTGGCCGCCAGCGGCTCCATCGGGCGCAATGCCTACGACGAAGAGCTGGTGGCCCTGGAGCTACTGCTCTACCTGCAGCAGCACTACGCCCAACGCATCCAAGAGCGCTACAAGCTCTCGCACAGCCTGGCGGACATTGCCAGCATGCCCGATGACGCCCTGCTGGAAGTCATCGCCCGCCAACGCGGCGCGGTCATGAGTGGCGGGCGCGTCAACATCCAAAAAGCGGCGGAACTGGTCATCACCGACTACCGCACCCACGCCCTGGGCCCGATCACGCTGGAAACCCCGGAGGAATTTAGCCAATGGGCCGCCGTCGCCGCCGTGTTGGACGCAGAACGTCTGGCGAAAAAAGAAGCCTTGGCCAAAGCCAAAAAGAAAAAGCGCAAGCCCCGCTAGCTAGGGCTGCGTCCCTCTTCCAGTGAGACTGAGGGACCCTAACCCTTCCAGCCTAGTGCCAGCAAATCTGCGCTGGAAAGCCACCGCCACTGCCCCGGTGCCAAATCCTCGGGCAGAAGCAGATCACCAATTTTCAGGCGGTGCAAGCCCTCCACCCGATTGCCCACCGCGGCCAGCATGCGTTTGACCTGGTGGTACTTGCCCTGGGTCAGCGTTAAATCCAGCACGCAATCGGACTGCAGCACGCACGCAGCCGCTTGCACCGGACGCGGGTCATCGTCCAAAACTACGCCGGCGAGCAAGCGCTCCACCATCTGCGCCGTTACCGGGTGTTTGGTCGTCACCCGGTACACCTTGGGCACCTGCTTTTTGGGCGAGCTCATGCGATGGATAAACTGCCCATCGTCACTGAGCAGCAGCAGCCCGGTCGTATCCTGGTCCAAGCGCCCCACCGCTTGCACCCCTTGCACCGCCCCCTTGCACGGACGTTGGCGCAGTGGCGTAGGCAGCAGGGTATAAATGCTGGGCCAGGCCGATGGCTTTTGTGAACACTCCGTACCCGCGGGCTTGTGCAGCATCACATAGCCTTTTTCCTGGTAGAGCCACTCCTGCCCCTGTACACAAAAACGCAAACCTGCGGGCTCCAGTTCACGGGTCGAATCCTGCTCCAGAACAAATGCCTGCTGCTCAACATTCCACAAACTCACCCAACCCTGCTGCACCAGCCCAGAGCACACCCGGCGAATACCAAAGCCTTGGGAATACAAAATATCTTGAAGCTGCATGACACCCCTCCTCAAAATTTAAAAAATCCAACACAATCCAACCAGCAAGTTCACCAACCAATAAAAATACACCGTACTTATTTGTTAACACCACAAAGACAAAACCCCCAGCCTTGGATAAGGACTGGGGGTGTTGCGGTTGTAAGAGCCTGACGATGACCTACTTTCACACGGGCATCCGCACTATCATCGGCGCAGACCTGTTTCACTGTCCTGTTCGGGATGGGAAGGAGTGGTTCCAAGTCGCTATGGTCATCAGGCATAACTTGTACTGCAGTGGTGCTGTTTTTCTTTGGCACTACTGCATAAATTCATAGAGTCGCTTTTGTTTTCAGCGTTTTCTTTGTAGTTTGATTGCGCCTTGTTGGCATAACAGTCTTTGGATTTTGTTTGCTATCAAAGTTATAGGGTCAAGCCGCACGGGCAATTAGTACTGGTTAGCTCAATGCATTGCTGCACTTGCACACCCAGCCTATCAACGTCGTGGTCTACAACGACCCTTTAGGGGGCTCGAGGCCCCGGCAGATCTCATCTTGAAACGAGTTTCGCGCTTAGATGCTTTCAGCGCTTATCTCTTCCACACTTAGCTACCCTGCAATGCCACTGGCGTGACAACAGGTACACCAGAGGTGTGTCCACTCCGGTCCTCTCGTACTAGGAGCAGGCTTCCTCAAATCTGCAGCGCCCACGGAAGATAGGGACAAAACTGTCTCACGACGTTTTAAACCCAGCTCACGTACCTCTTTAAATGGCGAACAGCCATACCCTTGGGACCGACTACAGCCCCAGGATGAGATGAGCCGACATCGAGGTGCCAAACACCGCCGTCGATATGAACTCTTGGGCGGTATCAGCCTGTTATCCCCAGAGTACCTTTTATCCGTTGAGCGATGGCCCTTCCATACAGAACCACCGGATCACTATGTCCTGCTTTCGCATCTGCTTGACTTGTCAGTCTCGCAGTTAAGCACGCTTATGCCATTGCACTATCGTCACGATGTCCGACCGTAACTAGCGTACCTTCGAACTCCTCCGTTACACTTTGGGAGGAGACCGCCCCAGTCAAACTGCCTACCATGCACTGTCCCCGATCCCGATTAGGGACCTAGGTTAGAACCTCAAACACACCAGGGTGGTATTTCAACGTCGGCTCCAGAAGAACTAGCATCCTTCCTTCAAAGCCTCCCACCTATCCTACACAGGTCTGTTCAAAGTCCCATACAAAGCTACAGTAAAGGTTCATGGGGTCTTTCCGTCTTTCCGCGGGTAGATTGCATCATCACAAACATTTCAACTTCGCTGAGTCTGCGGAGGAGACAGCGTGGCCATCGTTACGCCATTCGTGCAGGTCGGAACTTACCCGACAAGGAATTTCGCTACCTTAGGACCGTTATAGTTACGGCCGCCGTTTACTGGGACTTCGATCAAGAGCTTGCACCCCATCAATTAATCTTCCAGCACCGGGCAGGCGTCACACCCTATACGTCCACTTTCGTGTTTGCAGAGTGCTGTGTTTTTATTAAACAGTCGCAGCCACCGATTTTTTGCAACCCCTTTGGGCTCCCCTTGTTCAGGTTCACCTACTGAGGGCATACCTTCTCCCGAAGTTACGGTATCAATTTGCCGAGTTCCTTCTCCGCAGTTCTCTCAAGCGCCTTAGAATACTCATCTCGCGCACCAGTGTCGGTTTGCGGTACGGTTGTCAATAGCTGAAGCTTAGTGGCTTTTCCTGGAAGCTGGGTATCACTCACTTCAGGTGCATGCACCCTCGTTATCACTCCTCACCTTAGCCCGGCGGATTTGCCTACCGGGCATGGCTACAAGCTTGAACTGCCTATTCCAACAGACAGCTGAGCTAACCTTCTTCGTCCCCACATCGCACTATTGAGCGGTACAGGAATATTGACCTGTTTCCCATCAGTTACGCATCTCTGCCTCACCTTAGGGGCCGACTCACCCTACGCCGATGAACGTTGCGTAGGAAACCTTGCGCTTACGGCGAGGGGGCTTTTCACCCCCTTTAACGCTACTCATGTCAGCATTCGCACTTCTGATACCTCCAGCATCCGTTACCAGACACCTTCTCAGGCTTACAGAACGCTCTCCTACCACGTGCAATTAAATTGCACATCCGCAGCTTCGGTAACTGGCTTAGCCCCGTTACATCTTCCGCGCAGGACGACTCGATCAGTGAGCTATTACGCTTTCTTTAAATGATGGCTGCTTCTAAGCCAACATCCTGACTGTCTGTGCCTTCCCACTTCGTTTCCCACTTAGCCAATTTTAGGGACCTTAGCTGGCGGTCTGGGTTGTTTCCCTCTTGAGTCCGGACGTTAGCACCCGGTGCTCTGTCTCCCAAGCTGTACTCTGCGGTATTCGGAGTTTGCCTAGGGTTGGTAAGTCGCCATGACCCCCTAGCCTAAACAGTGCTCTACCCCCGCAGGTAATACTTGAGGCACTACCTAAATAGTTTTCGGAGAGAACCAGCTATTTCCAAGTTTGTTTAGCCTTTCACCCCTATCCACAGCTCATCCGCTAATTTTGCAACACTAGTCGGTTCGGACCTCCAGTACCTGTTACAGCACCTTCATCCTGGCCATGGATAGATCACTTGGTTTCGGGTCTACACCCAGCGACTGAACGCCCTATTCGGACTCGATTTCTCTACGGCTTCCCTATTCGGTTAACCTTGCCACTGAATGTAAGTCGCTGACCCATTATACAAAAGGTACGCAGTCACCCCTTACGAGGCTCCTACTTTTTGTAAGCATACGGTTTCAGGATCTATTTCACTCCCCTCCCGGGGTTCTTTTCGCCTTTCCCTCACGGTACTGGTTCACTATCGGTCGATGATGAGTATTTAGCCTTGGAGGATGGTCCCCCCATATTCAGACAGGGTTTCTCGTGCCCCGCCCTACTTGTCTCTAGCCTAGTACCACCAATCAGTTTTCACATACGGGGCTATCACCCACTATGGCCGGCTTTTCCACACCGTTTTGTTAACTGACTGACTATCACTAGAAGGCTGTTGCGATTTCGCTCGCCACTACTTTCGCAATCTCGGTTGATGTCTTTTCCTCTGGGTACTTAGATGTTTCAGTTCTCCAGGTTCGCTTCCATATCCTATGTATTCAGATATGGATACCCCTAAGGGTGGGTTCCCCCATTCAGAAATCTCCGGATCAAAGCTTATTTGCCAGCTCCCCGAAGCTTATCGCAGGCTATCACGTCTTTCGTCGCCTATCATCGCCAAGGCATCCACCATATGCTCTTAGTCACTTGACCCTATAACTTTGATTTCTCCCAATAAAATTAGAAGAACTCGCTGCCAAAGTCAAAGACTTGTAAGGTCTTGCACCTTACGCGTTATGCCGTAATGCGATTTTGTATCTTCGATATTGCTATCTCAAGAACTACTTTCGTCATTACTGAATTCAAAGTTGAATTCGTTTTGACGCAATCAAATTTACATTGCTGTGGCACGGTCACTTTTTACAGTGCTTCCACAGCAACGCTGATTCGACTCTATGAATTTTTAAAGAACAGCCTATTGGATAATTCCAATACATAAAAACTCTCTCAAGACAACATCTTGCAGAGCGCTTATGTATTGGCAAGCCGAGTATTCTAACACCAAAAACCAAGCTCTTTGCTTAAATTTCAGTGTTTACCCGATAACAATAACTTGTTGGTGGAGGATGACGGGATCGAACCGACGACCCCCTGCTTGCAAAGCAGGTGCTCTCCCAGCTGAGCTAATCCCCCTTTGAGACCGTTATGCCGCGTTACTCAGTCAGTTGCATAGCGCTGCTATGCGGCCTTCCTTCGCGCCTTGCCTAACACTCTCAAAATGCTGTTGGGACGTTTGGTGGGTCTAGTTGGGCTCGAACCAACGACCCCCGCCTTATCAAGACGGTGCTCTAACCAGCTGAGCTACAGACCCAAGCCATCAAATCGTTTTGGTCTTCGATGGGCCATCCAACAACCGATAAGTGTGAGTATTTGATAGCAAACAGTCGTTTGCATTTTGGCTTCGACACGTTGCGGTGCAACTTAACTTTGTTTGCACAAAGTTAGTCTTCACCGAAACGGCTTTAGCCGTTTTCCAGAAAGGAGGTGATCCAGCCGCACCTTCCGATACGGCTACCTTGTTACGACTTCACCCCAGTCACGAACCCCGCCGTGGTAAGCGCCCTCCTTACGGTTAGGCTACCTACTTCTGGCGAGACCCGCTCCCATGGTGTGACGGGCGGTGTGTACAAGACCCGGGAACGTATTCACCGTGGCATGCTGATCCACGATTACTAGCGATTCCGACTTCACGCAGTCGAGTTGCAGACTGCGATCCGGACTACGACCGGCTTTATGGGATTGGCTCCACCTCGCGGCTTCGCGACCCTTTGTACCGGCCATTGTATGACGTTTCTAGCCCCACCTATAAGGGCCATGAGGACTTGACGTCATCCCCACCTTCCTCCGGTTTGTCACCGGCAGTCCCATTAGAGTGCCCTTTCGTAGCAACTAATGGCAAGGGTTGCGCTCGTTGCGGGACTTAACCCAACATCTCACGACACGAGCTGACGACAGCCATGCAGCACCTGTGTTACGGCTCTCTTTCGAGCACTCCTCTATCTCTAAAGGATTCCGTACATGTCAAAGGTGGGTAAGGTTTTTCGCGTTGCATCGAATTAAAGAACATCATCCACCGCTTGTGCGGGTCCCCGTCAATTCCTTTGAGTTTTAACCTTGCGGCCGTACTCCCCAGGCGGTCAACTTCACGCGTTAGCTTCGTTACTGAAGAAATAAATCCCCAACAACCAGTTGACATCGTTTAGGGCGTGGACTACCAGGGTATCTAATCCTGTTTGCTCCCCACGCTTTCGTGCATGAGCGTCAGTGCAGGCCCAGGGGATTGCCTTCGCCATCGGTGTTCCTCCGCATATCTACGCATTTCACTGCTACACGCGGAATTCCATCCCCCTCTGCCGCACTCCAGCCTTGCAGTCACAATGGCAGTTCCCAGGTTTAGCCCGGGGATTTCACCACTGTCTTACAAAACCGCCTGCGCACGCTTTACGCCCAGTAATTCCGATTAACGCTCGCACCCTACGTATTACCGCGGCTGCTGGCACGTAGTTAGCCGGTGCTTATTCTTACGGTACCGTCATCACCCCCCTGTATTAGAGAAGAGCTTTTCGTTCCGTACAAAAGCAGTTTACAACCCGAAGGCCTTCATCCTGCACGCGGCATTGCTGGATCAGGGTTGCCCCCATTGTCCAAAATTCCCCACTGCTGCCTCCCGTAGGAGTCTGGGCCGTGTCTCAGTCCCAGTGTGGCTGATCGTCCTCTCAGACCAGCTACAGATCGCAGGCTTGGTAAGCTTTTATCCCACCAACTACCTAATCTGCCATCGGCCGCTCTAGTAGCACAAGGCCCCGAAGGGTCCCCTGCTTTCATCCACAGATCTCATGCGGTATTAGCCACTCTTTTCGAGTAGTTATCCCCCACTACTAGGCACGTTCCGATGTATTACTCACCCGTTCGCCACTCGTCAGCATCCCGAGGGACCTGTTACCGTTCGACTTGCATGTGTAAGGCATGCCGCCAGCGTTCAATCTGAGCCAGGATCAAACTCTACAGTTCGATCTTAAAAATTTAAAGTCCTAGGACTTCGCTCAAAACGGAATTGAAGTGAACTTCACTTCATATTCACATGAGCATTTAATGGCAAACTTCTATCCACCACCAAATACCCACGCTTATCGGCTGTATCTTGTTAAAGATTCCAAACAGAAGCCCTTAAACTTCTTAGCACCGCTGCAATCAGCGAAGCCTTGTATTGTAGCACAAGATTTTGTGCTTGTTTCAAAAAAACTTAAAAAGAATTTTGAAACCTTCTTCGCAAACTTCAAATCACCGAAGTGGTTTTAAGCAGCGAAGCCTCGCATTGTACATCAAAAATCAAAACAGTTTGAGAAGTAGAAATTTTTACAGAATTTCAAAAACTGGCGGAAACGAACGTCCCCACCAGCGAAGCCGTACTATAACACAGCTTTTAGAGCTTGTTGCGCGACTTGTACGCTTCGGACTTCGTCACGCGATACACCGCGCGCTTGATGACCGAGCTGGATACGCCGTAGTCCTGGCCTAAGCTTTCATACGTTCCTCTTCCCTCTAGGTAGTCATCTACTGCCTGTCTCTCCTGGCTTTCTGCCAACGCTCTTGCCCTTCCTGGGTTCCTTCCTCTTTCCCTTGCGGCCTGCTGGCCTGCGATTGATCTTTCTCTGATCATTGATCGTTCGAGCTGGGCTACCGCTCCCAGTATCTGGATCATGAAGACGCCCATGCTGTTTGTGGTGTCTAGGGGTTCGGTGATGCTCTTGATTGTGGCCCCGACTTGCTCCAGGTGGCGGAGGATGTCGAGCAGGTCAAAGAGGCTTCTTGCTATGCGGTCGATTTTGTAGACGACTAGGGTGTCTCCATTCTGTAGTGCGCTGAGGCACTCGGCCAGTTTGGGCCGACCCCTAGTGCTGGAGCCGCTGGCCTTTTCTTGATAGACGATAGTTGCTCCTGCTTTCTCAAGTGCATCAAGCTGCAGAGCCGTATCCTGGTCCTGGGTGCTGACTCGCGCGTAACCAATAAGCATTTCTTCTCCTGATAAGTTGAACAGGAGGCGCGTGGAGTGCCTTAGTCGCAAGGGTCTTCATATTGGGCATCAAAGATGATTTTTGCCTTAATGTGCTGATCGGCACAGTCTCCACGTGCGCTGTCGTTTCTACATGCGCTCGACGGTTGATAGAACTGCTCCCAAGCTCTTTGCTTTCTCCGTTGACAAGCACGCTCCTCAGCAGCCTGCTGCGCTCTTGCCTGGGCTTGCTCTTGTTGCCTTCTCTGCTGCTCCTGCTGCTTTTGCAGAATGACTTGCTGCCTTTCCCGCTCTTTCTGCTTCTGCTGAGCAATTTCTTTTTGCAAGTGCTGCGTTGCTTGAGCTGCTGCAGCCTTAATCCTGTAGGCAGTGATTTCATCATGGGCCAACATGGCAAGCAGTCCCCCAACAAAAACCGCAACTGCAACGATAAAAAACTCTGCCAGCCCGGGCTCTGTAGCTCTATACCTACTCATCTTCCAAATTCCTTTCCTCTGCTTAGTTTAGCTTTGGGCGCTTTTTTTGCTGCGCAAAAAACCGGGCTCTGGCCCAAGGGTTGAGCCATCCCATCATTTACGGTAGGTCACTTGGGTAAATGCTGGGCCGTCTCAATCGTCAAGCGACTAACGATCCCTAGCGCGAACAGCCGGGTGAGGCTAAGAGCTGGGGCGGTAATGGCCAAAAAGGTTCGGCCCTCCCTATTCGGTCGGGAACATCCTGCCAATAAGCGCGAAAGAGCGCAGCGGGGGATTTGGCGAGGTGCTTCGCGGCGAAGTTCGCGCCAGGGGTGGCGGTGCCGGTGAAAGCGGGAACGGTAACCCGGGCACGAGCTGAGGTAGCCCGCTACTGGGCCGCTTACGCTACGTCGCGCCCTCTGCGGCCTTGGATGTGCGACCAACCAAATTGGCCCACGCTGAAAAATCAATCATAGAAAATACTAATTTATAAGGCCATTTTCTAGTGTCTTGACAAGCCAAAAAACACTAGATGTAGCGTGTTTAATTTTGTCAATTTGTTTTTATTTATTGTGCTGCAATGGCCAGGGCGGGGGGCTCGTGATAGCCAGCAATGGGCATTGGGCTGGGTGCGGACTGTTGCTGATTCTGCCAGTCCACGAAGTAGCCACGGCGCACGATCTGTAGGCAGACGTCCTGACTGACGTGCATCAGTGTGGCCTGCTGCGTCCAGCACTTGCAGTCTTTGGGCGGCATGTGTACGCATGCCGCCGGGTAGGGAGCTACGGTCGGCTCGGTGATCTTGTCGTAGGCTGGGGCTGTGTGCGGGAAGTCTTGCAAACGGGGCTTGCGGTGCGCGATGTATTGCGCGGCGGTCATGGGTTGCACGGTCTCACCGGTACCAGGCAGGCCGGAACCGAACTGGTTTTTTGTGGGCTGGGTTTGGGCAAGTTTGGCGCTGCTTTGGCTGCTGCCTATGCCTGACACCTGCATGACACTCATAGTTGCTCCGACAACTGTCACGCAAACGGCGGCCAAGCCCACCCAAACCATCTTGGGTATCTTGCGTTTGTTGGTGTGCAACGTGGCCGATTCGTACCAGTTGTAGACCTCTTTGGGGTATTTAGAGGTTGACGATGAGCCACTAGCTTTGCTCGACCCTGGTTTCTCACAGTTGAGATTGACGACGTCCCATTCAAGCACGGAGACAACGTCCTGGCCCCAGACCCTTTTTAAGTGTCGGTGCCAGCCAGGGCTGCCGATCAATCGGCGCACGAATGAATCGATGTTGGCCGGGTGCTGCGTGACCAGGTAGAAGTCAAAGCCCCGGCGGCGATGTTCGGCCAGCATTTTGATGGCATCGGGCGGGGTGCCAGTACCCCTGGTGGGCATGTCGTTGTGGGCTTCATCGATCAAGAAGATGGTGCCGTCGGGCTCGTCCTGCCAATCTTTGAAATCAATCTGCTTCCAATCTGCCAGAGGCCCGCCATCTTTGACCTTGAAGCGGCCATTATGGGCAACGGGACGGCCTTCTTTCTTGGCCCGTTCCATCACCCATTTCAAGGTAAAAAGGGTTTTACCTGCTCCATTGGTTCCGGTAATCAGGTGCAGCATATTAATTAAAAACCATCTTCTTAATGCTTGAGCCCCCAGTAATTCCGTTCATTAGCATATTTGCGAACATGCAACTAAACAAAATGGTGAGGGCTTTGCCGACCTGGAGCAATCCTAAAATTGACACCATGTCAGCGGGCAAACTGCTTATGCTGCTTCTGACCTCGTTTTGAATAAAATCCAATGCTTCATAAACGCCGTAATACGTTATGAATGCTATCCCCAAAGCTGCCAGCGCTCGACCGATAAATCCACCAACCAAGCCCAGCAGCATTCCACCCAAAGCACCAAGAAACGGCATTAGCTTTGTCTCCTTATGATAATCAACGCTCCGCCAATATAGGCGAGTATTACTAGGCCCTTACCCATAATGACCAGCCAAGGGCACATTTCACTAAAGGGGATGGTCAACGAATTCCCAAAAGGCAGATCGACGGTTTTATCTGCTGGGCATGAGCCAGAGCCAATAAATTCATCTCCCGATTTGACTGTAATGTCAAATTCACGGTTACCCGGCAGGTCACCTGTGACACTTTTCCCGTCCCATTCTTTGGCCTTTTGCCATTCTTTATATTCATTGGTTTTAACCAAGTCTTCATTCATTTGACAATTGCGAATGTGCTGTTCTTTTGCAATCGCACACTGTATTGCATCGCCATCACATTCAAAGCCAGCCGAGCAACTGCCCCCAAACTGCCCCCCGCCACCCTCACCGTCCCCCTCGCCACCGCTACCACCCTGGCTTCCTCCAGGTTCTTTGCAAACACCTGCTGTTTTGTTTTGCGCACAGTAGGCATTTTTATCCACCGTGGTCGTGACTTGAGATTCATTAATCACCGTGCCGTTTTCTTTATTCGCCGTGGTGGTTGTTTTAACAATGTCGCACTTGCCGTTTTCGCAATGCACTTTAGTTTTTGACTCAGTGACTGTGCCGTCGCCATTGTCTTTAACCTCCAGTTCAGACAGGCCAGAAGACGCTTTGGGCGGCAGGCAAACGCTTACGCCGTTGACTGTTCCCTTAAAACCATTGGGGCATGTTTTATCAGCGTTTTGGTCGATCTCTGGCGGTTTGTCATCATCGCCCTTCTCATCATTCAAATCAGCGATAACCGACGGATCACAGATTGACCCTACGTATTTGCCGCTTCCGCCGGTAGTCCATGAACCATCATCATTCTGGTAGGACATGGAAAAACCTGACGTTGAGCCCATGCAGCCTTTGTTACACCCTGGGAAGTCATCTACATAGCCTGAGCTTCCATCGCCAATACCAAACGCCCAGGATTGAGCAGATTGACAAGTCCATTGACGGCCATCACTTTTTTTATTCACGCGCCAATCAAAACTCTCGTTTTTTTTGGCGGCACAGTAAGCTTCTAGGCCGTCGCAGGGGTCTGGAGGATCAGGTTCTTTCCATTCACAAGAATTCCCATTTTCAACATAACCGGCATTACAGGCGCAGCCGCCATCAGCTAAGGATGAGTTGGAAGGGCAGGTATAAGGGCCGGCCTGAGTACAGCTAAAATTATGAATAACAACCCCATCATGTAAGTTATAGCCCTCTAAATTAACTGTAGTCTTACCATCCACAAAAGAAGAACCGACAATCCTAATCCCATGATAAATAGAATTCCAACCAGGGAACACACTGACACAGTTTTGATAAGAGGTGCGACCATATCCAGCCTGAACGTGATTTTGATAAGTGGAGTGATACCAAAGCTTCTCGGACTGTGGCTGTATAAAAGCGAAAGAGTTAAAATAAAAAGCAGACAAAAACAAAAATAAAACTATGCGGAAAATATAAGCCATATTGCCCCGCATATTGCAAAAATAACAAATATTCCCATATTGCCCCCGTTTTCCTTTTTCAAAATGCCACGTATGACACTTTGAAAAAAGCCCATATTTAATATGGGCGGTGATGATTATTTGATTGCCCGGCGAATCCAGACAAAAACGGCGATGGTGACGATCACACCAAGCACAGTGGTGCCGATGCTGCCGATCGGGCCTTTTGCCCCGCTGATCTCCGTGACGACGTCCGAGACGTCAACTCCGGCGCTTTGGGCATGTGCCTGGGCACTGACCAGCAGCGAGGCGGGAGCCGCGACCAGGGCGGTTTTGATGGATTTGGGGGCGGCCACCAGGGCGGCTTTGATGATTTTGAACTTGTTCATGGATTGCTTTCATCTATTCGGGAGCTTTCCCGAAGGGTTTGAATCAGGACGCGAACGGCCCAACCTACGGCCCAGCAAGCGACGATTGCCGTGCCGATTTGGAATCCCTGTTCTGTCGTCAGCGACAGGACGGGGACTACAAATTCATGCTGCACAGTGACTGTGCAGGCTTGTGTGCATTGAATGGTTTGTTCATCCATCTCACGCTTTGACCGATGCCGGCGGCTGGCCTTGTGCCTGGCCAACGGTGCGGATGTGTTGAACAACCAGCTTGTGAGATTTGCCGGTCACGTTCAGGCTGTACGTGACTTCGGCGGTGATGGGCCACGATTTGACGGTTTCAACCAGGAACTTGGCCAGGTCGCCATTGATGCAGGGGAAGGCAACTGTGCGTGTGCCTGCGCATTGGCCTTTTTCGACGGCCATTGCTTCTTCGACGTGAATGGCTCCGCTGTCAATGACTTGGCCATCTACGTTGCCCTGGAAAAAGTTTGCGCCCTTGATGATGTCGGTACGCTTGAATTCACTCATCGCCATATGGATCTCCTAAGGTTTTTCGGAGCGCGTCACCGAATTGGGGTATCCCTGCCAAGCTGGCTCTGTCCAGACGCGCGGGTAATGCTGGACGGGACATAAGGTTCACGATCTGATCTGCCGTGAGGTTCATGCGCAGTACGTGCACGAGGCCGCCGTAGGCCGTGCGACCGCAGTCAATGAGTTTTTCCAGCGATATCAGGCCCTCGGCCTGGTCAGTTTTGATGCGGGTGGCCGCTGCGCTCAGGATGCGCTGTAGGCATGCGTAAGCGCCTGTGAAATAGGTGTCTGGGTTGATCAGGATGTCCAGAGGGATGTCACGATCTTTGTTGCGGATTTCCACTTCAAAGCGTGTCCAGGGGCTGCACTGATCACCGAGCTGGCGGCCTTTTTCATAGGCACGCAGCATCTTTCCGTTCACTCGTCGGCCAATCTCCAGGGTTCGGCCATACACGGGGGCGGGGTTGCCGTTTTCGTCCTTTGTGAGCCAGTCGCCGGGGCAAGAGTGCTTGGGGGTGCGGCCACCGGCGTGGAATTCGCCATCGGCAAGCCATTGGGCGGCGTCATCTACGGTGAACTCACCATTGAGGCAGTCCACGGCCAGATCGACGCGGGTTAGCGTGACCTGGTCCCAGGTCTCCAGCTCGTCATAGACTGGCTGCCAGTCTTTGATTAATGAGCAGCCTGCACCGGACAGATCAAGCCGTGCACGGCCTTGACGGTTGTCGCCACCCCAGTCAACGCGGCCGACGTTTACGTGCTTGTAGCCATCATCGAGCAGGATCATCGCGTAGATGCGGATGCCCTCTGCGTAGCCACGCATGCCGGGGCAGTCTTCGCCAACGAGCTGGACGGTTCGACCTTTGCGGTCGGTGGTCAAGCGCCGTAGCCAGTTGAGCAGGGTCAGTCCAACGTGCATACGGGGGTTTGATGGCAAGAAGGTCACGGTGAACCAATCGATCACCGCGCCGTTTTCAAATGAACACTCTCTTAGATTCATAACTGACTTTCCCCCCCTGTTAGCAAAGGGGGCGGCCCGGGGCGCCGTTGGGCCGCGCTACGCTTTCCGTCCCAACGGCGCCCCGGGCAGGCTGGGTGCTCAGGAAACGTGAATACACAGACGATGCACGGCAAAGATCGTCTAGGTAGGCTTTGAAAGCGAGGCGGTCGAAATAGTCCACGCCGAAGACATCAATCAGCACGCTGTATTTCCTGATCTCAGACGAGAGAAACGCCAAGAAGGGATTAACGGGCAAACTGGTGCCCTCTACCTGGTCGGCCCCGACAGCAGCCGCCAGGCGAGCGCCGGGGCTTTCTTGACCAGGTAGAGGACTTAAAGGGGGGGTAGGGGTGTGGTTCATGCTGGCGGCTCCTGGGTTGACCCCAGGCCCGGAAAGGGGGCCAGGGGTAAAATTTGCAGATCGCAACCTGTAGCAATCTGCTAGAGGCGGAACATATCACAGGAGGTAGCAAAATGCTAGAGCATGAATTAAAAATTTTGAATGACCTGATCGAACGTGCGGCAGTCGTTGCAGGAAGTCAAAAAAAACTAGCTGATCTACTGGAAATCGCGCATCCCAGCCTGATTCAGATGAAACAGGGCAAGCGCCCCGCTAATTGGCGTGTTCGGGGTGGCTTGCGGGCAATCCTGGGTGAAGACCCAGCAGCCGCATTCATGGCCGCGATGGCCGAGGACTTGGAGCAGTCGGAGAAGGCGGACGAAAAAAAAGCCGCCGAAGGCTTTCGGGCCTTGTTGGCAGCTTTTGGGCAAGAAAAAAAGCCCCTTGACTCAAGGGGCTTTATCTGATACTGGCGGAAACGAAGGGATTCGAACCCTTGATGAGGCTCAACACCCCATACTCCCTTAGCAGGGGAGCACCTTCGGCCACTCGGTCACGTTTCCGCAGAACCGCTATTGTAAACACAATTTTTCGTGGTTTAGGCAAGTTTGCCAAAATTATTCGGTTTTATCCAAACCAAAGGCCGTGTGCAGGGCGCGAACGGCCAGCTCCAGGTACTTCTCGTCAATGACGACCGAGGTCTTGATCTCAGAGGTAGAGATCATCTGGATGTTCACACCTTCTTGCGCCAAAGCACGGAACATCGTGGACGCTACGCCGACATGGCTGCGCATGCCGATGCCCACAATACTGACTTTAGCAATGCTGGGGTTGCCCACTACTTCGGCGGCACCCAATGCAGGGGCAACTTGTTCGCGCAGCAGTTCCAGGGCATGCTGGAAATCCGTTTGGTTGACGGTGAAGCTAAAGTCTGTCTTACCGTCCTTGGAGATGTTTTGGATGATGACATCCACATCAATGTTGGCATCTGCCACGGGTCCCAGGATGGCAGCGGCGATACCCGGGGTATCGGGCACCCCCAGAACGGATATTTTGGCTTCGCCACGGTTGAATGCGATGCCGGAAACGACGGCTTTTTCCATTTTTTCGTCTTCCTCAAAAGTAATCAAGGTGCCAGAGCTGGCTTCCTCAGCCAAATCGATATCCCAGGGGGTAAAGCTAGAGAGCACACGCATAGGCACTTTGAACTTGCCTGCAAACTCTACGGAACGGATTTGCAGCACCTTCGAGCCCAAGCTCGCCATTTCCAGCATTTCCTCAAAACTGACACTGCTCAGGCGTTTTGCTGCGGGTACTACACGCGGATCGGTGGTGTATACGCCATCGACGTCGGTATAGATCAAGCACTCATCGGCCTTGATCGCTGCAGCTATGGCTACGGCAGAGGTATCAGAGCCGCCACGCCCCAAGGTGGTGATGTTGCCTTGCGGGTCAATCCCCTGAAAGCCCGTGATGATGACAACGCGCCCAGCGTCCAGGTCGGCGCGAACACGTGCATCGTCAATCGAATCAATACGGGCCTTGGTATAGCTGCTATCGGTGCGCACAGGCACTTGCCAGCCTGCATAGCTCACCGAGGGCATACCTTCGGCTTGCAAGGCAATGGCCAATAGCGCAGAAGACGCCTGCTCGCCGGTGGCGGCCAGCATGTCTTGCTCGCGGTAGTAGCTGCTATCGGGGTGGTCGGGGGCTAATTCACTGGCAAGGGCCAGCAAGCGATTGGTTTCACCACTCATGGCGCTGGGAACGACCACGACTTGGTGTCCGGCACGGGCCCACTTGGCCACGCGCTTGGCGACATTGCGGATGCGCTCGGTTGAGCCCATGGAAGTGCCGCCGTATTTATGAACGAACAGTGCCATTGGATAAAGGTGTGACGAAACTACCGGTCACGGCGCTGTTAGAAAAAGCTGTGTTTTGGCGCGCCGCCGGTTTTCGCACTCAGGGTTTTTAGACCAAAACCTGGGGATTGTACCAATGCAAATTTGGGCCTTTTCTAGAAACAAACCCTGATCCCATCTTGATCTGGATATGGTGCCCTCGCGTACGGCATGCAGCAATCTGGTGCACCAACTCATCGAGCTGACGGGTGCTTGGCGTCGTGCCATGGCAGTGCAGCAGCCAATAGCGCAGCACATTGCGCTGGCGTGCAGCACTCAGGGATTGCAGCGCAGCAATCATGGGCGGCATACCTACTACAGCAGCATCTTGGGCAGCCAATTCAGCCAGCAGCTCTTTGGCTTCTGCGGCATGGCGGCAAGAACGCGCAAAGGTGCTGCGAAATTGGGGGAACACCTGCGCAAGCGTCGCCAACAGATCTTGCCGAATACGGTTACGGGTAAAGCGCGTATCGGTATTCGTAGGGTCTTCCACCCAGGTGAGCTGCTGCGCCCGTAGCCACGCCCGCAAGTCCTGGCCGGGCACGGTAAGTAAAGGGCGCTGCCACTGCATGCCCTGCGACTGCCATTGGGCAGGCATGGCTGCCAGCCCAGCAACACCGGCCCCGCGCGAGAGAGCAAGCAGCAGCGTTTCCACTTGGTCATCTGCATGTTGCGCCAAAGCAATGCTGGCCGCTGGCATTGCCAAGCCGGTACGTGCCAAATCCAGCAATGCGCCATAGCGGTGCTGGCGGGCAGCATCTTCGGGACTTTGTCCTGGCTGGTGGCGCGCATCCACCTGGGCAGCGGCCAAAGGGATTTGCCACTGCGCACATACCGCCTTGCAGTGCCGTAAAAAATCATCCCCCGCTGCCTGCAGGCCATGGTGCACATGCAGCGCCACCACCTGCCCCGGCCAACGGCGGGCGCAGGCATGCAGTAAAGCGCTGGAATCGGCTCCGCCGCTATACGCTATGGCAACCGGCAGAGGCGGGGAAAACTGCGCCATCGCCTGGGCAAATGCCGCCGTCATGCTCGCCGATGCTGTCTTGGCTGCAGCCCTACTGGGCAGAGAAAAATCCTGATTCGACTTAGGCAACGTGCATGGCCTCACCAGTAAACAGCGTGGCATCCAGCCGCGCTTGCCAATAAGCCAAGCGAGCATCGTGCCGCTCTGTAATAGCGCTATCAATTTCCTCTTTATATAAAGAGGAAAACGCTTCCAATTCATGGACGACTGCCAGCATCTGCCTCTCCAAGGCATCTACCTCCGCAGCCAGGTGCTGCTCCCAGCTACCTTGAATCTGCGCCGGTGCGTACAGTGCCGATGCGCTGGCACCTTCTACCGCTGCAATGGCCTGACTGGCTGCTTCGTACAAATGCCGTAGAGCATGAAAGTCGTGCATCCGCTCGGCAAACCGCTGGTGCAGCACGGCTTGTAGGCGCTGCTCGGCGGCGGCATAACGCTGGCGACAAATTTCAACCTGCTCCAGCCGGTACGCACGTTCGCGCTGCATTTGCGGCCCTTCCAAACGAAACAGGCCAGCAAACCCCATCACAGCGACTACGCCATAGACAAACAGCCAATCCAAAGGCACCTGCCAAGCTCCCCAGGCCAAAACCGCACTGCCCACCCACGCCAGCGTATACGTGCAGTGCCCTTCCCAACGCACAGTGCGGGGCAAGGGAATGGGTACGAGCTTAATCAGGGTATGCAGACGCTCGGGCTCCACCGCTGCTGGTGGCTGCAACTGCGCCACACGCTGGGCCACGGCATCCAACACGAACTCAGCGCCCAGTACTTCTTGCCCACGCACAAAGTGGCGCTTGAATGCACCTTGTACGCGTTGCAGAAGCTGTGTAATTTTCATAGATCACCCTTCAAACCAGGGGAGATCGTAACCCAGGGATGCTCTACACGAATGGCGCGGCCAAGGACCCTGCAGATCGGGATGAGCAACGCTGCAGAGCGTCCGAGGCGGCAGATACCCACGGCCTAGCGGCGCGCGCAAGCTTCAGCAGAGCCCCCCTAGCCCCCCCCCTCAACCTGCCCAAGAGCGACCTGTGCCTTGCCTTTACGTTTTGCGGCGTAGCACGCCATATCCGCAGCACGCAGCACGGCTGCAGCATCGTGGGCGCAGGGCTGCCAAGCGGCAACACCAACGCTGACACTGACCCAATGCTGCTCGCCCCGCCACAGCGGGCGCCAGTCTTGCACCTGCTTGCACAAACGCTCGGCAATCAACAAAGCATGCGCAGTGCCCACTGCGGGCAACAAAGCAGCAAATTTGTCGCCCCCCAACCAAGCGGCCCGCCCAACAGGCCGAACCAACTGCTCCAGCATGTGGCCAATCGTTTGCAAGACAAAATCACCAAAGCCCCGGCCTATGGATTCATTGAGTGCACCCAAACAATCCATGTCGATAAACAGCAGGCTACCTTCCTGCGGGGTCAGCGCATCGGTAGGTTGTGCATGCGTGCACTGCTGGCGCCAGTCTTCCAGCCAATACAACAGTGTTTGTTGGGGCACCAACCCTGGCGCTACCGCGCTGGCGGCAGACACCGGTAGCTGTGCGGCTAAAGAGGTCAGTTGCCAGACTACATCACCCACCGTATCGGGCAGCTTATAGGCCAGTAGCAGCGCCTGGACACCCTGGCCGTCGGCCTTGCGCAGGTGTACTACGCCTTGATACTCCCCATGGTCACGCACCTGCTGCAAGGCTATCTGCAGCCAGTCCGTCGTGGTGGGCTGCATCAGCAAATAGTGCACCGGCATACGTTCCAAAAACTCAGGGGCATAACCCAACAAGGTACAGGCATGCTGATTGGCCCGGGCAATGACCGAACCATGCAGCAACCAAGCGGCCTGCGTACTAGCGCGTAAAAAAACGCTGAACTGCGCCAACTGCACTTGCGCCACCGGGGCGCCAAGCCCGTCTTCACCATCCGCCTGCACATGGGGCACGCTTGACAGTGCTCTTGCCCTGGGCCAGCCCGTAACCACCACCCCAACCACAGCCACCAAAAGCAAGGCGTACCACAGCCCCTGTCCCCCATCCAACACGGAGAAAGGGGCCGCCACCGCCATAAGACGCCAGCCCAACTGGGGTAGCGCAAGCGCTTGCACCTGCCCGCCCCCAGCCAAGGAGTCGGCCAACGGGCTACTTGCTGCCAGCAGGTCTCCTGCATGGTCGTGCACAGCAAACTGCACCGCCGCCTGGTAGCCCACCGATGCAGCCGGCAGCAGCCATCCCTGGGGCACTTGGCTATGGGCCACCCACTGCCCAATAAGGGTGCCTTGGATGTCGCGCACCGGCTGCGTCCATACCAAATCCACTGCTGCAGCCGCGTTATGCGCACGCAACTGCGGCGTTGGTGCACCACCATCTGCCGCCGAGCCGATGAATGCCTGGGGCAAGCTTTGCCCTTCGCTCAGCGTATGCGCGCGGGGGTAATGCTCTTGCGCAGCACCTGCCACGGGCACCCAGTACAGCGCATCAAACCAAGGTGCCACCGCGCTGGCGGTGCTTGGCGCAACAGCATCCGGCGCGTGCTGAGCCAGTTGCAGCAAGGTGCGCTGGTAGGGCTCCATCCGCAAAGTGAGCTGCTGCGACCAGTTTTGCAATAACTGGTGCTGCTGCATGTGCTGGCGCTGGTGCTGTTGCGCCTGCTCGCTGTAACCGCCCAGCACGGCGAGCACAGCCACCACGGCCCAGCACACCAGCCGCACCAAGGTCGTGCCAGCAGGCAGGTAGCGTGCCAGCAGCCGCCAGCGCCCCGAGGTGTCAGGGCAAGAAGAGAGAGGAAAGAAAAATGCCACGCCCCACTATAGGAAGACGTGGCATGGGATCTGCTGAGGTTCAACCCTGGGCCAGGGCCTAGGAAAAACGCCAGCAATGTCGTTTCGGCAACAAAAAACTAGATACCCGCCATGGTTTGCAGTGCGCCAGGGTGGGGCAAATTCAAGACCTTGCCAGTACCGGCGATCAAGCCATGCTCACGCAACTGGCGCAGCACGCGCGAGAAAGTCTCTGGCGCAATACCCAACTGGGCGGCAATCGAGCGTTTGCGCTGGTTCAAGGTAACGCGCAGCATACCGTTGTCCACTGTCTGCGCATGGCGCAGCAGCCACTGGGCAAAGCGTGCCTCGGCAGCCTGGGCCAAGCGGCTTACCGCCGTTTCTGCCTGCTGGCAATAGCCCCGGGCCATATCGCGCACCAGCGCCTGGGCGGTGGCGGGCAATACGCCCAGGCTGTCGTGAAAGTCCTGGAGCGAGACACGCTTAATCCACACTCGGGAATCGGTCACGATGTCCATGTAGGAAGGCTCCTCGGCCAGGGCAAAAGCCGCATCCAGCCAGATGGGGCCTTCGACCAGGGAGAACTGATGGCGCATTTTTTTACTGCGCTCATCCTCACAAATGCCAAGCGTGACACGGCCACTGTCCAGGTAAAGGACGGAGTCCAGGTGTTGGCCACGGCGGCGCAAAACCTGGCCGGCGCCAAGTACCTCGGTCTTGGCGAAAAGTTCAAAGTGCTGGGGTAGGTGCAACATAATTTCCGACTATGCCGATACACTATTAATGTGGTTTTGAGCCACATCAACATTTTCCCGAACGTATCGCACAGCCAGGGTTTATGCCCAATCTCTGGTGATTAGCAGCATTTAGTCACATTTACCGGCAAAGCACCCCTGCACCCCACCCTTATCGCCTTACGTAAAAACCCCAGAGATATTGACATCCCAGGGGTTTTTTAGCTCTAGAACACCCGCTGGCCTTAGCTGCCTGCAGGCACCTGGGCACCGGCTTCAAACCATTGCTGCAGCAGGTTGCGCTCGGCATCGGTCAGGGCACCGGGATTGCCAAAGGGCATTTTGCGCAATTGCACCACCTGCTGGTACATCTGCTGGGCATGGGCTTGCACACCGGCTGCCGTATCCAGGATGACGTTCTTTTGCGCCACGCCATTGCTGTTGTGGCACACCACGCAATGCTGGTCCAGCACCGGGCGCAGGTTGTCATAGGTGGCCGCCACGGTGGCTGCGCCATCAGCCTGGGCCGTGCTCGCTGGTGCTACAGGCTTGAGCCACACCAACACCCCCAGCAGCACGGCAATACCAACGACGGCATATTTCCACGGATGGGGGTTGCGCCCCAGCTTAAAGCCATGGCGCATAACAAAAAACTGGCGGATGGCTGCACCGGCGAACATCATCAAAATCAGCACCAGCCAATTGAGTTCATGCGTATTCATCCAGCCGTAGTGGGTCGAGAGCATGGCAAACAGCACCGGCAGCGTGAAATAGGTGTTGTGCACGCTGCGCTGCTTACCGCGCTTGCCGTGGATGGGGTCCACCGGCTGGCCCGCCTTCAGGGCCGCAACCACCTTGCGCTGGCCGGGAATAATCCAAAAGAACACGTTGGCGCTCATGGACGTAGCCAGCATGGCACCCATCAACAAGAAGGCGGCTTGGCCGGGGAAGATGGCGCAGGCCAAGTAAGCGGCCACACACACCAGCACCGCAACCAGGGCACCAACGGTGGCGTCACCATTTTCCTTTTGCCCCAAAGTGCGGCAAATCGCGTCGTACAGCAGCCAAAACACCACCAAAAATGCCAGCGCTGCGGCAATGGCCCCGCCCGTGGACAACAGCGGATTGGCTGGGTTGACCAAGTAGATATTCGCGTTCCAGAGGTAGGAGACCGTCAGCAGCGCAAAGCCTGATAGCCAGGTGGTGTAGCTCTCCCAAAAGAACCAGTGCAAATGCTCGGGCAGCTTGGGTGGCGAGACGTTGAACTTCACCGGGTGGTAAAAGCCCCCGCCGTGCAAGGCCCACAATTCGCCCGAGACGCCTTGGCGCTTGAGCTCGGGGTCTTGCGGCGGCGTGAGGCTGCTGTCCAAAAAGACGAAATAAAACGAAGAACCAACCCAGGCAATGGCCGTGATGACGTGTAGCCAACGCAGCAGCAGGTTGGCCCAATCCAAAAGATAAGCTTCCATGATGAAATGCCGATGAAAGACGCTTGCTCACCACCGCGGGCACTCTGAGCAGCAAATAGGTCGCGCACCTGCGTAGCTCGAAAACGCATTGTCAGGGCACCGCTGCGACCATCGGTCAACAAAGTGTATACAAATTTTGTTTACTGTTTTGGTCGATTTTCTTGGGGTTTATCCGATGTCGAGCAGACGCAGATTTCACTTTTCTTCACGCCCTGCTGCAGGCAATGCCGGGTAGGCTTCACGCATGCCATACACCGACACCACCACCCACTCCTCCCGCTTCACTGGTACCGCCAACGCCAGCACTTTATCGCCCCTGCCAGCCCAGCACACCCGCCGCTGGGCACTGGGCGCTGTAGCCGGAGGCACCGCGCTGCTGCTAACGGCCTGCAGCATCCCCCTGCCCCGGCGCGCGCCGGCTACGTCTTCGCCCGTTGTGCGGCGCATGGCGGCAGAACATATCTACGCCCGCTACCCTGAGCGCATCTACCGGGGCGTGCTGCCGCCCATGCTGTACGCCGTGGGCGTGCTGGACGTCACCCTCACCTCCAGCGGCCAGGTGCAGCGCCTGAGCTGGATGCGCGCCCCCAGTCACGCGCCGCAGGTGATGCGGGAAATTGAGCGCATTGTGCGCAGCGCCGCCCCCTACCCGCTGCCGCGCTCTGGCCGCGAGGCGCTGCGGTTCACCGAGGTCTGGCTGTGGGACAAGTCCGGGCGCTTTCAGCTCGATACCCTAACCGAAGGCCAGCGCGGGGAATAGCCCAAACTATTAAAAAGAGAGCTGCTACCGCTTGTATTGTCTACATTTCAAAGACAAAACACCTTGAAATTTTGATATAGCAAGCGCTAGCAGCTCTCTTTTTATAAGCACACAGCGCCCATTGTTGCCCTGCCCGACGCCGCTGCAATCGCGGTGGGATAATCCGCCGCTATGAATATCACCATCAAAACCGCTGAAGATATCGAGCGCATGCGCGAAGCGGGGCGCTTTGCCTCGGAAGTGCTGGACTACCTCACCCCCCATATCCAACCGGGCATCACCACGCTGGAAATTGACCGCCTGAGCGCCGAGTGCATGGCCCGCCAAGGCACCAAGTCGGCCACCGTGGGCTACCAGCCGCCGGGCTACCCGCCGTATCCGGGGCATGTGTGCACCTCGGTCAACCACGTGGTCTGCCACGGCATTCCCAACGACAAACCGCTGAAAAAAGGCGACATCGTCAACGTAGACGTCACGGTCATTACCCAAGACGGCTGGTTTGGCGACAACAGCCGCATGTTCATCGTGGGCGAAGGCAGCATCGCCGCCAAGCGCCTGTGCCAGCTCACGTTTGAGGCCATGTGGCACGGCATTGCCCAGGTCAAGCCCGGCGCCACCTTGGGCGACATTGGCCACGCCATCCAAACCTTTGCCGAAGGCAACCACCTGTCGGTAGTGCGCGAATACTGCGGCCACGGCATTGGGCAGAAATTTCACGAAGACCCGCAGGTGCTGCACTATGGCCGCCCCGGCACGGGCGTCAAGCTCAAGGAAGGCATGGTCTTCACCATCGAGCCCATGCTCAACCTGGGCAAGCGCGATGTGAAAGAGCTGGGCAGGGACGGCTGGACCATCATCACCAAAGACCGCAGCCTCTCGGCGCAGTGGGAGCTGATGATGGCCGTCACCCCCACCGGCTACGACATCCTGACCTGGTCGGACGGCTCGCCCACACCGCCGGACTTTATCTCCGGCATCCGCACTTAACCCCCCCTCCTTTCGCGCCCCATGCACGCCCTGCTTGCCCAATTGCGCCAACGCTACGCCACGCGCAAAGGGCAGTTGCTGGCGCATCTGCACAGCCCCGGCGGCCCCCCGGTGCGGGAAGTGCTGCACCGGCTGGCGCTGCTGGCTGACGCCCAACTGGTCGCCCTGCGCCGGGCTGTCGCCCTGCCCAGGTCGGTCGCCATCGTCGCCGTAGGCGGTTATGGGCGCGGACAGCTCTTTCCCTATTCCGATGTAGACGTGCTGCTGCTGGTGCCCCAGGCGCAAGACGCGCCCAGCAGCGCCCAACTGCGCACGGCGCTAGAGCACTTTGTCAGCGCCTGCTGGGACGCCGGGCTGGAAATTGGCTCCAGCGTGCGCACCGTGGCCGAATCGCTGGCCCTGGCCCGCCAGGACATCGTGGCGCAAACCTCCATGCTGGAAGCGCGGCTGATTGACGGCAATGCCGACCTGTTCCAGGCCCTGACGGCAGCCCTACCCAGCACCATCGACCCCCAGGAATTTTTCCTGGCGAAGCATCTGGAGCTGCGCCAGCGCCACAGCAAGTTTGAAAACACCGCCTACGCGCTGGAGCCCAACTGCAAGGAATCCCCCGGCGGCCTGCGCGACTTGCAAACCATTTTGTGGGTCGCCAAGGCTGCGGGCCTGGGCCAAAGCTGGCAGGAACTGGCCCAGCGCCACATCCTCACCGCGCTGGAGGCGCAGCAGCTCGAACGCAACGAAACCACGCTATTCAACCTGCGTGCGCGCCTACACGCCGTAGCAGGCCGCCATGAAGACCGCCTGCTGTTTGACCTGCAAACCGCCGTCGCCCACAGCCTGGGCCTGAAAAACCACACCCCGCCGGGGCAAAACTTCCCCATCCGCGCCAGCGAGGTGCTGATGCGCCGCTACTACTGGGCGGCCAAAGCCGTGCTGCAACTGCAGGAAATCGTGCTGCTGAACATCCAAGAGCGCCTGCACCCCAGCCAAGCCGCCCCCACGCCGATTAACGACTGGTTTGCCGACAAAAACGGCCTGCTCGACATCCGCAGCGACAACCTCTACCAGCGCCACCCCCAGGCCATCCTGCACAGCTTCTTGTGCCTGCAAACCTCGCCGGGGCTGCGCGGTTTTTCCGCCCGCACGCTACGCGCCGTCTATAACGCCCGCGACTGCATGGGCACCGCCTGGCGGCGCGACAGTGCCAACCGCACCACCTTCATCCGCATCCTGCGGCAGCCCAGCGGTATCACCCACGCGCTGCGGCTGATGAACGCCACCTCCGTGCTGGGGCGCTATTTGTGGTCGTTTCGCCGCATCGTCGGCAAGATGCAGCACGACCTGTTTCACGTCTACACCGTTGACCAGCACACCCTGATGGTGCTGCGCAATATGCGCCGCTTTTTCATGCCCGAATTCGCGCATGAATACCCCCTGTGCGCCGAACTGGCCAGCCAGTGGGCCCAGCCCTGGCTGCTGTACCTGGCCGCCCTGTTTCACGACATTGGCAAAGGGCGCGGGGGCGACCACAGCACCGTGGGCGCCATTGAAGTACGCCGCTTTGCCCGCCAGCACGGCCTGGCCAAGGCCGATGCCGACTTGGTCGAGTTCCTCGTGCGCGAGCACCTGCGCATGAGCCAAGTAGCGCAAAAGCAAGACACCAACGACCCCGAAGTCGTCCGCGCCTTTGCCGACTGCGTGGGCACCCCCGAGCGCCTGGCTGGCCTGTATCTGCTGACCGTGGCCGACATTCGCGGCACCAGCCCCAAGGTATGGACGGCGTGGAAAGGCAAGCTCCTGCACGACCTGTACCACGCCACCTGGCGCATGCTGGGCGGCCAGGCCCTGCAAGGCCAGGCCCTGACCCAGGCACGCCAGCAACAGGCGCAAGTGCTTTTAAACCAGGCAGGCCACCCCCCCGGCAGCGCCCGCCTGCTGTGGAACACCCTGGAGCCGGGCTACTTCCTGCGCCATGAACCTGCCGACATCGCCTGGCATGCCCGCCAGCTTTACCTGCACGTCGGCAGCCCCCAGCCCATCGTGCGCGCCCGCCCCTCGCTGGCCGGTGAAGGCGTGCAGGTACTGGTCTACGCGCCCGACGGTAGCGACCTGTTTGCCCGCATCTGCGGCTACTTTGACCAGATGAACCTCTCCATCCTGCACGCACGCATCTACACCAGCCCGCACGGCTACGCGCTGGACACCTTCCAGGTACTGGCCCCACAGCTAGACGTTGAAGCGCGGGAGCTGGCCAGCCTGATCGAAGCGGGCCTGCCCGCCGCGCTCAACCCCCAAGCGCCCCTGCCCCAGCCCGTGCGCCGCCAGCCCTCGCGGCGCGTGCGCAGCTTTCCCATGGCCCCGCACGTCAGCCTGCAGCCCGACGAACAGGCCCAGCGCTGGCTGCTGCACATCAGTGCCAGCGACCGCGCCGGCCTGCTGTTTAGCATCGCCTGCATCCTCGCGCGCCACGGCCTGAGCGTGCAACTGGCCAAAGTCATGACCCTGGGCGAGCGCGTAGAGGACAGCTTCCTCATCCAAGGCCCGCAACTACAGCACAGCGCCCGCCAACTGGCGCTGGAGACTGAGCTGGTACACATGCTGCAAGTGCAGCCGCTGGCGCGTAGCGGCTAATGGCGCAGTAGCGTGCTCTTGTCTAGTCCCCTGCATGGTCTTGGCCTGGAGCCTGCTGTCCTAGCCATACATCCTCTCCCCGGTAGTTGGGAGGCAAGGGCAGCAAACAAACCTATCATCGCCCCCCATGCCTACCGCCACCGCCACCACCGCCTCCCCCATCGCCACCCCCGCACAAACGGCTGCTTTTATTGCCCGCTGGCAGGGGGTGACGGCCAGTGAACTGTCTACCGCGCAAAGTTTTGTCATCGACCTGTGCGCCCTGCTGGGCGTGGACAAGCCCCACCCCACGCCCGAGCAAAGCTATATGTTCGAGCGCCCCATCACCTTCCAGCATGGCGATGGCAGCACCAGCGCCGGGCGCATTGACTGCTACAAGCGCGGCCACTTTGTGCTGGAAGCGAAAAAGCTGCACGCCCCCAGCCACACCAAGGGCTTTGACAACGGCCTGCTGCGCGCCCGCAGCCAGGCCGAGGGTTACGCCCGCGCCCTGCCCGCTGGCGAGGGCCGCCCGCCGTTTTTGCTGGTGGTCGATGTCGGCAATGTGATCGAGGTGTACGCCGAATTCACCCGCAGCGGTGCCACCTACACCCCTTTCCCTGACCCGCGCAGCCACCGCCTGGCCCTGGCTGATTTGGCCCAGCCCCAGGTGCTGGCGCGCCTGCACGGCATCTTTACCGCGCCCGATACGCTGGACCCCGCCCGCATCAGCGCCCAAGTCACCCGCGACGTCGCCGCCCTGCTGGCCGAGCTGGCCAAATCGCTGGAAGAAAGCCTGCGTGCAGAATATGCACAAAATACGCCTCTAGCGCCCGCCAGCAAAGCCCCAGCAGCTTCTGAAAAAGTAGCAGCCTACCTCACCCGCTGCCTGTTTTGCATGTTTGCCGAAGACGTGGGCCTGCTGCCGCCCGAAAGCTTCACCAACTTGCTGGAGCGCTACCGCGAGCAACCCGCCACCTTGCAGCAAATGCTGCGCATCTTGTGGGCCGACATGGACAAAGGCGGCTTTTGCGCCGCGCTGGCCCAGCCGGTGTTGCACTTCAACGGCAAGCTGTTCAAGGGCGCGGAGTCCGACGGCTACAGCCTGCCCCTAACCGCCGCGCAAATTGACCTGCTGCTGCAAGCCGCCCACGCCAATTGGCGCGAAGTGGAGCCCGCCATCTTCGGCACCCTGCTCGAACGCGCCCTGGATCCCACCGAACGCCACGCCCTGGGCGCGCACTACACCCCGCGCGCCTATGTCGAGCGCCTGGTGCTGCCCACCGTCATCGCCCCGCTGCGTGCCGAATGGGACAACGCCCGCGCCGCCGCCCTGGTGCTGGCGCACGAAGCCGCCCAGGCCAGCGGCAAAGCCGCGCAAGACAAACTGGCCGCCGCCCGCGCCCAGGTGCAGCAGTTTCACCACCGGCTGTGCAGCCTGCGCGTGCTTGACCCCGCCTGCGGCAGCGCCAACTTCCTCTACGTCACGCTGGAACACTTAAAGCGGCTGGAGGGCGAAGTACTCAACCAACTGGAAGACCTGGGCCACAGCCAGGACAGCCTGGGCTTTGCCGGCGAAACCGTCACCCTGCAACAACTGCGCGGCATAGAGCTGAACGACCGCGCCGCCGCCCTGGCCGAGCTGGTGCTGTGGATTGGCTGGCTGCAGTGGCATGTACGCACCTGCGGCCTGGGCAGCGTGGCGCAGCCCGTTGTGCACAACTGGGGCAACATCGAATGCCGCGATGCCGCCCTGGCCTGGGACGCGCAGGAACTCGCCCGCGATGCCGCTGGCCAGCCCCTGACCCGCTGGGACGGGCGCACCACTACCACCCACCCCACCACCGGCGAAGCCGTGCCCGACCCCAGCGCCCAGGTGCCCCAGTGGCACTACAGCGGCGCGCGCCAGGCCGACTGGCCGCAGGCCGATTTCATCGTCGGCAACCCGCCGTTTATTGGTAACAAACGCATGCGTGAAGCCCTGGGCGACGGTTATGTTCAAGCCCTGCGCCGCGCCTGGCCCCAAGTGCCGGAAAGCGCCGACCTCGTCATGTACTGGTGGCACCACGCCGCCCAACTCGTGGCACAGAACAAGGTGGAACGTGTGGGCCTGATTACCACCAACAGCCTGACGATGGTGTTTAACCGCCGCGTGGTGCAAGCCGCCCTGAACGCCGGCACCCATTTGGATATGGCCATTGCCGACCACCCCTGGGTGGATAGCAGCAGCGGCGCCGCTGTACGCATTGCCATGACGGTGCTGGCCGCAGGCCGAGGCGAAGGCTTACTGCACCAAGTGACGGAAGAAAAAGAAGGGCGAGAAGGGGAAATTCTTGTTGAATTGAAAACCACGCCAGGGATCATTCATGCTGATTTAACTGTGGGTGCCAATACAGCCAGCTTAAAAACGCTGCTAGCTAATAAAGGTTTGGCCTGCCCAGGTGTGCAACTGTCGGGACAAGGCTTCATCCTTTCTCCAGCAGAGGCACAAGCCATGCACGCCGCTGGTAGCGGAGCCTTGGTTAAACGCTATTTCACTGGACGTGACCTGATGCAATCCATGCGCGAACAATACGTCATTGACACGTTTGGGTTCGATGGAGTAAGCCTACGAGACACTCATCCCGCTATCTACCAATGGCTTTTTGATCGAGTCAAACCAGAGAGAGACTTAAATCCCCGAGATTCGTACCGCATTCAGTGGTGGCGGCATGCAGAAACACGCTCCAAATTTCGTTCTGCCCTTGATGGGTTAACCAAAGTCATCGTCACCTCGCGTACAGCACGACACCGCATTTTTCAATTTACTGAAGCCGCATCTTTGCCTGAAACAAAGGTACTTATCTTTGCGCTAAACGATGCTTTTTCTCTTGGCATCCTGCAGTCCGATTTGCATGTCACTTTTGCCAATCACACTGGCGGCTGGCTTGGGGTAGGTAACGACTCCACCTACAACCACACCGATTGCTTTGAGAAATTCCCCTTCCCCACCCCAGCCACCGGCCTCACCCCCGCCCTGCATAGCCAGATTGCCGAACTGGCCGAAAAAATCGACACCCACCGCAAACAGGTGCTGGCCGCACACAGCGCAGCGGGCCTGACGCTGACGGGCCTCTACAACACCCTGGCCGCACTGCGCGCAGGCCGCCCCCTCACCGCCAAAGAAAAAACCCAACACCAACAGGGCCTGGTCGCCGTGCTGCGCGAACTGCACGACCAGTTGGACGCAGCGGTCCTCACCGCCTACGGCCTGCCCGCCACGGCAGACACCCAGCAATGCCTGCAGCACCTGGTACAGCTCAACGCCGAACGCGCCCGTGAGGAAGCCCAAGGCCATATCCACTGGCTACGCCCCGCACTGCAAAATCCGCAAAAATCACTGCAAAACCAAGAGCTGCTCGGACAGACTGGGCAAGCGCTAGAAGGTGATTTGACTAGTCAAAAATCGCTATTAAAACAAGAGCAAAAAACCGCCCAAGCCTGGCCCAAAACCCTGCCCGAACAAATCCAGGCCCTGGCGGGCGCCCTCACCGCCCAGCCGCAAACCCTGCCCCAGCTAGCCACCCACTTCAAAGGCCGCGCCCTGGCCAAAACCCTGCCCCCCCTGCTAGAAACCCTGACCGTCCTGGGCCGCGCCCACAAAGCCAGCCTAGGCGGGGAGGATGCGTGGCGAGGGTAAGCACAGATTGCCGCCCCTCCCCTCGTCATCGCGAGGCCGTAGGCCGTGGCGATCTTCTGGGCAGTGGCGCAGGCACAGAGATTGCCGCGTCGCTGCGCTCCTCGCAATGACGGTGAGGGAGCATCAAAATCAAGAGCTTCTTACGCCCATAAACAAAGGGTTTCAGGCAGAAAACCACCTGAAACCCTTATGACATCAGCGCCAGCAGCTTCTATATCAATAGTGCGGCGGCAATTCATCGCGCAAACTGCGCACGGTGCCGCTGCCGGGGGCGGGCATTTGGTCACGCAGTTGGCGCAGCTCTTGCAGCAGCCGGTCGATGGTTTGCTGCTGGCGGTAGACGGTGAGGTTGAGCGTCTCCAGCAAGTCCTCGCTATAGCTGGCCTTGATTTCCAGGGCTTCGATGCGCGCTTGTAGCGCTTCAAATTCCGCCTGTTTCATGCCAGTGCCTTGGCCAAGCGGCGCACGCCTTCGCGGATTTTTTCTTCGTCTGCCGTGGCAAAGGACAGGCGCAGGCTGGCGGTGTCGGGGTGCTGGCTGAAAAACGGCGCTCCGGGCACAAAGGCCACGCCTTCGGCAATGGCGCGTTTAGCCAGCGCACCGGCGTCTTGCAGCTTGCCGCCCGCGCCAGTGAGGCGCAGCCATAAGAACAGGCCGCCTTGCGGGGCGGTGAAGCTGACGGCATCGCCCAGCTCATCGCGCAGCGCCTGCATCATGACTTGGGCGCGCTGGGCATAGACGGCGCGTACCTTGGCCAAGGCGGCGGGCATGTGGCCGGCGGCCAGGTAGTGCGCGGCGGTGGCTTGGGCAAAGGTGCTGGTGTGGGCATCGGAAAACTGTTTGCACATGACGGCTTTGGCCAGCAGCGCGGGCGGGGCTACCAGCCAGCCAACGCGCAGGCCGGGCGAGAGCACTTTGCTCAAGCTGCCGCAGTGGGCCAGGTAGTCGCGGCTGCCGGGCACCTGGGCGGACAGGGCCAGCAGGCTGGGCGGGGGCGGTGCGTCAAAATACAGGTCGCCGTAGGGGTCGTCTTCCACCACCAGCACTTGGTAGCGCACGGCCAGCTCCAGCAGGCGTTTGCGCCGCTCTAAAGTCAAGGTCGCGCCGCTGGGGTTGCCAAAGGTGGGGATGGTGTAGATCAGCTTCGGCTTGTGGGTGCGAATCAGCGCTTCCAGCGCATCAAGCTGCACGCCTTCGCTATCAATGGGGGCGCTAATGACTTCTGCACCGTACAGGCGAAAGCATTGGATGGTGGCGAGGAACGTGGGGCCTTCGACGATGACTTTGTCGCCCTCATCAATCAAACATTTGCCCAGCAAGTCCAGCGCTTGCTGGCTGCCGGTGGTGACGATCAGCTCCTGCGCGGCCAGGCTCTGCACGCCTTTGGCCTGCATAAATTGCGCCAATTGCTGGCGCAGCGGCTCATAGCCTTCGGTAGCGCCGTATTGCAGGGCCGCGCCGGGTTCTTGCGCCAGGGCCTGCTGGCTGGCGGCCTGGATGCCGGCTACGTCAAACAGGGCGCTATCGGGAAAGCCGCCCGCAAAGCTGATGATGCCGGGCTGGCCCAGCAGTTTGAATAATTCACGAATGGCCGATGTCTCTACCTTCTCCAGGCGCTGGGCAAGCTGCATAAAAAAACCTCTGCAATAAAAAAAGCCCCCTCTTGGGGCGATGCGCCATCTTAAAGCCGCCGCGCTAGCGATACAGGACAATGCCCCCTGCTATGAAGAAGTCCGACATCACCGCATTTTTCACCATCCTGCAAACGGCCAACCCCGAGCCCAAGACCGAGCTGGAATACACCAGCCACTTTGAGCTGCTGGCCGCCGTGCTGCTGTCCGCCCAGGCTACCGACGTGGGCGTGAACAAGGCCACGCGCAAGCTGTTTCCCGTGGCCAATACGCCGCAGGCGATTTTGGCTTTGGGGCAAGAGGGGCTGGAGCGCTACATCCAAACCATTGGCCTGTACCGCAGCAAGGCGCGGCATTTGCTGGAGACTTGCCAGATTTTGCTGGAGCGCTTTGACGGCCAGGTGCCCGATACGCGCGAGGCACTGGAGAGCCTGCCCGGCGTGGGCCGTAAAACCGCCAACGTGGTGCTGAACGTCGCTTTTGGCCAGCCCACCATGGCGGTAGATACGCATATTTTCCGGGTCAGCAACCGCACGGGGCTGGCCCCCGGCAAAACACCGCTGGCGGTGGAGCAAGCCTTACTCAAGCGCGTGCCGCCGCAGTTTTTGCAGCACGCCCACCATTGGCTGATTTTGCTGGGCCGCTACGTGTGCCAGGCCCGCACCCCGCGCTGCTGGGAATGCAGCGTGGCTGCGCACTGCGACTTTCGCCCGAAAACACCGGCACCAAGCAGCCATAAGCGCTAGGTTAGGCTTAGCCTAGCCCTTTCATCACTTCACCCAAGGATGTTCACGATGCCAACACGCCGCACCACCACCAATTTGAAAATCTTCAATATCCGCCTGCCCGTTTGGGCGGCTATTGCCCCCGCTGCTTTGCTGGTGGCCTGCGCCCAGACTGCCCCTACCCCAGTAGAGCCGCCCCCCGTGTTCTACGCCTGCACCAGCGGCAGCGCAGCGGCGGCCAGCTACCCCAACACCGATAGCGCCGTGCTGCGCTACCAAGGGCGCAGCCACCAGCTAAAAATTGCCCCTTCCGCCAGCGGCGCGCGCTATGTGGGTGAGGGGCTGGAGTGGTGGACCAAGGGCAGCGGCCCC
Organism: Comamonas sp.; assembly: GCA_034675705.1. GTDB lineage: Bacteria > Pseudomonadota > Gammaproteobacteria > Burkholderiales > Burkholderiaceae_C > Comamonas. Next base: position 614,457 of record JAUCCZ010000006.1, on the reverse strand, counting down.
GGTGCCATGGCCAGCGTTTTTGCGCACCTGCCCGACGGCAGCAGCGGCCCGTTGCGCGATAGCTGCACCCAGCAGTAAGGCCGCTTCATCGGGCCTCACTGGCCTTAACTGGCCTTAATGGGCTTGACTAACCCCCGCGTCGGCAAAGCTGGCCATCTCGCGCAAGATGGCGCTGGCCGACTCCAAAAGCGGCCACACCAGCGCCGCGCCGGAGCCTTCGCCCAGGCGCAACTGCCAATCAAGCAACACCTGCACGCCCAGGGCCTTGAGCACCAGGGCATGCCCCGGTTCACCCGAGCAGTGGGCAAACACACAGCGCTGCAGCACCGCTGGCTGCAGGCGCGCCGCCACCAGTACGGCGGCGGTGGTGATAAAGCCATCAACCAGCACTACGCGCCGCTCTAGCGCAGCCTGCAGCACGGCGCCCACCATGGCGGCCACTTCCAGCCCGCCCATGGCGGCCAGCACGTCCAGCGGCTCGGTCTTATCGGCATGGCGCTCGAGCACTTGGCGCAGTACGGCCAGCTTGCGCTGCACCCCGGCGGCGTCCAGCCCGGTGCCCATGCCGGTGACGTGCTCAATGGGCAAGTCCGCCAGCCGCGCAACCAGGAGCGAGGCGCACGAGGTATTGCCAATGCCCATCTCCCCCAGCAGCACGACGTTGCCCGGTAACTGGCGCACCACGGCTGCGCCGTGGGCCAGGGCCTGCTGGCATTGCTCGGCGCTCATCGCTGGGCCTTGGCTGCTGTCCTGGGTGCCGTAGGCCACTTTGCACGACCACAGCCGAGGTGCTGGCTGTGCGTCCATCGGGGCTGACGGAGTGGGCGGGGTGGACGGCGGCTCATCCTGCGTCACATCGCGCGCTACGCCGCAGTCGATCACGTGCAGGCCCAGGCCATGCTGGCGCGCCAGCACGCTCACGGCAGCGCCGCCGGCCAAGAAATTGCGCACCATTTGCCAGGTCACGTCGGCGGGGTAGGCAGAGACGCCCTGCGCCGCCAGGCCATGGTCGGCGGCAAACACCAGCATCTGCGGCTGGTGCAGGCGCGGCGTGTCACTGCCGACAATGCAGCCCAGGCGCAGGGCCAGGGCTTCCAGGCGGCCCAGGGAACCTTGGGGCTTGGTCTTGTGGTTGAGTTTGTCTTGGATGCGTTGGGCCAGGGCCAAATCGGCAATCGCTGGCAGCACGGGGCACTGCCACGTAGGCAGGGAAGAGAAGGATGCTTTCATATTTAATAGCTTATACCGCAGGCCCCATAAGGGTTTGAGGCCAAAAACACTAAATTTCCCAGGTGCTTTCCGCTTCTGCACCAACTGGGGGCTGCGGCGCTTGCAAGGGCAAGTCCAAGATAAAGCTACTGCCCTGACCGCGATGGCTGTTCAGCGTAATACGTCCGCCCAGCAAGCCGGTCACCACGGTGTAGGTGATATGTAGCCCCAGGCCCGAGCCGCCTTGGCCCAGCTTGGTGGTGAAGAAGGGGTCGAACACCTTTTTCTGAAACATGGGGGCAATGCCGCAGCCGTCGTCACACACCACCAATTGCAACCAGCCGGGGCTGCTGGCGTGGGCGTGCAGGCTGATCGTGCCGCCATCGCTACCGACAAAGGCATGCAGCAAGGCGTTGTTGATGAGGTTCATCAACACCTGCCCCAGGGGGCCGGGGTAGCTGTCCAGCGTCAGGGCGGGGTCAATCTCCACCTGTAACTGGTAAGGCGTTTTGCGCACGGCTGGGCGCATGGCCAGCGTGACCTCTTGCACCACACTGGCCAGCGTAAAGCGCCGCCGCTGGGAGCTGGCCTGGTCAGCGGCCAGTTGCTTGAAGCTGCCCAGCAATTCCGCCGCGCGGCTGAGGTTGCGCTCAATGATGGTGCTGCCTTCTTGCACATCGTCCAAATAGGCCTGCAAGGCGCTGCGCGTCAGGCCCTGGGCCACCTGTTCGCGCAGGCGCTGGTGGCTGTGCTGCAAGGTGCTGGCTACGGTGACGGCATTGCCAATGGGGGTATTGAGCTCATGCGCCACACCGGCCACCAAAGCGCCCAGGGAGGCAAGTTTTTCACTTTGCAGCAGCCCCTCTTGCGCCACCTGCAGGCGCTCTAGTGCGGTTTGCAGCTCGGCGGTGCGCTCTTGCACGCGCTGCTCCAGCTGGGTGTTCAAGGCGTGGATTTCTTCCTCGCGGTGCTTGTGCTCGGTGATGTCGATCTCAATGCCGTCAAACACTACGTGGCCGTTGTCCAAGCGCCGGGGTAAGGAGATGACAACAAACCAGCGCAGGCTGCCATCGGGCAAGCGGCTGCGGGCCTCCATCTTGAAGTCTTGCAACTGGGCTATGCACTGGCGTTCATACGCGTGCATACGCTCTTTATCTTCCGGGAAAAGCTGGTCGTACAGGTACTGCACGTCTGCGTACACCTGCTGCGGGGTGAGCTGGTGCATGCGCCGCACGCCTTGGCTGATGTAGGTAATGGCCCGCATTTCCCCGGCAACACCGCAATCGAGCTGAAACACCATGCAGTCCGGGATGTTGTTGCTGATGAGCGCCAGGCGCTGCTCACTTTCCTGCAGGTGCTTTTGCGCCTCTTTCAAGCTGGTAATGTTGATGTGCGTGCCCATGACGCGCCCCGTGGACTGGCCCTGGGCATCGCGCAGCACACTGCCGCGCGAGAGGATCCACACCCATGCACCGCTGGCATGCTGCAGGCGAAACTCGTTTTCATACAAGCCATGGGCGCCCGCCGCCAGATAGTGGGCAAAGGTGTCCTTGGCGGTCTGCACGTCGTCGGGGTGCAGAAGCTGCCCCCACACGTTGGCAATGTCGTAGAACTGGTCGCCCGGCCCCTGGGGGGGCGTGCGACCCAGCATGGTGAAGTATTCGGTGCTGCACCACAGGCGTTGGCGCACATCGTCCCACTCCCACACGCCGGTATCGGAGACCTTGGCCAACGCGATGAAGCGCTCACTTTCTGCGCGGGCGGCTTCCTCGGCGTTTTTCCGGGCGCTGATGTCCTGGCGCACCCCGACCATTTTGACGGGCTGGCCTGCGCTGTCCCACTGCACCACGCAGCCGCTATCGTGCACCCAGACCCAGTGGCCCAGCTTGTGGCGCATGCGCAGCTCGCAGTCGTAGCGCGGCAGGCGCCCGGCCAGGTGATCCATGGCCGCCTGGCTGGCCCGGGCGCGGTCATCGGGGTGGGACAGGCGCACCGAGGTTTGCTCATCAATGGGTGCCAGCTCCTGCAAGGTATAGCCCAGCATGGTGGCCCAGTATTCGTTGAGCGTGACGGTTTTCTCAGGAATATCCCACTGCCAGACCCCGGCCTGTAGGCTTTGCAGCACGGTGTGCGAGCGCAGCAAGTCCTCCTGCGTTTGGGGTGTCTGGGGCTTCTGGGCCGCCTTGGCTGGGGGGAGCTGCTCCCTAGCCATGGTGCGCGGCCATCCAGCTTAGAAACTGCGCTTCTGGCAAAGGGCGGGAGAACAAATAGCCCTGCCCCAACTGACAGCCCGCAGCCAGCAGCGCCTGGCGCTGCTGCTCGGTTTCAATGCCCTCGGCAATCGTCGCCAGCTGCAGGTGCTGGGCCAAGGTGATGATGGTGTGGGCAATGTCAAAGGCCTGCGCCGCATCTTGAGCACCGCTGACAAAGCTGCGGTCGATTTTCAGTTTGTCCAAATCCAGGCGCTGCAGCACGCTCAGCGACGAGTACCCGGTGCCGAAATCATCCATCGCCACGTGCACACCGGCAGCGCGCAGCGCGGCAAGCTTGGCCGCCAGCTCCTGGGTGTTGCCCACGGCAACCGATTCGGTCAGCTCCACTTCCACCTGCTGGCCGGGCACGCCGATACGCTGCAGCTGGGCCAAAAAGCGGGGGACGAAATCGGGCTCGGCAAACTGCATTTGCGAGACGTTGATGGCCACACGAAAATCCTCTGCCACCAAGGATTGCAAGCTTTTGCGCCAGCGCAGTGCCGTAGCTACCACCCATTGGCCCAGGGCAATCATCAGGCCAGACTGCTCAGCCAGCGGAATGAACTGGTCTGGCCGGATAAAGCGGCCATCTTCCGTCAGCCAGCGCAGCAGGCACTCCGCGCCACGCACTTGGCCGCTGCGTAAATCGACAAAGGGCTGGTAGTACAGGCACAGGCGCTCTTCGGAAAAAGCAGCGCGCAGGCGGTTTAACAGCAGCATGCGCTCTTGGGCAGCCTCGGTCTGGGTGGTGCAGAAAAACAAGGCCTTGCCCCGGGCCTGCTGCTTGGCCTGCTTCAAGGCCACGCTGGCATTTTTAAATGCCTGCACCCCGCCATCGTGCTTATTCAGCCGCGCCAGCCCTGCGGTGGCCGATATGCGCAGGGGCTCACCCCCATGGATGACAAAGGGGTGGGAGAAAATTTCTGCCAGGCGTTTGGGCTGCACTACCTGCTGGGGGCCATAGATGCCAAACAAGTCGCCGCCCACCCGCGCCACCATGGCGCAGCCTTGCAGCGCCACGTCTAAACGCCGGGCCACGGCCTGGAGCACGGCGTCACCAAAGTTGGCGTCCAGCACGCTGTTGATATCGGAAAAACCATCCAAATCCAGCAGCGCCAAGGTGCCATCGGGATAGTCGCGCACGTCGATGGCGCTGACCATGGCGTTGCGGTTGGGTAGCTGCACCAGGTGGTCGGTAAAGGCCAGGTCGTTGATGTCCAGGTACAACTGCAGGTTTTCAAACGCCACGGCGATATTGCTGCAAAACACCTGCAGCAGGCCCAGTTCCAGCGGCTGCAGTGCGCGGGGAATATCGACGAACACCGCCAGATGCGTCTCATGCGCCCCGGCAAAAAACAGGCTGGCACCGTCGTCAAAGTTGTGGGCTTGGCTGCTGAGCGCCTGCAGCAAGCGGGTTTTCACCCGCTCCTGCGGCAAGGCACTGAGCTGCATGCCCATCCAACCTTGGTAACGGCCTGCGGCGGCCAGTACGTAGGGGGGGCGCTCACCTTCACGCATGGCGGCGCACACCAGGCAATGGGCTTCGAGCTGCAACAGGGCGCACAACTGCGTGACCAGCCCTTGCGCAAACTGCTCCAGCCCGGCGGGTTGGCCCAGCACCCGGGTGGCAGTGAGGATTTGCTCCAGCCCCCGGCGGCTTAATTCCAACTGGCGGATTTGCGCATACGAGCGCACCGCCATCGCCAAGGTGATGAACAGGCGCACCTGGGTCAGCTCAGACTTGGTTTTGTAGTCGTTGATGTCGTACTGCTCAATCGTCTGCAGCTCAGGGGCGTAACCGGGCTGGCCGGTGCGCAGCACGATGCGCAGGGCGGTATCGCCCAGTTCCTCGCGGATATGGCGCACCAATTGCAGGCCGGCGTCGTCGGTTTCCATGACCACATCAATCAGCGCCACGGCAAAGCGCTGGCCGCTGGCGAGCAAGGCACGCGCCTCCTGGGCGCTATAGGCATGGAAAAACGCCAGGCTGCGCCCCTCAATGTGCATGCCTTTGAGCGCTAGCTGGGTGGCGGCGTGGACATCGGCCTCGTCATCGACGAGCAAAATCGGCCAACTGTGCCCCTCTTGTGGCATCGGCTGCGCTTGCTGATGCGTACTGGGTTCATCGGCAAATTCAAAACCATCTTCTACTGCATGGGTTGCCATGGCGGCTCTCCTCAGGGTGTGGTGTAGGCCTCCCTACCTAGGTGACCACTACCTTAGTGACACAGATCAACGAAGCCGAAAACAGACTTCTACCATCAGCGCCGCCAGCGGGCAAAAGTGCTTAACTCCCAATCGCGCATACCCAGCACCAGGGTGTAGCCCTGGCGCTGGCTGGCGGGCAGTTTCTGGTCGGTTTGGTGCTGCTGGGCAAAGTCCTGGGCCAGGCGCTGCACCCGCTCGGTAAAGCTGGGGGCAATGCTGCTGCTGATAGAGCCGTGCACCAGCAGTAGCGCCTCACCCGGGCCATCAAAGCCGCCGCCAAAGTAATCGAGCACGACGTGCTCTTGAAAATACTGCATCACCGGCCCATGCGCACGCCAGCGAAAGGTCTTGGCCAGTTTCAGGCGGTAGCGGTTGCCGGGCTTGAGTTCAATGATGCCAATGCGGTCAAGCTGGGCCAGGTAGCGCACCACCTCGGCCTCGCTCAAGCGGTAGGCGCTGGTCATTTGCTCGGCGGTCCATTGGCTTAAGACGTTGACGGCCACCAGGAGCAGCTTTTCATCGGCCACCACGGCCCGCTCTTGCTCCAAGGTGAGCTGGGCCAGCAGGGGCTGGGCGTCGGCCACGCGCTGGGCCGGTTCGGCAAAGTCCATTTTCAGCAGGCGGCACAGCGCGTCGATGCGCGACAGCGGCATATCGCCCTTGGCCAGCATGCGCTTGACGCTGGACTGCGCCATACCCAGCTCACGGGCAACGTCGGCATAGGTCAGGTGCGCGGCTTTGAGCGCCGCTTTGATGTGCTGCACCAAGGCAAGAGAGGTGGCCATAAGTATTAAATAAAGATACCTGATGGCTTAAATTCTAGAGAGGTTGCATTTTCTAGGCCAGGATTTTTTCGCTTGCCCGCATAGTGGCGCTGCGCAACAACGCGTATCCTCTTGTCCCACTTTTTGCCCCTGCCGCCTGCCATGTCTCGCCACTCCTCCCGCCATTCTTCCCGCCCCGACAACAGCACCGCCGATCAGAACCCCAGCCAATTTGCCCTGCTGCGCCAGCGCCGCTTTGCGCCTTTTTTCTGGACGCAGTTTGCCGGGGCGGCCAATGACAACCTGTTCAAGTTTGCCTTTACGGTGTTGGTGACCTACCAGCTCTCTATCGACTGGCTGGCACCGGCCCAGGCCGGGCTGGTGATTGGGGCGCTGTTCATCCTGCCGTTTTTGCTGTTTTCGGCCACCAGCGGGCAACTGGCCGACAAATACCCCAAAACGCGGCTGATTCGTTGGGTGAAAGACCTGGAAATTGCCATCATGGCGCTGGCTGCCTGGGGGTTTTTGGCGGCGCACGTACCGCTGCTGCTGGGCTGCGTGTTCTTGATGGGGCTGCACTCGACCCTCTTTGGCCCGGTCAAATACGCCTATCTGCCCCAGGTGCTCAGTGAGCGGGAACTGACCGGCGGCAACGGCATGATTGAGATGGGCACCTTTGTCGCCATCCTCCTGGGCAATGTGGCCGGGGGGCTGCTGGTGGCCCTGCCCGGTATTGGCCACACCACGGTGGCGCTGGCCTGCCTGGGGCTGGCGGTGCTGGGGCGCATCAGCGCCCAATGGGTGCCGCCCCTGGCAGCCACGACCCCGGATTTGCGCATCAACTACAACCCCTTGTCCGAGACCTGGCGCAACCTGCAACTGGCACGCGAGCAGGTGGCCGTGTTCCGCTCCCTGCTGGGCATTTCCTGGATGTGGTTTTTCGGCGCGGTGTTCCTGGCCAACTTCCCGGCCTTTGCCAAGGAGGTGCTGCACGGCAATGCCCAGGTGGCATCGTTCCTGCTGGTGGTGTTTTCGGTGGGTATTGGCGTGGGTTCGCTCCTGTGCGAGAAGCTCTCGCACCGCCACGTGGAAATTGGCCTGGTGCCGGTGGGTGCCATCGGCATGACGGTGTTTGCCGTGGATTTGTACTTTGCCACCCACCGCCTGCCGGTACACGCCGAGGTGGGGCTGGCCGCCTTTGTCGCCAACCCGGCCCATTGGCGCTTGCTGGTGGATTTGCTGCTGGTCAGCCTCTTTGCCGGCCTGTACAGCGTGCCCATGTACGCCCTGATTCAGCTGCGCAGCGCCCCCACGCACCGCGCCCGCATCATTGCGGCCAACAATATCTTGAACGCCTTGTTCATGATTGCCAGCAGCGTCATCGTCGGCCTGCTGCTGGGCGCGGGCTGGAGCATTCCGCAAATTTTCCTGCTGCTGGGCATTGCCAATGCGGTGGTGAGCTTCTACATCTTCATGCTGGTGCCGGAATACCTGCTGCGCTTTATTGCCTGGGTGCTCTCGCGCTTGGTGTACCGCTTTCGCGTAACGGGCGACGCGCATATCCCCACCACGGGCGCGGCGGTACTGGTGGCCAACCACGTGAGTTTTGTCGATGCCGTGCTGCTGATGGCGGCCAGCCCCCGGCCCATTCGCTTCATCATGGACCACCGCATTTTCCAGGTGCCGGTACTCGGCTGGGTGTTTCGCCTGGCCAAGTGCATCCCCATTGCCCCGCACCGCGAAGACCCTCAGGCGTATGAACAGGCATTTGAAGCTGCGCAAGCGGTGCTGGCCGATGGCGAATTGCTGGGCATCTTCCCCGAAGGCGGCATTACCCGCGACGGCCAGGTGCAGACCTTTCACGGCGGGGTGGCCAAAATCCTGCGCCGCGCCAGCCAAGAGGGGCTGGCCGTGCCCACGGTGCCCATGGCCCTCACGGGCCTGTGGGGCTCGTTCTTTAGCCGCATTGAACGTGCCGGGGCCATGACGCGGCCCTTTCGCCGGGGGCTGTTCAACCGCGTGGGCCTGCACGTCGGCGCACCGCTGCCGGTGGAAAGCGTGACCCCAGCGGTGCTGCAAGACGCGGTGGAGCAATTGCACACCAGCCACCAAAGTATCAAATAAAGATACTCCCTAGCCAATAAACCAATACAAGCATCAATATCTGACCGCTTTTACGCGGCCAGCGGGGACACTTGCGCCCATACCAACCCCCTAGGAGTTTTTGCCATGACAACCTCTACATCCACCCCCACCACCCTTTCCCCACTGGCCCTGATTCGCCGCGACTCCAAGCCCTGGCAACTGCAGGTCTGGATTTCCTTTGTGCTGGCCTTGGTGCTGTGCGCCACCGGCCTGGCCTATTTGCCGGGGCAAGACTTGGACCGTGCCTTCATGTTCATGGGCTATGTGTTTTGCCTCTCTACCGCCTTTGTGCTGTCCAAATTCGTGCGAGACAAAGACGCCGCCCAGGCCGGCGAACAAGCTGCCGATACGCCGCTGTTTGCCCTGGTGGTCTGGGGCAGCTTTGCCCTGGCCATGGCGCTGACCGGCTGGGGCCTGGTGCGCATGGACTTGAACCCGACGTACAAAGTCTTCCTGGGCGTGAGCTGGCTCTACCTCATCACCAGCGCCCTGACCCTGGCCAAGATGCTGCGCGACCGCCAAGACGCCGATTGGCTGCAAGCCCAGTACCTGGCGCAGCACCCGGCCTACACAGCACCGGCGGCCTCTGCCCCGCCCCATGTTCCTGTAGAAAAAATTTAAATAAAAGCGGCTCTAACCCTTATCCACAAAGCGCTGATAGCTATTGATTTAGGAGATAACCATGTCTACCTTCCAAGCACGCTCTGCTTCCCCACTGCTGCGCCACAGCCTGGCGGCCCTGGCCTGTAGCCTGGCCCTGGTCAGCGCCCCGGCGCAAGCGCAAAGCGAGGCTTCTGCCGCCTTGTCGCTGTTACCAATCGCGTCGGTAGCTGCTGCAGCCTCGACCAGCCCCTATTCCTCCCATACCGCCGGTGAGCTGCCGCTGGCCCTGTCCCTGACCGGGGCCGTGCTTACCGTAGTCGCGGTGCAGGCCAGCGCCCACGGCAGCACCGTGGTGCTGCAGCGCGCCAGCGACGGTGTCGCCGCCAGTATCGAAGTGGCCAGCGTGGCCGCAGGTAGCGTGCTGCTGACGGTAGGCAGCGCCATCACCACCACGGTGATTGCTTCGGGGGTGATTTTGTCTGCCGCCGGGCAGGCGCTGGCCTTCATCCCCAACACCTTGGGCCAGGCGCTGTTGTTCAACGAACGGATTTTGTAAGGAGCGCACCATGCCCGTCCGCACTACCGTCCTCTATGCCGTCCTGTGGACGGCAGCCCTGGCCAGCAGCGTCCACGCCGGGCAAAGCTGTACCGCAAGCCGTCCCAGCCCGCAAACCATTGCCCGCAGCATGGCCCTGGCCGAGCACACGGCCCAGTCGCTGGAGGCGGCCTACCACGACCACGGCACGCGCGTAGCGCTACTGGGGCGCGAGGGCCAAGACCTTAGCCGCTACGGGCAAACTTGGTCGCACGTGGGCTGGGCCTACCGCACACCAGAAGGCACTTGGCGCGTGGTGCACAAGCTCAACCAATGCGGCAGCAACCAGTCGTTGCTGATGCGCCAGGGCCTGGGCGAGTTTTTCCTGGATGACCTGTGGCGCTACCACGCGATTTGGACAGCGCCGCCCGCAGCCCTGGCCCAGGCGCTCTGGCCCCTGCTGCAAGAGCGCCGGCCCCTGGCCCTGCTGCACGAGCGGCGCTACAGCATGCTCAGCTACGCCTGGGGCACGCGCTACCAGCAATCAAACCAATGGGCGCTGGAAATGCTGGCCCAGGCCGCCGCCCCCCAGGTAGGCACCCGCGAACAGGCACAGGCGTGGCTGCGCCTGCAGGGCTACCAGCCTGCAACCCTGCACATCAACGCCATGACCCGGCTGGGGGCCAACATCAGCCGCGCCAATATTGCCTTTGACGACCACCCCAACGCCCAGCGCTTTGCCGGGCGCATCCGCACGGTGACGGCGGACTCTGCCCTGCAGTGGCTGGTGCACAGCCAGGGCTTTAGCGTGCTGCAGCAGGTGGGGGAGTAAGAAGGCAGAAGCGGCTAATATCAACAGTTGCATTTTTTATAGAAGGAAACGCTGCCATGGCTACGCCCCTTGCTACCGCTGTCCCTGCTGCCCCCGCTGTTCCCCTGGTTTCCCGCGAAATCGACGTACTCACTGCCCTGCTGCCCCAGCCTGGGCCACGCATCATCGAGCTGGGCTGCGGCAGTGCCCGCTTTGCCCGTGACCTGCTGGAGCGCTTTGCCGACTGCACCTACCTGGGCCTGGAGGTGGACGCCATACAGCACGAGCGCAACCTGGCGCAGCCCCACCCGCACATGCGCTTTGGCCTGGGCGGTGCACAGGCGATAGACGCCGACGACGCGCAGTTTGACCTGGCCTTGATGCTCAAATCCCTACACCACGTGCCACTGCCCGCCATGGCCCAAGCACTGGCCGAAGTGGCGCGGGTGCTGCGCCCAGGCGGGTATTTGTACGTGTCAGAGCCGGTATACGTGGGCGCGCTGAACGACATCGTGCGCCTGTACAACGATGAAGGCGTGGTACGCGCCGCCGCGCAAGACGCTATCGAATGCGTCCTGGCAAGCAGTACCTCAGGAGGAGCCCAGCAAGGGCCCTGGCAAGAAGTGGCCCGCCGCCGCTTTGCTATGCCGGTGCACTTCAGCGACTTTGCCGACTACGCGCAGCGCATGCTCTACCCCACGTTTACCGACCACCACATCACCGAAGCCATCACCGCCCGCGTGGCGCAAGCCTTTGCCCCGCACTGCGGCCCGGACGGCGCCCACTTCACCCGCCCCATGCTGGTGCGGCTGCTGCAAAAGCAGGGGTAGCACCCTGCCCCTCCCCAAGCCGGGGGCTACAAGAACTGCTGCTGCCCAGATTCCAGCGCCAGCAGGGCCTGCTTGCGCGGCAGGCCGCCGCCGTAGCCGGTAAGCGTCCCATTGCTGCCAATGACCCGGTGGCAGGGGATGATGATGCTGATCTTGTTCTGCCCATTGGCATTGGCCACGGCGCGCACCGCCTTGGGCTGCTGGATGTGCGCGGCTTCTTGCGCATAGCTCCAGGTCTGGCCAAAGGGGATGCACAGCAGCGCCTGCCAGACCTGCTGCTGAAAGGGCGTGCCCACCATATCCAGCGGCACGTCAAACGTGGTGCGCTGCCCAGCAAAATACTGCGCCAGTTGCGCCTGCGTGGCCGCCAGGATGGGCGATACCGGCTGTCCCGGCTGCTCCTGCTGCGCCCCCCGAGCCTTGCGCACCTGGGCAATTTCGCGCTCCAGCCGGTCTTGGCCGCAAAACTCCAGCAGGCACAGGCCCTGGTCGCTGGCCATGGCCAGCATGTCGCCCAGCGGGGTGGGGATGGTGGCGGTGCTGAGCATGGGCTTAGTCCTCAATACCGCGCTGGGCAGGTACGCCGGCGTTGAAGGCGTGCTTGATTTGCCGCATTTCGGTGACCGTATCGGCCAGGTCGATGATCTCTTGCGGGCAGTTGCGCCCGGTCAGGCACACGTGCACGTGCTTGGGGCGCTGCTGCAGGGTATCGAGCACGTCTTGCAGGGGCAGCCAGCCAAAAATCAGCGGGTAGGTCACCTCGTCCAGCACCACCAAAAACAGCTCGCCGGACAAGATGTCCGCCTTGGCCTTGGCCCAGCCATCGCGGGCCAGTTGGGCGGAATGCTCCAGGTCTTTGCTGTCCCAGGAAAAGCCATCGCCCAGCCCCTCAATGGGCAGTCCCAGGCGCTCGGCGCTGCGGTGCTCGCCAAAGCGGGCGCTGGGCACTTTCATGAACTGGTAGACCTTGACCGCCTTGCCCCGCCCCACCGCACGAAACGCCAGGCCAAAGGCCGCCGTGCTTTTGCCCTTGCCGTCGCCCGTGTTGATGATGACCAGGCCCCGGCGCTCACCGTCCGGCTGGGCATAGGGTTTTTCGGTGGGGGGTGCTGTATTTTGCATAGCTGTCTTCGCTTATCTGGTAAGGGTTTAAGGGGGTTTTCTTCTAAAACTTTGGCACAGCTTACCCGCTGGCAGCGGGGTGCACCACGGGTAAGGCCATCCACAGGCCGTCCACTTCGCGCACGCGGATGCGGTGGTCAAACACGGCTTCTAGCGCGGCCTGGGTGGCGGCGTCTGCCGTTGCGCCGTGGTGCAGGATGCGCCCGGCCTGCATGATGATGAGACTGTCCGACTGCAGGGCCACGCCCAGCTCGTGCAGCACGCTGACCACGGTGCACCCCTGGGTGGTGAGCTGGCGCACGGTGGCCATCCAGTCGCTTTGGTGCGGGGGGTCGAGGTTGGCCAGCGGCTCATCCATCAGCAGCACCTGCGCTTGCACGGCCAGGGCGCGGGCCAGCAGCACGCGCTGGCGCTCGCCGCCGGACAGTTGCGCCACGGGCCGCGCGCGCCACGCCCATGCGCCGGTGCGGCGCAGCGCCTGCTCTACCGCCGCGTGGTCTGCCGCGCTGGGCGCTGCCAGCCACGCCTGGTGCGGCAAGCGCCCGAGCATGACCACGTCGTAGCTGCACAGGTCGGCGCTGACGCTCTCGCCCTGGCCCAGCCAGGCCAGGTGCTGCGCCCGCGCTTTGCGCCCCCACGCCCCCAGGGGGCGGCCCAGCAGGTGAACGCTGCCGCTGTGGCAGGGCTGCAATCCGGCCAGCGCTCGCAGCAAGGTGGACTTGCCCGCCCCATTGGGGCCGACCACGGCTGTCCATAAATTGCTAGCTACTTCCGCATGCACTGCTTGCAATATTGGCACATTGTGGATTGAAACGCTTATTTGGCGTGCGCTGATAGCTATGTTTTTTAACACGACTGCCCTCCGCTGCGGCCTTGATGCATCAGCCACAGCAGGTAGCTACCGCCGAGCAAGGCGGTGACAACGCCTACCGGCAGCTCCTGCGGAGCCAAAAGGCCGCGCGCCAAGACGTCGGCAGCCAGCAGCAGGGCACCGCCCATGCCGCTGGCCAGCAGCACGCTGCTGCGGTGCTGCGCCCGCACCAGGCTGCGCACCAGGTGGGGTGCGGCCAGGCCGACAAAAGCAATCAAGCCAGTTTGCGCCACTGCCGTGCCGGTAGCCAGGGCCAAGACGGCAATCAAGCCCAGGCGCATACGGGCTAGCGGCAGGCCCAGGCTGGTGGCCGTGGCCTCCCCCAGCGCCAGGCCGTCCAGGGCGCGGGCCAGCACCCAAGCCAGGGCCGCACACAGCAGCCAGACCCCGGCCATCAGCACGCAGGCCGGCCAGCCGACAAAGGCGGTGCTGCCCAGGCCAAAGGCTTTCATGGGCTGCAGGATGTCGGGGTAGCGCAGCTCCAGCAGGTCGCGCAGCGCCCCCAGCACCACGCCCACCACCACCCCGGCCAGCAGCAGGCGCAGGCCCTGCTGCACGCCCTGGGCCAAGACCAAGGCCAGCAGCACGGCAGCAGCTGCGCCGATAAACGCCATGCCCGTCATGCCTAGGCGCTGTAGCCACGCCAGCCCCATGAGGGAGCTGCCCGCCAACACCAGCGCCAGCGCCCCGCCCAGGGCTGCGCCTGAGGCACTGCCCAGCAAATAGGGGTCGGCCAGGGGGTTGCGAAACAGCCCTTGCGAAATCGCCCCGGCCAGCCCCAAGAGCGCCCCGGCCCACCACGCGCCCAGGCTGCGCGGCAGGCGAATTTCCGCAATGATTTGCCGCGCCACGGCATCGTCGCGCCAGGCCCACAGGCTCTCCAGCCCGGTACTGCCCACGGCGCTGCCCAGCAGCAGCAAGGCGGCAGTCAGCACCAGCAGCCCAGCGGCCAGCCAGCGGGGGGAGCGCAAGCTAGGGCTGGGCATGACGGGGGGCTTTCTCACGCAGGCATTGGGCAATCAGTTGGGCGGCTTCGCCCATGCGGGGGCCGGGGCGCAGCAGGATGTTGATGTCCTCGGTGGCAAAGCGGCAGATGTGCCCCTGGCGCACGGCTTCGAGCAGCGCCCAACCGGGGTAGGGCTGGGGCTGGCTTTCGGCCTGCAGGATGACATCGGGCTGCGCCCGCACAATGAACTCGGGGCTGAGCAAGGGAAACGGCCCCATCTCGGGCGGCACGATGTTGTGCACGCCCATGCGCTCCAAGATCTCCCCAATGTATGAGCTGCGCCCAGGCTGCATACGGGCCACGGCTGACTTCCACGTACACCCGCACGCCCTGCACCGCTGCGGGCACGTTGGCTGCGGCCTGGGCCACGTCGGCCTGCATGCGCTGCCACAGTGCGCTACCCGCTTCTGGACGGCCCACCAACAGGGCCAGGCGCTGCAGCACCTGCTCAATCTGCGCCAGGTTGTTGGCGTCCATCACCAGGGTGCGGATGCCAACGTCCTGCAGCCGCTGGGCAATGGGCGCGGCGCGGGTCAGTAGCACCACGTCCGGGCGCAGGGCGACGATGCGCTCCAGTTGCGGATCCACCCCTCCGCCCACCACGGGCAGGCGACCAATTACCGCCGCCGGCCAACTGGCGTAGCGGTCCACCCCCACCAGGCGCTGGCATTCGTCCAGGGCGCACAGAGCTTCGGTCAAGGCCGGTTGCAGGCTGACGATGCGCTGGGGCGGCGGCCCTTGCACAATGGGCTGGCCCCGGTCGTCCTGGGTGGATGCGGCATCCACCATGCTGCTGGTAGCGCCACTGGCTACGGCCAATGTCGGCAGGGCCCACAGTCCCGGTGCAGCCAGGGCCAGCAACAGCCCGCACAACTGTCCACGCAACTGCACAGTGCAACGGTGCCACCAGCGCGGGCGGATAAATAGGGCCGCCATGTCAGCCCTGCCCCTTCACCACCATGGGCAGGCCCGCCACCATCCACGTCACCTGGGTGCAACCCTGGGCAATGCGCTGGTGCAGCAGGCCCAGGGTGTCCACAAAGTCACGCACCTGCGCCCCCAGGGGAATCACGCCCTGGGTGATTTCATTGCCCACCAGCACCACCGGGCCGGGGGCAGATTCCAGCGCTTCTAAAAAAAGAGCTTGCTGCGCAGGCCAGTCATGGGCTGGGGCCTGTTTTTGCTGAAAAGCTTCCGGGGCGGGCATCAGCCAATTGGTCAGCCACAGGGTCAGGCAATCGACCAATAGCAACTGGGTTGCACTGCTGTGCGTGCGCAGGGCTGCAGCCAAGTCCCAGGGCGCCTCGGTCACCGCCAAGGGGCTGCTGCGGGCGCTGCGGTCGGCCTGGTGGCGGGCAATGCGTTGCTGCATCGCCCCATCGTGCGCGAAGGCGGTGACCAAGAGCCGCGCCTGGCGGCCAGGGGCCTGCTGGAGCCAGTCCTGCGCCACCTGTTTGGCGTAGCGGGACTTGCCGCTTTTTTGCCCACCCAAAATCAAATGCCTGTGCGCTGCCACATCGCCCCTTTAATCTGCCCCTTGAAAGGCGTGGATTGTAGAAGTGCCAGGACAAACATTTACATTGCCAACGCCCGCCATGGCCGCGCCCAGGCACCGCGCCGGGGCCAGTACGCCTACAATAGCGCCCCTGCATGACCACTGTATCTTCCCTGAACGATCTGGCACCTCGTATCGACGCTTTGCTGGCGCGTTATGAAGAGCTTGCCCACGCCCACAGCCTCCTGCAGGCGCAACATGCCGCCGCACTGCAAGAGCGTGACTCCCTACGCCTGCGCCTGCAGGCCGCGCGCGCACGTATCGACGCCTTGATCGAGCAACTGCCCGCCAACCAGGACAAGCCATGAGCCAGGTCGCCGTCAAAATCCTCCAGCAAGACTACGTTTTAAGCTGCCCCGACGGGCAAGAGCAAGCCCTGCTGGAAGCCGTGGCCAAGGCCAACCAAGCCATGCAGCCGCTGTGCGAATCGGCCAAGGTGCGTACACGCGAACAGGCCGCCGTACTGGTGGCGGTGAACTTTGCCTTTCAAAACCAGGCGCTGCAAAAGCACATCAACCAACTGGAACAAAAGGCCCTGCAACTGGTGCTGCCCACTACGCAGCCGCAGCCCCAGGAAGAAGACAGCCGCATCCACGCTTTGTGCCAACGCATCGACCAGGCACTGGCACGCCCGGCGACGGCGATAGCCACTGACGATCAGCCCCCGCAAAACCCGTCACTCTTTTCTACTGAATAAGCGCCCAGAAGCCGGCGCAAGGCCCGCCAGGCGCGGTAAAATCGACACCGTCTGCAACTCTGCCGGGCTTTATATTGCCTTGAACCAATGCTCATTGAGCACGGGCTTGGTACATTGCCTAGTGAGCGTGATCGTCTCGCGTCAGATGAACCCAACGTTAGGCTGCCCTCGCCCACCTGAACCCCCGGTTCAGGTTGACGGCTCGGTAGTTTTGCAGACACCTTCTTCGGATTCTTCGGGCCACATCTACCGCCCACACCCCAACCGCTCGGCTGGCGAATCTCCCACTCCAAAACCTTTTTCCCAGGATGCCTGCCTAGGCACACCATAGGGCCGGGCCGTGCACGGCATCCAGCCACAAGGCCCCCAGCGCAATGCCCACCAGCAGCAGCCCTGCCACGCGCGTGCCCCATTCAGCGCGCCAGCGCCCTAGCGTGCCCTGCATCCAGCGCCAGGCCCAGGGCGCAAACCACAGCCACAGACCCGAGCCCACAGCAAAGGCCAGCATGCTGAAAGCGCCAAACCAGGCATTGGCCGCCAAGGCAGCGGTCAGCACGGCAGCGTAGAGCAGGCTACACGGCAGCAAGGCCCAGGCCATACCGGTCAACAAAGTACCACCGGGCTGGTTCACCCAGGGTTGCACCTTGCGCCATACCGCACGGCCAGTCACTTCTAACCAGCGTGGCTGCTGGCCCTGGATAACCATCAAACCTCCCCAAAACAAAATACCCAGGTGCATGCCTGTCCACACCGGGCGCAACCAGGCGGTGCTATCGGCCAGCCAGGCGGCCTGCCCCATGGCCACCGCCGCCAAGGCGCCCAGGCTGCTATAGCCGAGCAAGCGCCCCAGGTGAAAGCTGCACCAGCGCCAGCCCAAGATCCGCTCAGCCCCGGCAGAAGTGACAACCGCGCAGGGCGCGGCGCACATGGCAAGACAATGGGGACCACCCACGAGCCCCATTAAAAAAGTAGACAGCAGTAGCGACAGCAACATAGGGATCAAATGATCCGCGAAAAGCGCTCCCGGCTGCGATCGGCCTGTAAATAGCGGTCAAACACCAAGGCCACTCCGCGCACGAAGAACCAGCCCTTGGCAGTTACGCGCATGCAGTCGTCCCGCACTTCAACCAAGCCTTCTTCCTGCTGGGCCTGCAGTTGCTCGAACTCGGCTGCGAAATACTGCTTGCAGTCGATCAACCAGGCGCTGTTGATGGATTCAAACAGCAGCTCGCCCTGGCACATGATGGACATGATGACGGCACGGCGAATCAAGTCGTCCTTGCTCAGGGCCAAGCCACGCACGATGGGCAGAACGCCTTGGTCGATCAAGTCGTAGTACTCATCCAGCGTCTTGGCGTTTTGGCTGTAGGTTGCACCAATACGACCAATGGCCGACACCCCCAGGGCAATCAAATCGCAGTCCGGCTGGGTGCTATAGCCCTGGAAGTTGCGGTGCAACCGCCCTTGGCGCTTGGCAACGGCCAGCGCGTCATCGGGCAGGGCAAAGTGATCCATCCCGACGTAGACGTAACCGGCCTGCATAAAGCTGTCGATGGCGTTGGAGAGCATCTCCAGCTTGTCCGCCGCTGTGGGCAGGTCGGGGCGCAAGATGCGGCGCTGGGCCTTGAAGCGCTCCGGCAGGTGGGCGTAGCCGTAAAGAGCAATACGGTCAGGCAGCAATTCGCCGACCTGGGCCAAGGTACGGGCAAAAGACTGGGGATTTTGCTTGGGCAGGCCGTAGATCAAGTCCACGTTCAGCGAGGTAAAACCAATGCGACGCGATGCCTCCACCAAGGCAAACACCTGTTCGGCAGGCTGGATGCGGTGCACGGCCTGCTGCACGTCGGGGTCAAAGTCCTGCACGCCAAAGCTCAGGCGGTTAAAGCCCAAGTCCCAGAGCACTTGCAGGCGCTCAGGCGTCACGGTACGGGGGTCCACCTCGACCGAATACTCGCCCACGGCATCGAACTCAAAACGCTGGCGCAGCATAGCCATCAGGCCGGCGAGCTCTTCGTCCGACAAGAACGTAGGGGTGCCACCTCCGAGGTGCAACTGGCTGACGGTTTGGCCGCGCCCCAGGTGCTGCACGTGCAAGTCCAGTTCACGCTCCAGGTACTCTAGGTACTTGGCGGCGCGCTCGTGGTGTTTGGTGATGATTTTGTTGCAGGCGCAGTAGTAGCACAGCGACTCACAAAACGGGATATGGATATACAACGACAGGGGTTGCACCGCCGTGGCGGATTGCACTTTGCGTTGTTTTAAAGCGACTACGTAGTCGTTTTCGCGGAAAGCTTCTACAAACCGGTCTGCGGTGGGGTAGGAGGTATAGCGCGGCCCTGGGACATCGTAACGACGCAGTAGTTCGGGCGTGACAATACTCATAGGGCAATCTTCTCCTTCATAATCTTTCTATTCTGCAGTAAATCACTGGGGCGCCTCCTTGACTTGAGTCAATTAATTCTTTAAAACAAGTCGGGCGATAATTTGACCCTGGTCATGCTCTACCGCACCACAAGTGCGGTTGCACTTTTTTCCTAACCTGTGCCACATCGGTCTTGCCGACATGGTGTGGCCTTTGTTCAATGACACCTACTGCTTCCCCTATTCAAGTTACCTGCTCCAACTGCAATTTGCGTGAGCTTTGTATGCCTGCCGGGCTCGATGCCCAGGAAATGCAGCGCGTGGAAGAGGTGGTAGCTACCCGGCGCAAGGTCAAGCGCGGCACCATGCTGTTTCAAAACGGCGAGGATTTTTCCGCGCTGTACGCCATTCGCACCGGGTTTTTCAAGACCTGCGTGGCCACCGAAGACGGGCGCTACCAGGTCACCGGCTTTCAAATGGCCGGTGAGATCATTGGCCTGGACGGCATCGTCAACAACCACCACACCTGCGACGCCATTGCTCTGGAAAACGCCGAAGTGTGCGTGATGCCGTTTAACCGGCTGGAAGAGCTCTCGCGCGAAATCACGGCCCTGCAAAGCCACGTGCACAAGGTGATGAGCCGCGAAATCGTGCGCGAACACAGCGTCATGCTGCTTTTAGGCAGCATGCGCGCTGAAGAGCGTTTGGCGGCTTTTATCCTGAACCTGGTACAGCGCCTGCATTCGCGTGGGTTTTCTTCCTCGGAGCTGATTTTGCGCATGACGCGCGAAGAAATCGGCAGCTACCTGGGGCTGAAGCTAGAGACCGTCAGCCGCACCTTCTCCAAGTTTGTCGAAGACGGCATGGTCGAAGTCAAGCAGCGCCACATCCGCATCCTGAACCAAGAGGCCCTGCAGCGCTTGGTCAATAGCTCACGCGAAGGGCGTTAAAAAATAGAGCTAGCACCGCTTGTATTCATTGGATTTGCGGTAGTTTTATCTTCCAAATCCTTTACCCATCTGCGGTAGGCGCTATCAACGTTATAGAAACCCAAAAAAATGGCCCCATCGGGGCCATTACTATTTGCAGGATTTAAACCGCTTTTAACGTTATTTAACGCGCTTTGGTATCGGTAAAGCGGCCATAGCTGTTCAAACGGTCGTAGCGGCGTTGTTGCAGCTCGTCCGGCTTCAAGTCGACCAATTGTCGCCACGCATCACCCAGGGCACGTTTGAGCAGGCTGGCCATGTGCTTGGGGTCGCGGTGTGCGCCGCCTACGGGTTCGTTGACGATTTTGTCCACCAGACCCAGGGCTTTCAGGCGGTGGGCGGTGATACCCATAGCCTCAGCCGCTTCGGAAGCCTTTTCGCCGGTTTTCCACAAGATGGAGGCGCAGCCCTCGGGGCTGATGACGGAATACACCGCGTACTGCAGCATCAAGACCTGGTCAGCCACAGAAATGGCCAGGGCGCCGCCCGAGCCACCTTCCCCAATGATGGTGGTGATGATGGGGGTTTTAAGCTGCGCCATTTCGTAGATGTTGCGGCCAATGGCTTCGGACTGGCCGCGCTCTTCCGCGTCAATGCCGGGGAAAGCGCCGGGGGTATCGACAAAGGTGAAAACCGGCAGCTTGAATTTTTCCGCTGTCTTCATCAGGCGCAGGGCTTTGCGATAGCCCTCGGGGCGGGTCATGCCAAAGTTACGCAGGGTGCGCTCTTTGGTGTCGCGCCCTTTTTGGTGGCCGATGACCATGCAGGCCTGGCCATTGAAGCGGGCCAAGCCGCCGATGATGGACTGGTCGTCCGCAAAGTGGCGGTCGCCGTGCATTTCGGTGAAGTCGGTGAAGATTTCACGCACGTAGTCCAGCGTATAGGGGCGGTCGGCGTGCCGGGCAATTTTGGTGATTTGCCAAGGCGAGAGGCTGCTGTAGATATCTTTGGTCAGTTGGTTGCTTTTTTTGCTCAACTGCTCGATTTCATCGGCAATATCTACAGCGCTTTCGCTTTGCACGTAGCGCAGTTCTTCAATTTTGGATTCCAGCTCCGCAATCGGTTGCTCAAAGTCCAGAAAGGTTTTTTTAGCCAAGATTTTCTCCTTGCCCCAACGCCGCTGCGGCCTGGGGAAACTGCTTCATGCAGAGGTTTTAATAGGCCACCGGCTGGGGATCCAGCGAGCGCCAAATATACCAAGTTGCCACCGTGGCCCAGGGCTTCCAGGCTTCGGCCACTTCACGCGCATCGCTGCGGCTGACCGGGTCGCCCGAGAAATAACTCTGGCTGATGCCTTTGAGCAGGCCCACGTCATCCAGCGGCAGCACGTTGGGCCGCTGCAGGTAGAACATCAAACACATTTGCGCCGTCCAGCGGCCAATGCCGCGAATGGCGACCAGTTCGTCGATGATGGCCTCGTCATCCATGTCGGGCCAGTCCTGTACGTGCAGGCGCTCTTCGGTGAAATGGATGGCCAAATCGACCAGATAGTCCACTTTGCGGGCAGATAGGCCCGCGCCGCGCATATCGTCCACTTTTAAGAGCAGTAGCTGCTCGGGCGTCATGGCAGCGGGCAGGGCTTCCAGGCGCTTCCAGATGCTGGCGGCGGATTTGACCGACACCTGTTGCCCGACGATGGAGCGTGCCAGGGTGATGAAAGCATCGCCACGCGAGGACAGCGCCTCACTGCCGATGGCAGGAATCAAACGGCGCATGACCCGGTCTTTTTTCACCAACTGCTGGCAGGCCTGCGCCCAGTAGGACGGTGCGTAATCAGGTACAGCCGGTAGCTGCACTTTGGAAGAAGGAGGCATAGACGTTCGCACAACCCAGGGTTTACTGGGCGGCCTCCCACGTCGTGCCGCTGGCGGCATCCTTGAGCACGATGCCCTGGGCCAGCAAGTCGTTGCGGATGCGGTCGGCTTCCGCCCAGTTTTTGGCGGCCTTGGCGGCGGCGCGGGCGGCAATTTGCGCTTCAATCGCGGCGGTATCGACACCTGCCGCACCGGCTTGTAAAAAGGCTTGCGGGTCGGCCTGCAGCAACCCCAGGCATGCACCCAAGGCTTTGAGCTGCCCGGCCAGTTGCGCGTCATGGCTGCGGTTAACTTCTGCAGCCAGTTCAAACAATACGGCCACGGCTTCGGGGGTGCCAAAGTCTTCATCCATGGAGGCCTTGAAGCGGGCGGCAAACGGCGAGCTCCAGTCGATGCTGGAGGTGCTATCGCCCGGCACAGGCACCAGACTGAGCGCCGTGTACAGGCGCTTTAAGGCGCTGCGGGCATCGTCCAGGTGCACGTTGGAGTAATTCAAAGGGCTGCGGTAGTGGCTGCGCACGACGAAAAAGCGCACCACCTCAGCCTCATAGGCTTGCAGCACGTCGCGGATGGTGAAGAAATTGCCCAGCGATTTGGACATTTTCTCGTTATCGACGTTGATGAAGCCGTTGTGCATCCAGGTGCGGGCAAAGGGCTGGCCGGTGGCGCCTTCGCTTTGGGCAATTTCGTTTTCGTGGTGGGGAAAAGCCAAATCCGCGCCGCCGCCGTGGATGTCAAAGCTCTCGCCCAGCAGGGCGCAGCCCATGGCCGAGCATTCAATATGCCAGCCGGGGCGGCCCGCGCCAAAGGGGCTGGCCCATTTGACCTCGGCGGGCTCTTCGGCCTTGGCGGACTTCCACAGCACAAAATCCAGCGGGTCGCGCTTGCCGTCTTGCACGGCTACGCGCTCGCCAGCGTTCAGCTCATCCAGGCTTTTGCCGGACAGCTTGCCGTAGCCGGCAAACTGGCGCACGGCAAACAGCATGTCGCCGCCCTCGGCGGCCTGGTAGGCCAGCCCCTTGTCCTGCAAAGTGCTGATCATGGAAAGCATTTGCGGCACGTAGTCGGTGGCACGCGGCTCATGCGTGGGGCGCTCAATGCCCAGGGCATCGGCATCCTGGTGCAAGGCGGCAATCATGCGATCGGTCAGGCCGCGCACGGTTTCGCCATTTTTAACGGCGCGTTGAATGATTTTGTCATCAATATCCGTGATATTGCGTACATACGTCACCTGGTAGCCACTGGCACGCAGCCAGCGCTGCACCACATCAAAGGCCACCATGGAGCGCGCGTGCCCCAGGTGGCACAGGTCGTACACCGTCATGCCGCAGACGTACATGCGTACATGACCGGGCTGCAGGGGCACAAAGGCCTCTAAGGCACGCGACAGCGTGTTATAGATACGCAAACTCATAGGGGAAAAACCAGCAGACGGGGCCGGTGCCAGGGGGCTTTACCAGCCCACACCGCCACCACGCACACCATTAAAACGGGTAACGGCCACACCCAGTGCAGCCGCTACAATCGCCGCGCAGTATAAACCCAGCGCCTATCCCGTTGCAGCAACGCGCTGCGCCTGGGCGCCTAACGCCTTGGAATATCTATGTTTACCCCTCTTCGCGCAGCCCTGCCCTTAGCCCTGGCCCTGCTGTGTTCCACAGCCCAGGCCGATGCGTATGGCGATGTCGCGGCCCTGATTGCAGCGGGCAAAACCAGCGCCGCGCTGACCCAGGCGCAAAGCTATCTGGCCAGCAACCCGCGCGATCCGCAAATGCGCTTTTTGCAAGGCTCGGCCCAATCGGCCAGTGGCGACCAGGCTGCCGCCATCACCACCTTCACCCAACTGACCCAGGAATACCCTGAGCTGCCCGAGCCCTACAACAACCTGGCCGTGCTGTACGCCAGCCAAGGCCAGCTGGAAGAAGCGCGTAGCGCCTTGCTGCAAGCCGTGCGCAACAACCCCAGCTACCCCGTGGCCTATGAAAACCTAGCCGACATCTACCTGCGCCTGGCCCACGAGGCCCTGACCCAGGCCACCAAGCTGCAAGGTGCCCAACCGGGCGTGCAGCGCAAACTGCAGGGCCTGCAGCCCCTGCTTGTGCAACCCTAACCCCCCTCTAGGAGCCATTGCCCATGCCCATGTCGCCCCCTAGCCGACACCGCCGCACCCTGCTCAAAACCCTGGCTGCTGGCCTGGGCGCTAGCGCCCTCGCTACCGGGGCCCTGGCGCAAATGACGCCTGCCGCCCCCCAGGTGCAGCTGCACACCAACCTGGGCGACATCGTGCTGCAGCTCGATACCGCCAAAGCGCCCATCACGGTGAAGAATTTTCTGCAATACGTCCAGGACAAGCACTACGACGGCACGATTTTTCACCGCGTGATCGGCAACTTCATGATCCAAGGCGGCGGCTTTACCCCGGCAATGCGCGAAAAACCCACGCGCGCGCCGATTGCCAATGAAGCGAGCAACGGCCTGAAAAACCTTGCCTACACCATCGCCATGGCACGCCGGCCTGACCCCAACTCCGCCAGCGCGCAGTTTTTCATCAATGTGAAAGACAACCCCGGCCTGGACGCACCGAAACCCGACGGCCACGGTTACGCCGTTTTTGGCAAGGTGGTGCAAGGCCAGGACGTGGTGGACAAAATCCGCCAACTGCCCACTGGGCGGCGCGGCCCCTATGACGATGTGCCGCTGACGGCGGTGGAAATTCTCTCGGCCCGCGTGTTGTAAGCTTGCACACCACACGCCCAGCGCTTTTGGCGGCTGGGCTATTTTTTTTCACCTCCCACTTTTGGAAAGCGTTTTATGAGCAACCCCCAAGTTGAGCTGCACATCACCATCAACGTCGCTGACGAAGCCACCCAGGGCGTTATCACCCTGGAGCTGGACGCGGAAAAAGCCCCCAAGTCCACGGCCAACTTCCTCTCTTACGTGAACGACGGCTTCTACAACGGCACGATTTTTCACCGCGTGATTAAAAACTTCATGATCCAAGGCGGGGGCTTCACCACCGACATGCAGCAAAAAGACACGCAAGCGCCCATCGAAAACGAAGCCAAAAACGGCCTGAAAAACGATGCCTACACCATCGCCATGGCCCGCACCGGTGACCCGCACAGCGCCACCGCCCAGTTCTTTATCAACACCGTCACCAATGACTTCCTGAACCACACTTCCCCCACCGCGCAGGGCTGGGGCTATGCCGTCTTCGGCAAAGTGGTCAAGGGCCAGGAAGTGGTGGACGCCATCAAAAAAGTGCGCACCACCCGCAAGGGCTACCACGACGACGTGCCCTACGACGCCGTCGTTATCGACAAGGCCGTGGCCCTGTAACCAGCCCCGCCTACTGCACCTGCATGTCCACCGCGCCCAGCCCCAACGCTGCAGCTCCTGCGGCCTGCCCCGCCCAAACCCTGCTAGCGCCCCCCGATTGGCACGCGGTGGAATGTATTGCCGACCTGCACCTGCAGCCCAGCGACCCAGCCACCTTCGCCGCGCTGCGCCGCTACCTAGCGGGCAGCACGGCCAGCGCCGTCTTCATCCTGGGGGATTTGCTGGAAGCCTGGGTCGGGGACGATGCGCTGCAGGAAGCAGACAGCTTTGAAGCCACCTGCGCCGCCCTGCTACACCAAGCCAGCGGGCAGCGTCCCGTGTATTTCATGGTCGGCAACCGCGACTTTCTGGCCGGGGCCGATTTTTTGCGCGCCAGCGGCATGCAGGGCTTGGCCGACCCAACGCTTTTCGTCTGGCAAGACCGGCGCATCCTGCTCTCGCACGGCGACGCGCTGTGCCTGGGCGATACCGAATACCAACAATTTCGCGCCATCAGCCGCAACCCGGCGTGGCAGCAGCAGCTTTTGGCCCAGCCCCTGGCCCAGCGCCGCGCCCTGGCCAGCCAGCTACGCAGCGAAAGCGAACAACGCAAACAATCCGGCACCGAATACGCCGATGCCGACCTGCCCCTGACCGAGCAATGGCTGGCCCAAGCCCAGGCCCAGTGGCTCATCCACGGCCACACCCACCGCCCCTGTGACCACCGTCTGCCCAGCGGGGCCCACCGCATCGTGCTCAGCGACTGGGACTGCGCCGCCACCCCGGCCAGGGCGCAGGTGCTGCGCGTCACACCCCAGGGGTGGACGCGTGTGGCGTTGGAAGATTATTTTTCATAGCTGCTAGCGCGCGTATTTATTTAATTTCAGCATGTTTCATACTTGAAATTGAATAAACGTCAGCGCTAGCAGCTCTTATTTTTAAAGCACCTCAATACAACAACGGCAGCGCCACCTGGGCAAATGCCTGGGGCTGTTCGTACTGCACCCAGTGGCCTGCGCCGGGCAGCAGGTGCAGGCCCTGGAATTGGCGGGCCGCTTGGGCCAAGCAGGTGTGGGCGGCAGGCCACAGGCCGCGGTAGATCACGTCTTGTTCGCCGTACATGGCATGCACCGGGCAGGACAGGCGCGGCAAGGTTTGGCGCAGGACATCGGTGCTGGACAAGCGCCGGCGCGGCAGGCGGTCGCGGTGGACGTTGGCGGTGTGCAGGGCCAAGGTGGCGCGGTCGATCAGGCTGGGGGCGGCCAGCATCAGCGCTGCCA
The DNA here is from genome assembly GCA_034675705.1 of Comamonas sp. Lineage (GTDB taxonomy): Bacteria > Pseudomonadota > Gammaproteobacteria > Burkholderiales > Burkholderiaceae_C > Comamonas. Next base: position 588,087 of record JAUCCZ010000006.1, on the reverse strand, counting down.
GGTTAAAGGTGTGGCGGCGCAGTTGCTCAGACACGTCGTCGATATGTCGCCAGCCTTGCAGGCGGTAAATCGGCTTGTCGCGCAGGCCCAGGCCGGGCGCGCCGACCATGATGATTTGCCGCACCAGGGCCGGGCTGTGCGCGGCCAGCAAGGCAGCGGTCAACCCGCCCAGCGAAAAACCCATGACCTGCAACGCCTGCCCCTGGCCGCAGTGCTGCAGCGCCTGCGCCAGCAGGGGCAGGATGGCGTCCACGTCCTGCTGTTCGGGCAGGGCATCGGATGCGCCAAAGCCGGGCAGGTCCAGCGCCCAGACGGCGTGGCCCGCTTGGGTCAGCGCGGCCAGGTTCGCCACCCAATGCGTCCAACTACCGCTGCCGCCGTGCAGCAGCAGCACGGGGGCTTTGTGTGCGCCACTGCGGCCCGTAGCGGTAGTGGCAGCGGCTGCTGGCCAGTGGTGCAGCACCATGTGGCCACCGGCGTGCGGCAGGCGCAGCACCTGGGCCTGGGTTTGCCACTGGGCCACCAGGGGGTGCAGTAGCTGTCCGGCGGCCAAGGCCGCGTCCTGCGCTGGGTCAGCGCCCAGCGCCAAGCGGGCAACGGCTGCGGCCACCCCGGCGGCAATGTCAACGCTCGTCATACCTGCTACTGCCCTACCACTGCGCCACAGCATCCACTGCCAGGGCGTAGCCCTGCACCCCCAGGCCGCAGACCACGGCCCGCGCCACGGGCGAGAGGTAGGAGTGATGGCGAAATGCCTCGCGGGCAAACACGTTGCTGATGTGCAGCTCCAGCAGCGCCACGCCCGTGCCTTTGATGGCATCCATCAGCGCAATGCTGGTGTGCGTATAGGCACCGGCGTTCAAAATCACCCCGGCAAGCTGGCCCTGGGCGTGCAGGCGGCCCGCTTCGTGTATCCAGTCCAGCAACTGCCCCTCGTGGTTGCTTTGGTGAAAGCGCAGCGCCAAGCCGTGGCGGGTGCAGGCGGTTTGGCACAGCGCCTGTACATCGTCCAAGGTGTGGGCGCCATAGACCTGCGGCTCGCGCGTGCCCAGCAGGTTGAGGTTGGGGCCATTGAGCACAAAAACGGTTTTGCTCATCGTGCAGTCCTTCTTCGGGCAAAAAGCGCTGATTATGCGTGCCCAGCCCCCGCAGATCGGGGGCAGCCGCCTACAATCTCGCGCCATATGAACACCACCCACACCTCTGCAGCGCCCGCAGAAGCGCCTGCCAAACCCAGCAATTTTCTGCGCCAAATCATTGAAGCCCACCTGGCCGATGGCAGCTACGCCAGCCGCCACTGGGGCGGCAGCCCCGGTGATGCTGCCCACCACCAGGCCGGCCAGGTCGATACCGCTGCCATCCGCACCCGTTTTCCGCCCGAGCCCAACGGCTACCTGCACGTGGGCCACGCCAAAAGCATTTGCCTGAACTTTGGCCTGGCGCGTGACTACGGCGGCATCTGCCACCTGCGCTTTGACGACACCAATCCGGAAAAAGAAGAGCAGGAATACGTGGACAGCATCAAAGATGCCGTGCAATGGCTGGGCTTTGACTGGCAAGACGCCAGCGGCCACAGCCACCTGTACTTTGCCAGCAACTACTTTGACTTCATGCACCGCGCAGCGGTGTACTTGATTGAGCAAGGCCTGGCCTACGTGGATGAACAATCCGCCGAAGACATGCGCGCCAACCGGGGCGACTTCACCACCCCCGGCAAAGACAGCCCCTACCGCAGCCGCAGCGTGGCAGAGAACCTGCAGCGCTTTGCCGATATGAAGGACGGCAAGCTGGCCGACGGCGCCGCCGTGCTGCGCGCCAAGATCGACATGGCCGCGCCCAACATCAATATGCGCGACCCGGCCATCTACCGCATCCGCCGCGCCACCCACCACAACACGGGCGATACCTGGTGCATCTACCCCATGTACACCTTTGCCCACCCGATTGAGGACGCGCTGGAGCACATCACCCACAGCATCTGCACGCTGGAGTTTGAAGACCAGCGCCCCTTCTACGACTGGCTGCTGGAGCACCTGCGCGAAGGTGGCCTGATCGCTGCGCCGCAGCCGCACCAATACGAGTTCTCGCGCCTGAACCTGACCTACGTCATCACCAGCAAGCGCAAGCTCAAGCACCTGGTGGACAACGACATCGTCAGCGGCTGGGACGACCCGCGCATGCCCACCGTAGTCGGCCTGCGCCGCCGGGGGTTTACGCCTGCCGCCATCCGCGACTTTTGCGAACGCATTGGCGTGACCAAGGACTACGCCTGGATCGACTACAACCTGCTGGAGCTGTGCCTGCGCGAAGACCTGGAGCACCAGGCCCACCGCGCCATGGTGGTGCTGGACCCGCTGCCGCTGGAGCTGACCAACTGGGCCGAAATGTTTGGCAGCAGCGATCACATCGAAGCCTGCCACCTGCCCGCCCTCCCCCACGGTAAAGACAGCAACGCCGACGTACCCCAGCGCCACTTCGGCCTGGGCCGGCACGTCTGGATCGAGCGCGAGGACTTCGAGGAAACCCCGCCCAAGGGCTACAAGCGCCTGTTCCCCGGCAACAAGGTGCGCCTGAAAGGCGGCTACGTCATCGAATGCACCGGCTGCGAAAAGGATGCCGACGGCCAGGTCACCAAAGTGCTGGCCACCGTGGTGCCCGACACCAAAAGCGGCACCCCCGGTGCTGATAGCGTCAAGGTCAAAGCCGCCATCACCTGGGTGGCCCAACACGATGCCGTACAAGCCGAAGTGCGCCTGTACGACCGCCTGTTCACCGATGCCCAGCCCGATGCCGGCGGCAAGGACTTCCTGGCCCTGCTCAACCCCAACAGCCTGAAAGTGGTCACCGCCTACGTCGAACCCAGCCTGGCGAGCGCCCAGCCGGACGATAAATTCCAGTTCGAGCGCTTTGGCTACTTTGTCGCTGACCGGGTGGATCACCGTGCGGACAAGCCGGTGTTCAACAAAATCACCGGGTTGCGGGATAGCTGGGGTAAGTAAGCGGGCACACCCCCTGCGCCATTGCGAGGAGTACGCCCTCTGCTTCTTCGTCATTGCGAGGAGCGCAGCGACGCGGCAATCCACACCTGGACTCGCCCCAAGATCACCAGATCGCCACGGCCTACGGCCTCGCGATGACGGAAAAATAAGGTGAAGAAAAAAGCTGCAAGGCGCAAACCTTGCAGCTTTTTTCATGGCCGCCACTATCCATCTGGTGTGGACACATATCACCGCCCGTTTTTACTCCCCATTTTCATCACCACGGTTTGCATACGCCTGCAGGCAGGTTACGGCATCCTCCAAGCTTTTACCGTTCAGGCATGAATAATGCTCTTTGGCGGTATTTCGGCAAACATCGGTGGCATAGGTGTTCGCCTCTTTTTCATCCATCCCGCCATGTTCTGCGGCAATGGCAGCGTTATCTTCCAAACATCCATTCCAAAATTTTTTCGAATTGTCGATATACCCGGTGAAATACGCTAGCCAATAAGCGTCCATATTTACCCGTTGCAGCCCGCTTGCCAAATCAGTTTTGGAAAATTTTAAATCGGGTAATAAGTAATCAGGTTCTACAGCAGATGCTGCAGGCGGCTTGGTTGCGACTGGTTCTGAAGCTGGTTTTGGGCCAGCCTCATTTTTACAACCCAATAGCAGCAGCGCCAAAGTCAGCGGAAGTATTGTTTTCTTTAAACGCATGGTGATGGACGATGATTGTTTTACTTTCCTACCGCTGCCAAGACTTTTAACGCCCCGGTGCTGCGAATCAGCTCCACCTGCTCAGGCTGGCGCACGTAAATCGTGCCGCCAAAGGACAGGGCGTTGATGGAGACGCCCTCAAAGTGCTCCTGGCTGCGCGGCACCAGTAGCAGCCAGCCGTCGCCCACCAGCATGTTGAAGGAGGGCAGCAGGCCGTCAGCACCCGGTTGCAGGCCCAGGGCTTCGCGGCCCTGGTTGTAGGCGGCAAGCATGCTGGCGGCGCTGGCTGTTTGGTCTGCCCCTAGCCCTGCTGGCACTTTCAAAAGCGCGTGGGCCATGGGCAGGGCGGGGTGACGATAGACCTGGCCGGGAGTGGCATCGGCGGGCAGCCCTGCAGCCAATTGGGCCAGGGATGCGTTACCGGGGTCGGCGGGCACCCATTGCACGTGTTTATGGCGCTGGCTGGCCCCGGCAGGTGCGCCGCCGTTGTAAAAGCCCAGGCCGCCCAGGGTGGAGAGCAGCTCAGCGAGCACGGCAAAATCACACAGCTCCAGAGGGGTGAGCTGTTCGGCAAAGTCTTTACGCGCCAGCACCAGGTGGTGCAGACAGACGGGAAATTTGTTGAGCACGATGGTGTGCTGCGCCCCGATGGGGCCGACAGTCAACGCCGGGTCGGGGTTTAAAAAAGGGTTGAAGTTGGGGTCACGCGGGCCACCGGGCAGGATAACTTTGGCCGTTTCATCTTTTTTTGCCAGGGCTGCGGCCCAGCGCACGATAAAACGCAGGCCCCCGTCTTCGACCAGCACTTCACTGGTTTGCAGCGGGCTGAGGTCCCCACTGGCCAGGGCGCTTTGGGTACGGGCAGAAATGGCAGCGAGCAGGGCCTGGGGCATGGCAACGTCCTTATAAAGATGAAAAAAATCAAATCATTATAGAAAGCGTCTATCACGCCACCGGAGCCCAGAACCCCAGGAAATCCCGTAGCCATGCGGCGCTGCAACATAGCGCCTGGCGTATGGATATGCGTCGCTGCCGGGGCGCTGGCTTGCGGCCCGCGCCTACAATTTGCCCGGTCTACGCCCGCTGCGGGCGACTGTAAGAAAAGAGTTTGACGCATGAGCGATAACATGAGCGACACCGCCACCCCGATCACCATCCACCGCCAGCGCCCGACCTCGGGCTCCAAAATCGTCACGCCCGAAGGCACCAAGGCGGTGCTCGACGGCATGAAGCCCAGCGCCCTGGCCACCGTGCCCGATGCCGCGAAAAAGCCCGACTGGCTGCGCATTCGCGTGCCCAACGGGGCCAAGTACCAAGAGGTGATGGACATTGTGCGCTCGCACAAGCTGCATACGGTGTGCTCGGAATCCAAGTGCCCCAACATCACCGAGTGCTGGGGGCGCGGCACGGCCACGCTGATGCTGATGGGCTCGGTCTGCACGCGGGCGTGCAAGTTCTGCGCGGTCAACACCGGCAACCCCCACGGCTGGCTGGATGCACAAGAGCCCGCCAACGTGGCCGAGGCGGTGCAGCTCATGGGCCTGAAGTACGTGGTGCTGACCTCAGTCGACCGCGACAACCTGCCCGACCTGGGCGCAGGCCACTACGCCGCCTGCATCCGCGCCATCCACGAGCGCATGCCCGAAACGGCGGTAGAAGCCCTGACCCCCGATTTCCAAGGCAAGCACGCCCTGGTTGCGCAGGTGCTGGATGCGGGTCTGGCCAGCCTACGCGCAGAATCTGGAGACCGTCAAGCGCCTGACCCACCCGGTGCGCGACATCCGCGCCAGTTATGAAACGACGCTGGACGTGCTCAAGTTCGCCAAGGGCTACGCCCCGCAGGTGGTGACCAAGACCAGCCTGATGCTGGGCCTGGGCGAGACCGATGCCGAAATCGAGCAAGCCCTGGCTGACATTCGCGCCGCCGATGTGGACGTGGTGACCCTGGGCCAATACATGCGCCCGACCAAAAACCACCTGCCGGTGCAGCGCTTTGTCACGCCCGAGGAGTTCTTGCGCTACCGCGACATCGGCATGGCCATGGGCTTTTTGGAAGTGGTCTCGGGCCCGCTGGTGCGTTCGAGCTACCGCGCCGAGCGGGTGCTGGAGCACAACAACGTCGGCCTGGACGCTGCCGTGCTGCAAGGCCTGCGCGATTCGGCCACCACGGCCATGCGTTGCTAGTCCCCAACTCTGATCTAGCCCAAGGGTTATGCAGCTTTGCACCCACGGCAGTGTCCTGGACACTGGCGCTGTGCTGTAATGCCTGCCTTACCTTGAAGGACGAAACAGGGGTGTCCCACTGGCTATGCGTAAGCCAGCGCGCGACTGAGAACATACCCTGGGGCCTGCTGGCCCCACAGACCCGATCCAGATCATGCTGGCGTGGGGAGTTTCCATAGAACGCGCAGACCTTGGTGCGCCCGGTTTTGTCCTGGTTGATGTTTTCACCTGACATGCTGGAGTTACCACTGCGATGTTTACCCTCACCTCCCCCGCTCGTATCACCGTTTTAGGCGCTGGCCTGATGGGCCGCCTGCTGGCCCTGTCGCTAGCCCGCCAAGGCCACCGCGTTGAAGTGTTCGACGCCCACGGCCCGCAGGCCGACGGCGCAGCCGCCCCGGTGGCCGCTGCCATGCTGGCGCCGCTGGCCGAATCGGCAGTGACGGAGCCCAACGTCGTGCGCATGGGCCAGCACAGCCTGGAGCGCTGGCCCCAGTTGCTGCAGGGCCTGCCCAGCCCCGTGTACTTCCAGCGCAACGGCACCCTCATCGTCTGGCACCGCCAGGATGCACCCGAGGCACAGCGCCTGTCGGGCCTGCTGGAGAAAAACTACCACCTCAACACCAGCCTGCCGCGCCCGCAGATGCTGGACGGCGCAGGCGTGGCCCAGGCCGATGCAGCACTGGAGGGGCGTTTTCAGGCCGGTATCTTGCTGCCCGGTGAAGGTCAATTGGATAACCGCCAACTGCTGCCCGCGCTGCTGCAAGCGCTGGAAGATGCGGGCGTGGCCCTACACTGGCACAGCCCCAAGGAGCTCTCCGACTTTGCCCCCGGCCAAGCGGGCCAGCCCGACCTGCTGCTGGACTGCCGGGGCCTGGGTGCCAAAACCGCCTGGCCGCAATTGCGTGGCGTGCGCGGCGAAGTCATTCGCGTGCATGCGCCGGAAGTGACGCTGCAGCGTCCCACGCGCCTGATTCACCCGCGTTATTCGCTCTATATCGCGCCCAAGGAAGACCACCGCTTCGTGATTGGCGCAACGGAAATCGAATCCGAAGACTTTGGCCCGGCCAGCCTGCGCTCGACGATGGAGCTTTTAAGCGCCCTCTACACCGTGCACAGCGGCTTTGCCGAGGCGCGCATTACGGAGCTGAACACCCAATGCCGCCCCACCCTGCCGGACAACCTGCCCGCGCTGCGCTGGGTGGGAGAGCGCACGCTGCAGGTCAACGGCCTGTACCGCCACGGCTTCATGATTGCGCCCACCATGCTGGATATAGCGCTGCAAGTCCTCACGCAAGGCGCAAGCACCCTGGCCCAGCAGATGGACGTGCCCGTGCTGCATGCCTAAGAAAGCAACCGCCTTATGAACATTACCATCAACGCCCAGCCTGTCACCTTGGCTGCCAACGCCCCCACGGTGGCCGATGCGCTGGCGCAATGGAACGCCCAGCCGCCCTTTGCCGTGGCCGTGAACACCCAGTTCGTCCCCAAAGCCCAATACGCCAGCCACCCGCTGCAGGCGGGCGACAAGTTGGAAATCATCGCCCCGGTCACCGGTGGTTAATATTTATAGCTGTTAGCGCTGGTATTACTTAACTTTCAAATACAAACAAGCTTGAAACCGTTTATTTATCAGCGCTAATAGCTCTTTTAAAAAGAGCATCATGACTACTGTCCACGACACCCCCCTCACCCTTTACGGCCACAGCTTTAGTAGCCGCTTGCTGCTGGGCACCTCCCGCTACCCCTCGCCCGCCATTTTGGAAGCTGCCGTGCGCCGCGCCCAGCCGGCCATGGTCACCGCCTCGCTGCGCCGCCAGGGCAGCAACACCGCTCAGGTGCAAGATGCCGGGGCCAGCTTTTGGCAGTTGCTCAAGCAATTGAACGTGCCGGTGCTGCCCAATACCGCCGGCTGCATGAGTTTGCAAGAAGCCATCACCACCGCCCACATGGCGCGCGAAGTGTTCGATACCCCCTGGATCAAGCTGGAGCTGATTGGCGACGACTACACCCTGCAGCCCGATACGCTCAACCTGGTGCAGGCGGCAGACATCCTCATCAAAGAAGGCTTCAACGTCCTGCCCTATTGCACCGAAGACCTGGTGCTGTGCCAGCGCTTGGTCGATGTGGGCTGCCAAGCCGTCATGCCCTGGGCCGCCCCCATTGGCACAGGCCGTGGCCCGGCCAACCCCTACGCCCTGCAAATGCTGCGCGAGCGCCTGCACGTGCCGCTGATTGTTGATGCCGGCCTGGGCCGCCCCAGCCACGCCTGCACCGTGCTGGAATGGGGCTTTGACGGCGTGCTGCTCAATACCGCCGTCGCCCTGGCGCAAGACCCCGTGGCCATGGCCGGTGCCTTTGCCGATGCCGTGCACGCAGGCCGCGCCGCGTACCTGGCCGGGGCCATGGCCGAGCAAACTGCCGCCCAGCCCAGCACCCCCACCCTGGGCACCCCGTTTTGGCACCACGCATGAACGCATCCACAGCACCTTCCACCACCGCCCTGCAAGCTGCCATCCTGGCCACGCACAGCGCCCGCTTTGCTGGGCAAGCGGGCTTGCCCGCGCAAACCCCGCCCGTCCCCACGCAAGACGACCCGGTGTACCAAGCCGCGCTGGCAGCGTGCAGCCAACTGGGTTTTATCGCCTGCGATGCCGAAGTCCTGGCCCGCGCCTGGCAGCAACAAAGCCTGCGCCTGGGCCAGTTCGATGCCACGCTGTGGCCCAGCCACCCGGCAGACTTTGGCATCAGCACCGCCGATCCAGCCCACGCCTTTGCCCCCTGCCCGCAGCAACTGGGCCTGTACGCCGTACTGCCCGATGCTGATTGGGTAGGCCGCATGGCCCGCGCCGGGGTGCCCACGGTACAACTGCGCTTTAAAAGCGCTGACCCCGCCGCCATCCGCGCCCAAGTGCAAGCCGCCGTCGCCGCCGTGGCAGGCACACCCGCGCGGCTGTTTATCAACGACCACTGGCAGGCCGCGCTGGAGGCCGGGGCCTACGGCATCCACGTCGGCCAGGAAGATTTGGACGCACTGCCGCCTGCCGCCCTACAGCGCATCCGCAGCAGCGGCACCCGCCTGGGCGTGAGCACCCACGGCTACGCCGAAATGCTGCGCGCCCACGCCGTGCAGCCCAGCTACATCGCCTTGGGGGCCGTGTTTCCCACCACGCTGAAAAAAATGGCCACCGCCCCGCAGGGCCTGGCGCGGCTGGCCGCTTATGCCCAGCTCATGCAGGGCACGCCGCTGGTGGCGATTGGTGGCATCAGCCAAGACCTGTTTGCCGCCGTGCGCGCCACCGGCGTGGGCTCGATTGCCGTAGTGCGGGCGCTGGTGAATGCGCCCGATGCAGAAGCTGCAGCGCAGGACTTGCTGCAGGCTATGCGCTAAATCTGCGCAATCCGTTGAATCTATAAAATCCATAGCTGCCAGCGCTTATCTGGATAAGGTTTAAGGCATAAAAGACCTTTAAACCCAATAGAGATCAGCGCTGGCAGCTATTTTTTTAATAACTTCTAGCCAAAAAACCAATAACACACGCCAATCGCGGCCAGCACACCGGCCAGCTCGGCCAGCAGCGCACAGGGCACGGCGTGGCGGGCGCGTTGCACGCCTACGGCACCAAAGTACACGGCCAGCACGTAGAAGGTGGTTTCCGTACTGCCCTGGATGGTGGCGGCCAGCAGCGCGGCAAAGCTGTCTACGCCCTGGCTTTGCATGGTCTCAATCAACATGGCCCGCGCGGCGCTGCCGGAAAAGGGCTTGACCAAGGCGGTGGGCAGCGCATCGACAAAACGGCTATCCACCCCGGTCATGCCCACCAGGTAGCGGATGCCATCGAGCGCATAGTCCAGCGCCCCGCTGGCACGCAGCACGCCAATGGCGCACAGCATGGCTACCAAATACGGCAGCAGGTCGCGGGCGACGGCAAAGCCTTCTTTGGCCCCGGCGATAAAGCTGTCGTACACCGGTACTTTTTTCGCAGCGCCCACCACCACGAACAGCAGCACGATGGCAAACAGGCTCAAATTGCCCAACAGGCCCGACAACGCCGCCAAGGCGCTGGCCGACAAGCTGACCAGCAGCGCCATGAATGCACCCAGGCCCAGCGCCAGCGGCAGCAGATAGGCCAGCACCACAGGGCTGAAAACCGGCAGGCGCTGCACCCAGGCGACGCTCAGCAGCCCCACCACCGTGGAAGCCGATGTCGCGAGCAAGATGGGCAGAAAGACCAGCGTAGGGTCTGCCGCGCCCTGCTGCAACCGATACATGAAGATGGACACCGGCAGCAGCGTGAGCGAGGAGGCGTTGAGCACCAAAAACAAAATCTGCGCGTTGCTGGCCGTGTCTTGGCGGGGGTTGAGCTCTTGCAGCGCCCGCATGGCTTTCAGACCAATGGGCGTGGCCGCGTTGTCCAACCCCAGGCCGTTGGCGGCAAAGTTCAGCGTCATCAGCCCCAGCGCGGGGTGGCCGCGTGGCACCTCGGGCATCAGCTTGGCAAACAGGGGGGCCAGGCCGCGCGCCAGCGCTTGCACAATGCCGGCGTCCTGGGCAATGCGTAAAAAACCCAGCCACAGCGTCAGCGTGCCAAACAGCAGCACCATGACTTCCACCGACAGCCGGGCCATGGCAAACAGCGCCTGCACCATGGCGGCAAACACCTCGGCCTGGCCGGCGAGCAGCCACTGCGCCAGGCCAGCAACGGCTGCGACGACGAAAAAACCTAGCCACAGGGCGTTGAGCATGGCAGGCGGTGCAGCAGCGTTGGCTTAGTAAGTGATGGTTTGCACACCCGTGGGCGTGCCCAGCAGGCAGACCTGGGCTTTTTGGTGGGCAAAAATGCCGACGGTGACCACACCGGGCCATTGGTTGATTTGGCTCTCCAGCGCCAGCGGGTCGGTAATTTGCAGGCCGTGTACGTCCAGGATGTGCTGGCCGTTATCGGTCACCAGGGGCTGGCCGTCTTGCAGGCGCAATTGGGCGTGGCCGCCAAAGTCTTCAAAACGGCGAATGATCTGGCTGCTCGCCATGGGAATGACTTCCAGCGGCAAAGGGAAAGCGCCCAGGACATCCACGCGCTTGGACGCATCGGCAATGCAGACAAACTGCCCAGCCAGCGCGGCGACGATTTTTTCGCGGGTCAGCGCCGCGCCGCCGCCTTTGACCATATAGCCTTGGCCGTCGATTTCATCGGCCCCGTCGATATACACGCCCAGGCTGTCCACGGCGTTGGCATCAAATACCGGAATGCCCAGCGCCAGCAGGCGCTCGGTGCTGGCGACGGAGCTGGACACCGCGCCTTTGATCTGGCCCTTCATCGCAGCCAGCGCGTCAATGAATTTATTCACCGTCGAGCCCGTACCCACGCCGACAATTTCACCAGGGCGCACGTATTGCAAGGCGGCCTGGCCCACCAGGGTTTTAAGTTCATCTTGGGTCATGGGGGCGAGAGGGGCTGTCATAGGGGAAAATCCGGGTCAAAACCTTGGATTATCGCTATGTCACTCATCCCCTACGCGCTACTGCGCCCCTTCCTGTTCAGCATGGATGCCGAGCAGGCCCACGACTTCACCATGCAGCGCCTGGCCCAAACCCAGGGCACGCTGCTGGAAAGCGCCTGGCGCCAACCGCGCATCAGCGACCCCGTCACCCTGGCGGGCCTGCAGTTTCCCAACCGCGTGGGCCTGGCCGCCGGGCTGGATAAAAACGCCCGCTGCATTGATGGGCTGGCCGCCATGGGCTTTGGCTTTGTGGAAGTGGGCACCGTCACGCCCAAGCCCCAGCCGGGCAACCCCAAGCCGCGCATGTTTCGCCTGCCCGAAGCCAAGGCATTGATTAACCGCTTTGGCTTTAACAACGAGGGGCTGGAGGCATTTCTGCACAACGTGCAACAGTCGCGCGTGCGCCGCCACGGCCAGGGGCTGCTGCTGGGCCTGAATATCGGCAAAAACGCCGCGACCGACATTGACAGCGCCACCAGCGATTACCTGACCTGCCTGGATGGCGTGTATCCCCATGCCGATTACGTCACCGTCAACATCAGTTCGCCCAACACCAAAAACCTGCGTGCGCTGCAAAGCGACGAAGCGCTGGAGGGCCTGCTGGCCGCCATCGCCCAGCGCCGCGAGGCCCTGACCCAGCAGCACGGCAAACGCGTGCCGATTTTTGTGAAGATTGCGCCGGACCTCACACCCGAGCAGGTGCAGGTGATTGCCGCCACCTTGCAGCGCCACGGCATGGATGGGGTGATTGCCACCAACACCACCATCAGCCGCGCTGCCGTACAGGGCCTGCCGCATGCCGAAGAGGCCGGGGGCCTGAGCGGCGCGCCGGTGCTGGAAGCCAGTAACGCGGTGATTGGCCAACTGCGCCAGGCGCTGGGCCAGGGCTTTCCCATCATTGGCGTGGGCGGCATCCTGAGCGCTGTCGATGCGGTGAGCAAAATCGACGCCGGGGCCGACGTTGTGCAAATTTATAGCGGCTTGATTTACGCTGGCCCGGCCCTGGTGCCGCAAGTGGCGCAGGCGCTGAAAAACCGGGGCCAGCGTTAAAAAGCCAGGTTAGCGCTTGAGCTTGGCCAGCAGCGGCAGCAGTGTCGGCAAGCTGCTGCGCAGCAGCCGCCCCAAGCGGCGCGGGCCCACCATCAAGGCGATACCCGCCAGGGCTGCGCCGCTGACACCGGGGTGCAGACGCGTAAAGGCGGCCAGGCGCTGGGGCAGGGGCGCATTGGCATCCACCTCCTGGGCGCTGGCACGCAGGGCGGCCTCCTGGGCACGGGTCAGGCGTTCAAGCAGCCACTGGTCGCGCTGGGCAGCAATGCGCTGCAGCACCACTTTTTGCGCGGGCGTGGCGCTGTGCCACTCCGGGCGCTGGCGCAGTTGTGCCAAGGCCGATACCGGGGGCCGGGCCGCTGCGGTGCTGGATGGCGGTGATGAAAGTGGTGCAGCGTGCACACCCACAGGCTCAGTCATGGCCAGACTCCTTACGCACGGGTTCCACGGGTTTTTTACGCACTGGGGTATTGGATGGGGTATCAGCAGGTGTTGCACGAGCCTGGCGGCTGGCCTGCCAGTCTTGCCATTCCTGCCAATCGCGGGCCAGCTCGGTGCGGGTCAAATGAAACGCTGGGCGCTTTTGCCGCAGGGCCACGCGCAAGGCGTAGGCCACCAGCAGCCAGGCAAACAGCCAGACCCCGGCAATCACCCAGGCCATGACGACGCGCTGGGGGCTGTCCCAGAAATACACCAGCACCGCCAGCGACACCAGCAGCATGGCCACCACCCCCAGCGCCAGGGCCGCAACGACCAGCACCAGCACGGTTTGCCAGTGTTTTTTCTCTTCGGCCCATTCAAGCGCCGCCAGGGTCAGGCGGTCACTGGCGGCCTGCTTGCCTTCGGCAGCGTAGCGGGCGCAGCGCTCCTTATAGGCTTGCAGGCCCAGTAGAGATATCCAGTTCACAGGCGGCGCCTTAGCGGCGGGCCAGCAAAAAGCCCACCAAGGCACCCACGGCCAGCGCGGCACCGGCGACGCGCCAGGGTTCGTCGTGGGCATAACGGTCAGCGGCAACAGCGGCTTCCTTGGCCTGGCGGGCTGCTTCCTGGGCGGCTTGCACGGCAGAGTCGCGGGCGCGGTTCAGACCATCGTCAATACGCTCGCGCAGGGCACCGATTTGGGGGATGCTGTCCAGGTCTTTACTGGCCAGGAGGCCGCGCAGGTCAGAGACCAGGCGCTCCAGGTCTTGTTGGGCAGACGAGACGGTATCGGAGACGGAAAAAGACATCGCAAAGCACCTTTCTAAAGAGGTCGATCAAAGACTGCGCAGCAGCGCTACTGCCTAGCATCTTACCGTGCCTGCTTGCCCCACTTGGCCGCTGCCAGCACGTTCAGCGGCGTTTTTGCAGCGCAGCAACATGCACTCGTAATAGGGCCTTAACCGGCACCGAACTGGGCAGCCCTCGTGAAACTCCCTAGAATATCCGCATTTCTACTGATTCTCTAGCTCATAAAAAGACTGCCATGACACACGTCGTCACCGAAAACTGCATTAAATGTAAATACACCGATTGCGTAGATGTTTGCCCCGTGGATTGCTTCCGCGAAGGCCCGAACATGCTGGTTATTGACCCCGATGAATGCATCGACTGCGCCGTGTGCATTCCCGAGTGTCCGGCTGACGCGATTTTTGCCGAAGAGGACGTGCCCGCCGATCAGCTGCCGTTCATCAAGCTGAACGCCGACTTGGCCTTTGCCAAGGGCTGGACCAGCATCACCAAGCGCAAAGCCTCCATGCCCGATGCCGACGAATGGAACGGCAAGGACGGCAAGGTCAATATGCTGGAGCGCTGAGCGCCGCTGCGGCCCGCCCCTTCGCCTTTATTGGCTGCCTTGCTGCACTGCACAGCCCCTTGCACAGGGGCTGTGCATTTTTGCGTCTATCAATAACCAATTGATCAACTATTGACGCGCTATTGACCGACTAGTCCCCCACGCTTTAAGCTGCTTATTCTGGTTTACCCTAGAAATAAGACTATGAGCCCCGTTGCCAGCCGTTTTCTCCCCTCTGACCGCCAAGAGCGCCTGCAGGACTTGGACCTGGAAATTGTGCGCTTGGCGATTATTTGCAAGATTCGCCTACTTGACCCCGGCGTAGCCGAGCGTGTACTGGCCAACGACACCAGCCTGTGCGACATCCAGGCGTGTAAAAACGCCTTTCGCACCCTGCGGGGCCTGCTGTTTTTGCACTACAACGAGCTCAACACCCTCCACGCCCAAACCGACCCGCAAACCATGCGCGTGGTTGCGCAAAACGTGCGCGATGCCCTGCAAGGCGTCATTGGCGGGCAACTGGGCGGGCGCGGGGCGATGTAGCCACGATATAGCCACGATAAGCCATTGCGTTAACGCGGTTGCACCTGCCCAGCAGGCACGTCAGGCGCCTGGGGCAGGCCCACCTCCTGCCAGCGTGGGGCTTGCACCTGCAACTGCCCGGCGCGTAGGGCCTGCGCCAGTTGCGCGCGCTGCTCTTGCGTCAAGCTGGGCCAGCTCAGCGTCCCGGCAATTTCCCACTGCCCGGCGTCGTTGCGTACAAACACATCGCAGGACCTGACGTAGCCCATCGTCTTGCACAACAAGCGCTGCAACTCGGCGCTACCGCTTTGCAGCGGCAATTGCAAGGTCACGCACGGGGCGGTTTGGGGGTCAGCCGCGCCACCAGCAGGGGCCACTGAAGCGGGCTGGTGGCGCTGGGGCCGACCCACCACGCAATTTCTGGCCTCGTCCGACAGGTGCGGCCCTGTCAACGCCTGCCACCAATCGTCGGGCGGCGCAGCATGGCCGGGGGCGACGGCAATGTGCTGCTGCAGCATGGCTACCGTGGTCGCTGCTGATTTGCGCGGCAGATAGCGCTTGGTAGTGGCCGCCAGCATCTCTTGCACGCTCTGTGCCACGGGCTCCTGGGCAAAGGCGGGCAATTGCTGCAAACGCTCCAGCGCGGGGCGGCCATAGCGGCCATGGTCAAAGCGCAAATCCTGCAGCGCTATCCGCGTCGGCTCCTGCACGCCACTGGCCAGGCGCTGGTATTGGCTCTCAACGCCCAGGCGGTAGGGGTCAAGGATGGGGGTATGCAGCAGCAATAGCAGCGCCATGACCAGCCACGACAGGGCCGGGTTGATACGCGCCAGCCGCCCAAGCCAAGGCGCGCCCCCACGCTGCAGCGCGGCCCAAGCGTAGCCCAGGGCGTACAGCAGCAGCACGGCGGCAGCGGTGGCCGCCCATACGCGCTCGGTCGTCCAGCCGTATTGGCGCACGCGCAGCGCCACGGCCCACACGGCCAGGCCCGCCAACACGGGCATCAGCCCCAGGGCAGCGGCAATCAAGCCCCGCAGCGGTGCGGGGTAAGGCGCTTGCTGCTGCTGGCCGTTTTGGAACACGGCGTTGACGAACACCAGCAGCGCCAGCAGCACGCCCATCAGCAGCGGGGCGGCCTTACGCGTCTCCCACAGCGGCTGCACGCCGGTCAAGGGCAAGGCCAGCACAAACAACACCACGACCAAAGCCAGTAGCGGCAAAAGCAACCGGTACAGCGCCAGCAGCAGTTGCAGCATCAGCCGCAAAGGCTTGGGTTGGCCACGGGCCAGCACCACGCCCAGGCCGGCCATCAAACCGGTGGCAATGCAGGCAAACGCCGGCTGGGTAAAGGTGTCGGCAAACAACTGCACCTTAATGAGGACGAACAAGCCCGCCCACAGCCCCAGCACGGCCCAGCACAGGCCGACAAACTGCAGGGCAAAGCCCAGCACCAGGGCGTTGTTCCAGGCCGATTCAAACAAGTCCGCATAGGGCACGCCGCGCAGGCTGCGTTGCTGCAGCAGCGCCTGCACCCAAGCCAGGGCAATGAACAGGAACACGCCTTGGCTCAGCAGCCACCCCGCCCAGTCCCCCGTTTCTGCCCCCTGCAGCAGCCACCACACGCTGGCGTGCAGCGCGCCCAGCAGGGCGGTCAGCAGCGCCAGGCTGCGCCACAGCAGGCGGTCTTGCACATCGCGCACGCACAGCACAAAAAAGCTGGGCAGCGCCAGCAGCAAGGACAGCGCGATCAACCGCCCCACCCCGGCGCTGACCCAGCCGCTGCGCAGGCAGATATACACGCCCACGCCCTGGGCCAGCGTGGTCAGCACGATGGCGGTTTTGGTGCGAAAAGACAGTTCAGCAGGGGCGGCGGTGCGTGGGGAGGACATGGCAACAAACTCCAGGAAAAAGGGGGCTGCACACCCGCGCGGAGGGGCTCTCAGATTCTCACTGCTGCAGCTGGGCCCACACTTTATCCAAGCGTTTGCCGCTCACCGGGTAGGGCGTGCGCAGCTCTTGGGCAAAAAAGCTCACGCGCAGCTCTTCCAGCATCCAGCGGTATTCCTGCAGGCGGGCATCTTGCTGGCCTTTGCGCTGGGCCAGCAGCCGCCAGTAGCGCTGCTCCAGCGGCTGCAGTTCCCTCTGGCGGGCGCTGTCACGGGCCGGGTCGGCGCGGTATTTATCCAGGCGCACGGTGATGGCCTTGAGGTAGCGCGCAAAGTGCTGCAACTGCGCCCAGGGGGTCTGGGCAATGAAGTTTTTTGGCATCAGGTTTTGCAATTGCTTACCGGCATCCTGCGTGGCCTCGGGCGCGTTTTTCGTGTCCTTGATCTTGCGCTGGGCGCTGGCGTATTCGGTCAGGACGGTGGCCGCCAGGCGCGCTACTTCGTTGGCAATCAGGGTTAGGCGGCTGCGCCCTTCCTGCACGCGCTGGGCAAATTGCGCGGCATCCTGGGGCAGAGGCTCTTGCACAAAGGCACGCTCCAGTGCCACGTCCAGAATTTGCGCGCGCAGCTCCTCCTGCGTGCCCAGCGGCATATAGGCGACGGCCATTTTTTGCAGATCAGGCAGGTTTTTTTCCAGGTATTTCAGCGCGTCTTTCACCTGCAGGGCGCACAGGCGGCGCAGGCCCAGGCGGTGGCGGGCGGCGGCGACTTCCGGCTCATCAAACACTTCCAGCGTGACGGCATCGCCTTGGTCGATGAGGGCGGGAAAGCCAACCAGGCTTTGCTGGCCTTTGCGGATTTCCAGCAGCTCGGGCAGTGCGCCAAAGCTCCAGTCGGTGTAGCGCTGCTGGGCATCAACGGCAGGGGCACTCTCATTTTTAGGAGCTGTTGGCGCTGGTCTTTGCTGGTTTTCAGCATGTTTTGATGCTGAAACTGGCTTGCTGTCAGCGCTGCCAGCTATCTTTAAATTAGCCAATGCCTGAAACGCCCCGCGTGCCTTGCTGCCCCATTGGGCTTTGAGGGCGGCCAGATTGCGCCCCTGGCCCAGTTGGCGGCCATGCTCGTCCACCACGCGAAAGTTCATAAACAGGTGCTGGCCCAGCATGTCTTGCTTGAAGTCGCTGCGCTTGATGTCCAGCGCCGTCTCCTGCCGCGCTTGCTCCAGCAGGGTGTCGATCAGGCCGGCCTGGGCCCAGCGCTCTTCACGGGTAAACAGCGCGGCCAGGCGTTCGGCGCTTTCGGGCAGGGGCACAAAGCGGCTGCGCGGGCGCTGGGGCAGGCTTTTCAACAGCAGCTGGATTTTGTCCTTGAGCATGCCGGGCACCAGCCATTCGGCGCGTTCTTCACTCACCTGGTTGAGCGCAAACAGCGGCACGGTGACGGTGATGCCATCGCGCGCATCGCCCGGCTGGTGCAGGTAGCTGGCGCTGCAATCGACCCCGCCCAGGCGCACCAGTTTGGGGAAGTTGTCGGTGGTGATGCCGGCGGCCTCGTGGCGCATCAGCTCGTCTTTGGACAGGCGCAGCAGTTGCGGCTGGCCCTGGCTGGCTTTTCTAAACCATTTGTCAAAGGTGGCACCGCTAAACACCCCGTCGGGGATGTGCTGGTCGTAGAAGGCGTAGATCAGCGCGTCGTCCACCAGCACGTCCTGGCGGCGGCTTTTGTGCTCCAGTTCTTCCACCTTGCGGATGGTTTTGAGGTTGGCGGCCAGGAAGGGCCAATGCGTCTCCCACTCGCCTTCGACCAGGGCGCGGCGAATGAACATCTGCCGCGCATCCTGCGGGTCTTTGCTGCCGTAGCTCACGCCCCGGTTGTTGTAAATCACCAGGCCGTAGAGCGTGGCGCGTTCATAGGCCACCACGTCGGCGCGTTTTTTGCTCCAGTGCGGGTCCAGCAGCTGCTTTTTCAGCAAATGGCTGCCGACTTCTTCCAGCCACTGCGGCTCGATGGCGGCAATGCCCCGGCCATACAGGCGGCTGGTTTGCACCTGCTCGGCCGCGACGATCCAGCGCCCTGGCTTTTTGCTCAGGTGCGCCCCAGGGTGGGGGTGGAACTTGATGCCGTGCGCGCCCAGGTAGGCATCGCTCTCCTCGCCCTTGAAGCCGATATTGCCCAGCAGGCCGGCAAGCATGGACAGATGCACCGCCTCATACCCGGCGGCCTCGGTATTGGGCAGCCATTGCTGCTCTTTCACCACGGTGAGCAGTTGGGAATAAATATCGCGCCACTCGCGCACGCGGCGCACGTTCAGGTAGTTCTGGCGCAGCAATTGCTCCCACTGGCGATTGCTGAGTTTGTGCGTGTCTTGCTGCGCTATGGCTTCAAGAGCTGCTGGCGCGCTCTGGCGTTGGGCTACCGGCAAAAATGCTTGATTTTTTGGAGTGGCGGTAGCAGAACGCCCTGCCTGCATCTCCTTGCGGCTGTGCGCCACGGCCTTACCGCCGCGCGCGTCCTGCAGCCATTGCCACAGGCGCAGGTAGCCGGAAAACTCGCTTTTCTCATCGTCAAACTTGGCGTGCTGCTGGTCGGCCTGGGCCTGCGCTTCCAGGGGCCGGTCGCGCACGTCCTGCACCGATAGGGCGGCGGCAATCACCAGCACCTCGGCCAAGGCACCCCGGCTGCGCGCTTCGACAATCATGCGGCCCACGCGCGGGTCCAGCGGTAGGCGGGCCAGTTGCTTGCCCATGGGCAAGAGCTGGCCGCGCTCATCGACCGCGCCCAGCTCTTGCAGCAGTTGGTAGCCGTCGGCAATCGCGCGGCCCGAGGGCGCTTGCAGAAACGGGAAGTGCACCACGTCGCCCAGCCCCAGGCTTTTCATGCGCAAAATCACCCCGGCCAGGGATGAGCGCAGGATTTCCGGGTCGGTAAAGGCATCGCGCTGGGCAAAACCGGCTTCGTCGTACAGGCGGATGCAAATGCCGTTGGCCACCCGCCCGCAGCGCCCGGCGCGTTGGTTGGCCGCCGCCTGGCTGATGGGTTCAACCAGCAATTGCTCGACCTTGCTTCTAAAAGAATAGCGCTTGACGCGCGCGGTGCCGGTGTCAATCACGTATTTGATACCTGGTACCGTCAGCGAGGTTTCCGCCACGTTGGTGGCCAGCACAATGCGCCGCTGGCTGTGGCTGTCAAAAATACGGTCTTGCTCGGCCTGGGACAGGCGGGAAAACAGCGGTAGCACTTCGCTGTTTTTCAGCGCGGGGAAGTGTTGCAGGTGTTTACGCAGGTGGTCGGCCGCTTCGCGGATTTCGCGCTCGCCAGGCAGGAACACCAAAATGTCGCCGCCCTGGCCTCCGGCCCACAGTTCATCGACCGCATCGGCAATGGCGTCGTTGGTGCCGTAATCCTTTTTCTCCTCAAAGGGCCGCCAGCGCATTTCCACCGGGTAGGTACGGCCCGAGACCATGATGACCGGCGCGGGGCGGTTGGCGCTATCGGCAAAGTGCTGGGCAAAGCGCTCGGCATCAATGGTGGCAGAGGTGACGACCACCTTCAAATCCGGGCGCTTGGGCAATATCTGTTTTAGGTAGCCCAGCAGGAAGTCGATGTTCAGGCTGCGCTCGTGCGCCTCGTCGATGATGAGGGTGTCGTACGCCTTGAGCAGCGGGTCGGTCTGCGTCTCGGCCAGCAAGATGCCGTCGGTCATCAGCTTGACGGATGCGCCCTTGTGCAGCGTGTCTTGAAAGCGCACCTTAAAGCCCACCACCTCGCCCAGCGGGGTATTGAGCTCCTGGGCAATGCGCTTGGCCACGCTGCTGGCGGCAATGCGCCGGGGCTGGGTGTGACCAATCAGGCGCGGTTTCTCCCCAGGGCGGGCGTGGCACGCACCGCGCCCCAGGCTCAGGGCAATTTTGGGCAGCTGCGTGGTTTTGCCCGAGCCCGTCTCCCCGCAAACGATGATGACCTGGTGGTCGAGCAGGGCCTGGGCGATTTCTTCGCGCCGGGCAGATACGGGCAGGGACTCGGGAAAGCTCAGGGCGAAAGGCAAAGAAGAAGGCAAAGGCAAAGACATAAGGGGCGCGATTATCCCCGCACCCCGCCCGCGTCGCCCTGGGACGGGGTTTGCGCTTTGGCGCACATCTTTACCAGTGTTTACGCTTGGACGGCGCAGGTGCTCGCTATTCTCTTTGGTTTTCTCGTGTGCTACGCCTGTAGGATGGGTCACGCCCCTTGCCTCACGATATCGACAAGAACCTATAACAAGCGCCCATGCTGATCTACCTTGCTCCCCTCGCCCTCCTGGCCGCCCTGTGGCTGTGGCACCCCTTATGGCGCACTGGCCGCAGGTACTACGCCGCCAGCGTCGTCGTCACCGCTGTATTGGCCGCCCTGCCGGCGCTGCTGATTTTTGCCGCCCGCAGCGCAGCCCTCAGCTACGACACGGTGGCCTATCTGCAAGTGCCTGCAGGCTGGCTGTTTGCCAGCATTGCCGGGGCGTGGCTGCTGGCCATTGTGCGGGACGCGCTGGCGCTGCTGGGCAAGCTCCTGAACGCCCCAGGGCTGGCCACCACGCTGTGGCAGCCGCACTACACCCTGGTGGCCGTCAGCGCCATGCTGTTGGTGTGCGGGCACGGCGCCATCCAGGGCCTACGCGTGCCCGAAGTGCACGAGCAAACCCTCAGCATCCCCAAGCTCCCCGCGGAGCTAGAGGGCCTGCGCATTGCCGTGCTGGCCGACTTGCACGCCAGCCCCATCAACAACGCCTTTTATGTGCGCGAAGTGGTCAAGCGCACCAACGCCGCCAAGCCCGACCTGATCGTGCTGCCCGGTGACCTGGTCGATGGCGACGTCGCCACCCAGGCGGGCAACATCGCCGCCCTGGCCGACCTGATGGCTCCCTACGGCGTGTGGGCCGCCCCCGGCAACCACGAGTACTACAGCGGCTACGGCGACTGGGCCAAGGTCTTTGCCAAGCTGGGCCTGCCCTACCTGACCAACCAGGCGCACACCATCGACGTGCGCGGCAAGCGCCTGACCATCTCCGGCGTGGGCGACCCGGCCTACTACCAAAGCCACAACGCCGGCGGCGGCGTGCCGCCCGACATTGCCAGCGTGGCCCTGCAGGCGCAGGAGCAGCAAGCGCAGTTTCACATCCTGCTGGGCCACCAGCCCAAGATGGCGCGCCAGTACGCCGCCCAGCACAGCGTGCACCTGCAGATTGCCGGGCATACGCACGGCGGGCATATCCGGGGGGTGGACCAGTGGGTCATTGCCCCGGCCAACGACGGTTTTGTGCGCGGCGTCTACCGCGTGGACGATATGACGCTGTTCGTCAGCAGCGGCGCGGGGCTGTGGTCGGGCTTTACCTTGCGCCTGGGGGTGCCTGCGTCGATTGACCTGCTGACTTTAAAGCGTCAGTAAATTTAACTAAATAATTAAATAACCAAATAAGCCATAATTGCGGTTATGGCCCAGCATACCCCTCCCCCCACCTCCACCCCTTCCGCGCAATCTGCCCCCTCCACCAGCCCAACCACCGCTCCCGGGCGCAACCTGGGCCTGTTGGTCGCCGCCCAGGCACTGGGTGGGGCCTCGCCCCCCATCATCATTTCGCTGGGCGGGTTGGTGGGCCAGCAACTCTCCAGCAACCCCACGGCCACCACCTTGCCGGTGAGCATCTACCAACTGGGCCTGGCGCTGTCCACCCTGCCTGCCGCCTGGCTCATGCACCGGCTGGGGCGGCGCATGACCTATGTGCTGGGGGCATTGCTGGGCATCGTCTCTGGCGTGATTGCGGCGCAAGGCATTGCGCAAACAGACTTTTGGCTGTTTTGCCTGGGCACGGCCCTGGCCGGTTTCTACGCCGCCTGCGTGCAAAGCTACCGCTTTGCCGCGGTGGATGCGGTGTCGCAGCCGCTCCTGCACGCCAAGGCCATCTCCCGCATCATGGTCGGCGGCCTGGTAGCGGCCATCATCGGCCCGCAAGTAGTGATCTGGACGCGCGACGCCCTTCCAGCCACGCCCTTTGCCGGCAGCTTCTACAGCCAGGCCGCCCTGGCGGCGCTGGCGCTGCCGGTGCTGCTGCTCCTGCGCCTGCCGCCCCAGCAGCAACTGGCCGCCACGGGTCCGGCGCGGCCCCTGCGCGAAATTGCCGCCACGCCCCAGTTCATCACCGCTGCTGCGGCAGGCGTGGTCAGCTACGGGCTGATGGCCTTCCTCATGACAGCAGCGCCCATGGCCATGGTGGGCTGCGGCCACAGCGTGGGCCAGGCGGCCCTGGGTATCCAGTGGCATGTGCTGGCCATGTTTGGCCCCAGTTTTTTCACCGGGCGCTTGATTGCCCGCTTTGGCAAGCAGCGCATCACCGCGCTGGGGCTGGTGCTGATTGGCGGCTCGGGCCTGCTGGCCCTGACGGGCGAGGGCTTGGTGGCGTTTTGGGGCTCGCTCATCTTGCTGGGCGTGGGCTGGAACCTGGGCTTTATTGGCGCCACTGCCATGCTGACGGCCTGCTACACCCTGGCAGAGCGCACCAAGGTGCAGGCGCTGAACGACTTTTTGGTCTTTGGCACCGTGGCCCTGGCCTCGTTTGGCTCGGGCCAGTTGCTGCACAGCGCTGGCTGGAATGGCATCAACATCGGCATGCAGCCGCTGGTGCTGCTGGTGCTGGGCTTGATGTGGTGGCAGTCCAAGCTTGCAAAAGCATAGCTATCAGCGCTTACTCAGTAAGCGTTAGAGCCCTATTTTTTATAAATTCTCGCCCCCAGGCTACGTGCTGGCCGGGGGCGCTTCCGCGCTAAACTCCCCACCAACTTGGCCCACGTCCACGGCGTGGGCCTTTCCGCCTGTCTCTTTGGCCTTTTGGCCTTTTGGCCTTTTGTTGCATTGTCTTGCGCCCATGCCGTCCTCGATGTCTACCGTCTTCAACTTCACCTTTGTGCCCTGGTTTCGCTCGGTAGCGCCCTATATCCACAAGTTTCGCCACCAGACCTTTGTTGTCGGTATTACGGGCGAAGCGATTGCAGCGGGCAAGCTCCAGGCCATCGTGCAAGACCTGGCCATGATCCAGGCCATGGGCGTAAAAATTGTGCTGGTGCATGGCTTTCGCCCCCAGGTCAACGAACAGCTGCGCCTGAAAAACCACGAGCCGCAATACGCCGCCGGTATGCGCATTACCGATGGCATGGCGCTGGACTGCGCCCAGGAAGCGGCCGGGCAACTGCGCTACGAGATTGAAGCGGCCTTTAGCCAGGGCCTGCCCAACACCCCCATGGCCGGGGCGCGGGTGCGGGTGATGTCGGGCAACTTCCTGACCGCGCGGCCCGTGGGCATTGTCGAGGGCGTGGACTTTCAACACACCGGCCTGGTGCGCAAGGTGGACGTCGAAGGCATTCGCCGCGCGCTCGATTCAGACGCCATGGTGCTGATTTCCCCCTTTGGCTTTTCCCCCACGGGCGAGGCCTTCAACCTGGCCATGGAAGAAGCTGGCGACGCGCGTGGCCAGCGAGCTGCAGGCGCACAAGCTGATTTTCCTGACCGAGGTGGCCGGCATTGCCCGCGACCCGCTGCAGCCCATCAGCGACGACAACCCCATCAATACCGAAATTCCCCTGGCCGGGGCGCGGCGCATCCTGGCGCAACTGCCCCAGCCTGAGCACCCCACCGACACCAGCTTTTACCTGCGCCACTGCGTGCGCGCCTGCGAGCATGGTGTGGAGCGCAGCCACATCCTGCCCTTTGCCGTCGATGGCGCCCTGCTGCTGGAGATTTACGTGCACGACGGCATCGGCACCATGGTGATTGATGAAAAGCTCGAAGAGCTACGCGAGGCCAGCATTGACGACGTGGGCAGCATCATCCAACTGATTGAACCGTTCGAGAACGACGGCACCCTGGTCAAACGCGACCGCACCGAGATTGAGCAGGACATTGCCAGCTACACGGTGATTGAGCACGACGGCGTGATTTTTGGCTGCGCAGCGCTGCACATGTACCCCAACGCTGAGACGGCAGAAATGGCCGCCGTCACCGTCTCGCCCAAAAGCCAGGGCACGGGTGATGGGGAAAAGCTGCTCAAGCGCATCGAACAACGTGCCCGCGCCCAGGGGGCCAAGACGCTGTTCGTGCTGACCACCCGCACCATGCACTGGTTCATCAAGCGCGGGTTCGAACCCGTCAGCCCCGACTGGCTGCCCCAGGCACGCAAGGCCAAATACAACTGGAGCCGCAAAAGCCAGGTGCTGGTCAAAAAGCTGTGATCCCAAAACTGGGACGGCCACACCGCCGCCGCCCACCCCTGCACCCCATACCTGATACCTGATACCTGATGCCCGATACCCCAAATCCCGGCAGCAGCGCCGGTCTAGGGATAGCCTGCAGCCGGGGCGATTGGGCACTCTTTTAAAATAACGTTTTTTTACAAATTACCGCATACCTCGCCAGACCCAACAATACCTAGCGTTTGTTCAGGGCCGGGCCACGCTTTCTCCTCTACCATCCCTCCCCCATCTGCCCTCACCTCCTGCATGCGCTTTCACCCCAGTCACCGCCCCGACGTTGTTCCCGCCCTGTTGTGGATCACGCTCACCAGCATCGGTACGGCTGTCCTGCTGGGGCTGCGCTCCAGCCTGCCGACGCTGCCGATGGATTGGGGCTTCTCCCTGCACTTTGCGCTGGAGACGCTGACCATTGGCCTGATGGTCACCGTCAGCGTGCTGGCCTGGGGCACGCGCAAGGAGCACCTGACCACCAACATGGTGCTGCTGAGCCTAGGCTTTCTGTGCATTGCCGCGCTGGACTTTGCGCACATGCTCTCGGTGCCCGGTATGCCGGGGCTTTTTGGCGCAGCTGGGCCAGACCAGGCGATTTACCTTTGGCTCAGCGCCCGCGCCCTGGGCATGGTTTTGCTGTGGCTGATTGCCGTGCATTCCTGGCGGCGGGCCATCGCACGCCGCACGGCCTGGTATTACGGGGCGGGCTTGCTGGCCTATCTGCTCGGGGTGCTGACCGTCGTAGTGCAAGCCCCGGCGTGGCTACCGGCCCTGCACGACGGCACGGGCAACTACAGCACCTTCAAGACCATCGTCAACGCCAGCCTGATCGTCCTGGGCTTGGCCACTGCCCGTCTGTTACCTGCTGCGCCTGTCCCGCCCACGCGAGTTCAACGCCTGGGCCTTGGTGGCCTCGGTCTGCATCATGGGGCAGGCGGCGCTGCTGTTTACCTTTGCCCATCCGGCCTCGGACATCCACAACCTGGCCAGCCACTTCTACAAGCTGCTGGCCTATACCTTGCTGTGCTACACCATTTTTTGCGAAGCGGTGCTGCAGCCCTACGCCCAGTTGCGTATCTCGCGCGAAAAAATTCGCGCCACCTTGCAGGCCCTGCCCGACCTGGTGCTGGAGGTGGACGAGTACGGGCGCTACCTGCGCATCCTGGCTGGTAGCGCTCACGAATTAACTGCGCCAGAACCATCGCTCTTGGGCAAAACCGTGCACGAAGTCATGCCCCCCGTCCATGCCCAAACCGTCATGGCCGCCCTGGGGCAAGCACAGCAAAACGGTATCAGCCGGGGGCATACCATCCATCTGCACACGCTCAAGGGCACGGAAGAAGTGTTTGAGCTCTCCATTGCCCGGCAAAGCCTGCAACTGGAACACCCCACCACCTTCTTGGTGATTGCCCACAACGTTACCGCCCGCGAGCAGGCCCGCCAACGCCTGCTGCAACTGTCGCAAGCGGTGGAGCAAAACCCGATCTCCATCATCATCACCGACGCGCAGGCCAACATCGAGTACGTCAACGCCGCATTCAGCACTATCACGGGCTATAGCGCCGAAGAGGTGCTGGGGCGCAACCCACGCATGCTGCAGTCCGGTAAAACCCCGCCCGGCAGCTACGCCGCCATGTGGAGCAGCCTAACCCAGGGCCGTGCCTGGCAGGGGGAAATGCACAACCGGCGCAAGGACGGCACGGAAATCACCGAGCTGATGCTGGTCTACCCCCTGCGCGATGCCGATGGCCGCATCACCCACTACCTGGCGCACAAAGAGGACGTAACCGAGCAAAAGCGCACCGCCGCCCGCCTGCAGCAACTGACGCACTACGACGCCCTGACCAAGCTGCCCAACCGGGGCCTGCTGCGCAAGCGCTTTGAGCAGGGCAGCGCCCACAGCCGTGACCTGACCTTGCTGTGGGTGGACCTGGACCATTTCAAAGACATCAACGACGCCCTGGGCCACCAGCAGGGCGATTTGCTGTTGGTGGAAGTGGCCCAGCGCCTGAACCAGCACCTGCGCCCCCAGGACACACTGGCCCGCATTGGCGGCGATGATTTTGTCGTGCTGCTGCCCCAAACCCCGCAAAACGCCGCTGCCGAGGTGGCCGAGCAATTGCTCGCCGAACTGGCCCGCCCCATCGTGCTGGAGGCGCAGGAGGTGGTGGTCACCGCCTCCATCGGCATTGCCCACTACCCCAGTGACGGCCAGACGTTCGACACCCTGCTGCAAAACGCCGAAGCGGCCAAGTACGAGCAAAAAGCCCTGGGGCGCAACAGCTACGGCTTTTACTGCCCGGCCATCCAGGCCAACGCCGCCCGTTACCTGGCCGTGAGCAGCGCCCTCAAGCAAGCGCTGCAGCGCCAGGAGCTGCATTTGGTCTACCAGCCCCAGTGTCGCTGAGCGATGAGCGCATCACCGGCATGGAAGTGCTGCTGCGCTGGCAGCACCCGCAGTGGGGCAATATCTCCCCCGGTGAATTCATCCCCATTGCCGAGGCCAACGGCACCATCAGCGCCATTGGCCAATGGGTGCTGGAAACCGCCCTGCTGCAACAGCGCCAGTGGCTGGACAGTGGCCAGCCCGCCATTCCCATTGCGGTCAACCTATCGGCCCAGCAGTTCAAACACGAGGGGCTGGCCGATTTGGTGGCCTCCCTCCTGAAACAAACGGGCGTGCCCGCCCACCTGCTGGAGCTAGAGCTGACCGAGGCCATGGCCATGTACGACCCCGCCGCCGGTGCCCAGCGCATGCAGGCGCTGCACGCCCTGGGCGTGCGCCTGGCGATGGACGACTTTGGTACGGGGTACTCGTCGCTCAGTTACCTCAAGCGCTTTCCGATCGACAAGCTCAAGATCGACCAGTCCTTTGTGCGCGACATCCTGGCCAGCCCGGACGACCAGGCCATCGCCAGCGCCATCATCCACATGGCGCACAGCCTGGGCATGCGCACCATTGCCGAAGGGGTGGAAACGCTGGAGCAGCAGGACTACCTGCACCGGCGCGGCTGCGACGAAATCCAGGGCTACTACTTCAGCCGCCCCCTGCCTGCGGCGCAACTGGCCGCGTTTGTACGCGAAAAAGCCCAGCCGGAAAATTTATAACAAATAGAGCCCTAGCCCTTACTGAGTAAGCGCTGATAGCTATTTTTTTAAAAGCATGTTGCGCAGTACCCATCCGGGTAAAAACCACCTGACCGACCACCAGGGGTCTGCGTCCTAAAATCGCCAACGCCGCTACAGCGGCTATTTTTGCTGGAGCGGCACTGGCCACCTGCCGCCAGTCGCCTGCCCCAGCACCGCTTTTGACGCTTTTCCCATGCAACTGCCCAAACTCACCCCCGGCCACCGCTTTACCACCCCTTTGCCCCCCGCCAGCGCCGATGCCCTGCTGCTGGCCCAACTGGCGCGGCGCGAGCAAGGCGCGGGCCGCACCACGGCCATTGTGTGCGGCGATGCCAGTGACGCGCGCCGCCTGCAAGAGGAAATCACCTTCTTCCTGCCCGGCCTGCGCTGCGCCCTGTTTCCGGACTGGGAGACGCTGCCCTACGACCAGTTTTCCCCGCACCAAGACCTCATCAGCCAGCGCCTGGCTACGCTGTGGGCCATCCGCCAGGGGGAGGTGGACGTGGTGCTCATCCCCGCCAGCACGGCGCTGTACCGGCTGGCCCCGCCGGCGTTTTTGGCGGCCTATACCTTCTCGTTCACCCAGGGGCAGCAGCTCGATGAAGCCAAGCTCAAGGAACAACTCACCCTGGCGGGCTACCAGCATGTGAGTCAGGTGGTCAGCCACGGCGAATACGCCGTGCGCGGCGGGCTGATTGACCTCTACCCCATGGGGGCGGATACGCCCTACCGCGTGGATTTGTTTGATGACGAGATCGACAGCATCCGCACCTTTGACCCCGACACCCAGCGCAGCCAGCACGAAGTCAAAACCGTGCGCCTGCTGCCCGGACGCGAGTTTCCGATGGACGAGGCCGCCCGCACCCAGTTTCGCAGCCGCTGGCGCGAGCTGATGGAGGGCGACCCCACCAAAAGCCGCATCTACAAAGACATGGGCGCAGGCATGGCCACGGCGGGGATTGAGTACTACCTGCCGCTGTTTTTCGACAGCACGGCCACGGTGTTTGACTACCTGGGCGAACACGCCACCCTGGTGCTGCATGGCGACCTGGAAGCCCCGCTGCAACGCTTTTGGCAAGACACACAAGAGCGCTGGCGCATGCTGCAAGGCGACCCCGACCACCCCGCCCTGCCGCCCGAGGCGCTGTTCCTGTCCAGCGAACAATTCTTCACCCTGCGCCAAGCCCCTGCCCCAGTTGGCGCTGCGCCCCAGTACGGGTGAGGTGACGGGCGAGGGCAAAGCCGCCCCGCCCTGGGCCAGCAGCATCGCCCCCCTGCCGCCACTGACGGCAGAGCGCAGCGCCGACGAGCCCTTGCTGCGCCTGCACAACCACCTGTCCACCACCACCCAGCGCAGCCTGATCCTGGCGGAAAGCCCAGGCCGGCGCGAGAGCCTGCTGGACTTTTTACGCGCCAGCGGCATCACCCCCACCAGTGTGGACAGCCTGCAAGCCTTCCAGCAAGGCCAGGCCCGCTTAGGCATGGCCGTTGGCCCATTAATGCGCGGCTTTGCCTGGCTGGACGCAGGCATCGCCCTGATTACCGAGACCGAGCTGTTTGCCAGCGCCAGCGGTGTGCGCCGTCGCCATAAAAAGCAGGAACAGGTCAGCGATGTGGACATGCTGATTCGCGACCTGGCCGAGCTGAAGGTGGGTGACCCCGTCGTGCACAGCCAGCACGGCATTGGCCGCTACCTGGGCCTGCTGCACATGGACATGGGCCAGACCAACCCCGACGGCAGCCCCGCCCTGCAAGAGTTTTTGCACCTGGAATACGCCAACGAAGCGGCGCTGTACGTGCCGGTGAGCCAGTTGCAGCAAATCAGCCGCTACACCGGGGTCAACCCCGAATCCGCACCGCTGCACAAGCTGGGCGGCACCCAGTGGGAAAAAGCCAAGCGCAAAGCCGCCGAACAGGTGCGCGATGCGGCTGCCGAGCTGCTCAACATCTACGCCCGCCGCGCGGCCCGCCAGGGCCACGCCTTTCGCCTGAACGCGCAGGACTACGCCCAGTTTGCCGAGGACTTCGGCTTTGAAGAAACCGCCGACCAGCAAGCCGCCATTGCCGCCGTGGTGGGCGACCTCATCAGCCCGCAGCCCATGGACCGGCTGATTTGTGGCGATGTGGGCTTTGGCAAGACCGAAGTCGCCCTGCGCGCTGCCTTTGTCGCAGCGATGGCAGGTAAACAAGTGGCGTTTTTGGCCCCCACCACCTTGCTGGCCGAGCAGCATTACCAAACCCTGGTCGATCGCTTCGCCAAATGGCCGGTACGCATTGCCGAGATGAGCCGCTTTCGCACCACCAAGGAAATCAACGCCGCCTTGAAAGGGCTGGCCGAAGGCAGCATCGACATCGTGGTCGGCACGCACAAGCTTTTAAGCGCCAACACCAAGTTCAACGATTTGGGCCTGCTCATCATTGACGAAGAGCACCGCTTTGGCGTGCGCCATAAAGAAGCCATGAAGCAGCTACGCGCCGAGGTGGATGTGCTCACGCTGACTGCCACCCCCATCCCCCGCACCATGGGCATGGCGCTGGAAGGTTTGCGTGATTTATCGGTCATAGCCACCGCCCCACAACGGCGGCTAGCTATCAAAACCTTTGTGCGCTCTGAAAGCCAAGGCGTGATTCGCGAGGCCGTGCTGCGCGAATTCAAGCGCGGCGGGCAGGTGTACTTTTTGCACAACGAGGTGGAAACCATCGAAAACCGCCGCCAGGCGCTGCAAGACATCCTGCCCGAAGCGCGCATCGCCATTGCCCACGGCCAGATGCCCGAGCGCGAGCTGGAGCGCGTCATGCGTGACTTTGTCGCCCAGCGCTTTAACCTGCTGCTGTGCTCCACCATCATCGAAACCGGTATCGACGTGCCCACAGCCAACACCATCATCATGGCGCGGGCCGACAAATTCGGCTTGGCGCAGCTCCACCAACTGCGCGGGCGCGTGGGCCGCAGCCACCACCAAGCCTATGCCTATTTGATGGTGCCGGACGTGCAAAGCCTGACCAAACAGGCCCAGCAGCGCCTGGAAGCGATTCAGGAAATGGAAGAACTGGGCAGCGGCTTTTACCTGGCCATGCACGACCTGGAAATTCGCGGCGCGGGCGAGGTGCTGGGCGAGCACCAAAGCGGCAACATGACCGAGATTGGCTTTCAGCTCTACAACGAAATGCTGGCCGAGGCGGTGCGCAGCTTGAAGGCCGGGTATGAGCCGGACTTGCTCTCCCCCCTGCAAGCGGCTACCGACATCAACCTGCACGCCCCCGCCCTGCTGCCCAGCGACTACTGCGGCGACGTGCAACTGCGCCTGTCGCTGTACAAAAAGCTGGCCACCGCCAAAACAGCAGCCCATATCGACCAGTTGCTGGAAGAAATTGTTGACCGCTTTGGCAAGCTGCCGCCCCAGGCGCAAACCCTGGTGGACACCCACCGCCTGCGCGTGTTGGCCGAGCCGTACGGCGTGCTCAAGGTCGATGCCACACCCGGCGTGATTTT
Source organism: Comamonas sp. (assembly GCA_034675705.1). Lineage (GTDB taxonomy): Bacteria > Pseudomonadota > Gammaproteobacteria > Burkholderiales > Burkholderiaceae_C > Comamonas. The sequence goes on along the minus strand of JAUCCZ010000006.1, from coordinate 556,549 downwards.
GATTACCTTTAAGCCCAACCCGCCGATTGACCCCATGGCCATCATCGGCCTGATCCAAAAGAACAAACACATCAAGCTGGCCGGCAACGACAAGCTGCGCATCGAGCGCGCACTGCCCGACCCCGCCGCCCGCGCCCACATGGTGCGCGACATCTTGAAAAACCTGGGCAAACCACAGCCCGCCCCCCAGCCCAGTGCCGAGGCCGCCCATGCTTGAAACCCTGCTGGCCTTGCTGGCCATCGCCACCGCCGTGCTGCTGCGCCCCTGGCGGCAACTGGCCAGCCGCCGCCCCCTGGTGACGCAAGACGCGGGCGACGCCAGCCCACTGTGGACGCCGCTGCTGGCCACCCTGGTCATCCTGCCGTGGATGTGGGCCCTGCCCACGCTGCACCACATGCCGCTGCAACTGCAGTGGTCGGGCGCGTGCCTGGTGCTGCTCACCCTGGGCTGGCCGCTGGCAGTGCTGGTTTTGTGCACGGTGGGGGCCATTGCCTGGCTGCTTTCGCCCAGCCTCACGCCCTGGGCGGCGCTGTCGCTGACGGTTTGGCATGGGCTGCTGCCCGCCACCCTGGCCCTGGGCTGGGGGGCGCTCTTGCGGCGCTTTTTGGGCACCAAGGTGTTCGTCTATATCTTTGGCCGGGGCTTTGTCGGCACGGTTCTGTGCTTGTTTATTTCAGGCTTGCTGGCCCAGGCTGCGGGCGAACAACTGCCCGGCGTGCAGGAAGACCTGGGCAAAATCGCCCGCTGGCTGATGGCCTGGGGCGATGCCATCGTCACCGGCATGATGTCCGCCGTATTCGTGGCCTACCGCCCGCAGTGGCTGGCCACCTGGTCGGATGAGTTGTATCTGTATAACCACTAGGGCCTAAGCCTCAAGAGCCTCAAGACACAAAAAAGAACCCAACCCTAAGCAGGGCAGCGCTTGAAGCATAGAGAAGCCGCCTAAACAGGTGGACAAATCGGAACAAGACATGTACATTAACCTGTACATATCAGGAGTCAGTCATGCACGTAATTAGCTTCACCCAGGCCCGCAACGAGTTCAAAGGCGTCATTGATCGCGTGGTGGCTGATCGCGATGCAACACTCATCCACCGCCGCGATGGAGAGAACGCCGTCCTGCTCTCCGAGTCCACCTACAGCAGCATGCTAGAGACACTGCATTTGATGCAAAGCCCTGCAAATGCACGCCACTTGATGACCGCGGTCGAGCAAGACCGCAAAGGCATCGCCCAAAAACAAACGTTGATTGAAAAGTGAGCCGCGCCATCAAATTTCTCCCCGGTGCGTGGGGAGACTATCTCTACTGGCAAGGCCAGGACAAAAAGACCCTCAAACGCATCAACTTGCTATTGACGGAGGCGGCGCGCGCCCCATTCGTTGGCACAGGAAAACCCGAACCACTGATGGGCAACTTGTCAGGCTACTGGTCAAGGCGCATTGACCTGACCCATCGCCTCGTCTACCGCGCCGACGATGATGATCTGGTCGTCTTGCAGTGTAGATACCACTACGAGGACTAAGCCCCACGCCCCCCCAAGTAGCCGGACGCTGCAGAAACCAAGCGCGACGGGCTAACCAAGCAGCGCACCCGACAAGCTTGGGCAAGCACTTGCCGAAAATTGCACCGCAAATTACACCGGGCAGAAAAAAAAGCACCTAGCTTTAGAGCTAGGTGCTTGTCTGTTGGTGGGTCGTAGTGGGATCGAACCACTGGCTTCCACCGTGTGAAGGTGGCACTCTACCCCTGAGTTAACGACCCGAAATGGGGCTCGTAAAACGTGGTGGGTGATGCAGGGTTCGAACCTGCGACCCCTGCCGTGTGAAGGCAGTGCTCTACCACTGAGCTAATCACCCACTGTTTTGCGAAAGACTGCGATTATGGCACAGATTTACGCGGCATTTGGCACTTCTGCGCTGCGCCAGACGGTTTTTCCGCCGCTGGCTTTGTCCAGCTCGTCCAGCACGGCGCTGTGGGCGGCCAGTTCTTGTTCGCTGGCGGCCAGTATCGGCAGGTGAAAGCGGCGCAAATCCTCTTGGTGCTGGGGGCGCTGGGCGCTGCCGGTGTCGGCGCTGGCATGCGCATCATCACCCAGCAGGGCGTGCTGGCCACGCGTCATGTAGACGTAGACGTCGGCCAGCAGCTGGGCGTCCAGCAAGGCGCCGTGCAAGGTGCGGCCACTGTTGTCGACGCCCAGGCGGTCGCACAGGGCGTCCAGCGAGTTGCGCTTGCCGGGGAAGAGCTCCTTGGCCATGACCAGGGAGTCGGTCACGCCGGCGACGTAGTGGGTCAGCGGCTGCAGACCCAAGAGCGAGAGCTCTTTATTCAGGAAGCCAACGTCAAACGGCGCGTTGTGGATGATGAGCTGCGCCCCTTGCAGGTAATCGACGATGGCCTGGGCCTGCTCGGCAAACTTGGGCTTCGTGCTGAGGAATGCAGTCGTCAGGCCGTGGATGCGCAGGGCGTCCTCGTGGCTGTCGCGCTCGGGGTTGAAGTACAGGTGCAGGTCGTTGCCGGTGAGTTTGCGGTCAACCAGCTCGACGCAGCCCAGCTCGATCACGCGGTCGCCGTTGTCGGGGGACAGGCCGGTGGTTTCGGTGTCGAGGACGATGAGTCTTTCCATAATTTTGCTAGCTGCTTGCGCTTGTCCTGCTTAGGTTTTAGATGGTTTTATGGCTTAAACGCTTTATATACCAGCGTTAGCAGCTATCGTTTTATACGCGAAAGCTCTCACCGCAGCCGCAGCGGTCGCGTTCGTTGGGGTTGTTGAATTGGAAACTTTCGTTCAAGCCCTGGCGCACGAAGTCGATTTGCGTGCCTTCCAGCAGCGCCAGGTTTTCCTGGGCGACCAGGAGCTTGGCACCGTGCTGCTCGAACACGACGTCTTGCGCCGCAGGTTCATCCACGTAGTCAAGCTGGTAGGCAAAGCCCGAGCAGCCGGTAGTTTTAATGCCCAGGCGCACGCCTACGCCGTGGCCACGGCGCTGCAGGTATTGGGTGACGTGGCGGGCTGCCGATTCGGTCAAGGTGATAGCCATTGCAATCGTCCTTCTTCACTTCTCTACAAACAAAAAACGGGGGTGGTGCTGGCACCAGGCTAGGCCGCGCTGGCTGCCGACTGGCGCTGCTGGTAGTGCGCCACCGCCTGGTGTACGGCATCTTGTACCAGCAGGGCGCCGTAGACGCGCTCAGGCGGCAGGGCCAGGGTCTGCACTAGGCTGTCGCTGGAAAACTGCGCCGCTTGCGCCAGGCTTTGGCCGCCCAGGGTCTGGGTGGCCAGCGAGGCGGCGGCAATGGTACAGGTGTCGCCATAGGCTTTGAAGCAGGCGGCGGTAATCACCGCATGCGCGTCCACCTGAATTTGCAGCTTGACCACGGCACCGCTATCGGGGCTACCCACCCAGGCGGTGCCCACGTCAGGGCGGGCTGCGTCCCAACTGCCTACGTTATGGGGCTGGCGGCTGTGCGCCAGCACTTCATCGGAATACGCCATTGCCAAGTCCTTTGCGTCTAGCCGTTTTCTTGCCGCAGGCTCACACCTGCGGCGGCCAGGCCATGTGCTGCACGTCCACGCCCTGCTGGTGCAGCTCCCACAGGGGGCTGATGCTGCGCAGGTGCGCCACAGCCGCGCGGATGCGGGCGGCGGCCTGGTCAATCTCTTCCTCGGTGGTAAAGCGCCCGTAGCTGATGCGCAGGCTGCTGTGCGCCAGCGGGGCCGGTCGCCCCAGGGCCAGCAGTACGTGGCTGGGCTCCAGGCTGGCCGAGGTGCAGGCCGAGCCGCTGGACAGCGCCAGGTCGGACAGGCTGGACAGCAGCGCCTCACCCTCGATATGGGCAAAGCTGACGTTCAGGTTATGCGGCACGCGCTGGGCCAGATCGCCATTGATGCACATGTGCTCGATACCCGCCAGGCCCGCCAACAGGCGCTGCTGCAACTGTTGGGCATGGGCGTTGTCTTGCACCATTTCCTGCTGCGCGAGGCGAAAGGCTTCGCCCATGCCGACAATCTGGTGCGTGGCCAAGGTGCCCGAGCGCAGGCCGCGCTCGTGCCCGCCGCCGTGCATTTGCGCCTCCAGGCGCACGCGCGGCTGGCGGCGTACGTACAGGGCGCCAATGCCTTTGGGGCCATAGGTTTTGTGCGAGGCCAGGCTCATCAAATCGACCCCCAGCGCCTGCACGTCCAGCGCCACTTTGCCGCTGGCCTGCGCAGCATCGACGTGGAACACCACGCCCTGCGCACGGCACAGGCGGCCAATTGCCGCCAGATCTTGCACAACGCCAATTTCGTTATTCACCGCCATGACGCTGACCACGGTGGTATCCGGGCGCAGCGCGGCCTGCAGCGCGGCCAAGTCCAACAGACCATTGGACTGCACCGGCAGGTAGGTGACGCTAAAGCCTTGGCGCTCCAATGCGCGGCAGGTGTCGAGCACGGCCTTGTGCTCGGTGGCCACGGTGACGATGTGCCGGCCTTTGTCCTGGTAGGCCAGCGCTGCGCCGTAGATGGCCAGGTTGTCCGATTCGGTTGCGCCGCTGGTCCAGATGACGTCGCGGGCCTGGGCACCAATCAGCGCGGCGACGTGGCTGCGGGCCTGTTCGATGGCTTCTTCGGCTTCCCAGCCCCAGGCGTGGCTTTTGGATGCGGCGTTGCCGAAGTGCGTGCCCAGCCAGGGCAGCATGGCCTGCACCACCCGGGGATCGACCGGAGTGGTCGCGCCATAGTCCAGGTAAATCGGGCGCTCAGAAACTGCTGCTGCCAAGGCCCGCTCCTTCAGGACTTGTTAAAGGCGTTGCCCAGCGCAAACACCGAGTTGGGGGCGTTGACGCGGATGGGCTTGACCACCGGGGCCGAGGAAATCGCGCGGCGCACCACGGGCTTGTCTTCAATCTGGATGCCGCGGGCCAGTTGCTCGTCCACCAGCTTTTGCAAGGTGACGGAATTTAAAAAGTCCACCATGTGGCGGTTCAGCGCCGCCCACAGGTCGTGCGTCATGCAGCGGCCCTGGTCGCCCAGGCAGTTTTCCTTGCCGCCGCACTGGGTGGCGTCGATGGGTTCATCCACCGAGGTGATGATGTCCGTCACCGTAATGTCTGCTGCCTTGCGCGCCAGGGTGTAGCCGCCGCCGGGGCCCCGGGTGGATTCCACCAATTCATTGCGGCGCAGCTTGCCAAAGAGCTGCTCCAGGTAGGACAGCGAAATTTGCTGGCGCTGGCTAATTGCCGCCAAGGTCACGGGGCCGCTGTTTTGGCGCAGTGCCAGATCGATCATGGCCGTAACGGCAAAACGGCCTTTGGTGGTCAGACGCATACGAAGCTCCTTCACATACAAGCCCCTGGCTTGCACACACTGAAAAAAGGGGCGCATGGCCCCTTCCCTTGGTCAAGATGTCCAGCGCACGCCCTGGCACCCTGCTTTTGTTTTGTTGAGTAATTTGTGTGACTATAGCATAAAACCCGACAACCTAGTCGGATACATTGACATAGCCCTCCAACTGACGACAGGCTTACGCAAACAGCTGCTTTTTTAATAGCGCAAGCTGGTCACGCAGGCGGGCAGCGGTTTCAAACTCCAACCGTTTGGCTGCTTCCAGCATGTCTTTTTCTACCTGTTTGATGGCTTTGGCCAGCTCCGCCTCAGACAGTAGCGCCACCGCCTGCGCACCGGCTGCGGCGCGGGCCACTTCGCGGTGTTGCTGCTGCTCTTTGTCGCTATAGACCCCGTCGATCAAGTCCTTCACGCGCTTGACGATGGCCTTGGGCTCAATACCGTTGGCAGCGTTGAACGCGGTTTGCTTGGCACGGCGGCGCTCGGTTTCGTCGATGGCGCGGCGCATGGAGTCGGTGATGCGGTCGGCGTACAAAATCGCCTTGCCGTGCAGGTTGCGGGCGGCGCGGCCTATGGTCTGGATCAGGCTGCGCTCGGCGCGCAAAAAGCCTTCCTTGTCGGCATCCAAAATGGCAACCAAAGACACTTCGGGAATGTCCAGGCCCTCGCGCAGCAGGTTAATACCGACCAGCACGTCAAACGCGCCCAGGCGCAGGTCGCGGATGATTTCCACGCGCTCCACCGTATCCACGTCCGAATGCAGATAGCGCACGCGCACGCCGTTTTCGCTCAGGTATTCGGTCAACTGCTCGGCCATGCGCTTGGTCAGCGTGGTAATGAGTACCCGCTCACTGTCCTGCACGCGCAGGCGGATTTCCTGCAGCACGTCGTCCACCTGGCTGGTGGCAGGGCGCACTTCAATGTCGGGGTCCACCAGGCCCGTGGGGCGCACCACCTGCTCCACCACCTGGCTGCTGTGCTGTTTTTCATAGTCGGCCAGGGGTGGCCGAGACAAACACCACCTGGCGCATGCGCTGCTCGAACTCGGTAAATTTCAGCGGGCGGTTGTCCAGCGCCGAAGGCAGGCGAAAGCCATATTCCACCAGCGTGGTCTTGCGCGAGCGGTCGCCGTTGTACATGGCGTTGAGCTGGCCGATCATCTGGTGGCTTTCGTCCAGGAACATCAGCGCATCCTTGGGCAGGTAATCGGTCAGCGTGGCCGGAGGCTCGCCCGGCGCAGCGCCGGAGAGGTGACGCGAATAGTTTTCAATGCCCTTGCAGTGGCCCACCTCGGCCAGCATTTCCAGGTCAAAGCGGGTGCGCTGCTCCAGGCGCTGGGCTTCGACCAGCTTGTTCTCGGCCAGCAACTGCTGCACACGCTCGCGCAGCTCGTCCTTGATGGTTTCCACCGCACGCAGCACCACGTCGCGCGGGGTGACGTAGTGGCTACTGGGGTAAACGGCAAAGCGCGGAATGCTTTGCTGCACCCGGCCCGTGAGCGGGTCAAAGAGCTGCAGGCTTTCCACCTCGTCGTCAAACAGTTCGATGCGAATGGCCAGCTCGGAATGCTCCGCCGGAAAGATATCGATGGTGTCGCCACGCACGCGGAACTTGCCCCGGCTGAAGTCTTCGTCATTGCGCTGGTACTGCATGCGTACCAACTGGGCAATCAGCGCGCGCTGCTCAATGGTGTCGCCCACGCGCAGCAGCAGCATCATTTGGTGGTAGCTCTCGGGCTCGCCAATCCCGTAAATGGCCGAGACGGTGGCCACGATGACTACGTCGCGCCGTTCCAGCAGGCTTTTGGTGCAGGACAGGCGCATTTGCTCAATGTGTTCGTTGATGGCGCTGTCTTTTTCAATGAACAAATCGCGCTGGGGCACGTAGGCTTCGGGCTGGTAATAGTCGTAGTAGCTGACGAAATATTCCACCGCGTTCTTGGGGAAGAACTCGCGAAACTCGCTATAGAGCTGCGCGGCCAGCGTCTTGTTGGGCGCAAACACAATCGCCGGGCGACCCAGGCGGGCAATCACGTTGGCCATGGTGAAGGTCTTGCCCGAGCCGGTCACGCCCAGCAGGGTTTGGAAGACTTCACCATCGCGCACGCCTTCGACCAACTGGTCAATCGCCGTGGGCTGGTCGCCTGCCGGGGGGTAGGGCTGAAACAGCGCAAAGGGCGAATCATCAAAATGGACAAACTGCCCAGCCGGGGCGGGGGTCACTTCAGGCATACCTGTCTTTCAAACTAAGCCAGCAGTTCGCACAACATATCAATATGCGCCTGGCGGTAATGGGGGTCGGGTTCGCCGCCCTCGCCAAACACGGCGTGCCACAGCAACACGTGTACCACGGGCGAGAGCACCAGCCACGGGTGGCGGGCCAGCACCGTATCTTGGCGGCCACTGGCTTGCAGGTTGCGCTCAATCACCTGCAGCACATGCTGGGTGTGCGCTTGCGTGAGGTTTTTCCACTCGGCCACGCGCAGGGGCACACGCTCGGCCTCGGGAACCAGCAGGCGCAGCAGCGTAATCACGTCGGGGCGCAGCAAGGTGGCATGCAGGTGGTCCACCGTCCACGTGGCCACGGTGCGGGTGTCCGTCCCTGCGGCCAGCTGGGGCATTTGCGCCCAGTCGGTGCGCTGCAGGCTGCGGTCCAGCAGCGCTTTGAAGACGGCTTCCTTGCTGTCGAAATGGGCGTACAGCCCGCCTTTGGACAGGCCGCAGCGCTGGGCAATGTCGTCCATGCGCGTGGCGGCAAAGCCCCGGCGGGAAAACTCCTGCAGCGCTGCATCCAGGATCAGGGGCACCCGCTGCACCGGGGCCAGCCGCTGGCGGCGCTTGGGCGGGTGTGTATCGAAATCTTTCATAGCCGGTATTGTCCTACCGCAAAGCAAAATCCGGGTAAATACGTAGAAAGTTAAATACCGACTGGTCGGTTGCTATACTGGTTCGCACCATGCACCAGCCTTTTTCCACCTCCATTGAGCGCATCGGCCACCTTGCACAGCGGCCCGGTTTGTACCTGTTGTGCAGCCTGGCTTTGGCCGCTTGTACCAGCTTGGCGCCCGATTACCAGCGCCCCCCCAGCACCCTGCCGGCGCAGTTTGCGCCCGCCGATACCGCCGCCGCCCCCCCAGCAGCCACCCCGGCTGCCAGCACCCTGGCTTGGCGCGACTACTTCACCCACCCGGAGCTGCAAGCGCTGATCGAGCAGGCCCTGCTGCACAACCACGACCTGCAGGCCGCCATGCTGCAAGTGGCGCAGGCGCGCGCCGCCTATGGCCTGGCCCGGGCCGAGCGCAGCCCCGCCGTGGGCGTGGGGCTGGAGTCGCAACGGGCCCTAGTGCCGGGCGATCTGAACATCACCGGCCAGCCAGTCATCTCCAGCCAGCACCAGCTGGGCGTGGGCTTCAGTAGCTGGGAGCTGGATTTGTGGGGCCGTATCCGCAGCCTGAACACGGCGGCGCTGCACAGCTACTGGGCCAGTGCCGAGGGGCAACGCGCCGCCCAACTACTGCTGGTGGCCCAGGTGGCCGACGGCTGGCTGGCCGTGCATGAACTGGACTGGCGCATTCACCTGGCGCAAGAGGCCCTGGCCACCCGCACCGAAGCGCGGCGCGTATTTGCCCGCCGGGTGGAGGTGGGGTCGTCCTCGCGCCTGGACTTTGTGCAGGTTGAGCTGCTGTGGCAACAAGCCAATACGCTGCTGAGCCAATTGCAACTGCAACGCAGCACCCAGATGCACGCCCTGGGCCAACTGGTGGGGCAACCCGATTTGGCGCTGCCGCCCAGCACCACGCCCCTGGCCAGCCTGCTGCCCCTGCAACCGCTGGCTGCGGGCCTGCCCGCGCAGTTGCTGGAAAACCGGCCCGACATCCTGGCGGCCGAGCACCAATTGCAAGCGGCCAACGCCCGGATTGGCGCAGCGCGGGCCATGTACTTTCCGCGCATTGCCCTCACCGCCGTGGGCGGCACGGCCAGCGCCGATTTGGATGGCCTGTTTGCCTCGGGCAGCCGCGCCTGGACGTTTGCGCCCAGCATTTCGCTGCCGCTGTTTGACGGAGGGCGCCGCAAAGCCAATGTGCAGGTCAGCGAAGTGCAGCGCGCACAGGCCATCAACCAGTACCAGCGCACGATTGAAGCGGCGTTTCGCGACGTGGCCGATGCCCTGGCCGCCAACCAGTGGCTGGCCGCGCAACTGGACAGCCTGCAAGCCACCGAAGCCACCCTGACCGAACGCGCCCGCCTGGCCCAGCGCCGCTATGACGCTGGGGCCACGCGCTACTTTGAGGTGCTGGACGCCGAGCGTGACCTGCTGGCCGCCCAGCAGCAAGTGGTGCAAGCCCAGCGCACGCTACTGGGCGCACGCCTGCAGTTGTACACCGCCCTGGGCGGGGGAAGTGACCACATTGCACTCCCCACAACTGAATAAATAACGCACGCGATAACGCACGCAATAACGCATATCGCCACACCAAGCAAGATTCCAAGAAAGCACACCATGGACGCACGCATCAAAAAATGGATCGCCCCCGCAGCCATTGCCCTGGTGGCCGCAGCCGCCTACCTGGCCTGGAACGCCAGCCAGCACAGTGGCCCTGGCGCAGGTTTTATCCAGGGCAATGGCCGTATTGAGGCCACGGAGATCGACATCGCCACCAAGCTGCCGGGCCGTTTGGCCGAGGTGCTGGTCACCGAAGGCGACTTTGTCCAGGCCGGTGATGCCCTGGCCCGCATGGATACCGCCACCTTGCAGGCCCAGCGCAGCGAGGCCCTAGCCCGCCACGCCCAGGCCCAGCATGGCGTGGCCACCGCCCAGGCCCAGGTGGCGCTGCGCGAGAGCGACCTGCGCGCCACCCAGGCGCAAGTGGCGCTGCGCGAAAGCGAGTTGGACGCCGCCCAGCGACGCCTGGCCCGCTCCACCGAGCTGGCGCGCGATGGCGCATCCTCCCAGCAAGAGCTGGACGATGACCGCGCCCGCACCCGCAGCGCCCAGGCCGCCGTGGTGGCTGCGAAAGCCCAAGTCGATGCCGCCCGCGCCGCCGTGCAAGCCGCCCGCACCCAGGTGACCGGGGCCCAGGCGCAGGTCGAAGCGGCGCAGGCCAGCGTCGAGCGTATTGATGCCGACGTGCAGGACGCCACCTTGACCGCCCCACGCGCAGGCCGCGTGCAGTTTCGTATTGCCCAGGATGGCGAAGTGCTGGGCGCTGGGGGCCGGGTGCTGAACCTGGTCGATTTGTCCGACGTGTACATGACCTTCTTCCTGCCCGAAGCCGTTGCCGGGCGCGTGGCCCTGGGCAGCGAAGCGCGCATCATCCTGGACGCAGCGCCCAACCTGGTGATTCCCGCCACGATTCGCTTTGTCTCGGCCACCGCGCAATTCACGCCCAAAACGGTAGAGACGGCCAGCGAGCGCCAAAAGCTGATGTTTCGCGTGCGCGCCCAAATTGACCGCGAACTGCTCACCCGCCACCTGGAGCAGGTCAAAACCGGCCTGCCGGGCGTGACCTGGGTGAAGCTGGACGCCAACGCCAATTGGCCCGCCAACCTGCAACCCAACACCCCCCAATAAGCGCCATGCAGCAGCAAACACCCGTGGTACGCCTGGCCGACGTGGCCCTGCACTATGGCGCCACCTGCGCCCTGGATGGGGTGACGCTGGACATTCCCGGCGGGCGCATGGTCGGCCTGATCGGGCCGGACGGCGTGGGCAAATCCAGCCTGCTGGCGCTGATTGCCGGGGCCCGCATCCTGCAGCAAGGCCGCGTCGAGGTGCTGGGCGGCAGCATGGCCGAGCGCCGCCACCGCAACGCCATCCTGCCGCGCGTGGCCTATATGCCGCAGGGACTGGGCAAGAACCTCTACCCCACCTTGTCGGTGGAAGAAAACCTGCAGTTCTTTGCCCGCCTGTTTGGTCACAACGCCGCGGAGCGGCGTCGGCGCATTGACGAGCTGACCCAGGCCACCGGGCTGCAGAAGTTCCTCGCCCGCCCGGCGGGCAAGCTCTCGGGCGGCATGAAGCAAAAGCTGGGCCTGTGCTGCGCCCTGATCCATGACCCCGACCTGCTCATCCTGGACGAGCCCACCACCGGCGTGGACCCCCTGGCCCGCGCGCAGTTTTGGGACTTGATCGCCAGCATCCGCACCACCCGCCCGGGGATGAGCGTGCTGGTGGCCACCGCCTATATGGACGAGGCCCAGCGCTTTGACTGGCTGGTAGCCATGGACGCCGGCCAGGTGCTGGCCACCGGCACGCCGCCCGAGCTGCTGGCACGCACCCAGGCCCACGACCTGGAGGCGGCCTTCATCGCCCTGCTGCCCGCCGAGAAAAAACGCGGCCACGCCGAAGTCGTCATCCCCCCGCTGCAGGCCGATGCCAACGACATCGCCATCGAAGCGCGGGACCTGACCATGCGCTTTGGCGACTTTGTCGCGGTCGATCACGTGAGTTTTCGCATTCGGCGTGGGGAGATTTTTGGATTCCTCGGCTCCAACGGTTGCGGCAAATCCACCACCATGAAGATGCTCACCGGCCTGATGCCCGCCAGCGACGGCCAGGCTTGGCTGTTTGGCAATTTGGTGAACCCGCACGACATTGCCACGCGCCGGCGCGTGGGCTATATGTCGCAAGCGTTTTCGCTGTATGGGGAGCTGACGGTGCAGCAAAACCTGGTGCTGCACGCCCAACTGTTTCACGTGCCGCCCCAGGACGTGCCCCAGCGCGTGCAAGACATGCTGGAGCGCTTTGGCCTGCAGGGCGAAGCCGACGCGCTGCCCGAGCGCCTGCCCCTGGGCCTGCGCCAGCGCCTGTCGCTGGCCGTGGCCATGGTGCACCGGCCCGAGCTGCTGATTTTGGACGAGCCCACCTCCGGCGTAGACCCCGTGGCGCGTGACCAGTTTTGGCAACTGCTGGTGGAGCTATCGCGCCGCGACCAGGTGACGATTTTTATCTCCACCCACTTTATGAACGAGGCCGCGCGGTGCGACCGCATGTCCATGATGCACGCAGGCCGCGTGCTCGATAGCGACACCCCCGCCGCCCTGGTGGCCAAGCGCGGCGCGGCCACGCTGGAGGAAGCCTTTATCGGCTACCTGCTCGAAGCCTCGGGCGAAGCCCTCCCAGCGCAGCCTGATAAAAAGATAGCTGCTAGCGCTGATGAACAGCCAGTTTCAGCATCTAACCATGCTGAAAACCTTGTAATACCAGCGCAAGCAGCTATTAAAAATAATACCGAACAGCCCCCCAACCCGGTATTTAGCCTGCAGCGCCTGTGGAGTTATTTGTGGCGCGAAACCCTGGAGCTACAGCGCGACCCGGTGCGCGCCACGCTGGCGCTGGTCGGCTCGCTGGTGCTGATGGTGGTGATTGGCCTGGGCATCAATATGGACGTGGAAAGCCTGCGCTTTGCCGTGCTTGACCACGACCAAACGAGCCTCAGCCGCAGCTACGCGCAAAGCCTGTCCGGCTCGCGCTACTTCACCGAACGGGCGCCGATTGCCAGCTATGAAGAACTCGACCAGCGCATGCGCAGCGGCGAGTTGTCGCTGGCACTGGAAATTCCCCCCGGCTTTGGCCGCGACGTGCTGGCAGGTAAAGCGGTAGCCATTGGCGCCTGGTTTGACGGTGCCATGCCCCAACGCGGCGAGACGGTGAGCGGCTATGTGCAAGGCATCCACCAACATTGGCTGGTGGAACAGGCGCGTGCGCGCACCGGCATGCAGTCGGGCAGCAACGTGGCGGTAGAAACGCGCTTTCGCTACAACCCGGACGTGAAAAGCCTGCCCGCCATGGCCCCCGCCGTCATGCCCATGCTGCTGCTGATGCTGCCCGCCATGCTCACGGCCCTGGCCGTGGTGCGCGAGAAAGAGCTGGGTTCCATCCTCAACCTGTACACCACCCCGGTGACGCGCATCGAATTTCTGCTGGGCAAGCAACTGCCCTATGTGGCCCTGGCCATGCTCAACTACCTGCTGATGTGCGCCCTGGCGGTGTTTGCCTTTGGCGTGCCGATCACCGGCAGCTTTGCCACGCTGACCCTGGCGGCGCTGCTGTTTTCCATCATCGCCACGGGCATGGGGCTGCTGGCCTCGGCGGTCACGCGCAGCCAGATTGCCGCCATGTTTTTTGCCATGCTGGGCACGCTGCTACCGGCCACGCAGTTTTCCGGGCTGACCGACCCCGTCTCGTCCCTGGAAGGCGTGGGCCGCTGGGTGGGCGAGCTGTATCCGGCCACGCATATGTTTGCCATCAGCCGGGGAATATTCAGCAAGGCGCTGGGCCTGGGCGACCTGACGGCAGCGTTTACCGCGCTGGCGCTGGCCATTCCCGTCATCATGGGCATTGCCATCTGGGCGCTGCCCAAGCAGGAGCGCTAAGACCATGAGCACCGTGAAGACCATGCATACGACAACCGTGCTGCACCACCTGAAAAACATCTGGCGCCTGGGTATCAAAGAACTGTGGAGCCTGTGGCGCGACCCGGTGATGCTGATCCTCATCCTCTACACCTTCACCGCCTCGGTCTATACCGCCGCCTCGGCCATGCCGGAGACGCTGCACCACGCGCCCATTGCCATCGTTGACCAAGACCAGTCGCCGCTGTCCCACCGCATCACCTCGGCGTTTTACCCGCCGCTGTTTGCCCCGCCCCAGCTCCTATCTTGGCAAGAGGTGGATGCGGGCATGGATGCCGGCCAATACACCTTTTCCCTGACGATTCCGCCCAACTTCCAGCGCGACGTGCTGGCCGGTAAAAACGCGGCGCTACAACTGAACATCGATGCCACGCGCATGAGCCAGGCTTTCAGCGGTGGCCGCTACATCCAGCAAATTGCCTTGGCCGAGGTGCAGGAATTTACCCAGCGCCACCGCAGCGGCACGGCCCTGCCCGTCACGCTGGAGCTGCGTGCGCGCTTTAACCCGGCGCTGAACAAAATCTGGTTTGGCGCGCTGATGCAAATCATCAACAACGTGACCATGCTCTCCATCATCCTCACCGGCGCGGCGCTGATTCGCGAGCGCGAGCACGGCACCATCGAGCATTTGCTGGTCATGCCCGTCACGCCCACCGAAATCATGCTGGCCAAGGTCTGGTCCATGGGCGCGGTGGTGCTACTGGCTGCGGGCCTGTCTCTCAACTTGGTGGTGCGCGGCCTGCTGCACGTGCCCATTGGGGGCAGCCTGCCCCTGTTCATGGTAGGCGCGGCGCTGTGCCTGTTTGCCACCACGGCCATGGGCATCTTTTTGGCCACCATTGCCCGCTCCATGCCGCAGTTTGGGCTGTTGATGGTGCTGATCTTGCTGCCGCTACAACTGCTCTCCGGCGGCATGACGCCGCGCGAATCCATGCCCGAGCTGGTGCAAAACATCATGCTGCTGGCACCCACTACCCATTTTGTTGAGCTGGGCCAGGCCATCCTCTACCGGGGCGCTGGGCTGGACGTGGTGTGGCAGCCCTTCTTGGCGCTGGCCATCATCGGCAGCGTGCTGTTTGCCCTGTCGCTGGCGCGCTTTCGTAAAACCATCAGCCAGATGGCGTAGCGGGCGGCCACTGGGGGAGCCTCCCCCGCATTGGGGATGGGCCCCCGCGTCACAAGTTCGCACCATTGGCTGCAAAAACCTTGCAGCAGGAATTAAAATAGAGGGCTTTCCCTGGTACAGACCCAGGTCTGTCGCTTTAGAGGGAGAGCACGCCTTCTTTCTACCCTCAAGGACAAAAAACCATGTCTCTTTTCTCCGCTGTCGCAATGGCTCCGCGTGACCCCATCTTGGGCTTGAATGAACAATACGCCGCCGACCCCAACCCCAACAAAGTCAACCTGGGCGTGGGCGTGTACTTCGACGACAACGGCAAGCTGCCCTTGCTCGCCTGCGTACAAGCGGCTGAAAAAACCCTGATGGACACCCCCAGCGCCCGTGGCTACCTGCCCATCGACGGGATTGCCGCCTACGACAACGCCGTCAAGGCCCTGGTGTTCGGTGCCAACTCCGAGCCCGTAACCAGCGCCCGCATCGCCACCGTGCAAGCCCTGGGCGGCACCGGCGGCCTGAAAATCGGTGCCGACTTTCTCAAGCGCCTGAACCCCAACGCCAAGGTGCTGATCTCTGACCCGAGCTGGGAAAACCACCGCGCCCTGTTCTCCAACGCGGGCTTTACCGTGGAAACCTACGCCTACTACGACGCAGCCCGGCGCGGTGTGAACTTCGACGGCATGCTGGCCAGCCTGAACGCCGCCGCGCCCGGCACCATCGTGGTGCTGCACGCCTGCTGCCACAACCCCACCGGCTACGACATCACCCCCGCGCAGTGGGATGCCGTGGTCGCCGCCGTCAAAGCCAAGGATTTGGTGCCCTTCCTGGACATGGCCTACCAAGGCTTTGGCCACGGCATTGAGGAAGACGGCGCTGCCATCCAGAAATTCGTCGCTGCGGGCCTGACTTTCTTTGTCTCCACCTCGTTTTCCAAGAGCTTTAGCCTCTACGGCGAGCGCGTTGGGGCGCTGTCGGTGCTGTGCGCGGACAAGGACGAAGCCGCCCGCGTGCTCTCGCAACTGAAAATCATGATTCGCACCAACTACTCCAACCCGCCCACCCACGGCGGCGCCGTGGTGGCCAAGGTGCTGAACACCCCTGAACTGCGCACCCTGTGGGAGCAAGAGCTGGGCGGCATGCGCGTGCGCATCAAGGCCATGCGCCAAAAACTGGTGGACGGCCTGCAAGCGGCCGGCGTGCAGCAGGATATGTCGTTCATGACGCAGCAAATCGGCATGTTCAGCTATTCGGGCCTGAGCAAAGAACAAATGGTGCGCCTGCGCAGCGAGTTCGGCGTCTACGGCACCGACACGGGCCGCATCTGCGTAGCCGCGCTGAACAGCAAAAACGTGGACTACGTCTGCCAAGCCATCGCCAAGGTGGTGCAGGCGTAAAGCCGCAGGGCTTTCATGCGTAAAAAAGGCGCTGCATTGCAGCGCCTTTTTTCATGGCCTATCTACTATCAAATATGCAGCGCCTGCCCCAAGGCTTTGAGCGCTGCTTCCTGCACCGCCTCGCCCAAGGTGGGGTGGGCGTGGATGGTGTGGGCCACGTCTTCCAGGCGCGCGCCCATTTCCAGGCTTTGGCCAAAAGCGGCCACCAGTTCGGCCACGCCGTGGCCCACGGCCTGCCAGCCGAGGATGAGGTGGTCGCTCTTGCGGGCCACTACGCGCACAAAGCCGCCGGTGGCTTCCAGCGTCATGGCGCGGCCATTGGCAGCAAAGGGGAAGCTGGCGGTGATGGCCTCCACGCCTGCGGCTTCGGCCTGCGGCGGGGTTTGGCCGACCACCACCACTTCGGGGTCGGTAAAGCACACGGCGGGGATGGCCATAGGCTCAAAGCGGCGGTTTTTACCGGCGATTTGCTCGGCCACGCATTCGCCCTGCGCCATGGCGCGGTGGGCCAGCATGGGCTCGCCCGTCACGTCGCCAATGGCCCAGACGTTACGCATCGAGGTGCGGCAATGGGCATCGACGGCGACAAAGCGCCCATCCATGTCCAGTTGCAGGCCTTCCAGACCAAAGCCTTGGGTGCGCGGGCGCCGGCCCACGGCCACCAGTACCCGCTCGGCTGGCAGCGCGAACTCGTCCGCCCGGGCGTTGCGCACATGCACACCTTGCTGCGGGTCGTAACCGGCCACGCTGCAGCCCAGGTGCAGCACGACACCGCTTTTTTTCAGGGCTTCCAGCACCGGCTGGGTCAGCTCTTCGTCATAGCTGGGCAGCACGCGCTGGGCGGCTTCCACCACGGTGACTTCCACGCCCAGCTTGCGGTAGGCGATACCCAGCTCCAACCCGATATAGCCTGCGCCCACTACCACCAGGCGCTTGGGCAGCACGTCGGGCGAAAGCGCATCGGTCGATGACCAAATCGCCCCGCCGTGCCCGCCAAAAGGCATGGACGGCAGCGGCACGGGCTCGGAACCCGTAGCCAGCAGCAGATGCTCGCAACGCACGCGCACCGGCTCGCCCCCGTCGTGTGGGGTGATGAGGGCGGTTTTGCCGTCTTCAATCTGCGCCCAACCGCGTTGCACTTGTACGCCGGCTTTACGCAGCAGCGCCCCGACACCGCCCGACAGGCGGGCGACGATGCCATCTTTCCAGCGCACGGTCTGCGCGATGTCGATCTGCGGGTTGCTGACCTGGATGCCCAGGGGCGAGGTGCCCGCGCCAAACTGGCGGGCGTGCTGGAATTCCTGCGCCGCATGGATCAGCGCTTTGGAGGGAATGCAGCCAATGTTCAAGCAGGTGCCACCCAGACTGGCCCCTTCGGCCAGCACGGTGGGAATGCCCAGTTGTCCGGCGCGGATAGCGGCTACGTAGCCGCCAGGGCCGCCGCCAATGACCAGGAGCTTGGTTGAGATTTCTTTCATGTTCTGAGACCTCCCTTAATCGACAAACAGCAGTGCCGGGGTTTCCAGCAGGGCGCGGATGGCTTGGATGAATTGCGCCGCATCCATGCCGTCGACCACGCGGTGGTCAAACGAGGAGGACAAATTCATCAACTGCCGCGCTACGACCTGGCCGTTTTTCAGCATGGGGCGCTCAACCATGCGGTTCACGCCGACGATGGCGACTTCGGGGTGGTTAATCACCGGGGTGCTGACGATGCCGCCCAGCGCCCCCAAACTGGTCAGGGTGATGGTGGAACCCGTCAACTCCTCACGCGGTAGCTTGCCGGTTTTCGCACCCTCGGCCACGCGGGCAATGCCAGCGGCGCTGGCCCACAGGTCCAGGGTTTCGGCATGGCGCAGCACAGGCACCATCAGGCCCGCGTCGGTCTGTGCGGCCACGCCCAGGTGCACGGCTTCAAAGCGGGTAACAACCCCGGCATCGTTGTCATAACGGGCGTTGATTTGCGGGAACTGGCGCAGCGCCAGCACCATGGCCCGGGCCAAGAACGGCAGCAGCGTGAGCTTGCCGCGCGTAGCGCCGTGCCGTTGGTTGAGCTGCTGGCGCAGAGCTTCCAGCTCGGTCACATCGACCTCTTCCACATAGCTGAAGTGCGGGATGCGGCGCTTGGCCTCCTGCATCTTCTGCGCGATTTTGCGGCGCAGGCCGATGACGGGAATGGCCTCCTCGCCGTGCCGCTCCACATACTGCGGGTTGCCGCCCAGCACCGGCCCTTGACCAGCGGCAAAGGCATCCAGGTCGGCATGGGAGATTTGCCCGGCTGCGCCGCTGCCATGCACCAGGCGCAGGTCAATGCCCATATCCAAAGCGCGGCGGCGCACAGCGGGCGATGCCAGCGGGCGCTCACCTTCTTTGCGTGCCAGTGCGGTGGGGCGGGCAGCGGGGCGAGGGGCGGCGGCCGTTGCAGCCGCTACCGCAGCTGGGGCAGGCTTTACTTCTTTTTCAGGAGCTGGTTGCGCTTGCTTGGCGGGTGTTTCAGATACTTTTGTATCTGTATTGCTTTGTTCACCAGCGCTAGCAGCTACAGTTTGCGGAGCATCTTCTTTCAGATTGCCTTCGCCCTCCACTTCCAGGCGCATCAGCTCGGCACCCACGGCAATCATTTCGCCCACGGCTGCACCCAGGGCAATCACCTTGCCGTGGACGTGGCAGGGGATTTCCACCGTGGCCTTGTCGGTCATCACGTCGGCTACGGGTTGGTCTTCTTTGGCGTGGTCGCCCAGGGCGATATGCCAGGCCACCAATTCAACTTCTGCAATGCCTTCGCCAATATCGGGCACGCGAATTACGTAAATACCCATTGCTTATGCCTCCATCGTGCGCTTCAACGCCTCGCCTACGCGGCCAGGACCAGGGAAGTACGCCCATTCCTGGGCGTGGGGGTAGGGGGTGTCCCAACCCGTCACGCGTTCAATGGGGGCTTGCAAATGGTAGAAGCAGTGCTCTTGCACCAGGGCCACCAGCTCGGCACCAAAGCCGTTGGTGCGCGTGGCTTCATGCACCACCACGCAGCGGCCGGTTTTCTTGACCGATTCGACAATGGTGTCCAAATCCAGCGGCCACAGGCTGCGCAGGTCGATCACCTCGGCATCCACACCGGCTTCGCGGGCGGCGCACTCGGCCACCCACACCATGGTGCCGTAGGCCAGCACGGTGACTTCTTTACCGGGGCGGAAGATCGCCGCCTTGTCCAGTGGCACGGTGTAATAGCCTTCGGGCACCTGGCCCAGCTCGTGCTTGTTCCAGGGTACGACGGGCTTGTCGTGGTGGCCGTCAAACGGGCCGTTGTAGAGGCGCTTAGGCTCTAAAAAGATGACCGGGTCATCACACTCCATGGCAGCAATCAGCAGCCCCTTGGCATCAATGGGGTTGCTGGGCATGACGGTACGCAGGCCGCTCACGTGGGTGAACACCGCTTCCGGGCTTTGGCTGTGCGTTTGCCCGCCGTAGATGCCGCCGCCGCAAGGCATACGGATGGTGATGGGCGCAAAAAAGTCGCCCGCTGAGCGGTGGCGCAAACGGGCCAGCTCCGAGACGATTTGGTCGTACGCCGGGTACACGTAGTCGGCAAACTGAATCTCCACCGCTGGGCGCAGGCCGTAGGCGGCCATGCCAATAGCGGTGCCGACGATGCCGGCCTCAGAAATCGGCGCATCAAAGCAGCGCGTTTTGCCGTATTTTTTCTGCAGCCCCTCGGTCACGCGGAACACGCCGCCGAAGTAGCCCACATCCTCGCCGTAGACGATGACGTTGTCGTCCTTGGCCATCATCACGTCCAGACCCGAGCGAAGCGCCTGGATCATGGTCATCGTGCTCACGGAAGAAGCCGCCTGCCCCCCAGGTACGGTGGCGGCGTTGCTGGTTATTTCACTCATGGCTTACACCCCCATCTGCTGACGCTGCCGGCGCAGGTGCTCCGGCATTTCTTTGTAGACATCGTCAAAAATGGTCGCGGCGCTGGGCACGCGGCCATCGAGCAGGCTGCCATAGCTCTCGGCCTCCTTTTGCGCGGCCAGCACTTCGGCTTCCAGCTCTTGCTGGGCTTGTTGGTGCTGCGCCTCGCTCCACTCGCCCATGACGATGAGGTGTTGTTTCAGGCGCTCAATCGGGTCGCCCAGGGGGAAGTGCTTCCAGTCGTCGACCGGGCGGTATTTGCTCGGATCGTCCGATGTGGAATGGGGCCCGGCGCGGTAGGTTTCCCATTCGATCAGCGTGGGGCCGTTGTTGCTGCGGGCGCGCTCCGCCGCCCATTGGGATGCCGCGTACACGGCCAGGAAGTCGTTGCCATCCACGCGCAGCGAGGCAATACCCACACCCACGCCGCGCTGGGCAAAGGTGGTGCCCTCGCCCCCGGCAATGGCCTGGAAGCTGGAGATGGCCCACTGGTTGTTCACCACGTTGACGATGACGGGCGCTTTGTAGACATGGGCAAAGGTGAGCGCGGTATGAAAGTCCGATTCAGCCGTGGAGCCGTCACCAATCCAGGCCGAAGCGATCTTGGTATCGCCCTTGATGGCCGAGGCCATGGCCCAGCCCACGGCCTGGGGCACCTGGGTGGCCAGGTTGCCGGAAATCGAGAAAAACCCGGCGCGTTTGTACGAATACATCACCGGCAGCTGGCGGCCCTTGTTGGGGTCGCGCACGTTGCTCATAAGCTGGCAGATCAGTTCCACCATGGAAATGTCGTCGCGCGAGAGCAAGAGCCCTTGCTGGCGGTAGGTGGGAAAGTGCATATCCCCCTCCTGCAGCGCCTGCGCCTGGGCAATGGCAATAGCCTCCTCTCCCAGGCACTGCATGTAGAACGACATTTTTTTTCTGCCGCTGGGCCAAGACCATGCGGGCATCAAAAATGCGCGTCTTCATCATGGCACGCAGGCCACGGCGCAAGCGTTCCGGGTGGATGGCGGGCGCCCAAGGGCCTTGCGCCCGGCCCTCGTCATCGAGCACGCGCACCAGGCTGGTGGCCAGGTCGGCAGTGTCGGTCGCGGGGGTGTCGGTGGGGGGTCTGCGCACCGCGCCTGCGGGCGAAACCATGAGGTAGGAAAAATCGGTTTTTCCGCCCGGTCTGCCGGTAGGCTCGGGCACGTGCAGCCGTAACGCTGTCATAGATGTTGTCTCCTTGCACGGATTGCGTGCGTTTGTCGTCCACCAAAACATCAGGCTTGTGGCGCAGTGCTTTGGCAATACTGGCCACGCCAGTGGCGATGATTGTCAACAAAAACTGCTTCAAACGGCTATCGCGTTTCCCCTGGGTTGCAAAACTACGTACGTGCCCTGCGCTGGCCTGCGCGTGCTGATGGCTAGACAAGCGTTTTTTTCGTCAAAATGGGCCTTGGCCCTGGGCACACCAGCGCAAACCGCTCTCATTTTTTAGCCTACGAAAGATCTTTCCCGTATGACCACTTCTGCTGCTTTTGCCGCTATGCCCGATGCCGATGGTTTTTTTGGCCCCTACGGTGGCCAGTTGGTACCCCCGCATTTAAAGCAGGCGATGGACGCCATCAACACCGCTTATGCCGACATCACCCAGCGCCAGGACTTTCAGAACGAGCTGGCCCAGTTGTTTGCCGACTACGTGGGCCGCCCCAGTCCCATCTTTCACGCCCGCCGCCTGTCTGAGCAACTGGGCGGGGCGCAAATCCACCTGAAGCGCGAAGACCTCAACCACACCGGGGCGCACAAAATCAACCACTGCCTGGGCGAGGCGCTGCTGGCCAAATTCATGGGCAAGAAAAAAAGTGATTGCCGAAACCGGCGCGGGCCAGCACGGTGTGGCCCTGGCTACGGCCTGCGCCCTGGTGGGCATCCCCTGCGAAATTCACATGGGCCAGGTGGATATTGAAAAGGAGCACCCCAACGTCACCAAAATGCGCATCCTGGGTTGCAAGCTGGTCCCCGTGACACGCGGCGCAGCCACGCTGAAAGAGGCGGTCGATAGCGCGTTTGAGGAATACCTCTCCAACCCTACGGATTACCTGTACGCCATTGGCTCCGTGGTGGGCCCCCACCCCTTCCCGATGATGGTGCGTGACTTCCAAAGCATCATTGGCCGCGAAGCCCGCGAGCAGTTCCAGGCCAAGCATGGCCGCCTGCCTGACTATGTGGCTGCCTGCGTGGGCGGGGGCAGCAACGCCATCGGCATGTTTACCGCCTTTTTACAAGATGCCAACGTCAAGCTGGTGGGCGTAGAGCCTGCCGGTGAGGGCACGGACAAAGCCGGCCGCCACGCCGCCACTTTGACCATGGGCAAGCCCGGCGAAATCCACGGCATGAAGTGCTATGTGCTGGAAGACACGCCCGGCGTGCCCGCTGCCGTGCACAGCATTGCCTCTGGCCTGGACTACCCCGGCATTGGCCCCCAACACAGCTATTTGAAAGACCTGGGCCGCGTGCAGTACGAAACAGCGGACGACCAGGAAACGCTGAACGCCTTTATGCAGTTGTCGCGCGTGGAAGGCATCATTCCCGCGCTGGAGAGTGCCCACGCCGTGGCTTGGGCCATGCGTGTGGCACCAAAGCTCCCCGCCGATAGCCATATTTTGATCAATCTTTCAGGCCGGGGCGATAAAGATGCGGATTATGTGGCAGCTAAATTAGGGCTGTAATTTTTAAATACTTTACAAAAAAATGCCCAGTATTCACTGGGCATTTTTTATTTCACGCTAGCTTGCCTTACTTGGGCTGTAGGGACGGCAAATCATCGTCGGGTGTGGCTGCATGGTTGCGCACGGACTGCGCCGGCCCCATATTCTTGGCATTTTCCCGCAGCGTTTTATTGATATTGATACCATTTTCATAGTAATTCTGATCAATCACTGGGTCTGCGCCATTGAACGCAATCACCGCTGTAATGATGCCGGCCACTACCACAATGGCAGGCCCACTGATGATGAGCCAGACGTGGCCAAATTTCCACCACGGTGTGGAAGCCTTAGGCTCTTGCACTTGTGCCATGACAATACCTTTATCCATCAATTAACGCGGTACCAAGAATACCGAATGTTCAGAAACACGGCCCTGCCCGCTTTGCGCATCGACATCAAACACAATGGGGTGCGAACCGCTGCTGGCAGAACCGTAGGGGATTTGAACACGGGCAGAAAGCCCGATGGTTTCAGTCGGCTGAACCGTGATCTCATGCCCTTCTACCAGCTCGATATGATCCAAACCATGCACCTGAATACGGTATTTCTGTTCCGACTCTGTTGCATTCATGATTTGCAGGCGGTAAATATTTTCCAATTTACCCCCAGCCACAATACGTGCAATAGAAGCCCGATCACGAATAATATCCACCTTCAAAGGCTGGCGCATGCCCATACTGACCACGGTTGCAATACTTAAACCAATAAGGATGGCCGAATAAATCAGCACCCGAGGCCTGAAAACATTGCGCAGGATTTTAGACTTGGCCCAGCCCTTGGTCACTCCATTTTGGGTTGTAAAACGAATCAAACCACGCGGATACTGCATGGTATCCATCACACTGTCGCAGGCATCAATACACAGACCACAGCCAATACATTCATATTGAAAGCCATTGCGAATATCAATCCCTACCGGGCAGACCTGTACGCACAAGGTGCAGTCAATACAGTCACCCAGGCCTTGGGCCTTGTAATCACTGCCTTTTTTACGTGGACCCCGCGCTTCCCCACGGGCTGGGTCGTAGCTCACAATCAAAGAGTCGCTGTCGAGCATGGCGCTTTGAAAACGGGCGTAGGGGCACATGTATTTGCAGACTTGTTCACGCAAATAGCCTGCATTGCCATAGGTGGCAAAGCCGTAGAAAAACACCCAGAAAATCTGCCACGTACCCTGCAGATGCAGCAGCTCGCTACCTAGCTCACGAATAGGGACGAAAAAGCCGACAAAGCTAAACCCCGTCCAGAACGAGACAGCAATCCACAGGAATTGTTTGAGCGACTTGCGCCAGATTTTTTCAAAAGTCCAGCCACTTTTATCCAAGCGCAAGCGAGCACTGCGGTCGCCTTCGACCTTTTGCTCAATCCACATGAAGATCTCGGTATACACCGTTTGCGGGCAGCTAAAGCCGCACCACAGACGCCCGGCCACCGCAGTAAACAAGAACAGCGCTAGCGCACAAATAATCAACAAGGCGGCCAGGTAAATAATGTCCTGGGGGTAGAGCACCATGCCGAAGAAGTAAAACCGGCGGGCACCAATGTCGAACAGCACCATTTGCCGCTCGCCCCACTGCAGCCAGGGCAAACCATAAAAAACCAGCTGAGTGACCCACACCATGAACCAGCGCCAACGCATAAAGTAGCCGCTGATCGAGCGCGGGTACACCTTTTTATGCGCTTCATAAAATGAATGCGCTTGGGTGGATTCCGATTTTTTCGGCACCATCCTTTGCGATTTTTTATTGTCTTCAGGTTTCATTAGATTTTCCAAATCAATACGCCATAAAAAAAGCGGCATGGAATGCCGCTTTTTCTCAACTAGGGGAAATTAGTTGGCTGCATCGGGTTTGTTCGACAAACTCCAGATATATGCCGTCAGCACATCGACCTGCGCTGGCGTCAGCTTGCCCCCGTTTTCCTTGGCTTGCGGAGGCATGACATTCATCTTGCCATTATTAATCATGTCCATAACTGCTGCTTCGCCCCAGCCATGTAACCAGATATCGTCTGTGAGATTAGGCGCACCCAAGGCTTGATTACCTTTGCCGTCAGCACCGTGGCAGGCTGCACAGGCGACGAACTTGTCCTTACCCAAAGCGGCTTTGGCTTCGTCGTGGGGACTGCCCGAAAGGCTCAGCACATAGTTGGCAACGTTTTTCACGTCGTCTTCCGTACCTACGGCTGCAGCCATGGGGGGCATCATGCCCATACGACCTTGGGTGATGGTTTCATGGATTTTCTCGGGTGAACCGCCATGCAACCAATCGTTATCGGTCAAGTTGGGGAAGGATTTACCGCCACGGGCGTCCGAACTGTGGCACTGGGCGCAGTTGTTCTGGAACAGGTTGGCACCAATGGCCATGGCTTGCTGGTCCTTGGCCATGTCTTCTGCGCTCATGGCCGTAAAGCGGGCATACAGCGGCTCCAGGTCGGCTTCGGCTTTACGCACTTCGGCTTCATAGGCGCCGACCTGCGTCCAGCCAAACTGGCCAGAGAACGAACCCATGCCAGGATAGGCAATCAGGTAAAAGACGGAAAAGACAATGGTGGAGACAAACAGCCACATCCACCAACGGGGCATGGGGTTGTTCAGCTCACGCAGGTCACCGTCCCAGACGTGGCCGGTGGTGTTGTCTTCTGCCGATTCGACTTTCTTGCGTGCCGTCAGAATCAGCAGCAGCAAACAGCCAAAAACGCCGGCTGCGGAAATGATCGAGATATATACCGACCAGAAATTGCTTACGAAATCGCTCATAACTTGTTCTCGTTCAAGGGGAGAAGTTAATCTTGCTCAAAGGGCAGATGGGCTGCCTCATCGAAACGTTCCTTATTGCTGCGGGCGTAGGCCCACACAGCAATACCGATGAAGCAGACCATGGAGGCCACAGTGACCACTATGCGCATGGTTGTGATGTCCATGGTCTTTTCTCCTTTTTTAGCGCAGCGCTGTGCCCAGACCTTGCAGGTAGGCAATCACAGCATCCATTTCAGTTTTACCCTTGATGGCTTCTTCTGCACCGGCAATTTCCTCGTCGGTGTAGGGCACGCCAACCTTGCGCAAGGCTTCCATACGCTGGGCCACCACGGTGTGGTCGACCAAGTCACGCTCCAGCCAAGGGTAGGAGGGCATGATGGACTCGGGCACCACGTCACGCGGGTTGTTCAAGTGGATACGGTGCCACTCGTCGCTATAGCGGCCACCTACGCGGTGCAGGTCAGGGCCGGTACGCTTGGAGCCCCACTGGAAGGGGTGGTCGTAGACGAATTCACCAGCTACCGAGTAGTGACCATAGCGCATGGTCTCGGCCCGGAAGGGGCGAATCATCTGCGAGTGGCAGTTGTAGCAGCCCTCGCGGATGTAGACGTCGCGGCCCATCAGTGCCAGGGGTTTGTAGGGCTTGACGCCCTCAATGGCTTCCGTAGTCGACTTTTGGAAGAACAGCGGAACAATTTCCACCAAACCACCGACGGCCACCACCAAGAAGGTCAAAACAATCAGCAGGAAGTTGCTGGTTTCCACCCGCTCATGGGTAAACCCCTTGGGCGCGTTGTTGTTGTTTGTAGACATAGTGAAGAACTCTCCCTAAGGACACTTAAGCGTGTGCGGCCACGGCAGGCACAGGCACTTGGGTGGGGCGACCGACAGCAGCGGTCTTGAGCACGTTCCAGGCCATGATCACCATGCCCGACAGGAACAGCAGGCCACCGACCACACGGATCACGTAGAAGGGGTGCGTGGCTTTCACGCTTTCCACGAAGGTGTAGGTCAGGGTGCCATCGGGGTTGACGGCACGCCACATCAGACCTTGCATCACACCGGCAATCCACATGGAAGCGATGTACAGCACGATGCCGATGGTAGCCAGCCAGAAGTGCAGCTCAATGGCCGACTTGGAATACATCTCGGTGCGGCCAAACAGACGGGGCACCAGGTAGTACAGCGAACCCATGGTCACCAAACCCACCCAGCCCAGGGCACCCGAGTGCACGTGGCCCACGGTCCATTCGGTGTAGTGCGACAGGGCGTTCACGGTTTTGATAGCCATCATTGGGCCTTCAAAGGTAGACATACCGTAGAAGGACAGCGACACGATCAGGAAGCGCAGGATCGGATCGTCACGCAGTTTGTGCCAGGCACCCGACAGGGTCATGATGCCGTTGATCATGCCGCCCCAGGACGGAGCCAGCAGGATGAGCGAGAACACCATACCCAGCGACTGGGTCCAGTCCGGCAGGGCGGTGTAGTGCAGGTGGTGCGGACCAGCCCACATGTAAGTGAAGATCAAGGCCCAGAAGTGCACGATCGACAGGCGATAGGAATACACCGGGCGACCGGCCTGCTTGGGAATGAAGTAGTACATCATGCCCAGGAAGCCCGCGGTCAGGAAAAAGCCCACGGCGTTGTGGCCGTACCACCATTGCACCATGGCGTCTTGCACACCAGCGTAGGCGGAGTAGCTCTTCATCCAGCCAGCGGGAATCGAGACGTTGTTGACTACGTGCAGCAGGGCAATGGCGATGATGAAAGCACCATAGAACCAGTTGGCCACGTAGATGTGTTTGACCTTGCGCGTACCGATCGTGCCAAAGAACACGATGGCGTAGGACACCCACACGGCGGTGATCAGCAGGTCAATGGGCCATTCCAGCTCAGCGTACTCCTTGGCCTGGGTAAAGCCCAGGGGCAGGCTGATGGCTGCAGCAACGATAACCAGTTGCCAGCCCCAGAAGGTAAACGCTGCCAGCTTGGGGGCAAACAGCGTGGTCTGGCAGGTGCGTTGCACCACGTAGTAGCTGGTCCCCATCAGGGCCGAGCCACCAAAGGCAAAAATCACCGCATTGGTGTGCAGTGGGCGCAGGCGCCCAAAGCTTAGCCATGAAATATCAAAGTTCAGCTCGGGCCAGGCCAACTGGGAGGCGACAAACACCCCTACCAGCATCCCAACCACGCCCCAAACTACGGCCATGATTGAAAGCTGCCGCACTACCTTGTCGTTGTAGTGGACAGTACTTGTTTTTACATAGTCCATCTTGCACCTCTTAAATTGCAGACAAAAGTTTCGCCGTTTCGGCTTTTAAAATTATTGACTCACGTCAATCCTGTCGAAGAATGCGTTCACCCTCTTGTTCAACGCTTTCAAATTGGCCTCTATGCACCGCCCACCATAGGGCTGCAGCTATAAAAAGCACGAGCACCACGGACAGTGGAATGAGCAAATACAGAATATCCATCACCTCTCCCCTAGGGCGCAAGCAGGCTGCGCCAATGCAGGCGAAGGCGCCGCCTGCGCAAGTACCGGCGATGCCTGCCTAGCCAACCGCGCGGCGTTGAGCACCACCCATAAAGAACTGGCCGCCATGCCCAACCCCGCCAGCCACGGCGGCACCAGCCCCACGGCGGCAAAGGGCACGGAAATAGCGTTGTAGGCGGCAGCCCACCACAGGTTTTGCCGCACGATGCGCAACGTTTTTCGCGCAAACGCCAGCGTCTGGGGCACCTGGGTCAAATCCGTGCCCAGCACCACCAAGTCCGAACGCGCCCGAGCCAGCGGCACGGCGCGGCCAAAGGCGAAGGAAACATCGGCCCCCGCTAGCACCGGGCCATCGTTCAGGCCATCGCCCACCATACCCACCGTCAGCCCCTGGGCCTGCAGCGCCTGGATGGCGGCGAGCTTGTCCTGCGGTGTGCACGCTGCCTGCCACTGGGTAATGCCCACAGC
This sequence comes from Comamonas sp., assembly GCA_034675705.1. Taxonomy (GTDB): domain Bacteria; phylum Pseudomonadota; class Gammaproteobacteria; order Burkholderiales; family Burkholderiaceae_C; genus Comamonas. Next base: position 527,911 of record JAUCCZ010000006.1, on the reverse strand, counting down.
TTGGACTACCGGAGCAGCAGCGGATGCGCTGTCGCCCGAAAGTAATTGCACCTGCACGCCCTGCGCTTGCAGCGCCCGCACAACGCGGGCAGCCTGGGGGCGTACACGCTCCTGCAGGACAAAGGCCGCCAGCGGCGTGGGGGCCGCGCCCTCTGCCGCCCCATCTGCTGCTGCCTCCAGCGCTAAATACACCGCCTGGGTGTAGGTGTGTGGCCACTGCCCCTGCGCGGCAAAGGCCAGCGAGCCCAAGCGCACCCAGCGCGGCTGCCCGCCCCAGTGGCCGGGGGCCTGCACCTGGGCGCGCAGCCCTTGGCCGGCCAATTCCTCCAGCGCCAAGACCTGCCACGCAACCATATCGCTTGCAGATGCCTCGGCAGAGGCTAAGCCTTGCACGGCCACGGAAACCGGGTGCAGGGATTGCCGCGCCAGCGTGACGGCCAAATCGGACCACCAAGCGGGCAGCGCCTGACCATCGGCACCGTAGCTGGCGCTCACAGCCATGCCCTCTTCGGTCAAGGTGCCGGTTTTATCGAACACCAGTACCTTGAGCTGCGCCAGCGTTTCCAGCGCCTGGAGATTGCGTACCAACACACCCTGACGGGCCAGCGTACCGGCGGCCAGTCAGAATGGCTACCGGCGTAGCCAAGGACAGCGCACAGGGGCAGGTGACGATCAGCACCACGGCGGCATACATCAGGCCTTGGCCGGGGTCGTGGGGCCACCAATACACGGCGGTGGCGGCGGCCAGCAGCAGCACGATGAGTAAAAACGGGCCAGCCGCTTTATCAGCCAATTGCGCCAGGCGCGGCTTTTGCGTAGCGGCACCTTCCATCAAACCCACAATCTGCCCAAAACGTGTTTGCCCACCCAGGGCCTGCACCTGCATGCACACGGGGGCGTGCAAGTTAAAGCTACCGGCCACCACTGCGCTGCCCACGGTTTTGCTGATGGGGCGCGACTCGCCGGTCAGCAGCGCCTCATCGGCCTGGGTGCGGCCTTCGACAATCACGCCATCAGCGGCAAACGCCTGCCCAGGCAGGATGCGCAGCACATCGCCCACGGCAATGCGGCGCAAGGCCACACGGCTAAAGCTGCCATCCTCGGCCTGGCGCAGCACGCTTTCCGGTAGGCGGTTGAGCACGCTCTCCAGGGCCCCGGCGGTGCGGTCGCGCAGGCGCACTTCCAGCCAGCGGCCCGCCAGCAAAAACGCAGCAAACATGGAAAGCGAGTCGAAATACACCTCGCGGCCAAAAATACCTTGGGGGTTAAAGGTGCCCCAGCTACTGATGGCAAAAGTAATCGCCATCCCCAGGGCCACGGGTAAATCCATGCTGATGCGCTTATGACGGATGTCACGCCAGGCACCCGAGAAAAACGGGCCGCAGGAAAAAATCAGCATGGGAATACAAATTACCCAGGAAGCCCAGCGCAGCAGGGTTTCCATCTCCAGCGACAGGTCGCCAGCCTGGGCCTGGTACGCGGGCCAGGCGTACATCATCACCTGCATCATGCAAAAGGCGGCCAGCAGCCAGCGCCAAAGCATTTTGCGGCCTTGCGCCTGGCGCAGGGCCTTAAGCTGCGCATCCTGCGCCGGTATGGCGCGGTAACCGGCCTGTTGCACGGCGGCAAACCATTGCGAAGGCAGCACCTGCCGCGCATCCCACACCACGCGGGCGCGCTGGGCGGCGGCAGAGACTTCGACCTGCTGTACACCGGGCACTTTGCGCAAGGCGTCTTCAATCGTGAGCGCGCAGGTGGCGCAGTACATCCCCTCCAGCACCACCTGTGAGTCCCACACGGGGATGGTGGCCGGATCGGCAGCAGACGCGACAGGTGCAGCCTCCCCCAAGGGTTTGCCAAAGTAGGGCCACTCCTGCGGGTCGTCGAGCAGGAGTACATCTTCAGGGGGCTGCGACCTATGCTCTTGCGAAAGGGGGGACTGAGCCTCTTGCAGTAAAGGGCTAGACGAGAACATGGTCATAGGGTTTGCGGGGCCGCATCATAAACGCTTTGACACACGTCAAGCCAATTAAGCCATGGCTTTATGTCCTACTCAGTTATTCATAGCGTAAGCTACGGCGTACCACTGACTCAGGAGAAAGCTCTCATGTACGAACGTATTTTGGTCACTACCGATGGTTCGGCCCTCTCGGACAAGGCTGTGCAGCATGCGCTGTCGCTGGCCAAACTCACGGATGCCACGCTCATCGTGCTGCGGGTCATTCCGCGCTATCCGCGCAGCTACCTGGAAGGTGGCGCAACCGTGGATATTGCAGAAATCAAACGCATCGAAGCACAGTGGACCACCCAGGCGCAAGCGCAATTGAGCGCCATCAAGGCCGAGGGCAAAACCCTGGGCGTGACGGTCAAGACCTCGGTGGCGAAGTCCGATTTGGTGGCCGAGTCCATCATCGCCGCAGCAGATAAGCAAGACGTGGACCTGATCGTCATGGCCTCGCACGGGCGCAAGGGCATCAAGCGTCTGCTGCTGGGCAGCGAAACCCAGCACGTGCTGACCCACTCGGGCCGCCCCATCCTGGTGCTGCGTTAAGCAGCCAGTTGCCGCACTCAGCCCAGCAGCTTTCAGGCCAGAGGCTGATCACATAAAAAAACAATGGCACCCCGATGCAAACCGGGGTGCCATTACTTTTATTCGCTTTTAATTCAATAGCTGCTCGCGCTGTATTTATAAGGATTTCAAGTATAAAAGACCTTGAAACACAGATACAGCAAGCGGTAACAGCTCTTTATTTAATAGCCTGTGCAGGCTGGCGACTGGCCCAGGCCCACAGCAGCACGCCCAGCGCCACCATGGGCACGCACAGCCATTGGCCCATGCTCAGGCCCAGGGAGAGCAGGCCCAGGAAGTCATCAGGCTCGCGGAAATACTCGGCAATAAAGCGCAGGCTGCCGTAGCCGACCAAGAAGGCACCAGCCACTTGACCCGTTTTACGCGGGCCACGGGCGTACCACCATAGCAATACAAAAAGCAAAAGACCTTCGAGCAAAAATTGATAAATCTGCGAAGGGTGACGCGCCAGCATGCTGCCGCTGTGGGGAAACACCATGCCCCAGGGCAGGTCGGCCGGGGCAAAGCGGCCCCATAACTCACCATTGATGAAGTTACCCACCCGCCCGGCGGCCAGCCCTGTGGGCACGCAGGGGGCAACGAAATCGGCCACCTGCAGCCAGGGGCGCTGGCGCGAATGGGCAAACCACAGCATGGCGGCGATAACGCCCAGCAGGCCGCCGTGAAAGCTCATGCCGCCCGTCCAGACGGCAAAAATCTCCAGCGGGTGGGCCAGGTAGTAGCCTGGTTTGTAGAACAGGCAATAGCCCAGGCGGCCACCAACGATGACGCCCAACACCCCGAGAAAAAGGATGTCCTCCACGTCCTTGCGGCTCCAGGCCTGCGCGGGCGGCAACTGGCTAAACGCCGGATGCTGCAGGCGGCGCAGCCCCAGCAGCATGAACAGGCCAAACGCTGCGAGGTAAGTCAGTCCATACCAATGCACAGCCAGCGGCCCCAGTTGCAGCGCAACGGGGTTGATTTGCGGGTACATCAACATCGCTTAGGCCCCTGTGCTGGAGGCGGCCACGACTACAGCTGCTGCCTGGCGCTGGCGCAACGCTTCATACAGGCACACACCGCTGGCAACGGAGACGTTCAGGCTCTCGACTGCGCCCTGCATGGGGATGTGGATCAGTGCATCACAGGTCTTGCGCGTCAGTTGGCGCATACCGTCGCCTTCTGCGCCCAATACCAGGGCCACCGGCCCGGTGAAGTCCGACTGGTACAGGCTGTGCGGCGCATCGCCACTGGTACCAATGACCCAGATACCGCGCTCCTTGAGCTCATTGAGCGTGCGGGCCAAGTTGGTCACCATAAAGTAGGGCACGGTCTCGGTCGCGCCGCTGGCCACCTTGGCGACGATGGCGCTGATACCGGCAGCATGGTCCTTGGGCGCAATCACCGCGTGCACGCCTGCGCCATCGGCCACGCGCAGGCAGGCCCCCAGGTTGTGCGGGTCGGTCACGCCATCGAGCACCAGCAGCAAGGGGTTGCGCACGCCCTGGGCGTCCAGGCCATCGAGCAGGTCATCGAGCGAATTTTGCTGCGCCAAGGGCTGCACGCGCGCGGCCACCCCTTGGTGGCCGTGGCTGCCAGCGAGCTTGGCGATGCGCAGCGCATCAGCCTCAATCAAGCGCACCCCGGCTTCGCGGGCCCGGGCCAGGAACTGGCGCATGCGGGCATCGCGCCGGGTGGATTCGTAATACACCTCCTCAATCGTGTGAGGGGCCGTTTTCAAGCGCACGCCAACGGCGTGAAAGCCAAATAGAACTTTAGGGGAAGACATAGGGTGCGCATTATCAGGGCAAGGCCATCTAGCCTGCAGTGCCTAGGAACAACAAAGCGCTGACACACGGGCGACAGCATGAATTGAATGCACGGACAAACCCTTGGGCCATCGCCCGCCCCCTTACACTCGCGCGTTTTTGCTGTTCTCCCCTTTCCGTTCTTTATTGCAGTTGACTTGGGCCACCAGCCTGGGCTGACTGCTTATCCATAGTGGTACCCCCATCATGATTCACCGTCCTATCCTGCGCTGGGCCCAGCGCACCAGCATCGTCACCCAAATCGTGCTTGGCCTGATCTGCGGCACCGCCTTGGCGCTGCTGTGGCCCGAGGCTGCTGCCCGCATTGAAATTCTGGGCACCCTGTTCATCTCAGCCCTGAAAGCCGTGGCCCCGGTGCTGGTGTTTATCTTGGTGATTGCAGCCATCAGCAGCCAGCGCCCCGGCCAGACCACCCAGCTCAAGCCCATTTTGTGGCTGTACCTGATCGGCACCTTCAGCGCTGCCGTGGTGGCCGTCATCGCCAGCATGCTCTGGCCCACCACCTTGGCATTGAAAGACGCGGCCACCGGCATGGCTGCGCCGGGCGGCATCAGCGAGGTGCTGCTGCAACTGGCCAAAAACGCTGTGGACAACCCCGTCAACGCCCTGCTGCACGCCAACTACATCGGTATCTTGGTGTGGGCCGTGGGTATCGGCATCGCCCTGCGCCAAGGCGCTGAGCACACCCGCCAGGTGATGGCCGATTTCTCGCACGGCATCACCCTCATCATCCAGGCCGTGATTCGCCTGGCCCCAATCGGTATTTTTGGCCTCGTGGCCTCGACCATTGCCACCACCGGCACCAAGGTGCTGCTGGACTACGGTCACCTGCTGCTGGTGCTGATTGGCTGCATGCTGCTGATTGCCCTGGTGGTCAACCCCGTCATCGTGTGGTGGAAGATTCGCCGCAACCCCTACCCCCTGGTGCTGATGTGCCTGCGCGAAAGCGGCGTCACCGCCTTTTTTACCCGCAGCTCGGCGGCCAATATTCCGGTGAACCTGGCCATTGCCAAGCGCCTGAACCTGGACCCCACCACCTGCGGCGTCGCCATTCCCCTGGGTGCGACCATCAACATGGCCGGTGCGGCCATCACCATCAGCGTACTGTCGCTGGCGGCAGCGCACACCCTGGGCATTGCCGTGGATATTCCTACAGCCATCTTGCTGTGCGCCGTCTCTGCCGTGTGCGCTTGCGGTGCCTCGGGCGTGCCGGGCGGTTCACTGCTGCTGATTCCGCTGGCCTGCTCGCTGTTTGGCATCTCCAACGACGTAGCCATGCAGGTCGTGGCCGTGGGCTTCATCATCGGTGTGCTGCAGGATTCGGCAGAAACTGCGCTCAACTCCTCGACCGACATTATTTTTACGGCCGCTGCCTGCATGGCAGAGGAACGCCGCCAGCAACAGGGCTAGAACAGGGCTAAGCCCCCTCTTTAGCCAAAAACAAAAAGGCTCTGCACGCAGAGCCTTTTTTATTACAGCGACCAGGCAGCCATCAGCGGTAGTAAGCCTCCACCGGGCCGGTGAGCTTGATGAGCAAAGGCCGCCCCTTGCGGTCCAGCGTTTTTCCGGCAGGCACTTTCACCCAGCCTTCGCTGATGCAGTATTCCTCCACGTCATTGCGCTCCTGGCCCTTGAAGCGGATGCCGATATCGTGCTCAAACACCTCGGCAACAAAGTGCGGGCTACGCGGATCAATGGACAAATGGTCGGGTAAAGCGGGGCGGGGGGTGGGGGTAGCGGTCATAAAGCGCAGACATTCCTAAAAAATACACAACCGGCGATTTTCTGCCACTTTCCTGGTAAAAAATTCCCAGAAAACGCCAAAAACACCTTATTTTTCGTTATAGAATAGCGGTCTTGTCGGCGTGTAGCGCAGCCTGGTAGCGCACTTGCATGGGGTGCAAGGGGTCGCGAGTTCGAATCCCGCCACGCCGACCAGTGTTTTTCCAAAAAGCCAACACCACGTGTTGGCTTTTTTATTATTTTTTTATATTTTTTGCACACCATAGGTGTCGAAAGTTTTATTGATGATCGAAGGCCTGATTACCGGACGCCTGACCACCGACCCCAGCGAACGCACCGACCGCTTTGGCAAAACCTTCATGGTGGCCCGTATGCGCGCCACCGTCGGCGACGGCAACCTCCGCGCCAACGCCGGCGCGGAAAGCCCCAGCAGCCTATTTGTCAACGTGGTCGCCTTTGACCCCGTACCCTGCAAGCAACTCATGGAATTGCAAGAGGGCGACATCGTCTCCCTGGTTGGCCCCTTGACCCCCAAGGTCTGGACCGACAAACAAGGCGTGAGCTACCCCGCCCTGGACGTGGTGGCCTACCGCGTCATGGCCCTGCCCGCCCAAATCCACGCTGCAGAATTTGCCTGATCCACCTGCCCAATACGGCCTTTGCAGGGCAGCCGATGGTGCAAAATTCGGACTCTTACATCGTGATAGATTGGCTGGTCTTGGCCCAGCGCGTTGTCGCCCCCAAGGTAGGGTGGTGCGAACCCGGCTGTGACCACAAGGAGGTTGTGTGCGCTTAGGTGCTGTTGGCTTGTTGAATGCAACCCGCTGGGGGACGTTGGGGAAAATGGCCATCCTCGCAGGAGCCCTAGGCGTTTTAGGGAGCTTAGGGGCTTGTTCAACCGGCACGACGAAGCCACTCAAGGTGCAAGAGGACTTCAATTCAAGCGCCACGTTTTCGCGCGGGTTCGATGCCACGCCCGCCCAGACCTGTGAAGCCGCGCGCCGGGCCCTCCTGAGTCAAGGCTATATCACCAACGCCCGTACCGAAGACCTGATCGAAGGGCGCAAGAATTTTCAGCCCAACGCCGAGACCAATTTGGAAATCAACTTCCGCGTGGTCTGCGTCCCCCACACCAGCGACGGCGAAGTCAGCCTCGGCTTTGCCACGGCGCTACAAGACCGCTATGCGCTCAAGAAAAGCGCCACGTCGGCCAGCGTAGGGGTTAGCGCCCTGGGGTCGCTATCGCTGCCGTTTTCCTCCAGCAGCGACTCGCTGGTCAAGGTCGGCAGCGAAACCATTTCCAAACGCAGCTTCTACGACAGTTTTTTTGAACTGGTAGAGCGCTACCTTGCGCAAGACAAGGACGCTCCGTAAATTAAATAAACAGCGCCGGGTCGACCATGGCACGGTTGAGCATCACGCCCCAATGCAGGTGTGGCCCCGTGACGCGCCCAGTTGCACCGACCTTGCAAAAGGCATCGCCTGCGCGCAGCCTATCGCCGGGTTGGCAGTCCACCTGGCTCAAGTGGCAGTACATGCTCAGCAGGCCACCGCCGTGGTCCAGCCAAACGGTGCCACCGTTGAAAAAATAGTCCCCCACATCCACCACTTGCCCGGCCAAGGGGGCTTTCACCAGCGTGCCGGTCGGTGCAGCAATGTCCATGCCGCTGTGCGGATTGCGGGCTTCACCGTTAAAGACACGGCGCAGGCCAAAACTGCTGGAACGCCGCCCCGGCACGGGTACCTGCATCTGTAGGTGGGCCGCCATGGGCAGGGGCTGCACCAGGCTGGCCATGACCGTTTTCAAGTGCGCGGCCTCGCGCTCGTAACGGGCCTGGTCTTGAGGCGACAAATTCACGGTCTTGGGCGCAACTTGCAGGCGCTGCTCGCGGTATTTCTTCGCCTGCACCACCAAGCGCTCGGTGCGCTGCTTGCCATCCATGGTGACCGAGAGATCGTAGGCACCTGGGGCCGTCGCCAAGGGAATGCCCACCAAGGCCGTCCACGCCATGGCATCGCCCAGCACCAACACGGGCGCATCGTGAAAGCGCAACTGGGGGCGGCTGGCCGCAGGGCCGAGTGCCAGACGTGCCACACCGCCGGGCACGCGGCTGTCTTGGGGCCACAGCGTCCGGGGCTTGGTGTGGGCTTGGGTGCCTGTAGTGCCTGCAGTGGCAGCCCATGCGGGACTGCCCACCATGCCAGCGGCGGCAGTCCAGCCCATCCATTGCAGCCAGCGGCGGCGCTCCACAGCGGTATACATCATTGCTTATCCCCCAAGGCTAAAAAACCAAGCCTGCTCAATGCTTGATGGTATGAAAACCATAGCATACCCAGGCTACAGCACCATACGCAAAAAAGCCTTCTACCAAAGGTAGAAGGCTTCAAATTGGTCGGCGTGGCGGGATTCGAACTCGCGACCCCTTGCACCCCATGCAAGTGCGCTACCAGGCTGCGCTACACGCCGAAGCTCAGGATTGTAACCTGGAAAACCCGTGTTTTTAGGCAAACGCGGGTTATTTCATACCACGGCTGCGTTATGCGCTTACTCGGCAGCTGCGAGCATGCGCTCCTTGCACTTGGCGCTGGCGTGGAAGGTGACCACACGGCGGGCGGCGATCGGTACCAGCTCCCCCGTGCGCGGGTTGCGCCCAGGGCGCGGGGCTTTCTCGCGCACCTGGAAATTACCCAGGCCGGAGAGCTTCACGTCTTCACCGCGCACCAGGGTGTCGCTGATGAGGTCGAAAAACTTGTCCACCACGATTTTGGCTTCACGCTTGTTCATGCCCATCTGCTCGAACAGGGTGTCCACCAGCTCGGCCTTGGTCAAGGCGCCATCGGTCAGGCCGTCCAGCAGGGCGTCGGTATCTTTATCGGTCATGGTTTTATCCTCGCAGTTTCGCGCCCAGTTGCGCGGTCAGGGCGGCAATGGCGGCCTGCATGGCCGTGTCGATGTCGGCATCGCTCAATGCCTCGTTCATGCGGCCCAGGGTCAGGCGTACGGCCAGGCTTTTCTCGTCCTGGGCCAGGCTGCCGGGGGCGGCTTCTTCGCCAGCTTTGAGCTTTTTCGGGCGGAAGACGTCAAACAGCACGGCGCGGCGCAGTACCTCGGGGGCAACGGCAGCTTGTACGGCGGCCATCAGCTGGGCGTGGGTGACGCTTTCCTTGACCACCACGGCAATGTCGCGCTCCACCGCCTGGTGCTTGGGCACGCTGCGGAACTGGGGCACGGGGCGTTGCAGCACGGCGGCCAAGTCCAGCTCAAACAGCACCGGGGCCTGGGGCAAATCCCACTGCTGGCGCCATTTCGGATGCAGCTCGCCGACAAAACCTATGGCCTGTCCAGCCACCAGCACGCGGGCGCAGCGCCCGGGGTGCATGGCCGGGTGTTCTGCGGCTTCAAACGTGGCTTGCAGAGGGGCCAGCAGGGCCTCGACATCGCCTTTGGCATCGAAGAAGTCCACCTTGCGCTCGGCCTCGCCCCATTGCAGGGGGCTGCTGCTGCCGTAGGCCAGGCCAGCCACGCGCATGGGCTGGGCAAAGCCTTGCACGGCCGTGTCGCTGCCTTGCACGCTGGCATCTTTCCAGAACACCCGGCCCAGCTCGAACACGCGCACGCGCGGGGCCTTGCGGTCGAGGTTGAACTTCAAAACTTGCAGCAGCGAACCGATGAGCGAAGAGCGCATCACGCTCAAATGGCTGGCGATGGGGTTGAGCAACTGCACCGGGTCGGTGTTCCCGGCCAAATCACGCTCCCAAGCGGCTTCCACAAAGCTGAAGTTGATGGTTTCCTGGTAGCCCAAGCCCGCCAGTTGGCGGCGCACGGCAAAGGGGCTGCGGCGGTTTTCTGCGCGCAGCTTGGGCGCGATGGGGGCCAGCGGCTTGGTGGTGGGCAGCTTGTCGTAGCCGATCATGCGTGCCACTTCTTCAATCAGGTCTTCTTCCAGATTGATATCGAAGCGGAAAGTCGGCGCCGTGACGGTGACCACACCATCCTGGCCGGTAGCGGGCAGGCCCAGGCCGTTCAAAGCGGCCACGCATTGCTGCTCGGTCACCGGCATGCCGATGACTTTGCTGGCACGGGCCACGCGCAGTTGCACCTGCTTGGGCGCGGGCACGTTGGGCTGCTGGTCGTCAATGGGGCCACAGGTGGTGGCGGGGGTGCTGCAAATTTGCAGCACCAGCTCGGTGATGCGTTCAATCACTTCAACCGTATGGGCAGGGTCCACCCCGCGCTCAAAGCGGTGACCGGCATCGGTCGAGAAGTTAAAGCGGCGCGAACGCCCGGCCACGGCCTTGGGCCACCAAAACGCGGCTTCGATATAGATGTTCTGGGTACTGTCCGAGACGGCGGTGGCCTCGCCCCCCATGATGCCGGCCAGGGATTCCAGCCCCTGGTCATCGGCAATCACGCCGACTTGGCCGTCCACGGTAACGGTGTTGCCGTTCAGGAGCTTGAGCTGTTCGCCCTCCTGCCCCCAGCGCACGTGTAGGCCGCCCTGAATTTTGTCCAAGTCAAAAATATGGCTGGGCTGGCCCAGTTCAAACATGACGTAGTTGGAAATATCGACCAACGGTGCTACCGCACGCTGGCCGCAGCGTGCCAGGCGATCGACCATCCACTGCGGGGTGGCCACCTGGGTATTGACGCCGCGCACGATGCGCCCGGAAAAGCGCCCGCACAGGTCAGTGGCCTGCACCTTGACCGGCAGCACGTCGCTATGGCCCACGGCGGCGGTGTTGAACTGCAGCGGCTGCAGCGGCGCACCGGTCAGGGCCGACAGCTCACGCGCTACGCCGTACACCGACAGGCAGTGCGCCAGGTTGGGGGTGAGTTTCAGGGTCAGCAGCGTGTCGTCCAGGTTGAGGTACTCGCGCACGTTTTGGCCCAAGGGCGCATCCAGCGGCAGCTCCAGCAGGCCGCCGTGGTCGTCGGCAATGCCCAGCTCTTTGGCCGAGCACAACATGCCAAAGCTTTGCACGCCGCGCAGCTTGCCGATTTTGATTTTGAAGGGCTTGCCGTCTTCCCCCGGCGGCAGCTCGGCCCCCACGGTGGCGCACGGCACGCGGATGCCCACGCGGGCATTGGGCGCACCGCAGACGATGTTCAGCAGCTCTGGGCCGCCCACGTCCACCTGGCACACGCGCAGGCGATCGGCGTCAGGGTGTTGCACGGCTTCTTTGATTTCGCCGACCACGATGCCGGTAAACGGCGGGGCGACGGGCTCCAGCTCTTCCACCTCCAGGCCGGCCATGGTCAAGGTGTCGGCCAGCTCCTGGGTGGTAAGCGGCGGGTTGCAGTATTGGCGCAACCAGGATTCAGGAAATTGCATGGTGTATATCTCTCGCTACAGGCAATGCCTTAAAAAAAGGAGCTGTTCGCGCTGTCTCTGCTTGGATTTCAGCATGAAAACCATCTGAAAACCTTATATAGCAAGCGCTAGCAGCTCATCTTTTTTATTGAAACTGGGACAGAAAGCGAATATCGCCATCAAAGAACAGGCGCAGGTCATTCACGCCATAGCGCAGCATGGTCAGGCGATCAGGCCCCATGCCAAAGGCAAAGCCGATAAAGCGCTCGGGGTCCAGCCCCATGTTGCGCACGACGTTGGGGTGCACCTGGCCGCTACCGGCCACTTCCAGCCAACGCCCGGCCAGGGGGCCGCTTTGGAACTGGATGTCGATTTCGGCGCTGGGCTCGGTGAACGGGAAGAAGCTGGGGCGAAAGCGCAGCACCAGGTCGTCGCTTTCAAAGAAGGTTTTACAAAAATCGGTAAAGACCACTTTCAGGTCTTTGAAGCTGACGTTCTCGCCAATCCACAGCCCTTCGCACTGGTGGAACATGGGCGAGTGGGTGGCATCCGAATCCACGCGGTAGGTGCGCCCGGGCGCAATCACGCGAATTTCCGGCATGCCCTGGCCCGCATCGAGCTGGTTGCGGTAGCGCTTGACGTGCTGCACCGCGTGGCGAATCTGCATCGGGCTGGTGTGCGTACGCAGCAAATTGGGCGCGTGCTCACTGCCGCCTTCCACGTAGAAGGTGTCGTGCATGGAGCGCGCAGGGTGGTCTTCCGGCGTGTTGAGCGCGGTGAAGTTGAACCAGTCGGACTCAATCTCCGGGCCTTCGGCTACGTCAAAGCCCATGGAGGCAAAAATGCCTTCGATGCGCTCCAGCGTCAGCGATACGGGGTGCAAACCGCCCTGCCCTGCCTGGCGGCCCGGCAGGCTCACGTCCAGGCGCTCGGCCTGCAGTTGCAGTTGCAGCTCGGCATCGGCCAGGGCTTGGCGCCGCTCGGTCAAGGCCGCTTCAATCGCCTGCTTGGCCAGGTTGATGGCTGCGCCGCGTGTTTTCTTCTCTTCTACGCTGAGCTGGGCCATGCCCTTCATCAACTCGGTCATCTTGCCGGACTTGCCCAAAAACTGGGCCTTGGCGTTTTCCAAATCAGCAGGGGTAGCCGCCTGCGCGAACAAAGCACGCGCGCTGGCAACCAGGGTATCCAACTCGTTCATGACAACTTTTCTGGGAGCATTGAAATAAAACAAGGGCTAGTGCCTTTTCAAGCCCTAGCCCTTGCTGATTAGGCGCCAATAGCTACTGAATCAATAGCTATTGATCGTGAACTCAAGCAGCCAGCTTGGCCTTGACTTGTTCCACGATGCTGCCGAAAGCAGCTTTGTCGTGCACCGCGATATCGGCCAGCATTTTGCGGTCGATGTCGATAGCAGCCTTCTTCAGACCGTTGGTGAACTGGCTGTAGGTCAGGCCCAGCTCACGTGCAGCAGCGTTGATACGGGTGATCCACAGACGGCGGAACACGCGCTTTTTGTTACGGCGGTCACGGTAGGCGTACTGACCGGCCTTCATCACCGCTTGCTTGGCAACGCGGAAGACATTACCGCGACGGCCGCGGAAACCTTTGGCTTGAGCCAGAACTTTTTTGTGACGGGCACGGGCCGTTACACCACGTTTGACGCGAGGCATATGTTTACTCCTTGTTCGTCAGAAAAATTACAGGCCAGCCATGGGCATCATCTTGGCAATGGAAGCCACATCGGCCTCATGCACATTGACGATACCGCGCAGGTTACGCTTGTTCTTGGTGGTCTTCTTGGTCAAGATGTGACGTTTGAAGGCTTGGCCGCGCTTGACGGTGCCACCGGGACGCACGCGAAAACGTTTCTTCGCGCTGCTCTTGGTTTTCATTTTGGGCATTAAATGCTCCTAGTTACTTGTGCTTGTCAGGCGTTTGCCACCACAGCAAAACTTGTTGGCCCACAAGGCACTTGTGTTGCCCGTCTTTGCAAACGGGCCATACAAAAAACTTGCCTACCCAAGGCAGGCAAGTTCCTGTAAGGGGAAAACTTTTTACGCTTTTTCTTCAGCAGCAGCTTCTGCAGGTTTGGCAGTGCTGGTACCAGGTTTTTTCCGCGCTGGCGAAATCATCATCACCATCTGGCGGCCTTCGAGCTTGGGAAACTGCTCGACCTGGATGCTGTCGGCCAAATCATCGCGCAGGCGGTTGAGCAAATCTAGGCCCAACTGCTGGTGCGTGATCTCACGGCCACGAAAGCGAAGCGTGATTTTACACTTATTGCCATCAGCCAGAAAACGTCGGATATTGCGCAGCTTGATGTTGTAGTCACCATCGTCCGTGCCGGGGCGGAATTTCACTTCCTTGACTTCGACCACAGCCTGCTTGGCCTTGGCCTCTGCCGCTTTCTTTTGCTCTTGGTACTTGAACTTGCCGTAATCCATCAGCCGACACACCGGAGGGCTGGCATTGGCGGCAATTTCAACCAAGTCCACATCCAACTCACCAGCAGCACGCAAGGCTTCTTGCAGGGGCACAATGCCCAAAGGCTCGTTGTCCGGGCCCGACAGGCGCACCTGCGGCGCGGTAATTTCCCGGTTTAAACGATGCTTGCGCTCTTCGCGCTGGCGACGATCACGAAATTCTGTAGCTATGGCTATCACCCTAAAAAATAAAACGCTACAAAAGGGTAGCGACCTCCATGCACAACACGCGGGCCTAGGCCCGCGCTGCTGGAAAATTTAAGCTTTGGTAGCAATGGCGTGCGAGAGCAGTTCAATGAATGCTTCCACGCTCATGACCCCCAGGTCTTTATTGCCCCGCGCCCGCACGGCAACGGTGCCAGCGGCTTTTTCCTTATCACCTGCAACCAGGATAAAGGGCAATTTTTGCAGTGCATGCTCGCGTATTTTATACGTGATCTTTTCATTGCGCAGGTCAGCTTGCACCTTTAAAGCGTGGGCGGGCAATGCTTTTTGCACTTTTGCCACAACTTCCTGCACGTAATCGGCCTGGGCGTCGGTGATGTTGAGCACCACCACCTGCTCGGGCGCCAGCCATACCGGCAAGGCACCGGCAAACTGCTCGATCAAAATGCCAATAAAGCGCTCCATCGACCCGACGATGGCGCGGTGCAGCATCACGGGGCGGTGGCGGTTGCCGTCTTCGCCCACGTACTCGGCATCCAGGCGCTCAGGCATGGAAAAGTCCACCTGAATCGTGCCGCACTGCCATTGGCGGCCCAGCGCGTCTTTCAAGGTGTATTCAATCTTGGGGCCGTAAAACGCACCATCGCCCACGGCAATCTGGTAGTCGCAGCCCGAGGCTTTCAAGCTCTCGAACAGCGCCGCCTCGGCCTTGTCCCAGCTTTCATCAGAGCCAATGCGTGCCTCGGGCCGGGTGGCTACCTTGTAGATGATGTCGGTAAAGCCAAAGTCCTGGTAGACCTGTTGCAGCAGGCGCGTGAAGTTCAGCACTTCCTGCTGGATTTGGTCTTCGGTACAGAAAATGTGTCCATCGTCCTGCGTAAACGCCCGCACCCGCATGATGCCGTGCAGGCCGCCGGTGGGTTCATTGCGGTGGCACTGGCCAAACTCCCCCATGCGCAGCGGCAGTTCGCGGTAGCTTTTAATGCCTTGCTTGAAGATCAGGATGTGGCCCGGGCAGTTCATGGGCTTGAGCGCAAAGTCGTGCTTTTCGCTCTCGGTGGTAAACATGTTGTCGCGGTACTTGTCCCAGTGGCCGGTTTTCTCCCACAGCGTACGGTCCAAAATCTGTGGGCCTTTGACCTCTTGGTAGCCGTTGTCGCGGTACACGCGGCGCATGTACTGCTCCACCTCCTGCCACACGCGCCAGCCTTTGGCATGCCAAAACACGGTGCCGGGCGAATGCTCGTCAATGTGAAACAGGTCCAGCTCACGCCCAAGCTTGCGGTGGTCGCGCTTCTCAGCTTCTTCAATGCGGGTGATATAGGCCTGCAGGTCTTTTTTATCCGCCCAGGCGGTGCCGTAGATACGCTGCAACTGCTCGTTCTTGGCATCGCCGCGCCAGTACGCCCCGGCCAGCTTGGTGAGCTTGAACACCTTGAGAAAGCGCGTATTGGGTACGTGCGGGCCCCGGCACATGTCCACATATTCTTGGTGGTAGTACATGCCCATTTGGGTTTCGTTGGGCATGTCGTCAATCAGGCGCAGCTTGTAGTCTTCACCGCGCGATTTGAAAATCTCCACCACTTCGGCGCGGGGCGTCATTTTTTTAATGACGTCGTAGTCCTGCGCAATCAGCTCTTTCATACGCGCTTCAATGGCCGCGACGTCTTCCGGCGTGAAGGGGCGCTCGTAGGAGATGTCGTAATAAAAGCCCTCCTCAATCACCGGGCCGATCACCATCTTGGCGCTGGGGTAGAGCTGCTTGACAGCGTGGCCAACCAAGTGCGCACACGAGTGGCGAATGATCTCCAGCCCCTCTTGGTCCTTGGGGGTGATGATTTGCAGCTTGGCGTCCTGGCTGATGACGTCGCAAGCGTCCAGCAGGCGGCCATTGACACGGCCGGCAACCGTATTCTTGGCCAAGCCTGCGCCAATGGATTGGGCCACCTGCAAGATGGTGACCGGGCCATCGAACGTACGCACGGAACCGTCGGGAAGGGTAATTTTCAACATAGAAGTTCTCAAATATCTCAAAGGAAGGGCCGCGCGAGCAATAAAAAAGCGCGGAACCAGTCCGCGCTGCTAAAGGGAAACGACAAACTATCGAGGGCGCGAACGGACTCTCTGGCGTCAAACGCCAGTGGTGGTGTACGTCGTAGTTCGCGGTGTCATAACCGATAGTGCCTTTCTCGCCCTTAAAAATCCATGAAAGCTAGGCATTCTAATGCCTTGAACGTCAACGGGCTTGCAAAACTGCAAGCCCGTTGTGACTATGCTGCTATCGCACCCGCAAAGTGCGGGGTGCGAGATGCGTGCTTAGTGGAACTGCTCTTCTTCGGTCGAGCCAGTCAGAGCCTTGACGCTGGAGGAGCCGCCTTGGATCACGGTGGTCACGTCGTCAAAGTAGCCAGCGCCCACTTCTTGTTGGTGCGACACGAAGGTGTAGCCTTTTTCGCGGGCTGCGAACTCGGGCTCTTGCACCATGTTGACGTAGTGCTTCATGCCTTCGCCACGAGCGTAAGCGTGGGCAAATTGGAAGGTGTTGTACCAGTTCAGGTGGATACCAGCCAAGGTGATGAACTGGAACTTGTAGCCCAGGGCCAACAGTTCTTCCTGGAAGGAAGCGATCTGGCTGTCCGACAGGTTTTTCTTCCAGTTGAACGAAGGCGAGCAGTTGTACGACAGCAGTTTGCCAGGGCAAGCAGCGTGTACGGCTTGGGCAAATTCACGGGCAAAGCCGATATCGGGCACGCCGGTTTCGCACCACACCAGGTCGGCGTAGGGAGCGTAGGCCACACCACGGCTGATGGCTTGTTCCAGGCCGTTTTTCACGCGGTAGAAGCCTTCTTGGGTGCGCTCGCCGGTGATGAAGGGACGGTCGTTGGCGTCGCAATCGCTGGTCAGCAGGTTAGCGGCTTCCGCGTCGGTACGGGCCAAGACGATGGTGGGCACGCCCATCACGTCTGCAGCAAAGCGGGCAGCGGTCAGTTTTTCCACAGCTTCTTGCGTGGGCACCAGCACCTTGCCGCCCATGTGGCCGCATTTCTTCACAGCAGCCAATTGGTCTTCAAAGTGCACGCCAGCAGCGCCAGCAGCAATCATGTTCTTCATCAGCTCAAAAGCGTTGAGCACACCACCGAAACCGGCTTCAGCGTCGGCCACGATCGGCAGGAAGTAGTCCACAAAACCTTCTTCACCGGGGTTGATGCCACGGCCCCATTGGATTTCGTCAGCGCGTTTGAAGGTGTTGTTGATGCGGCGCACCATGGTGGGCACCGAGTCGTAGGCGTACAGCGACTGGTCGGGGTACATGGTTTCCGACGTGTTGCCGTCAGCGGCCACTTGCCAGCCCGACAGGTACACGGCTTCCAGGCCAGCCTTGGCTTGCTGCATGGCTTGACCAGCAGTGATAGCGCCAAAAGCGTTCACATAACCTTTTTTGGAGCCGCCGTTGATGCGCTCCCACAGTTTTTCTGCACCACGTTGGGCCAGGGTGTGCACGGGCTGGACGCTGCCGCGCAGACGCACCACGTCAGCAGCGCTGTAGTTGCGCTTGACGCTCTTCCAACGGGGGTTGTTGGCCCAGTCTTTTTCCAGGGCTTCGATTTGCTGTTCGCGGCTCAATTGCTGATTGAGGGATTGGGGCATGTGAGATCTCCAATTTAAGTTGCCAAAACGGGTGTGCTGATGACCAGCGCCTTGGGGTCTAATGTAAGTCTTATAGAAGAGTGAAACAAGCTCTTATGTCTTATATAAGACAAATTTTTTAATTATTCAAAAACAATAAGTTAGTTATTTATTTGTGTGAATTTCAGAATTTTTCACATCCTACAGCAGCGTTTTGTTGCACAGCAGCAAAACGCTTTTTCACTGCGTGAGTGTTGATTTTTATAATGTGAAATTACCCATGAATCGCCTGGCTGCTCACCACCATGCCATCGGCATCGGCGTACAGCCAATCGCCCGGGCGCACGCGCACGCCGGCAATCTGCACTTCGACATCAGCTTGCCCCTGCCCGCGTTTTTCCGTCGGCATGGGCATCAGGCCCAGGGCGCGGATACCCACGGGCTCGGCATTGAGCTCGGCCACATCGCGCACGCACCCCCACACCACCACGCCAGCCCAGCCATTGCGCGCCGCTGCTGCCGCCAAGTTCCCGCCAACCAGGGCTTTACGCAGCGACCCGCCGCCATCGACCACCAGCACCGCACCGGCGCCCGGGCTATCAACAGCAGCCTTCACCAGGCTGTTGTCTTCAAAACACTGCACGGTGCGCACCGGCCCGGCGAACTGGGCGCGGGCACCGTAGGGCTGAAAAATCGGGGGCAGGACACGCACGCGGTCGGTGGTGTCGTTTTTATAGGCGTCGCACAAATCACAGGTGGCAAACGGTACGGACATGCTGAAAAGCTCCTTTTGTTATGTTGCAGCGCCGCAATTGAACACCCAGCGCCGCCCCATTGCCAAGGCGAATTGCCGCTTAGGAGCAAGTACGCAACAGTTCTCAACAAAAAACCCCGCCTCCTCCTTGGTTAGGGGGTTTTTTAGCATTAGCATCGGCACCAGTTTGGCGGACGCCCCCTGCTCGCCAATGCAACAGCACCAACAAGGAAACACCATGGCAACTGCAAAAAAAGCAAGTACCGCAGCCCCCGCCGCTGCTCCCGCTAAAAAACGCGCTCCTAACCCCGCCTTCATGAAACCCCTGACCCCGGACGCCGCCCTGGCCGCCGTGGTGGGTAAAGAGCCCCTGCCTCGCACCGAAATCGTCAGCAAACTGTGGGTCTACATCAAAGCCAACAACCTGCAGGCTCCGGACAACAAGCGCAACATCAACGCAGATGCCAAGCTCAAACCCATCTTTGGCAAAGACCAAGTGACCATGTTTGAACTGGCTGGCCTGATCGGCAAGCACGTCAAATAAACCTGTATTCACCTGTATTTAACCCATACCCACAGGGCCGCCAAGCCGACGCAAGTCGGCTTTTTTACACCCGCATTCTTCATGGTTATGTAAATGAGAGAAATTCCTATTTACAATAGCGCTATCGTCTAACGAGGTTGTGCCATGATTGTTTGTGTTTGCCATCGCATTTCAGACCGGGAAATCGCTCGCCAGGCCCACGCGGGCCTGAGCTTTGACGACATTCAGTTTGAACTGGGGGTAGCCACCCAATGCGGTTGCTGCGAAGAGACGGCCCGCGCTGTTGTCTCGCAGTGCTGTGCCCAAGCACCGACTGCCGCCCTGCAAGCTGCCACTGCCGACGCTGTGCGTATGGTGTAATCCCTGACCTGCCCTCTCTGGCCCTGGTCAGTTTCTTTTGAGTTCATGCCTTCTTTTCAACCTGTCGCGCCCCAAGGCATGGGGCAACAAGCCTCGATTGCTGCAGCCGTGCTGGCGTTGCACTTGGCCGGTATTTGGGGACTGCAGCATCTGCCTTCCCCCAGCCTGCCACCCATCGTCATTCCCACCGAGGTCATCGCCACCCTGATTACCCCGGAACCCGAGCCCATCGCCCTGCCGGAGCCTGAACCCCTGGCCCCGCCCGAGCCTGTGGTGCAACCCCAGCCCAAGCCCCAACCGAAACCCCAGCCCAAGCCAAAACCCAAGCCCCTGCCCAAAGCCGTCGCTGCGCCAGACCCGGCACCCGCGAACGCACCCACCGGCACCTTGGACCCCGCACCAGAAGCGGCTGCTGACCCAACGCCCGAACCCGTGGCCGCCGCGCCTGCGCCCGCCAACGCTTCGGCCGGGGTGGTCAAACCCTCCAGCAGCGCCGCGTATTTGCGCAACCCCCGGCCAGTCTACCCATCCATCAGTCGGCGCATGGGCGAGCAGGGCAAGGTCATGCTGCGCGTCTTCGTCAATGCCCAGGGCTTGCCCGAGCAGATTGAAGTGCAGCAGTCCAGCGGCTTTAGCCGTTTGGACAACGCCGCAGTCGATGCGGTGCGCCGCTGGAAATTTACCCCCGGCACCCGTGGTGGCGTGCCCGAGGCGATGTGGAACATCGTGCCTATTAATTTCGTACTCGAATAAAACAACTGGGAGTTTTCATGGAATCGCAATTTGGTATTGCCCACGTCTGGGCGCAAGGCGACTTTGTTTCGCGCAGCGTCGCTGTTTTGTTGCTGCTGATGTCCGTCGCCTCGTGGGCCGTCATCATCATCAAGGCCCTGGCCTTGGTGAAACTGAAGAAATACGCCGGCAAGGCCGAAGACTTCTGGCACAGCGAAGACTTTGGCACCGCGCTCAATAAGCTGGGCACCGAAATCGACAATCCTTTTCGCGCCATGGCGCTGGAAGGGCGTGAGGCCGTCTCTCACCACCGCAAGACCTGCGAACACCTGCACGACACGCTGGATATCAGCGACTGGATTACCCGGTCGCTGCGCTACTGCGTCGATGCCTGCACGCAGCGCCTGCAGTCGGGCCTGTCGGTGCTGGCCTCGGTCGGCTCGACCGCACCGTTTGTCGGCCTGTTTGGCACGGTGTGGGGCATTTACCACGCGCTGGTAGCCATTGGCACCTCGGGGCAGTCGTCCATCGACAAAGTGGCCGGCCCCGTGGGGGAGGCGCTCATCATGACCGCCTTTGGTCTGGCCGTGGCCATTCCTGCCGTGCTGGGCTACAACGCCCTGGTGCGCGGGAATAAAAAGATCATCAACGCCCTGAACAGCTTTGCCCATGACCTGCACGCCTACTTCGTCACCGGCGCGCGCATCAGCGCCGAAGGCCATGGCACTTCCAGCAAAGTGCTGCCCCTGAAAAAAGGAGCCTAAGCCATGTCCTTCGGAACCCAGGACGACAGCGAGGAGGTGATGAACGAAATCAACATGACGCCCCTGGTGGACGTCATGCTGGTACTGCTCATCATCTTCATCATCACCGTGCCGGTGATGAAGGATGCCGTCAACATCGACCTGCCCCGTGCCAGCAATGAGCCGGAGCTGCTCAAGCCCGAGACCATCAACCTGAGCATCAGCGCCGACGGCCAGTACCACTGGAACAAGGAGCAAGTCTCTGACGACGAGCTGGCCGCCCGCCTGCAAGCCGAAGGCAGCAAGGCCAACCAGCCCGACCTGCACATTCGCGGCGACAAGGACGTGCGCTACGAGCGCGTGGCCCAAGCGATGGCCGCTGCACAAAGCGCTGGCGTGCGCAAAATTGGTTTTGTGACCGACCCGGTGCAGCCGTAAACCTTTCCGCCTGAAAACAGCAGGCACAAAAAAACCCGCTATGCCTTGAAGCTAGCGGGTTTTTTCTTGCCTGCCCCGGCTGCAACAGCAGTCAGGGCTGCACTGCTTTAGCCTTCGCCACGGCTGGCGCGTTTGCGCTCGTGCTCTTTGAGGTGGCGCTTGCGCACGCGCAGGCTGGTGGGGGTGATTTCCAGCAGCTCGTCGTCGTCGATGAATTCCACGCCGTATTCCAGGCTCAACTCAATCGGCGGGGTGATTTTGATGGCGTCTTCCTTGCCGCTGACGCGGAAGTTGGTGAGCTGCTTGGTACGCGTGGCGTTGACCACCAGGTCGTTGTCGCGGCTGTGGATGCCGATGACCATGCCTTCGTACACCGGGTCGCCCGCCTTGACGAACATGCGGCCACGGTCGTCGAGCTTGCCCAGGGCGTAGGTGAAGATTTCACCGTCGTCCATCGAGATCAGCACACCGTTCTTGCGGCCACCGATTTCGCCCTTGTACGGCTCGTAGCTGTCAAAAATATTGCTGATCAGGCCCGTGCCACGGGTCAGGTTCAGGAATTCATTGGTAAAGCCAATCAGGCCCCGGGCGGGAATGCGGTATTCCAGGCGCACGCGGCCACGGCCATCGGGTTCCATGTTGACCAGCTCGCCCTTGCGCTCGCCCAGGGCTTGCATCACGCCGCCTTGGTGGCCTTCTTCGATGTCGGCGGTCACCAGTTCCACGGGTTCGCACTTCTCGCCGTCGATCTCGCGGAACACCACGCGGGGTTTGGAGACGGCCAGCTCGTAGCCTTCGCGGCGCATTTCTTCGAGCAAGATGGTCAGGTGCAGCTCGCCCCGGCCCGAGACTTCAAAAATACCGTCTTCGTCGGTTTCCTTGACGCGCAGGGCCACGTTGGAGCGCAGCTCTTTTTGCAGGCGGTCCCAAATCTGGCGGCTGGTGACGAACTTACCTTCACGCCCAGCCAGGGGCGAGGTGTTGACGCAGAAGTTCATGGTCAGCGTCGGCTCGTCGATTTTCAGCATGGGCAGCGGCTGGGGGGCGGCGGGGTCGGTGATCGTCTCGCCAATGCCGATGTTTTCAATACCGTTGATCAGCACGATTTCGCTGGGGCCAGCGCTTTCCACCTGCACGCGGTCCAAGCCCTGGAACTGGTGAATTTGGTTGATGCGGCCTTTGTAGCTCTTGCCATCGGGCCCGGCCATGACCAGCACGTCCTGGCCAGCCTTGAGCGTGCCCTGGTTGATGCGGCCCACGCCGATACGGCCCACAAAGGTGGAGTAGTCCAGCGCCGAGACCTGCATTTGCACGGGGGCGGTGGCATCGCCCTTCACGGCGGGTACGTGTTCCAAGATGGTGTCGAACAGGGCGGACATATCCTGGCCCCATTGCTCGCCGGGCACGCCTTCTTCCTTGCTCGACCAGCCGTTGATGCCCGAGGCGTAGACCACGGGGAAGTCCAGCTGCTCGTCGGTAGCGCCCAGCTTGTCGAACAGGTCAAACGCGGCGTTGATGACTTTGTCCGGGTTGGCACCGGGCTTGTCCACCTTGTTCACCACGACGATGGGTTTCAGACCCAGGGCCAGCGCCTTTTTGGTCACAAAGCGCGTTTGCGGCATGGGGCCTTCTTGTGAGTCGATCAGCAGCACCACGCCGTCCACCATGGACAGGGCGCGTTCCACCTCACCACCAAAGTCCGCGTGGCCGGGGGTGTCCAGGATGTTGATGTGGGTGTCTTTCCAGCGCACGGCGCAGTTTTTGGCCAGGATGGTGATACCGCGCTCACGCTCGATGGCGTGGTTGTCCATGACGGTATCGACCACTTTTTCGTGGGCTGCGAAGGTGCCCGACTGGCGCAGCAGTTGGTCCACCATCGTGGTTTTGCCATGGTCGACGTGGGCGATGATGGCGATGTTGCGAATTTGCATGCTCATAGTGTGGTTCCAAAGCCGCGTTTATCAGGGGCGCGGCATCCCTTCCAAAATTTGTTGAATTTCCAGGGGGCTCAGTAACCGATCCGGTATCAGCTCCCCCGCATGTACGTGGCCCACGCCCAGCAAGGCCGTGGGTTGCTGGCCATACACCGCCACCGCCGGGGCATCGGCCCAGCTCCCGCGCCGGCGCAGGCCGGTGAGGAAGCGGGCCGCATCTTCGGCCCCCAGGTCAATGCGCAGGTGGGCGTGCAGCAGGCTATCGGCAGGCAGCACATGGGCCAGGCGGGCATCGCCTTCCAGCGCTTCCAATTGCTCTAGCGTGACGCAGCGCGCCAGCCCAATGCCGCCGGTGGCCGTGCGGCGCAGGCTACGCAGGTGGGCACCGCACCCCAGGGCCTGGCCAATGTCTTCGGCCAGGGTGCGGATATAGGTGCCTTTGCTGCAGGTGACTTCTATTTCAATAGCTGGCAGCGCTTGGCTGTCTTGTGTTTGCGATAGTTTTAATGCGTAAATCGTTATCTCACGCGCGGGACGTGCTACGGTTTCTCCAGCGCGGGCGTATTCGTACAGGGCCTTGCCGTCTTTTTTCAAGGCGCTGTACATGGGCGGAATTTGTGCAATCACGCCGGTAAATTGCGCGGCGATGGTGCCCAGGTGCTCGGGCGTGAGGCGGGATGGATCCACCGGGCACTCTTGCAGCACCGCGCCTTCGGCATCGCCTGTGGTGGTGGTCTGGCCCAGGCGGGCGATGGCGACATAGGTCTTGGGGGCATCGAGCTGCAACTGGCTGAACTTGGTGGCCGCGCCAAAACACAGCGGCAGCACGCCGGTGGCCAGGGGGTCAAGCGTGCCGGTGTGGCCCGCTTTTTCGGCGCGCAGCAGCCATTTGACCTTTTGCAAAGCGTCGTTGCTGGACAGGCCCAGGGGTTTATCGAGCAACAACACCCCATGCACGGGGCGCCGCTGCACCCGGGTGCGAGGGGCGTTCATCGGCACTACTCCTCGTCGGGGCCACGCGAGGCGACGGCCTTGGCGATCAAGGCGTTCATGTCGGCAGCGCGTTCCTGGGTGCGGTCGTAGATGAAGTGCAGCGTCGGCACGGTGTGGATGTGCAGGCGCTTGAACAGGGCGTTGCGCAGAAAGCCTGCGCCTTGGTTGAGCGCCTCTTGCGTGGCCTCGGCATCGCCCACCAGCAGGCTGAAATACACCTTGGCGTGGGCGTAGTCGGGCGTGACCTCGACGGACTGCAGAGTCACCATGCCCACGCGCGGGTCTTTCAATTCCCGGGCGATCAACTCCGACAGGTCCCGCTGGATCTGGTCGGCGACTTTGAAGCTGCGATGCGGTGCAGCAGATTTGTGTTTACTTGCCATTGAAAAAGAGGAGCTGGTAGCGCTTATACAACAAGGGTTTGCAGATATTTTGTCTTGCAAACCCTTGTGTAGCTTGCGGTAGCAGCTATTGATTACAGAGTACGGGCGATCTCGCGGATCTCGAACACTTCCAACTGGTCGCCTTCGCGGATGTCGTTGTAGTTTTTGAGTTTGATACCGCACTCAAAGCCTTCCTTGACTTCCTTGACGTCGTCCTTCATACGGCGCAGCGATTCGATCTCCCCGGTGTAGATGACCACGTTGTCGCGCAGCAGGCGGAAGTGCGCATGGCGCGTGACGTGGCCCTGCAGGATGTAGGAGCCGGCCACCGTGCCAATCTTGGACGCGACGAACACGGTACGAATCTCGGCCATACCGATGATTTCTTCCTTCTGCTCGGGCGCCAGCATGCCGGACATGGCCGCTTTCACTTCTTCCACGGCGTCGTAGATGATGTTGTAGTAGCGGATGTCCACGTCGTTGCCTTCAGCCGTCTTCCGGGCCTGGGCGTCAGCGCGCACGTTAAAGCCGATGATGATGGCGTTGGAGGCCAGCGCCAGGTTGACGTCGGACTCGCTGATACCACCCACGCCGGAGTAGACGATCTGCACCTTGATCTCTTCGGTCGAGAGCTTCAAGAGCGATGCGGCCAGCGCTTCCTGCGAGCCTTGCATGTCGGCCTTGATGATCAGCGGCAGCGTTTGCACGTCGCCTGCGCTCATCTCGGCAAACATGTTCTCCAGCTTGGCCGCTTGTTGCTTGGCCAGCTTGGTGTTGCGGAACTTACCAGCGCGGTAGGTGCGACTTCACGGGCGCGGCGCTCATCGGTCATGACCATGAACTCATCGCCCGCTTGCGGCACATCCGACAGACCCTGGATTTCCACGGGAATGGAGGGGCCAGCCTCTTTGCTTTGCTTGCCGTCCTCGTCCAGCATGGCACGGATACGGCCATAGGTTTGGCCGGCCAGCACAATGTCGCCCACCTTCAAGGTACCCGACTGCACCAGCACGGTGGCCACGGGGCCACGGCCCTTGTCCAGTTGCGCCTCGATCACCAGGCCCTTGGCAGCCGCGTCGGCCGGGGCCTTGAGCTCCAGCACCTCGGCCTGCAGGAGCACGTGCTCCAGCAGCTCGTCAATGCCCATGCCGCTCTTGCTGGAGACCGCCACAAAGGGCGAATCACCGCCGTATTCCTCGGGCACCACCTCTTCGGCCACCAGCTCTTGCTTGACCTTTTCGGGGTTGGCATCGGGCTTGTCGGCCTTGGTCAGGGCCACCACGATGGGTACGCCCGCAGCCTTGGCGTGCTTGATGGCTTCACGCGTTTGCGGCATCACGCCGTCGTCCGATGCACACACCAGGATGACGATGTCGGTGGACTTGGCACCACGGGCACGCATGGCGGTAAACGCCTCGTGGCCGGGGGTGTCCAGGAAGGTGACGATACCGCGCGGCGTTTGCACGTGGTAAGCGCCAATGTGCTGGGTAATGCCACCGGCTTCGCCCGTAGCCACCTTGGTGCGGCGGATGTAGTCCAAGAGCGACGTCTTACCGTGGTCCACGTGGCCCATGACGGTAACCACCGGCGCACGCGAGATCAGCTCGCCGGT
The DNA here is from genome assembly GCA_034675705.1 of Comamonas sp. Classification (GTDB taxonomy): domain Bacteria; phylum Pseudomonadota; class Gammaproteobacteria; order Burkholderiales; family Burkholderiaceae_C; genus Comamonas. Next base: position 501,690 of record JAUCCZ010000006.1, on the reverse strand, counting down.
GTAGCGGGCGGCATCCTCTTCGCTAAAGGCTTCGGGGTCGTCCAGCGCGGCAATCTTGGCGGTGTGGCCCATTTCTTCCACCACGATCATGGCGGTGTCCTGGTCCAGCGGCTGGTTGATGGTGACCATCTGGCCCATCTTCATCAGCACCTTGATGAGTTCGGACGCCTTCACCGCCATCTTGTGGGCCAGCTCGGCCACGGTGATGGTCTCGGGCACCGAAATCTCCAGTGCGCGGAATTCTTGCTGTTGGGGTTGCTGCTGCTCTTGGCGGTCGTTGCCACGGCGGCCACTCTTGCCGCCAGAGCGCCAGTTGCTGCGCCCACCGGCAGTGGTATCGCCCCGAGTCTTGATGCCTTTTTTCTTGTTGGCATCATCGCCCGCCCAGCTCGAAGACAGCTTGGCCAACTTGACTTCCTTGGCGTCCTTGCGCCCAGCGTTTGCACCAGCGGCAGGCTTGTCCCCAGCCTTGGCGGGGGCGGCCTTTTTGGCGCCTGCGCCCGTGGTGGCTGCGGCTTTTTTCGCGTCTTCGGCTTTTTCGGTTTTTTCCGGCTTCTTGGCCACCAGCACTTTTTTCGGTGCGGCCATCATGGCGCGAATGGCTTCCGCTTCGGCCAGGGCCTTGCGGCGGCGCTCGTCCAAATCCTTGGCGCGCTCGGCTTCTTCCTGCTCGCGGGCCTTGGTTTCTTGTTCGGCGCGTTGGCGCTCTTCTTCCTGGGCTTTCATACGCTCGGCGGCAGCGGCAGCGGCTTCGGCAGCGGCTTCTTTTTTCGCTTCCTTGGCCTGGCGCACCTTGGCGGCCTCGGCCTGCACGTAGGCGCGGGCACGTTCTTCGGCCTCGCGCTCTTTGCGTGCGCGTTCTTCACGCTCTTCGCGTTCTTGGCGCTCTTGAATCAATTGAGCCTCTTGCTCTGCCAGTTGGGCGGCTTGCTGGCGGGCCTGCTCTTCGCGGCGCACCAGCTCTTGGTTTTCTTGGGCAGCCTGGGCCGCTTGCGCAGCGCGGGCGGCAACTTCGCTGGGGTCTTCCCGCTGGATGAAGGTGCGCTTCTTGCGCACTTCCACCTGGATGGTGCGGGCCTTGCCGGTGGCGTCAGCTTGTTTGATTTCGCTGGTCGAGCGCTTGGTGAGCGTGATTTTCTTGCGCTCACCCGTGGCAACGCCGCTGGCCGACTGCAGGTGGGCCAGCAGTTGCTGCTTGTCGCTATCGCTCAATGGGTCGGTCGTGGCGGTTTTGGCCAGCGCCGGCTGCTTGCAATTGCTCGAGCAGGTCTTCGGGGGATTTCTTGAGTTCACCAGCAAACTCAGCAACGGTATTCAATGACATATCTCGTTCTTTCCTCCCTTTTTAGTCCTGATCCTGGGTAAACCAGTGCGCGCGAGCCTTCAAGATCAACGCGGTGGCTTCCTCGGCGCTTTGGCCGGTCAGGTCTGTCAATTCATCAATGGCCAGGTCCGCCAGGTCGTCGCGCGTGAGCACGCCGCCTTCGGCCAGCTTGGCCAGCAGCTCGGGCGTCACGCCCTCCAGGGTGCGCAGGTCATCGGCAACCTGGCCCACGCTTTCTTGCTGGGCAATTTCCTGGGTCAACAAGGCATCCTTGGCGCGGGTGCGCAGCTCGGTGACGGTTTCTTCGTCAAAGGCTTCAATCTCCAGCATCTCGGCCAGCGGCACGTAGGCCACTTCTTCCAGGCTGGTAAAGCCTTCTTCCACCAGGATGTCGGCCAGGCCCTGGTCGACATCGAGTTTTTCCATGAACAGGGTGCGGAAGGCGTCCGTTTCTTCGGCCTGTTTCTGCGCCGATTCAGCCGCATCCATGATGTTGATTTTCCAGCCCGTCAGGTCCGAGGCCAGGCGCACGTTCTGCCCGCCCCGGCCAATGGCGATGGCCAGGTTTTCTTCATCCACCACCACGTCCATGGCGTGTTTTTCTTCGTCCACCACAATGGATTGGACGTTGGCCGGGGCCAGCGCGCCAATGACGAACTGGGCCGGGTCTTCGCTCCACAGCACGATGTCCACGCGCTCACCGGCCAGCTCATTGGTCACAGCGTTAACGCGCGAGCCGCGCACACCGACGCAGGTGCCAATGGGGTCAACGCGCTTGTCGTGGCTGATAACGGCAATCTTGGCGCGGCTGCCGGGGTCGCGGGCGCAGCTCTTGATTTCCAGCAGGCCCTGTTCAATTTCAGGCACTTCGTTGCGAAACAGCTCGACCATGAATTCCGGCGCAGCACGCGACAGCAGGATGGGCGCGCCGCGCAGCGTCAAGTCCACTTCGGTGATGATGGCGCGCACGCGGTCGCCCGAGCGCAGGTTTTCCTTCGGAATCATTTCGCTGCGCTTGAGACGCCCTTCCACGCGCCCGGCTTCGACAATGACGTCGCCCTTGTCCAGGCGCTTGACGGTACCGGTAAAGATTTTTTCACCGCGCGCCATGTATTCATTGAGTAGCATTTCGCGCTCGGCATCCCGAATCTTTTGCAAAATCACTTGCTTGGCGGTCATTGCGCCAATGCGGCCAATGGGCACGGATTCGATTTGCTCTTCAATATAGTCACCCACTTGCACGCCGGGCTGGCGCTCTACGGCGTCCATCAGCAGCTCTTCGGCTTCGGGGTTTTGCAGGCCGGCATCGTCGGGCACCACCAGCCAGCGGCGGAAGGTGTCGTACTGGCCCGAATCACGGTCAATCGCTACGCGAATATCCGCTTCGGCATCCACCAGCTTTTTTGTGGCTTGCGCCAGGGCTTGCTCAACAGCACCCAAAACTACATCGCGCTCGACGTTTTTTTCGCGCGAAATAGCTTCCACCAACATCAGTAACTCGCGATTCATGCGACCACACTCCTCATTGCTTCCATCTATTCATACGGCGCTTGGAAAACTTCCCCCGCGCCTTTTGCCTGCGGCGTTCTTTATTTAGCTGTTCTCGGTCGGCTGCGGTTTGGCAGCACGGCCTTTGAAATTCACGACAGGCGCCAGCCGCGCCTCTTTAATCTCATCGAGCGTAAAACCCAGGGCCTGCAAGGGCGCAGGCGGGCGTTTTTTACTCACGCGCTGGCCGGGCTTGCGTTCGGGTTCGTCGCTCCAGACGATTTGCCAATGCGTCTCGTCCACACGCTCGAGCGCACCGCGAAACTTCTTGCGGTTAGCCGCCACCTGGCCTTGCGCGGCGGCTGCGCCAATGGCTTCGTGCAAGGTGATGTCGATCAACTCACCGCTAAAGCGCACAAAGTCCTGGGTGTGGCGCAGCAGCCGGTCAATACCGGGGGAGGACACTTCCAGGCGCTGGTAGTCAATGCCATCGACCTCCAATGCAAACTGCAACTGGCGCGTGACTTTTTCACAGTCTTCCACCGTGATGAAGGCTTCAGGCGCAGCAGGTTGGTCGGCTTGCGGCTCGGTCCAGGGCAGGTCAATCGTGATGCGCAGCAGTCCTGCGGCCAGGCGCTCAATTTCCACCAGGTCATAGCCCAAACCGGTTACTGTCTGCTCAACAATTTGCTGCAATGCCACTGCGCCGCACCCTCTTTAAAAAGGCCCAAAAAAGGCCCCGAAAAGGCTAAAAAAGCCCCAACCAAAAATAAACGACCAAAAAAAACGGGCGGTGATTACCCGCCCGTTTGGTCGTGAATACGCGATTATAGCCTGCAACGCTTTGATACGCAACGCACTTCATGCACTTATTGCGCCGACTGGCTCAGGCACCCCGCAAGGCATCAAGGCCGCAGGCGCTGCCATAAAGCCTGCACCTGGGCATCTACCCCCACAGGGGCCGCACCGGCTTGGCTGTGCTGCTGCACCAGGCGCTGCAGCACAGCGCGGTGCGGGGGCAGCACCCCCATGAAAACGGGCTGCTCGCCCCGGCCCAGCAGCACGGTGGGGAAGGTTTCAATTTCCCAGTCGCCCAGGGCGTCGGCCTGCTCTTCCACGTCTACCCACTGCCAGTGCAGTTGGGGAAATTCTTGCTGCAGCGCCGCAAAATCCTGCGCGTACTGGCGACAGGTGCCGCACCACTGGGCGCACAGGCACAGCACGCTGAGAGGGGCATCGACGGGTTGTTGCATGGCAAGAAGCCTCCAGCTTGGAACGTGTTGGCCACTGGTGACGACACGTCCTTAAAAAAACAAAAGCCTCGCAAACAGCGAGGCTGGATCGACCCCTGCGGGCTTTTAACCGTGGCGCTTGCCGGGGTTTTTCTTGAAGCGGGTGTGCGAACCGCGCTCCAGGCTCACACGCTGGCCACGGCCACCGGTGGGCACGCTAAAACCATTGGGGGGAACGGGGCGGGGGGTGCGCTTACGGTCGGCTTCAGTAACAATCTTGTTGCCCATGTCTATTTCTCCTGCAGGGAAAGGGGGAAGTTGAAAAAACCCTGCATTCTTTCATATCCCGGCGCTGCTGGCAGCTTGATGCCCCAAATTTCCCCCTAAACCGCCCTATTCCCCGCCATCAACTGCCGCCCCTGCCGCCTTTTTGCGGACGACGAAATCCCCATGACCACGCCTTTAGCCCTGCTCCAAGACCCCACGCTGCTGCGCACCAACGCCTATATCAACGGCTGCTGGGTGCCCGGCGGCCAACGCTTTGCCGTCACCGACCCGGCCACCGGCCAGCAACTGGCCGACGTGGCCCAGCTCACCGCCACCGAAGCCCAGCACGCCATTGATGCGGCCAACGCCGCTTGGCCGGCGTGGCGCAAGCTCTCGGGCAAGCAGCGCCACGCCATTTTGCTGCGCTGGTTTCACCTGCTCATGCAGCACCAGGACAACCTGGCCCGCATCATGACCGCCGAGCAAGGTAAGCCCCTGGCCGAGGCGCGCGGCGAAGTGGCCTACGCGGCCAGCTTTGTCGAATGGTTTGCCGAAGAAGCCAAGCGCACCCTGGGCGAGACCCTACCCAGTTGGGACGCCAACAAGCGCCTGCTGGTGCTGCGCCAGCCCATTGGCGTGTGCGCGGCCATTACGCCGTGGAACTTCCCCCTGGCGATGATTACCCGCAAGGTCGCCCCCGCCCTGGCCGCTGGCTGCCCGGTGGTGATCAAGCCCGCCGAGCTCACCCCCCTGTCGGCCCTGGCGGCTGCGGAATTGGCGCACCGCGCAGGCATCCCGGCCGGGGGTGCTGAACGTGGTCACCAGCGACGCCCAGGGCAGCATTGCCATCGGCAAACGCTTGTGCGAAAGCGACACCGTGCGGCACCTGAGCTTTACCGGCAGCACCGAGGTGGGCCGCATCCTGATGCAGCAATGCGCCCCCAGCGTAAAAAAACTGGCGCTGGAGCTGGGCGGTAATGCCCCCTTCATCGTATTTGACGATGCCGACCTGGACGCCGCCGTGCAAGGCGCCATCGCCAGCAAATACCGCAACGCCGGGCAAACCTGCGTCTGTGCCAACCGCCTGTACGTCCACGACAGCGTGTACGAGCCATTTGTGCAGCGCTACACCGAAGCGGTGCGCAGCAGCATCCACGTCGGCAATGGCTTTGAAGATGGCGTGACCCAAGGCCCGCTGATTGAGCCCGCCGCCGTGGACAAAGTGCAGCAACACGTAGACGACGCCATCGCCAAAGGCGCACGCGTGCTGCTGGGCGGGCACAAGCTGGACGGCCAGTTCTACGCTCCCACGGTGCTTGCCGACGCCCGCGCCGACATGCTGGTGGCCCGCCAGGAAACCTTTGGCCCGCTGGCCCCGATCTTTCGCTTTCACACCGAGCAAGAAGCCATAGCCGCGGCCAACGCCACCGAGTTTGGCCTGGCCGCCTACTTCTACAGCCGCGACGTGGGCCGGATTTTTCGCGTGGGCGAAGCGCTGGAATACGGCATGGTCGGCATCAACACCGGGGCCATCTCCACCGAGCACGTGCCCTTTGGCGGCATCAAACAATCGGGCCTGGGCCGCGAAGGCTCGCACCACGGCATGGATGAGTACCTGGAGATGAAGTACCTGTGCGTGGGCGGTATTGAGGGCTAGAGGACTACGAGTTCTCTATAAAAAAGAGAGCTGCTAGCGCTTGTATTCATTGGATTTAAGAATCAAATAACTTTGAAATCCTTTAAATACCTGCGATAACAGCTCTTTTTTAATGAGCAATCTTCTACAACATCGCCTGCACCAGTTGCTGCGTATACGGGTGCCGGGGGGCATCGAGCACGGCATCCACCGGGCCGGATTCCACCACTGCGCCGCCCTTCATCACCAGCACGTTATGCGCCATGGCGCGCACCACGTCCATATCGTGGGTGATGAGCAGATAGCTCAAGCCCCGCTCGCGCTGCAGGTGTTGCAGCAAAGTGAGTACCTGCTTTTGGATGCTGACATCCAGGGCGCTGGTCGGCTCATCCAGCACCAGCACCTGCGGCTGCAGCACCAGGGCGCGGGCAATGGCCAGGCGCTGGCGCTGGCCGCCGGAAAATTCATGCGGGTAGCGCTGCAGCAGCCCGGGAAACTGTTCAGGGCGCAGGCCCACTTCGGCCAATGCGGCCAGCACCTGCTGGCGCCGCTCCTGCAGCGAAAGCTGCGGGGCGTGGACCAGCAAGCCTTCGCCGACAATTTCTTCCACCGTCAAACGGGGCGACAGGGCAGAAAACGGGTCTTGGAACACCACCTGCACGCACCGGCGCAGCGCCCGATTGGCGGGGCTGTTGCGCGTAGTGGGCACTTGCCACTGCTGCCCCAGCAGCACCAACTGCCCTTGGCTGGGCAATAGCCCCAGCACCGCCTGGGCCAAGGTCGATTTGCCGGAACCCGACTCCCCCACCACGGCCAGCGTTTGCCCTTGGTGCAGGGAAAAATCCGCCCCTTGCACCGCCACCAAAGCCCCTTGCCGAAACCAGCCGCGCATCCCTGGCAAGGCGGTGGGGTAGGTCACGCGCAGGCTGTGGGCCTGCACCAGTACTGGCGCATCGGCCTGGGCTGGGGGCACGTCCCGCGCGGGGGTGCTGTCCAGCAACTGGCGGGTGTAGGGGTGCTGGGGCTGGGCAAATAGCGCGGGAGTGCTGCCCTGCTCCACCAGGCGGCCTTGCTGCATCACCGCCACGCGGTCGGCAAAGCGGCGCACCAGGTGCAAATCGTGGGTAATCAAGAGCACGGCCATGCCGGTTTGGCGCTGCAAGTCGGTGAGCAAGTCCAGCATCTGCCCACGCAGGGCCACGTCCAGCGCGGTGGTGGGCTCATCGGCCAGCAGCAGTTGGGGCTTGGCCGCCAAGGCCATGGCAATCATGGCGCGTTGGCGCTGCCCGCCCGAGAGCTGGTGCGGCCACGCCTGCGCCCGCTGCGCCGGCTCGGGAATGCCGGTGGCGGCCAGCAGCTCCAGCGCCTGCGCCCAAGCGGCCTTGGCCCCCAGCCCTTGCTTGAGCTGCAGCACCTCGGCAATCTGGCTGCCGATACGCATCAGGGGGTTGAGCGCCGTCATCGGCTCCTGAAAAATCATCGCCACTGCACTGCCGCGCAGGCCCAGGAGTTCACGCTCTGGTAAAGAGAGCGTGTCGCGACCGCCCAGCAAGGCTTTACCAGTGATTTTGGCATCCGGCAGCAGCCGTAGCAGCGATAGCGCCGTGACTGTCTTGCCGGAGCCCGATTCGCCTACCAAGGCCAGCTTTTCCCCCGCGTGCAGGGTAAAGGACACGTCTTGCACCACGGATTTGCTGCCGAAGTGGACGTTGAGGTGTTCGACCTGGAGCAAAACTTGCGCTGCACTCATGCCTGGGCCTTTCTGGGATCCAGCGCATCACGCAGCGCATCGCCCATAAAGGTCAGCAGCAGTAAGGTGACCACCAGCACGGCAAAGGTGGAGAGCGAAATCCACCAGGCATCGACATTGTTTTTGCCCTGGGCCAGCAATTCGCCCAGGCTGGGGGTGCCGGGGGGCACGCCCAGGCCGAGGAAGTCCAGCGAAGTCAGCGCCAGGATGGCCGCGCTCATGCGAAACGGCAAAAACGTCACCACCGGGGTCAGGCTATTGGGCAGGATGTGCCGCCAGACAATCGCCCGACTGGGCACGCCCAGGGCGCGGGCGGCTTTGACGTAATCGAGCTGGCGGTTGCGTAAAAACTCGGCCCGCACGTAGTCGGACAGCCCCATCCAGCCAAACAGCGACAGCAGCACCAACAGCAGGCCCAGGCTGGGCGAGAGCACGGCGCTGAAGATGATGAGCAAATACAGCTCTGGCATGGAGCTCCAAATCTCTATCAAGCGCTGCAGTGCCAAATCTGTCTTGCCGCCTAAAAACCCCTGCACGGCCCCGGCGGCAATGCCCAGCACCACGCCCACCGCCGTCAGCGCCAGGGCAAACCAGGCGCTGACGCGAAAGCCGTAGAGCAACTGCGCCAGCATGTCGCGCCCACGCTCGTCGGTGCCCAGCCAGTTGGCGCTGGACGGCGGCGCGGGGTTGGGCTGCGTGGCAAAGTAATTGATGGTGCTGGCCCCATACCGGTTGGGCGCAAACCAGGCCCAGTTACCGTCCTGGCTGAGTTGCTGCTGGATAAAGGGATCGAGGTAATCGGTCGGCGTTTCAAAATCACCGCCAAAGGTAGTTTCCGGGTAGTCCTGCCACAGCGGGGTGTAGAGCTGGCCGCCATAGCGCACCAGCAGGGGCCGGTCATTGCTCATCAGCTCAGCCCCTAAGCTGAGTACGACCAGCAGCACAAACAGCACCAGGCTATACAGCCCCAAACGGTTGCGGGCAAAGCGCCGCCAGGCACGGCGGGCGGGAGATTGGGGGACGGCATCCGCTGCGGGAAAATTCATAGATTCTCTATTTTTATAGCTATTAGCGTTTACTGGATAAGGGCTAGAACCAGTTTTAATCAAACTTCACCCGAGGATCCACCCACACGTAGCACAGGTCGGAGATCAGCTTGGTCACCAGCCCGATCAGGGTGAACAGGTACAGCGTGCCCAGCACCACGGGGTAGTCGCGGCGGATGACGCTTTCGTAGCTCAGTAGCCCCAAACCATCCAAAGAAAACAGGGTTTCAATCAAGAGCGAACCGGTAAAAAACGCCCCGATGAACGCCGCCGGAAAGCCGGTAACGATGGGCAGCAGGGCGTTACGCAGCACATGGCGGTAGAGCACCTGGCGCTCGCTTAAACCCTTGGCGCGGGCGGTCAGCACGTATTGCTTGCGGATTTCTTCCAGGAAGGAGTTTTTCGTCAGCATGGCAGTCACGGCAAAGCTACCGGCCACCATGGCCGTTACCGGTAGGGTGATATGCCACAGGTAATCGGTGACTTTGCCCAGCAAGCTCAGCTCCTGCCAGTTGGCCGAGGTCAGCCCCCGCAGCGGAAACCACTGCAATTGCCCGCCAAAAATCACCAGCAGCGCCACGCCCAGCACAAAGCCGGGGATGGCATAGCCCAGCAAAATCAGCAGTGTGGTGATGAAGTCAAAGCGCGAACCGGCCCGCACAGCCTTGGCAATGCCCAGCGGCACGGCCACGAGATAGCTGATGAAAAACGTCCACAGCCCCAGGCTGATGGAGACAGGCAGCTTTTCCTTGACCAACTGCCACACGTCCTTGTTTTGAAAAAAACTGCGCCCCAGGTCAAAGCGGGCGAACTGGCCCAGCATCTGCACAAAGCGCTCGGGCGCGGGCTTGTCAAAGCCGTACAACGCCTTGATCTCCTGCAGCCGCTGCGCATCCACCCCCTGCGCGCCCCGGTAGGCCATGCCGCCTTCGGCCCCCGCGCCCATGCCGGCCTTGGCCTCGGCCAGGTATTGCTCCACCGGGCCACCGGGCACGAACTGGATCACGACAAAGGTCAGCAGCAGCACCCCCAGCAAGGTGGGCAGCATGAGCAGCAAGCGTTTGAGGATGTAGGCCAACATGGGCGCTGATTATGGCGGCGCTGGCCGGGCTTGCCCACGCAAGCGGGCGCTAGCTTGCTGGCCTAGCCCCTTAAATCAACCGCTCCTGCAGGGCTGCACTGGCTGCGGGGCGCAGCCGGGCAAAGTCCAGCAACAGGGCCAAACGTGCGCCCTTGGCCTGCCATTCGTGTACCACTTCTTCGCCCAGCAGCACGTAATGCCAAGGCAAACCTTGCCGGTGCTGTGGTGCCAAGGTGTTGATGCGGTCACACCATGCCAGCGCTGCTTTGCGCTTGCGCTGCACGTTGGGGTGGGCCACTTGCTGCTGGGCCTTGGTTTCTACTAAATAGACGGCTTCCTCGGTGCGCAACAAAAAATCTGGGCTGTAGAACGCCGGCAGGCCGTCGTCCTTCACATAGCGCAGCCGGGCAAACGGGTGGCGGGTTTCGCTGATTTTGCAAAACGCCAGCACCTGGCTGTCAGCCTGCGCCCAATAGATCAAGGCTTTCTCCAGCCCGCCATTGCGCGCAGGCCAGCCCAAGCGGGTGTAAATGCACTTGGAGACGGGCACCGAATGCGCCTCACGCACCATCAGGCGCGGGGTCTCACTCAGCAGCCGGGTCTGCACCTCGGTGTCGCCCGTGGTGTGCGTCTCCTGCGCCTGCAGCAGTGCCAGCGCAAAAATTTTGGTGATGTGATCAACCACGGGCTGCAGCAACAGCACGCGCCAGTTTTCTGCAGCGTCGGTATGGCCCAGGGGGTTGAACTGCGTGCCAAAGAGCTGCGTCCAGATGTAGTCATCGAGCCAGCCCGTTAAATCTGCCGTATTCACCTGCAAATACGGCTTGGCCCAATGCGTCGCAACTTTGTTGCCTTTGTTGCCCTTGGGCAAGGGGTCACTCAATGCCTGGCTGATGCGCCGCGTCAAACGGGCCAGGTAATCGTTGTAGCCCGCCACATGCATCACCGCGCCATCGACGCGGTAGTCGCCAAACAGCGTGGCGCTTTGCAAGTCTTGCGAGATAAAGGTATCGCCCTTGCCCAGCAGCGCCGCCAGCGCGGGCAGTGGCATGGCGGTAAAGGGCGGCAGCGCGCCAATATCCAGGGCCAGGTGGTGGTGCTCCTCATCGGCTTCGCGCAGGATGAAGGGAATGCCGAAGTCAAACGCCGCATAGCCCTCGCGCAGCTCGGCAGCGATCACGTCGCCGGTGCTGGAGGTGTTGTCCATGCCCTCGCCCGTGGTGCCCGCCAGCCCCGCTTGCAGCAAATCGTCGTAAAACGACTGAAATGCCGGGTGCTCCACGATAGAGAGCACATCCAGCAAGCTGCCCGGCTCTTGCCCGGCGGTGATGCGTTCGCGGTTCTCGCGCTTGATGTCGGCGTACTCCGCATCGCGCCACATCAGGCGCAGGCCCCGGCCTATGGTTTGCTCCAGCAAAATTTGTGCTTGGCTAGAGCGCAGCGGCACGATGACGCAGATATTGTTTACGTCAAAGCCCTCGCGCAGCATCAGCACGCTGACGATAACGCGCGGCTGCGCGTGCCTATCGACGTTGAACAAGCGCTCGCGCACGGGTGCCCAGTCTTTTTCACCCAGCTCGGCTTTTTTGCCAGAGTCGATGGTCATCACCTCCTCGTCCTGCAGGCCCTCCTGCTCCTGCAAAAACTGCGCCACCAGGGGGGAGACGGTGGTGTCCTCACACACCACCAGCATCTTGGGGTAGCGCGTGGGGTCGATGGCGGCAAACTCTTTTTCCAGCTTGCGCAGCTTGTGCAAACCCGCACGCAGCATGACGCGCTGGCCTTCGGACAATGCCGGGTTGCCCGAGGCATCGCGCTCGGCCTTGAAGTCCAGCGGCAGCGCACCGACCTCCTTGCGCCTGTCCAGCACCAAGGACTTGACCAAACCCGCTCGCATGGCGCTTTGCAGGTCAAAGTCCACCACGATATGCGGAAAGAACAGCTTTTTCTTGTTTTTGCCGCTGCCCACATCGTTGTACGGCGTGGCCGAAAAATCCACCTGCACAAAGCGCCGCCCCTTGCTGGCGGCAATGTACGAAAGGCTTTTTTGCCACTCCACCTCCGTGACCTCGCCCTCGCGCTTGAGCGCATGGATATGGTGCGCCTCGTCGTTGAACACCAGCAGCTCAGGCAAACCGGCCAAATACTCCAGCACATTGCCGCGCGCATAGCGTCTGTCCAGCACATCCAGGCTATTGCCCTTGGCGCGTCCAGGGGCCAGCGGCAGCACGGCGGTAGTCACGGCATGCGCGGGCAGCGGCGCGCCCGGTGCGTCCACATCTTCCGGCGCGGTATCTACGGCATCGCCCTCAGCCAGCAAATGCCAGTTGGTGATGGCAATCATGCCGTTGCCGGTGGTTTTCAGCCCAATTTCATGCTTGGTACACACATTGCCGCGCACAAAGGCAAAGACCGCATCGCGGTGCGTTTCTGGGATGAAAAGATCCGCAAATTTTTCTACGTCAGATTCGGCAAAATCCCTTGCACCGCTTGCGCTACCAGCTATCAATTTTCCGCAAAACGCATCCAATAGCCGCTCATACACAATCAGGCCCGGTGCCACCACCATGAAGTGGCGGGTAAAGCGCGCGTCGTCCACCCCTTCAGCCAGCGCCGCGTTTTTGTTGAGCAACTGCCAAATCAGCAACGCCTGCAGCACCCAGGTTTTACCGGTGCCGGTGGCCATCTTGAAACAGTATTTCGGGTGGGCGTGCTTGGCGGCGGCCACCTCGGTCAGCCTGGCGCCAACCAGCAGCGCATCGGGCGCGGCCTTGGCGTACAAGTCTTGCAAATGGGTTGCGCCCAGCACCTCATGCGCCACGATGGCGTTCAAGATGGCCTGCTTTTGCCCGGCATGAAAATTCAGCCCGCCGCGCGCATCCACCATGTCTTGGCCAAACCACCAGTGCAGCAGCTCGGCGGTGGTGGGGGTGACCAGCTCCAGCAGGTCGGCTGCGCCCTCTTCCAGGCCCAGGGCGAGTTGCTGGGTGCGCGCCGTCAGTGCTGCGGCCAAGGCCAAGGGGTTATCGGCTGCTAGGGTACTCATGCGCTGGCCCCCACGGTTTGCACCACTTCGGCCTCAAACCCAAACACATCCACCACCCGCACGCACACGGTGCGCGGGCCGGTTTTGGCCGGCGCGGTCAGCACCGCTTGCGTCACCACGCGCAGCGCATCGCCGTCATTGGCGGTGTTGCCCCGGTAGTCTTGCCAGACCGAGCGGAACACCTGCCCGTCGTAATCGGGGTCCACCGCCCAGTATTCAATCAGCGCCAGCGGCTCCTGGTTGGCCACGGCTTGCAGCTTGGCGCGGTTGGCATCGTCCAGGTTGATGGCCTCGGGCGAGAGCAGCACATAGTTTTTCAGCCGCACCGTAAGCGTTTCCTGGCCGTCGCGGGCCGTCCGTTCAATGGGGTGCAAGGTCAAATACTGCAGCGAGGCAAAGCGCACCTGCCCGCGCAGCTTGTCCACCCCGCCCTTTTTACGCAGGCGGTCCAGCAGGTCTGGCGGAATCACCAGCACCTCCAGCCGGTTGTCATTGAGCGCGGTAATCGTCTCCCCAATGCTGGGTTCAAAGTTCCAGCCCAGCACCACCACCTTGTCCCAGCCGCCCAGCAGGTTGTCGCGCTGGGCAATGGCCTTTTTCAACGTAGCGGTGCCGGTCAGTTTGTTGGGGGAATCGGCCAGCACCAAGGTTTTGCTGCTGCGCCGGCCACCAAAATCCACTCCCGCAATCTGGCCCAGGTTGCGCTGGGGGTTGGCCTCGGGCGGCAGGGGCAAAGCGCCAAACAGGGACAGCACAATTTGCGATAAATCCCCAATCCGAAAATCGCGCTTACCAAAATGGGTTTTAGCCGCTTCCACTTGGTAATCGCCAATCGCCTGATAAAGAAACGGCTTGGCTTCTTGGTCAATCAGGCGTTTTCGCATAATCATGCAGGCGGGTTTACCAATATCGGTGGTAATCCAGCGGCGGCCTAGTTTTTCGGCTACGGCGGCTGTGGTGCCGGAGCCGCCGTTGAAATCCAATATTAAATCATTAAAATTAGAAGCAGTCTTTATTATTCGTTCCAGCAGAGTTTCTGGTTTTTGCGTGTCATAGCCTGTTTCTTCCTGCTTTCTTTTAAGCAGGTGATATGCATACAGTTGTTTTATGTCCACCCATACTGTTGAAAGAGGAACACCCTTACTTTCATCCAAATACTGCCGTTCAAAAAACCCTTTTTCACGTTCTCTTGTGCGATATCGCCTACCATATTCATCAATCTCCGTAAATCTATCATTAATATATTTTTCAGAATAAGGAAGATATTCTTTGTTATAAATATGTTTACCATAATTTTTTGCATACCAAATTAAATATTCGTGAGACTTTACAATTTTATTACCAGCGGCCCGCCCACCACTGGGTGTTCCATATGACCAGCTTACTTCTGTATTAAAATTATTTTTTCCAAAAATTTCATCCAAAATTATTTTTACATAATGGCTAACCTGCATTCCTATATGAATACAAATAGTTCCCGTATCCGCCAATAACTCCCGCATCAAAATTAAACGCGGGGTAATCATGGCCAAATATGAGGCGGTGCCATCGCTCCAGGTATCCGAATACGCAAACTGCTCAATCACCGTGGGGCGCTGCTCCAGCTCCACGCCAGGCAAGTTCACTTTGGTGCGGTAGTCGGCCTTGCTGTCAAACGGCGGGTCGATATAAATCAAATCCACCTTGCCGCGCAAGCTGGGGGTGTGCTCATCGCCCGCCAGCAGCGCGGCCATGGCCAGCAGGTTGTCGCCGTAGATCAGGCGGTTCATCCAGCCGGCGTTGTCTGCCTCTACGCTGGCCTGCCGCTCTATGCGCTGTTGGCTGGTCACCCAGTCTTGCGCGGCGCTGTCTTTGGCGGGCAGCACCACTTCACGGGTTTGCAGGCGCACGCGAGAGCGCGTTTCCAGACTTTCCAAGATGCGTTCGGCTTGTTTGCGCCCGTTGGCAACGATGTCGGGCAGTTGTTCTAGGAGGGACTTGGGCATGTATCAAAGCAAAAATCAAACAAAATTTGATTGAATTATCAATTAAATTTTGTTTGAAAAAAGCACGTATCCCTAGCTTGCGCCGCATGAGCGAAAAGATCGAATTCAGCAAGCGTTTACGTCAGGCCATGCAAGATGCAGGTTATGCAGTCAGCCCCACGGTGTTAGAGCGGGAGTTCAACTTGCGTTGGTGGGGCAGCTCCATCAGCACACAAGCAGCGTGGAGCTGGCTCAACAGCCGGGCCATTCCAGCCCAAGACAAGATGCAGACACTGGCCGAGTGGCTAAAGATTGAACCGGAGGTGCTACGTTTTGGCGAGCAGGTGCGCCAATCGGTGCAAGCGCACCGCCAGCGGCGAGAGAAAGGCATGGATCACCTGGACCGCGAGATACTGGATGCCTTCCTGCAACTGCCCGCCCCGCAGCGCAAGTTGATTCGTGAGGTCATCCTCACCTTTGCCAAAGTCCACGCTGGGGCAGGCCTGCCGCCGACGGCAGAGGCGGGCGGCAATCAACATCTTTGACAGTTACAAACCGTCACCAACCGGCAAAAGCCCGTAGCATGCGGGCCCATGCACAAAGTTGTCGATTCTCTTTCGCGCCGCCGCTGGCTGGGCTGGGCGGGCGCTGCTTGCTGGCCTGCAGGTGCTGCCCCCACTGCGCGAGCAGGTACAGGCGCTGGGCCGGTGTTTGTGGTGGAAAACGAGTCTTCCCTCGGGCACGTCCAGGCCCTGATGGATGCAGCCTTGGCCGCTGCCGGGTTTGCGGCCCAGTTCACCCCAGCTCCCAAAGCCAAGGAGACGCGCAGCCTGTTTGAAATGCAGGCCGGGCGGGTGCACCTGAGCCTGATGCCGGTCACGCCCGAGCGCCTGCTGCAGGTGCAGCGCCAGCAGTTGCGCATGCTGCCTATTCCGCTGGAGCGCGGGCTGCTGGGCTGGCGGGCGTGTTTTACGCTGCAGGGCCAGGAAGACAAGCTGGCCCAGGTGCGCAGCGTGGGCGATTTACGCCGCTTGGTGCTGGGCCAGGGCGTGAGCTGGCACGACAGCGAGATTTACCGCCGCGCGCAAATCACCGTGCGCGAGATTCCCGACTGGCGCGATGGCGAATTTGCCCAGCAACTGGAGATGGGGGTGATTGACGCCTTCCCCATGGGGTTGGAGGAGTCGCTGAATTTTTTCCTGGCGCACTTTCAAATCCGTTACCCGCAATTGCGCCTGGACCGGCACCTGCTGCTGCGCTACCCGTGGTTTCGGTTCTTGTGGGTCAGCCCCCACCCCAGCGCCGATGCGCTGTACGCAGCGCTGCAGGCGGGGTTTGACACCATTGCCGCCAATGGCACGTTCTTGCGCGTGTGGCAACAACACCGCCAGGAGCCACCAGCCAGCGCCTGGCAGGGGCGGCGCGTGCTGGAGCTGAACACGCCCTGGTTTAACCAAAACATCGTGCCCCAGCGCTACCAGCACCTGCTGCTGCAGCCGCAAGCCTTGCGCTAAGTGCGCTGTTTTTTGCGATGCACCGCTAACCCCATGCCCAGCCCCCGTTCCCATGCCCGTGCCCGCCCCGCGCGCAAGCTCTACCAGCGTTTTTTGCGGCGGCTTTTGCCGCTGCTGGCGCTGGCCTTTGCCGTGGCGGTGGGGCTGACGGCCTGGGTCAGCCATGCCCAGCAGCGCAGCGATGCACAGGCGCAGCGCCAGCAAATCCTGGCGGTGTTTGGCCACGCCCTGGTCAAGCCGCTGTGGGACTGCGACGGCACCACGGTGCAAGGCATTGCCCACACGCTGACGCAACAACCGGCGGTGGTGGGGGTGCAGGTCTACAACAGTTGCCAAGGTGCCATGGTGTATGCCGGCCAGGCACTGACCCAGCAGCCGCTGGACGTGCTGCAAACGCCGCTGGTCTATACCGATGAGCAAAACCGGGGCCACGAGGTCGGCACGCTGGCTCTGGGCTTTACCCCGCCGTCGCTGCTGCGCAGCGCAGCGCGTAGCCTGTGGCTGCAGCTCATCATCTTTGGCAGCATGCTGGCGGTGGTGCTGGCCAGTGCGGCCTGGGCGTTTGAACGCATCATTGGCCGACCGCTGCACGCCTTGCGCCAGGCGATGCGCCAGCACACGGAGCTGACCCCCATCCCCGCGCGCTGGGCGGAGGAGATGGCCGAGGTCGCCCACAGCTACAACCTGCAGGTGCTGGCCCTGCGCCGCCAGGCGCTGCACGACCCGCTGACCGGCCTGGGTAACCGCATGCTGCTGCAAGAGCACTTGCAACCCGCCGTAGCCCAGGCGCTGCGGTGCGGCAGCAGCGGCTATGTATTGCTGCTGGATTTAAACCGCTTCAAGCCGGTGAACGACACCTACGGCCACGCTGCAGGCGATGCGGTGTTGCAAACCGTGGCCCAGCGCCTGCTGCACTGCGTGCGTGAGGCGGATACGGTCATCCGCCTGGGTGGCGATGAGTTCGTGCTGCTCATCAGCCACTGCCCCACGCCCGAGGAGCTGGCCGCCCTGTGCGACCGCATCCGCCGCAGCCTGGCCGAGCCGATCACCTGGCAGGGCCAGACGCTGCACATCAGCACCAGCATTGGCTGCGCCCAGTTTCCGCGTGACGGCACGCACAGCGATGCGCTATTGGCCCACGCCGACCAGGCGATGTATGGCGATAAGGGGCAAGGGCGAGAGCGTTGAATCCACGCCCCAATACCGAAAAAATAGCTGCTACCGCTGGTATAGCTTCAATTTCAAGGTGTTTTGTGCTTGAAACCCTTTAATTACCAGCGCTAGCAACTATGGTTTAAATAGCAGCTTCGTCCAGCTCGCCAGTGCGGATGCGGATGATGCGCTCCACCGGGGTGACGAAAATTTTGCCGTCGCCAATTTTGCCGGTGCGCGCGGCGGTGACGATGGCATCCAGGCAGCGCTCAACGTCGGCGTCCTGCACGACGACTTCCACCTTCACCTTGGGCAGAAAGTCCACCACGTACTCCGCGCCCCGGTACAGCTCGGTGTGGCCTTTTTGGCGGCCAAAGCCTTTGACCTCCGTCACCGTCAGCCCCATGGTGCCGCATTCGGCCAGGGCTTCGCGCACTTCTTCGAGCTTAAAGGGCTTGATGATGGCGGTAATCATTTTCATAACAAAAATCCTTTTAAAAACAGGGCGCTGGCCAGCCAGCGCGATAGGGTTTACAGCGCAAAGCGGTGCGTCATGGGCACCTGCCAGCCACTGCCAGCAGCGCCAAAGGCGCTGCGCGATAGGCGCGGGCCGCCGGGGGCTTGGCGGCGCTTGTATTCAGACAGGTGCAGCAGGCGGAGGCTCCGCTGCACCACGTCGGGGGCAAAACCGGCCTGCACCAGTTGCGCGGCGCTGGCGTCTTGCTCCAGGTAGCGGCGCAGCAACTCGTCCAGCACGTCGTAGGGGGGCAGGCTGTCTTCGTCTTTTTGGTCGGGGCGCAGCTCGGCGCTCGGTGGCCGGGTGATGATGCGCTCAGGAATCGGCGCAGCGCCGGTGCCAAACGGGTCATGGGCGTTGCGCCAGCGGGCCAGGGCAAACACTTCGGTCTTGAAGACGTCGCACAGCACGCCAAAGCCACCGGCCATGTCGCCATACAGCGTGCCGTAGCCCATGGCCACTTCGCTTTTGTTGCTGGTGGTCAGCACCACGTGGCCCAGTTTGTTGGACAGCGCCATCAGCAGCGTGCCCCGGCAGCGGGCCTGCAGGTTTTCTTCGGTGGTATCGGGCCCGCGCCCGGTAAACAGGGGGGCCAGCGCCTGCTCAAAGGCCGCAACCTGCGGGGCAATGGCAATCACGTCGTACTGCACACCCAGCCCGGCGGCCATGGCCTGCGCGTCCTGGCCGCTGATACCGGCGGTATAGGGCGAGGGCATCATCACCGCCCGCACGCGCTCTGGCCCCAGGGCATCGACGGCAATCGCCAATACCAGGGCGGAATCAATGCCACCGGACAAGCCCAGCAGCGCGCCTGGAAAGCGGTTTTTCTCGACATAGTCGCGCACCGCCAGCACCAGGGCATGCCACAGGCTGGCCAGGGCATCGAGCTGCGGCGCTGGCGCGGCAGCGGCGCTGATGCGGCCATCGGCATGGCAGACAAAATCCAACTGCGCAGCCGCAAATGCCGGGGCGCGCGCGGCGATAGCGCCTTGGCCATCCACAGCGATGCTGGCACCGGCAAACACGCAGGCGTCCTGGCCGCCGACGGGGTGCACGCTGATGCACGGCACCTGGCTGCGCTGCGCCAAGGCGGCAAGCTGCGTGGCTTGCTCCTGCTGCTGGCCGGCAAAAAACGGCACCACCGGCAGGCACACCAGCGCCTGGGCACCGGCGGCCAGGGCGGCATCGGCGGCGGCGGCCATCTCTGGCGCAGCGCCGCTGCCTGGCAGCACGCCAAGGCGCAGGCCACCGGCGCTAAATAGGCATGGGGTAGCGGCATCGAAATCAGCACCCACACCGGGGCACGCACTGCGCCACAGCAGGTCGAGGCCATCTACAACGGCTTGGCTACCGCTGGCCAGCACGCTGCCCGCGCGCAGCACCTGCACGGCGTGCGCTACGCCTGCGCTGCAGCGGGCGGGGTGGGTCAATACCAGCGCCACGTCGGGCCAGGCGCGGCTGGCGGCCAGCAGGTCAGCGAGCCAAGCATCCTGCTGCGCAGCAAAGGCGCTGCGCTGCACAAAATCCCCCGCGCCAGGGCCGCCCAGTAGGGCCAGGGCTGGCAGCAGCAGGCATTGCACGCCGTCTGCCTGGGCCTGGGCAGCAGCGGCGCTGATGCGCTGCACCTGCCCTGGGCCGTCGCCCAACACCCCGTTGATTTGCGCTATGCGCATCCGCACCGCCATGGCATTCCTTTGCAAGCAAAAAACGGGCAATTATCCGGCGCTTGGCAGCTTGTGTTTTTTGCGCCCAAAAAAAAGGCAGCCTGTGGGCTGCCTATGCTGTATCCAGCCAGGGAAAGGGACAGCGACGGCTGCCCTGCCCTATGCACCGATCAGCCTTTGTAGTTGGCCATGCCGTCGGTGATTTCTTTGTGGGCGGCTGCTTTGTCTTTCCAGCCCAGCACCTTGACCCATTTGCCTTTTTCCAGGTCTTTGTAGTGCTCAAAGAAGTGGGCAATTTGCTGCAGGGTCAGCTCATGCACGTCGTCCAGGCTTTCGATTTTGTCGTAGGCGGGCAGGATTTTCTTGGTGGGCACGGCCAGCACTTTGCCGTCTACGCCGGACTCGTCTTCCATCTCCAGGATGCCGATGGCGCGGCACGGCACCACCACGCCGCTGGGCAGGGGGAAGGGGGTCAGCACCAGCACGTCCACCGGGTCGCCGTCGCCAGCCAGGGTTTGGGGCACGTAGCCGTAGTTGCAGGGATAGTGCATGGCGGTGCCCATAAAGCGGTCAACAAACACGCAGCCGCTTTCCTTGTCCACTTCGTACTTGACGGGGTCGGCGTTGGCGGCGATTTCAATCACCACGTTAAAGGTTTCAGGCGCGTTTTTGCCGGGGGAGACTTTCTCAAAAGACATAGCACATCTCAGTAATACACAAGGGACGCCGCAGCCCCCGGCAAAGCGCCCAGGTGCGGCACGAAAAAAACAGCGCATTTTAGGCGCTACAGGCTTGCACAGCGCTTGCACGCTGGCCGGGTCTGCACTTTGGTGACTGTCCTGGCGCGGCAAGAGGGGCACAATCAGCGGTTTTTTTGCTCTGTGCTTTCTTTCCTGCCATGCCTTTATCTGCCCCGACGACTGACCGCCAACCCCGCCACATCCGCAGCGTGCGCTACCAAAGCTTTGAGCGCAGCGACGGCCTGTGGGACGTGGAAGGCGAGCTGATCGACACCAAAGCCGTGGACGTGCCGCGCATGCGCGGCGGCATCCACCCGGCGGGCGCACCGATTCACCACATGCACATCCGCGTCACGGTGGATACGCGCCTGGTCGTCCACGCTATTGAAGCCGTCATGGACGCCCACCCCGTGCAAGGCTGCCCCGCAGCGCTGGATGCCATGCAAAAAATGGTGGGCTGCTGCATGGCCAAGGGCTGGCGCAAGGCCATTGAGCAGCACCTGGGCAACATCGCCGGCTGCACCCATATGCGCGAGCTGCTCATGAACATGGCCACCGCCACCTTCCAAAGCATTAACGGCGCCTTTCGCACGGGCGAGGACACGCCGCCGCTGTTCCTGGGCCAGTGCAAGGGCTGGGACTTCAACGGCCCGGCAGTGGCAGAGTACTTCCCGAAATTCATCGGCTACCTGCGGCCTGAACCCGTAGCGAAGAAGTAAAAACAGGAGCTGCTGGCGCACGCTTATCAACGATTTTCAATACAAAACAGCTTGAAGTCGTTATTTGGCGTGCGCTAATAGCTTCTGTTTTTACAGATGCCCCCAATAAATCAGCGCATCACGCCCCTGCACGGACAGGGACACCGGTGCGCCCACCGGCAGCAGCACCTTGGTGGGTACATGGCCAAACGGCAGGCCCGTCAGCACCGGGCAGGACAGTTGGCCGCGCAGCCAGTCGACCACGCTTTGCAGCTTGAAGCCTGCGTCCAGGCTGGTCAGGCGATAGTCGCTGAACTGGCCCAGCACCACCGCTTTTTGCCGCGCCAGCACACCGGCGTGTAGCAGTTGGGTGAGCATGCGCTCGATACGGTAGGGGTGTTCGCCCACGTCTTCCAAAAACAAGATGCCGCCATCTACCTGCGGAAAGTAGGGCGTGCCCAGCAGGGACACCAGCACGGCCAGGTTGCTGCCCCAAAGCACCGCGCCGTCTTCCACTTCCACCGCATCAGGCTGGGCCGTGGCAGCGCCGCGTTCCTTGGGCAAGCGCCAGCCTGCGCCTTCGCCCTGGCCGCATAGCAGGTCTTCCAGGCAGGCTTGGCAGATTTCGTCCACCCCGTCTTTGGCCCCCAGGTCGGCGCACAGCAGCGGCCCGGCCCAGGTGACGGCCCCGGTTTGCGCCAACAGCGCGGTTTGCAGCGCGGTGAAGTCGCTCATGCCGACAAACTGCGTACCGCGCTCTATCGCGCGGCTGACGGCTGGATAGTCGATGGCGGGGAGCAAGCGCGTCAGGCCATAGCCGCCGCGTGCCATCAGCGCCATGTCGGCACCGCTGGCGGCTGCGCGGTGGATGGCGGCCAGGCGCGTGGCATCGTCGCCGGCAAAGCGCTGGTGGCGGGTGAGTGCATCGCGATCAATCTCTACCTGGTGGCCCAGCGCCTGCAGGCGGCGCACGCCGCGCGTAAAGGCGGCTTTGTCCCGAATCACGCCCGAGGGCGCATAGATATAAATATGGCGGCTGCCCGGCGCGTGGTGGCAGCCGCAGCCCTCGCCGTGGGCATGGTCGTGGGCATGGTCGTGGTCATGCGCGTGGCTGTGGTGGTCATGGTGGGCATGATCGCAATCGGGGGCCGTACAGGCAGGGGAAGAAGTCGAGGAAGAAGTCACAGCAGCCGCCGTTGAAAAGCAAGAAAAAAAGGCCAAGAGGGGAAAAAATCAGACCGCGCAGTATTCCATAGCGGCCCTGACCCATGCCTGCGCGGTGCTGGCATCGTGGGGCACGGGGCTGCTCCAGCGGGCACGGCTGGAATGGCCGAGATAACCGGCGTGTCGGGGCCATTGCGCCCAAGCTTGGGGCCCGGCGCGGTGGCCTGCATCCGGGAAAGGCGCCGCAGCGGCTGCGGCATCCAGCGGGGCGGGGCCGGTTAAACAGCCGTCGATACCATCCAGGGGCAACACCTCGGCAGCGCCGCTTTGGGCCAGCACGATGGGGGGATTGATTTGCAAAAAAGAGAGCAGCTCGCGCAATATCTGCGCGTGCTGCGCGGGATTGTGCCAAGTGGTTTTCTTGGGCTTGTCGCTGCGGCCAAAGCCGATCCAGTCCAGCGCCAGCACACGCTGATCGGCAGCGTGCAGCGCCGCCAGCAGGTAGCGCAGGCCGTAGCTACTGCCTTGGCCGTCGTGCAGCAGCAGCCAGGGGCGGGCAGCACCCGCACCGCTCGGCCCCACGTCCACATAGTGCAGGCGCAGGCCCTGCAGGCTGGGCAGGCTGCTCACGTACTGCGCGGGCCAGGGCCAGTCGCTGCTGTATGCGGCAAAGCAGCGCTCGGGCGTGCGTAGCGCGTCCTGGCGCAGCGGCTGGGCCTGTTGGCGCTGTGCTTGGCGCTTGCTATGAAAAAAATCTGCCAGCAGTTGGGCGCATTCGGCTTGCAACACGCCGCCGCAAATATGGGTGTGGTGGTTCAGTTGCGGCAGGCTAAACACATCCAGCACCGACCCGGCGGCGCCGGTTTTGGGCTCGCGTGCGCCAAACACCACGCGGGCCAGGCGGGCGGCCAGCAATGCGCCGCTGCACATGGTGCAGGGCTCCAGCGTCACGTACAGGGTGCAGCCGTCCAGCCGGTAATTGCCCAGCGCCTGGGCCGCCTGGCGCAACGCCTGGATTTCAGCGTGGGCCGTGGGGTCATGCTGGGCAATCGGGGCGTTAAAGCCTGCACCCAGCAGCACGCCGTCCTTGACCACCACGGCGCCCACGGGCACTTCACCCGCAGCAGCAGCCTGCTGCGCCAGGCGCAGGGCGTGGCGCATCCAGTGCTCGTCTTCAGGGTGCAGGGCGGCGGTGGGCATAGGCGGGCGATTATCGCTGGGTGGGTGGTGGCCGGGTTTCCTACAATCGCGGCCATGACCCGCAAGAAACTCCCCATTGGCATCCAGACCCTGCGCGAAATCCGTGAAGACGGGTATTACTACGTCGATAAAACGCCGCTGGCGTTGAAACTGATTGATCAGGGCAAATACTTTTTCCTCTCGCGCCCCCGGCGGTTTGGCAAGAGCTTGTTTCTGGATACGCTCAAAGAGCTGTTTGAGGGCAACGCAGCGCTGTTCACCGGCCTGCATGCCGAAAAGCATTGGGATTGGTCGGTCAAATACCCCGTGCTGCGCTTTAGCTTTGGCGGCGGGGTGTTGGGTTCTCCCGCTGATTTGCAAGCCAGTTTGGACGAGCAACTCGGCACGCTGGAAGAACGCCATGCACTGCCTGCCGAGTACGCCGATGCCCGCAGCCGCTTTAAGCGCTTGATTTTGCGTTTGGCCGAAAAAACCGGCCAGCGCGTGGTGGTGCTGGTCGATGAATACGACAAACCCATCCTGGACCGCATCGAAGACAAGGCCAAGGCGCTGGAAATTCGGGAAGTGCTCAAAGACTTCTACAGCGTCATCAAAGACAGCGATGCCTATATCCGCTTTGCGTTTTTGACTGGGGTGTCCAAGTTCAGCAAGGTCAGCTTGTTTTCGGGCCTGAACAACCTGCAAGACATCACCCTGGATGCGCGCTTTAGCGCCATCTGCGGCTATACCGATGCCGATGTGGACAGCGTGTTTGCGCCCGAGCTGGACGGCCTGGACCGGGCCGAAATCCGTACCTGGTACAACGGCTACAACTGGCTGGGTGAGTCGGTCTACAACCCGTTTGACCTGCTGCTGCTGTTTAGTCGCAGGCTGTTTCAGCCCTGGTGGTTTGAAACGGGCACGCCCACCTTTCTCATCAAACTGCTGACCCAGCGCCAACAGTTCATTCCCGACCTGGAACGCCTGACGGCCCCCGAAACGCTGCTGTCCACCTTTGACGTGGACAACATCCCGGCTGAGGCGCTGCTGTTCCAGGCCGGGTATCTGACGATTGAAAAAGCCCGCCACTGGCCGGGGCGCATGGAGCTGCAACTGCGCTACCCGAATATGGAAGTCAAAACCAGCCTGAACGCCAGCTTGCTGGCCGCGCTCTCGGGCGGCAGGCCACAGGTCATGGGCCATGTGTATGACGCGCTGCAGGCCAATGATTTACCGGCTTTGCAGCAGGCGCTACACAGCTTTTTGGCCAGCATTGCGCACGACTGGTTTCGCAACAACCCCATTGCCCAGTACGAGGGCTATTGGGCCAGCGTGTTCTACAGCTACTTTGCCGCCCTGGGGCTGGAGATGACGCTGGAAGACGCCACCAACCACGGGCGCATTGATTTGGCGCTGCGTTTTCACGGCCACACCTGGTTGTTTGAATTCAAAGTGGTGGAGCTGGCCCCCGCCGGCCAAGCCCTGCAGCAATTGCAAGACAAGGGCTACGCCGACAAATACCGCGCCGGCGGGCCAGTGCATTTGGTGGGCGTGGAGTTCAGCCGTGAGCGGCGCAACATCGTGGGGTTTGAGACGCTGACGCTGGCCCCTTAACGCTGGCCCCTTAAGTCAATAAGCAAGCCACAGCGCGTATTTCCCCCCGCAGGGATAATCCGCGCCCTATGACTGTGATGCCCCACCAGCTTGAGCTGCTCTCCCCCGCCCGCAACGCCGATATCGGCATAGAAGCCGTCAACCACGGCGCAGATGCCGTGTATATCGGCGGCCCCGCTTTTGGCGCGCGCGCCAGTGCGGGCAATAGCATCCAGGATTTGGAGCGCCTGGTGCGCCACGCGCACCGCTTTGGCAGCCGGGTGTTTGTCACGCTCAACACCATCTTGCGTGACGATGAGCTGGAAGCCGCCCGGCGCATGGCCTGGCAACTGTATGAGGCGGGGGTGGATGCCTTCATCATCCAAGACATGGGGCTGCTGCAACTGGATTTACCACCCATGCACTGCACGCCAGCACGCAAACCGACATCCGCACGCCTGAAAAAGCGCGGTTTCTGCAAGACGTGGGCTTTTCGCAAATCGTGCCGGCGCGCGAGCTGAACTTGCAGCAAATTGCTGCCATCCGTGCTGTATTGCAACCCAGCACCACCATTGAATTTTTCGTACACGGGGCGCTGTGCGTGGCCTATTCGGGCCAGTGCTTTATCAGCCACGCGCACACCGGGCGCAGCGCCAATCGGGGTGATTGCAACCAGGCTTGCCGCCTGCCGTACGAGGTGCTGGACGGCCAGGGCCGCATCATCGCGCATGAAAAACACGTGCTGTCGATGAAGGACAACAACCAAAGTGACAACCTGCGCGCATTGATTGATGCGGGCGTGCGCAGCTTCAAGATTGAAGGGCGCTACAAGGACATGGGCTATGTGAAGAACATCACCGCCCATTACCGCCAGTTGCTGGACGCCGTGATCGAGGAGCGCGAGTTTTCCGATGCACCGCTGCAGCGCGCATCCAGCGGGCGCACCACGTTCACCTTTACGCCCGACCCCGACCAGAACTTCAACCGCGAATTTACCGATTACTTTGTGCAGGGCCGCCAAATCGACATTGGCGCGTTTGACACGCCCAAGCAGCCAGGCCGCAGCATCGGTTGGGTGACGCAACTGGGCGATAAATGGCTGGAGCTGGAAGTGGCCGACAAAGCCACCCAACTGCACAACGGCGACGGCCTGTGCTACTACGACCTGCAAAAAAACCTGGTGGGCATCCACATCAACCGCGCCGAATGCGTGCATGCCAAAAAAGGCATTTGGCGCGTGTTCCCCAAAGACCCGATGGCCAGCTTCAAAGATGTCCGCAAGGGGTTGGAGATCAACCGCAACCGCGATATGCAGTGGATACGCACGCTGGAGAAAAAGTCCAGCGACCGACGCATTGGCCTGTGGGCCGAACTCACAGAAACCGCCGATGGCTTTGCCCTGCTGCTGACCGATGAAGACGGTTTTACCGGCAGCGCCCGCATCACCCAGCCGCACCAGGCGGCCACCGACGCAGCCCAGGCCGAAACCAGCCTGCGCGAGCAATTGGGCCGCTTTGGCAACACCATTTTTAGCCTGCACGATGTGCAGTTGCGCCTGGCGCAGCCGTGGTTTGTTCCGGCCTCGGCCCTGAACACCCTGCGCCGCGCCGCCGTTACAGCGCTGGAAGCCGCCCGCATCCAGGGCCTGCCCCGGCTGGAACGCGCCGCGCCGGTCGAGCCGCCCGTGCCCTTCCCCGAAGACCGGCTCACCTATCTGGCCAATGTGTTCAACCACCAGGCGCATGACTTTTACGTCAAGCATGGCGTGCAAGTGATTGACGCAGCCTACGAAAGCAAAGAGGAAGAAGGCGAAGTCAGCCTGATGATTACCAAGCACTGCGTGCGCTTTAGCATGAGCCTGTGCCCCAAACAGGCCAAAGGCGTGGTGGGCGTGAAGGGCACCATCAAGGCCGAGCCGCTGCACCTCATCAACGGCAAGGAAAAGCTCAAACTGGTGTTTGACTGCAAGCCCTGCGAGATGCACGTGGTCGGCAAGATGAAAAAATCCGTCATCCAGCAACACCACCAACAAATGCGCGAGCAGCCCATGCAGTTCTACCGCACACGCCGCACGGCAGGCGTAGCTCCCGCAAATTAGATAGCTGCTTACGCTGATGAATAAAGGATTTCAGCATTAAACATACTTGAAAACCTTGCATACCCAGCGCTACCAGCTATTATTTTTTATGCCCCGCCGCACCGCCCCCACCAAAGCCGAAACCGCCCTGCTGCCACCGTGGCAGCCCTTGCCAGACAGCGCCATCCACCTACCGCACACGGCAGAGGAATTTGCCCAGGCCCGCAGCGCCCTGCTGGCCGCCCCGGTGCTGGGCTTTGATACCGAGAGCAAGCCCATCTTCCAAGCCGGCCAGCCCGATACCGGCCCCCACCTGGCGCAACTGGCCACTACCGACGCAGCCTGGCTGCTACAACTGCACCAGCCGCAAGCGCTGGCCCTGGCACGCGAGGTACTGGCCGCCGCGCATATCACCAAAGTAGGCTTTGGCCTGAGCAACGACCTGCACACCCTGCCCCAGCGCCTGGGCGTGCAACCGGTGCAGGTGCTGGATTTGGACAAACGCTTTCGCCGCCACGGCTTTGGCCACAACCTGGGCCTGCGTGCGGCCATGGCGGTGGTGCTGGGGCGCGGCTTTAGCAAATCCAAGCGCACCAGCACCAGCAACTGGGCCGCGCCGCGCTTGAACGCCGCGCAAATACGCTACGCCGCCAACGATGCCCACGCCCCCGCGCTGATCTACGCCGCCCTGCCCGCCTGGGAAGCACAGCAGCCGCCCCTGCCAGAAGAAAAACCGCCGCGCCCACCGCGCAGGCCCCGGCCCCCGCTGCCCCCCAAGCAAGCCGTGCCCGCCAGCCACGGCCACCCCAATATCGCCATGCGCTGGCTCTTGCGTGCCTTTGCCGTGCTGTGCCTGACCCTGGGCATTGCCGGGGTGTTTCTGCCGGGCCTGCCCACCACGGTGTTTATCTTGATGGCCAGTTGGGCCGCCGCCCGCAGCAGCCCGCGCATCCACGCCTGGCTGCACCAGCACAAACTATTCGGCCCCATGCTGCGCAACTGGGAAGCGGGCGGCTACGTCAGCCGCCGCGCCAAATACAGCGCCGCAGCCACCATGGCCCTCAGTGCTGCCGTACTGTGGTGGATTGCCCGGCCCTGGTGGGCACCGTTTTTGGCGACGAGCTGCATGGCAGCGGTGCTGACGTGGCTGTGGCGCAAGCCGGAACCGCCAGAAAACAAAAAATTTTAGCGCGTTTGCTGCAGGCTGCAAAAATCTATGCCTATAATCGCGCTTCTTCCCCGATAGCTCAGTCGGTAGAGCGACGGACTGTTAATCCGCAGGTCCCTGGTTCGAGCCCAGGTCGGGGAGCCAAAATTTACAATGGATACCGCATATTCCCTGATAGCTCAGTCGGTAGAGCGACGGACTGTTAATCCGCAGGTCCCTGGTTCGAGCCCAGGTCGGGGAGCCATCAAAAAGCCAGACAGATCATCATCTGCCTGGCTTTTTTCTTGTCCTTGTTTTTGCCCACTACCATCGCGCCATGTCTTTGCCTTGGTTAGAACCTGACAGCCCCTTTCCCCCCGTGGAGCAAGCCTGGGGGCCAGAAGACCCTGTACCCGGCCTGCTGGCAGCCGGGGGCGTGGTGGATGCGCCGCATTTGCTGGCGGCTTACCGCAGCGCCATTTTTCCGTGGTTCAGCCCCGGCCAGCCACCGCTGTGGTGGTCGCCCGACCCGCGCATGGTGCTGCAGGTGGCGCACTTTCGCCTGCACCGGTCGCTGCGTAAAACCCTGGCGCAATTTATCCGCCACCCCGGCTGCAGCATCCGCATCGACCACAGCTTTCGCCAAGTGATGCAGCACTGCGCCACCACGCCGCGCGCTGGGCAGGACGGCACCTGGATTGTGCCTAGCATCATCGAAGCCTATTGCGCCCTGCACGCCCAAGGGCTGGCGCACAGCGTGGAAACCTGGGTGGATGGTGAACTAGTGGGCGGCCTGTACTGCGTGGCCCTGGGGCAGGCGGTGTTTGGCGAATCCATGTTCGCCCACCACAGCGATGCCTCCAAAATTGCCCTGGCTGCCTTGGTGGCGCTGTGCCGCAGCCAGGGGGCCTCGCATATCGACTGCCAGCAGGCCACGGCCCACCTGGCATCGCTGGGCGCGCGGGAAATACCCCGCGCTGACTTTGTGCGCCACGTGCAGCAGGCCCAACAGCAGGCGGCGCTGGATTGGCGCTTTCACCCTGGCCTGTGGGCACAGCTCAACGTAAGCTTGCCCGCATGACGCACGCCTTCACCCACGCCCTGCAGTTCTACGCCACCGCTGACTACCCCTGTAGCTATTTACCGGGGCAGCAGGCGCGCTCTTTGGTGGCTGCGCCCAGCCATGTGGTGGATGGCGCGGTGTATTCGGCGCTGATTACCCAGGGCTTTCGGCGCAGCGGCAGCTTTACCTACCGCCCGCACTGCCAGCAGTGCCAGGCTTGCCAGTCGCTACACGTGCTGGTGGGTGGCTTTACTCCCAACCGCAGCCAGCGGCGCGCCTGGCGCCAGCATGAGTCACTGCAAGCCAGCACCCAGCGCCCGCACTTCAACCCCGCGCACTACGCCCTCTACCAGCGCTACCAGCACGCCCGCCACCGGGGCGGGGGCATGGATGAGGACAGCATCGAGCAATACCACCAGTTTTTACTGGACAGCCAGGTCGATACCCGACTGGTGGAGTTTCGTGACCCCGAGACGGAAGCCGTCGTCATGGTCTCCATCATCGACGTGGTGGCCGATGGCCTGTCTGCCGTCTACACCTTCTACGACCCCGAAGCCGAGCACGCCAGCTACGGCACCTACGGCGTGCTGTGGCAAATTGCGCTGGCCCGCAGCCTGGGCCTGCCCTATGTCTACCTGGGCTATTGGATCGAAGCCAGCGCCAAGATGCGCTACAAGCAGGCCTTTGTGCCGCATGAAATTTTGCGCGATGGCCAATGGCAAGCACCGCCCAGCGCTCCAGGCACGCGCTAGGGGCTAGAATGCGGCCCATTTGCCCGTGATTTCACATGAAGAAAAACAATATTGAGATAGCCAACAAGCCCAGCGTCCAAGTGCTGGAGCGCATGTTCACCCTGATCGACGTCCTGGCCGCCAAGGAAGAGCCCGTGGCCCTGAAGGAAATCAGCGAAAAAGCGGGCCTGCACCCCTCCACCGCGCACCGCATCTTGAACGACCTGACCTCGGGCGGCTTTGTTGACCGGCCCGAGCCCGGCACCTACCGCCTGGGCATGCGCCTGCTGGAGCTGGGCAACCTGGTCAAAGCCCGCCTGAGCGTGCGTGAAGCGGCGCTGCCGCATATGCGCCTGCTGCACAAGCAAATCCAGCAGCCGGTGAACCTCAGCATCCGCCAGGGCGACGAAATCGTCTACGTGGAGCGCGCGTACAGCGAGCGCTCCGGCATGCAGGTGGTGCGTGCCATTGGCGGGCATGCGCCGCTGCACCTGACATCCAACGGCAAGCTGTTTTTAGCGGCCGACGACCCGCAAAACGTACGCGCCTACGCCATGCGCACGGGCCTGTCGGGCAACACGCACAACAGCCTGACGCAGCTCCCCCAACTGGAGCGCGAGCTGGCCAAGGCCCGGCAAATTGGCATTGCCTACGACAACGAAGAGCTGGAGCTGGGCGTGCGCTGCATGGCCGCCGGTATTTATGACGACCAAAGCAAGCTGGTCGCGGCCCTGTCCATCTCCGCCCCCGCCGACCGGCTGGACGACGGGTGGCTGCCCAAGCTCAAGGCCAGCGCCCACCTCATCTCCGCCGCCCTGGGCTACCAAGGCGCAGGCGTATAAGCCACAGGCGCAAAAAATAACGCCAACCAGTCCGATAGGAACTGGCTGGCGTGACATCTCAAAACTGTGAACTGTGCTTAATGCAGGTGGCGGGGGCGGCGGCCACCGCTACCACCGCGCGGACCGCCACGAGGCGGGTATTTGCCCAAGTCCAAGGAATTGACCAAGCTGTCAAA
Source organism: Comamonas sp. (assembly GCA_034675705.1). Classification (GTDB taxonomy): domain Bacteria; phylum Pseudomonadota; class Gammaproteobacteria; order Burkholderiales; family Burkholderiaceae_C; genus Comamonas. Next base: position 470,599 of record JAUCCZ010000006.1, on the reverse strand, counting down.
CCGCTGGACAAACAGCTTGTCAATCTCAGCTACCACACCCGTCAGTTCTGCCGCGTCAAAGTGGCGCTCCATCATGTGGATGACATCCTGCACCAGCATGTCGCGCTGCACCTTCATGATGGCGGCAGGCGTGGGGCCAACAAACAGCATCAGGAAATCGTCGCGCGACTCTTGCTCGCTGCTGGCTTCTTCCTCGTCAAACTCGGCGTCGTAGAAGGTCACCTCAATCGCCGCGCCCTCTTGGGCCAGCTCGTTCAAGTTCATGCACATATCGTCCAGGACGTAGCGGAAATCATCCGCTCCAGAGACTGTCCAGCACATTTGCAGCGCCTGGCTGGTGCTATCGAACGAGATGCCCGGCTCCTCCTCATACGCGCTGGCCGCGCCATCGCGCAGCGACCGGGCACCGGCGTAGGACCACAGTGGCTTGAGCGCCTCTTCCACCTGCGCCAAAGTCACGTCGGGACGAACGATCACTTGACCATGTACATGAATTTCAAAAGGATTACCGTAGTTGGACATGGTCTATTACCTTCAATACTGGCCGCCCACGGGGCAGCACTCGGTTTTACGTAACACGCTCTTTACGCGTCGGGGATTCTAAGTGGCTTTGCCAGCCCGGCAGCGCCGCACGACAGGGGCTGCGAGAAGACGTAAAAAAAAGGAGCTTGCGCTCCTTTTCTTTTCTGCTTGTAGGCCTAAAGCCCGTACAAGCATTGCAATATGGAGCGGGAAAACGGTCTCGAACCGTCGACCTCAACCTTGGCAAGGTTGCGCTCTACCAACTGAGCTATTCCCGCAAAGTGGATGAAGGTGGTACACCCCAATCCGTAACTTGCATTTCTGCAAATATTCGCTACCTAGATGAGCGAAAGTGCAGATTGTATCCTGGTTTTCCACCAGTTTGGAAAAATTTTTCGCTAGGCTAGCTCCAGCGCATCCAGGATCGTGCCAAGGTGCTGGCGCACTTCCCCTTGCAGCGACTGAACCGGCAGCGGCAAGCAAGGCGTTGAAACCAGACCGCGAAGCTCGAGCTGCCGTAGCAATGACACGCAAGCTACCGTATTGCAGGAACAGCGCCCACAACGGCGCAAGCTGCTCGGACAGGCGCGTTGCTGCCTGTGCATTACCCGCCTGCGCCGCCCGAGTGATGGCCACCGCAAGCTGCGGAAACAGCCCAGCAATCACCGAGTACCAGGCTTCGCACCCCGCATTCAAACCCGTGGCAGCAAAAGCATCGCCGCTGACGCCAATCGTCACATGCCGGGGAATCAACGCACGCAGCCGGTCCACACGCGCTTGCGCCGCGTCGGGCTTGGCCGGTACACCCGGAATCTTGATCGAGGCAACGTTGGGCAGTTGCGCTATCCGGCCATGCAGTTCATCACTGAACACGAAATGCGTGGTGGCCGGGTTGTCATACACACAAAGCGGCACGGACAGGGAACGGGTTACAGCATCAAACAGGCCGAAAACCTCGTCGTCAGAGAGATTCTGATAGGACACGGGCGCCAGCAGTACGCCGCGAGCGCCAGCCTGCTGTGCATCTTGCGCCAGCTCCAGCACGTCGCGCGTACGCAAAGCGCCAATGCCGACGATGACAGGGATAGCACCCGCGTGCTGAGCAGCAAGCTGGGCAATACGCAGGCGCTCACCCCGCGTGAGGTAGGCATAGCTGCCGGTTGACCCCAGGGCACCGATGGAATCGACGCCAGCAGCACGCAGGCGTTCAACCAGCCGAACGAACGCGGCCTCGTCGATACCGGTTTCATGCAACGGAGTTAGCGGGAAAGCACTCAAGCCGGAAAACATGGTTTTATCCTCCAAAAACAATCTTTATAAGGCCGCTTATTGGGCGTACTTCTTCGCTCCTGCGACGCAGACAACCGCCGCCACCGTCACCACCAGCATCGTCCAGCTCACCGTTTCGTGCAGCAGCAGCGCAGCCAGGCCCAGCCCCATAAAGGGCTGGAGCAATTGGAGCTGCCCGACCGCAGCAATGCCGCCCTGCGCCAAGCCGTGGTACCAAAACACGAAACCAAGCAACATGCTGAACAGCGAGACATAGGCCAGGCCCATCCAGGCAGGCAGGCCCACATGCGCGAATGAAACAGGCAAGGTCAGTAGCGCAAGCGGCAGCATGATGGGTAGCGACAGGATGAGCGACCAGCTAATGACCTGCCACCCACCCAGCTTGCGCGACAGGCTTGCGCCTTCCGCATAGCCCAGGCCGCATGCGACAACGGCAGCCAGCATCAGCAAATCGCCTTGCAGCGAAGCTTCGTCATTGCCCATAAGCGCGTAGCCGACAACAAAGGCTGCCCCGACGATGGAAAACAGCCAGAAAGGGGCCCGGGGCCGCTCGCCACCACGAACCACCGCGAATACCGCCGTGCAGAGCGGCAGCAAGCCCAGAAAAACAATCGAATGGGCGGACGTGACGTGCTGCAATGCCAGCGCCGTCAGCAGCGGAAAGCCCACCACAACGCCCAGCGCACTCAATGCCAGGGAAGGCACGTCCGCAGCTTTTGGCCGGGGCTGGCGCAGCAAAAGCAGCAGCACAAGCCCCAACATGGCGGCAATGCTGGCACGCGCACAGGTCAGAAACGTTGGGCTAAGATCAGCAACAGCTACCCGGGTTGCAGGCAGCGACCCCGCAAAAATCGCTACGCCGATAAATCCGTTGATCCAGCCGCTGGTTGTTTTCTCCATCAGGAACTCCTTCATTGATGGGTGCCAGTAGAGCACGGATAGGCTGGGGCAAGCCAGGATGTGGCTGGCTACCGCCCGAGTGGCTGTATGAGGCGGGGCGGGGCTGCGGCTATATCGCCGCCAGGAAGGATTGGATCGAGAGCCTGGTTGACCTAAAAATCGCCACAACTTTCGGGGGTGGACGGCTGGCCGCAGAAGCAGTGCTCATGGCATTGACCGACAGCGGTTATCGCAAGCATATGGAGACAGTTCGGCAGCGGCTGGCAACGGAAAGAACCCAAACCATTGCGCGGCTGGGCGCCCTGGGGATCACGCCTTGGCTCGTGCCCCAGGCGGGCTTCTACCTGTGGTGCCAACTGCCACAAGGCAAAGATGCCGCAACTATTGCGCGCGCCTGTCTCAAAGAGGGTGTGGTGCTGGCACCGGGCAATGCTTTCAGCCTGTCCTTGAGCGCGGGGGATTTCCTGCGCTTCAACGTCGCGCAGTCTGCCGATGCGCGGATTTTCGACGTGCTGGGGTGGGCGCTTTCTGCGTAGCAAGGCGGGGCGGCGCACCTGTGCATGGCGGTTAACTGATCTGTAGCGGCCCCGATCCTGGCAAGCGCGTCACCAAATCAGCCCCCACCAGTTTGGCGGGCGTATAGGTGCCGGCCACGGAGTGGGCCGCCGTCATCAGGTGCTGCACCACGGCCAGCGAGCCGGTGATCGTCAGGCTGTAGCCGTTGGCAGTATGGATGCGGGCGGTCTTTTTCTCACCTCGCGCATTGGTGGCCTCACCCCAGACGAAGGTCGGCATCTGTTCGCGCTTTTCTTCACTCGGTCCTTTGACCGTCTTGGCAATGCGCGCCTTCATCATCCTCTGCACCCAGCCCAGCCCGAGCAGCGGGCGAATGTAGTTGGCGCGTTTGGCATGAGCGATCATGCGCGGCGAGCCGGGAATGAATACTTCGATGTTCGGAATGCCAGTGGTGTAGAAGGCCGTGGACACATCGCCCCAGGGAATGGTCATTGCCTGCTTCTCCCCCATCGCCAAAGTCGATGCGACGCACCGCATAGGCCAGGGGCACGGTGATGATCTCGCCCTCCCGGCGCACCTTGCCACCCTGGGCCAGCCCCTCCACCGAGGTCTTGGCGGTGCCAGGCGAAAAGCCCGAACGCGAATCAAACCCCAATGCAAGGTGCGTAGCATCGGGCAACGCCGCTTTCAGCGCAGCGGCTACGCAATCGGTAGGAATCACATCAAAGCCCACGCCGGGGCACAGCACCACGCCAGCCTCCTGTGCGCGGGCGTGGAGTGACTGCGCGTGCTCGAACACGGCAATTTCGCCAGTGATGTCCAGATAGTGCGCACCTGCACCTAGGCAAGCTTGCATCATGGCAGCCGCAGTGGCCGAGAACGGGCCTGCACAATTGAGCACCAGGGCATAGCCACGCACCTGCTCAGCGAGCGCGGCAGGGTCATCCAGATCGAAGACACAGGCCTGCAACCCCAACGTGCGCGCCAAGGTCTCGACACTTTCGCGCCTGCGGCCCGCCAGCACCGGCTTGAGTCCACGCCGCGCTGCCTCACGGGCGATCAGCTCTCCGGTGTAGCCATTGGCTCCATAGAGCATCCAGCGATTCTGTTCATTCATAGCATTGCTCCTGCGGGGCGAATTAAAGTGAATTGCCTACCTGCTTCAAAGACCAAAGGCGAAGCAGGGGTGCGCTCAAGGTTAGCTTCAAGATAAGCCATTTATATGGATGCCATGACCAACTCCAGGAGCCTTGGCTGCAATTAAAAAAGGAGCTCGAAGCGCTTGCTATTGCTTGGTTTCAATGACAAAACTACTTGAAACTCAATAAATACCAGCGCTACACGCTTCTTTTATTGATAGTCTACCCGCTCTTAACCACCGAACCGCTGCGCCATAAAGTCGATGAACACGCGCAGGTTCCCAAGCAGATCATCATGGTCGATCAACTGCCAAAGTCGCCCGTCGGCAAGGTTCTTCGCGCAGCTCTGCGGGAAACCCCAACCACATAGGTCATAACTGAGGCCCCGTGCTCATCATGGCTTCCGCTTGGCCCCTGCAGTTATCCGCAAGCCATCTCCCCCGTATTCCTAGCCCGCATTCCTAGTCCAGATTGGCACCTAGAAAAACTGGCTGTGGGTCAATTCCAGGAGCATTGGCCAGAACGAAAAAAGGAGCCGAAGCTCCTTTTTTTCATGAACCTACAGACGCCCGTGAAGGTCTGCAGACCGTAAATTGTGGAGCGGGAAAACGGTCTCGAACCGTCGACCTCAACCTTGGCAAGGTTGCGCTCTACCAACTGAGCTATTCCCGCATTTTTTCATCAATCCAGCGTTTCACTAGATTTTCGAAAGCACAGATTCTAGCACGAGTTTTAAAGTGCTTGAGGAAATTTTTGCACCTTTCAAGAAAAAACCCACCCGGGGCAAACCGGGTGGGTCAGGGCTGGAGTGTTGCGGCTTCAGGCCAATCAGGCGGCTGTTTTCGCGTTTTTGGCGTTTTCTACGTACTCTTCAATTTCATTGAAGTTCATGTAGCGGTAGACGCTGGCCTTGTCGGCATCAATCACGCCCATTTCCTTGAGGTATTCCTCAGGCGTAGGCAGCTTGCCCAGGCGGGCGGCAATGGCCGTCAGCTCAGCCGAGCCCAAGAACACGTTGGTGTTGCGGCCCAAGCGGTTGGGGAAGTTGCGGGTGGAGGTGGAGATCACCGTTGCGCCTTCATGCACCTGTGCCTGGTTACCCATGCACAGCGAGCAGCCGGGCAGCTCGGTACGCGCGCCTGCGGTACCAAAGGCGGCGTAGTGGCCTTCTTTGATCAGCTCGCTCTCGTCCATCTTGGTGGGCGGGGCCACCCACAGCTTGGCGGGAATGTCGCGCTGGCCGCCCAGCAGCTTGGCTGCGGCGCGGAAGTGGCCGATGTTGGTCATGCACGAACCGATAAAGGCTTCGTCAATCTTGGTGCCGGCCACTTCGGACAGGAACTTGGCGTCGTCCGGGTCGTTGGGGCAGCAGACGATGGGCTCTTTGATGTCGGCCAGATCAATCTCGATCACAGCGGCGTACTCGGCGTCCTTGTCGGCTTCCAGCAGCTCGGGCTTCGCCAGCCAGGCTTGCACTTTCTCGATACGGCGTTGCAGGGTCTTGGCGTCGGCATAGCCGTCGGCAATCATGTTCTGCATCAGCACGATGTTGCTGTTCAGGTACTCGATGATGGGCTCTTTGTTGAGCTTGATCGTGCAACCAGCGGCCGAGCGCTCAGCCGAGGCGTCGGACAGCTCAAACGCTTGCTCCACTTTCAGGTTGGGCAGGCCTTCGATTTCCAGAATCTTGCCGGAGAAGATGTTTTTCTTACCGGCCTTGGCCACGGTCAGCAAACCGGCCTTGATGGCGTACAGAGGGATGGCGTGCACCAGGTCGCGCAGCGTCACGCCCGGTTGCAGTTCGCCCTTGAAGCGCACCAGCACCGACTCGGGCATGTCCAGGGGCATGACACCGGTGGCAGCGGCAAAAGCCACCAGGCCGGAACCTGCAGGGAAGGAAATACCAATCGGGAAACGGGTGTGCGAGTCACCACCGGTACCAACCGTGTCGGGCAGCAGCAGGCGGTTGAGCCAGGAGTGGATCACACCGTCACCGGGGCGCAGGGCCACGCCACCACGGTTGCTGATAAAGGCAGGCAGTGTGCGGTGGGTTTTCACGTCCACGGGTTTGGGGTAGGCGGCGGTGTGGCAGAAGGACTGCATCACCATGTCGGCGGAGAAGCCCAGGCAGGCCAGGTCTTTGAGCTCGTCACGCGTCATGGGGCCGGTGGTGTCTTGCGAGCCCACGGTGGTCATCTTCGGCTCGCAGTAGGTGCCGGGGCGAATGCCTTGGCCTTCGGGCAGGCCACAGGCGCGGCCCACCATTTTCTGGGCCAGGGTAAAGCCGGCTTTGCTTTGGGCCGGTGCTTGCGGCAGGCGGAAAACGGTCGATGCAGCCAGACCCAGGGCTTCACGGGCCTTGGCGGTCAGGGCGCGGCCAATGATCAGGTTGATCCGGCCACCGGCTTGCACTTCGTCCAGCAGCACTTGGCTTTTGAGTTCGAAGTCGGCGATTTTTTCACCGGCTTTTTCCACTTTGCCGGTGTAGGGGAAGATGTCGATGACATCACCCATGTCCATCTTGGAGACGTCCACTTCAATGGGCAGTGCGCCCGAGTCTTCTTGGGTATTAAAGAAGATGGGGGCAATCTTGCCGCCCAGGCACACGCCGCCAAAACGCTTGTTGGGCACGAAGGGGATGTCTTCGCCGGTCGCCCAGATCACGCTGTTGGTGGCCGATTTACGGCTGGAGCCGGTGCCCACCACGTCGCCAACGTAGGCCACCAGGTGGCCTTTTTTCTTCAGGTCTTCGATGAACTGCATGGGGCCGCGCACGCCGTCTTGCTCGGGCTTAAAGGCAGCATCGGGGCGAGCGTTTTTCAGCATCGCCAGGTAGTGCATCGGGATGTCGGGGCGGGTGGTGGCGTCCGGGGCGGGCGACAGATCGTCGGTGTTGGTCTCGCCAGGCACCTTAAAGACGGTGACGGTGATTTTCTCGGCCACTTTGGGGCGGGCGGTAAACCACTCGGCATCGGCCCAGCTTTGCATCACTTCCTTGGCCTTGGCGTTGCCGGCCTTGGCTTTGGCTTCCACGTCGTTGAAGAAGTCAAACATCAGCAGGGTGTGCTTCAAGGCATCAGCGGCCACCTGGGCTACTTCGGCGTCGTCCAGCAGCTCGATCAGGGGGTGCACGTTGTAGCCACCAACCATGGTGCCCAGCAGCTCCGTGGCCTTGGCCTTGGAGATCAGGCCCACTTGGATGTCGCCGTGCGCCACGGCAGCCAAGAAGCTGGCTTTGACCTTGGCGGCGTCGTCCACGCCTGGGGGCACGCGGTGGGTGAGCAGGTCCATCAGGTACTCAGCCTCGCCAGCGGGCGGGTTTTTAATCAGCTCGATCAAGTCGGCCACTTGTTTGGCGTCCAGGGCCAAGGGGGGAATGCCCAGCTTGGCGCGTTCGGCCACATGGTCTCGGTAGGCTTGCAACATGCGTACTCTCTCCAAAAGTTGTTATACGAAAAAGAAAAAATCTTGCGCTTAACGACCGCCCGTGCCTTCCAGCAGGTTGGGCGCGGGGGTGGTTTTCATGGCTTCGGCCACTTGCATTTGTTCGGGGCTCATGCACTCATCGGCCAGGCGCTGGCCGACTTTTTGGTTCATCAGCATGGATTTGTTGGCAATTTGCAGCCATACCGCGCCAGCGCGGGTGTCTTCCAGGCGCACGGCACCGGTGGAAGTTGCCACTGGGCTCATGTGAAAGTTAAAACCGTGGCCCGAGACTTTGAAGTAACCGGGCTTGTCGCTGTCGCGCTGCACGCTGACGCGCTTGCCCAGCTCGCAGCCAATATCGCCCGTGTGCACACGCTGGGCAATTTCCAGCGCTTCGGGGCCCAGGGGCTGATCTACCGCAGCGGCAGCGGCGGCGGCTGCAGTTGCTGCTGCCGCAGTACCGGCGACGGCAGCTTTTTTACTGCGGGCAGCCGGTGCTTTAGCCACAGGTTTTTTCGCCGGGGCCTTGGCCGCCACCGGCAGCTTGGCTGCAGTTTTTTTCGCAGCCGGTGCGGGGGCAGCCGCCAGGGTCATCAGGGGCAGCAGCACCAGGGTGGAGGCAATCAGGTGTTTCATACGAAAACTCCAACAAATTCTTAAACGCTTAACAAGCCGGGTTGACAGATGCCGGGGCAGCAGGGGTTGCTGCAAACCAGCGGCGCACATTGTCCGGCAAAGTCTGCCCGGTGCGCTCGGCCTGCGTTAACAATTGCCAGTAATAGCGGTAGCTGGCGCGGTCGTGCAATACGCCATCATGGCTGATAGGGCCCCAGTGGGCGGACTCGGCAGCCAGCAAAATGGCGGCGGCGGCCTCAACCTGGGCGGGGTCGGGCGCAAAGGCCGCCAGGATGGGGCGAATCTGCGCGGGGTGGATGCTCCACATGCGCGTAAAGCCCAGCTCCTGGCTGGCGCGGCGGGCGGCATCGGCCAGGGCCGCCGTATCTTGGTATTCAGTGACGACGCAATGCGCGGGCACCTTGCCATGGGCGTGGCAGGCAGCGGCGATGTCGAGCTTGGCCCGCAGCACCAAGGGGTGGGCAAACTGGCCTTGCACCCCCATGGCATGGGCGGGAATGGCGCCGCCGTGGGCCGAGACAAAGTCCATCAGCCCAAAGCTGATGCTTTGCACCTGGGGGTGGGCAGCAATATCAAACGCGCGGTGTACGGCGGCAGGGGATTCGAGCAGTACGTGTAGCGGCAAGCCGGGGCCAAAAGCACGCTCTAGCGCCCGTGCAGCCAGCGTGACCTGCTCTACATTTTCTACCTTGGGCAGCATGACGTGGGTGAGCTTGTCGCCCACTTGGCCGACGATGCGGGCCACGTCATCGACAAAGGCTGCATGCTCCAGCGCATGCACGCGTACGGCGATGCGGGCATCGGGGTGCTGCTGGCTGTGGCTGCGCACCAAGTCGGCCACCAGGTCGGCGTGGGCGGCTTCCTGGCCCACGGCCGCGCCGTCTTCACAGTCCAGGGTGACGTCAAATACGCAACGGCCTAGTTCGGCCGCCATCTGCGCCTGCAGTTGCAGGCTTTTGCGCATGCGCTCGGGGTGGCCGCTGTAGTGATCGCACACCGGCAACGCCTGCCCCGCAGCCAGGGGGCCGAGCAAGATGTCTTGGGGGTGGGCGGCAGGTGCGGTCATAAATACAAATAAAGCAATGGTGTAACGGCTGGGGGTGGACTCTGGCGCAGGGGCTGCAAACCCGTGCTTACAAGGCTTTGTGGGGCGCTGCAGTATCCAACCGTTACAGCATTTCTCTAAAAAAAATAGCAGCTAGCGCTTGCTGTATAAGGATTTGAAGGTGTTTAAACCCTCAAACCCTTAGTACATCAGCGCTAGCAGCTCTTTTTATTACAGCAGGTGCTTGACGCCGTCGCGCTCGCCTTCGAGCTCAGCCAGGGTCTTGTTGATGCACTCTTGCGAGAAAGCGTCGATTTCCAGGCCTTCGACGATTTTGTATTCGCCGTTTTCGGTGGTCACGGGGAAGCCGAAGATGATGCCGGCAGGAATGCCGTATTCACCGTTGGAAGGCACGCCCATGGTCACCCATTCGCCGTTCGAGCCCAGGGCCCAGTCGCGCATGTGGTCGATGGCAGCGTTGGCTGCCGAAGCTGCCGAAGACAGGCCACGTGCTGCAATGATGGCTGCGCCGCGCTTGCCCACGGTGGGCAGGAACACGTCCTTGTTCCACACTTGGTCGTTGATCTTGTCTTTGATCGACTCGCCATTGACGGTGGCAAAGCGGTAGTCGGCGTACATGGTGGGCGAGTGGTTGCCCCACACCGTCAGCTTGCGGATATCGCCCACTTTGGTGCCGGTCTTGGCAGCCAGTTGGGAAGCAGCGCGGTTGTGGTCCAGGCGCAGCATCGCGGTGAAGTTCTTGGCCGGCAGATCGGGGGCGGACTTCATGGCGATGTGGGCGTTGGTATTGGCGGGGTTGCCAACCACCAGCACCTTGACGTTGCGGCTAGCGACAGCGTTCAGGGCCTTGCCTTGGGCGGTAAAGATTTGGGCGTTAGCAGCCAGCAGGTCAGAGCGCTCCATGCCGGGGCCGCGAGGACGGGCACCCACCAGCAGGGCGTAGTCGGTGTCTTTGAAGGCGGTCATGGGGTCGGCGTGGGCTTCGATGCCAGCCAACAGGGGGAAGGCGCAGTCTTCCAGCTCCATGATCACGCCTTTGAGCGCGTTCTGGGCCTTTTCGTCGGGGATTTCCAGCAGTTGCAGGATAACGGGCTGGTCTTTGCCCAACATTTCGCCAGAGGCGATGCGGAACAACAGGGCGTAACCGATTTGGCCAGCAGCGCCGGTAACGGCGACGCGAACAGGTGCTTTGCTCATGGGTGAGAACTCCGAGTGGGGATAAAACAGTGTGGCCACAGGCTTGTCTGAGGTACCAAGCGGTTACAAGCCCTGCCGACAGGCCCAGAGTTTAACGCCGATTCGCCCTCCCGGTCAATTTGTCTTATGTCTTATATAAGATATCAATAGTAAAAAATTCACCAACTGACACGACCCTGACGAAAACACCAAAAACCAAGGTCAACGGGGAAACTTACACCCGCCCCATCACCGGGATGGCCGCACCGTGCACGGCCCGCGCAGCATCGGAAATTAAAAAACCAATGACTTCGGCCAGCGCCTGGGGCTGTACCCAGTCGGTAGGGTTGGCGTGGGGCATGGCGGCGCGGTTGTCCGGCGTATCCAGGATGGACGGCAACACGGCATTGACGTTGATGCCCAGACCCTTGAGCTCAGCCGACAACGATTCCACCAAGCGCTGCAGCGCACTTTTGGCCGCGCAATACGCCCCCATGTGCGCCCGTCCGTGGGCGGCCGTCGCAGCGCCCACGGCAACAATGCGCCCGCAGCCCTGGCGCTGCAAGGTCGGCACCACGGCGGCTGCCAGGTTCAAGAAGCTGGTGGCATTCATATCCAGCATGAATTGCCACGTCTTCAGCGGTGTGTTGTGTACACCCTCCCCCATGTGAAAGCCGCCTGCCAGGTGGCAGACGGCATCCAGGCGACCCAAGGGTGCCAAGGCTTCGCCCAGGCGCTGCTCCAGGCGCTCGCGCTGCAGCAAATCCACGTCCACCAATACCACCTGGGGTAAATGGCCAAACGCCAATTGCAAGGCTTCGCCGTTACGGGCCAGTAACACCAGGCGCCAGCCTTGTTCATGCAAAAAATTAGCCACCGCCCAGCCCAGCTGTCCGGTGGCCCCGGTCACCAATACGGTTTTCTGTTCTTGCCCACCCATGGGGATGCTCCTTGGTTTTTATTGCACAAGCTCACACAGTACGCCGCTGGCGGTGGTAATCACCCGTGCCGTGGCTGATGACGGTATCGCCCGCCACGACCGCCCCGGGCGCGTAACTGTGCGCGTTTTTCGCCTGCGCATAATACGGGCCAAAATCCAGGTTTGCCAAAGCCAGCAAATCAGCCAAGTCGGGCAAAACGAAATAGCACTCCTGAAAATCATCAATGCGGTAGTCGGTGCGCAGCACCCGCGCCAAGTCAAACTGCAGGCGCTGCGGAGAATGGCTTTCCAACGCAAACAGGCTCTCGGTGGCGGAAGAGACAATGCCCGCACCGTAAATACGCAGGCCGTCTTTTTGCTGCACCAGGCCAAATTCCACCGTGTACCAGTAGACCCGCGCCAACTGCTCCAACACCCCCAACTGCTGCGCCCGCAAGCCCCCTTCTCCGTAGGCTTGCATGAAGTCGGCCATGACCGGGTGCATCAACATGGGGACGTGGCCAAAGACGTCGTGAAAGACGTCCGGCTCCTGCAGGTAATCGAGCTGATCGGGGCGGCGAATGAATTGCCCTGCCGGAAAGCGCCGCGCGGCCAGATGGGCAAAAAACACATCGTCGGGCACCAGCCCCGGCACAGCAACCACTTGCCAGCCAGTGCGGCGCATCAGCACGTCAGAGAGCTGTTCAAAATCAGGAATAGCGTCTGCCGCAATGGACAGATCACGCATACCCTGCAAAAACGCATCGCAAGCCCGCCCAGGCAGCAAGCGGCTTTGGCGCTCGAACAAGGTTTTCCAGGTTGCGTGCTCCTGGGGGCCGTAGTGCTGCCAGCCTTGGTCTATCGTCCAGTCGGGGCGCTCAGGCTGGTAGCTGGGGGCGGCCAGGCCGTGTTTTGCAGCCTCGGTCATGTGCCCGGCCCCGTGGCTGCCACCGCATTGGCAAAGGCGTCCATGGCCTGCGCCAGTGCAATGTCGCGCTGCGTCAGCCCCCCAGCGTCATGCGTCGTCAGCACGACGTGCACCCGGTTGTAGACGTTGTGCCACTCGGGGTGGTGGTTGGCTTTTTCGGCCACCAGTGCCACTTGCGTCATAAAGCCAAAGGCTTGGACAAAATCCTGGAACCGAAAATCGCGCACCAGCGTGCCACCACGCTCGGCGGTATAGCGCCACGCGGGTACCTGCGCCAAGGCTGCAGGCAATTGCTCTTCAGAAAAACGCATACCACTATCTCTTCTTAATCCCTTGATTTACGGCTTGGCCGCTTCAATCGCGCCCCGGCGTACCTGGTCGCGCTCCAGGGATTCAAACAGAGCTTTGAAATTTCCCTCGCCAAAGCCTTCGCGGTAATTGCCCTTGCGCTCGATAAATTCAAAAAACACGGGGCCCAGCAGTGGTTCGGAAAAAATTTGCAGTAGCAACCGGGGCTGCCCACCTTCGGTGGCGCCATCAAGCAAAATGCCGCGCGCCTGCAAATCCGCCACCGGCTGGCCGTGGCCGGGCAAGCGCTTATCCAGGTTGCGGTAATACACATCATTGGGCGCGGTCAACAGCGGAATACCGGCCAACTGCAGTTGGTCAATCGCTGCTGGCAGGTTGTCGCACAGCAGGGCAATGTGTTGGATACCTTCGCCATTGAACTGCATGAGAAATTCTTCAATCTGTCCGCCGCCTTGCTTGGCTTCTTCATTGAGCGGAATACGAATCAGGCCATCTGGCGCGGTCATGGCCTTGGACGTCAGGCCCGTGTATTCGCCCTGGATATCGAAGTAGCGAATTTCCCGAAAATTGAACAGCTTTTCATAAAAACCCGCCCAATGCGCCATGCGCCCCCGGTACACGTTGTGCGTGAGGTGATCGACCACCGAAAAACCACAGCCCACAGGGCGGCGCTCCACCCCATCCAGCCATTCAAAATCAATGTCGTAGATGGATTTTCCGTCCTCAAACCGGTCAATCAAATACAGGGGCGCCCCGCCAATGCCTTTGATGGCCGGCAGCCGCAGCTCCATCGGGCCGGTGGGAATATCAATGGGCTGGGCGCCCAACTCCAACGCCCGCTGGTAGGCGTGGTGGGCATCGCGCACCCGAAACGCCAGGCCGCAGGCACTGGGCCCATGCTCTGCGGCAAAGTAGCCTGCAACGCTTTTGGGTTCGCGGTTAATGATGAAGTTGATATCCCCCTGGCGGTAGAGCGACACGTCCTTGGAGCGGTGGCGCGCCACCTCGGTAAAGCCCATTTTTTCAAACAGAGGCTCCAACACGCCGGGGCGCGGGGATGCAAACTCCACAAACTCAAACCCCATCAGACCCATGGGGTTGTCCAGAATTTCGGCCATAGCGTAAAACTTTCCATCGACAGGCAAGCCATCTGCACCACTGCATCAGCAGGCTGACATAGCCGCCTTGATTTTTGACAAGCGTCAACTATAAAAACAATAAAGTTTTATTTAATTTAAAAATTTCACCTATGGACTTTTGCTAGCGAAGCCTGTAGGAACGGACCTGTATCACGCCTGTACTGTTTTCCCCCTATGCTTGCGGGTTTTGCCCTTTTTTCTCGTCTTTCTGCCATGGAACGCCCTTTAGCTTCTGCACCACGCAAACGCAGCAAACGCGTTGCTGACACCCAGCGCAAGCTCATTGACGCAGCATTAGAGCTGCTGCACACAGAAGGCTTTAAAGGCACCACCTTGCAAGCCATTGCCCAACGGGCAGAGGTTTCCTTAGGCGCGCTGCAACACCACTTTAAAAGCCGTGATGCACTCATGGCCTGCCTGGTGCAAGAGGTCATGGCACCGCTCAGTGCCCACGGCAGCGTCTGGCCTGCGCAAGCCCTGCCCCTGCCTGCCCGCGCACAAGATTTTGTGCAACGCGCCTGGGCGCATATCTTTGGCACCACCCACTACCAGGCGGCCTGGAGCTTGTTTCTCGGCTGTAAATCCTCCCCGCTGCTGTTTGCCCATATCAACGCATTGCGTCAGCAGGTGGACGAAGGCTTTTACGCCCAATTTCTGTGCAGTTTCCCGGAAATTGCCCAGCACCACAGCGACCCCAGCGGCTTTGCCGCCACCGTATTTGCCACCCTGCGCGGGGCGGGCGTGTTGGAGTTTTTTGACGTCACCGCCACGGAGCGAGATGGCTGCCTGCACGCCCTGGCCCTGAGCATTGCCCAGGCAGGCCAAGCACAGAAACCCTAAAACTGGGGCACATCTCTTGTCTTATGTCTTATATAAGATATGATTGGTCGCTGTCATTGATGTTGCCGGGCGCTGAGGATAAATTGGCGGTCGGCACCAGCTTCCATCCAGATGCCACCCAACTCCACCTCCTTGACTGAATCGAATACCCAGCCCCGCAACGACCTGGTTGTCGGCGGGGCTACGCCTGCGTTCAGCCCGCTGTACCAGCAAATCAAAGGTTTGATTTTGCAAAGCCTGCAAGCCGGGGAGTGGAAGCCGGGCGAGCTCATCCCCAGCGAAATCGAGCTGGCCGCACGCTTCAAAGTCAGCCAAGGCACGGTGCGCAAGGCCATTGACGAGTTAGCTGCAGAAAACCTGGTTACCCGCCGCCAAGGCAAGGGCACCTTCGTCACCACCCACAACGAAGAGCATGTGCAGTACCGCTTCCTGCAACTGCACCCCGACGTTGGCCTGCAAGAGGACGAAGGCCGTGCACAGCGCAACATCGTGGCGTGCAAGCGCATCCGCGCCAGCGCCGATATTGCCCGCACCCTGGGGCTGCGCAGTGGCGACAGCGTCATCCACGTACGCCGCGTACTCGTCTTTGATGCGATACCCACCATTTTGGAAGATATCTGGCTGCCCAACCAGGCCTTCAAAGGCCTGCACGCCGAGCAAATGGCCCATTACCCCGGGCCGACCTATGCCTTGTTTGAGATGGAATACGGCGTGCGCATGGTGCGTGCGGAAGAAAAAATCCGTGCCGTGCACCCGGATGCGGAGCAAGCGCAATTGCTGCAAACTACCACCAATACCCCACTTTTAAGCGTAGAACGCGTCACGTTCACCTACAACGACAAGCCCATGGAGCTGCGTCGCGGCCTCTACCGAACCGATAGTCACCACTACCGCAATGCCTTAAGTTAGCCGTTGTAAGCCTCATGCCATGTGGCTTGCAATAGAATTTTGCCCGTTTGTCTTTTTGCGATTACCACGCAGTTACATCATCGAAAGCCTGACAACCATGACTGACCAAGCAAAACCGCGGCCTGAGTTCCGCAACATCAACATTTTTAAAGACGTGCGTACCTACCGTCTGCCCTGGGCAGGCAAGGTCTCCATCCTGCACCGCGTCAGCGGCATGATCATGTTCGTGCTGTTGCCGTTCGTGTTCTGGATGTTTGACACATCGCTGTCTTCGGAAATTTCCTTTGAAACCTTTAAGAGCGCCTTCAATACAGGCCTGGGCTTTGTCCCCGGCTGGTTCATCAAGCTGGCGACCCTGGGCCTGATCTGGGGCTACCTGCACCACCTGTGTGCTGGTGTGCGCCACATCATGATCGACATGAACCACGAACGCATCACCAAGCAGTGGGGCGCATCGTCGGCCATCACCGTCTTGGTGGTCAGCCTCGTGCTGACCGTGGTGCTGGGTGCCAAGCTGTTTGGCCTGTACTAAACCCTCTTGCCCTATTGCATAAAGGAAAAACTATGTCTTCCGTGAACTATGGCACCAAACGCATCGTCACCGGCGCCCACTACGGTGCCCGTGACTGGTTGGTACAACGCGCTACCGCCGTGCTGATCGTGCTCTTTACCGTGATCGTCCTGGCCCAGTTGATTTTCTCCAAAGGCGAAATCGGCTACGAGCTGTGGGCCGGCATCTTCGCCCCGCAGTGGATGAAATTCATCACCGCTGGCGTGATTGTTTCGGTGCTCTGGCACGCCTGGGTCGGCGTGCGCAACGTCTGGATGGACTATGTGCCCGCCGCTGGCCTGCGTTTTACCCTGCAAGTGCTGACCATCGTCTGGCTGGTGGGCTGC
Source organism: Comamonas sp. (assembly GCA_034675705.1). GTDB lineage: Bacteria > Pseudomonadota > Gammaproteobacteria > Burkholderiales > Burkholderiaceae_C > Comamonas. Next base: position 453,987 of record JAUCCZ010000006.1, on the reverse strand, counting down.
GGTGCCTGGGGTTTTGAAGTTTTGTGGCGCGTGTAAGTCGCTTGTTGCTATCGACGCACTATTTGAAAGTTAAGAATGAGCTACTCCAAAGCAAATATCACCAAGCGTAAATTTGACGTCGTTATCGTCGGTGCCGGCGGCTCGGGCCTGCGTGCCGCGCTGGAACTGTCGCGTGCTGGCCTGTCCGTGGCGTCGCTGTCCAAAGTGTTCCCCACCCGCTCGCACACCGTGGCAGCGCAGGGCGGCGTATCCGCCTCGCTGGGCAACATGAGCGATGACAACTGGCACTACCACTTCTACGACACCATCAAGGGCGGCGACTGGCTGTCCGACCAGGACGCCGTGGAGTTCATGTGCCGCGAAGCCCCCAAGGTGGTGATCGAGCTGGAACACTTCGGCATGCCGTTTGACCGCAACCCTGACGGCACCATCTACCAACGCCCCTTTGGCGGCCACACCGCCAACTACGGTGAAAAACCCGTGCAACGCGCCTGCGCTGCAGCCGACCGCACTGGCCACGCCATGCTGCACACGCTGTACCAGAAGAACGTGGAGACCAAGACCAACTTCTTCGTTGAATGGATGGCGCTGGACCTGATTCGCAACACCCAAGGCGACGTGGTCGGCGTGACTGCCATTGAGCTGGAAACCGGCGACCTGTACGAACTGCACGCCAAGGCCGTGCTGCTGGCCACTGGCGGCGCAGGCCGTATTTTCCAAGCCTCGACCAACGCCTTCATCAACACCGGCGACGGCCTGGGCATGGCCGCTCGTGCTGGCATCCCGCTGCAAGACCTGGAGTTCTGGCAATTCCACCCCACGGGCGTGGCTGGTGCGGGCGTGCTGCTGACCGAAGGCTGCCGTGGCGAAGGCGCCATTTTGCTCAATAGCGAAGGCGAGCGTTTCATGGAACGCTACGCCCCCACCTTGAAAGACTTGGCACCGCGCGACTTTGTTTCGCGCTCGATGGACCAGGAAATCAAGGAAGGCCGTGGCTGTGGCCCCAACAAGGACTACATCCTGATGAAGCTGGACCACCTGGGTGCCGAAACCATCCGCAAGCGCCTGCCCTCGGTGGAAGAAATTGGCCACAACTTTGCCAATGTCGACATCACCAAAGAGCCTATCCCCGTGGTGCCCACCATCCACTACCAGATGGGCGGTATCCCAACCAACATCCACGGTCAGGTCGTGACCTGGGACGGCGAGAAAAACAACGTCGTCAACGGTTTGTACGCCGTGGGCGAATGCGCAGCCGTTTCGGTGCACGGTGCTAACCGCCTGGGTACCAACTCGCTGCTGGACTTGCTGGTGTTTGGCAAGTCGGCCGGCAAGCACATCGTCGGCTTCGTCCAGGGCTTTGGCGACCACCACGCTGTGCCGGGCGATGCCAGCGACCGCACGCTGGAGCGCCTGAACCAACTGGACAACTCCAAAGAAGGCATCTACGCGCAAGACCTGGCCGGCGAAATCCGCCAGAACATGCAGGCGCACGCCGGTGTGTTCCGCACGCAAAAAATCATGGACGAAGGCGTGGTCAACATCGCCGAAATCCGCACCCGCGTATCGGCCCTGGGCCTGCAGGACAAGTCCAAGGTCTGGAACACCGCCCGGATGGAAGCGCTGGAAGTGGACAACATGATCGAAGTGGCCCAGGCCACCATGGTCTCGGCCTGCTGCCCGTCATGAATGCCGTGGTGCCCACATGGTGTACGACTACGAACACCCGGCTGACCACCCCGAGCACCCCCTGGGCCGTAACGACAAAGAGTGGCTCAAGCACACCCTGTGGGACAGCGCCACCAACAGCCTGTCCTACAAGCCCGTGAACATGAAGCCTTTGACCGTGGAGAGCATTCCTCCCAAAGTGCGCACGTTCTAAGCCACCCACTGTATTTTCGAGAAGATCACCATGAAACGTACTTTCAAAATCTACCGTTACGATCCCGATAAAGACGCCAAGCCCTACATGCAAACGCTGGAAGTGGAGCTGGACGGCCATGAACGCATGCTGCTGGACGCCTTGGTCAAACTGAAGAAGCTGGATCCCAGCATCTCGTTTCGCCGCTCCTGCCGCGAAGGCGTGTGCGGCTCGGACGCGATGAACATCAACGGCAAGAACGGCCTGGCCTGCCTGACCAACATGAAGACCCTGAACGGTGACATCGTGTTGAAACCCCTGCCCGGCCTGCCCGTGATCCGCGACCTGATCGTGGACATGACCCAGTTCTTCAAGCAGTACCACTCGATCAAGCCCTACCTGCAAAGCGACATCTACGCCTCGGAAGACAAAGAGCGCCTGCAGTCGCCCGAGGAGCGCGAAGAGCTCAACGGCCTGTACGAGTGCATCTTGTGCGCCAGCTGCTCCACCGCCTGCCCTAGCTTCTGGTGGAATCCGGACAAATTCGTCGGCCCGGCTGGCCTGTTGCAAGCCTATCGCTTCATTGCCGATAGCCGCGATACCGCTACCGCAGAGCGCCTGGACAACCTGGAAGACCCCTACCGGCTGTTCCGCTGCCACACCATCATGAACTGTGTGGACGTGTGCCCCAAGGGCCTCAAGCCCGCCAAGGCCATCGGCAAGATCAAGGAATTGGTCGCCCGCCGCACGATTTAAGCCATGGATGCAGCCAATACGCTGCTCGAGACGCGCGAACGCGACCTCCTACGCTGGCGCAGCCGGCGTGGGCTGGTCGAGAACGACCTGTATATCGAGCAGTTTTTTACCACCTACGGCAATCAACTCACCCAGCGGCACGCCGCTGGCTGGACTGCCTTGATGAACTTGGCAGACAACGATTTGATGGATCTGTTCATGCGGCGCACCGAGCCGCAGGGCGATCTGGATACCCCTGAAGTGAAAGAAGTGCTGGCCATGGTGCGCAAGCCCTTGTAGCCAGTATCTTGAAAAGCCTGCCACCCCCGTTGGCACAACCCAGAAGGAAGTTGGAAATGAAACTCGCGGACAACAAAGCCACCCTATCGTTTAGCAATGGCGCCCCCAGCGTCGAACTGCCGATCTACCAAGGCACCGTCGGCCCGGATGTGATTGACATCCGTAAGCTCTACGGCCAATCGGGCATGTTCACTTACGACCCCGGCTTCCTGTCTACAGCGGCGTGCCAATCGTCGATCACGTTCATCGACGGCGACAAAGGTGAGCTGCTCTACCGTGGCTACCCCATCGAGCAACTGGCCAAGAACTGCAACTTCTTGGAAACCTGCTACCTGCTGCTGTACGGCGAACTGCCCAACGCCGAGCAAAAATCCAAGTTTGAAGAGCGCGTGACCATGCACACCATGGTGCACGACCAGATGCAATTCTTCATGCGTGGCTTCCGTCGTGACGCCCACCCCATGGCTGTGTTGACCGGTTTGGTCGGTGCCCTGTCGGCCTTCTACCACGACAGCACCGACGTGCATAACGCCGAGCACCGCGAGATTGCCGCCATCCGCCTGATTGCCAAGATGCCCACCCTGGTGGCCATGGCCTACAAATACGGCGTGGGCCAGCCCTACATGTACCCGAAGAATGACCTGTCCTACGCAGGCAACTTCATGCGCATGATGTTTGGCAACCCTTGCGAAGAATACAAGGTCAACCCCGTGGTGGAACGTGCGCTGGACCGCATCTTCATCCTGCACGCTGACCACGAGCAAAACGCCTCCACCTCCACCGTGCGCCTGTGCGGTTCGTCGGGCACCAACCCGTTTGCCGCGATCTCGGCCGGTGTGGCTTGCCTGTGGGGCCCGGCCCACGGCGGTGCCAACGAAGCGTGCCTGAACATGCTCGAGTACATCCAAGCCAACGGCGGTATCGAAAAAGTGGGCGAGTTCATGGAGCAGGTCAAGGACAAGAGCAGCGGCGTGAAGCTCATGGGCTTTGGCCACCGTGTCTACAAGAACTACGACCCCCGCGCCAAGCTGATGCAAGAAACTTGCAACGAAATCCTGCAAGAGCTGGGCCTGGAAAACGACCCCATGTTCGCCCTGGCCAAGAAGCTGGAAAAAATTGCCCTGGAAGACGATTACTTCGTGCAGCGCAAGCTCTACCCGAACGTGGACTTCTACTCGGGCATCGTGCAGCGCGCCATCGGCATTCCTGTCAACCTGTTCACCGGCATCTTCGCCCTGGCCCGCACCGTCGGCTGGATTGCCCAACTCAACGAGCAAATGGGTGACCCCGAGTACAAGATTGGCCGCCCCCGCCAGCTGTTCAGCGGCTCGGCTACCCGCCAAGTCAAGCCCCTGGCCGAGCGTTAAGCCGCAAGGTCACGCATGCGCCTTGCACAGGCGCATGTACAAAAAAAGCCCGCTGGCATGGCCTGCGGGCTTTTTTGCGTCTACTCACAACACGCTGTTATTGCACCTGTAATTCAGCCAGGCCATAAAGCGGTGCGCCCAAACCCCAAGGGTTGCACATGGCTTCCATCGTCATTCCCATCCAGCCGTGGCTGGGGGCTACGCTGTGGGTGTTGTGCAGGTGCAGGCGTGGGTGGCAAGCGGTCAACTCCTGCCACTGGGCGATGCCCCAATGGAACTGTGCCTCGGTGCGCCCAACGCTGGCGTGCCACTGGGCCTGGCCGACGGCGCTGCGCGCCAGGGTATCGAGCACCAAGACCGAGCCGGGCGGTGCCACGTCGGCAAACTGCTGCAGCACCTGGCGCACCTGCGCGGGCTGCAAATACATCAGCACGCCTTCACAGACGATAAAAATCGGTTGTTCCAAGGCGCTGGGTGGCAGGCGCAGGCACTGCCACCAATGTGGGTTTTCCAAGTCCGCGCAGGTGGCGTGCAAGCGCCCCTGGGGGGCAGGCAGCAGGCGTTCGCGCAGCCCCATGACGGCGGGCAGGTCGGCATCGAGCCAATGGTTCTGGCCGTTATCCAGCCACTGGAAGTAGTGCGACAGCCCACAGCCCAGGTTCAGCCCCCAGGCCGTGGGGTGGGCGGCAAAAAAGGCCCGCGCGGCATCGCAGATCAAGCGGGTGCGCCACAAGACGTTCAGGACGGTAGGCCGGTCGCCCAGGTAGTACTGGGGGTCCAGCGTCAGGCGCTGCACCAGTTCCTGGGCGTAGCGGTCTGCACAGGCGTGACCGGGGTAAAGCGCACCACCAAAGGCACGTGCCACCAAGGGGATGAGCAGGGTTTGCTGCACGGCGCACAGGGTGTCGGTGGTCAAGGCATCGAGGGGGGGCGCCATGACTGCGGCAGGGGTTCCTCCTGCTTGGATTGAACGGGCTGCTACGTTGTCCATGACTGCGCTCCTTGTCCCTGAGAGATGCTCAAGCTACGCCGCCATCGGCGTAATAATGCATATTGACTCTGCCCCTGCAGCCTGATTGGTCACTGGGGCGACATTGCCTTGCTTTGTAAGTCATCCGTCAGGCAAGGGCCTTGACACCTATCAAAACTCACTATGACTCCTATGCTTTTTCGTCCCCGTATCTTGGAGAGCCTGCAGCACTACAACCGCCAGCGCCTGATTGGAGACCTGGGCGCGGGCGCCACCGTCGGCGTGGTGGCGCTGCCGCTGGCCATGGCCTTTGCCATTGCCAGCGGGCTTGCCCCCCAGGCGGGTTTGTGGACGGCCATCATCGGCGGCGCCTTGGTGGCGCTCCTGGGCGGCTCGAACGTGCAAATTGCCGGGCCCGCCGGGGCGTTTATCGTGATCGTCTACGGCATCGTGCAGCGCCACGGCGTGGGCGGCCTGCTGGTAGCAACCTGCGGCGCGGGGCTGCTGCTGATGCTGATGGGCATGCTGCGCCTGGGCAACCTGGTGCGTTTTGTGCCGGTGAGCATCATCATCGGCTTTACCAACGGTATTGCGGTGCTGATTGCCGTCTCGCAACTTAAAGACGTGCTGGGCCTGCCCATTGCCGAGATGCCAGGGGACTTTTTTGGCCAGATGCAGGTCATTGCCGGCCATGTGTCGCAATGGAACCCGGCAGCGCTGGGCCTGAGCCTGGGGTGCGCGGCGCTGCTCTTTGCCTGGCCCTTCCTCCTGCACCAAAAATCCCCCATCCAACGCTTTGACGGGGTCACGGTGCGCACCTTCGCCCGCCTGCCTGCCCCGGTAGTGGCCCTGGTGGGGCTGACGGCACTGGCCTACTTTCTCAAGCTGCCGGTGGAGACCATTGGCAGCCGCTTTGGCGGTATTCCACAGGAACTGCCCGCCCTGGTCTGGCCCGAGCTGTCCTGGGACAGCGCCCGGCGCCTGCTGATGCCCACCATCACCATTGCGGCATTGGGCGCGATTGAGTCGCTGCTGTGCGCCCGCGTGGCCGACCAGCTGGCCACGGAACCCAGCCACCGCAAGCACGACCCCAATCAAGAGCTTTTGGGACAAGGCGTGGCCAACTTTGTCGTGCCGTTTTTGGGTGGCATGCCCGTGACGGGCACCATTGCCCGCACGGTGACCAATCTGCGCTCCGGGGCCACCTCACCCATCTCCGGCCTGGTGCACTCCGTGATGCTGATGCTCATCGTCCTGCTGGCCGCGCCCCTGGCCGTACACGTGCCGCTGGCCGTGCTGGCCGGAATTTTGCTGTTCGTGGCCTGGAACATGGGCGAGTGGCATGAGTTCGTGCGCCTGCGCCAGTTCAGCAACCACTACCGGCTGCTGCTGCTGGGCACTTTTTTCCTGACCGTGGTGTTTGACCTGATGGTCGCGGTCGAAGTGGGCCTGGTGCTGGCCTGCGTACTGTTTGTGCGGCGCATGGCCACACTGTTCAAGGTGCATGCCACCAGCGCCGACGGCCTGGCCTGGCGGCTACACGGCGCCCTGTTCTTTGGCGCAACCGACAAGCTCGACCCCCTGATGGAAATGGCGCAAACCCTGCCCGCAGGCAGCACCTTGACGCTGGACATGGCCGCCCTGTTCGCGCTGGACACCACGGGCGTGGACGCGCTGGAGCAACTGCACAAAACCCTGGAGCAGCGCGGTGCCTACCTGGCGCTGCGGGACATGCAGCCGCAGGTACAGTCGCTGCTGCAGCGCTCAGGCCTGGCCGATAAGCTGGCGCCCGAGCCTGCCTAAAACAATCCGCTGCATCCATAAAAAAATGCCCAACAGCCAAGCCGTTGGGCATTTTTTTTCGCACTCATACTGTTGTCACACCTTGGGGTCGGCGTGGAATGCCTTGTTGGCAATCTTCCAGCCGTCTGCCGTTTTCAGCAGCACAAAGTAATCGGTAAAAGTGGCAAAGCCGTGCTCCAGCGTGACCTTGGCCATGGCCGCCGTGCCCACAATGTCCAGGCTGTCGATACGGCGGCGGCGCTGCGCCTCATCAGCGGCGGGCTGGTTTTTAAAGCGCTGGCAGTAAAAGTCCACGTCCCACGAGGTCAGCACCCCTTCGCGCATGCTCTCCAAGCGGGCGGTAGGTAAGAACGCGGCGCGCATATGCGCGGCGTTGTCCTCGGCGTGGCCGCGCATATACAGCGCCAGGGGCACGCGCACGGCTTCTTCTTCGGGGTGGGTGGTCAGGGGTTGAAAGAGCATGCGGTGTCTCTCCTTGTTCATGTGTAGTTCGTCGTGCAAGCATAGCCCCGGCATTGCACGCATTATTTGTATACAAGTTAAGACTCTTTCCCTGCTATCTATAAAAATAGAAGCTGCTAGCTCAGATGTAAAAAGGGTTTCAGGTAGTTTTGTACCTGAAACCCTTTATTTACGTGCGCTAGGCGCTCTTATTTAAAGAGCAACCTACAGCACCTACAGCATCCCCAGCGCACGCGGCAGCCACAGGGACAGGCCGGGCCAGTAGGTGACCAAAATCAAAAAGCCCAGCATGGACAGCAGCCAGGGCCAGACGGCCACCGTCAGCTCGGTGATCCCCATCTTGGTAATGCCGGAGGCGACGTACAGGTTCAGCCCCACCGGCGGGTGGCACATGCCCACTTCCATGTTCACCACCATCAAGATACCCAGGTGGATGGGGTCGATGCCTAGCTGCATGGCAATGGGGAACAGGATGGGCGCGAAGATCAGCATGATCGACGACGGCTCCATGAAGTTGCCCGCCAGCAGCAGGATGACATTCACCGCCAGCAAGAAGGTAATCACACCCAGGCCGTTGCCCAGCATCCAGTCGGCCATGGCCTGCGGGATGTTCTCGTTGGTCATGATGAAGCTAAACAGCGCCGCGTTGGTGATGATGTACAGCAGCATGGCGCTCATGTTGGCGGAGCTGAGCAGCACGCGCGGCACGTCTTTGAGGCCCATGTCCTTGTAGACGAACACCGCCACCACGAAGGCGTACACCGCGCTCATGGCCGCCGCTTCCGTGGGCGTGAAGATGCCGGTGTAGATACCGCCCATCACCACGATGATGAGGAACAGCCCCCACACGGATTTGCGGAACGCGTCCCAGCGCTCGCTCCAGCTGGCCTTGGGCAGGCGCGGATAGTTGTTCTTGCGGGCACGCCACCAGGTCACGCCGCCCAAAATCATCGCCAGCAGCAGGCCGGGCACCACGCCTGCCATAAAGAGCGCACCGACTGAGGTATTGGTAGCCACGGCGTACATCACCATCACGATGGACGGCGGAATCAAAATCCCCAGCGCCCCGGAGGTGGTAATCACCCCCGCGCCAAAGCGCTTGGGAAAGCCGGCCTTGGCCATGGCAGGCAGCAAGATGGAGCCAATGGCCACCACCGTCGCTGGGCTGGAGCCGGAAACTGCGGCAAACAAGGCGCAGGCCAGCACCCCGCCCAGACCCAGGCCGCCGTGCCAGTGGCCGACCATGGCGGTGGCAAAGTTGATCATGCGCCGGGCCACCCCGCCGTGGGTCAAGAAGTTACCGGCCAGGATGAAGAACGGAATCGCCATGATTTCGAACTTCTCAATACCGGTAAACAGCTTCAAGGCCACCGACTCCAGCGGCACATCGGTAAAACCGAACAGAAACGACAGCACCGTCAGCCCCAGTGCAATGGAGACGGGCATGCCGGTGATCATCAACGTGGTGAGGATCAAGAAAATAATTAAAGCGTTCATGCTTGCTTACTCCCCGGCTTTCTTGTCTGCCGCCTCATTGGGATGCAGGTTGTCGCGCATATCGAGTGGGTTGATGTTTTGCGCAGCGTTCTCGGCGTCGTCTTCTTCCAGGCCATCCACGTGGCCGTGGTCGTGGTGGGGCAGCTCTCCGGTACGGATAAAGGCCACCAGCACCTGCAGGAAGCGAAAGCACATCAGGCCGCTGCCCAGGGGAATGGCGCTGTAGACCATCCAGGTCGGCCACTCCAGGTCAGGGGTGGTGGGGCCTTCAATCAGCTCGTCCACATTCATGCCCGCCAGCTCAAACAGGCCGTAGTGCGCCCCGTTGTCCCAGACAAAGGTGGCGCCCATGACGCTGACGATGCCGGTAAACAAAGCCCCGGCAGCCAGGCCAAAAATAATGAATTTGTTGCGCACCGCAGCGCTCATGCGGTTGATGACCACGTCCACACCGACGTGGATGCCCGTGCGCACACCGTAGGCCGCGCCGAACTTGGCCATCCACACGAACATGATGATGGTCAGCTCCTGCGCCCAGGTCATGTTGATGGACAGCAGCCAGTCCTGCAGCACCGGAATCGGATAACCGGCGGTATAGCGGTGCAGCACCGCCACAAAAACAATCAAAGTGGCCGCGCCCATCAAGAAGGCGATGATCCACTCTTCCAAGTGATCGAGAATTTTCATCATGCGAGAACTTCCCCCCTAGGCACAGCATGGGGCGCTTATGTCCCTGACAAAGCGGGCACCACAGCCAAGGCCGGGTGCCCGCCGCTGCTTAAGGTCGATTTACAGTTTGCTAGGGTCAAAACCCGTGGCTTGGTACACGTCTTGGATAGTTTCCTTGCCAATGCGGCTTTCCATCTGCTTGTGCACGGGCACCAGCGCTTTCTTCAGCGCATTGCGCTCTTCGGCCGTGGGGGTGTAGATGGTGGTCTTGCCGCTCTTCTTCACTTCTTCCATAGCGCGGTCGTTCTCATCCTGGGCAATTTGGTTGGCGTAGGTGGTGGCTTGCTTCATCGCATCTTCCAACTGGCCGCGCACGGTGGCGTCCAGCCCGTCCCAGAACTTCTTGTTCACGATGACGGCATAGCCCAGATAGCCGTGGTTGGTCATGGAGACGTGTTTTTGCACCTCGTGCATCTTCTGGGTGTAGAAGTTGGACGGCGGGTTCTCGGTAGCGTCCACCACACCGGTTTGCAGTGCCTGGTAGGTTTCACCAAAGGCGATCACCTGAGGAATACCGCCCAGGGCGCGGATTTCGGCTTCCAGCACTTTCGAGGACTGGATGCGGTACTTCTGGCCCTTGTAGTCACCCACGCTGTGGATGGGCTTGTTCGAGGAAAACACCTTGAAGCCGTTGTCCCAATACGCCAGGCCGGTAATGCCGCGTTTTTGCAGCTTGTCCAAGAGCTTCTGGCCCACGGGGCCGGTGGTCACTTTGTGCAGGTCGTCGCGGTTGTCGAAGATGAAGGGCAGGTCAAACACTTCAAATTCTTTCACCCCCAGCGGGCCGAATTTGGCCAGCGAAGGCGCCAGCATTTGCACGGAGCCGAGCTGCAGCGCTTCCATTTCTTCCTTGTCTTTGTACAAAGCGCTGTTGGCGTACACCTCCACCTTCACCTTGCCGCCGGTCAGCTCCTCGGCCTTCTTGGCAAAGAATTCGGCGGCCTTGCCCTTGGGCGTGTCTTGCGCCACGACGTGGCTGAACTTGATCACGGTCTGGGCGTGGGCCATGCTGGCACCAAAAGCCACCAGGGCGCAGGCGAGGACGTGTTTAACGGGAAATTGCATGCTCAGGTCTCCTAAAAACGGGGGGTTGTCACGGCCCGCAATGTAGGCAGGAGCGTCCAGCTTGCAAACTGTGGCGTTCCACAGCTAGGGTTTCCCCTTGTCTCTTTCCAGGCTGTCGATCCAATGCTGGCCAATGCGCTCGGCCAAGGCCGCGTACACCGGGCGCAGCACCGCACGCAATTGGCTGCGCTGCTGCACCGTGGGGCTGTGGATGCGCATGCGCTGCAGTGCCTGCAGGGCGGCCAGGTCGTCGGCGTTTTGCTGCTCGGCCATGGCGTTGCCCCAGTCCAGCGCCTGGGCCAGCGCCTGCTGCAGCCACTGGCGCTGCTGCGGCTGCAAGTGCTGCCAAAACCGCTGGTGCACGACGATGCAGTACCCCAGGTAGCCGTGGCCGGTCAGCGTCAGGTCGGTTTGCGCCTCGTACATGCGCTGCGTCCAGAAGTTGGAGATCGGGTTTTCCGTACCATCCACCACCCCCATCGCCAGGGCGCGGCGCGTTTGGCCAAAGTCAAGCACCACCGGCTGCGCCCCCAACTGGCGCATTTGGTGGGCAATCACGCGCGAGCCCTGGATGCGCATGCGCAGGCCGGCAAAGTCCTGCAGCGCCAGCAGGGGCCGGTTGGCGCTCATGTGCTTGAAGCCATTGTCCAGATAGCCCAGCCCCACCAGGCTTTGGCGCTGCAAGGCGGCCAGCAGCGCCTGGCCCACGCGCCCTTGGGTGATGCGGCGCACCTGCGCGGGGGTCTCCAGCAGGAAGGGCAGGTCAAACAGCTCAAACTCGGGAAAGCCCAGGCGGCCAAACTTGGACAGCGACGGCGCCAGCATGTCCACCGCGCCCAGTTGCAGCGCCTGCATTTCATCGTCATCGCCGTACAGGCGGGAATTGGCGTAAATCTCCACACGCATCTGCCCCTGGCTGATGGCCTGCAGCACCTGGGCAAAGCGCTGCAGCGCCAGCCCCTTGGGCGTGTGGCCAGTCACCACGTGCGACAGGCGCAGCACCAAGGGCGCATCAGCGCGCGCCCCCGCTGCGGCCCCCAGCCCCGCAGCCCCCAACGCGGCAGCAGCGCAGGCGTGCAAGCAGCGGCGGCGGGGCAGGTCGGGCAAGCAAAGAGGGCAAGGGGCAGGCATAGCGCCGGTATTATCCTTGCCGCTTTGCGCGGCCTGCCCCAGTCACTGGCCTCGCCCTTTTTGCCCTTTTTCGCCCCTGCGCCGTGACACCCGAACCCGACAACTACTTCCTACGCTACGCCCAGCGCCTGAGCGACCGCAGCCGCTGGGCGATGGTGTGGATGGTGGGCTTTGCCGTGCTCATCATCGCCACCGTGGTGGCGCTGGCCTGGTATCTGGACCGCTTTGAAAAAGAAGAAGAGCAGCGCCGCCGGGGGGCCGATGCCCAGTGGCTGGAGCAAAGCGTGCTGTTTCACTTTCGCCGCCTGGAAGACGACGTGGCCCGGCTGGCGCGGCGCGCGGCCCTGGACGATGCCAACAGCTTGCCGCGCCCCGGCCAGGCCGTGGCCGATGACCAGCCCACCGGGCTGCTGTGGCGCAGCAGCGGTGTGATTACCGCCCACGCCTGGCTGGCCGCGCAAGGCGCCAGCAGCGGCGACGTGCGCCTATGGCGCAGCCTGATGGCCGAGCACCCCAGCAACCAGCAGGCCCAGCAAACCCTGCTGGACATTACCAGCGGCCTGCACCGCAGCCACTACGCCGGACCCATGCGCCAGGCCGACGGCGTGCCCGGCCACACCATTTGGCTGGCCGTGCCCTACTTTGACGGCAGCCGCCTGCTGGGCACCTACGTGGCCGCCATTGCCATTGACCGGGCCCTGGCCGTGCTGCTGCCGTCGTGGTTCTTGGCCCAGCAAAACGTGCGCCTGGTGGTTGATGCCGCCCCCGGCCAGCGCCCCACGGTGCAAAGCGGCAGCTACAACACCGCCATCAACCTGCCGGGCACGGACTTGCAGCTTGAAGTCGTGCCCCTGGGCGTGCGCACCTCCACCGTGCCTCGGGTGTTTTTTACCGTGGCGCTATTGTTTTTGCTGGGCATGCTCACCAGCTTGCTGGCCCTGCGCCGCGACCTGGTCAAGCGCCGCCAGGTGCAGCAGCGCCTGCACGCCGAGGTTGCCCTGCGCACCGCCATGGAGCAGTCGGCCAGCGTGGGCATGCGCGCCTGGGACATGCAGGGCCGGGTGCTGTACGTGAACCCCGCGTTTTGCACCATGTTGGGCTATTCGGCGGCGGAGCTGGTGGGCCAGCAAGCGCCCTTCCCCTATTGGCCCGATGAGCACGCGCCGCACATTTTTGCGGAGCACGAGCGCATCATTCGCCAGGGCACCCAGCCCCAGGGCATTGAGGTGCAGTTCCAGCACCGCAGCGGCCAGCGGGTGGACGTGCTGATCCACGAAGCGCCGCTGCGCGACAGCCAGGGCGTGCAAATGGGCTGGATGAGCTCGATCATCGACATCAGCGAGCGCAAACGCGCCCAGCAACTGGCGCAGTTGCAGCAGGAAAAGCTCGAAGCCTCTGAGCGCCTGGTGGCCGTGGGGGAAGTGGCCTCCACCCTGGCGCATGAGCTCAACCAGCCGCTGGGGGCGCTCTCCAGCTTCGCCACCGGGCTGCTGAACCGCTTGAACAGCGCCAACATCACCTTGGCCGACATGCAGCCCGTGGTGCAGCGCATGGCCCAACTGGCCGAACGCGCGGGCAGCGTGCTGCAGCGCGTCAACGCCTTTGCCCGCCGCCGCGAGCTGAACCTGGCGCAGCTTGACCTGCGCACCCTGGTGCAACGCGCCAGCGCCGCCGCGCAAGAAGCTGCGCCCTGGCACATCAACCTGGTGCTGCCCACCGAACCCGTGTGGGTGCAAGGCGATGCACTGCTGCTGGAGCACCTCATCCACAACCTGTGCAGCAACGCCTTGACCTGGGCCGACCAGGGCCAACGCCCCCAGCCCGCCGTGGCCCTGCGCCTGCACCGGCAAGCCGATACCGCCCAACTGGCCGTCGCCGATACCGGGCCTGGCGTGCCGCAAGCGGAGCGCACGCGCATCTTTGATGCATTTTTCAGCACCCACAGCGGCGGCATGGGCATGGGGCTGGCGATTTGCCGCTCCATTGCCGAGGCGCACCACGGCCATATCACCGTCGGGCAGGACGCCCACCTGGGCGGCGCCCTGTTTACGATTGAGCTGCCGACAGCGCCCATCAGTGCCCTCACCCCCGCACCCACCATAGCCCCACCTCAGCCATGAACACCGCCCCCCTCCCCACCCCGACCAGCATCCACATCGTGGACGACAACCCCGACATCCGCGACGGCCTGGCCTGGCTGTTTGACTCGCGCGGCTACCCCAGCCGCTGCTGGGCCAGCGGCCAGGACTTTATCGACGCCCTGGCCCCGCAAGCACCCGACTGGGGCCTGGCCGTGGTGCTGCTGGATGTGCGCATGCAGCCCTGGTCTGGGCCGGTGACGTTTGAGCACCTGAAAAAACTCGGCTGCCCCTGGCCCGTGCTGTTCCTGACCGGCCATGGCGACGTGGGCACCGCCGTGCAGGCGGTGAAAAACGGCGCGTGGGATTTTTTGGAAAAACCTTTTCAGGACAACGTTCTGGTCGACCGCGTGGCCCAGGCCCTACAAGAAGCGCAGGCCCAGGCCGACCACAGCGCCCAAGACCACCACCTGCGCCAGGCGCTGGCGAGCCTGAGCCCCCGCGAGCGCGAAGTGCTGGGCGAGCTGCTGCACGGCCACTACAACAAGAACATTGCCGAGCATTTGGGCATTACGGCCCGCACGGTGGAATTTCACCGCGCCAACATCTTTGAAAAAATGGGGGTGGAGTCGGCCATTGAACTGGCGCACAAGCTGGGCCGCCTGGAAGGCCAAGGAATTTAAAAAAGAGAGCTGTTAGCGCTTATAAAACCTAGATTTCAAGTACAAAACACCTTGAAACCATTTATCCACCAGCGCTAATAGCTCTTTTATTGCTAGTTATTCCTGGGCGGGCGCGGGGTACTGCACGTCTAGCACCTCCAGCGTGCGCACGCCTACGGGGGTCGCCAGGCAGACGGCATCGTCCACCCGAGCCTTGAGCAGGGCGCGCGCTACCGGGGCAATCCAACTGACCTGGCCGCCCTGGCTGTCGGCCTCGTCAATGCCGACGATGGTGATGGTGCGCTCCACCGCCGCATCGTCCACGTAGGTGACGGTGGCGCCAAAAAACACCTGGTCGCTGCCGTGGTGAACGCTGGGGTCGACCACCTCGGCCACCTCCAGCCGCTTGGTCAGGAAGCGGATGCGCCGGTCAATCTCGCGCAGGCGTTTTTTACCGTAGAGGTAGTCGCCGTTTTCCGAACGGTCGCCATTGCTGGCGGCCCAGTGCACGGTCTCAACCACCTTGGGGCGCTCGTCATCAATCAGGCCCAGCAGCTCGGTTTTCAGGCGCTGGTAGCCCGCTGGGGTCATGTAGTTCTTACTGCCGGCGGGGATTTTGGGCAGGCTGGGCAGGTCGTCATCGTCGTCGTCCAGCGACCCGTCTGGCTCTTGGGTGAAGGCTTTGCTCATAGGGCGCCATCCTAGCCCATGACGCTTGGCGCCATTTGGCGCAATTTGGTGCACGCCCCCACCGCCGTGCACCGCAATGGTTCACGGTGCACGGTGCTGGCGGGGTGCTGGCGGGGTGCTGACAGGGCGTTGGTGCAGTGTTGGCCAAGTGTTGGCCAAGTGTTGTTCAGGGGCGCACCAACATGGCACGGTTGTTGCTTTGGGTCAGGCATCTCTGTTTCCTTCACCCCATGCAGCCAAGAAAGCACTCCATGTCTTTGAAAACCCACGCCCTCATCCAAGAACACAGCGCCCGCTGGGTCGATGTCCGCTTTACCGACACCCTGGGCAAAGAGCACCACGTCACCTTCCCGGCCGAGGCCATGCAGGAAGATGCCTTTGAAGACGGCAAGATGTTTGACGGCTCCTCCATCCAAGGCTGGAAGGGCATTGAAGCGTCCGACATGGTGCTGCGCCCCGATGACGAGAGCGCCGTGCTCGACCCCTTCGCCGAAGAGCCCACCATCATCGTGCGCGCCGACGTGCTGGAGCCGGCCACCTTGCAAGGCTACGGGCGCGACCCGCGCTCCATCGCCCGCCGCGCCGAGCTGTACCTGCGCTCCAGCGGCATCGCGGACACCGCCTACTTTGGGCCAGAGCCGGAATTTTTCATTTTCGACGGCGTGCAGTGGACGACGCAGATGCAGGAAAACAGCTTCGTCATCCACTCGGCAGAAGGTGCCTGGGCCAACAACCAGGCCATGGACGGCAGCAACCCTGGGCACCGCCCGCGCGTCAAGGGTGGCTACTTTCCCGTGCCGCCGGTCGATTCGCTGCACGGCGTGCGCACGGCCATGTGCTCGGCCATGCAGGCCATGGGCCTAAAGATTGAGGTACACCACCACGAAGTAGCCAACGCCGGGCAGTGCGAGATTGGCGTGGCCTTCAACACCCTGGTGCGCAAGGCCGACGAGGTGCAGACCCTGAAATACTGCATCCACAACACCGCCCACGCCCACGGCAAGACCGCCACCTTCATGCCCAAGCCCCTGGTGGGCGACAACGGCTCGGGCATGCACGTGCACCAGTCGCTGTTCAAGGACGGCAAGAACCTGTTCTTTGGCGACGAGTACGCCAACCTGTCGGAGCTGGCGCTGTACTACATCGGCGGCATCATCCACCACGCGCACGCCCTGAACGCCATCACCAACCCCGGCACCAACAGCTACAAGCGCCTGGTGCCTGGCTATGAAGCGCCGGTGATGCTGGCGTACTCGGCCAGCAACCGCTCGGCCTCCATCCGCATCCCCTACACCTCCAGCCCCAAGGCACAGCGCATTGAATGCCGCTTTCCCGATCCGCTGGCCAACCCCTATCTGGCGTTCTCGGCCCTGCTGATGGCCGGGCTGGACGGTATCCGCAACCGCATCCACCCGGGTGATGCGATGAGCAAAAACCTCTACCACCTGCCCCCGGAAGAAGCGGCCGACATCCCGCGCGTGGCGCACAGCCTGGCGCAGGCGCTGGACGCCCTGCAGGCCGACCATAAATTTTTGCTCGAAGGCGGCGTGTTTACCGAAGACATGCTCCAAGCCTATATAGACTGCAAGATGGACGAAGTGGCCCGCCTGCGCCAGGCGGTACACCCCGTCGAATTTGACATGTACTACAGCTTGTAACCCCCGTTCTTCGCGTGAGCACCGCCGCAGCCCTCCCCCCTCTTGCGCCCACATCCTTGCTGGAACAACTGGCCACGGCGGTGCTGCTGCTGGATGCGCAACTGTGCATCCAGTACGCCAACCACGCAGCAGAGCAACTGCTGGCCACAGGCCTGCCGCACCTGCGCCGCCAGGCTTTTACCCAGTTTTTGGAACCTGCCGAAGCCGGTGCCCCCTTGCTGGCCGCGCAGTGGCTGCAACACTCCTTCACCCAACGCGAGGCGCGGCTGCGCGCGCTGGACGGCACACCGCTGGCCACGGTGGACTACACCGTCACCGCCCTGCCCCCGGATACGCCCTATACCCCCAGCGCGCTGGGCACCGATGAGCACGCCCCCCCTGCCCCAATATGCTGGCTGGTGGAGCTCTACCCGCTGGACCGCCTGATCCACACCACGCGCGAAGACAGCCTGTTTACCGCCAACCAGGCCACCCGCGCCCTGGTGCGCGGCATGGCCCATGAAATCAAAAATCCCCTGGGCGGCATTCGCGGCGCGGCGCAGCTGCTGCAGCGCCAACTGGGCGAGCCGGCTCTGCAGGAATACACCGCCGTCATCATCCACGAGGCCGACCGCCTCCGCGCCCTGGCCGACCGCATGCTGGGCGCACGCCGCCCCCCGGCGTTTGAGCGCATCAACATCCACCAGGTACTCGAACGCGTGCGCCTGATTGCCCAGGCCCAGGCCGGCAGCGCCGTGCAACTGGTGCGCGACTACGACCCCAGCCTGCCGGAGCTGCGCGCCGATGCCGACCAGCTCATCCAGGTGTTTCTCAACATCGTCGGCAACGCCGTGCAATGCCTGCTGGAGATGCCCCAACCTGACAACAACCCGCCCCTGCTGCGCGTGGTTATCCGCTCGCGTGTGCTGCACCGCGTCACCATTGGTACGCGCTGCCATCCGCTGGTGTGCCAGGTGCAGGTGCAAGACAACGGCCCCGGCATCAGCGCTGAACTGCGCGAGACGGTGTTCTACCCCATGGTCACGGGCCGCTCCCAGGGCACGGGCCTGGGCCTGCCGATTGCGCAGTCCATCATCCAGCAGCACGGCGGCCTGATCGAGTGCGACAGCCGCCCCGGCCAAACCATCTTCCAGGTGCTGTTGCCCTTTGATGCCCGGTCTGACGCCAGCCCAGCAGCAGTGCCCTAATCCACGAAAGCTCTCCACCATGCCCACCCACGCCCCCGTCTGGATCATTGATGACGACACCTCCATCCGCTGGGTGCTGGACAAGGCCCTGACCCAAGCGGGCCTGCGCACCCGCCTGTTCGACAGCGCAGACGCAGCGCAGGTAGCGCTGCAGCAGGGCGCGCCCAGCGTCATCGTCAGCGACATCCGCATGCCGGGCATGGACGGCCTGGGCCTACTGGCCCAGGTACAGGCCCAGTGCCCCCAGGTGCCCGTCATCATCATGACCGCGCATTCCGACCTGGACAGCGCCATCCAGTCCTACCAGGGCGGCGCTTTTGAATACCTGCCCAAGCCTTTTGACGTAGACGAAGCCCTGGCCCTGGTGCGCCGCGCCCTGGCCCATGCCCAGCAAGCCAGCCCCGCAGGCAGCGCCCCCGCGCACATCGCCCAGACCGACGGGCTGATTGGCGAAGCCCCGGCCATGCAGGCCGTGTTTCGCACCATAGGCCGCCTGGCCCACTCGCCCATTACGGTGTTGATTACCGGCGCGTCCGGCACTGGCAAAGAGCTGGTGGCGCGTGCCCTGCACCGGCACAGCCCGCGCAGCAGCGCCCCCTTTGTGGCGCTGAATATGGCGGCCATCCCCCGCGATTTGATTGAGTCCGAACTCTTTGGCCACGAACGCGGTGCCTTTACCGGTGCCACCGCCCAGCGCCAGGGCCGCTTTGAGCAGGCCCACGGCGGCACGCTGTTCCTGGACGAAATCGGCGACATGCCGCTGGAAGCGCAAACCCGCCTGCTGCGCGTGCTCTCCGAAGGCAGCTTTCACCGCGTGGGCGGGCACACCAGCATCCGCGCGGACGTGCGCATCATTGCCGCCACCCACCAGCACCTGGAGGCGCTGGTGCGCCAAGGGCGCTTTC
Source organism: Comamonas sp. (assembly GCA_034675705.1). Taxonomy (GTDB): domain Bacteria; phylum Pseudomonadota; class Gammaproteobacteria; order Burkholderiales; family Burkholderiaceae_C; genus Comamonas. Next base: position 434,887 of record JAUCCZ010000006.1, on the reverse strand, counting down.
GGGAAGACCTGTTCTACCGGCTCAACGTCATCCGTATCCAACTGCCCACCTTGCACGAACGGCGCGAAGACATCGCCCGCCTGGCCGCCTTCTTCCTGCAAAAAAGCGCCCAGGAACTGGGCATGCAGCCGCGCGTGCTGTCATTGGACGCCTTGCAGCACCTGGAGCAATTGCCCTGGCCGGGCAACGTGCGCCAGCTGGAAAACGTCTGCCGCTGGATCACCGTCATGGCCGCCAGCCAGCAAGTGCAAATCAGCGACCTGCCGCAAGACATCCAGGCGCCGCCCAGCGCCGATGCAGCCGGTGCAACCGGCGCAGCAGCCCCCGCCGCCAGCACCTGGGAGCAAAGCCTGGCCGCCTGGGCCAGTTGCGCCCTGCGCCAAGGCCAGGGCGAGCTGCTGCAGCAGGCCCTGCCCAGCTTTGAGCGCACCATGATTACCACCGCCTTGCAACACACCCACGGGGGCCGGCGCGACGCCGCCCAACTGCTGGGCTGGGGGCGCAATACCCTCACGCGCAAGATGAAGGAGCTGGGGCTGAATGACGGCAGCGCTGCCGAGCCGGATGAAGATGGTGCATAAACCCTGGGGCGGCGACCCAGCACGGCGCATCACCACCACAGAGGCATTCCAGCAGCGCTGGTAAATATATAAAAACAATAGCTACCAGCGCTTACCACATAATGGCTAGCAGCCAAAAACACTAAAAGTTTTAAATCTGGCATGACTTGTGCTTAAAGCCTGGGGTATTCATTCACCCCAACACAGGAGCACACCATGCGGATCGTTACCGCCATCATCAAACCCTTCAAGCTCGACGAGGTGCGCCAGGCACTCTCAGACATTGGCATACGCGGCATCACCGTCACCGAGGTCAAGGGCTTTGGCCGCCAAAAGGGCCACACCGAGCTGTACCGAGGGGCCGAGTACGTCGTCGATTTTCTGCCCAAGGTCAAGGTGGAAGCCGCTGTGGACGCGGCCCAGGTGGAGCACGTGATCGAGGCCATCCAGGCCGCAGCGCGCACCGGCAAGATTGGCGACGGCAAGATTTTCGTCACCACCTTGGAGCAGGCCGTGCGCATCCGCACCGGCGAGAGCGGGCCCGAGGCGCTGTAGCCGCCTGCGCTTTTCCCCCCTTCCCCTCAGCCATTTTTTTCCAGAGACTGCCATGCCCAAAATACTCCCTGCCTTTGCTGCGGCCTTGCTGGCTGCAGCGCCTGCGGCCTTTGCCCAAGAGGTCGCCGCACCGTCCCCCACCAGCCCCGCCGCCCTCTTGAATGCGGGCGATACCGCGTGGATGCTGACTTCCACCCTGTTGGTGATTTTGATGGTCGTGCCCGGCCTGGCGCTGTTCTACGGCGGCCTGGTGCGCAGCAAGAACATGCTGTCCGTGCTGGCGCAGGTGTTCACCATCTTTGCCTTGATTACGGTGCTGTGGGCCATCTACGGCTTTTCGCTGACCTTTGGCGGCGCGGGCCGGTTCTACGGCAACTTCGATCAGCTGTTCCTGGCCGGTATCGGGCCAGATACGCTCTCGGCCACGCTGAGCACGGTGCCTGAATACGTGTTTGTGGCCTTCCAATCCACCTTTGCCGCCATTACCGTGGCGCTGGTCGTAGGGGCGTTTGCCGAGCGTATGAAGTTCTCCGCCGTGCTGATTTTTGCCGTGCTGTGGTTCAGCCTGAGCTACATCCCCATGGCGCACATGGTCTGGGGCGGCGGCCTGCTGGCCGAGGACGGGGCGCTGGACTTTGCCGGTGGCACCGTGGTGCACATCAACGCCGCCGTAGCCGCACTGGTGGGCGCTGCCATGGTGGGCAAGCGCATCGGCTTTGGCCGTGAAGCCATGCCCCCACACAGCCTGACGCTGACCATGGTGGGCGCATCGCTCCTGTGGGTGGGCTGGTTTGGCTTTAACGCCGGTTCTGCCGGTGCGGCCAACGGTATTGCGGGGCTGGCCTTTCTCAACACCATCCTGGCCACGGGCGCAGCCACCTTGTCCTGGCTGGTGGCCGAAGGGCTACACAAGGGCAAGGCCTCCATGCTGGGCGCAGCTTCCGGCGCGGTAGCAGGGCTGGTGACGATTACCCCGGCAGCCGGGCTGGTCGGGCCCATGGGCGCGATTGCCATGGGGCTGCTGGCCGGGCCGCTGTGCCTGTGGGGGGTGACGGGCCTCAAACGCCTGCTGCGCGTGGACGATGTGTGCGACGTTTTCGGCGTGCACGGCGTGGGCGGCATCCTGGGGGCCATCCTGACTGGGGTGTTTTGCGCCAGCAGCCTCGGTGGGGTCGAGCCCGAGGGCTTTGCCATGGCCGCGCAGCTATGGGTGCAGTGCAAGAGCGTGCTGATCACCATCGTCTGGTGCGCGATTGCATCCTTTCTGTGCTTTAAGGCCGCTGACCTGCTGGTGGGCCTGCGTGTACCGGAAGAAGACGAGCGCCGGGGCCTGGACATTGCCACCCACGGCGAACGCGCCTACGTGCATTAGGCCTCCCCTGCCCCAGCGTGGTGCAGCCCAGCGCCCATGCCCCATAACGGGCATGGGCGCTCTTTTTTGGTGCACGCCCAGGCCGTCCTCGCGCCCTGCCTGCCCCCGTTCTCCCCGGAAACCGGGCAATTTTTACCTTGGCACGGTCTTTGCTTGAAGGTGAGGGAACACGCCTTTTTTCCTACCGCACAACCACAGTGGCCCTGCTATGACCGAGACGACCCCCACCACGGCTTACCCCTCCCCCGAAGAAATCCACCACGCCCACGCCCAGGGCCTGTACGCCCGTGCCGAACACGATGCCTGCGGCGTCGGCTTCGTCGCCCATTTGAAGGGCGAGGCCTCGCACGCCATCGTGGCGCAGGGGTTGCAGATTCTGGAAAACCTCGACCACCGGGGCGCCGTCGGCGCCGACCCGCTGATGGGCGACGGCGCGGGTCTGCTGATTCAAATTCCCGACGCTTTTTACCGCGCCGAAATGGCCCGCCAAGGCGTGCAACTGCCCCCGCCCGGCGAATACGGCGTGGGCATGGTGTTTTTGCCCAAGGAGGCGGCCTCGCGCCAAGCCTGCGTGCGTGAGCTGGAGCGCGCCATTGCCGCCGAAGGCCAGGTGCTGCTGGGCTGGCGCAACGTGCCGGTGAATGCCGAGCTGCCCATGTCGCCCGCCGTGCGCGCGTGCGAGCCCATCATGCGCCAGGTGTTCATTGGCCGCGGCGGCGACGTGCTAGTGCCCGATGCGCTGGAGCGCAAGCTCTACGTCATCCGCAAGACGGCCTCGGCCCGCATCACCAGCCTGCAACTGACGCACAGCGCGGAATACTACGTGCCCAGCATGTCCTGCCGCACGGTGATCTACAAAGGGCTGCTGCTGGCTGGCCAGGTGGGCCAGTACTACCTGGACTTGCAAGACGAGCGCGTGGTATCTGCCCTGGCGCTGGTGCACCAGCGTTTTTCCACCAACACCTTCCCGACCTGGCCGCTGGCCCACCCCTACCGGCTGGTAGCGCACAACGGCGAGATCAACACCGTCAAGGGCAACTTCAACTGGATGCGGGCGCGCGAGGGCGTGATGCGCTCGCCCGTGCTGGGCGCTGACCTGGCCAAGCTCTACCCCATCACGATGGAAGGGCAGTCCGACACCGCCACGTTTGACAACACGCTGGAGCTGCTGGTCATGGCCGGTTACCCCTTGGCCCAGGCGGTGATGATGATGATTCCCGAAGCCTGGGAGCAGCACACGCAGATGGACGCGCAGCAGCGCGCCTTCTACGAATACCACGCCGCCATGCTCGAACCCTGGGACGGCCCGGCCGCCATGGTGTTTACCGATGGCCGCCAAATTGGCGCGACGCTGGACCGCAACGGCCTGCGCCCGGCGCGTTTCATCGTCACCGACGACGACCTGGTGGTGCTGGCCTCGGAAGCCGGGGTGCTACCGATTGCCGAGGAGCGCATCGTGCGCAAATGGCGCTTGCAGCCGGGGCGCATGTTCCTCATCGACCTGGAGCAGGGCCGCATCATTGAAGACAGCGAACTCAAGCGCCAATACGCCCACGCACGCCCTTACCGGCAGTGGATTGACAACGTGCGCCTGCGCCTGGAGAGCATTCCGGCCCAAGAGGCCAGCTCTGCTGCTTCTGCCGCCGCTACTGCCCCTGCTGCCCTGGACGCCACGCGTCTGGCCACCGTGCAACAGGCCTTTGGCTATACGCAAGAAGCGCTGCAACTACTGCTTGCGCCCATGGCGCTCAATGGCGAGGAAGGCATGGGCTCCATGGGCAACGACGCGCCGCTGGCCGTGCTCTCGCAGCGCAGCAAGCCGCTGGGGCACTACTTTCGCCAACTGTTTGCGCAGGTGACCAACCCACCCATCGACCCTATCCGCGAAGCGGTGGTGATGTCGCTGGTCTCCTTCATCGGCCCACGCCCCAACCTGCTGGACATCAACGCCGTCAACCCACCGCTGCGCCTGGAAGTGGGGCAGCCCATTTTGGATGCCAGCGCCATGGCGCGGCTGCGCCAGATTGCGCAGCACTGCGGCGGCAAGCTGCGCAGTTGTGAAATCGACATCACCTACCCCGCCGCCTGGGGCGCAGCCGGTATTGAGGCGCGGCTGGCCTCGCTGTGCTCGCTGGCGGTGCAAACCATCCAGACGGGCAGCAACATCCTTATCCTGACCGACCGGGGCGTCAGTCAAGACCGGGTGGCCATTCCGGCGCTGCTGGCGCTCTCCAGCATCCACCAGCATCTGGTGCACGAGGGGCTGCGCACCGCCGCAGGCCTGGTGGTGGAAACCGCCAGCGCCCGCGAGGTGCACGACTTTGCCGTACTGGCTGGCTACGGGGCCGAGGCCATCCACCCCTGGCTGGCGCTGCACAGCCTGGCCGCCATGGCCCCCGACCTGGGCCTGACTGCGGAAAAAGCGCAGGCGCACTTCATCAAGGCGGTGGGCAAGGGGCTGTCCAAAATCATGTCCAAGATGGGCATCAGCACCTATATGTCCTACTGCGGGGCGCAGATTTTTGAAGCGGTGGGCCTGGGCAGCGCCTTGGTGGACAAGTACTTTCACGGCACAGCCAGCCAAATTGGCGGCCTGGACCTGTTTGACGTGGCCGAGGAAGCGCTGCGCCAACACCAGGCGGCGTACCAAACAACCTATCGCCAGCCCAGCGTGCCGCCGCTGCTGCCCCCCGGCGGCGAATACGCCTGGCGCGCCCAGGGCGAGGAGCATATGTGGACGCCCGACGCCATCGCCAAGCTGCAGCACAGCACCCGCGCGGGCCGCTACGACAGCTTTGAGGAATACGCCCGCATCATCAACGACCAAAGCGCACGCCAGATGACGCTGCGCGGCCTGTTCGAGTTCAAGATCGACCCCGCCCAGGCCGTACCGCTGGACGAGGTGGAACCGGCAGCGGACATCGTCAAGCGCTTTGCCACCGGGGCCATGAGCCTGGGCTCCATCTCCACCGAGGCGCACGTCAATCTGGCCATTGCCATGAACCGCATCGGCGGCAAGAGCAACACCGGCGAGGGCGGCGAAGACCCGGCCCGCTACCGCCAGGAGCTGCGCGGCATCTCCATCACCAAGGGCACGCGCCTGTCCCAAGTGCTGGGCAGCGGCGTGGTCGAGGCCGACTACGACTTGCAGGCGGGCGACAGCCTGCGCTCCAAAATCAAACAGGTGGCCTCGGGCCGCTTTGGCGTGACCACGGGCTATCTGGTGTCAGCCGACCAGATTCAAATCAAGATGGCGCAAGGGGCCAAGCCCGGCGAGGGCGGGCAGTTGCCCGGTGGCAAGGTGTCTACCTACATCGGGCAGTTGCGCCACTCGGTGCCGGGTGTGGGGTTGATCTCGCCGCCGCCGCACCACGACATTTATTCCATTGAGGATTTGGCCCAGCTCATCCACGACCTGAAAAACGTCAACCCCCAGGCCGACGTGTCGGTCAAGCTGGTGTCCGAAGTCGGTGTGGGCACGATTGCCGCCGGGGTTGCCAAGGCCAAGGCCGACCACATCGTGATTGCCGGGCACGACGGCGGCACGGGCGCATCGCCTTGGTCGTCCATCAAGCACGCCGGCACGCCGTGGGAGCTGGGGCTGGCCGAAACCCAGCAGACCCTGGTGCTGAACCGCCTGCGCGGCCGCGTGCGCGTGCAGGCCGACGGCCAGCTCAAAACCGGGCGCGACGTGGTGATTGCCGCCCTGCTGGGTGCGGACGAGTTCGGCTTTGCCACTGCGCCGCTGGTGGTCTCGGGCTGCATCATGATGCGCAAGTGCCACCTGAACACCTGCCCCGTGGGCGTGGCCACGCAAGACCCGGTGCTGCGCCAGCGCTTCTCCGGCAAGCCGGAAGACCTGGTGAACTTTTTCTTCTTCATTGCCGAGGAAGCGCGCCGCCTGATGGCGCAACTGGGCGTGCGCCGCTTTGACGACCTGATTGGCCGCGCCGACCTGCTTGACACCCGCAAGGGCATTGCGCACTGGAAAAGCCAGGGCCTGGACTTCAGCCGCGTGCTGGCCCTGGCTCCCGCACCCGCCGACGTGCCGCGCCGCCATGTGGACGTGCAAGCCCACGGGCTGGAAAACGCGCTGGACCAGCAGCTCATCGCCCAGGCGCAGGCTGCACTGCTGCACGGCCAGCCGCAGCAACTGAGCATGCCGGCGCGCAACGTGCACCGCTCAGTCGGCGCGATGCTGTCTGGCGAGCTGATTCGCCGCCACCCGGAGGGCCTGCCCGACGGCAGCCTGCAGGTGCAGTTCGAAGGCACGGGCGGGCAAAGCTTTGGCGCGTTTTTGGCGCGCGGCCTGGCCTTTACCCTGACTGGTCAGGCCAATGACTACACCGGCAAGGGCCTCTCGGGCGGGCAGTTGGTGGTGCGCCCGCACCCCAGTTTTCGCGGCGCGGCGGGGCAAAACGCCATCGTCGGCAACACCGTGCTGTACGGCGCGACTGCCGGGCGGGCCTTTTTTGCCGGGGTGGCGGGCGAGCGCTTTGCCGTGCGCCTGTCCGGTGCCAGCGCGGTGGTCGAAGGCGTGGGCGACCACGGCTGCGAATACATGACCGGCGGCACCGTGCTGGTGCTGGGCAGCACCGGGCGCAACTTTGCCGCCGGCATGTCCGGCGGCGTGGCCTATGTGTATGACGCAGACGGCAGCTTTGCCGGGCGCTGCAACCTGGCCCAGGTGGCGCTGGACGCCGTGCTGCCTGCAGCCGAGCAGGCCGCCGCCGGCATCCCCTTGCACCAGGGCGAGGCAGACGAAGCCCTGCTGCTGGACCTGCTCCGACACCACCAGGCGCTGACCGGCTCGGCCCAGGCCACGGCCCTGCTGGCCCAGTGGCCTGCGGTGCGCGCGCGCTTTGTCAAAGTGTTCCCGCACGAATACCGCCGCGCCCTGGCTGCGCAACAGGCGTCCACCACTGCAGCGACCGACGCGGCCCCAACCGCCGCCCTGGCCTGAACCGTTAAGGAAAACATCATGGGAAAAATCACAGGATTTTTGGAATTTGCCCGCATCGAGGAAAGCAGCGAGCGCGTAGAGCTGCGCCTGCGCCACCACCGTGAGTTTGTGCAGCACCTCACCCCCGAACAGGCGCGCCAGCAGGCCGCGCGCTGCATGGACTGCGGCACGCCCTTTTGCCACAACGGCTGCCCGGTGAACAACGTGATTCCGGACTTCAACGATCTGGTCTACCGCGACGACTGGCAACGCGCCAGCACCGTGCTGCACGCCACCAACAACTTCCCCGAGTTCACGGGCCGCATCTGCCCCGCACCGTGCGAGGCGGCGTGCACGCTGAACATCAACAGCCAGCCGGTGGGCATCAAGTCGATTGAGCACGCCATCGTTGACCGCGCGTGGGACGAGGGTTGGGTGCTGCCGCAACCCGCAGCGCAGGCCAGCGGCAAGCGCGTGGCCGTCGTCGGCTCCGGCCCCGCCGGGCTGGCAGCGGCGCAGCAACTGGCCCGCGCCGGTCATGCGGTGACGGTGTTCGAGAAAAACGAGCGCCCCGGCGGCCTGCTGCGCTTTGGCATCCCCGACTTCAAGCTGGACAAGGCGCTGATTGACCGGCGCGTTGACCAACTGGTCGCCGAAGGCGTGGTGTTTTGCACCAACACCCTGGTCGGTGCACCGCAGGATGCCCCGGAAGGCGTCACCGTGGTCACGCCCGAGGAACTGCGCAGCACGTTTGACGCCCTGCTGCTGGCCGGGGGGGCCGAAGCCTCGCGTGACCTGCCCGTACCGGGGCGCGATCTGGCCGGCGTGCATTTCGCCATGGAGTACCTGCCGCAGCAAAACCGCGCCAATGCGGGCACGCCAGTGCCTGCGCAGATCGACGCCGGGGGCAAGCACGTCATCGTCATTGGCGGTGGCGATACCGGCTCAGACTGCGTAGGCACCGCCAACCGCCAGGGCGCAGCCAGCGTGGTGCAGTTCGAGCTGCTGCCCATGCCGCCGCAGCAGGAAAACAAGGCGCTGACGTGGCCGTATTGGCCCATCAAGCTGCGCACCTCGTCCAGCCACCAAGAAGGTTGCGAGCGTGAATTTGCCATTGCCACCCAGGCCTTCACCGGCACCGACGGGCGCGTGACGGGTTTAACCACCGTGCGCGTACAGATGCAGGACGGGCGGCTAGCGGAAATTGCCGGGACCGAACAGCACTGGCCTGCCGACCTGGTGCTGCTGGCCATGGGCTTTACCGGCCCCCGGCCTGCGCTGCTGGCGCAGTTGGGCGTGGCCACCGACGCACGCGGCAACGCCCAGGCGGGCACCCACGTAGCAGGCGGCTACGCCACCAGCGTGCCCCGCGTGTTTGCGGCGGGCGACATGCGCCGGGGCCAATCGCTCATCGTCTGGGCCATCCGTGAAGGGCGGCAAGCCGCGCACGCGGTGGATGCGTTTTTGATGGGCAGCAGCCAGTTGCCCCGGTAATGCACCTGTAGTTATTAAATTCATAGCTATTTGCGCTGATATATCAACAACTTTAAGGATAAAACACCTTGAAACCTTTTATTGATCAGCGTTAATAGCTCTCTTTTTTTATAAAGCTGTCTCCATGATTCGCATTAACCCCCACTATCAGAAGCTGCAAGCCAACTACCTGTTTGCCGACATCGCCCGGCGCGTTGCGCTGTTTCAACAAGCGCACCCGCAGCAGAGCCTGATTCGCCTGGGCATTGGTGACGTGACCCAGCCGTTGCCAGCGGCCTGCATCGCCGCGCTGCACCACGCTACCGACGAGATGGCGAATGCCGCCAGCTTTCGCGGCTACGGGCCGGAGCAGGGCTACGACTTTCTGCGCCAGGCCATTGCCGCCCACGACTTCCGCGCCCGGGGTGCGCAGGTAGATGCCGACGAGGTCTTCGTCAGCGACGGGGCCAAGTCCGATACCGGCAACATCCAGGAAATTTTTGCCGCCGACGTGCGCGTGGCCATCCCCGACCCGGTGTACCCGGTGTACGTGGACACCAACGTCATGGCCGGGCGCACCGCAGCGGCAGACGCAGATGCAGGCGGGCGCTCCCCCGGCTTCGTCTACCTGGACAGCACCGCCGCCAACGGCTACGTGCCCGCCCTGCCCAGCGAACCGGTCGACCTGATCTACCTGTGCTTCCCCAACAACCCCACCGGCGCCACCGCCACGCGCGAACAACTGGCCGCCTGGGTGGATTACGCCCGCCAGAACCGGGCGCTGATTTTGTTCGATGCGGCGTACGAAGCCTTCATCCGCGACCCCGATCTGCCGCACTCCATCTACGAAATCCCCGGCGCGCGCGAGGTGGCGATCGAGTTCCGCAGCTTCTCCAAAACCGCAGGCTTTACCGGCCTGCGCTGCGCCTACACCGTCGTACCCAAGGAGTGCATGGCCTGGGATGCCGACGGCCAGCGCGTGCCCCTGCACCCGCTGTGGATGCGCCGACACACGACCAAGTTCAACGGCGTCTCCTACCCCGTGCAACGTGCTGCCGAGGCGGTCTACAGCGTCGAAGGGCAGCAGCAGGTGCGGGCGCTGATTGACGATTACCTGGCCAACGCCCGCACCATCCGCAGCGCCTTTGAAAGCATGGGCTTTGCATGCACCGGGGGCGAGAACGCGCCCTACGTCTGGATCGACACCCAGCGCGATGCCTGGGCGTTTTTTGACCTGCTGCTCAACCGCGCTGGCGTGGTCTGCACCCCCGGCGTGGGCTTTGGCCGCTGCGGCCAGCAGCATGTGCGCATCAGCGCCTTTAACAGTGCCGAAAACGTCGCCGAAGCCTTGCAGCGCATTCGTCAGGCGCTGCAATAAACGCAGCACGCACAAGGCGCCCCATGTCCACCCAACACCCACAACACCCGCCCACACCCCCATCCCCACGCCCGCGTCAGGCGGCCATTGCCCAGGCGCTCAACGTCGTGCCGCCGTTTGCCGACACCGCCGCGCTAGCAGCAGAAGTGCAGCGCCGCCAGGCGTTTATTGCAGACACCCTGCTCGCCAGCGGCCTGAGCACCCTGGTGCTGGGCATCAGCGGCGGGGTCGATTCACTGGTCGCCGGGCGGCTGGCGCAACGGGCCGTGCAAGCGCTGCGCACGCGCACCGGCGCTGACCGCTACCGCTTCATCGCCCTGCGCCTGCCCTACGGCACACAGCACGACGAGCAAGATGCCCGCGCCGCCCTGGCCTTTATCCGCGCCGACGAGGAATACACCGCCCCCATCGAAAACCCCGTGCAAGCCCTGGCCGCAGCGCTAGTGCCCCTGGGCCAGCTCACCGCCGCCCAGCGCGATCTGGTGCTGGGCAACGTCAAGGCCCGCACGCGCATGGTGGCGCAGTACGCCCTGGCCAATGCCACGGGCGGGCTGGTTATCGGTACCGACCACGCTGCCGAGGCAGTCATGGGCTTTTTCACCAAGTTTGGCGACGGTGCCTGTGACCTGGCACCGCTGACCGGCCTGGTCAAAGGCCAGATACGCGCCATCGCCGCCCACCTGGGCGCACCGGCGACGCTGGTGCACAAAACCCCTACCGCCGATTTGGAAGACCTGGCCCCAGGCCGCCCCGACGAAGCCGCCTACGGCGTGCGCTACGCAGAAATCGACGCCTTCCTGCACGGCCAGCCCATTGCCGCTGCCGCGCAGCAACGCATCCTGGCCGCCTACGACGCCAGCCACCACAAACGCAGCTTGCCCCTCACACCATGACCACCATGACGACCTTGCCCCCCACCACGGCCTATGGCCCCACCGAACCAGCCCGCCCACCGCTGCCCTTTGCCAAGATGCACGGCCTGGGCAATGACTTCATGGTGCTGGACGGCACCCGCAGCCCCATCACGCTCACGCCCCAAGACATCCGCACCCTGGCCGACCGGCACTTTGGCGTGGGGTTTGACCAGCTGCTCATCGTCGATGCAGCGCCCAGCACCGAGGTCGATTTTGGCTACCGCATCTTCAACGCCGACGGCTCCGAGGTCGAGCAATGCGGTAACGGCGCGCGCTGCTTTGCCCGCTTCGTGCACCTGCGCGGGCTGAGCAATCAAGCACGCATTCGCGTGCAGACCTGCGCCAAAACCATCGAGCTGCACGTCACCGACACGGGCGAAGTGCAGGTGGACATGGGCGTGCCGCGCTGCGCACCGCAAGACATTCCGTTTACCGCCCCGGCCCCAGCGCTGTGCTACCCCGTCCGTGTGCCAACCAGCGCGGGCGATGAGACGGTTGAACTCGCGGTGGTGAACATGGGCAACCCCCACGCCGTACTGCGCGTGCCGGATGTGGACAGCGCCCCCGTTGCCACGCTGGGGCCGCTGCTGCAATCGCACCCGCGCTTTCCCGCCCGGGTGAACGTCGGCTTCATGCAGGTGCTGGCCCCCGACCACATCCGCCTGCGCGTTTACGAACGCGGCACGGGCGAAACCCTGGCCTGCGGCACCGGCGCCTGCGCCGCCGTGGTGGCGGGCCAGCGCCAAGGCTGGCTGGGCCAGCAGGTGCGCGTTGACCTGCCCGGCGGGCGCCTGCTGATCCACTGGGCCGGTGCCGACACGCCGGTGCTGATGCAGGGGCCAGCGGCCTATGTGTACGACGGCCTGTGGCATTGGCCCGCCACTGCGGGCGATGCAGCCCCCATGGATGCCCCCCTGTAAAAACCCGCGCCTTCCATGGCACCATGGCAGACGCAGAAAAGCCCTGAAATCGCAAGATTTCAGGGCTTTGCAATAGGTGGTGCGGCTGGCAGGAATCGAACCCACGACCCCTTGGTTCGTAGCCAAGTACTCTATCCAGCTGAGCTACAGCCGCACAACGAAGCCGCGATTATAGGGGTGTTTTTTAGCGGTTTCAGGAAAAACTGTATTTTTCTAAAAACTTCTTAAAAACAAGGGCTGCGCACGCGCAGTGCTACCCCCATTGATACGCGCCACAAAAACAAAGCCCTGTAAGTTTTGCAACTTACAGGGCCTTTTATCTTGGCGGAGAGGGAGGGATTCGAACCCTCGGTAGTGTTGCCACTACGCCTGATTTCGAGTCAGGTACATTCGACCACTCTGCCACCTCTCCGCAGCGTCGAAGCCCGCGATTCTAGCAGTGTTTTGAGCACTATCTGGCTTGGGCGCGGTTTTATGTAGCTTTTTTGGGTGGCGTTAAGGACGCAGGCTCTCCAGCCCGCCCATATAGGGGCGCAGCACCTCGGGAATGGTGACACTGCCGTCGGCCTGCTGGTAGTTTTCCAACACCGCTACCAAGCAGCGGCCTACGGCCAGGCCGGAGCCGTTCAAGGTGTGCACCAGCTCGTTCTTGCCCTTGGCGTTCTTGAAACGCGCTTGCAGGCGACGAGCCTGGAAGTCTTCACAGTTGGAGACGGAGCTGATCTCGCGGTACTTGCCCTGGCCGGGCAGCCACACTTCCAAGTCATAGGTTTTGGCCGCGCCAAAGCCCATATCGCCGGTGCACAGGCTCATCACACGGTAAGGCAGGCCCAATTTTTGCAGGATGGTTTCGGCGTGGCCGGTCATTTCCTCCAGCGCGGCGTAGCTGTTTTCGGGATGGACGATTTGCACCATCTCCACCTTGTCGAACTGGTGCTGGCGAATCATGCCGCGCGTATCGCGCCCGTAGCTGCCCGCTTCGGAGCGAAAACACGGGGTGTGGGCGGTAAAGCGCAGGGGCAGTTGGGATGCTTGCAGCACCACGTCGCGCACGAAGTTGGTCAGCGGCACTTCGCTGGTGGGGATGAGGTAGAGCGCGGTGTTATCCGGTACCGGCTCGCCCTCTTGCCCGCCTTTTTTGGCGGCAAACAGGTCTTCCTCGAACTTGGGCAACTGGCCCGTGCCTTTGAGTGAATCGGCATTCACGGCATAGGGCACATAGCACTCGGTATAGCCATGCTGCTGGGTTTGCACGTCCAGCATGAACTGCGCCAAGGCACGGTGCAGGCGGGCAATACCGCCTTGCATCACGGTAAAGCGTGCGCCCGAGAGCTTGACGCCCATGTCAAAGTCCAGGCCCAGGGGGGTGCCCACGTCCACGTGGTCTTTGGCTTCAAACCCAAACGTACGCGGCGTACCCCAGCGACGCACTTCTACGTTGTCTTCTTCCCCCGCGCCCACGGGTACGCTGGCATGCGGCAGGTTGGGCACGGCCATCAGCAGGGTGGACAGCTCGGCCTGGATCACGTCCAGGCGCTGGGCGGAAGTGTCCAGTTCATCTTTAAAGGCACTGACCTGGGCCTTGGCGGCTTCGGCAGCGTCTTTGTCGCCTTTGCCCATGAGTTGGCCAATTTGCTTGGAGAGCTGGTTGCGCTGCGCCTGCAGCTCTTCGGTACGGGTTTGGATGGTTTTGCGCTCGGCTTCCAGGGCGCGGAAAGCCTCTACGTTCAAATAAGGCTGGGGGTTTTTACGGGTGAGCAAACGCGCAATGGCGCTGTCCAAGTCTTTGCGAAGCAGCAGAATGTCAAGCATACGAAGGTCAGGAAAGTGAAAGCGGGCCGCACGGCGGCAAACCGCCGATTGTGCCGCGAGATGCCCGCACCCAAGTGCAGTGGGAAATTTACGCAGGAGATACTCCCCCCATGTTTTACGTCTTCAACACCAATGGCCCGGTCTACGAAGGTAGCCACGAGCGCCTGAGCCAAATTGCCGCCGTGCGCGGGGTGGCCCGCCCAGCAGCGCTACGCACCAACGCAGGCGGCATCGACAACGGCCCCGAACAACAGGCCGCCGAAGCGCTGAGCGCCCAGGCCCAGGCCGAACAACGCCAACAAGCCCTGCTGCGCAGCGCCTATGGGCAGGAAAAGCCCAAGCAACGCCAGCGCCTGGAGCTGGTGGCTGATGTGATGACGCGCGGGGCGCTCAGTGTGCAGCCGCGCATGTCGGTGGAAGCGGCCTGGCAAATCCTCACCCAGCACCACGTGGGCCAGGTGCCCGTGGTCAACGACAGCGACCGCGTGGTCGGCCTGCTGCTGCGCTCAGACCTGGCCCCACCCTCCTTGGCCAAGGCCCCCAGCGCCGCCATGGCCCAGCGGCGCGTGCAAGAAGTCATGCTGACCCCCGTGCCCGGCGTGTCCGAAGACACTCCGCTGCGGCGCCTGGCGTATGTGCTGATGGATACCGGCCTGCCGGGCCTGCCGGTGACCGATGCACAGGGGCTGCTGACCGGCTTTGTCAGCCGCACCGACATCCTGCGCGCCGTAGCTGCCGACCCGCCGCTGGATATGTGGGGCTAGGACGGCACGACTACACGCCGCTATCCCCACTTTGCACGCACAAAAAAACCTGCCGCAGCAGGTTTTTTGTTTGTGCGCAAGGCGCTGTGCTTACTTGGCAGCGTCAGCAGCGGCTTTGGCGGCGGCGTCGGCAGCGTCCTTGGCGGCGTCAGCGGCGCTGTCCAGGGCTTCTTTGGCAGCGTCGGTGGCGGCTTCTACTTTGTCGGTAGCAGCGTCAGCGGCTTCTTTAGCGTCGGTAGCGGCGGCGTCAGCAGCTTCCTTGGCGGCATCGGCAACTTCCCCGGCTTTTTCTTCCACAGCGGCGGCTGCGTCCTTGGCGGCGTCTACAGCTTCGGCTGCGGCTTCTTGGGCAGCAGGTGCTTGTTCAGCAGCAGGCGCTGCTTGCTCTACGGCGGGAGCGGCAGGCGCTGCAGCCTCTTCTTTTTGGCCGCAAGCGGTCAGTGCTGCAGCGGCGGCGATAACGGAAGCCAGAACGATGGACTTGTTCATGAGAAAAACCTCTCTTGGGGATAGTTGTCAATACAGCAAAACGCTGGTTCGATGAGAAAAATCAGCCGCAACTGTAGCCGCATTTGACGTAGCTCAACCGAACCTGCAGCCTTTAACGCGGTGTTGAGGCCCTGGGTTTACATATTTTTGAAATTATTTTTCTGCTGCCGACTCGCTATGCGCCCAACCGGCGTCCACCCAGGACGACAGCAGCTCCAGCGCATCGTCGCTGAGCTGCTGCACCGCCTGCTCTGGCAGGGCGCGGGTATCGGCCAGTTGGCGCATCAGCTCGGCATCACGGCCGCCGGCCAGATAGCTTTCGCCGTTGATAAAGATGTGGTGCGCGTCGTACAGCATGCGGGTGCGCTGGTTCAGGCGCACGTTTTCGATCAGGCCAAAGTCTTCGGCGGGCTCAAACCACACGCCGGGCTTGGGGTCGCTCAAGGTCTCGCCCAGGGCGCGCTCCAGGGCCAATGGCTCGGCCAGGGCTTTTTCGATGGCGCTGCGGGCAAAGTCCAGCAAGGGCGCTGGAATTTCTGCCGGCTGGGCCACGGCGGTCTGCTTGGGGTCTTTGTAGACGACTTCCTTGGGCAGTTCGTCAGGCGTGTCCGACAGGCGCAAAAACAGCTCGCGCGCCAGTTCGTCTTGTTTGGGGGAGCGAAAGCCGACGGAGTACGTCATGCACTCGCCTTCGGCAATGCCGTCGTGCGCCCACATGGGGGGCAGGTAGAGCATGTCGCCCGGCTCCAGCACGTATTCTTCTTCGGGCTCAAAGTGGGTGAGGATTTTCAAAGGCACGTCGGGCTGCAGGCTCAGGTTTTTCTGCCGCCCAATGCGCCAGCGGCGCTGGCCGTGCGCTTGCAGCAAGAACACGTCGTAATTGTCAAAGTGCGGGCCGACGCCGCCTTGGTCGGTGGCGAAGCTGATCATCAAGTCATCGAGCCGCGCATCGGGAATAAAGCGAAACGGCTGCACCAGTTCATGCGCGGCCTGCACGTGCAAGTCCACACCCTGCACCAGCACCGTCCAGCCCGGCTGCTTCAAGGCGGGCAAGCGCCGGCGCGCAAACGGGCCGTGCGCCAGGCTCCACTGCCCGTCGCCTTGTTGCTGCACCAGGCGCGATTCCACCCCATCTTGCCCGGCTAAATCGAATAGCTCTGCACGGTTCAGCAAGGGCTTGAACCCCGGTATCGCCTGGCGCACCAGTAGCGGCTTCTTATGCCAATAGGTACGCATAAATTGCGCGGGAGAGAGGCCGCCCAGCAGGGCCAAGGGGGTGCGAGTATCCATGGTGGTGGTGAAAAAATTTTAATAAAAAGTGGCGCTAACGCTTATCCAGCAAGCGTGAGTAGCTATGCTTTTGCATAAGCAGCTAGCGCAAGGTGCCGCCATTGTCCTACGGATGGGCCAGCCCCTTTTTGCCCCGGCGCAAACCCGGCCCCAAGACAGCGGCGGGGCGGCCCCCTACAATCGCCTCCCTTTTTGGCCCCAAGGAAGATTTCCCCCTATGCAAGTGACTGAGCAATGCGTCGTCGCCCTGACCTGGACACTGACCGACACCCTGGGTGAAGAGCTGGACGTGCTGGACAGCCCCGTTGAGTTTCTGGTCGGTGGTGAGGATTTACTCGCCCGCATTGATACGGCCCTGCAGGGCCACAGCGTGGGCGAGACCCTGCAACTGCACCTGGAGCCCGAGGATGCCTTTGGTGACTACGACGAGCAACTGGTGTTCCTGGCCCCGCGCAGCGCCTTCCCCGACAGCCTGGAAGAAGGCATGACCTTTGACGGTCTGGCCCTGCCCCCCGGCAGTTGCCCGGATGCGCCGCCCGAGCTGCTCTACACCGCCACGGAAATCTATCCCGAGCACGTGGTGCTGGATGGCAACCACCCGCTGGCCGGTATCGCCCTGCGCATTCGCCTGAAGATTGAAGCCGTGCGCGAAGCCACCGAGGAAGAAGTGGGCCGGGGCAGCGCCGGTACGGGTTTTTTCCGCATCCAACCCATGGCACCAGGAAGCGATACGCTGCATTAAGCGCAGCCCAGAGCGCTCTCAACGAAACAGGGAAGATGCTGCTGCATCTTCCCTGTTTTTTTATAGCTACTCGCGCTTACCCAGTAAGGGCTAGAGGCATATTTTTATCAATTTAGCGAAACTGGAACGCCTCCTGGTGCACCCGCCAGTCGCCCTGACGCTGGGCTTGCTGGCGCACCGCCTGCCCCAGGCCTGCAGGGCCACACAGCCAGATGTCCAGGCTGTGGCCGTGGCACAGCAAATCTTCCGGGCGCAGGAATTGTTTTTTCGCGCCGTCGTGCACCCGTAGCTCCACTGGCGGCTGGGCCTGGGCGGCCAGCGCCTGGATGCGCGGCAGCACCGCATCGCTGGCTGCATCGCGGGTGCAGTAGTGCAGCACGGCTGGGGCGGCATCCCCTGGCGCTGCGCCGGGCTGGCGTGCCTCCAGCAGGGCAATGAAGGGGGTAATGCCCACGCCTGCGCCAATCCACACCTGCTGGCGGGCGCTCTCGCCTTGGGCGGTGAAGTGGCCGTAGGGGCCTTCAATCTGCATCACGCTGCCCACTTGCAGCATCTGGTGCAGGCGGGCGGTGTAGTCGCCCAGGGGCTTGATGACCAGGCGCAGCAGTTCCCGGCCATCTTTGGTCTGGCCACAGCCGCCCGGGGCGCTGGCGATGGTGAAGGGGTGGTGGCCTTCGCTGCCGTCAAACTGGGCAAAGACGAACTGCCCTGCCTGGTGGCCGGGCCAGGCTTGGGGCAGGGCCACCAGCACTTCCAAGGGGTCTACCCCCGGGCGCTGGCCCAGCAGCTGCACGCTTTCAATGCGGGCGCTGTAGCGGCGGGCGGTGCCAATCTTGCCCAGCAGCGAATACAGCGCCGCCACACTGCCACAGGCCAGCAAGACTGCCAGCAATACCCCCAT
Source organism: Comamonas sp. (assembly GCA_034675705.1). Lineage (GTDB taxonomy): Bacteria > Pseudomonadota > Gammaproteobacteria > Burkholderiales > Burkholderiaceae_C > Comamonas. The sequence goes on along the minus strand of JAUCCZ010000006.1, from coordinate 416,775 downwards.
GGGCAGCGCCCACAGGGTCAACGGCATCAAGGCCACGGTGTGGAACACCAAGGCCAGATACAGCACCGGCATCACCCGGTGCAGCTTGCGCCAGGGCTTGTAGGGCAGGACTTTTTGCCACAGGGTGAGCACGATCAACAGCACCAGCGCGTAGAACGCCCATTCGCCTACGTCCTTGGGAATACCGCGCAGGTCGGTCGCCCAGGCCAGGACAGCATCCCGCGCGGGCTTTCCTTCGCGGCCCAGGCTGGCTTTAATCCAACCGCCCAGGTAGTCCTTCATCGCCCAGTGCATAACGGCGGTCACGCCCGCAGCGATACCGGCCCATTTATGCAGGCGGTAGACCTGGTCCATGCCGCCCAGCAGCTTGTCCTGCCAGGGCTGGCGCAGGGCCAGCAGCATGATGAGGCTCATCATGCCCATGCTCCACACCCCGGTCAGGTACATGCCGTGGCGGCGGATGTGCCACCACAGCGCATCGGGCGTATCGGCGACGGTGATACCGCCCAGCCAGGTAGCGACTGCCCAGGCAACCGTCAAGATGACAGCCCAGGCCCAAAAAAACTTTCTTGATCTGCATAACGTGCATCCTTTGCATGGCAAATATGATACTAGGGGTAAACCCTTGTGTGCAGCCATCATGGCAAATCCTGGCTGAACGCTTCCTGAAACCGCCGTTCAGCCTGCGTTCATGCACCGGAGCGTACAAACGGCGTATCCCGTTTTTTTCGTGACCTGATTGAAAGGAATTGCCATGAACACCCGTACTTTGACCCTGGCTTTGAGCAGCGCCTGCCTGGGCCTGGCCCTGTGGGGCGGTATTGCCCCGGCTGCCTACGCCGACCGCAGCGACCACGAACAGGCCCGCCAGGCGCTACAAGCGGGCAAGGTGCTACCGCTGCGCACCGTGCTGGACAAGGTCGAGCAGCAATACCCTGGCCAGGTGGTGGAGGTGGAGTTTGAAAGCGAGCACGGCCAGTTCGTCTACGACGTGCGCCTGCTGCAGGCCGATGGCATCATGCTCAAGATCAAAATGGACGCGGTCGATGGCAAGGTCATCACCGTCCAGCAACGTCAGAAACACTGAAATCATTGAAATATGCGCATCCTGGTCGTTGAAGATGAGCCGAGCCTGCAGGCCCAACTGGTCAGCGCCATCACCACCGCCGGGCATACGGTAGAGGCAGCAGGCGACGGCCAGGAGGCCCTGTACCTGGGCGAGGTGGAAAGCTTTGACGCCGTAGTGCTGGATTTGGGCCTGCCGGTGCTCGATGGCCTGTCCGTGCTGCGGCGCTGGCGCGCTGCAGGGCGCAATATGCCGGTGCTGATCTTGACGGCCCGCAGCAGCTGGCATGAAAAAGTCACCGGCATGGACGCCGGGGCTGACGACTACCTGGCCAAGCCCTTTCACATGGAAGAGCTGCTCGCCCGCCTGCGTGCGCTGCTGCGGCGCCTGTCGCCCCACGCCAGCAGCCTGTGGCAGTGCGGCGCTATCAGCCTGGATACCCGCCAGGCCTGCGCCTGGGTGGGAGAGCTGCCGCTGAACCTGACCAGCCACGAATTCAAACTGCTGGCGCTGTTCATGCAGCAACCCGGCCAGGTGCTTTCGCGCACGGCGCTGTCCGAGCACCTCTACCCCCAGGACAGCGAGCGCGACTCCAACACCATTGAAGTCTTTGTCGCCCGCCTGCGCAAAAAGCTGCCACCGGCCAGCATTGAAACCGTGCGCGGCATGGGTTATCGGTTAAATACCGATCCAGCCCTTGCCCAGCCTACGTAAGCAGCTATGAAAAATTACTCCCTGCGCCTGCGCTTGCTGCTGGCCACCCTGGCCTGGGTGCTGCTGGCCCTGCTGGCGGCGGGCTGGGGGCTACGCGGCTTGTTTGCCCAGCACATCCGCCAGCAGTTGCAAGACCACCTCGTGCTGCAGCTCAACCAAGTCAGCGGCGCGGTGCGCAGCGATGCCCAGGGGCATATCCGCGTGGAAAACCTCGCTGCCGACCCCCGCTTGCACACCCCGCTATCGGGCCTGTACTGGCAAATCGACACCCTGCCCGAAGGCAGCACGCGCCCACAACTGGCCGTGGTGCGCTCACGCTCGCTGTGGGACCAAAGCCTGAACCTGCCGCCCACCGCCCTGTGGCAAACCCACCCGGCCGTAGGCTATGGCGTGCTGCAAATTGCCCAGCCCGAAGGGGCGCAACTGCTGGCCGTGAGCCGCCATCTGCACCTGCCGGAAGACCACACCCCCATGCTGCGCATCACCGTTGCCGCAGATGAGCGGCTACTGGCCGAGCCGCTGCAGCGCTTTACCACCATGCTCTGGGTCAGCCTGGGCACCCTGGCGGCGGGCCTGCTCCTGGCCGCAGCGGTGCAACTGCAACTGGCGCTGCGTCCCCTGCGCAGCATGCGCCGGGCACTGGCGGCAGTGCGCTCTGGCCAGGCGCAGCAATTGGCAGGCATTTATCCGCAAGAGCTGCAGCCCTTGGTGCAGGAGTTCAACCACGTGCTAGCCAGCAATGCCAACATGGTGCAACGCGCCCGCACCCAGGCGGGCAACCTGGCCCACGCCTTGAACACCCCCTTGAGCGTGCTGACCAACGCCGCCGCGCACGACCCTAGCCCCCTGGGCCAACTGGTGCAAGAGCAAGTGGCCAGCGCCCGCCGCCAGGTGGACTACCACCTGGCCCACGCCCGCGCCAGCGCTGCCGTGCGGGCCACGGGCCTGGCCTGCCCGGTGCAGCCGGCGGTGCAAGCGCTGCTGCGCACCACGGCGCGGCTGTATCCGCACATTGATTTTGGGCTGGCCGATACGGCAGTCCCTACCGCCCCTGCTGCCCTCTTCAGGGGCGAGGAGCAAGACCTGTTTGAAATGCTGGGCAACCTGCTGGACAACGCCGGCAAATGGGCGCGCAGCCAGGTGCTGGTGGACTGCCAGCCACAGGGGTCGCAATTACAAATCACCGTGGACGACAACGGCCCCGGCATTGCCAGCGCCGCGCAGCGCGAGCAGATTTTTACCCGGGGCCAGCGCCTGGATGAGCACACGCCCGGCTCGGGCCTGGGCCTGCACATCGTGCGCGAGCTGGCCCAGACCTACGGCGGCAGCGCCCATGCCGAGCCTGCGCCCCTGGGCGGGCTGCGCCTGGTGCTGCGCCTGCCGCGCGTGGTTTAACAACGACTGAAGAAGCTTAAAAACAAGCCCAGATTTGGTCGGCTACGGTGAGCATGAAGTCCGGCTCCAGATACCAACCAAACACCAGCGCCAGCAGCGCAGCGGCCACGGCGTAGAGTAAAAATCGTTGCCACGTGCGCATCGCGTTCACCTTGTTGGGGGCCTAGGCCGATACGGCCGGGGCATGGCGGGTAATGGCCGCTTCGCGCACCGGCAGGTTCAGCAGTGCGGCCACCACGCCCAGGGCGACGACCAGGTACCACACCATGTCGTAGTTGCCCTGGCTGTCGTAGAGATAGCCGCCCAGCCAAATGCCCATGAAACTGCCGACCTGGTGGCTAAAGAACACCACGCCGCCCAGCATGGACAGGTGCTGAATGCCAAAAATCTGCGCCAGGATGGCATTGGTCAGGGGGACGGTAGAGAGCCACAAAAACCCCATCGCTGCCGAATACAGGTACACCGACCACGGCGACAGGGGCGCGAGCAAGAACAGCACCGTAAACACCGAACGCAGCCCGTACAGGCCCGAGAGCAAATACTGCTTGGGCAGGCGCTGGCCCAGGTTGCCTGCGATATAGGTGCCAAAGATGTTGAACAGTCCCACCAGCGCCAGGCTGTAGCTGGCCACCTGCGGGGCCATGCCAAAGTCCTTGAGGTAGCTGGGCAGGTGCACGCCAATGAACATCACCTGAAAACCGCAGACAAAGTAGCCCAGCGTCAGCAGCACAAAGCTGGGGTGGCCCCAGGCTTCCTTGAGCGCCTGCGCCACAGTTTGCGTGCGCGGCGCCTGCGCCTGGCCCTTGCCAAAGCCCGGTTCACGCAGGCCAAAAGCCAGTACGCCGATGAGTAGTGCCACCAGCGCCAGCACCAGCAAGGCGTTGCTCCAGCCCAGTTGGCTGATCAAGCCCCCTTCCACCGGCACCATGAAAAACTGTCCGAACGAGCCGGCTGCTGCCGTCATCCCCATGGCCCAACTGCGCCGCGCTACGGGAATTTGCCGCCCCAGCACGCCATACACAATGGCGTAGGTGGTGCCCGACTGCGCCGCGCCAATGATCAGGCCCGTGCTCAAGATAAACAGCCCCGTGTTCGGTGCCCAGGCCATGCCCGCCAAACCCAAGGCGTAGAGGGCGGAACCTGCTATCAAAATCTTAAAAGCGCCCCAGCGGTCGGCCAGCATGCCGACAAAAATGCCCAGCACCCCCCAGGCAATGTTTTGCACGGCAATGGCCAGGGAGAAAGTCTCCCGGCTCCAGCCCATATCCTGGGTGATGGGTTGCAGCCACAGGCCAAAACCGTGGCGGATACCCATGGACAGCGTCACCACCAGCCCGGCGCACAGCAAAACCTGCAGCATGGGCAGTTGCGCGGCGGGGGTGCTTGGAATTTCTATATTGCTTTTTTGCATAAGCCGCAGAATGTAACGAAAACCCCGCCTTTGTGCTGGCAGGCGGTAGGCATGTTTGAGCAATGCAGGCATCGTGCTTGGCATTTATCCATATTTATCTGTATTTTTATCCAGTCTTTTTGGCAGGCAATTACAATCCGCGCCGCTATGGCTGATACCACTTCTTCTTCTTCCGCATCCACTTATTCAGAACGTTCCATTCGCGTGCTCAAAGGCCTGGAGCCCGTCAAGCAGCGCCCCGGCATGTACACCCGCACCGACAACCCCTTGCACATCGTGCAGGAGGTGATCGACAACGCCGCCGACGAAGCCCTGGCCGGCTTTGGCAAAAAAATCCGCGTCACCTTGCACCAAGACGGCTCCATCAGCATCGAGGACGACGGGCGCGGCATTCCCTGCGGCATCCACCCCGAAGAAGGCGCGCCCGTGGTGGAGCTGGTCTTTACCCGGCTGCACGCAGGCGGCAAGTTCGACAAGGGCAGCGGCGGGGCGTATAGCTTCTCCGGCGGCCTGCACGGCGTGGGCGTGAGCGTGACCAACGCGCTTTCCACCCGCCTGGAAGTGACCGTGCAGCGCGATGGCGAGGCCGCCCACATCGTCTTTGCCGGGGGCGACGTGGTGCAGCCGCTGCAACGCCGCCCACTCATGGCCGGTGAGCGCAAGCAAGGCACCAGCGTGCGCGTCTGGCCCGATGCCAGCTACTTCGACAGCCCGCAACTGCCCCTGGGAGAGCTGGTGCACCTGCTGCGCTCCAAAGCCGTGCTGATGCCCGGTGTAACGGTCAGCCTGCATAACGAAAAAACCCGCGACACGCAAACCTGGCAATTTAAGGGGGGCTTGAAAGACTACCTGGAGCAGTCCCTGCCCGCAGACCCGCTGCTGCCCCTGCTGGAAGGCGCAGGCTTTGCCGACGCGCAGGACGACAGCTTTGCCGAAGGCGAAGGTGCCGCCTGGTGCCTGGCCTTTACCGAACATGGCGCAGCCCTGCGCGAGAGCTACGTCAACCTGATTCCCACCAGCGCCGGTGGCACCCATGAAAGCGGCCTGCGCGATGGCTTGTTCCAGGCCGTGAAAAACTTTATCGAGCTGCACAGCCTGCTGCCCAAGGGCGTAAAACTCATGCCCGATGACGTGTTTGCCCGCGCCAGCTTCGTGCTTTCGGCCAAGGTGCTGGACCCGCAGTTCCAAGGCCAGGTCAAGGAAAAACTCAACAGCCGCGATGCCGTGCGGCTGGTCTCCAGCTTCGTCAAACCTGCGCTGGAGCTGTGGCTGAACGCCAACATCGAACACGGCAAAAAGCTGGCCGAACTGGCCATCAAGGCCGCCCAACAGCGCCAACGCGCCGGGCAAAAGGTGGAGAAACGCAAAGGCAGCGGCGTAGCCGTGCTGCCCGGCAAGCTGACCGACTGCGAAAGCCGCGACATTGCCCACAACGAAGTGTTTTTGGTAGAAGGCGACAGCGCCGGCGGCAGCGCCAAAATGGGCCGCGACAAGGAGACGCAAGCCATCCTCCCCCTGCGCGGCAAGGTGCTCAACACCTGGGAAGTCGAGCGCGACCTGCTGTTCAAGAACAACGAAGTGCATGACATCTCGGTAGCCATCAGCGTTGACCCCCACGGCCCAGACGACACGCCCGACCTCTCTGGCCTGCGCTACGGCAAGATTTGCATCCTGTCTGACGCCGACGTGGACGGTGCCCACATCCAGGTCCTGCTGCTGACGCTGTTTTTCCGCCACTTTCCCAAGCTGATTGCCGCCGGGCATATCTACGTGGCCCGCCCGCCGCTGTTTCGGGTGGACATTCCCGCACGCGGCAAAAAGCCAGCTGCCAAGCTCTACGCCCTGGACGAAGCCGAGCTGCAAACCATCCTGGACAAAGCCGCCAAAGACGGCATCGCCCGCGAAAAATGCCAGATCAGCCGCTTCAAGGGACTGGGCGAAATGAACGCCGAACAACTGTGGGACACCACCTTGAACCCCGACACCCGGCGCTTGCAGCAAGTGCAGCTGGGCCAGCCTGGATGCGGCGGCCACCACCGGCGTGATGACCCAACTCATGGGCAAAGGCGAAGCCGCCGCCCGCCGCGCCCTGATGGAGCTGCACGGCGATGGGGTGGAAGTGGATGTGTGAATTTTTAGTGTTTTTGGCCTCTAGCCCTTATCCATAAAGCGCCAGAAGCTATTATTTTTGAAATATGTCTCATCCATCTATCTCCCTCACGCCCCCGCCCCAGGGCTATACCGACTGGCTGGCCGAGCTAAAAACCCGCATCCACACGGCCCAGCAACGCGCGGCGCTGGCAGCGAACCGCGAGCTGGTATTGCTGTACTGGCAGATTGGACGCGACATTCTGGCAAGGCAGGCACAGCAGGGCTGGGGCGCCAAGGTGATTGAGCGGCTGGCGCACGACTTGCGCACGGCCTTTCCGCAGATGAAGGGGTTTTCGCGTGCCAACCTGATGTACATGCGCGCGTTTGCACAGGCGTGGCCGTCCGATGAATTTGTCCAACAGCCTGTTGGACAATTGCCCTGGGGGCATAACCTGGTGCTGCTGACAAAACTCAAGCAACCCGCACAGCGTTTGGCCTACGCACAGGCAGCGATTGAAAACGGTTGGTCGCGCAATGTGCTCACTATCCACATTGAAACGCGCCTGCTTGAACGCACGGGGCAAGCCGTCACCAACTTTAGCGAGCGCCTTGCATCACCGGGCAGTGACCTGGCCCAGCAATCGCTGAAAGACCCCTATTTGTTTGATTTCCTGGATGTGGGCAAAGAGGCCGATGAGCGAGAAATCGAAACGGCACTGGTCAAACATATCACCCAATTTTTGATGGAACTGGGAGCGGGCTTTGCTTTTGTTGGACGGCAAGTACACCTCGAAGTAGGCGGTGATGATTTTTTTATCGACCTGCTGTTCTATCACCTCAAGTTGCGCTGCTATGTGGTGATTGAGCTCAAGGCTGAAAAATTCAAGCCCGAGCATTTAGGCCAACTGGGCTTTTATCTGACCGCGGTCGATCGGCAAGTGAAATCTGCGCACGATGCGCCCACCATTGGCCTGCTGCTGTGCAAGAACCAAAACAAGGTGGTAGCCGAATATGCGTTGGGTGACAAAACCCAGCCCATGGGCATTGCCGAGTACAAGCTGATCGAGTCATTGCCCGCCGAGCTGCAAACCAGCCTCCCCAGCATTGAACAGATTGAAGCCGAACTGCAGGGGCTGGGCGAGGCAGCGCCCGCCCCTGCTTCCCCATCCAATATTTGAACGTTTTAGCCTCTAGCCCTTACCCGATAAGCGCTAGCAGCTCTTATTTTTAAAGCATGACAGACCTCTCATCCCCCTCTATTCCCCGTGAAGACGGCGACACCCTCACCCTGGGCGGCTACGCCCAGCAGGCGTATTTGGAGTACGCGCTCTCGGTCGTCAAAGGCCGGGCGCTGCCCGATGTGTGCGACGGCATGAAGCCCGTGCAGCGGCGCATTCTGTACGCCATGCAGGCCATGGGCCTGGGCTATGGCGGCACAGGCGGCAATACGGCGGCAAAGCCCGTGAAAAGCGCCCGCGTGGTGGGCGACGTGCTGGGGCGCTTTCACCCGCATGGCGACCAATCAGCGTATGACGCGCTGGTGCGGTTGGCGCAGGACTTCAACCAGCGCTACCCGCTGATTGACGGCCAGGGCAACTTCGGCAGCCGCGATGGCGACGGCGCAGCCGCCATGCGCTATACCGAGGCGCGGCTGGCCAAGATTGCCAGCTTGCTGCTCGATGAAATCGACGAAGGCACGGTGGACTTCGTGCCCAACTACGACGGTTCTACGCAGGAGCCGCGCCAGTTGCCCGCGCGGCTGCCGTTTGCGCTCTTGAACGGAGCCAGCGGCATTGCCGTGGGGCTGGCCACGGAAATCCCCAGCCACAATCTGGGCGAAGTGGCCAGCGCCTGTGTGGCCCTGGTGAAAAACCCCGAGCTGCCAGATGCCGAGCTGCTGGCGCTGATTCCTGGCCCGGACTACCCCGGCGGCGGGCACATCATCAGCAGCGCCCAGGACATTGCCCACGCCTACACCAGCGGGCGCGGCAGCCTGAAAGTACGTGCCCGCTGGAAGGTGGAAGAGCTGGCCCGCAGCCAGTGGCAGGTGGTGGTGACCGAGCTGCCCCCCGGCGTCTCCACGCAAAAGGTGTTGGAGGAGATTGAAGAGCTCTCCAACCCCAAGGTCAAAGCCGGTAAAAAAACCCTCACGCAAGAGCAGCAGCAGCTCAAAGCCACGGTGCTGAATGTGCTGGATGGTGTGCGCGATGAATCAAGCAAAGACGCGCCCGTGCGCCTGGTGCTGGAGCCCAAAAGCGGCAAAACCCCGCAGCAGGAGCTGATGAACTGCCTGCTGGCGCACACCAGCTTGGAAACCTCAGCCCCCATCAACTTGACGATGGTGGGGCTGGACGGCAAGCCCACGCAAAAATCCCTGCGCCAGATGCTGCAGGAATGGCTGGCCTTTCGCCAAACCACCCTGACGCGGCGCAGCCAGCACCAGCTCGACCGCGTGCAGGCGCGCATCCATATTCTGGAAGGGCGGCAGGTGGTGCTGCTGCACATCGACGAGGTGATTGCCATCATCCGCGAGAGCGACGAACCCAAGCCCGCCCTGGTGGCCCGTTTTGACCTCAGCGACCGCCAGGCCGAAGACATTTTGGAAATCCGCCTGCGCCAATTGGCCCGGCTGGAAGCTATCAAGATTGAAAAAGAGCTGCAAGAGCTGCGCGAGGACGAAGGCCGCCTGCTGGACATCCTGGCCAACCCCAAGAGCCTGCAACGCCTGCTCATCAAGGAAATTGAGCGCGATGCCAAAGCCTTTGCCGACCCACGCCGCACCTGGATAGAAGAAGCGCAAAAAGTCAGCACCGAAATCAAGGTGGTCGATGAGCCGGTGACGGTCGTGATTTCTGAAAAAGGCTGGGTGCGCACCTTAAAAGGCCACGAGCACGACAGCGCCCACTTCAGCTTCAAGGCGGGCGATGCGCTATGGGGCAGCTTTGCCTGCCGCAGCGTGGATACCCTGATCGTCTTTGGCCACCAGGGCCGGGTGTACAGCGTGGCCGTCTCCACCCTGCCCGGCGGGCGCGGCGACGGGGTGCCGATCCACAGCCTGATTGAGCTGGAAGCGGGCACCCACATCGTCAGCTACTTTGCTGGCAGCAGCAGCATGCGCCTACTCATCAGCGGCAGCGGCGGCTACGGCTTTGTGGCCGAAGTGGCCAGCATGCTGGCACGCAACAAGGCGGGCAAAGCCTTTGCCACCATCCAGGCGGGCGAGACCCTGTGCCTGCCCAGCACCATCGACCCGTTGGACGGCCCCGCCGCCACCCACATCGCCTGCGTCAGCAGCGACAACCAGGTGCTGACCTACCCGCTGTCCGAACTCAAAACCACCACCGGCGGGCGCGGCCTGCAGTTGATGAAACTGGCCGACGGCGCAGCCCTGGTGGGCGCAGCCGCCTACACCCGCAGCGTGCGCGTCAGCGGCCAGGGCCGTGGCGGCAAGGAGCGCGAAGAAGTGCTGGAAATCCGCAGCCTGAACAACGCCGCCGGTAAACGCGCTGCCAAAGGCAAACCGGCGGGGTGGACGTTCAAGCCTGCGCGTATCGAGCGGGTGGAATAATTCAATTTCATAGCTGCTAACGCTGGTCAATAAACGATTTCACGGTGTTTTGATGCTAAAACCCTTTATTGACCAGCGTTAAGAGCTCACTAAATAGTGAATAAGTGATGAACAAGCTGCTGCACTGGCAGGGCCTGCCGCCTGAAACCGCCCCGGATACCGATCTGCACCCCGGCCTGCATCTGCTGCTGGACGAGGCCGACAGCGCCGCCCGCTGCTTGCTGGCGTGGTTATCGGCCACGGCACCTGTGCCGACAGGAGGGGTTATCACCTGCGCGGGCCACAGCGTGGGCACGTCGGCCTACGCGGCCCAAGTGGCGGTTGCGCCCTTGCCTATCTATGACCCGCAGCAACCCGTGCAGGCGTGGCTGGCCGAGCAGGTGCAGCGCTGGCCCGCTTGGGACGCTAGCGCCTGGCAGCGGCATGTCGAAGGCTTTGCCCTGGCCCCGCATCTGGGCAAGGCGTGGTGGCAGTTGTCCACGGGTACGCAGCGTAAATATGGGTTGGCGGCGGCCTTGGTCAGTGGGGCGGCGCTGACCTTGATTGCTGAGCCGGTGGCCGGGCTGGATAAGGCGTCTATGCGTTATTTGGGGCAGGCGCTGGATGCGCTGGCCGATAGCTTGGCCGAACAGGGCACGCTGCGTTGGGTGCTGGTGGCGCACTATGACGGTTTGGCGGGGGTGCAGTGGGATTCGGTGGTGGAGTTACCGGCTGCTTTGTAGAGCGTCCACAGGCTGTGGTTGTAAAACGGTTTTTGCTGATTTTTAGGGCGGCTGGCCGGGACTCGCCCCGGCGGGCGACTGGCTTTCTTGCGCGCGCAAGAAAGTCAGCAAAGAAAGCGTGCTGCGCAGCTTTTACGCCGTGGAACTCGCTGCGCGCCGCCAAGCGGCGCTGCGCTCGGACAGCCACGGCGAGTCAGATGGGATGCGGCTTGCCTGTTCTTGCGGCTGCGCCCTGATGGATGCGCTGTGGGGGTGGGGCTTCTTCGCTTGCTTCGCAGCTTCAGGCGCGTTTTAGCCAGCGGCGGGCTAGCCGGTTCCAGAACTTTGCGCCTAGGGCGATGTTGTCGTCGTTGAAGTCATAGCCCGGGTGGTGCAGGCTGGTGCCAGCCTGCCCGTCTTTGCCGTTGCCAATCCAACCATACGCGCCGGGTACTTGCTGCAGCATGAAGCCGAAGTCTTCACTCGTCATGGCGGGGTCGATATGGGCATGGGCGTTATCGGGGCCCACCACTTCGGCCATGACTTCGGCCATCAGGGCCGCCTCGTCCGGGGTGTTGGTGGTGTTGGGGTAGCCGGGTTTGTGGATGTACAGCGCCTGGCATGCGTGCGCAGCGGCGATGTGCTGGGCGATGCGCTCAATGCCCGCCACCAGCGTGGCCTGGGTGCTATCGCGCAGGGTGCGCAGGGTGCCGTAGATCACGGCTTCGTTGGGGATGATGTTTTCCACCGTGCCCGCTTCAATCTTGCCAATGGTCAACACCGCGCTATCGACGGGGTCCAGCGTGCGCGATACCAGGGTTTGCAACTGGGTGACGATGGCGCAGGCCACGGGAATCGGGTCGCGCGTGGTGTGCGGCAGCGCGGCGTGCCCGCCCTTGCCGCGCACGCGGATTTCAAAGCGGATATTGGCTGCCATGATGGGGCCAGCGCGCACCGCCATCTGGCCCTGGGGCAGGTCGGGCCAGTTGTGCAGGGCGAACACGGCCTGGCAGGGAAAGTGGGTAAACAGGCCGTCGTCCATCATGGCCTTGGCCCCCGCGCCGCCTTCTTCGGCGGGCTGGAAAATCAAATGCACGGTGCCGACAAAGTCGCGCTGCTGGTGCAATAAATGCGCTGCACCCAGCAGCATGGCGGTGTGACCATCGTGCCCGCAGGCGTGCATCTTGCCGCTGTGGCGGCTGGCATAGGGCAGGCCCGTGGTCTCGGTCAGCGGCAGCGCGTCCATGTCTGCGCGCAGGCCCACGCTGGGGCCGGGCTGCTCGGCGCTAGAGCCCTGGCCGTAAATGCTGGCCACCACCCCAGTTTTGCCCAGGCCCCGGCGCACGGGCAGGCCCAGCGCCTCCAGGTAGGCGGCCACCTGGCCTGCGGTGCGGTTTTCCTGGTAGCACAGCTCAGGGTGGGCGTGTAGATCTTGGCGCAGGCGCAGAAGCTGGGGCAGATGGGGGGTCAGGGCGCAAGACATAGGCGGGCACTCGGTTCTAAAGCGTCCATTATGGGCAGGATTGGGCGGCGCAGTACCAAACCCCGTCCGCAGCGCGGCTGCCAGGCAGACTGCGACAATCACGCGCTTATGACACAACGCAGCATTCTTCCCCCCTCCCTCTTGGTGCGCCCTCTGCTGGACGACCCGCGCCCCCTCATCCTCTACCACGGGCGCAATTGCCCGGACGGCTTTGGCGCGGCCCTGGCCGCTTGGCTGTTTTATGGCGACCGCGCCGAGCTGCGTGGCCTGGACCACGGTGACATCACCACGGTCGAAGCGCTCACCGAAAAACTTGGCGACGTGCAAGGCCGCGCCGTATACATGCTGGACTTTGCCTTCGGCCCGGAACTGACCGCTGCGCTGGATGCGCGTGCCGCCAAGCTGGTGGTGCTGGACCACCACAAAAGCGCGGCGGAAAAGCTCACCGGCTTTCAGTGCCGCTGCGGCGTGGTGCATTTTGATATGCAGCACTCGGGCGCGCGCCTGGCCTGGGAGTTTTTCCACCCCGATACACCCGTGCCGGGGCTGATTCGCTATATCGAAGACCGCGACATCTGGAAGTGGGAATTTGCCGAAAGCGCAGCCTTCCTCTCCGCCCTGGACATGGAACCACGCGACTTGCAGCGCTGGGCCGCCATCGCCGCCTTTACCCCCGAGGAAGAGGCCGCCTTCATGGCCCGGGGCGGGGCGATGGATGAAAAATTCCAAAAACTGTGCGCCGATATTGCCGAGCAGGCCCAGCCCATCACCTTCAACGGCGTGCAGGGCCTGATGGTGAACTGCCCGGGCCTGTTCCACAGCCAGGTCGGCGACCTGCTGGCGCGCGAATCGCAAACCTTTGCGCTGATGTGGCACGCCAGCCCCCAGGGCACCAAGATGGGCCTGCGCTCGCGCACCGGTTTTGACTGCATTCCCCTGGCCGAGAGCCTAGGCGGCGGCGGCCACGCCCAGGCCTGCGGCTGCAAGATGGGCAATGACCGCTTGGTCGAGCTGCTCAGCGGCGTGCTGCGGGCCGACCCGACGGTGGACTACCCCTCGGTGCTGTCCCCCGCACTGGAACAAGACGCGGACGGGCGCTGGATACGCATCAGCCGTAAAAAATAAGAGCTGTTTGCGCTGGCAATACAAGGTCTTCAGGTAGTTAACTACGTGAAGTCCTTTGTTTATGGGCGCAAGCAGCTATGCTTTCTGATTTAACCAAACCACGCTTGCCCCGGCAGCTGCGTGCTGGCGGGCAACTGCGCCAAGCCCTGCCAACCGGGCAGTTGCAGCATCTGCTGCCAGTGCTGCACCTCGGGCACATGCCCCAGTCTGACGCCAATCGGCACACAGTTGCAAAGGTTCGCCGGTGCGCGGGTGCGCCAGCTCCAGCGCGTGGGCATGCAGCCACAGGCGCTGGCCGCCCAGGCGCTCGGCCCACCAGCGGTTGAGCGGCCCTTTGCCGTGGGTGGCATCGCCCAAGATCGGGTGGGCCACATGCTTTAAATGGCGGCGGATTTGGTGGCGCCGGCCCGTATGCGGCTGGGCCAGCACCAGGCTGGCGCGGGTGCTGGGGTGGCGCGGGTCGTAGCTTTCGGGCCAGTCCAGCGTGGCCAGGCATTGCAAGCTGGTCTGCGCGGCCTGCGCCGGGGCATCGGGGGCGCTGTCTTCGGGGCGCAGGGCGTAGTCCACCGCCACCTGGGGCGCTAGCCAGCCGCGTACCAGCGCCAGGTAATGTTTTTGCACCTGCTGCGCGGCAAAGGCTTGGCACAGTTGCTGGCAGGCGGGGGCGTTCAGCGCAAACACCAGCAGGCCGCAGGTGCCTTGGTCCAGGCGGTGCACGGGCCAGACATGCTGGCCAATCTGGTCGCGCAGGCGCTGCAGCACAAAGCGCTTTTCGTGGCGGGCAATGCTGCTGCGGTGCACCAGCCAACCGGCTGGCTTGTAGACGACAACCAGGTCATCGTCTTGGTAAATCAGCGTCAAGGGAATAGAAAAATCGGACGATGCAGCCATTTGCCAGCGTTGCGTGTGGGGAAAGGGCAGGCAGTGTAGTCAGGTAGTCAAATTCCCGCAGAATCGGCGGTTGCCCCCTTTTCTCTAGGGGCGTTTTTTGTTAGGGGGTGGGGTTCATGGTGCGCGGCGTGCTGGCTTCGGTGGTGGCGTCTTGTTTGTTTGGGGGGATGTATTACTTCTCTCCCCTGCTGGCACCATTGACGGGCGAGCAAGTCTTTGGCTGGCGCATGGTGGCCACCTTGCCCCTGACCACCGCTTTACTGCTGTACACCGGCCAGGCCAGCGCCGTGCTGGCCATCGTGCGCCGGGTGCGCCGCTACTGGCATCTGGGGGCGCTCCTGCTCTTGAGCGCGGCGCTGTTTGGCGTGCAACTGTGGCTCTTCCTCTGGGCGCCGCTACACGGCTACGCGCTGCCAACATCCCTGGGTTACTTCTTGCTGCCGCTGGCCATGGTGCTGGCCGGGCGGGTGATTTTTGGCGAGCGCCTGACGCGCCTGCAACAACTGGCCGTGCTACTGGCCAGCTGCGGCATGGCCTGGGAGCTGCTGCGCGGCGGCACCCTGGCCTGGCCCACCTGGATGGTGGTGATTGGCTATTGCGCCTACTTCGTGCTGCGCCGCCTGATGCGCACCGACTCCCTGGCCGGGCATTGGCTGGACGTACTGATCATGCTGCCCGTGTGCCTGTGGTACGTACTTGCCAGCCATCTGGACGTGCCCAGCGGCTGGCACACCGTGGTGCAAACGCCGCGCCTGCACCTGCTCATTCCCGTGCTGGGCATTGTCAGCGCCGTGGCGCTGGCGCTGTATATGACGGCGCACAAGCTCTTGCCGCTGGGGCTGTTTGGCATGCTCTCCTATGTCGAGCCGGTGCTGCTGGTGGCCGCCGCCCTGCTGCTGGGCGAGCGCATACAGCCCGGCCAGGAGGCCATGTACCTGCTGATTGCCGCAGCGGTGGCCGTCATGGCCTTTGAAGGGCTGTGGCAATTGCGCCCCCGCGCCGAGGGCAGTTAGACCGTTTTCAACGTTTTTTTCACACACGCAAAGGAAACTACCGTGCACAACAAGCAAGCAAACCCTATCCGTATCGGTGTGGTGGGCTATGGCAATCTAGGCCGGGGGGTAGAGGCCGCCGTCGCGCTCAACCCCGACATGGTCATCACCGGCATCTACACCCGGCGTGACCCGGCGCAATTGCACCCCGCCAACCCGGCCACCGCCGTGTACCGCTTAGATGACTTGCCCCAGCACCAAGACCAGGTGGACGTGCTGATCCTGTGCGGTGGTTCCAAAGACGATTTGCCCGCGCAAACACCGGCGCTGGCAGCACGCTTTAACGTAGTGGACAGCTTTGACACCCACGCCCGCATTCCCGAACACTTTGCCGCTGTGGACGCTGCTGCCCAGGCCGGTAAAACCACGGCGCTGATCTCTGCCGGGTGGGACCCAGGCATGTTCTCCATCAACCGCATCATGAGCGAGGCGCTGCTGCCCGATGGCGCCACTTACACCTTTTGGGGCAAGGGCTTGAGCCAGGGCCACTCCGACGCCATTCGCCGCGTGCCTGGTGTGGCCGGTGGCGTGCAATACACCATCCCCGTCGAAGCAGCGGTAGAGGCCGTGCGCAGCGGCACCCGCCCCGAACTTTCCACCCGCCAAAAACACGAGCGCCATTGCTACGTGGTGCTGCAAGAAGGGGCGGACGCCGAAGCCGTGCGCCAGGCCATCGTCACCATGCCGCACTACTTTGACGAGTACGACACCACGGTCAACTTCATCAGCGCCGAGACGCTGCAGCGCGAGCACAGCGCCATGCCCCACGGCGGCTTTGTCATCCGCAGCGGCAACACCAGCGCAGGCACCCAGCACGTGGTCGAATACCGGCTGCAACTGGGCAGCAACCCGGAATTCACCTCCAGCGTATTGGTGGCCTATGCCCGTGCCGTGCACCGTATGGCAGCGCTGGGCCTGCACGGCGCCAAAACCGTGTTTGACGTCGCGCCGGGCTGGATTTCCCCTAAAACCCCGGCCCAGTTGCGCCAAGAGTCGCTTTAAGTTGCAGAACTTGCCGTGATAATAAGAAAGCGCCTGGTCTGGATACAGCAGCAGGCGCTTTGTTTTGCAGCGAGCTTATTTTTAAAACAATCAAAGGCGGTCAAGCATGATGTGGTGGATAGTGGTTCTTGGGCTGGTCGCAGCAGTGGGTGTGCCGCTGGCGTACTGGCACCGTGCCGATACCGCCCAACGTGCCCTGCAGCAAGCCCGCGCCCGGGAGCTGGCGCTCAAGCAAGAGCAGAACCAGCGCCTCAAGGAAATCGTCTTTCGCAAGCAGGGCACCAGCGGCACCGGCACCTCGATATATGGCGATGTGATGTGCGCTGACGGGGTCTACCTGCCGCAACTGTGGGAATCGGGCTTTAGCACCTCCATGGACGGGCGCTGGCTGCGCATTGCCAGCTACGGCCACGCCAGCCCCTATCTGGTTGACCGCAAAAGCCGCAGCACCTGGACACTGAACACCGAAGAAGCCTCTGCCCTCGAAGAAATCCACTGGCGCCTGCCGCGCTGGAGCGGTGAAGACGCCGGCATGCACCAGGATGCGCAAAGCCCCATGTCTGACGGGCAATTCACCGCCTGGCTGGCCTCCAATGTGGCCAACCCCTCCATGGGTATGGTTGCCGTGCGCGACCTGTGGGTGCCGTGGGACGCCGTCCCCGTCCAAAAAGAGGAAGTGCCGCCCGAACTGCCCAGCCCACCCGCAGGCGGCAAGGTGGTGGGCGTGCAACGCTATTGGCCCGAATCCTTGCGCACGGAACGCCAACCGCTGGAGATTTTCACCACCCCGCAATGGCAGCTTTTGTTTGAAGGCCAGCCCCAGCCCTGGGTGGTGGCCACCCATATGCCCTTTGTCTGGCGCGAAGACGGGCAGGCCCTGGCCATGTACGCCTATTCGGTTGGCCAAGGCGGACGCCAGCAGCGCCTGGCCCTGGCCGTGTGGGATGCCGAACGCGGCTGGCAAAAATGGGCCGAGCAGCAGCCCACCGACCGCAAGCCCTGGGAAGTCTCCCCCATCGCCTCTGAATCCGGCCAGCCCGCATTTCGCTGGATGAAAGACCGCCTGCTGCAACGTGTGCGCGTGGACACCCCGGTGCTGCAGCGCCTGCGCGAAGGCTCGCGCATCGACTTTGTTACCGACCC
This sequence comes from Comamonas sp., assembly GCA_034675705.1. GTDB lineage: Bacteria > Pseudomonadota > Gammaproteobacteria > Burkholderiales > Burkholderiaceae_C > Comamonas. The sequence continues at coordinate 399,133 of JAUCCZ010000006.1, read as the reverse complement.
CGTGTTGGTGCCCGCAGGGCACGAGGTCGATGGCCGTTTGATTTTGCGCACCGCCCCCATCACCACCTTGATGTGGGAGCGCCAGCTCACCCACCCTGAGCGCTGGCTGGCGCGTAGCGAGCCCGTGGCCGGCAAGTCCCTGGCCTGGACGCTGGAGCTGTCTGGCAACGACGGCACTGGCGAACGCGCCGCCTACCGCCTGCGCTGGGGCGAAGTCAACATCCCCGGCCTGTGGGAGCTGGAGCACGTCATCGTGCAACGCACCTGGGCCGTGCTGCTGCGTTACCTGCAAAACGATGGCAAGGAAGAGCCCCAGGTCTGCATCTGGGACGGTAAAGAGCTCCTGCCCCTGGAGCTACCCTGGCCGGTGGCCCGCATCATGCCCACCCCCGGGGTGCAACACCCCAAATCGGTGCGCGTACGCGCCCTGGCCATGATGGCCACCGTCAAGGAAAGCGACGTTGACCTGCACAAGCCCAGCGGGCGCTGGTACCAGGAACCATTTTCCTGGGAGCGCCTGAATAAGACGGAACACTGCGCCCTGTACCAGGCCCGCGACATCCAGCCCGATAGCCAGGGCGTGTGGCAGCTGCTGCCCAGCTGGCGCAAGATCAACACCATCCAGCACCCCTGCGCCGAGGGCGACTACCTCTGGGCCGAGGTCCGCGATGAACTATGGTGGACAGGCGGCATGCGCCAATACACGCCTGAGCAACCCCAGGACGACCACCTGGTGCCGCGTACCCTCGGCATCAGCGTGACCCGCAGCGGCGCCGTGCTGTGCAACACCGGCCCGGCGGCCATGCCTCACCCCAACAACGAGGGCTGGCTGATCGTGCAACCGCCCGAGCGCCCAGCCTACGGGGCCACCAGTTCCTGGAGCCTGCACTGGCTGCAACCGCAAAAACGCCAGGTGCGCACCCTCATCATCCAGGCGCAAACGCCCATCATTGAAAACTGGGACAACCACGGCATTTACTGGCGCGAAGACGAGCCGCCACCGAGCACCCTGACCGAGGAGCAGCAAGCCTCAGCCCAGCGCCCGCCACTGCAAACGGTAGACTCCCTGCTATGGCAACGCGCCGAGGTGCAAGACCTCAAGCAAGGCCCCTATGGGCTGTGGCTGCGCAAGCAAGACCTGCTGTTTGCCGAGGCCATTCGCAAGCACCACGACTGGCCGTGGGGCTCTGACAATACGTAATCCTGCCTAGTGGCGGCAAACCCAGGGAAATCACCTGCAATAGATCAGACATTTCTTCAAATTCCCCTAGGGTTTTAACTGGAAAAAGTCGCTCAAAGGATAGTTTTTATGCAAAGTCGGTTTTTTATACTTTGCGCGACAAAGGGTTATTCACGCCTATAGCACTTTTGTAATTATGGTTGTTCACCTTGGATGTCTTGCATTTGGGGTTGCCATGTCAATCAATCATTTAAAAATCAGTACCAAGCTTATTCTGGGGTTTGGCTTGATGACGGTGTTCTTGCTGGTCATCAGTGGCGTTGCGATTTTTACGGCCAAAAATTTAAACCAAGATTTTCAATCTGCCATTTACCAACAATATCCCCGGGTCGTAAAAATAGAAGAAATCAAAGAGCTGCTCAATACCAATGAGGTTTCCATCAGCCACATGCTGCACTACAAGGAAAGTGCCAGCCATGAAGACCTGATTGACAAGGTCCTGAAAACCCGCAGCGCCATCGGCGCAGCCCTGGCGTTTCTAGACCAGCAGACCATGGGAGCGGAAGAGCGCCAAATCCTGGAAGCCTTCAAAGGCCCGCGCCAGGAGTATTTGGAGGTGCAGGACAAATATATTGATCTGGTGCGCAAGCAAATGCTGGATGACGCCTTGTTCGTCCTGATTCTGGAGATGCCCAGCGTCCGGGAAAAATACCACCAGGCCCTGGTCAACCTGGTGGAAGTACAAAACAAGCTGATGAACCATTCGGTCACCGCTGCCACCCAGTCGGTCAACACCATGTTTCTGCTGATTGGTGGCGCCACGGTATTGGTATTGCTCGGCGGTATCGGCCTGGCGTGGTGGATCATTCAAAGCATTACCCGCCCCATCTCCACCGCAGTGGGCGTGGCCTACGCGGTAGCGGATGGCAAGCTCACCCAGACGATTGAGGTCTCCGGCAAAAACGAAACGGCGCAGTCGCTGCGCTCCTTGCAGCAAATGCAAATGGGCCTGGCCCAGGTGGTGGGCAAGGTGCGCCACGGTTCGGCGGGCATTGCCTCGGCCAGCGAGCAAATCTCACAAGGCAACCAGGACTTGTCGGCGCGCACGGAAAACCAGGCCAGTGCGCTGCAACACACTTCTGCCACCATGGAACAACTGAGCGTCACTGTGCAGAAAAACGCAGAAAGTGCGCAACAGGCCAACCAACTGGCACAAACGGCCTCCGGCGTGGCCCAGCAAGGCGGCGCCGCCATGGCTGCCGTTGTCCAGACCATGGCGGGCATCCAGGACAGCGCCCACCGCATTGCCGACATCATTGGGGTCATCGACGGCATCGCCTTCCAAACCAATATCCTGGCCTTGAATGCCGCTGTAGAGGCCGCCCGCGCGGGGGAACAAGGCCGAGGCTTTGCCGTGGTGGCCGCCGAGGTGCGCTCCCTGGCCGGGCGCAGTGCAGACGCCGCCCGGGAGATCAAAACCCTGATCCAGGCCAGCGTGCAAGGCGTTGCCACCGGTACACAAGAAGTGCATAAAACCGGCCACATCATGGACGAAGTGGTGCAAGCCATTGCCAAGGTGGCGCACATCATGCAAGACATCACCAGCGCCAGTACCGAACAAAGCCAGGGGGTGCAGGAAGTCAGCCAGTCGGTGGTGCAGATGGACCAGGCGACGCAGCAAAACGCTGCCTTGGTCGAGGAAATGGCGGCCGCTGCCTGGAGCCTGAATCAACAGGCGCAAACCTTGGTGGATACCGTAGCCGTCTTTGAGGTAGCAGAACTACAAAACCCGCCACCCCCGGCCCACAACCAAGCGCTGGTGCTGGAAGCAGCCTAGCAGGTGGCCTTCAGTGCGGCGCACTGCCTTGCTGCATACGCTGGTGCAGCAGGGTTTGCACGGTTTGGAATTCGGTCAAGTCCGGGAAGGGGCGCAGCTGGCAATGCCGCCCGGTGGCTGTGCGCTCAATGGCGTGGAACACCGGCAGGGCAAAGCCCTGGCCGTGCAGCAGCACCATCAGCACCGGTTGCTGGCTGCCGTCGGCCTGGGGCAGCATGGCTTCCTGGGTGCTCAGGGGTAAAGCGGGCATCAAAGCCGTAGTCCTGGGCAATGTGGCTATGGGTGGAACTGCCCGGCTGCAGCGCATCTGCAAGGTATTTGGCCAAGGCGTGTTGGCCGTCGTCCTGCTGCAGCAAACCGGCGACAAAGTCGTTGGACAATTCGGCCAGTTGCGCAGAAGTGCCATGGGCACCGGGGCTGACCAAATACGCTTGGGGATAAATTTTTTGCCCCTGTGCAATGCGCTCAGCCTGCGCAGCGGCAATTTGCTGGTGCAGGTGCTTGAGCAGTTTCCAGTGGGCATTGTCAAGTAAAGGCATGGGCAAAATGGCAGGGGCAAAAGCAAGCAGAACGGCCATTCTAGCCCTGCTAAAGTGTTAAAAATAAATGGCAATTTCAACTTTTGCCGCAGATTTTTGCGGTATATGCCTGCAGCTGCCCTAAACGGAGATCCTGATGCCAGCCTTACACATCCTCTCAGACCTGCACATGAGCGTGCAGCCCCTGCCGCCACCGCACACCACGGCAGATGTCGTCGTCTTGGCGGGTGACGTAGACCGGCCAGACGCCGCCATCGCCTGGGCAAAAAGCCTGAAAAAACCCGTCATCTACGTGCCCGGCAACCATGAGTTCTACGGCAGCAGCCTGGCGCAAACCGTCGCCCAGTTGCGCACGCTGGCCGCAGGCAGCCAAGTGCATATTCTGGATAACGACTGCCTAGAGCTGTGCGGCGTGCGCTTTATAGGCTCGACCCTGTGGACGGACTTTGCCGTCGCCGGTGAAGGCCAGGCCCGTAGCGAGGCAGAAACCCTGTCGCTGCAATTTAACCGCGACTTCAGCCGCATTCGCACCGGCCCCGAGGAAGACGCCCCCCGCTTTACCCCCGCAGATTGCGCCGCCGCCTTTGCCCGCAATGCCGCCTGGCTGGATGCGCAACTGGATACGCCCTACGCCGGACCCACGGTGGTCGTGACCCACCACGCACCGGCGCTGCCCAGCGTGGCACCGCAGTTTGTGGGCTCGCCCCTGAATGTGAACTTTGTCTCTGACGCGGCCTGGTTGCTGCGCGGTGGCCGTGCGGCGTTGTGGATACACGGCCACATGCACCACCGCTGCGACTACATGGTCGACACCACCCGGGTGCTGTGCAACCCCCGGGGCTACGCCAAGACCGGCACGCCCGAGAACACTGACTTTGACCCGTATTTCACGGTGGCGCTCTAAATTTTCTAGCGCAACCAGCCCTGCGCCCGCAGGCCATCGACCAACAAATTGGTGAACTCGGCGTAGCCCGCTGCATTGCCATGCACCTGGTCAGAGCGCCACTTGGCCTGGGAGAGTACCTGCGCCCAGGCCTTGTCCAGCAGCGGCACCTGCAGCTCCTGGGCCAGCGCGGCGTACAGCGGGTGGTCGCTTAAACGCCCGGTGCTCGCTGCCATCAGGGAAAACTGGGGCACGGCCACCAGCAGCACCTGGGCACCGCTGTCCTTGGCCTGCTGGCACATGCGGCGGATATTGGCCTGCGCGGCCTCGGCACTCATTTGGCGCAGGAAGTCGTTGCCGCCAATGCTCACCACCACCAGCGCCGGGCTGTGCTCTTCCAGCAAATCGGGCAGACGCTCCAGCGCTTGGGCGCTGGTATCCCCGGAAATACCGGCGTTGACCACGTCCCAACCGGTGCGCTCAGCCAAAAGCACGGGCCAGGCTTCACCTGCCTGGGCACCGACGCCTTGGGTCAGGGAGTCGCCCAGGGCCAGCACGGTGGCCCCAGTGGGCAAAGCCTGGGCTTTGGGTTTGCTGCGGCCACAGGCGGCCAGCGCCAAGGCAAGGGCACTGCCTACAAGTAGTTGGCGGCGGGGCCACAACACAGATACAGACATGGCAAATCCTTTGCTTAGAACGTGTTCCACCCCACCCGGCTCAAGTGACCGTAATCGTTTTACTGGCGCTCAAGCGTGCGCCTTGGTTGTCTTTCCACAGCAGATTCAGCGCACCGCTGCGGCGGGCCTTGAAAGTGAACTCGATATACGGGTTAGGGGCCACCGAGGTACCCGGTTCCCAAACAAACAGCAGGGTGTCGCCGAGTTTGGCTTCAAAGTAATTCATGATGTGGCGCGGGCGCACCTGGCCGGTGGCGGGATCGGTGCGTAGGCCGGTTTCCATCACGTGCTCCATCTGCGCACGCACGCGCAGCACTTCACCGGCCTTGGGCTGCTCGTTACTCACCCAGACGCGGGGGGGCTTGCTCATACTCATAGGGCAGTGCTCCTTACATGCCACAGCCGCTAGCAGCGACTGTGATGTCTTGTTTCCCCGCCAGCACCTTGCCGCTGTGCATACGCGCCAGCACGTGCACGGCCTGGGACTGGCTCAGGCGGATGCGCACCGCCGCCTCTGCCGTACCGGTATCAACGGTAAAGCGCATGCGGCAGGCCAGGGGGATAGGGTTGAGCTCGGCCAGCACGATCAGCTCTTCGCACCAGTCCTGCTCGGTGATGGGCAAGGTCACCTGCGCCTTGATGGGCACCGCACTCGGGTTGTCGGCCAGTACCGGAATATCCAGTTGCAAGCCTTCAGCCTGGGGCCTGGCGCTGCCGATAAATTGCGCCATGGCCTGTTGAAACGCCACCGGGTCGGGGGCCAACAGGCCCTCCAGCGCTGGAGCGGCCTGGGCCCAGGCCGCGCCGGGCACGGCAAGGGTGGCTGCCACCCCCGCCATACCTGCCACACCCGCCACCAGATGGCGGCGGGTCAGGCCACTGACCGTGGCCCCTGTCGTATCGCTACTAAAAGCTTGCATGCAGTTTAAATACCTAAAAAGTCGCTAAAACGGCTGTTAATCCAGTCAAAGTCTTCTTTGACCAAATCGCTGCTGCGCACGTCCATATCAATCTGGGTCTGGATGACTTTGCCGGTGGCATCCACCTCATACTCGAACTTGACCGAGATTTCTTCCTGCGGGTCGCCATTGACCATCATGTAGCACAGGTTGTCCGGCAGCAGCGGCGTGACTTCCTTGCCCGCCACACGCTGGGCAATGTTCTTGGCCACGATGCGGCCAATGTAGTTGGCCACATGGGCGCTCTTGGGGTAGTGGCCAAACTGGTCAGAAATAGCCCCCATCAAATCACCGACGAAGTAAACACGATCGTCGCTGTTGGCGGTGAAGTAACGCACGTTCATGTCAGCCCAGCCCGTGGGCTTACCCTCCGGCGTCTTGCCGATCAAGTCGGCCCACCACACCATTTCTGCCGCTTGGTGCGGTGGCATGAGGATGGCGTTGTCAAAATCAAACTCACCGGCAGCGGTCTTGATGCGCTTTTTAAACGGGTCAAGCTCCAGCACGCGGGCGTTGGGCACATGGGTAATGATGTCCGGGTACAGCTCTTCAAAGGCTTGCTTGTAGCCCATGCCGATGGGGGCGATTTTGGGTTTGGGGTCCAAAATCAAAATCTTGCCGGGGATTTTGTTTTTCTTCATGTGCCAGGCAATCAGGCAAGCACGCTCGTAGGGCGAGGGTGGGCAGCGGTGCGGCGGCGGCGGCAGTGTCATCACCAAGGTGCCGCCCTTGAAGTTCTTCACCTTTTGCTTAAGCGCAAACATCTCCTGATTCGGAATGTAGGCGTTGGGGAAGTGCTTGCGTGTGTAGTCGATAGCCTTTTGGTCGTTGCCAAACCAGGCTTCGTAGTCGTTGCGGATACCGCCGGACAAAATCAGGTAGTCGTACTCGATCAAGCCGTGGGCGGTGCGCACCAGCTTCTTGTCACGCTCAAACCCGGTGACTTCGGTTTGCAGCAGGTGGTAGCCGTATTTATTGGCCGGGTGCAGCATGTCGCGGTTGACGAAGTCGGTGCCCACGATGTCGATCAACCACTTGTTACTCATGGGGCCAGACCAGAAGGTCGGGTTGCGCTCCAGCAGCACCACGTCGGCATTCGGAATCAACTCACGCAGGTAGCGCGCAGCCGTCATGCCGCCCCAGCCGCCGCCGCAAATCACAATGCGCGGGGTCTTGCCCTGGCGCGGCAAGATGCGCGACTGCGGGGTCATGATGGTGGGGGCAGCCAGAGTGGCTATTGGGGCCGCAGCAGCGGCTGCACCCAGCGCCAGCGCTGGGGGGGTCATAAGGAAATGGCGGCGTTGCATGGTCATACAGCTTCCTGAAAGTGGGGACGGGGGTTTTCCAAGCGACAAGCCGGTGCATGCAGGCGCTGACGCAGGGCTTGCGTCAGCAATAAATGCAAAAGGAGGAGATGGGGTCAAAGCCCAACCTAGGCCGTTTCCCCTCTTGGCCGCTACGCGGCACAAGCAGCGCTGTCAGCCGGGGATTCTAAGCTCCCCTAAAGACCCGGCCCAAAGTCAAAATAGCCCATATCCCCAGCACGATGCCAGCGGCTGCAGGCAGCGTCGCCCACGCCAGGGTGGTCACGCCGGTGAGCACCTGCCCAATGGAGCAGCCCACCGCCAGCAGGCCACCAAAGCCCATCAACACACCACCCATAGCACTTTTGGCCAGTTGGGCGGGGCTGTCAAAGCCTTCCCAACGGGCCGTACCGGTGACGATGGCCGTTACCGCTGCCCCGGCCAGTACGCCCAGCACCATGGCCGAAGCAGGGCTCCACACCCGGCCCACCGCCACTTGCAGGTACAGCAGGCTCTCGGCCATGGGGGCGACGAAACTCAGCGACGTGAGCTTGGCCGGTTCAAACGGATCAACTTCCACCGTGGCGCTGATCCACCACCCCAGCGCCACCAAAGCGCCAATCACCAGGGCCGACAGCCACTGCGCCGGGCTGCGGCGCAAAGCCGGATGGCGCAAGGCGTAAACGATTAAAAGCAATGCAGGAACGATAGCTAACAGCGCATACCCAGCAAGGGCTGGAAGGCCATTTGTCATAAAATTTTGCGCCATGGTGGCGTGCTCCAGCGTCACCGGAGCCAGGCCCTGCAGCCACTGGCGCAGCGGTGCCAGCACGCCGGTAGCGCTGGCCTGCGCCCCCAGGGCTAGAAACACCACGGTGACCAGCGCCCGCAGGTTGCCTCCGGCCAGCAGCACCAGGGCGCGGGCACCGCAGGCATTGGCCAAAACCATGCCCAGGGCAAAAATCACCCCGCCCAAAAACACCCCCAGCACCGAGAAACTGGGCCGCACGACTTGGGCCTGCCCCAAGTCCACCAGCCCCAGCCAGTGCAAGCCTTGCGAGGCCAGCAGCGCCACGGCCAGCGCCAAGGCAAAGGCTTGCAGCGCCGGAGCGTGGCCCTGCGGTTCGCTGCGGTCGCCCCCTACCCCCTGGCGCACGCCGCGCAGCAGGCAAAAACGCCCCCAGCGGGCGGCGCAGCCAAACGCGCCCCCCCAGAGAAAGCTGGCCATCAGCAGCGTCATGCTCAAGCGCCCCAGATATCGGTGCTGATAGCCCGGTACCAGGCGGCGCCGTAAATGGCCTCGGCCTTGCGAAAGCCTGCATCGGCCTGCAAGGGGCTGACGCCGCCAGAGCCAGGCATCTCCACCAACTTACCGGCCTGCGCCTGGTATACGCCGGTGACCGAGATGCCGTAGTCCGTACCCACCAAGCTATAGCAGGTGTTGGCCAGGGACGCCGTGGGCTGTGGCTGCCCCGTTAGCTCAGCAGCAATGGCCGCAGCAGCCAGCTTGCCCTGGGTATTGGCGGCAAAGCCAGACTTGGGCATGGGCGCGGCAATGGTTGCATCGCCCAGCACATACACATGCGGCACCTGGGCAGAGGCAAAGCTCTCTGCCCGGATGGGCACCCAGCCGCTGGCATCCGTCACCCCGGCACGTTCAGCAATGAAACCCGCCTTCTGCGGCGGAATGACGTTGAGCACGCTGGCCTGGTGGCGCGTGCCAAAGGCCGTTTCCACCACACGCCGGCGGGCATCGACGCGCACCACCTGGCCGTTGTCGGACTGCTTGACCCACTCAATCATGTCACCGTACAGCGCTTTGTAGCCTTGCAGGAACAGGCCCTGTTTGGAGAAAGCGTCCTTGCTATCGAGCAGCAAAATTTTCGATTTCGGCTTGTGCTGCTTGAAGTAGTGCGCCACCATCGCCGCGCGTTCATAGGGGCCAGGCGGGCAGCGGAAAGGGTTGGCGGGAATGGCCATGACAAAAGTGCCACCGTCTTCCATCGCCTCCATCTGTTGGCGCAGCAACTGGGTTTGGGTACCGGCCTTCCAGGCGTGCGGGGCCTGCTGGGCGGCGGCTTCGTCGTAGCCTTCCAGCGCATTCCAGCGCATATCCACACCGGGGGAGAGCACCAGCTTGTCGTAATGCAGCGTCTGGCCGCTGGACAGGCGCACCCGGCGCGCGTCCGTATCCACATCTTCAGCGCGGGCGTGGATCACGGTCACCCCCGCACGGCGCAAATCGTCATAGCCGTGGCCAATGCTGTCCAGCGAGCGCAGGCCCGCCAGCACCATGTTGGAAAACGGGCAGGTGTAAAAGCGCTGGGACGGCTCCACCAAAGTCACCTGCACCTGGGGCGCACGGGCCTTGAGGTAACGCGCAGCCGTGGCCCCGCCAAAGCCGCCACCAATCACCACCACCTGGGCAGCAGCGCCTTGGGCACGCACGATGGACGGCAGGGCCAGCGCAGCAGCCCCCGCCAGGGCGCTGCCTAAAACAGTACGACGTTGCAAGCTCATGGCTGACCCTCCTGGCTAAACCACGCGGCCAGCGCCTGGATTTGGGCCTCGTCATAGCCCTGCATCAGCCGGTTCATAACGGTAGCGTCTGCCGCGCGATTGGCTTTGAAAGCCCGCATCCGCTGCAGCAAATAATCTTGGTCGGCTCCGCGCAAAGTCGGTATGCCGCCGGTGGACTGGCCACGCGGGCCATGGCAATTGGCACAACTGCCCGCCAGCACCGATGCGTCTTGCACGCTCAGGCCGGTAGCCGCCAAATTCGGGGGGGCAGCGGCCACAGCCACTGCAGGAAGGGCCAGCGCGAGCAGCGCAGCCCCCAGGGGACGCAAGGGAAACATGCCAACTTCCTTAAAAAAGTCAAAGACGGGGATCAGGGTCGCGGCCCATTCTAGGCAGGCCGTTCTAACCACCAGTTAGAAGCTTCTGCCTAAAAAAACGCTCCAAAACGCCCTAACGCATGACCTTTTGCAAATGCTGGCCCAAGGTTTGCAAGGTGACAAAGCTCAGGTCGTACATGGCGTTCAGGCCCTGGGCTTGTTCTTCGTTCAAGTCGGTTGAGCAAATGATGAAGCGGCTCTTGGGCAGGCCCAGGCGTTTGCTTAAACGCAGGTATTTGTCGATATCACGGCGGAATTCCCCGCTTTTGCATTCAATGCAAATAGGCGCTTGCCCGGCGGGCAGGTACACCACGTCCAGTTCGTGCAGGTCTTCGTTGGGGAAAACAACTTTGACGCTGCGTGCGTACGCCAGCGCCCCTGCGCCCTGGCCATTGCGGGCCAGCACCTGCATCAGTGCGTACCACTCCAGCCAGCCGCCTTCAAAAAACTGGCGCACGGCGGGGGCGGTTTGCAAGGTGATACGGGCGATTTTTTCCTGCTTTTGGTAGTGGTAACGGGCAAAAAACGTGTGTTCGTACAAGCTGCGGCAAAACCGGGTCACCGCCATGCCGTCTTTTTGCGCCAGCTTGCCCAGCTCTAAATTGACGTTGCTATAGCTTTTGCGATAGGCGTAGCGCACGCGGTCGAGCAGGTCGGCAAACAGCGGGTAGTTGTCGCCCAGCTCGGTGGCCGCTTCGTCGAAAAAGCCGCTGGTATCGGACGCCCTGGGGTCGATCTGCGCTTCAATGCCCTTTTGGCTGAACCACTGCGCCAAGGGCTCATGGGGCGCTGCGCTGGCTAGGCTGGCATGGCTGCCGTCCAACGTGGGGAAAGCGCCGGGCGCTGCTACCGGGGCCGGAGCCGGCGTGGGAGCTGGGGCAGGGGCCGCGGCTTGCTGCGCCTGCAGGGCCTTGAAGTCGCGCGTCACCGTAGCCAGGCGCTTGATCAGCTCTTCGACAAAAAAGACCGTGCCATACACCGTGCTGGGCGTACCGCAGCGCCCGCAAGGAGTTTGGCTGTGTACGGGGGTTTGTGCGTCTTCGCTGACGAAGCCGCATTTGCTGCAGCGATACAGGGGCATGGAATAGTCCTCTCAAGGGGTTAGGCCAGCGTCAAAACTGGCTTCTTCTATCGAAAAGATAGCTATTAGCGCTGATGAATAGGGAGTTTCAAATACTTTATTAGCTAAAGCCGTTGATTGATCAGCGCTAACAGCTATCACAATGCAGTGGTATAGCCGTTAGTGGATACGCATCCCCGGCTGGGCACCGGGGAAGGGTTCCAGCACATAGATACCGGGGTGGGCTGCTTCGTCGGCGTGGCTGGCGGCCAGCACCATGCCTTCGCTCACGCCAAACTTCATCTTGCGCGGGGCCAGGTTGGCCACCAGCACGGTGAGCTTGCCGACCAGTTGCTCCGGTTGGTACATGCTGGCGATGCCGCTGAACACGTTGCGCGTTTTGCCTTCGCCTGCGTCCAGGGTGAGTTGCAGCAGCTTGGTGGAGCCTGCCACCGCCTTGCACTCGACAATTTTGGCGATACGCAAGTCAATTTTGGCGAAGTCGTCGATTTTGATGGTGGGGGCAATTTCCTCTCCGCCGGGCTTGGGCGTTTCGACCACGGCAACGGGCGGCTCGAACAGGGCTTCGAGCTGCTCCATCACCACGCGCTGCATCAGGTGCTGGTATGGGCCGATGGCGTGGCCTGCGCCCAGCAAGGTGTCGGCATCGGCAAACTGCAGCGGTGCGATTTTCAAAAAGGCCTCCACCTGGCTGGCGACAAAGGGCAGCATGGGTTTCAAGTAAATGGTCAGCAGGCGGAAGGCTTCGATACAGGTGCTGCACACGTCGTGCAGGCGCTCTTCCTGGCCTTCTTGCTTGGCCAGTTCCCAGGGTTTGTTGGCGTCCACATAGCTGTTCACCTTGTCGCACAGCAGCATGACTTCACGGGCAGCGCGGGCGGTGTCGCGGGCTTCGTAGGCGGCGGTGATGGTGGATTTTTGGCTGCGCAGGGCATCCAGCAGGGCCTGGCCGTCGGCGCTGATGCAGCCCAAAGCCCCGCTAAAGCGCTTGGCGATAAAACCCGCCGCACGGCTGGCGATGTTGACGTATTTGCCGATCAGGTCGGCATTGACGCGCAACATGAAGTCTTCGGCGTTGAAGTCGATGTCTTCGTTCTTGCCGTTGAGCTTCGCCCCCAGGTAGTAGCGCAGCCATTCGGGGTTCATGTTCAGGCCCAGGTATTTGAGCGGGTCCAGGCCCGTGCCCCGGCTTTTGCTCATTTTTTCGCCGTTGTTGACGGTCATAAAGCCGTGGACGCAGATTTTGGTGGGCGTCTTGCGGCCACTGAACTTGAGCATGGCGGGCCAAAACAGCGTGTGGAAGGTGATGATGTCTTTGCCGATGAAGTGGTATTGCTCCAGAGCGGGGTCGGCCATGTAGGCGTCGTAATCTTCGCCGCGCTGGTTCAGCAGGTTTTTCAAGCTGGCCAGATAGCCGACGGGGGCATCGAGCCACACATAAAAGTATTTGCCCGGTGCATCAGGGATTTCAATGCCGAAATAGGGCGCATCGCGCGAGATGTCCCAATCGTCCAGGCCGGTGCTGGTGCTGCCATCCGGGTTGGTGCGGGTGCCAAACCATTCCTTGATTTTGGCGGCCACTTCGGGCTGGACGTGTTGGCCGTTTTGTGTCCATGTGGTTAAAAACTCCACGGCGCGCGGGTCGGACAGCTTGAAGAAAAAGTGCTCGGACGTGCGCAGTTCCGGCTTGGCACCGGACAGGGCCGAATAGGGGTTAATGAGGTCAGTGGGCGCATACACCGAGCTGCACACCTCGCAGTTATCGCCATATTGGTCTTTGGCGTGGCAGCGCGGGCATTCACCTTTAATGAAGCGATCGGGCAGGAACATGGCCTTTTCGGGGTCGAAAAACTGCTCAATGGTGCGTGTTTCGATGAAACCGGCCTGCTTCAAGTCCAGGTAGATTTGTTTGGACAGTTCATGGTTTTCCGGGCTGTCGGTATTGCTCCAGTTATCAAAGGCGATGTGAAAGCCTTCCAGATACTGCTTGCGCCCGGCAGCAATGTCGGCGACGAACTGCTGCGGGGTTTTACCGGCTTTTTCCGCTGCAATCATGATGGGTGCGCCGTGCGCGTCGTCCGCGCCGACGAAGTTCACCTGGGCGCCCTGCATGCGCTGCGCCCGCACCCAGGTATCGGCCTGGATGTATTCCATGATGTTGCCAATGTGAAAGTGGCCATTGGCATAGGGAAGAGCGGTGGTGACAAAAATTTTGCGTTGCGACATGACAGCCTAGAAAAATAAGGGGAAATCAGAAAAAAAAGCCGCTGAAAACCACGGAAAGCCGCAGAAAACAGCAAGAACGCCCGCAAGAGCGCAGGGAACGTCGAAGAAAAACCGCCGATTTTACGAGGTGCACACCTGGTTGCGCCCCTGGGCCTTGGCGCGGTACAGGGCAGCATCGGCGCTGGCGAAGAACTGGGGGTCTACCGTATCGGTCAGCGGCTGCACCGTCGCGCACCCCATGCTCAGGGTGATGTGCGGGCCCAAGGGCGATTCGGGGTGGGGCAGCGCCTTGTGCGCCAGCAGCTCTTGCAGGCCCTGGGCCAGGGCCTGGGCACCGGCGGCGTCGGTGGCGGGCAGGAGCAGCACAAACTCCTCCCCGCCGTAGCGGGCCACCAGGTCGCCGGGGCGGCGGCACCCCTGGCTCAAGCTGGTGGCCACGGCTTGCAGCACGCGGTCGCCTGCGGCGTGGCCCAGGGTGTCGTTGTATTTCTTAAAAAAGTCCACATCCGCGACGATGAGCGACAGCGGCTGGCCGCTGCGCTGGCAGCGCTGCCATTCCCGCTGCAACATGTGGTCAAACTGGCGGCGGTTGGGGATGCCGGTCAGGCCGTCCAGTGAGGCGAGCTGCTCCAGCAAGCGCCGCTGGTGCACCAACTGCAGGTGGTTGCGCACGCGCACACGCACGATGGGCGGGTGAAAGGGTTTGGAGATGTAGTCCACCGCGCCCAGGTTCAGGCCGTGCTCTTCGTCGGTGGGGGAGTCCAAGGCGGTGACGAAGATCACCGGAATATGGCGCGTGGCGTCGTTGCGCTTGAGTTCGCGCAGCACGGCAATGCCGTCCATCTCCGGCATCAACACATCCAACAGCACCAAATCGGGCTTGTGCTGCAGGGCTTTTTCCAGCGCCTGCACGCCGTTTTTGGCCTGGATGATTTTGCATTCGCGGCCAAACAGCTCGGTCAGGAGCAGGCGGTTTTGCTTCTCATCGTCCACGATCAAGAGGGTAAATTCAGTCGTCGTAAAGTCCATTGCTATCAACTCTCTAGTGCTTGGCGCAGGCTAGGCAACATTTCTAGCGCTGTTTCGTATTCAATGTCTTCTATCTCAAGCCGCAGCAGCTCTAATTTTTCTAGCACGGCTGGCGCAGCTTGCGGGCCCAGGGCTTGGGCCAGGGCGTCCAGGCTGTGCAGGGCGCGGGCGTCGTCCTCGGCCAAGTGGGCGGCCAGCGTATCGAGCAAGGGCTGCCAATCTACCGCAGCGGCAGGCGCTGCTGTGCCCTCCTCCACCAAGGCAGCAGGTGCAGCGGCCACCGCCACGACGGGGCGCAGCACGCCCAGCACCTGCTCCAGCGCTTGCGCCAACGCGGCGATATCTGCCGCTGGCGCCGCCGTGCCTTCTGCGTACACGGCTTCCAGATGCTCGGCCTGCGCGGCCAGGGCCTCAGCGCCCAAGGTGGCAGCCGCCGATTTGAGCGAGTGCGCAATGCGCCGCGCCAGCAGCCAGTCGGCCTGGGCGCTGGCGGCCTCTAATTGCTGGGCGCTGGCGGCAAATTCCGTCACAAAGTTGCCCAGGATGCGCAGGTACAAATCGGGCTTACCCAGGCACTGCGCCAGGCCCCGGGCGGTGTCGATACCGGGCAGCGGCGGGATGCGGCCCCCGGCCTGGTCACCAGAGGCGGCATCAACCACCGGCGTAACCGGGGAAACAGGACGAACAGGGGGAACAGGAGCAGCAGTAATCGCCACGCGCGGGGCAATCCAGCGCTGCAGGGCGGTAAACAGCGCCTCGGGGTTGATGGGCTTGGTCAAATGGTCTTGCATGCCCGCTTGCAGGCTGCGCTCACGGTCACCGGCCATGGCGTGCGCCGTCATGGCGATGATGGGCAGGTCGTGCAGCCGCTGGTGCTCACGCAGCAGCCGGGTGGCGGTGAGGCCATCCATCTCGGGCATTTGGATGTCCATCAGCACCAGGTCGTAATCCTGGGCCAGCACTTTCTCGACGGCCTGGCGGCCATGGATGGCGGTATCGGCCTCAATACCCACCTCGGCCAAAAACGCCAGGGCCACGGTGCGGTTGAGCTCTACGTCATCGACCAGCAGCACCTTGGCACCGGCCAGGGTAGAAAAATCGGGCTGGTGCCCCGCCGGGGCGGTGGACGCTGGGCGCAGCCGCATAGGCTCCAGCCCGGTCATGCTTTCCAGCAGCGCATCGTGCAGGGCCGAAGGGCTGACCGGCTTGGTCAAGATATGGTGCAGGCCCACCTGCTCGGCCTGGGGGGCCAGTTTTTCATAGCTGCCGGCGGTCACCATCAACACACCGGGCGGGGTGCTGCCCAGGTCGGCGGCCTGCAGGTGGCGGGCGGTTTCAATACCGTCCATGCCGGGCATCAGCCAGTCCAGCAGCACCACGTCATACGGCATACCGGCGGCGTTGGCCTGCAGCACACGCTGGATGGCGTCACCGCCGCTGGCTGCGGCGTCCGTGAGCAACCCCATGTCGCTGAGCATGGCGGTCAAAATCTCGCGGGCGCTGGCGTTGTCGTCCACCACCAGGGCGCGGCGCTGAGCCAGCACCGTCTCGGGCGCGGCAGGCAGCGCCAGGGTTGGGGTTTGGCCGCGCCCCAGTTGCAAGTCAAAGAAGAAGTGGCTGCCTACGCCCTCTTGGCTTTCGGCCTGGATGTGGCCGCCCATCAGCTCGACCAACTGGCGGCAAATGGCCAGCCCCAGGCCGGTGCCGCCAAAGCGGCGCGTAATGCTGCTATCGACCTGGGTAAAGGGGGTAAACAGCTGGGCCAGCCGCTCGGGCGCAATGCCCATGCCGGAATCGCGGATGGAAAACGCCAGCCGCACCTGTTCGGGCGTTTGCTGCAGCAGGCGGATGTGCAGCACGACCTCGCCGCGCTCGGTAAATTTGATGGCGTTGTTCATCAAATTGACCAGCACCTGCGACAGCCGCAGCGGGTCGCCCCGCAAGGTGCTGGGCACGTTGGGCTCGGTGCGCAGCAGCAGCTCCAGCCCTTTTTGCTGCGCTTTGAGCGCCAATTGCCCGGAGACGGTGCGCAGCACCTGCTCCAGATCGAAGTCGATGCGCTCGACCTGGAGCTTGCCCGCCTCGATGCGCGAATAGTCCAGGATGTCGTTAATCAAGCCCAGCAGCATGTCGGAGGCGGCCAGCACCTTTTCCTGGTAGTCGCGCTGCTGCACGGATAAATCGGTTTTCAGCAGGAGCTTGCCCAGGCCGACGATGGCGTTCATGGGCGTGCGGATTTCATGGCTCATGCGGGCCAGAAAGTCAGACTTGGCGCGGTTGGCCTCCTGCGCCTCTTGCGTGGCTTGTTGCAGCGCCTGGGTGCGCTCATCGACCAGGCTTTCCAGGTTTTCGCGGTACAGCTGCAGTTGTTCGTCACGGCGCTGCAGGCGGTCAATCAGGTGGTTGACGCTGTGGCCCAGCTGGGCCAGCTCGTCCTGGCCCTGGGTGCGCACGCGCTCGGTCAGCGCGGGGTCATCGGCCAGGCGCTGCATCAGGCGGTTCAGGTACAGCAGCGGCTGGGCAATGCGCTGCGCTGCCTTGTGCGACAGCCATAAAAACAGCCCCAGCATGGCCAGCAGCACGCTGCCCGTCTCCCAGGCCGAGCGGCGGGTGACGGCGTGCAGCGGCGCCAGCGAGGCCACCACCTCCACCACCGCCTGGGGGTTACTGTGCGGTATGGCGGCCCAGGTCAGCAAATGGTGCTCGGCAAACACCTGCCCTTTACCGCCTTCGGGCGGCGGCGGGGTTTTATCAAGGCGCTCTGGCACGGGGCCCAGGCTCAGCACCTGGGCAAACACCTGCTGGTAGGGCACGGTGATGATGCGGGCGCGTAAAACCTCGGGGTTGGCGGCAATGGCCGAGAGCAGGCGCTCGGCCTCCTGCGTATCGCCAAAGTCCAGCGCCGCCTGGCTGTTGACGGCCAGCAGCTCGGCCTGCGCCTGGATGGACGCGGCCCAACTACTGCGAATCAAGCGCTGCTGCTGCAGCAAGAGCAGCGCAAACACCAGCAGCAGCACCAGCACGATGGCGGCGATAAAGCCCAGGGCCAGCTTGGCCTGGATGGTCCTGGGCTGCAGGCGGGCGGGGAGCAACTTCATCATGGCAACAAGGTGGCCAAGCGCAAAAGCTGGGCGTTGAATTTAACGCCCTGGCTGGCAGCGGCGCTTTGGTTGATGAGGATGTGCAGCTTGCTGGCGTCCTGCGGGTGGGCGGCCAGCTCCACCATGCCGCCAGCTTGGGCAAAGCCAGGAATGTCCGAGACGGTCAGCACGCTCTGCCCGGATAAGGCAAGCAGCAACGGCTCTATCTTGAGCGGCGCCGCTGCCGAGTGCGGGAAGAACACCATGCTGCACGCCTGCGCCTGCTCTACCGCACTGGGGTAGTGCAAGGAGACGCCCCGCCCGTCAATCGGCGTCTGCGCCAGGGGCTCCAGGGCATCGCCAAAGGGGTTTTCGCCCCAAATACACAGTTCAATCGGTGCGCCTGGGCCATCGCGCTCAGGCCAATAGGTAAAGCGCGGCAGCTTAAACAGCAGGGCCGCCTTCACCGCCAGCAAGGGCGGCGCCGCGTGTAGCGGGGGCGGCACAAGTGCTGCGCCCCACAGGGTACTGGCCAGAATCAGCGCCTGCAGGCGCGGCAAAGCGGCCATGGCTAAAAGCGGTAGTCCAGCGTTGCCATCCAGCGCCGGGGCTGCTGGGGCATGTCCCAAAACGTCATGCTGCCCGCGCCGCCTGCGCTGTAGTAGCGCTTGTCCAGCAGGTTGGTCACGTCCAGCCACAGCGTGGCTTTGCCGCCCAGCAGTTGGTGCCAGCCCAGATGCAAGTCCAGCACCGCCGCACCCGGTGTACTGCAGCGCGTGGGGGCCGTGGGCGTCGTGCTGCACGCGGCGGCCGGCAGCAGCGGGTTGCCCGGGGCTTTCACGCGGGCATGGGTGGTGCGGCTGCTCCAGCGCAGCTTGGGCGTAACACTGAACCGGTCGCGCCAGGCGAAGGTGGTGCCCAGCTTCAACTGACGGCTGGCCACGTAGGGGATTTGCCAGTCCACACCGTCTTTATCCTGAATGCGCCCGTGTATCCAGCTGGCACTGCCCCACAGGTCGCCCGTCCAGTTGGCACCGAGGCGAAAGCGCCACTGCACGCTCACGTCCAGCCCCAGTTGGTGCTGGCGGCCTGCGTTGTCCTTGGTTTCGGGCTTTTGCAGCCAAACATCGGGGGTGATGACATCTGCCGTGGGCATATTCACCACCAAGTTGCTGATACGGCTGTGGTACAGGTTGGTGTTGACGTTCAGGCGCTCGGTTGGCCGCCAGTCCCAGGTCAGGCTCAGGGACCGGACTTTTTCCGGCTCCAAATCGGGGTTGGCGATGCGGAAATTGGTGCCGATATAGCGACCAGCGCCATCCTGGCTGCCGTCAAAGCGGCCCATGGCGCTCAAGCTCTCCTCGGGTGACGGGGCACGAAAAGCCTCGCCGTACAGGGCTTTGAACACATGCTGCTCACTGGGCTTGAACACCAGCCCCAGGCGGGGGTTGACGCTGCTGCCGTAGACCGAATGGCGGTCTAGGCGCACCCCGGCCACGCTCGACCAGGCAGGGCTCCACTGCGCTTGCCACTGCAAATAGGCCGAGAGGTTGTGAAACCGCGTGTGCGGAATCAAAACCGGCAGGCCGGTATGGGGGTCACGCATGCCCTGGCTGCCCGGCGATTGACCCTTGTCATACCGCTGGGGCAAGGAGGCGGCCTCAATGGCTGCGTATTTTTGCCAGCCCAGGCCCGCTTGCAGTTGGTGGCGATCATTCACGCGCCAGCGCAGGCTCTCTTCCACGCCGGTGCGCTTACCCTGGACGTAGGAGTAACCGTTGGCGAAGCCGTTAAACGCATTGTTGTAATAGGCACGGGGGTCCACTTCCATCTCCCCGTGGTCGATGGTCAGGCGCCCCTGCAGGCTCTCCCCCAACCGGTGGGTGTAGCGGGCGTACAGCGTGTCATTGGTGGTGCGCCACTGGGCACCGCTGTCGTAGCGGGCCATGGCGTAAGGGTCGCCGGTGCTGGTCAGGCTGTTGAAGTGGTGGCGGTAAAAGCCCACGGTGAGCTGTTCGCCCACATCCAGCCGGGCAAACAGGCTATGGCTGCGCGTGCCGCCTACGTAGTCTTCGCGCGTAGCGACAGGCAAGACGGTGGTGCTCCCCATCTTGCCGTCCACCTTCTGAAAATCAGCCGGGTAAAAATCATCCAGCGGGGCGCGGTCTGAGCGCTGGCTGTGGCCGCTGACGCTGATGCCCAGGCGGTCACTGAACTTGGCGCTGGTAAAAAACGACGCCTGGCGCGTACCAAAGCGCCCCAGCCCGACGGAGGCCACACCCGTCGCCCCAGGGGCTGCAGCGCGCGTGGCGTTCTCGGTCACGATATTGACCACGCCCGCCACGGCATCGGCCCCGTACAGCGCCGCAGCCGGGCCAAACAGCACTTCCACCTGCTTGGCATGCACCAGGGCCAGGTTTTCTGCCACCGGGAAATTGCCGCCGCTGGGCTGGCCTATGCGAATGCCGTCTTGCAGCACCAAGAGCTTGTTCGGCCCCAGATAGCCCTGCACCGTAAATTGGTTGAACTGCGAGGACTTGGTGCCGCGCTGGAAATTCACCCCCGGCAGGTCTTCCAGCAAATCCGCCAGGCTGAAGTAGCGCCGCTGCTGAATTTGTTCACGCGTCAGCACCATGATGTGCGCCGGCGTCTGGTCCCGCGTCTGGCTTTGACGCGAGGCGGTCACCACCGGCGTGGCAATCAAGTCTTGCAAGGACAGCTCCAGCAACTGCTGCACGTCGTCGGCCAGGCTGGTTTGGGCCCAACTGCCGACTGGCAATAACGCCAAAAGCGCCAGCCCTGCCAGGGGCAAGCGGCGCAGTGGATGAGGGCAAGGGCAGGAAGGGGCGTCCATACGCACAAGAGAGGGTAAAGGGGGGGCAGGCAAACCCGCTAATCTTAACAGGGGCTATCTGGCCCGCTTAGACTTGGGCGCTGTTATCCATAAACCGTAATTACCCGAAGTTTTAGCCATGTCCGTTTCTGAACAAACCCTGCTGGCGGCCCTCTCCAGCGTGACCGATCCCCACACCGGCGCAGCCCTGGTGCCCGAGAACCTGAGCATCCACGGCGGCGACGTCTCCTTTGACGTGGCCCTGGGCTACCCCGCGCAAAGCCTGCTGGCCCCCTTGCGCCAGCAACTGATTGCCGCCGCGCGCAGCGTGGCCGGGGTGGACAACGTCAGCGCCAACGTGCGCTGGCAAGTGCGCTCGCACGCCGTGCAGCCAGGGGTGCAACTGCTTTCCGGGGTGAAGAACATCATCGCCGTGGCCTCGGGCAAGGGTGGCGTGGGCAAAAGCACCACCAGCGCCAACCTGGCCCTGGCCCTGGCTGCGGAAGGCGCCCGCGTGGGCGTGCTGGATGCCGACATCTACGGCCCCAGCCAGCCGCTGATGTTTGGCGTGACCGGCCAAAAACCCCAAAGCCACGACGGCAAGACCATGGAGCCGCTGGAAAACTACGGCGTGCAACTGATGTCGATTGGCTTTTTGCTGGACAACCCCGACCAGGCCATGATCTGGCGCGGCCCCATGGCCGTGCAGGCGCTGGAGCAAATGCTGCGCCAAACGCACTGGAAAGACTTGGACTACCTGGTGATTGACCTGCCCCCCGGCACCGGCGACATCCAACTGACCATGAGCCAACGCATCCCCGTGACCGGTGCCGTCATCGTCACCACGCCGCAGGACATTGCCCTGTCAGACGCCCGCAAAGGCATCCAGATGTTTGAAAAGGTCAGCGTGCCCATCCTCGGCCTGGTCGAGAACATGGCTATGCACGTGTGTAGCAACTGCGGCCACGTTGAGCACATCTTTGGCCAGGACGGCGGTAAGCATTTGGCCGAAAACAAAGGGCTGCACTTCCTGGGATCGCTGCCGCTGTCGCTGCAAATTCGCGAACAGGCCGACAGCGGCAAGCCTACCGTCGTCGCCGCCCCCGACAGCGAAGTGGCCGCTATCTATAAAAAGCTGGCCCGCGACGTGGCCGTGCAAGTGGCCCTGGCCAGCACCAAACAAGCGGCCAAAGCGCCCAGCATCTCCATCCACCGGAAAAAATAGCGCTTAGCGCTGATAAACAAAGGGTTTCAGGTAGTTTCATACCTGAAACCCAGCAATAGCAGGCGGTAGATGCTCTTTATTTTGAGAAGATCAGCACGATTGTTTTCCGGGTTTTCACTAGGCTCATTGGAAAAATACTGAGGCGGCACTTGTATCCAAGAGTAGACAATAGCGCGAGCTTGCCCTTGGAATTTCTGCTTCGTGTCCTCTTCCTCCCTGGCTGCCCTGCAGCACTTACTTGACCGCCGTATTGCCCAGGTTGCCGAATCCGGCACCATGCGGGCCATGCGCGAGGGCCTGCTCTGGACGATTCCCAGCCTCATGGCCTCCGCCACCTTTTTGGTGGTGGCAGCGCTGGGGCAAGCGCTGGGCTGGCCGACCTGGCTGGTACAAACCTTTAACGACCTGTACGCCCAAACCGGCAAGCAACTGCCCATGCTGGCTACTGCGGCCATTGGCTTCATGCTGGCCATACAGCAGCGCCTACCGCGCCTGCCGGTTGCGTTTTTGTGCCTGACGTTTTTGGTGATTGCCGAGTTTTTGCTGCGCAGCAGCCCGCGCCTGGCAGCATCGCTGGCGCTGTTCATTGCCATCGTCTCGCCCCTGCTGACCGTGCCCATGCTCGGGCGGCTGTACCGCCTGCGCTGGGCCAAGATCACCCGCTCGGAACTGGTCAACGATAGCGTGCGCGAAGCGGTCAACCTCATCGTGCCCGGCTGCATCACCGCCTTGCTGGTATGCGCCACGGTCTTGCTGGTGCGCGACATGCTGCCCACCACGGCAGTCGATGCACCGCTGCAAGCCCTGTCCACCACCCACCCCTACCTCGTCGGGCTGCTGCTGGCTGGGTTCAACTCCTTGCTCTGGTTTTTCGGCATCCACGGCTACTACGGGCTGCAGTCGCTGTTTGATGCCATCAACTTTGCCGAACTGGCCAACGCCGCACAGCTGGCCGCCCACCTGGCACCGCAAGCGCCGCTGAGCAATGGCTTTCTCGGTGCCTTCGTGTTTATTGGCGGCTCTGGGGCCACGCTGTCTTTGGCCCTGGCCATCTTGCTGCTGTGCCGCAGCAAGACCTTGCGCCTGCTGGCCTGGGCCAGCCTGCCGATTGCACTGCTCAACGTCAATGAAATCCTGCTCTTTGGCCTGCCCATCATTTTGAACAGCCGCCTGCTGCTGCCGTTCTTGCTAACCCCCATGCTCAACCTGGTGCTGGCCCTGGCAGCCACGCAAGCCGGTTGGGTGGCCATGACCACCGTCAAGCTGCCGCTGCAAGCGCCCGTGCTGGTCAATGCCTACCTCAGCACCCAAGGCGACTGGGCCGCCATCGCCTTGCAACTAGCCCTGATTGCCCTGGGCGTTGCGGTGTACGCGCCGTTTATCCGCAAAATCGAACGCCTGGCCCAGCAGGAACACAACATCTACCTGCAAGCACTGGACACCACCTTCACCCGCCTGCCCGATGAAGCCCACCTGATGACGGTGGACCCCGTCGCCAAGCTGCACACCGACCAAGCCCGCCAGCAATCGCTGCTGGAGCACATCCAGCGCATCAGCGAATACCAGTTCTACCTGGAATACCAGCCCCAAATGGCCCAATACAGCGGTGCCTGCATCGGCTGCGAAGCCCTGATTCGCGCCACCGACCGCAGCGGCGCCACCCAGCCGCCCTACCGCTTCCTGCCCTGGCTGCGCTCTGCCGGGCTGATCCATGAAATCGACCTGTGGGTTGCGCAAACTGCCACCCACCAAAGCCTGCAGTGGCAAGACCAGGGCGTGCACTGCCCCATCAGCATCAACGTCTGCGGCACCACGCTAACGTCAGCCAAGCACTTCAAGCCCCTGCTGGCCCTGCTGCAACAAGGCCAGGGCCAGGTAGGGGTAGAAATCGTCGAAGAAGACCTGGTCGAAGACGTACCCAGCATCTGCCGCGCCATCGACGCGCTGCGCGCCCACGGCATACCGGTGGCGATTGACGACTTCGGCACCGGCTACTCCGCCATGAGCTATTTGCACCAGTTCAACATCGACACCATCAAAATCGACCGCAGCTTCGTCGTCGCCCAAGAAAAGCCCAAGGGCGCTCTCATCATGGACGGCCTGTTTCGCTTTTGCGAAGCCCTGCACCTGAACATCGTCATCGAAGGCGTAGAAACCCAGGCGCAAAAAGACGCCCTGCCGCAATCCCCACGCCTGTCCATCCAAGGCTGGTACTACAGCAAATCCCTCAAGCCTGATGATTTCCTGGCGTATCTACGCCAACAGGGGCAGGGCAGGTAACAAGTACCAAGTACCGGTTGATTGCAACGGTTGCCTATCGCATCCAGACGGTGTGGGTCAAACACATACTCACCCACACTGAATACGACAAAGGAGCATGGAAATGAACGCCCGCGATCTTGCTGCCTCGTGGCAGCTTTTTCACCAAACATCTGGGCTAGGTGCGCCCATTGCCACCGAATGCCAGTACCAAGAAGTGCTGGCCATGATGGATGAGCTAATGGACGAACTGGCCCGCGATGAAGCCAGCCCCATTGCTGGGCTGGTCGAGCTGCTTACCGAGCGCATTCAAGCTTATGAGGCTCAAAATCACCCTTGGCCCGATACTGCTACACCTGCCCAAGTATTGCGTTTTTTAATGGATGAACACGGCATGAAGCAGGCTGATCTTGCAGACATTGGCTCGCAAGGGGTGGTATCAGAAATCCTCAGTGGCAAGCGTGACCTGAACGTGCGCCAAATTACACAGTTGGCGCGGATGTTTCATATCAGCCCAGCCACCTTCTTTCCTGCCCGTTAAGAAAACACCTATCCCCCCCACAGCCTCAACACATTGAACTGCACGTTGGCCAGCACCATCAGCAGCACCTGCAGGCCAATCAGCGCGACCAGGGGGGATAAGTCCACATTGCCCACCAGGGGGATGATGCGGCGCAGGGGGCGCAGCACAGGCTCGGACAGGCGCGCCAGGATGCTGGCCACGGGGGCGTGGGGCTGTATCCAGCTCAAGATGGCATGGATCAGGATGATGCCCAGGGCACCGGTAATCACCATGCGCACCAGGCCAAACAGCGCCAGTAAAACGACCAGCACCGGGTTGCCAGCTGCGCCGCCCAGCAGCCACAGCAGCAGGTAGTGCACCAGCTGAACCAGCAGCGCGCCGACCAGGCAAGACATATCCCAGCCGCGTCCGCCGGGGCGGATGGCGCGGCGCAGCGGCAGGATGAGCCAGTCCGACAACGCAAACACCAACTGCCCCACGGGGTTGTTAAACGGCACGCGCAGGGCCTGCATGTACAGGCGCAGCAGGCAGGCACCGGCCAGCAGGCCACTGGCGACTTCTAGGAGGAACTGCAGAATTTGCATCAACATGGGAAATTCCAATAAAAATAATAGCTGTTTACGCTGTGTATACAGCAACTTAAGATTGTTTTTTATCCAAAATCCAGCAACCATAAGCGGTAGAAGCTATCTTTAAAATAGCGTTACTGGCAGAACAGCCTCAAGATTAAGCCATGCAGGTCTGGGCGCAGGGCAAAAAAATTACAATCGCCGGTTTTGGCTTGTTTTTCCAGCCTTGCTGGCTGACTTTTTGCTGCACCCATGTCCGAACACACTACCGCCCAAGCACCTGCCCAAGCGCCTGAAAACGCTGCCCCCCAAGACGAGAACAAACTGATTGCCGAGCGCCGCGACAAGCTCAAAGCGCTGCGTGAGCAGGCCAAGGCCCAGGGCGCAGCCGCCTTCCCCAACGACTTCAAGCCCCAGCACCGCGCAGCGCCCCTGCACGCGCAATATGGCGAGCAAGACGGCGAAGCCCTGCAGGCGCAGGCCCTAGCGGTCAGCGTGGGCGGGCGCATGATGCTCAAGCGCGTGATGGGCAAGGCCAGCTTTGCCACCATCCAGGACGCTACCGGGCGCATCCAGGTCTATATCACCCGCGATGCCGTGGGCGAAGCGGTGTACGACGACTTCAAGAAGTGGGACTTGGGCGACATCATCGGCGCAGAAGGCACGCTGATGAAGACCAAAACGGGTGAGTTGTCGCTCAAAGCCACCAGCATCCGCCTGCTGACCAAGAGCCTGCGCCCCCTGCCCGACAAATTCCACGGCATGGCCGACCCCGAGCAAAAAGTGCGCCAGCGCTACGTCGATTTGATGATGGACGAGGGTGCCCGCCAGCGCTTTGTGGCGCGCAGCAAGGCCGTGGCCGGAATTCGCAACTTCATGGTGGAGCACGGCTTTTTAGAGGTGGAAACGCCCATGCTGCACCCCATCCCCGGTGGGGCCAATGCCAAGCCGTTCATCACCCACCACAACGCGCTGGACCAAGAGATGTACCTGCGCATTGCGCCAGAGCTGTACCTCAAGCGCTTGGTGGTGGGCGGTTTTGAGCGGGTGTTTGAAATCAACCGCAACTTCCGCAACGAGGGCGTGAGCGTGCGCCACAACCCCGAGTTCACGATGATGGAGTTCTACGCCGCTTGGTGGAATTACCGTGATTTGATGGACTTTACCGAGCAATTGGTGCGCGATGCTGCCCTGCAGGCCGTGGGCACGCTGGCCTGCACCTACGCAGGCAAGCCCGTGGATTTGGCCGCGCCGTTTGAGCGGCTGACCATTCCCGAGGCCATCGTCAAATACACCGAGGCGGGCGAGAACGTCACCAACCGCGACTGGCTCATCAACGCGCTGCGCAAGCTGGGCATGAACGAGGACAAGGACAAACTCAGCACCCGCACCCTGGCGGGCCTGCAGGTGCTGTACTTTGAAGAAGTGGTGGAAGAAAAACTGTGGAACCCCACCTTCATCATGGAACACCCCACAGAAATCTCCCCCCTGGCGCGTGCCAACGACGAACGCCCGGAAGTGACCGAGCGCTTTGAGCTGTACATCACCGGGCGCGAGTTTGGTAACGGCTTCTCAGAATTGAACGATGCCGAAGACCAGGTGGAGCGCTTTAACGCCCAAGTAGCGGCCAAAGACAGCGGCGACGATGAAGCCATGTACTTTGACCACGACTTTGTCCGCGCGCTGGAGTACGGCCTGCCCCCCACCGGCGGCTGCGGTATTGGCATTGACCGATTGATGATGCTGCTGACCGACAGCCCCAGCATCCGCGACGTGATCCTGTTCCCGGCGCTGCGCCGCGAACAGGTGTAATTGGGCAAGGTGGCCTGATACGCCACGGCGCACACCCCCAGGGCACGGCAGGAACGTGCCCTTTTTTATCCCCTTTTGCCTGCTTGCTTTTATGACTCCCATCCAACGCTTTCGCTCCTGGCAGACCCATTTACCCGACTGGGCGCAGGAATGGCTGGACGTGATGATTCCGCTGCTGCAAATCGCGCTCATCATCCTGGCCGCCTGGCTGCTGCATCGGCTGTTTTGCCGCCTGCTGCGCCGCGCCAGCACGCATTACCAGTTGCCGCACGAGCTGCTGATGCCGATCAACGTCGTCATCCGCTGGCTCATCGTCAGCGGAGCGGTGCTGCTGGTGCTGGAGCGCCTGGGCGTCTCGGCCACGGTGCTGTGGTCGGCTTTCACCGGCTTTGCCACGGTGGGCGCAGTGGCGTTCTTCGCGGCCTGGAGCGTGCTGTCCAACCTGTTTTGCGCGTTCTTGATTTTTACGGGCCGCCCGTTCACGGTGGGCGACTATATCGAGTTGCTGGACAACGCCGAAAAGCCCGGTGCCCTGGGCAAGGTGGTGGACATCAACCTGCTCTACACCACCTTGGAAGATGCGACCGAGGCCAATGCCGGCGCCCTGGTGCAAATTCCCAACGCCTTGATTTTTCAGCGCGTACTGCGCCGCTGGCGCGCGGGCACCGACGTGCCCAAGGGCAAAACACTGGGCGCAGCCGCTGCCCCCGGCGCAGCGCCCCCGCCAGCCGCCCTGCCCCTGCCCGGTGGCAACCCCGGCGGCAAAGAGGGCGAGGCCGCTAGCGCAAGCGCTTAATCAGGCTGGAGGTATCCCAGCGCCCGCCGCCCTGGGCCTGCACGTCGGCGTAGAACTGGTCCACCAGGGCCGTGACCGGCAGGCGCGCGCCGTTGCGGGCGGCTTCTTGCAGCACTAGGCCCAGGTCTTTGCGCATCCAGTCCACGGCAAAACCAAAGTCAAAGGCGTCCTGCGCCATGGTCTTGCCCCGGTTGTCCAATTGCCAGCTTTGCGCTGCGCCCTTGCCAATCACCTGCAGGGCTTTTTCAATATCCAGCCCCGCTTTTTGGCCAAAGGCAATCGCCTCAGACAAGCCTTGCAGCAGGCCGCCGATACAGATTTGATTGACCATCTTGGTCAGCTGCCCGCTGCCGCTGGGGCCCATCAGCGTCACGGCCTGGGCAAAGCAGGCCAGCACGGATTCGACCCGGGCAAAGGCGGCGACATCGCCACCGCACATCACCGTCAGACGCCCGTTTTGCGCCCCGGCCTGCCCGCCGGAGACGGGTGCGTCGATAAACGCCACGCCCTGCGCCTGGGCGCTGGCATACAGCTCGCGCGCCAGCGCAGCCGATGCGGTGGTGTGGTCCACCAGCACCGCGCCAGCGTGCATACCGGCCAGGGCGCCCTCTGCACCCAGCACTACGCTGCGCACGTCGTCATCGTTGCCTACGCAGCACAGCACCACGTCAGCCCCTTGCGCGGCTTGCCGGGGGGTAGTGGCATGTTGCACACGCTCGGTCGCGGCAAAGGCAGCCGTCCAGTCCTGCGCCTTGGCGCTGGTGCGGTTGTAGACGGTCACGCTGTGCCCTGCCAGCGCCAGGTGCCCGGCCATGGGCCAGCCCATCACGCCCAAGCCGATAAAGGCTAGTTTGCGCGGGGTGCTAGGGGCGTAGTCACGGGGGGCGGTTTGTTGTTGTGCAGTCATAAAGAAACGTCTTCCAGCAGGTTGAGCAGGTTGAGCAGGTTGGTAAGCAGCAAGCACCTACATCACTTTGAAGTTTTCCGTACCGGCCATCAGGTCAGCCTTGGCGCGGGTGCTGTGCAGCTTGATTTGCAGGCGCAGGTTGTTGACCGAGTCGGCATTGCGCAGCGCATCTTCGTAGGTGATGGCGTTGGCCTCGAACAGGTCAAACAGCGCCTGGTCAAAGGTTTGCATGCCCAGCTCGCGGCTTTTGTGCATGATTTCCTTGATCTCTACCACATCGCCCTTGGCAATCATGTCGGAGACCAGCGGGGTGTTGAGCATCACCTCCAGCGCGGCGACTCGGCCCTTGCTGCCTTGGCGCGGCATCAGGCGCTGCGAGACCATGCCGCGCAGGTTCAGCGACAAGTCCAGCAGCAATTGCTCGCGCCGTTCTTCGGGGAAGAAGTTGATGATGCGGTCCAGCGCCTGGTTGGCACTGTTGGCGTGCAGCGTCGCCAAGCACAGGTGACCGGTTTCGGAGAAAACGATGGCGTGTTCCATGGTTTCGCGGTCACGAATTTCCCCCATCAAAATCACGTCCGGGGCCTGGCGCAGGGTGTTTTTCAGGGCCGCTTCCCAGCTATCGGTATCCAGCCCCACCTCGCGCTGGGTGATGATGCAGTTCTTGTGCGGGTGCACGAACTCGATCGGGTCTTCCACCGTAATGATGTGGCCGTGCGAGTTCTGGTTGCGCCAGTCCACGATGGCGGCCAGCGAGGTGGATTTACCCGAACCCGTCGCCCCCACAAAAATGCACAGCCCGCGCTTGGTCATGGACAGATCTTTGAGCACCTGGGGCAGGCCCAGGCCGTCAATGGTGGGGATGTCGGCCGGAATCGTCCGCAGCACCATGCCGACCTTGCCCTGCTGGATAAAGGCATTCACCCGAAAACGCCCAATACCTGCGGGCGAGATGGCGAAGTTGCATTCCTTGGTGCGCTCGAACTCGGCCATTTGCCGGTCACTCATGATGGAGCGGGCCAGCGCCATGGTGTGGCTGGACGACAACGCCTGCTGCGAGGCGCGGGCCACGTTACCGTCCACCTTGATGGCGGGGGGAAAGTCAGCGGTCAGGAACAAGTCACTGCCCTTGCGGTTGACCATGAGCTGCAGCAGGTCGTTGATGAATTTACTGGCTTGATCGCGTTCCATCGTCTATGCCTTTAGGGGATGTGAAGGGGCGGAAGAGGGCACAAGGGAGGGGCATTAACCGAGGAAGTTTTCCGGCGTCTTGGCCTTGCTGCGCGCCTCGGCAGCACTGATGACGTTGCGCCGCACCAGGTCGGTCAGGTTCTGGTCCAGCGTCTGCATGCCGAAGTTCGAACCCGTTTGGATGGCCGAATACATCTGCGCCACCTTGGCCTCACGAATCAGGTTACGGATGGCGCTGGTGCCAATCATGATTTCGTGCGCCGCCACGCGGCCATTGCCGTCCTTGGTCTTGCACAGGGTTTGCGAAATCACCGCCTGCAGCGACTCGGACAACATGGCCCGCACCATTTCCTTTTCTTCTGCCGGAAAGACGTCAATCACCCGGTCAATGGTTTTGGCGGCGCTGGACGTGTGCAGGGTGCCGAACACCAAGTGGCCGGTTTCCGCTGCCGTCATCGCCAGACGGATAGTTTCCAGGTCACGCATTTCACCAACCAGAATGCAGTCCGGGTCTTCACGCAGGGCGGAGCGCAGCGCGGCGGAAAAGCTCTTGGTCATTGGCCCCACCTCGCGCTGGTTGACCAGGCATTTTTTCGACTGGTGCACGAATTCGATGGGGTCTTCCACCGTCAGGATGTGGCCCTGCTCATTGCTGTTGAGGTAGTCCACCATCGCAGCCAAGGTGGTCGATTTACCCGAGCCCGTGGGGCCAGTGACCAACACCAGGCCGCGCGGCTTCAAGGCCAGGTCGGCAAAAATCTTCGGCGCGTTCAGGTCTTCCAGCGTCAAAATTTTGCTGGGAATGGTACGAAACACCGCCGCTGCGCCCCGGTACTGGTTGAATGCGTTGACACGAAAACGTGCCAGGCCGGCAATCTCAAAGGAAAAGTCCACCTCCAGGTCTTCTTCGTAGGCCTTGCGCTGGCTGTCGTTCATGATGTCGTAGACCATGCTGTGCACCGCCTTGTGGTCCAGCGGCTCGACGTTAATGCGCCGCACGTCGCCGTGTACGCGAATCATGGGCGGCAGCCCGGCGGACAGGTGCAAGTCCGACGCTTTGTTTTTCACACCGAAAGCCAACAAAGTGGTGATGTCCACGGCAATCTCCTGCTTATCGTTTGGTACGCTCAAGAAGATTGATTATGACTACGTTATGAACCCGATTGCCCAGCACCTGCACACCGTCACCACCGAAATTGCCGCCGCCGCAGCGCAGGCCCAGCGTGCCAGCACGGCGGTGCGGCTGCTTGCCGTCTCCAAAACTTTTCCGGCCCAGGCCGTGCGCAGCGCAGCCCTGGCCGGCCAGCGCGACTTTGGCGAAAACTACATCCAGGAAGGCGTAGAAAAAATCGCCCAACTGGCCGCCATGACCGACGTGCCGCCGCTGACCTGGCACTGCATCGGCCCCATCCAAAGCAATAAAACCCGCCTGGTGGCAGAAAACTTTCATTGGGCGCACACCATTGACCGCCTGAAAACCGCCGAGCGCCTATCCGCCCAGCGCCCAGCGCACCTGCCGCCGCTGCAGGTGTGCATCCAGGTCAACGTCGATGGCGGCGCCACCAAGGCCGGTTGCAGCCCCCAAGACGCCCCCGCCCTGGCCCAAGCCATTGCCGCGCTGCCCCACCTGGTGCTGCGCGGCGTGATGAGCATCCCCGACCCCCAACCCAGCGCCGCCGCCACCTTGGCCGTACACCGCCAAGTGGTGGCCGTGTTCCAGCAACTGCAGGCCCTGCCCGGGCTGGCCCAGCTCGATACCGTGAGTCTGGGTATGTCCGCCGACATGGCCCTGGCCATTGCCGCCGGCAGCACCATGGTGCGCGTGGGCAGCGCCATTTTTGGCCAGCGTGACTACGGCCAGCGCGCCTAGCACGGCGCGATCGGGCACCGCCTCACACCCCAGTTTTTCCACCGAAAGTAACCACATGAAAAAACTCCTTCTCTGTACCCTATTTGCCACAGTCGCCGCCAGCGCCGCCCACGCCGCACCCGAGACCACCGCCAGCGGCCTGGTGTTTGAAACCCTCACCGCAGGCAGCGGCCCCAGCCCCAAGGCCACCGACATGGTGCAAGTGCACTACCGTGGCTGGCTGCCCGGCAGCGACAAGGATTTCGACAGCTCCATCGCCCGGGGCAAACCCGCCGTGTTTGCGCTGGACATGGTCATCCCCTGCTGGACCGAGGCGGTGCAGAAAATGCAGGTCGGCGGCAAAGCCAAGCTCAC
The DNA here is from genome assembly GCA_034675705.1 of Comamonas sp. Classification (GTDB taxonomy): domain Bacteria; phylum Pseudomonadota; class Gammaproteobacteria; order Burkholderiales; family Burkholderiaceae_C; genus Comamonas. The sequence continues at coordinate 367,102 of JAUCCZ010000006.1, read as the reverse complement.
CTGCCCCCCCGCCATCGCCTACGGCAGCCGCGGTGCCGGTGGTGTGATTCCGCCCAATGCCACGCTGAACTTTGAGGTGGAGCTGCTGGGGATTGGCAAGCCCTGACCTGGGTCTTTACAATATAAGCTACCAAAAAGATAGCTGTTATCGCTTGCTATTCATTAGTTTCATGAATTTATATACTTGAAATTGATGAGTACAAAGCGCTAACAGCTATCTTTTTTTTAATTTCTACGCTGAAACCCAGAACATTATTTGTGTAAATCGTGTGTAAACCTAATTTACAATCATTCTCATTCGCTTTATTTGCTTGGAGAAAAGAGAATGTACGCACGCTTTACGCGCTCAACCGCAGGTCAGTTACCACCGCTAAAAACGTTGGCAGCGCTGGTGCTGCTGGCCACAGGAGCTGCCACACCGGCCCTGGCACAAACCACGGCAGCACAAGCCCCAACAGCACTGCCCCAGGTGACGGTGCGCGACCACTATGAACGCGAGGACCTGCCCAGCCTGGCCCCGGGCCGCAAGGCTGCCAAGGGCGCTCGCCTGGGCATTCTGGGGGCCACATCCATCGTCGATGCGCCCGTGCATGTGAACGCCTACACCCGCGAGCTGGCCGAAGACTGGTCAGCCCTGACGCTGCAAGACGTGCTGGAGAACGACTCCGCCATCGTCTTTACCACCAACAAAAACCACCTGCTGCAAAACTTCAACCTGCGCGGCCTGGATATGACGGCCATGGAAATCGCCACCAATGGCCTGTACGGCATCGCCCCGGCCAACTCGGTGCCCATTGAAATGTTCGAACGCGTGGAAGTGCTGCGCGGCCCCAACGTACTGCTGTCGGGCATGCCGCCACTGTCCAGCGTTGCCGGCACCGTCAACATGGTGACCAAGCGGGCTGGCGCCCAGCCAATTGCGGAAATGACCTTCACCTACGGCTCGCACGCCTACGGGCAGGTGCACGTGGATGTGGGCCAACGCTTTGGCCAGGAAAAACGCCTGGGCCTGCGCTTCAACGGCGTCTATGGCGACGGCAAGATGGGCGCCAAGGACGAGAAGCAAAAACGCCAGGTGGCCGCCCTGGGCCTGGACTACCTGGGCGACCGGGCACGCTTCTCCCTGGACGTGTACAGCAGCGTGAACAAGATCGACGGCGGCAGCCCCGGCATGTTCAGCTTCTCGGGCGTCAAGGGCACCCCTGGTCTTGGCTATCTGCTCGATCCACCCAAGGGCGATACCAATATGTTCCGTGGCACCCACGGCCAGTACGACAACAGCGGCCTACTGGCGCGTGCCGAGTTCGACTTCACTGAAAACTGGCAAGGCTATCTGGCCTTTGGTGGTTCGGAAGCCGAGGGCAAGGGTCTGTTGTTCGGTACCCGCGCCGTCGTCACCGGCGCGGACGGCACCACGCGCGGCGCCATCTACAACGTGCACACCAAGTCCGAGCGCCGCACTGCCGAGGCCGGGGTCATCGGCAAGTTCGCCACCGGCAGCGTGCAGCACCGCCTGCAACTGTCGGCCAATATCCTCAAGCACAAGGAAGGGACGGTCAACACGGCCTGCAACTACTGCTACACCACCAATATGTACGATCCGGTGGCGCCCGTTTTCCCTGCTGCGCCGGACTGGAAGCAATACACCACCGAGAACGAATTCCGCTCGTTGGCCATTGCCGACACCCTGGATTTTGCGAACGAAAAAGTATTGCTCACCGTCGGAGGCCGTCACCAGACCATCAAAACACCGGTAACCGGTGGCAAGGACTCCAACTACAGCAAGAGCCGCTTCTCGCCCATGCTGGCAGCAGTGGTGCGCCCTTGGGGCAACAACCTCTCTCTTTTTGGTAACTACACCGAAGGGCTAGAGCCAGGCCAGGTGGTCGGCACCGGCTACGCCAATGCGGGGGAATCCCTGGCACCTAAAGTCACCAAGCAGATGGAACTGGGCCTGAAGCTGGAATCTGGCGAGTTGACACACACCATCAGCACCTTCCAGATCAAGCGGCCCTCTTTCACCGGCACCGCTCCCGCAGCTTTGGAGGAAGGTGGCGAACAGCGCCTGCGCGGCCTGGAGTGGAGCGTATTTGGCAACCTGACCAAAACCATCTCTTTGCTGGGCGGCATCACCCACATCCAGTCCGAGCAGCGCAACACCGGCAAGGATACTTTCGGCGTACCGGAGTGGCGTGCCCGCATCGGCCTGGATTGGGATACCCCCGTGCAAGGCTTGAAAGTCGGTGGCCGTGTTATCCACACCAGCTCGCAATGGGTGGACTCAGGCAACAAGCTGCGCGCCCCGGCGTGGAACCGCCTGGATCTGAATGCTGGTTACGCCACCAAGATCGCCAATACGCCTGTGCGCTTTAACGCCAGCGTGGAAAACGTGACCAACAAGCGCTACTGGATCGGCACGTTTGGCGACGGCTTCGTGATGCCCGGTGCCCCGCGTACCTTCAAGCTCTCCAGCACCATCTCGTTCTAAACCACCAGCCCCTGCCTCCAGCCGTGCTTACAGATTCGGCTGGAGGTATTGCTTTTTCATGCCCCTGGTGTCTGTTATGCCCCTGTTTACCCTTCTCGGTCTGCTGGCTGCAAGCCTGGCGGGACTGTGTTTGTACGCCACCTCGCCCCACCAGCGCCTGTGGGCTGCCTGCTGGCCCCAATGGCCAGCGCGGTCGGCCAGTGCTGTTTTGCTGCTGTCCAGTTGGCTGGCCTTTGCCCAAGATATGCAGCGACTGGCTGCCACCTTCATGCTGGGCACCGTGCTGATGCTGGTGTTGGTTGTCTGGCCTTACCTGGGAGCGCTGGTCCATGTCCGCCGTACTCGCTGAATCCGCTGAATCCACCCCCTCTGCCAAGCGCCAGCAACGCCCTCCCATTCAGGCCGACTGGCTCTCGAAAACCCTGGCCGGTCTGGTGCTGGGCCTGACGCTGGCCTTGACTGCCAGCGCCCTTTTGATGCTGCCCCTGGCCAAGCTGCCCCTGGCCGTCAGCGGCCAATTAGCCATGTGGCTGGTACCGCCCGTATGGTTGGGCACGTTATCGCTGGTGTATTTCTTTGCCTCAGGCTGGCGCGCCTGGGCCTGGCTGTCTGGGGCCAACGCCTTGGCGCTGGCCCTGTGGTGGCTGATGCGCCAAGGAGGTGTTGTATGAGAGCTGACTTCATCCGCAACTACAAGTCTGTGCACACCTGGGCAGGTATTTTGAGCGGCCTGGCGCTGTTCATCGCCTTTTATGCCGGGGCGCTGACGGTTTTCAAGGAACCGCTACGGCGCTGGGCCACTGCGCCTGCTGCCGTCCTACAGCCCGTGCCGCTAGATGCCGTACAACCGCTGATTACCCAGACCCTGGCCACCCAACCCGCTGCCCTGCGCGGCGTGGCAATGCGCCTGGAAAACGGCCAAGCCATCCCCCGCCTGGAATGGAAAATTCGCGACCCCCATGCCGATGACCATGACGAGCGCAGCACACGCCACTACGCAGCCACGCTGACCGCTGATGGCAGCGTACACGTGCGCGAGGAACAACCCGCCCAACTGGTGGAGTTCATTGACGTACTGCACCGTGTGGTGGGCCTGCCTGCAGATATTGACCCCTATCGCTGGTTCATGGGGGTGGTGGCCATCCTGTATGGCGTGGCCCTGGTCTCTGGCGTAGTGGTGTTGCTTCCCACTCTGGTCAAGGACTTTTTTGCATTGCGCATTGGTAAAAACAAAAAGCGCATGTGGCTCGATGCCCATAACGTAGTCGGCATCATCAGCCTGCCATTTCATATCGTCATGGCCTTGAGTTCAGTGGTTTTTGCCTACCACGACCAAATCTACGCCGTGCAAGACAAGCTCATTCACCAAGGTCAATGGGCGCAGCCTGCGGCCAGTGCCCCCAGCGCTCCCGGTACAACGAATCCCCTCTCACCCGCCGCCCGTAACCCCGCCGATATGCTGCCGCCTGCAGAGTTGGTACGCATCGTGCAGGAAATGGCGCCAGGCTTTGAACCCAACGGCCTGCAATACGCCCAGGTCACCGGCCCCCGCCCCATAGTGCGGGTATGGGGCAAGGACCCGCAGGGCATCTCGCCCCGCGCCGTAGGAGGATTTGCGGCGCTTGACCCTTACAGCGGCAAGCTGCTTTCCAAAGACTACCTCTCTGGCCAGCAAAGCACGCCCAACCTGTTTATCAGCAGCTTTTTTGCATTGCACATGGCTTCTTTTGGCGGTACGGCGGTAACTTGGCTGTATTTTTTACTGGGTTTGGCCGGTGCCTGGCTGTTCTATAGCGGCAACCTGTTGTGGGTGGAAGCCCGGCGCAAGGTGCAGCGCAAAAACAGTGCTATGCCCACACAGCGACGGGATACCAGCGTTCTGGCAGGACTGACGGTGGGTGTCTGCATGGGCTGCGTGGCAGGCATCTCGCTGACGATGGCGGCTGCCAAATGGCTACCTGGCCGGGTAGAAGATATGGCCACCTGGCACATCGGTATCTACTACGCCGTGTTCTTTGCCAGCGTGATCTGGGCCTTGTGGCGCAGCGCAGCACGTGCTGCAGCACCCTTGCTGTGGTTCGCGGCAGGCTGTACCTTGATGATTCCGCTCTCCACCCTGCTGGGCTGGCTCCTGCCCGGTACGGGCGCCTGGGCCGACAGCGCCACCCTGGCGGTGGACGTCACCGCCTTGGTCGGCGGCCTGGCGCTGGCATGGATGGCCAAAGCCACGGCGCGGCGCACGCGCCACGGCCCGGCAGATAGCGTCTGGGCCGTGCCACAGCCGTCCACCTGAATAAAAGGCCTACACTTTTTCCACGACATCCACGCCCGTCATTCCCCCCAGGCGGGAATCCAGCGCGCCCAATGAACGCCGTCGCTGGACAACCACCTGCGCGGGTGTGACAGGCCAGAAAGAATCCTTGCCATGCCCCCTCATCCCGCCACCCGCCGCACCTGGCTGACCGCCACCCTGGCCACCGCCACTACCCTGGCGCTGCCCGGCTGCGCCACACCCCGCCAGAATGCCCCCCTGGCATCCGCCCGGCCCTGGGCCATGCCCGGCACGTTCTACCTGGATATGCCTGCCGCCCCCCTGCCCGGCAGCACGGCGGCGCGGCAGCACCGCATCATGGTCTATCGGCCCGAAGGGGAGTCACCCGCAGGCGGCTTTCCGGTGATTTACGTGCTGGACGGCAACCTCATGTTCCCCCTGGTCGCCCAGTTGCTGCACAACCGGGGCGCACGCGGGCCTGCGCTGCGGGGCGAAAGCGCCATCGTGGTCGGCCTGGGCCACGCCCTGCCGCCGGGCAGCGGCGAAGTGCATGACCGCACCGCCCGCACCTACGACTACACCCCGCCCTACTCTGGTATCGGCCCCACCAGCCAGGGGCTGGCCCAGGGCGGGGCGGACGCCTTCCTCGACTTCATCGCCACCCGGGTGCAGCCGCTGGTGGCCGGCCAGCTACCGGCCGACATGGGGCGGCAGACGCTGGTGGGCCACTCCTTTGGCGGCCTGTGCGTACTGCACGCACTGTTCACCCGGCCCGCCATGTTCCAGCGCTACGTGGCCGGCAGCCCGTCGCTGTGGTGGGAAGAAGGCCGGATTCTGGACACCTGCGCCGCCTTCGTCACCCGCCATACGCCACCGGGCCAGCGCCTGCCGGGGCCGCTGGCCCTGCATCTGAGCCAGGGCAGCGAAGAACAGCGCCGCGGCGCCAGCCGCCCCGCCAACCCCGAACGCCAGGCCGCCCTGCGCCGCACCCCGCAAACCGGCAGCGCCGCCGACCTGCCCGCCCTGCTGGCACCGGTGCCGAACCTAGCGTGCGACTACACCGTCTGGCCCGGCGCCGACCATGGCGGTGCCATGCCATTCGTCTGCATCCAGGCCGTGCGCGTGGCCCTGGGCGCATAGTCAAAACACTATTGAAAAAAGAGCTGCTACCGCTCTCATTCAATGGATTTCAAAGACAAAACAGTCTGAAATCCATAAATAACAAGCGGTAGCAGCTCTTTCTTTAGATAAATTCATAGGCCGCTGCGATGAACATGCCTGCCATACAGCAGTGCCAGAGTGGCAAGTTCAAGGGCTAGAAATGTAGCGATGGTTTCCATGGTGCAACTCCTTCGTAATCGGTGCCTGCATGGTGCAAGACCGTTGTAAAGAAGCTGTGCGTAGCGGGTAAACCTCTGTTTCCGACAGGTAATACCCGGAAAAACCCACACAGGTCATGCCTGAAACACCGCATGAGCACCGTAGGAATCCCATCCCTGGGCCTGTAGTCTTTTGATGCTCACATGCGCGGGCTTATTGCGCGTTGGTACATGCGCTCAACTTCTTGCGTCATGTGTTTAGGGACAAGCTCAACATCGGGGTGGGTGTTAGCGTACACACGGAATAGCTCGTCAGCAAATGCCTGGCCGATGACTTGAATGCCAGAGAAGTCCAGCACCACTGTTTTGAAACGGTCGAACCTGGCTATCAGACGTTTGGCTTGAGAGCGGGAAATAAGCTGCTCGTCGCCAAACTGCGCCAAGCGCATGGGCACTACGGTGCGTGAGAAGTCAAAATCTTCCGGGGCGTTTGTAAATTCCTGGAAAACCTGCTGGGGTGTGCGTGTGCTGCTGAGGGCAATTTGCATCCACACCAAGGTGCCGTTGGAAAACAGGCCGTCTTGCGCTTCACACAGTACGTCAAGGGCAAAGTCCTGGTCATGGTTGAACTCCAGGGCGTTGGCACTGATGACAAAGTTATCAAACATGCGCGATGTGAAGAACACACCTTCACCACTGTGACGGCTGGGGTCTGTGGTGAGTTTGCCTTTAGAGAGTTCAAACAAGGCTTGGCGCATATCCGGGAGATTCAGGGCTTTGGTAATTTTTTCAAAGATGCCTATGCCATTGTCAGAGATGGCAAGGGTGAAATTTTCTTCTGTCTGGGTAGCCACAATAAATACGCGACTGCCCCCGGAGTGGTCTATGGCGTTGTTGAGAATTTCAGTAAAACCATGCTGCACAACGGCCAGGATGTTGTTTGGCATGTTGAAGTAGGGGCGAAACGATTCCGACCAAACCCGGTCTTCCTCCAGGCCTTGCAGCTCAAAACCACGTGCTACTTGGCGTTTGAAACCGGGGCTAAACACCGGGCGTGTGGCTGGCCCGCTTCTGGCTAGCCAGCCTTCTTCTTCCAATTGCTTGATGTAGTGGGTGGCTGTCTGACGCGACACGCCAAATGTGTCCATGAGGTGGCGCGTCAAGTCCCTGGGATGTTCCAGTACGGCAGCGGTAATGATGCGCCGCAGTTGGTTCAATGGCTTGTTATTTGTCATGGCTGATGGTTGCGGATTGGTTGTGGATTGGTGGCACAACACTATAAGGCTACAAGCACCCAACTATCAAGTAATTGACAGGCAACTATCCAGTTCTTCAGGGGCGAGCTACACCCGCCAAGGGCTAAAGAGTTGGGCAAGACTACAGAAGGGTCAAACGAGGAACTCAGATCCGGCGGCTGTAACGCAAAACAAAACACGCCCAACAGCGCCACCCTGGCCGTGGACGCCACTGCCCTGGCGCTGCCCGGCTGCGCCACACTCCGCAAATCGGCAACACCGCTGGCCTGCCCGCCCTGCTGGCACCGGTGCCGAACCTGGCGTGCGACTACACCGTCTGGCCCGGCGCCGACCATGGCGGTGCCATGCCGTTCGTCTGCATCCAGGCCGTGCGCGTGGCCCTGGGCACATAGCCAAAACACTATTGAAAAAAGAGCTGCTACCGCTTTTATTCAATGGATTTCAAAGACAAAACAACCTGAAATCCATAAATAACAAGCGGTAGCAGCTCTTTCTTTAGATAAATTCATAGGCCGCTGCGATGAACATGCCAGCCATACAGCAGTGCCAGAGTGGCAAGTTCAAGGGCCAGAAATGTAGCGATGGTTTCCATGGTGCAACTCCTTCGTAATCGGTGCCTGCATGGTGCAGGGCCGTTGTAAAGAAGCTGTGCACACCGGGTAAACCTCTGTTTCTGGCAGGTAATACCCGGAAAAAATCCACGCAGGCCATGCCTAAAGTCCGACAAAACGCTATCGTGGCAGCGCCAGATACAGCTTGATCGCATCCTCGACAGCCAGCATGTCCGTTGATTTCTTTGGAGATGCAGCCCGTTACATTGTCGGATGAGTACTCGCCATGCGTTCGCATCGCCAATCCACCACCCAACCGCGTCATAGCACCAGCCACATTGACAAGTTCAATGACCGGCCTCTTACGGCCAGAAGCAGACATTCCTCATTGGTATTTGGACTACTTGCAACAAGCTTCAATCTCAAAATTTCTAGATTTGCCTAAAGGTTTTACTTGCGATTGCTCACGCTCAGAAGGGTGGGTAGATTCAGTTTAAAAAGAGCGACGAGCCTATTTACCTATCGTCTAAATCTAGTTATCCATCAAAAATGTCACTCTACAAGTATCTACATCCAGATCGGACCGATGTGGTTCAGAACCAGTGCATTCGCTTTTCCTCGCCAGCGGTACTGAACGATCCCTTTGAACTCAAACCGCATTTAGCTGCAATCGCTACGCCAGATTACGCCGCCGCCGAATTTAAACGAGTGCTACCGCGCGTGCTTACCGAGGAACTTGCGAAGCTCCCAAACGAGCTTCGTTCGCTGATACCTGCGCACGCCCTGGAAGCTTTCCTCAAAAGCCAGCTTCCAACTTTGCTCGCCAGCTTAAACAGCCTATCTACGCAGATGATGCCGCACCTGCAAGAGACCATGGCGCGAAAACTGGAGGAGCTTTTCGGGATACTTTGCCTTACGGAAGATCCGGACAACCTTTTAATGTGGGCGCACTATGCAGACTCGCACAGGGGCTTCGTTATAGAGTTCGATGAGGCATCCCCATTCTTCGATCGCAGGGCAAACGCTGACGATGAACTTCGCTACCTGCGCAAGGTTATCTATAGTAGAAAGCGCCCTTCGCTCACTTTGTCAGACGTAGAGGATGGTTCGATCTTCTTGACAAAGGGGGATGCATGGGAATATGAGAAAGAGTGGAGAATGATTGTCCCGCTTTCCGATGCATCCAAGACAATCGGCGCCGGACCAGAGGCTGTGCATCTTTTCGCGTTCCCTGCAGACGCGGTGAAATCGATAGTTTTAGGTAGCAGGATGCTGGAATCCAAGAAGGTGGAGATTCAAAGCTTGTTGTCCGGGCTTCCGCAATACTCTCACGTCTGCTGTAAGCAGGCAGAAATTGATGCGGAACACTATCTCGTTCGTATTCCGAGCTAATACCAACGTTAGTGCAGGTCTGCTCTGGGTCGATAGCGGCAGTCGCGTCGCCATGCACTTTGACCGCTTCGATGCCTTCTGTATGGTTTCATCACACCAAACAAGGGCGGCATCGAATACAAATCACTGGCGGGTTTGACATGCAAATCTGTGGTGGATTTCATGCCAATACTCACTATGCCCTTCTCAAACGCTCAGACGGCCAGCTCCCCGGCCAAGGTTTGAAGCGTATAGGAAGCAAGCGAAAAATTCAGACAACCCAGGGGGAAATAAACCTCTGCATCCGGCAGGCAATACCCGCAAAAAACCCGCGTAGGCCGGTAAGGCGTGCACGGGTTGGGGGAATGCGGTGGGAGAGGCCCGAAGGCTTCTCCCGGCACAAGCCCTTTAGAACTCGTAAGTGCCCGACACCCACAGGCGGCGGCCTTCTTGCGGGTTGCGGTAGCGGTTGGCGTAGCTTGTTACCGTTTTACCTTTATCGATATAAGAGTACGAACCATAGTCAATAAAGTTCTTGTTGAACAAGTTGTAAATGGCCGCATTCAGAGTGAACTTGGGCGTTGCGCGGTAGCTGCCACCAATATGGAACTGGGTGTAGGCCTTGTAATCGCCCAAAGTCTGGACTGCAGAGGCAGTGGAAGCTGTCTTAGAAGCAGGGTTACCGCGGTAACGATCGCTGCGGTATTCAACCCGTGCCCAAGTGCTCCATTGCGTATTAGGCTTCCAATCCAGACGCAGATTCACCGCATGCTTAGGCGTATCCGTTAACGGCTGGCCAGCGTTTTCACCACTTTTTTGCTCACTCTTGGTGTAGGTGTAGTTCCCGCTGGTGCTCCACGCCTTGTTGAAGGTGTAGCGGGCATTGAGCTCTACACCACGGGTCACGGCGCTATCAATGTTGATAGCTTGGCCGAACTCTTCAATTCCAGGCCAGTGCCCCACGTCTACACAACCAGGCTTATTGGGGCTGGTAGCCCAGGAACAGTTGGGCACTGGTTCGCCTGTAGCGATCTTGTCCTTGAACTTGTTATGGAACAAGGTAACGCCACCGCCAAAACGCTGCTCTGCATCATCAAACAAAATACCCAGTTCCGTACTGCGGCTGGTTTCCGGCTTCAGGTCGGGCGAACCAATCAATGGCAAAGCACCTTGCCGACCAAAACCACTGATCCCCGGCGTCAACTGCTCCAGCTTAGGCGTACGGTAGCCATTGCTAATGCCCCCCTTGACCGTCCATTGCGGCGCAACGCTCCACACCCCATAGGCACGAGGGCTGACCTTGCTACCAAATTCACTGTGGTGGTCATAGCGTGCGCCCACCGTCAGTTTGAAGGCATCCGTCAAGCTCCATTCGTCTTCTGCAAACAGCGCTTTCTGGGTAAATGTCCAGTTACCTTCGGTCGATACGCCATCCACCATCTCGGCATCCAGCCACTGCCCGCCCACTGTAGTGAGATGGTTCCCCCAAGGCATAACCAGCTTGGTGTCCAAGACTTTGCTGCTCGTCTCCAACGTACGTGGCAAGCCAGCACCAGGCAAACCCGCACCATTGAGCGTCAAGGGATTGATACGACCAATAGTTTCGGTCTTGTTCACCATGTAGCTGGTATCCCACACACCAAAGCTATAACGCCCAGTGTGGGCCAGGCTCCATTGGTCGCGGTTGTACTTCTGCTCATCAGCGTAGCCACCTACCGCCCCCAGCGTTCCCATCTGACCACGTGAGTTGTCATAGATTTGGCGACCAGTTTCAACGTCCAAAATAATGTCGTGCTGACGGCTGGGGGTCAGTGACAAGCGTGCCCCCAGAGTGTTGATTTTCGATTTCACAGGGTTGGAGCCCATAGTCGGCACTACCAAACCACCATCGTCTTTGACGTACGTGATATCCGCCGCCTCACGGTGCGCCGTGCTGCCGCGCAGGGACAGGCCCAGCAGGTCTTGTTTGATCGGGCCGCTCAGGTAGAACTTACCGCCGTAGGTATCACCAAAGGCCGATTCTTCTTGCAAGCTGCCATCCACAGTGATGGAGCCGCCCCAGGTCTTGCTGACCTTGCGGGTGATGATGTTGATCACACCGCCCATGGCGTCCGAACCGTACAGGGTGGACATGGGGCCACGGATAACTTCAATACGCTCAATGGCCGATACCGGGGGGATAAAACTGGTTTGCGTGCCGCCAAAGTCATTGGGAGTGACGTTACCTGCAGCGTTTTGACGGCGGCCATCAATCAAGATCAGCGTGTAGTCACTGCCCATGCCGCGAATGCTGATGTTTGGGCCACCGGTTTTGTCGGTGGCAGCCCCCACGTCCACACCTTCCACATCTTCCAGCGCCTGCGCCAAGTTACCTACGCGTTTTTCTTCTAATTGCTCGCGGGTAATGACGGTGATGGAGGCTGGAGCCTCCTTAATATCTTGCTCAAACCCTGCTGCTGACACCACCACCTCGGACAGCGTTGTGCTTTGTGCTTCCTGGGCTTGGGCGGAAACACAGGCTGCGGCTGCGGCCAATGCCAGCAGCGTGCGCGCTCGGCCGTGCGCCTTGGGGGTGGATATGCGATGAGACATGAAAACTCCTTGAAGAAATAAAGCGCCCCAGGGGGGCGGGACATTGCAGTAAAAAAACTGACAGCACATCCAAGACGGCCCATCTCCCCATCTCTGATGGCAAAGCCAACCGTCCGGCAAGGTGCAACGTGCGCGAATTTACAATACTTAATACAAATTATTATTATTTTCATAAAAAATTTACGCGTATTCGGCATTGACAAAACCACTGTTTTGAAGCCTGTTTGATCTGCAGCAAATTTTTCCACCAAGCCACCCAAGCACCACGGCAAGCCCACCCATAATCGCCCACCATGCTGCAACGACTGCGCCAACACCACACGCTACGCACCTGGGTGCTGGGGGTGTTTGCGGCCCTGTGGCTGGTGGCGCTGGCCTCGGGCAACCAGGTGCGCATGGTCTTGCCGCTGCTGCACAGCGCCAGCACTGCAACCAGCAGCGCAGAAATGGCGGGCATGGCCTATTGCGGTGCCATGCCCACCCAGGCAGAGCTGACCGAGTGGCTGGTGGCCGCAGACGATGGCGCTGCCAGCCCCGACGACGCGGCCAGCAGCAGTGCCCATAGCCCCGCCTGCTTGTTGTGTATCGCCTTGGCTGCGCCGCAGACACGCAGCAGCGTGCTCTACCGCCCGCCGCAATTGGGCTGGTACACCGCCCAGGGCAACCCCAGCGCCAGCGCTTGGGGACAAGAGGCCGCAGCGCCCCTACCGGCACGCGGGCCGCCGGTATCCACCTTCTTGGTTTGACTGTTCCTTTTTTCGTCAGCTAGCACTTGCGCCTTGCTAGGGCGTTGCGGCGTTTTTACGCCCCGCCCAGGCTGCGCCGTGGTGCGCTGACCTTGAGTTCACCCCAAGCGCCTGCACTCTGGCCTGCGCTCCAGCGCGGCCATGCAGGTGGCGGATACCTGTATGCAATTTTCAAAAAAACACACTGAAACCCGCACCCAGTCTGCGCAAGCAGCTATGCAATTTATCAAACCCTTGGCCCTGGCCAGCGCCGCCTTGTGCTGGCAACTGGCCCAAGCACAACTGGCCCAGCCTGCCGTACCCGCCGCATCAGCACCGGCGGCCACTTTGCTCGATGAAGTGGTAGTCACTGCGGTACACACCCAAAGCGGCGTGGAAGTGGTCGCCGACCCGAAGGTGCCGCGCCAGCCGATGCCGGCCAGTGATGCGGCAGATTATTTAAAGACCATTCCTGGCTTTTCTGCGGTGCGCAATGGCGGCACCAATGGCGACCCGGTGTTCCGGGGTCAGTTCGGTTCACGCCTGCCACTGCTGACCAACGGCACGCAGATGCTGGGGGCCTGCCCGGGCCGGATGGACACGCCCAGCTCCTACATCGCGCCGGAGACGTTCGATGTGCTCACCCTCATCAAGGGGCCGCAAACCGTGCTGTGGGGGCCGGGTGCTTCTGCCGGGGTGGTGCGCTTTGAGCGCGAGCGCCCCGACTTTGCCGCTGGCCCGGTCAATTTCACCGCCAGCGTGCTGGGGGCCAGCGCCGGGCGCAATGACCAAAATGCCGATTTGGCAGTGGGCAACACCCAGTTCTACGCCCGCATCAGCGCCAACCATTCGCATGGTCAGGACTATGAGGATGGCAACGGCCAGTCCATCCCCTCCGGTTGGGACAAATGGAATGCCGACGCGGCCCTGGGCTGGACGCCCGATGCCGACACCCTGGTGGAGTTAAGCGTCGGTGCCGGCGACGGCTGGGCACGCTCGGCCGCTCGAGGCATGGACGGTACCCAGTTCCGCCGCGACAGCCTGGGCCTGCGGCTGCAAAAAGACAACATCACACCCTGGCTAACCAAGGTCGAAGCGCAGGTCTACCGCAATACTGCTGACCACTTGATGGACAACTTCCAGCGCCGCACCACGCCCCCGGGCAAGATGCCCATGGCCAGCAACGTCAAGCGCATCGTCACCGGTGGCCGCCTGGCTGCGACCTTGCAGCCGACCCCGGCACTGACCGCCGATATTGGCCTGGACGTGCAGCGCAATACGCACGAAGGGCGCAGCGGCATGGGCATGAGCTACCTGAACAAGCCGTGGGTGCGCGATGCCAAGTTCGCCAACCTGGGCCTGTTCACCGAGCTGCGCTGGCAGGCCGCCCCCAGCAGCCTGTGGGTGGGTGGCCTGCGGCTGGATCGCGCCCAGGCGTGGGACTACCGCAACCCGGCCAGCACCGGCAAGCGTGACGAAAACGCCTTACCCAGCGGCTTCATGCGCTGGGAAAAGACACTGGCCAGTGGCGCCACCACCTACATCGGCCTGGGGCATGTGCAGCGCTTTCCGGATTATTGGGAGCTGATTTCTGGGAAGGCGGGCAATGTTTTTGCCACGCTGGAGCCGGAAAAAACCACCCAGCCTGGATGTGGGCGCCAACTGGAAGGGCAAAAACTGGCAGCTCTGGACTTCAGCCTACGCCGGAATGGTGCGGGACTTCATCCTGTTCGACTACACCAGCAGCCCCAGCAAGGCCCGCAATATTGATGCCCGCACCGCCGGTTTCGAGTTGGGCAGCAGCTACCGTTTTGCACCGGCCTGGACGGCCCAGGCCACCTTGGCCTATAGCTGGGGGCGTAACAGCAGCGACGGCACAGCCCTGCCACAAATGCCCCCACTGGAAGCGCGCTTGGGCCTGGACTATGCCCACGGCCCATGGACGGCTGGCGCCCTGTGGCGGCTGGTGGCGGCGCAGCACCGCTACACCAAAGGCCAGGGCAATGTGGTGGGGCAGGATATGGGGGCCAGCAGCGGCTTTGGCGTGCTGTCACTTAACGCCAGCTACCGCGTGCAAAAGAACGTCAAGCTAATCTTTGGCGTGGACAACCTGCTGGACAAGGCCTACGCCGAGCATCTGAACCTGGCGGGCAACGCTGGGTTCGGCTTCCCCGGCAATACCCGCGTGAATGAACCAGGGCGCAGCTTTTGGCTGCGGGCAGACGTGCAGTTTTAAGCACCTTGTGTGAGCGCATCAATGGCGCTCACGCACCGCCACATCTTTATCGTGACTGATGACGTGGCGGGCCTGCCATGCCGCCTGGGTGCGCGGTGCCAGCACCTGCTGCCACAGCACGGTGCCGGGCTGCTCGCCCCAGTCCGTGCTGGTGGGCTGCGGGCTGTAGTCCGACTGCACCCGAATGGCCTTGTTTTGCGCTACCGGCGCGGCATCGAGCACCTGCACGGTAATGTCCTTGCTGTGGCGGTTTTCCACGGTAAAGCGCCGCTCCAGGCTGCGCTCCGTGCGCCCACCAGTCAGGCCGGTGTTGCCGGTGAACTCTTTCACGGGTTCGGCGCGCACCAGCACCCGGTCATCACGCCCAAACGCCAGGCCCAAACGGGCAAAGTTGCTGTGCTGGGGGTCAAACCGCCCCTGGCCTACGCTGGATTGGTCACGCTCCAGCGCTACCGGGCCAGCGGGCCAATCCCCTTCTAACGTAGGTAGCAGCGCCACCAGCCAGGCGTGCTCGCCCATGGCCGGGGCGGTGCGGGTGAGTATCTGCACCGGCAGTTGTTCACGCCCCAGGGTCACAGTCACTTTTTCCCCACCAGAAGGCACCGACACCGCCTGGGGCAGGGCAAATTGCGTGGCGTAGCTGCCTTGGGTGGTGACCGCATCAAAGCTAGGCAGAGGCGCCGTGGGGGCCGCTGGAGTTGCGCTGGCCCGGGCTTTGGCCATGGGCGCAGGTGCGGGCATGGCTGCCATCGCCATTTCTGCGGCGGCGCCTGCCGGGGGCTGGGGTGGTTGCACGTCCAGCAGCCATGGGCGCGGTAGCACCCCTTGGGTGGGGGCCAGCGGGCGGCCTGTGGAGAGCGTCAGCCGCACGCCGCGCCAGTCCTCACCCGTGGTTTGGGCGACGATGGCCTGGCGCTCCAGCCGCAAGCGGCCTGCGGCGGTATCCAGGTTCGCGCGGTAGCTGGGGCCCCAGCTGGGGCCCTGCACTTGGTAGGTCAGCCGCAGGACTGCACATCGCTGGTAGTGGCCAGGACAACACGCACCTGCACCACTTGGGGTGATTGCACACTGCCTTGCTGCAGGTGCAGGCGCTGCAATTCCTGTTCACGCGCTTGCAGCGTGCGCCGGGCCTGGTGCAGCTGCGTCCAGGTGTCAGTGGCAGAGCGGCGCAGCGCCTGGGCTTGCGCAGCCAGCGGGGTGGCTTTGGCGTTGCCCTCGCTGGCCCCGGCCTGGGTCGTCAGCCAGGTTTGCACCAGCTCCAGGGCTTTGACTTCGGCCTGCGCTTGCGCCAAGGCGTCTTCCGCCGCTAGCACACGGGGCTGCAGGGTGTCGGCGCAGTCGGCATCCAGGCTGCGTTCCATGGTCTGCACATTCATCTCGCCCAAACGCGCCCCGGCGGGGCCCTGTACCTGCAAGCTGCGCACGTCCAGCCCGGCGGGCAAGCAACTGAACACCGCCTGCACGCTGCCTGCAGGCAGGTGCAGCGTGCGTTCGACCACGGCAGTACCGGGGTAAACCGTGACGGCGGAAATCACGGCGCTGGGTGCTGCGTGGGCACCAACTATAGAAAAAAGAGCTGCCAGCGCAGGCGCAGTAAGGGCTAAACGGTAAAAAGGCTGCATATCTTCCCGACTCCATAACAGAGCCTGCCATGCTAGCAGCCCTCGGCAGCAGCCGTGCTACGCCGTGTAAACCGTGAGGTTCACCTAGCCCTCCTCGCTGGTGCGGCCAATCTCTGGCCAGCGCCGGTGCAGCACCACCCAGGCAACCAGGCCAATCAGCATCAGCCCCAGAGAAGCGGTTGCCAAGCTGATGGCCGAGTGCATCACCAGCGGTGCCAGCAGGCCCGCCACCAGGCCGTTGGCCGTAGAGCCGACCACGGCCTGCAGCGATGAGGCCATGCCCCGGCGCTGCGGGAACAGGTCCAGCACCAGCAAGGTGACGACGGGCACCATCAGCGCCCAGCCAAAGGAAAAGATACCGATGGGAAGAATCGCCCACAGCGCATGCGCGGTAAATAGCAGGTTGGCCGCCAGGTTGATGAGCGAGATCACCAGCATGATGAGCAGGCCGTGGCGGATTTGTTTTTTCGGGGCAATCTTGCCCGCCAGGCGGCCACTGGCCCAAGCACCGCCCATGATGCCGGCAATATTGATGACAAACAGCCAAAAAAATTCGGTGGGCTGCAGGTGCAGCAAATCGCCCAAAAACGCCGGGGCCGAGAGCACGTACAAGAACATGCCGTTGAACGGCACGCCGCTGGCCAGGGCCAGCAAGATAAAGCGCGGGTCGGTACACAGTCGCCAGTACCCGGTGAGCAGATGGCGCACATGAAACGGCTGGCGCTGGCTGGGGTGCAGCGACTCGGGCAGCATTTTGAAGTTCACCGCCCACAGCGTCAGGCTGATGGCGGTAAGCAGCCAAAAAATACTGTGCCAACCCCAGGCGACAAACAGCCAGCCACCCAAAATGGGCGCAATGGCGGGGGCCAGGCCAAAGAAGATAGTGATCTGACTCATCACCTTTTGCGCCTCGGACGGGGCAAACATATCGCGCACAATGGCGCGCGAAACCACCACCCCCGCACCGCACGACAACCCCTGCAGGGCGCGACAGGCAATCAGCTGGGTGACGTTTTGCGCCAGGGCGCAGCCCGCACTGGCCAGGGTAAAGGCCAGCAGGCCCCACAAAATCACCGGGCGGCGGCCAAAGCTGTCGGCCAGTGCCCCGTGAAACAAATTCATGAAGGCAAAGCCAAACAAATACGCCGACAGGGTTTGCTGCATGTGGACGGGCGAGGTCTGCAGCGACTGGGCAATGCCGGAAAACGCCGGCAAATAGGTATCAATCGAAAACGGGCCGAGCATGCCGAGCACGGCCAGCAAAACGGCCAGCGTCCAGCGCGGGCCGGTCCAAAGAGCATGGGCTTGGGGATGCATAGGAGGTGGGACAAGTAAAGCGGCCCATTATCAAACGGGCCGCTGCAGCACGCAGAAATCAGGGGTAAACCCTAGACTCCTTCCGCCTAACTGACCCAGTGCATGGCCGCCACGTCGTGCGCAAAGATGGGGTAGTTGCTCCACACCCCTTGCAGGCCTTTGCGCACCACGCAGCCAATGCTGGCGTTAAAAATCCAGACGTTGGCCGCCTCATTGGCTAAAAAGCGCTGGATTTGGGTAAACAGTTGCTGGCGCTGGCGCACCGCCGTGGCGCTGCGGTGCTGCGCCAGCAAGGTGCGAAAGTCTGCACTGTCGTAGCCAAAGTAATAGCCTGGGTCGGCGTAGATGGCGTAGTCCAGGGGCTCTACGTGGTTGATGAGCGTCATGGTGAAGTCGCCCCGAAACGGGCCGGCCAGCCATTGTTGCCAGGTCAGGCGCTGCAAATCGACCGTAAAACCAACCTGCGCCAGGTCGTGCGCAATCAAGGGGCCGCCTTCCATGGCATAGGGCGTAGGTGGCAGGGCCAGCGTCATCCGCACCGGGGTTTGCACGCCCGCAGCCTGCAGCAGGTGGCGGGCCCGTTCAGGGTCATAGGGGTATTGCGCAGCCAGGCGGATATAGCCCGGATCGCCCGGGGCAAAGTGGCTGCCGATGACGCTGCCGTAACCGCGCAAGGCGGTTTGGATGAATTTTTCCCGGTCAATGGCGTGCGTCAGGGCCTGGCGCACGCGCACGTCCTGGAACAAGGGCAGACGGTGGTTGAGCGTCAGCAGCCCCTTGCCGCCCGAAGCGCCCACCAGCACCTGGTAGCGGGCATCGGTACGGTAGTGGTCCAGCGCGGCAGAGACAAAGTTGAAAAACACGTCAATGTCCTGGCGCGCCAGGGCCTGGGCTTGCGCCTGGGGCTGGCTGTGAAAGTAAAACGCCGCCTGGGCAATCTGCCCCGCAGTCCCCCAATACCTGGGGTGGCGTTGTAAATGCACGGCTACCCCACGCTGCCAACGCTCAAACCGATAGGGGCCCGTCCCCACCGGTTGCGTGGCGGCCTGCGCAGCGGTTTGCGGGTGCACGATGACGGCAAAGCTCTCGCCCAGGCGAAACAGCAGGTGGGGGTCAGGCTGGTGCAGGTGCAGCACCACGGTATCGGGCGCGGGCGCTTGTATTTCGGCCATATTGGCAAACAGGCTGGCCCGCCCTTTATTGCCCCAGTCGGGCTGCTGCGCCTGCGTAAAACACCAGCGCACCACGTCGGCATCCAGCAGCTGGCCGTCGTGAAAACGCACGCCGCTGCGCAGGGTAAAGCGCCAGGTGCGCTGGTCGGCGCTGACGCTCCAGCGCTCAGCCAGCAACGGGGCGGTGCTACCGTCCTGGGTAATTTTGGTCAGCCCCTCAAAAATATTCAGGTGCGAGACCTGGGCATTGGATGCAGCAGCCGAGCGGGTGGGGTCCAGGCTATCGGGCTCCAGGGAGATATTGATACGCACCGTATCCGGGCTACTGGCCCGGGCAGCCAAGGGCAGGCTACTCGCAGCCAACCAAGCCAGGGCTTGGCGTCGCTGTAGGGGTAAAAGTGGCATGAGCACTCCTGTGGAGATAAAGATGAACAATCGCTCCATTTATATTGGGTGACTGAAAACGTAAAACTTTTAAACACGTTCTTACAAATAGTAAATTGACTAATTAAATTCTGCTACTTTCTCCCCCCCCCCCCCCCCCGCCTTACGCTTTTCCCATCCCCCGCCCATGGAACCTGTGCTGACCCAACAAAAGCGCCCGTCTCACCGCCGGTACGGATATTGGTTCCTGGTGGTACTGCTGGTATTGGCCGCTTTATTGGCCATCGGCTACACCTACCGCAACAGTACGGCGCAATACCACCAGCAAATGCAAGACCGCCTGCGCCTGGTGGGAGAAGGGCAGAGCAAAAACATTGCGCACTGGCGCAGCACCCGCATGGCCGATGCGGCCACCATTTCCCAAGATCCGTTTTTTGCCCAGGCCCTGGCCCAATGGCAACACCACCCCAGCGCGCCACTGGCCCGGCAATTGCAAGAGCGCCTGTCCAGCCTGGTCGAATACAGCCAATACGCGGTGGCCTACCTGCTCGACACCCAAGGCCGACTGGTTTTGGGCACCGATAACCGCGCCGAGATCCCCCCCTTGCCAGCCCAGGAGCAGGCCGCTTTACAGCAGGCCCTGGACTCGGCCTTGCCCGTAGCGATTGAGGCGCGGCCATCGCCCTACTTCGCCTTTCCGTTTTTTGGCGTCATGGCCCCGCTGTTTGATGGCTACACCCCGGTGGGCGCAGTCTGGCTGGTGATGGACTTGCGCAGCACCCTCTACCCCTTGCTGCAAGACTGGCAGGTGGACAACCAGGATGCCGAGGTGCTGTTGCTGCAGCGCCTGCCTGATGGCAGCAACACCAACGTCAACCCCCGTCCCCAGGCAGGGCTGCCCGCCTTTGGCCAAACCATGCCCATGACCCACACCGCCAGCCCCGGTGTGCAGGCCATTGCCGGCGCACGCGGCATTGTGCGCGGCGTCAATTACCGCAATGAGCCGGTAATCGCCATGGTCAGCGCCATTGACGACGCCCCCTGGTGGCTGGTGGTGCAACTGCCCGAGGCCAACGCCATCGGCGATACGCAGCGTCGTGAGGGCGTGACCCTGGGGCTTTCAGTGGGTGCTGTGTTCATTTTCATCGGCCTGCTGCTGGGGCTGTGGCAGTGGCGTGCCTGGCGCCACGAACGGGACTTGCAACACGCCCTGCAGTTGCATATGCGCTGGCTTGATACGGCGCAAAAAGCGGCCACGCTGGGGTATTTCGTCTACGCCCCCAGCAAGCAGGAATTCTTTATTTCCGAGACTACCCAGCGTATTTTTGGCCTGCCCCATGCAGGCTGGATCGCTTTGCAGCAATGGGCAGCGCTGCTCTTGCCGCAAGAACGCCAGGGGGTGCTTCACGCCCACGACACGGCCATTGCCAACGCCCAGCCCCTACACACCCAGTACGCCATACAGCGCCAGGACACGGGCGAGCAGCGCTGGATCCAGATTTGGGCCGAAATGGACGCTGAGCGCCAGCACATGATCGGCATTGCCCAGGACATCACCGAGCGCCGCGCACTTGACGAGCAGCTGCACCAATACCGCCAGCGCCTGGAAAGCCAGGTACGCCAAGACCCCTTGACCGGCATCGCCAACCGCCTGGCCCTGGAAGAAGCGGTCGAGCGCGAATGGCGCCGGGCCGAGCGCCAGGGCCTGCCGCTGGGGCTGCTCATGCTCGATCTGGACTATTTCAAAACCTATAACGACACCTACGGCCACGTCCAAGGCGACGCCTGCCTGCGCGCAGTGGCAGCCACCTTAGCCGCACACGCCGGGCGCGCCGGAGAGCTGGTGGCCCGCTACGGCGGGGAAGAATTTGCCGTTTTGCTGCCCGGCCTGACCCTGGCACAAACCCAGGCCGTGGGCGCACGCCTGGTGCAAGCCGTGCGGGCGCTGCAACTGCCCCACCAGGGCAATATGGCCCAGGGCGGCGTCGTCACCATCAGCATTGGCGCGGCCTGCGTCCAGCCTGCGCACGACCACGGCTGCATGACCACCTGGTTCCAACAGGCCGACGCCGCCCTGTACGCAGCCAAACAAGCCGGGCGCAACCGCTGCTGCGCCAGCGCAAGCTAGCGGCCCACCCCCCACCTACAATCAGTCGCTATGCACATACATATTTTGGGAATTTGCGGCACCTTCATGGGAGGACTGGCCGCACTGGCACGCGAAGCAGGGCACCGGGTGACCGGTTGCGATACCGGGGTCTACCCCCCGATGAGCGATCAACTACGAGCCCTGGGTATCGACTTGATCGAGGGCTACGGTGCCGAGCAAACACAGCTGGCACCCGATATCTACGTGGTGGGCAACGTCGTCAGCCGCGCGCGCCTGCCGGATGGTGCGCCCAAGTTTGCGCTGATGGAGGCCATCCTCGACCAGGGCCTGCCCTACACCAGTGGGCCGCAGTGGCTCAGTGAACACATCCTGCAAGGCCGCCACGTTCTGGCGGTAGCGGGCACGCACGGCAAAACCACCACCACGTCCATGCTGGCCTGGATTTTGGAATGCGCGGGCCTGACCCCTGGTTTCCTGGTGGGCGGCGTGCCGCTGAACTTTGGCCTCTCGGCCCGCCTGGGTGCGCAGGCCAGCGGGCAGGAGCGCCCCTTGTTCGTCATTGAAGCGGACGAGTACGACACCGCGTTTTTCGACAAGCGCAGCAAGTTTGTGCACTACCGCCCGCGCACGGCCGTGCTCAACAACCTGGAGTTTGACCACGCCGACATCTTCCCCGACCTGGCCGCCATCGAACGCCAGTTCCACCACCTGCTGCGCACCGTCCCGGCGACGGGCCGGGTCGTCAGCAACGGCCTGGAAGAAGCCCTGGCCCGCGTACTGCACCAAGGCTGCTGGAGCGAGGTGCGCAGCTTTGGCAGCACGGTCAGCGACTTCACCGCCGCCGGGCCTCACCACGCCTTTGACGTGCTGCACGCCGGACAAAAAGTGGGGCAGGTCACCTGGACATTGACAGGCGAGCACAACCAGCTCAACGCCCTGGCCGCCATTGCGGCAGCGGAGCACGTGGGCGTGCCCCCGGCCCAAGCCTGCGCGGCGCTGGGCAGCTTTCACAACGTGCGCCGGCGCATGGAGCTGCGCGGCAGCGTCGCAGGCATCACCGTGTACGACGACTTTGCCCACCACCCCACGGCCATCCGCACCACGCTGGACGGTCTACGCGCACGCATTGGCCAAAGCCAGCGCATCCTGGCGGTGTTCGAGCCACGCAGCAACACCATGAAACTGGGCACCATGAAGGCGCAACTGCCCTGGTCGCTCAAAGAAGCCGACCTGGCCTTTTGCCACACCGCCGGGCTGGACTGGGACGCTGCCGCCGCACTGGAGCCCCTGGGCGAAGCCGGCTTTACTGCCTCAGACATTGCCAGTTTGGTACAACAGGTGCTGGCCCACGTACGCCCTGGCGACCAGATTGTGTGCATGAGCAACGGCGGTTTTGGCGGTATTCACCAAAAACTGCTGGATGCGCTGGCTGCCCCAGACACCACAGCCGCCGCAGCCACCACGCAATAAAACCAAACGCTGGCTGCTGGCTGGCGTTTTTTTTTAAAGGCTGCAATACCATGCCGGATGCAAGAAAAACCCATTTCTTTACCCAGCCAAGATTTGTATTGTGGTTGGGCGTCTTGGTATACGCCAGCATATTGCTGCTGGAAGTGCTTTTCTTTAACGCGCACCGGATTGAGCAATATTTCCTGATTTTCTTTTCCGCCCATGTCATCCTCTTGGGTGTCGTGATTTTGGTCGCGCGCCGCTATATCCATGCCCGCACGGATTTACAGCGCAGCCACTCGCAATACACCGCCTTGGTGGGCAATATCCCGGGCACCGTGTTCCGCTGCGAGGCCATGGCCCCCTGGCGCATTACCTTCATGCGCGGCACGCATGAGGTGAGCACGGGCCAGCCCGTGGAACACTACCTGGATGGCACCCTGAGCTACAGCGCCCAAATCCACCCCGCCGACGTGCTGGGCATTGACAGCATCACCGTCCAGGCCATTGCCGCCCACAGCAGCTACACCATTGAATACCGCGTGCGCCACCGCGATGGGGGCTGGCGCTGGGCCAGCATGTATTGCAGCCCGGTATACAGCCCCGAGGGCGTACCGCTGCATATCGACGGTATTATTTTTGATATTACCGAGCGGCAAAAAACCCAGCAGGAATTAAAAAACCTGACCAACCACCTGCCGTTGGTGGTGTACCGCTACCGGCTGGAAAACAATACCCAGCCGCATTTGATTTATATGAGTGAAGGGGTGCAGCGCCTGGTGGGCTGCGCGGCCAATGAAGTCATTGCCAACCCGTATTTATTGTTTTCCAAAATCCACCCGGAAGACTGGCCCCGGTTCGTGGAGCGTGACCTGGCCACCTGGCAAGAGAAAAAAGATTTTTCTCTTGAATTCAGGTTCTATATGCCTGATGGCAACATCCACTGGCTGCTGGCCCATTCCTCGCCATTTACCGAACTGGATGGCAGCATTATCTACCAGGGTTTTATCGAAGATATCACCACCCGAAAACAGTCCGAACTAAAAACCCAAGAAAGCGAATCGCTGCTGCAGCAGATTTTCGACACCTCCAACGTCGCTATTTTCCTGGTTGATAAAAAAGGCATGATTACCCTGGCCAACCAGCGCATGGCCGAAATGCTGCACTGCAGCCTGCCCGATTTGGTCGGCAGTTTTTATGTCGACCACGTTGACCCGGCAGAGCGGGCCATTGGCCACCAGAAAATGCTGGAACTGCTCAACAGCGATATTAATTTTGTTGACCTGGAACGCCTGTACTGGTGCCGCGATGGCACCACGTTTTGGGGCAACCTCTCGGGTAAGCGTTTTCACAGCCATGGGGGCGATGACCTGGGGCTGCTGGGCGTAATCATGGACATCACCGACCGCAAACGCGCCGAAGAGGAAATCCGCAACCTGGCTTTCTACGACGTGCTCACGGGCTTACCAAACCGGCGCTTATTACTGGACCGCCTGCAGCAGGCGCTGATTACGTCGGAGCGCCACCACACCCACGGGGCCTTGATCTTCCTGGACCTGGACAATTTCAAAACCTTGAACGACACCCTGGGCCACGACATGGGCGATGAGCTACTGATCGCCGTGGCCCAACGCCTGCAGCAGTGCGTGCGGGCCGACGACATCATTGCCCGGCTGGGCGGGGATGAGTTCATTGTGGTGCTCAATTACCTGGGTGCCCAGGTCTCGGCTGCGGCCCAACAGGCCGAGCGGGTGGCCCGTAAGATCATCGAATGCCTGCACGCACCCTACACCCTGCGTGGGCACGTGGTGCGCAGCACGCCCAGCCTGGGCCTGGCGATGTTCTACGGTCAGTCCAGCAATGTGGATGAGCTGCTCAAGCACGCCGACCTGGCCATGTACCAGGCCAAATCGGCGGGCAGGAATACCCTGCGGTTCTTTAACCAGGCCATGCAGCACGATATGAATGCACACGCACAAATGGAGCGTGATTTGTACCTGGCGCTGGAGCGTGAAGAATTCCTGCTGCACTATCAGCCCCAAATCAATGCAGCAGGCCAATGTATTGGCGTGGAAGCCTTGCTGCGCTGGCCGCACCCGGAAAAAGGCTTTATTTCCCCAGCAGAATTTATTCCCATTGCAGAGCAAAGCGGCCATATCCTGGCCCTGGGCCGCTGGGTGATTGAAGCGGCTTGCCGCCAGCAAGCGGCCTGGCAGGCGCAGGCGGATACCGCACAGTTGAAAATCGCCATCAATATCAGCCCCCGGCAATTTCGCGCACCGCATTTTGTGGCGGATTTACAGGCCTGTATCCAAAAAACCGGGGCCAACCCCGCCTGCCTGGAATTGGAGCTGACCGAAAGCATCTTGCTCACTGATATTGACGAGGCCGTCACCACCATGCAAGCGCTGCAGGCCGTTGGTGTGTATTTTGCCTTGGACGATTTTGGTACCGGCTATTCTTCCTTTGCGTATTTAAAACGCCTGCCGCTGCGGCAATTGAAAATCGACCAATCGTTTGTGCGCGATATTTTGACGGACGCCAACGACCGGGCTATTTGCCGCTCGATCATCGCCATGGCCAAGAGCCTGGGCCTGCGGGTGATTGCCGAAGGGGTGGAAACCGCCAGCCAGTGGCAATTGCTGCGCGAGGACGGCTGCGAGGAAGGCCAGGGCTATTTGTTTGCCCGGCCCCTGCCCCCCACGGCGCTGCAAGCTTGGCTACGCGAAAGCGCAGCCCCCGGGCAAGCACCTACGGACGCTTAAAAAAACCAACGCCCCCTGGCACTTTGCAGGCCAGGGGGCGTTGCTTGGGCGCACCGTGGGGCGTTGGCTTTAATACGTCACGGCCATGGCGGGTACGTCCACGGTAATCAGCGGTTTGACCAGCACGGCGTGCGCAGCGCGGGCATAGGTTTCCAACCAGGCGGCATCGTCAAAGCGGCGCGGGCCTGCGGCCTGGGCCACCAGCAGCACCTTGTCGGCCAAGAGCACTTTGCCGCTGGCGCGCAGGGGCTCGCATTCCAGGGCGGTGAACTGGTCGTCCAGCCAGCGGCGGGCCTCTTCCATGCCCAAGGGCTCCAGGCGCGAGAGCTCTACGCGCCAGTGTTCACGCTCATTCCAACGCACAATTACTTCGCTGTTCATTGCATCCTCACGGGGTTAGGTCACTTCGGAACGTATCAACGTTCGCTGCAAAAGCCTGCAGATTACCCGAACATGCCTGCCGCCCGCACGGGGATTGTCAGCAGGATGGGGGAAAAACAACAAAAAAAGAAGAGCTGCCAGCGCTTGCCTGCATTGTCTTTCAAAAGACTTTGTCTTTGAAATCGTTACATACCAAGCGCTGGCAGCTATGCTTTTAAAAGCACCAATCGTTTACACCGCTAAAGCAGCTTCCGGCTGACGGGCGCGTTCGCGGCGGGTTTGCACGGCATTGGACAACTGCTCCAGCACGGCGACGGTATCGCTCCAGCCAATGCAGGCATCGGTAATGCTTTGGCCGTAGACCAGTTGGCGCACGTCGTCCTGGCCGGCGTTGAACTTTTGCGCACCGGCGACCAGGTGGCTCTCCAGCATGACGCCAAACACCTGGCGCGAGCCGCCTTCGATTTGCCCAGCAATATCGGCGGCCACGTCTTTTTGGCGCTCGTGCTGCTTGCTGCTGTTGGCGTGGCTGCAGTCCACCATCAGCGTGGCGGGCAGGCCCGCTTTTTCCAGGTCGGCGCAGGCAGCAGCTACATGTTCGGCACTGTAGTTGGGCGCCTTGCCGCCGCGCAGGATGACGTGGCAGTCCTGGTTGCCCGCTGTGTGCACGATGGCCACTTGGCCGTTTTTATGCACCGACAGGAAGTGGTGGCCCCGGCTGGCCGACTGGATGGCGTCAGTGGCAATGCGGATATTGCCGTCCGTGCCGTTCTTGAAACCAATGGGCGCGGAGATGCCAGAGGCCAACTCGCGGTGCACCTGGCTTTCCGTGGTGCGCGCGCCGATAGCGCCCCAGGAGATCAAGTCGCCAATGTATTGCGGGGAGATAACGTCCAAAAATTCGCTGGCTGCGGGCACGCCCAGGCGGTTAATGTCGATGAGCAACTGGCGGGCAATGCGCAGGCCCTCGTCGATGCGGTAGCTGCCATCCAGATAGGGGTCGTTGATCAGCCCCTTCCAGCCCACGGTGGTGCGCGGTTTTTCGAAATACACACGCATGACGATTTCCAGCGTGTCCTTGTACTGCTCACGCACATCGGCCAAGCGCCGGGCGTAGTCCAGCGCAGCCTCCGGGTTGTGGATGGAGCAGGGGCCGACGATGACCAGCAGCCGGTCATCCTGGTTGCGCATGATGCGCTGGATGTTTTGGCGGGTGCTGCTCACCAGCGTTTCAGCGGGCGTGCCGTGGATGGGGAAGAAGCGGATGAGGTGCTCGGGAGGGGGCAACACAGTAATGTCCTTGATACGTTCGTCGTCAGTCTGGCCAGTTTTAGGAGCTGCGCTGCGGTACCAAGCGTCACCGGGGGGGGAGTATTGAGCGTTCATGTCTGCCTCTGTGTTGGAAAAAAGTGATCGTGAAAAACAAAAAACCGCCGGGCTTTTCAGCTGCGGCGGTTTTTTGAGGGGTTTGTTCGTGGGTGTGCGAGCGCTTGCCTCTCATCCGCCTTGGACAGAGAACCAAAAGTAAAAGTAAAAAGCGCTGAACACTTGCATAGCGAGCCAATGTAGCACTACTTTTGCTGCAGTGCAAACAAGCGTTGCACGCCCGGTACACGCATTACGCGGTGCCCCCCACCGTCAAACCGTCAATGCGCATGGTGGGCTGGCCCACGCCCACGGGCACGCTTTGGCCTTCCTTGCCGCAGGTGCCCACGCCGCTATCGAGGCGCAGGTCGTTCCCAATCAGGCTGACTTTTTTCATGCACTCCGGGCCATTACCCACCAGGGTTGCGCCCTTGACGGGGTATTGAATCTTGCCGTTTTCCACCCAAAAGGCTTGGCTGGCGGAAAACACGAACTTGCCGCTGGTGATGTCCACCTGCCCGCCACCAAAGTTGGTGGCGTACAAGCCCTTTTTAATGCTGGCGACAATTTCGCGCGGGTCTTTGTCGCCCGCCAACATATAGGTGTTGGTCATGCGCGGCAGCGGCAGGCTGGCGTAGCTCTCGCGCCGGCCATTGCCAGTGGGTTTGACGCCCATCAGGCGGGCGTTCAGGGCGTCTTGCATATAGCCGACCAAAATGCCGTCCTCAATCAACACATTGGCCTGGGTAGCGTGGCCTTCGTCGTCGATGTTGAGCGAGCCGCGCCGGTCGGCAATAGTGCCGTCGTCCAAAATCGTCACGCCCTTGGCGGCGACGCGCTGGCCGATGCGGCCACTGAAGGCGCTGGAGCCCTTGCGGTTGAAGTCGCCCTCCAGCCCGTGGCCCACGGCTTCGTGCAGCAGCACACCGGGCCAGCCGGAACCCAACACCACCGTCATCTCTCCAGCCGGGGCGGGGCGGGCATCCAGATTGGTCAGCGCCTGGCGCACGGCTTCGCCCACGTAGTCGGCAATCAAGGCATCGTCAAAATACGCCAGGCCAAAGCGCCCGCCGCCACCGGCAGAGCCCACTTCGCGCCGCCCGGCTTGTTCGGCAATCACCGTGACCGACAGGCGCACCAGCGGGCGCACGTCGGCAGCCAGGGTGCCGTCGGCGCGGGCCACCAGCACCACGTCGTATTCGCTGGCCAGGCCCGCCATCACCTGCACGATGCGCGGGTCTTGGGCGCGGGCCAGGGCCTCGACCTTGCCCAGCAGTTCCACCTTGTCGGTACTGCCCAGGGTGGCAATGGGGTCGAGCTGTGGGTACAGGCTGCGGCTGGGTGCCACTTTGGTTTTGGGAATGCGCACCTTGGCGCTTTTACCGGCGCTGCCAATGGCGCGCACGGTGTGGGCTGCGTCCAGCAGGCTGGCCAGGGAAATGTCGTCGGAATAGGCGAAGGCGGTTTTCTCGCCACTCACAGCCCGCACGCCCACGCCTTGGTCGATGGAGAACGAGCCGGTCTTGACGATGCCTTCCTCCAGGCTCCAGCCCTCGGCGCGGGTGTATTGGAAGTACAGGTCAGCATCATCGACCTGGTGGGCGCGGATGGCGGCCAGAGCCTGGCCCAGGTGGCTTTCATCCAGGCCGAAAGGGGTCAGCAGCAGTTGCTTGGCCGTGGCCAAGCGCTCAAGGGTAGGTTCGCGTGCAATCATGGGCGCAGATTGTGGCAGGGGTTTGGGAACGAGCGCAGCAGATGCTGTTTTTGCGGGGCAACGGGCACTATGAAAAAGTCGTCAACACGTTCTTAAAGAGCGCTGCGGGCAGCACGCACAGCCAAGCGCTGGGCACGGGCGATGGACATCAAAATCCCCAGCGCCAGCCCCAGCGTAATCATGGCGGTGCCGCCATAGCTCAAGAACGGCAGCGGCACCCCCACCACGGGCAAAATACCGCTGACCATGCCCATGTTGACAAAGGCATAGGTAAAGAAAATCATAGCTACTGCCGCAGCCATCAAGCGGCCAAACAGCGTATTGGCCCGCAAGGCAATGGCCAAAGAGCGCCACACCAGCAGCACAAAGCAGACGATAAGAAACAGGTTGCCCGCCAGGCCAAATTCTTCCGAGAAAGCGGCAAAAATAAAGTCGGTCGTACGCTCAGGAATAAATTCCAAATGGGTTTGCGTACCGGCCATAAAGCCCTTGCCCAGTACCCCGCCCGAGCCAATGGCAATCATCCCCTGGATGATGTGAAAGCCCTTGCCCAATGGGTCGCGCATCGGATCCAGCAAGGTACACACGCGCGTGCGCTGGTAGTCGTGCAGGAAGTACCAGCTCACGCCATCGGCGCACAGGCGCTCACCATTGCCAATCAGCAGCGCCACGCCCACGGCCCCCAGCACTACGGGGGGCAGTACCAGCTTCCAGGGCAGGCCCGCAAAGAAAATCACCGCCAGCCCCGCTGCCAGCACCAGCACGGCAGTGCCCAGGTCGGGCTGCTTCAAAATCAAGGCCACGGGCACGGCCAGCAGGGCAAAGGCAATGACAAAGTCCCCCGCGCGGATTTGTCCCTCACGGCGCTGGAACCACCAGGCCAGCATCAAGGGCATGGCAATTTTCAAAAGCTCGGACGGCTGAATCACCACCCCGACGTTGATCCAGCGCGTAGCCCCCTTTTTCGTCACACCAAACAACAGCACCCCCAGGAGCAATGCCACCCCCAGCGCATACAGGGGCGGGGCTGCCAGTTGCAGCTTGGCCGGGGGTACCTGCGCCACCACAAACAAAATGCCTGCGGCCAGCAGCATGTTGCGCCCATGGTCGGCAAAGCGCGTGCCGTGGTCGTAACCGGCGGAATACATGGCCAGCAGGCCAGTGGCGGCCAGCAGGGCTATCAAAAACAGCAGCACCCAATCAAAGCCCAGGAACATGGGCACAATGCGCTGCAGCAACGAAGGCTTGTCAAATTCAGTAGACATAAGCGGCCAATTATCGTTGTTGCTATGGTTTCTTTTGTTATGCCTGCCTCGACTACTACCCATTTACTGTATCTGCACGGATTTCGCTCCTCCCCGCAATCGGCCAAGGCCCGCCTCATGGCCCAGTACGTGCAGCAGCACCACCCGCGCGTGGTGTGGCTGTGCCCGCAGCTACCCGCATCGCCGCGCCAGGCCATGCAGGAGGTGCTGGCCCAGGTACGCGACTGGCCCGCGAGCGGCATGGCGGTGGTAGGCTCCTCACTGGGCGGGTTTTACGCCAGCTATGTAGCGCAGCAGCAGCGCTGCAAAAGCGCCTTGCTCAACCCCGCCGTGTTTCCAGAGCGCAGCCTGGCCGACTACATCGGCAGCCAGCCCCAATGGCACAACCCGCAGGAAGCCATGTACTTTCGCGCTGAATATATCGACGAGTTGGCCGCCCTCTCCACCCGCCACCTGCCCCCGGCGGGGCCGGAGCTGGGCCTGTTTTGCACGGGCGATGAAGTGCTCAACTGGCACGACATGGTGCAGCGCTACCCGCAGGCGCAGCAGCACATCCTTCCTGGGGGCGACCACGCCATCAGCGACTTTGCCCAGCACCTGCCGGTGTTGTTGGATTTTTTGAAGTTGGCCTAATTTTTCTGCCCGCCGGGCAGGCCGTGGGACAATCCGCCCCCATGCACGTACTGTTTGAAGACGCCGGTAAATTTTTTGCTGGCCGCATCCTGTCAGAGGCCGACGCCTCCTCCCAAATTGAGTTGGACTCGGGCAAGCGGGTCAAGGTCAAGGCCGCCAACATCCTGCTCAAGTTCGCCCAGCCCAGCCCCGCCGAGCTCCTGACCCAGGCGCAAGCCCTGGCCGCCGAGATTGAGCTGGCCCTGGCCTGGGAATTTGCCCCCGAGGAAGAGTTCGGCTTTGCCGACATCGCCCGCGATTATTTTTCCGACAAGGCCAGCACCATTGAGCAAGCGGCCATGGAGCTGGCCCTGTTTGCCGCGCCGCACTACTTTCGTCGCGCGGGCAAGGGCCGCTTTAAAAAGGCCCCGGCCGACATCGTGCAGCAGGCACTGGCCGCGATCGAGAAAAAACAGCAGCTACAAGCCCAGGTGGACGCCTGGGCGCAAGCCCTGGCCAGCGGCCAATGCCCCGCGCCGATTCAGGAGCAGTTATTCAAAATCCTGTTCAAGCCCGACAAAAACGCCCCCGAATACAAGGCCGTGGTGCAGGCAAGCCGCCAAACCCAGCTGGCCCCCCTGGCGCTACTGCAGCAAGCGGGGGCAATTGCCTCGCCCTACGAATTTCACTGGCAGCGCTTCTTGCTGGACAACTTCCCCAAGGGCTGCGGCTTTCCCGCCCAGGTGCAGTGCCCTGCCCCGCCGGACGACCTGCCCCTGGCCGACGTACAGGCCTATTCCATCGACGACTCACAAACCACCGAGATCGACGACGCCCTGTCCGTCACCGGCCTGGGCAGCGCACAGGTGACCGTGGGCATCCACATCGCCGCGCCGGGCCTGGCCATTGCTCCGGGCAGCGACGGCGACAAGCTCGGGCGCGCGCGCCTGTCCACGGTGTATATGCCGGGCTTCAAGATCACCATGCTGCCCGATGAGATGGTGCGCACCT
Organism: Comamonas sp.; assembly: GCA_034675705.1. Classification (GTDB taxonomy): domain Bacteria; phylum Pseudomonadota; class Gammaproteobacteria; order Burkholderiales; family Burkholderiaceae_C; genus Comamonas. The sequence continues at coordinate 335,125 of JAUCCZ010000006.1, read as the reverse complement.
ACACGCTCGATGCGGGCCGTGCCAACCCGGCGGTGTCGCTGTACGTGACCTACGACGCGGCCAGCCTGGAAGTCATCAGCCACAGCACCCGGCTGGAGCGGGTGCCCGTGGCGCACAACTTCCGCCATGACCAGCTTGACCACATCGTCACCCCCGACTGGCTGGCCGACCCCAGCTTGGTGGTTGAAAACACCCCCCAGCCCTTGCAGGACGTGCGCGAGCAGCTCGCTTTTTTACACAAGCTGGCCCAGCACCTGAAAGCCCGGCGCGAAGAAGTGCGCGGCAAGCCCGAAAACTTCACCCGCCCGGACTACAGCTTCCGCCTGGAAGGCAACGGCAAAGCGGCCCCCACCGGTAGCGAAACCGTGGTAATTACCACGCGCAAGCGCGGCGCCCCGCTGGACCTGATCGTGGCCGAGGCCGCCATCGTCGCCAACAGCACCTGGGGCCAGATGCTGGCCGACTACGGCGTGCCCGGCATCTACCGCAGCCAGGCCAGCATGGCACCGGGCGTGAAGGTGCGCATGTCCACCAAGGCGCTGCCGCACGCGGGCATGGGGGTCAAGTGCTACACCTGGGCCACCTCGCCCCTGCGCCGCTATGTGGACTTGGTCAACCAGTGGCAAATCATTGCCTGCGCCCGCCACGGTGCCACCGCCGCGCTGGCCGCGCCGTTCAAGCCCAAGGAAGCGGACATGTTCTCCATCATCAGCAGCTTTGAAGCCACCTACAGCGCCTACAACGGCTACCAGGCAGGCATGGAGCGCTTTTGGACGCTCAAATACCTGGAGCAAAACGACATCACTGAAATTGACGGCGCCCTGATTCGCGACGACGCCGCTGGCGGCGCCCTGGTGCGGGCCGATACGCTGCCGCTGGTGATAGGTGTGCTCGGCGCCCAGGGCATGAGCCGGGGCGCGCGGGTACGCGTCAAGCTGGGGCAGGCCGACCTCATCAGCCTGGACATCCACGGCACCGTCATCGCCCGCCTGGACGACCCGCAAGACCCCAGCGACGACGCCCCGCTGGACGACGAGGACGAAGGCAGCGCCACCACCGCCGGCCCCCTGGCCATTGCGGTGGACGTGCACGATGCCGACACCCCTGACAACACTGCCGCCACACCGTGAAGCAAAAACTCTCTCCCCTGGCCATTGCGCTGTTTTTCTCTGTTGCCGTCCACGCCGTGGGCTTATCCGTGCGTTTTGTCGCGCCTGAGCAGTTCAACCGCGTGTTCCAAGATACGCCACTGGAAGTCATCCTGGTCAACGCCAAAAGCCAAGAACGCCCTGAGCAAGCCCAGGCCCTGGCCCAGGCCAACCTGGCCGGTGGCGGCGACGTGCAACAGGGCCGCGCCACCAGCCCCCTGCCCTATTCGGCCCTGACACGCATTGGCGATGATTTTGAAGAACGCCAGCGCCAGTTGGACGCGCTGCAAGCGCAGCAGGCCAGCATCCTGACCCAGGTGCGCCAGCAACTGGCCAGCCTGCCCGCGTATGACCCGCGCGAAGCCGCGCAAGAACAGGCCCAGGAGCAGCAGGAAGCCAAGCGCAAGCAGCTATTGAAACAGCTTGCCGAGATTGAAAAGCGCATCAACGAGGAAAACGCCCGTCCCAAAAAGCGCTACGTCAGCCCCGCCACCCAACAGGTGGAGTACGCCGTGTACTACGACGCACTGCGCCACAAGGTAGAAGCCAAAGGCACGGACAACTTCCCCGAGGCAGGCGGGCGCAAGCTGTATGGCGCGCTGATCATGATCCTGACCATCAACTACGATGGCCGGGTGCTGGAGACGGAAATCGTCCAAGGCTCGGGCAACGCCCAGCTAGACCGCCGTGCCCAGGCCATTGCCTACGCCGCCGGGCCATTTGGCCCCTTTACGCCGGTGATGCGCGCACAAGCCGACCAGATCGCCGTTGTTGCCCGCTTTAGCTTTACCCGCGAGCAAACGCTGGAAACCAGCGTGCGCTAAAACGCGCGGGTTCGCTGCTTCAGTTTTTTGCCTTGCTCTGCCACCATGCCCCCATCTCCGTCTCCTTCCCCTTCTGACTCGTACTGCGTCATCGGCCACCCCATTGCACACAGCCGCTCGCCCTGGATTCACCAGCGCTTTGCCGCATTGACCGGGCAACACCTCACATACAGCGCACGTTTGGCCCCGTTGGATGGTTTTACCGCCAGTTTGCAGGCGTTTATTGCCGAAGGCGGCAAGGGCTGCAACATCACCGTGCCGTTCAAGCACGAGGCTGCGGCCTGCGCCCATAGCCGCAGCCCGCGTGTGACTCTGGCCGGTGCGGCCAACACCCTGGTCATCGACGCGCACGGCCACATCCACGCCGACAACACCGACGGCCTGGGCCTGGTGGCCGACATCGTGCACAACGCCCAGGTGCCGCTGCGCGGCGCAGACGTGCTGCTGGTGGGCGCAGGCGGCGCTGCTGCCGGGGTGCTGGGGCCGCTGCTGGAGCAAGCGCCCCGGCGGCTGGTCGTCAGCAACCGCACCATGGCCAAGGCGCAAGACCTGTGCCAACGCCACCAAACCTTGGCAGATACGCAAAAAGTAGAGCTGCTGGCGCTGGACCGGCAAGGGTTAGAAGCCCATTTCAACCAAAGTTTTTCCGTGGTCATCAACGCCACCGCAGCCAGCCTGGACGGGGGCGGGGTGCCCATTGCCGCGCAGGTGCTGCGTCCTGGGTGCCTGGCCTACGACATGATGTACGGCCCCGCTGCCCAGGGCTTTTTGGACTGGGCCAGCGCCCACGGCGCTATGGGGCGGGACGGCCTGGGCATGCTGGTGGAACAGGCCGCCGCCGCCTTTGCCCTGTGGCGCGGCGTGCAGCCCCCGGCCGCGCAGGTACTGGCCGAGCTGCGCGCGCTGCTGGTGCCCTTGACCCCCAACGCAGCATGAAGCCTGTTTTCCGCGCAGCGCGGGGCTGGTTTCTGGCCGTGCTGGCCTGCGCCTTGCTGCTGCAGTTGTTTTTTGTACTGCGCATTGCGCTGATGGCCTGGATCAACCCCCAATCCACCACGGTAGAGCGCAGCCAATGGTGGCAAACCTGGCAGCCTGCCGCCCAGCACAGCCCCTGGCGTCAGCAGTGGGTAGACGATGCAGCCATAGCTACCCACTTGAAAAAAGCCGTTTTAACGGCAGAAGACGACCTGTTCACCCAACATGACGGCGTGCGCTGGCAGGCCATTGAAAAAGCCTGGCAGCGCAACCAGCGGGCCCAGGCCCGTGCCCAGGCGGGTCAGCCGGTGCGGGTGTATGGGGGCTCCACCATCACCCAGCAACTGGCCAAGAACCTGCTGCTCTCTGGTGAGCGCAGCCTGCTGCGCAAGGGCCAGGAGCTGGTGCTGACACTGAGCCTGGAGCTGCTGCTGGACAAGCGCCGCATTCTGGAGCTGTACCTCAACCACGCTGAATGGGGCGAAGGCATTTTTGGCGCCCAGGCGGCTGCGCAGTATTACTTTCGTAAAAACGCCAGCCAACTGACCGCCCAAGAGGCCGCCCGCCTGGCTGTTATGCTGCCCAGCCCGCGCTACTACCAGCGCCACCCGCAATCGGCCTACCTGCAGCGGCGCACGCAAACCATTGCCCGGCGCATGGCGGCCACGCCGCTACCTTAAAACCTGTTCAAAATCTTGCTTTCCTTCTTGTACCGGCGCTTATCTTGCGTTATGCCGCCTCCTCACCGCCGTCACACCCGCGCAGGCGGGTGTCCAGCAACAGCGCTCGCAATAAGCAAGACAGTGATTTGGGCAGCGCTGTTACTGGATTCCCGCCTCACGGGAATGACGGCGGGAAAAGACTTTGGCAAATCCTTAAAAACGCTAGCGCCTAGCGCTTGTCTTTATTGAATCTGCGGTATCTTTCACTCTCAAACCCTTTATCTACCTGCGGTAACAGCTCTCTTTTATGCGTATTCTTGGCATTGACCCCGGCCTGCAAACCACCGGCTTTGGCGTGATTGACACCCACGGCCAGCGCCAGCAGTACGTGGCTTGCGGCACCATCCGCACCACCACCACGCCTGGTGTGGCCTTGGGGGATTTACCGGGGCGTTTGAAAATTATTTTTCAGGGTCTGGGCGAAATCGTGCAGCGCTACCAGCCTGAAGTGGCGGTGGTGGAAATCGTGTTCGTCAACGTCAATCCCCAATCGACCCTGCTGCTGGGCCAGGCCCGGGGCGCAGCCTTGACGGCTCTGGTCGCCCACGACGTGCCGGTGGCGGAATACACCGCCTTGCAAATGAAGAAAGCCATCACCGGCAACGGGCGCGCGGCCAAGGCGCAAATCCAGGCCATGGTGCAGCACATGCTGGCCCTGCCCGGCCTGCCCGGGCCCGATGCCGCCGACGCGCTGGGCCTGGCCATCACCCACGCCCACGCTGCACCCATATTAGAGAAGCTCTCCCGCCAGGGGCCGCTGCAGCGGCGCCAGCACGCCATGCTCAAAGCCGGGCGGGTGTATTGATGCGCGGGCTCTTCAATAAATTCCTCAATAGATATATGCAGAAAAAACACCTAGGCCAGGCCACGCTGGCCGCCCTGCTGCTGTGCGCCATCAGCGGGCTGGCCCAGGCGGCGACGCTGCTGCACGGCAAAGTCGTGCGCGTGGCCGATGGCGACACGATCACCGTGCTCGATAGCCGCAAGACCCAGCACAAAATCCGCCTGCAAGGTATTGATGCGCCCGAGTCGCGCCAGGCTTTTGGTACGGCGTCGAAAAAATCACTGGCCGAACTGGTCGCCGGCCAGCAGGTCGAGGTACGCCTGCAGCAGCGCGACCGCTATGACCGCTGGCTGGGCACGGTGTGGGTGGCCGAGCCCAGTTGCCGCCAGCGCAACTGCCCCTTTACCGTGGACGTGGGCCACGTACAGTCGACGCGGGGCATGGCCTGGTGGTACCGCGCCTACGCCAAGGAGCAAAGCCCGCAGGAGGCCAGCGCCTACCGCTACGCCGAAAAAACTGCCCGCGCCCGTAAAGTGGGCCTGTGGCAAAGCAAAAAGCCCATGCCGCCCTGGACGTACCGGCGTAAATATCGCTAGGGAAAACCAGAAGCAGACTCTGCTACCCTTGCCGCCATGCCCAGCATGACCAGTACCACCCAAGAAATTGCCGACACCGCCGCCCGCCTGATTGCCGAGGAAGGGCTGGACTGGGGCGCCGCCAAGCGCCGCGCCGTCAAGCTCCTGGGCCTAGCACAGCGCACGGCGCTGCCCGACAACCAGCAACTGGAAGACGCGCTACGCGCCTACCTGGCGCTGTTTTGCGCCGACACCCAACCGGCAGAACTGCACGCCCTGCGCACGCTGGCCCTGGTCTGGATGCAGCGCCTGGCCGAGTTTCGCCCGCACCTGACGGGTGCCGTCTGGCGCGGCACGGCCACGCGCTTATCGGACATTTACCTGCAGTTGTTTTGCGATGACTCCAAATCTGCCGAAATTGCCCTGATTGATAAGCAAGTGCGCTTTGAAGTGCGTCAGGTGCCGGGCCTGCACGGCGGCTTGGTCGATGCCCTGAGCATCCACAGCCACTGTGCGGGCTTGGGCGAAGAAGTGGGCGTACACCTCTTGATTCACGATCTTGACGACCTGCGCGGCGCCCTGAAACCCGATAGCCAAGGCCGCAGTCAACGCGGCGATACGGCAGCCTTGCAAGCGCTGCTGGCCCCGGATGCACCGCTTGCCAACCGTTTGTGACCCTTAGCCATGTCTGATACCCCTCCCACCCAAGCCCCCCGCACAGCCTCCCTCAACCGCCGCCACTGGCTGCTGGCCGCTGGTGCCCTGGCATTGACCACCGGCGCGGGCGTTGTCGCCTGGCGCAGCCTGCGCACTGAGCCGGGCATTGACGCCGCACTCGATACCCTGTGGGCCTGGCAACTGCCCGATGCGGCGGGGCAGATGCAGGCGCTCTCTAGCTACCGGGGCCGCCCTTTGCTGGTCAATTTCTGGGCCACCTGGTGCCCGCCTTGCGTGCACGAGCTGCCGCTGCTGTCGCAATTTGCCCAGGCCCACCCCGAGGTGCAACTGCTGGGCATTGCCGCCGACAAGCCCGCCAGCGTCGCCCAATGGCTGCAGCGCAAGCCCCTGGCCTACCCCAACGTGGTGGCGCAAACCGGGGCGATTGACCTGACCCGGGCACTGGGCAACTTGAACGGCGGGCTGCCGTTTTCTTTGCTGTTGGACGCCAAGGGCCAGATCCGGCAGCGTAGAATCGGCGCCTTCACCGAAGACATCCTGCAGCGCTGGATAGCGTCCATTTAACGTCAAATGTGCACAAAAGCTGCACAACCCTCGTCTTTCACCCGCATTTCCATGGCGACGTTGCTGAAAAATAAGTGACAAAGACAGCAGAAGGGCTAAATTAAGGTACATTCGCACCCTTAATTGTGAAATTTTGCCGATGGAGCTTTCATGGATCTGCGTAAACTCAAAACCCTCATCGACTTGGTGTCCGAGTCCAATGTCTCGGAACTGGAAATCACCGAAGCCGAGGGCAAAGTCCGCATCGTTAAAAGCGCGGGTGTCGTGCAGCAAGTCGTCACTGCCCCCGTCATGGCTGCAGCACCTGCTGCCGCCCCGGCCGCTGCTGCGGCCCCTGTGGCTGAACTGCCTGCCCCTGCCGCTGCTGCAGTGACGGGCCACCAAGTGAAGTCGCCCATGGTGGGCACCTTCTACCGCGCCTCCAGCCCCGGCGCAAAACCGTTTGTCGAAATTGGCGCCCAGGTCAAAGAGGGCGAGACGCTGTGCATCATCGAAGCGATGAAGATCTTGAACGAGATCGAAGCCGACAAGAGTGGCACCGTCACCCGCGTGCTGGCCGAAAACGGCCAGGCGGTGGAATACGGCCAACCGCTGTTCGTGATTGAGTAATTCGTCCCCCAGCCCCCGACCCATGCACACGCAAACCTTGGTGGACGGTGTATGCGTCGTTCTGGACGAGCCTGCCCCCACGCGGGCACTGAACAGCAACGAGGAGCCTATGTTTAAAAAGATTTTAGTGGCCAACCGCGGTGAGATTGCCCTGCGCATCCAGCGCGCGTGCCGCGAAATGGGCATCAAGGCGGTGATGGTGTATTCCGAAGCCGACCGCGATGCCAAATACGTCAAATTGGCCGACGAAGCCGTGTGTATTGGCCCAGCGCCTTCGCCCCTGAGCTATCTGAATATGCCGGCCCTGATTTCGGCAGCGGAAGTCACCGACTCCGAGGCGATTCACCCCGGTTACGGCTTTTTGGCCGAAAACGCCGACTTTGCCGAGCGGGTGGAGCAAAGCGGTTTCCAATTCATCGGCCCCACCGCCGAATCCATCCGCATCATGGGCGACAAGGTCTCGGCCAAGCAGGCCATGATCAAGGCGGGCGTGCCCTGTGTGCCCGGCTCGGACGGTGAGCTGCCGGACGACCCCGCGCAAATCCGGCGCATTGCCAAGACCGTGGGCTACCCGGTCATCGTCAAGGCCGCAGGCGGCGGCGGCGGGCGCGGCATGCGCGTGGTGCACACCGAGGCGGCCCTGGTCAACGCCGTGCAAATGACCAAGGCCGAGGCGCAGGTTGCCTTTGGCAACCCAGCGGTCTACATGGAGAAATTCCTGCAGAACCCGCGCCACATTGAAATCCAGATCATTGCCGACAAGCACAAAAACGCCGTCTACCTGGGCGAGCGCGACTGCTCCATGCAGCGACGTCACCAAAAGGTGATTGAGGAAGCCCCGGCCCCCGGCATTCCCCGCCGCCTGATTGAAAAGATTGGCGAGCGGTGCGTCGCTGCCTGTAAAAAGATCGGCTATCGCGGCGCCGGTACGTTTGAGTTCTTGTACGAAAACGGCGAGTTCTATTTCATCGAGATGAACACCCGCGTGCAGGTGGAGCACCCGGTGACCGAGCTGATTACCGGCATCGACATCGTGCGCACCCAGATCATGGTGGCTGCCGGGGAAAAACTGCCCTTTACCCAGCGCCAAATCAACAGCCAGATGCGCGGCCACGCCATTGAGTGCCGGATCAACGCCGAAGACCCGTTCAAGTTCATCCCCTCGCCCGGGCGGGTGACCATGTGGCACATGCCCGGCGGCCCCGGCGTGCGCGTGGACTCGCACGTCTATAACAACTACTTCGTGCCGCCCAATTACGACTCGATGATTGGCAAGCTGATCGTCTTTGGCGATACGCGTGAGCAGGCCATGGCCCGCATGCGCACCGCCTTGTCGGAGGTCATCATTGAAGGCATCAAGACCAACGTGCCCCTGCACCAGGAGCTGATGGTGGACGCCGGCTTTGCCGAAGGCGGCACCAACATCCACTATCTGGAGCACTGGCTGGAGCAGCGCAAGCGCTAAGAACGTGTTGACGATCTTTTCGCTATCGCCAATGACGGCAGCTTTTTTCATCGCGCTCGACTTCCCTCCCACCGTCACACCCGCGCAGGCGGGTGTCCAGCAGCAACGTTGGCGATGGGCATGGCGATTGTCAAGACAAAGGCCGTTGCTGGATTCCCGCCTTCGCGGGAATGACGAGAGAAAGCGCCGAGATGACTGTCAAGACGATGCTAAAAAGCAGCGGAAAAAGATCGTCAGCACGTTCTAAGCCTGCGCGTCCTGATCTCCTGGCCCGTGAGTGTTTTTCGCTCTCGCGGGCCTTTTTCTATTGAAATCATAGCTTTTAGCGCTTGTATTGCTTAGGTTTCAGCTATAAAACAGCCTGAAACCCTTATCCATACAGCGCAAGCAGCTCATAAAATCATTATGACCACCATGTTTGAACTGCACCTGCTCTGCACCCAAGAGCAGGTGGAAACCATCAGCGATGCCCTGGACGCACTGGACGCGCTGAGCGTCTCCGTCGAGGACATGGACGCGCACACCGACGCCGAGCAAGCCCTGTTTGGCGAGCCCGGCATGCCCGCGCCCAAGGACGGCTGGAACCGCAGCCGCATCGTCGCCCTGTTTCGCGACCGCGCAGGCGCGGATGACGCCGCGCGGCTCTTGCTGCTGCAAGACTTTTTCACCGGCTGCCAAATCCTGGGCGTGCAGCCGCTGAAAGAACAAGACTGGGTGCGCCTGACGCAAGCGCAATTCCAGCCCGTGGACATCACGCCGGAGTTTTGGATTGTTCCCTCCTGGCACGAGCCCCCGGCTGCCGCGCGCATCAGCATCCGCCTGGACCCCGGCCTGGCCTTTGGCACCGGCACCCACCCCACCACCCGCATGTGCCTGCGCTGGATTGCCCGCCAGGTGCCGGGCAGCCTGGGCCGCGTGCTGGACTATGGCTGCGGCTCAGGCATCCTGGCCATTGGCGCGGGCAAGTTCGGTGCGCAGGATATTGATGCGGTGGACATCGACCCCGATGCCGTCAGCGCCTGCCAGCTCAACGCCCAAACCAACCACGTGCAACTGAGCACCGGCCTGCCTGACCTGGCCGCTGGCCACTACCAAACCGTGCTGGCCAACATCCTGGCCACGCCGCTGAAAGTGCTCGCCCCCCTGCTGTGCGCCCACGTGCAAGCCGGCGGCCACCTGGTGCTGGCCGGCATCCTGGAGCGCCAGACGCAAGAGCTGATCGACGCCTACGCCCCCTACCTGCCCCTGCAAGTGGCCGACAGCGAAGACGGCTGGGTGCTGATGACAGCCCAGCGCCCGGCAGCTTAAGCGCTTGCGCCAAGGCTGGTGAACTAGCTTCTACAATCGCGCGGTCATGAGCCTGATTACCTGCTGCCCCTCCTGCAACACCCGCTTTCGCGTCGTCGCCGACCAGCTGCGCATCTCCGATGGCTGGGTGCGCTGCGGGCGTTGCCAGGAAGTGTTTGACGCTACGCCGTCGCTACAAAACTACGAGCAGCCCGAGCCAGAACCCGCCCCCCTGCTGGCCCAGCGCACCGCCCCCGTACGCAGCGCCCAAGCCAGCGTGCCCAGTGCGCCGCAGCCAACGCCAGAATCGGCGCCTGTTCCAGAGCCCCCCCTACCGGCATCCGAACCGGAGCCAGAGCCCATCCCCGCGCCCGAACCGGAGCCCATTGCGGAGCCAGCACCAGAACCGGAGCCAGAACCGGCACCTGCTCTCGACCCCATTCCTGAGCCTGAGCCAGACCCCGTTCCTGAACCGGAACTAGAGCCAGAACCGGAACCAGATTCAATCCTGGAACCTGAACCTGCCCCAGCAGCGCCTGAACCCGAACCTGTTCCAGAGCCAGAGCCAGAGCCAATCCTGGAGCCGGAGCCAGAACCCACGCCCAGCGCTATCGAGCCCGGCTTCACGGACGCTGCCGCCCCCCCCCGTAGAAGCACCGCTGCCCGAGCCCGTGCTTGACCTGCCCGCACCAGCGGCGCACACCGCCCCGGTGCTGGACAACGCCATCGTGCGCGGTGACCCGGACTGGCAAGACCTCGAAGGCGAGCCCACCCTGGCCCCCGCGTTAGAAGCATTCGATGCCCTGGACGCCGTCGACGACCAGCAAAGCCCCCCCAGCACACTGCAGGCCGAGCCCCCACCCAGCTTTGTCCGCCAGGCGCAGCGCCGCGCCCGCTGGCAGCACCCCGCTTGGCGCTGGCTGGGCCTGGCCCTGGTATTGGTGCTGAGTGTGACGCTCACGCTGCAGTGGCTGCTCTACCAGCGCCACCATCTGGCCGCGCAACTGCCAGCGCTGCGCCCGCTGCTGGAGTTGCTGTGCCGCCCCAGCGCCTGCACGATTGAGGCACCACGCAATATCGCCATGGTGGTGGTTTCCGGCTCGGCGTTTAACCAACAGAGCACGCCCGGCCACTACCGCCTGAGCCTGAGCGTGCGCAACCAGGCCAGCACCGCCATTGCCGCCCCCGCACTGGAGCTGACCTTGACCGATGCCAGCGACCAACCCATGGCCCGCAAAATCTTCGCTCCAGCCGACCTGGGCATGCCCACCGCCCTAGGGCCCCGGGCCGAGTGGAATGGCCTGCTGCCCCTGGAAGTAGCGCCCCTGCCCCAACCCATTGCGGGCTACCGCATGGAGTTGTTCTACCCCTAACCCCCACTAGAAAGAAAACACTCTATGAGCGCCCTGATCTGTGGCTCCCTGGCTTTTGACACCATCATGGGCTTTGAAGGCCGGTTTGCCGACCAAATCCTGCCCCAGCAACTGCACATCCTGAACGTAGCCTTCCTCGTGCCCTCGCTGCGCCGCGACTTTGGCGGCTGCGCGGGCAATATTGCCTACAGCCTCAAACTCCTGGGAGGCAAGCCCCTGCCCATGGCCACCATTGGCCAGGACGGCGCAGACTACCTGCAGCGCCTGCGCGACCTGGGCATAGACACCCAGCACGTGCGCACCGTTGAAGACAGCTACACCGCGCAGGCCATGATCATGACCGACCGGGACAACAACCAGATCACCGCCTTTCACCCCGGCGCGATGAGCCAGGCGCACAGCAACGTCATCGACGCCAGCACCCAGGCGCGCATTGCCATCGTCGCCCCCGACGGGCGCGATGCCATGCTGCAACACGCCGCACAACTGCACGCCGCCGGTATTCCCTTTGTGTTCGACCCCGGCCAGGGCCTGCCCATGTTTAATGGGCAGGAGCTGCTGACCTTTATCGAGCAAGCCACCTGGGTGGCCGTCAACGACTACGAAGGGCAAATGCTGTGCGAGCGCACGGGGCTGGACTTGGTCACCCTCTCGCGCAAGGTACAGGGCCTCATCGTCACCCTCGGGGCCCAAGGCTGCCAGGTCTGGCAGGACGGCAGCGCCACTGCCGTTGCAGCCTACCAACCCAGCGCCATCGTTGACCCTACGGGCTGCGGCGATGCCTGGCGCGGCGCCCTGCTCTACGGCCTGCTGCAAGGCTGGGACCTGCCGCGCTGCGCCGCCCTGGGTAACCGCATGGGGGCGCTGAAAGTGGCCGTCCAAGGCCCGCAAAACTACGTGCTGGACTTCGACCCCGCCAGCGTCCACGCTTAAAACGCCCACCGCCATGGCCGCACTGGGCAACTTCATCGTGCAAGGCTGGCAGCCCGACCCGCTGCTGTGGGCGCAGCACGATGCCCGGCTGGTGCTGCTGTCGGTGCTGGTCTCCATCGGTGCGGCCACCGTGGCGCTGCACATGGCGCAACTGGCCCGCAAGGCCGTCACTGCCGTGGAAGGGCGCCTGGCCCTGGGCAGCGGCGCCCTGGCCCTGGGTAGCGGCATCTGGACGATGCACTACATCGGCATGCTGGCCTTTGCCGTCTGCGGGCAGGGCAGCTTCAACCCTTGGCTCACGGCCTTGTCGGTACTGCCCAGCCTGGCGGCATCGTGGGTGGCACTGTGGTGGCTGACCCGCCCGCGTATTGCTACGTCGGTACTGTGGGGCGCGGCCCTGTGCGTGGGCGCGGGCATTGGCACCATGCACTACCTGGGCATGGCCGCTTCCAGCCTGGCCCCGCTCATGCGCTACGAGCTGGTGGACTTTGCGCTCTCCATCCTCCTGGCCGTACTGCTGGCGGCCCTGGCCCTATGGGTGCGCTTTGGCCTGCAGCGCTACCTGCCCCAGGTGCAGCGCTGGGGCACCTGGCTGGCTGGCATGGTGATGGGCGCGGCCATTGCCGGCATGCACTACACCGGCATGGCGGCGCTGCGCTTTACCGACCCCATTGCCGAACTGGCCCTGGACGAGCAAGCACTGACCCTGCCGATTCCGGCCACTCTGTCGATCGCCATTGCCATCGTCACCGTGACCTTGAGCCTGCTGATCCTGGCGATGAACGGCAACCTGCGCTACCGGCGGCTGCTGGGGCAGGTTCAAGCCGCCCGCAAAAACCAGCAAGCGGCTGAAGAGCAGCTGCGCCGCAGCGAAGAACAATACCGCTCCCTGGTGAAAAACATCCCCGGCGCCAGCTTCCGCTGCCGCCTGGATGCCATGTGGAGCATGATTTTCATCAGCGATGCGGTGCAGGAGGTGACCGGCTGGCCCGCCAGCGACTTCATGGCCGGGCAGGTGCACTTCGGGCAAATCCTGCACTCGGAAGATGAAGAGCGCATTGCCGCCATCCTCACCCCGGCCATTGCCCAGCGCCGCCCCTACCACGTGGAATACCGCATCCTGCACCGCGATGGCCTGGTGCGCTGGGTGGCAGAGACGGGCCGTCCCATCCTGAACACCGCCGACCAGCAGATGTATCTGGACGGCGTGATCGTCGACATCACCGCCCGCAAGCTGCAAACGGCGGAGTTCGAAGGCCTTGCCGCCGCCATCAACCGCGTGCTGGCTGTTACCGAGCTGGATTTGGACGGCTACGTCATCAGCGCCAACACCAATTACCTGGCGCTGATGGGCTACACCCGCGCCGAAATCCTGGGCCTGCACCACAGCCACTTTTGCACGCCGGAAGATTTTGCCCACCCCTCCTACGCCCGCGACTGGCAGCTGCTGCTGTCGGGTCAGCCCGTGACGGGAGAATTTCGCCGCGTCGGCGAAGGACGGTCACCAAGTATGGATTTTGGGCTCGTACAACCCGATTTTTGATGCCGAGGGCAAGGTCTTCAAAATCGTGAAATTCGCTACCGACTTGAGCGAGCGCCGCGCCATGGAGCAGGCCCTGCGCGAGGCCAAGGAACGCGCCGAAGTCGCCGCCGCCGCACGCAGCAGCTTTTTGGCCAATATGAGCCATGAAATCCGCACGCCGATGAACGCCATCATCGGCTTTAGCGAGGTGCTACTGGAATCGCCCCTGGCCCCCGAGCAACACCGCCAACTGAGCACCGTGCGCCAAGCGGGCCTGTCGTTGTTACACCTGCTCAACGACATTTTGGATTCCGCCAAGCTGGACAAAGGCGCGGTAGAGCTGGAACTGGCCGACTTCTCCCTGCGCCAACTGTGCACCCAGGTGCTCGATACCCTGACGCTGACCGCGCAGAAAAAAGGCCTGCACGTCGCCTTGGACTACCCCTCCAGCGTGCCCGAGTTCTTCCACGGCGATGCGCTACGTCTGCAGCAGGTGCTGCTCAACTTGCTGAGCAACGCCATCAAGTTCACCACCACCGGCAGCGTGACGCTGGAAGTGGCCTTCGCCGCCCCCCAGCCTGCGCCTGGCCGTGCGTGATACCGGCATCGGCATGACGGCGCAGCAGCTGGCACACATCTTTGCCCCCTTTGCCCAGGCCGATGCCTCCACCACACGCCGCTTTGGCGGCACGGGCCTGGGCACCACCATTGCCCAGCAACTGGTGCAGCTCATGGGTGGCACGATCGACGTCAGCAGCACCCCAGACAAGGGCTCGTGCTTTACCGTCACCCTGCCCTTGCCCGTGGGGGCCCCGACCGACACCAGTGCCGCAGCCCTGGCCGAACAAACACTGCCACCCTTGCACATCCTGTGCGTAGACGACATGCCGGAGAACCTGGAGCTGCTGCGCCTGGTGCTCACTCGCGATGGCCACCGCGTCCAATGTGCCGCAGGCGGGCAAGCGGCCATCGACGCCAGCGCCCAGCATGGCTTTGACGTCATCTTGATGGACTTGCAAATGCCGCAAATCGACGGCTACCAGGCCAGCGCCCATATCCGCAGCAGCGCCGGACCCAACCGCGATACGCCCATCATTGCCCTGTCAGCCAACGTCCTGGCCGCTAACCGCAGCCGCGCCGTGCAAGCGGGCATGAACGGCTTTGCCCACAAACCCCTGGACCTGCCCCGAGCCTGTACGCAGAAATCACCCAGGTGCTCAGCCCCTCCCCCCAAGAAAAGCACGCCCCCAGGCCCAGGCAACCAGATCCCGAAAACGGAACCGCCCCTTGGCACGAAGCCCGCGCCCTGGCCCTGTGGGGTGGGCGCAGCGCCTGGCAAGCGGCCCTGCAGCGCAGCCTCACCCACTACCAGGACATGCCGGCCCGGTTGCACGCCGCTTGCCGCGCGGGCAATTTTGCCGATCTGGCCACCTTGGCCCACCGCTGGCGCGGCGTAGCCGCCAACTTGCAGCTAGAACCCCTAACCCACGCCCTACAGGCGCTAGAAGCCGCCGCCCAGAAAGGCGACAGTGCCCACGCCGAAAGCGCCTGCAGCGCTGTGGCGCAGGCCTGGGCCGCCGTGCAAGCCGCCAGCCTGGCTGCGTCCCCCTCGTCCCCAAGCCCAGGGGCTGCAGCAGCGGCCACGCCCGCTGCCCTTCTTTCCCCCCTTGCCGCCTTGCCGGCCCACTACGCCCCGCTACTGGCCCAGGCCCTAGACGCCCTGGCCCAGGGCGAGGTGCCCGACACAGAGCTGGCCACCCTGGCCCAGGTGCTGCCCCCCAGCCTGTGCACAGCCGTAGAGCAGGCAGTCGATGCGTTTGACTTCACCCGCGCCCAGCAGCTCCTGGGGCAAGTGCAGACCCGGGCGGACGACCCAGGGAACAATATTTGACGTTTCCCCCGTAAAAATTACGAATTTTTACGGATAATCAGCCCCTTAGACCTGTCAAGTTGTGGTGGTTAGCGGAATTTGAAAATGGTGGGTATCAGCACGCAATGGCCTTCGGCGGCCATGGATGAATTGCACGCCTTGGTGCAAACAGCCAGCCCTGCAGCGCAGCAGCTCTGGCAGGAAATACAGGGCCAGGCTGCCAACGCCAACAGCCCCGCCAGCACCACCCCACAAGCGCAATACCTGCACACCCTGCAAGAGACCGTCAACCAAATGATCACGCCCCTGGGCGTGCGGGTAAAAAACTGGCACCGGCCCGACAAGGTACTGCCCCAGCTACAAGTGCTGGCCGAGGACTTTCACGCCCGCCACAAGGAGCTGCTGCTGCGCGAGCGCTCCATGAACCAGCACGCCATCGTCAGCAGCACCGACGTGCACGGCACCATCACCTACGTCAACGACCTGTTTTGCCAGATCAACGACATGCCCCCGCATGCGCTGCTGGGGCAAAACCACCGCATCATTGCCTCGGGCCTGCACCCGGCCGCGTTTTTCACCCACATGTGGGAGACGATCAGCAGCGGGCGCACCTGGCACGGCGAAATTTGCAACCGCTCGCCCAGCACCGGGCGGCTGTACTGGGTGGACGCCACCATCGTGCCGTTTCTAGATGCCCATGGCCTGCCGGAGCACTACACCTCCATTCGCACCGACATCACCGCACGGAAAAACCTGGAACAGACACTGGCGCGTGAGCAGCACTTCCTGGCCAACATCACCAGCCACCTGGGCAAGGGCGTCATGGTGCTGGACCGCGACGAGCATTGCTCCTACCTCAACCCCGAGGCCGAGCAACTGCTGGGCTGGACGTTTGAAGAACTGCGCGAGCAGGTACTGCACGAAAAGATCTACCAATGCGCCCAGCAAGAAGAAGCGCAAGATACGCTGGGCTGCCCCATTTGCCTGT
Source organism: Comamonas sp. (assembly GCA_034675705.1). Taxonomy (GTDB): domain Bacteria; phylum Pseudomonadota; class Gammaproteobacteria; order Burkholderiales; family Burkholderiaceae_C; genus Comamonas. Next base: position 318,808 of record JAUCCZ010000006.1, on the reverse strand, counting down.
GCTACGCCCTGGGCGAGACAGTGCGCTTAGACCTGCAGGACGACCTGGTGCTGTTTCACAAAGAGCACGGTGCCTTTGCTGCGGCCATGACCGTCTCCCCCCTGTTTGAAAACGGCCTGCTGACCGGGTGCGTGGCGGTGTTCCACGACATTACCGAACATAAAGAGCGCGAGGCACAGCTGCGCCAAGCCAAGGAAGAGGCCGAAAGCGCCAGCCAGGCACGCAGCAGCTTTTTGGCCAATATGAGCCACGAAATCCGCACCCCGATGAACGCCATCATCGGCTTTACCGAGGCGCTGCTCGATACCCCGCTCAACACCAGCCAGCGCCGCCAGCTCACCACCGTGCACCAATCGGGGCGCACGCTGCTGCGCCTGCTCAACGACATTCTGGATACGGCCAAGCTCGATAAAGGAGCCGTCGTGCTGGAAGCGCAGGACTTTTCCCTGCGCCAGCTGTGCCAGCAGCTGCTGGACATCCTGCGCCCCAGCGCCACGCACAAGGCCCTGGCGCTGCACCTGGACTACCCCGCCAGCGAGCCCGAATTCTTCTGCGGCGACGCGCTGCGCCTGCACCAGGTACTGCTCAACCTGCTGAGCAACGCCGTCAAGTTCACCGAAGTGGGTCACGTGACCCTGCACGTGCGCTACCAGCCGGCAACGGGCCTGCGCCTGCAGGTGCAAGACACGGGTATTGGCATGGATGCCGTCCAGCTGGCACGTATTTTTGATGCCTTTGCCCAAGCCGACGCCTCCACCACGCGCCGCTTTGGCGGCACGGGCTTGGGCACCACCATTGCCCGCCAGCTGGTGCAGCTGATGCACGGCCAGCTCGAAGTCAGCAGCCACCCCGGCGCAGGTTCGTGCTTTAGCGTGCAGCTGCCCCTGCCGCTGGGCCAGGCGGTGGCTACCAGCACCAGCGCCGCAGGGCCGGAACTGCCGCCCCTGCACATCCTGGCCGTGGACGACATGCCGGAAAACCTGGAGCTGCTGGACCTGGTCCTGCGCCGCCAAGGCCACACGGTACAGCTGGCCAGTGGGGGCGAGCAGGCCCTGCACCTGCTGCAACACCAACACTTTGACGTGGTGCTGATGGACGTGCACATGCCCGACGTGGACGGCTTTACCGCCGTGCAGCGCCTGCGTGCCTGGGAACGGGCGCAGGGCGTGCCCGCCACGCCCGTGATTGCCCTGTCGGCCAGCGTGCTGGAAGAAGACCGTCAATTGGCCTGGGCCGCTGGCATGAACGGCTTTGCCTCCAAACCCCTGCACCTGCCCAGTCTGCAAGCGGAAATTGCCCAGGTGCTGCAACCCAACACAGCAGCACCAGCAACAGCAGCAGTGACAACGGCCTCAACAACAGCGACCGCAGCACCTGCACAGCCCACACCGCCCGTCCCCCCCGCCCCCCCTATCTGCAACCCAGCCGCCGCCCTGGCACTGTGGGGTAATGCTGCCACCTGGCACCAGGCCCTGGCACGCTGCTTGACTGACTTTGCCAGCGTTCCCGCGCAGCTGCGCCAGTTACAGCACACCCAGGCGTATGCCGCCAGCACCGCCCTGGCGCACCGCTGGCGCGGCATGGCCGCCAACCTGCAGCTGCTGGCCCTGGCGCAGGTGCTGCAGCAGATCGAACACGCCCCTCCCAACAGCCCCGCCCTGGCAACAGCACTGACCGCACTGGACCGCGCTTGGCAGGACGTGCACGCCTATGCAGCAGCCCTCCCCCCAGTCATCCATCAAAAACAAGAGCACCTAGCGCCCGCTAGTAGGGCGTTAGAGGCAGATTTCATTAAAAATTCTCCAGCATCTTTACCGCCGCCGGTGCTGGCCGTCATTGAACAGGCCCTGGCCGCCTTGGCCTGCGGAGAACTGCCCAGCGCCGACCTACAGCGCCTGGCGGACTATCTGCCTGCGGCACAATGGGCCCCGATTGCCCAGGCCCTGGACGCCTTTGCCCTGGACGCTGCCGCACAGCGCCTGCAGGCCCTGCTGGCACATACAGCTTCTGCCCCCGCCCTCTAGCCCCCGACCGCATGACCAACCCCGCTTTTGTAGACCACCGCCCGCGCCTGCTGCTGGTGGATGACGAACCCACCAACCTGCAAGTCCTGCGCCAGGTGCTGCAACAAGACTACCGCCTGCAATTTGCCACCGACGGCGAACGCGCCCTGGCCCTGGTGCGCCAGCACGCCCCCGACCTGATCTTGCTGGACGTGATGATGCCCGGCATGGACGGCTACGCCGTCTGCCAGGCGCTGAAAAGCGCCAGCGCTACCGCCGCCATTCCAGTGCTGTTCGTCACCGCCTTGAGCGATGCCACCGACGAGGTCAAGGGCCTGTCGCTGGGCGCGGTGGACTACATCACCAAGCCCATCAGCGCCCCGGTGGTGCGCGCGCGGGTCAAGACCCACCTCTCGTTGGTACGGGCCGATGAGCTGCGCGAAACACGCCTGCAAATCGTGCAGCGCCTGGGCCGCGCCGCCGAATACAAAGATAACGAAACGGGCATGCACGTCATCCGCATGAGCCACTTTGCCTACCAGCTGGCCCTGGCCGCCGGGTGCGACCCGCTGTGGGCAGAAGACCTGCTGCACGCCGCGCCCATGCACGACGTGGGCAAGATCGGCATTCCCGATGCCATCCTGCAAAAGCCGGGTAAGCTGACGGCTGAAGAATGGGACGTTATGCGCTGCCACCCGGCCATTGGCGCTGAAATCATCGGTGATGACCCAGCCCGCGTGCTCCAACTGGCGCGGTCAGTCGCGCTCTACCATCATGAAAAATTTGACGGCAGCGGCTACCCCCATGGATTGGCGGGCAACGCCATTCCGCTAGAGGCACGCATCGTGGCCATTGCCGACGTGTTTGATGCCCTGACCAGTGAGCGCCCGTATAAAAAAGCCTGGCCCATCGACCAGGCTGTCGCCCTGATTACCGAGCAGGCCGGGGCCCACTTTGACCCTGCCTTGGTGACGCACTTTTTGCCCCTGCTGCCCCAGCTGATCGCTATTCGCGAGCGCTGGGCAGACTAAGTTACAGCCGGTGGACGACGAAGCGGAACTCCGGGTCGTCCGGGAAGGGCCGCACGTCAAAGCCCAGACGGCGCATGAGCTTGAGCATATTGGGGTTGTTGGTCAGCACCAGCCCCTCGATTTGCTCCAGCCCCTTGTCGCGGGCCACTTCCATGATGCTGAGCATCAGGCGCGCGCCCAGCCCCTGGCCGGCCATGTCGTCGGCCACCACCAGGGCAAATTCGCAGGTGCTGCGGTCGGGGTTGGTCACGTAGCGTGACACGCCCAGCAGGCGCTCCTTGACCTGCACTTCGCCCTCCTCATCGACCACGCGCTCTTGCTGCACGGCCACCAGCGCCATTTCGCGGTCGTAGTCGATCAAGGTAAAGCGCGCCAGCATGGCCGGGGGGAGCTCGGCCAGTTGCGAGACAAAGCGGAAATACCGGCTTTGCGGCGAGAGGTTTTTCACCATGTGCTGCAGCATCTGCGCATCGTCCGGGCGAATCGGGCGCACCAGGAACTCGCCCCCGTTGCGCATGGGCCAAATCTGCTCGTAGCGGGCCGGGTACGGCAGGATGGCCAGGTGCCCGTACTTGCCGTGGCTATAGCGCTGCAGGGGCTCGCCAATCACCATGCGGGCATCGACCGCCACGGCGCCGGTTTCATCAACGATCAGCGGGTTGATGTCCATCTCGCGCAGTTGCGGCAGGGCGCACACCATTTCCGAGACGCGCAGCAGCACCTGCTCCAGCGCCTCCATATCCACCGCCGTGGCCCCGCGCCATTCGCCCAGGGTTTCAAACACGCGTGAGCGCTCCATCAAGCGCCGCGCCAAAAACTGGTTGAGCGGCGGCAGCTCCATGGCGCGGTTGTCGATCAGCTCAATCATCGTGCCGCCTGCGCCAAAGGTAATCACCGGGCCAAAGGGGTTGTCACTGACCAGGCCAATGCAAATTTCCCGGCCCCGGCGCGAGCGGGCCATGTTCTGCACCGTAATGCCGTTGATGCGTGCCTCCGGCTTGATGCGCTTGACGCGCTGCATCATGTCGTTGAACGCATTGCGCACCGCTTCGCCATTGTGCAGGTTCAGCGCCACACCACCGACGTCGGACTTGTGCGCAATGTCGGGCGAGTCGATCTTGAGCGCCACGGGAAAGCCCTGTTGGGTGGCAATCATCATTGCCTCGTGGGCGTTACGGGCCAGCAAGGTGCGCGTCACGGGAATGTGAAACGCGGCCAGCAGCGTTTTCGATTCCATCTCAGTGAGCACGTTGCGCCGCTCGGCCAGCACGGTTTCAATCACCAGGCGGGCGCCGGCAATATCGGGCTTGGCCAGGGCCGACAAGGGCGGCGGCGTTTGCTGCAGCAACTGCTGGTTTTGCGTGAAGTTGGCGATATTGCCAAACGCGCCCACCGCCGCTTCGGGCGTGCGGAAGGTGGGAATCACCGCTTGGCGCAACACGTCCCGCGCAGCGCCCACCGTGGTATCGCCCATCCAGCACGTGAGCAGCGGCTTGGAAGCGCGGCGCTTGGCCTCGGCCACCGCCTGGGCCACCGCCGTGCCATCCACCCCCATACGCGGCGAGAAAATGACCAGCAGCCCGCCCACCTGGGGGTCGCTTAAAGCCGCATCAATGGCGTACTGGAAATGCTCGGCCTGCGCAGTCTCGGACACGTCGATCAAGTCACTGAGCGCTGCCAGCGGGGGCAGCTTGGGTGCCAGTTGTGCAGCCACCTCGGGGCTCAGGCTCCCCAGCTCCAGGCCAATTTCATTGACCCAGTCTGCCGCCAGCACACCGGGGCCACCGCCGTTGGCAATGATGGCCAGGCGCTTGCTGACAGGCCGGTAGCGCGAGGCCAAACACTTGGCCGCAGAAAACAGCTCCACGAACGAATGCACCCGCACGGCACCGGCGCGGCGCAGGACGGCATCAAATACATCGTCACTGCCCACAATGGCGGCGCTGTGCGTCAGCGCCGCTGCCGTGCCCGCAGGCTTGCGCCCGGCCTTGAGCACCACCACCGGCTTGGCAATCGCGGCAGAGCGCAGCGCACTCATAAAGGGGCGCGCATCCTGGATGCCCTCCATATAGACGACGATGCTTTGCGTGCGCCCGTCATTGGCCAGAAAGTCCAAAGCCTCCGGCAGGCCCAGGCTGGTGTGCGGCCCGACCGAGATGACCGACGAAAACCCCACGCCGTTGCTGGCCGCCCAGTCCAAAATCGCCGCCGTCAAGGCCCCTGACTGGCTGACCAGCGCCAGCGACCCGGCCTGGGCCAGCGGCCCCACCACCGCCGCGTTGAGCTGCAGGCTGGGCCGTTGAATACCCAGCGAGTTGGGGCCGAGCAGGAAAATCCCCAGCTGCTCCGCCGCCGTACGCAGCCGGTCGGCGTGCTCGGCATCGGTGCCGCTGGACAAAATCAGGGCGGTGGAGCAGCGGATGCGCCCCACCAGCTCCAGCGCGGCCAGTTGTTCTTCTTGCGGCAGGGCAATCACCACCAAATCGGCCTGGGCCTGGGCCAGGTCTTCCAGCGTGCCGGTGATTTTGGTATTGATGAAGGTGAGCGAGCCGCTAAAGCGCTGCGCCCGCAGCATTTGCTGTAGCGCCTGGGCGTAGGGGGTCATGCTCTCTGGGGCATCCGAGTCACCGGCCAAAACGATGATGGATTGGGGGGCAAACAGCGGGGTGAGGTAATGCTTGTCCATAACAAAACGGCCAGCGGCCAGCGTAGCAACAAAGACCTGCACTGTATCGCCACCGGCCCAGGCCACGCAGCAAGCCAGAGCAGTGCAGTCAGCCAAAGCCCGGTCAAAGCGCCGTCAAACCCTTAAAAAATAAGAGCTAGTAGCGATTACCCAGTAAGGGCTAGAGCCTGATTTTGCTTAAATTTTCAAGGCTGCTGGTGCACGACTAATCCGTCGCCAAAGCGACACACCCTGGCCAGTGCAGCGTAGCCGTGCAGCCCTGGCCCAGCTGGCCTGTGAGCTGCAACTGCCCCCCGTGGCGCTGCGCCAAGGTGGCGGCCTGCGCCAGGCCACAGCCCAGGCCGGGAAATTCGCTGGCGCGGTGCAGGCGCACAAAGGGCTGGCCCAATTGTGCGGCCTGTTCCGGCGCAAAGCCCACGCCGTTATCGCGCAGCGCCAGCCGCCAACCGCCGTCGCCCTGGGCCTGCAGCTGCCAGTGCAGTTGCGGCGTAGGCGCAGCAAATTTGCAGGCGTTATCCAGCAGGGCCAGCACGATGTCGCCCAGTGCCTGACGGTCGGCCTGCAGCAGTACCGGGCCGGGGCTGTCATAGGTGCAAACCGCTTGGGGGCAGTGCTGCTCGATGTATTGCTGAGTCAACCGCTGGATGAGCTGTAGCGCATCCACCGTATCCAGCGCCAGGGGGCGACGCACGGCCTGGGACAGTTGCGCCAGCGCTTGCACCATCTGGCCGAGCTTGCTGGCCCCTTCCTGCATAAAGCGGGAAAACTCCAGCGCATCCGCCGCCGCTTCCTGCGCTGCAGGCACGGCGGTGGTGTGCGCGGCCAAGTCCTGTACGGCCTCGTGCAGCAGGGGCGCAAAGGACTGGATATGGCGCAGCGGCGCCGTCAGGTCATGCGCAATGGCGCGTAGCAGCGCCGCGTGCTGCTGGCGCAGCAGGGCCAGTTCTTGCTCAGGCGTCATGGCGGCCTTCCCTCACTACTACCGAAATACTGAACCGTGGCTAACCCTGGCCGGACGGCTTGGCCTGCTTGGTGGGGCGGGCCCAGTCGGGCTTTACCACCTGCCGACCACGGGCCACGCTCAGCGCCCCGGCGGGGGTGCTTTTGGTGATGGTGGAGCCACCGCCCACCGTGCCGCCCGCGCCAATGGTCACCGGGGCCACCAGCACGCAGTTGCTGCCCACGTGCACGTCAGCCTCAATCACGGTGCGGTGTTTGTTGGCCCCGTCGTAGTTGGCGGTGATGCTGCCCGCACCGTAGTTCACCCGCTCACCCACGCTGGCATCGCCCAGATAGGCCAGGTGGTTGGCCTTGGCCCCAGCGGCCAGGGTGGAGTTTTTCACCTCGACAAAATTGCCGATATGCACCTCTGCACCCAACTGGGCACCCGGGCGCAAACGGGCAAAGGGGCCGACCAAAGCGCCCGCGCCCACGCTGGCACCCAGTTTTTCACCGTCGATATGGGTAAAGGGGTGAATCACCGCACCCGGCGCAATCACCACGTTGCTGATGTGGCAGTGCGCACCAATCTGCACCCCACTGCCCAGCTCCACCCGCCCGGTGAAGATGCAGCCCAGGTCAATCTCCACATCCTGCCCGCACAGCAGTTCAGCCGGTGTGCCGCTGACGTGGTCACGCAGGTCAAAGCGGGCCGGGTCGGCCAGGCGCACGCCTTGCTGCAGCAGGGTTTGGGCCTGGCGCAACTGCTGGGCACGTTCCAGCTCGGCCAGTTGTACGGGGCTGTTCACTCCGGCCACCTGCACGGGGTCGGTAATGCAGTGGGCCACCACCTCCACGCCCTGGGCCACGGCCATGGCCACCACGTCGGTTAAGTAAAACTCGCCCTGCGCGTTGTCATTGTTGAGCTGCCCCAGCCAGGGTTTGAGCAAACGGCTGGGCACGGCCATGATGCCGCTGTACACCTCGTCAATCGCCCGCTCGGCAGTGCTGGCGTCCTTGTGTTCGACGATGCGCTCTACGCTGCCGCCGCTGCTGCGCACAATGCGGCCATAGCCCGTGGGGTCGGGCAGGCGCACGGTGAGCAAGGCCAGCTTGTCGCCCCCGGCAGCGGCTATCAGTGCCTGCAGGGTGTCTGCCTGCGTGAGCGGCACGTCACCCGAGAGCACCACCACCACGCCATCGTCGCCCAGCACCGGTACGGCCTGCTGTACTGCGTGGCCGGTGCCCAGTTGCGGTTCTTGTCGGGCAAATTTCAAGTCTAATGGGGCGTTAGCCCTTACCAGGCTTGCGCTAGCAGCTTCTACTTCTGTAGCACCATGCCCCGTAATCACCACGGCAGAGCGCGCTTGCAACTGCCCCGCTGTCGCCAGCACATGGCCCAGCAAGGGGCGGCCCGCCAGCCTTTGCAGCACCTTGGGCAAGCGGCTTTGCATGCGCGTGCCCTTGCCGGCGGCCATGATGACGATATCCAGGGGAAGCGGGGAATGGGGTGTATTCATAGTCAAAATGGGCTCTAGCCCTTATCCAGCAAGCGCGAATAGCTCTCTTTTTTAAGCCGTTAAGGTCACACGGGCAAACTTGCGCTTGCCCACTTGCACCACATAGGTGCCAGCGTCCAGCTTCAAACCCCGGTCGCTGACCACCGCGCCATCTACGCGCACGCCGCCGCCGTCCATCAGGCGGTTGGCTTCGCTGGTCGAGGGGGCCAGGCCCGCTTGTTTCAGCAAAGCACCTATCCCCAGCGGCGCACCGGCCAGGGTCAGCTCAGGAATATCGTCCGGAATACCGCCTTTGCTGCGGTTGATGAAGTCTTGCTCTGCCGCATCTGCCGCCGCTGCATCGTGAAAGCGTGCGGTGATTTCCTTGGCCAGCATGACCTTGGCATCCTTGGGGTTGCGCCCGGCGGCCACTTCGGCTTTCAGGGCGGCAATCTCTTCCAAGCTCTTGAACGACAGCAGCGTAAACCAGTCCCACATCAGCGTGTCGGAAATGGACAGCACCTTGGCAAACATGGTGTTGGCGTCTTCCGTAATGCCGATGTAGTTGTTCTTGGATTTGGACATTTTGTGTACCCCGTCCAAGCCCACCAGCAGCGGCATGGTGAGTACGCACTGCGGCTCTTGCCCGTTTTCCTGCTGCAGGTGGCGGCCCATCATCAGGTTGAATTTCTGGTCGGTGCCGCCCAGCTCCAGGTCGGCCTGCAGCGCTACCGAGTCATAGCCTTGCAGCAGCGGGTACAAAAATTCATGCAGGCTGATCGAGCTGCCATCGGTAAAGCGCTGGTGAAAGTCGTTGCGCTCCATCATGCGGGCCACGGTGTATTTGGCGGCCAGTTCGATCATGCCGCGCGCGCCCAGCTGGTCACACCACTCGCTGTTGTAGCGCAGCTCGGTTTTGCTGGGGTCCAGAATTTTGTACGCCTGCTCGCGGTAGGTTTCGGCGTTGACCTTGATTTGCTCTGCCGTCAGCGGCGGGCGGGTACTGTTGCGCCCCGACGGGTCGCCAATCAAGGTGGTGAAGTCGCCGATCAAGAAAATCACCGTGTGGCCCAGGTCTTGCAACTGGCGCATTTTGTTCAGCACCACGGTGTGGCCAATGTGGATATCCGGGGCCGTGGGGTCCAGCCCCAGCTTGATGCGCAGGGGCTGGCCGGTGGCTGCGGAGCGGGCCAGTTTTTGTACCCATTCCTCCTGGGGCAGCAATTCATCCACGCCGCGCAAGCTGACGGCCAGCGCCTGGCGCACAGCATCGGTGACGGGGTAAGTCGTTGAAGAAACAGTAGCTTGATTCATAAGGGTTTTTTCTAGGGGGTCTTGCACGCCCTTGGATATAATCGCCCGGTTTTTGCCCGGATTGCCGGGCCATTTTAGTCGGCCTGGTTTTTGACATACTGCAAGGCTTGGTTTTCCCTAGGTTTGCACAATGCCCAGGCCCGACTTCTGGCCCACAGCCCCTGGCTGCTTGCCCGCTCTGTTGATTTACCCCGTTGGATGCCCGTGTTGACTACCCGCCCCCTGCCCCTGAGCCGCCTGCTCACCCCCCTCGCCCAATTGGTTCAACAGCACCCCAAACGCCTGACGGCCGCCTTGGCAGCCGTCCTGCTCACCACCGGCGGCGGTGCGTTTGCCGTAGCTTCCCTCGGCCCGGATGCCGCTGAATTGCCCATGGCCACCATCAGCACCACCGTACCCTCGCTGGCCAGCGACAGCACCCTGGCGCAACTGTCCGATGCGCAGGAGCTGACCCTCTACCGCAGCGACTTCACCCGCGTCAGCGACAGCCCCGAAGCGCTGCTGCAGCGCCTGGGCATTGCCGATGCGCAGGCCCTGGCCTTTTTGCGCAGCGACCCCCTGGCCCGCCAGCACCTGTTTAGCCGCAATGGCCGCCCGGTACGTGCCCAGGCCAGTCAAGACCACCAGCTGCAAGAGCTGTCGGTGCGCTGGTGGCAAGCTGACGATGCCGAAAACTTCCAGCGCCTGACTATCACCCGCAGCGCAGACGGGCAGTTCAGCACCCAACTGGTCAGCGCCCCCGTTGCCAAACACACCCGCATGGCAGGCGGCAACATCCAAAGCTCGCTGTTTGCCGCGACCGACGCAGCGGGCATCCCCGACCACGTTGCCTCGCAAATTGCCGACATCTTCCCGGAGATCAACTTCCGCCGCCTGTTCAAGGGCGACCGCTTCACCATGATCTACGAGACGCTGGAAGGCGACGGCGAGCTGCTGCAGTCCAACCGCATCCTGTCGGCGCAATTCGTCAACCGGGGCAAGACCTACGAGGCCATGTGGTTCCAGGAACCCAACCAGCGCGGCTCCTACTACGCTATGGACGGCTCCAGCCTGCGCCGCGCTTACCTCAATTCGCCCGTGGCCTTCACCCGCATCAGTAGCACCTTTAGCAACCGTTTTCACCCCATCTTGAAAACCTGGCGCAAGCACCTGGGCACCGACTTTGCGGCACCCTCGGGCACAGCCATCCGTACCGTGGGGGATGGCGTCGTGGACTTTGCTGGCTGGCAAAACGGCTTTGGCAACGTGGTCTACGTGAAACACACCAACACCAGCCACGTCACCGTCTACGCCCACATGAGCCGTATTGACGTGAAAAAAGGCCAGCGCGTAGAGCAGGGTGACAACCTGGGCGCCGTGGGTGCTACCGGCTGGGCTACCGGCCCGCACCTGCACTTTGAATTCCGCGTGAACGGCCAGCACCAAAACCCGCAGACCATCATTGCAGAGAACGCGGCCACCCCCCTCTCGGAAAAAGTCAAGCAAGCCTTTACCGCCCAAGCCACGCAAATGCGCGAGCAGCTCACCACTGCTGCACTGGTATTCCAGACCAGCGCGCAGTAAGCCCCCCCTGGGCTTGACCGTCCCCACCTCACCCCAAGGCCTCTACCCCGAGGCCTTTTTTGCATCCATGCCCCACACCCACACTGCTGCGCCCTGTGCGCCCGCGCCTTTATCCAGCCCAGCAACTGAATACTTCATTGGCCTGATGTCTGGCACATCCCTGGACGGTGTAGACGGCGTGCTGGCCGCCTGCCCCGCCAACCAGCGCCTGCACGTCCTGGCCCACGCCAGCTGCCCCATGCCTGCGCCGCTACGCCAGGAGCTGCTGGCGCTCAATAGCCGCCACGGCAGCGACGAACTGCACCGCGCCGCGCTGGCGGCCAACCAAATCAGCCTGCTGTATGCCGCAGTCACCCAACAACTGCTGCAACAGGCCCAACTGCCCGCCAGCCGCATCCGCGCCCTGGGCGCACACGGCCAAACCGTGCGCCACCAGCCTGGCCTGCACGACGGTATCGGCTATACGCTGCAACTGCTGAACCCCGCCCTGCTGGCAGAGCGCAGCGGCATCACCGTGGTGGCCGACCTGCGCAGCCGCGACCTGGCCGCAGGCGGCCAGGGCGCCCCCCTGGTGCCCGCCTTTCACCAGCAAATGTTTGCCCAGGCCGGGTGCAGCACCTTGGTGCTCAACATCGGCGGCATGGCCAACCTGAGTGTGCTTGCCCCCCTGGACGCCCCCGCAGGCGGCGCCAACGTGCTGGGCTTTGACTGTGGCCCCGGCAATGCGCTGATGGACGCCTGGTGCCAACAACACACCGGCCAGCCTTTTGATGCGGATGGCCAATGGGCCGCCAGCGGCCAGGTGCTGCCCGAACTGCTGCAGCGCCTGCTGGCCGAGCCCTTTTTCACCCAGCCCCCACCCAAAAGCACCGGGCGCGACCTGTTCGCCCCCGCCTGGCTGGCGCAGCAACTGGCCCCCTTTGCCCACGCCGCCGCGCAAGACGTGCAAGCCACCCTCACAGCGCTGACCGCCCACACCTGCGCCCAAGACGCACTGCGCTACGGCGGCAACGCCCGGCAACTGCTGGTCTGCGGTGGCGGTGCCTTCAACACCGAACTGCTGCGCCAGCTACAGCAGCACCTGCCGCACCTGGAAGTCAGCACCACCGCCACCCACGGCCTGCCCCCCCAACAGGTAGAGGCCGCCGCCTTCGCCTGGCTGGCCCAGCGGGCCTGCAGCGGGCAAGCCGGCAACCTGCCCGCCGTCACCGGCGCAGCAGGCCTGCGGGTGCTGGGGGGGATTTATCCGGCGTAAGCGCCTAGGCAGGTGTTTCCGACATTTTTTGGTAGGCCACGTCGCCCAGGCTGACAAAAAATGTCACTTTACGGCCTTACGGCAAAAGGGGAGCGGGGTGCGCGCCGCTCTCCATCCACCCTGTTTTTGCCCACGCCCCCAGGGCAAGCACCCTACCTCCATCGTTTTTAAAAAATTGGCACGGTCTTTGCTTTCTTGCTGCCGTATCCATTTTTTAACCGAAGGAGGTTGGTATGCAACGCACTATGCGCTCTATGCAAAAGGGTTTCACCCTGATCGAACTGATGATCGTCGTGGCGATTATTGGTATTTTGGCTGCTGTGGCTTTGCCGCAGTATCGCGACTACACCCAAAAATCTGCTAACGGTGCTTGCTTGGCTGAAGCCAAGGCATATATGGGCGGCGCCGTGGCAAAGATGGCTGATGGCGAGGCCCCAGACGCCTACACCGCAAGTGCTTGCGCGTCTGGTGCTACTGGTCTGACTTCTGCCTCCTATACAAGTGGCGCGTCTGTTGCTTTTACTACTCCAGCCAAAGGCACCGCCAGTCTGAAGAAAGACGTTCAGTGTGATGCAGGAAGCGGTTCTTGCAAATTCCAATAAAAGTACTCACTATATAAGAGCGCCGTAAGGCGCTTTTATTTTTTTATGAAAATATTTTATTTACTATCATTATTTTTTTTAATCATTGGATGGATTTTACCAATACACTTTCCACCTTGGCAAACATCATACCAAGAATTTATTACAGCAACTGCTTTATTTTTACTAACCGTCCCTGTAATAAAAAATAATAAAATTAATATAAGCGCTATTCTCTTATTTTTACTATCTACCATTCCACTTATACAATACACTCAAGGTTGGATAAAGTATTCAGGAGATGCAATACATAGTACTATCTATATTTTCTTGTTTTTTATAAGTGTGCTTAGTGGAAACAATCTTACGAAGAATAAACAAATAAACTTCCAACAATTACTAAGCTGGACATTTATTACGGGCGCTTTAATATCCCTAGTCATAGCCGTACTTCAATGGCTAAAAATTTCCGAGGGCGCCGATCTCGCCCTATTTACCCCACTTGAGAATGGTCGCCCATATGCCAATCTCGGTCAGCCCAACAACCTTGCAACCCTTTTTGGTTTTGGTATAGCAGGGGTATTTTATCTTTTTGAAAAAAATAAAATTCAAAATCGTCTGGCATTGGTGTTTGCATGTCTACTCGCTTTTGGCCTAGCCCTCACCCAATCACGCACCCCTTGGATAGTTGCTATAGCGCTACCACTTTTCTGGTTTTGGCAAAGTAAACATATATTGCTCCGCACCCATACTCGCCATGTTGCCTTATTAACGCTAATATATTTTGTATTTGTAGCGACACTTCCGATATTTGGAGCATTACTGGATATTCCCGTTAGTTCAGTGCTCGAACATGCCAAGCAAGCACACCGCTGGGACATGTATAAGCAAGCGTTGTACTTTATCACCCATGGTCCATGGTATGGTTTTGGATGGGGGCAAATTGAATCAGCGCATATGCTTTTAGCTAACCAAGCACCGCCAGCTATTTTCTACCATTATTCCCATAATATTATTCTAGACATGCTACTCTGGAATGGCCCATGGATTGGTGGAATTATTACCATCCTATTCACATTGTGGCTTGTAAAACTTTTTCTTCAGAAAAATTCTGTTGAAAGTTTTTTTGCTTGGATAGGACTGTTCTTCTTCTTAACCCACAGTATGCTGGAGTATCCCCATGCTTATCTCTTCTTACTACTCCCCGCAGGACTACTGATCGGTATTATTGAAGGGGAGCAAAAAAATATACGCGTAGAATTCTCCATCCCAAATTTACTAATTCCAATATTGGGAATTGCAGGCCTGGCGTGTACAATTTTTTTCTGGAAAAATTATTCCATCATTGAAAATGACTACCGACTTGCAAATCAAAGAACGGAGATACGATTTATCCCAGAAGACATGCAGATGGCGAGTCGAACAACCTTCTTCTCGAATGTTCAAGCATTTATCTATTTTATGAGATTACCATTAAATAATTATTATTCTCCAGAACGTTTAGAATGGATTGAAAATTTCACCCAGCGCTATCCAAGACAATTCTCTCTATTAAAAGCATCTTATATATTTGCATTAAATGAAAAACCAGAAGAGGCAATTTCCTATTTAATAAAATTAAAGGAAATTTTTGGAGTTTCAGCATTAGAAATTGGACTTAGCTATTTATACCAAGAATCAGAGAACAATCCTGAATTGTTGCCTATCTTGGCACACTTTGGTTTAAAAAAAATGCCTCAAACTAAAAACTGAAAATGATTTTTATAAGAGAAGTTTTCCGAATGATTGTCACGGTCTTTGAATGCTACATTGATACCGCCCGCCCATCCGCACCGCATCGAGGCCCTGACGCTTAAACAAGCCCCGTGCCCCACAGCAAGTGCTCGCCCCAGCCCCGATAAAACACCTGAACCTGCTTAATCATGTTTTTTCTCGCGGATGCGCTGGCGCTGGCTGGCGCGCTCTTGGCGTTGGATGTCGTCCAGGCTCTGCACCTGCGGCGCAAACAGTGCAGTCAGTTCCTGTGTGCGCCCCAGCACCATGGCCACCCGCACCAAGGTTTCAACGCTGGTGTTGCGGCCAGCTTCTAAGTTGGACAACGTACTAATGCCCACGCCGGCACGCCTAGCCAGCTCGGCTTGGGTCCACTCACGCACCAGCCGTTCCTGCCGTAAACGGGTACACAGCAGTTGCACGATTTCATCAGCACGGAGAAAGTTTAAATCCATAATAATAAATGTTAAGTCCTAGTATTATATATTAGTGATTGTTATATTGTATTTATTTTGGAAGCACCTATGTTGGTGGCAGGCCTCTTTAGGCTCCTACCACCTTGCCCCCACAGCCAACCGCCTCCACGGTATCAACGATCAAACGGGCGTGGGCCCGCCGTTGTATGTATTGATGACGCGTAGCCGTGCGCGGTCGGGCAAGAACCCTGACAATCGCCCCCGTGTCTATTCCAGCTTCCTTTATCCAAGACTTGCTCCAGCGCGTTGACATTGTTGACGTGGTAGGCCGCTACGTGCCGCTGAAAAAAAGCGGGGCCAACTTCATGGGCTTGTGCCCTTTTCACGGGGAAAAATCACCTTCGTTCAGCGTCAGCCCCGTCAAGCAGTTTTTCCACTGCTTTGGCTGCGGTAAGGGGGGGGGGATGCCATCGCCTTTTTGCGCGAGCACACCGGCATGGAATTTATGGAAGCTGTGCAAAGCCTGGCCCAGGAAGTGGGCATGCAGGTGCCGCAGGAAGAAATCTCGCCCCAGCAACGTGCCCAACGTCAGGCCGTGCGTGCGCAGCAGGACAGCTTGGTGCAGGTACTGGAAAAAGCCGCCCAGTCGTATTGCGCCGAGCTGAAAAACGCCCCACACGCGATTGACTACTTAAAGCGCCGGGGGCTGTCGGGCAGCATCAGCAGCCGCTATGGCCTGGGCTATGCCCCTGCGGGCTGGAGCCATCTGGCCGGGGTGTTTCCCGACTACGCCAGCGCCCAGTTGCAAGAAGCCGGATTGGTGGTGCACGCAGAGGAAGACGGCAAGCGCTACGACCGTTTTCGCGACCGCATCATGTTCCCGATTCGGGACGTCAAAGGCCAGTGCATTGGCTTTGGTGGCCGTGTGCTGGGCGATGAAAAGCCCAAATACCTCAATTCCCCCGAAACCCCACTGTTTCACAAGGGGCGTGAACTGTACGGCCTGTACGAAGCGCGCAGCCACCTGCGCGATGCGGGCTACGCCCTGGTCTGTGAAGGCTATATGGATGTGGTGGCGCTGGCGCAGCTGGGCTTTCCCCAGGCCGTCGCCACCTTGGGTACAGCCTGCACCAGTGAACACGTACACAAGCTGTACCGCTTTACCGAGGCGGTGATCTTCAGCTTTGATGGCGACGCCGCAGGCCGACGCGCGGCACGCAAAGCGCTGGAAGCCGTGCTGCCGCTGGTCAACGACGTGCGCAGCGCCAAGTTTTTATTCCTGCCGCCCGAGCACGACCCGGACAGCTTTATCCGCACCCATGGGGCCGATGCCTTTACCCGCTTGGTACACGCCGCCATGCCGTTTAACCAGTTTTTGCTGCAAGTAGCCAGCGAAGACTGCGACCTGGGCACCGCCCCTGGCCGCGCCCGCCTGGCCAGCCAAGCGGCGCCGCTGTGGGCCTTGCTGCCACCCAGCACCTTAAAACGCCTGGTCTTGGGAGAGCTGGCCCAGCACATTGCCCTGCCCGTAGCTGAACTTGAAGCCCTGTGGGCCGGCCCTGCGGCCCAGCCCCCTTCTACGGGGGAGATGGGCTTTACCCCAGGGTTTGCTGATACCGGGCACCGGGGCGAGCGCACGCGCTGGCGGCCCCGCTCGGCACCTGTGGCCGCCGTGCGCCCCGTCATATCGGCCAATGCTGCTAACCAGGCGGTGCGCCTGCTGCTGGGCAATATGGCGCTGCTGGAGCGGCTGGATAACGACGATTGGGATGCACTCACCCACCTGCCAGCGCCGCACGGCCCCTTGTTTGCCTGGTTGGAGAGCCATTACCACGCCGTCGGCGTACAGGCTTGGCCCGTGCTGCAGCCGCATCTTGACCAAATACCTGCCCCCGATGCGTATGAGCGGCCCGACAACACCTGGGTGCAAGCCTTGATGGACAGCCCCCTGGCCCACCCCGAAGACGAGCCCGAGGCCCAGTACGAAGAGCTGCGCAGCATCTTGAAGCCATGGCTGGCCCAGCGCATTCGGGAGCTGCTCACCCAACTGGCCCAGACCTACGCGCAAGACCCCAGCAATCAGGAAGTGCGCCAGCGCTACCAGGCACTACAAGCACGCAGCAAGGCGCTGTGAGCTTTGGGTAGTCTTTTTCCGGATAAAACAGTGCAGTAAACGCAAGAAAAAGCCCGTAGTCTGAACAACATACGGGCTTTTAAAGGATTCACCAGGGTTCGGTGATTTTTATTCGTGGTGCGCGGGGCGGGACTCGAACCCGCACGCCCGTGAAGGCGTCAGGACCTAAACCTGGTGCGTCTACCAATTTCGCCACCCGCGCTTACGGTCAATCCGGCATTCTAACCGTGAAAGCACCGCTTGCAGCGGTTCGGCTGTGGCATTTTTATTCCTCCAGTTCCGCCCCTTCCACTTCCAGCTGCGGGCGGCGCACGCGGAACCAGGCTGCGTACATGGCGGGCAGGGTGAGCAAGGTCAGCACGGTGGCCAAAATCAGCCCGCCCATGATGGCCACGGCCATGGGGCCCCAGAACACGCTGCGCGACAGCGGCACCATGGCCAGTACGGCAGCGGCGGCGGTCAAGGCAATGGGGCGCAGGCGGCGCACGGCAGCCTCGACAATGGCATCCCAGGCGGGCACGCCTCGGGCGCGGTCGGTTTCGATTTGGTCAATCAAGATCACCGAGTTGCGCTGAATCATGCCCATCAAGGCCACCACCCCCAGCAAGGCGACAAAGCCAAAGGGGCGATCCAGCAGCAGCAGCGCTGCCGCCACGCCGGCAATACCCAAGGGCCCAGTCAAAAACACCAATACGGCGCGGCTAAAGCTGTGCAGTTGCAGCATCAAAAGGGTAAAGACCATGAACAGCATGACCGGCAGGCCCGCTGCGATGGCGCTGGAGCCCTTGGCGCTTTCTTCCACGGCACCGGCCACCTGGATGCGGTAGCCCTGCAGGCCCGCCTGCTGCCAGCGCTGCTCCAGCGCCCGCAGTTGCGGCAGCAGCGCTTGCGTGGCGGTTGCGCCCTGGATACCGGCGCGCACGTCGCCCTGCACGGTGATGGCGTATTCACGCCCCTGGCGCCACAGCACGCCGGGCTCCCACTGCAGGGAGGTCTGGGCCACCTGGGGCAGGGGCACTGCCCGCTGGGTGGCTGTGGGCACGTAGACCTGCTCTACATCGGTCATGGCGTTGCGCTCGGCCTCGGGGGCACGCAGCACGATGTCGATCAGCTTGTCGCCCTCACGGTACTGGCCGATGGTGCTGCCACTGAAAACCAGCTTGCTGGCCTGGGCGATGGACTGGCTGCTGACCCCCAGGGCGCGGGCCTTGGTTTGGTCAATATCCAGCTGCACGGCCTTGACGGCTTCGTTCCAGTTGTCATTCACACCGCGCATGTCGGGGTGGGCTTGCAATATGGCCTTGACTTCATCGGCCGCATTGCGCAATTGCTGGGGCTGGGGGCCCAGCACGCGAAACTGCACCGGGTACGGCACCGGCGGGCCGTTGGACAGAAGCTTGACCCGGGCACGCACCTGGCCAAAACGCTCGGCCAGCAGTTGCGGCAATTGGGCTTCCAGTCGTTTGCGCTCCTGCAGGCCCGAGGCCAGCACGATCAACTGCGACACATTGGGCTGGGGAAAGACTTGATCGAGCGGCAGGTAAAACCGGGGCACGCCTGAGCCCACCCAGGCTGTGACGCTTTGCACGCCGGGCAGGACGGTCAGCGCCGATTCCATCTCCTGCACCAGGGCTTCGTTGGCGGCCAGGGCCGTGCCTTCGGGGAACCACACGTCCACCAGGATTTCCGGGCGGGTGGAGTCGGGGAAGAACTGCTGCTGCACCCGCGTCATGCCGACCAGGCCCAGGACAAAAATCAGCAAGGTAATCGCAATCGTGCGCCAGCGGTGCTCCACGCAGTAGTACACCAAACGGCGAAAACGGTTGTAGAACGGCGTGTCAAAAACCTCATGCGGATGTTCTGCAAACCCTGGTGTAATCTTCCGTGGACGCTCTTTTAAAAAGAGCATACCCAGGTAGGGCACAAAGTAGACCGAGGCAATCCAGCTGAGCACCAGCGCAATCACCGTCACGGCAAAGATGGCGAAGGTGTATTCCCCCGTCATGGACTTGGCCATGCCAATGGGCAAAAAGCCTGCCGCCGTAATCAAGGTACCGGTCAGCATGGGGATGGCGGTGATCTCATAGGCAAACGTGGCCGAGCGCAGCTTGTCGTAGCCCTCTTCCATTTTGCGCACCATCATCTCCACGGCGATGATGGCATCGTCCACCAGCAGGCCCAGCGCAATGATGAGCGAGCCCAGCGACACCTTGTGCAAGCCAATGTCCCAGTACCACATGGCCAAAAAGGTCGCAGCCAGCACCAGCGGGATGGTGACGGCCACCACCAGCCCGGGGCGAGGGTCGATATACCAACGCTGCCACCACTTGCTGGCGTTTTTGCGGGTATGCAGCCCCAGGCTGATAAAGCTGACTGCCAGCACGACGACGACGGCCTCAATCAACACGTGCACAAATTCACTGACCGAAGCGGCCACCGCCTGCGGCTGGTCTTGCACGTTTTGCAGCGTCACGCCTGCAGGCAGTTGGGCTCCAATCCTGTCTACCGCCTGGTGCAGGGCCTTGCCCAGGGCAATGATGTCGCCGCCCTTGGTCATGGCCACGCCCAACGCCACCACCTGCTGGCCTTGAAAGCGCACCTTGACGCTGGCCGGGTCAACGTAGCCCCGGCGAATTTGCGCAATATCACCCAGGCGCAGCTGCCGCCCGGAGGGGCCGCGCAGCGCCAGGGCCTGCAGGTCTTGCACGGCATCCAACTGCCCGGCAACGCGCAGTTGCACCTGCTCGGTATCGGTGGTGATAACACCCGCACCTTCCACCGCGTTTTGCTGGTTGAGCTGCTGTACCACCTGCTGGATATCCAGCCCCATTTGCGCCAGGCGTTTTTGCGAGATTTCGACAAACAGCTTCTCGTCCTGCACGCCAAACAGTTCCACCTTGGCCACGTCCTTGACGCGCAAGAGCTGCTGGCGCACGTTGTCGGCCAGGTCTTTCAGTTCTGCCGAGGTAAAGCCCTCGCCGCCCAGGGCGTAAATCACGCCGTAAACGTCACCAAATTCGTCATTGAAAAAGGGGCCTTGCACCCCTTGCGGCAAGGTGTAGCGGATGTCGCCAATTTTTTTGCGCACCGTGTACCACAGCTGCGGCACTTCACCAGGGCGGGAGGTATCGCGCAGCTGGAAAATCACCTGCGATTCCCCAGGCTTGGAGTAGCTGCTGATCTTGTCCGCGTAAGGCACTTCCTGCAGCACGCGCTCGATCTTGTCGGTCACCTGCTCGGCCACCTGCTGGGCCGTGGCACCGGGCCAATAGGTGCGCACCACCATGGCGCGAAAGGTAAAGGGCGGGTCTTCGTCCTGGCCCAGCTGGAAGTAGGCCAAGCTGCCCAGCAGCAAGATGACCACCATCAGGTAGCGCGTGAGCGGAATATGCTCCAGCGCCCAGCGCGAGATATTGAAGCGCTTGGGCGCTTCGGTAGAGGCATCGGGCTGCGTCATGGCTTAAGCCCCCTTGCCGGTAAACACCTGCACCTGCTGGCCTTCACTGAGCACGTGGGTGCCCGCGGCCACCACCTGCTGGCCCGGCTGCAGGCCAGAGCGCACGGTGAGCACATTGCCCTGCACCGGCCCCAGCTCCACCACCTGGGCGTGCACGGTGCGCTGCTGCGGGTCAAACAGCCATACGGCGGCAGCGCCGTCGGGGCGCTGCCACACCGCCGTACTGGGCAGGGTAAGCGCATCCTGCGCGGGGGCCAGGGGCACCTGCACCTGGACGGTGCTGCCCAATGCCGGGGCCTGCTCAGCAAGCAGCGCCACCTTCACCAAAAACGTGCGGGTAACGGGGTCGGCACTGGCGGCCACTTCCCGCACCACACCGGCCAGGGGGGCTTGCCCAGCCCAGGGCAATACCTGCACCGCCTGCCCAATGGGCACCTGCTGCTGGGCATCTTCCGGCACGGCAAAAACGGCATCGCGCGGGCCGTCCAAGGCCACCGTCACGACCGGGGTGCCGGCGGCAACCACCTGGCCGGGTTCAGCATGCACGCCGGTGACGACCCCTGCGGCATCGCTGCGCAAATGGGTGTAGCGGCTTTGGTTGCCCTGCACCTGGGCCTGGGCCTGGGCTTGCTGCCACTGGGCCTGGGCTGCCTGCAGGCTTGCGCGGCGGCGGTCCAGCTCTACCGGACTGATGAAACCTTCTTGCGCCAGGGCGGAAAAACGCTGCCAGTCGGCCTGGGCCAAATCCCGTTGGGTTTGCGCCGCCTGCAGTTGCGCCTGGGCCGCCTGGACGCTCAAGGCGTAGTCCTGAGGGTCCAACTGTGCCAGCTCTTGCCCAGCACGTACCTCCTGCCCTAATTCAGCACTACGGCGCAGCACCTTGCCCGCCACCTGAAAGCCCAGCCGTGCCTCGGTACGCGCCTGCACCTGGGCGGCGTACAGCCGTTCAGGCGCCAGGGTATGGGCGGCTACGGTAAGGAGTTTGACGGTGCGCACCGGCTCGGGCGCTGGCGCAGTGCGCGAGCAGGCGCCCAGCAATGCGCAAGAAAGCAGCGCCAGCGACGCGGCGCGTAAGGAAAACAAAACAGACATACCGACTTCAACGTTAAATGGCCGCGCAATCTAGGGGCGCGCCGGGCGCTTGTCAAGCGACAATGCGACACCGTGAACACCCCCACCCCGCCCCCACTCTCCCAGCCCTCGGATACCCCTGCCAGCACCCAGCCCTTGCCGGTACAGCATTACGAGAATTTTCCCGTGGCCTCCTGGCTATGCCCGGCGCGGCTGCGCCCGCCGATTGCCGCCATCTACGCCTTTGCCCGCACCGCTGACGACCTGGCGGATGAGGGCGAGGTCTGCGCCCAAGAGCGCCTGATCGACCTGCACGCCTACCGCAGCGACCTGCACGCCTGCGCCCAGGGCCGCAGTGGCAGTGGCCGCTGGGATAGCGTGTTCACCCCGCTGCAATACCACCTGGCCCACTGGCGCCTGCCGCTGGCGCTGCTGGACGACCTGCTCAGCGCCTTTATCCAGGACGTGGAAAAAACCCGCGACGGCGCAGGCTACGCCGACCGGGCCGCGCTGCTGGACTATTGCCGCCGCTCCGCCAACCCAGTGGGGCGCCTGCTGCTGCACCTGTACGGCATAGACGACCCCCAGGCCCTGGAGCGCAGCGACGCCATTTGCACCGCCTTGCAATTGATTAACTTCTGGCAAGACCTGAGCGAAGACCTGCCGCGCCAGCGCTTTTACCTGCCCGAGGTCGACTGCGCCCGCTTTGGCGTCAGCCGTGCAGACCTGCTGCGCGGGCAAGTCACCCCGGCCATAGAAAATTTAATAGCTGTTAACGCAGACTGGGCAAGGGCTAGCATGCAAAAAGGCTTAGAACTGGTACACCAGTTGCCCGGGCGCGTGGGTTGGGAGCTGCGCCTGGTGGTGCAAGGCGGCTTGTGCGTGCTAGATAAAGTGCAAGCCCAGCGCGGTGCCAACCTACACACCCGCCTGCAGGTGCAGCGGCGCGACCTGCCCGGCATCGCCTGGCGGGCGCTGTGGATGTAAATACTGCTACTGCAGCCGCTCAAACCACGCCACCACCAGCGGCATGGCCAGGGCCGTGGCCACGCCGTTCAGGCCCATGGCCAGGGCGGCAAATGCACCAGCCAGGGGGTGCATCTGCATTCCCCGGGCCGTGCCGATGGCGTGGGCCGTCAGCCCCAGGGCAAAACCTTGCACCGCTGGATCATGCACGCGCAGCAGCCGCAGCAAGGGGGCTGCCAGCATCACGCCCACCACCCCGGTAATGGCAACGGCCACAGCGGCCAGGGAGGGCTCGCCCCCCAGCTTTTCCGCCATGGGCAGGGCAATGGGAATCGTGGCCGACTTGGGGGCCAGGGACACCAGCGTCTCCCAACTGCCGCCCAGCGCCCAGGCAATGCCCATGGCGCTGACCAGCCCCACCACGCAACCCACGCTCAGCGCCACGGCAATGGGCCGCCACAGGGCCACGATGCGCTGGCGCTGGCTATACAGGGGCACCCCCAGGGCCACGGTGGCCGGGCCAATCAGGAAAGTAAGCCACTGCACACCGCTGCGGTAGGTGGCATACGGCGTATCGGTGGCCCACAGCAGCAACACAATCGCCGCCACGGCGGTAAAGACGGGTACCAGCAGGGGGTGGAAATTGCTGCGCTTATAGCCATGCACGGCCAGCAAATACGCGGCCAGGGTGACGGCCAGCCAGGTCATGGGGTTGTGCACCACGGTATCGGTCCAGGCGGCCATCATTTGCGGGCCTCCCCAGGTTCGGCGTCTTCAGGGTGTTGGTGGGTGCGCTGCAGCATCCAGCGAAACACCACGGCAGTGACCACCAAGGTCAAGGCCGCGCCCAGCACGCCCGAGGCCAGAAACGGCAGCCACTCCCGGGCGATGCGGCCAAAGTGCAGCATCACCCCGGCAACGATGGGGATGAACAGCAGCATCATGTTTTGCAGCAGGGCGCCCGCCGTTTGCTCCAGCCCCTTGGGCAGCCGCCCCAGCGCCAGCAGGCCCGCCAGCAACAGCAGCGCCCCCACCAAGGCTCCGGGCAGGGGCAAATTCAGGCTGACCACCAGCAATTCCCCCACCCACTGCAAGACGAACAAGGCCAGTACGGCGTACAACACAAGGCATTCCTTTACGCAAGATCGGGCAAAAGGGCGAGAGTCTAGAAGAACCGCCCCGCCCCTGGCTGCGGGGTGGGCGAAGCCGTGCAAACTGCCTGCTTTCTCAGCAGCGCGTTCGTGCGCCAATGAAAACAAAGACTTAGCTGAAAAATTCCCGTGCACGCCAAAGTTATCCACATGGTTACGCAGCGTTTCGGTGGAAATCTAGGGTTAACACCTACAACAATCCCCGCCCTGGCGAGAGTGCGCGGCGCAGCCCCGATAATGGCCCCCTGCTTTTTCGCTCACCGACTATGACCATCCCTACCACTTCCGAAATTTTGGGCACCAACGACCTGCTGGTCAGCCTGTGCAGCTCCGTCACCCGCGTCCTGAGCGTGGCCACCAACAGCCAAGTGCAGTATTCGGCCATGGTGCAGCGCATCAAGAAGACCTACCTCAAGCCCGATATCGGCTGCTTTGTTTTGTTTGACGGGGGCTTTTCCGGGCTGGTCATCATCAACTTCTCCGCCGCTGCCGCCATGGAGCTGTACCGCAGCTATTTGCTGAACATGGGGATGTCGGTGGGTGACCTGGCCAGCTCGCACACCTCGGACGAGGTCAGCAACGTCATGGGCGAACTGATGAACCAGGTGGTGGGCGACTTCACCGGCAAGGTGCGCCGCGAGATGCAGACCCACATCACGCAAAACCAGCCCAAGATGCTGGTCTTAAACAAACAAGTGCAGCTGAGCGTAGACGCCAACCTGGACAACCCCGAAGCGCGGCGCGTGACCTTCTACACCGCAGGCGGCAATATCTTTTACCTGGAGCTGGCCGTGGACAGCACCGAGTTCATCAAGCTGCACGATTTTGAAGCTGCCGAAGAGCTCGACCCCGACGCCATCATGGCCCAGGCCGGGCAAACCGCCAGCGCCCCGGCCAGCCCCGCAGCGGGCAGTAGCGAAGACGACGAGACCGCCGCCCTGCTCAAGTCCCTGGGCATGTAAGAGCTGACTGGCCCCGCGTGGGACAATCGCCCGCAGATATGAGCACACCACAAACCTATGTTCAGGAAAAAGCTGCTGCCTCGGGCAGCAGTTTTTATTACGCCTTTTTGTTTCTACCGGCCACCCAGCGCGCGGCCATCACCGCCTTCTACGCCTTTTGCCGCGAGGTGGACGACGTGGTCGACGAGGTGCACGACACAGGCGTTGCCGCCAGCAAGCTGCAGTGGTGGAGCCAGGAAGTCAGCGCCGCCTTTGCCGGTCACCCCACGCACCCGGTGCTGCAGGCGCTCATGCCCCATACCGCCACCTATGGCATCCAGGCGCGGCACCTGCACGCGGTGATCGAGGGCTGCCAAATGGATTTGGAATACAGCCGCTACACCGACTTTGCCGGGCTGGAGCGCTATTGCCACCTGGTGGCCGGTATCGTGGGCGAAGTCGCGGCCCGTATTTTTGGCCAGACGCAGGCCGCCACCACTACCTACGCGCACAAGCTGGGGCTGGCGTTTCAGCTCACCAACATCCTGCGCGACGTGGGCGAGGATGCGCTGCGCGGGCGCATCTACCTGCCCATCCAGGAGCTGGAGCGCTTTGACGTCAAGGCCAGCGACATCATCGACCGGCGCTATAGCGACAACTTCACCGCGCTGATGCGGTTTCAGACCCAGCGCGCGCAGCAGCTCTACGACGAGGCACTGGCGCTCTTGCCCGAGGCCGACCGCCGCACGCAAAAACCAGGGCTGATGATGGCCAGCATCTACCGCACGCTGCTGCGCGAGATTGAGGCCAGCGGCTTTCAGGTGCTGCACCAGCGCATCAGCCTCACGCCCCTGCGCAAGCTTTGGCTGGCCTGGAAGATGCAGGCCCTGGGCCGCATGTAGCCATGGCGGCGCGGCAATCGGTAGCCATCATCGGCGGCGGCTGGGCGGGTATGGCCGCTGCCGTCACCCTGGCGCAGGCAGGGCGTGCCGTCACCGTCTTTGAAGCGGCCCGCCAATGGGGTGGACGCGCGCGGGCGCTGACCATTACCGGCCCAGAAGGCCAAGCCTGGCCGGTGGACAACGGCCAGCATATTTTGATTGGCGCCTACACCCAGTGCCTGGCGCTGATGGCGCAGGTCGGCAGCGACCCCGCGCAGACCCTGCTGCGCCTGCCGCTGGATTTGCGCGACACCCACGGCCAGGGCCTGCACCTGCCGCCGCTGGCCCCGCCCTGGAATGCCGCCCTGGGCATTGCCCAGGCAGCAGGCTGGCGCTGGCGGGACAAGCTGGCGCTGCTGCGCTGGGCCTGGCACTGGCAGCGCCGCAACTTTCGCTGCGGCCAACATATGACGGTGGCCGAACTGGGCGCGACGCTGCCCCCGCGCGTACTGGCCGATGTGATAGAGCCGCTGTGTATCTCCGCGCTGAACCTGCCCCTGCAGCAAGCCAGCGCCAGCAGCTTGCTGCGCGTATTGGCCGACAGCCTGTTTGCCGGCCCCGGCGGTAGCGACCTGCTGCTGCCGCGCGTGGACATGGGCGCACTGTTTCCCGAACGCGCCGCCGCCTGGCTGGCGCAGCGCGGGGCGCAATTGCACCTGGGCGAACGGGTGCAGCAGCTGGCCCCTGCTGCCAGCGGCGGCTGGTCAGTCAACGGCCAGCCATTTGATGCCGCGCTGATTGCCACCGCCAGCGGCGAAGCGGCGCGCCTGGCGCTGATTGCCGGTGGGCCCACCACCTGGGCGGCCTGTGCGCACAGCCTGGCGCACACCGCCATTGGCACGGTCTATATCTGGGCACCGGGCCTGCAGCTTGATCGCCCCATGCAGTTGCTACGCGGTGGCCCCGCGCAGTTTGTGTTTGACAAGGGGCAGCTCGGCGGGCCAGCGGGCCTATTGGCCTTGGTAGTGAGCGCCAATACGCACACGCGCCGGGCGCTGGAAGCCGCTGCCCTGGCCCAGGCGCAAGCGCTGTGGCCGGGCCAGCCTATGCGTGCCGTACAAACCGTTGTGGATAAACGCGCCACTTTTGCCTGTACCTCGGCCCTGCAGCGCCCGGACAGCGCCATTGCCCCGGGCCTGTGGGCCTGCGGCGACTATATTGCCGGGCCCTACCCCGCCACGCTGGAAGGGGCGGTGCGCAGCGGCACGGCGGCTGCGCAGGCGGTGCTTACATATGATTTTCCAGATACCACTGGATGATGTACTTGGCGATAAAGCCAATAAAGCCGACGGCCAGCCCCAAAAACAGCACAAAGGTGCCGAACTTGCCCGCCTTGGACTGCCAGGCCAGATTGCCGATGATGAAAATCATGAACAAGATCAGCGCGGCAACGCCGTAGGTGGAAAAAAATTCGGAAAACTGTTCTTCGGTAAAGCCAAACACGGCACGTCCTTTTGCTCAAGGGGTTTTTTCTTCAAGGGCCACCAGCCACCTCAGGCCAGCGCCGCGCGATTGTGCCCAGGGTGCAAAGCCTGCATCGGGAACCTGCCCATCGCGGTCAGAACGGGCACAATCGCCCCCATGCGTTTTACTCCTGAGCCCTCCCCCACCACCTCCCTGGCCTCCACCGCCGCTCCGGCCTGTGCTGCCACGCCACGCACGGCCATCGTGCTGTGCAACCTGGGCACGCCCAGCGCCCCCACCGCAGCTGCCGTGCGCCCCTACCTGGCTGAATTTTTAAGCGACCCGCGCGTGGTGGAAATCCCACGCCTGCTTTGGTGGCCGATTCTGCACGGGCTGATTCTGCGCCTGCGCCCCAAGGCGTCGGCGGCCAAATACCAACTGGTGTGGGACCAGGGCGGGGCCAGCGGCTCGCCCCTGCTGCATTGGACGCGCACGCAAGCCGCGCTGCTGGGCCAATCGCTGGTCCAAGCCGGTCATGGCGAGGTGCTGGTGGACTTTGCCATGCGCTACGGCAGCCCCGGCATGGCGCAGGTGCTGGACCGCCTCAAAGCCCAGGGCGTGCAGCGCATGCTGGTGCTGCCCCTGTACCCGCAATATTCGGGCACCACCACGGCCAGTGTGTGCGATGCCGTCTACGCCTGGGCCGGGCGCCAGCGCCACATTCCCGAGCTGCGTTTCGTGCAGCGCTACTACGACCACCCCGGCTACATCCAGGCCCTGGCTGCCAGCGTGCAGGCGCACTGGCAGCAACAGGGCCGGGCGGAAAAACTCCTCCTCAGCTTTCACGGCGTGCCCCAGCGCACGCGCGACCTGGGCGACCCGTATATCGACGAATGCCTGCGCACCGGGCAGTTGTTGGCCCAGGCGCTGGAACTGCCGCCCGAAGCCTGCCAGGTCACCTTCCAGTCCCGCTTTGGCAAGGCGCAGTGGGTTGAACCCTATACCCAGCCGACGGTCGAAGCGCTGGCGCGCAGCGGCACGCGCAGCCTGGACGTACTGTGCCCCGGCTTTGCCAGCGACTGCATTGAGACGCTGGAAGAAATCAATCTGGAAGTGCGCCAAGCCTTTCTCGACGCCGGTGGCCAGGACTACCGCTATATCCCCTGCTTGAACGCCCAGCCCGACTGGATCACCACGCTGCGCGACCTAAGCTTGCAACATCTGCAAGGCTGGCTCTAAAAAAAGGAGCTAGTACCGCTGGTAAATAAACAATTTCAGCTATAAAAAAAGTTGAAATCGTTTATCTACCAGCGCTAACAGCTATCAATTTATGCAAACCTCCCCACTCGATTACGCACAGCTTTACGCCACCGTGCGGCAGCGCTTTGCCAGCAGCGCCGCACTGGAAGCGGCTCTGCCCCAACCGGCATCGGCAGCGGCGCTGCGGGCGCTGGGGGCAGACCGCTACCTCTCGGCGATGACGCAGCGCATCTTCCAGGCCGGGATGCAGCACAGCGTGGTCGATGCCAAGTGGCCGGCGTTTGAAGCGGCCTTGGGTGGTTTTGCCGTCCCGGCGCTGGCCCGCGCCAGCGTGCAGGACATGGAAGCGCACCTGGCCAACCGCGCCCTGGTGCGCGACCGCTCCAAGCTGTTGACCATCCCGCACAACGCCCAGTTCATCCTGCGCACCGAGCAGGAAACCGGCCACGGCTTTGGCAGTTGGATTGCCGATTGGCCCGCCAGCAACACCATCGGCCTGTGGCAGATGCTGGCCCAGCGCGGCGCCCGGCTGGGTGGGCGCTCCGGCGCGGGTTTTTTGCGCCTGGTGGGCAAGGACAGTTTTTTACTCACCAGCCACGTGGTGCAGCGCCTCATCTTGGCCGGTGTGGTGCAGCGCAACCCCACCAGCCAAAAAGACCTGCAGCGCGTGCAGGCGGCGTTCAACGCCTGGCAGGCCGAAAGCGCACGCCCGCTGTGCCAGCTCTCGGCGCTGCTGGCCTTGAGCATGGACGCCCAGGGCCAGCCCTTGCCAGTACCGCATTGATTACTCGTGGCTATTCGTGGCGCAGCGCCTCGATCGGGTCAAGCCGCGCTGCCCGGCGGGCCGGGAAGTAGCCAAACACCACGCCAATGGCCGCCGAGAACACGAACGACAGCATGTTGATGCTGGCGTTGAACGCATAAGGCACCTGCATCACCTGCGTGAGGATGAGCGAAGCCACCGTGGCCAGCGCAATGCCCAGCAGGCCCCCTAGGGCTGCCAGGACAACGGCCTCTATCAAGAACTGCAGCAGCACCTCGCGCTCCAGCGCGCCAATGGCCAGGCGCAGGCCAATTTCGCGGGTGCGCTCGGTCACGCTCACCAGCATGATGTTCATGATGCCGATGCCGCCCACCAGCAGGCTCACCGCCGCGACCGCGCCCAGCAGTGTCGTCATCACCTGGGTGGCCCCGGCCATGGTGTCGGCCAGTTGCTTGGTATCCAGCACGTTGAAGTTGTCATCGTCGCCGGGCGAGAGCTTGCGCAGCTCGCGCAGCAGTTGGTTGAGGCTGTTTTTCACGCGCTCGGGGTCGCTACCGTCGGCCATGGAAACCAAGATGGTGTTCAAGCGCTGGTTGCCGGTGACGCGCCGCTGCAAGGTGGTCAGGGGCAGTAGCACCACGTCGTCCTGGTCATTGCCAAAAGCGCCCTGGCCCTTGGAGTCCAGCAGCCCGACGATTTCGCAGGAAAACGATTTCAGGCGCAGCTGCTGGCCCAGGATGTCCGGGTTGTTGTTGAACAGCTCACGCACCAGGGTAGAGCCAATCAGGCACACGGCAGCGCCCGCGCGCTGCTCCTGTGCGCTAAAGGCGCGGCCTGCCTGCAGCTTCCAGTTGCCCGTCTGCAGCCAATCGTTGCTGCTACCGATGAAGCTGGTGTTCCAGTTGCGGCCATTGGCCACCACGGTGCCAGCAGAGCGCGCTTCGGGCGCCACGGCGGCAATGCCGCCAATTTGCTGGGCAATGGCCGTGGCGTCACTGACCTTGAACGACGGCGCAGGTGCAGCGCCCGGCCCCATGCGCTGGCCTGAGCGCACTTGCAGCAGGTTGCTGCCCAGCCCGGCAATCTGGTTTTGCACCGCCTGCGTTGCGCCATTGCCCAGGGTGACCATGGTGATCACGGCGCTGACCCCAATCACAATGCCCAAAATGGTCAAAAACGAACGCAGCAGATTGCGCCGAATGGAGCGCAAGGCCAACAAAATCGTGCTCCACAGCATTACGCCACCTCCTGCGCGGCCTGCGCTGCCGGGGTGCGTAGCGGCAGCGGTGTATTGGGCTTGTCGCTATCGAGCAGGCCATCGCGAAAATGCACGATGCGCCGTGCATAAGCGGCCATCTCCGGCTCGTGCGTGACCATCAGCACGGTAATGCCCTGTTCGTGGTTGAGCTGCCACAGCAGCTGCATGATCTCGGCGCTGCGCTGGCTATCCAGGTTGCCGGTGGGCTCGTCGGCCAGTAGCACTACGGGGTTGGAGACAATCGCCCGGGCAATGGCTACGCGCTGCTGTTGCCCACCGGACAATTCCGCCGGGGTGTGGTGCTCCCAGCCCGTCAGGCCCACCGCCGCCAGCGCCTTGTGCGCCGCTGCATGGCGCTGCGCCGTCGATTCGCCCCGGTAGAGCAGCGGCAGCTCCACGTTTTCCTGGGCGCTGGTGCGTGCCAGCAGGTGAAAGCCCTGGAACACAAAGCCAAAGTAGCGCCGCCGCAGCCGGGCGCGTTCGTCCCGGTCCAGCCCCTGCACCGGCACGCCCTTGAATAAATACTCGCCCGTGGTGGGCCGATCCAGGCACCCCAGGGTATTCATGGCGGTGGATTTACCCGAGCCGCTGGGGCCCATGATGGCAACAAAGTCCCCCTCCGCAATATCCAGGTCCACGCCCTTCAAGGCCTGGAAGGCCAAGCTCCCCTGGCCATAGGTCTTGGTGATGCCGCGCAGGCGAATCAGGGGGGTAGTGGTTGCGCCTTCAGTCCGGGTAGTGGTAGTGGGCCCGCTCATGCACCAGCTCCGCTGCTGCGCTGGTCGGTAATGACCTGATCGCCCTCTTTCAAGGCATCGCCACGCACCATGACCTCGGTCATGCGGCCATCGGACAGGCCCGTGCGCACCGGCACCATCTGCGGCTCAGCCTGGCCAGCGGGCAGCACCCACAGCTTGCGCTCTTGCCCAGCGCTGTTGTTTTCACGCGCGCCATTGGGGTTACGGCTACGCATGGGGCCGCGCGGCATGATCTGGTCCACCAGCCCGCCGCCCTGGGGCTTGCCTGCTCCCGCGCCTTTGCTGCCGCCACCGGCCTGGGTGGGAGTAAAGCGCAGCGCCGCATTGGGCACCAAGAGCACGCCCGTGCGCTCGGTGGCGTTGATGGTGGCGCTGGCCGTCATGCCGGGGCGCAGGCTCAGGTCGTGGTTGTCCACTTCCAGGCGGGCCACGTAGGTGACGACGTTGTCCGTCTTGGTCGCGCCATAGTCCACGCGGGTGACGCTGGCCGGGTAATTGCGGGCGGGGTAGGCGCTGACCGTGAAGCTGGCCTTTTGGCCCTGCTGCACGCTGCCCACGTCGGCCTCGTCCACCGCCACTTCCAGGCGCAGCTGCTTCAAGTCTTCCGCCACGGTAAACAGGGTGACGGCCTGCAACGATGCGGCCACGGCGTTGCCGGGGTCGACAGCGCGGGTCAGCACCACACCGTCGATGGGCGACTTGATAGCGGCCTTGGATAAATCCGTCTCCACCGTTACCAGGGATGCCTTGGCATCGGCAACGCTGGCTTTTGCAGCATCTAGATTGGCCTTAGCCCGCGCCAGTGCTGCGGTTGCAGCATCCATTTCCGTAGCAGAAGGGAGCTTTCCGCCGGAAATGCGCTGCACTTCCTTCAAGCGCTCGGCATTGGCCTGCGCCTCGCGCAAGGAGGCTTGTGCCTGCCCTTGCTGGGCCTGGGCAGAAGCCAAGCTGGCCTTGGAGCGTCCCAGTTGGGCGTTGAGCTTGTCGGTATCCAGCTCCACCAGTACCTGGCCTTTTTTGATCTGGTCGTTCACATCCACCAGCACCTTGCGCACCGTGCCCGACAGTTCAGAGCCCACGTTCACCGTGCGCGTAGGCTGCAGCGTGCCGTTGGCCGATACCGTCAGCGCCAAATCACCGCGCTTGACCACCTCGGTCACGTACAGCGGCTTGGCATTGGCGGCGGCCTTGGCGCTCCACCAGGCATAGCCCCCTACGGCCACCACGACGGCGGCAGCACCCAGCCACAGGGTGGTGCTTTGCCACCAGCGCCGCTGCAGGTTGTCACCTAGCAGGGTTTGCACGTCGGCGTTATGTGTTTTTGTTGGTTTTGTCATCGAAGAAACCTTATGCGTTAAGACTGGGGGGCAACATCCGCGCTGCGGTCTGCGTGGTCTGCGCCTGCAGCGGGGTCTGCTGCGGTATTGGGTGGCGTATCTAGCGCCTGGGCCTGCCAGCCGCCGCCCAGGGCTTTAAACAGGCGCACGTAGTCGGTGCTGATGGCGGCCTGCGCTTGTGCCAGGCTGTCTTGGCTGGAGAGCAGGCTGCGCTCACTCTCCAGCACGGTACGAAAGTCCACCAAACCGCTGTCGTAGCGCTGCTGGGCCAGCAGTTGGGCGTTGGCCGCTGCGGCTGCTGCCTCGGCAATGTGCGTGAGGCGAGTTTGGTCGCCGCTGAGCTGCACCAACGCATCTTCCACCTCTTGCAAAGCGGCCAACACACTGGCGCGGTAGGCCTGGCGGGCCTGCTCGACCTGGGCTTTTTGTCCGGCAATCTGGGCACGGTTGGCCCCGGCATCAAAAATCGGCGCTGCCAGCGCCGCCGCAATGCTGCGGGCCACCGACGCGCCGTTGGTCAGCGCCCCCACCGTCAGGGCGCTGACCCCCAGGCTGCCAGACAGGCGCAGGCTGGGGAAGTTGGCACGCTCTTGCGCCGATAAATTGGCTAGCGCGGCCTGGAGTTTGTGCTCCTGCGCCTGCACGTCGGGGCGCTGGCGCAGGGTATCGGCGGGCAGTAGCACGGCCAGCCCAGCGGGCGCTTGCGGCACGGCTGCTGCCGGGGCCAGCGTCTCGAACAACGCAGCAGGCGTTTGCCCAGTCAATACAGCCAGCGCATGCTGGCTTTGCGCAATGCTGGTCTGCAGGCTGGGAATTTGTGCAGCAGTTTGCGCCAGGGACTGGCGGGCCTGTTCACTATCGAGCGAGGCGGCCAGCCCCGCTTGCACGCGCCAGCGCGTCATCTCTTCAGTGCCCGCCTGCAGGCGCAGGTTTTCCTGGGCAATGCGCAGGCGCTCTTGCAGGCTGCGCAGTTGGATGTATTGCAGCGCCACTTCCGCAGACAGGCTCACGTGCGCGGCGTAGAGCGAAGCCTGGGCAGCCGCCCAGCTTTCCTGCCCGGCCCGCACGGCGTTGCGGCGCTTGCCCCACAGGTCCAGCTCCCAACTGGCATCCAACCCGGCGTTATAGCTGTTGCCCGCATCGGCAAAGCCCTGCTTGCTACGCCGCGCACCGGCGCTGGCCGACAGGCTGGGCAATAGCCCCGCCTTTTGCACATCGACCTGCGCCCGTGCTGCATCCACGGCGGCCTGGGCACTCAAGATGCTGGTATTGGCCCGCAGCGCCTGCTCTACCAGCGCTACCAAAGTGGCATCGCCCAACTGCTGCCACCAGTGGGCCAGGGATGGGGCGACAGCTTCCGCCGAAGTTGTAGTTTCTGGCGTAGACGCTGCCGGTGTGCTACTGGCCCACTGGGTGGGCACGGCTACATGCAGCGCGGGGCGGGCTGCTTCGGGGGTGGTGTGGCTACAGGCGGCCAGGGTTGCCAGCGCTACGCCCGTACAAAGCCAAGCATGCCAAACGCGGCGCGGGACACGGGCGGCAGGCACGGCATGGGTGGTATGCGGGAAAGAGGTGGGAGGAACAAGCATGGCCCCGATTGTGCCGCCCCAATTTGGCGCAATGGCGCACGGCATGTGAACGCTGGGTAAAGCTCTTCTGCCCCCACAACGCTTATTGGGCGCAGCTCACGCGCCCTGCACGATGCTGTCCAGCGGCCAGCGAGGCTTCACGTCAAAAGCGTAGGCACAGCTGGCCTGCTGCTGGCCGCTTTGCAAGCGCATGGCTGCGGCCATGGCAATCATGGCGCCGTTGTCGGTACACAAATGCAGTTCGGGGTAGTGCACACGCACCTGCTGGCGCGCGCAGGCGCTGCCCAGCTGTTCGCGCAACAAGCGGTTGGCCCCGACGCCACCGGCCACCACCACACGCTGCATGCCGGTGGTTTTGAGTGCTTGCAAAGTTTTTTTCACCAGCACATCGACAATCGCCGCCTGCGTGCTGGCAGCCAGGTCGGCCTTGCGAACCTCCAAGCTATCGCCCAGCTTTTTTGCTTGGGTGAGTACCGCAGTTTTCAGGCCAGCAAAGGAAAAATCCAAATCGCCGCTGTGTAGCAAAGGCCGGGGCAGGGCAAAGGCCTTGGGGTCGCCCCCCTGGGCCAGCTTGGCCAGCTCCGGCCCGCCGGGGTAGGGCAGGCCCAGCAGCTTGGCGGATTTGTCAAAGGCTTCGCCTGCGGCGTCGTCAATCGTCTCGCCCAAGATGGCGTATTGGCCCACACCATCCACACGCATGAGCTGGGTGTGCCCGCCAGAAACCAGCAGCGCGACAAACGGAAACTCCGGCGCATCGCTGCTTAAAAACGGCGAGAGCAAATGCCCTTCCAGGTGGTGTACGCCCAGCACCGGCTTACCCAAGGCCGCACCCAAGGCGCACGCTACGCCCGCGCCCACCAGCAAGGCACCGGCCAAGCCCGGGCCACGGGTAAAGGCAATGGTGTCGATATCGGCCAAGGCATGGCCGCTGGTTTGCAGCACCTGTTCGGTCAGCGGCAGCACGCGGCGGATATGGTCGCGGCTGGCCAGCTCCGGCACCACGCCGCCATAGGCGCGGTGCATGGCAATTTGGCTGTGCAGGCTGTGGGCGATGAGTTGCGGCAGGCTGCCGTCGGCGGGCATGCCCACCAAGGCCACGCCGGTTTCATCGCAAGAAGATTCAATACCCAAGATCAATCGCATGGGGCGCGAGTGTAGGGCTTTGCCCTTGCCCCGCGCTGGCAGCGGGGGCAAGGCAAAGTCATGCTTTATTTACGGCCACCGAGCAAGCCGGTGCCAAATTTCAGCAGGTCGCCCGCATCCAGCTTGCCATCGCCATTTTGGTCGAGCACGCCGGTGAGCAAACTACCGGCCAGGCCACCGCCCGCATTTTGGCCGCCCAGCATTTGCCCCAAACCGGCAGCATCCAGCCCCCCGGCTTGCACACGCTGGCCTAAAAACTGCATCACCAGCGGCGCCAGCATGGTGAGCAGCGGGCCGATTTTGTCGCCCAGGCCCGTGGCCTGGCCCAGTTGGTTTTCCACCTGGCTGCGCTGACCGCCCAGGATATGGCCCAGGATGGCCGCACCGTCGCTACCACCAGCAGCAGCGCCACTGCCGCCGCCCAGGCCCGCGCCACCGCCGTGGTCTTTCATCAACGCACCCAGCAAACTGGCTGCGCCCTGCGGCTGGGCGCTGTTTTGCCCCAAGGCACCCAGCAGCACCGGCAGCGCCTGCCCCAGGGCTTGTTGCACCTGGTCGGTGCCCGCCCCCAATTGCTGGGCCATTTGTTGGACGGGGGCACCTTGCAGTTGCCCCAGGAGTTCTTCGCTCAAATTCATAGCGGTTACCTGCGCGTGGTTGGATGGTTACAAAGCCGGTCAGTATGCAGCAAAGCAAAGAGGGTATTCACAGGTAAATAATTTGAATTCAAATTATTTTGCTAAAATTCATTTATGTCAGAAACATCATCCCCCCTTTGCACGCCCACCTATACCGACCCTAAGCGCCTGCTGGGCGTGCGCCTGGTCGGCCTGGGGCGGCGCTGGCGCAAAACCCTGGATGCGCAACTGGCCACCGACGGCCTGAGCGATGCCGCCTGGACGCCACTGATGCACTTGCTGCGCCTGGGCGATGGCCTGTCGCAAACCGAGCTGGCCGCCGCCATCGGGCTGGAAGGCTCCAGCCTGGTGCGCCTGCTGGACATGCTGGTGGCCCAGGGGCTGATAGAACGCCAGGCCCACGCCACGGACCGGCGCGTCAAGCTGATTTACCTGACCGAGCAAGGCCGCCAGACCGCCACTGCCGTGCGCCAGCGTTTGGTTGCCATTGAAGACGCCCTCCTGGTGGACCTGAACCCCCAGGCCGCGCAGCGGATGCTGCAAGCCTTTGACCACATCGAGGCGCGGATTGCCGCCGCACAAGCTGATAACCGTTAAACCGTTCATACCATGAGCCTTTCCCCGGAACGCGCGGCCTCTTACCGCCTAGCCCTGCGCCTGCTGCTGGCCCCAGCCCGGCTGCGCGAGAGCCTGACCCTGCCCCAGCAGCGCCCTTCGGTGCGCAATGCCACCGTTGCCGGTGCCCAGGTGGCCCTGGCGGTGCTACTGGTCGCCAGCGTTTTGCATTTTTCCCCCTGGCAGCACGTACTGGGCTTTGCCAGCCTGGGGGCGCTGGCCGCGCTCTTTGGGCGTTTCACCACGCTGGCGCAGCGCCGGCGCGTTGTGCTCACCGCCGGGGCCCTGCTGGTCGGGCCGGTGGCGCTGCTGTCTTGGCTATCTTGGCTGGGCCTGTCCCCCTTTGCCTTGCTGATGGTGCTGGCCGCCATAGCCGGCCTGATTGGCGCCCTGACGCACCGCCTGCAAACCGGAGCGCCAGGGGCAGTGATTTTTATTTTTGCTGCCAGCGCTGCTTTAAGCCCTGTTAGCAGCCTGGAGCTGCTGCTACAGCGCTGCGCCGCTACGGCCCTGGGCGCAGCCACCACCTGGGTGCTGTGTCTGTTGACCGACCATCTGCGTGACGTCAGCGCCTTCCCCCCCACACCCGCGCCGACCACACCCACCGCGCCCACCATGCACGGCCTACAGCACCAGGCACTGACCACGGCGGCCCACCCCGGCTATGCGCCCCGGCAGGCACTGCGCGTAGCGCTGTGCGCCGCACTGGCTGCGGGCCTAGCGTATGCCGCGCATTGGTCGCACCCAGCGTGGGCTGCCATTGGGGCCGTCGCCGTGCAGCAAGGCGCACACCTGCCCGGCACGGTACACCGCGCCTGGCAGCGCACCCTGGGCACACTGGTGGGCGCAGCCATTGCCTGGGTTTTGTTGTCGACCAACCCTTCGTTGTGGAGCCTGCTCCTGGCGGTGGCCGTGCTGCAAATTTGCACAGAAATGGCCATCGGTCTGAACTACGCCCTGGGGCAGATTTTTGTCACCCCCATGGCTTTGCTGATGACGACCCTGGCCGTCCAGGGCGAAGCCACAGATATGGCCTTGGCGCGTGTTTTGGACACCACCTTGGGCGCTGGTGTGGGCACGGTGCTGACACTGGCGTTTTCTTCAGTGCAAGAGCGCATTGACCTGGCCCGCCACCACCGGCGTTCGCGCTGAGAACATCGCTAAGAACATGTTTACGGTTTTGTATCGTGCCAAAGCCTGAAAAATTTCCTATAATCTTCGGCTTTGCTGGCAATCCCCCGTCGTGCCAATACTAGTTTTAGACGGGGACCACCGCTGTTCATGGCTTTTGGGCCCGATCTTCCCGAGAACCCGCTGGCAGCACAGATATATCTGGAAAACCTGAATGACTACCATCCGCGTCAAAGAAAACGAACCCCATGAAGTAGCCCTGCGCCGCTTTAAGCGCACCATCGAAAAACTGGGCCTGCTGACCGAACTGCGCGCCCGCGAGTTCTACGAAAAGCCCACCGCTGAGCGCAAGCGCAAAAAAGCTGCCGCTGTGAAACGCCACTACAAGCGCGTACGCAGCATGCAACTGCCCAAGAAACTGTACTAAGCACAGCTTCTGACCCAAAAAAAACCGCACCGGGGACGCCGGGTGCGGTTTTTTTGTGCCTCAACATCTGGGTACTTACGAGGTCAGCTGCATCAACACCAAGCCACCCACAATCAGCAGCGCAGCCAGCAGCCGCCATGGGCTGGCAGCTTCACTCAGCACCAAGATGCCAACGATAAAAGCGCCTATGGCACCGATACCGGTCCAAATCGTGTACGCCGTCCCCAGGGGCAAGGTCTTCATCGCCAGGGACAGCAGCCCAAAACTGGCCACCATCGCCACCAAGGTGATGGCGGTGTAGCCCAACTGCGTAAAGCCTACCGACAGCTTCATCGTGTACGCCCACACGACTTCCAATACCCCGGCCACCAGTAAAAATACCCAAGCCATACGGCTCTCCTTTACAAAAGAGCCGGGTCGTCCCGGACGGTTAACAGGCCCGCAGGCTGGGGTCGTCCCCAATTTCATCCCAAAGGCTGGCGCAGCAACACCCCACACAGCACCAGCATGAAGAGGGCAATTGTGCCATCCAACACCCGCCAGGCCTGGGGATTGCGAAAAACCGGCTGCAGCCAGCGCGCCCCAAAACCCAGGGCGGTAAACCACAGCACGCTCGCCAGGCAGGCCCCTGCGCCAAACGCCCACTGCGCTGCGCCTGTGTAGCGGGTGGAGATGCTGCCCAGCAGCACCATGGTGTCCAAATACACATGCGGGTTTAAAAAGGTAAACGCCAAGCAGGCCAGCAATACGCTGCGGCGGCTTGGCACCGCGCCTTGCCCAGCCAACAAGCCCCCGGTGCCGCGCCAAGCCCGCTGTGCGGCCAGCAGGCCGTAGCAGGCCAGAAAGGCTGCGCCGCCCCAGCGCAGCGCCTGCAGCAGCGCCGGCCAGGCCAGCACCAAAGCGCCCATGCCAGCTACGCCAGAGACAATCAGCACCATATCGCTGAGCATGCACACCCCCACCACCAAGGCAACATGGCTGCGCTGCAAACCCTGGCGCAGCACAAAGGCGTTTTGGGCCCCAATGGCGATGATGAGACCCGCACTGGCAACAAATCCGGCGGCAGCAGAAGCAACAAGCATGGCAAATCACCCACAATTTCTAAGCAGGCGCTATGGTGCAGCCCCTACAAGATGAAGTAAAACTAAAAATTCTTCATCTACTTTAGAAAAACTAATATGGATTTACTCCACCCCCAACTCGCCGCCTTCGCCGCCGTGCTGGAAGAAGGCGGTTTCGAGGCCGCCGCGCGGCACTTGTGCGTTACGCCTTCGGCCATCTCGCAGCGCATCAAGGCTCTGG
Source organism: Comamonas sp. (assembly GCA_034675705.1). Taxonomy (GTDB): domain Bacteria; phylum Pseudomonadota; class Gammaproteobacteria; order Burkholderiales; family Burkholderiaceae_C; genus Comamonas. The sequence goes on along the minus strand of JAUCCZ010000006.1, from coordinate 279,462 downwards.
AAGACCGGCTTGGGCAGGTGCTGGTGGTGCGCCAGCCGCCCTGCCGCCCCACACCCGCCGGGGCGTTGCTGCTGCGCCGCGTGCGCCCCATGCAGTTGCTGGAGGCCGAGGCCCTGGCCGACTTTTTGCCCGAGCAACGCCCCGGTGCGGCCACCCGGCCCATCACCATCGCCGTCAACAGCGATTCGCTGGACACCTGGGTGCTCCCGGCCCTGGCGCAGTTGCATGCCGAGCAAGGCTATGTATTTGACGTGCGGGTAGACGACCAGGCCCACACCCTGGAGCTACTGCGCGATGGCTCCGTGCTGGGGGCCGTCACCGCCCAGGCTACGGCCATGCAAGGCTGCACCGTGCAGGCGCTGGGTGCCATGCGCTACCTGGCGGTGGCCGCACCCGGTTTTTCGGCACGCTATTTTTCTGCGGGGGTGCAGGCGGCGGCACTGGCCCAGGCGCCGATGATTGTCTTTAACCGCAAGGATGCCTTGCAGTGGGATTTCATCCGCAGCATCACCCACGCCCAGGTGGTGCCGCCCATCCACTACCTGCCCACCGCCACCGGCTTTGTCGAAGCAGCGGCGCTGGGCCTGGGCTGGTGCCTGGCCCCACAAACGCTGGTGGAACCGGCCCTGCAAGCCGGGCGCGTGGTGTGCATTGCCCCCGAGCATGGGCTGGACGTGCCCCTGTACTGGCAGCACGCCGCCGTGCGCTCAGACACATTGCAGCGCCTGGGCCAGGCGCTGCGCCACGCCGCCAGCCGCGCCTTGGCCCCCGCGCCCGACACGCCAGCGGCAAAGCATAGGCACAATGCACACCCCTGACCGGGGCCCAACGCTGTTGTTGCCGCCCCGGCAGTTTGTCAAGGACGAATGTCATGAGCCTGAAAACCCAAATTACCGAAGATATGAAAACCGCCATGCGTGCCAAAGACAGCGTACGCCTGGGCACCATCCGCCTGCTGCAAGCGGCGATGAAGCAAAAAGAAGTGGATGAGCGCGTAGAGCTGGACGACGTGGCCATCGTCGCCATCATCGACAAGATGCTCAAGCAGCGCAAAGACAGCATCGCCGCCTACGAAGGCGCAGGTCGCCAGGATTTGGCCGAGGTGGAAAAAGCCGAAGTGGCCGTGCTACAGGTCTACCTGCCCCAGCGCTTGAGCGCCGAGGAAATCACCACTGCCGTGCAAGCCATCGTGGCCCAGCTCGGTGCCAGCGGCCCGGCAGACATGGGCAAAGTCATGGGTGCGGTGAAAAGCCAATTGGCAGGCAAGGCCGATATGGGGCTGGCCAGCGCAGCGGTGAAAGCCGCTTTGGCGCAATAAAATATAGCAGCTACCGCTTGTAATGCTTAAATTTCAGGTATGAAAGTATCTGAAAACCAGCATTTATCAGCGGTAGCAGCTATCGTTTTAAACAAATCAGCGAAGATTAGCGATGCAGCCAGCGCCCGCCCCACTGGTTGACGGCCATGCCCAGCAGCACACCGGCAGCGCCAATCCAGTGCAGCAGGGCTGGACGCTCATCAAACACCAGCATGGCCGAGGCGATACCAATGATGGGCACCAACAGCGACAGGGGTGCAACCGTGCCCACGGTGTAGCGCTGCAGCAGGCGCGTCCACAGGCCATAGCCCAGCAGGGTAGATAACAACGCCAGATACGCCACCGCCCCCACGGCCTGCCAGCCTGCGGCCTGCAACTGGCCCAGGGTGTTGCCCTCCCACCAGTCCGACAGCACCAGCAGCGGCACGATGGGAAACAGGCTGGACCAGACCAAGAACGGCAGCGGCTCATACGGCCCCTGCTTGGCGGCGTGGCGGGTAATCAGGTTGGCCAGCGACCACATGGCGGCCGAGCCAATGGTCAGCACAAAGCCAATCACCGTCATGCTGCCTGCGCCCTCCCCCCGGGCCATGCCGATGGCGATCAGGCTCAAACTGGCAATGACAATGCCCCACCACTGCCAGCGCTGCGGTTTTTCATGCAAAAACATCGCGCCCAGCAGCAGCGAGATAAACGCCTGCGCCTGCAGCACGACCGAGGCCATGCCCGCCGGCATGCCCAGCGCCAGCCCGGCAAACAACATGCCAAACTGCCCCACGCCCTGCACGATGCCGTACAGCGCCAGCAGCCCCCAGCTCAAGCTGGCAGGCTTGCGGATAAACCAGATAAAGGGAAGTGATGCCAGGCAAAAGCGCATGGCCGACAGCAACAGGGGCGTGAGTTCTTCCAGCCCCCACTTCATGGCGATGAAGTTGACGCCCCAGATAAAAATCACCAGCAGGGCACGCAGCCAGTCACCCTGGCTCATGCTCGTATTCATGTGCTGCCTGCAATCTTCATCCTGTTGATGAGGATGGAGCCAACGGTTTTGGCCCCCATGGTGTAGGCATCAGCGCCAATGGCGGCGATGTTTTGGTACATCTCTTTTAAATTCCCGGCGATGGTGATTTCCTGCACCGGATACGCAATCACGCCGTTTTCCACCCAAAAACCCGAGGCGCCGCGCGAATAGTCGCCGGTGACGTAGTTCACGCCCTGGCCCATCAGCTCCACCACCAACAGGCCCGTGCCCAACTTTTGCAGCATGGCGGCCAGGTCGTCACCCTTTTTGGTGCGGCTGGACGTCATGCACAGGTTGTGCGAGCCGCCGGCGTTGCCCGTGGTGCGCATGCCCAGCTTGCGGGCCGAGTAGCTGGAGAGGAAATAGCCCTGCACCCGCCCGCCATCGACCACTTTGCGCTGGTGTACCTGCACGCCTTCGTCGTCAAAGGGCGAGCTGCCCTTGCCGCCGATGATGAAGGGGTCTTCTTCAATATGGATGTGCTTGGGGAAAACTTGCTTACCCAGGCTGTTGGGCAAAAAGCTGCTGCCCCGGTACAGCGCGCCGCCGCTGACGGCCTGCACAAAGCTGCCCAGCAGGCCCGCGGCCAGCGGCGCTTCAAACAGCACCGGGCATTCGGTGGTGGGAATCTTGCGGCTGCCCAGGCGGCTCAAGGCCCGCTCGGCGGCGTAGCGGCCAATGGATTCGGGGCTGGCCAGGTCTTGCGCGTTGCGCTCGGAGCTGTACCAAAAATCGCGCTGCATCTCGCCGTTTTTACCGGGCAGCGACGCAATGGGCGCTACCGACAGGCTGTGGCGCGAACTGGCATAGCCTCCGCGAAAGCCGCGCGTGTGAGCGCTAAAGAAATGGCTTTGCTGGGCCGAGACGCTGGCCCCCTCGCTATTGGTAATGCGCTTGTGCAGGCCCAGGGCGGCGGCCTCGCAGCGCAGCGCCAACTCAGCCGCTTGCTCGCTGCTCAGTTGCGCACCATCGACCAACCAGGGGTGAAACAGGTCCAAATCGCGGTGACTGGCCTGCGGGGCGATATCCTGCGCATCGGGCAGGCCCGCTACCGGGTCTTCAGCGGTAAAGCGGGCAATGTCGTAGGCCGCTTGCACGGTTTGCTGCACAGCGGCCTCGGAAAAGTCCGACGTGCTGGCGTTGCCCCGGCGCTGGCCCAGGTACACCGTCACCCCCAGGGATTTGTCGCGGTTGCGCTCCACGGTTTCCAGCTCGCCCTTGCGCACGCTGACGCTCAGGCCACAGCCTTCGGAGGCGTCTGCCCCCGCATCGGTCGCGCCCAATTTCTTGGCGTGGGAGAGGGCCTGATCGACCAGGTTTTCAAAAAAAAGCCGGGCTATAGCTAAAGCCCGAATCGGCCTGCTCGGCAGCAGTTCTTACGTCACGTTGGCGCGGATTTTTCATAGCGGCGGCTATGATACCGAGCCGCGCAGCCGCCTCCCGGCTGCCCACGCAATTGCCCCTCTGTTTTATTCATGCCACGCAAACCCAAAAAAGGCTATTACGTCAAAGGCGAATTCGTCGCCGAAGGCAGCGAACGCGACCTGCAGCTCAAGGCCGAGCTCAAAGGCCTGCGCGACGCCGACGACGCCACCCGCTCTGACCAGAAAAAAGAAAGCGACGCCCTGCAAGCCCTGGGCAAAGACCTGCTGGAACTGCACGCCAAGGCGCTGGAACGCCTGCAACTGCCCGAGCAGCTCTCCGACGCCCTGGCCCAATACCAGCGCCTGACCAACTTTGAAGCCAAGCGCCGCCAGATGCAGTTCATCGGCAAGCTGATGCGCAAGCTCGACCCTACGTACATCGACGCCGCCCGCGCCGCGCTGGAAGCACAGCGCAGCGGCACCGGCCCGGAGCAAACCCGCATCCTGTTGGCCGAGCAATGGCGCGACCAGCTCATCGCCAGCGATGAGGCCCTGACCACCTGGCTAGCCCACCACCCCAGCAGCGACGTGCAGCCGCTACGCGCCCTGATTCGCCAGGCACGCAAAGACCAGGCCAGCAGCAGCGCAGCCGCCGAGCCCGACAGCAGCAGCCCCACCAAGAAAAGCCGCGCCTACCGCGACCTCTTTCAGTTGCTGCGCAGCAGCCTGGACAGCGCCAGCGAAGAGGAGCAGGCATGACGCTCTCTACAGCTACCCTGGAGCCGGTGCGCATCGGCATCGTCTCCATCAGCGACCGCGCCAGCAGCGGCGTGTACGAGGACAAGGGGCTGCCCGCCTTGCAGGCCTGGCTCAGCAGCGCCATCCGCAACCCCATCACTTTTGAACCGCGCCTGATTGCCGATGAGCAAGCCGTCATCAGCGATACCCTGCGTGCCCTGGCCGACAGTGGCTGCGCCCTGGTGCTGACCACCGGCGGCACCGGCCCGGCACTGCGCGACGTGACGCCCGAGGCCACCTTGGCCGTGGCCGATAAAGAGCTGCCCGGCTTTGGCGAGCAAATGCGCCAAATCAGCCTGCGCTTTGTGCCCACGGCCATCCTCTCGCGCCAGGTGGCGGTGGTGCGCGGCCAATGCCTCATCATCAACCTGCCCGGCCAGCCCAAAGCCATTGCCGAAACACTGGAGGGCCTGAAAGACGCCCAGGGCCAAAACATCGTGCCCGGCATTTTTGCCGCCGTGCCCTATTGCATCGACCTGATTGGCGGGCCCTACCTGTATACGCACGACGACGTCAGCCGCGCATTTCGGCCTAAAAACGCCCAGCGGCCTTTCCCCACGGGCGTTTGAAGCTATTATTTTTTAAGCACGCTTTAACGCCATCGGGCACAAAAAAAGGCAGCCATCGCAGGCTGCCTTTTTTGCGTATCCAAGAAGAGCGTGGGCTGGATTACAGCTTTTGCGACATCATGAAGTTGTCAAAGCGCGATTCCGCAAAACGGAACCACAGCACTTGGTCGCGCTGGAAGTTGCGGTAGTCAGCGTAGATTTTCTTCCAGTCGGGGTTGGAAGCATCCAGCTCTTTGTACAGCTCCATGGCGGCGTTGAACGATGCGTCCATCACCTGTTGCGGGAAGGGCAGCACCTTGGCCTTGGCGGCAACCAGTTGCTTCAGGGCACCGGGGTTGCGGGCGTCGTACTTGGCCTGGGTGGTGACGTGCGCTTCCATGGCAGTGGCACGCACAATGGCTTTGTTTTCGTTGGACAGGCCGTTGAACGCCTTGTCGTTGATGTAGAACGACAGGTGCAGCGAACCTTCCCACCAGCCGGGGTAGTAGTAGAAGGGGGCCACTTTGTTCAGCCCCAGTTTCAGGTCGTCGTAGGGGCCAATCCACTCGGCAGCGTCGATGGTGCCTTTTTCCAGCGATTGGTAGACCTCACCGGCCGGGATGCTTTGCGGCACCACGCCCAGGCGCTCCAGCACCTTGCCGGCAAAGCCACCAGCGCGGAATTTCAGACCTTTGAGGTCTTCCAGGGATTTGACTTCCTTGCGGAACCAGCCACCCATCTGCGTACCGGTGTTACCGCCGGGCATCGTGACAATGTTGTATTTGGCGTAAAACTCGTTCATCAGTTTTTCGCCGTTGCCATCAATCATCCAGGAAGTCAGTTGGCGTGAGTTCATGCCAAACGGAATCGCACCGCCAATGGCAAACACTTCGCTCTTGCCAAAGAAGTAGTACGGCGCGGTGTGACACATCTCGACGGTGCCGCTTTGCACGCCATCGACCACGTTGAAGGCGGGCATCAATTCACCAGCCTGGTGCACCGACACGTCAAACTTGCCACCCGTCATGCGCTTGACCGCAGCAGCAAACACGTCGGCAGCGCCGTAAATGGTGTCCAGCGATTTCGGGAAGCTGGAGGCAATGCGCCAGCGCAGAGATGCTTGTGCGTGTACCGCAGGGGCTGCGGAAGCGGCCAAGATACCGGCGATACCGGCGTTTTTCAGCATGGAGCGACGATCCATAGTGTTTGTCTCCTTTAAAAATGTAATGACACCTTTGCATTCTGTAGTGCTTTTCAGCCGCTCTATTGAAAAAGCTTTTGAATGTTTTTCAAATAAACTTTTGATAAAAAACAGGGGATTGTTTTCCCGTATTGACACGGATAAACAATCCCCTGCGTTTCTTTAGAACACTCAGCGCAGTGCCTGCGCCATCGGCTTTAGAGCTTGACGGAGCTCATATAGCTGTTGTAGCGGAACTCGGAATGGCGCTCCCACAGCAGCTGGTCGCGCTGGAAGGTGCGCACGCTTTGGTGGATTTTCTTAAACATGGGCGACTTGGCCTCGTTTTCGGCAAACACTTCCATCGAAGCCTTGAACCCGGCGTCCATGAACTCCTTGGGGAAAGAGCGCAGCTTGGTGCCTTCGCCCACCAGTTTTTTCAGGGCGATGGGGTTCAAGGCGTCGTACTTGGCCGTCATGTCGCGGGCAGCCACGTTACAGGCTACGTCCACCATGGCTTGGTACTCCTTGGGCAGAGCAGCGTAGGCCTTGGTGTTGATGAAGAACTCCAGCTCGGCACCACCTTCCCACCAGCCGGGGTAGTAGTAGTAGGGGGCTACCTTGTTGAAGCCCATTTTCTGGTCGTCGTGCGGGCCAACGAACTCGACAGCGTCCAGCGTGCCTTTTTCCAGGGCCTGGTACACCTCACCGACGGGCATGTTTTGCGAGACTACGCCCAGCTTGTGCATGGCATCCCCAAACAGGCCGCCGCCCAGGCGCATTTTCAGGCCCTGCAGGTCTTTGACGGACTTGATTTCCTTGCGGTACCAGCCGCCCATTTGCGTACCGGTGTTGCCGGCGCTTTGGCTCTTGATGTTGTACTGGGCGTAGAACTCGTCCATCAGCTTGCGTCCGCCGCCGTGCTCCATCCAGGCGTCCATTTGGCGGGCCGTCAGGCCAAAGGGGATGGCGCAGCCAAAGGCAAAAATATAGTCTTTACCGGTGAAGTAGTAAGGCGCCGTCAGCGCCATTTCCACCGTACCGTTTTGGATGCCATCGACCACCCCGAAAGCGGGCATCAACTCACCAGCAGCGTGTACCGATACTTCAAACTTCCCACCCGAGAGGTCTTTGACCGTTTGGGAGAATTTCTCGCCGCTACCGAAAATCGTATCCAGCGATTTAGGAAAGCTGGCAGCCAAACGCCAGCGCACTGCCGCCTGGGCGTGTACGGCAGGAGCAACACCAGCGGCCAAAATGCCAGCGATACCAGCTTGCTTGATGAGGGAACGACGATCCATAGCATCTCCTTGGGGTAGTAATGGGTAAACAGCAGACTTTGCAGTATTCCACAGCAAGCGCTTGTTTTAAATCAAACCCCGGGAGATTGAAACCTCCAGCCTACACAAAATGCCATGGCGGGCATAGCCATTCGGGAAATCCCGAATATCTCCATGCCCAGGGAATTAATCGCCCACGCCAAACCGCTGGCGAATACTGGCTGCGATACCGGCGGCATCCAGCCCCAGCAAACTCAGCAGCTTGGCCGGGTCGCCATGTTCGATAAACCGATCGGGCAGGCCCAGTTGCAGCACCGGCTTGGCCAGGTCCGCCTGGGCCAGCGCTTCCAGCACCGCGCTGCCTGCGCCGCCCTGGATGCAGCCTTCTTCCAGCGTGACCAGCGCGTCGTGGCTGGCGGCCAGTTCTAGCAGCAATTCGGTATCCAGCGGTTTGGCCCAGCGCATATTGGCGACCGTGGCGTTCAGGCTGTCGGCGGCTTCCAGCGCGGGGTAGAGCAAGGTGCCAAAGGCCAGAATGGCGATTTTTTTCTCCCTGGCGGCGCACTTCGCCTTTACCAAAGGGCAGGCTGCTTAAATCAGCCAGCGGCGCAACGCCCACACCCGCGCCGCGCGGGTAGCGCACGCAAACGGGGTGGTCTTGCTCATACGCAGTGCAGAGCAATTGGCGGCATTCGCGCTCATCGGCCGGGCAGGCCAGGCTCATGTTCGGGATGCAGCGCACAAAGGCGATGTCGTACGCCCCAGCGTGGGTGGCACCATCGGCACCGACAATGCCGGCGCGGTCCAGCGCCAGCACCATGGGCAGTTTTTGCAGGGCTACGTCGTGGATAAGCTGGTCGTAGGCGCGTTGCAAGAAGGTGGAATAAATCGCCACCACGGGCTTCACATCTTCACAGGCCAGCCCGGCGGCAAAGGTGACGGCGTGCTGCTCGGCAATGCCGACGTCGTAGTAGCGTTCGGGAAAGCGTTGATGAAACTCCACCATGCCCGAGCCTTCGCGCATGGCGGGGGTGATGCCGACCAGGCGCTTGTCCTGCGCGGCCATGTCGCACAGCCATTGGCCAAACACTTGGGTAAAGGTGGGCTTGGGCGGGGTGGTGGGTTTGACGATACCGACTTGCGGGTCGAACTTGCCTGGGCCGTGGTAGGTGACGGGGTCAATTTCCGCCAGCTTGTAGCCCTGGCCTTTTTTGGTGACGACGTGCAGGAACTGCGGGCCGTCCAGCTGGCGGATGTTCTCCAGCGTGGGAATGAGCGAATCCAGGTCATGCCCATCAATCGGGCCGATGTAGTTAAAGCCGAAATTCTCAAACAGCGTGGCGGGCACGACCATGCCTTTGGCGTGCTGTTCCAGCTTTTTGGCCAGCTCCAGCAGGGGCGGCACGTTTTTCAGCACGCTTTTGCCCACATCGCGCGCGGCGGCGTAGAACTGGCCGCTCATCAACTGCGCCAGGTAGCGGTTCAGCGCCCCGACGGGGGGGCTGATGCTCATGTCGTTGTCGTTGAGGATGACCAGCAGGTTGCCATCGAGCACCCCGGCGTTGTTCATGGCTTCAAAGGCCATACCGGCGGTCATCGCCCCATCGCCAATCACGGCAATGGCACGGCGCTTTTCGCCTTTGCGCTTGGCGGCCATCGCCATGCCCAGGGCAGCAGAAATACTGGTGGACGAGTGCGCGGTGCCAAAGGTGTCGTAAGGGCTTTCGCTACGCACCGGAAAGCCAGAGATGCCGCCCAACTGGCGCAGCGTGCCCATGCGGTCGCGCCGCCCGGTGAGAATTTTGTGCGGGTAGGTCTGGTGGCCCACGTCCCAGACGATGCGGTCATACGGCGTGTTGAAGACGTAGTGCAGCGCCACCGTCAGCTCCACCGTGCCCAGGTTGGAGCTTAAATGCCCGCCGGTTTGCGAGACGCTCTCCAGCACATAAGCGCGCAGCTCATCGGCCAGGGCGTGCAACTGCCCTTTGGGCAGGGCGCGCAGGTCGGCGGGGTCATTTATTTTTTGTAGCAGGGGGCGTGCGGTAGCATTCATTTTCAAGGTCTTTTATCTCTGAGATTCCTACAGGGCAAGCGGTAGGCGCTCCTTTTATTAAAGGAATACAGCCTACTTAATGCGAACGCCCGACCACTTGGCGGGCCAAGGCAGCCAGCGCCTGGGTGGCGGTGTCCGTCAAGCCTGAGTTGTGCAGCGCTTGCAGCGCCTGGGCCAGCAGCTCTTGCGCCAGCGCCTGCGCGGCGGGCAGCCCCAGCAGGGCGACGTAGGTGGGCTTGTCGTTGGCGGCGTCTTTGCCGGGGGTCTTGCCCAGGGTGGCGGCATCGGCCACTACGTCCAAAATATCGTCCACCACCTGAAAGGCCAGGCCCAGCACCTGGCCGTATTGCGCCAGCGCCTGCGCGGCCTGGGCGCTCAACGTGCCGCAGTGTGCCCCCAGCATGACGCTCGCCTGCAGCAAGGCGCCGGTTTTCAGGCTGTGCATGTGCCGTAGCTGGGCCTCGCTCAGGCGCTGGCCAACGCTGGCCAGGTCAATCGCCTGGCCACCGGCCATGCCCTGGGCCCCGGCAGCGCGCGCCAGGATGCGGCACAGATCGGCCTGCAAGGCAGCGGGTACGGCATCGACCGAATCCACAGCGGGGGTGAGCAATTCAAATGCCTGCGCCTGCAGCGCATCTCCGGCCAGCAGGGCCTGCGCCTGCCCGAAGGCAATGTGCACCGTGGGTTTGCCCCGGCGCAGGCTGTCGTTGTCCATGCAGGGCATGTCGTCGTGCACCAGGGAATAGGCGTGAATCAGCTCCACCGCACACGCGGCCCGCAGCGCAGCCTGCGCGTGACCGGCCACGGCCTGGGCAGCAGCCAGCACCAACAGCGGGCGCAGGCGCTTGCCGCCATCGAGCACGGCGTAGCGCATGGCCTGCACCAGCGCCTGCGGTGCGCCCTGCCCCACCCACTGGGCCAGGGCCTGCTCTACGCGCTGGCCTTGTGCAGCGGCCCAGGCAGAAAAATCAAAGGTAGCGGGGGCGGAAGAAACGGCAGAAGAAGAGAAAGAGGAGGAGGAAGAAGTGCAATCGGACACGCGCGGGGCTTTCATGGCTCGGCAAATTCAAAAACGGCGATTAGGGCTGCAAAAAGAAGGAGTAAGGGGAAGGATTTACTCTGCAGCCCAGGGTTTGAGGCCCCCTTCGTCGATTTGCAGAATCTGCTGCTCCACCGCATCAAGCTGTGCATGGCAGTAGCGCAGCAGCACCGAGGCGCGGCGGTAGCCCTCCAGCATCTCGGCCAGGGGCAGTTGCCCGGATTCCATGGCCTGGGCCAGGGTGTGCAGCTCGGCCTGCGCCGCTTCGTAGCTGGCGGGCAGGTCATCAGGGGGCGGCGGGGGGGCAGAGCGCTTGGCAGGCATGGCTATCACATCCGGGAAGGCAAACGGGGCATTTTAGGCGCTACCACGTCAAGGCCAGGGCACGCAGCACCTGGGTCAGGGTATCGGCCTGGGGAAACAGCACATCGCACACCAACCCCAGCGCCACCGCTGCGGCCAAAGCGCCCAGCAGAGGCCGCCAGGACAGGCGCAGCGCGGCCAGCACCCAGCCGTCGCGCTCCAGCACATACACGCTACGGGCCATGACCAGGGCAAATGCCACCTCAACGGCCACGGCCAAAAACAATTCGCTGCCCCAGATCAGCCACAAAAGCGAGCCTGCCCCGGTGACCAGCAAGACCAATACGCCAAACAACGCCAGCACCGGCAGCAGCACCACGCCCTCGCCATCCAAAGCGCTTAAACCATCGACGGCGCTCATGCCATCGGCAGCAGCACTGGCCTCTGGCGCAGGTATCTCCACAGCCGCTGGCGGCTCCTGGGGGCAACGACCGGTGCTACGGCCAGGAAACACATCCGGCACATCCACCCCCCAATCGCGGCGCAGCATGCCGCCCACCCACAGGCGCAGCAGCAGCAAATACGCGCCGTAGCCCCCCAGCAGCGCCACGCCGTAACGCAGGGCCATGCTGTGCACACCCAGTTGGCGCAGGCCCGCGCTCATGCCCAGCATGACCAATAAACCCAAACAACCCACCACCAACGCATGCAGGCGCACCCAGTGGCGCTGCTGCAAGCGCTGGCGCAACTGCGCCGGGTGGGTCAAGACAATGCGCGTCCAGGCATGGCGGCGCGGGAGTTTGGGGGGCTGTGGCATAGGCAGACATCCATAAAACGGCCAAGGATAGGGGATAGCGCCCACCCAGCGATTTGTTACAACAAGATGTTTTCAAGGGGAAAAACTGCACGGGGCGGGCTGCTATTCTTCCCGGCCTGGTTCGTCGCTCACTATCACCACCATCCCTACCATCACCACCAAGGAGCCTGGGTGTCCCACCTATCCCTGTCAGAGGCCGAAGTGCTCGCCCTCTCTCCCGATGCCGCTTCCACCAAAGCCGCCCAGGGCCTGACTTCTTTGACGCGCTGGCCCCTTTGCGGCTACCGGGCTAGCGCCGAGAGCGCGGACAGCAGCGCTGTGTGGGGGGAATGCCAGGGCAGCGGCGGCAGCCCCTACCAAACGCAGGTCGCCCTGAGCCCCCTGGCATTCAAATGCAGTTGCCCCAGCCGCAAATTTCCCTGCAAGCACAGCCTGGCCTTGCTGCTGCTGTATGCCCGCCAGCAGGTGCCCGCACAAGACAGCCCGCCCGACTGGGTACAGCACTGGCTGGACAACCGCCAGGCCCAGGCCGAGAAAAAAACCGCCAAAGCTGCCCAAAAAACCACCCAAGCTCCTGCCAACCCCGCCAAAGCCGCCCAGCAAAAACAACAGCGCACGCAAGCACGTTGGGAAAAAATCGACCTGGGTTTGCAAGAGCTGGAGCGCTGGCTGCACGACCTGATTGCCCAAGGGCTGGCCCCCGCCTGCGCGGCGGGCGAGACAGTCCAGCGCTGGGAGCACCTGGCCGCCCGCATGGTCGATGCCCAGGCCAGCGGTGTGGCTGCCGTGCTGCAGCGGGCCAGCACGCTGAACCACGACCCCAAAGCGCTGCTGCCCACGCTGGCCCATCTGCAATTGCTGATCGATGCCACGCGCCAGCGCGAACAACTGCCTGCACCCCTGCTGGCCGACCTGATGGCCGCCCTGGGCTGGCCCCAGGACAAGGCCGAAGTCTGCGCCCACACCCCCGCCCACGAGGACGACTGGCTGGTGCTGGGCCACACCCTGCAAGAGCGCGAAGGCCGCATGCTGGAGCGCCAAGTCTGGCTACACGGCCTGCACAGCGGGCACACCGCTTGGCTGCTGGACTACAGCCCCGCAGGCCGCGCGTTTGAACAAGCCTGGGCCTGCGGCCACCGCTACCGCTGCGCCCTGCACTTCTTCCCCAGCGCTGCGCCGCTACGGGCCACGCTTGCGCCCAACAGCAACCCTGCCGCCCTCGCCCCGGCAACTGCTGCCCCCATCCCCGCCCTGGCCGCCGTCGGCACCGATGCGCTGCAGCTGCTGAGCGCACGCAGCGGTGCCAACCCGCTACAGTTCACACAACCCCTGTGGGGCTACCACGCCCAAGTGGTGTTGGCAGAGGGCCAATGGCTGGCCTGCCTGCACCCCGTGCTGCACGCTGCGCCCAGCGCCTCTGGGCCGTACACCCTGCCCCTGCAGCTCGATGATGCCCAGGCTTGGCAGTTGTTGGCCCTGAGCGGCGGCCAGCCCCTGCACCTGTTTGGCCGCTGGGACGGCCTGCAGTGGCTGCCCTTGAGCGCTTGGCTGCCCCAGGGCTCCACCACCACACCGACACATTGGCAGTTGTGCTGGCACCACCTTGGAGACATTGCATGAACGCCATGAACAGCCCCCCTGCCAGCAGCAGCGCCCAGTTGTACGCGGCGCTGGAGCAATCGGCCCATGTCGGCGTGCAGCGCCTGCCCCCGCCCACCGCCGTGCTGACCAGCGCCCCCAGCAGCGCCAGCCACCAGGCCATGCTGGCCGCCTACCACCTGCCCAGCAGCCACCCGGCCCAGGCCCTGCTACGCGCTTGCGCCGTGGCTACTACGCTCATGCGCTGCGCAAGGCAACCTGCCCTGGTCAGCACGCCCGTACTGCCCCCCGCGCCGCCCGAACGCCGCCCCGCCGTGCAAGCGCCCGCCCTGATCCACCTGCTACAGCGCCTGCTGCACAAAGGCCCGGCAGAGCTGCGGCCTATGGTGTACCAGCGCCTGGGCCAAGCGGGCCTACGCCTGCCCGAGGCACTGCTACCCCAAGCACTGGAGCAAAGCCGCCACCACAGCGCGCTGCGCCCGCTGCTGGCCCCCTTGCTGGGCGCGCGTGGGCGCTGGCTGGCTGGCCTGAACCCGGCATGGCGCTACGCCAGCGGCGTGGCGGAAGATGCCAATAAAGAACAAATCTGGCTGGAAGGCAGTCTGGAGCAGCGCCAGGCGCTCTTACAAACAGAGCGCAGCCAACACCCCGACCCAGCCCGCGAACGCCTGGCCGCCAGCTTGAAAGAACTCCCCGCCAAGGAACGCCTGGCCCTGGTGCAGACCCTGGAGAGTGGTTTAAGCGCCGCCGATGAAGCCTTGCTGGAGCAGTTTTTGGCCGACCGCAGCAAAGAGGTACGCCTTGCTGCTGCGCGCCTGCTGTCCTGCCTGCCCCACTCGGCCCAGGCCCAGCGCCTGACCGGCTGGCTACAAGCCATGCTGCAAGCGCCGCCCCCGCCCAGCATGGCGCAAAAAATACAAGCAGCCCTGGGCAAGAAAACCGCATGGCAGATCGAGCCGCCCGAAGCCGCCGACCCCGCCTGGGAAACCGCTGGCCTGGCCCTGCAGCCGCCCAGCCACGTCCGCGCCCCGCGCAACTGGTGGCTGCAGCAATTGGTCGCCCACACCCCCTTGCAGTTCTGGCCCGACCAACTGGGCATGGAGATAGAACAACTGTGGCAGTGGAGCGCAGACAGCGACTGGAAAAACGCCCTGCGCCACGGCTGGTTTGCCGCCCTGCAGGTGCAGCGCGACAGCCGCTGGCTGCCGCTATTGACCCACCTGATGCGCCAACCCCAAAGCCTGCAGGATTCGCAGCTAGAAAACCAACTGCCCCCGCTGTGGAGCAGCATCTTCACCGCCCAGCCGCTGGCGCAGCAACAAGCGTTTTGGCAGCAGGCCATCACCCACGCACCGCAGGAACTGGCCCAGGTGGTGGAGCAGCTCGACACCCTATTGCCGCCCACCACGCTGTGGTCGCCCGCGCTCTCTGCCCAGGTGCTGACGCACCTGCCCCGGCTGCTGCGGGCGCATGACAGCTACCAGCACAACGCCATCCCCACCCTGCACCGCTGCGCCCGGCGCTTGAGCGACTGCCAACTGCCCGCCCTGGCCCAGTTGTGGAGCGGGCCAAACGTCCATAACGCTCCGTTTAACGACAACGCCCCCGCCGTCGCCTTGCTGGACTTTGTGGTGCAACTGCGCCAAGCCCTGCCCCCTGCCTTATCTGCGTTACCCGAGTCATCCCAGTTACCCGAGGAAAACACTTCCCATGCCTAAATCTTCCGCCCCCCACGGTGCCAGCAGCACCAGCAGCACCAGCAACGCTGACCACACCGTCCTGCGCCAACACGCCGAAACCCAGTACGCCGAGGAACTGGCCGCCCTGCGCCAGTTGGACGACCGCCCGCGTCCGCCGCAGTGGCAGCTCTCGCCCTGGGCCGTGCTGCAATACATCATGGGCAGCACGCTGGAGAGCGGCTTGACCGTCAGCCCCAAATACATTGGCAACCCCCGGTTGATGGAGATTGCTATCTCCACCCTGGCCACCGACCGCGCTCTGCTGCTGTACGGCATGCCCGGCACGGCCAAGTCGTGGGTGTCTGAGCACCTGGCCGCTGCCATCAGCGGCCAATCCACGCTGCTGATTCAGGGCACCGCCGGCACCAGTGAGGAGCAACTGCGCTACGGCTGGAACTACGCCCAACTGCTGGCCCACGGCCCCTCACAAGATGCGCTGGTGCCCAGCCCGCTGGTGCACGCCATGCGCCAGGGCAAGCTAGCGCGCATTGAGGAGCTGACCCGCATCCCCGCCGACGTGCAAGACAGCCTGATTACCGTGCTGTCGGAAAAAACCCTGCCCGTGCCCGAGCTGGGCACCGAGTTCCAGGCCGTGCAAGGCTTTTCCGTGATTGCCACCGCCAACAACCGGGACAAGGGGGTCAATGAACTCTCCAGCGCCTTAAAGCGGCGCTTTAACACCGTGGTGCTGCCCGTGCCCGCCACACAAGAGGAAGAGGTCAACATCGTCACCCAGCGCGTGGCCGAGCAAGGCCGCGCCCTGCAGCTGCCTGCCGAGCCGCCTGCCCTGCAGGAAGTGCGCCGCGTGGTGCAGATTTTTCGGGAGCTGCGCAGCGGCTACACCGAAGACGGCAAGGGCCTGCGGATTAAAACGCCCAGCGGTACGCTCTCGCCCGCAGAGGCGATTTCCGTCATCAACAGCGGCCTGGCCCTGGCCGGGCATTTTGGCGACGGGGTGCTGCGCGCCCAGGATGTGGCCAGCGGCTTACTCGGCGCGGTGGTGAAAGACCCGGTGCAAGACAGCGTGGTGTGGAAGGAATACCTGGAAACCGTGGTCAAAGAGCGCAGCGACTGGAAAGACCTGTACCGCGCCTGCCGAGAGCAGCTGTAAGCCCGCGCTAGCCGCCCCCAAGCACCCGCCCATGAGCAGCCCCAGCCCTTTTCACTTCTTCGGCATCCGCCACCACGGCCCCGGCTGCGCCCGCAGCCTGGTGGCAGCGCTCAACGCCCTGCAGCCCGATTGCCTGCTGGTCGAAGGCCCGCCCGAGGGCGAAGCCGTCCTGCCCCTGCTGCAATCGCCCGACCTGCAGCCCCCCGTAGCCCTGCTGATTTACCCGCAAGAGCAGCCCCAGCAGGCCGCCTTCTACCCCTTTGCCGTGTTCTCGCCCGAATGGCAGGCCCTGCAATGGGCTCTGCGCGCAGGCATACCGCTGCATTTGTTTGACCTGCCGCAGGCCCACACCCTGGCCCTGCACGCGGCTGAACAGGAAAAAGCCACGCAGGAAAAAACCACGCAGGAAAAAACCACGCAGGAAGAACTCGCGCAGGCAGATACCCCCGAAGAACCAGAAGCAGCCCCAGAAGCAGACCCCGCCATCCCCCCCGATCCGCTGGACTGGCTAGCCCAGGCCGCTGGCGAGAGCGACGGCGAACGCTGGTGGAGCCGCCTGGTGGAAGAGCGCGCGGGCGACGATGCCAGCGTCTTTACCGCCATTGCCGAGGCCATGACCGCCGTGCGTAGCACCCTGGACGCCGAATCCCCCCACTGGCGCGGCGCAGCCTACACCCAGCGCCAGGCCCTGCGTGAAGCCTGGATGCGCCAGCGCATGCGCGACGCAGCCAAAGCCGGCCACCAACGCATTGCCGTGGTCTGCGGCGCGTGGCACGTACCGGCCCTGCAGGCCAAAACCACCGCCAAGGCCGATAGCGCCCTGCTGAAAACGCTTCCCAAAACTAAACCACCCAAACTGCAAGCCACCTGGACCCCTTGGACCTACCGCCACCTGACCCAGGCCAGCGGCTACGGCGCAGGCGTGGACGCGCCCGGCTGGTATGAACACCTGTGGCACAGCTTTGCACCAAATTTTCAAGAAAAACCCGAGCAAACGCAGACGGGAAAAGCGCCAGCAGCTATCGAATCTGATAATAAAACGGATGCAATTCAAGCCCGCAGCATTGCCTGGCTGGCCCGCATTGCCGAGCTGCTGCGCGCGCGCAAGCTGGACTGCTCCAGCGCCCAACTGATTGATGCCACCCGCCTGGCAGACAGCCTGGCCGCCCTGCGCGGTGCGCCCCAGCCGGGCCTGCACGAGCTGCATGAGGCAGTGCAAAGCGTCATCTGCCTGGGCGCGCCCCAGCCGCTGCGCTGGATCGAGGAGGCGCTCACCATCGGAGAGCGCCTGGGCAGCGTGCCCGCCAGCGCCCCGCAAGTGCCCCTGCAGCGCGACATCGAGCAGCAGCAAAAAACCCTGCGCCTCAAACCCCAGGCCGCGCAGCAGGTGCTGCACCTGGACTTGCGTAAAGACCTCGACCGCGCCCGTAGCCACCTGCTGCACCGCCTGCGCCTGCTGGACATTGATTGGGGCCAGCCAACCGACCAGGGGCCGCGCAACAAAGGCACTTTCCGCGAAAGCTGGCAACTGCAGTGGCAGCCGGAGATGCAGGTCGCCATCGTGCAAGCCAGCATCCACGGCCACACCGTGGTGCAAGCCTGCACCGCCAAGCTGCGCGCCCTGCTGGGGCCCACATCGCCACTGCCCGACCTGGCCCACGCCATTGACCACGCCCTGCTGGCCGACCTGCCCGACCTGGCCCACGCCCTGATTGCCACCCTGGCCGCCAACGCCAGCCAGCAGCACGACGTGCAAGAGCTGCTGGACGTGATTCCCCCGCTGGCCCAGCTCTACCGCTACGGCAGCGTGCGCCAAACCGACAGCCAATTGCTGGCCGACATGCTGGACGACCTGCTGCTACGCGCCGCCATTGGCCTGCCCCTGGCCAGCAGCCACATCAACCCCGATGCCGCCCAGTCCCTGCACGCTGCGCTGCTGCGCTGCCATGCCGCCCTGCAACTGCGCTACAGCGCGGAAGACCTGGCCAGCCACCCCACGCCCAGCGCGTGGTTCACCGCCCTGCAGCAAATCCTGGCCAGCCCCGCCACCGCCGCCCTGGTGCGGGGAGCAGCCTGCCGCCTGCTGCTCGATGCCCAGCGGCTCGACAGCCCCAGCGTGGCCCAGCACTTCAACCACAACCTGTCGCTGGGGGTAGAGCCGTCCGACGTTGCCGCGTGGCTGGATGGATTCTTGAACCAACAAGCCCTGGTGCTGCTGCATGACGACATCATTTGGCACGCCGTCAACACTTGGCTGACTAGCTTGAGCGAGGAGCACTTTCGCCACGTCCTCCCCCTGGTGCGGCGCTGCTTTGCGGCCTTTACCCCGTCCGAGCGCCACGGCCTGGGCCAAAAGGCGGCACAGGCTGCAACCCAGCCGCACAGCAGCACAGCCAGCGCTGCCCCCCCAGCCACCGCCGATGCGCCCCCGTGGGACGAAGCCCGCGCCGCCCTGGCGCTGCCCGCCTTGCAGCAGTTGCTGGGGCTGGCGTAAATGTAGATAAAAACAGGCTCCAACCCTTATCCAGCAAGCGCTAACAGCTATTTTTTTTATGAAGCAAATACCCCCCGTATCCAGCCCCACCTCTGCTGACCCTGTAGCCACCACCGGCCTGCAGCGCTGGCGCTTGGCCCTGGGTGCAGCCGCCGATTGCGGCGCGTTGGCGGGAGAGCTGCAAGCCATTGACCACACTCTGGCCGCCCTCTACGACCCCGAGGCCGCCAACCATCTGGAGCGCACAGGCGGGCGCGGCCAGTCCTCCCCCCACGTGGCCCGCTGGCTGGGCGACATTCGCCAATACTTTCCCCAGCCGGTGGTGGAAGTGCTGCAGCAAGATGCCGTGCAGCGCCTGGGCATCCACAAACTGCTGCTCGACCCCGACATGCTGGCCCTGATGCAGCCAGACATCCACCTGGTCGCTAATTTGCTGAGTTTGCGCAGCGCCATCCCCGAAGACACCAAGGCCACCGCCCGCCTGGTGGTGCGCCAGGTGGTCGATGCGCTGATGGAGCAACTGCAAGAGCCGCTACGCAGCGCCGTCTCTGGCGCACTGGACCGCAGCCAGCGCAACCGCCGTCCACGCCATGCAGAAATTGACTGGAACCGCACCATCCGCGCCAACCTGCGCCACTGGCAGCCGCAGTACCACAGCATCATCCCCGAAACCCTGATCGGCTATGGCCGCAAGGCCCGCCGCCCCCAGCGCGAGGTGGTGCTGTGCATCGACCAAAGCGGCTCCATGGCCGCCTCGGTCGTGTACGCCAGTATTTTTGGGGCCGTCATGGCCAGCCTGCCCGCCGTCGCCACCCGGCTGGTGGTGTTTGACACCGCCGTCGTCGATTTAACCGACGAGCTGGACGACCCCGTCGACCTGCTGTTTGGCGTGCAACTGGGCGGTGGCACCGACATCAACGCCGCCGTCGCCTACTGCCAAGGGCAAATTCGCGAGCCGCACAACACCATCCTGGTGCTGATCTCTGACCTGTACGAAGGCGGCGTAGCCACCGGCCTACTGCAACGCGCCCAGGAACTGCTGGACGCAGGCGTGCAATTCATCACCCTGCTGGCCCTGGACGACGAAGGCGCAGGTGCCTACGACAAAGCCCTGGCCGCCCAACTGGCCGCCCTGGGCGTGCCCGCCTTTGCCTGCACGCCCGACGTCTTCCCCGCCCTCATGGCCGCCGCCATCCGCCGCGACGACATCGCCGCCTGGGCAGCGGCGCAGGGGGTGAAGGTGAGCCGATGAGTTGGTAGGTGGCCTGCACAGTTCATTAAAATGTAACTACAATAAAAATGCGCTTTACCTTCGACCCGGCCAAACAGGCCGCCAACGTCGCCAAGCATGGGGTTTTCTTCTCTGCAGCGGACGACTTCGAATGGGAGACGGCCTGGGTTCAAGTGGATGACCGCAACGACTACGGCGAAACCCGCTTCACGGCCATTGGCGTCATTGGAGAGCGCGTGCATGTCCTGGTCTTTCACCTGCGCGAGACCGAGGTACGCATCATCAGCCTGCGCAGGGCGAATCGCAGAGAGGTCAAGCGCTATGCAAATCACCACTAAATCGGGGCGTAAGCTCTACCTGCCATCTGAAGCCGAAGACCGGGCCATCAACGACGGCATCGCTGCCGATACCGACGCCCAGGAACTGGATACGCACTTCTTTACCCAGGCCCGCCCCGCACCGGAAATGCTGGGCCAGGAAACAGTTACCGCCTTGGTTGCCAAGCGTGGCAGGGGCCGCCCTGCTGGCAGCAGGGCAGAAAGCACCAAAGCCCAGGTGACTTTGCGCCTGGACGCCGATGTGCTGCAGTCCCTGAAAGCGACAGGCCGGGGCTGGCAGACCCGGGTCAACGCACTGCTGCGCGCTGATATTGAATCTGGGCGCCTGGCAAAGGCGCCCTAGAAAGCACTTTTAATGCTTGCCCGTCGACCCATAGCCGCCAGCGCCGCGCTCGCTGGTTTCGGCAAAGTCTTGCACTTCATTGAATTGCGCCTGCACCACGGGGACGATGACCAATTGGGCCAGGCGCTCTAGCGGCTGCAGAGTAAACGCGGTGTTGGAGCGGTTCCAGGCGCTGACCATCAGCTCGCCCTGGTAGTCCGAATCAATCAAACCCACCAGGTTGCCCAGCACGATGCCGTGCTTATGGCCCAGGCCGGAGCGCGGCAGAATGAGGGCGGCGTAGCCAGGGTCGCGCAGGTGGATGGCCATGCCGGTGGGGATGAGCTGCCATTGGCCGGGCTCCAGCACAATGGGCGCGGGGGTGCAGGCGCGCAGGTCCAGGCCGGCGCTACCGGGAGTGGCATAGGTGGGGGGGGGTGTCGCGCAGGCGCGCGTCGAGGATTTTCAGATCAACTTGCATAGGGGGGCGATTGTCCGCTCACTTGCGGTTGACGGAGCGCAACAAGCGCACCACGTTCCAAATCACAAAGCCGATGATGACCAGCGGTATCGCGTCTTCCAGGTAGAACACCGCCGCCACCATGGCCGCAACGAAAACCACGTTGGCCACGCCGCCGCCACGCTTGGCGGCTTGTTTTGTTTTGGCGGCAGCGCCGGTGCTGGCGGGTGGCTTGGCCGACTGCTCCAGCATCTGCATGACCTGGCGCACCACATCGCCTTGGGCCGCGCTGCCTGTTTGCCCACGGGTGGAGGGGCTGTTTTTAAGTTGCGCTACCGAAGTGATCGGTGCAGCCGCAGTAACGCCCGTAGTCGGCAAGACATAGGTGCCGGTACGGGCGTGTTCCTGCTCGGCCCAGGCCATGAGCTGCTCCACGTAACGCACATAGTCGCCGTTGGGCGGGCCTTGGTAGCTGAATAAATCCGGCGGTGGCAGGTGGCGCGGTGGTGGGGGCATGGCCGTTCCTTTCTAGTGCGCAAGCACATCAGGGGACAGGGGGCAGGCGGCGGGCAATTTCTGCCACCAGCGCATGGCCCAGGGCGGTTTTGCTGGCACGCGGCAGGGCGTAGCTGCCCTGGGCGTCAATCAACAGCAGGGCGTTGTCGTCTTGCCCAAAGGTGGCGGGGCCAATGTTGCCCACCAGCAGTGGCACGTTTTTACGCACGCGCTTGGCGCTGGCGTGGGCCAGCAGGTTGTCGCTTTCAGCGGCAAAGCCTACGCAATAGAGTTGGCCCTGGCGTGCCCGATCGCTGGCGGCGACGGTGGCCAGGATGTCGGGGTTTTCGACAAACGCCAGTTGCGGTACGGCGCCGCTGCCGTCTTTTTTGATTTTCTGGGCAGAAAATTCGGCGGGACGCCAATCTGCAACCGCAGCGGTAGCTATAAAAACCGTGGCCTTATCGACTTCGGCCTGCACGGCGGCCAGCATGTCGCGGGCTGATTGCACGTTGATGCGGCGCACGCCGCGCGGCGTGCCCAGGTGGACGGGGCCGGCCACCAGCGTGACCTGCGCCCCGGCGGCGCGGGCGGCAGCGGCAATGGCAAAGCCCATCTTGCCGCTGGAGTGGTTGGTGATGCCGCGCACGGGGTCCAGCGCCTCAAACGTTGGCCCGGCAGTTATCAGCACCTGCTGGCCCGCCAGGCGCTTGGGCACAAAGCTGGCGGCAATGTCTTGCAGCAGCTCTTCGGGCTCCAGCATGCGGCCATCACCGCATTCACCGCAGGCTTGCTCGCCTTGGCCGACGTCCAGCACCTGGGCACCGTCGGCCGCGGCCTGGGCAAAGTTGCGCTGGGTGGCGGGGTGGGCCCACATTTCGCGGTTCATGGCCGGGGCCAGCAGCAGGGGCTGGCCGTGGGGGCGGGCCAGGCACAGGAGGCTCAGCAACTCATCGGCGCGGCCCTGGGCCAGCTTGGCGGCAAAGTCGGCGCTGCAGGGGGCGATGACGATGGCGTCGGCCTCGCGGCTCAGGTTGATGTGGGCCATGTTGTTCTCGGGCCGCGCATCCCACTGGCTGGTAAAAACGGGCCGCCCGGACAGCGCCTGCAGGGTGACGGGGGTGATGAACTGGGCGGCGGCCTCGCTCATCACCACCTGCACGGTGGCATCTGCCTTGGTCAGCAGTCGACACAAGTGGGCCGCTTTGTAGCAAGCGATACCGCCTGTGAGTCCTAAAACAATGTGTTTGCCTGAAAGCTCTTGCATGGGCAAATGCTAGCAGAGGGCGGGGGTGCATTGCACCCTGGGGCCTGCAGCGGTTGGGGCAAGCCTCATATAATCGCAATTTCCCGCTACCTATTCACGGCATGACCAAATTTGTCTTTGTCACGGGCGGTGTGGTGTCCTCTTTGGGCAAGGGCATCGCCTCTGCCTCCCTGGCAGCACTGCTGGAGTCGCGTGGCCTGAAGGTCACCCTCATCAAACTCGATCCTTATATCAACGTCGATCCGGGCACCATGAGCCCCATCCAACACGGTGAGGTCTTCGTCACCGACGATGGTGCCGAAACCGACCTGGACCTGGGCCACTATGAGCGTTTCATCGAAACGCGCATGCACCAGGCCAACAACTTCACCACCGGGCGGATTTACCAAAGCGTGCTCGAAAAAGAGCGCCGCGGTGACTACCTGGGCAAAACGGTGCAGGTGATTCCGCACATCACCAATGAAATCCAGGAATTCATCAAGCGCGGCGCGGGCATTGGCACCGATAAAGCGGTGGATGTGGCCATTTGCGAAGTCGGCGGCACGGTGGGCGATATTGAGTCGCTGCCCTTCCTGGAGGCCGTGCGCCAACTGGCGCTGAAACTGGGCCCCAACAACGCGGCCTTTGTGCACCTGACCTACCTGCCGTATATCGAAACAGCGGGTGAGCTGAAAACCAAACCCACCCAGCACACGGTGCAAAAGCTGCGCGAAATCGGCATCCAGCCCGATGCGCTGCTGTGCCGCGCCAAGCACCGCGTGCCCGCGGATGAGAAGGCCAAAATCTCCCTGTTCACCAACGTGGCGGAATGGGGCGTCATCAGCATGTGGGACGTGGACACCATCTACAAAGTACCGCGCATGCTGCACGAGCAAGGGCTGGACGGCATGGTCTGCGACAAGCTGCGCCTGAATACCCCACCCTCCAACCTCAAGCGTTGGGACGACTTGGTGCACGAAACCGAAAACCCCCAAGGCGAAGTGCGCGTGGCCATGGTGGGCAAGTACGTGGAGCTGTCCGATGCCTACAAGTCGGTGAACGAGGCGCTCAAGCACGCCGGTATGCAAAACCATGTGCGCGTGCAGATCGACCATATCGACTCCGAAACCATTACCGATGCCAACGCCGCCGAACAACTGGCGGGCTACGACGCCATCCTGGTGCCCGGCGGTTTTGGCGAGCGCGGTGTGGAAGGCAAGATTGCCACCGCCCGCTTTGCCCGCGAGCACAAGGTGCCCTACCTGGGCATTTGCTTAGGCATGCAGGTGGCGACGATTGAATTTGCCCGCAACGTGGCCGGTTTGGCCGGTGCCAACTCCACCGAATTCAACCCCGACACGCCCCATCCCGTGATCGCCTTGATTACCGAGTGGAAAGATGCCGACGGCCATGTCTACCAGCGCAGCGCCGACTCTGACCTGGGCGGCACCATGCGCCTGGGGGCGCAAAGCTCGGACGTGCAGCCCGGCACCCTGGCGCACAGCATCTACGGCCCAGTGGTCACAGAACGCCACCGCCACCGCTACGAAGCCAACGTGCAGTACCTCGACCAACTGCGCGCTGCCGGGCTGGTGATCTCTGCCCTGACCCAGCGCGAGCAACTGACCGAAATCGTCGAACTGCCCGCCAGCGTGCACCCCTGGTTTGTCGGCGTGCAATTCCACCCGGAATTCAAATCCACGCCCTGGAGCGGCCACCCGCTGTTCAACGCCTTTATCCGCGCGGCCTTGCCAGCCCAAGCGGATTAATTAAAAAAGTGAGCTGCTAACGCACGCAGTACAAGGGTTTGCAATACTTATCTATTGCAAACCCTTGTTTCACAAGCGCAAGCAGCTATTCTTTTAAGAGAGAAATACGATGCAACTGTGTGGTTTTGACATTGGCCTGGAGCACCCCTTCTTCCTGATTGCCGGGCCTTGCGTGGTCGAGTCCGAGCAACTGCAAATGGACGTGGCCGGGCAGCTCAAAGAGGTGTGCGCCAGCCTAGGCGTGCCCTTTATCTTCAAAAGCAGTTTTGACAAGGCCAACCGCTCCAGCGGCAGCAGCTTTCGCGGCCCCGGCATGGAAAAAGGTTTGGAAATTCTGGCCAAGGTAAAAAAAGAACTGGGCATACCTGTACTGACCGACGTACACACCGAAGCCGAAGTGCCCCACGTTGCCGCCGTGGTGGACGTGCTGCAAACCCCGGCGTTTTTGTGCCGCCAGACCGACTTCATCCGCGCCTGCGCCCAATCGGGCAAGCCGGTGAACATTAAAAAAGGCCAGTTCCTGGCGCCCCACGATATGCAGCACGTCATCGCCAAGGCACGTGCAGCGGCCAAGGAAGCGGGCCTGCCCGAAGACAACTTCATGGCCTGCGAACGCGGTGCCAGCTTTGGCTACAACAACCTGGTCAGCGACATGCGCAGCCTGGCCATCATGCGCGAGAGCGGCGCGCCCGTCGTGTTTGATGCCACGCACAGCGTGCAACTGCCCGGCGGCAACGGCACCAGCAGCGGCGGCATGCGCGAGATGGTGCCCGTGCTGTCACGCGCAGCGGTGGCCGTCGGCGTAGCGGGCCTGTTCATGGAAACCCACCCCGACCCGTGCAACGCCCTGTCGGACGGGCCCAACGCCGTGCCGCTCCAACACATGCGCGCACTGCTGGAGAGCCTGGTGGAACTGGACGCCGTGACCAAGCGCCACGGCTTTTTGGAAAACAGTTTTACCGTTTAGGCCCCTGTTGCCGCCCCCTGTTTACGTTTTTAATGCCAGCTTCTCAATAAAGGAAAAACTCATGAGTGCAATTGTTGACATCGTAGGCCGCGAAGTTCTGGACAGCCGTGGCAACCCCACCGTGGAATGCGACGTGCTGCTGGAGTCCGGCGTCATGGGCCGCGCTGCCGTGCCCAGCGGTGCCTCCACCGGTTCGCGCGAAGCCATTGAGCTGCGCGACGGCGACAAGGCCCGCTACCTGGGCAAAGGCGTGCTCAAGGCCGTAGAGCACATCAACAACGAAATCGCCCAATCCGTGATCGGGCTGGACGCCAGCGAACAAGCCTTCCTCGACAAAACCATGATCGAGCTGGACGGCACCGACAACAAATCGCGCCTGGGCGCCAACGCCATGCTGGCCGTGTCCATGGCCGTAGCCCGCGCTGCGGCTGAAGAAGCGGGCCTGCCCCTGTACCGCTACTTTGGCGGCATGGGCGGCGTGCAACTGCCGGTGCCGATGATGAACGTCATCAACGGCGGCGCGCACGCCAACAACAGCCTGGACTTGCAA
The DNA here is from genome assembly GCA_034675705.1 of Comamonas sp. GTDB lineage: Bacteria > Pseudomonadota > Gammaproteobacteria > Burkholderiales > Burkholderiaceae_C > Comamonas. The sequence goes on along the minus strand of JAUCCZ010000006.1, from coordinate 253,420 downwards.
GAGTTCATGATCATCCCCGTCGGCGCACCCACCTTTCGCGAAGCGCTGCGCTGGGGTGCGGAGACCTTCCACGCGCTCAAGTCCATCATCCACGCCAAGGGCATGAGCACCGCCGTGGGCGACGAGGGCGGCTTTGCCCCTTCCGTGGAAAACCACGAAGCGGCCATCCAGCTCATCATCGAAGCCATTGAAAAAGCCGGTTACAAGGCCGGTGAGCAAATTGCCCTGGGCCTGGACTGCGCTGCCAGCGAGTTCTACCAAGACGGCATGTACGTACTGGCCGGTGAAGGCAATATGACCCTGACCGCCGCCCAGTGGACCGACATGCTGGCCGGTTGGGTGGATAAATACCCCATCATCAGCATCGAAGACGGCATGCACGAGGGCGATTGGGACGGCTGGAAGCTCCTGACCGAGCGCCTGGGCACCAAGGTGCAGCTGGTGGGCGACGACCTGTTCGTCACCAACACCAAGATTTTGAAAGAAGGCATCGACAAGCGCATTGCCAACTCCATCCTCATCAAAATTAACCAAATTGGCACGCTGACCGAAACCTTTGCCGCCATTGAAATGGCCAAACGCGCCGGTTACACCGCCGTCATCAGCCACCGCTCGGGCGAAACGGAAGACTCAACCATCGCTGACATCGCCGTGGGCCTGAACGCTGGCCAAATCAAGACCGGCTCCATGAGCCGCAGCGACCGTATCGCCAAATACAACCAACTGCTGCGCATCGAGGAAGACCTGGGCGAGATTGCCGAATACCCGGGCCGCGCCGCTTTCTATAACCTGCGCCAAGCCTGATTTTTTCAGACCCAACGTATTGCTGACACAGACTGCGCCCGCCCCTGGGCGCAGCACCTGTGCCCCTTATGGTTGCACGCATCGTCACCCTGGTTTTACTGGCCCTGCTGGCCCTGATCCACAACCAACTGTGGCTGGGCGAAGGCAGCATGCAGCGCGTGCAAGAGCTGCAGGCGCAAATCACCGCCCAGCAGCAAGCCAACGCCAGCGTCACGCAGGAAGTGGAGCAACTGCGCTCCGAAGTGCAGGACCTGAAAGAAGGCAGTGAAATGGTGGAAGAAAAAGCCCGCAGCGAACTGGGCATGGTCAAATCCGGGGAAATTTACGTACAAATCACCCCTTAGCCCTTATCCAGCAAGCGCTGCTAGCTATCAAAAAAGCTGCTTCCCAAAATAGGAAGCAGCTTTTTTTGTGCCGGTACGTGCTTACTGCACCGAGCCCGGCGCGCTATGGCTGGCGTCGGTAAACAACTGGGTAATGTCCACCGGGTCAAACCGGTACTGGGCACCGCAGTAGTCGCAACCCACTTCAACGCTGCCGCGCTCGGCCACCACGGCGGCCACTTCTTCCTGGCCCAGGCCCCGCAACATGGTTTGCACCCGCTCACGGCTGCAGGTACAGGCAAAGTGCGGGCCATGGTCGCCGTCTTGCGGCACAAAGCGCAGCAGTTTTTCTTCCCAAAACAGGCGGCGCAAGATGGTGTCTACGTCCAGGCTGAGCAGTTCTTCCTGCGTCAAGCTGGCGGCCAGGGTGGCAATGCGCTGGTAGTCCTCGTTTTCACCCTGGGCGTCTTGCCCGTCGCTGGCGCTTTCGGTGGCACCGGCCAGGTTGTCCTGGCCTTTGAGCGGCATGCGCTGAATCAACAGACCGGCGGCTACCTGGTCATTGGCTGCCAGCACCAAGGTGGTGTCCAGCTGCTCGGACTGCTGCATATACAACTGCAGCGCTTGCGCCAGGGATTGCAGGCTCCCGTCCCCTTGGTGGTTGGACAGTGGCACCACCCCTTGGTAGGGCTGCTGGCCGGGCAGGCGGTCTTGCGGGTCCAGCGTGATAGCGCAGCGCCCCCGGCCCTGGGCGTTGACCAGGCTGGCCCAGTCGGCATCGTCGGCCACCGTGCCGCTGACGCTGGCGGTTGCGCGCAGGGCCAGATTGCTTTGCACCTCGGCAACAGCGACCTTGACCGGGCCATCGCCCATGATCTGGAACACCAAGGCCCCGTTGAATTTGATGTTGGACTGCATCAAGACGGCTGCTGCCGTCATCTCCCCCAGCAATTGGCGCACCGGCACGGGGTAGGCCCCGGTGTCGGTATTGGCCGCACGGCGGCGCAAAATATCCTGCCAGGCATCGGTCAGGCGCACGATCATGCCGCGCACGGGTAAGCCATCGAATAAAAATTTATGCAGTTCAGACATGAGGTTCCTCTACCTGGCCTGCCCCGTCCAATCGGCGCAGGCCCGCTTTAAAGCGCTGGGCATTATCTATATAGTGCTGGGCGCTGCGACGCAAGCCGTCGATTTGCTCGGCACTGAGCTGGCGCACTGCCTTGGCGGGGCTGCCCAAAATCATGCTGCCATCGGGAAATTCCTTGCCCTCGGTCACCAAGGCGCCAGCGCCCACCAGGCAGTTTTTACCAATCTTGGCACCGTTGAGCACCACGGCGCCAATACCGATCAGGGATTCATCGCCAATGGTGCAGCCATGCAGCATGGCCTTGTGCCCCACCGTGACGTGGCGGCCAATGTGCAGGGGAAAGCCTTTGTCGGCATGCAGCACCGTGCCGTCTTGCACATTGCTGCCTTCGCCCACCACCAGTTGGTCGGTATCACCGCGTGCCACCACGCCAAACCACAGGCTGGCCTGCGGGCCCAGCACCACGTCGCCTATGGCCTGGGCGCTATCGGCCACCCAGGCGCTGGCGGCAATTTGGGGTTCAACACCATCGAGTGCGTACAAGGCCATCGCTATCTCCTTCCAAGTAAATCACGGGTTATTACCTACAATTGTAGGTATGCAACTTCGACATCATGCCTTGGATGTTTTACGCCTCGCAAACGCCCAAGACAAAGCCCAGGCCGCCATCGCCATGTGGGCGCAAGCCGCGCACTACCAAATTACGCCGCAGGAGGTGATCACCACCACAGCGGCCATCCCCGGCTGCCCGCCGCGCCCAGAACTGCTGCCCCATACCGAGGTGGCCCGCCGCTCACCCGCCACCTCGCAGGGCCGAGCGGTGCTGATGCACGCGATTGCGCATATTGAGTTCAACGCCATCAACCTGGCGCTGGATGCCATCTGGCGCTTTGCCGACATGCCTGCGGCCTACTACCTCGATTGGCTACAAGTGGCTGGTGAGGAAGGCAAGCACTTTTTAATGATTGACGCCTGGCTGCGCGAGCACGGCTTTGCCTACGGCGACTTTCCCGCCCACCAAGGGCTGTGGGCCATGTGCGAGAAAACCGCACACGACATCACCGCCCGCATGGCCCTGGTGCCGCGCACCATGGAAGCGCGCGGCCTGGATGCCACGCCTTTAATCCAGCACAAACTGCGCCAAGTCGGCAGCCCCGATGCCCTGGCTGCCGCCACCATCCTGGATACCATCCTGCGCGAAGAAGTGGGTCACGTTGCCATTGGTAACCATTGGTACGCTTGGTTGTGCGCACAGCAGGCGCTGGCTCCTCAGGCACACTACACTGCTTTGGCGCAGCGCTACCAAGCGCCCTGGCCCAAACCTCCTCTGAACCACAGCGCCCGCAAGGCCGCCGGGTTTAGCGCCGAAGAAGTTCAGTGGCTGGAAATGGGCCCACCCGCGCTGACACCTTGATCCCCTTTGCTGCATTACCTTGTATGACCACCACCGCAGGCACCCCTGCTCTAGAACACCCCTCTTCGCTGATTGCCCGCCAGGCCATTGTCAACAGTGCCAAGTCCGTTATCGGCTATGAACTGTTCAACCGTTCGCGCGCGCCTGAAGAGCACACCGCAGCCTCTGACGTCCTCCTGGTCTTTACCGCCTTGTCGCACGCCGGCACGGAAGACTTGGTGGGCGATAAATTCCTGTTCGTCAACTGCACGCACGAAAAGCCTGGCCGGCGGCCACCTGGAGCTGCTCGACCCACAAAAAATCGTCCTGGAAATCCAGCACCTGGGCCACAGCGCTGCGGCCGAGGCGCAGGTGCGCCTACCCATGCTGCAGACGCTCAAGAGCCGGGGCTTCAAGCTCTCGTTTGGGCACTATGTGCTGGAGTCGGTCTACGCCAGCTGGCTACCGCTGGCCGATTTCATCAAGCTGGACTTGACCGTTTTGCCACCGGAACAATGGGCCGTGCTGACCCAATACGCCCACAAGCACAGCAACGCCCAGGTGATTGCCACCAAGGTGGAAACCGCTGAGCAGTTTGAGCTGCTGCACCAGATGGACATCCACCTGTTCCAGGGCTTTTGGTTTGCCCGTCCTGCGGTATTCGAAGCCAAGCTGCTGGCCCCACGGCAAAACAGCCTGGTGGAGCTCATCGGCCTGCTGCGCCGCCAGGCCAGCACCGATGAACTCGAAGAAGTGTTGAAAAAAGACACCGGCCTGGCATTTAACCTGCTGCGCCTGATCAACTCCGCCAGCTTTGGCATGACGCGCGAGATCACCTCGTTTCGCCAAGCGGTGCTCATCATGGGCTTGAAAAAGCTTTTTCGCTGGGCCGCACTCCTGCTGGCTGCCACCAAGTACGCCGATACCCCCCCGTCCCTGGGTCAGACCGCCGTGGTGCGTGGGCGTTTGATGGAACTGCTGGCCCAGGAATTCTTACCGGAAGAGCAGGCCGACATGGCCTTTGTCACCGGTATTTTTTCGCTGCTGGACGTCATGCTCGGCATCTCCATGGAAGCGGCCACCCAGCTTATCCACGCGCCAGAGTCCATTACCCGGGCGTTGCTGGAAAATACCGGCCACTTGGGCGATTTGCTGCTACTGGCCAAGGCCTGCGAGAACAACGACGACAACGCCTTTGACCAGGTGGCCGAAAAACTGGGGCTGACCAACCAGCAAATCAACTGGGCCCACCTGCGGGCCCTGGCCTGGAGCGACCAGATCGAAATCTAGGGATGCACTGCTGACGCTGCGCCAACCACCAAACTTCACATTCTGCGCAACTGCAACCCGGTTACAGTTGCGCCTATGGGTGCACGCCCGGTTTTTTTGCCTATTTGCCGAGATGTTATGAGTACCACCGCCAACACCATGGCCGCCGAGGCCGCCCCCGGACTGGACAGCACCGCCTTTATTGGTCGCCAGGCCCTGCTCAACGCCGAGCGCGAGGTCTTCGGCTACGAATTGTTTGACCGCAGCACCTCCTCGTTCACAGCGGCCAGTGATGCCGCGTTGCTCTTTAACGCCCTGTCCTACGCCGGCACCGAAGCGCTGGTGGGGAAAAAGCTGGTCTTCATCAACTGCACCCATGACAGCCTGGCCGGTGGCCACCTGGAGCTGATTGCCCCGGAAAAAGTCGTGCTGGAAGTGCCCGTATTGGCCGAAGACGCCAGCAGCGAAGACATTGCCGCCCGCTGCAGCGTCTTCACCGAATTGCAAGCACGCGGCTTTCGCATTGCCATTGACCAGCACGCCCTGCGCCACAGCTACGCCAGACTGGCTGCCGCTGGCCAACTTCATCAAGCTGGACATGCAGGCCATTGCCGCGGACAAGCTGCCCGCCATCGTGCAGTTTGCCCGCCAACACACCAAGGCCCAACTGGTAGCCGAAAAGGTAGAAACCCAAGAACAGTTCGAAGCCATGAAAGCCCTGGGCGTGCAACTGTTCCAAGGTTTTTGGTTTGCCAAACCCGACGTGGTGCAGGCCAAAACCGTGCGCCCCAACCAGGCCATCATCCTGCAGCTGCTGAACCTGGTGCGCAACCAAGGCAGCACGTCGGAAATTGAAGACCTGCTGAAAAAAGACCCCACCCTGTCGTTTAACCTGCTGCGCTTTATCAACTCGGCCGGGTTTGGCCTGTCGGTGGAGATCACCTCGTTTCGCCATGCGGTGATGATCCTGGGGCTGAAAAAGCTTTTCCGCTGGGCAGCACTGCTGCTGACCACCTCGCGCGGCAGCGGCTCGGCCCCGGCAGTGGGGCAGACTGCCGTGGTGCGTGGGCGCTTGATGGAGCTGCTGGCCGCCGAGCTGCTGCCCCCCGAAGAAGCGGACAACGCCTTTATCGTGGGCATGTTCTCGCTGCTCGATTCCATGCTGGGCATTCCCATGGCCATGGCGCTGGAGTCGGTTGCCCTGCCCCAACCGGTGCTGGAAGCCCTGCTGCACCAACAAGGCATATTTGCCCCGCTGCTGGAGCTGACCCTGGCCTGCGAAAGCGGTGACGACACGGCCTTTGCCCGCATTACCGAGTCGCTGCACCTGTCCAACCACCAAGTCAACTGGGCCCACCTGCAGGCACTAGCCTGGGCCGAGTCGTTCGCCGAAATGGGCTAATAGGCTAATGGGCTAGCCCCGAGGGTGGTGCTGGGCGTGCAGTTGCTGCAGCCGCGCCTTGGCAATGTGGGTATAGATTTGCGTGGTGGAAATATCGGCGTGGCCCAGCAGCATTTGCACCACGCGCAAATCGGCTCCGTGGTTCAGCAAATGCGTGGCAAAGGCGTGGCGCAAGGTGTGCGGCGATAGCGGCGCGTGGATGCCGGCAATCAGCGCGTACTTTTTCACCAGGGTCCAAAACATCACCCGCGTCATGGCGCTACCGCGCTGGGTGACAAAGCAATCATGGCTGCGCTGCGCCCCCAAGAGTACGGGCCGCGCCTGCGCCATATAGCGCTGCAGCCAATCCTGCGCCACCTGGCCAAAGGGCACCAGGCGCTCTTTTTGCCCCTTGCCCATGATGCGCAGCACCCCTTGCACCAGGTCGATGTGCTGCAGCGGCAGGCCCACCAGTTCACTCACGCGCAGGCCGCTGGCGTACAGCACCTCCAGCATGGCGCGGTCACGCAGACCCAGGGGGGTGCTGGTATCGGGGGCCAGCAGCAATTGTTCGACCTGCGGCTCCGTCAACACCGTGGGCACCCGTGGCGGGCGCTTGGCCGCCAGCACCCCCAGGCTGGGGTCGTGCTGCAGGCGCTGCTCACGCAGCGCCCATTGGTAATAGCGGCGCAGCACACTCAAGCCCCGGTTGCTGGACGTGGCCTTGGCCCCGGCGGCGTGGCGCAGCGCCAGCCACTGCTGCACGTGCTGCTGCTGCGCCTCATCCAGGGCCAGGCCCTGCTGGGCCAATAGAAGGGCATAGGAGCGCAAATCCCGCCGGTAGGCCTGCAAGCTGTTGTCGGCCAGGCCGTCTTCCAGCAGCAGGCAATCCAAAAACGCATCCAGGGCCTGGGCACTGGCCGGGGGCAATACAAGGGGGGGAACAGAGGCTGGGGGCTGCGACATGGCCGCTATTGTGCGGCGTTATGCTTGCGGCCACCATGCACTACGCCGCGCTGCTGTTTCCTGATTTTTTCCTCATCGCCCTGGGCTATGTGCTTTGCCGCTACACCGCCTTGAACCGCCGTGTCTGGGACGGGGTGGAGACCCTGGTGTACTACCTGCTGTTTCCGGTGCTGCTGTGGCAGTCGATTACGCGCAGCCCGCTCGATAGCGGGGCCGCCTCGGAACTGGTGCTAGCGGGCCTGGCCTGCGCGGCGCTGGGCATTGGCCTGGCGTACAGCCTGCCGTGGTGGCCGGGCTTAGCGGGGCGCACCGATCAGCGCACCCACGCGGCCAGCGCCCAAATTGCATTTCGCTTTAACTCCTTCATGGGCCTGGCGCTGGCGCAGCGCCTAGGCGGGGATGTGGGCCTGCAAAGCATTTCAGTGTTGATTGGTTTTTGCGTGCCGCTAATGAATGTCGCCGCCGTGTACCCCATGGCGCAAGGCGCAGGCACGCGGCATGTACTGGGGCAACTGCTGCGCAACCCGCTGATTATTTCGACCAGCGCGGCGCTACTGGCCAACGCCCTGGGCTGGCGCACCCCGGCACTGCTGGAGCTACCGGCCAGCCGCATTGGAGCAGCCGCCATTCCCTTGGGTCTGCTGTGCGCGGGGGCGGGTATGCGTTTAGGCATGCTGGGCCATGCCTGGCCGCTTTCCACGGCGGTGCTCAGTATTCGCCACCTGCTGCTGCCCGCTATCGCCGCTGCCATAGCCTGGGCCATGGCGCTACCGCCAGAGCAAGCGCTCATCCTGCTGCTGTTTAACGCCCTGCCCACCTCATCGACCTGCTACGTACTGGCCGCCCGCATGGGCTTTAACGGGGGCTATGTGGCCATGCTGGTCACACTGTCTACTGCCTTGGCCACCGTGAGCCTGCCCTGGGCAATGTGGCTGCTAGGGAAACTATAAAAAGATAGCTATTAGCGCTTGCTACACCTGCGTTAGAGCCACTTTTTATATAAATTTATTTTGCGCCAAGGCCCAGGCGACATGCTCGCGCACCAGGGCGCTGGCGTCTTCGGCACGGGTGGCCAAGCTGGCGCTGATGGCCTGGGCCGTGGCGGCATCGGGGGCGGCGCGCAAGGCATTGCCCAGGGCGATGGCGATGTTGCGCAGCCACTTTTCATGGCCAATGCGGCGAATGGGGCTGCCTTCGGTGCGGCGCAAGAAGGTGGCTTCGTCCCAGGCGAACAGCTCAGCCAGGCCCACGTCCTGCATACCGGGGCGCACGTCAAAGTCGGCCAGCACACTGGGCTGGGCAAACTTGTTCCAGGGGCAGGCCAGTTGGCAATCGTCACAGCCGTAGATGCGGTTGGCCATCAGGGGGCGCAGTTCCTCGGGGATGCTGCCGCCGTACTCAATCGTCAAATACGAGATGCAGCGCCGGGCATCCACCTGCAGCGGCCCGATGATGGCCCCCGTCGGGCAGGCATCCATGCAGGCGGTGCAACTGCCGCAATGCACGGTGACGGGTTCGGTCGGCGACAGGGGCATATCGACATAGATTTCCCCCAGGAAAAACATGGAGCCAGCCTCGCGGTTGAGCACCAGGCTGTGCTTGCCACGCCAGCCCTGGCCGCTGCGCCGGGCGAGCTCGGCCTCTAGTACCGGGGCGGAATCGGTAAAGGCGCGGTGGCCAAACTGCCCCATTTCCTGGGCCATGCGCTCGGCCAGCTTTTGCAGACGCGCACGCAGCACCTTGTGGTAGTCGCGCCCCCGGGCATAGACGGAGATGATGGCTTCCTCGGGGTGCTTTAAGCGCTGCCATTCGCGCTCTACCCAACCGGGGGGCGTATCACGGGGCAGGTAATCCATGCGGGCGGTGATAACGCTCACGGTGCCGGGCACCAGTTCGGCCGGGCGCGCGCGTTTGAGGCCATGGCTTTGCATATAGTGCATTTCGCCGTGAAAGCCTTGCTCCAGCCAGCGCAGCAGGCCGGGTTCACTGCTGCTCAAGTCCACGCCGGCCACGCCAATTTGCGAGAATCCCAGCTCTTTGGCCCATTGGGTAATTTTGGTCAACCATGCTTGACCGTCTTGACTGCTTGCGTCCATAGGGCGCCGATTGTAAAAATGCTTGATACCCCTGACCGCCTGCTGGCTTGGGCCAGCGAGGCCGATACCGCCGCCTTTGCCCAGCAGTTGGCTGCCCAGCCGCTGCTGCACGATGCCTACCTCACCTTGCACGGCGATTTGGGCGCGGGCAAAACCACCTTGGTGCGCCACCTGCTGCGCGCCCTGGGCGTCACAGGGCGCATCAAAAGCCCGACCTATGCGGTGGTGGAGCCCTACACCGTGGGGGCGCTGGCCATTTGGCACTTTGACTTTTACCGCTTCGATGACCCGCGCGAATGGGAGGATGCGGGTTTTCGAGATATTTTCGCCAGCCCTGGGTTGAAGCTGGCAGAATGGCCGCAAAAAGCGGCAGGGCTTGCCCCTGTTGCGGATTTAGCTATCCATATAGAAGCAATTGACGAAACCCAGCGCCGCGTGCGCCTGAGCGCAGGCACAGTGCGCGGCCAAGAACTGGCCCAGTTGGTATGAGTGCAGACAACACCCCCTCCGGCATTTTTTCCCCCCACCGTCGCAAGCTCCTGCAGGCCAGCACCTTGGCCCTGGTGCTGGGACGCCAACACATAGCCCTGGGGGCCAGCATCGTGGCCGTGCGGGTGTGGCCCGCGCCGGACTATTCACGCATTACGCTGGAGTCCGACAAGCCCCTGAAAACCACGCAAACCTTTGTGCCCAACCCGCCGCGCCTGGCCGTGGATATTGAAGGCATGGCTCTGGACCCCGCGCTCAAAGGGCTGGTCGCCAAGGTGCAGGAGGACGACCCCAATATTGCCGCCATCCGCATCGGGCAAAACTCCCCCACGGTGGTACGTATCGTGGTGGACCTCAAGCAGCCGGCCAAGCCCCAGGTCTTTACCCTCAACCCCATTGCCCCGTACAAGTACCGCCTGGTGCTGGACCTCTACCCCGCGCAAGAGCTTGACCCCCTGGCGCAGTTGATTCAAGAGCGCCTGCCTGCCGGGGAAGGCAGCCCGGACACCGGCACAGCCGTAGCTGCCGCCCCCGCCGATGCCGACCCCCTGGGCCAATTGATTGCCCAGCGCCAAACCGACAGGGCGGCGGTGGCTGCAGCCAGCCCCTCAACAGCAACCACAACAGCCGCCGCCCCAACGCCCAACACGCCCGCAACCACCACGGCAGCGGCCAGCAAGCCCGCAGCCACCAGCAAGGCCAGCGCCCGCAGCACGGAGCGCATCATCATCGTTGCCCTGGACCCCGGCCACGGCGGTGAAGACCCCGGCGCGATTGGCCCGCGCGGCACCAAGGAAAAAGACGTGGTGCTGAAAATCGCCCACCTGGTGCGCCAGCGCATCAACGCCAGCCGCATCAACGGCAACCCCATGCGCGCCTTTCTTACGCGCGATGCCGACTTCTTCGTACCCCTGGCCACCCGGGTGAGCAAGGCGCGGCGCGTGCAGGCGGATTTGTTCATCAGCATCCACGCCGATGCTTTCACCAAACCCTCGGCCAACGGTGCCAGCGTGTTTGCCTTGAGCCAAAAAGGTGCCTCCAGCTCAGCGGCGCGCTGGCTGGCGGACAAGGAAAACCTGGCCGACTCGATTGGGGGCCTGAACGTCGGCAACCACAAGGACAAAACCGTGCAAAAGGTGCTGCTGGACATGAGCACCACCGCACAAATCAAAGACAGCATGCAGCTAGGCAGCGCCTTGCTCACGCAAATTGGCAGCTTTGCCAAGCTGCACAAGCCCAAGGTGGAGCAAGCCGGTTTTGCCGTGCTCAAGGCCCCGGACATCCCCAGCGTGCTGGTGGAAACCGCCTTTATCAGCAACCCCGATGAAGAGCAGCGCCTGCGCAGCCCCGCCTACCAGGCCAAGCTGGCCGACGCCATCATGCAGGGCATTCGCCAATACTTTGCCAAGAACCCGCCGCTGGCGCGTTCACGCTCTATCTAAGTTATCTCAATAAACATAGCGCGTACCGCTGATAGATAAAGGACTTCAGATACAAAACCATCTGAAGTCCTTTTGTTTTAAGCGGTAGCAGCTATGCTTTAAGAAGCACCCTACGCATCCTTGCGCCCGGCGCGCCAGCTACCGTACAGGGCGATCAGGCCGGGCACCAAAATCAAACCCCAGATGATTTTTTCCAAATTGGCCTGCACCCACGGCAGGTTGCCGAAAAAGTAGCCCGCAGTGCCAATTCCCAGCACCCACACCAGCGCCCCGGTCACGTTGAACAGCGTGAACTTGCTGCGCGACATGGCCGCAACCCCGCCCACAAAGGGCGCAAAGGTGCGGATAAACGGCATGAACCGCGCCAGGATGATGGTCACGCCCCCGTAGCGCTCGTAGAACTGGTGGGCCTGGTCAAACGCGCGGCGGTTGAACCAGCGCGAATCCTCCCACTGGAACACCTTGGGCCCCAGCCACCGGCCAATGCTGTAGTTGCACTGGTCGCCCAAAATCGCCGCCACCAGCAGCACCACCATGGCCAAGCTGAAATCCATCAAGCCCGCGCCACACATGGCCCCCACAATAAACAGCAGCGAATCGCCCGGCAAAAACGGCATCACGACCACGCCGGTTTCGACAAACACAATCAAAAACAACAGGGCGTACACCCACGGACCGTAGGCCACCACAAAAGCCTGCAAATGCTTGTCGATATGCAGGATGAAGTCGATCAAAAACGCGGCAATTTCCACAACACAGCCTCTGGGCGTAAACAAAATAACCGCGTACTGTAGCGCTGCGCACCGCGCATTCTCACAAACACTCGCAATCGGGCAGAGAACTTTACCGCTGGTAAAACCTGCTTACCGATTGCGCTGGCACAGTACGGGTATGCGCAACATTATTCGGAGGATCATCTTATGACCCGCAGCAAAACACTCATCCTCGGCACCACCTTGGCACTGGCACTGGGCTTGACTGGTTGCGCCCACGGGCCCAGCAATGCCCAAATTGGCACCGGCGCGGGGGCCGTGGCCGGCGGCTTGCTGGGCGATGCCGTTTTTGGCACCACCTTGGGCACCATCGGCGGAGCGGCTGCCGGGGCCGTGGTCGGCAACGAGATTGGCAAACGCAGCGACGGCCACGGCCACTCGCACCAAAAACGCAAAAAGCACAACAAGCACCGCCACTACCACTACGACGACTAACCGCACGCACAGCGGCCAGATCCGCTGTGCCAAGCAAGGGCGGCGCAGGTGCATAAAATCGCAGCAATGACCAGCACCTCCGCCTTGCCTGCCCCCCCCTCCCCCCCACGCCGCGCCATCCAAGACCTGCCCGACGAACTGATCAGCCAGATTGCCGCTGGCGAGGTGGTCGAGCGCCCCGCCTCGGTGGTGCGCGAACTGGTCGATAACGCCCTGGACGCCGGGGCCCGCCAAATCACCGTGCGGCTGCTGGCCGGAGGGGTGCGCCTGATCAGCGTGGAAGATGACGGCGGTGGCATCCCGCCCGCCGAGCTGCCCATTGCCCTGCGCCGCCACGCCACCAGCAAAGTGCGTGATCTGCAGGAGCTGGAGGGCGTGACCACCATGGGCTTTCGCGGCGAGGCGCTGGCGGCCATTGCCTCGGTCTCGCAAACCAGCATCCTCTCGCGCCCGCCCGAGGCCGACAGCGCCTGGCTGCTCGATGCCCGCAGCGGCGAACTGCGCCGCGCCGCCCGCGCCCAGGGCACGACACTGGAAGTCAAAGAGCTGTTCTTCTCCACCCCCGCGCGGCGCAAGTTTTTAAAAACCGATGCCACCGAGCTGGCCCACTGCATCGAAAGCGTGCGCCGCCACGCCCTGGCCCGCCCGGATGTCGGCTTTGCCATCTGGCACGAAGGCAAGCTGGTCGAGCAATGGCGGGCTGTGCCCCCCGAGACCGAACCCAGCCAGGCCCTGGCACGGCGCCTGGCCGATGTGCTGGGGCAAGAGTTTGTGGACAACAGCCTGCCGGTGCAGCGTATTTTTAACAACGGTGCCATCACCATCTCGGGCCGCGCCGGCCTACCCGATGCCGCCCGCAACCGGGCTGACCAGCAGTACTGCTATGTGAATGGCCGCTTTGTACGCGACAAAGTCATCCAGCACGCCGCCAAGGCCGCTTATGAAGACGTGTTGCATGGCCACAAGCAACCCATTTATGCGCTGTACGTCAGCATTGATCCGCTGCGGGTGGACGTGAACGTCCACCCCACAAAAATTGAAGTGCGCTTTCGCGACAGCCGTGAAGTGCACCAGGCCATTAAACACGCCATTGAAGATGCCCTGGCCGTGCCCCGCGCCCAGTTGCTGGCCGCTGCTGCAGCGACTGCCCCCCCAACTACGGCCCCCGCGCCAGTCCCCACGCCCCTCACACCACCCACCCCAGCGCGGCAACTGACCATGCCTTTGCCACCGGCTGCAAGCAGCGCCCCAGTCGGTACGCCCCTGACCGCCCAACACATGCAGGCGCTGTGGGCACCGCTGCCTGCCACAACGCCAACGGCGGCTGCCACTTCGGCTACGGCTACGACCACAGCAGCGGCCAACCCCGCCGCCGCGCCCAGCGTGCAGGAAGCCCCCCCCGTGGCGCGAGCTGCCGCCCCTTTGCCGCCGCCAGAAGCCGAGAGCGCCAGCACCTGGCCCCTGGGCCGGGCTGTGGCGCAAATCCACGGCATCTACATCCTGGCGGAAAACGCCCAGGGCATGGTGGTGGTGGATATGCACGCCGCGCATGAACGCATCGTCTACGAGCGCCTGAAAACCCAGCTAGGCAACGACCAGCCCATTGCCAGCCAGCCGCTGCTGCTTCCCGCCACCTTTGCCGCTACCGCGCAGGAGGTGGCGACTGCAGAAGCGCACAGTGCCACCTTGCAGCAACTGGGCCTGGAAGTTGCGCCGTTTTCCCCCAAAACCCTGGCCGTGCGGGCCGTACCTGCCGTCCTGGCGCAAGGGGATGCCGTAGAGCTGGCCCGCAGCGTGCTGGCCGAGCTGCTGCAGCACGAAGCCAGCACCCTGGTAGCACGCGCACGCCATGAAATCCTGGCCACCATGGCCTGCCACGGTGCTGTGCGTGCACACCGGCGCTTAACGCTGGACGAGATGAACGCCCTGCTGCGCCAGATGGAGCAGACCCAGCGCTCCGACCAATGCAACCATGGCCGCCCCACTTGGCGACAATTGACCATGACAGAGCTGGACGCCCTGTTCCTGCGCGGGCGCTGACACTGACATCATCCACACGCCCCTTTGCTTTGCCCGCCTTTTCAGCACCCCTTCGCCCCCTTGCAGCCTGTTTGCCATGCCCATTGAACCTGCCCACCCCAACGCCACCCCGTTCCTGGCACGTTTGCGCCAGTTGCTGGAGCAGCTTTCGCCCACCGAGAAAAAGCTGGCCCAACTGGTGCTGGACACCCCCATCCACCTGGGCAGCTACAGCGCCAGTGAGCTGGCGCAGATCACCGACGTCTCCAACGCCACCATCACCCGCTTTGTGCGCCGCCTGGGCTACGGCAGCTATGAAGAAGCCCGCCGCCAGGCCCGCCTGGAAGCAGACGCCGCCGGTACCCTGCCCCTGCCACCGGCCGCCCAGGCCAGCGCCAACGCCCCCAACAGCCAAGCGCTGTGGCAGGCCCAGCAGGACAAGCTGCGCGCCACGCTGGCGCAAATTCCGCCCAGCACCATGAACGCCATTGCCGCTGCCCTGCACCGCGCCCCGCGTGTGCTGGCCCTGGGGCTGGGGGCCAACCACCTGCTGGCCCAGCACCTGGCGTATTTGCTGGGCACCAGCCTGGGCAAGGCCGCCAGCGCCGCCCCGGCTGCCGGGCAAACGCTGGAAGCGGCCATTGCCCCCCTGCAGCGGGGCGACGTTTTGGTGCTGCTGGCCCTGGGCGGCCTGTCTGCCCCCCTGCTGGCGCTGGGCCAACAGGCCCACCAAGCGGGCATCCAACTGCTGTGCATCACCGATTTGGCCAGCGCCGCCCCCGCATCTGACTGGCTGCTGCGCTGCGACAGCACGCCCCACGCCCCCATGCTGGCGCAGTTGCCCGACACCAGCGCCGCCCACACCCTGGCCTATGGGCTGGTGGCGCACACGGTGCAATGGGGGGCTACGCCGTTTGAGTTGGAATAACTGCGATCTACCCAACGCCCAAAACCAGTTTTTACGTAAAACACTCTTAAATAAATAGCTATAACCGCTTGTGCCTTCTGGGGTACAAGCGGTTTTTTCTTATATTTTTGCTTTGCCATCGCCAAACACGAAGTCGCGTCAACGTGATCTGGAAAGCATGAAGTCATACTTTTTTGGCATAATTCGCCGCATTGCAACATACGGTATGAAAGGCCGCAGCCATGACGCTCCCCACCCTGGAACAATTTTTGCAAGACGTTGCCCGCCGCAACCCTGACCAGCCCGAGTTCTTGCAGGCAGTCACCGAGGTGATGGAAAGCTTGTGGCCCTTTATCGCTGCCAACCCGCACTACGCCGACCACGCCCTGCTGGAGCGCCTGGTCGAGCCCGAGCGCATCATTCAATTTCGTGTCTGCTGGCACGACGACAAAGGCCAGGTGCGCGTCAACCGGGGCTGGCGCGTGCAGCACAGCATGGCCATTGGCCCCTTCAAGGGCGGTCTGCGCTTTCACCCCTCGGTGACCACCTCGGTGCTGAAATTCCTGGCGTTTGAGCAAACCTTTAAAAACGCCCTGACGGGCCTGCCCATGGGCGGCGGCAAGGGCGGCTCGGACTTTGACCCCAAGGGCAAGAGCCAGGCCGAAGTCATGCGCTTTTGCCAAGCCTTCGCTACCGAGCTGTTTCGCCACGTCGGCCCGGATACCGACGTGCCTGCCGGTGACATTGGCGTCGGTGGCCGCGAAGTGGGCTTTATTGCCGGTATGTATAAAAAGCTCACCAACAACGCTGCCTGCACGTTTACCGGCAAGGGCCTGTCGTTTGGTGGCTCGCTCATGCGCCCGGAAGCCACGGGCTACGGCACCGTCTACTTCGCCCAGGAAATGCTGGCCACCCAAGGGCAAGAGCTGGCAGGCAAGCGCGTCAGCGTCTCTGGCGCTGGCAACGTGGCGCAATACGCCGTGGAAAAAGCCCTGCACCTGGGTGCCAAGGTGCTGACGGTGTCTGACTCGGGCGGCACGGTGTATGACCCCGAGGGCTTTACCCCGGAAAAACTGGCCCTCTTGATGCGCATTAAAAACGAGCAATATGGCCGCGCCAGCGAATACGCGAGCCAAGTCGGTGCCGAGTTTTTCAGCGGCCAGCGCCCCTGGCATATCCCGGTGGACATTGCCCTGCCCTGCGCCACGCAAAACGAATTGGACGAGCAAGACGCCCGCACCCTTATCCAAAACGGCGTGCTGTGTGTGGCCGAGGGTGCCAACATGCCCAGCACCAATGAAGCGGCCAAGGTGTTTGAAGAAGCCGGTGTGCTCTACGCCCCAGGCAAAGCCAGCAACGCCGGTGGCGTGGCCACCTCGGGCCTGGAGATGAGCCAAAACGCCATCCGCCTGAACTGGAGCGCCGAAGAAGTCGACCAGCGCCTGCACGGCATCATGCACGGCATCCACAAGGCCTGCCTGGAGCATGGCCGCCGCACCGATGGCCGCATCAGCTACATCCAGGGTGCCAACATCGCCGGTTTCGTCAAAGTGGCCGACGCCATGCTGGGCCAGGGCGTGGTTTAAAGCCTGCACCAAGCCTCAGCCTTTTTCTCCTTCCCTCCCTCACCCCTTCCCCCCCCTCACTCCCAGTTGCGCCCCAACTGGGAGCGCAGGTATTCCAAGAATGCCTGCGCTGCAGGGGGCAGCGCCCGCCCCTTGCGCGTAAACGTCCAAAAGCTGCGCCGCACCACTGGCGCGGCCAAGGGGCGCATGACCAAGCCGTTTTGCTCCACCAGCAGACGGGCATAGGGCATGCACAGCGTTATGCCAAGCCCGGCGCGCACCAGCGCCAGCGCAGTGGTCATAAAAGTCACCTGCATAAAGCTGTCTTGCTGCAAGTCGCGGGCCGCATCCCCGGCGTCGCTGACCAATAACTCGGTAAATTGCCCCTGCAGCGTAATCAGGGGCTGCGGATTCAGGTCCTGCCACAGCACCTGCTCTTGCTGGGCCAGTGGGTGCCCTGGCGGCACCACCACCATGAACGGCAGGGCAAAGAGCTCGGTCGCTTCGATGTCGGAATTGGCCTCGCGCTCGGGGCCAATGCCTACATCCACTTCCCCAGAAAACACCCGCGCCATCACACTTTCCACGGCGCAATCGACCAGGCGCAACTGCACGCCGGGGTGCTGGTTCTTGAAGTCTGCCATCACCGGCGGCAACAGGGTGCAGGCCAGCAATTGCGGCACTGCAATACGCACCTTGCCGCGCTGCAGGGCTTTGAGGTTGCCCGCCTCGCTGACCACGCCTTCCAGGTCTTGCAGGATTTTTTCTACCTGCGGGTACAGCTCCTGCCCCATCACCGACAACCGCAGCCGCCGCGTACTGCGGTCAAACAGGCGCAGCCCCAGGTTGTTCTCCAGCTCGCGCACCAAACCACTCAAGGCCGACTGGGTGATGAAAAGCCGCTCCGCAGCCAAGGTGAAGCTGCCGGTCTGGGCAACGGCAACAAAAGCGTGTAGCTGGCGCAAGGTGACATTCATAAGCAAACCAAATAAATTGATAAGAAAAAACCGTTTGAATAATAAATACATCTCTCCTTTAATAGAGCCACTGACCTAGCAAGGAGACACACCATGGCTTTTCTCAACGGCGTACACCACGTAGCCTACCGCTGCAAGAATGCAAAAGAAACGGTGCAGTGGTACCAAAAATATTTGGAAGCGGACTTCATCCTGGCGATTGCCGAAAACCAGGTGCCCTCGACCGGCGAGCCCGATCCATATATGCACATCTTCATCGACATCGGTGGCAGCAACATCCTGGCGTTCTTTGAACTGCCCACCAAGCCGCAGATGATCGCCCCGGCCGATGCCAACACCCCGGCATGGACGCAGCACCTGGCCTTCAAGGTCGATTCGGTCGAAGTACTGGAGCGCGTGCAGGCCAAGATGCAGGCCGACGGCATTGAAGTCATTGGCCCCACCGACCACACGATCTTCAAGTCCATTTATTTCCGCGACCCTTCCGGCCACCGCCTGGAGCTGGCCGCCAGCACCGCCACCCCCAAGATGAACCAGATGCTGGACGCCGTGAAGTGGGACATGCTCAACGAATGGGACCGCACCAAGCAAGCGCCCACCCACGCCGCCTGGATGCACGACGGCAGCTACACCGAATAAGCACAGGAGAGAGAGAACAATGAAACTCGCCACCCTCGATAACGGCAGCCGCGACGGCACCCTGGTCGTCGTCAGCCGCGACCTGCAGCGCTGCCGCGCCGTGCCCGCCATTGCCCCGACCCTGCTGGCCGCGCTGGACAACTGGGAGGCCGCCGCCCCCGCCTTGCGCCAGGTGTACGCCGAACTCAACGCTGGCGCAGGTGAGCCGTTTGACGAAAGCGCCTGCCTAAGCCCCCTGCCGCGCACCTGGCAATGGGCCGATGGCTCGGCCTACATCAACCACGTGGAGCTGGTGCGCAAAGCCCGAGGTGCCACCGTGCCCGAGAGCTTTTATACCGACCCGCTGATGTACCAAGGCGGCAGCGACGGCTTCATCGCCCCGCGCGGCCAGGTACGGGCGCAAGAAGCCTGGGGCATTGACTTTGAAGCGGAAGTGACCGTCGTCACCGGCGACGTGCCCATGGGCGCCACCCCCGAGGCTGCCGCCCAGGCCATTCGCCTGGTGATGCTGGTCAACGACGTATCCCTGCGCAACCTGATTCCGGGTGAATTGGCCAAGGGTTTTGGCTTTTTCCAAAGCAAACCCGCCAGCGCCTTTAGCCCCGTAGCCGTCACGCCCGATGAGCTGGGCGATGCCTGGCAGGACGCCAAGGTGCACTTGCCCCTGGTGGTGCACCTGAACGACCAGTTGTTTGGCAAGCCCAATGCCGGGGTGGACATGACGTTCAACTTCGGCCAGCTGGTGGCCCACGTTGCCAAAACGCGCACGCTGTGCGCGGGCTCCATCATTGGCTCGGGCACGGTATCGAACAAGCAGGGCAACCTGTGGGGCTCCTCCATTGCCAATGGCGGCGTGGGCTACTGCTGCCTGGCCGAAGTGCGCACCTACGAAACCATTGAGCAAGGCCAGCCCGCCACGCCCTTTATGCGCCACGGCGACACGGTGCGCATCGAGATGCTGGATGCCCAGGGCCAGAGCATTTTCGGCACCATTGAAAACCAGGTGGATACCCAGGCCGCAAGCTAGGTTCAGCCCCATGCTCCAGCTCTACACCTACTTTCGCAGCTCTGCTGCCTACCGCGTGCGCATTGCCCTGGCCCTCAAGGGTCTGGACTACACCAGCGTGCCCATCCATCTGCTAGAGGGTGGCGGCCAGCAAAGAACCCCGGCCTACGACGCCATCAACCCCCAGCACCTGGTGCCCAGCCTGGTGCTGGACGATGGCAGCGCCCTGACCCAGTCCCTGGCCATCCTGGAGTATCTGGAGGAGGCCTATCCGCACACGCCCGCCCTGCTGCCCACCAACCCGCTGGGGCGCGCCCGCGTGCGCAGCCTGGCACAAGCCGTGGCCTGCGAGATGCACCCCATCAACAACCTGCGGGTGCTGCAGTACCTCACACAGACGCTAGGCATCAGCGAAGCACAAAAAACCGCCTGGTACCAGCACTGGGTGGCCTTGGGCCTGCAGGCGCTGGAAACCGCACTGCAGCGCAGCACGGCCACCGGCACCTTTTGCCATGGCCACAGCCCAACCCTGGCCGACTGCTGCCTGGTGCCCCAGGTGTTCAACGCCCGCCGCTTTGCCTGCCCGCTGGATGCCTACCCCACCATCACCCGCATCGTCACCGCTTGCGAGGCCCTGCCCGCCTTCCACCAGGCCGCCCCAACACAGCAGCCAGACGCCAGCGCTTGACACTTGGCCTGCACGGGGGCGCGCAAATGGCTAACATCGCGGCCCTTTAGCGCGAACAAATACCAATGTCCTGGATTGACTTTCGACTGCCCCTGGCCGCCTGCGTCTGCCTGCTGGGCACAGCGGCCTCGGCACAAACCCTGTCCATTTACGGACACCTGAACACCTCTATCGAACGCACCAGCAGCGCAGGCACGCACAGCCTGGGCCTGCACAGCAACTACAGCACCCTGGGCCTGCAGGGCCAGGAAGACCTGGGCGCAGGGCTGAGCGCCGGTTTTGTGCTCGAAAGCGTGCTGGAGAGCGACACCGGCGCCGTCGATGGCGGTTTTTTCAGCAGCCAAAGCGAAGTCAACCTCTCCGGCCCCTGGGGCAAGCTACGCCTGGGGCACATGAGCGCCCCGTCCTACTACGCCATTGCCGACGTTGTCAGCACGCACAACTATGACGGCGGCAACAGTGCCGATGCGCTGTACGCCAGCGTCGCCAACAACAGCAACCGCATCAGCTACAGCACCCCTGAAGCAGGTGACCTGCATGTCGAAGTAGGCACCAGCCTGCATGAGAAAACCGCCAGCCCCGCACGCAATGCCTGGGACCTGGCCGTCAACTACGAGCACGGCCCCTGGACGGCGGGCCTGGGCTATAGCGACTGGGGGCCGGCACGCCAGGCCGCGCTGCGCCTGGGCTATGCCTTCAGTGAACACTGGCGAGTGCTGGGCTACCACCAATACAGCCGGGGCTGGGACCACGCCAATGAGGCGGTGGACACCAGCGCCCCAGGCCGGCGCACCACCCGCCTGGCCGTGGTCTATAGCCAGGGCCCGCACGAATGGCACACCAACCTGGCCTACGCAGGCCGCGCCGGTGGCCAGGCCGCCACCCAGGCCTACCAGTGGACGGTGATGTACAACCACCACCTGAGCCGCCGCACCAAGGTCTACGCCTTTGCCACGCAAGTTCGCAACGCCGCCCAGGCCCGTTACTTCACGGGCGATGCGGGGGTGGGTATACGCTCGGTCGGTATCGGTTTACGTCAATTTTTCTAATGCCTACACGCCCTCTTCTTCCCTGCATGGCCATCGCCGGGCCTACCGCCAGCGGTAAAACGGCAGCGGCCCTGGCCCTGGCCGATGCGCTGGCAGCGCAGGGGCAGGCGTGCGAGATCATCAGCGTGGACTCGGCCCTGGTCTACCGGGGCATGGACATTGGTAGCGCCAAGCCCAGCCGGGCCGAGCAAGCGCAGGTGCCGCACCACCTGATCGACATCCTCGACCCGCTGGAGCGCTATAGCGCCGCTGAGTTCGTGCGCGATGCCACGCAGCAGATCGCCGCCATCCGCCAGCGCGGCGCCGTGCCGCTGCTGGTTGGCGGCACGATGCTGTATTTCAAGGCGCTGATCGACGGGCTGGACGACATGCCAGCAGCCAACCCCGCCATCCGCCAGCGCCTGGATGCGCAAGCCGCCGCCCTGGGCTGGCCTGCCATGCACGCCCGCCTGGCCGAAGTGGACCCCACCACCGCCGCCCGCCTGGCCCCTGGGGACAGCCAGCGCATCCAACGCGCCCTGGAGGTGTGGGAGAGCACCGGACAGCCACTGTCGAGCTTTCATACTCCGGAAAAAAGAGCTAACAACGCTTGCCCCATCAGCGCTGGAGCCTTTTTTTCCTTGGAACCACAAGACCGCACCTGGCTGCACCAGCGCATTGCCCAGCGCTTTGACCTGATGCTGGTCGAAGGCTTTTTGCAAGAAATGGCGCAACTGCGCGCACGCGGCGACCTGCACCTGGACTTGCCCAGCATGCGCTGCGTGGGCTACCGCCAGGCGTGGGAGGCCCTGGACAGCGCCGCCGCCAGTGGCCAGCCGCTGGCCCTGGACAGCCTGCGCGACAAGGGCATTGCCGCCACCCGCCAGTTGGCCAAGCGCCAAATCACCTGGCTGCGCGCCATGCCCCAGCGCCACGCCATTGCCTGCGATACGCCTGGTGCCCAGGCGCAACTGGTACAGGCCGCGCTGGCCGTAGTGGCGCAGGCACAGGCGTAAACACAGCACAGGGCCACCGCTCAGCGCCGCTGCCATTGCCAGGCGCATAAAAGCATGAAAAAGGGGCGACTACAGTCGCCCCTAGAAACAGCTGAATGTGCAAAAAACCGCGCGGTTTACATCTGGCTTTGCAGATAGTTTTCCAGCCCCATTTTTTCAATCAGGCCCAGTTGTTTTTCCAGCCAATAGGTGTGGTCGGCCTCGGTGTCGTGCAATTGCTGCAGCAAGATGTCGCGGCTGACGTAGTCGCCATGCTGCTCGCACAGGGCCATGCCTTTGCGCAGGTTGTCGCGCACGCTGTATTCGGCGTCCAGATCTTTTTGCAGCATCTCCGGCACGGTGCTGCCGGGGGTAAACGGCTTGGTGCGCATATCGGGGCGGCCACCCAGCAACAAAATCCGGCGCAAGAGCGCATCGGCGTGCTGGGTTTCTTCCTGCATTTCATGGTCCAGGCGGGCAAACAGCTTGGTAAAGCCCAGGTCTTCATAAATGCGCGAATGCGCGAAATACTGGTCGCGCGCCGTCAGCTCGCCGCGCAGCAGCTCGTTCAAGTAATCAATAACTTCGGGATGGCCTTGCATGCTATGTCCTTGTGGGTGAAGAGGGGAGATGCTTGAGTATCGTACAGACTGGCAAGCCCTAGAAACAAGGGCCCAGGGCGCTCACACCTTATAGCTCTTGCTGGTAAAGGGCACTTCCTCCAGCCCTCGGCGGCGGTTCACCACCAGGGTCATAAGGAAAAACAAATTGCACATGACGTTGCACATACGCGGCAATACATCGGGGATGGTGCGCCCCTCTTGCTCCACCCGCACCAGGGCACGGATAGCTTTTTTTGCGCATGAGCGGGCCAGGTGCAGTTGCGGTACGGGGGTGGTGCCTCGGGGCAGGATGAACGTGTGTTGGCGCTCACCCAACTCTGCCTGGTAATGCCACAGCCGCGACAGGGCCCACTGGACATCAGCCTCCTCGACTGCCAATTTGCCGCGAATGGAGCCATTGACGTGAAAGGCCAGGGGCTGCAGCTGGTCAAGGTCAGCAGCCACATCGGCCATCTCAGGTGGCATGGCGCTATAGGCCATACCGATGAGGGCGCACAACTCATCGGTGATCATTTCAAAGTCACACAGGCATGAGGTTTCATGGATAAAGGGGTAGCACAGCTCGCCCCGGTTTTTACTGGGTTTCATCGGATATATCCTGACGTGTGGGCAGCAGCAAACACCGCGCCAAGATGGCGGCAGCTTGGTCTAAATGAGGCCCAGGGTGGGTGACGGTGCGAGTGTCTGCACTGTCGAGCTGGCATACACGGCCCAGTTGCAAAGCGCGTAAATGCCGCCATCCGGGACGCTGGGCCAGGCTGCGCATACTGGCCGTGTGTGATTGGATGATCAAATCAGGGTCAGCGCGCACGACAAACTCAGGGGTGAGCTGCGGAAACGGGGTAGCGGTTTGCACAATGTTCTGCGCCCCCAATTGGGCGAGCACCTGCCCCATGAAGGATTGGGGCCCAGCGGCATACATGGCACCATCGACTTCCACATAGACCTTGAGCGGCGCTTGCCCTTGGCGCTGCTGTGCCAAGGCCTGTGCCTGCTGCTGTAAACGCTGTTGCAGCTGCGCCCAAAGCACACGGGCGCGCTCTTGCTGCTGCAAGACCTCACCAATCCGCTCTAGCGCAATGCCAACGTCGCCCACCGTAATAGCGTCCACCTCCACTACGCGCAGGCCCAACGCTGTCAGGCGCTGTTGCACAGGCGGGGTACGACCTGTAAAGACCACGTCTGGGCGCAGTTGCACGACAGTTTCAATAGCAGGTTCCCAGGTGCGCCCCAGGTGGGGAAGGGCTTGCACCTGGGGTGGGTCCAGCGAGAAGTCATCCACCCCTACCAACCGATCGCACGCGCCCAGGGCGCATACCGCTTCGGTGGCCGAAGGCAGAAGCGAGATGATGCGCTGCGGCGGCACGGTCTGCGCCCAGACCGCAGCCGCTGCGGCCCACAACAGCAGCCCCAGCAGCCAAACACCACAGCGCCGGCGCATTAGCGCATCGCCCACTTCAAGGTCAGATAACCAGCACGGCCCAACTGGTTAAAGCCGTATGCAGTTTCGTAGTGCTTGTCCCCCAGGTTGGCAATCCGTGCCTGCAGTGCCAGCGTAGGCGTGATTTGGTACTGGGCATACACATCTGCTGTGGTGTAAGCGGGCAAAGTGATGTCACCAATATCCGGGCGGCTACCCACGTGCAGCACGCTGGTACCCAAACGCCATGCGCCCAGTTGCTTATCCACATTCAAAGTAGCTTGGTGCTTGGCGCGGCGCACGGGCGTTTTACCATCGGCCTGCTTGGCATCCAGGTAGTCGTACGCAGCAGCCACAGCCCAGCCTTGATAGGCAAAGCCATATTCGGCACTCCAGCCTTTGAGCTTGGTGGTACCAGCCACGTTGGCCATGCCGGTACTGCTGGATGCGATGAGGTTGTTGATCTTGTTGCTAAAGTGCAGCAGCTTGGCACTGTGCGCCCCTTGGTGCCACTGCAAGCCAATTTCGTTGTTCTTCCCCTGCTCCGGCTGTAAATGAGGATTGCCGTTGTACTGCGGCCACCAGGCCGAGACGTAGTACAAATCATTGAACGACGGCGCACGCATACTTTTGCCATGGGCCGCATAGGCACGCAGGCCAGAGAGCAACTCAAACCCATAGCTCAGGCCATAGGTGGTGAAGTCGCCGAACTGCGAGTTGTCATCCCGACGCACGTTGGCCTGCCAGGAGTGGCGCCCTGCGCTGCCGTTGATACCGACGAACACAGCATCAATACTGCGCTTATTGACGGCATAGTCGTCCGAGGTGTCCACCTTCTGCTCCAGCCGCTCCAACCCTGCCAAGACCAAGCCCAAAGGGGTCGAAATTTCGTTATCCCATTTGTATTCTGTCTGGCGAGTATTGAAGTGACTGTTGCCGTAGGCAGATTCCAGGTTGATTTGTTTATCTGTGGACTCCCCCACAGACAAGGTGCTGCGCCAGCGCGGCAATACCTGACCCCGTAGTTGCACACGCCCCACTTCTGTGCGCATATCGGTATACGGGTTACCAGGCCCTTCATCCAAAAATACCGTGCCTTTGGATTGCAGCCACTGCGCCTGCACACGCCAATCGGCATTAAAGGCGTAGCCCACAGCGACCTGGGCTGCCGTCTGGTCAAAACCATCGCGATCGGGGTCATAGTTCCAAGCATCGTGGCTATTGGTGGCAGAGATGCCATGTTCAACCACACGGCTCAGGCTCAACTGGTAATCAAAGCCGTTCTGCTCGCCGCGCAACCCCACAGTGCCCGATTTATGGCCATATTCGCCCAACGTCACTTCAGCATTACCCAGGAACGGCTTGCCCGCGCCCTGACCGCGCTTGGTGAACACCTGAATCACACCACCCACGGCTTCGCTGCCATACAGGGCTGAGGCCGGGCCTTTGACGACTTCGATGCGCTCGATCAATTCCAGCGGCAGGTTAGAGAGCACCGGCGCTGCAGCGGTGGCCGAACCGTAGCGCACCCCATCAACCAGCAGCAAAGCATGGCTACCGCCCGTACCGCGCAAAAACACCGTTTGCCCATGACCACGCCCGCCATAGCTGGACAGCTGCACTCCGGCCAAGCGCTGCAACACCTCAGCAACCGAACGGCCTGGGCCTACCGCCTCGATTTGTGCACGGGTAATAACGGCCACATCTGCCAGGGTTTCATCCAGACGGCTTTCGGTGCGCGTTGCAGTGACCACGGTTTGCGGCAATTGCGCATCCTGCGCGTCCTGTGCAGCAGCGGTTTGAACACAGGTGGCAACGGCCAAGGCCAGCGCCGTCGAAGAAAAGCACGCAGGCAGGCAGGCGCGGACAGCCCGCACCTGGAGGGAGATAAGTTTTTGCATACAGACAGATGAATGGAGAATTTGTGCGCTTTGGCGTCCCCGCCCAAGCATCACGTCCTCGCCGACCGAGAATGAAAACGCTCTCATTACCCAGGTCAGCACCTTTTTGGCCGGTATCCAGACTGGCGCACCACGCTTTGCCGCCTTCCCACAGCACGCAGGCTGCAGTGGCTGGTTAGCAAAGGGGGGCCTTGCGGCCCATGCGCTCACTGTTGCGGGGGCAGTACATGCTGCACAGACTACGTTCCCCCAAGGGGCTGCCGTCTGCGGCCATGTTTCCCGTTTAACCGTGGAGCCAGAACAGCCCCACAAGCACCAAAGCGAGCGATTTTAGGGGCTTTCCCTCATCCCCCCAGCGGGCCTCGGCTTAGGCACATGACATCCATGCGTTAGTTGCTTTTTGGCAACTCCATCATATAAAAAATAAAGAGAGCTGCTAGCGCTGGTAGATATTGAATTTCAGGCACAAAACACCATGAAATCCTTATTTAACAAGCGCTAACAGCTCTCTTTTTTTATAGATTTGATACTTAAAACCCCGCCCCTGGCTGGCTCAGGTACTGCAATTCCTGCGCTGTGCTGCTGCGCCCCAGCACGCTGTTGCGGTGGGGGAAGCGGCCAAACTGCTCAATCACTTCCTGGTGGCGGCGGGCGTAATCCAAGGTGCCGCTTAAAAACTGCTGCACGCTCTGTTGCTCTTGTGCGCTGCCCAGCTGCTCGGCCTGGGCCAGCAGGTCTTCAAACGCCAGCACGCTGTGCGTTTGCAAGGTGGCGTCTTCCGCGTGCTCCAGCGGCAGGTAGATGAAGATGCGTGCTACCAGCGGGATGCTGGGGTGCTGGTCCCAACCAGCGTCAATGCCTTGCTGCGCCAGGGCCAGCGCCTGGGCGTCGCCCGCAAACGCCTTGGCCGTGCCCCGGTAGGCGTTGCGGGTGAATTGGTCGAGCACGATGAGCTGGGCCAGCCAGCCCAGCGGATGCTGGGCCTGCAGCCTGCCGGCCAGCGCCTCCAGCAGCAGAGCGCCAAAGCGTTTGCGGATTTCTTCGTCGGTGGCTTCGGACTTGGTAAACCACAGACTTTGGCGCGCCAGGGCGCTGGCGTTGCTGGGCTGTTCGCTGCCCAGCCAATACTCCAGCACTTGGGCCAGGCGCGGGTCTAGCACGGGTGCGGCCAGGACGGTGGCGGTAAACGGTGTGGGGTGTGTAGGGGATGTAGGGGAGGCAGACATCACACAAGCTCCTCAGGCAAAAGTGGGGGAAGGCTGGCGAACAAAGATTGTGCGGCAGTTTCACGCCGACGCTGATACTGGCGCGGTTTGCGCGTGCGCTTGCGCCAGGGCAATAAAGGCGGCCAGATAGTCAATCGCCAAATCATCGGCGCGCACGCCCAAATGAATTTGCTTGGCCACGCCATCTGCGCCCAGGCGCACGGGGCGCACGTCCAGGCGCTGGGCATATTCCAGCACCAGCCAGCGCGGCAAGGCGGCCACGCCCCGGCCACTGGCGACCATCTGCAGCATGATGTCGGTGGTTTCTATGCTTTTATGCTGGGCCGGGGCCATGCCTGCGGGCAAGAAGAACTGGGTGAAGATGTCCAGCCGCTCGGGCGGCACGGGGTAGGTAATCAGGGTTTCGCGCTGCAACTGCTGCGGCTGCACATAGGGCAGCGCGGCCAGAGGGTGCTGGCTGTTCACGACCAGCACCTGCTCGTAATCAAACACGGGGGTAAAGACCAGCCCGCTTTGGTACACCGGGTCGGGCGTGACGAGCAGGTCAATTTCATAGTCTTGCAGCGCAGCCAGGCCGCCGAACTGGAATTTTTGCTTTACGTCCACGTCCACATCGGGCCAGGCGCTGAGGTAAGGGGCCACCACTTTCAGCAGCCACTGGTAACACGGGTGGCATTCCATACCAATGCGCAAGCTGCCGCGCTGGCCCTGGGCCATTTGGCGCAGTTTGGCTTCCATGTGTTCGAGCTGGGGCAATACGCGCTGGGCCAGGGCCAGCAGTTGCCGCCCGGCGGGGGTCAAGCGCAGACTGCCGCCCTTCGCGCAGCCAAACGGCGGTGCCCATGCGCTCTTCCAGCTTGCGCACGCTATGGCTCAGGGCCGATTGGGTGACGAATAACTGCTCTGCCGCTGCAGTCAGGGAGCCGGTTTGCTCCACCGCCTGCACGATCGCCAAATGCACACGTTCCAGCATGATGAATAGAAGTAATGGATAAGTGAATTTTTACCATTTTACTTCATGCAACCGTTTTCTTAGGATTGCGCCCATTCAAACAAACCTGAGGAAATATCAATGACCACCGTACACAACCTGGGCTTCCCCCGCATTGGTGCCCACCGCGAGCTGAAGTTTGCGCTGGAGTCTTACTGGAAGGGCGATGTCGGCCTGGACACCCTGACCACCCTGGGCGCCCACCTGCGCCAGCAACACTGGCAAGCCCAGGCCGATTTGGACCTGGCCCCGGTGGGTGACTTTTCTTTTACGACCAGGTGCTGGACACCAGCTTCACCCTGGGCCACCTGCCCGAGCGGGTGCAAGGCTTTGGCGGCGAACAAATCGACAACTACTTCCGCGTTGCCCGTGGCCGCTCGGCCCCCGCCGCTGACCAAGCTGCCGGCTGCACCGGGGTGGCCGCTGGCGAGATGACCAAGTGGTTTGACACCAACTACCACTTCATCGTGCCGGAATTCACCGCCCAGACCCAGTTCCAGCTGGATGCCAGCCGCCTGCTGGGCCAGTTGCAAGAAGCCCAAGCCCAGGGCGTGAAGGCCAAGCCCGTCATCGTCGGCCCCGTGACCTATCTGGCCCTTGGCAAGACCAAGGACGGCTCGGACAAGCTAGCCCTGCTGGAGCGCCTGCTGCCCGTATACGCCCAGCTGTTCGACACCCTGGCCGCCCAGGGCGTAGAGTGGGTGCAGGTGGACGAACCTATTTTGGTGACTGAGCTAGATGCCCAGTGGCAAGCCGCCTTTACCCAAACCTATAACACCCTAAAAAATAGCAAGGCCAAGCTGCTGGTGGCCACCTACTTTGGCCCCCTACTAGACAACAAAGCCCTGGCCGCCAGCCTGCCCGTGGCCGGCCTGCATATCGACGCGCTGCCCGACAACCGCGACGATGCCGCACAACTGCTGGCCTTGTTGCCGGCGGACAAGGTGCTGTCGCTGGGTGTCATCAGTGGCCGCAATATCTGGAAAACAGACCTAAGCGCCACGCTGGACTGGCTCGAACCCTTGGCCCAACAGCTCGGCGAACGCCTGTGGATTGCGCCCAGCTGCTCGCTGCTGCACGTGCCCGTCGATTTGGAGAGCGAAACCAAGCTGGACGCCGAAGTCAAAACCTGGCTGGCCTTTGCCCTGCAAAAACTGCAAGAACTGCACACCCTGGGCCAAGCTTTAAAGCAAGGCCGCGCCAGCGTTCAAACTGCCTTGGATGCCAACGCCGCCGCCCTGGCCGCCCGCCACAACTCGCCGCGCGTACACAACCCCGCTGTGGCCGCTGCCGTGGCCGCCATCACCCCGGCCCTGGGCCAGCGCAACCGCCCCTACGCCCAGCGCGCGCCGCTGCAAGCCGCGCACCTGCAACTGCCGGCCTACCCAACGACAACCATTGGCTCCTTCCCCCAAACCCCGGAAATCCGCCGTGCGCGCAGCGACTTCAAGGCTGGGCGCATCGAACCAGCGGCCTACCAGCAAGCCATGCACGCCGAAATTGAGCGCAGCGTGCGCGAGCAAGAAGCCCTGGGCCTGGACGTGCTGGTACACGGCGAAGCCGAGCGCAACGACATGGTCGAATACTTTGGCGAGCAGCTGGAAGGCTATGTGTTCAGCCAATTTGGCTGGGTGCAGTCCTACGGTTCGCGCTGCGTGAAGCCGCCGATTCTGTTTGGTGACATCCGCCGTCCCCAAGCCATGACCGTGGCCTGGAGCCAATACGCCCAGTCGCTGACCAAAAAACCCATGAAGGGCATGCTGACCGGCCCGGTCACCATCCTGAACTGGTCGTTTGTGCGCGATGACCAACCGCGCTCGACCACCTGCAAGCAACTGGCCCTGGCCATTCGCGACGAAGTGCTGGACCTGGAGAAAGCCGGTATCCGCATCATCCAAATCGACGAAGCCGCGCTGCGCGAAGGTCTGCCCCTGCGCAAGAGCCAGTGGCAAGAGTATTTGAGCTGGGCGATTGAGAGCTTTCGCATCACCGCCAACGGGGTGCAGGACAGCACGCAAATCCATACCCACATGTGCTATTCGGAGTTCAACGACATCATCGCCGCCATTGCCAAGATGGACGCGGACGTCATCACCATCGAAACCTCACGTTCGGACATGGAGCTGCTCGACGCCTTCGAGAACTTCCAATACCCCAACGAAATTGGCCCCGGTGTGTACGACATCCACTCGCCCAACATCCCTGAGCAGGCGCACATCGTCAGCCTGATGCAAAAAGCCGCCGAGCGCATCCCTGCCCAGCGCCTGTGGGTCAACCCCGACTGCGGCCTGAAAACCCGCCAATGGGGTGAAGTCATCCCCGCCCTGCAAGCCATGGTGGCCGCCGCCCAGGAGCTGCGCCAAGCGGCTTGAAAATACCAATGAAAAGTGGCTCTAGCGCTTATCTAGTAAGCGCTAGTAGCTATTAAAAACAAACCCCTGTGCCGTTTTGGACAGGGGTTTTGTTTTTTATCTTCCGACCCTCCCCCTCATCATCGCGATGGCTACCCTCCCCCGCGTCATCGCGAGGCCGTAGGCCGTGGCGATCTGTCGTGCAGCGGGGCGAGCCTGGAGATTGCCGCGTCGCTACGCTCCTCGCAATGACAGAGGTGGGGGATGCGCCTCGCAATGACAAACAGCGCTTTGGCGTTATAAAAATAATAGTTGATTGCGCTGGTGATAACTACATTTCAGATAGTTTCATATCTGAAAACCTTTATTCATAAGCGCAACCAGCTATCAAATTTAAATTATTCAAGCAAGCACAGCCACGCTACTGCAAGGTTTCCGTGCTGGTTTTGGGCAGGGCCAGGGGCAGCACGGGCACGCCCTCTTCCAGCAGTTGTTGGGCCTCTTCGGGCGTGGCCTGGCCGCGAATGGGTTTTTCTTCCAGCTCGCCCCGGTGCATGCCCAGGGCTTGCTCGGCAAAGTGCGTACCCACGTCTTGCGTGTGCTGGGCAATGTGGCGGGACATCCGCAGCCACGCGGCTTGCAGGGCGTGCAGTTTGTCTTGCGCTGCCGGGACCGCGGAAGGCATAGGGGCTGCTGCGGAGGCAGAAGAAGCCGAGGAAGAAGCTGTAGCAGGTGCCTGCGGCGGCGGCGCGGCCCCCAGGTTCAGGCGCGGGGCGCTTAAACGCTTTTCAATCTGGGCGCAGGCACACACTGGGCATTGCAGCAGGCCGCTGCTGTGCTGCTGTTGAAAATCAGCTTCCGAGCCAAACCAGCCTTCAAACACATGGCCTTGGCTGCATTGCAAGTCGAGCACTTTCATCGCTCAGCAGAAAGAAAAACAAGAAAAACAAGAAAAACGGCATCGCCTGAAGATCAGGGATGCCGCAGGTGTGACCCCAGTGTGGCCTAACTCCGATGTTTACCCAGGTAGCGATAGACAAAGCCAGGGAAGGCCAGGGTTAAAAACAAAGCGCCGGTGACGGCGTAGAACTCCCAGCCCTGGGGGTAGATTTGGCCGGCGCGGCGCTCCAGCGCCAGGGCCATGCCGCCGACGATGAAGTACAGCAGCACCAGCTCCAGCAAGCGGCCCCACAGGGGTTTGGCTGCTTGGGGGCGGGGACCGGCCAGCAGCCAGCGTTCATTGAAAAAGGGCAGATTGGCGGCCACCAAGGCCGCCAAAATCACCAACCAGATAGCAGCAGTTTGACTCACAAGCACTCTTTTAGGAAGACAGGGCGCGCACGATAGCATCGGCGCACAGACCCATCAGCCCGCCGGGGAAAATCCCCAGAATCAGCACCAGGAAACCGTTGAGCGACAGCACCGAGCGCACGTCCATGGGGGCGCTGACTTCCATGGCGGTCAGGGGCTTGTCAAAGTACATGACCTTGACCACGCGCAGGTAGTAGAACGCGCCGATCAGCGACATCAGCACGGCAAACACGGCCAGGGCGATGTTGAAGGTCTGGCCCGTGGCCACCAGGGCTTCAAGCACGGACAGCTTGGCGTAAAAACCCACCAGCGGCGGAATACCAGCCAGCGAGAACATGCAGATGGTCATGATGCCGGCGTACAGGGGGCTGCGCTGGTTCAGGCCGGCCAGGTCGGCAATCTCTTCGCTTTCAAAGCCTTCACGGGCCAGCAGCACGATGATGCCGAAGGCGGGCAGCACGGTCAGCACATAGGTCACCACGTAGAACATGGCGGCGCTGTAGGCAGTTTGCGCCGTGCCGGTGTCCACTTCGCCATTGACCACGCCGGACATCAGGCCCAGCAGCAAGAAGCCCATGTGCGAGATGGTGGAGTAGGCCAGCATGCGCTTGAGGTTGGTTTGCACCACACCGACGACGTTACCAATCAGGAGCGATGCAATCGCCATGAAGGCCAGCATCTGCTGCCAATCGGTGGCCAGCGGCAGCAGGCCGTCGACCAAGAGGCGCATCACCACGGCAAAGGCAGCCATCTTGGGGGCGCTACCGATGATGAGGGTGATCGAAGTCGGCGCACCGTGGTAGACGTCGGGAATCCACATGTGAAACGGCACAGCGCCCAGCTTGAAGGCCAGGCCCGCCACCAGGAACACCAGGCCAAAAACCAGAATCTGGGGCTTGACGTCACCGGCATCAATCACTTTGAAGATTTCGCCAATATCCAGCGTACCGGTAGCGCCGTAAATCATGGACATGCCATACAGCAAGAAGCCGCTGGCCATCGCACCCAGCACGAAGTACTTCATGGCCGCTTCGACCGATGCCTCATGGTCGCGGCGCAGCGCCACCATGGCGTAGCTGGACAGGGTGAGCAGCTCCAGGCCGAGGTACAGCACCAAGAGGTGGTTGCTGCTGATCATGATGAAAATACCCAGCAGCGAGAAGATGGCCAGGGAGAACAACTCCCCGCCATGGCGGAACATGCCGCGATCGGCCGAGTAGGGGCGGGCATAGACCAGGGCCACCATCATGGACAGGGTGGCAAAGCACTTGAGCCAGTTGCCCATGGCGTCGGAGACGACCATATTGCTCCAGCCGTAGACCGTGTTGCCGCTGGAGGCGTACATGGCCTGCATGATGGCCACCACGGCCAGGGTCAGCATGGTGAGGAGGTAGGTGCCGGTACGGCGGGCGCTGCTCACGCCCAGATCGGCCAGGGCAATCACACACCCCATGACCATCAGGATGATCTCGGGGTAGATAGCAAGCCAGCTGATGTTGTCAATCATTTGCAATCTCTCTGTTCAGTCTGGTCTTTAAGACAGTTTGGACTGGGCTACGTGCTGCAGCAACTGCTGCACGGAGGGGTCAATAGCGTCGGTAAACGGCTTGGGATAGATACCCATGAACAGCACGGCAATGGCCAGGATGCTGAGCACCAGGAACTCGCGGCAGTTGATGTCCTGCATGGTCTTGACCGAGGCATTGGTCACCGGGCCCAGGTAGACGCGCTTGTACATCCACAGCGAGTAGGCTGCGCCCCAGATCACGGCAGAAGCCGCCAGCACGCCAATCCAGAAGTTGAACTTCACCGAGGCGATGATGACCATCCACTCACCCACAAAGCCAGCGGTGGCAGGCAGGCCGCAGTTGGCCATGAAGAACAGCAAGGCAAAGGCCGAGAACTTGGGCATGACGTTGACCACACCGCCGTAATCGGCAATCTGGCGCGAGTGCAGGCGGTCATACAGCACGCCAATGCACAGGAACATGGCACCCGAGACAAAGCCGTGGGCAATCATTTGCGCAATACCGCCCGAGACGCCAATGTCGTTGAACACGAAAAAGCCCAGGGTCACAAAACCCATGTGCGCCACCGAGGAGTAGGCCACCAGCTTTTTCATGTCCTTTTGCACCAGGGCCACAACGCCGACGTAGATCACGGCAATCAGCGACAAGGTGATGATCAGCCAGGCCCATTCGTGCGCAGCATCGGGGGCAATGGGCAGCGAAAACCGCAGGAAACCATAGGCACCGAGCTTCAGCATGATGGCGGCCAGCACGGCAGAGCCGCCGGTAGGCGCTTCCACGTGCACGTCGGGCAGCCAGGTGTGCACCGGGAACATGGGCACCTTGACGGCAAACGCGGCCAGGAAGGCAAAGAACACCAAGGTTTGCGGCAACTGCCCCAGCGGCAGCTTGTGCCAGGTCAGGATGTCAAAACTGCCACCGGCTGCGTTGTACAGGTAGATGATGGCAATCAAGGTCAGCAGCGAACCGAGCAAGGTGTACAAGAAGAACTTGAACGCGGCGTAAATACGGTTGGGGCCGCCCCAGATACCGATGATCAGGTACATCGGGATCAAGGTGGCTTCAAAGAACACGTAGAACAGCAGGCCGTCCAGTGCCGAGAACACCCCGACCATCAAGCCCGACAAAATCAGGAACGCGCCCATGTATTGGTTGATGCGCTCGGTGATATTCGTCCACGAGGCAATCACCACAATCACGGTGATGAACGCCGTCAGCGGCACAAACCACATCGACAGACCATCTACCCCCAGGTGGTAGTGGATGCTAAAGCGCTCAATCCACAGGGTTTTCTCCACAAACTGCATGCTTGCAGAGGTGGTATCAAACCCGTTCATCAAGGGGATGGTGACGACCAACCCCAAGATGGCACCAAACAACGCCAACCAGCGCACTGCGCCCTTTTGGCTGTCCTGTCCCAACGTCAGCAGCAAGATGCCGAAGGCAATCGGGATCCAAATGGCAAGACTCAACAAACCCATTTTTCTTTTTCCCTTACTTGTTGAGCCACACGAAATAAGTCATCAGCAGGAACACGCCCACGATCATGACCAACGCGTAGTGGTAGATATATCCAGACTGGAACCAGCGCACGATGGAAGCGATCTTGCCCACCAGCTTCCACGAGCCATTGACCACAGCCCCATCAATCAACACCTGGTCGCCAGCACGCCAGAACACGGTACCAAAGGCACGTGCGCCACGGGCAAAGACGTTTTCGTACACCCAGTCCACACCGTATTTGCCTTCCAGCACCTGGTAGAGGCCAATTTTTTCCGACGCAGCCTTGATTGCTGCCGGAATTTCCGGCTTGACCATGTAGAACACGTAGGAGACTACGACGCCAGACAAGGCCAGCCAGAACGGCGCAGCGGTAAAGCCATGCAGCGCCATGGGCACCCAGCCGTGGATTTCCTGGGCCAGCTCGGCCATGGCGTGGTGTTTGCTACCGTCGACAAAAATCACGCCGTTGAAGAAGTCACCGAACAGCATGGGCATCAGGGCAATGGCACCGATGACGACCGAAGGAATGGCCAGCAGCACCAGCGGCAGCGTGACCACCCAGGGCGATTCATGCGGCTTGGCATCGTGACCATGGTGGTGGTCGTCATGGCCGTGGTGCGCATCCGGATTCTGGTCGTAGCGCTCCTGTCCGTGGAAAACAATCCAGTACAGGCGAAACGAGTAGAAAGCGGTAATAAACACTCCAGCGAGGACGGCAAAGTAGGCAAAGCCTGCGCCCGGCAGCGTGGAAGCGTGTACGGCTTCGATGATGGCGTCCTTGGAGTAAAAGCCCGAGAAGAACGGCGTACCAATCAAGGCCAGGTTACCCAGCAGGAAGGTAATCCAGGTAATGGGCATGTATTTGCGCACCGCACCCATCCAGCGGATGTCCTGGTTGTGGTGCATACCCATGATGACCGAGCCCGCCCCAAGGAACAGCAGCGCTTTGAAGAAGGCGTGCGTCATCAGGTGGAACACCGCCACCGAGTAGGCCGATGCGCCCAGGGCCACGGTCATGTAACCCAATTGCGACAGGGTGGAGTAGGCAATCACGCGCTTGATGTCGTTTTGGATGATGCCCAAGATACCCATGAACAGCGCTGTGATGGCACCGATCACCAGGATGAAGCTCAAGGCCACGTCCGACAGCTCATACAGCGGCGACATGCGCGAGACCATGAAGATACCGGCCGTCACCATGGTGGCGGCGTGGATCAGCGCGGAAATAGGCGTGGGGCCTTCCATCGAGTCGGGCAGCCAGGCATGCAGCGGAAACTGCGCCGATTTACCCATGGCGCCGATGAACAGGCAGATACCGGTGACCGTCAAAATCAACCAGCCGGTGCCGGGCATGGCGGTTTGCTGCAGCTCGGGCAGCTTGGCAAAAATTTCTGCGTAGTTGAACGAGCCGGTGTAGGTATAGATCAGGCCAATACCGATGATGAAGCCAAAGTCACCCACACGGTTGACCAAAAAGGCCTTCATGTTGGCAAAAATGGCCGTCGGCTTTTTGAAGTAAAAACCAATCAACAGGTAGGAGACCAGGCCCACTGCTTCCCAGCCAAAGAACAACTGCAGCAGGTTGTTGCTCATCACCAGCATCAGCATGGAGAAGGTAAAGAGCGAGATGTACGAGAAGAAGCGGTTGTAGCCGTCATCGTCGGCCATGTAGCCAATGGTGTAGATGTGCACCATCAGCGACACGAAGGTGACGACGCACATCATCATGGCGGTGATGGAGTCGATCAGGAAACCGATTTCCATCTTCACGCCGCCGATGTTCATCCACTCGTAAATGGTTTGATCAAAGCGGGCGCCGCCGTAGACCACCGACTGGAACACCAGCGCAGACAGCACGAACGACAGCAGCACACCCAAGATAGTCAGCGAGTGGCTGACACTGCGGCCAAACTTGTTACCGCCAAAGGCAGTACCAAAAATACCCGCGAGAACAGATCCCGCCAGCGGCGCCAAAGGTACCGCCAGCAGCATCGATGCAGAAAGTGTTGAACTCATTCTTCAGAACCTTGCATAAATACCGGTGACTCAACCCTTGAGGATGTTGAGATCTTCCGCATTGATATTGGACTTGTTACGGAAGAGCAGAACCAAAATGGCCAGGCCAATTGCGGCTTCTGCTGCAGCCACGGTGAGGATAAAGAACACGAACAACTGACCGTGCATATCCCCCAGGTAGTGGGAGAAGGCGACAAAGTTCATGTTCACCGACAGCAGCATCATTTCAATGGCCATCAAGAGCACGATCAAGTTTTTGCGGTTCAGGAAAATCCCGATCACTGAGATGGCAAACAGCATCGCGCCCAGCGTCAAGAAGTGCCCCAGTGTGAGCGTCATTTGGTCTCCTCCCCTTGTTCTTGCGTCCCCGCAGCCTGGGTTGCCGGCATGCGCACCAAGGTCAAACGGTCCTGGGCACGTGCCTGCAGCCTGGCCTGTAATGTCTGGCGTCTTGGCGTCCTTGCGCTTGCGCAGCGTCAAGGCAATGGCGGCAATCATGGCCACCAGCAAGATAACGGCGGCCACCTCAATAGGGAACAGATATTCGGTGTACATCAAGCGCCCCAGTGCCTGGGTGTTGGAGTACGGCAGCACCTGGCCTTGGGCGTTGAGCAAGTCGGCCACCGGCTTGGCTTCATCGAGCGTGCCAAAGCCGCCCATCAGCACGACAGCCATTTCCAGGGCTACCAGGGCGCCAATGGCAGCAGCGACTGGAAAGTGCTTCCAAAAGCCTTCGCGCATGCGGTCGATGCGGATGTCCAGCATCATCACCACGAACAGGAACAGCACCATCACTGCCCCCATATAGACCACCACCAGCATGATGCCCAGGAACTCAGCCTTGAGCAGCAGCCAGATGGCAGCGGCTTGGGAAAAACCCAAAATCAAATGCAGCACGGCGTGCACGGGGTTGCGGGCGGTAATCACCCGCAGCGCCGCGTACAGCAGCACAGCCGAGAAGAAATAAAAGAAACCAGTTTTGGCGTCCATGATTCGCGTCTTTCTGTGGATCAGGAGCCGCTTCAGCGGTACTTGGCATCGACTGCCTTGGCAGCGGCGATGTCGGCTTCGTAGCGGTCACCCACGGCCAGCAACATGTCCTTGGTGTAGTACAGGTCGCCACGTTTTTCGCCGTGGTATTCAAAAATTTGCGTCTCGACGATCGAGTCGGTCGGGCAGCTTTCTTCACAAAAACCGCAGAAGATGCACTTGGTCAAGTCGATGTCGTAGCGCGTCGTACGGCGGGTACCGTCTTCGCGCTGGTGCGACTCGATGGTGATGGCCATGGCCGGGCAAATGGCTTCGCACAGCTTGCAGGCAATACAGCGCTCTTCACCGTTTTCATAGCGGCGCAGCGCGTGCAGACCACGAAAACGGGGCGATAACGGTGTTTTTTCTTCGGGGTAAAGAATGGTGACGTGGCGAGCGAATGCGTAGCGCCCCGTCAAGGCCATCCCTTTGAACAGCTCCACCAACATGAAGCTTTTGAAGAAATCTTTGAGAGAAAAGGGTGTAGCAGCAACAGCAGTCATGGATGTGTCCCCGCTTTATTTCCAGATGTTCCAAGGCGAGTGCAACCAGGCACCCACGACGACCAGCCACACCAAGGTGACAGGGATAAAAATCTTCCAGCCCAAACGCATGATTTGGTCATAGCGATAGCGCGGGAAGGTGGCACGAATCCAAATAAACAGACTCACCACGAATGCCGTTTTCAGACCCAGCCAAATCCAGCCAGGGATGAACGACAGCGCAGCCACCGGGGGCAACCAGCCGCCCAGGAACATGATGGCCGCCAGAATCGACACCAGCCACATGGCCGCGTATTCAGCCAGGAAGAACACGGCAAAGCCCATGCCGGAATACTCCACCATGTGACCTGCGACGATTTCAGCCTCACCTTCCACCACGTCAAACGGGTGGCGGTTGGTTTCTGCCACGGCAGAGATCATGTAGATGAAGAAAATCGGCAGCAGCGGCAGCCAGTTCCACGACAGCAGGCCCAGGCCCATGTCGGCAAACACGCCCTGGCCCTGGCCCAGCACGACCTGGGTGAGGTTCATGCTCTTGCTGACCATGATGACGATCAGGAAGCAAAAACCCATGGCGATTTCGTAGCTCACCATCTGGGCGGAAGCGCGCAAAGCGCCCAGGAAAGCGTATTTGGAGTTGGACGCCCAGCCCGCGATGATGACGCCGTAGACCTCAATCGAGGTAATCGCCATCACCAGCAGGATGCCGGCGTTCACGTCTGCCAAGGCCAGCTCGGGTGCAAACGGCACCACCACCCAGGCCGCCAGGGCCGGCATGATGGCCATCACCGGGCCGACATAGAACAGGCCCTTGGCGGCAGCCGTAGGCATGATGAGTTCTTTGGTCAGGAGCTTGAGGCCGTCGGCAATCGGCTGCAACAACCCCCAGGGGCCCACGCGGTTGGGGCCGGGGCGCACCTGCATCCAGCCCAGGAGCTTGCGCTCCCACAGCGTGAGGTAGGCCACGGCCAGCATCAGGGGGGCGACTACAGCCACAATGCCCAGCAAAATCCATAGAACCGGCCAGGCCATATCCGTCCACCACGGCGCAGCGACCAGGCCCGCGCCAGCCGTCTTGAGTGCATCAATCATGCTGTGGCACCTCCCTTACGTGCCAGACGCGCATCCGCTGTCAATTGCAGCGCGCTTGCGCGGCGAACGGTTCCATCGAGTTGGTAAATGCTGGCCACCACCGGCGCCGGTACGGCACCCGTTGGCACAGAAACTGCAGTCTGCGTGGCATTGCTGAGCACCTGGGCAGGCACTGCAGCGGTATCGGCACCAATGGCGGCCTGCAGCACGTCTTGCGAAGACTCGTAGTCAAAGCCGGGCAGCTCCAGCAGGTTGGCCAGTACGCGCAGCACCTTCCAGGCAGGGCGGGTCTCACCCAGGGGCTTGACCACGGCATGGAAGCTCTGCACACGGCCTTCGGCGTTGACAAAGGTGCCCGAGGTTTCGGTAAACGGCGCAACCGGCAGCAGCACGTCGCTGATGTCCATATTGGCTTTAAACGGGCTGAGCGTAATCACCATGTCCGCATCGGCCAGGCCTTGCGCACCAGCAGCACTATCAAACGCCGGTTCATTATTCAAAATGAGAGCAGCCTTCACGCCACCAGAGAGCATTTGCGTGGCATTTTGCCCATCTTTTTGGGGTTGGGCCTGCACCCACTGGGCACCGACGGTGTTGGCCGCTTCGGTCAAGAAACCAACCACGGCACCGGTGTGCGTGCCCAACCACTGGGCCATGGCCAACAGCTCGGCAGCGTGTGCATGGTGGGCTGCAGCATTACCCAGCAAGATGGCGCTGCGCTCGCCTGCCAGCAGGGCCTCGGCAATTGCCTGGGCCTCCGGGTTGCTGGTTGCAGCGGCAGGAGCCGCCACGCCTTTGGCCTGGGCCACCGCAGCGGCAATATCTGCCAGGGCTTGCACCCAATCCTGGGCAGCGACGACCGAAGAGGTCACAGGCAAAGCCCAGTCGTACACCTGCTCGTTGATGCCAAACACCTTGCAGCCGCGCTTGGCCGCTTGGCGCAC
Organism: Comamonas sp.; assembly: GCA_034675705.1. Taxonomy (GTDB): domain Bacteria; phylum Pseudomonadota; class Gammaproteobacteria; order Burkholderiales; family Burkholderiaceae_C; genus Comamonas. The sequence goes on along the minus strand of JAUCCZ010000006.1, from coordinate 212,696 downwards.
GCGGTGGGCAAACAGGGGATGGTCTTTGCGCAGGTTGGAGCCGACAACGACTGCGGCTTGCAGCTCTTGCAAGGCAGCAATCGGCATACCCAGCCAGCGCACGCCTTCGGCAGCGCCAAATTGGGCGTGGCGCAGGCGATGATCGATGTTGTCACTGCCCAGGCCGCGCAGCAGTTGGCCGGCCAGGTACAGCTCTTCCACCGTACTGTGGGGGCTGACCAAGGCGCCAATGCCTTGCGCACCGTATTGGTCTTTCACCTGGTTCAAGCCCTTGACCACATAGTTCAGGGCCGTTTGCCAGTCCACTTCCTGCCACTGGCCGCCCTGTTTAATCATGGGGACAGTCAAGCGTTCTTCGCTGTTGAGCGCTTCGTAGGAGAAACGGTCACGGTCGGCAATCCAGCACTCGTTGACGGCTTCGTTTTCCATCGGCACGACGCGCATGACCTTGTGGTTTTTCACCTGCACGATCAAGTTGGCACCGGTGGAGTCGTGGGGGCTGACCGACTTGCGGCGCGACAGCTCCCACGTCCGGGCGCTGTAGCGGAAAGGCTTGCTGGTCAAAGCGCCCACCGGGCAAATGTCGATGACGTTACCGGACAGTTCCGAATCCAGGGTATCGCCCGTGACCGTGGTGATTTCGGAGTATTCACCCCGGTTGACCATGCCCAGCTCCATCACGCCGCCAATTTCTTCGCCAAAGCGAATGCAGCGGGTGCAGTGGATGCAGCGGGTCATCTCCTTGGTGGAGACCAGCGGGCCAATGTCCTTGGGCTCCACCACGCGCTTTTCTTCGCCAAAACGCGAGGCACCAGCGCCATAGCCGACGGCCAAGTCCTGCAACTGGCACTCACCGCCTTGGTCGCAAATGGGGCAATCCAAGGGGTGGTTAATGAGGAGGAACTCCATCACGGACTTTTGCGCATCCAGGGCCTTCTTGCTCTTGGTGCGCACAATCATGCCCTGGGTGACGGGCGTGGCGCAGGCAGGCAGGGCCTTGGGCGCTTTTTCCACTTCCACCAGGCACATGCGGCAGTTGGCCGCAATGGACAGTTTCTTGTGATAGCAAAAGTGAGGGATGTAGACGCCAGCCTTTTCCGCAGCGTGCATGACCATGCTGCCGGGGGCGACCTCTACTTTTTTGCCGTCTAGTTCAATTTCAACCATATAACTCTCACTCAGGCAGCTTTTGCAGGCTGACTGGGCAGCGGCAATCTTGGCCTCAAATTCGTGGCGGAAATGCTTGATCATGGCCCGCACCGGCATGGCCGCTGCATCACCCAAAGCACAAATCGTGCGTCCCATGATGTTGAAGGCCACGTCGTCCAACAGGTCGATGTCTTCGGGGCGGCCTTGCCCGTGGTTGATGCGCTTGACCACGCGCCACAGCCAGCCTGTACCCTCGCGGCATGGGGTGCATTGACCGCAGGATTCGTGTTGGTAGAAGTAGGACAGACGCTCCAGGCACTTGACCATGTCGCGCGTGTCGTCCATGACGATCACCGCACCCGAACCCAGCATGGAGCCGGCCTTGGCGATGGAGTCGTAGTCCATGGTGCACTGCATCATGATGTCGGCGGGAATCACCGGCGAGGACGAGCCCCCAGGAATCACCGCTTTCAGGGTGCGCCCGGTGCGCACGCCACCGGCCAGCTCCAACAGCTTGGAAAACGGCGTACCCATGGGAATTTCATAGTTACCCGGCAGATTCACGTCACCGCTGACCGAGAAAATCTTGGTGCCGCCGTTGTTGGGCTTGCCGCACTCCAGATACGCCTTGCCGCCGTTGCGGATGATCCACGGCACGGCTGCAAAGGTTTCGGTGTTGTTGATGGTGGTGGGTTTGCCGTACAGACCAAAGCTGGCCGGGAACGGCGGCTTAAAGCGCGGCTGGCCTTTTTTGCCTTCCAGCGATTCAAGCAAGGCGGTTTCTTCACCGCAGATATAGGCACCAAAACCATGGTGGGCAAACAGCTCAAAGCTGAAGTCCGTGCCCATGATGTTCTTGCCCAAGTAACCAGCAGCACGGGCCTCCTCCAGGGCGGCTTCAAAGCGCTCGTAGACCTGGAAAATTTCACCGTGGATGTAGTTGTAGCCAGCGGCTGCACCCATGGCGAAACCGGCAATGATCATGCCTTCAATCACCGTATGGGGGTTGTGCATGAGGATTTCACGGTCCTTGCAGGTGCCGGGCTCGCCCTCGTCAGAGTTACAGACCACGTATTTCTCGCCAGGGAACTGGCGGGGCATGAAGCTCCACTTCAGCCCGGTGGGGAAACCTGCACCGCCACGGCCACGCAGGGAAGACTCTTTCAAGGTGGCAATGACTTCGTCCTGGGTCAGGCCCTGGCCGCCGTCTTTGCCCAGCAGTTTTTTCAGCGCTTGGTAGCCACCGCGCGCTTCATAGTCTTGGATAGACCAGTTCTGGCCATTGATGCCCGCGTAAATCTGCGGAGTGATGTGGCGGTCGTGGAAGCAGGTTTCCTGCCCGGTGGCAGCAAACTGGGCCAATACGGCCTGTGCAGCAGCGTTCATCATGACTGCCCCTCCGCAGTGCGCAAACCATCGACCAGCGCATCCAGGCGTTTTTCATCCATGAAACTGCACATATTGCGGTCATTGACCAACATCACCGGCGCATCGGCGCACGCGCCCAGGCATTCGCACTGCTGCAGGGTGAACATGCCGTCTGCCGTGGTGTCGCCGACCTTAACGCCCAAGGTTTTTTCCAGGTGCTCCAACGACTCATAGCCGTTGCGCAGCAGACAGGGCAGATTGGTACACATCGCCAGCTTGTACTTGCCCACGGGCTGCTGGTTGTACATGTTGTAGAAGGTGGTGACTTCATGCACTGCAATTTCAGGCATGCCCAGGTAAGCGGCGATCTCGGCCTCGCTCTCCTGGCTGATCCAGCCCTGCTCTTGCTGCACGATGGATAAACACGCCATCACTGCAGAACGTTTTTGGTCTGCAGGGTACTTGGCCACTTCACGCGCAAAGCGTGCTTGAGTTGCTTGCGTAATCATCGGTCAATCTCTCCGAACACGATGTCCATGGTGCCGATCATGGCAACAGCGTCCGCAATCATGTGACCACGGGTCAGCTCGTCGTACGCGGACAGGTGGGCAAAGCCAGGCGCACGAATCTTCAGGCGATACGGCTTGTTGGCACCATCGCTCACCATGTAAATACCAAATTCGCCCTTGGGGTGCTCGACGGCGGCGTAGGCCTCGCCCTCGGGCACGCGGAAACCTTCGCTAAACAGCTTGAAGTGGTGGATCAGGTCTTCCATCCCCTCCTTCATGTGTTCGCGCTTGGGCGGTGCGACTTTCAGGTTCTCGGTAATCACCGGGCCGGGGTTGGCCTTCAGCCAGGTAATGCACTGCTGCATGATGCGCACCGATTGGCGCATTTCGGCCACGCGCACCAAATAGCGGTCGTAGCAGTCGCCCTCTTTGCCCACGGGGATGTCGAAGTCCATCTGGTCGTAGACCTCGTAGGGCTGCTTCTTGCGCAAATCCCAGGCAATGCCCGAGCCGCGCAGCATCACGCCGCTCATCCCCAAATTCAGCGCCCGCTCGGGGGCCAGCACGCCAATGCCCACCGTACGCTGCTTCCAGATGCGGTTGTCGGTCAGCAGCGCTTCGTATTCATCAATGCGCTTGGGAAAGCGCTCGCAGAAGTCGGCAATAAAGTCCAGGAGCGAGCCTTGGCGGTTACGGTTCAAGTCATCCACAGCCTTGGCGCTGCGCACCTTGCTGGGCTTGAACTGGGCCATGGTCTCGGGCAGGTCACGGTAGACACCGCCGGGACGGAAGTAGGCGGCATGCATGCGGGCGCCAGAGACGGCCTCGTACATGTCGAACAGCTCTTCACGCTCGCGGAAGGTGTACATCAGCACGGTGGAGGCACCCAAGTCCATGCCGTTGGAGCCCAGCCACATCAGGTGGTTGAGCAAGCGGGTCACTTCCGAGAACAACACGCGGACGTACTGGGCACGCACCGGCACTTGGATGTCCAAGAGCTTTTCCACCGCCATGCAGTAGGCGTGCTCGTTACACATCATGGACACGTAGTCCAGGCGGTCCATATACGGCAGCGACTGCACGTAGGTCTTGTACTCGGCCAGTTTTTCGGTGCCACGGTGCAGCAGGCCGACGTGCGGGTCAGCGCGTTGCACCACCTCGCCGTCCAGCTCCAGCACCAAGCGCAGCACACCGTGGGCTGCCGGGTGCTGCGGACCGAAGTTCAGGGAATAGTTTTTAATTTCAGCCATGTTTTTTCAGCCAATCGATGCGCGCGCATAGCGCAGCGATCAGTGCAGCCCTCCGTAGTTGTCTTCACGGATGATGCGCGGTGTGATTTCGCGCGGCTCGATCGTGACGGGTTGGTAGACCACGCGGCGTTGCTCGGCGTCGTAAGCCATCTCGACGTGGCCGGACAGCGGGAAGTCCTTGCGGAAGGGGTGACCGATAAAGCCGTAGTCCGTCAGGATGCGACGCAGGTCATTGTGGCCTTCAAACACGATGCCGAACAGGTCAAAGGCTTCGCGCTCAAACCAGTTGGCACCGGCCCAAATGCCTGTGACCGAGGGGATCACCGGAAAGTCATCGTCTGCGCAGAAGGTGCGCACACGCACGCGCTGGTTCAGGCTCACCGACAGCAGGTGGGAGACGACGGCGTAGCGCAGCCCATCGGTGCCAATTTCCTTGTACGCGGAATAGTCCACGCCACACAAATCCATCAATTGTTCAAACTGGCAGCTGGGGGCATCGCGCAGCTTTTGCATGGCGGCCAGGTAGTTGTCGGCGCTCACCTCGGCGGTGACTTCGCCGTGCGCCACGCTGACGCTACGGGCCAGCTCACCCAGGGCTTTGGCTACGGTGTCGCGCAGGGCGGCAGGCGCAATGGCAATGTTTGTCATGCGTTCTCTCTCCTTACACCCGGGCAATCGTGTTGGTGCGGCGAATTTTTTGCTGCAACTGGATGATGCCGTAGATCAAAGCCTCGGCCGTGGGCGGACAGCCTGGCACGTAGACGTCTACCGGCACGATGCGGTCGCACCCGCGCACGACGGAATAGCTGTAGTGGTAGTAGCCACCACCGTTGGCACAGGAACCCATGGACAGCACCCAGCGCGGCTCGGCCATCTGGTCGTACACCTTGCGCAGGGCGGGGGCCATTTTGTTGCACAGGGTGCCGGCCACAATCATCAAGTCGGACTGACGCGGCGAAGCGCGGAACACTTCCGCGCCAAAACGGGCCAGGTCATAACGGGCTGCGGCGGCGTGCATCATCTCCACCGCGCAACAGGCCAGACCAAAAGTGACAGGCCAGATCGAGCCTGTTTTGGCCCAGTTCACCACCGCGTCGTAGCTGGTGGTGACAAAGCCTTCCTTCATCACGCCTTCAATCATTACGCTTCCTTTTTGCTGCGGCCTTGCGGCTTATTCCCAATCGAGGGCGCCTTTTTTCCATTCGTAGGCAAAGCCCACGACCAGCACGGCCAGGAAAATCAGCACAGCGACAAACCCGGTCACGCCCACATCGTCCAGGGCAACTGCCCAGGGCATCAGAAAGGCCAATTCCAGGTCAAACAAAATGAACAAGATGGCCACGAGGTAGTAGCGCACGTCAAATTTCATGCGTGCGTCTTCAAAGGCCTCGAAGCCACATTCGTAGGGAGAATTCTTCGCCGCGTCCGGGCGGTTGGGGCCCAGGATGTAACCCAGCACCAGGGGGCCGATGCCCACCAGGGAGCCGACCAGCATGAAGATAAGGACGGGAAGATATTGTTCGAGATTCATAAGAGGCTGCGTTTCCCGCTGATGCAACCTACCCTCGACCACGGCCTGATACGTGGGCAGGCTGTTATGTTTCTATAGATGGTGCCGTCGGCGAGAATCGAACTCGCACAGCTTTCGCCACTACCCCCTCAAGATAGCGTGTCTACCAATTCCACCACGACGGCTTGTTGTCTCTGGTTTCCTGCCATGGCTGTTACCTAGTGGTTACCACCGCAGAAAACCTCGGCATTTTAGCTTGAAAAATTGCCCTTACGGCGCAATCTGGGCAGTTTGTTTTTATTTGTTCGCCGGGATCAGGTCGGCGCCTTCCGCCGGTTTGGCAGGTTCTGCAGGCACTGTCGGGGCAGCATTTTCCAGCACACTGCCGATGCTGACCGGACGGGCATTGCCCAGGTAGGCCAGTGCCAGCGTGGCAGCAAAAAACAAGGTCGCCAGTGCAGCGGTCGAGCGCGACAGGAAGTTGGCGCTACCGCTGGCACCGAACAGGCTGCCCGATGCGCCACCGCCAAAGGCTGCGCCCATGTCGGCGCCCTTGCCGTGTTGCACCAAGATCAAACCGATCATGCCCAGGGCGGACAGAATCTGTACCGCCAAAATAATGCCTGTAAAGGCTTGCATCGTCTTTTCTCCTAATAGCAGCTACCGCTCTTCACTCAAGCGGCGGCAGCGATGATGTGTAAAAAATCAGCAGCTTTGAGGGCTGCGCCCCCAATCAAGCCACCGTCAATATCGGGTTGCGCCAGCAGTTGCGCGGCGTTGGCAGCGTTCATGCTGCCGCCGTAGAGCAGTTGCACCTGGGCAGCACCAGCCTGCGCCAATTGCGCCCGCAAGGCGGCGTGGACTTCCTGCGCCTGCTCGGGGCTGGCGGTTTTACCCGTGCCAATGGCCCACACCGGCTCATACGCCACAACCAAACGGCTGGCATCAGCACCCACCACTGCCAGTACGGCAGCCAGTTGGGCCTGCACGACAGCCTGGGTTTGGCCCGCTTCGCGCTGCGCCAGGGTTTCGCCCAGGCAGACGATGGGGGTGATGCCCGCGGCCAGCGCAGCCTGCGCCTTGGCGGCAACGACGGCGTCGGTCTCACCGTGGTATTGACGCCGCTCGGAGTGGCCAACCAAAGCGTAGCGCACGCCGAAATCCTGCAGCATCGCTGCCGAGGGCTTCGCCGGTGAACGCGCCGGATGCGTGTTGCGACACGTCCTGCGCCCCCAGGGCGATGGCCGAGCCAGCCAGCAGCTGCTGCACCTGCGCCAGATACGGCGCGGGCACGGCCACCGCGACCTGGCAAGCCGGTGCCTGGGTGGCCAGGCCGCTGCGCACAGCATCCAGCAGCGCCTGATTGGCGGCCAGGCTGCCGTTCATCTTCCAGTTACCAGCTATTAATTTTTGTAGCATCTTGCGCTTACTCCACAACAAAAACGCACTAGTAGAATGCGCTAACGCTGAATACATCAGCGTTAGCAGCTCCTATAAGATGAGCATTTATTCCTGTTCAGGCTGGCCAGGCTGCTCGGCGCGGGGTTCGCGTGCGTCACGCGGTTCGCGTGGCTCGCGTGGCTCACGCGGTTCGCGGTACTCGCGGTTTTCACGCGGCTGACGCGGGGCGCGTTCGCGGTATTCGCGCGGCTCACGCGGTTCGCGCTCGGGCATACCGGCGGGGCGCTCCAGCAGGGCTTTCATCGACAGCTTGATGCGGCCCTTGTCATCGGCTTCCAGCGCCTTGACCTTCACGATCTGGCCTTCTTGCAGGTAGTCGGTGACTTTTTCCACGCGCTCGTGGGCAATTTGGCTGATGTGCAGCAGACCGTCCTTGCCGGGCAGCACGTTGATCAGGGCGCCGAAGTCCAAAATCTTCACCACCGGGCCTTCGTAGACCTTGCCGATTTCCACTTCGGCGGTGATCTCTTCGATGCGGCGCTTGGCTTCATCGGCCTTGGCCGCTTCGGTGGCGGCGATGGTGATGGTGCCGTCTTCCTCGATGTTGATCTGGCAACCGGTCTCCTCGGTCAGCGCACGGATGGTGGCACCGCCCTTGCCGATCACGTCGCGGATCTTCTCGGGGTTGATCTTCATGGTGAACAGCTTGGGCGCGAAGCTAGAGATTTCCGCCTTGGCTTCGCCCATAGCTTCCTGCATCTTGGCCAGGATGTGCATGCGCGCTTCCTTGGCCTGGGCCAGGGCCACCTGCATGATTTCCTTGGTAATCCCTTGGATTTTGATATCCATCTGCAGCGCGGTGATACCGGCGGTGGTACCGGCCACCTTGAAGTCCATATCACCCAGGTGATCTTCATCGCCCAGGATGTCGGTCAGCACGGCGAACTTGTTGTCTTCTTTAATCAGGCCCATGGCGATGCCGGCGACGTGCGCCTTCATGGGCACACCGGCGTCCATCAGCGACAGGCACCCACCGCACACCGATGCCATCGACGAAGAACCGTTGGATTCGGTGATCTCGGACACCACGCGCACGGTGTAGGGGAATTCTTCCTTGCTGGGCAGGCAAGCCACCAGGGCACGCTTGGCCAGGCGACCATGGCCGATTTCGCGGCGCTTGGTCGAGCCCATGCGGCCCACTTCGCCAGTGGCAAAGGGCGGCATGTTGTAGTGGAACAGGAAGCGGTCTTCAAACTCGCCCGCCAGCGCGTCAATGCGCTGCGCGTCGCGCTCGGTGCCCAGCGTGGTCAGCACCAGCGCCTGGGTTTCACCACGGGTAAACAGCGCCGAGCCGTGGGTGCGCGGCAGCACGCTGTTGCGAATTTCAATGGGGCGCACGGTGCGGGTGTCGCGCCCGTCGATACGGGGCTCGCCCGCCAAAATTTGCGTGCGCACGATACGCGCTTCAATGTCGAACAGCATGTTGTCGACCTTGACGGCGTCAAACTCCACGCCCTGCTCGGCCAAAGCGGCCTTGGTGGCGGCGTAGGCCTCGCGGCACGCCTGGGTGCGCACTTGCTTGTTGCGGTTTTGGTAGGCAGCGCGCAGTTTTTCTTCGGCCAGCTCGGTGACCTTGGCAATCAGTGCCTCGTCCTTGGGCTCGGCCTGCCAGTCCCACACGGGCTTGCCCGCTTCGCGCACCAGCTCGTGGATGGCGTTGATGGCGATCTGGCCTTGCTCGTGGCCGTAGACCACGGCGCCCAGCATCACGTCTTCAGGCAGTTGCAGGGCTTCGGATTCGACCATCAGCACGGCAGCTTCCGTGCCTGCCACCACCAGGTCCATTTGGCTGTTCTTGCGCTCGGTTTGACCGGGGTTGAGCACGTATTCGCCGTTGATGTAACCCACGCGGGCAGCGCCAATCGGGCCGTTGAACGGAATGCCCGAGACCGACAGCGCGGCCGAGACAGCAATCATCGCGGCGATGTCGGCGTCCACTTCGGGGTTAAGCGAAATGGTGTGGATGACCACGTGCACTTCGTTGTAGAAGCCTTCGGGAAACAGCGGGCGAATCGGGCGGTCGATCAGGCGGGAGGTCAATGTCTCCAGCTCCGAGGGCTTGGCTTCGCGCTTAAAGAAGCTGCCGGGGATCTTGCCGGCGGCGTAGGTCTTTTCGATGTAGTCCACCGTCAGGGGGAAAAAGTCCTGACCGGGCTTGGCGTTCTTGCTTGCCACCACGGTAGCCAGCACCACGGTGTCGTCGATATTGACCAGCACGGCACCGCTGGCTTGGCGGGCGATTTCGCCCGTCTCCATGGTTACGGTGTGCTGGCCCCATTGGAAAGTTTTGGTGACTTTGTTGAACATCGTCATAGAAAGCATCCTTTAAAAAATATAGCTGCTTGCGCTTGGCTATAAAGGTTTTCCAGGTTGAACAGACCGCGATGCCATTCCAGATCAGCGCTGGCAGCTATGCTTTTTGCTGGTACTCAGTGCCGATGTGGAATGACACAGCTTCGCTCTGCTTATCCCCGGGAAGAAAGAAATACAAAAACGCCTGCGCGGGCAGCAAAGCCAGCGCAGGCATTTGGGCTAGGCGATCAAACGCGCAGGCACCGGCTTACTTGCGCAGGCCCAGCTTGGCGATCAGCGCCACATAGCGATCAGCGTCTTTGGCCTTCAGGTAGTCCAGCAACTTGCGACGGCGGCTGACCATGCGCAGCAGGCCACGGCGACCGTGGTGGTCTTTGGCGTGCTGTTTGAAGTGGGGGGTCAGTTCGTTGATACGGGCGGTCAGGAGTGCCACTTGCACTTCCGGGCTACCGGTATCGTTTTCCGAGCGGGCGTTGGCTTTGACGACTTCAGCCTTGATAGAGGCAGCGATCATGATGATTTTCCTTGGAATAAATAGGGGGCAGCGCCCCTTAGTGACTTGCGCCAGGACTGGAAAGACCCCAGCGTGCGTTCTGCACCATGCAAAACCCGGCAATTCTAGCACTTTCCCTTAAAAACAAGCAGCTATGCCGTGGCTAGCGGCTCCCGCTTTAGCAATTTAGGGTTTTTACTATTATTTACACTTTACTGACAGACTAACAATTTCCGGTTTTGCGCTGGCTACCCGCCAGTCCGCGCCCAGGCAGCCACCTTGCTGTCCTACGCATGCCCACAAGGATGTTCCCCGCTATGAAGATTGCCACCCGCCTGACCCTGGGCTTTGCCCTGATGGGCTTGCTCATCGCCTTGCAAGGCGCTGTCGCCCTGTTCAAAAGCACTGCGCTGGAGCAAGGCTTCACCGAAATCAGTACCCAGCGCATGCCCACGGTGGCGGCACTGAACGAAGTGGACGAGCAGCGCCACCTGATCGCCGGGGCCCTGCGCGAGATGTTCATCGTCAAGGGTCTGGAGGAGTACGACGCCCTCAAGGCCCAGGTGCAATCCTCGCGCCAGCGCATCGGCACCATCGTGCACGGCCTAGAGCAGCAGGTGGGCGATACGGCCAGCCAGCCCCTGCTCGATGCCCTGGTGCAACAGCGCCAGCGCTACATCGAAGGCCAAGAGCAGCTGATTGCCATGCTGGATAAGGGCAACGAAGGCTCGGCCCGGAATTTTTTACTCGAAGAAGTCAGCCCCATCCTGCACGACTACGGCAGCGCCATTGCCGCCATGAAGGCGTTGCAGACGGCGCAGCTCAATGACTCCGTCACCCTGGCGCACGGCGACATTACCGCCATTGCCCGGGTGGTCTGGCTCAGCATGGGCCTGGCGCTGGTGGCCGCCCTGTTGCTGGCCCGCAGCACCGTGCGCGCCATTACCGCCCCGCTGGCCGATGCTGCCGCCCTGGCCCGCCAAGTGGCCAGCGGCCAATTGCTGCAGCACCCACCCGTGCAGGGCACGACCGAAACCGCGCAACTGCTGCGTACCCAGCAGGACATGGTGCACGGGCTGCGCCAAGTGGTCAGCCAGGTGCGCGACGGGGCCGACAACGTGGCCAGCGCCAGCGGCCAAATTGCCCAGGCCAACCTGGATTTAAGCAGCCGCACCGAGCAGCAAGCCAGCGCCCTGGAGCAAACCGCCGCCGCTATGGAAGAGCTCAACGCCACCGTGCGCCACAACGCCAGCAATGCCGAGCAGGCCAACCAACTGGCGCAATCGGCCGCCGCCGTGGCCCAGCGCAGCGGTGCCATGGTGCAGACCGTGGTGGGGACGATGCAGGGCATCCAGGAAAGCGCCCAGCGCATGGCCGACATCATTGGCGTGATTGACGGCATTGCCTTCCAAACCAACATCCTGGCGCTCAACGCCGCCGTGGAAGCGGCCCGCGCCGGGGAACAGGGCCGGGGCTTTGCCGTCGTCGCCAGCGAAGTGCGCAGCCTGGCCGGGCGCAGCGCCGATGCCGCCAAGGAAATCAAGCAACTGATTGACGCCAGCGTCAGCCGCGTCCACGCCGGTACCGAGCAGGTGGGCCAGGCCGGCAGCACCATGCAGGAAATGCTGGGCGCAATTGAACGCGTCACCAGCCTGATGGGCGACATCAGCGCCGCCACCCGCGAACAAAGCCAGGGCGTGACCCAGGTGGGCGAAGCCATCACCCACATGGACCAGATGACCCAGCAAAACGCCGCCCTGGTCGAGCAAATGGCCGCTGCCGCCAGTAGCCTGCAAACCCAGGCGCAGGCCCTGGTGCAGTCGGTCAGCGTCTTTGAGCTGGGGCACGGCAGCCCACAACAGCCCCAGCGCGGCGCTGCGCCCTTGGCCTTGGCTGCTGGTTAAGCCGCAAAAAGAAGAGCTGCTAACGCCGGTAAATTCAAGGTTTCAGATAGTTTTATCTCTTAAACGATTGACTCATCAGCGCTAGCAGCTATTTTTATAGAAGCAAGAATCGGGGAGCTAGGCCTTACTTGCGCTGCCACACCGCCGCAAAAAAGCCATCGACCTGGTGGCTATGCGGCCACAGGCGCACGTATTGCGTGCCGCTATCACCACCGGCACACAGGCTGGCGGCGTTGTCCACCTTGAGCTGGGCCAGCACCTGGGCGGCATCCAGCGGCGCAAAGTCGGGGTGGGCGGCGCTGAAGGCTTGGGCAATGGCCTCGTTTTCCTCGGGCAAGACGCTGCAGGTGGCATAGACCAGGCGGCCACCGCTTTTCACCATGCGGGCGGCGCTGGCAAGAATGGCGGCTTGCTTGGCGGTCAGCTCGGCCACGGTTTGCGGGGTTTGGCGCCATTTCAAATCGGGGTTGCGCCGCAGCGTACCCAGGCCGGAGCACGGGGCATCGACCAGTACCCGGTCAATCTTGCCGGCCAGGCGCTTGACGCGCTCGTCACGCTCATGCGCCAAGGCGGCGGGGTGGACGTTGGACAGGCCCGAGCGTGCCAGACGGGGTTTGAGGGCATCGAGCCGGTGGGCCGATACGTCAAACGCGTACAAGCGCCCGGTGTTGCGCATTTGCGCCCCAATGGCCAGGGTTTTACCGCCTGCACCGGCACAAAAGTCCACCACCATTTCGCCGCGCTTGGCATCCAGCAGCAGGGCCAGCAGTTGCGAGCCTTCGTCCTGCACCTCGATACGGCCTTGCTGGAAGGCTTCCAGCTTGGTGAGCTGGGGCTTGCCCTGCACGCGCAGGCCCCAGGGGGAATACGGCGTGGGCTGGGCGTGGATGCCGGCGGCGGCCAGCTCCTGGGCCACGGCATCGCGCTTGGCGCTCAAGGCATTGACGCGCAAGTCCAGCGGCGCAGCTTGCAGCATGCTGGCGGCCAGCGCGTCAAACTGCGCGCCCAGTTGGGCCTGCAGCGCCTGGGCCAGCCATTCGGGCAGGTTGTGGCGGTGCTGGGGCAACAGGTCGGCACCCTGCACGGCATCGCACGCGGCCAGCCAGGTTTTTTCCTGGGCCGTCAAGGCCGCTTCCAGCAGATGGCGCGGGGCGGCAAAGCCCAAGATGGCCAGGCGGCGCGCACGCGGGCCGCTGCCGCTGCGGGCCAGGGCTTCCAGGCGCAGCTTGTGGCGCAGCACGGTGTAGGCGGTTTCTGCCAGGGTGGCGCGTTCGCGCTGACCCAGGCTGCGGTTACCGCGCAAAAAGCGCGAGACCACGCTGTCGGCGGGGTGCTGCAAGAGCAGCACTTGCTGCACCAAATCGGCGCAGGCATCCAGAAGGGCTTTGGGGTGCATAGTCGTTTTTCTCAGTGTTTTTGAGCGCTAGCCCTGATGGGGCGGGCGCTATTAGCTCTTGTTTTTAATAAAATTCAGCACCGCACGGGGGTAGATGATGTGCTCTTGCGTCAGCACCCGCGCGGCCAGGGTGTCGGCGCTGTCATCGGGCAGCACAGGCACCACGGCTTGTTCCAGGATGGGGCCAACGTCCAGCTCTTGCGTCACCTCGTGCACGGTGCAACCGGCAAACTTGCAACCGGCATCAATAGCGCGCTGGTGGGTGTGCAGGCCGGTAAACGCGGGCAGCAGCGAGGGGTGGATGTTCAGCACCCGCCCGGCAAAGTGGGCCACAAAGCCGGGGGTCAAAATCCGCATGAAGCCGGCCAGCACCACCAAGGCGGGCTGGTACTGGTCAATCATTTGGGCCAGGGCGGCGTCAAAGTCTTCGCGGCTGGCAAAGGCTTTATGGTCGAGCACCTGGGTGGCAATGCCGTGGTCTTGGGCAAACTGCAGGCCCTTGGCATCGGCCTGGTTGCTGATGACGGCGGCAATGCGCGCGCCGTAGTGCTTGGCCCAATCGCCCTGCTGGGCAGCACGCACAATAGCGGCCATATTGGAGCCGCCGCCTGAGATCAAAATCACAATGTTTTTCATAGAGGGCGCGATTATCCCCGTCCCACCGCTTTTAAGACTGCCGCCATGACTTTTGACCACCAAAACACCCCCCTGGGCGCCGAACAGGCCCGCGTGCTGGCCACGCTGATGGAAAAGCAGCGCACCGTGCCCGACAGCTATCCACTGACCTTGAACAGCCTGCTGTCCGGCTGCAACCAAAAAACCAGCCGCGAGCCGCTGATGCAACTGACCGAAGCCGATGCCCTGGCCGCCCTGGACAGCTTGCGCGAGCGCCATCTGGTGATTGAAGTCAGCGGCCAACGCGCCATGCGCTGGGAACACAACTTTGAGCGCGTGCTGGGCGTGCCCAGCCAGGCCGCCGCCCTGTTGGGCCTGCTGATCTTGCGCGGCCCGCAAACCGCCGCCGAGCTGCGCACCAACGCCGAGCGCTGGCACCGTTTTGCCGACACGTCCTCGGTCGAAGCATTCCTGGAAGAACTGCAGGAGCGCAGCGCAGAGAAAGGCGGCCCCCTGGTGCAACTGCTGCCCAAAGCCCCCGGTGCCCGCGAGGCGCGGTGGGCGCAGTTGCTGTGCGGGGAGCCAATCCTGCCCGCAGCGGCAACAGCCAGCCACGCCACCGCTGCTAGTGCCGCAGCCACTACCGGACTGGCCGACCTGACCGAACGTGTAGCCCTGCTGGAAGCCCAGGTAGCGCAGTTGCAGCAGCACCTGGATGCGCTGACCCGCTCCCCGGGCGACTGAGCCTGCGGGGCACGGCCTATACTGTGTGGTTTTGTTTTTTACCCTCAGAACGTGTTTACGATCTTTTCGCTATCGCCAATGACGGCAGCTTTTTTCATCGCGCTCGACTTCCATCCCACCGTCACACCCGCGCAGGCGGGTGTCCAGCAGCAACGTTGGCGATGGGCATGGCGACTGTCAAGACAAAGGCCGTTGCTGGATTCCCGCCTTCGCGGGAATGACGAGAGAAAGCGCCGAGATGACTGTCAAGATGATGCGAAAAAGCAGCGAAAAAAGATCGTAAACAGGTTCTCCCACCCCCTCCTAGCATGAAAATCTTCCTCGGCTACCGCCAGGCCGGTCTGGCACCGGCTTGCGCCCTGACCATTGGCAATTTTGATGGCGTCCACCGTGGCCACCAGGCCATGCTGGGGCTGCTGCGGGCCGAGGCGGCGCAGCGCGGCCTGCCCAGTTGCGCCGTGACCTTTGAGCCGCACCCGCGCGACTACTTTGCCAAAGTGCTGGGCAAGCCCGAGCTGGCCCCGGCGCGCGTGGGCACGCTGCGCGACAAGCTCACGCAGTTGTGCGTCTGCGGGGTTGACCAGGTGGTCATCCTGCCGTTTAACCATGCGCTGGCCAGCCTCTCCCCCCAGGCGTTTATTGACGAAGTGCTCCTGGACGGCCTGGGCGCGCGCTATGTGCTGGTGGGCGATGATTTTCGTTTTGGTGCCAAACGTGCGGGCGACTACGCGCTACTGGATGCGGCAGGCCGTGCCCAAGGCTTTGAAGTGGCGCGCATGAACAGCTACGAGGTCCACGGCCTGCGGGTATCGAGCACCGAGGTACGCGCCGCGCTGGCTGCTGGCGATATGCCGGGGGCCGAGCGCCTGCTGGGCCGCCCCTACACCATCAGCGGCCACGTGGTGCACGGGCGCAAGCTGGGCCGCAGCCTGGCAGAAAGCGCCCCCGGCCTGGGCGATGGCTTTCGCACGCTGAATTTGCGCTTTGACCACTGGAAGCCCGCCGCCAGCGGTATTTTTGCCGTGCTGGTGCATGGCCTGACGGATGCGCCCCTGCAAGGCGTGGCCAACCTGGGCGTGCGCCCGTCGCTCGACCCCAACGACATCAACGGTGGCCGCGTGCTGCTGGAGACGCACTGCCTGGACTGGCCGCAGCACCTGGGCGGCGATGGGGGCTACGGTAAAATCATCCGCGTGGAACTGCTACTCAAACTGCACGATGAGCTGAAATACGACAGCCTGGCTGCACTGACCCAAGGTATCGCGCAAGATTGCGCCCAGGCCCGCGCCTTTTTTGCCGGGCAAAGCCCCATCAACCGCGTGGCCCACGAGCAAACCCAGCGCCAAACCCGCCGCGACCGAATTTGATGCCCGCCCTCTTGCGCCCGCCTGCCGCCGCGTAAGCAGTGATCGGTCATCGGTCATCAGCGGCCTGCCAGCCCCTCCCCATTTCAGCCCAGGCCGCGCCCTGGGCTTTGCCTTACAGCGAGAAAGATTTTTCATGTCCGAACAGCCCACCCCGAAAAAAGCCAAGAACGCCGGTAAACCCGAAAGCGCCTACCGCGCCACGCTGAACATGCCCGACACGCCCTTCCCCATGCGCGGCGACCTGCCCAAGCGCGAGCCGCAATGGGCCAAGGACTGGGACGAGCAAGGCATCTATAAAAAACTACGCGCAGCGCGCAGCGGCGCGCCCAAGTTCATCCTGCACGACGGCCCCCCGTATGCCAATGGCCAGATTCATATCGGCCACGCGATGAACAAAATCTTGAAGGACATGATCGTCAAAAGCCGCCAGTTGGAAGGGTTTGACGCCCTCTACACCCCCGGCTGGGACTGTCACGGCCTGCCGATTGAAAACGCCATTGAAAAAATCCATGGCCGCAACCTGCCGCGCGATGAGATGCAAGCCAAGGGTCGCGCCTTTGCCACCGAGCAAATTGCCCAGCAGATGCAGGATTTTCAACGCCTGGGCGTGCTGGGCGAGTGGGACCACCCCTACAAAACCATGAACTTTGCCAGCGAAGCGCACCAACTGCGCGCGCTGAAAAAGGTGATGGAGCGCGGCTTCGTCTATCGCGGCCTCAAACCCGTGTACTGGTGCTTTGACTGCGCCAGCTCACTGGCCGAATTTGAAATTGAATACGCCGACAAAAAAAGCCAAACGCTGGACGTGATGTTCCCCGCCGCCGACCCGGCCCAACTGGCCGCCGCCTTTGGCCTGGAAAAACTAGATAAACCGGCCTTTGCCGTGATCTGGACGACCACCGCGTGGACGATTCCCGCCAACCAGGCGCTCAACGTCAACCCCGAACTGGAATACAGCCTGGTGGATACCGAGCGCGGCCTCATCATCCTGGCCAGCGCCTTGGTGGAAAAATGCCTGGAGCGTTGGGGCATCACCGGCCAGGTGGTGGCCACCACCGTCGGCCAAAAATTGGATTTGCTGCCGTTCAAGCACCCGCTGGCGCATGTCGATCAAGGCTATGACCGCATCGCCCCCGTGTACGTGGCCGACTACGCCACGGCGGAAGACGGTACCGGTATCGTGCACAGCGCCCCGGCCTACGGGGTGGATGACTTCAACAGTTGCGTCGCCCACGGCCTGCAGTACGACGACATCCTCAACCCCGTGCAAGGCAACGGCCAGTACGCCGAGGACTTTCCGCTGTTTGGCGGCCAGCCGATCTGGAAGGCCGTGCCCGTCATCATCGACGCGCTCAAAGTGGCGGGCCGCCTCATGGGCACCGCCGGCATTACCCACAGCTACCCGCATTGCTGGCGGCACAAGTCGCCCGTTATCTACCGCGCTGCGGCGCAGTGGTTTGTGCGCATGGACGAGGGCGAAGGCGTATTCACCGACCCGGCACAAAAACCCGCGCAAACCCTGCGCCAAATTGCGCTGGCTGCTATTGAAAACACCAGCTTTTACCCCGCCAACGGCAAGGCGCGCCTGCACGACATGATTGCGGGCCGCCCGGACTGGTGCATCTCGCGCCAGCGCAGTTGGGGCGTACCGCTGCCGTTTTTCCTGCACGTTGATTCCGGCGAGCTGCACCCGCGCACGATGGACATCATCGACCAGGCGGCCAACATCATTGAGCAAGGCGGCATCGAAGCCTGGAGCCGCGTGACCACCGCCGACATCCTGGGCGCAGAAGATGCCCCGCACTACACCAAGAGCCTGGACATTCTGGAAGTGTGGTTCGACTCGGGCAGCACTTTCTGGCACGTGCTGCGCGGCACCCACGCCGGCATGCACCACGCCCAAGGGCCGGAGGCCGACCTGTACCTGGAAGGCCACGACCAGCACCGCGGGTGGTTCCATAGCTCGCTGCTCTTGGCCAGCGCCATTTTTGGCCGCGCACCGTACCGGGGGCTGCTCACGCACGGCTTTACCGTGGACGGCCAGGGCAAGAAGATGAGCAAGTCGCTGGGCAACACCGTCTCGCCCCAAGAGGTCAGCAGCAAGATGGGCGCGGAAATCATCCGCCTGTGGTGCGCCTCGACCGACTACTCGGGCGACTTAGCCATTGACGACAAAATCCTCGCCCGCGTGGTTGATGCCTACCGCCGCATTCGCAACACGCTGCGCTTTTTGCTGGCCAACACCAGCGACTTTGATGCCGCCAGCAACGCCGTGCCCTATGAACAGATGCTGGAAATTGACCGCTGGGCGCTGGCCCGCGCTGCCGAGTTCCAAACCGAGGTGCTGGGCCACTTCAAGGTCTATGAATTCCACCCAGTGGTGGCCAAGCTGCAACTGTTTTGCTCGGAAGACCTGGGCGGCTTTTACCTGGACGTGCTCAAAGACCGCCTCTACACCAGCGCTGCCAACAGCCTGGCGCGGCGCAGCGCCCAGACTGCGCTGCACCACATCCTGCACGCCATGCTGCGCTGGATGGCCCCCTTCCTGTCGTTTACCGCGGAAGAAGCGTGGAAGATTGTCGGCAAGAGCGACTCCATCTTCCTGGAAACCTACGCCCAACTGCCTGCGGGCGATGCGGCCCTGCTGGCCAAGTGGCAGCGCATCCGCAGCGTGCGCGATGCGGTGAACAAAGAGCTGGAAAACCAGCGCGAGGCCGGACACATTGGTTCTTCCCTGCAAGCCGAAGTGGCGGTGACTGCCGACAGCGAAGACCTGGCCCTGCTGCAGTCGCTGGGCGAGGATTTGAAATTCGTCCTCATCACCAGCGCCGCGCAGGCCGTGGCCGGTGATGCGCTGGCAATTGCCGTCACCCCCAGCAGCCATGCCAAGTGCGACCGCTGCTGGCACTACCGCGCCGACGTGGGCTGCAACCCCGCCCACCCCCTGCTGTGCGGGCGTTGCGACAGCAATCTGCACGGCAGCGGCGAACAGCGCCACAGCGCTTGATGCTCTGAAATCAAGAGCTATTA
Source organism: Comamonas sp. (assembly GCA_034675705.1). Taxonomy (GTDB): domain Bacteria; phylum Pseudomonadota; class Gammaproteobacteria; order Burkholderiales; family Burkholderiaceae_C; genus Comamonas. The sequence goes on along the minus strand of JAUCCZ010000006.1, from coordinate 193,587 downwards.
GCGCTTAACCACCAAGGGTTTCAGGCATAAACAAACCTGAAACCCTTTATTTATCAGCAGTAGACGCTATCCTTTATGAATACTTCTGCATCTTCCCGTGCTGCACTGTGGCCCTGGCTTGTCTGGGCGCTGCTGGTGCTGGTGCTGGACCAAATCACCAAGCAGGCCATCTTGCGCCATTACCAGTGGGGCGATTGGACGGCCATCACCAGCTTCTTCAACATCGTGCGCGCGCACAACACCGGGGCGGCATTTTCCTTTTTGGCCGAGCACAGCGGCTGGCAGCGCTGGCTGTTTGTCGGCATTGGCGCAGCCGCCACAGTGTTGATTACCTGGCAGTTGCGCAAGCACCCCGAGCAAAAACTGTTTTGCTTTGCCCTGGCCAGCATCTTGGGCGGCGCCATCGGCAACGTGGTTGACCGCCTGCAACACGGCTACGTAGTGGATTTTTTGGATTTTTATTGGGGCGGTTATCACTTCCCGGCGTTCAACGTCGCCGACATGGGCATCAGCGTTGGCGCGGCGCTGTTTATTCTGGACGAGCTGCTGCGCAGCCGACGGGCGGCGGCGTAGCGCCCCACGCGTATAGAGCATCCCTAGCTCAAGCACAACGCGGCGCTTAGGCGTATATTGGCCGGCTTCGATTTTTTGGGTCTATGCAGCATATTTTGAATCTTCTGGCCGCCATTGCCCTGCTGGTGTGGGGCATCCAGATGGTGCGCACCGGCATCCTGCGGGTCTTTGGCGCGAACTTGCGCCAATTGATTGCCCGGGGCATTCGCACCCGCATCACGGCCATGCTTTTCGGGGGTGGGGGTGACTGCCATCGTACAGTCCAGCACGGCAACCTCGCTGATCGTGTCCTCCTTTGTCGGCCAGGGCATGATTGCGCTGCCTGCGGCGCTGACCGTGATGCGCGGTGCGGAGCTGGGCTCGGCCATCATGACGGTGGTGTTCTCCATGGACTTGTCCTGGCTCTCGCCGCTGTGCATTTTTACGGGCGTGGTGATGTTCGTCATTCGCCAGGACAGCAAGGTAGGCCGCATTGGCCGCGTGCTGATTGGCCTGGGGCTGATGCTGCTGTCGCTGCGCCTGATCTCCGAAGCCACCTTGGTGCTGACCCAATCGGAAGTCGTGCGCGCCCTGCTGCAGGCGTTGACCAGCGACATTACGCTGGAGGTGATTACCGGCACCATCCTGGCCATCATTTCCTACTCCAGCCTGGCGACCGTGCTGCTGGTATCGGCCCTGGCGGGCTCGGGCGGTATTCCGCCGGACGTGGCCCTGGGCCTGGTGATTGGCGCCAACCTGGGTAGCGGCATGCTGGCGGTGCTCACCACACTCAAATCCAACGTCACGGTGCGCCAGGTGCCGCTGGGCAATTTGCTGTTTCGCTGCCTGGGGGTGGTGCTGTGCGTGCCCTTGATCGGCCCGTGGCTGCAGTTTGTTGCACCGCACATTCCCGGCACGGGCACGCAGGTGGTGCTGTTTCACCTGGCGTTTAACATTTTGGTGGCCGCTGTCGGCATTGGCACCACGGGTTATGTGGCCCGTATCGTGGAAAAAATCATGCCGGTGGAGGTGGCTGCGCCTGGGGTGTCGCGCCCGCACCATTTGGACAGCTCGGCCCTGTCCACACCGTCGCTGGCCATTTCCTGCGCGGCCCGCGAGGCGCTGCACCTGGCCGATATTGTCGAGACCATGCTGTGCGGCCTGAAAACCGTCTGGGAAGAAAACAACGCCCCTTTGGCCCAGGAGCTGCGCGCGCTGGACGACCAGGTGGACGACCTGTACACCGCCATCAAGTACTACATGACCAAAATCTCCCGCGCCGAGCTGGACGAGCGCGAGGGCCAGCGCTGGACGGAGGTCATCAACTTCACCATCAATATGGAGCAGGTGGGCGACCTGGTAGAGCGCATCCTGCAAGAAGTGGAAGAGAAAAAGATTAAAAAAGGCCGCGAGTTTTCCACCGCTGGCCTGGAAGAAATCAACGAAATGCACACCCATCTGGCCGCCAATCTGCGCCTGGCGATGGCGGTGTTCCTCAGCGGCAATGTGCGCGATGCCCAGCGCCTGCTGGAAGAAAAAGCCCGTTTTCGCGACCTGGAGCTGGCCTACGCTGCCAGCCACTTGAACCGCTTGGCCGACGGCAAGATCAAGAGCTTTGAGACCAGCTCCCTGCATATCGACATGATCAGCGACCTCAAGCGCATCAACTCCCTGCTGTGCTCGCTGGCCTACCCGGTGCTGGAGGCCGCCGGTCTGATTGAGCCGCGCCTGCGCGATATGAATTAAGCAAGCCCGCCATCTTGGCGCCCCCCGCCCTGCGGCCCCGCACCTGGGGCCGCTAGCATTGCCCCTTATGACCGCACCCTTGAACCTGGGCACCATTGCCCTGCTGACGACTGCCCCCTTGCTGTGGGCGGGCAACGCCATCGTAGGCCGCCTGGTCTATGAGCTGATTTCCCCCTTTGCACTGAACTTCATCCGCTGGGCCGTGGCCGTGCTGCTGCTGCTGCCCATTGCCTGGCGCGTGCTGGCCAAGAACAGCCCGCTGTGGCCGCACTGGAAGGCCTACGCCACCCTGGGCTTTTTGGGCATTGGCTGCTACAACAGCTTGCTGTATCTGTCGCTCAAGACCTCCAGCCCACTGAACGTCACCCTGGTCAGCGCCAGCATGCCGATTTGGATGATGGGGCTGGGCCGCATCTTCTGGGGCACCAGCATCAACGCCCGGCAAATCACCGGGGCGCTGCTGTCCATTGCCGGGGTGGTGCTGGTGCTCACCCGGGGCGACGCGCAGGTGCTGCGCAGCCTGCAACTGGTGCCCGGCGATATGTTCATGCTGCTGGCGACCTTGATCTGGTCGCTCTACACCTGGCTGCTGACCAAGGCCCCCGGCCCACAGGAATTCAAAAGCGACTGGGCCGCCTTCCTGCTGGCCCAACTGGTGTTTGGCGTGCTGTGGTCGGGACTGTTTACCGGCCTGGAAGTGGGCCTGGGGGGCTTTCACCTGCAACTGGGCTGGCCGCTGGCAGCAGCGCTGGTGTTTATTGCCATTGGCCCGGCCATCCTGGCCTACCGCTTCTGGGGTGCGGGCGTGCGTCGCTCCAACCCCACGGTGGCGGGCTTTTTTGCCAACCTGATACCGCTGTTTACCGCCATCTTGTCGGTGCTGGTGCTGGGGCAAATGCCCCAGCTCTACCACGCCGGGGCGTTTGTGCTGATCGTCGGCGGCATTTGGGTGGCATCGCGCCGCTAGTTACCCCACCTTTAAAAGCTGCCCGGATACAGCCCGCCATCGGGCAGGATGTTTTGCCCGGTGATGTAGCCTGCCTGCTGGCTGCATAAAAAGGCGCAAATCGCCCCAAACTCTGCCGCGCTGCCAAAGCGCCCAGCGGGCACCTGCGCTTGTTGGGCGGCGCGCACCTGCTCTGGCGTTTGGCCGGTTTTGCTGGCGGTACCCACAAAGGTGGCTGCCAAGCGGTCGGTATCGAACTTACCGGGCAGCAGGTTATTGATGGTCACCCCCTGGGCGGCAATGCCGCTACGGGCCAGGCCCGCGACAAAACCGGTCAAGCCGCTGCGCGCGCCGTTGGACAGGCCCAGGATGTCAATCGGCGCCTTCACCGCGCTGGAGGTGATGTTCACCACCCGGCCAAAGCCACGGGCCGCCATACCGTCCACCACGGCCTGGATGAGTGCAATCGGCGTGAGCATATTGGCCTCTAGCGCGCGCAGCCAGTCTGCGTGCTGCCAGTCCCGAAAATCACCGGGCGGCGGGCCACCGGCGTTGTTCACCAAAATATCTATCTGGCTGCCCGGCCCGCCCGCCACCTGGAGCACGGCTGCCCGCCCCTCGGCGGTGGTGATGTCGCAGGCCACGGCCAAAACCTGTGGAGGTTTTTGGCCGCTGGCCTTAGCCCAGTCTGCGGCAATAGCTTCTAATTTTGCAGCAGCTTGCTGCAAGGGCTCGGGGGTGCGGGCGTTGATGATGACGTTCACCCCTTCGGCCACCAGCGCCTGGGCGCAGCCATAACCCAGCCCTTTGCTGGCGGCGCAGACCAGCGCCCACTTTCCGGCAATGCCTAAATCCATAACCCAACCTCCTTGCGTGATACCTCGGGATACCTCGGAATGCCTAGCGCTTGCGCGCCATGCGCGTAAAAACGTAAATGCCGCCCATGACCAGGACGGTGCCCGCCACCATCCAGGCGTTGATGGCTTCATCCAAAAACCACAGGGCCAGCACGATGGTGGACAGCGGCCCAATCATGCCCGCTTGGGCGGCCATGCTGGCACCCAGGCGCTGCACGGCCAGCATCACCATCAGCACCGGGGCGGCGGTACAGAGCGTGGCGTTGAGCACCGACAGCCACAGCACGGGCACCGGCACCAGCGCGGCGGACAGGGGCCGCATCAGCACAAACTGCAGTAGGCACAGCACGCAGGCCACACTGGTGGCCAAACCAACTAAGCGCAGTGCGCCCAGGCGTTGCACCATCTGGTGGCTATACACCAGGTACACGGCGTAGCTAGCGGCGCTGCCAAAGACCAGCAGAGCGCCCAAAACAGCGTGTTCGCCCTGGGCACCGACCTCGTGGCCAAACACCAGCAACACGCCGCTGTAGCTAATCGCCATACCCAGCAACTGCCCGCGCGTTACGCTGCGCCGGTACAGCACCCAGCCGAGCAAAACGACCAGGGTGGGGTTGAGGTAGAGAATCAAGCGCTCCAGCGCCGCGGTGATATAGGCCAGGCCGGCAAAGTCCAAGAAACTGGCCAGGTAGTAGCCGGAAAAGCCCAGGCCCAGAATGCCCCACCCGTCTTGGCGCGTCAGCGGTTTTTGCCCGCGCCCGGCCCACCAGGCCATGCCGAGAAAAATCGGCAGGGAAAACAGCATGCGGTACATCAGCAGGGTGACGGCATCCACCCCGTAGCGGTAGGCCAGCTTGACGATGATGGCCTTGCCGCTAAAGCCAATCGCCCCCAGGGCGGCCAGCGTCAAGCCCAGCGCTAGTTTTTTCTGAGCTGCTGGCGCGCTTGCAGCTTCGTTTTCAGACACATTCAACTCTCAAATCTATAACTGGCGTGCGCAAACAGCTCTCTTTTTTAATGCTTTTGCGCACCAAAGAGCTTGTGGTGCAAGCGCCGCAGCGACCACCACACCGACACGGCCACCACCGGAATGGCCAGCGCCGCCGTGCTTTCTGCCGACAGCGGCCAGCCCAGGGCGTGCGCGCCTTTGGCCAAATAACTGATCAGGCCGGTGATGTAGTAGGTAATCGCCGCAACGGACAGCCCCTCCACCGTCGATTGGAGCTTGAGCTGCATGGCCTGGCGCTCATTCATGCTGCCCAGCAGTTGCTGGCTGCTTTGCTGCTGCTCAATCTCCACCCGGGTGCGCAGCAGGTTGCTCACGCGCGAGACGCGCTCAGACAGGGCGTTTTGCCGCCGCGCCGCCCATTCGCAGGTGCTGCGCGCGGGGGACAGGCGCCGGGCCATGAATTCGGCAAAGCTTAAAAAACCGGACAGGCGCTCTTCCTGCAAATCCAGGATGCGTTTTTCCACCAGCTCGAAATACGCCCGGCTGGCCAAAAAACGGGCGTGGCTGGCGGCGTATTCGCTCTCAATCTGCCCGGCCAGGCGCGTGAGGCGGTCCAGCAGCGCCGGTTCTGCCTGGCGGTTGGCCTGGCGGATGGCCTGGGCCAGCTCGGCCAGCTCCTGCTCGGCCTTGCCCAGTACGGCCACGGCGTGGCGGGCAGCGGGCATGGCCAAGAGGGCCATCATGCGGTAGGTCTCAATCTCCAGCAGGCGCTGCACCAACCGCCCCAGGCGCGAGGGCGAGATGTCCGGCCCCGGCTGCACCAGCATGCGCGAATAGCCGTCGGCGTGGATGGCAAAGTCGGTCGATACCTGGGTCTGCCCCAGGTGCACCAGGGAACCGGCCAGGGTCTCGACATTGAGCAACTGCCCCACCACGTGCGGCATGCCGCCCGGCCCGCACTGCGCCTGCTGCAACAGCCACATATGGATGCCGCCCAGGCACTGGCCCGGCAGGGCGGCAAACCAGGCCTGGGGCACTTCTTCGGCAGCGGTCAAGGGGCTGCGGGTATCCAGCGGCGCATCGGCAGGTAGCGGCACCTGAAACGTCCAGGTGACGAACTCGGTGTGCAGCTCCCAACGCAGGCGAAAGCTCCCCAGGTCCACCCGCACGTGGGTGGTGTTGGCGTCCGGGCCGCTGCGGTGGTGGTCGTGCAACAGGGCGGCCAGGTGCTGGCGGCTGGCCTCGCGCTCACTGGCATCGCACACCATGACCAGGTGGGTCAGCACCGCCGGGGCATGCACCAGTTCAGGCGGGCGGGCGTGGATTTCGTTGTGCAGCGATGCGCGGTCAGGATGCTGGGCGGGCTGGGGGGCAACGGGCATGGCAGGCGGGCCTAGTAAAAACCCGTCATTGTGCCGCTGCTGGGGCGGGTGTGCCGCCGTGGTCGGCGATGGGGCGCAACACCTTCAGCCACTTGAGTGCGGGCAGTTGCCAACGCGCCTGAATGCGCTGGGCACGTTGCTGCAGTTGCAGCACGTCACGCGGCTGGGCGGTGCGCAGGGCCAGGACGATGGTATTGCCCTCGCGCGTGGGCTTGAACGCCCAGACGTTGGCCGCGCCAAAGGCGGCGCAGATTTTGTCCAGGCTTTGCGCGTAGCTGCTGCGCCGGCCAAACAGGTTCACCGTCATGCAGCCTTCGGGCAGCAGCAGGGCGCGGCAGTCGGCGTAAAACTCGGCGCTATCGAGCACGGGCGCGGCTGCGTCGTGGTCGTACAAATCCACTTGCAGCGCATGCACTGCGCCTTGCCAGCGCGGCTGGCGAATTTCGGCGCTGGCATCGCACTGCAGCACCTGCAGGCGCGCGCTATCGGGCGGCAACTTGAACCAGCCCCGGCAGGCCGCAATCACCTGGGGGTTGATTTCCAGCGCTGTGGTGGGCATGCCCAGCACTTTCCAGTGGAATTTGGTCAGCGCCGCTGCGCCCAGGCCCAGCCTGCATGGCGGGCAGCTCGGCCAAATCGGCATCGCTGTCGGTAAAGAGTAACCAAGCCATCATGCGCTGCACGTATTCCAAGTCCAGCGCCCAGGGGTCTTTCAAGCGCATGGCCCCTTGCACCCAGGGCGTGCCCAGGTGCAGGTAGCGGCAGTTTTCGCCTTCGGAGACGCTCACGGGCGGCAGCGCCAGGTCGGCGGCAGGGTTTTTCTTTCGGCTGGCCACCAGGGCTCTCCTTAGAACGTATTGACGCTTCCCGCCCCCCTTCGCGCGCAAAGCGTCAACACGTTCCTAAAAAATGACGGGGCCTGGCCCCGTCGTGGTATGCGTCATAAATCGCGTCATGGCAGTAATACCGTACTGCCCGAAGATTACTGCCCGTTGGTGTGCGACAAGCTGGCGTTGCGCAGGAAGTCGGCTGGCACCTGCAGGCTGGGGCGGTTGGCGTATTGCTGGTGCACGGCCAGCAGCGCGTCCAGGTTGGGGTCGCGCAGCATGACATTTTTACCGTCTTGCGAGGCCACGGCCACCACCGGGGCGTTGCTGGGCAATTGCGCCATCTGGGCGATTTGCGCACCAGTGGGGCCGCTGGGCTGCAGCGCCAGCACTTGCCAGCCCACGGCGGCGACGGCAGCCACCGAGGCAAAACCAGCGGCCATCTTCCAGCGAAAGACTGCGGCATTGGCTGCAGGCTGCACCGCCACCGGGTGGGTGGCGGCCACGGCCGTCAAACCGGCGCTGGTCAGTTGCAGCGGTGGCTCCTGCGCCAATTGCGCGCGCAAGCCGCTGAGCAGATCATGCTGGCTGTGGTGCGCCAAGTCGGGCGAGCGCAGCACATCCCCCACCAGGTGATAGAGCTGCCAGTTGCCCTGCCCGGTGGCATCTTCGGCCTGCGCCAGGGCCTGCTCCAGTTCAACGCCCGAGAGCTCGCCGTCCACCAGGGCGGACAACAGCTCTTGCGTGTTCACAACATGTTCGTTCATGGTCATACCTGCTTTTACGCGGACATGCCCGCATCCTCTTGCCTATGGCTCTGTCTACCAACGTTTGCCCGATTGGCGCTCCAGCAGGGGCTTGACCCGTGCTGAAATCGCCTCGCGGGCGCGAAAAATACGCGAGCGCACCGTGCCGATGGGGCATTCCATGGCCTGGGCGATTTCTTCATAGCTCAGGCCCTCGATTTCGCGCAGCGTGACCGCTTGGCGCAATTCCTCGGGCAATGCCTGCATGGCGTCTTGCACGGCAGCAGCAATTTCTTGCGCTGCCAGCACGGTCTCGGGCGTCTCGTCCGTGCTTGGTTCATGGCGGCTACGAAAAGTTTCATCTTCGTCCTGCGCCGAGGCCATGCTGCTTTCCAGCACGATGGGGTCGCGGCGCATATCCATGAGGAATTTCTTGGCCGTATTTACCGCAATGCGGTACAGCCAGGTGTAGAACTGCGCCTCGCCGCGAAACTGGGGCAGGGCCCGGTAGGCGCGCAAAAAGGTTTCCTGGGCAATGTCCTGCACCAGATCATGGTCGCGCACCATGCGGGCAATCAGCCGCTCGATACGGCGCTGGTACTTCAAGACCAAGAGCTCATACGCACGCTGGTCCCCGGCGACGGTGCGCTGCACCAGTTGTAAATCGCTGTCGTTGGAAGGGGTCGGCGGGGAAGGTACGTGCATGAAGACCAGGAAAAATGCGGCTAGGGCGTCACCACAGCCAAAGCGCTCGAATATACCGCACGGCGCACATCGCCCCAGTGCGCCAGGTTGTGGCTGCGCATGCAACAGAAAAAATAGCGCTTACCGCTGATGGTGACAAGCATTCCCAGGCCAAACTGCACGTCAAATGCGATGGATAAAGCGCTAGGCGCTACAGAATTTAAATTATTTACTGCCGCACTGCCTGCAGCCTGCCAATCCCAGGCCGCGCCATCCCACTGCAGCACGCCACGCGGCAAGCCTTGCCAGGCCCGCCAAGCTCCGGCCAATATCCCCAGCCACAGCAACAGCGCCCACCAATACCCCGGCGCTGCGCTGGCAACGCACCCATACCCCAGCAGCGCCGTGCCCACGCCCGCCACAGCCAATACGGCAGCGGCCAGCCCCGCATCGGGCCGGACGGCAATGCGCACCGCCGGGGGGCTATGGTGCGGGCTGACCATAGAAAAACCCGCTGCCCCAGGTAGCGGGGGAGCGGGTTGGCATCGGTCGGGGTGACAACAAGGCCCGGCGCTTACACCAAGCGCTTGAACACCAAAGAGCCGTTGGTGCCGCCAAACCCGAAGTTGTTCTTCAGGGCCACATCCAGGCGCACATCCCGGGCGGTGTTGGCGCAGTAGTCCAGATCGCACTCAGGGTCTTGGTTCAGCAGGTTGATGGTGGGCGGGATTTTTTGCGTGTGCAGCGCCATGATGGTGAACACACTCTCAATACCGCCCGCACCGCCCAGCAGGTGGCCGGTCATGGACTTGGTGGAGCTGACCACGGTTTGGTAGGCCGCATCGCCCAGCGCTGCCTTGATGGCGTTGGTCTCGTTCTTGTCCCCCAGCGGGGTGGACGTGCCGTGGGCGTTCAGGTAGCCAATTTGGTCAGGGTTCACGCCCGCGTTACGCATGGCGTTGAGCATGGCGCGCCGTGGCCCGTCCATATTGGGGGCCGTCATGTGGCCGGCGTCGGCGCTCATGCCGTAGCCTGCCAGTTCAGCATAGATTTTTGCGCCACGCGCCTTGGCGTGTTCGTACTCTTCGAGCACCAGCACGCCTGCGCCTTCGCCCAGCACAAAACCATCGCGGTCTTTGTCCCAGGGGCGCGAAGCGGCTTGGGGGTCGTCATTGCGCGTCGACAGCGCCCGCATGGCAGCAAAACCACCCACGCCCAGGGGCGAGACGGTGGACTCTGCACCGCCAGCGATGACGATGTCGGCGTCGCCGTATTCAATCATGCGTCCGGCCTCACCAATACAGTGCAGGCCGGTGGTGCAGGCCGTCACCACCGAGAGGTTGGGGCCCTTGAAACCAAAGCGCATGGAAACATGGCCAGCCACCATATTGATGATGGAAGCAGGCACAAAAAATGGGGTGATGCGGCGCGGGCCGCGATTGGACAGCTCGATCTGGGTGTTCTCGATCAGGGGCAAGCCCCCGATCCCTGAGCCCAGAACGCAACCAATGCGGGTCGCCAGCTCTTTCGGGCAAAGCCTCGCCCGTAGGCAGGCCCGCGTCATCCACCGCTTGCTGCGCAGCAGCAATCCCGTAATGGATGAAGGTATCCATGGCGCGCGCATCTTTGGCGCTCATGTACGCCTCGACGTCAAAGCCTTTGACTTCCCCGGCAATCTTGCAGGAGAAGCCCTCCGTATCGAACTTGGTAATGCGATCAATACCGGACTGGCCGGCCAAAAGATTAGCCCAGGCATCCTGCACCGTATTCCCAACGGGACTGATGCAGCCCAGACCAGTCACGACAACGCGACGTCGGCTCATGCGTTTTAACCTTCTGATTACTTCTTGCTGCGGTGAGCAGGCGTCTGAAAATTAGGCTTTGTGGTGGGTGTTGGCGTAGTCGATGGCGTTTTGCACCGTGGTGATTTTTTCAGCGTCTTCATCGGGGATTTCGATGCCGAATTCATCTTCCAGGGCCATCACCAGTTCAACCGTGTCCAGGGAGTCTGCGCCCAGATCGGCCACAAAGGCTTTTTCGTTGGTGACTTGAGACTCTTCAACGCCGAGTTGCTCAGCAATGATTTTTTTGACACGTGCTTCAATATCGCTCATGGTTTCCCTCAGGGGTTGTGTAAATGAACCCGCGATTCTAGCTGCTTGCGCCAAGACCTGGAACAAGCCGCTTGCCGTCGCGAGGAAACGGCTTTAAGTGGGCGTAATTTACGCTAATTACATGTACATGCCGCCATTGACGGCTAATTCCTGACCGGTAATGTAGCCCGCCTGGGGCGAGGCCAAAAACGCGACCGCGTGGGCGATGTCGGCAGGCTCGCCGAGCTTGCCCAGGGGGATTTGGGCAGCCAGGGCCTGCTTTTGCTCTTCGGGCAGGATTGCTGTCATATCTGTAGCAATAAAGCCCGGGGCGACGCAGTTTACCGTGATGTTGCGGCTACCCAACTCACGCGCCAGCGCACGGCTCATACCCGCCACACCGGCCTTGGCGGCGGCGTAGTTGGCCTGGCCGGGGTTGCCCATGCTGCCCACCACGCTGGTGACGCTGATGATGCGGCCAAAACGCTGCTTCATCATCGGGCGAATAGCCGCACGGCTTAGTCGGAATACAGCCTTCAAATTGGTGTCCAGCACGGCTTCCCAGTCCTCGTCCTTCATGCGCATGGCAATCTGGTCTTTGGTGATACCGGCGTTGTTGACCAGCACGTGCAAGCCGCCTTCGGTCTTGACGATGCTGTCGATCAGCGCGTCCACGCTGGCCGCGTCGTTGACGTTGAGCTTCACGCCCCGCCCGCCTTGGTCGATCAAGGCGGCGCTGATGCGCTGGGCACCTTCTTCACTGGTGGCCGTGCCAATCACGGTATAGCCACGGCTGGCAAGTTCTTGGGCAATGGCAGCGCCAATGCCGCGGGTTGCGCCCGTTACCAGGGCGATTTGTCGGGGGGATGCAGTCATGCAAGCAGCTCCTTGACTTCTAAGAGGGTGGCAGGATCGTACAGGGCAGCGCCGACCAAATCGGCATCAATGCGCTTGGTCATGCCCGCCAGCACTTTGCCGGGGCCGCATTCGACGATGTGGGTCACGCCCTGGGCCTTCATGGCCTGGATGCTTTGCACCCAGCGCACCGGGCCAAAGGCCTGGCGGTACAGCGCATCGCGGATGGCGTCGGCATCGCGCTGCACGGCGACGTCAATATTGTTGAGCACGTCGATGTGGGGCGCGGCAAAGGCTACCTCGGCCAAGGCAGCTTTCAGTTTTTCTGCCGCAGGCAGCATCAGGCTGGAGTGAAACGGTGCAGATACCGGCAGCGGCAGCGCCCGCTTGGCACCGGCAGCCTTCATGGCTGCGCCCGCCGCGTCCACGGCGGCCTTGGAGCCGGCAATCACGGTCTGGCCGGGGTCGTTGAAGTTCACGGCTTCCACCACTTCACTACCACCCAGTTCAGCGGTGACCTGGGCGCACACGGCTTGCACCTGGTCGGCAGCCAGCCCCAGCACAGCGGCCATGGCACCAGCCCCCACGGGCACGGCTTCCTGCATGGCCGCAGCCCGCAGGCGCACCAGCGGGGTGGCTTGCGCCAGCGTCAAGACGCCAGCGGCCACCAAAGCGGCGTATTCGCCCAGCGAATGACCGGCCACGACGGCGGGCGTTGCGCCACCTTCCGCCTGCCACACGCGCCAAGCAGCGACGCCCGCCAGCAGCATGACGGGTTGGGTATTGCTGGTCAGGCCCAGGGCTTCCTTGGGGCCGGTGGCAATCAAGGCCCCCAGGTCTTCACCCAGGGCGTCCGATGCTTCCTGCACGGCAGCGCGCACGGCGGGGTGGTCGCCCCAGGCGTCCAGCATGCCAACGGCTTGCGAACCTTGGCCGGGAAAGACAAAAGCAAACTTTTTCATCATAAATTCTCAATAAAATCAGCCTCTAATGCTTACTGGGTAAGCGCTAGTAGCTACATTTTTACAAGTACCGAACCCCAGGTAAAGCCGCCGCCCACCCCTTCAAGCAGCACATTTTGCCCGGCCTGCACCTGGCCGGCGCGCACCGCGCAGTCCAGCGCCAGCGGTACCGACGCCGCCGAGGTATTGCCGTGGTCTTGCACGGTGACGATGACCTTCTCCATCGGCAATTTCAGCTTGCGGGCCGTGCTTTGCATGATGCGGATATTGGCCTGGTGCGGCACCAGCCAATCAACGGCGCTGGCAGGCAGGCCCGCTTTTTCCAGCGTGGCATGTGCAGTTTTTTCCAGCACGCCCACAGCCATTTTGAATACGGCCTGGCCGTCCATGGTCAACAGGGGCGAGCCCAGCACCTGCCCGCCCGAGACGTGGCCGGGCACGCACAGCATGTCCACATGGCGGCCATCGGCGTGCAGGTCGCTGGCCAAGATACCGGGCTGCTCCGACGCCTGCACTACCACAGCACCAGCGCCATCGCCAAACAACACGCAGGTGGTGCGGTCGTCAAAATTCAAAATGCGGCTAAAGACTTCGGCCCCCACCACCAGGGCGCAGCGGGCGCTACCGGCGCGCACCATGGCATCGGCCACCGTCAGCGCGTAGATAAAACCGCTGCACACGGCCTGCACGTCAAACACCGGGCAGCCGTTGGTGATGCCCAGCTTGTTTTGCAAGATGGCGGCAGTGGAGGGAAAGACCATGTCCGGCGTGGACGTGGCGACGATGATCAAGTCCACATCCTGCGCATTCACCCCGGCTGCCGTCAGGGCTTGCTGACTGGCGTGCAAGGCCAGGTCGCTACTGCACACCCCCGTGTCCGCAAAGTGACGGGCACGGATACCGGTGCGCTCGACAATCCATTGGTCAGAGGTTTCAATCCCGCGTTGGGCCAACTCCGCCGCCAATTCGTGGTTGGTGATGCGGCGCGGCGGCAAATAACTGCCCGTGCCGGTGATGCGTGCAAAACGTGGGTTCGAAGTCATAAACAAGGCTTAAGCGGCCTCGCTGGCCGCAGGGGTGGTGGCAGCGGCCAGAAGCGGCGCTGCGGCAACAATGCGATCACGCACTTTGTCCAAGAGCTGATTGCGGGCTGCATCATACGCACGATTAAGCGCATGCTCGTACGCTTGTACGTCGGCCGAGCCGTGGCTCTTGAACACCAGCCCGCGCAGCCCCAGCAGGGCCGCACCGTTGTAGCGGCGGTGGTCCATGCGGGCCATCAGCGCTTTTAGCACCGGATACGCCACGATGGCGGCCAGTTTGGTGAAGATGTTGCGTTTAAATTCTTGCTTGAGGCCACCCACAATCATCGCGGCCACGCCTTCGCTGGCCTTCAAGGCCACGTTGCCGACAAAGCCATCACAGACCACGATGTCGACAACCCCCTTGTAGATATCGTTGCCCTCCACGTTGCCGACAAAGTTCAGCGCCCCGGCTTCGCCCGCGTGGCGCAGCAGCTCGCCGGTGCGCTTGATGATGTCATTGCCCTTGATGGCTTCTTCGCCAATATTGAGCAGGCCTACGCTGGGCTCGCCCGCCTGGGGCTGCAAGGCGCTGACCAGGGCCGCGCCCATCACGGCAAACTGCAGCAGGTGCTCGGGCTGGCAATCGACATTGGCGCCCAGGTCCAGCACCGTGGTAGCGCCACCCTTTTCATGGGGCATTTGCGTGGCAATGGCCGGGCGATCGATACCGTCCAGGGTTTTGAGCAGATAACGGGCAATCGCCATCAATGCGCCAGTGTTACCGGCAGATACGGCCACTTGCGCTGCACCGTCCTTGACCTGCTGGATGGCTACGCGCATGGAGGAGTCTTTTTTCCGGCGCAGCGCCAGCTCGACCGGGTCGTCCATGCCCACCACTTCGCTGGCAGCAACAATTTGAGCCCGCGCATGCGCTTGCCACGCGCCCAAGGCGTCCGGGCGCCCCACTAATAACAAACGGGCATCGGCATGGCTTGCTAAAAAGCTGCGGCATGCAGCCAGGGTGACCTGGGGGCCGTGGTCCCCGCCCATGCAATCGACGGCCAAAGTAATCATGGAGTTCTTTTCAATGGATCAACAACAGGCTGCGCACAAAAGACAAAAGCCCGCGCTACGGCAGGTAGCTGCGGGCTTTGTCGGGCAGCCAACAGTAAAAACTTAGGCTTCGGCCTTGTTTTTCAGCACTTGGCGGCCACGGTACACGCCGTTGGGGCTGATGTGGTGGCGCAGGTGCACTTCGCCGGTGGTGGGCTCAACCGCCGTACCGGGCACATTCAGTGCATTGTGCGAGCGGTGCATGCCGCGTTTGGAAGGGGACTTTTTGTTTTGTTGAACAGCCATGATGGCTCCTGGTCATTAAAGGGTTGGTAAAAACGCGATCAGCCCATTAAAGACACGAGGGGTTTCGCGCGAAGCCGCAGATTATAACCCAATCGTATCTGGCCTGCAGTGGGGACCGCTGCAAGCGAAGGACTAATCCTCGGCTTTGGGGGCGCTGCGCAATTGCGCCAGGGCGGCAAAGGGGTGGGGACGCTCCTGGGCCTCCTGCGGAGCATCGGCCTGCGTCTGCATGGGCAGGGCCACGGGGCAGACGGCATGGCGCGGCACCAGGGGCAGGGCCATCAGTAGCTCATCTTCAATCAGCGCGGGCAGGTCAAAGTCGCGGCTCATGGCCAGCAGGTCTTCCTCGCACTCGTCGTCCTGGGCTTCGGCGGTGGCCTCGTCTTTCACAAAGCGAAAGGCGCGGTCCACTTCCAGCGCCACATCCACGGGCTGCAGGCAGCGCTGGCAGGTTAATGCCACCGTGGTGTGGGCCTGCAGGTACAGCCACGGCTGGCCTGCGCCGCCGGTTTGCGCCAGCCACTGGCCCTGGGCCTGCCAGGCCACAGTGCTGGCAGCGGCATCGCCGACCAGTTCCTGCGCCAGGCGCGGGTAGGCGCTGGCGTTGGTGTGGCCGCTGGCGCTGGCTTGCTGGCGGGCAAAGGCGGCGATATCTAAATGCTGGACGTTCAGTTTTTCAGGCATAGGGCGCGAGTGTAAGAGAATCGCCCCATGCTTGAAGCCACCTCCTCCCAACTGCCCCAACGCCCTGTGATTTTGGGCTCCACCTCGCGCTATCGGCGCGAATTGCTCCAGCGCCTGCGCCTGCCGTTTACCGCCGTGGCCCCGCTGGTCGATGAAACCCCACTGCCCGATGAAGCCCCCGCCGCCCTGGCCCAGCGCCTGGCTGTCGCCAAAGCCCAGGCCGTAGCAGCCGTGTACCCGGATGCCATCGTCATTGGCTCTGACCAGGTGTGCGACCTGCACGGCCAGGCGCTGGGCAAGCCCGGCAACCACGAAAGCGCCTTTGCCCAACTGCAAGCCATGCGCGGACAGACGGTACTGTTTCACACCGCCGTGGCCGTGGTGTGCCAGCACAGCGGCCTATGCGAGACACACTTGAGCACCGTGCGCGTGCAATTTCGCACCATGAGCGATGCCGAAATTGCCCGCTACCTAGAAGCCGACCAGCCCTACGACTGCGCTGGCAGTGCCAAAAGCGAGAGCCTGGGCATTACGCTGCTGGACGCCATCCACAGCGACGACCCCACCGCCCTGGTGGGCCTGCCCTTGATTGCCACCAGCCGCCTGCTGCGCCAAGCCGGGGTGGTGCTGCCGTGAGCGCCGCCACTGCCCAACATGCAGGGCATCCAGGACATGCCCAACCTTTGGGCCGCCTGCTGCTGGTGCCCGCCCCCCTGGACTTTGGCTGCGCCAGCCAAGCACCACTGACCGACGTGCTGCCCGCTGCCACCCTGGCCCAAGCGGCGCAACTGACCCACTGGGTCTGCGAAAACGCCAAAACATGCCGCGCCTATTTAAAGCGCCTGGACGCCATTACCCCCCTGGCCGCGCCTTTGCAAGCGCAACACATCAGCGAGATGCCGCGCCTGATGCACAAAAAAGGCGACCACCACCGCAGCCAGACCGACGCCGCCGCCGTGCGTGCGCTGCTGGCACCGTTGCTGGACGGGCACGACCTGGGCTTGGTCAGCGAAGCGGGCATGCCCGCCGTGGCCGACCCGGGCAGCTCCATCGTGCGTGCCGCACACGACCTGGGGGCGCAGGTGGTGCCGCTGGTGGGGCCGGTATCGCTGTTATTGACGCTGGCGGCCAGTGGTCTGAACGGCCAGCAGTTTGCCTTTCACGGCTATCTGCCCCAGGACGCGGCAGAGCGCAGCCAGCGCATTCGCCAGCTTGAAGCCGTCAGCCTCAAGACCGGCCAGGCCCAACTGTTTATTGAGACGCCCTACCGCAACCCAGCCCTGTGGCAAGCGCTGCTGCATACGCTGCAGCCCGGCACCCGCCTGGCCTGTGCCAGCGGCTTGACCTTGGCCAGCGCCAGCATTCAATCGCGCAGCGTGCAAACCTGGCAAACCGTCGATTGGCAGCCCGACAAACACACGCCGACGGTGTTTGCCTTTGGGCAGTAAGCACTGCTTTTAAATAAGGAGCTGTTCGCGCTTTGTTTATAAGGATTTCAGGCATAAACATGGCTGAAATCGTTTATTCATCGGCGCTAGCAGCTATCCATGAAAAGAATAGCCCGGATGCACCAGGTCATCCGGGCTAACGTTAGCGCTCAAGCGCGGGATGCGCTTGCCGCGTTCAGCGCAGCTGCAGTCCCCAATCTTTACCGGCGCGCACGGCCCCTTCGCCCATGGCCGCGCCAAAGCGCTTGGCCAGGCGCTCGGCCATGTTTTCGCGGCGGGTGTAGTCGATGATTTCCTCGGCCTGCACGATGTCGCGGGCCACCGAATCGAGGGAGCCCAGCTTGTCCGCCAGCCCCAGGGCGACGGCTTGCTCACCCGTCCAAAACAGGCCGCTAAAGGTGTCCTGCGTTTCATGCAGGCGCTTGCCACAACCACGCTTGACGGTGTCGATGAACTGCTGGTGGATGGTGTCCAGCATGTCCTGGGCAAAGGCACGCTGGGTTTCGGTCATGGGGCTAAAGGGATCGAGCATGCCCTTGTTGTCTCCGGCCGTGAGCAAGCGCCGCTCTACGCCGAGTTTTTCCATGGCTTCGGCAAAGCCAAAACCATCCATCAACACGCCAATGCTGCCGACGATGCTGGCCTTATCGACAAAAATTTCATCGGCGGCCGAGGCGATGTAATACGCCGCTGAGGCGCACGATTCCTCCACCACCGCGTACACCGGTTTTTGGTGCAGGGCTTTGAGGCGCACGATTTCGTCGTTGATCATGCCCGCCTGCACGGGGCTACCGCCGGGGGAGTTGATGAGCAACACCAAGGCGCGCGAGCCCGAATCCTCCAGCGCCGAGCGCATGGCCGCATTCACATATTCAGCACTGGCGTCCGCGCCCGAGGCGATTTCGCCCTTGATTTCCACCACGGCGGTGTGCGGGCCAGAGACGCTGGTGCTATTGACCCCTTCGCGGGTAAACAGCCACACGGCAGCGGCGATCAGGCCAATCCACAGCAGGCGCCAAAAAATACGCCAGCGCCGCGCGGCCTTTTGCTCGTTCAAGGTGGCAAATACCAGACGTTCGAGCACCTGGCGCTGCCACTGCAGGTTGTCGTTGGCGTCACTCCACAGGTCTTGACCCGGTTTATTCGGCTCTCCCGAGGGCGGCAAAGAGTTCATGGATGCTTTCTTCCATTGGTAGCAAAGCGCCAGAGTATGCCAGCGCCGCTGGCAGGCATCACCCTTGCGTGAGCAGCCACTGCTGCAACTGGGGCACGGTTGCCGCGGTAAACAAGGGGGCGCAAGCGGCAAAGCTGGCCGGGTCGTGCGCCCCGTAGGAGACGGCCACACTGGGGCAACCGGCGTTGCGCGCCATCAGCAGGTCGTGCGTGGTGTCGCCAATCATCAAGAGGCGCTCGGGCGGCACGTCCAGCTCGGCCATCAGCTCGTGCAGCATCAGGGGGTTGGGCTTGCCGGCGGTTTCATCGGCGGTGCGCGTGGCATCAAACACCTGGCGCAACTGGGCCTGCTCTAGCGCCATGTTCAGGCCTTGGCGGCTTTTACCGGTGGCCACGGCCAGCAGGTGGCCGCGTTCGCGCAACTGCGCCAGCAGTTCCGTGATACCGGCAAACAAGGTGACCTGCTCTTGCAGCTTGAAGTAATGAAAACGGTAGCGGTTGGCCAACTCGGCGTGCTTTTCGCGCGGCACGTCGGGCGCGGCGTGCGCCAGCGCGGGGCCCAGCGCCATGCCAATCACGTAGGCGGCCTGGGCATCGCTGGGGCGCTGGCCGCCCACGTCCTGCACCGCCAGTTGGATGCTGCGCGTAATCGCGACGGTGGAATCGAACAGGGTGCCATCCCAGTCAAAGGCAATCAAATCAAAACGGCGTTCAGCCACGGAGGGTCTCACTTTCCAAAAATTGGGCCAATTCGGGCGGCAGCTCGGCGTGCAGCGTCACTTCCTGCCCGGTTGCCGGGTGGGTAAAGCGCAGGCGCCAAGCGTGCAAGAACATGCGCTTCAAACCCTGCTTGGGCAGGCGCTTATTCAGGTCAAAGTCGCCATATTTATCGTCCCCGGCAATGCCGTGGCCCTGGCTGGCCAGGTGTACGCGGATTTGGTGCGTACGCCCGGTCTTGATCGTCACCTCCAGCACACTCATGGCCGGCAGCCCTTGCAGCGGGCGCGCGGGCAGGCGCTGGCGCACCTGCACCAGGCTCAAGGCACGCATGGCGTCGGGGTCGTCTGCGGTGGTGGGGCGCACGCGCCGCTCGCCATCGGGCAACAGGTATTTGCGCAGGGGCGTGTCGATGACTTTCTTATTCGCAGGCCACTCGCCCGGCACCAGGGCCAGATAGGTTTTACCGGTGGCGCGTTCCCGAAACTGGTCTTGCAAGGCTTTCAGCACCGAGCGCTTTTTGGCGACCAGCAAGATGCCAGAGGTCTCTCTATCCAGGCGGTGCACCAGCTCCAGGAACTTGGCCTCGGGCCGGGCGCGGCGCAGCTGCTCAATTACGCCAAAACTCACGCCGCTACCGCCATGCACCGCCACGCCCGCAGGTTTGTTGATGGCAATCAGCCCGTCGTCTTCCAGCAGCACGGGAAATTCCCGCGCCGGAGCAGCCTGGGCGCTGGCCGGTCTTTCAGCCACACGCACCGGTGGCACGCGCACGCTGTCGCCCGCTTGCACACGGGTATCGGCGCTGCAGCGGCCCTTGTTGATACGGACCTCACCGCTGCGGATGATGCGGTAGACGTGCGTCTTGGGCACGCCCTTTAAATGTCGGATGAGAAAGTTATCCAGCCGCTGGCCCGCATCTTCTTGCGAAACCTCCAGCCAGCGCACGGCCGGTGCCGATGCAGTTGCTTGTGGGGACTGCATCCCCTTTATAATGTGCTTCACCTGCGCGTTGGTATAAATAAATGGTTGATTTTCTTGAACTTTAATTCAAGCACCATAACCCAGCCGCAGGCAGGTCGATGCTTGAGGCGTGCGCACACCCAGTAAAAACAGCTTTTCATAGGCTGCACAGGTGCGCATTTTCACCCGTGAACGCATTGCAAAACTAAATGGAATTTCGCGCCTGTGCTGCCGCCCTGGACTTTTTTGCCGGGGCAGCACGGGCTTTCAACACCAGCATAGGTATGTGGGCTTTTCTTGTTTGGCTAATACACACTCTGCCCGGGCAACGTCCCGCGCGGGGCGCTGTGGCCGCGCCCGCCTACCTGAAAGCGCCTCGTGCGGCCATGGGGCCAGCTACGCGCTTTTACTCGTTTGTGCTGGCTCCCCGGTTTCTTCCTCCACCGCCTTTGCTGCATTGAGCAGGCGCAGCGGAGGGGTACACCCCGCGATATTTTCCATTTTTAGCGTTGCAAGCTGGCTACGGGCTCGACTTTTATTGTCGTGATTTACCGGCTGGTTGGTCGTCCTGACCAATGAGCCCACCGTACTAGAAAAGGAAGTGCATCATGAAACGGATGCTCATCAACGCTACGCAAACCGAAGAGCGGCGCTTGGCCATTGTCGATGGCCAAAAGCTCCTCGACTACGAAGTTGAAATCGAAGGGCGCGAGCAGCGCAAGGGCAATATCTACAAGGCCGTGGTCACCCGCATTGAGCCTTCGCTGGAAGCCTGTTTTGTCGATTACGGCGAAGAGCGCCACGGCTTTTTACCGTTCAAGGAAATTTCGCGCCAGTATTTTGCCGAGGGCGTCTCGCCCAGCCAGGCGCGCATCAACGATGCCATCAAAGAGGGCCAGGAGCTCATCGTCCAGGTAGAAAAAGAAGAGCGCGGCAACAAGGGCGCGGCGCTGACTACCTTCATCAGCCTGGCCGGGCGCTACGTGGTGTTGATGCCCAACAACCCGCGCGGCGGTGGTGTGAGCCGCCGTATCGAGGGCGAAGAGCGCGCCGAGCTCAAAGAGGCGATGGACCAGCTCGACTACCCCAAGGGCATGAGCATCATTGCCCGCACCGCCGGCATTGGCCGCACGGCCCCCGAGCTGCAGTGGGACCTGGACTACCTGCTCAAACTGTGGAGCGCCATTGATGGCGCCGCCCAGGCCGGCAAGGGCGCATTCCTGATTTACCAGGAATCGAGCCTGGTGATTCGCGCCATTCGTGACTATTTCAACAACGACATTGGCGACATCCTGATCGACACGGACGACATTTTCGAGCAAGCCCAGCAGTTCATGGCGCACGTCATGCCCGAGCATGCCAGCCGTGTTAAACGCTACCGCGACGACGCGCCACTGTTCTCGCGCTTTCAAATCGAACACCAAATCGAGTCGGCCTACTCACGCACCGTAAGCCTGCCCTCGGGCGGCGCGATTGTGATCGACCACACCGAAGCCCTGGTCAGCGTGGACGTGAACTCCGCGCGCGCCATTAAAGGGGTGGACATTGAAGAGACCGCCACCCGCACCAACCTGGAAGCGGCGGATGAAGTGGCCCGCCAGATGCGCCTGCGCGACCTGGGCGGCCTGATCGTGATCGACTTCATTGACATGGAAGAGAGCAAGAACCGCCGCGAAGTGGAGAACCGCCTGCGCGACGCCTTGCGCCAAGACCGCGCCCGCGTGCAGTTTGGCTCCATCAGCAAATTCGGCCTGCTGGAGATGAGCCGCCAGCGCCTCAAACCCGCGCTGTCCGAAGGGGCCTCCACGCCCTGCCCGCGTTGTGGTGGCTCGGGCCATATCCGCGACACCGAAAGCTCGGCGCTGCAGATCTTGCGCATCATTCAAGAAGAGTCCATGAAGGACAACACCAGCGCCGTGCACTGCCAGGTGCCGGTGGAGGTGGCCAGCTTCCTGCTGAACGAAAAGCGCGCGGAAATTTCCAAAATCGAACTCAAGCAGCGCGTCTCCGTGCTGATGGTGCCCAACAAAGGGCTGGAGACCCCGCACTACCGGCTGGAGCGCATCAAGCACGACGACCCGCGCCTGGACAGCCTGGACGCCAGCTACCAACTGGCCGAGGAAATCGAAGACGCCACGCGCGTGACGCGCCGCTCGCAAGAGCCGACCAACCGCCAAACCCCGGTCATCAAAGGCGTGCTGCCCGATGCGCCGCCCGCCCCCGCGCCCCAACCGCGCCCGCAGCCCACGCGCCAACCGGCGGCCAGCACCCAGCCCGTGGTGCAGGAGCAAGGCTTTTTTGCTTGGCTCAAGAGCCTGTTTGGCTTTGGCAGCCGCCCGGCCCCCGTACCGCCTGCCCCCGAAACGCCCAGCAAGGCCCAGGCCAAGCGTGGGGAACGTGGGGAACGCGGAGAGCGCAGCGAACGCGGTGAAGGCCGTGGCCGCCGGGGCGAGCGCAGTGACCGTAGCGAGCGCGGTGAACGTGGTGAGCGCAGCGAAGGCCGCAACGACAACCGCAACCGCCGCAACGACAGCCGCGCAGCAGAAGGTCGCAATGAAGGCCGCAGCGAAGGCCGCACATCTCGCGAGGGCCGCGAAGGCCGCGACACCAAGCGCAACCAGCGCCCGGTAGACGCCACCGACCTGCCCACCAGCACCGAAACCGCCACCGAGGTCCGCCCACGGCGCGAGCGCGGTGAGCGCAGCGACACCAAGCGCGAACGCACCCCCCGCAGCAGCGAACTGCCCGCCCAGGACAACGCCCTGCCCACTCCGGCAGAAGCCGTAGCAGCCGCGCCGCAAGCCCCCGCCCAGGCCGACGCTGGCATGGATAGCGAGCTGCGTGAAAGCCAGGGCGACAACCGCACCGATGCCGCGAGCGACGGCAATGGCGACAGCAGCACCGCCCGCAATGGCCGCCGCTCGCGCGACCGCTATGGCCGCGACCGCCGCAGCAACCGTGGCGAACGCACCCCACGGGAAGAGCGCGAGGCGCAAGCCGCCCAGGATGGCACCAACCTGGACGCTGCCGCATCGCAAGACGCACATGACGCAACGCCCCTGGAAATCGTCCTGCCCGCGCCCGCCGTCGCCGACGCTGCCCCCCGGCGCAGCTACTTTGCCGACGTACTGCCGCAAGCGGACGCTGCTCCAGCAACCGACGTGGCCCCAGTCGCTGAAACAGCCGAAGCCGCCCCAGCAGCGGATACCGCCGCCGAAGCTGCCGAGCAAGCCCCCGTGCCTGCAGCCGAAGTGGTAACGGCAGCATCTGCTCCCGCTCCTGCTTCAGAAGCTATTACCGCTGATGCAGCCAATGTTTCAGAGGCAAATGATGCTGAAATCGTTGCTACACCAGCGCCAGCAGCTACAGAAGCAGTAGAAGTCGTAGAAACCGCAGCAGTCGTAGAAATCGCTGCTGCGCCCGCCTACAGCCTGCCCACGCAAGCCCTGGCCGACCTGGCCCAGGCTGCGGGCCTAGAGTGGGTGCAGTCCGACGCCGACAAGGTCGCTGCCGTGCAAGCGGCAATTGCCGCCGAACCGGCGCCAGTGCATATCCCGCGTGAGCGCCCCGCGCCCGTGGTGCTGGATACACAAACCTTGATCCTGGTGGAAACCCGTAAAGATTTGCGCGGTATGACGCTGCCTTTCGAGGCCGATAGCCAGTAAATTTGCCGCTTGTGTCCACAAGACGACGATATCGGGGGCCTTGGCCCCCGAATTTTTTCTAGCAAAGAAGTCCCACCATGCTGTTTTTGCTCTCGCCAGCCAAGTCGCTGGACTATGAAAGCCCCCTACCCCCTGGGCTTGCCACCACCACCCCGGCCTTTATGGCACAGGCGCAGGCGCTGATTGCGCAACTGCGCAGCCTGGCGCCCCAGCAGGTGGCCAGCCTGATGCGCATCAGCGACAAGCTGGCCGCGCTCAACACCGCCCGCTACGCCGCCTGGTCAGCCACGCCCACGCCCGAACAGGTGCGCCCGGCCCTGCTGGCCTTTAACGGCGACGTGTACGAGGGGCTGGACGCCGCCAGCCTGGACGCCGACGCCCTGGCCTGGGCGCAAGACCATCTGGTCGTGCTCAGCGGCCTGTACGGCGTGCTGCGCCCGCTGGACGCCCTGCAGCCCTACCGCCTGGAGATGGGCACCGCCCTGGCCAACCCAGCGGGGCGCAACCTCTACGCCTTTTGGGGCAGCCGCATTGCCCAATACTTGAACGAACGCCAAAGTGCTGCCGCCGCCCCGGTGGTGGTGAATTTGGCCTCGCAGGAATACTTCAAATCGGTTGACCTGCGCACACTGCAGGCCCGCGTCGTCGAATGCGTGTTTGAAGACTACAAGAGCGGGGCGTACAAAATCATCAGCTTCTACGCCAAGCGCGCCCGGGGCCTGATGGCCCGCTGGGCCGTGCAACAGCGCGCCACCCACCCCGAGCAGCTGCAAGGCTTTGACCTGGACGGTTACGCCTTCACCCCTGCGGCATCCAGCGCCGACCGCCTGGTATTTCGCCGCCAGCACTGATATATCCCCCGGCGCTGCGGCGCTGGGTTTTTGCTTTTTCCCTTTCACTTCTTGCTATGAGCACCTCCTCTACCAGCACCCCCGTGCGCGAATTTACGCTGCGCGGCGTGATTTTGGGCGCCCTCATCACCCTGGCGTTTACGGCAGCCAACGTGTATCTGGGCCTGAAAGTGGGCCTGACCTTTGCCTCGGCCATTCCGGCCGCCGTCATTTCCATGGCGCTGCTGTACCGCTTTAAAGACTCCAACATCCTGGAAAACAACCTAGTGCAGACCCAGGCATCGGCGGCGGGCACGCTCTCGGCGGTGATTTTTGTGCTGCCCGCGCTGCTGATGCTGGGGCTGTGGAGCGGCTTTCCGTTTTGGCAAACCGCGCTGGTGTGCGCCGCCGGGGGTACGCTGGGCGTGCTCTACACCATTCCGCTGCGCCGGGTGATGGTAGTGCAGTCCAGCCTGCCCTACCCGGAAGGCGTGGCCGCTGCCGAGGTGCTGCGCGTGGGCCAGGCCCAGCGTGATGCAGGCGATGCAGGCGGCCAGGGCGGCAACAGCAGCCTGCGCCAGCTGGGCTGGGGCGCGGGGCTGGCTGCGGTGTTTGGCTTGCTCAGCGGCGGCCTGCGCCTGCTGGGGGATGCCGTCAACTTTTGGCTACCGGCGGGCAACGTGGTGTTTCGCCTCTCCACCGGTTTTTCCCCGGCGCTGATTGCTGCCGGGTATTTGATGGGCGCTGCCGCCGGTGTAGCGGTGCTGGCCGGGCTGGTGATTTGCTGGGGCATTGCCGTGCCCTGGCTGATGGCGCTGACCACGCCCGCCGAGGGCCAGGCCCTGAGCGCCCTGGCCACCCAGCTCTGGGCCAGCAAGGTGCGCTTTTTGGGCGCGGGGGTGATTGGTATTGCCGCCCTGTGGACGGTGGTGTCGCTGATTCGCCCCATCGTGCAAGCCATTGCCAACCAGCCCAGCAGCGCTGCCGCCACCAGCCGCGAGCCCGGTGACGAAACCGACCGCGACATGCCGCGCAGTCTGGATGCTGACTATTGGCCTGATCGCCCTGGCCGTACTGTTTGGCGTGACCTTCAGCTTTGTCACCGAACACATGCCGGCCCTTACCAGCACAGCCGCCATCGCCCTGGCGGCCACCTGCGTGGTGTTTGCCGCCTTCTTTGGCTTTTTGGTGGCCGCGGCCTGCGGCTATATGGCCGGGCTGGTCGGCTCGTCTGCCAGCCCGATTTCCGGCATCGGCATCATCGCCACAATTTTGATGGGCCTGACCCTGCTGCTCCTGCACCAACTGGTGCCCAGCTTTGCCGACAGCGTCGCCGGGCAAATGGGCGTGGCGCTGGTGCTGTTCATGGTGTCAGTGATTTTGGCCATGGCCGCCATTTCCAACGACAACCTGCAAGACCTGAAAACCGGCTACCTGGTGCGCGCTACGCCCTGGCGCCAACAGGTGGTGCTCATCATCGGCTGCCTGGTGGGCGCGGTGGTGATTCCGCCCGTGCTCAATCTTTTGTACAACGCCTACGGCTTTGCCGGTGCCCTGCCGCGCGCAGGCATGGACGAGGCGCAAGCCCTGGCCGCCCCGCAAGCGACGCTGATGCAGCAAATTGCCAGCGGCATCTTCAACGGCAACCTGGACTGGCAAATGCTGGGCCTGGGCGTGGCCATAGGGGTGGGCGCCATCATCATCGACGCGCTGCTGCGCAAGAAAGAACTGGGCGCCCTGCCGCCCCTGGCGATTGGCCTGGGCATTTACCTGCCGCCCACCATCAATATGACGCTGGCCCTGGGCGCAGGCCTGGGCTGGCTGATCCAACGCGCCCTGGCCCGCGTGGCCCAAGCGCGGGGTGACGGTTGGCTGGCCGCCGCCGAAGAACGCGGCCTGCTGCTGGCTGCCGGCCTGATCGTGGGCGAGAGCCTGATGGGCCTGCTCCTGGCCGCCGTGATTGGTTTCAGCGGCGAAGAAGCGCCCCTGGCCATCGTCGGCGCGGACTTTGCCGGTATCGCCTCCTGGCTGGGCCTGGCCTACTTCATCTGCCTGTGTATCTTCTTTTATAAGAGCATGTTGCGCAAGTAAACAAAGGGTTTCAGATATGTCCATACTTGAAATTCTTTATAGATCAGCACAAGCAGCTATCAAATTATGACCAACACCCCCCAACACTCCCCCCTGGGCAAAGCCAGCGGCTACGCCCAGGAATACGACCCCAGCCTGCTGTTTCCCTTGCCGCGTGGCCCGCAGCGCGAGCTGCTGGGCTTGGCTGCAGAGCAGCCGCTACCGTTTTTTGGGGCGGATTTGTGGACGGGCTACGAGCTGTCGTGGCTCAACCTGCGCGGCAAGCCCCAGGTAGCCCTGCTGCAGGTACACATCCCGTGCGAGACGCCCAACCTGATTGAGAGCAAGTCGTTCAAGCTGTATCTGAACAGCTTCAACAACAGCCGTTTTGCCAGCGTGGATGCGGTGCGCGAGCACCTGCGCACCGACCTGTCCGAAGCCGCTTGGCGCGGGGCCACGCCCACCAGCAGCCTGGGCGTGCGCGTGATTCCTGCCGAAGAATTTGACCAGCAGGCGGTGGAGGAATTGAGTGGCCTCAATCTTGACCGCCTGGACATTGAATGCACGCACTACACGCCTGCGCCCGAGCTGCTGACGGCCGCCTTCGACGAGGTGCCGGTCACGGAAGTGCTCACCAGCCGCCTGCTTAAAAGCAATTGCCTGGTCACCGGCCAGCCAGACTGGGGCAGTGTGCAAATCAGCTACAGCGGCCCGCCCATCGACCAGGCGGGGCTGCTGGCGTATATCGTGAGTTTTCGCAACCACAACGAGTTTCACGAGCATTGCGTAGAGCGCATGTTCGTGGACATCTGGCAGCGCTGCCGCCCCATCAAACTGACGGTGTACGCCCGCTACACCCGCCGAGGCGGCCTGGACATCAACCCGCTGCGCACCAGCCACCCCATGGGCATTCCCCCCGCAGTGCGCACGGCGCGGCAATAAAAAAACGGCCAGCTTCAAAGAGCTGGCCGTTTTTTTGGATGCATGCTGCAGCTTATGCGGCCACGGCGCTCAACTGGCGCAGGTGGGTGCGCAGCTCATCGTAGCCGCCGACGTAGGTGGTGCCCGCTTCGGTACGCACGAAGATTTGCGGCAGGCTGCGCACGGTTTGGCCCACTTGGGCGTGCAGCTCTTGCTCGCTGATGTCTTGGCCCACGATCAAGTACTGGAAAGGCAGGGATTGGATTTGGCACAGCATGCGGGTTTTGTCGCAATTGGTGCAGCCTTGCTTGCCGTAGATGATGACTTCCATGAAAAAAACTCCTGAAACGATACGCGGGGGGAACAATTAAAAATCGACGTCGAACACTTGGTTCTCGTCCGTGCGGCGCATCACGCCGACTTTGTAGGCCGCAATGTCTTGCTCTTGCGGCGATGCCTGGGTTTTGGAGATGTTGAGCCACTTCTCCATGAATTTGAGCGGGTTGTGCGCGGGCAGCTGGTATTTGTCGGTGGTAAGGCCAAACAGCTGGTACACGTCCTTGGCGCAGTACAGCGTCCAGGCGGACAGGCGCTCGGCGTTCATGCCCACCAGCTCACGCCCTTCGGAGAACAGGTAGTTGATCCAGCGCAGCTCGCTATCAACCACCTCTTCAATCATGGCCTGGATGTCCGCACGGCACTGGGCAAAGGCGGTCTGGCCGCGCTCGGTGGCCAGTTCGTTTTTCAGCACGGCGCGATCGAGTTCGACGTGGATTTCCAGCTCGTCCTGGGCAATTTTCTGAATGGCCTTGCCAATGGGCTGGAACAATCCGGTATCGCAAATGGCAAAGGTCACGGCAAAGCTGGCCATGAACTGGATGCGCTCCATGCACAGCAGCGCCACGATGGTCATGAACACCGCGTTGTAGGTCTCTTGGTTGTTGGGCAACTGGCCAATAGCGTATTTGTGCGATGCCTCATAGCCCTGGGCAAAGGCATGGTTGACGCGCGCGAGGCGGTCGTGCGCCTCTTGCACGCGCAGGATTTCGTCCAAGATGACGCTGGGGTCGTCAAACGAGTTACGCACAATTTCCGAATAGGTGGCGGCGTGCACCACTTCGTTATCGGAAATACGCTGCCACGCGGCCCACAGCTCGCTGGCGGTGATGAAGGGGGCCAGCACCGGCGCAATCGCGCGCGAGGCGACCGAGTCCGCCTCCCACTGCCAGGCCAGGGTCTTGATCATCATGTCGTAGGTGGCGCGGGTGCAGCTTTTGAACTCGGCGTTGCGCTGGAGTAGTCGAACTCGTTTTCGTCCCAGTCCAGCGACTTTTGCGCCTTGTACAGCTTCCAGATTTCCGGGTAGTGGCGGTTGACGGTATCGAACAACCCCGGACGCTGGCCCAGCAGCAGCAAGGGCTTTTCGTAGTCGGTCTTGGCGTAGTTGAAAACGGTATCGAGAGAGGTATCAGTCATGACAAAGGCCCCGTAAAAATTACAAAGTGCAGGCTTCGCAGTCGGCATCCGCGTCGTCTCCGCTACCGGCAGCCGGGGCTGCGACGGCGGCGGGGGCGTCTTCCGCCTGGCGCATGCCGTTGGAAGTTTTCTGGTTCATGTAGTACTTGGACTTCAGCCCCAGCTTGACGCGGTAGAGGTAGTCGGCAATCAGCTCGGACGAGGAAATGGACGCATCGCCAATCACGCGGCGGTAGAAGTCCGCCGAAATGCCTTGGTCGGTCCACTTCTGCACGATGGCGTACATCTCCGTCATGTCCTGGGTGGGAACGTCCCAGGCCGATTGGTAGTTGTCTGCCAGGGTGTCGCTATCGGGTGCGGCCCAGTAGTTCACGCGCTGGTTGTCGGTCTTGATCATGGTCAGCTCGCGCACCGGGTACAGGCCGTTGGTCGTGCCCGAGGCGTTGGCCGAGGTCTCCGTGGGCATATGCGCCACCAGCACCGAGTTGCGGATACCGCCATTGGCGACGATGGCGCGGCGCAGCGCCTCCCAGTCGTAGCGCAGGCCAAACGGGGCAATCTTGTCCACGTGGGGGTTGCAGGTGTCGATGGGCAGCCAGCCCTCGGGCCAACGGGTTTTGTGCATCCACTCGGCATTGCCCAACTCTTTGCCCAGCTTGAGGCTGGCGTTCAAGAGGTGGTAGTAATGGCGCTCGGCCACTTCGTGGATAAATTGTTTGCCGGCAGCATCGGTATAACGCTGGCCGTTCTTGGCCATCAAATGCGCCAAGCCCAGGATGCCGACCCCGGCGTTCAGGCGCTTGCGGCTGGTCACGCCCACCTGGGGCAGCTCGTAATGCGCCAGGTGAATGCACTTGTCAATCATCAAGAGCGCGTAATAGGCCACTTCGGCGTATTGCTCTTCCGACTCGACGTTGGAGACAACGATGCCCGCCAGATTGCAGGTAGCCACTTCCGGGGCGCTGCGTTGCACCACGGCTTCCACGGGCAGGCCGTCCAGGGTGTCGCCGGCTTGAATATCGTCCGGCCACATCAGGGCGCTGTGCGAGCCGCGCTGCACCTGTACCTGGGTTTTGCCGGGCAGGCGGCGCAGCTTGCCGTTGGCCAGTTGCACGTCGACAAAGGAAATGTCGTCCTCGGCGTACAGCTCGGTCACGTGGTTATAGGGAGCGGTGGGCAGGGCAATTTCCGCGCACAGGTTGGAGGAATAAATCGTGTCCTTGAACGGCGTGTGGCGGTTCATCTCGGAGATGTTGTGCTCGTACACGCGGCCCGTTTCGTTCCATTCGTTGCTGGCGGTAATCAGCAGTTCGCGGGCACTGACCCAGGTTTTGGCAAAGCTGTCGTCGGCCTCGTAGCGGGCGTAGATTTCCTCGAACCGCGCTTCGTCACCGCTGTACAGCGCAGCCGACAAGTCCGGCGCGGTAAAGCAGTTGAACAAAAAGATGTCTTCGTTTTTGGCCACTTTGCGGGCAAAAAAGCGGTTGCCGCCCCACGAATAGTCCATGCCGCGAATTTTCTTGTCTTCGGTGGACATGGGGTTTTTCAGGCGCAGCAGGGTATCGACCTCGGGGTCAAAAATCGGGAAATAGGTGGTGCACGCACCGCCCCGGCCATTTTGCAGGTTGGATTTGACCTCGGCCACCAGCGCACGGTAGTAGGGGAGCTTGCCCTGGTGGCGAATCACGCCGCCGCGCACCGGGTCGTTGATGGAGCGGGTGTTGATGTGCGCGCCAATGCCCGCACTCATATACGTCATGGTGTTGGCAATGTGGTTACCCACGGCGATGGAGCGGGCGTTGTCCCCCACGGTGTACAGGCAACAACTGGCGTAGCCGCGCAGGGGCGTGCCCAGGTTCACATGGTTGGGGGTGGGCGCATTGATGCGGTTTTTGGACAAATGCTCGTAAAAGCGCTGCACGTCGCGCATGCGCCGCTCACGCGGCTGGTCCACCGACAGAGCCATCGCCATGCGCATATAGATGAACTGGGGCGATTCGTAGTACACGCCCTTGACGCGGTCGGCAATGGCGTACTTGGTCAAATGGGTGTGCAGTTGGTAGTGGGCGTATTCAAAGTCGCGCTCGTGGTCAATCCATTCCTGGATAACGGCGTATTCGGACTCGGAATAGTCCAGCATTTCCATAAAGCCCAGGTGCTGCAACTGGCGGTGCAAATCCAGCACCGTGGGGCGGCGATTGCGGTACAGGTCTTTACGAATCAAGGTGGCGTACAAGCGCCCGGCCATGCGGTTGTACGACCAGGTATCAAAGTTCAGGCAGGTGCGGATGAGCTGCTGCTGCAACTCGCGCGAAGTGGCCTGGGTGGACATGGCCGAGACGGTTTCCAGCACCGCCGAGGGCCAATCCACGGCATCGCCCAACGATTGGGCAGCCCACTCGCCCCATTGGTTGAGCTTGGAAGGGGTAAACGGCTCGGTGTGGCCGTCGCGTTTGATGATCTGTTCCAGCATGGCGACTCTTACGTCTCTTGAACTCTTAACGAGAAAAAACCGCAGGCGCGGTCTTCTTTATAAACACTCTATCCACAGAGAAAAACACAATACGCAGTGTTTTTTAGCGGCGTGACTACTAGATATAGTGGTTGGATTGTAGCCATCTCCATACTCGGGAAAACCCTTGATTTACCCATCCATCGGGTGAAGCCCCTAGAAACAAGCACTTAGCGCCCCAAGTCCGCGCAGGGCTCCAGGGAATAGAAAAGGGCGTAGTCCCGGACGATAAAAACCGGCTTGCAGGCCCTGCTGCCCCACCCCGCCGGGCCAGGATGCTACAAGTTCTAGTGGTCGCCCAGCGCCACCCCACAACACACCACAACACAAACTTTTACCGTCGCTTTTTTACCACCGGCGCAGGGGCGCACCGGCGTCGCCCCAGTCCTGCGGGCGGCAGGTAAACAGCAGCACCTGGTGGCGCTGGGCGGCATCGAACAGGGCGCGTTTCATGTGGGCCAGGCGCTGGGGGTCGCTATGCACCAGGGCATCGTCCAGGATCAGCAGCGTAGGCTGGCCAGCCTGGCGCAGCAGGTCGGCGTAGGCCAGGCGACTCAGGATAGAGAGCTGCTCCTGGCTGCCGTAACTCAGCCGCGCTACTGCGCCAGCCAGGGCCGGTTCTGCGCTGGCCAGGCCCGCCGTACCCGTGCCCCCTGCGGAATGCACGTAGTGGGGGCGTAGCTGCTCGTCCAGCTCCAGTTGCGCACCGGGCTGTACCAGTTGCAGGTAATGCTGCATGCGTTGGGCCAAGGGCGCTTGCAGGCGTTGCACGGCAGCGGCGCGGGCATCTTTCAACTGCTGCAACAGGTATTGCAGCACCTGGGCGTGACGCTGCTGGGCGCTGGCCTGGCGCTCTTGCTGGGCCAATTGGCCTTGCAGCTCGGCAGCCTGTTCTTCCAGGCCGCTCCCCCCCACGGCGGCCAGGCTGGCTTGCAGGGCCGTTATGCGCTGCTGGCGCGCCTGCACCTGCTGGGCGTGGGCGGCAATGCTCGCTTGCAGGCGAGCGACGTCCTGGGCGGCAAATTGCAGTGCGGGGTCGGCCAAGGTCTGCGCTTGGGCGGCCAGCTGCGTTTGCAAGCTGGCCGCTTGTGCCTGTAGCTGCACCAGGGCCTGCTGCTGGGTTTGCAGGCTGGCGCGGGCCTGCGGGTCATCCAACTGGCGGGCCAGGGCTGTGTGCTCCCGCTCAGCGTTATGGCATTGCTGCTGGGCCAGGGCGCGTTGCTGCGCGGCGTGTGCCAGGGCTTGCTGGGCCGCTTGCCCCGCCTGTTGGGCGGCCTGGGCTTGAGCTTGCAGGGCGTGGGCATCTGCGGCGGAGCCCTCATCTTCTGCCCCTTGTGCGGCCAGAGCCTGCCATTGCTGCTGGCAGCGCTCGGCCTGCGTCTGGGCTTGGGCCAGGCTGGCCGCCAGCGCATCCACCCCGAGGGGGGCGTAAAGCTGCAGGGCCTGGGTGGCCAGGGTGTGCTGTTGCAGGGCCTGCTGACGCTGCTCCCACGCTGCTTGGGCCGCAGCCACATCAGCTACCCCCAGCCGCGCCAAGGCGGCTTGCAGTTGCTGCTGGGCCTGGGCCAGCAGCTGGGCAGCCTGCGCCGCTTGTGGGCCACCGGGGGCCAGCCACAGGCGGCCACCGCCGGGCAGTTGCACTTCGGTGGGTGTGGCCAGAGCAGCTTGCCCCTGCCCCTGCCACTGGCCTTGCGCGTCTGCGCTGTGCCAGGCTAGCTGCTGCCCAGCAGGCAGGTCAAAACGCAACTGGGTGGCTAAGGCGGCCTGCTGCACGCTGACGGTGTGTACGGTTTGCTCCAGTTTTTGCAGTTGCAAAATATCAGCTTTTTCGGGCGCTAAGGCAGACAGGGCCTGCGTGAGTAGCTGCAAATTTTGTAGATGCTGCTGCGCCTCGTCCCACTGCCCTTGCAGTTGCTGGACTTGTTGCTGGGCCTGGGCCTGTTGCGCAGCCAGGGCTTGGCGCTGGGCCTGGCGGCGCTGCTGGGCTTCGGCCTGCTGCCAGCGCTGCTGGGCTGCTACCTGGGCTTGCTCAGCCTGGGCTGCTTGGGTGTGGGCTTGCTGCCAATGCTGCTCGGCCTGCGCGGCTTGCACCTGGGCCTGTTGCCACGCCTGGGCGCGCTGGGCCAGTTGTTGGCTTTGTGCGGCCTGGGCCTGCAGGGCGCGGGTGAGCAGTTCAATACGGCTGGCGATATGCGCCGCCTGCGCCTGGTCTTGCTGGTGTTGCTGCTGCAGTTGCTGGTGCTGCTGCAGTTGCGCCTGGGCTTGGGCGAGGGACTGTTCCCAAGCCTGCTCGGGGCGCTCACGCACATCGTCGGCCTGGGCCTGCTGGTCTTGGGCCAAGGCATCGACTTGGCTGCGGTAGTCGGCAATGCGTTGCTGGCATTGGGCCAGTGCAGCGCGGTTGTCTTCCATGCTGTGAATCAGCTGGGCCAAGGGGCCAATCGGCTTGCCGTTTTTACCCAGGTACTGGGCCAGTTCCTGCTCCAACCGGGCAATCAAACCATCGCCTGCTGTGGCGGCCAAGGCGGCAGCCGGGGCACCGGCACCATTGGCACTTTGGCTGTGCAAGGCGGCGTGCAGGTGGCGGCTGGCGTGCTGCACGCTGGCGCTTAAAGCATCGGGCTGGGCTCCTTGCTCCACCCACAAGAGGCCGGGCACGCCCCAAAACTCGGGCTTGGTGCTTTTGGGGGCAAATTGAAAGCCCAGTTGTTCGGCCAGATAGTCTTCGGCGGCCTGGGCGCTCCAGTGCTGGCTGCCGCTGGTTAAATCGCAGCGCTTTTTCTTTAAAAAGCTTTTGACCAATTGGTAGGGCTGGCCATGCAGTACAAAGTCCAGCGCCACCTGGGGGCTGGCGCTGCTGTCGTGCTGGGGCTGCAGGTCGGCGGCGGAGCTGGAGCTGTGGCGCTCCAAAAACGTGGCCCGCAGCGCCCGCACGATGGAGCTTTTGCCCGCGCCATTGGGCCCGGCAAAGATGTTCAAGCCCGGGGCCAGGTCGGCCAGTTCCAGCGTCTCAAACTTGCGCAGTTGCTGTAGTTGCAGGCGCTGCAGATAGAAGTGGGGGCTGCTCATGCGCTCACCTGCTGCTGTGGCGACTGTTCATGCAGGGCCTGGGCCAGCACGGCCAGGGCTTCCTGCGCCAAAGCGTCGCTGCTGCTGGCTTGGCGCAGCTGCTCTAGCACCAGGCCCACGTAGCCATCGGCCTGCAGACTGGCGATATCGGCATCGGTGGGGGCCAGGCGCAAATCGGTTTGCTCCACCTCCAGGCTGCACGCGACGGCCTGTGCCCGCAGCAAAGCCGCTTGCAAGCGCTGGTGGTGGGCCCAGTCCACCATGCCGGCCAATTGCAGTTGCGCCACGTCGTCAGCCTGCAATTGCGCCAGCCACGCCAAGGCGGCGTCTACGTCAGACGGCAGGTGCAAATCCAGGCGCTGGCGCAACCAGCGGTAGCGGCCCACGGCCAGGGGGGTCACCTGCGGCACGGCCCCGGGGGCGCTGATATCGACCAGCAGCGCATAGCCGGGCTGGTTGTTGTGAAAACGGTCGGCCTCGGGCGTGCCGCTATAGGCCAGGCGCGGGCCAACCTGCTGCATGCCGTGCCAATCGCCCAGCGCCAGCCAATCGAGCGCAGCGCGCTCGGGCCGATCGGGGGCAATCGGGTTGGGGCTGTCAATGCCCTCGTGCAGCAGCCCTTGCACGCTGCCGTGGGCCAGGCCAATTCGCAGCAACCCGGCGGGGGTGCTGGCCGTGTCCATCCAGGCGGTTAGGTCGTCATAGCAATGGCGCTGGGTCAGCGGCGCAGCCAGCACGGCAAAGCCGTCAAAAATTTGCACCTGAGGGCCCAGCAGCAGGTGAACGTGGGGCGGCACGCAGCCCAGGGCCTGCGCCCGTGTCCACACGCTTTGTGCCAGGGCCGCGTCGTGGTTGCCGCTGATCATGATCCACGCACCACTAAAACCGGCCAGCGCTTGGAACAGCCGGTGGATGAGCTTGTCCGAAGCGGTCTGGGTATCAAACACATCGCCAGCCACCAGCACGGCATCGACCTGGTGCTGGGTGGCCAGTTGCGCCAGGCGCTGCACGGCAGCAATGCGCTCCTGCGCCAGCAGGGGGGCGACATCAGCAGGAAAGCTGCTGAAGGCGCGGCCAATTTGCCAATCGGCGGTATGAAGAAATTTGGGCATGGCAAAACAGTAAGGACTAGAAGCATCCGGGCCGCTGCATGATAGCGGCTACCATGGTGCCCCAACCCGATAAAATTTAGATAAAAACCGGCTCTAGCCCTTACTGCATAAGCGCTAGTAGCTATTTTTTCAGGAATAAAGGAGACGATATGCCAGCGCTACACATCGCAGTTTTAGGCACAGGTGCCATGGGTCTGCCCATGGCGCGGCGTCTGGCCCAGGCCGGCCACCAGGTGCGCGCCTGGAATCGCACCCGCGCCAAAGCCGAGGTCTTGGCTGCTGACGGGGTGCAGGTGTGCGACAGCCCACGCCAAGCCTGCAGTGGTGCCGACATCACCATCAGCCTGCTGGAAAACGGCGATGTGGTCGAACAGGTGCTATTTACCCAGCCCGACGCGGCCTGCCAGGGCTTGGCCGCAGGTGCTTTGGTGGTCGACATGGCCTCTATCCAGCCGCGCCAAGCCCGTGCGCACGCCCAGCGCCTGGCGGCCCAGGGGGTGCGCCACCTGGACGCCCCCGTCTCCGGCGGTACGGTGGGGGCAGAAGCGGGCACCCTGGCCATCATGGTGGGCGGGCAGGCCGAAGACTTTGCCGCTGCCACCCCGGTGTTTGCCGCCCTGGGCCGCGCCACCCACGTGGGCCCGCATGGAGCGGGGCAACTGGCCAAGCTGGCCAATCAAATGATTGTCGGCATCACCATCGGCGCGGTGGCCGAGGCCCTGCTGCTGTGCGAAAAAGGCGGTGCCGACCCGGCCCAGGTGCGGGCGGCCATCACCGGCGGTTTTGCCGATAGCCGCATCCTGCAACTGCACGGCCAGCGTATGGTGGAGCGCAACTTCACCCCCGGCGCCCGCATGGGCGTGCAGCTCAAGGACATGCGCAACGCCCTGGCAACAGCGGCAGAGCTGGAAATGGACACCCCGATTACCGCACTGTTCGAGACGCTGTACGCCAGCGCCATTGACCATGGCTTGGACCAGCTCGACCACAGCGGCCTGTTTGCCGAGTTGGCACGACGCAACGGCATGCAGTAAAAAACTGTACGAACCAAGCCTGAGTGTGCGCTTTTTTGGTGCATAATCCAGGGCTTGCTTCTACAGCACCGGGTCTTTAGCTCAGCCGGTAGAGCAGCGGACTTTTAATCCGTTGGTCGTGGGTTCGAATCCCACAGGACCCACCAATTCAAAAACCCCGTCCACCTTGGTGCGCGGGGTTTTTCTTTGGCCCAAATTATCCTGATCGGGTGTGCAGCGCCCTTAAACCATCCGGCCCAGCAGCATGATGGCAAAAAACGCCAGCCCGGCAATCACGCTCCATTTCAAGATCAAAATGCTCCAGCGCTTGTAATGTGCGCGACCCGTGCCTAAATAAAACACCCCGCACAGGGCCGCCGCCACGATTAGCAGCAGCATCAACCAGCGAAATAGCAGCATAGCGTCGGCACCTTCGGGATATTTACAGAGATAGCGGTTTTACCAAGCAGTACTACCAAGTGGTACTGGGGCGATTAAAACCAGCAGGGGCATCGCGCTCCTGCGCGAATGTGGCGTATTCCCAGGCCTCGGGCTGTGCCAGCAAGGCACGCAGCAGTTGATTATTCATGGCATGACCAGAGCGAAATGCGCTGTACGCACCCAAAATCGGGTGACCGATGACGTACAGGTCTCCAATGGCATCCAGGATTTTGTGTTTCACGAACTCATCGCCATAGCGCAGGCCGTCACTATTGAGCACTTTATAGTCATCCATCACGATAGCGTTATCCAGCCCGCCGCCCAAGGCCAGGCCGTGGGTGCGCAACATCTCGACATCGCGGGTAAAACCAAAGGTACGGGCGCGGGCAATATCGCGCACATAATCGCCGCTGCCCCAATCAAACTCAAAGCTTTGGCCGGTGGAATCGACTGCCGGGTGGGCAAAATCAATTTCAAAGCGCAATTTAAAGCCGTGGTAGGGCTCAAAGCGGGCCCACTTCAAGTTACTGCCCTCGCCCTCGCGCACCTCTACGGGCTGCACGATACGGATAAATTTCTTGGGGGCTGACTGCAAAGCAATGCCCGCGCTTTGCAATAAGAAGACAAAGGACGATGAGGAGCCATCCAAAATTGGCACCTCTTCGGCAGTGATGTCGATCACGATATTGTCGATACCCAAGCCACACAGGGCAGACATCAAGTGCTCTACGGTATGCACTTTCACCCCTTGCGCACCAATGGTGGAAGCCATTTTGGTTTCCACAATCGCATGGGCCGACATGGGAATGTCCACGGGCTGGGGCGTATCTACGCGCCGAAACACAATCCCGGTATCCACAGGCGCAGGGCGCAAGGTCATTTCCACGCGCTGGCCGCTATGCAGCCCCATACCAACGGCGCGGGTCAAAGTTTTAATGGTTTTTTGCACAAGCATGGGGCGATTGTAGGAAGAGATGGGCCCTATGCGCCCCAGGTAGGTCTCTAGAAAATTCTATAAACACCATGGGCGCCCGCTATGCAAAACGGCCAGCCTGAAAAGGCTGGCCGTTTGCACTGAACACCGTCCGATTTAATCGGCCTGCTTGCGCAGGAAGGCAGGAATTTCCAAATCGTCCATACCGCCAGAGGCCAAGGCATCCACCCGCGCTGCAGCGTGGGTGCGGTTGGTGCGCCAGACGCTGGGCACGGACACATCGCTGCCGCCGTAGTTGGCACCGCTTGCAGCGCCTACCGGCGCGGCGGCAGCATTCGTGGCCATGGGGGCAGCGCCCAACGCAGCGCTCATGCTGGCCGTGGGCGTGCCCACCAGCGGCAGGTTGTCCGTACCGGTGCGCAGGCCGCCTTGCACCACCAACAGGGCTTCGCGGCGGATGCCAGGGCGCGACAGGCCGGTAGCCACCACGGTGACGCGAATGTCTTCACCCAGCGAGTCGTCGTAGGCTGCGCCGTAGATGACGTGGGCATCTTCGGAAGCGTAGGCCTTAATCGTCGTCATGGCCTGGCGCGACTCGACCAGCTTCAAGCTGCCACGGGCAGCCGTCACCAGTACCAGCACGCCCTTGGCGCCGGACAGGTCAATGCCTTCGAGCAGCGGGCAGGCCACGGCCTGCTCGGCAGCAATACGGGCGCGATCCGGGCCATTGGCGCGGGCGGTGCCCATCATGGCTTTACCGGGCTCACCCATGACGGTGCGCACGTCTTCAAAGTCGACGTTCACGTGGCCGTATTCGTTGATGATTTCGGCAATCCCGCCGACGGCATTGCGCAGCACGTCGTTGGCTTGAGCAAAGGCTTCTTCCTGGGAGATGTCATCCCCCAGCACATCCAGCAGCTTTTCGTTGAGCACGACGATGAGCGAATCGACGTTGGCTTCCAGCTCAGCCAAGCCCTCGTCGGCGTTTTTCATGCGGCGACTGCCTTCCCAATCAAAGGGCTTGGTCACCACGCCGACGGTCAAAATACCCATTTCCTTGGCCACGCGGGCAATCACGGGGGCTGCGCCGGTGCCGGTGCCGCCGCCCATGCCAGCGGTAATGAACAGCATGTGCGAGCCGTCAATGGCTGCGCGGATATCGTCAATGGCGGCTTCGGCAGCTTCACGACCCTTGTCGGGTTTGCTGCCGGCACCCAGGCCGCTCAGGCCCAGTTGAATGGTGCGGTTGGCATTGCTGCGAATAAGGGCCTGGGCGTCGGTATTTGCGCAAACAAATTCAACACCTTGGACGCTGTTGGCGATCATATGCTCCACGGCGTTACCACCACCACCACCGACACCTAACACTTTGATTTGGGTACCTTGGTTGAATTTTTCGGCGTCGATCATCTCGATAGTCGTCATGCGGGAGCTCCTGAAAACCTGTCTATCATGCACGATTAATATTTTGAGGGAAAGACTATAGCGTCTTACTCTGGGTGAATGTCTCTAGAAAGCATCAAATTCACATTTCTAGAAGTTTCCCACAATAAAGTCCCGAAAACGGCCTAATGCCGTCTTCATGGAGCCACTTTTTTGTGCCACCTTGAAACCGCGCAGCCGTGCCAGGCGGGCTTCTTCCAGCAATCCCATCACGGTGGCCGAGCGCGGCTGGGCCACCATGTCGGCCAAGGCGCTGGCATATTTGGGCACGCCCCGGCGCACGGGCTTGAGGAAAATGTCCTCACCCAACTCCACCATACCGGGCATGACGGAGCTGCCGCCGGTAATCACCACGCCGGACGAGAGCACCTCCTCGTAGCCCGACTCACGAATAACCTGGTGCACCAGGGAAAAAATCTCTTCCACGCGCGGCTCGATCACCCCGGCCAGCGCCTGGCGGCCCAGCATGCGCGGGCCACGGTCGCCCAGGCCGGGCACTTCCACCTGGGCATCGGGGTCGGCCAGCGACTGCTTGGCAAACCCGCTCTCGACCTTGATGTCTTCAGCGTCCTTGGTCGGCGTGCGCAGCGCCATGGCGATGTCGCTGGTAATCAAGTCCCCGGCAATTGGAATTACGGCGGTGTGGCGAATGGCACCGCCGGTAAAAATGGCCACATCGGTCGTGCCCGCGCCAATATCGACCAGGGCCACGCCCAGCTCACGCTCGTCATCGGTCAACACGGCCTGGCTGGCGGCCAGGGGGTTGAGCAGCAGTTGCTCGACTTCCAGGCCGCAGCGGCGCACGCATTTGATGATGTTTTCTGCCGCGCTTTGGGCCCCTGTGACGATGTGCACCTTGGCTTCCAGGCGGATGCCGCTCATGCCGATGGGCTCTTTCACGTCCTGGCCGTCGATGACGAATTCTTGCGGCTCCACCAACAGCAGGCGCTGGTCGGAAGAAATACTCACCGCCTTGGCCGT
The DNA here is from genome assembly GCA_034675705.1 of Comamonas sp. Classification (GTDB taxonomy): domain Bacteria; phylum Pseudomonadota; class Gammaproteobacteria; order Burkholderiales; family Burkholderiaceae_C; genus Comamonas. Next base: position 153,152 of record JAUCCZ010000006.1, on the reverse strand, counting down.
TTCGATGACCCGCGCCACGTCGGTGGTGGTGACTTCCTTGTCTTTAATAGCGACTACGCCGCTTTGGTTCAGGCCCCGGATGTGGCTACCGGTGATGCCGGTGTGTACGCGCTGGATTTTGCAGTCGGCCATCAGCTCGGCCTCTTTCAATGCCTGCTGGATGCTTTGCACCGTGGCCTCGATATTGACCACCACGCCGCGTTTCAGGCCGTTGCTGGGCGCTACCCCCAGGCCGGCCAGTTTCAAGTCCCCACTGGGCAACACTTCGGCAACCACGGCCATGACCTTGGAAGTGCCAATGTCCAGCCCTACCACCACATCTTTGTATTCTCTTGCCATTTCAGTGTCTGCCCTCTGCAGTTCGATTTTTTTGATGATTGCTTGTTGTCGTTGCTGCCGCCGCTTGGCGCTGTTGCCGCTGGGCCAGCGCCTGGGCTGCTGCCGGTGAAATCGTATCGACCCCGCGCAGGCGCAGTGCATAGCCGTCGGTATAGCGCAAATCTGCGTACTCTAGTGCATCGGGGCTGCGTTGGTATTGTTGTAACACTGTACGCACGGTACGCAGCCAGCGCTGGCTGCGCTGCAACACCTGCTCTGTGCTGCCGCCGCCCAATTCCAGGCGGGCGCCGTTGCCCAGGGTTAAAAACCAGCTGCCCCGGTCCCGCAGGGTCAGCGCATCAATAGGCAAGTCCAGCGCGGCAAACAGGGGCTCGAGGGCATAAAACATACTGAGCACCTGGGGGGCCGAACCTTGCGGCCCATCCAGGCGCGGCATCCCTTCGCGCTCCAGCTCACCCAGGTTGGCTTCAAACACTTCGCCCAGGGTATTGACCATGGCCGCGCCGGAATCTTCGCCCCAATACGCCTGGGCTTCATGCTCATGCAGCAGCACGCGCAGGCTATTGGGGTAGGCGCGGCGCACTTCGGCTTTGCGCACCCAAGGCACCTGTTCAAACGCCGCTTGCGCCTGACCCAGGTCAATCGTGAAAAAGTTACCCGCCAGATGCGGCGCCACGTTGGCCCGCAGCGTGACCGCATTGTTATGCACCAACTGCCCTTCCACCACGATGCGCTGGATGGCAAATACCGGGTGGCGCAGCACCCAGCCCACCGCCAGCACCAGCACCAGCATGCACACGCCTGCGAACATGAACGAAGCCGTCACGTTCATCAGGCGGACATCCAGGGGGGCGGGCAGCTCGCGCATCAGGCTTCCAGGCTGGCGGTCTCGCTGTCCAGGGTGGCGCTGGCCAGCAGGCGCAGGCACAGCGCTTCATAGCTGATGCCCTGGGCACGCGCGGCCATGGGCACCAGGGAGTGCCCCGTCATACCCGGAGAGGTATTGATTTCCAACAAGAACGGCTTGCGGTCGCTCTTGCGAATCATCACGTCGGCCCGCGCCCAGCCTCGGCAGCCCAGAACGCGGTAGGCCTGCTCCACCAGTTGTTGGATGGCCACCTCTTCGGCAGCCGGTAGGCCGCTGGGGCAGTGGTATTGGGTGTCGTCGGTGAAGTATTTGTTCTGGTAGTCGTAATTGCCACCGGGGGCCACGATACGAATCACCGGCAGGGCCTGGGCCTGCGCCCCCATGCCCAACACGGGGCAGGTGGTCTCGTCGCCGTCGATGAATTGCTCGCACAACACCTCGGGGTCGTATTGGGCGGCCAGGGTGTAGGCCTGGGCACATTGAGCGGCATCGGTAACCTTGGTCAGGCCGATGGTGGAGCCCTCACGCGCGGGCTTGACGATCATGGGGCTGCCCAGCGCCGCAAAGGCCGCTTCGGTCGCTTGCGCACTATCCACCAGCCGCCAGTCGGGGGTGGGCAGCCCCTCAAAGCGCCAGATACGCTTGGTCATCACCTTGTCCATGGCCATGCTGGAAGCCATCACGCCTGAGCCGGTGTAGGGAATGCCCAGCAACTCCAGCGCCCCTTGCACGGTGCCGTCTTCGCCATGGCGGCCATGCAGGGCGATGAAGCAGCGGCTAAAGCCCTGTGCTTTCAAATCACACAGGGGGTGCGCTGCCGGGTCAAACGCGTGGGCATCCACACCTTGGGACTGCAGCGCCTGCAGCACGCCCTGGCCGGACATGAGGGAGATATCCCGCTCCGAAGAGCTGCCGCCCATCAGCACAGCCACCTTGCCCAGGGCCGCAGGATCAATTTCAAAGGTTTTCTCGGTCATACGCTCTATCCATCTACGCCTATAGCTACTCTTTTGCGAGCATTTGCACCACCTGGGCGGGCACCTGGCCAATGGAGCCAGCGCCCATGGTCAGCACCACATCGCCCGGGCGGGCATTGTCTACGATGGTGTGGGCCATCTGGCCGATTTCCGGCACAAATACCGGCTCGACCTTGCCCGCCACGCGCAGGCCCCGGGCCAGGGCACGGCCATCGGCGGCCTGGATGGGGTCTTCGCCTGCGGCGTAGACCTCGGTCAGCAGCACGGCGTCGGCCTGGCCCAGTACCCGCACGAAGTCTTCAAAACAGTCGCGCGTGCGGGTGTAGCGGTGCGGCTGAAAGGCCAGCACCAAGCGCCGCCCGGGAAACGCGCCCCGGGCCGCGGCAATGGTGGCCTGCATTTCCACCGGGTGGTGGCCGTAGTCGTCCACCACGGTGAACTGGCCCCCTGGGCAAGGCAGGTCGCCATAGCGCTGAAAGCGCCGGCCCACGCCGGTAAAGCCTTCCAGGGCCCGCAGCAGGGCGTCGTCCGGCACTTCCAGCTCCATGGCCACGGCCACGGCGGCCAGGGCGTTCAAGACGTTGTGCTCGCCCGGCAGATTCAGGCGCACGGCCAGCGGCGGGTAGCTTTGGCCGTTTTGCCGCAGCACGGTAAAGGCCATTTGCCCGTGGTCGGCCCGCACGTCCACGGCGCGTACCTGGACGCCTTCGCCCATGCCATAGGTGGTCACGGGCCGGGCCAGTTGCCCGAGGATGTCGCGCACTGCCGGGTTGTCCGCGCAGACGATGGCGCGGCCATAAAACGGCATGCGGTGCAGAAAGTCGATAAACGCCTGTTTCAGCCGCCCAAAGTCATGGCTATAGGTGTCCATGTGGTCGGCGTCGATATTGGTGACCACGGCCATAACGGGCAGCAGGTTCAGGAACGAGGCATCGGACTCATCGGCCTCCACCACGATGTAGTCGCCCTGGCCCAGCTTGGCGTTGGCCCCGGCGCTGTTCAAGCGCCCGCCAATCACAAAGGTTGGGTCCAGCCCGGCTTCTGCCAGTACGCTGGCCACCAGGCTGGTGGTGGTGGTCTTGCCGTGCGCCCCGGCAATGGCGATGCCGTTTTTAAAGCGCATCAGCTCGGCCAGCATCAGGGCGCGTGGCACGACGGCAATCTTGCGCTCGCGCGCGGCCAGCACCTCGGGGTTGTCGGCGTGCACTGCGGTGGAGGTCACCAGCACCTGCGCCCCGTCGATATGGGCAGCGGCGTGCCCGACAAAGGTGCGGATGCCCAGCGATTGCAGGCGCTGCAAGGTGGCGCTATCGGCCTGATCCGAGCCGGAAATCTGGTAGCCCAGGTTGTGCAGCACTTCGGCAATACCGCTCATGCCCGAGCCGCCAATGCCGACGAAGTGGATGCGTTCGATCACGTGTTTCATGCGGTCAGCTCCTGGCAGGCGGCCAGCACAGCGGCGGTGGCTTGGGTTTTTTCCATAGTTTTCGCTTTTTGCGCAATCTCCACCAACGTGGAGCGCTGCATATTCTGTAGCATTTCTGCTAATTTTTGGGGATCAAGTTGGTTTTGCGGCAGCAGCCAACCGGCGCCCGCATCCACCATGAAACGGGCGTTGGTGGTTTGGTGGTCATCCACCGCATGCGGAAAAGGCACGTACACCGCAGCAGCGCCCACGGCGGCAATTTCCGTCACGGTGCTGGCCCCGGCGCGGCAGATGATGAGGTCGGCCTCGGCATAGGCTTGGGCGGTGTCCTCAATAAACGCGGTCAATTCACCCGCTACCCCAGCGGCGGCGTAACTGGCTTGCAAGGCTTCAAGCTGCTTGGCCCCGCTTTGGTGCAGCACCTGGGGACGCTGCTCTTGGGGGATGAGCGCCAAGGCCTGGGGCACGGCGTCGTTGAGCGCCTTGGCCCCCAGGCTGCCGCCCACCACCAGCAACTTCAGCGGCCCGCTGCGCCCGGCAAAACGCGCTTGCGGGGCCGCCTGCTGTAGAAATGCCGCCCGCAGCGGGTTGCCTACCCAGGTCGCGCCGGGCAGCGCCTGCGGAAAAGCGCAAAACACCCGGCTGGCGACCTTGGCCAGCAGTTTGTTGGCCATGCCAGCGACGGAGTTTTGTTCGTGCAGCACCAAGGGCTTACCCGCCAGCGTGGCCATGATGCCGCCGGGAAAGCTGATGTAGCCACCCAGCCCCACCACCACATCGGGCCGCACGCGGCGCACCACGGCCCAGGCTTGGGCAAAGGCTTTGAGCAGGCGCAGCGGCAGCAGCGCCAAGGTCAACAGGCCCTTGCCGCGCACGCCAGAGAACTCCATAGCTTCAAAAGCAAAGCCCTGGGGCGGCACCAGGCGCGCTTCCATGCTGGCGGGTGCGCCCAGCCAGTGCACCTTCCAGCCGTGTTCGCGCAGGGCCTGGGCCACGGCCAGGCCGGGGAAGATATGCCCCCCGGTGCCTCCGGCCATGACCAAGGCGGTTTTTTGTCGCTCCATCACATTCCTTCGCTAACTACCACGGCGCGGGTTTTGCAGGGCTTTGTTTTCATAGTCCACCCGCAGCACCACCGCAATGGCAATCAAATTAAACAAAATGGCCGAGCCGCCAAAACTCATCAGCGGCAGCGTCAAGCCCTTGGTGGGCAGGGCTCCCAGGTTCACGCCCATGTTGATGAAGGCTTGAAAGCCCATCCATATCGCCACGCCCTGGGCGACCAGGCCCGAGAAAATGCGGTCGAGAATAATCGCCTCGCGGCCAATTTCCGTCATGCGCCGCATCAGCCAGAAGAAGGCGACGATCAGCACCAGGATGCCGATAAAGCCAAATTCTTCCCCCAGGACGGAGAACAAGAAGTCGGTATGCGCCTCGGGCAGCCAGTGCAGTTTTTCCACGCTACGGCCCAGCCCCACGCCGGAAAACTCGCCCCGGCCAATGGCAATCAAGGCGTGGGTGAGCTGGTAGCCCTTGCCCAGCGCGTGCTCCATATCCCAGGGGTTGAGGTAGGCAAAAATCCGCGCCCGCCGCCAGGGGGAGGTGGCAATCATCAGCACAAACGCACCCACCACCAGGGTGCCCATGCCAAAGAACATGCGGGCATTGACCCCACCCAAAAACAAAATGCCCATGGCGATGATGACGATCACCAAAAACGCGCCCATGTCCGGCTCGGCCAGCAAGAGTGCCCCTACCAGCGCCACTGCCCCGGCCATGGGCAGCACGGCGCGGAAAAAGCGCTCTTTCACGTCCATGCGCCGCACCATGTAGTCAGCGGCGTACAGCAGGACGGCGAACTTGGCCAACTCTGAAGGCTGGAAATTCATCACCCCCAGCGATAACCAACGGCGCGAACCGTTGACCGAAACACCGACGTGGGGAATCAACACCACCACCAGCAACACCAGGGCCAGTAGAAAAATGCGAGGAGCCAGCTTTTCCCACAGCTGCATGGGCACCTGGAAAGCCAAGAGCGCCGCCACAAAACCCACCCCCAGGGAAATGGCGTGGCGCAGGGCAAAGTGGTAGGGCGCAATCTGGCCAAAACGCGGGTTGTCTGCCATGGCAATCGAGGCCGAATACACCATGACCAGTCCCCAGGCGAGTAGGCCAATCACCACCCAAATGAGGGCCTGGTCCAGCCCCAGCACCGTGGGCGGCAGCGCCTTGCTGCGGTACTGGGCATCGCCCACGCGCACGGGCAACACGTCCACCGGCTTGTCCTGCGGGCCGCGCAGCCAACCGGCCATACGCTGGCGCCAGGCTGAAAGCAAGGAGGCGATGGGCATCAGTGCAGCACCTCCAGGACTTGACCGGCCTCATCCGCCAGCGCTTGCACCGCGTGCACAAATACCTCGGCGCGGTGGGCGTAGTCCCGAAACATATCCATGCTGGCGCAGGCGGGCGAGAGCAGCACCGCATCGCCCGCTTGGGCCTGGGTGCTGGCCAGTTGCACAGCCTGGGGCAGGTCGGCCGCATCCAGCAGAGGCACGTCGGTTGCGGCCAGCGCGGCGCGAATCTGCGCGGCATCGCGCCCGATCAGCACGGCAGCGCGGACATAACTTTGCACCGGCGCGGCCAGGGGGGCGAAGTCCTGGCCCTTGCCCAGCCCGCCCAAAATCAAGACGATGCGCTGCTGCGGCCCCAGCCCATGCAGGGCGGCAACCGTAGCACCCACGTTGGTGCCTTTGCTGTCGTCGAAATACTCCACCCCGGCCACCAGGCCGATGGTTTGCACGCGGTGCGGCTCGCCCCGGTATTCGCGCAGGCCGTACAACAGCGGGGCCAAGCTGCAGCCCGCCGCATACGCCAGCGCCAGCGCGGCCAAGGCATTGCTGGCGTTGTGCAGGCCGCGAATGCGCAGCGCGTCTGCCGGCATCAGGCGCTGGATGTGCAGGCTGCCGCCGGGGCCAGCCTCCTCATGGGCGCGCACCAGCCAGCGCATGCCGTTGACTTCTTCCAGCCCAAAATCGCCGGGCTGCTGCGGTGCATCGGTGCCAAAACAGGTGTGCGGGCGCTGCTGCAGCTTGCCACCTTTCAATTTCACCGGCGCAGGCAGCATGGCCATGACCAGCGGGTCTTGGCGGTTGAGCACCATCAGCGCCTGCTGGCCAAAAATACGCGCCTTGGCGGCGGCATAGGCGGGCATGCTGCCGTGCCAATCCAAATGGTCTTGCGTGATGTTGAGCACCGCCGCTGCCGTGGGCTCAAAGCCCTGCACGCCATCCAATTGAAAGCTGGACAGCTCCAGCACCCAGGCCTGCGGCAAGCTTTGTGCGCTGATGTGCGAACCCAGGGTATCGAGCAGGCTGGGGCCGATATTGCCTGCCACCGCCACGGTAAGGCCCGCGTGTTCCAGCAACTGGCCAGTGAGCGACGTTACCGTGGTCTTGCCATTGGTGCCGGTAATCGCCAGCACCTTGGGCGCGTAGCCGTGCTGGGCCTGCAGCGCTGCCAGCGCCTGGGCAAAAGCATCCAGCTCGCCGCCCACGGGCAGGCCGATGGCCTGGGCCGCGTCCACCACCGGGGCAATGTCTTGCGGAGCCAGGCCGGGGGAGCGGTACACGCGGCTCAAACCCTGGCCGTGTACCAAGTCGGCGGTGAACGCCCCGGCGACAAAGCGCACGCCGGGCAGCTCGGCCGCTAGCAGCGCCAACTGCGGCGGCTGACTGCGGGTATCGGCCACCGTCACCTGCGCCCCGGCGCGCACGCACCAACGCGCCAGCGCCAGGCCCGAGGCCCCCAAACCCAGCACCAGCACGCGCTGGCCGGGCAGAAGCTGCGCCTGCGGCCAGTCCAGCGGCACGGGGGCGGCGGCGGGAATATCCAGGGGGATTTCTGTTTGGGCGCTATCGGCGGCGGCATCCGCGTCTGCAGCGACAGGCGCTGGGCCATCAACGTCTTGGAAGATCTGCGCCACAAAGGCTGCGGCTTCACTAGCTGCTGTTAACGGTGCATTTTCAGGAGCTAGTGGCGCTTGTTTGGCAAGGATTTCAGCATGTTTTATATCTGAAACAGTTGCTGAATAAGCGTTAGCAGCTATGTTTTCTGAAGTATCTGGCGTATCTGGTATCTCTGACATGGGCTTACCGCAGTTTCAAGGTGGACAGGCCAATCAAGCACAGCAGCATGGTGATGATCCAAAAGCGCGTGACGACCTGGGTTTCCTTCCAACCCGATTTTTCAAAGTGGTGGTGTAGCGGTGCCATTTTCAGCAGGCGGCGGCCTTCGCCGTAGCGCTTTTTGGTGTATTTGAAGTAGCTCACCTGCAGCATGACCGACAGCGCCTCCACCACAAAAATCCCGCCCATGATGGCCAGCACCATCTCCTGGCGCACGATGACGGCGATGGTGCCCAAGGCACCGCCCAGGGCCAGGGCACCCACGTCCCCCATAAAAATCTGCGCGGGGTGGGCGTTAAACCACAAAAACGCCAGCCCAGCCCCGGCCATGGCGCCGCAGAACACCAGCAGCTCGCCCGTGCCAGGAATATGCGGCAGGTGCAGGTAGCGGGCGTAGGTGCTACTGCCCGTGACGTAGGCAAAAATGCCCAGCGATGCACCGACCAAAATCACCGGCATGATGGCCAGGCCGTCCAGGCCATCGGTCAAGTTCACCGCGTTGCTCGCGCCCACAATCACCAAATAGGTCAGCACGACAAAGCCCAGCACCCCCAGCGGGTAGCTGACCTGTTTGAAAAACGGCAGCATCAGCCCGGCCTGGGGCGGCAAGTCCATGGCAAAGCCGGACTGCACCCAGGTGATGAACAGCTCCAGCGCCCGGCTGTTGGACGATTCGGAAATGCTGAACACCAGCGCCAACGCGGCCAGCAGGCCGATGACGGATTGCCAAAAATACTTTTCCCGCGAGCGCATGCCCTCGGGGTCTTTGTTGACCACCTTGCGCCAGTCGTCCACCCAGCCAATCGCGCCAAAGCCCAGGGTGACGATGAGCGTCGTCCAGACAAAGCGGTTGTCCGGCTCAAACCACAGCAGGGTCGAGACGGTAATGGCGAACAAAATCAGCACCCCGCCCATGGTGGGCGTGCCGCTTTTGACCAAATGGGTCTGCATGGCGTAGCCGCGAATGGGCTGGCCCACCTTCAAGGCGGTGAGCATGCGAATCGCCTTGGGGCCAATCCACAGGCCAATCAAGAGCGCGGTCATGGCCGCCATCACGGCGCGGAAGGTGATGTACTGCACCACGCGCAAAAACGTCCAATCGGGCTGCAGGCTTTGCAACCACTGGGCTAACCAAATCAACATGCTGCCTTCTCCTGCACGGCGTGTACCACGGCTTCCATCCCCATACTGCGCGAACCCTTGACCAGCACGCTGGCCGCGCCCTGCGCCAGTTGCTGCTGCACGGCAGCGAGCAAGGCGCTTTGATCGGGCGCATGCCAGCCGCCGCGGCCAAACGCGGCCACGCTGTGCTGGCTTTGCGTGCCCAGGGCCAGCAGCGCCTCAATGCCCGCAGCACGGGCGCTGGCCCCCACTTCGGCGTGAAACGCTGGGCCTTGCGTGCCGACCTCGCCCATATCGCCCAACACCAACAGGCGCGGCGCGGGCAGTTCGGCCAGCACGGCAATCGCCGCTTGTACCGAATCGGGGTTGGCGTTGTAGCTGTCGTCCACCACGGTAATCGGGCGGCCCTGCCAAGTCAGCGCCAGCGCCTTGCTGCGCCCTTGCACCGGGGTAAATGCGGCCAGCCCTGCGCCAATGGCCGCCAGCGGCACGCCTGCAGCCAGGGCGCAAGCGGTAGCGGCCAGGGCGTTGCGGATGTTGTGCCGCCCGGCAATGTGCAAGGCCGTGGTCAATGCGCCCGCCGGGGTGGTGATGGCAACTTGCCAATGGTCGCCCTGCCAGCAGCTAGCGGCTTCCTGCACCGCGCCGCCTGCGCCAAACGTCATGCAGGGGCGCGTTCCGGCCAAGCCTTGCCACAGGGGGGTAAACGCATCGTCGGCGGGGAAGACGGCGGTGCCATCTGCGGGCAAAAAGCCCAGCACGCTGCCGTTTTCCTCGGCCACGGCTTGCACGGTGTGCATGAACTCCTGGTGCTCACGCTGGGCGTTGTTCACCAGCGCCACGGTGGGCTGGGCGATGCGGGCCAGCTCGGCAATCTCGCCGGGGTGGTTCATGCCCAGCTCGACCACGCCGATGCGGTGGGTGCTATCCAGGCGTAGCAGCGTCAGCGGCACGCCAATGGCGTTGTTGAAATTGCCGCGCGTAGCAAAACCGGCAGCCCCGGCGTGTGCGGCCAAGATGCTGGCCAGCATTTGCGTGACGGTGGTTTTACCGTTGCTACCGGTGACGGCAATCAGCGGCAGGGTGAACTGGCTGCGCCAGCCTGCGGCCAAGGCACCCAGGGCGGCGGTAGTGTCCAGCACCTCAATACACGGCAGGCCCGGCTGGCTGCGGCCTATTTCCACCACAGCGGCAGCTGCGCCCTGGGCCTGCACATCGGCCAAAAAATCATGGCCATCCATGCGTTCACCGCGCAGGGCGATGAATACATCACCCGGCTGCACGCTGCGGCTGTCGGTATGCACGCGGGTAATTGCCAGCGGTTGCGGCGCGGCACAACCACCGTATTGCACCTGGGGTAGGCGCTGGGCCAGCCATGCGCTGACCTGCTCAAAATCCATCATCACTGTCCTTGGCGGGCCTGCACGGCAAGGCGGGCCTGTTCAAAATCGGAAAACGGGCGTTTCACGCCCTGCATGTCTTGGTAGTCCTCATGGCCCTTGCCGGCCAGCAGCACCACGTCGCGGCTGTCGGCCTGAGCAATCGCCTGGGCAATGGCGGCAGCGCGGTCCACTTCCCAGGCGGTGCCGGGGCGCATACCGGCCAATATGTCTTGCACGATGGCCTGTGGCGCTTCCAGGCGCGGGTTGTCGCTGGTGACCAGCACGCGGTCGGCCCCCTGCTCGGCAGCCTGCCCCATCAGCGGGCGCTTGCGGGCATCGCGGTTGCCGCCGCAGCCAAAAACGCACCACAGTTGGCCACCGCGCGCTGCGGCCAGGGGGCGCAGCGCCGCCAGGGCCTGGGCCACGGCATCGGGGGTGTGGGCGTAGTCAATCGCCACCAGGGGCTGGCCGGGTTCGGCCAGTTGCTGCATACGTCCAGGCACGGGCTGTAATTGCTGGCAGGCGGTCACGGCTTGCTGCAGGCTATGGCCCACACCGCGCAAAGCGGCCAACACGCCCAGCAGATTGCTGATGTTGTACTGGCCAATCAGCGCGGTTTCCATGCGAATGCGCGCTTGGCCTTCCACCACGGTAAAGGCCAAGCCCTGGCTGCCGTGGCCGATGTCCTGCGCCATCAAACGGGCGGGCTGGGCAATGCCCACGGTCCACACATCCAGCGCGGCACGCGGCGCTAACTGCTGCGCCAAGACCTGGCCTTGCGGGTCGTCCACATTGACGACGGCCACCTGCAGCCCCGGCCAGTCAAACAACTGCGCCTTGGCCTGCCAGTAAGCCTCCATGCTGCCGTGGTAGTCCAAATGGTCTTGGGTGAAGTTGGTGAACAAGGCGGTGTGGATGTGCAGGCCCGCCAGGCGCTGCTCCACGATGCCAATCGAAGACGCTTCCAGCGCGCAGTAGCGCACGCCCTGGGCGGCAAAGTCGGCCAGGGCCGCTTGCAGCAGCACAGGGTCGGGCGTGGTCATGCCGGTATTGGTGAAGTGGGGGGCAACGCCCACGCCCAGGGTGCCCACCATGGCGCAGCGCTGCAGCGCATGGGCCAGCCACCAGGCGGTGCTGGTTTTACCGTTGGTGCCCGTCACGGCCAGCACCTGCACCTGGCGTGCCGGTTGGCCGTACCACGCAGCGGCCAGGGGGCCGGTGGCGGCCTTGAGCTGGGGTAGGCAAACAATGGGCGCTGCCTGGGGCCAGCTGCTGGCAAAGGCGGCGACACCTGCGTGCTCCACCAAACAGGCGCTGGCACCCTGGGCCAGCGCCTGGGTGACAAAGGCGCGGCCATCCACCGCTGCACCGGGCCAGGCGATGAAGATGTCACCAGGCTGCACCTGGCGGCTATCGGTACGCAGAGTTGCACCGGGGCTGCGCGCCTGCAGCCAGGCCAGCGCGACCTGCGGGGTATCGACAACGGGAAAAGACTGGCTCACAAGGGTTCCTCAATCGGATTGGCCACAATTTGCGGCTGCACCGCCATATCGGGCGGTACGCCCATCAGGCGCAGGCTGTGCTGCACCACGGTGCTGAAAACAGGGGCGGCCACGGTGCCGCCGTAAAACGTGCCGTTACTGGGTTCATCGACCATGACGGAGACGATGATGCGCGGCTCCTCAATCGGCGCCATGCCGGTAAACCACGCGCGGTATTTGCCCACGGCATAGCCCTTGCCCACTTGCTTGCGGGCCGTGCCGGACTTGCCGCCTACGGAATAGCCTTGGGTCTGTGCCCGCTGACCGGTACCGCCCGGCCCCGTGGCCAAGGCCAGCATTTTGCGCACGGCGTTGGCGGTTTTAATGGAAAAAATCGGCACCCCCACCGGCGGCTGGTCAAGCTTGATGATGGATGCCGGAATGACCTTGCCGTCGTTGGAAAACACGGTGTAGGAGCGCGTCATCTGAAGCAGGCTGGCCGACAGGCCATAGCCGTAGGACATGGTGGCCTGCTCAATCGGACGCCAACTTTTATACGGGCGCAGCCGCCCGCTGGCGGCGCCGGGGAAGGCAATTTGCGGGCGCTGGCCATAGCCCACGGCCGAGAACGTCTCCCACATATATTGCGCGGGCAGTTGCTGGGCAATTTTGGTAGCGCCGACGTTGCTGGACTTTTGAATCACCCCTTCCACCGTCAACACCCCGTAGTTATGGGTGTCCGAAATGGTGGAGCCGGTGATCGTCAAGCGCCCGGGGGTGGTGTCGATCAGGGACGTTGGCTTGAACTTGCCAGATTCCAGCCCCATGGCTGCGGTAATGGGCTTGACGGTCGAGCCCGGTTCGAACACGTCGGTCAGCGCCCGGTTGCGCAACTGCTCGCCTGTGAGTTTTTTCCGGTTCGACGGGTCAAAGCTGGGGTAGTTGGCCAGGGCCAGGAGCTCTCCGGTATGGGCATCCATCACCACGACGGAGCCGCCCAGGGCCTTGTGTGCAATCACCTGCTCCTTGATTTTTTGGTAGGCAAAGAACTGGATTTTGCTGTCGATGGCCAGTTGAATATCCCGGCCATCAATCGGCGGAATTTCCTCGCCCACGCCCTCCACCACGCGGCCCAGCCGGTCTTTAATCACGCGGCGCGAGCCGGGGCGCCCCGCCAGATCTTTTTCAAAGGCCAGCTCCATGCCCTCCTGGCCCTTGTCCTCCACGTTGGTAAAGCCGACAACGTGCGCGGCGGCCTCGCCTTCGGGGTACTCGCGTTTGTATTCGCGGGTTTGGTGGATGCCTTTGAGGCCCAGGGCCTTGATTTGCTCACCCACCTCCCAATCCAACTGGCGCTGCAGCCAGACAAAGGATTTATCCGAATCCAGCTTTTGCTGCAGCTGCTTGAGCGGCATGCCCAGCAGCTTGGCCAGGACGGGCAATTGCTGCGCCAAGGTCTGCGGGTCGTTTTGTTCCACGTCTTCGGGAATGGCCCACATGCTGGCCGCCGGTACGCTGGAGGCCAAGATCAAGCCATGGCGGTCAACGATGCGCCCCCGGTGTGCCGCCAGCTCCAGGGTGCGGGTAAAGCGCACTTCACCTTGGCGCAGGAAAAAGTCATTGCCAATCAATTGCACATAGGCGGCCCGCCCGGCCAGCCCCAAAAAGCCCAGGGCCACGGCCATGATGACCAGGCGGCTGCGCCACAACTGGGTTTTGTGCGCCAGGAGCGGGCTGCTGCCGTAAGAGACGCTGCGGCCACTGCGCATTACTGCGTCCCTCCCAGGCTGCGGTCATCGCGCACATAGGCGGTGATTGCCGGGGTGGCGGTGCGCAGGCCCTGCTGCTGGGCCAATTGCTCAATGCGCCCTGGGGCAGATTGGGCGCGTTTTTCCACCTGCAGGCGTTGGCGCTCTGTCTCCAGCTGGCGGCCCTGGGTCGTGGCGCGGTCCAACTCGGTAAACAAGCGCCGCGATGCGTACTGGCTTTGCACCAGGTACAAGGCGCTGACCAGCACCGCCAACAGCAGCAGTAAATTGATACGCAACATGGATGAACGCTGCCTTCCTAGCGCACGTCGGTGCGCTGGGCCACCCGCATGACGGCGCTGCGCGAACGGGGGTTGGCCGCTACTTCAGCGGCGCTGGGTTTGATGCGCTGCAAATTGGCCAGGCGCATGGGCTTGGGCGCGGCCAGGGGCATGCGCCGGTCATAGACCTCTTTGGCATGTTCAGCCATGAACTGCTTGACGATGCGGTCTTCCAGCGAGTGAAAGCTGATCACCACCAACTGCCCGCCGGGCTGTAGCACCCGCAGGCTGGCCTGTAGCGCCTGCTCAAGCTCTTGCAACTCGGCATTGATAAAAATGCGCAGTGCCTGGAAGGTGCGCGTAGCCGGGTGTTGGCCCGCTTCACGGGTTTTCACCACGCGGGCGACCAGATTGGCCAGCGCTGCCGTGGTGGCCAGCGGCCCTTGCGCCTCGCGGTGGGCGACGATGGCCTTGGCAATGGCAAAGGCAAAGCGCTCCTCGCCGTAATCGCGGATCACGTCGGTGATTTGCTGCACCTCGGCATCGGCCAGCCAGTCGGCCACGCTCATGCCCCGGGTGGTGTCCATGCGCATATCCAGCGGGCCATCGAAGCGAAAGCTAAAGCCGCGCTCGGGCGTATCGATTTGCGGGGAACTCACACCCAAGTCCAGCAAGATACCGGCGACGCTGGCCTCGGGCAGGTCGGCGATATGACGAAAACCTTCGTGGCGGATGGCAAAGCGTGCATCCTGGATCTGTGCTGCCGTGGCAATGGCCTGGGGGTCTTTGTCAAAGGCCACCAAGCGCCCTTGCGGCCCCAGGCGGCTGAGCAGCAAACGGGAATGCCCGCCCCGGCCAAACGTGCCATCTACCCAGGTGCCCGCAGGCGTGGGGCCCGCCGCCTGGAGCAATGCCTGCACCGCTTCGTCTAACAAAACCGTAATATGCCCAAGCGGTGAAGAAGTCAAAATAACTGCCCTGGTGAAGAAACGACAAACCCTCTGGGGCCTTGCAAGGTGCCCAGAGGGTCGCAATTTTAAGCGACAGCCCCCGGCTGGGGCGGTCGCTTGAGATTCTTACAAGATAAAGCGTGACAAATCTTCATCCTGGCTCAACTGCTCCAGGCGGGCATCGACATAGGCAGCGTCAATCACCACGGTTTGGCCCTGGTGTTTGACGGCATCAAAGCTCACCTCGTCCAACAGCCGCTCCATCACCGTCGATAAGCGCCGCGCGCCGATGTTTTCGGTGCGCTCATTCACGGTAAATGCGGTGTGGGCCAGGCGGGTAATGCCCTCGGGGGTGAATTCCAGGGTCACGCCCTCGGTGGCCAGCAGCGCCTGGTATTGCTTGACCAAGCTGGCATGGGTTTGCGTGAGGATGGCTTCAAAGTCCTGCACCGATAGGCTGTCGAGCTCCACCCGAATCGGAAAACGCCCTTGCAGCTCAGGAATCAAGTCGCTGGGCTTGGCCAAGTGGAATGCGCCGGAGGCAATGAACAAAATATGGTCGGTTTTCACCATGCCGTACTTGGTGTTCACGCTGGTGCCTTCCACCAGCGGCAGCAAATCGCGCTGCACGCCCTGGCGGGAGACTTCGCCGCTGCTGCCGCCTTCCTGGCGCGAGGCCACTTTATCGATTTCATCCAGAAAGACGATGCCGTTTTGCTCCAGGTTGTGGATGGCGCTGGCCTTTAAATCGTCTTCGTTCACCAGCTTGGCGGCTTCTTCATCCACCAAGTGCTTCAACGCCTCTTTGATTTTGAGCTTGCGCGTCTTGCGCTTTTCCATGCCCATTTGGTTGAACATGCCGCGCAGTTGTTCGGCCATTTCTTCCATGCCTTGCGGGCCCATGATTTCAATCTGCGGGGCGCTGTCGAGCAGGTCGATTTCAATTTCCTTGTCGTCCAACTGCCCTTCGCGCAGCTTTTTGCGAAACACCTGGCGCGTGGCATTGTCGGTGGGCTGCACGTCCTGGGTGCGAGCCTGGGGCAGCAGCACATCGAGCACGCGCTCTTCCGCCGCATCTTCGGCGCGGGCGCGTTGCTTTTTCATGGCGCTTTGGCGCGCTTGCTTGACTGCGACTTCGGCCAGGTCGCGGATGATGGCATCCACATCCTTGCCCACGTAGCCCACTTCGGTGAACTTGGTGGCTTCGATTTTGATGAACGGCGCATCCGCCAGGCGGGCCAGGCGGCGGGCAATTTCGGTTTTACCCACGCCGGTAGGGCCAATCATCAAAATATTTTTCGGGGTGATCTCGGGGCGCAGGGCTTCATCGACCTGCTGCCTGCGCCAGCGGTTACGCAAGGCAATGGCCACGGCACGCTTGGCACCACTTTGGCCCACGATGTGGCGATCGAGTTCGCTGACAATTTCTTGGGGGGTCATGGACGACATAATTTATCCATCAAATCAGGCTCTAGCGCTTATGCAGCAAGCGCTAGCAGCTATTATTTTTGGGAAGACGCCTCTACCAAAGGCAGGGTCTCGATGGTGTGGTGCATATTGGTGTAGATGCACAGCTCACCGGCAATTTCCAGGGACTTTTTCACAATCTCTTGTGCGCCCAGCTCGGTGTTGTGCAGCAGCGCCTTGGCCGCCGAATGGGCATAGGCACCGCCAGAGCCAATGGCCACAATGCCGTGCTCAGGCTCCAGCACGTCGCCATTGCCGGTGATGATGAGGGAGGCACTGGCGTCCGCCACGGCCAGCATGGCTTCCAGCTTGCGCAGTACGCGGTCGGTGCGCCATTCCTTGGTCAGCTCGATGGCAGCGCGCATCAAGTGGCCCTGGTGTTTTTCCAGCTTGGCCTCAAAACGCTCAAACAAGGTAAAGGCATCGGCGGTGGCCCCGGCAAAACCGGCCAGCACTTTGCCGTGGTAGAGCTTGCGCACCTTGCGCGCGCTGCCTTTGACAACAATGTGGCCCAGGGTGACTTGGCCGTCGCCGCCAATGGCGACTTCAATGCCGTGGGGCGTTTGCCGCCGCACACTGATGATGGTGGTACCGTGAAACTGTTCCATAGCCATGCCATATGGCGCTGCTATGAAAAATCACAAGCCCCAGGGCGGGGATTTTTTACGCCGCCGCCAAAAGCAGCTTGGCATGCTCATGCACGCCAATCACCGCCAAAAACGCGGCGGTCAGCCGGTGCAAATGGGCAAAGCGCAGCTCCACCCCTTCGCCTTGCAATTGCGCCGCCCAGTTCAGCAGCCCCCCTGCGGCGACAAAGTCCAGGCGAATGAGCAGGCTGCAGTCCACGGTCAGCACCTGCCCGGGCTGGGCCTTGGCCGACAGGCGGGCCAGGTGCGGCTCAATATCGCCCTCCAGTACGCCCCACAGCCCTTCGCCCTGGATGGGAGGGGCGGCAGGCGTGTCCGCAGCGTTTTGCGGATCGGCAAACCAGCGGCTTTCCTGCACCGTGGTGGGGTCGATTTCGGCGTTTTCCTCCACCACGCATTGGTGCAGCGGTGCTTGCCAGGCGGGGGGGGAGACTTCGTAGGTGATGCAGTAATCCAGCGCCACCTGCTCGTACTCTTCCATGCGGTGGATAAAGCGCAGCACCGCCATGCGCAGCAGCCACCACTGGGCCGAGGTGTCCCGCTGCTCCAGCACCGTGTGCTGCTGCACCAGCGCCAGCAGGGCTGCGGCGTGGCTCCAGACGAACTGGGCACTCTTATCGTCTGCCCAGCGCTGTAGAAGCTGGCTCAGCGCAGGCAGGGCCGCCTCGTCGATGCCCTGCAGGCGCTGCCAGGACATGCACCATGGTGGGCAAGAACGTCCCAAATTGGCCTGCAGTGCGGCAATGGAACTGGTGGTCAAGGTGGCCGGGCTTTGCCACTGGCCTTTGCGCGCAGCGGTATCGCCCCCGCTGGGGCGGTTGGTGGACATACCCAGTTGGCCAGGCAAGGAATTCCACAACGGGGCCGAGCGGCCAAAGTGGGCGGCGTAGTCAATCGCCAGGGGCTCAAAGGTTTCTTCATCCCCCATGGCGCGGCACAGATCCAGGGCGGCATGCCACAGCACGGCGGCCAGTGCCATGTCCACGGGCTGCACACTCAACACCTGGGCCAGGTGCTCCAGCACCCGGGTGCGGGCGGCCTGCGCATCGCCATGGGCAAACAGGATGGCGGGCTCTTCCAGATCAGGGTGCGGGACAAATTCCTGCAGGACGGGAGCGGCAGCAGACGGCGGCAGTGAGGGGGGAGCGGACTCGGGCACGACGGCATCTTCTCCAAGGGTGGGAATCTGCTCTGGCACAGGTGCTGCGCCAGCAGCGGGATGGACCTTATCACCGCCCCACCACTGGCGGGACATTTGCGCTTCGATCACGTCGATCTTGCGCAGGGTCTGGGTGCTGTGCTGGGTACTATCGGCTGGCGCAGGCAAGACGCTGGCGACCGGGGCCGCCATGGCGCTGGCGGGGCTGCTGGGGCCGGGTTGCTGGCGCAATTGCCGCAGTTGGGCAAATTCTTGTTGGCGCACGGCCAGGTTGCGACGCTTGCGTTCAACGACTTCGCGCAGCTCCTGGCGGCTGTCGGGCGCGAGCACGCTGTCGCTCAGTGGCGCGGCATCCTCCTTGCCGCGCACCAGGCCCATGACTTTGGACAACAGCCCTGTGCTTTTACCTGCTTCATCGCTCATGGCTGAACATCCTAGCAAGCTTTCAGGCAGTCAAAAGCGGGCTGGTGACTCAATCGCCGAACATTTTTTGTTTCAGTTCGCGACGTTGCTGCGCTTCCAGCGACAAGGTGGCCGTGGGGCGGGCCAGCAGGCGGCGCACGCCGATGGGCTCACCCGTTTCGTCGCAATAGCCGTAGTCGCCGCTGTCGATGCGGGCAATGGATTGCTCGATTTTTTTCAGCAGCTTGCGTTCGCGGTCACGCGTGCGCAGCTCCAGGGCATGCTCTTCCTCGATGGTGGCGCGGTCGGCCGGATCGGGCACCACCACGGTGTCTTCGCGCAGGTTTTCTGCGGTTTCACCGGCGTTGGCGTGCATGTCGTTTTTCAGTTGCACCAGCTTCAAGCGGAAAAACGCCAACTGGGTGTCGTTCATGTATTCGCTATCGGGCATGGCCACGATGTCGGCCTCGGTCAATTCCTCAACGGGCTTGCTCTTCCAGTTATTGGCCAGCTTGGGATCGCGTTTCGCAGCAGTGGTCGTCGTCATAGTATTCTGAATTGCAGCAATGGCAGCCCTGGAGGCTGCCGGGGTTGAGGGATGGCTCGCCAGGCACGATGGCCGCAAGCCGCCTGGGCCACCCGCCAGGGGCAACCCTTTTCGGGGCGCGATTGTATCGACCCCACTGAACAAGGCTGGCTTTATATCGCACAGCCGTGCCGGGGCAATCCCGCAGGTGTACGGGAAAGCCCTGATTTTGTCCCCGCTACGCCGCCACCTGGCACTGGTCCAGCCCTTGACGCAGGATGTCTTGCGGCAGGTCAATGCCGATGAAGACCATGCGGCTTTCGCGCTTTTCGCCGTCTTCCCACTGGGGGCCCAGGTCACTGCCCATGAGCTGGTGCACGCCTTGGAAGATGACTTTGCGCTCGGTGCCCTGCATGTGCAGCACGCCCTTGTAGCGCAGCATGCGCGGGCCATAAATATTGACAATGGCGCCCAGAAAATCTTCCAGCTTGGCGGGATTGAAGGGCTGCTGGGCGCGGTAGACGAAGCTCTTCACGTCATCGTCATGGTGGTGATGGTGCGGGTGGTGGCAGTGCTCGCCATGCACGTGGTCATGCCCATGACTGTGATCGTGGTCGTGAGCGCAGTGGCCATGGTCATGGTCGCACTGGCTGTGGTCGTCGTCGTCCAGAAAATCAGGGTCGACTTCCAGCTTGGCGTTCAGGTTAAAGCCGCGCAGGTCGAGCACTTTCTTTAAATCGACTTCGCCAAAGTGCACGGCCTCAATCGGTGCACGCGGGTTCATGTGCTTGAGGCGGTGGATCAGCGCGTCTTTTTCCTCGGCGCTGATGAGGTCGGTCTTGGACAGGAAAATCTGGTCGGCAAAGCCCACCTGGCGGCGCGCTTCCTGGCGCTCATCGAGCTGCTGCTGCGCGTGCTTGGCATCGACCACGGTGATGATGGAGTCCACCAGATAGGTCTCGGCAATCTCATCGTCCATGAAGAAGGTTTGCACCACGGGGCCGGGGTCGGCCAGGCCCGTGGTTTCAATCACGATGCGGTCAAATTCGACCAGGCCCTTGCGGCGCTTGGCCGCCAGCAGTTGCAGGGTATCGCGCAGGTCTTCGCGGATGGTGCAGCAGATGCAGCCGTTGCTCATCTGCAGGATTTGTTCCTTGGATTCGGTTCTCAGGATGTCGGTGTCGATGTTTTCTTCACCAAATTCGTTCTCGATCACGGCAATCTTCATGCCGTGCGATTCACTCAAAATGCGCTTGAGCAGCGTGGTTTTGCCCGCGCCCAGAAAGCCGGTGAGGATGGTGGTAGGAATCAAAGCCATAAAACAAACACCTTTAAACGTCAAAACCGCTGCACCCGGCACCAGGCGCAGCGGTTTAAAAATAATAGCTGCCAGCGCTCAGGACACCTGAATTTCAAATAGATTAAACATTGAAACCCTTTCCTATCCTGCGGTAGCAGCTATTTTAAAACTAGCAGCAGTGCTTAGAACGTGTTGACGATCTTTTCGCCATCGCCAATGACGGCATCCTTTTTCATCGCGCTCGACTTCCATCCCACCGTCACACCCGCGCAGGCGGGTGTCCAGCAGCAACGTTGACGATGGGTATGGCGATTGTCAAGACAAAGGCCGTTGCTGGATTCCCGCCTTCGCGGGAATGACGAGAGAAAGCGCCGAGATGACTGTCAAGACGATGCGAAAAAGCAGCGGAAAAAGATCATTAACATGTTCTTAGACAACCACTGCTTAGCTGCGCCAGTAGTTGTTGGCCGCAGCCACGGTCTGGAAGTTCAGCGCCACGACCTGCGAGGCTGCTGTAAGCGCAGCGTGGTCGTTGGCGTATTCGGGGCGCAGCTTGTGCAGCACTTCAACGTCCGGCTGGGTGTATTTGACGCCACGGCGGCTCAGGGTAATGGCCAGTTCAAACCCCTCTTGCGGGGTGGCGGTGATGAGGGAAGGCAGCCAGGTATCGGCCATATCAGTTCTCCTTAGGTTCAGGGTCGCTATCAGGGAAGGAAGGCGCAGCAGCCGGGGTGTGCCCAGCCCGCTGCGCCCGGGGATGGGCCTGATCGTACACCTGGGCCAAATGCTGAAAATCCAGGCGTGTATAGATTTGCGTGCTAGCCAAATTGGCGTGGCCCAGCAGCTCCTGCACGGCGCGCAGGTCGCCACTTGATTGCAGCACGTGGCTGGCAAACGAATGGCGCAGCATATGCGGATGCACCGGCTGCGCCAGCCCGGCCTGCTGGCTGCGCAGGCGCAGGCGCTGCCAGACTTGGGCAGCGCCCAGGCGCTTGCCGCGCACGCCCACGAACAGCGCCATTTCCTGCTGCGCCCACTGCGGGCCAAACGGGGCGCTGCGCTGGGCCAGCCACGCGGCCAACGCCGCCAGCGCCGCCCGCCCTACGGGCACGCTGCGGCGCTTGCCACCCTTGCCCAGCACGTGCACCCAGGCACCGTCCCTGTCCACCCAGCCCCGGGCCTGAGCACTGGCCTGCACATCCAGGCCAACCAGTTCGGAGACGCGCAGGCCGCTGCTGTACAGCAGCTCCGTCAGCGCAGCATCGCGCACTTCTTGCCAGGGGTCGCTTGCCTCGGGGGCGGTGAAGGCGGCTAGCTGCACTGCATCGTCTACCGCCAAGGCCTTGGGCAGGCGCTGCGCGGCCTTGGGCGGGCGGATACCTTGCACGGGGTTGCGCTGCACCCAGCCTTGGGCGGCAGCCCAGGCAAAAAACCCGCGCCAGCACGAGAGCCACAGCGCAATTTGGGCACTGCTGCGCCCCTGGCTATGCCACTGCGCGACACAGCGGCGCACGGCGCTGGGGGTGATCTGCGCCAGCGCAACGCCCTGGTCGTGCGCCAGGGCCTGCAGCCGTTGCAGCCCTTCTACATAGAGGACGCAGCTACGTGCGGCCAGGCGCTTTTCCACCGTGATGTGCTGCACATAGCCGTGCAGCCAGGGGTCAGCGCCCAGGGCCAGCATGGCTAGCTGCGTTAATTGCCGCCGCCCAAGCGCAGGCGGGCCAAGGCGGCGCTGGCCTGCTCGGCAATGCGGGCCAAAAAGTCGGTGCCCATGGTGGCGTCAAAACGCAGCGGGTCGGGCGAGCCCAGCACCAGCAGACCAAAGGCGGGGGTCTGGCTGTCGTTGGGGCCTTCGCGCAGGGTGAGCAGCGCCAGGGACTGCACTTCTTCAGGGCGGGGCAGCCAGGTGGTGGGCTCAAACCCCAGGTTGGGGCCGCAAAACGGCATGGTCAGCGACGAGGCAAAGGTCTTGGCATCCTCACTCACCCCCAGGGTAAAGGGCAGGCCCATATAGGGGCCGGCTACCTGCCAGGCCCGCACGGCGACCTGGGGCACGTCAAATTCCTTGTGGATACCTTCGCTGATGGCGTGGGGGAGCGAGCGCGGGTCATGCACCCCCGCCAGGGCGCAGCTCCAGCGGTGGATTTTGTGGGCGATGCTGGCGTTTTCACTGCTGTGGCGCACCATTTCGGCCACGCGCAGCTCCAGCGCACGGATTTTGTCGCGCAGCATCTCGGCCTG
Source organism: Comamonas sp. (assembly GCA_034675705.1). Classification (GTDB taxonomy): domain Bacteria; phylum Pseudomonadota; class Gammaproteobacteria; order Burkholderiales; family Burkholderiaceae_C; genus Comamonas. The sequence goes on along the minus strand of JAUCCZ010000006.1, from coordinate 130,652 downwards.
GCGCTCTTGCAAACTCACGGCCTGGCGGCCATGGCTGCTGTGCAGTTGCACCTGGGTGAGCAGCTCGGCGTGGTGTTCAAAAAATTCCGGGTGTTGCAGCAAATAGGCAGCGATTTGCTGATCGTTCAAAGCATCTTGCATGGGCGTAGTGACAACGAGGCGGGAGAAGAGGAAAGAGAAAACTGGTGGCAATTATGACCAGCCCAGCCGGGGGCTACGGTTAAAACCGTTCCCACGGCTGCAAATAGCGCCAGTGCCCTTCGGCCAGGCCCGCCATGGCAATGCGGCCTATGCGCAGACGCTTGAGGCCCACCAACTGCAGGCCCACACCGGCGCACATGGCGGCTACCTCGTGGGGAAAAATGCCTTGCAGGGCAAAGCGCAGATGCTGCTCATTTTGCCAGCTGACCTTGATGCGCGGCAGGCGCTTGCCGGCAATGGCCGTGCCATCGCGCAGGCGCGCCAGGCCGTCGGGGTCGATGCGGCCCGTGACCTGGGCGATGCACTCTTGCTCCAGATACAGCGCATCCTGCGTCAACTTGCGCACGATGCGGGCGTCTTGCGAGAACACGCACAGGCCGCTGGCGGGCACGGGAATGGTGAGCAAGGGCTCTTGCCCCCGAAAATGTTTTTGCAGCATTTTCAGCGGTGCTGGGGTCGGGCCTTGCTGCCAGCGTTCAGGCGTGAGCAAGTCCCAGGCACTGGGCGCGCCTTCGGCCACCGTATAACCGGCAGGTTTGTGTAGCAGCAGGGTCACGGGCGGCACGGGCTGGGGTCGGCTGCCTGGGGCCAGGCGCACTTGCTGGCCGCTTTGCACGCGCCAGCCCAGGGCTTCGACCACCTGGTCATCCACCAGGACATTTCCGTTTTCAATGTACAGCTCCGCCTCGCGGCGTGAGCAGGACAACTGCCCGGCCAAATACTTGGCCAGGCGTTCGCCCGCTGCAGGGGGCGTATTTTTCTCAGGAGGGTGTTTTTCCGACATCCGACAAGCCTAAAGCATGAATGCGCTCCAAATGCGCTTGCAGGCTTCTTTGTGCCAGCGGCCACAGCGCAGGGGGCGTATCGGCGTAGGCCAGCGCCACCCAGTCTTGCACGCTGCCCTGGGGCTTCACCTGCAGGGCAGCCAGTACCTTGGCCTCGCGCGCCAGGCGGTGGGCGCGAAGCTGGGCAATCACCTGCCGGGCGCTGCCCAGGACATGGCCATGCGCGGGCAGCAGAAACTCCACCGCGTGGGCCGCGCACAGAGCGTCGAGCACGTCCAGGCTGTCCAGGTAGTCCTGCATATGGCCGTCCGGCGGGTTAATGATGGTGGTGCTGCCGTTCAGGATGTGGTCGCCGGTGAACAGCAGGGCATCTTCCACCAGCAGCAGGCACAGATGGTTTTCCGTATGACCAGGGGTGTGGATGGCTTGCAGGGTGTGGGTGATTTTTTGAGTGTTTTTGACCTCTAACCCTTTCCCAGTAAGCGTTAGCAGCTCTTGATTTTGCAGTACGCAATCGGGCTGGAACTGGCTATGGGGCAATGCCCCGGGGCCAGAGGGCAGGCCGTACACCAGCGGTTTGGGCTGGCCGCCCTTGCTATTCTGCACGCACAGCGCCTGCAGCAGCCAGGCACCGGGTGCGTGGTCGGGGTGGGAATGGGTGCAGACGATGTGGCGAATATCCCCCCCGGCAGCGGCGTACAGGCGCTGAATATGTGCGCGATCCGCCGGGCCGGGGTCGATGGCGATAAAGCCCGTCGCAGCCTCGCCCACCAAATAGCTGTTGGTGCCGGGGCCGGTCATCACGCCAGCGTTGGGGGCAGTGAGGCGCAGCAGGTTTTTACGCAGGGGCACGGCGGCATCGCTACGCCAGGCAATGTCGTGCCGGGCCTGGCCGTCGGGGCAGACCAGGGCCAGCTCGCCATAGGGGGCTTCGTCCTCGGTACAGCGGTATTCCTGCCCGGCCTGCAGCCCGGAACGCGGCATGCTGCGCCACAGCGGGCCGTTGCGCAGCGCCGCCTGCAGCGCGGGCACAGTGGCAAAACCGGCCAGGCGCTTCAAAGTGCGCACGGTGGGGAAAATCATGGGCATCTGCCCTGCCGCCAGTGCAGCCAGCGCCTGCTGGGGCTGTACCCAGACGGGGGCAAATTGCTCGGTTTCATCAGCCACCGGGGTTTGCCCCTGCGGCATGGGGGCGATGAAAAACGGCACGGCAAAGCGTTTGGGCACGTTGGGATCAGCCGTCCAGTGGGCCAGTTGCCACACTGCGCGTACATCCAGGCGCAGCCCCAAGGCCTGCAACTGGGGCCACAGCGGTGCCTGGCGCTGCAGCGCCTGCACATCGGCCTGGGTGGCGGCGCGGCCATCGGCGTGCACAGCCAGCAGCACGCCCATTTCTTCAAACGTCTCGCGCACGGCGGCGATGGCGGCGGTGCGCTCTGGCGCGGGCATATCGGGGCGGGCCAGCACGGGCAGGTCAGCCTGGGCATCCTGCGCTTCGATGCCGCCGCCGGGGAACACATAGCCGCCGGGAACAAAGCTGGCCTTGTCCGAGCGGCGCGTCATCAGGACTTCCCAGCCTGCCGGATCGTCACGCAGCAGCAGCAAGGTGGCGGCATCGCGTACAGGGGCAGCAGGGCGCGGGGGATGGAGCAGGTAGTCGGTTCGCATCGGGCCATTATTGGGGCAGCAGGGGCACAAATACTGCCAGTGCGGCTACTTGAGCTACTTGAGCCACCGCGACGCTGCACCCCCATGGCAGCGAGGCGTTTGCCCGGCTGGTTAGGATGCGCCCCGACCATGAGCCTCTACCAAACCTTTGCCGCCCACACCGCCCGTTTGATTACTTCGGGGGTGTTGCGCCCTGGCGAGAGGTTGCCTTCCGTGCGCCAGGCGTGCAAGGCGCACACCATCAGCCAAGCCACCGTCACGCAGGCCTATTACCTGCTGGAGAGCCAAGGCCTGATCGAGGCGCGCCCCAAGTCCGGCTACTTCGTGCGGGCGCGGCTGGGGCACCGGCCACCGCGCTCAGCCCCACCACGCGGCTTTACCGACCTGGCGGTGAGCGACTTTATTTTTCAAATCCTCACCAGCGTGCGCGACCCGTCGATTACCCCGCTGGGCTCCATCTTCCCCGACCCCCAGTTGTTTCCGCTGGGCAAACTGGGGCGGTTTTTGGCCGCCGCAGCGCGCAAGCTCGACCCCGTGGCGGTGATTACCGACCTGCCCCCAGGCAACGAAGAACTGCGCCGCCAATTGGCGCTGCGCTACCTGGCCCAGGGGGCCAACGTCTCCCCGCAGGAAATTGTGATTACTGCCGGTGCCATGGAGGGTCTGAGTCTGTGCCTGCAGGCCCTGACCACCCCGGGCGACGTGATCGCCATTGAAGCGCCCACCTTCTACGCCGGCCTGCAAGCCTGCGAGCGCCTGGGCCTGAAGGTGATCGAAATCCCCAGCGCCCCGCAAGAAGGCGTCTGCCTGGACGCCCTGGCCCAGGCGCTGCAAGAACACCCCATCAAAGCCTGCCTGTTGAGCCTGAACTTTGCCAACCCCACCGGCGCGTGCGTGCCCGATGCACGCAAGCGGGCCCTGTTGAGCTTGATGCGCACACACCAGGTGCCGTTGATTGAGGACGATGTCTACGGAGAGCTGTACTTCGGCGCCGAGCCGCCCTTGGCCAGCAAGGCGCTGGATACCGATGGGCTGGTGCTGCACGTCTCGTCCTTTTCCAAGTGCCTGGCCCCCGGCTACCGCGTGGGCTGGGTGGCCGCTGGGCGCTTTGCCCAGCAGGTACAGCGGCAAAAATACAGCACCAGCCTGGCCAGCGCCGTGCCGCTGCAAATGGTGTTTTCTGATTATTTAAAGTACGGCGGCTTTGACAAGCATTTACGCGCCTTGCGAAAAAGGCTCGAGACGCAGAAAAAAGAATTAATGGCTGCCGTTGAAAAATATTTCCCACCCCCCTGGCACATGACCAATCCGGATGGGGGATATTTTTTATGGCTAGAACTTCCCGGGGTAGATACCCTGGCCGTACACCGCGAGGCCCTGGCCCGGGGTATCAGTATTGCCCCGGGACCGATTTTTTCAGCCCAACGCGCATTCAGCGAATGTTTACGCCTGAATTTCGGCTATCCCCTGGGCCCGGCGCAAGAAGCGGCCCTGCAAGCCCTGGGAGAAATTATTCAGCACCAACGCCTGCGCCCCGCCCCCAAAAGAAAAAAGCCATCTCAATGAATGAGATGGCAAACGCCATAATCAATAGACCACAACCCTGAAAACAATCCAGGGCCGTGGGGCTATGGAACCGTGTAGAGGGAGTGAGTTTTTAGGGTTCGACAATAAAGCGCGAACGCATCTCCATGTGCAAGGCATGGCAGAAGTGCGTGCAATAGCACCAGTAGACACCAGGTTTATCAGCCTTAAACGTAACCGACCTGGTTTCCTGGGGATTCACAATAAAATTGATGTTGTACCGCTGAATCGCAAAACCGTGGGTCAAGTCTTCGATCTTGTCCAGGTTGGTCAAGATAATCGTCACCTCATCGCCTTTTTTCACACGGAATTCCCGCAGGCTGAATGCCGGGGCCTGGCTGGCAATTTTGATGGTGACTTTTTTACCCTCGCGGAAGATACCCGAATCTTTCGGGCTCTTGAGCGCCAGCGGGAACTGGTCAAGCGTATACACCTGCTTGGGTTTAATAATATCGCGGCGAATAATGATGGAGTCGTGCGGCTCGGAAGTCACCGGGTTGTCGTGCACCAGTTTCATTTTGTCGCCGCTGATGTCGATCAGTTGCGAAGTCTCCGGGTGCAGTGGGCCGACGGGAAGGAAGCGGTCTTTCGAGAATTTATTATCCGAAATCATGTACTTGCCATCCGCTTCGCGCGTCTCACCCATCGAGGTAAAGCCGTGACCTGGCTGGTAATGCACATCCAGGCGGTCAACCACCACTTCCACGCTCTTGTCGCCTTGGAAGAACTTGATGGCGTTCTCCACGTTCCATTTCACGATTTGGCTGTCCAGGAACAAGGTGGTGTAGGCATTGCCCCGGCCATCAAAAGCGGTGTGCAGTGGGCCCAGACCCAACTCGGGCTCGGCCACCACAGCTTCGCGCTCATCTTTGAGTTCACCTTCGAACCATTGCAACACTTTTTCGTGGGCAATCAGGCTGGCCGTGGGCGAGAGTTTGCCCGCGCAAGCGTAGTACTTACCGTCGGGGCTGACGTTCACGCCGTGCGGATTTTTGGGAATCGGCACGTAGCAGGTCAGTGCCGTTTTGGGGTCTGCGTTGCTGGCTTTGCGGCCATCGACCACCGGCACTTTCGAGTCGCCGTAGGTGGTGAACTTGCCGTCTTTCACCGCTTGCTCAATACGCGCCACGTTAAAGAACAGGCAATCGTCCATTTCGACGGACATCATGTCCTCGTAATGCACGCCCATTTCGGTGTTGTACTGGGTGGTAGCGGCCAGTTTTCCGTCGTAGGAAGAGGCCACCAGCTCGCAGTTACCGTCAATCAATACCTGCCAGCGCACGTCCATGGTTTCGGCATCAATGCAGGTAAACAAAGAGCGGTAGTTCTCAATATCGTCCAAACCTTGGCCAAAATTGGGCAGGGGCACGGAAAACTCAGAACCGCAAAACACACGGGTGGTGTAGTTAATTTCCGGGTCGACCGGGTCGCGCTTATCTGGGAAGGTGCCGTGAAAACCTTGGATATTCGGAATTTGGGTAATTTTGTCGCATTCCATCGTATCCAGGCGCACACGCCCTAAACGGCAGTTAATTTTGTCATTGACAAACAAATAACGGCCATCGTAAGTGCCATCGGTATACGAGGGGTGAATGTGGTGGGTATCGCCGGTGTTGTATTTCACCGAACCATCGGGGTTGGTGCCAATAATGGCCTTGGATTCATTGGTAATGCCCCAGCCCACCATGCAGTCGGTGTTAAAAACCGGCACACGCTTGAATTCGCGCCCCGAAGGCAGGCCAAAAATACGCACATCCCCAGCGTGACCGGCGCTGGAGAACATGTAGTACTCATCCAACTGGCCAGGGGCCACCGAATATGCGTCATGCGCCTGCGCCTTGGCAGCCGCTTGCACCGGGGCATTATCGGCAGCAGCGGGTGTTTCCTTGGTGCAGGCATTCAGGCCCATGGCCAAGCCACCGCCCGTTAAACCAGCCGTAGCGGCCCGATTTAAAAAACGACGGCGCGAAGTATTTTCAGGAGAGGTGAGAGGGGCGTTTTTGTCCATGGCGGGTTGACCGTTTCGTGTAATTGATATGCATCAAGAAAATCACCCGTTTTTTCAATATTTTTTAAAAATCAGGGTGATTGACTTGGCCGGTATTTTCCCTAGGGTCTATTTCAGCAATAGATACAGTTGGGCCAAATTCCATGGGATACAGATGCCCCTGAGCACGCCAGCGCCTGAACCCGGCGGGCACAAAAAAAGGTGCTGGCCATGCCAAGCACCTTGAACTGTTGGGGGGTGAAAAATGAAAAGTGTGAAGCCCACCGATAAGCCGGATTCTGTGCACCTGGGTTGCCCCAGGCGTGACCGCCATTACTCTGGACCGGGGGTCGCCCCACCGGCTCGATGCCACCTACCCGCACACTCCGGGGGCCCCGTCAACGTGTGCCTACTTGGTGTTGCTGCGCGTAGAGATTGCCCGTTTCACCTCGGGCGCACAGCGCCCGAGGTGCTGCGTTGTGCCGGGCTTTGCCCGTCACCGGCTGGCTTACGCCACCCGCACCAGCTTGCGCTGGTGAACCGCAGAACACCCTGAGTGGACGCTCTTACGCTCGAACTCGTCTCTGTTGCTCTGATCCTCACCTCACGGTGGGCAGCCGTTAGCTGCTACGCCGCCCTATGCAGTCCGGACGTTCCTCCAGTGCGGCCTTTCGGCACGTGCACCGGCGGCGGTCTGGTGGGCTTCACAGGGGCGCATTATCCGGGCAAACCCCGGGTGGCTTATCCGTTTGTGTCATATTTATATGGTTGTCTGTGGGAACAAGTGGGCCACAATGCACGGCACTGCAACCTGCTGGAGCCCTTATGAAAGCTGACAATATTCTGCAAACCATTGGCAACACCCCTGCCATTCGTATGAACCGCATCCTGGGCGCGGGCGCTCAGGTCTGGATCAAATCCGAGCGCGGCAACCCCGGCGGCTCGATCAAAGACCGCATCGCCCTGGCGATGGTGGAGGCGGCAGAAAAGTCCGGTGCCTTGAAACCCGGCGGCACTATCATCGAACCGACCAGTGGCAACACCGGCGTGGGCCTGGCCCTGGTGGCCGCCGTCAAAGGCTATAAGCTGATTTTGGTCATGCCCGACAGCATGAGCGTGGAGCGCCGCCGCCTGATGCTGGCCTACGGTGCCAAGTTTGACCTCACGCCCAAGGAAAAAGGCATGAAAGGCGCCATTGCCCGCGCCGAAGAGCTGGCCGCGCAAATTCCCGACTCCTGGATTCCCCAGCAATTTGACAACCCGGCCAACGCCGACATCCACGCCAGCACCACCGCGCAGGAAGTGCTGGCCGACTTCCCCGACGGGCTGGACGTGCTCATCACGGGCGTAGGCACCGGCGGGCACCTGACGGGCGTGGCCCGCGTGCTCAAGGCCAAATTCCCCCACCTGAAAGTGTTTGCCGTCGAGCCCAAGGAGTCGCCCGTCATCTCCGGCGGCGCTCCCGGCCCCCACGCCATCCAAGGTTTGGGCGCGGGCTTTATCCCCAAGAACCTGGACGTCAATTTGCTGGACGGCACCATTTTGGTCGATGCCGAATCGTCACGCGAATACGCCCGCCGCGCTGCTGCGCAAGAGGGGCTGCTGGTAGGCATTTCCTCCGGCGCAACGCTGGCCGCGATTGCCCAAAAGTTGCCCGAACTGCCCGCAGGCAGCCGCGTACTGGGCTTTGCCTACGACACGGGCGAGCGCTACCTTTCGGTCGAAGGCTTCTTGCCCACGGCGTAAGCAGTCAGCACACTTGCTTTTTGACTCCCTCCCTTTCGCCGCCCACTGGGCGGTTTTTTTATAGCTGCTTGCGCCCTACAGTTAACGATAGTGGGCTGCTTTGACGTTGAAATCCTTGTATTGCCAGCGGTAGCTGCTATCAAAAATAAAAAAACGTACGTTGCCACCCTGGGTTTGTCCTAGTCACTACACTTGCACCTCTGCAGGTTCTGCGGCGTCTTCATTCTTTTTCTAGAAATTAAAGTCGCGGCGGGCTGCCCGTAAAGAAACTCCCATGCACGGCTTGCCGTGCTTTTTTTGTTGAGAAGGATCGGCCAGATGACTTGGCAGGATTTCAAGCACCAGTACCTGGTGCGCTTTTGGTCGCCCGTACCGGCGGTGCTGGCCGCTGGCGTGTTGTCGGCGTATTACTTTGGCCTGACCGGCACCTTTTGGGCCGTAACGGGCGAATTCACCCGCTGGGGCGGGCACGTGCTGCAGTGGCTGGGGGTGGACGTGTCCACCTGGGGCTATTTCCAAATCATTGGCCTGCAAGGCTCGCCCCTGACGCGTATCGACGGCTTGATGATTTTGGGCATGTTCGCCGGTTGCTTTAGCGCCGCACTGTGGGCCAACAACGTCAAGCTGCGCTTTCCCCAGCACCGCATCCGCATCGTGCAGGCGGTGACAGGCGGCATCATTGCCGGCTTTGGCGCGCGCCTGGCCATGGGCTGCAACCTGGCGGCGTTTTTTACCGGTATTCCGCAGTTTTCCCTGCACGCCTGGCTGTTTGCCATTGCCACGGCGATTGGCTCGCTGGCGGGGGCCAAGTTCAGCCTGCTGCCGATGTTCCGCATCCCGGTGCAGGTGAAAAAATTCAGCACGGCCCCTACGGCCTCAAGCGTCCCCGCAGCGCAGGCCCGCCCGAACAACCAGGCCCAGCGCCGCTTTGTACTGGGGATGGTGATTTTTTGCAGCTTTGTGCTGTTTGCCCTGGCCAAGGTGCTCGAAGCGCCCAAGCTGGGCTTTGCCGCGCTGTTTGGCCTGGCCTTTGGCCTCATCATCGAACGCGCCCAGGTGTGCTTTACCTCGGCCTTTCGCGACCTGTGGCTGACTGGTCGCACGCAAATGGCCAAGGCCATCTTGCTGGGCATGGCGGCAGGTTCCATCGGCGTATTTAGCTACCTGCAGCTGGGGATGGAGCCGAAAATCTTCTGGGCCGGGCCCAACGCCGTACTCGGCGGCCTGCTGTTTGGCTTTGGCATCGTGCTGGCCGGTGGGTGCGAAACCGGCTGGATGTACCGCGCCGTTGAAGGCCAGGTGCACTTTTGGTGGGTGGGGCTGGGCAACGTCATCGGTTCCACCCTGCTGGCCCTGCTGTGGGACGACCTGGCACCGCTTTTGGTGTTGGACTTTGCCAAGGTCAACCTACTGACCGCACTCGGCCCCTATGGCGGCCTGCTGGCAACCTACGTGCTGCTGGCCCTGGCGCTGCTGCTGGTGCTGTGGTGGGAAAAACGCTTCTTTGCCCGCCGCGCTGCCGCTGCGACCGCTACCACCCCGCACACCGCGACGATTTAAAGGAGATCTCCCATGCCCCCCCCCCACCTACACCCCGACCCACACCCTGGATATGCTGGGCGAACCCTGCCCCTACCCGGCGATTGCTACGCTGGAGACCATGCCCACGCTGCAGCCCGGCGATATCCTTGAAGTGCTCAGCGACTGCGCCCAGTCCATCAACAACATCCCGCAAGATGCTAAAAACCACGGCTACGAAGTGCTGAGCGTTGAACAAGACGGCCCGCGCCTGCGCTACCTGATCCGCCGCTAAGCCCCAGCGAACCACGTTTTCCAGGAGAAGACCCATGCCCCAAAAAATCGCCATCGTCATCCACGCTGCGCCTTACGGTAGTGAGCGCTGCCTGTCTGCCCTGCGCGTTGCCAATATGCTGGCCGCGCACGATGAGCAGCCCGCCGTCACCGTCTTTTTGATGTCGGACGCGGTTGTCCTGGCCCTGCCCGGCCACAACGACGGCCAAGGCGGCAAGGGCCTGCAAAACCACCTGGAAATGCTGATCGAAGCGGGCGCCACCGTGCGCGTGTGCCGCACCTGCGCCCAAAACCGGGGCCTGATCGAGCTGCCGCTGCTGCCCGGCACCGCCATCGGCAACCTGACGGAGCTGACCGACTGGATCATGGCCGCAGACAAGGTGCTGACGTTCTGAGAGCGTGTTCTAAACCTCTCACTCCAGAGGTGGCCAACGCTTTGCATTCTTTTGAAATTCGGGAACTTTGGCTTTAGCACTCGCATCTACTGAGTGCTAATATCCCGTTGTTGGATGAAAGGACGAATTGCGATGACCACCACCCCTGCTTGCACTGCGACGACCCTGGCACCGACCAACCCCTGGGCCATGCTGCCTTCCTTGGGGAATCTGGATGCCTACATCAGCGCAGCCAACCGTATGCCCATGCTCACTTTGGAAGAAGAGCAGGAATACGCCCGCAAGCTCAAGGAACACAGCGATCTGGACGCCGCTGGACGCCTGATCCTGTCGCACCTGCGGCTGGTGATCTCCATCTCGCGCCAATACCTGGGCTACGGCCTGCCGCAAGGCGACCTGATCCAGGAAGGCAACGTCGGTCTGATGAAAGCCGTCAAGCGCTTCGACCCCGACCAGGGCGTGCGCCTGGTGAGCTACGCCATGCACTGGATCAAGGCCGAGATCCACGAATACATCATTAAAAACTGGCGCATGGTGAAGGTGGCCACCACCAAGGCGCAGCGCAAGCTGTTCTTTAACCTGCGCTCCATGAAGCAAGGCATGCAGGCCGACGCCGCCCTGGACGATGACGCACTGCTGCGCGACACCCTCACGCCCGAGCAGGTGGGCACCATGGCCGGCAAGCTGGGCGTCAAGCCCGAAGAAGTCATGGAAATGGAAGCGCGCCTGGCCGGGGGCGACGTGCTGCTGGACCCCAGCCCCAGCGACGACGGCGAAGCCGCCTTTGGCCCCATTGCCTACCTGAGCGACCAGCGCCATGAACCGACGGCCATGCTTGAATCGCGCCAGCGCGACGTGCTGGCCAGCGACGGCATCGCCCACGCCCTGGAGGGCCTGGACGCCCGCAGCCGCCGCATCGTGGAAGAGCGCTGGCTGCACGTCAACGACGACGGCAGCGGCGGCATGACGCTGCACGAACTGGCCGCCGAATACGGCGTTAGCGCCGAGCGCATCCGCCAAATTGAAGTCGCCGCGATGAAAAAGATGAAAAAAGCCCTGGTGGAGTTTGCTTAAAACCCGCTGCCAGCAGCCATCACAAGCGCTATCACCACCCTGTAAAAAAACCCGGCCTAGGCCGGGTTGCTTGTTTTTACGCGCCGCCCACGTGGTCAAGCAGCGTCTTGGCATCCTTGGCCAACGCCTGCGCCCCTTGGCCGTAGCGGTGGTAGACGCGCAACTGGCCCTGGGGGTCGTACATATACAGGCCCGCCGAATGGTCCATGGTGTAGGTCTGCGGCGTGCTGCCGGGCACTTTCTTGTAAAAGACCTTGAAGCTGCGCGCCACCTCGGCCACCTGCTCGGGCGTGCCGGTCAGGCCCAGGATGTTGTCGCCAAAGTTGTGCGTATAGGCCCGCAGCACCTCGGGCGTATCGCGCTCGGGGTCGACGGTGATGAAAATGCCCTGCAAGCGCTCGCCCTGCGCACCCAGCAGGGTGGTGACTTCGGCCATTTCCTGCATGGTGGTGGGGCAGACGTCCGGGCACTGCACGTAGCCAAAAAAGACGACGACGACCTTGCCGGCAAAGTCCTTGATGGAGCGCTGGCGCCCCTCAGGGTCAAACAGCGGAAAGTCCTTACCGTTTTCCGTACCGGTCAAGTCCATGCCCTCCAGGGGCAGGTCGCTTTTGGCTTGGCAGCCTGCCAGCGTGAGGGCTGCGACAGCTGCGGCAGCAGCTACGGCGGTATGGAGTACCTGGCGGCGTTGCATAGTTTTTTTCTCCCTGGGGTTATGCGCCAAATAGGCCACGCTAGGGGCCCGCTCAGGGGCCGATAGCCAGATCAGCGCGGCTTTTGCGCACCTGGCGTGCGCCGCGCGGTGCCACCTTGAAGGCGTGGCCGTAGACGATTTCGAAATGCAGGCCCAATTGTCCATCAGGCAGGCGCAGGTGCTGGTCAATCAAGGTCAACAACTGCGTGCGCCAGGCCCGGCCACGCAGGCCGCCAAAACGCTGGGGGTGGAGGTTGCGCCCCAGCTCGCGCAGCTCTTGCAGCAGGCGCTCGGGGCTGGGAAAGCTCAGAGTGATGGTTTCCATGTCCATTACCGGCTCGGCAAAGCCGGTCTGGATCAGCATGTCGCCCCAGTCGTGCATGTCGGTAAAGCTTTGCCCCGCCGGGGGCCAGCCCAGTTGCGCGTACAGCTTGCGCAGGGTGTGCACCGTCTCCGGCCCCAGGCAGGAAAACATGACAAAGCCATTGACCGCCACCGCCGTATGCCACTGGCGCAGCAGCGCCAGCGGGTTGGCCTGCTCGTGCAGCAGCATATTGGCCCACAGCATGTGCGCCCCAGCCTCTGGCGGCAGGCCCACGGTGGTCTGGCTGCCGCGCAGGCGCTGCCACCAACTGCTGGCCCAGCGCTGGCGGGCGGCCTGCTCAGCGGCGGGCGTGGTCTCCACCACATAGCACGGCGCTGCCGGGTAGCGCTGGGCGATTAAATCGTGCGTTGCCACTCCGCCGCGCAGGGGCTGCCAGTGGCACCAGGTGGCGGGGGCCTGGGCAATCCAGCCCAGGCGCTCCTGCATGCGCCGCCCGACTTCTTCGTGCAGCCAGGGGGAAGTCAAGGGAGCTGCCTGGTGCCAACGCTGGGCGGCCTGGGGGTCAATAGTGGGGGGAAGGAAGTCAGACATGCAATCAATCCAGAGCCGCCCCTGCTGCGCATGCGTCGGCGCAAAGGGGGGCGCAGCCAGGGCGGCGGGGGGGGCCGATGGGTTCAGCGCCGTGCAGTATATTGATTCCATGCTTGCACGCGCGGCCACATGGCTATCACACCACCTGCCTCAGCAGTGCCTGGCCTGCCATGGCTGGGCCGTAGGCGGGCCGCTGTGCCCGGCGTGCTGGCAGCGTTTTGCCCCAGCAGCGAACACCGCCAACACGCTGCGCTGCACCGGCTGCGGCCTGCCGCTAACGGGTACGGCAACAGGCACAACGAGCAGCACGGCGCAGCGCTGCGGTGCCTGCCTGCGCCAACCGCCGCCCTGGGCCCATTGCACCGTGTGGGTGGATTACAGCTACCCCTGGGCCGATGTGCTCACCCGCTGGAAGCTGCACCCCGAACCTGCCCTAGCCCGTGCCTGGGCGCAGTACCTGGGCAGCAGCAGCGCAGTGCGTGCTGCGCTGGCCCGCGCCGACCTGCTGCTGCCCATTCCCCTGTCTGCCCAGCGCCTGCGCGAGCGCGGGTTCAACCAAAGCGCCCAACTGGCCCAGCACCTGGTGCGGCAACTGGCCCGCTCCAGCCACGCTCAGCCGGTACCCCGCTGTTGCTGCAACGCCCTGGTACGCCCGCAGCACACACCCAGCCAGCGGGGCCTGGGCCGGGCGCAGCGCCTGCGCAACCTGCGCCACGCCTTTGCCGTTGCAGCGCCCGCACAAGCACAGGTGCAGGGCCAGCGCGTTCTGCTGCTGGACGATGTTTTCACCACCGGGGCCACCCTGACGGCGGCCAGCCACACCCTGCTGGCCGCAGGCGCTGCCCAGGTGGAGGTGTTGTGCATTGCCCGCACGCCGTAAATTCTGGCAATGCACGCAATGCCCACGCCCAGGCAGGCGGCCTGCGGCAGGCGCACAATCGCGCCCCATGTTTCATATCGTGCTTGTCCACCCCGAAATTCCGCCCAATACGGGCAACATCATCCGCCTGGCGGCCAACACCGGCTGCAGCCTGCATTTGATTGAGCCGCTGGGCTTTTCCATGGAAGACCGCCACATGCGCCGCGCGGGGCTGGACTACCACGAGTACGCCAGCGTGCGCCGTCACGCCAGTTGGCAGGCGTTTGTGGATGCCGAACAACCACCTCCCCAGCGCATGTTTGCCCTGACGACCCGTGGCAGCAGCAACGCCTTTGACCTGCAGTTTCAGCCGGGCGACTACCTGGTGTTTGGCTGCGAAACCAAGGGCCTGCCGGTAGAGATTCGTGAAGGCTTCTTCCCCCCCGCGCAGCGCCTGCGCCTGCCTATGCGCCCCGACCAGCGCAGCCTGAACCTATCCAACGCCGTCGCCGTCACCGTGTTTGAGGCATGGCGGCAAAACGGTTTTACATAAAGTTCCTGCAAAAAGCAAAAATTGTAAAACTTTGCGTACTTCTTGTCCTGTTTAAGACAATCCGCCGCTTGGCAGTGTGCACTGCCAACCGTGGCCCCGTGCGGTGCATTTCCAACGCAGCATCCGGGGGCCGTGTTTCATCCCCTATCCCCTATTCATAAAGCAAGAGAGACAAGAGATATGCACGCATCCACTTTTTCTTCCCTGACCCGCAAGCTGGCCCTGGCTTGCATCTGCGTCGTAGGCGCTGTCGGCATGGGCTCCGCATTTGCTGCCTCTGATGCACATTGCACCAACATTTCCAACTCAGACCAACGTAATTTTTGCCGCGCCAAGGCTAAAAAATCCGTGGGCCACTGCAACGCGATTCTTGAAAAGAACAAGCGCCACTACTGCCTGGGTCTGGTCAAGCGCTCGGTCGGTGAGTGCAATGCCGTAACGGACAAAAACTTGCGCAACCAATGTCTGGGCCAAGTGCGCTAAGCACCTGCTGACATCCCCAGCATCCCCAGCATCCCCTACGCCCCCGACACCCGCTGCCTCTGGCAGCGTTTTTTTGCATCTATGAATTAAAAACAGGAGCTACCGCCGCTTATAAATAAACAACATCAAGCTGTTTTATATCCAAGATCGTTTATTCACCAGCGGTAGGCGCTATCTAATTTACCTGCCTGCGCACAAAGAACAGCCCCGCGCCAATCGCCATCAGCAGGCCGCCAAACACCCGGTTTTGCAGCCGCTGGGCCTGGTGGCTGCGCATCCAGCGGCGCAACACACTGGCACCCAGCGCGTAGCCGTGCATGACAAACAAATCCACACCAATCATCGTTGCCGCCATGATCAGGAGCTGCAGCCACAGCGGGGCGCTGGCGCTTAAAAACTGCGGCAGCACCGCCACCATGAAGACAATGCCCTTGGGGTTGGTCGCGTTGGTGAAAAAACCCAGCAGCACACGCCTGCGCCACGGCAGGCTGGCCTGCCCTTGCAGGTGCGCCACATCCAGCGCATTGCCAGCGCTGCGCCACTGCCGCCAGCCCAGGTACAGCAAATAGCACGCGCCCAGCACCTTGACCACGGTAAACGCCAGTTCCGAGGCCACCAGCACCGCGCCCACGCCGCCACCGGCAATCAGCAAAATCAGCACCAAGCCCAGCTCCAGCCCAATGATGGTGGCCGTCGTCTGGCGCACGCCGTAGGCCAGGCCATGGCTCATCGACAGCACCGCCCCCGAGCCTGGGGAGACGGCAATAAAAACACTGGCCATGAAAAACGCCACCCAGGTGTGAAGATCCATCCCGCCGCCTCTGTCTCTTTGCGTAAAAAGGCGAAATCTTAGGGCCTGTAGCCGCCCTTCCCGCACTGGGATGTCATTTCGTCATTTCGCGGTTGCCGCTTTTTTACCCCACACCCTCGCGGCAGGCGGCCAGCGCATCCAGCGGGCCTTGGTAATAGGGCGTCGCAATATCCAGCATCCCCAGCACGGTGTGGAAGTAGGCATCATGCGTCAGCGGCTGGGCCAGCTGGGCGCGGCTGCATGCTTCGTGCCAGCCGGTGCGCTCTTGCAGCGTGCCGGGCCATAGCACCCAGGGCACGTGCTTTTGCGCCTGCGGGGCGATGCGATAGGGCAGGCCGTGCAGGTACAGGCCGTTTTCCCCCAGCGATTCACCGTGGTCGCCCACATAAAGCATGGCGGGGGCAAAGTCTTGCTCCTGGGTACGCAGCCAGTCGATGGTCTGGGCCAGGAAGGCGTCGGTTTCCACCAGGCTGTTGTCGTACACGTTCACCAAGTCCTGCCGGCTGCAATCGGAGGTGACGTGGGTGGCGCATTCGGGCGTGAAATGCTTGCTGTCCGGGGCCGAGCGGCGGTAGTACGCCGGGCCGTGGCTGCCCATTGGGTGCAGCACCAGCACCACGCCCTGCTGGCGCTGCGCGGCGGGGATGGCGGCCAGCTGGCCGTCCAGCTCCCCGAGCATCAGGCGGTCCAGGCATTCGCCATCGCGGCACCACTGCTGGCGCTGCGCGGGCGTGGCAATGGCCTGGGCGTCGGCGCTGGGGATGCGCTCGCACACGCCCTTGCAGCCCGATTGGTTGTCCAGCCAGCGCACGCCCAGGCCCGCCGCCTGCACGATGTCCAGCAGATTGCCGTATTCGGCCTTGCGCCCTTCGTACCCCTCCTTGCCCAGCGGCGAGAACATGCACGGCACCGAGGCAATGGTGTTGGTGCCGCACGACTGCACCTGCGCCCAGCTCAGTACCTGCCGCTGCGCCAGTTGCGGCGTGGTGGCGCGGGCGTAGCCGTTCAGGCCGAAGTGGTCGCCGCGTGCCGTCTCGCCCACCACCAGCACCAGCAGCGGCGGTTTGTGCCGGCCCGCTGCCTGCGCGGTGTAGCTGGCTCCCAGGGTGGTGCCTGCCGTCACCGGCTGAAAAGGTTTTTTCGGCTTGAAGATGGGTTTGAGCGTGACGTTGGCCCACGACACCACCGTCGCCAGCGGATTGACCATGAACCGGATTTCCGTGTGGTTGCGCAGCAGCGGGGCCAGGTCGCGGTACAGGCGCAGGCTGCCGCCGACCAGCACGATCAGCGCCGCCAGCAGCCACAGGGCCGAGCGCAGCCAGCCCCGGCGCTGGCGCGGCATCTGCACGCCCCGGTACAGCCAGACGATGGGCAGCCCGGCCAGCACCAGCACCTGCATCAGCAGCGCGGGGGTGACCAGCGCCCAGGCTTCCGTCCAGTTGGTATGCAGGCTGTTGGCCAGCATCGAGCTGTCCATCACCACCCCGTAGCTGCGCATGAAGTGCTGCACGCTGGCGGCCAGCAGCAGGTGCAGGCTCCACGCCGGACGGCGCACCCCGGGCCATGACCACAGCATCAGCCACACGAAGGTAGCCCCGGCAATCAGGCCGCCCAGGGCCAGGCGCTTGAGCGCCCAGGGGTCGGCAAAGTCTTCCAGCGCAGACAGCTTGTGCCACAGCGCCAGGTTCAGCGGCCCGGCGCACCACAGCGCCAGCAGCAGCGCCACGGTGCGCGGGGGCAGTGACAGGGGGGACGGGCGGCGCAGTCGGCCCGCCAGGGCGGGAATTAGTGCGGGGAATTTGGCAGCAGCAACAGCAATCATGGGGCGCGACTGTGCGCGGGCGCTCTGAACGCCTGCTGAACCTGATGTTCAGCCAGCGTTCAGCCTGGGCGTGCAGCATGGCTGCCCCCTACACTGCTTTCACCATGCACATCCTGCTTCTAGAAGACAACCGCGCCCTGGCTGCTGCCGTGCTGGCGTATCTGCACACCAAGCACTACCAGGTGGACTGGGCCGACAGCCTGGCCCAGGCCCGCCCCCTGGTCAGCGTGAACCATTACTGGGCCGTGCTGCTGGATTTGAACCTGCCCGATGGCGACGGCCTGGCGCTGTTGCCGCAACTGCGCACCGCCCCGGACAGCCCGACGGTGATTGCCGTCACGGCCCGCGATCAGGTCAGCGACCGCATCCGGGGGCTGGATGCGGGGGCGGACGACTATCTGGTCAAACCCTACGACCCTGAGGAACTGCTGGCCCGGCTCCGCGCCATCGAACGGCGGCGCAGCCAGCAGGCCGGCGCCCAGGTGGTACGCGGCAGCGTGCAGATCGACCTGGCGCGGGAAGTGGTGCTGGTGGCGGGCCTGCCCGTCGTCCTCACGCCCAAGGAATGGGCCTTGCTGCGCGTGCTGGCCAGCCGCCCGGCGCAGATTTTTACCCGCGAGCGCCTGCAAGAAGCCCTCTACCAATGGGATGCCAGCAGCGACAGCAACACGCTGGAGGTGTTCATCAGCCGCCTGCGCCGCAAGCTGGGCAGCCACCTCATCCAGACCGTGCGCGGCACCGGCTACCGGCTGGAGGGGGTATGAGTAGTCGCCCCCCGCGCAGCCAAACCTCGCTGGCCACCCGCCTGGCCCGCCCGCTGGTGGCGGCAGTGGCGCTGGTCTGGAGCGTCAGCACCGCCCTGGTCGCCTGGTATGTGGATACGCAAATCCAGCACAACTTCGATACCGAGCTGGTGGAAAGCGCCCATCGCCAGCTCTACCCCGCGCTGCTCGATGCCGCCACCCCGGCCCCCGCGCACGGCGTGCGCATCCTGGGCGAAGTGCCCGGCTCCGACTACACCGAGCCGCTGTCGCTGCAACTGCGCGATGCCCGGGGCGACCTGCTGCTGCGCTCCAGTGCCGCCCCCGACCATGCCTTTGCCGCGCCCCTGCAAGAAGGTTTTTACGATACGCGCCGCCACCGCATCTACACCCTGCACGAACCGGCCAGCGGCCTGTGGCTGCAACTGGCCGACCCGCTGGAAGAACGCGCCCAGGCACGCTGGCGCACCGCCAGCGGCCTGATCGCCGTGCTGCTGCTCATGCTGCCGGTGCTGCTGTGGCTGATTCACTGGATTGCCCGGCGCGAACTGCGCTCCCTGCGCTGGCTGCAAGCGCAAATCCAGCAGCGCAGCGGCGACCATTTGCAGCCCTTGACCCTGGCCGATCTGCCGCGCGAGCTGCACCAGGTCGGCCAGGACGTGAACCAACTGCTGCACCGCCTGCACCTGGCCCTGGACGTGGAACGCGCCCTGGCCGCCAATGCCGCGCACGAACTGCGCACGCCCCTGGCCTCGGTACGGCTGCGCCTGCATACCGCCATCGAACAGGCCGAGGCCTCAGGCAGCGGACACATCGCACTGGCGCAAATCCAGCCCATCCTGCAAGCCCTGCACACCTTGAGCCACCGTACCGAACGGCTGCTGCAACTGTCGCGGGCCGAAGCCGCCGTCCAGCAGCGCACGGCGGTGGATTTGGGGCAACTGTGTACCACCCTGGCGCAGGAATTCTGGCAACAGCCCCAGGCGCAAAAACGCCTGGATTGGGAACCGCCGGACGCTGCCGCCCCCATCACCGTGCTGGGCGACATCGACACCCTGGCCATCGCCCTGCGCAACCTGATCGACAACGCCCTCACCTACAGCAGCGGCCCGGTGGAACTGGCCGTGCAGGCGCAGCCCCCGGCCATCATCGTGCGCGACAGCGGCCCCGGCATCGCCGCCGCCGACCTGCCCACGGTGCAGCAGCGCCACGTGCGGGCCGATGCCGCGCGTCTAGGCTATGGGCTGGGCCTGTCCATCGTCGGCAGCATTGCCCGCCAGCATGGGGCCAACTTCACCCTGACCAGCCCGGTGCCGGGGCGCAGCAACGGCTTGCAGGCCATGTTGGTATTTCCGGGCGAGACGTCTCCGTAAGCAACTGTTTGCCACACAACGCCCTGCGGCCCATGCTACGCTGCAGGGCTATGTTTCAACCTAGCCAAGCCGATGTGCGCCGCTTCTTTTTGCGGCGTGCGCCTGTATTCAAAGCAGGCCGTAAAGCGTCCTACCTGAGCTGCACCTATGGCCCCGCCCATCATTGCCGTTGTGGAAGTTATCGGCCCGGCACAGCAAGGTCTGTCCCAGCCCTTGTTGTGCCGAGGGGAAGATGGTCAACACTACTACGTCAAAGGCCAGCAAACCAACCGAGCCAGCTTGTGGAGTGAATGGATTTGCGCCCATCTAGGACAGGCATTGGGTTTGCCGCTGGCACCTTTTGCCTTGCTGCAACTCGACGAGGCGTTGGTGCGTGAGCTGCCAAGGGATTGGCAAGCCGTAGGCAGCCTGCCCGCATTCGGCTCATGCGAGCAGCGCCACGTTACCTGGCTAGAGCCTGGCATTCGCCACAAGGTTGCTCCACAGTTACAGCGCCAGCTTCTGGCGTTTGATTGGTGGGTGCGCAACCCCGACAGGCTGCACGGCAATACCAATCTGCTGTGGAGCGTAGAGCGTGAGGCACTGGTCGTAATTGACCATAATTTGGCCTTCAGCAGCTGCTTTGATGCTGTGGAGTTCAGTACCCAGCATGTGTTCGCCGAGCAATGGTCATTACTGACTGGGGACTTGGTAGAGCAGGCACACCATGCCCAATGGCTGCACAGTGCGCTAGGTGCTGCAACCCAGGCCATGGCGACGGCGCCTGAAGAGTGGCTGTGGGAAAATTCCGAGTTCGACATCCCAGCCCGTTTTGACACTGCGCAAGCGCTGCGTTTGCTGGAGCGCTGCGCCACCGCTGATTTCTGGAGAACAGAATGACCCCCGTTGCCTGCCGCTACGCCGTTCTACAGTTTTCACCCTACCGAGAAACGGGGGAGTTTGCCAACGCTGGAGTGGTGCTGCTATGCCCCACAACGGGTTTCTTCGACTTCAAACTGCAGACACAGCGAACTAAGCGCATTACTGATTTTTTTGAAGAATTACCACGTGCCATTTATCTGCGGGCCATCCATGCGATGGAAGAGGAACTGCAGCGCGTAGCGCAGGCAGTGGCCCAAACCCCAGCGCTTAGGCGCGCTGATGCCTTGCGCCAATTGTTTGAATCACTCACCCACCCGCGTGAGGCCATGCTGCGCTTTGGGCCTTCGCGAACTGTCTTAACGACAGACCCAGCTACCGAATTAGTACGGCGGTTCGAGCATTGTGTGCAGCGCAATTTCGTGACACAGGAATATGTCGAGCAAACGATGGAAAAAAACATCCGCCAATTGCTCCATGGCCTGCAATTGACCATGCCTTTTGGGCCGTTGCGAGTGGGCGATGAGGTGTTTCACGCCAAATTCCCTTTGGTGCAGGAGCAAGATGGCAAACCCCACAAGGTCATCAAGCCCTTGCGCTTGAATCAAGAGACGCCCGTCGATATTTACACCCATGGCGATGCCTGGTTGCAAAAGGTCAAGCGACTCAGGGGCCGCAACCATCTGCCAGAAGCCGTGCTATTCGCCTTGCGCCCCCCGGAGCCTGGCAACGTCCAGCGCTATAGCGCTTATCAGGAAATATGTGCCGACCTGCAAAAACTAGAAGTGCAAACCGTGTCAGACACGGCCACCTTGGAAATTGCGGCTTTTGCCCAAGATTGATCCAGGGCGCAAAGCAGCTCTCCATTTCCCAGACAGGTTGAACTTCCCACTGGCAAGGTCGGCCCCAGCCCTATAGTTTGCATGCTACGCTGCAGGGCTATGTTTCAACCCAGCCAAGCCGATGTGCGCCGCTTCTTTTGCGGCGTGCGCGCCAAAATGCTCGCCAATGCGCCGATGGAGTCTATTGAGACCCTGGCCAGCCTGTGGATTGCCGAGCACCCCGAATACTTTGCCGATCTGGCCGACGTAGATGCGGCCATTGCCCGCAACTACGACCTGACGCCCGAGCGCACCAACCCCTTTTTGCACCTGTCCATGCACCTGTCGATCAGCGAGCAGTGCAGCATCGACCAGCCGCGCGGCATTCGCCAGGCGGTGGAGCTGCTGGCCAAGCGCCTGGACGGCGGCCTGCACGCTGCCCACCACGCGGCGATGGAGTGCCTGGGGCAGATGCTCTACGTCAGCCAGCAAACCGGCCAGCCGCCCGATGGCGCCAGTTACGTGGCTGCCGTGCAACGCCGCGCCACGCGCGATTGATGGTTTTTCACTTTTCTTGACTTTTTGCCTTATGAAATTCCAAGGTTCCGACAACTACATCGCCACCCCCGACCTGATGCTGGCCGTGAACGCCGCCATCCAATTGCAGCGCCCCTTGCTGGTCAAGGGCGAACCCGGCACCGGCAAGACCATGCTGGCCGAGGAGGCTGCCCAGGCGCTGGGCATGCCGCTGCTGCAGTGGCACATCAAATCCACCACCAAGGCGCAGCAGGGCCTGTACGAATACGACGCGGTAAACCGCCTGCGCGACAGCCAGTTGGGCGATGCCCGCTCACAAAATATCGAAAACTACATCGTGCAAGGCGTGCTGTGGCAGGCATTCACCGCCGAGCAACCGGTGGCGCTATTGATTGACGAAATCGACAAGGCGGACATCGAGTTTCCCAACGACCTGCTGCGCGAACTCGACCGCATGGAGTTCTACTGCTACGAAACGCGCCAGCTCATCCGTGCCAAGCACCGGCCCCTGGTGTTCATCACCTCGAACAATGAAAAAGAATTACCGGATGCGTTCTTGCGCCGCTGCTTCTTCCACTACATCAAGTTCCCCGAAGCCGACACCATGCGCCAGATCGTGGACGTGCATTTCCCCGGCCTCAAGGGCGAACTGCTCAGTACCGCCATGCAGGTGTTCTACGAAATCCGCAAGCTGCCGGGGCTGAAGAAAAAGCCTTCGACCAGTGAACTGATCGACTGGCTCAAGCTCCTACTGGCCGAAGAAATTCCGGCTGAAGCCTTGCACAGCAAGGACAACAAGATCAGCGTGCCGCCGCTGGTGGGGGCGCTCTTGAAGAACGAGCAAGACATCAGCCTGTTTGAAAAGCTGGTGTTTATGAACCAGCGCAACCGCTAAAGGAACACCGCCATGGCCTTTGTCCAGCCCGTCACCCTGCACCGTAACGGCGTATGCCTGCAGCCGCTCACCCAGGCGCACACCGACGGGTTGGCGGCAGCGGCTGCGGACGGGCAACTGTGGCGCCTGCGCGTGGCCGGTGTGCCCGCGCCAGAGGAAACCCCGGCCTACGTACAGGCGGCGCTGGACGCCATGGCCAGCGGCCAACGGCTGGCGTTTGCCGTGCTCGACAGCGCCACAGGCCAGGTGCTGGGCACCACCAGTTACTACCTGATTGAGCCCGCGCTGCGGCGTCTGCACGTGGGCTACACCTGGTACGCCCGCAGCGTGCAGCGCAGCCATGTGAACACCACCTGCAAGCTCTTGCTGCTGGAGCACGCATTCGACACCCTGGGCTGCCACGTGGTGGCTTGGCGTACGGACATCTTCAACTTTGCCAGCCAGCGCGCCATTGAGCGCCTGGGTGCCAAGAAAGACGGCGTGCTGCGCGGCGACCAACTGCGCCGCGACGGCAGCATTCGCGACACCGTGGCCTATAGCATGCGCCGTGATGAGTGGCCCGAGTCCCGGGGGCAATTGCTTCATCTTTTAGAGCTGCACGCGCCCACTGCATAAGGGCTAGAGGCACTTTTTATGCTGATTGATTTTTTCTACACCCTGCGCGCAGCCAAGCTGCCGGTTTCGGTCAAGGAGTTTTTGGCCCTGCTCGAAGCCCTGCAGGTGGGCGTCGTCGGCCCCAAAAGCCAGGACGGCTGGAGCCTGGACAACTTTTATTACCTGGCCCGCACCATTTTGGTCAAGGACGAAAAGCACTTCGACAAGTTCGACCGCGCCTTTGCTGCCTACTTCAAGGGCGTGGAGATGCTGACCGACCTGACCCAGGAAATTCCCCAGGACTGGCTGCGCAAGCTGCTGGAGCGCGAACTGTCCCCGGAAGAAAAAGCCGCCATTGAGGCCATGGGCTGGGACGAGTTGATGGAGACGCTGAAAAAGCGCCTGGAAGAACAAAAAGAGCGCCACCAGGGCGGCAACAAATGGATCGGCACGGGCGGCACCAGCCCCTTTGGCCACGGCGGCTACAACCCGGCGGGCATCCGCATCGGCGGGCCGGGGCGCAACCGCAGCGCGGTCAAGGTGTGGGAGCAGCGAGCGTACCGCGACTACGACGACACGCAAGAGCTGGGCACGCGCAACATCAAGGTGGCGCTGCGCCGCCTGCGCAAATTTGCCCGCCAGGGCGGCGAGCTGGAGCTGGACATGCCCGGCACCATCCGCAACACGGCGGCCAATGCCGGGTGGCTGGACATCCAGATGATTCCCGAGCGGCACAACAACGTGAAGGTGCTGCTGCTGATGGACGTGGGCGGCACCATGGACAACCACATCCAGCGCGTGGAAGAGCTGTTTAGCGCCGCCAAGGCCGAGTTCAAGCACCTGGAGTTCTATTACTTCCACAACTGCGTGTACGACTTCGTCTGGAAGAACAACCACCGCCGCTTTGCCGAGAAGTTCGACACCTGGGACATCATCCGCAAGTACAACCAGGACTACAAACTGATCTTCGTCGGCGATGCCACCATGAGCCCCTACGAAATCCTGCAACCCGGCGGCAGCGTGGAATACATGAACGAAGAACCCGGCGCGGTCTGGCTCCAGCGCCTGACCGATGCCTTTGCCCAGCACGCCTGGATCAACCCCGAACCCGAAGGCGTGTGGCAGTACCGCCAGAGCATCGACATCATCCACCAGCTCGTGGGCGGCAGGATGTACCCGCTCACGGTGCAGGGGCTGGAGGCGTGCATGCGCCAGCTCTCCAAATAGCCTGTGGCCCATGCCATTGCATTGCTCTATGCCCGCTCCTTTCCTGCGCCGCCTGGCCACGGCCTTGCTGGCCACCTTGTTCACCGCCTTGCTAGCGGGCTGCGCCCTGTGGGGTAAAAAACCAGCGGGCGGCAGTGATAAGCCCAATTTCACGCTGGAAATTACCGCCCAGCCCCAGGCCGCGCAGGACTTGCTGGAGGCCCACCTGGAGCTGGGTCGCTACCGCCACCTGGAAGGGCTGCGCCGCAGCGAACTCACGCGCCTGATCAGCGTGGCGGACAACGACATTCGCCAACTGCTGGCCACCCTGGGGTATTTCTCGCCCACGGTGGAGCTGGAGCTGCAAGCCCCGCCCCGGGGCAGTGACGCGCTGCCTGCCGTGCGCATCCACGTTGACGGGGGCGTGCAAACCCAGATCAGCAGCGTAGACGTGCAAGTCACCAGCCCGCAGCTAGAGACCCAAAAGGGCAATTGGCAACGCGCCGCCGTTGGGCGCAATTGGCCGCTGGAAGTGGGCCAGCCCTTTAGCCAGGACGCCTGGGCCAGCGCCAAGGTCGAAGGGCTGCACAGCCTGCAGGCCCGCCGCTACCCCACCGCCAAACTGCTGAGCAGCCGCGCCGATGTAGATGCCGACACCCACCAAGCGGCCCTGCAGGCGCACTACGACACCGGGCCGCTGTACCGCTTTGGCCCCTTGGTGATTGAGGGGGCTGAGCGTTACAACCCCGCAGGCGTCATTCGCCAAGCGCGCCTGCCCGTGGGCGAGGACTACCGCCAAAGCACCCTGCTGGACGTGCAACAGCGCATGGCGGCCACCGGGCTGTACGACTCGGTCTTCCTGACCCTGATGACCGACGCCACCCCCGAAGGTGCTGCCGAGGCCGAGGTACCCGTCCTGGCCCAGGTGCGCGAAGCCCCCTTGCAAAAATGGGTCTACGGTATCGGCATGAGTACCGACACCGGCGCGCGGCTGTCGCTGGACCACACGCACAACCGCGTGCCCGGCCTGGGCTGGCAGGCGCAAAGCAAGCTGCAGCTTGACCGCAAGAACCCCCTGCTCTCTACCCGCCTGTACTCCCTGCCCGACTACAGCGGTTGGAACTGGTTTGTGGGCGGCCAGATCGAACGCGCCGAGCTGGCCGACTACACCACCAACAGCGTGGCCTTCAGCGCCGGGCGCAGCAAAAGCGAGGACAAGATCGACCGCAGCTACTTCCTGCGCTACGACCTGGCCAACCCGCAGGGCGAGGGCGCACCGCCCAAAAGCTCGGCCATCAGCGCCAACTACAGCTGGACGGGGCGCTACTTCAACAACCCCAGCAACCCCACACGCGGCTATGGCCTGGCCATGGAGCTGGGCCTGGGCACCACGGTAACGCCCGAGCGCACGCCCTTTACCCGGGCCCACGGGCGTTGGCAATACTTTCAGCCCATGGGCGAGCGCGACAGCGCCACCAAACGGCGCAGCCGCCTGGTGCTGCGCGCCCAGGCCGGCGGCCTGCTGGCGCGTAAAGATGCGGACGTGCCGCTGACGCTGCTCTTTCTCTCCGGGGGCGACACCACGGTGCGCGGCTACAGCTACCAAAGCATTGGCGCACGCGGCCACGGCGACAGCCTGATTGGCGGGCGCTACCTGCTGGCGGGCAGCGCCGAGTGGCAGCGCCCCATGGTGCTGGTCGGCAACCGCAAGGACTGGGAGCACACCGTGTTTGTCGATGCCGGCACCGTCAGCGACGACTGGGCGCAAGGCATGCGCGTCTTTGTCGGCGCGGGCACCGGTATCCGCTGGAACAGCCCCGTCGGGCCGCTGCAGGCCGACTTGGCCTACGGCTTTCAAACCCAAAAAATCCGCCTGCACCTGCGCCTTGGCTTTAGTTTTTGATTGCCCCCATGCCCTTGCACGCCCAACCCGCCGCAGCCCCTTCCCCTACCCCGGCCCGCCCCCCCGCACCACCCCGGCGCTGGCTGCGCCGCCTGCTGTGGGCTGCGCTGGCCCTGGTAGTCGTGCTGCTGGGCCTGCTGGCCAGCCTGTGGTGGTGGACGGGCCAGCCCCAGTCCCTGCCGCGCAGCCTGGCCCTGGCCCAGCGCTGGCTGCCTGCGGGTACCGAACTGGCCGTTCAAGACGCCCAGGGCAGCATCCGTTTTGGGGGTGAAATTGGCAGTTTGCGCTTATCCAGCAAGGGGCTGCAGATCACTATTCAAGCGCTAAAACTCGATTGGAACCTGGCCACCCTGTGGCAACGCAAGCTGGCCGTGCAGCGCCTGGACATCGCCCAGCTGGACATCCGCACCGGCCCCAGCACCACAAGCGAACCCAGCCCGCCCCTGACCGCATTGCACCTGCCCCTGCGCATCGACCTACCGGTACGCATCGGCCAACTGACTTGGGGCGATGCCCCCAACGCCGCCCTGCACAACCTGCAGGCCCACTACCACTACGACGGCCAACAACACCGCGTGCCCACCCTGCAATGGGACTACGACCAGGACCACTACCTGGCCAGCGCAGAACTGCAGGCCGCCGCCCCCATGCAGCTAGCCGCCCAGGTAGAGGCCCGCTTCAACGCCCCCCTGCCCGATGCTGCGGCCCTGCCGCTGGTGCTGCACGCCCAGGCGCAAGGCAAGCTCTCTGGCCCCCAGGGGCGCATTGCCCTGACGGCGCAGTTGACCGAGGCCCCCCCCGCCACAGCCACAGCAACCGCCGAAACCGCAGCCCCCTCACCACCCACACTTGCCGCTGACCTGGACGCCACCCTCACCCCCTGGGCCGCCCAGCCCCTGCCGCAAGCCACGCTGAACCTGAGCCACATCAACCTGGCGCGGCTGGCCTCGGCCCTGCCACCCAGCGATTTAAGCGGCACGCTACAGGTACAGACAGACGCTGCCGGGCTGTGGCAAGTACACACCGCGCTGCGCAACCCCCAAGCCGGCCCGTGGGACGCCCCCGCCCTGCCCCTGGCCGAACTGGACGCCCAGGCCCACACCGACGGCAGCACCTGGCGCATTGACCAATTGCGCTGGCAACTGCCCGGCAAATCTGGTCAAGACGGAAAAGACGGTCAGGACGGCGGCCAGCTACTGGCCGAAGGCGCGGGCAGCCTGGATTTGCGCCGCATCCAGGCCCAGGTAACTTGGCAAGCCGTCAACCCCGCGCAGGTTTTGGCAGCGCTACCGGCCCAGGCACTGACCGGCCATCTGACCGTGCAAACCGCAGAGGCCAATGCAGAGGCAGAGGCAGAGGCAAGCACAGCCCCCAACAGCGCCACAGCCCCCGCCATCGACTTCACCCTGCAACTGGCTGACCCCCACACCCGCACCGGCCTGCGCAAAGCGCAACTGGCAGGCCGCTGGGCAGACATGCGCCTGACGCTGCACGACACCCAGATAGACGCCCTGGGTGCCCAGCTCACCAGCCCGCAACTGGCGTGGGAACAAGCGACCCAACTACTGACAGCGCAAGCCCAACTCACTCTACCGGGCACGCAAGCGCAGTGGCAAGGCAGCCTGGGGGCACAAGACGGCCAAGGCAGCCTGACCCTGGCGCTGACCAACGCCCAGGCACTGGGTGGCTGGTTGGGGCAATTGCCGGGCCTGAATCTGCCCGCGCTGGCGCTGGACGGCCAAGCCCACCTCCAAGCCCAATGGGAAGGCGGTTGGGCCAGCGCCCTGGCCGCAGCCCCCACCAGCGATGCCGATGCTGATACCGATGTAGCCGCCAATGCCCCCGCCCAGCCGCCGCGCCCCCTGCATATCCAGCTAGACGCCAGCAGCCCCCGCCTGCACTGGGGCACCGCGCCAGAGGCCAGCGGCGCCATCCACGACCTGGCCCTGCACGTACGCGGGCCGCTGTCTGCGCTGCAGGCCCAGCTCTCCGGCCAGGCGCAATACAGTGCCCACCAGGTGCAGTTGGACAGCCAAGCATCTGGCGCATGGCAGGCAGGCACTTGGCAAGCGCGTATCGACCAACTGGCCCTGCGCACCCAACTGCAAGGCCACAGCCAGCCCTGGCACATGCAGCTCACAGCACCGCTAGCGCTGCAGCAACAACCCCAGGGATTGAGCGCCAGCGCCAGCGGCCTGGACATCACCCCCCCGCCGGGAAGCACCCCGGCCAGCCCCGCGCACATCACCTGGCAGGCCCTGACGGTGCAGGGCGGCGCCCTGCGCAGCCAAGGGCGGTTGACCGACCTGCCCCTGGCCTGGGTCGATAGCCTGCAGCCCAACGACCCACCCCTGGCCCGCGCCGGCATCAGCGGTGACTTGGTACTGCAAGGCGAGTGGGACATTGACACCACCACCGCCCAGCCGCGCATCAGCGCCCTGCTAGAACGCGCCAGCGGCGACCTGCGCATTGCCGCCGAAGATGAAAGCGCCGCCCCCGTCACCGTGGTGCGCAGCAGCGGCACCACCGATGCCCGCACCACCACCCGCCAGCCCAACCAGGGCCGGCGCGTGCGCCTGCAGGCGCTGCAGCTGCAATTGAGCATGCAGGCGCAGCACCAACTGCGCGCCGAGCTGCTGTGGGCGTCCGAGCGGGCCGGCACCATCCACGCCGACCTGCGTAGCCCCCTCACCCGCACCGCCCAGGGCTGGCAGTGGGCCGAACGGGCACCGCTAGACGGCTCGGTACAACTGCTGCTGCCCAACATTGGCGTGTGGGCATCGTTTGCACCGCCGGGCTGGCGTATTGCCGGCAGCTTTGGCGGGGACGTAATGATCAGCGGCACCCGCCAGGCCCCCCAATGGCGCGGCACGCTGCAGGCGGATGACCTGTCCATCAGCTCGCTGCTCGATGGCGTCAACCTGGACAACGGCCAGTCTGCGTGCCCGGTTTTCTGGCAACCGCCTGGATATTGACCGCCTCTACCTCGAAGGCCGCCGGGGCAGCGCCGCCCGCGTGCTGGGCATGAGCGGTAACCGCACCGATCCCCCCACGGAAGGCGGGCAGCTCACCGGCTCGGGCTTTATCGTCTACGCCCCGGACGGCAAGGGCCACGGCATCCAAATGGACGTGCAGGTACAAGCCGACAAGCTGCAACTACTGGCGCGGGCCGACCGGCAGCTGGGCATCAGCGGCCAGGTCTCGGCCCGCATGCAAGACGAACACCTGGGCCTGCGCGGCCAGCTGACCGTGGACCGCGCCGCCCTGATACTGGCCGACGAATCCGCTCCCAGCCTGGACGAAGACGTTCACATCCACTCCGCCGCCCAGCGCGAACGCGACGCCCAGGCCCAAGCCCAGGCCGAACGCAAAGCCGCCCGCGAACCCGCGCCCGAAGGCTCGGTACGCGCCGCGCTCAAGCCTGATATCCAGCTCACCCTAGACCTGGGCCCCGACTTTGCCCTGCAAGGCTATGGCCTGACCACGCGCCTGCAAGGGCAGCTGGCCATCCAGGGCGGGCCGCGCGTGACCGGCGAAGTGCACACCGACCAGGGACGCTTTCGCGCCTGGGGCCAGGCGCTGGATATTGAAAACGGCATCGTCCGCTTCAACGGCCCCTACGACAACCCCAGCCTGGACATCCTGGCGCTGCGCCCCAACATCGCCGTGCGGGCGGGGGTCAAGGTCGCTGGCAGTGCCAGCAACCCACGCGTGCAGCTGTATTCCGACCCCGTGCTGCCTGATGCGGAAAAGCTCTCCTGGGTCGTCATGGGTCGTGACCCCGCAGAAGGCGGCGCCGAAACCGCCATGCTGCAGCAGGCCGCGCTGGCCCTGCTCAGCGGCAGCGGCGGGGGCGGTAACTTTGCCGGCCAAATCGGTCTGGACGAAATCGGCTTCAAAGGCGCAGGCAACGGCGCAGAAGGCGCCGCCCTGACCCTGGGCAAACGCATCTCGCAAGACCTGTACCTGTCCTACGAACAAAGCCTGGACGGTGCCATGGGCACGCTGTTCATCTTCTACGACCTGACCAAACGCCTGACCCTGCGCGGCCAAACCGGCGAACAAACCGCCATGGACCTGATCTACACCCGCCGCAAGGACTAGGGATACCCAGCCCCCAGCACCAACCGCTTCACGCTTTCACCAACCTGCACACACCATGATCTACGGCATAGGCACCGACATCTGCGACATCCGCCGCATCCGCGCCACCTTCGAGCGCCAAGGCCCCCGCTTTGCCGAGAAAGTGCTTACCGACGCAGAGCTGGCCATCTGGCACGCCCGCAGCCAGCGCTGGCCCGAACGCGGCCTGCGCTACCTGGCCACCCGCTTTTCCGCCAAGGAAGCCTTTAGCAAAGCCATTGGCCTGGGCATGACCATGCCCATGACCTGGCGCAACTGCAGCATCACCAACCTGCCCAGCGGCCAACCCACCATCACCACCCACGGCCCCCTGCAAGCCTGGATGCAAGAGCGCCACCTGCGCGCCCTGATTACCGTGACCGACGAAACCGACTACGCCGCCAGTTTCTGCGTGGTCGAGCGTGTGGACGCCGAGATTCAGCAGGGCAATCGCATCTAAATTCATAGTGGGCAGTCACGTCCCGTCACCCCCACATCTCATCGTCCCCCCATATCTCACCGTCACACCCGTACCTCACCGTCACACCCGCGAAGGCGGGTGTCCAGTGACAGCGCCCATTGAGTGCACTGGATTCCCGCCTTCGCGGGAATGACGAAAATTTCTTTGATTTCTAAAGATATTTAGATGCGATTGCCCTAAAAGAGTTAGTAACTTGCTTCCAAAAGAATAGCTTCTAGCGCTTGCTGTACAAGGATTAGAAGCTGTTTTCATATAAAGTTCGTATTGTGTTACTCAGATAAAAAAGGCGTTTGCCTTGAAAGAGCAAACGCCTTTTTAGTATTAATCGGATGCGCTGTGTTTATCCGGGTTATTTACTATTTAAAGAATATCCTCAATACAAATTAACAATAAAAATGACTATAAAAACGGAAATATTCCACATTCATAGTCACCTTCAGATTTAATTACTTACTGCAACTTCCAGTATCCAAGTTGCAAGTAATCTGGGCAACACCAGGAGCTTCAGGAGTAATGGTCTGGTTACCGGTCGCATTTTGTGCCCATTTTGTCATGCCCGTGCAACGCGCATTTGCAGGACCAGCCAAGGCAGTGTAGTCAGCGGGATCGTCACTAGATGCAGCAACCAACCATGCCTTGGTATAGGCACTAGCCTCTCCTAAACAAGCAGTTTCAGCAGCCTTAATAGTGTAGTTACGATACTGTGGCAAAGCCACAGCCGCCAAAATACCAATAATCGCCACCACGATCATCAGTTCGATCAGGGTAAAACCCTTTTGCATAGAGCGCATAGTGCGTTGCATACCAACCTCCTTCGGTTAAAAAAGTGAATACGGCAGCTAATTAGCAAAGACCGTGCCAACTTTTTTATTTCGGCTATTTCGCTAGGGAACAACGGCGCTGCACGGTGGGTTCGGCGGCTTGCAACGGGGCGGTATGGCGGTTTGGCACAGCGCAGCCTGTGCCATGCGGCAGGGCTGGCACAGGCTGCGCTATGACAGGCCCGGCAGGGGGCTATGCCCAGGGCCAGCAGCTGGTGCTGCGCCTAGAATTAGCGGGGTTTGCACCCACCCCCCATAGAAAAAGGCATTGGCACGCATGGACAGCATCAGCCTAGACGCAGCAGAGGTTATGACCGGCATCAGCCGCCGCACACTGTGGCGGCGTGTGGCCGACGGCATGCTGACCAGCGCCGACAAAGACAGCCGGGGCCGTACCACGGTGGTGCTGGATACCGCCCTGCTAGGGCTGCTGCGCGATGCGCTGGGGCTGGACTGGAGCGGGCAAGATGCACAGGACTTGGCCTTGGCTGATGCGGGGAACGTACAGGCCCAGCTGAACGTGGGAACGCGCCTCTACGCGGCTACAACACCCCGTACAGCCCCCCCCCCCCCCCCATACATGAACAAACGCGCGCTGCGGCCTTGTATTGGCTGCAACTGGCCGCCCAGCAGGGCAATGCCGATGCCATGCACTGGCTGGGCATGGCGGCAGCGCAGGAGGGTACGGCTGCCGGTAACCACCAGGCCCTGGCGTGGCTGGCACAGGCCGCTACCCACGGCCATGCGATTGCCCAGCAGCAAATGCAGGCACTGGTGCAGCGGGCCTTGGGCCAGCCGGGGGCGTAAATACGTTACAGGCGCAGCGGCTTGCCCAAACCAATCAGGGCGTGCCTAGGCACGCCCTGAAATGCAAAGTTGCCCAGGGTCTTGGTCTAATCCCAGCGCACGTCCTCGTACACGCTTGCCAGCGGTACAGCCAGGTCGACGCTGGCCAGCTGAATGGTTTGTTCGCCTTCCAGGGGGTAGAGCAGCCAGCGTTCGCCTTCGCTGGTGTCTTGCGTGTCACGCCGAAAAAGCTCGGCGCGGCGTTGTTCGGCGTCAACCAAGAGGTTGGGCAAGGCAGCCCTTAATCGGCAAATACGGCTTCCAGGCTGTGGGCATCCAGCACCCGCAAGCTCCAGGCCTGCAATTGCGCGGAATCGGCTTGCATGATGTGTTCCACCATCTGCGCAGGCAAGGGGCCAAAGCGGTGCACCAGCAGGCTTCGCAGCAATTCGCCCTGGCCTTTTTGCAAACCTTTTTCCATGCCTTTTTTGCAAGCCACGCTCTTCGTGGGCTTGTTCCCATTGATCGAAACGGCGCGCGAGTGTCATTGACGCTAAGACTTATGCAGAAAAGCTGGAGCCGCAGCCGCAGGTGGTTTCTGCGTTGGGATTGCGGATGACGAACTGGGCGCCTTGCAGGTCTTCTTTGTAGTCGATCTCGGCGCCGACCAGGTATTGGTAGCTCATGGCGTCGATCAGCAGGGAGACGCCGTTTTTGGTCATGACGGTGTCGTCTTCGTTGGTTTCTTCTTCAAAGGTGAAGCCGTATTGGAAGCCGGAGCAGCCGCCGCCTTGCACGAAGACGCGCAGTTTCAGGTCGGGATTGCCTTCTTCGGCGATCAGTTCGGCCACTTTGATGGCGGCGCTGTCGGTAAACAGAATCGGGTCGGGGTAAGCGGCATCAGCCTCGGTGGTCATGGCAGGGGTTTTCCAAAAAACAAAGCAGACGTGGATGGTAGCGCAGCACGGGGGTGGGCCGTGGGGCTGGGCGGCTATCTGCCTGGGGCCATACGGCCATCGCCAGTGCTGCGTGCGGGCATAAAAAAACCGCCTGAATGGCAGGCGGTTTTTTGAGCGGTTTGCGGCAAACGCCAGCGCAGATTAACGCTTGGAGAACTGCTTGGCGCGGCGAGCGCCACGCAGGCCGACTTTTTTACGCTCAACTTCGCGGGCATCGCGCGTCACGTAGCCGGCTTGGCTCAGGACGGGTTTCAGACCTGCGTCGTAGTCGATCAGGGCGCGGGTGATGCCGTGGCGGGCAGCACCGGCTTGGCCGGATTCACCACCGCCGTGGACGTTGATTTGAATGTCGAACGCTTCCACGTTGTCAGTCAGCACCAGGGGCTGCTTGGCAATCATGATGGAGGTTTCGCGGCCAAAGTATTCTTGGATGTCTTTGCCGTTTACGGTAATTTTGCCGCTGCCTTTTTTCAGGAAGACGCGAGCGACGCTGGATTTGCGACGGCCAGTGCCGTTGTTCCATTCACCAATCATCTCAAGACTCCTTAGATATCCAGCACTTTGGGCTGTTGGGCGCTATGGGGATGCTCGGCACCGCCGTAGACCTTGAGCTTTTTGATCATGGCGTAACCCAGGGGGCCCTTGGGCAGCATGCCCTTGACGGCTTTTTCCAGGGCGCGACCGGGGAACTTGGCTTGCAGATCACGGAAGTTGGTGGCCGTGATGCCGCCGGGGAAGCCCGAGTGGCGGTAGTAGATCTTGTCGGTGTTCTTGGTGCCAGTCACTTTGAGCTTGGCAGCATTGATCACAACGATGTAGTCACCGGTATCGACGTGAGGCGTGTAAATGGCTTTGTGCTTGCCGCGCAGACGCAGGGCCACTTCACTGGCGACCCGGCCCAGCACCTTGTCGGTGGCGTCGATCACAAACCACTCGTGTTGCACCTCAGCGGGTTTTGCGCTGAATGTAGACATGAGGTTTTCTCTTTAAAAAAAGGATAAGAACCCTTTTCTGCGGTCGGTGCTTCTTCTTGGAAGTGGAAGCCTCTTAGGCAGGGTGCCAAGGGTATTACAGGGCAAGCCTTGGTCTTCGCCGCGGGGTTCATAAAATCGCTGCGAAGCCCGCCATTATATAAAAACCTGCTGGTCTGTGCCAGCCCCCTTTGTTTGGATTGTTATGTTCAGCTACCGCCACGCCTTTCATGCCGGCAACCATGCCGATGTTTTAAAGCACACCACTGTGCTGGCCATCTTGGATTACCTGGTGCAAAAGGACACCGCCCTGGGCGTGGTCGATACCCACGCGGGCGCAGGTCTGTACCGGCTAGATGGCGACTTTGCCAGCACCAGCGGCGAGGCGCTGGACGGCATTGCCCGCGTGCTGGCGGCAGACCCCGCTACGCTGACCCCGGCGCTACAGGCGTATGCCCAGGCGGTGCTGGCGTTTAACCCCGGCAGCCGCTTGCGCACCTACCCCGGCTCGCCCGCGCTGATGCTGGGCCAGTTGCGCCCGCAAGACCGGCTGCGCCTGTTTGAGCTGCTGCCGCAGGATGCCCGCTCCCTGCTGGGCAATATGGCGCAGTTGGCCGAGGGAAAAAATGCGACCAACACCCAGGTGCTGATGGAAGACGGCTTTGTCGGAGCCAAAAAATTCCTGCCCCCAGAGCACCGACGCGGCCTGCTGCTGTGCGATCCCAGCTATGAAATTAAGAGCGATTACGGCAAGGTAGTGGCGCTGGTGGAAGACAGCCTGCGCCGCTTTGCCACGGGCTGCTATGCGGTGTGGTACCCCATCATTGGCCGCCAGGAGGCGCATGACCTGCCCAAGCGTTTGAAGGCGCTGGCGGCCAAAGCGGGCAAGAACTGGCTACACGCGACGCTGACGGTCAAATCCAGCAAGCTGCAGACCCTGCCCGACGGCCAGGTGCAGCGCCCAGGGCTGCCTGCCAGCGGCATGTGCATCATCAACCCGCCCTATACCTTGTACGCGGCGCTGGAGCAGGCGCTGCCGCAGATGGTGCAACTGCTGGGCCAGGACAAAAACGCAGGCTTTACGCTGGAGAGCACGGGCCGCTAGGACAAAGGGGCACACGCCCCTTTTTAATTTTTTAATTTTTTAATTACGCGCCAGCGGTTTCTACGTGGTCGGCGCAGGTTTCTTCGGCGTCCAGCTTCCACAACTGCACGCGGCGCACGCCTTGGGAGAGCATGTCCAGCTCCTGCGCGGCGGCGCGGCTTAAGTCAATGATGCGGTTTTTGGCGTAGGGGCCACGGTCGTTGACGCGCACTTCCACCGATTTACCCGTTTTCGGGCTGAACACGCACAAACGGGTGCCAAAGGCGTAGCTGGGGTGGGCGGCAGTGAGGTCGTGGCTATCAAAGCGCTCACCGCTGGCGGTGCGCCGCCCGTGAAAGCCGGGGCCGTACCAGGAGGCGATGCCGGTCTGGTCACCGTCCCCGGCCAGGGCTCGCTTGGCTGCTTGCAGCGGGTCGGGCAGGTGCAGGCCGGGGCCGGGGGCCATGCGCTGCAATTGCTCGGTGGCCGAGCGGGCATGCGGCGCTTGCAAGTGGGGCGCGCCCGATTGGGATGTGGGACTGGTGCAGGCACTGAGCAGCGACAGCGCTGCAGCGCAGGCGAGGGCGGACAGCAGGGTTCGCGGCCCTGGCCCAACGCCAGCAAAAGGGGAATGCGGCGGCATACAACTCCTTGGCTCAAGCGCAGCCATCACAGCCTAAAAAGCGTATGCCGTAGGGGCGCTTTACAGGCCCAGACGGTCACACAGCGCCAAGGTGGCTGCGCTTTGGTTCATGGTGTAGAAGTGCAAGCCCGGTGCGCCCAAGGCACGCAGTTGCTCGCACAAGCGGGTGACCACATCCAGGCCAAAGGCGCGGATAGAGGCCGAATCGTCGCCATAGCTTTGCAGGCGCAGGCGAATCCAGCGGGGAATTTCTGCGCCGGTGGCATCCGAAAAGCGCATGAGCTGGGAAGAATTGGTGATCGGCATGATGCCGGGCACTACGGGAATGGCTAGCCCCAGGCGCTGCACATCGTCAACGAAGCGGGCATAAGCGTCGGCATTGTAAAAATATTGCGTGATGGCTGCATTGGCACCGGCGTGGACTTTGGCGGCAAAGGCTTGCAAATCGGCCTCGGGGCTGCGTGCCTGGGGGTGCATCTCGGGGTAAGCGGCCACTTCGATATGGAAAAAATCCCCAAATTCTTGACGGATAAAGCCCACCAAATCACTGGCATAGAGAAATTCACCGCCCATGCCGTAGCCGCTGGGCAGGTCGCCGCGCAGGGCGACCAGGCGGGTAACGCCCATGTCTTTGAGCTGCTGCAGCTCGGTGCGCACCGAGGCGCGGGTAGCGCCAATGCAGGAAAAGTGCGCGGCGGCGGCCATGCCTTCTTGCTGGATGGCGTCCACCATGGTGAAGGTACCCGCCTGCGTGGAGCCGCCTGCGCCGTAGGTGACGGAGCAAAACTGGGGCTGGCGGGCGTACAGCGCCTGGCGCACGGCGACATGCTTGGCCGCACCTTCGGTGGTTTTGGTGGGGAAAAATTCAAAGCTGATGGGTAAGCTGGCTGCTGGCATGGCGGCAGTCTCCACAAAAGATTGGGGTTGAGCCCATCATCCCGTCACACCCGCGCAGGCGGGTGTCCAGTAACAGCGTTGGCAATGAACATGGCTGTGGTGCGGGTCAAGGCCGCTACTGGATTCCCGCCTGCGCGGGAATGACGGTGGAGTGGGCGGGAATGACGGTGGAAGAGGTGGGAATGACGATGGAAGAGGTGGGAATGACGGTGGAAAAATTGCAGAACGACAGCCCTTACTTCTTGCGCTTGGGGCGTGCCGGGCCGGGGACGTTGTAGTCGTCCTCCTCGTCCAGGTCGATGATGTGGGCGCGTTTTTGCTCGCGCAGCACGGTGCGCGATACCCGGGCGGGTTTGGCGCTGGCGGGCAGTTCGGGCAGGGGGCTGTCCAGGTGCTGCACGCTCGCGCCTTGCTGGGCGTGGATGAAAAATTCGTGGTTGCCGTCGCCCCCAGCAATGGGGGAATCCAGCCAGGCTTTGACCTGCAGGCCCAGTTCAGTCAGGCAGGTGCGAATGCGCTGCTCAACTTCCGCGTAGAGCGCCGGGTCGCGCACGATGCCGCCTTTGCCCACTTGGCCGGGTTGCAGCTCAAACTGGGGTTTGACCAGCATGAGCAACTGCCCGTGGGGTTTGAGCAGGCGCACCACGGCAGGCAGCACCAAAGTCAGCGAGATAAAAGACACATCGCCCGTCACAAAGTCAAACGCGGGCGTGATGTCCACATCCGCAAACTCGGCCTTGCGGCGCAATTGCGTGGGCAGCGTACCGGCTTCGCGCGCTTCGGCGCGGGCGGCGCGCTCGGCCTTAAAGGCTTCGATGTCGGCTTCCTTGGCGTCGTCGCTGTCGTCGTAATCCTCGTCAATTTCGCCGCCGTTACGCATCCAGGCGTAGGGGGCTTGGGGCTGGGTGTCGTTGTCTTCTTCCTCTTCCCAGCGCTCGGACAGCACTTCCTCGCAGGCATCTTGCAGCGCCTGGGCGCTCATGCTGCGGGCGTTCAAACCTTCCACACACACTACCCGCGCATCGGCGCGTAGCTTGTCGTGCAACTGGCCTTGGCCCACGTCCACGCCAATCACCTGGGCGGCGCCCGCTTGCAGCAGGCAGTCGGTAAAGCCGCCGGTGCTTTGGCCCACGTCCAGGCAGCGCAGGCCGGTGACCTGCAGGCCGGTGGCGGCCAAAGCACCTTCCAGCTTCAAACCACCGCGTGAGATGTATTTGGCTTCGGACGCGTCCAGCAATTGCAGCTCGGCCCCGGCGGGAATGTCGTCACCGTTTTTCTGCACCTGCTTCCACGGCAGCAGCGGCGAAGTGCGCCACTGCACGCCCGAGGCAATCAGCCGCTGCGCTTGGGAGCGGGTACTGGCATGGCCGTGATCGACCAAAAAAACATCTGCACGCATAGGTTCTTATCAATGTTTTGATAGCTGCTAGCGCTGGTGTTGACTAGGTTTCAGCATTAAACAATGCTGAAATCGTTTATTTACCAGCGCGAACAGCTATAAGTTTAATAACGGTAGGTATCGGGCTTGAACGGGCCGTCTTGGTTCACGCCGATGTAGGCGGCCTGCGCTTCGGTCAGTACCGAGAGCTGGGCACCGACTTTTTTCAGGTGCAGACGGGCGACTTTTTCGTCCAGGATTTTCGGCAGCACATACACCTGGCCAACTTCGTACGCATCCGGGCGGGTGAACAGCTCAATCTGCGCCAGGGTCTGGTTGGCAAACGAGTTGCTCATCACAAAGCTGGGGTGGCCGGTGGCGCAGCCCAGGTTCACCAAACGGCCCTTGGCCAGCAGGATGATTTTTTTACCGTCCGGGAAAATCACGTGGTCCACCTGGGGCTTGATTTCCTCCCACTGGCAGCGCTCTTCCAGCTTGGCCACTTCAATCTCATTATCAAAGTGCCCGATGTTGCAGACGATGGCCTCGTCCTTCATGGCCTGCATGTGCTCAAAGGTAATCACGTCGCGGTTACCGGTGGTGGTCACGAAGATGTCGCACTTGTCGGCGGCGTATTCCATGGTCACCACGCGGTAGCCTTCCATCGCCGCTTGCAGGGCGTTGATGGGGTCGATTTCCGTCACCCACACCTGGGCCGACAGCGCGCGCAGGGCCTGGGCAGAGCCCTTGCCCACGTCGCCATAACCGGCCACGCAGGCGACTTTGCCGGCAATCATCACGTCGGTGGCGCGCTTGATGCCATCCACCAGCGATTCGCGGCAGCCGTACAGGTTGTCGAACTTGGATTTGGTCACCGAGTCGTTGACGTTGATGGCGCGGAACTTAAGCAAGCCCTTGGCCGACATGTCTTTCAAGCGGTGCACGCCGGTGGTGGTTTCTTCCGTCACGCCCAGGATGTGGGCGCTCTTGCGGCTGTACCAGGTGGCATCCTCGGCCAGCTTGGCGGTGATGGCGGCAAACAGGATTTTTTCTTCTTCGCTACCGGGGTTGGTCAGCACGGAAGCGTCTTGCTCCGCACGCATGCCCAGGTGCATGAGCATGGTGGCATCGCCCCCGTCGTCCAAAATCATGTTCGGGCCTTCGGCAGCGTCGCCCTTGGGGCCGAACTCAAAAATGCGGTGGGTGTAGTCCCAATAGTCTTTGAGCGATTCGCCCTTGATGGCAAACACCGGCGTGCCGGTCGCGGCAATGGCGGCGGCGGCGTGGTCTTGGGTGGAGAAGATGTTGCACGAAGCCCAGCGCACGTCCGCGCCCAGGGCTTTGAGCGTTTCGATCAGCACGGCGGTCTGGATCGTCATGTGCAGACTGCCGGTAATGCGCGCGCCTTTCAGGGGCTGCTGCGCGGCAAATTCTTCGCGCACGGCCATCAGGCCCGGCATTTCGGTTTCGGCAATCTTGATTTCTTTGCGGCCCCAGTCGGCCAGGGCGATATCGGCAATAGCGCGGTCTACAGCGTTGCTCATGGTGTTTCTCCAACAGAAAAATGAGGAAAAACCACGCTGGGGCAGCCTCACCGCCGCCCAAAGCGTGGGTGAGCGTCGTTGCCAAGAGGCAGGGGTTCCAAGCAAGCAAGTGTCGGGCCGCCGCCGCCTTTTTCGAGCCTCACGCCATCCGGTAGGTGGCGCTGCAACGCTCCTCGAAAAGAAGAAGGCGCAGATTGTACGGGAAGCAGTGGGTTTTCAAGCCGCCGGGGCTATCCGCAAGGGGATGGTGACCGGCCCGTCGTTGACCAGATGCACCTGCATATCTGCCGCAAACTGGCCCGTGGTCACCACCGGGTGCGCTTGCCGTGCCTGCGCCACCAGGTAGTCGTACAGGCGCAGCCCTTCTGCCGGGGGCGCGGCCTGGGTAAAGCTGGGGCGGTTGCCGCCGCTGCAATCGGCCGCCAGGGTGAACTGGCTCACCAGCAGCAGGCCGCCGCCCGTGTCTTGCACGCTGCGGTTCATCTTTCCGGCGGCGTCTGGAAAAATCCGCAGCTTCAGGATTTTGGCTAGCAGCTTGTCGGCCTCGCGCGCGGTATCGCCTTGCTCGGCGCACACCAGGGCCAACAGGCCGGGGCCAATCTGGCCGATGACGGCACCGGCCACCTCGACGCGGGCCTGCTGCACGCGTTGTAAAACTGCCAACATTTCAGGGTTCTTTCTTCGCTTTGTTGCCTCAAGGCAAATACCTACGTGGTGGTAAGTTTGCACTGCACAAAATCCGTTATAACCGGCCCCATGCCTTACGGGAATGACACCATTGCGCAGTCTGCATCAGACATTGCCACGGCAGCGCAATCATCGCTGCTGCACGCCGTGGCGGACGCTATGCCCGCCCAGATGGCGTATTTTGCAGCCGCTGGCCTGCAATGCCAGTTTGCCAATGAGCGTTTTGCCCAGGCCAATGGCACCACGCCGGACGGCTTGCTCGGGCGCTCCCTGCAGCAGGTACTGAGCACCGCAGCCTGGCAGGCCAACGCTGCCTATATCCAAAGATGCCAGGCGGGCCTGGCGCAGCACTACAGCCTGCAGGCCCAGGGGCGCAGCGGCAAGACGCATATGCTGGAAATTCACTTGGGCCCGCATACCGAAGCGGGGCGGGTGCTGGGCATTTTCGTGCTGGTGTACGACGTCACCCACCACTGGCAGACCGAGCAGGCCGTGCGCGAGAGTGAAGAGCGCCTGCGCAAATTCAGCATGGCGTCCGAAGAAATCATTCTGTTTCACCACGACGGCGTGATTTTGGATGCCAACCACGCTGCCGAGCGCCTGACCGGCTACAGCATTGCCGATTTGCGCGGGCGCTGTATTTTTGACTTCATCCACCCCGAAGACCGTGCCCGGGCCATGAACCTGTCGCGCCAATTGCACGAAGACCCCTACGAAGTGGCCGTGCAGCGCAGCGACGGGCGCTATGTAGACATTGAAGTCACCGCCAAAAGCCTGCGCCGTGACAACGGGCAGGTGCACCGCATCGTCGTTGCCCGCGATATTTCAGTGCGCAAGCAGGCCCAGGCGCAGGCAGCGTTCATCACCCAGCACGACCTGCTCACGGGCCTGCCCAACCGGCAACACCTGCTGCAACACACCGAGCAGATGCTGCAGCAAATGCTGGAACAAAAAGAGCAGGCGGCGCTGCTGTTCATCAACCTGGACCACTTCAAGACCATCAACGACTCCCTGGGCCATTTCGTCGGGGACGAGGTGCTGCAGACCATGGCCCAGCGCCTGAAAAGCAGCGTGCGCCCCCAGGATTTCGTGGCCCGCCTGGGCAGTGATGAGTTCGTCATCCTCATCCCCTACCTGCAAGGCCGCCAGCAGGCGCAAAGCGTGGCCGAGAAGCTACTGCTGGCCATCAATACTCCGCACACCTTGGCAGGCATGCCCATTACGCTGTCGCCCTCTATTGGCGTGAGCCTGTTTCCCGAGCATGGCGTGCAGTGCGAAGAGCTGCTGCGCCGGGCCAACCAGGCCATGATTGCCGCCAAGGAAAGTGGCCGCGCCAACTACCAGCTCTACACCGCCGCCATGGATGGGCGCGTACCCTATGAAGAGCTGGTGCTGGAGCGCCAGCTGCGCGAAGCCATTGAGCAAGGCCAGTTCGTGCTGCACTACCAGCCCCAGGTCTGCCTGTCCAATGGGCATCTGGCCGGGTTTGAGGCCTTGGTACGCTGGCAGCATCCGGTGCGCGGCATCCTGGGGCCGGATAAGTTCATTCCCTTTGCGGAAAAGCGCGGCTTGATCTCCGGCATTGGCCGCTGGGTGCTGTTCGAAGCCTGCCGCCAGTTGAAGGAATGGCACACCCTGGGCCTGCCCAAGGTGCCGGTGGCCGTCAACGTCTCCCCGCTGGAGCTGCGCCAGCGCGACGTGCTGGCCGATATCCAACGCGCCCTGCAAACCACCGAGCTGCAGCCACAGTACCTGGAAATTGAAATCACCGAATCGGTGCTGATGCAGCAATCCAGCCCCGCGCACAACATCTTGACCGCCCTGCAGCAACTGGGAGTCAGCATTTCGATTGACGACTTCGGCACGGGCTACTCCTCGCTGGCTTACCTCAAGCGCTATCCGGTGGACAAGCTCAAGATCGACCGCTCCTTTATCACCGATACGCCCGATAGCGTGGACGACGTGGCCATCGTCACCGCCATCATCCAAATGGGCCAAAGCCTGCAGCTGCAGGTCGTGGCCGAAGGGGTGGAGCTGCCCGAGCAGCAGGCCATGCTGCGCCACCTGGGCTGCGACCTGGTGCAGGGCTTTGGCCTGTCGCGCCCCCTGGCGGCCAACCAGGTATTGCCCTGGTGGCAGGCGTGGGATGCGCGCCCGCTGTTTGTCTAGACCAGCATCCGACGCCCGACCGCCAACACAACGGGGTGCCTAAGCACCCCGAAAAACCACCCCGAAAACCCTAGCTGGCCAGCAGCTTAGGCGGCTTGGGCGCAGTGGCTGCGCAACAACGCTGCCGCTTCGCGGGCGGCAACACGCCCCTCGTCGGTGGGGATGACCCACACTTCAATGCGGCTGTCCGGCGCATGCACGGCCCAGGCGTGTTTGCCGTCGGCCTGGCGGTTGCGCTGCGGGTCAATGCGCAGGCCCGTCCAAGCCAGGCTGTTGCAGACGTCTTCGCGCAAAACAGCGTCGTTCTCGCCAATGCCCCCGCTAAAGGCGATCAGGTCCAGGCCGCTTAGGCAAGCGGTCAGCGCCCCAGTTTCCCGAATCACCCGGTGGGTAAATTGGGCAATGGCACGCCGGGCGTCCGCATGGCCTTGGGCAGCAGCTTCGCGCAGGGTGCGCATGTCAGCGGACAGGCCGGATACGCCAAGCAGGCCCGATTGCTTGTAGAGCAGTTTTTCAATGCGCTTGGCATCCCACCCTTGCTCCAGCAAATACAGCAGTACCCCGGCGTCCAGGCTCCCGCTGCGCGTACCCATCATCAGGCCGTCCAGG
Organism: Comamonas sp.; assembly: GCA_034675705.1. Classification (GTDB taxonomy): domain Bacteria; phylum Pseudomonadota; class Gammaproteobacteria; order Burkholderiales; family Burkholderiaceae_C; genus Comamonas. The sequence continues at coordinate 87,163 of JAUCCZ010000006.1, read as the reverse complement.
GCCGAAAAGCCCATGGTGGTGGCGACGCTCACGCCAGCGACTGCGGCGCACAGGCTGGCGCCATTGCCCAGGTGGGCCATGACGACGCGCCCGCGCCCCCGGATGGTTTCGCGCTCCAGCACCGACATGATGTATTGGTAGGACAGGCCATGAAAGCCATAGCGGCGCACGCCCTCGTCCTGTAGCGCCTTGGGCAGGGCAAAGGCGTAGTCCACCTCTGGCATATGCGCGTGAAACGCGGTATCGAAGCAGGCAATTTGCGGCACCTGGGCAAAGGCGGCGCGAAACTGGCGAATACCTTCCAGGTTGTGCGGCTGGTGCAGCGGCGCCAGCGAGTCAAAGCGTTCAAGCTGCTCCAGCACCGCATCGGTGACCTGTACGCTGGCAGAAAACACCCCGCCGCCGTGCACCACGCGGTGGGCAATGGCATCCAGCCCCTGGGCCGAAGCCAGGCTTTGCACCAAGACACGCAGGCGCTTGAGCGCTACGGGAAAAGGAGCTTCCCCCGCAGCTACAGCAAGCGTTTCCCGGTGTTTTTCCCCTTGGTGTTTCCAGCTCAGGCTGGGCGTGCCGCCGGGCTCCAGCCCCTCAAAGGTGCCGGAGACGGTGTGCGGCAGCACCTGCCCGCCTTCAAACGGGTGCAAAGAAAATTTCAGCGAGGACGAGCCCGCGTTCACTGCCAAGATGGCCATGGTCAAACTCCCCTTAACCCTGTTTCCAGGCGTTTTCCTTGTCCTTGCGGCGCTGATCGTGCGCGGCCAACACGGCCAGCACGGCAGAGGCCACGCGGGCCTGCGGGCCGTCGGCGCGGCTGGTCAGGGCAATGGGCACGCGGGCACCAAGCACCAGGCCCGAGCCATTGGCCCCGGCCAGGTATTCCAGTTGCTTGGCGACCATGTTGCCGCTTTCCAGATCGGGCACGGCCAGGATGTCGGCCTGGCCTGCCACGTCCGAGACAATGCCCTTGATTTGCACCGCTTCGAGCGAGATGGCGTTGTCAAAGGCCAAGGGGCCATCGAGCAGGCCGCCGGTGATTTGCCCCCGATCGGCCATCTTGCACAGGGCGGCAGCATCTAGCGTAGACGGCAGGACGGGCGAGACCGTCTCCACCGCCGACAAAATCGCCACCTTGGGCTGCTCCACGCCCAGCACGTGCAGGAAGTCGATGGCGTTTTGGATGATGTCCGCTTTCTCCAGCAAGCTAGGCTTGATGTTGATGGCGGCATCGGTAATCACCAGGGGCTTGTTGTACAGCGGCACGTCGAAGCGGAATACGTGCGACAGGCGCCGACCCGTGCGCAGGCCCGGTTGGGCCAGCACAGCTTTGAGCAGCTCGTCGGTGTGTAGGCTGCCCTTCATCAGGATTTCCACCTCTTTGCGTGCAGCCATTTCGGCGGCCAGCTGGGCGGCTGCGTGGCTGTGCTCCACAGAGATGATTTCCGCGCCCTGCAGGTTGATGCCCGCTTCCTCGGCCACGCGGCGAATGCGCCCTTCAGGGCCAATCAGCACGGGGGTAATCAGACCGTGGTTGGCCGCGTCCATCGCGCCAGACAAAGAGCCCGCATCGCACGGGTGCACCACGGCACAGCGCACGATTTCCAGGTCTTGCACCTTGTCCAGCAGGTTGTTAAAGCGTGCTTCCGGGTCAAACAATTGGATATTGGGAGCCTCGATGCGCTGCACGCGCACTTTCTGCGTGGGCGGCATCAGGTTGGCTTCACCCTTGAGCACGACTTCACCCGCTTGGTTGGTAACTTGGCAGTCGAGCTTGATGCGCTTTTTCTCGTCGTTTTTCTCGGTAACCGTGGCCAGCACGGTCAAGGTGTCGCCAATACGCACCGGGCGGGTGAATTTGAGTTCCTGGCCCAGGTAAATCGTGCCGGGGCCGGGAAATTGCGTGCCAAACAGAGCCGAGATCAACGCCGCGCCCAGCATGCCGTGGGCAATCACGCCGTGGAACATGGTGGCGTCGGCGTATTCGGGGTTCAGGTGGGCGGGGTTGATGTCGCCCGAGACAGCGGCAAACGCCTGGATGTCTTGCAGCGTGACGGTACGCACCAGGCGGGCGCTTTGCCCGACGGAAAGCTCGTCATAGGTGATGTTTTCCATCCACAGGTCGGCAGTTTTTTGTACTTCGGTATTCATGGGGAATTCCTTGGTTGGTCTCACAGTTAATCCATGGCGTGAACGCCAGCGTCCACGTAAATCGTCTGGCCGCTCATGCCGCTGGCAGCGTCCATGCACAAAAACGCGCTCAATTGGGCAATTTCTTCCAGGGTGACCAGGCGCTGCAGCGGTGCCTTGGCCTGGGCGGTGGCCATGAGCTGGTCAAACTCGGCAATGCCCGAGGCAGCGCGCGTCAGGATGGGGCCGGGGGAGACGGCGTGCACGCGAATGTTTTTCGGCCCCAGCTCCATGGCCATATAGCGCACCACCGACTCCAAGGCGGCCTTGACCGGGCCCATGACGCCGTAGTTGGGCACCACTTCGCCCGAGCCCAGGTAGGTCATGGACAGCATGGCGCCGCCCGCGCCCATGTGGGGCACGCACAGCTTGCCCACTTCGGCAAAGCTGTGGCAAGAGACGCTGACGGCGCGGGCAAAGCCCTCGCGCGAGCTGTCCACCACGTCGCCGTGCAGGTCTTCCAGCGGGGCCCACGCAATGGAGTGGATAACAAAGTCCAACTGGCCGAATTTCTGCGCCGTATGGGCCACCACGGCTTCGAGCTGACCGGGCTGCTCTACGTCGCAATTGAGTAGCTCGGCACCGACGGCATCGGTCAGGGGTTGCACGTATTTGCGGGCCTTGTCGTTCAGGCAAGTGGCGACGACCTCGGCACCCAGGGCGCGAAACAGTGGGGTGCAACCCCAGGCGATGGAGCGGTCATTGGCAACGCCCAAAATCAGGCCTTTTTTACCCGCCAGGCTAAACGAGGTGGCAGTAGTCATGGGGGGAAACTCCTTCGAGGTCAGTGGGTGGGTGAAAGATGCAAAACGTTGCATTTTGGGTATAAACCCTAGGTGCACCAAATCCATGGCTAAACCTGTTGTAGCACTCAAGTTTAAGCAGGGCTGGCGGGCAGGGGACGCCGGGGAAATTGGCTACGATGTTCTGTTTTTTACTTTTTTCAGGGAGCTTTCATGCAAATTCAAACCGTAGGCATTATTGGTGCAGGCACCATGGGTAACGGCATTGCCCAGGCGTGCGCGACATCGGGCATCCACGTGGTGATGGTCGACATTGCCGAGGCCGCCGTGCAAAAGGGCTTGGCCACGGTAGCGGGCAGCCTGGACCGCTTGATCAAGAAAGAAAAAATCACCGAGGCCGACAAAACCGCTGCGCTGGCGCGCATCCAGGGCACCACCGACTACGCCGCCTTGGCCGGGGCGCAGCTCATCATTGAAGCGGCCACGGAAAACGAAGCGCTGAAAGTGAAAATCCTGCAGCAGGTAGACGCCCTGGTGGGGCCGGAGGTGATCATTGCCTCCAACACCTCGTCAATTTCGATCACCAAGCTGGCCGCAACCACAGGCCGTGCCGACCGCTTTATCGGCATGCACTTCTTTAACCCGGTGCCGATGATGGCGCTGGTAGAAATCATTCGCGGCCTACAGACCTCGGACGCCACCCACGCAGCGGTGCAGGCCCTGGCTGAGCGCCTGGGCAAAACGCCCATCACCGTGAAGAACGCCCCTGGCTTTGTTGTGAACCGCGTGCTGATTCCCATGATCAACGAAGCCTTCTTCGTGCTGGCCGAAGGGCTGGCAACGCCGGAAGATATTGACGCGGGCATGAAGCTGGGCTGCAACCACCCCATCGGCCCGCTGGCCTTGGCCGACATGGTGGGCTTGGACGTGTGCCTGGCGGTGCTGAATGTGTTCTTGGAGCAGTTTGGCGACAGCAAATACCGCCCCTGCCCCCTGCTCAAGGAATACGTGGCCGCAGGCCGCCTGGGCCGCAAGACCGGCCATGGGGTGTATAGCTACCAGTAAGTAGCCCATCCTCTAGAGATACATCCAACCGGGCCCAGGCCCGGTTTTTTTATGGCGCATACGTGACAAAACACTGCTGGCAAAGCGCAGGCAAATCCGTAGAATGAACGTTCGTGCACAAAAATAGCGGCATGCAATCGCCGCATGGCGCCACCCCTTGGTTTACCAAGGCTGTTGCGGTGCCGGCCAGGGAAGCGCCCAGCCTAGATTTGGTAAAAATTCGGGTTTTTCCCTATATTGGCAGACAAGCTCTGGCTTAAGATAAATAGAACGAACGTTCGTTTTATTTATTACCCCTCATGCCACGTATCTCCACCTCCTCCACCTCTCGCGCAGCGCCCTCCACGCGTTCTGTGCCCAAGGGGCAGCAAACCAAGGCGCACATCGTCGATGTTGCCTTGGGCATTGCCACCCACCATGGGCTGGAAAGCCTGTCGATTGGAGGCCTGGCCGAAGCGACGGGGATGAGTAAATCAGGCGTTTTCGCCCACTTCGGCTCCCGCGAAGAGCTGCAAATTTCCGTGGTGCGCGAATACCACCAGCGCTTTGAGCAAGAAGTCTTCTTCCCCGCCATGCAGTCCGAACGCGGCCTGCCGCGTCTGCGGGCGATGTTTGCCAACTGGATGCAGCGCACCACCGTCGAGCTGGATTCGGGCTGCATCTATATCAGCGGCGCAGTGGAATTTAGCGAGCGCGAAGGCGCGGTGCGCGATGCCCTGGTGGCGTCGTTCAACACTTGGCACGCCGCCATGCGCCGCGCCATTGAGCAAGCGCAGGAAGCTGGGCACCTGAATCCCCAGGCTGACCCCTTGCAACTGCTGTTTGAAATCCACGGTTTGATTTTGGTTTTGCACTACGACGTGCGCTTTTTGCAGCGCCCCGCCGCCGTGCCGCGTGCCCTGACCGGTTTTGAAAACATCTTGCGCCGCTACGGCGCGTAGTGCTGCTCTCTACCGGATTTTTCTTTTTTACCCCCTTCATTGCCCAACCCTTCTTCTTCTCCAAGGAGTTTTTTATGCCTACTTACACCCCCCCGCTGCGCGACATGCAATTTGTGCTGCATGAAGTGTTCAACGTCGAAGCCGAGTTCAAGGCCATGCCCGCCCACGCGGACACCGACGCCGACACCATCAATGCCGTGCTGGAAGAAGCAGGCAAATTTGCTGCTGAAGTGGCTTTCCCGCTGAACATCAGCGGCGACGCCGAAGGCTGCACGCACAACAAGCAAGACAACAGCGTGACCACGCCCAAAGGCTTCAAAGAAGCCTACGCCACCTACGTGGAAGGCGGCTGGCCCGCCCTGTCGTGCGACCCCGAGTTTGGCGGCCAGGGCCTGCCCCACACCGTAAACCAGTGCCTGTACGAAATGCTCAACAGCGCCAACCAGGCCTGGACGATGTACCCCGGCCTGTCGCACGGTGCCTACGAAGCCTTGCTGGCCCACGGCACCGACGAGCAAAAGAAAACCTACCTGCCCAAATTGGTCAGCGGCCAGTGGACGGGCACCATGTGCCTGACCGAGCCGCACTGCGGCACCGACTTAGGCTTGCTGCGCACCAAGGCCGAGCCCCTGGGCGATGGCAGCTACAAAATCACCGGCAACAAAATCTTCATCAGCGCCGGTGAGCACGACGTGGCGGAAAACATCGTCCACCTGGTGCTGGCCCGTCTGCCCGATGCGCCCAAGGGCAGCAAAGGCATCAGCCTGTTTGTGGTGCCCAAATTCAATGTGAATGCCGATGGCTCGCTGGGCAGCCGCAACCCCATTTTCTGCACCGGCCTGGAGCACAAAATGGGCATCCACGGCAACTCCACCGCGCAAATCAGCATCGACGGCGCGATCGGCACCCTGGTGGGCCAGCCGCACAAGGGCCTGGCCGCCATGTTCGTGATGATGAACGCCGCCCGCCTGGGCGTGGGCAACCAGTCGCTGGGCCTGACCGAAGTGGCCTTCCAAAACGCCCTGGCCTACGCCAAAGACCGCATCCAAATGCGCTCCTTAAGCGGCACCAAGGCCAAGGACAAGGATGCCGACCCCATCATCGTCCACCCCGACGTGCGCAAGATGCTGCTCACCGCCAAGGCTTACGCCGAAGGCGCACGCGCTTTGCAAGTGTTTTGCACGCTGCTGCTGGACAAGGCCCACAGCCACCCCGATGAAAAAGTGCGTGCCGACAGCGAAGAGCTGGTCGCCCTGCTGACCCCCATCGTCAAGGCCTTTGTGACCGACAACGGCCACATCGCCACCAATGCGTGCATGCAGGTGTTCGGCGGTCACGGCTTCATCAAGGAATGGGGCATGGAGCAGTTCGTGCGCGACAACCGCATCAACATGATCTACGAAGGCACCAACACCGTGCAGTCGCTCGACCTGCTGGGCCGCAAGGTGCTGGGCAACCAGGGCGCCACGCTGAAGAAATTCGGCAAACTGGTGGGCCAACTGGTGCAGGAAGAAGGCGTGAACGAGAAGATGGCCGAGTTCATCAACCCGATTGCCATCCTGGGTGACCAGATGACCAAGTTCACCACCGAAATCGGCTTCAAAGGCATGCAAAACGCCGACGAAGTGGGCGCTGCCGCCGTCGATTACCTGCGCGTGGCTGGCCACCTGGTGTTCGGCTACCTGTTTGCCCGCATGGCACAAGTGTCGCTGCGCGCCATTGCCAACGGCAGCACCGACCCGTTCTACACCGCCAAGCTGCAAACCGCCCGTTTCTACTTCGCCAAGCTGTTCCCCGAAACCGTGCTGCTGATGCGCACGGCCCGCGCTGGCAGCAAGGTGCTGATGGATACGGACGCCGCCCTGGCGTAATCGTTAGAACCTGTTCGTGAGCAGGTTATAAAAAAACAATAGCGCGTAGCGCTTGCTACGCCTTATTTTTGAATAGAAAGGTATTTGAAATGAAGATGTACCAAGCGCTAGCAGCTCTTATTTTTACTGCAGTTGCCGCACCCGCTTTCGCCCAAATGAGCCCCGTGGGCACCTGGAAGAGCATTGACGACAAGACCAAGCAGCCCAAGTCGGAAATCGTCATTGCCGAGCAAGGCGGCGTGCTGCAAGGGCGCATCAGCAAATTGCTGCGCCCCGATGCCGACCCCCAAGCCAAGTGCACCGAGTGCAAGGACGCACTCAAAGACCAGCCCATGGTGGGCCTGCCCATCATCCAAGGTGCCAAGAAAGCCGACGGCAAGGACGTGTGGGAAGACGGCAAGATTCTCGACCCCGAAAGCGGCAAGACCTACACCCTGCGCCTGACCCCGGTAGAAGGCGGCCAGAAGCTGGAAGTGCGCGGCTCCATCGGCCCCTTTGGCCGTACCCAGACTTGGGTGCGCGTGCAGTAATTTTTAGCAAAGAAATCAGTTATGACCCGATTCAACGTGAAAAAAGTCGCCGTCCTCGGCGCGGGTGTGATGGGGGCGCAGATTGCCGCCCACCTGGTAAACGTCAAAGTACCCGTCATCCTGTTTGACCTGCCGGCCAAGGAAGGCCCGAAAAACGGCATCGTCACCAAGGCCATCGCCAACCTGAAAAAGCTCAAGCCCTCGCCCATCGGCGTGGCCGAAGATGCTGACCTGATTCAAGCGGCCAACTACGAAGAGCACCTCAAGCTCCTGAAAGAGTGCGACCTGGTGATCGAAGCCATTGCCGAGCGCATGGACTGGAAGCTCGACCTCTACACCAAGATCGCCCCGTTTGTCGCCAAGCACGCCATCGTGGCGTCCAACACCTCGGGCCTGTCCATCACCAAGCTGAGTGAAGTGCTGCCCGAGGCGATCAAGCCCCGTTTCTGCGGCATCCACTTCTTCAACCCCCCGCGCTACATGCCGCTGGTGGAACTGATTGCCACGCCCACCACCGAGCCTGTGGTGCTCGACCAGCTCGAAGCCTTCGTCACCAGCGGCCTGGGCAAAGGCGTGGTGCGTGCCAAGGACACGCCCAACTTCATCGCCAACCGCATTGGCATTGCCGGCATGCTCTCCACCATGAAAGAGGTGGAAAACTTCGGCCTAAGCTATGACGTCGTGGACGACCTGACCGGCAAGAAGCTGGGCCGCGCATCGTCGGGTACCTTCCGCACCGCCGACGTGGTGGGCCTGGACACCATGGCCCACGTCATCAAAACGCTGCAAGACAACCTGAGCCTGGAAACCGACCCCTTCTACGGCAGCTTTGAAACGCCCGCCGTGCTGGCCAAGCTGATTGAGCTGGGCCACCTGGGCCAGAAAACGAAAAAAGGTTTCTTCAAAAAAGTGGGCCGCGACATCCTGCGCTTTGAGCTGGAGAGCGAAGACTACGTACCCGGCGGCCAAAAAGCCGACGACGTGTACGCCCGCATGCTGAAAAAACCGGCGGCTGAACGCCTGCAACTGCTGCGCAACGCCGAAGGCGCACCCGGCCAGTTCCTGTGGGCCATTTTGCGCAACAGCTTCCACTACGCCGCCATCCACCTGGGCACGATTGCCGAATCCGCCCGCGACGTGGACCAGGCCATGCGCTGGGGCTTCGGCATGAAGCAAGGCCCGTTCGAGCTGTGGCAAGAAGCCGGTTGGCTGCAAGTGGCCAAGATGGTGCAAGAAGACATCGACGCCGGCAAAGCCCTGTGCAACACGCCGCTGCCCGCCTGGGTGTTTGAAGGCCCGGTGGCCGAGGCCGGTGGCGTGCATACCGCCCAAGGTTCGTGGAACGCGGCCGAGAAAAAATTTGTAGCGCGTCGCGTCCTGCCCGTCTATGAAAAGCAGCTTTTCCCTGAAAAACTGCTGGGCGAAGACAGCCTGCCCGACTGGAAAACCGCCGGTACCACGCTGTTTGAAAACAAGGCCCTGCGTGCCTGGACGCTGGACGGCCAGGTGCTGATCGCCAGCATCAAAAACAAAATGCACGCCATCAGCCCCGAAGTGATGGAAAGCCTGATGGAAGCCGTCGAGCTGGCTGAAAACGACTACCAAGGCATGGTCATCTGGTCGGGCGATGCGCCGTTCAGCGTCGGGGCCGACCTGGAAGCCACCATGCCCGCCTTTGTCGTCGGCGGGGCGGATGCCATCGACAGCATTGAAGGCGAACTGCAGAACCTGATGATGCGCCTGCGCTACGCCCAGGTGCCCGTGGTGTCTGCCATCCACGGCATGGCCCTGGGCGGTGGCTGCGAGCTGGCCGTCTACAGCGCCCGCCGCGTTGCGCACATGGAAAGCTACATCGGCCTGGTGGAAGTGGGCGTGGGCCTGATTCCCGGTGCCGGTGGCCTGACCTACATCGCCCGCCGCGCTGCAGAAAAAATGCAGCAAAGCACCAGCAAAGACCTGCTGCCCTTCCTGACCGAAGGCTTCACCGCCGCCGCCATGGCCAAGGTGGGCACCAGCGCCATTGAATCGCGCAAGCTGGGCTACCTGCTGGACAGCGACGTGATCGTGCCGCACAAGGACGAAGTGCTGTTCACCGCCATCAACGAGGCCAAGGCCCTGGCCGACCAGCGGCTGGCGTGCTCCCGTCAAGCGCCTGTTCCCCGTGGCCGGGCGCAACGGTATTGCCACCATCCAGGCCCAGCTGGTGAACATGCGCGACGGCGGCTTCATCAGCGCCTACGACTTCAAGATCGCCCGCATGATTGCCGAAGTGGTCTGCGGCGGCGAAGTGGACGGCGGCACCCTGGTGACCGAGGAATACCTGCTGGCGCTGGAGCGCAAAGCCTTCTGCCACCTGATCGGCCAGCCCAAGACGCATGAGCGCATCCTGGGGATGCTCAATACCGGTAAACCGGTACGTAACTAATGCGGCAAGGAGAAAAATCACTATGAAACAAGTTCAAGAAGCCTACATCGTTGCCGCTACGCGCACCCCTATCGGGCGCTCGGGCCGTGGCTATTTCAAAAACACCCGTCCGGACGACCTGCTGCTGGCTGCCGTGCGCGGCGCGATGGCACAGGTGCCCACGCTCGACCCCAAGGCGATTGAGGACAGCATCATCGGCTGCTCCTTCCCCGAGGGCGAACAGGGCATGAACATGGCGCGTATCGTCATGGGCCTGGCCTTCCCCCACCCCGTGGGCGGCGTGACGGTGAACCGTTTCTGCGCCTCGGGCATCACCGCCATCCAGATGGCTGCCGACCGCATCCGCGTGGGCGAAGCCGACGTGCTGATCGCCGGGGGGGCCGAGTCCATGAGCATGGTGCCCATGGGCGGCAACAAGCCGTCGTTCAACCCGGCCGTGTTCGCCCGCGATGAAGACGTGGGCATTGCCTACGGCATGGGCTTGACTGCGGAAAAAGTCGCCCAACAGTGGAAAGTCAGCCGCGAACAGCAAGACGCGTTTGCGCTGGAATCGCACCTGCGCGCCATCAAGGCCCAGCAGGCAGGCGAGTTCACCGACGAAATCACGCCGTATGAAATCGTCGAACGCAGCCCCAACCTGGCCACCGGCGAAGTCATTGAAAAGCGCCGCACCGTGAACCTGGACGAAGGCCCGCGCCCCGACACCTCGCTGGAAGGCTTGGCCAAACTGCGCCCGGTGTTTGCCGCACGCGGCAGCGTCACCGCCGGCAACAGCTCGCAAACCAGCGACGGTGCCGGTGCCTTGATTTTGGCCAGCGAAAAGGCCGTCAAGCAGTTTGGCCTCACGCCCCTGGCGCGTTTTGTCAGCTACGCCGCCCGTGGCGTGCCGCCGGAAATCATGGGCATTGGCCCCATCGAAGCCATTCCCGCTGCGCTGCGTTACGCCGGCTTGAAGCACGACGACATCGGCTGGTACGAGCTGAACGAAGCCTTTGCCGCCCAGTCGCTGGCCGTCATCAACACCCTGGGCCTGAATCCCGAAACGGTCAACCCCATGGGCGGCGCTATCGCCCTGGGCCACCCGCTGGGCGCGACCGGCGCGATTCGCGCTGCTACCACCATCCACGCCATGCGCCGCCACAAGCTGAAATACGGCATGGTGACGATGTGCATCGGCACCGGCCAGGGTGCTGCGGGGATTTTTGAAGCGCTGTAAACCTACGCTGAGAACGTCCACACGTTCTTACAACCGAGTTGTTGTCGTTTTACCCGCCTGTGGCCTGGCCCTGGCGGGTTTTTTCTCTAAGAACATTCAAAAAAGGAGCTACTACCGCACGTATTTATTGGATTTCAGCTAGTTTTATCGCTGAAACTGTTTAAATACCAGCGTTAATAGCTCCTCTTTTTAAATTTACTCTTCCCGCAATCTTCAAGGAGCCGCCATGACCGACCACCTTCTGGATGCCATGCTGCACCTGCAGCCGCAGGCCGATGGCAGCTTTCTCGCCCACACCCACCCCGGCTACGCCAATATGGTGGGGCCGTATGGCGGGGCCACCGCTGCCTTGCTGCTGCACAGCGTGGTGCAGCACCCGGACTGCCTGGGCGAGCCGCTGTCGCTGACCGTCAACTTCGCTGGGCCGATTCAAGACGGCGCTATCACCCTGGTGCCGCGTGCCGTGCGCACCAACCGCACCACCCAGCACTGGGTGGTAGAGCTGCGCCAGACCGACCCCGCCAGCCATGCACAAGTCGTGGCCAGCACCGCCACCATCGTCACTGCCGTGCGGCGCACTGCCGTGCAGGCCGACATTGCAGCCGCCCCGCAAGTGCCCGCCCCGGCAGACTGCCCCCGGTTTGATGCCAGCGGCGCCATGGCCTGGCTGCAGCGCTACGACTGGCGCACCATCAGCGGCAACCTGCCCACGCAATGGGACGACAGCCAGCACCCCACACAAAGCCGCCTGTGGGTGCGTGATGAGCCGCCCCGGCCCCTGGACTTTTGCAGCCTGGCCGCGCTGTGCGACGTGTTCATCCCCCGGGTCTGGCTCTACCGCGCGCGGCCCGTGCCAGCGGGCACCGTGTCGCTGACGGTGTATTTCCACGCCGACCGCGCCCAACTGGCCGCCCAAGGCCGCGCCCATGTCTTGGGCCAGGCCGATGCCCAGGTGCTGCGCAACGGCTTTTTTGACCAAACCGCCCACATCTGGGACAGCCAGGGCCGTATGCTGGCCACCAGCCACCAAATCGTTTACTACAAGGAATAAACCATGCGCCAAGACCCTCAAGACCTCCTCATCCACACCGAAGCCGGTGTCACCACCATCACCTTTAACCGCGTGGAGAAGAAAAACTCCTTCACCGAAGCCATGTACGCCCAGCTCACCGATGCGCTGGCCCAGGCCGACGCCGACCCCGCCACCCGCGTGCTGGTGTTCCAGGGCGATGTCACCGTCTTCAGCGCAGGCAACGATATTGGCGACTTCCTCACCAAGCCGCCCACCGATGAAAACGCCCCGGTGTTCCAGTTCCTGCGGGCCCTGGTCGGCTTCAGCAAACCGCTGCTGGCGGCGGTATGCGGCCCTGCCGTGGGCATTGGCACCACGCTGCTGCTGCATTGCGACTTGGTCTACGCCGGTGACAACGCCGCGTTTTCACTGCCCTTTGTGAACCTGGGGCTGTGTCCGGAAGCGGGCTCCAGCCTGCTGCTGCCCGCCATGCTGGGCCACCACCGCGCCGCCGAGGCGCTGCTGCTGGGCGAGCCCTTCTTTGCCGAAGCCGCCCTGGAAGTGGGCCTGGTCAACCGCGTCGTGCCGCCCACCGAATGCAACGCCGTCGCCCACGCTCAGGCGCAAAAACTGGCTGCCAAGCCCCTGGCGTCCTTAGTGGCCACCAAGCGCTTGATGAAAGACGGCCAAAAAGCCCAGTTGCTGCAGCAAATCAGCCAGGAAGGCCAAGTCTTTGGCCAGCTGCTGCGCGGCCCCGCTGCCAAGGAGGCGTTTACCGCGTTTATGGAGAAGCGCCGCCCTGATTTCAGCCAGCACTAAGCCGACGGGGACATCCGCATGGGCAGCCTTGTTCGCTTGTGCACAAGCGCCGCCATGCCATGACCCAATCATTTATTTCAGTGGTTAGCCCTGGTGGTATATGTGCAAACAGCTATTGTTTTTGCTGATACACCAATTTTTTCTGGTCGGCAGCCAAACTAACGTAAGAGCCGCGCAGTAGCTGGGCCAACACCCACTGTGCCTGGTGTTTTACGTCCGGCGCATCTTTAGGTAGGTGGGTGAGGATGACCTTGAGTAAGCTACTACGGCTGCGGGGTTTGTTGACGGCCATTTTTTTTTAAGCTTTGCAACACACGGTTGGCGGTTTGTGTTGCATTGCTGGGTGCTTTGGACTTGGGTGCTGCAGGCTTTGCTACTGATGTTGTCTTTTTCGCAGCAGGGACAGCAGCCTTTTTGACAGGAGGCTCCTGTTTTTTTGCTGCCGCCGGTGACTTTTGGGCTGCTGTTTTTTGGGAAGGCTTGGGTGCTGGTTGAGGTGTTGGCTTAGGAGCTGGCTTTGTCTGCAGCTTGGGTGCTGGTTTGGGTTTTGGGGCAGAAGGCTGTGGTGTTGTTTTAGTGCTAGTTCGAACAGCGGTGACGGAGGTGGAATTTGATGGCACTGGCGTTGGTATCAAAGCTTGCAAACTGGCTTGGCGGCGCTGCGCTTGTGCTTGTATCTGCACCAGTTCCCAAGCTTTTTGGGCAGTTGCCGTACGCTGGAGAGCGTTTGCAGGAACAAACGGCAGGAGGTAGGCAATGCCCGCCGTAGTGTGCTGGGGGCGCTGCTCTAAGGGCAGGGTACGCAATACTTTCCAAGCACGCCAAGCAATCTGAGCCAGTGACATAGGCAAGGGTGGCTGCCTTGCCTGCATAGGAGGTGGGGAAGGCGGTACAAGCTGTGGCAGTTTTTGGACAGAGGGCTGAGGGCGCGTGACAGGAGCCGCAGGTTTTTGCCAGCCTTGGCGCTCAGCCGTAAATCCCAGTGCTTTGGCATGTTCCAACATGGGGTCGTAGCCTTGGTCGTTCGAGAGCACGATAAACCGGGCCTGTGGATGGCGTGCCGAGATATAGCCCAGGTAGTAACTGAGTTGGAAGTCCAGGGCGTTTTTACCGCTACCTGTGCGCGGCACCAAGGTGACATGGTTGGCTCCAAATTGCTGCTTGTAAGGTGCCTGATCAATTTTTTGGTGCGGGCCGTGAAATAGCCAAACATCCGTGACCACGGGGATGCTGCTAGCGATATATGCAGCACTGGGTTGCACGTTTTCCCAGTCAATGAGTAGATGGGACGATGGCGGTAGTGTTGTGACAAAGGGCTTGGGCTCAAGGGCAGGTTCTTGCGGCGGATATTTGACGGCATTTTTTTCGAGCTTACGCAGCACAGCAGCCTCGATATCCACCTCCGTGTGGTCGGCCAGTTGCAGCAGATAGAGCAAAACATCGGCCAGTTCGTCGCCCACCTGCTCCTTGTGTTCTGGCTTGCGGGTAAAACCGCGCGATTCCGGCAGGGTCTGCCACTGAAACAGCTCCAGCAGCTCAGCAGCTTCCACCATTAAGGCCATCGCCAGATTTTTAGGAGCGTGGTAAGACTGCCAGTGGCGAGCTGTGGCAAAGGCACGCAAATATTGTTGTAAGGCGGTGAGGTTCACGCGGCGGCCTCCTGCTGCAAGGCCCACATGCTGGCGTAGCGCCCATCCTGGGTCAGCAGGCTGGCGTGGCTGCCGCGCTCGATGATGTGGCCGGCGTCCATGACCACGATTTCATGGGCATCGACCACGGTCGATAAACGGTGGGCAATCACCAGCGTGGTTTTACCGGCGCTGGCGCTGCGGATTTCGGCCTGGATGGCGCGTTCGTTGGCGGAATCGAGGGCGCTGGTGGCTTCGTCAAAAATCAAAATCGGCGGGTTTTTCAGCAGGGTGCGGGCAATGGCTACGCGCTGCTTTTCACCGCCCGAGAGTTTCAGCCCCCGCTCGCCCACCTGAGTGGCGTAGCCCTGGGGCAGCGCGGTGATGAAGTCGTGGATGCGGGCGGCGCGGGCGGCTTGCTCCACCTCCTCTTGGCTGGCACCGGGGCGGCCATAGGCGATGTTGTAGGCAATGCTGTCGTTAAACAGCACGGTGTCCTGCGGCACGATGCCGATGGCGTGGCGCAGGCTCTCTTGCGTCACTTGCGCAATGTCTTGCCCGGCGATGGTGATGCGCCCGCCTTGTATGTCGTAGAAGCGGTAGAGCAAGCGGCTCAAGGTGCTTTTGCCCGCGCCGGATGCGCCCACCACGGCGACGGTTTTCCCGGCGGGAATCTCCAGGCTGATGCCGTGCAGGATGGGGCGCTCGCGCTCGTAGGCGAACTGCACGGCTTCCAAGCGCACGGTGGGCGGTGCGTCTGCCGCCAGCTGCAGGGGCTGGGCGTGCGGCGCGTCGGCCACTTCCTGGGGTTTGTCCATGAGGGTGAACATCTTGTCCAGGTCGGTGAGGTTTTGCTTGATTTCGCGGTAAATCACGCCCAGGAAATTCAGCGGGATGTAAATCTGAATCATGAAGGCGTTGACCATGACCAAATCGCCCAGGCTCAAGCGCCCGTCCACCACCCCTTGCGTGGCGCGCCACAACATGGCCACCAGCCCCAGGGCGATGATGAGCTGCTGCCCGCTGTTGAGCAGCGCCAAGGTGCTGCGGCTTTTGAGCTGGGCGCGGCGCAGTGCCTGCAAGCTGCTGTCGTAGCGCTGGGCCTCAAACGCCTCGTTATTAAAGTATTTGACGGTTTCGTAGTTGATGAGCGAGTCCACCGCCTTGGTATTGGCGGCGGAATCAAACTGGTTGGCCTGGCGGCGAAACTGGATGCGCCATTCCGTCACCCACACGGTAAAGGCGATGTAGCCCACCAGGGCGGCCAGGGTGATCAGGGCAAAGCCCATGTCCAGCTTGCCGCCCAGCACGGACAGCACCAGCACCACCTCGATCAAGGTGGCAAAGATGTTGAACAGGGCAAACGACACCAGCGATTCAATGCCGCGCACACCGCGTTCGATGTCGCGCGTCATGCCACCGGTTTGGCGCTCCAGGTGAAAGCGTAGCGACAGGCTATGCAGGTGCTCAAAGGTTTTCAGGGCAATGCTGCGCGCTGCGCCGTGGGTGGCCTTGGCAAAGACCAGCTCGCGCAGCTCGTTGAACAGGGAATTGCTCAGGCGCAGTGCGCCGTAGGCCAGCAGCAGCCCCACCGGTACCACCAAGGCGGCGTGGGTGGCGCTGGCGTCCATGCGGTCGATCAAGTCCTTGAGCAGCAGCGGCACGCCCACGTTGGCCGACTTGGCCACCAGCATGCAGGCAATCGCCGCCACCACACGCCATTTGTATTGCCACAGATACGGCAGCAGCCGCCCCAGCGTGCGCCATTGCGAAGCTGGCGGCGCTGCCGCAGCGGCAGGGATGGGGGCAGGAGTATCGCTAGAGCGGCGCATGGCAGGTATCTCGGGGTAAATTCGGACGGAAAGCGTATTGAGAACAGCGCGACACAACGTCGCTACACAGCTACACAACTTCCCGAGGATTGTCCTTCATGCCCATGACCACCGAACCCGTCACCGTACCTGCCGACAAGGAGCTGGTACTCAAAGTCATCCCCATGCCCGCTGATACCAACGTCAACGGCGATATTTTTGGCGGCTGGGTCATGTCCCAGGTCGATTTGGCCGCCTGCATCCTGCCGCTGCGCCTGGCCCAAGGGCGGGTGGCTACGGTGGCGGTGAAGGAGTTTGTATTTACCCAGCCCGTGCGCGTGGGGGATTTGCTGTCGTTTTACGCCCGCATCAGCCACGTGGGGCGCACCTCCATGACGGTCGAGGTCGAGGTGCTGGCCGAGCGCCTGGCCAACCAGGGCCAGTACGTCAAGGTGACCGAGGCCGTACTGACCTACGTGGCGATTGACGAGGCCGGTAAACCCCGGCCCGTGCGTGCCAACCAGGATGCCCAGGCTTGATTAAGCGTCGCGCACCAGCAGATTGCCGGTGATTTCGCCCACGTTTTTCACGCTGGTCAGCGTCATCGCCACGCGCATTTCTTTTTCCAGCAGCTCCAGCAAATTGCGCACGCCAGCGCCGCCTTGCGCGGCCAGGGCGTAGATGTAGGCGCGGCCAATCATGGTGCAGTCGGCCCCCAGGGCCAGCATGCGCACGATGTCCAGGCCGTTACGGATGCCTGAGTCCACCAAAATCTTGATCTGCCCCTTCACGGCATCGGCAATCGGCGGCAGTGCGCGCGCTGACGACAGCACACCGTCCAACTGCCGCCCGCCGTGGTTGCTGACGATGATGCCGTCTGCACCAAAGCGCACGGCGTCCTTGGCGTCCTCGGGGTCGAGAATGCCTTTGATGACCATGGGGCCCTTCCAGAAGTCGCGAATCCACTCCAGGTCTTTCCAGGAAATCGAGGGGTCAAAGTTCGCCCCCAGGTAGCCCATATAGTCTTCCAGGCTGACGTTTTGGCCCTTGTAGGTGGAGATATTGCCCAGCGTATGCGGGCGCCCCAGCAGGCCCACGCTCATGGCCCACTGCGGGTGAGTGACGGCCTGCCAGTAGCGGCGCAGCGCCGCGTTGGGGCCGCTCATGCCTGAATGGGCGTCGCGGTAGCGCGCGCCGGGCACGGGCATATCGACGGTAAACACCAGCGTGGTCACGCCAGCGGCTTGGGCGCGCTCCAGCGCGTTTTGCATAAAGCCCCGGTCTTTGAGCACGTAGAGCTGAAACCACATCGGGCGCTTGATTTTCGGCACCACCTCTTCAATCGGGCACACCGAAACGCTGGACATGGTAAACGGCACGCCTTTTTCATCGGCAGCGACGGCGGCCTGCACTTCGCCGCGGCGGGCGTACATGCCCGTCAGGCCCACCGGGGCCAGCGCCACGGGCAAGGCCAGCTTTTCACCAAACAGCTCAATGCTGGTGTCCAACTGGCTCATGTCCTTGAGCACGCGCTGGCGCAGCGCCACATCGGCCAGGTCGCTGACGTTACGCGCCAGCGTTTTCTCGGCGTAGGCACCGCCGTCGATGTAGTGGAACAAAAAGGGCGGCAGCGCTTTTTGCGCAGCGGCGCGGTAGTCGGTGGTGGAGGAAATGATCATGGCGTGGTGGTGGTGGAAGAAGGGGTGGTAGTGGAAAAACGATCCAGCCGCTGGCGGCGGGCGGTATCGGCGTCGGCCTGGGCCAGGCGCTGGTGGACGTAGCACAGGTGCTGCTCAATCACGTCTTTGGCGCGCTGCGGCTCCTTGGCGCAAATGGCCTGCATCAGGTCATGGTGCTGCTGGGTGAGCTGGGCCAGGGCCTGGGGGTTGTCGTGCATGAACATCAAGCGCCGGTTTTGCGCCACGGTGCCCAGCACCAGCTCAAACAGGCTACGCATGATTTGTATCAGCACCACGTTGTGGGAGGCCTCCGCAATTGCCAGGTGAAACTGCGCATCGGCCCGCGCCGCCTGCGTGGCGTCCTGGCTTTGCTGGTGGTGCAGCATCTCGTCAAAACAGCGGCGGATGTGGGCCATGTCCTCGAGCGTGCCCCGTTGGGCGGCAAACCACGCGGTGCTCAGCTCCAGCGTCTGGCGGGTTTCCAGCACGTCGTAGCGGTACTGGGGGTTTTCACGAATCAGCGGTGTCAAAGGGGCCAGGGCAGTTTGCGTCCACGGGGTAGCGGGCTCGCACACAAACGTGCCGGAGCCCACCTTGCTGTGCAGCACGCCCTGGCTGGCCAGGCGCTGAATGGCCTCGCGCAGCGCCGTGCGCGACACCCCCAACTGGGTGGCCAGTTGGCGCTCAGCCGGCAGGCGCTGGCCCGGTTGCCACTGCTTTTCCTGCACCAAGGCATACAGTTGGCGGGTGACTTGGTCAGACAGACGCATGGTGGAGCACTACCCTCTTTTAAGCAGCCACAGCAGGGGCCAGGGGGCGGCCCTTCATCTTGGCAAAACCGCCCAGCACCAGCACCAACCACACCGCGGCTGCGGCCCACCACAGCGGGTTGCCCGTAATCAAGGCCTGGCCCAGCAGGCCCGCCTGGATGCAGTAGTAGGCCATGGGCAGCAGCGTCATGCGGATGACCTCGCCCTCGCGGTTCATCAACCCCACCACGGCACCGGCGGCCACCACGTTGTGCACGCAAATCATGTTGCCAGCAGCGCCGCCAATGGCTTGCAGGGCCACCACGATGGCCGAGTGGTCCAGGTTCAAGCCAATATGCTGCGCCGTCGAGAACTGGAAGTACGAAAACATCATGTTGCTGATGGTGTTGGAGCCCGCAATAAACGCCCCCAGCGCCCCCACCCAGGGCGAGACATTGGGCCAAGCCTGGCCAGCCACGGCTGCAGCACTTTGCGCCAGCACCAGCGGCATGCTGGGCATGGAGCCATCCGCCGCGGCCGAGTTGATGAACACCTGCACCATGGGCACGGCCAGCAGCAAGGCGGGAGCGGCTTCCAGCATGGTGTGGGCCGACGAGCGCACCGCCTTGCGGTATTGGCCGCGCTGCATGCTGAAAATGGCGATACAGGCGAGCGACGCCAAAATCAAAATAAACCCGGGGGCGTACAAGAACTGCGCCGAAGCGGAAATGCCCGTACCGAACAGGCCCGAGATCTTGATCGTCGTCAGCGGCCCGGTCAAAAACGCTTTCAGGGGCGCCACCGTGCGGGTCAGCACCAACAGCGCCACCACCAGCAGGTAGGGGGAAAACGCCCGCAGCACGGAAAAACGGGGGGCGCTGGCGTCGTCCTGGTCATCGCTGGCCACGGTGCCCAGCCAGCTTTTTTCCCATGCAGCGCGGGGCGGGAAGTCAAACGTCTCCTTGGGTACCAAAAAGCCTTTTTTAGCGGCTGTGACCACCACCACCAGCCCCAGCAAAGCACCAACCATGGACGGGAACTCCGGCCCCATGAAGCGGGCCGTCAGGTAATACGGCACGGTAAAGGCCACGCCGGCAAACAAGGCAAAGGGCCAGGCTTTGAGCCCCTCGACAAACGACTGCTTGCGCCCAAAAAAGCGCGTCAGCATGCCGCACAGCAGCACGGGAATGACAAAGCCGATCACGGCGTGCAGCAGGGCCACGTCGGCCACGATCTGCTGCAGGTATTCCATGGGCTGCAGCGGTGCAATCAGCTGGGCAATATCTTGCTTGTTGCCGATACCCGAGCGCACCCCCACCAGCATGGGCGTGCCCACCGCGCCAAAGGACACGGGCGTGGACTGGATCACCAACACCGACATGGCCGCCGCCATGGCCGGAAAGCCCAGCGCCAGCAACAGCGGCGCACCCACGGCAGACGGTGTGCCAAAGCCGGAAGAGCCCTCAATGAGCGAGCCAAACAACCAGGCCACGATGATGACCTGCACGCGCCGGTCGGGCGAAATATCGGTAAACCCCTGGCGAATCGCGCGAATGGCCCCGCTTTCCTGCAAGGTGTTGAGCAGCAGCACCGCCCCAAAGACGATGAACAGCAGCGTCACCGCCGTCACCACGCCGTTGACGGTGGCCGCAGCCACCACCGCGCCCGATGCCTGCCAGACAAACAGCGCCAGCAAGGCCGTGACCACGTAGGCCGAACTCATGGACAGCTTGGCCGAGCGGCCCAGCACCACCATCAGGAAGAAAACCACGGCAATCGGTGCAATGGCTAAAAGCGTGTATCCCAAACTCATGCGAAATAGTCCCTGAAAAATGCATGCCACAGGCACGCACCCCGCGCCAGACCCAAGCCCGGCGGCGGCAGAGAGAAAACCCGTGGATTTTAAAATTGGTATGAGCGGTTTACAGACCACCCAAAGGTTCGGCATTGTAAAAACCGTAGAAAGCCAAAAATCCTATCGTTTTCCCTTGGTTTTGCGGTTTATTGGTCGTACCAATTATTAAATTCAAGTGCACCTACAGGCCGCCATGCCGCTTCCCCGAGCAGGATCAATCATCAATAAAAATAGCTGCTAGCGCTTGCCAAGTAATGATTTCAGGTTCTTTCAATACTGAAACCATTGTCTGATAAGCGCTAGCAGCTATTCTTTTATGCTTTTCTAGTCTAAACCCGGCCTTCAAAAAAGATTTGCCAGCCGCGCTCCTGCTGGTAGCGCCAGTACTGGCGCTTGGTGGTGCCGCTGCGCTGGCCGCGCAGCACCTGGCCGAAGGTGACGACCATGGTCTGCTCGCTGTCCTGCCAGTGCAGGATGGACAGCTCTTTCAGCGCCAGCTGGCCGCCCCGGTGCTGGGCCAGTTCCTTGGTCAGTTCCTGGCGGTAGCTGGCCAGGGTGGCTTGCTTGGCGCCCTGGAAATCATCGGCATAAAAGCGCAGCAGCGCGGCCATGTCGCCGCTGGTTTTGGCCTGCTGCCAAGCGGCCAAGGTGGCGCTGAATGCTTCGCGCTGGGAGGCCAGGTCGGCTGGGGCGGCCCACTGCAGTTGGGGGGCGATGATGACGGGGGTGGTGCGCGGCTCGACCTGCTGCAGCAGCCGCTCCAGGTCGGGGTTGGCCAGGGCCACGCAGCCATCGGTAGCCAAGGGCGCACGGGAAAACTGGTTGGGCGGGGTGCCGTGCAGCCAAATACCGTGGCCGGTTTTACCGCGCCGCATGTCCAGGGCGTTGGGGTAGTTCAGCGGCAGGGCGCCAGCGCCATAGAAGTCTTTCAATGTTTTGGGATCGAGCCGACTGGTGATGAAGTACACGCCCAGCGGCGTGCGCTGGTCGCCTTCCACCACCTTGTCGATCCCCAGCTTGCCGACCGAGGCGTAGTAGTCCCCCACCAAGCGCAGGCCCAGGGCGGTGTTCTCCAGCAAATACAGGCGCGAGAGGGCGGCGTCCACGGCAATCACATGGCGGGTGCTGCTGGGCAGGGCCAAGACCTGCACCGGCACGGTTCCCGGGCGCACGTGGCCCAGTTTTTGGGCGGTCACGCGCTGCAGCGACTCTTGGCGCAGCTCTTGCAGCGTGGCGCGGGCGGCGTCGGTCGGGGCCTCGGTATTGCCCAGGGCTTGCACTGCGCCGGTGCGTGCCAGCAGCAGGTCCCCCAGAGCCAGTTGGGCCAGTTGGAAGTTGGGGTAGTCGTGCACCAGCGCTTCGGCCAGGGGCAAGGCCTGCGCGGTCAGGCCGGCGCTGGTCAGGGCCAGCACCTGCAGCAGGCGTTGTTCGGCCTGGCCGTCACGCAGCAGTGGGGCAGCTGCGCCGGGCCCGGGGGCCGCGTGCGCCAGCGTCAGCAGCGCAGTGCAAGCCAGGGTGGCCAGTGCGCAAGCGCTGGGTAAAACGCGCCGGGGAAAGGGAGAGGCAAACAACAAAGAAGATCACTCGTCACAAAAACAGGCAGCGGGTGTGCTGCCTGGGGCGGTAGGGGGACAGGGCGCTTAATTGCCCACGGTTTCACGCACGATCAGCCACTGCTGCGGGGCCGAGCGCTGCAGCACCAAGGTTTTGCGGCTGGTGGCGCTAAAAGTATTGGCGCGGTAGGCCTGGACAAAGCGCACGGTGGCTTGATCGCCATCGAGCTGCACCTGCAGGTTCGACAGGTCTACGCTGATGCTGCGCTTGCCTTCGATGCGGGCGCGGCGCTCTTGTTCCCACTGGCGGCGGCTTTGCTTGCCCGGGGTTTGGAAGTTGGGGCTGTACGCCGCCAGGTATTGCTGCATGTTTTGGCTGGCCCAGGCCTTGGCCCAGGCGTTGACAGCAGCTTGCACGGCGTCTTCGGCATGGGCGTCTACGCTGGTGTCGGCTTGGGCGGGCGTGCTTGTTGGGGCGGCGCTGGCAGTGGTGGCCTCGGGCTGGGCGGCGGCTGGCACTTCAGCCGCACTCGGTGTGGTGGCGGGGCTGGGGCTTGCCGCCGCAACCACGGCGAGCGCTGCCGTTGGTGTGGGCGCGGCGGCGGTGGTGGGCGCTGCTGGCGCGGCAGGAGCCGCTGGTGTGACTGCCGAAGCCACCGAGGCCACCGGGGCCGCAGCGGCTGCGCTAGTAGCGGCAGCCGTGACGACGGGGCGCTCTGCCGTTGCGGCGGGGCTACCAGCCTGGGCCAAGGCGGTGTTTTGGCCGCTGGTAAAGAGTTCGTGGATCAGCGCCAGCTTGGGCTTGACGGAACCGGCGTGCTGGGTATCGAGCTGCAAGGCTTTGCTATACGCCTGGCTGGCCAGCTTGGCGTAAATGTCGCCCAGGTTTTCATGCGCGGTGGCGTAGCTGGGGTTGGTGCGAATGGCCCGCTCCAGCGCCTGGCGTGATTTGTCGAGCTGGTTTTGGTTGGCGTAGAGCACGGCCAGGTTGTTATAGGGCTCGGGCAGTTCGGGGTATTCCTGGGTCAGGCGTTCGAAGGTGGCAATGGCCGCATCGTTCTTGTTGTCCATGGCCTGGGCCACGCCTTGGAGAAAACGCAGCTGCGGGTCTTTGGGCGTAGCGGCCAGGCGTTTGTCCAAAATTTTGAGCGCTGCCTGGGGCTGGTTGCCCTTGAGCAGGTCGGTCACGTCGGTGTTCTGCGCCCAGGCTGCGACGCTGCCAAGGCAGCAAACGAGCACAGTAGCGTGGGCAAGGGAGCGAAGGGAGCGGTTAAAGGGTTTCATGGCCTGGAAGGTGGAAATGCCGCAAGCGGTGCCCGCGTGGAACGACGACGATGGAGCGGCGATTGTAACGAGGGGTATTGCGCCGATTTACACGCGGGCCTGGGCGATAGCCTGGCGCACATGACTGAGCTGCCTGCGCGAAACCGGCAGCACCTGGGCTACGCTGTGCAGGTGCAGGCACCATGCGTCGCTATTGTCCCCAGCATCCCAGCGCTGCAATCGGTTGATATGGCTGGGATTGGCTAAAAAACTACGGTGTACGCGCAGCAGTTGGTGGCCAAAGCGCTGCTCCAGCTCATTCAAACTGCCATCGAGCACATAGCTGCGAGCACTGGTGTGCACGGTCAGGGTTTTGAGTTCGGCCTGGATAAAGGCGATTTGCGCCAGCGGCAGGTAAAGCGTCTGGCCCAGCTCTGTCACCGCCAAGGTGGCATCGCTGGTATGGGGCGTGGCGAGGACACTGCGCTGCTGCAGCAGCTTGCGGGCCTTGGCCAGGGCTTGCTGCAGGCGCTCCAGCCGCACGGGTTTGGTCAGGTAGTCGCAGGCTTGCACGTCAAACGCTTGGGCCGCGTAGTGGCTGTGGGCGGTGACAAAAATCAGCAGCGGCGGCTCGGGCAGTTGTTGCAGGGTAAAGGCCAGGCTCATGCCGCTGGTACCCGGCATTTGGATGTCCAGCAGCACCAGCTGCACCGGCGGCTGGCTGCGCAGGGCGGCCATGGCCTGGCTGGCGTTGGCCGCTTCGCTCAGCACCCAGGGGTCGGCCGGGCTGGCGCAGTCGCCTAATAAATGGCGCAGGCGGCTGCGGGCCAGGGGTTCATCATCAACGATCAGAATGTGCATGGGCAGTCAAAGGCAGGCGCAGGCGTACCTGAAAAGCGTGGTGTTTTTGGTGCACTTGCAAGTCGTAATCCATGTCGTAGAGCAACTGCAGGCGGTGGCGCACATTGGCCAGCGCCATGCCCAAACCCGGGGTGCTGGGGCCCGCCAGGGTATTGGTCACCGTCAGCAGCACATAGGACTTGCCGTGGCGGTGAATGCTAATGCGAATGCGCGCAGGTTGATCGGCACGCTCTACCCCGTGCTTGACGGCGTTTTCCACCAAGGGCTGCAGCAGCAGGGGCGGCACGGGTTGGGTCAGTACAGTCGCGTCTACATCCCAATGCACGTGCATGCGTGGGCCAAAGCGCACCTGCTCGATATCCAGGTAGCGCTGGGCCAGCTCGACCTCTTGGCCCAGGGGGATGGTGCTGTCGTGCTCCTGCAGCGCGGCGCGAAACAGGTCGCTTAAGTCTTCCAGCAATTGCTCGGCCTGTTGGGGCTGGGTGCGCACCAGGGCAATGGCGCTGTTGAGGGTGTTGAACAAAAAGTGGGGGCGGATGCGCGCCTGCAGCAGCGCCAGCTGCGCCGTGGTGGCCGCCGGTGTTCGGGCGTGGCTGCGCAGCACCAGCCAGCCCATGACCACCCCGGCGAGCACCACGCCCGTCAGCATATTGGCCCACCAGTGCACGCCCTCCAAAGGGCTGGTGAAGTTGAGCACCGCGCTGGCGTAGCCCCCGGCAACCGCGCCACTGGCCAGCCCCCACAGGTATTGACGCTGTGCGGGCCAGTGGGCCAGCCAGCGCTTGGCCAGGCAGGTCAAGAGCAGCCAGGCCAGGCTGCCGCACAGGCCGCCGCTGGTCAGCCACGCGGTTTGCAACAGCCACTGCGCCCAACTGCTGCTGGTGTAGGCCGCGGCCAGCAACAGCACCAATTGCACGGCCAGCACGCTGCGCAAAATCACCCCGCGCTGGCAGGCATCCAAGAACCAAGCCGGCGCAGCAGGTGGGCTGGGTAGAATTTCGGGCTTTGGCATACAACGTCTTTCGGGTATCCGGTGGGTACCGCTCTCTCTTTATTTGGAAATTATTGCCCCATGTCTGATGTGACCAGCTCCCAACCTTCTTCCAACCAACTGGCCACCAAGGCCCAGGCATGGTCGGCCCTGTTTTCCGAACCCATGAGCGACTTGGTCAAGCGCTACACCTCCAGCGTGTTTTTCGACAAACGCTTGTGGCAAGCCGACATTGCCGGCAGCCTGGCCCATGCCGAGATGCTGGCCGCGCAAGCCATCATCGCAGCAGACGACTACGCCGCCATCCAAAAAGGCATGGCGCAAATCACCCAGGAAATCGAAGCCGGTAACTTTGACTGGCAGCTTGATTTGGAAGACGTGCATTTGAACATCGAAGCGCGCCTCACCGCCCTGGTGGGCGATGCGGGTAAACGCCTGCACACGGGCCGCAGCCGCAACGACCAGGTGGCCACCGACGTGCGCCTGTGGCTGCGCGGGGAAATTGACCTGCTAGTGCAACTGCTGCGTGAGCTGCAACTGGCCCTGGTGGAAGTGGCGGAGCAAAACGTCGAAGTCATCCTGCCGGGCTTTACCCATTTGCAAGTGGCCCAGCCCGTCAGCTTTGCCCACCACCTGCTGGCCTACGTGGAAATGTTCGAGCGCGATGCCCAGCGCATGCAGGACGTACGCAAGCGCGTCAACGTCCTGCCCCTGGGCAGCGCCGCCCTCGCGGGCACCACCTACCCGCTGGACCGTGAGCGCGTGGCCCGCACCCTGGGCATGGAAGGCGTGTGCCAAAACAGCCTGGATGGCGTGTCCGACCGCGACTTTGCCATTGAGTTTTCCGCCGCTGCCAGCTTGGTGATGGTGCACATCAGCCGCTTGTCTGAGGAGCTGATTGTGTGGATGAGCCAGAACTTTGGCTTCATCAAGATTGCCGACCGCTTCACCACCGGCAGTTCCATCATGCCGCAGAAGAAAAACCCAGACGTGCCCGAGCTGGCCCGGGGCAAAACAGGCCGCGTGGTCGGCCACCTGATGGGCCTGATTACCCTGATGAAAGGCCAGCCCCTGGCCTACAACAAAGACAACCAGGAAGACAAAGAGCCGCTGTTCGATACGGTCGATACGCTCAAGGACACGCTGCGCATCTTTGCCGAAATGGTGGGCGGCCAGGTCAACCCCGCGACGGGCTGCAAGGACGGCGGTATCACCGTCAACGCCGCCGCCATGCGCGCAGCTGCGCAAAAGGGCTACGCCACCGCCACCGACCTGGCCGACTATTTGGTGAAAAAGGGCCTGCCCTTTCGCGATGCACATGAAACCGTGGCCCACGCCGTCAAACTGGCTACGCAAAAGGGCGTGGATTTAAGCGAGTTGCCCCTGGCCGAGCTGCAAGCCTTCAACCCCAACGTAGCCGAAGACGTGTTTGCTGTGCTCAGCCTGGAAGGGTCACTCAACGCCCGCAACACCCTGGGCGGCACCGCCCCGGCCCAGGTGCGTGCGCAATTGCAGCGCCACCGCAGCCGCTTGGCGTAATAAGGCTCTGAACTCACAGCTCGAAACAATTACGCCCACCGCGCTGGTGCTAGGCTTGCGGCTTTTGGCAAACGCGCAAGAGGTGGGCTATGGCATACCGGGCATGGGTGGTTTCAGGGGCATTGGCGGCAGGACTATTGGCAGGCCCGGCACACGCTTTGCAGGTGCAAAAGCTCCAGCCCCAGGGGGCGGTCAACGACGTGCGCCAGGTGGTGCTACGCACCGACCAGGACGCCGTGCGCTTTGGTGACCCCCAGGCCCCAGCCCCCGCGCTGGTGGCGTGTAGCGACCCCGCAGCCGTTGCCGGCACCGGCCACTGGAACAGCGCCCGCGAATGGATTTGGCAGTTCAACCGCCCCGTGCCCGCCGGGGTGCGTTGCACCGTCACGCTGAAAAAAGACTTCAAATCGCCCGCAAACGCCCAACTCAAGGGCGCTGCCAGCTATCAATTTGAAGTGGCTGGCCCCCGGGTGCGTTCCATCTCTCCGGGGACGTACCGCAGCATTGATGAAGACCAGATTTTTGCCCTGCACTTGAATAGCCCCGTGCAGCGCACCAGCCTGTTGGAGTTTGGCTATTGCCGTACCAAGGACGTAGGTGAGCGCATCCCCCTGCGCTGGATAGATGGCCCAGAGGCCCAGGCCATTGTGCAAACCCAGCATTGGGAAGCGGGCTACCAGGCTGGCACCACCGTGCTGGTAGCGTGCAACCGGCGCTTGACCGCGGGCAGTACCGTGCAAGTGGTGTACGGCGCAGGCACCCAGGCCCCTTCTGGCGTGACCACGCACAAAACCCAGACCTTTGAGTTTGATGTGCGCGATGCCTTCACTGCCGAAACCCAGTGTGAGCGCGAACGCGCCAACGCCGGGTGCATGCCCATTCGCCCCCTGTATCTCAATTTCAGCGCCCCCATTACCAAGGAGCAAGCTAGCCAGGCACGCCTGGTTGGGCCCCAAGCCACGATTGCGCCCAAGCTGCCCAAAGACAGCGATTGGGTCCGCAGCTTGGAGTTTCCCGCACCGCTAGAGGCCGCCACCACCTATACGCTGGAGCTGCCCACCACGCTGCAGGACGAAGCCGGGCGCTCCTTGAGCAACGCCAGCAGCTTTCCCCTGCGCATTACCACCGGTGAAGCGCCTGCACTGGCCAAATTTGCCTCGCAGGACTTTGGCGTGTTGGAGCGTTTTGCCGAAAGCAGCGACGGCACCGCCGTCCTGCCGCTGACCGTGCGCCACATGGAAGGGCTGGACAAAGCCGACGCCCCCGCCCAACTGCGCGATCTGTATCTAGAGCGTGATGCCGACATCATCGCCTGGTGGAACAAGCTCGACCGCTACCGCTGGGGCCGCATTGACCGCGAAGAAGCCGCCAAGGATTCCGCCATTGCCCTGCCGCCGCCCATCAAACCCAGCGATGACGATGAATATCCGCCCGAAGTGGGTAAGAGCTACCTTTCTACCCGAGTTGTCTCTTTGCTAAACGGCCAGGCGGGTGTGCAGCAGGTGCGCCTGCCCGCCCCGCAAAACGGCGACCCGCGCCCGTTTGAAGTGGTGGGTGTACCGCTCAAACAAGCCGGTTTTCACGTACTGGAGCTCGACTCCCCCCGCCTGGGCGCATCGTTACTGGATGAACGCATAGGCGACAAGCGGCGCATGTACGTGCGCACCAGCGTTTTGGTGACCAACTTGGCCGTACACGCCAAGCTGGGCAAGGAAGGCTCTGCCGTTTGGGTGACCAGCCTGGATAAAGGCCAGCCTGTGGCTGGGGCGCAGGTGCAAGTCTCCAGTTGCAGCGGCAAGATTTACGCCCAGGGGCTGACCGACAGCCAAGGTGTGCTGATGCTGCCAGACGTGCTCAGCAGCGGGGCACCGAGGTGCAACAACAACGAACAGTCTGAACAGTGGTTTGTCAGTGCCCGCCAAGATGGCGACATGGCCTTTGTCTGGAGCGACTGGCAAAACGGCATTGAGCCTTGGCGCTTTGATATGCCTACCAGTTGGTATGGCAGCGATGATTGGATTGCCCACACCGTGTTTGACCGCAACCTGGTGCGGGCGGGCGAAACCGTATCCATGAAGCACTTTGTGCGCCGCGAAACCCTGGCCGGGCTGGAAGTGCCGCCCGCAGACAGTTGGCCCGATGCGCTCATCATCACCCACATCGGCAGTGGCCAGGAATACCGCCAGCCGCTGACCTGGACGCCGACTACCGAAGGTGCACACAACGCCATCAGCAGCTTTGCCGTGCCGCCCCAGGCCAAGCTGGGCGTCTACCAGGTGCAATTGCACATGGACGGTGCAACCGGCGAACGCACCCTGGACTCGGGCAGCTTTCGCGTTGAGGAATTTCGCCTGCCGGTGCTCGAAGGCAGCGTACAACTGGCCGGTAAAAGCCCCTGGGTACAGCCCGAGCAACTGCCTGTGGCGGTCAGCCTGAATTACCTCAACGGCGGTTCGGCCAAGGGGCAAGAGGTCAAAGTCAGCGCCTTGCTGCGCCCGCGCCGCCCGTATTTTGAGCGCTGGGCACGCTACAGCTTTACCCCGCCCAGCCAGCACGCCGCCCGCGCCGTGGCGGACAGTGAGGACGACGACGCCGACCAAGATGCCGCCCAAGTGGCCCCAGAGTCCGACAGCCAGGGCCGCATCATTGCCGACAAGCTGGCCGTCACCCTGGACGGCCAAGGCCAGGGCAAGGCCACCCTGCCCCAGCTCCCCCCGCTGACCCGCACGCACGACCTGCTGCTGGAAGCGAGCTTTGCCGACCCCAATGGCGAAATTCAAACCCTGCGCAGCAACCAAACGCTGTGGCCGTCTGCCGTCGTCGCGGGCATCTTGGCAGACCGCTGGGTGTCGGTACAACGCAAGCTCAAGCTCCAGGCCCTGGCGGTCGATACGCAAGGCCAGCCCCAGGCAGGCGTGCCCCTGCAGGTGGAAGCCGTGCGCACCACCACCACCAGCACGCGTAAGCGCTTGGTGGGGGGCTTTTACAGCTACGACAACCAAACCCAGCGCACCGCTTTGGGCAAGCTGTGCAGCGGCAAGAGCGACAGCGCGGGCCTGCTGCAGTGCGAAGTGTCCCTGGCCGAGCCGGGAGAGATTGAACTCATCGTCACCGCCCTGGACGCCCAAGGCCACCCGGCCCAGGCCGCCAGCAGCGTGTGGGTCACCGGCCAGGGTGAGCTGTGGTTTGGCGGGCAAGACCACGACCGCATGGACGTGCTGGCTGAAAAACCCAGCTACACCGTGGGCGAGACCGCCCAGTTCCAGGTGCGCATGCCGTTTCGGGAAGCCACCGCCTTGGTCAGCGTAGAGCGCGAAGGCGTGCTGCACACCGAGGTCGTGCAGCTCAAGGGCGACAACCCCACCGTGCAACTGCCCGTGCAAGCGGGCTGGGGGCCAAACGTCTACGTCAGCGTCTTGGCGCTGCGCGGGCGCTTGTATGAGGTGCCGTGGTACAGCTTCTTCACCTGGGGCTTTAAAGCGCCGCGCCAGTGGTGGAACGCCTACTGGCACGGCAATAAAGACTACGTAGCGCCCACCGCCATGGTGGATTTGAGCAAACCCGCCTTCCGCCTGGGCGTGGCGCAGATTGGCGTACAAGACCCCGGCACCCGCCTGCAGGTCAAGGTCAGCGCCGACAAGGCCCGCTACCAGGTGCGTGAGCAGGCCCAGGTCAGTATCCAGGTGCTGCAGGCAGACGGGCAACCGGCGGCAAACGCCCAGGTGGCCATTGCCGCTGTCGATAAAGCGCTGCTGGAGCTGCTGCCCAACACCAGTTGGCAACTGGCCGATAGCCTGTGGCGCAAGCGCCATTGGGACGTGGCCACCGCCACCGCCCAAATGCAGGTGGTGGGCCGACGCCACTACGGGCGCAAGGCCGCAGCGCCGGGCGGCGGCGGTGGGCACTCCGCCACGCGCGAACTGCTTGACACCCTGCTGCTGTGGCAACCCACGGTGCAGTTGGATGGTGAAGGCCGCGCCCAGGTCACCGTGCCGCTGAACGATGCGCTCACCAGCTTTGAAATCGTCGCCATTGCCGATGCGGGCGTGCAGCAATTTGGCACCGGCAGCGCCACCATCGCCACTACGCAGGACTTGCAGCTCATCAGCGGCCTGCCGCCCGTGGTGCGCGAAGGTGACCAGTTCACCGCCATGTTCACCCTGCGCAACACCACCGAACAGGCCATGCAGGTACAGCTCAAGCCCCAGGTCAGTAGCCTGGAGCTGAAGGCCCAGACCATCGACATCCCCGCAGGCGATGCCCGCACCGCCACCTGGCAGGTCGATGTACCGCTGGCGCTGGCCCAGTCCAGCGAAGGCAAGCTGCGCTGGCGTCTGCAGGCCAAGGACAAAACCAGCGGCGCGCAAGATGCCCTGGCCATCACCCAGCGGCTGCTGCCCGCCGTACCGCTGGCCGTGCAGCAAGCCACCTTGGTGCAGGTGGACAGCAGCTTTAACCAGGATGTGGCCTGGCCCGCTACCGCCGTGGTCGGTAAAGGCGGCCTGCGCCTGAGCCTGAGCGAGCGCCTGGCCGACCCCGAGCAAGGCGTGCCCGGCCTGCGCGACTGGTGGCGCAGCTACCCCTATAGCTGCCTGGAGCAAACCACCAGCCGCGCCGTCGGCTTGAACGATGCCGCACTGTGGCAAACCACCATGCAGCGCCTGCCCACCTACCTGGATGGCGACGGCCTGGCCATGTACTTCCCCGTGCAAGACGGGCGCACGCCCTACGGCAGCGACAGCCTCACGGCCCACCTGCTGACGCTGTCGCACTTCATGCAGCGCGTTGACGGGCGCTTTACCCTGCCCGAGAGTGAGCACGCCCTGATGCAGCAGGGGCTGATCCGCTTTGTCACCGGCAAGATTGAGCGCAAATTCTGGAGTCCGCGCACCGACCTGCAGCCGCGCAAACTTGCCGCCATTGCCGCCCTGGCACTGGACGGCAAAGCCACCCCGGCCATG
The DNA here is from genome assembly GCA_034675705.1 of Comamonas sp. GTDB lineage: Bacteria > Pseudomonadota > Gammaproteobacteria > Burkholderiales > Burkholderiaceae_C > Comamonas. The sequence continues at coordinate 55,467 of JAUCCZ010000006.1, read as the reverse complement.
GTGCAAAGCCTGGACATCGACCCCGTCGGCTGGCCCACGCACACCCTGCTGGACTGGCTCATCGTGCTGCAACATGTGCAAGTACCCCAGCGCCAGGAACGCCTGGATGAAGCCTGGCAAGTGCTGCGCAACCGCCTGGGCTACCAAGGCACGCAGGTCGTGTTCTCCACCGACGCGCAAGACGGCTGGTGGTGGCTGATGCAAAGCCCCAGCGTCAACGCCGCACGCCTGCTGCTGGCCACCATCGGCCAGGCCGATTGGGACGACGAACGCCCGCGCCTGGTCACCGGCCTGCTGGCGCGCCAGCAGCGCGGCCACTGGGGCACCACCACCGCCAACCTGTGGGCCGGGCTGGCGCTACGCCGCTTTAGCCAGCAGTACGAGCAGGCGGACGTCAGCGGCAACACCTCGGCCATGCTCAACGCCACCACGCAAACCGTGGACTGGAACGCCTGGCACAAAGCCCAGGCAAAAGGCCAGGTCGAAGCGCCCACCCAGGCCGCCCAGGCCCAGGCCAACCGCCTGCTGCCCACCGGCAGCAGCGCCTTGGACGAGGCCCTGCCCCCCGGCACCCTGTTCCTGCCCTGGGGCGAACAACGCAACGCCCAGTTGCGCGTGCAGCACCGGGGCACCGGCAAGCCCTGGCTGGCCCTGCAGTCCATCGCCGCCGTACCGCGCACCGAGGCCGTCAACATGGGCTACGTGCTCAAGAAAACCGTCACCCCCTTGCAAGGCGCCCAGCTTGATAAGTTGCAGCGCGGCGACATGGTGCGCGTGCGCCTGGAAATCAACGCCAGCGCCGACATGACCTGGGTCGTTGCCAGCGACCCCATCCCCGCCGGGGCCACCATCCTGGGCAACGGTTTGGGGCGTGATTCCGAAATTGCCACCGCCGACGAAGGCGGCGACACCCAATGGTGGCGCAGCCCCGCCTTCGTCGAACGCGGGCAAGACAGCTACCGCGCCTACTGGAGCTATCTGCCCCAGGGCAGCGTCAGCGTGGAATACACCCTGCGCCTGAACAACGCCGGCAGCTTTGCCCTGCCGCCCTCGCGCATAGAGGCCCTGTACGCGCCGGAGATGTTTGGCGAAGCGCCCAACACCCCCTGGCGCATCACCGACCCGGCGGCCAATGCTGCGGCTACTGCTGCGGCTACTGCGCCCGCAGAGGCAGCCACCGCGCCACCCAAGTCATCCAAGTAACTTAACAACGAAGGAGCACACCCCATGCACTACCTCTTGACCTACCACTACAGCAGCGACTACCTGGAGCGCCGAGGCCAGTTTCGCAACGCCCACATCGCCGGTGCCTGGGCCGCCCAAGGGCGCGGCGAACTGGTGCTGGCCGGCGCAGCCGGTGACCCGCCAGACAGCGCCGTCTTCGTCTTTGACTGCGCCGACCCCCGCGTGATTGAAGCCTTCGTCCAGGCCGACCCCTACGTGCAAAACGGCCTGGTCAGCAGCCACACCATCGTGCCGTGGACCACCGTGGTGGGCGACGCCGCCAAAACCCCCGTGCGCCCTGAATAAGCACCTATCTCAGCACTTATCTCCTAAAAAAATAGCTTCTTGCGCTGATTGGATAAGGGTTTCAGCATCAAAACCATCTGAAACCCTTGCATATCAAGCGCAAGAAGCTCTTATTTTGCAAGCGTATGGCGCCTTTTTCGCTCAGGCATGCTTTTAAAACCGCTGTGGTGCTGGCCCTGTGCCTGCACGGCAGCGCCCAGGCCCTGCCCACGGCGCAGGAGGTGCGGGCGGCGTACCGCCCGTCGGAGACGCTCATCCTCTCGCGCGAAGGGGCGCTCCTGCAGCGCGTGCGTACTGATAAGGCGCTGCGCCAAGGCCAGTGGGTGGCCTTGCCAGAGGTATCTGCCGCCCTGCGCCTGGCGCTATTGGCCAGCGAGGACAAGCGCTTTTACGCCCACAGCGGGGTGGACTGGCAGGCCGTATCCGCCGCCGCCTGGGGCAATATGTGGCACCAAAGAACGCGCGGGGCCAGCACCATCACCATGCAGGCTGGCCGCGCTGTTGGATGCCGACTGGGGGCGTGCGGGCAGCCGTAGCCTGGGGCAAAAACTGGGCCAGGCCGTGGCCGCTACGCGCCTGGAGCGCAGTTGGCGCAAGGAGGAGATTTTGGAGGCCTACCTCAACCTCGTGCCCCTGCGCGGGGAGCTGGTGGGCATCGACGCTTTAAGCCGCACCCTGTTTGGTAAGGCTGCCCACGGCCTGGATAGCCAGGAAGCGGCGATTACCGCTGCCCTGGTGCGCAGCCCCAACGCCAGCGCCGCCGTGGTGGGTAAACGCGCCTGCCAGGTCTTGCAGGACATGGCTGCGCTAACGCACAAAGAGGCGCAGGAAAAGACACGCAAAACCGATGCCGACCCATGCGCGGGCCTGGCCTGGCGCACGGAGCAGGTGCTCTCTGCCCGGCACTGGAGCGCCAGCGCCGGAATCGCCCCGCACTGGGCGCGGCGCGTGCTGGCGCAGTGGCCGGCGGGGCAAGCCCTGCCCAGCCGCATCACCACCACGCTGCGCCTGGATGTGCAGCAGGTGGCAGTCGCCAGCCTGCAGCGCCATTTGCTGGAGCTGCAAGGGCGCAACGTGGAAGACGGTGCTGTGCTGGTGCTGGACAACGCCAGCGGCCAGGTGCTGGCCTGGGTGGGGTCGTCGGGCAGCATCAGCCAAGCGCAGGAGGTGGACGGCGTGCTGGCGCTGCGCCAGGCGGGCTCGACCTTGAAACCGTTTTTGTACGCCCAGGCGTTCGATGAGCGGCGCCTGACCGCCGCGTCGCTGATTGAAGACTCCAGCGCCCACATCAACACCGGGGCGGGCCTGTATATCCCGCAAAACTACGACCGGCGCTTTAAGGGCTGGACGTCGGCCCGGGTGGCGCTGGCGGCATCGCTCAACGTACCGGCGGTGCGCACGCTGGTCATGGTTACGCCCGAGGCATTTCATGCCCAGTTGCAGCGCCTGGGCCTGCCCCTGCCGCAGCCAGCAGGTTTTTACGGCTACAGCCTGGCGCTGGGCAGTAGCGAGGTGCGCCTGCTGGAGCTGACCAACGCCTACCGCACCCTGGCCCGCCTGGGCCAGCCCCAGGCCGTGGCCCCGGCGTTGCTACCAGTCGCTGATGAAGCTCCTGCCCCGCCTGCCGCCGCGCCTAAGGCCCCAGTCATCAGCCCCCAGGCGGCATTTATCGTGGGCGACATCCTGGCCGATGCCCAGGCCCGCGCGCCGACGTTTGGGCTCGATAGCGTGCTGACCACGCGCTTTTGGTCGGCGGTAAAAACCGGCACCAGCAAAGACATGCGCGACAACTGGGCCGTGGGCTGGTCGCAGCGCTATACCGTCGGCGTCTGGGTGGGTAACGCCAGCGGCGCGGCCATGCACGACGTCAGCGGCAGCAGCGGCGCGGCCCCCGTGTGGGCCGAAGTCATGACCTATTTGCACCGCACCCAAGCCAGCACCGCCCCCCAGCCCCCTAAAGGGCTGGTGCAGACGGCGGTGCATTTTGACGGCCAGGGCATGGACGCAGACCGCCAGGAGTGGTTCATCGCTGGCACGCAACAGCAAAATTTTGCTCTACAAACCAGAGCAGCTAGCGCAGATTTGGCGGGCGCTAGCGGCCAAAAAGACTTTAAATCGCGCATCCTGACCCCGGCGGACGGCACCATCTTGGCGCTCGACCCCGACATCCCCCCCACGCAGCAGCGCCTGTGGCTGCGCGCCCATGCCAGCAACGGGGGGGCGGTGCGCTGGCAGCTAGACGGCCAGCCCCTGGGCCGAGGCGCGCGCCTGCCCTGGTTGCCCCTGCCGGGGCAGCACAAGCTGGCGATTGTGGACGGCCAAGGCCGGGAGTTGGACAGCGTCACCATCCAGGTGCGCGGCGCAGGCTGGCTGCGTCCTGATAAACCCTAGGGGGTAGTCAAATACATTTTTTTACAATGTGCCGCAAGCGCTGCTGCACGGCAGTGCGGTTCCCCCGGAGGTTGGCCTGTGTTGGCACGTTATGTTCTTCATCGCTTGGTATGGCTGTCGGTGCTGGTCAGTGTCGGCATTGGCAGCTTTATGGCCCGCAATCTGTGGGACGGGCGTGAAGACTTGCTGCACCACGCACAAATCGCCAACCGCAACCTCAGCCACACCCTGGCCGTGGGCCTGCAATGGGGCGTCGCGGCAGTCGATAAAGACGTGCAGGACATGGTCGCCTTGCTCAAGGCCGCCGACGTTGACGGGCACGACGCCTTTATCCACGCCGCGCTGATGGTGGTGGGCAGCCCGGTGTTGATTTTGGATGCCCAGGGGCGCGGGGTGAAAAGCGTGGCCTCCTCCGGCATCCTGGGAGACTATGCCAACCGCGACTTTTTCCTGGCCCTGCAGGGCGGCGCGCACCAGGGCCTGTTCATTGGCACCCCCCAGGTGCTGGAGCCCGGCGGCCCGCTGCTGCTGCCCATGGCCCGGGCTTGGTTCCACGGTGATGGCCGCTTTGCCGGGGTGGTGGTGGGCAGCATCACCATGGCGCAGTTGGATGGCTGGCTCAGTGGCATGGTGGTAGAAAACGGTAGCGCCGTAAGCGTGCTGCGCAGCGATGGGCGCCTACTGACCCGCGTCCCCCCAGTCGGCCATGTGCACGAGGAAAACGTCGCCGCCATCCACCTGCAGCACTGGGCCGCCCAGCCACAGGGCGTATTTGAAAACACGTCGGCCACCGACGGCGTGCAACGCATCCACCACTTTGAGCGCGTGGCCGATGCCCCCTTGGTGGTGAACGTGGCCCAGGCCCGGTCAGAAATTTTGCGTACCTGGTACGCCACCGCCTGGAAAGTGGCCGGTTTTGCCGGGCTGCTGGTGGCCGGCAACCTGGGCCTGACGCTGCTTTTTGTGCGTGAACTAGAGCGCCGCCGCCAAACCGAGCAGGCCCTGCACACCGAAAAAGACCGCATGCAGCACATGGCACTGCACGACGCACTGACGGGCCTGCCCAACCGCGTGCTGCTCAAAGACCGCATCAAGCAAGCCATGCACCAAGCGCAACGCGACCACACGACGCTGGCGCTGCTGTACCTGGATGTGGACGGCTTTAAACAAGTCAACGACCGCTGGGGCCATGAAGTGGGCGACCAGGTGCTGGTACACATCGCCACAGAACTGCAGCAGGCCGCCCGCGCCAGCGACACCGCTTGCCGCCTGGGCGGCGATGAATTCGTGCTGGTGCTGCCCGAATGCAGCATGGTCGACCTACACACCCGTATTGCCCGGGTACGCCAAGCGTGCAGCACCCCGTGCTGGCACCAGGGCGAAAACCTGCAACAGGTCTACGACGTCAGCATCGGCATTGCCCTGTACCCCACCCACGCCGGTAGCTGCCCCGACCTGCTGCGCCAGGCCGATGCCGCCCTCTACCACGCCAAGGCCAGTGGCCGCGGCCAGGTCATGCTGTGCGATGGCCAAGGCGGTTTTACCCCGCTACCCACGCCCTGCCCGCCTGCGGCAGATGTGCCGTCAGCGGCCCAATAAAAAAACAAAGGCAAAAAAGCAAAGGCCACAGGCTTATGCAAGCCTGCGGCCTAGAGTGGCTGGTCCCCCCGGCAGGAATCGAACCTGCATTTGACCCTTAGGAGGGGCCCGTTCTATCCATTGAACTACAGAGGGATGTCGGTGAAGCAAGGGGCGCTATTGTAGGGCGCACTTTGCCCCGCCCAGGTTAGTAACGCTGCTCCAGCCCTAACCCGGTGCCAGTGCCAATGGGCTGTCCCAGGCCATCGACGACCAGCGGCAAGATGGTGACCTGCCGGGGCGGGGAGAAGCTGCTGAGCAGGCCATTGCCATCCTGCACCTGGATGCGTACCAGCCAGGGGCCTGCAGGCAGACCTGCCGCCGTCCATTGCGGCTGCTCCAGCCACTGGTCAAGGGCGGGCTGCGCATCGGGTGCGGCCAGGGCTTGCAGGCGGTAGCGCTGGCCGGGCTCACCCTGCCAAAAGATGGTGGTCGTGCCCTGCACGGTCTGGCTGTCCAGCGCAGTGGGGGTGGCGGGCGGCACGGCCAGGGTAAAGCGGCTGGCGGGGGCAAACGGCCCTTGGTCGCGCTGACCGTCCACCCAGCGCACGCTGGCGCTGCGCCAGGCGTATTGGCCAACGGGCAAATGGGCAATGTCGAGCTGGCAGGTGGCGCTGTCTACGGCCTGGGCGCTGGTTTGGGTGAAGTCAGCACCCTCGACGCCCTCACCGAGCAGCGGCACTACTTGGATGACGTAGGCGCTGGCCTCGGCCACCGGAGTGCATTCCAGTTGGGCCTGCCCTTGGGCAGCAACAGCATCTGGCGCAGGCGCTGTCGCCAAGGGGGCGACGGGGTGGGCCTTGATACGCAGCGGCGCGGTGGCGGCGTGGCCGCTGATGCCTTGGGCATCTTGCGCCCGCACGCGCACCCAGTAGCGGCCATCGGGCAGGGCGGCAAAACGCGCTTGCGGGGTGCCTTGGGTGGTGTCAAAGCGGCCATTGCGCAGCACCTGCTGGCCTTGGGCATCGTGGCTGACCTGCACCTGGTAGGCGCTGGCCCCAGCCAGGGCAGGCAGGGGCAGTTGCAGCCACTGGGCATCTTCCAGCACTGCGGGCAATTGGGCGGTGTCTATCGCGGGCAGCAGGGCGGTGGCGGCACCGGCTTGCCCGGCAGCACTGACGGCTGCACCCAGGCCAGCAGTCAAGGCAGTGGCCTGGGTGTCGGCCTGGCCTTGCAGGGCCACGCGCCCGCGCTCAACGGCGGTGCTACTGCCTTGGGCGCTGGCGTACACGTCAAACCGGGTGCCGCGCACGCTGGTGGCGGCTACGGGGGTGTGGATTTGCAATTGGCGGGTGGCATCGGGCCGACCGGGGACGGCAATTTCCAGGCCGCCTTGTTGCAGCTCGATCACCGATTGCAGGCTACCAGCGCGCCCCCGGCGGCGCAGTTGCGTAAGGTTGAGCTGGCTGCCCGCCTGCACGCGGACGGTGGAGCCATCGGCCAGGCGCACGGTCACAAACGCATCGGGGTCGAGCACCAGGGCATCGCCCTCGTGCAGCAGTTGGCCGCGTTCAACAGGAGTGGTGTGGGCGGCGTTGCTGCCATCTACGGCGTCAGGGCTGCGGCGCAGGCTGGCGCTGCCTTGCACGTAGTCCACGCTGGCGGTGGCGGCCCGCAGCAGGTTCAGGGGAATTTCCAGTAACTGCCCCGGCGGCAGGCGGTAGGGGTTGATGCCGCCGTTGTGCTGCTGCAGCGCCTGCCACTGGCTGGCATCGCCCAGGTAGCGAAGTGCCAGCCGCTCCAGCGTATCGCCCGTTTGCACGCGGTGCGTCAAGGTGGGCAGTTGCGCAATTTGCGCCCCGGCGCAGGCGCTGCCCAGGGCCAGCGTGGCACCGGCAACCCAGCGCCACGCCCCGCCATGCGGCCAAGAAGAAAAAGAGCAGGTCGTCATAACAGGCAGTTTTACGGGGTGGCGGGGGCATCGAGCCGATAGCCCAGGCCATACACCGCGGTGATGGCGTAGTCATTGCCCGGGCGCAGGTGCAGTTGCTGGCGCAGGCGCGAGATGTGGGTGTCCAGCGTGCGCGAGAGCACTTCGGCGTTTTGCCCCCAGACGGCCTCGCGCAGGTAGTCGCGCGACATCAGGCGGCCTGGGTTTTGGAACAGCAGCAGGCCCAGGGCAAATTCGCGGTGGGTCAGGGCAATCGTCTGGCCGGCAAACTGCACGCTCAGGCTGCTGCACTCAAAGCGGTAGGGGCCAAAGTGCTGCACGTCGTCTTGACTGACCGGGTAGGCGCGGCGCAGCAGGGCCTGGATGCGGGCCTTGAGTTCGGCAATGCGCAGCGGCTTGGTCATGAAGTCATCTGCGCCACTGCTCAGGCCCTGGACGATGTCGGCCTCCTCACTGCGCAGGGTGACCATCAAGATCGGCAGGGTGGGGCTGACCTCATGGCGCGCCCAGGCGGCGATTTCCGGGCCGCTGGTGTCGGGCAGCTCCCAGTCGAGGATGAGCAGGTCAAAGCTCTCGCGGCGCAGGGCCTTGGTCAATTCAGCCCCGGTGCCATAGCCTTGGTAGGTATGGCCCAGGCCATGGGCCACCTGCTCCATCAGGGCCAGGTGCTGGGGGTCATCCTCCAAAATGGCAATACGCATGGGGGCATCCTTTCTTTGAATCGCTGGGTGGGTGCAAGCGCTTGTGCAGGTTTATGCAGAGCTGCGCAGACTTAGGCCGCCGCTTGCAGTTGGGCCAGAGCTTCGGCAACGCGGGACTGCTGGGCCGCATCCAGCGGCTGCAGCTGCGCTGCGGCGCTGGCCAGTGCCGCAGCGCCGTGCTGTTGCAACTGGGCAATGCACTGGCCAGCATCGCGCGGGGCTGCAAAGCCCTTGCTTTGCAGCAGCACCTCGCCCTGGGGGCTTTGCAGCTTGAAGTAGAACTGCCCGTCTGCCTCGCGGTACTGCTTGAAGCTGGGCAACTGCACTTTGGCGGCCTTGGGCTTCGCGCCGCTGACGGCGGCGCTGTCCAGGCTGCGCAGGCCCACGGCAGCGCGCAGGCGCTGTAAAAAGGGCGTAGCCAGGGCGCGGGCGCGCTGGGCACCGGCTTGCAAAATCGCCTCCACCTTTTCGGGGTGGGCCATGTAGTCGTCGTACTTGGCCCGCATGGGGGCAATTTCGCGGTCGATACAGGTAAACAGCCGCTCCTTGGCATCCCCCCAGGCAATGCCCTCGGCATACGCCTGGCGCATGGCGGCGGTTTCTTCGCTGCTGGCAAAGGCCTGGTAGAGCTGAAACAGGGCCGAGCCTTCGACCTCTTTGGGCTCGCCCGGCAAGCGCGAGTCGGTGACGATGGCACCAATCAGCTTTTTCAGTTGCGCGGGCGGGGCAAACAGCGGGATGGTGTTGTCGTAGCTCTTGCTCATCTTGCGGCCATCCAGGCCCGCCAAGGTGGCGACGTTTTCCTCAATCACCACTTCGGGCAGAGTGAAGTGCTCGCCATACAGGTGGTTGAAGCTGGCGGCAATGTCGCGCGCCATTTCCAGGTGCTGCACCTGGTCGCGCCCGACGGGGACTTTGTGCGCGTTAAAGATCAGGATGTCTGCTGCCATCAGCACCGGGTACATGAACAGACCGGCGTTGACGCCGTCGTCCAGGTCACGCCCGGCTTCCTGGTTTTTATCTTGCGCGGCCTTGTAGGCGTGGGCGCGGTTGAGCAGGCCCTTGCCGGTCACACAGGTCAAAAACCAGGTCAGTTCGGGGATTTCGGGCACGTCGGACTGGCGGTAGAAGGTCACGCGCTCGGGGTCGAGCCCGCAGGCCAGCCAACTGGCGGCAATCTCCAGCGTGCAGCGGTGCACGCGGGCCGGGTCTTGGGTTTTGATCAGGGCGTGGTAGTCCGCCAGGAAGTAAAAATTCTCCACCCCTGCGGTATGGGTGGCGGCAATGGCCGGGCGCATCATGCCTGCGTAGTTGCCCAGGTGCGGGGTGCCGGACGGGGTGATGCCAGTGAGGAAACGGGTTGCGCTCATATGTAGTTTTTAGTTAGCTGAAAAGAAAAATCAACGGCTGCAGCAGCCACAGCAGCGCCTCGTTGGTGATGCGCATCAGCGGGCGCAGCCAGTAGCTGCCCACCACGCCAGAAATCACCAGCGCCATGACGATGAAGAAGCCATACGGCTCCACCCGGTCGAGCTGGCGCGCTGCGGAGTAAGGCAGCAGCCCCACGGCAATGCGCCCGCCATCAAGCGGCGGCAAGGGAAAGAGGTTAAACGCCCACATGACCAGGTTCACCAGCACCCCGGCGCGGGCCATTTCCAGGAAAAAGCGCTCCTGCGCCCCCGTACTCAGCAAGGTGATGAGCAGCGCCAGCCACAACAGCGCCTGCAGCAAATTGGCAGCGGGGCCTGCCAGCGCCACCCAGACCATGTCGCGCTTGGGATGGCGCAGGTTGTTGAAATTGACCGGCACCGGCTTGGCGTAGCCAAACAAAAATGCGCCCGAGGTGGCGAAATACAGCAGCGCAGGCATCAGCAAGGTGCCCACGGGGTCGATGTGCTTGATGGGGTTGAGCGTAATGCGCCCCAGCATGCTGGCCGTGTGGTCGCCAAAGTAGCGGGCCGCGTAGCCGTGGGCCGCCTCATGCACGGTGATGGAGAACAGCACCGGCAGGGCGTAGATAAGAACGGTTTGAATCAGTGTTTCCATGGGCGAATGGTGAAATTGTGTCAGACCCCGGCGCTTGGCACGACAAAGTGCGCGATTTTTAACAGGAAAAACAAGCGCCAGCCCTTATGCAGCAAGCGCGGATAGCTCTCTTTTTATAAGCCTATAGCCTGCAGACTACCCAGACCTTGGCGCACCACGACGGGGGCGCCGTTACCGCTCATGGCCGTCAAGTCCAGCACGGTGGTGGGCTCCAGCGGGCAGGCACCGGCGTCGACGATGCCGTCGATCTGGTGCTCCAGGTGCTCGCGGATGTCCTGCGGGTCATTGAGCGGCATGTCCTCGCCAGGCAGGATCAGCGTCGTGGCCAGCAGGGGCGCGCCCAGCAGCTCCAGCAGCATTTGCGTGCCTTTACGGCTGGGCACCCGCAGGCCGATGGTCTTGCGCGAGGGGTGACTCACCCGCCGGGGCACCTCGCGTGTGGCATCCAAAATAAAGGTGTAGGGGCCGGGCGTGGCCAGCTTCATCAGACGAAACTGGCGGTTGTCCACCGTGGCGTAGCTGGCCAGCTCGGACAGGTCGCGGCACAGCAAGGTCAGGTGGTGCTTGTCGTTCACCCCGCGAATGCGGCGCAGGCGCTCCACCGCATGGCGGTCATCCAATTGGCACACCAGGGCGTAGCTGGAGTCGGTGGGAATGGCCAGCACACCGCCCTTTTGCAGCAGGGCCACCGCTTGCTTGAGCAGGCGCGGCTGGGGGTTGTCGGGGTGGATTTCAAAGTATTGGGCCATGGCGGTGCAGGGAAAGAACGGGAAAAATCAACTATTGTCGTGGAGTTACCGCCCCTTTGCACTAGGGCTGCACGATCTGCGCACCCAGCGCATCCCACACTGGCGCGACCCCAGCCGGTAAAGGCGGTGCAGCACCCAGGGCGCAGCGCGACTCCTGCGGGCCATGAAAGTCACTGCCGCACGCGCCCCACCAGCCACGCTGGCGGGCCACGGCGGCGTAGTGCTGCACCTGCGCCGGGCTATGGGCGCTGGTGGCCACTTCCAGCGCTTGGCCCCCGGCGGCGGCAAAGGCGTCCAGCAGCAGATGCGCTTGTAAATCCGGCAAGCGGTAGCGCCCAGGGTGAGCCAGCACGGCCACCCCGGCGGCTGCGCGAATCTGCGCCACGCCTTGCGCCAAGCTGGCCCACTGCTGGGGCACGTAACCGGGCTTGCCGGGCGTGAGGTAGTGGCGAAATACCTGCGCCACGCTGGCACACACACCACGCGCCACCAGATACCGGGCAAAGTGCGTGCGCGCCAACTGCGCGGGGCTGCTGGCGTAGTGCAGCGCCCCGGCGTAGGCACCATGGATACCAGCGGCCTCCAGCGCCTGCCCCATGGCCAGGGCACGTGGGGCGCGGCTGGCCTGGTTGTGCGCCAGCAGGGCCTGCAAGCCGCTGTGTTGCACATCCACACCCAGGCCCACGATATGGATGGTCTGCCCCATAAAGCTGACCGATACCTCCACACCACTGACCCAGGCCAGGCCCTGCGCCTGGGCACCCTCGCGCGCCTCTGGCTGCCCGGCCAGGGTGTCGTGGTCGGTCAACGCCCACAGGTCTACCCCTTGGGCTGCCGCCAGGCCGGCCAGCGCGTGCGGTGCCAGGGTGCCATCCGAATACGTGGAGTGGCAGTGCAAGTCAGCATGGATCAACATAGTCAGAAGGCCTATAAAGCAGCCGTGATAGCCATGAGCTTATGAAAAGCCTAGGCTTGCCGATAAATCTATTTGCCCTGCACCTGCGAAAGCTTTCGGGGCAGAGCGCTTGTTTATAAAGGGAGAGGTGTATCCACATGAAAAATTTATCCGTAGGAGCCAAGCTGTGGGCCTTGGTCATCGGTTTGATAGTGTCCCTGGTACTGGTACTGGGCGGCCTGCTGCTGCACCTGCAGCGCCTGGATACGCAGTCCAAGCAAGCCATTGACGTGACGCAAAAGCGCACAGCCCTGTCCATTCGCTGGCGCGGCATGGTCGCGCTGGACGCCCACCGCGCCGTGGTGCAAATGGGCACAACCGACGCCGATTTGGCCAACCGCATGGAACAGGAATCCAAAGCCGGCACCGCCGCCATCACGGCAGTGCAGCAAGAGGTCAAGTCCATGATCAACACCTCCGAGGGCAATGCGCTGATGGAGAGCATCGGCCAAGTGCGCCAAACCGCCCTGGGCACGATTGGTAAAGCCAACGCCTTGCGCAAAGACGAAGACTTTGCTGGGGCAGCCGCCCTGGTCAACGAAACCTTGCGTCCGCAAATCGACCTGTACGTGCAAGAGCTGGACAAGTTCGTCGCCTGGCAGGAAAAGCGTCGTGACCAAGTCGAGCAAATAGCCCTGGCCCAGCGCCAGCAGGCCGTGGTGGTAGGCAGCGTCTTGGTTGTCGCTCTGCTGGTCGTGGCCTTGCTGATGGCTGCATGGCTGGTACGGCAAATTACTGCTCCGCTGCACCGCGCAGTGGCCCTGGCCGACACCATTGCCAGCGGCGACCTGACCGCCCACGTGGAAGATGACCGCCAAGACGAGCTGGGTCACCTGCTGCGCAGCCTGGACGCCATGGCCGCCAAACTGCGCCAGGTCGTCACCGAAGTGCGCACTGGCGTGGATGCCGTGTCTTCCGCTTCCGGCGAAATTGCCCTGGGCACACACGACCTGTCCGCCCGCACCGAACAAACCGCAGCCAACTTGGAAGAAACGGCTGCCAGCATGGAAGAACTCACGGCTACCGTGACGCAATCGTCCGACACCGCCCGTCAAGCCAACCAACTGGCGGGCACGGCGGTGCAGTCCGCCCAACGCGGTGGCGATGTGATGCAAGAGGTTGTGCGCAGCATGGAGCTAATCAACACCTCCAGCCGCAAGATCAACGACATCATTGGCGTGATTGACGGCATCGCTTTCCAAACCAATATCCTGGCGCTGAACGCCGCCGTCGAAGCCGCCCGCGCTGGTGAACAAGGCCGGGGCTTTGCTGTCGTCGCCGGTGAGGTGCGCAGCCTGGCGGGCCGCAGCGCTGAAGCTGCCAAGGAAATCAAACAGTTGATTACCGACAGCGTAGCCAACGTCGATGCCGGTACCAGCCAAGTTGCCATGGCCGGCCAAAGCATGGAAGAAATCGTCGCCAGCGTGCGCCGCGTCACCGACTTGATTGGCGAAATCACCGCATCCAGCGCCGAGCAAAGCGATGGTATTGCCCAGGTGAACCAAGCCGTGGCCAACCTGGATCAAATGACCCAGCAAAACGCAGCCTTGGTGGAAGAATCCAGCGCCGCGGCTACGTCGATGAGCGAGCAGGCCCAGCGCCTGGCCGAAGTGGTGTCTATCTTTAACGTCGGCAGCGGCAGCCACGCTGCGCCGCGCAGCAGTCGCCCCAGTGCACCTAAACCTGTAGCAGCTCCCGCAGGTGCTGCAACGAAACCAGGCACTAATAAGCCCAAAACCATTGCCAAACCAGCGCCAGCAGCTCCTAAACCTGCAGCAGCAGCGGCCAGTACGCCCAAGCTCAGCGCTCGCCCGACGGCAGCGCCTAGCAGCAATGAGGACGATTGGGAAACGTTTTAAGCGCACGTGTTGACCATGTAAACAAGCGCAACAAGGCGGCACGCCTACCGCCCCATGGGCACAATGGGGCGTTATGACACAAGCAAAACTTTTCTTCAGCTGCGCCACCTGCACGGTGGCGTTGTTGTTGGCGGGCTGCGCCAGCCCCCGTGCCCATGTGGGTGTGGGGGTGCCAGTGGGGCCGGTCACCATAGGGGTTGGCGTCGGCAGTGGTGGCGTCTCAGCAGGCGCTGCCGTCGGCGCAGGGCCGGTGGGGGTGGGTGTTGGGGTCAATGGCCGGGGCCAGGTCACGGGCAGCGCCGGGGTAGGCACCAGCACCTCAGTGGGCGGTGCCCGCGTCGGTGCGGGAGTGAGCAGTTCCTCCGTGCTGTACGACCCAGCGACTGCACCGCGTACCCCGGCAGCCAGCCAAGCACCCGCCACCACGCCCTATCGCGCCTCGGAGAGCGCCCCTCATAGCACCCCCAATAGCACCCCCAATAGCGCCCCGGATAGCGTCCCCTATCGCCCCGCTGATAGCGCCCCTTTGCAATGGCATGACGCCCACGGCAACCCAGTGCCAGAGTGCCGGGCCTTTGGCACCTGCCGCTAACCACGAAAGCCGCCGCCCTATGCACAGCCTGTTGCAAGACCTGATCGTGCGCCTGCGCCTGACACCCGCGCAGGCGCAGCAGCTTTGGCAGTCCTACCACGACAGCCCTCCGCCCCTGCTGCCATGGCTGCGCCGGGGCATCGCCGCCGCTGCCGCCCTGCTGCTGGGCGCGGCGCTGGTGTTTGGCATTGCCGCGCACTGGTCAGCGCAAACGCGCGGCTTTCAGCTTTTGGTGCTGGAAGCGGCGGTACTGGTACCGGCCCTACTGGCGGCCCTGGTCGCAAAAACTTGGCGGGCCGCGCTGCTTTTACTGGCCACCGTAGCGCTGGGGGGCTTGCTGGCCTTTGTCGGCCAAACCTACCAAACCGGGGCAGATGCCTGGCAGTTGTTTGCCACCTGGGCGGCGTTGAGCCTGCTGTGGGTGGTGCTGGCGGCCAGCGACGTGCTGTGGGCACTGTGGTGCTGCATTGCCGCTGCTGCGCTGGCGCTGTGGTCGGGCCTGGGCACCGGGCTGGACTTGGTGCTCGGCGGTGGGGCGCTGGCGCTGACCTGGCATGCGCTGCTGTGGCTACCGCTTTGGGCAGTGGCTGCGGTGCTGCCCCACTTGCCGCGCTGTGCCCCCCCGCACACGCACTGGAGCCGACGCTGCGCCGCGCTTTTGGTTTTTGCAGCCTGGACAACCTATGGCCTGTGGGCGCTATTTGAACAGCGCTCCTACGCCCACTTTGCCCTGCCCGTCGGCTTGATACTACTGCCCTGCCTGCACGCTTGGCGCAGCCGCCCACGGGATATGGTGGTGCTGGCCCTGGGGGTGCTGGCGCTCAATGTGCTGTGGCTGGGGCTGGTGGTGCGCTGGGTAGGGCGCAATGCCTGGAGTGATTTGGGCGGGCTGTTCCTGATCAGCCTGGCGATTTTGGGCAGCATCGCCCTGAGCGTGCATGGCCTGCTGCGGCTGCAGCGCCAAACCTCAACCACCATGCCCGCGGAGGACGCCCCATGAGCAACGACCAACGCTGGCACACCTGGCTGGCCCACGCACGCCAACAAGGGCTGCTGCCCCCAGCAGCGCAAACCGCCAGCCCCCCGCCGGATAGCCCAAGCTGGGCCGTGCTGGTACTGAGCCTGTTTGGCGCCTGGCTGGCGCTACTGCCGCTCTTGGGGCTGTTTTTCCTGTTGCTCGGTTCTGACGCCATGCGCACCCCAGGGGCTTGGGTGATGGCGCTGGCGAACGTCGCCATCAGCATCGCCCTGCTGCGCGGCCAGCGGGGCATTTTCCTGCAGCAAATTGGCATCTCGGCCCTGGTGCTGGGCCAGGTGTTTTGGCTGCTGGGCTGGAGCGATGGCTTCAGCGAAAACGACCCCTGGGTCTGGTCGTGGGCGCTGGGCAGTTGGGTACTGGTGCTGGCCGCCATGGCCCGCATCGTCGCCACACCGTGGGTTGTGCGGCTGCTGGGCTGCATGATGGCGGCCAACATCGCCGTGCTGCCCTGGTGGCCCCGGGGCAGCACGTTGGCGTCTTGGGTGCAGTGGTTGCAATGGCCCAGCGCCGCATTGTTGGCCTGTGCCTGGGCCGCCTGGGTACTGTGCGAAGCGCGCACCCTGGGCCGCCCCTGGGCCGCCAAGCTCAGCACCCTGGCCGATGGCTGGGTCGTCGGGCTGCTGCTGGCCTGGGTGGGCAGCGGCAATACCTGGTGGATGCTGCTCAATGCCGCCTCTGGAGGCATGGGCGATGGTATGTTGGACGCGCCGGACGCCGCTCTGCCCTGGCGGACGCTGCTGCTGCCTCTGGCCGGGGTGGCCGCTGCCGCGCTGTGCCTGCGCCACCAAGGGCGCGGGCGTATCACCGGGGGGTCGTGGTATTTGCTGGCCTGGGTGTATGCGGCCCTGGCCTTGGCCAGCCTGGGCTGGCACCACGTCGGCTGGTGGGCCCTGGTAGCCACGGCGGCCCTGGTCAGCCAACGCTGGCGGGTGCTGACCGCAGCCCTGGCGGTGCTGGTATGGCAGTTGGCGCATTTTTATTACGCCCTGCACTGGCCGCTGATCGACAAGGCCTGGCTGCTGGCCGCCATCGGTGCGCTGCTGGCCCTGGCTGTGGGCAGCAGCCTATGGTTCAACCGCACGGCAGATGCCCCCGTTGCAGCGCCAGCCCCGCCCAGTACGGGACTACAGCGCTGGGGCGCTGGGGCAGGCATTGCCGCCATGGCGGTGCTGGCCCTGGCGCTGATCCACAGCGATGTGCAGCGCAAGGAAACCGTCATCGCCCAAGGGCAAAAAATCTTCCTACCGCTGCAGCCGCGCGACCCACGCTCCCTGATGCAGGGCGACTACATGGCGCTGCGCTTTCCCATGCCTGCAGCGATCGAGACGGCACTGCAAGCCGAAGTCTGGCGCAGCCGGGCCTGGGCACTGGCGCAGCTAGACGCACAAGGCAAGGCCACGCTGCTGGCCCTGGCCGAACCGGGACAAGCCACCGCGCCCGACCAGGTGCTGTTGCCGTTAAAACGCCTGAAAGGCCATTGGGTGGTGGTAACCGACGCATTTTTCTTCCCCGAAGGGCAAGGCAAACCGCTGGCCGCTGCGCGGTTTGGGGAGTTTCGGGTGCTGCCCAGTGGGCAGGCGCTACTGGTTGGCCTGGCTGATGCGGCTTTACAGCCAATACACGCTGCGCCGCAGCCTCTACTGCCTGCTGCAACAAAATAAAGAGCTGCCACCGCAGATAAGAAAAGGGGTTCAGGTAGTTTTGACCCTGAACCCCTTGCCTATAAAGCGCTATCAGCTTCTTTTATGAGAGCACCACCATATTGTCGCGGTGCACCATTTCCGGCTCAGCGCTATAGCCCAGCACCTGGGCAATTTCGCGGGAGCTGTGCTTGCACAGCAGCCGCGCCTCGGCGCTGGAGTAATTGGCCAGGCCCCGAGCGATTTCCCGGCCCTCAGCCGTGCGCACGGCAATCACGTCGCCCCGGAAAAATTCCCCCTCCACCGCGACCATGCCCACAGGCAGCAGGCTTTTGCCCGCGCCTTGCAGTTTGGCGGCGGCGCCTGCGTCCACCTGCACTGCACCGGGCAGTTGCAGGTGGTCCATCATCCACTGCTTGCGCGCCTGGGTTTTGTGCGTGGGGGCGACCAAGGCGGTGCCAATGGACTCGCCCTGCACCAGGCGCAGCAGCACGTTTTTCTCGCGCCCCCAGGCAATCACGGTGGACGTGCCCGAGCCTGCAGCGCGTTTGGCCGCCAAGATTTTGGTCAGCATGCCGCCCTTGCCAATGGCCGAGCCTGCGCCGCCGGCCATGGCTTCCAGCGCCGGGTCGCCCGCCCGTGCCTCGTGCACAAACTGGGCATCGGGGTTGCTGCGTGGGTCGGCTGTGTACAGGCCGGGCTGGTCGGTGAGGATGATGAGCAGGTCGGCATCGACCAAATTGGCCACCAGTGCGCCCAGGGTGTCGTTATCGCCGAACTTGATTTCGTCGTTCACCACCGTGTCGTTTTCATTGATGACCGGCACCACGCCCAGGCGCAGCAGGGTCAGCAGCGTGGAGCGGGCGTTCAGGTAACGCTCGCGGTCGGCCAGATCGGCATGGGTCAGCAGCACCTGGGCGCTGCCGACGTGGTGGGCGCGCAGCTTGGTTTCATACATCTGCACCAGGCCCATCTGGCCCACGGCGGCGGCGGCCTGCAGCTCATGCAGCTCCTTGGGGCGGGTTTTCCAGCCCAGGCGCAGCATGCCTTCGGCCACTGCGCCGCTGGAGACCATGATC
Source organism: Comamonas sp. (assembly GCA_034675705.1). GTDB lineage: Bacteria > Pseudomonadota > Gammaproteobacteria > Burkholderiales > Burkholderiaceae_C > Comamonas. The sequence continues at coordinate 37,357 of JAUCCZ010000006.1, read as the reverse complement.
ACCTCGCGCCGAGGCTGGCCTGCATCGCCTTGCACCAGGGCGGCGAGCTGACGTGCCCATTCTTCGATGGCGGCCTCATCCAGCCCCCGCCCTTCGTTGGTCACCAGGCTGGAGCCGACCTTCACCACGATACGCCGCGCGTTTTGAACAACAGACATTTTTTAGAACTTTTCAGGCTCTAGCCCTTGCCCAGCAAGCGCAAGCAGCTATTTAATAAGAAGCATCCAGCCGCCTGGTTACACGTCAGCGGCAAAGCGCGGATCGTACGCGCTTTCATCGGGCTGTTCGCTGTGCTGCACCTGGCGCACATGTTGGTAAATGGCCTTGGCCAGCAGGTCGGTGCCTTCGTGTGCCAGGGCAGAAATTTCAAACACCGGGCCTTTCCACTTGAAGCGCTTGACAAAATCCTTGACGCGCGCGGCACGCTCCTCAGCGGGCAGCATGTCGATTTTGTTGAGCACCAGCCAGCGCGGCTTGCCATACAGCTCGGCGTCGTACTTCTTGAGTTCCGCCACAATCGCCTTGGCCTGCTCAACGGGGTCGATGCCGTCGTCAAACGGGGCAATGTCCACAATGTGCAGCAGCAGGCGCGTGCGCTGCAGGTGGCGCAAGAACTGGTGGCCCAGGCCGGCGCCTTCGCTGGCACCTTCGATCAGGCCGGGGATATCGGCAACGACAAAGCTTTGCTCCGGCCCCACGCGCACCACGCCCAAATTGGGATACAGAGTGGTAAACGGGTAGTCGGCAATCTTGGGCCGGGCATTCGAGACGGCGGTAATAAACGTGGACTTGCCCGCATTGGGCATGCCCAGCAGGCCCACGTCGGCCAGTACCTTCAGCTCTAGCCGCAGGCTCAGGCGCTGGCCGGGGTGGCCAGCCGTTTTCTGCCGGGGCGCGCGGTTGACGGCGCTTTTAAAGCGCAGGTTGCCAAAGCCGCCATCGCCCCCCTTGGCCAGCACAATGCTCTCGCCAGGGGTGAGCAGCTCGTGCAGCACAGCGCCGGTTTCCTGGTCGATGATGATGGTGCCCACCGGCAGGCGCAAGGTAATGTCCTTGCCAGCGGCGCCAAACATGTCTGAGCCCATGCCGTTTTCGCCCCGCCCCGCCTCATAGCGGCGCGTGTAGCGGTAATCAATCAAGGTGTTGAGGTTGGTGTCCGCCACGGCAAATACGTGGCCACCACGCCCACCATCCCCGCCGTCTGGCCCGCCAAATTCCTTGTACTTTTCGTGCCGAAACGATGCGGCGCCATTGCCACCGTCGCCAGCGGCAATCTCAATCGTGGCTTCATCGACAAACTTCATGGGGCCAGACCTTTAAAAAAAAGAAAAAATTTTCTGCGGTAGCGGTAAGTGACATAACCACTACCGCTACAAACAGCAAAGCCCCGACCAGCGGGGCTTGACGTCTTCACGACCCGGCGCTTACGCAGCGGGGCTGATGTTGACGGTTTGCTTGGACAGAGCGCCCTTGGTTTCAAAGCTTACGTGCCCATCGACCAAAGCAAACAAAGTGTGATCGCGACCGATGCCCACGTTGTTGCCCGGGTGGAATTTGGTGCCACGTTGGCGCACGATGATCGAGCCAGCGCTGATCAACTCACCGCCAAAGGCTTTCACACCCAGCATTTTTGGTTTGGAATCACGTCCGTTGCGCGTAGAGCCGCCGCCTTTTTTCTGTGCCATGACTAAAGCTCCTGAAAATTAACCAGCAATTGCCACGATTTGCAGCTCAGTGAACTGCTGGCGATGGCCTTGGTGCTTGGCGTAGTGCTTACGGCGACGCAGTTTGAAAATGCGTACCTTGTCGTGCTTGCCGTGGGCAACCACGGTTGCCTTGACACTTGCGCCGGACACCAGGGGCGTGCCAACTTTCAGTTCTGCGCCGTTACCCACAGCCAAAACTTGATCCAGCACGATTTCCTGGCCTACGTCCGCAGCAATCTGTTCTACCTTGATTTTTTCGCCAGCAGCAACACGATACTGTTTACCGCCGGTTTTTATGACCGCGTACATACAACCTCTTTCAGTCTAAAAAATCCCCTCTAGACCAATTTCTAAGGGGAAGCCCGCAATTCTACTGCGAAACGTACTTTTTTGCCAAGCGCTCTCTAGAGAGCATCCGCTCTTACCCTAGGCAGGCTTCCTATAATCAGGGGTTCTTCTATGGTGGCCACTATCTTGACTTCCTCTGCATCCCCCGCTTCGACCTCGCCCTCCACACCCCTGGCCCTGATCGCCAGCGACATGCAGGCGCTTGACCAGGTCATCGCCCAACGCCTGGACACCAGCGTGGCCATGATTGGTCAGATCGCCCGCTACATCATCGCTGCCGGCGGCAAACGCCTGCGCCCAGCGCTGGTGCTGCTCACAGCCGGGGCCCTGGGCGTAGAGAGTGCAGACAAATACAAGCTGGCCGCCGTGGTCGAGCTGATCCACACCGCCACGCTACTGCACGACGACGTGGTGGACGAGTCCACCCTGCGCCGGGGCCGCCCCACCGCCAACGAAGCCTTTGGCAACCCCGCCAGCGTCTTGGTGGGGGACTTCCTGCACACCCGCTCCTTCCAGATGATGGTGGAAGTCGGTAACCTGCCAATTTTGAAAGTCCTGTCCAACGCCACCAACGTCATCGCCGAAGGCGAGGTGATGCAACTCATCAACACCCACGACGCCGATCTGGACGAGGCCGGCTACCTGCACGTCATTCGCTCCAAGACCGCCAAGCTGTTTGAGGCCAGCAGCCAAATCGCAGCACAGCTGGCCGGTGCCGACGCTGCGCTGGAGGCCGCTTGCGCCACCTACGGCCAGGCACTGGGCACCGCCTTCCAAATCATCGACGACGTACTCGATTACGACGGCGACGCCCAAGAGATGGGCAAAAACCTGGGTGACGACCTGCGCGAAGGCAAAAACACCCTGCCCCTCATCATCGCCATGCAGCGCTCCAGCGCAGACGATGCGGCCCTCATCCGCCATGCTATCGAGCACGGTAGCACCGAAGAGCTGCCTGCCATCTTGCACATCGTCCGTACCAGCGGCGCCCTGGACGCCACCCGCGAAGCCGCCCACAGCGAAGCCCTTCGCGCCATTGCCGCCCTGGCCCCCTTGCCCCGCAATGCCTACACCGCAGCCATGGAGCAGTTAGCCGGTCAACTTTTATTGCGCCGAACCTAAAGCACCACCCGGTTTGGCGTTAAAATAGTTGGCTTTAGTGCTGCACAGCACGCAACGGGGTGTAGCTTAGCCTGGTAGAGCGCTACGTTCGGGACGTAGAGGCCGGAGGTTCGAATCCTCTCACCCCGACCAGGATTCAAGAGTCAAATCAAGCACTTAGCTGGTTTGGCTCTTTTTCTTTGTGCATAGCAATTCAGAGTAAATCACCCTATCTGATGGCCCAGCAATGGCCCGCGGCTTTGGTGCTCTTGCGGCTTGCCGTGGCTCGACTCTATACTGCCACTCACGACAAACCAGTGTGGCAGGTTGGCGGAGTGGTCAGGCATCCTCCGTCCTCGCTCAGGAAGCGCCTGCACGTTCTCCGGGGAATTCAGCGATAGCCCGGCACGCCAATCACTGCGCCCGAAATTCCTGGGCCATCTTCCCGGTGGACTGTCGCAGCGCGAAAAGGCGCGACGAGATGCTGAAGTTAGGTTGAGCTTCCTCCAACCGCGCTCTTCGATCTCGGCAGGGCTCTGGTCTCGAAAACTTTCAATCGCTCCACGAGCCGCCTGTCGGCTCACGACGAGTTTTCGAGCCATGCAACTTCCCCTGCTGCCAGAAGCGCAAGCTGGCATTCCTATCGTCCGAGCGCCCCTTGATTCCCCATCCGCCCCCGTGCGGGTGCTCTTCACCGAGGACTTATCCCGGATGCTGGGCAAGAGCGTCACCACGATTCGCACCTTCGCCACCAGCTCCAAGTACAGCCACCTGATCCCCCGCCCGTTCAAGATGCCCGGCAGTCGCAGACTGTGCTGGTACGAACGCGATGTTCTCGCCTGGATCGAGTCCACCAAGCCTGCGGAACCACCACCCCCACGGCGACCACGCGGGCGCCCCACCAAAGCGGAGCAAATAGCCCGCCAACGCTGGGCTGCAACAACTCCCACCCAGCCAAACACTTGAGCAGTGGGAGTCGAAATCGCAAGCGCGTCCGAACCGCGCTCAGCGTCCCGGCTTGACGATGCACTGAATTGGCTCTATCGGAAACACGCTGAAGTGGCGGCTCAGGCCGCGACAGCGGCAGAGCACCTTCCAAGCAGTCCTCTTCCCGTCAGCATCAAGCAAGCAGACACGGGAACTGCTCCAAAGACCCAACCCAAAGACAAGGTTGGCACTGGCCGTACGCTCACGCACGCCGAATCCGCGCTGATCGTGGCAGGAGAAAAAATTGCGACGACGATACCCGAAGGGCAAGATATGGCGTTCACTCATGCCGTGCTTTGCCAAGTCGGGTTGCCACGCGCCAAGGTCGAGGGGCGGGAGTTCATGCGCCAGTCCGGTTCCGCCTGGATGAACGTGCAAGCTGGCATTCTGGACGAAGGCAAGGGGCCAGTGGTGCAGCCTGTGCCCTACGGCCCGATGCCTCGCCTGGCGCTGGCGTGGATTTCCACCTATGCGTTACGCACCAGAGAACAGGAAATCCGTATCGGGGACAGCGCCGCCGAGTTTCTGCGGCTCATGGGCATGGGTGATGATGGCAAACGCTATGCGACCTTGCGCAAGCAGATGCACGCCCTTGCAGCTTGCCGTTTGCAGCTTGGTTTCAAGGGACGCACCTTCAACGGGCAGCCGGTCGAGCAATTCGACGCATGGCAGAACAACACGGACACGACGCAACGTTCGCTTTGGTCGGGAGTGATGCGGCTTTCTGAGAGCTACTTCGGTTCGTTGATCGAAAGCGCGGTACCGCTCGACAACCGCGCATTGATGGCTCTCAAAGGTTCCGCACTGTCGCTTGACGTGTATGCATGGCTGGCCCATCGTCTGCACCGCATCGAGGGCAAGGGTTTCATCTTGCACTGGCATTCACTGCGGGAGCAGTTTGCGCAGGAGTACACAGGCAAGGACGCCGACAAGGATTTCAAAAAGAAATTCCTCCCTACGCTGCGAAAGGTACTCACAGTTTATCCACAAGCCAATGTAAAACAAGTCAGAGGCGGAGTACTGCTAAACAGCTCTCCTCCGCCGATTCCCCTGAGAGGTGGACCGACGAAGTAGCCCAACAAACCCCAAGGCCCCTCGCGGGCCTTTTTTGCAGCCCTACAGCGCGTTTACCGCTCTTTCCCTATACCCACCCCTTCCCAAGTCATTCAAACCGCCCTGCGGCCACATTCTGAGCCTTGCCGGCGCTTTCTCTCTTCCCTTTCTCATTCCCAAACCTTCGCGGGGGTGCCTGCGTGGCCGTTCAGGCCGCGCAAGGGGGCCGCAGGCCACAGGGGGCCGGGGGGGCGGCACGCCCCACGCCGAGGAGCCGCCCTAGGCGGCGGGCTGGAAGCCTTGGGAAAGCGGTTCACCCCCAATGGTGGCGCGATCGAAAGCACGCCAACCCCGAACAAGAGCGAAGTTTTCCCCAAAACTGGCAGCTCAATTACAGGTAAAAGTTATAGGAAAAAATTACAGGATTTAGGGGGGGTCTGATTTCCCGACCAAAGGGGGGGCCGATTTCCCGACAAAATAGGTTCTTGGGGGGGCCGATTGCACGTGGATAACTTTTTTATCCACAGGCCGATGCATCTGTAAGTTTCGAGAGGCATCTCCTGTCGCACACCGGGCGGTTCACTCCCCCACACCCAGTCGCAACCCCCGCTCCAGCATCTGCACCACAGCCAGGTTGATCACCGCAGCCCGGCTTTGTCCCAACTGCCCGGCAAGCTCATCGACCCGCTCCAGCAAGGGCTCGGTGATGGTCAGCGTGATTTGCACCTTGCGCCCCTTGCGCACCCTGCGCGGGCTCTTGGGGAGCGCCGCTGCGGCATCTGGCGCACCGGAGATGAACGCACTGGCCGCTTCGGTGGTGGCAGGCGTTACTGCCTTGGTAGGTTTCTTGGTAATGCTCATTGGATGCTTTTCGCTTTAAATTCACTTGTTTTAATATTAAAAAAGTGCATTTATAAGGGCCTGAAGCTCTGCGATGGCCTTGCCATCTTTGGGCTTGGCCTCCAGCACACTCATGCCTGCACCCGCTGCGTTGGCAAAGGACTTGCGACGGCGTAGCGGGGTCGGCAGGTACTCGAACTGAGGCACCTCGGCCACCGCTGCAGCTGCTTCGGCGTTGTCGCTAGACTGTTCGCCCGGATCAGCGCAGTTAAGCACGGCGAAGGCACGCAAGCCATCGCGCACGCTGCGTGCTTCGTCTACCAGGGCTGCGATGTCACCCAGTGCCCAAACGTCGTAGCTGCGCGGCTGAAACGGCACCAGCAGCACGTCCGAGAGCACCAGCGCCGCCCGCAGGGCCGATGAATCTCGCCCACCGGCATCAATCACCACATCGTCAAACTTGCCCGCCTGCTGTAACACCTGCGCACGCAGGGTGGGGCCATCGGGGTATGTGGCGCAAGCAATGCCAGGTACATGCCCGGCTTGGGCTCGGATGCTGATGGCAGTCTGGGCGGTGCCCTGGCGATCTCCATCCACCAGCCACACGTCGCGTCCTGCCAAGGCACGGGCGATGGCCAAGTTCATCGCCAAGGTGGTTTTGCCCACGCCACCCTTGGTGTTTCCTACCGTGATGATCATTGTTATTCACCTTATTTTAATATTAAAACCATATCTTATTAGATGCATATCACATGAATTTTGGATGATGTTGAAGTGACAGCTCGGCTGCTGCTTCCAGTTGGCTCACGAAGCAATGCGAATGCAGTACATTTGCAAGATCCCCATCCTGCCTGTTGTCATGTCGCTCATCAAGGACGAAACCCTTTCCATCCGTACTTCATCCGAGATCAAGCAGCTTGTGCGCATGGCCGCCGAGCGCGAGCGGCGCTCGGTCTCCTCGATGATTGAAATCCTGGTGCTGGACTACGCACGCCAGCACAACCTGCAGCTTGCCCCCACCGCAACGGCAAAAAACAAAAAATCAGCCAAGTCATGAGCACCCCGTTGCCAAGCGTTACCCCAGCACAACTTGAAGCTCACCTCTGGGAATCCGCCAACATCCTGCGCGGCCCGGTCGATGCGGCTGACTTCAAGACCTACATCTTTCCGCTGCTGTTTTTCAAGCGCATCTGCGACGTGTGGGACGAGGAATACCAGGAAATCGTTGATGAAACCGGCGACGAGCAACTGGCCTGCTTCCCTGAATCGCACCGCTTTCAGATCCCGCAGGACTGCCACTGGAACGACGTGCGCGACAAGGCCGTCAACATCGGTACGGCCTTGCAGCATGCCATGCGCGGTATCGAACAGGCCAACCCGGACACCCTGTACGGTGTGTTTGGCGATGCGCAGTGGGCCAACAAAGATCGCTTGTCCGATGCGCTGCTCAAAGACCTGATTGAACACTTCTCGCGCATCTCGCTGAACAACCAGCACATCGCCTCGGACGTGCTGGGCGATGCTTATGAATACCTGATCAAGAAATTTGCCGACGCCACCAACAAGAAAGCGGGCGAGTTCTACACCCCACGCAGCGTGGTGCGGTTGATGATCGACATGCTCGACCCCAAAGAGGCCGAAACCATTTACGACCCCGCCTGCGGCACGGGCGGCATGCTGCTGGCAGCCGTGCAACACGTGCATGAACAGCACGGCGACGTGAAACGCCTGTGGGGCAAGCTCTACGGGCAGGAGAAAAACCTCACCACCTCATCCATCGCCCGCATGAACCTGTTTCTGCACGGCATTGAGGACTTCCAGGTCGTGCGCGGCGACACACTGCGCAACCCAGCCTTCTTCGATGGTGACCGCTTGGCCACCTTTGACTGCGTGCTTGCCAACCCACCGTTCTCGCTCGAAAAATGGGGTGAAGAGCTGTGGCAAAGCGATCCTTTCGGGCGCAACTTCGCAGGCCTGCCACCGTCATCCAGTGGCGACTTTGCCTGGGTGCAGCACATGGTCAAGTCCATCGCCGCTGGCAGCGGTCGCATGGCCGTGGTCTTGCCCCAGGGCGCACTGTTTCGCAAAGGTGCGGAAGGCGGCATCCGCCAGAAGCTGCTGGAAATGGATTTGATCGAGGCCGTCATTGGTCTGGCGCCCAACCTGTTCTACGGCACAGGCCTGGCCGCCTGCATCCTGGTGCTGCGTCAGCGCAAGCCTGCCGAGCGCAAGAACAAGGTGTTGATCGCGGATGCTTCGCGTCTGTTCCGCCGTGGCCGAGCTCAAAATTTTCTGGAACCAGAACACGCTGCCAGCATTTTGGGTTGGTACCAGCAGTTTGCTGATGTGCAAGACGCCGTGCGCATTGTCAGCCTGCAAGAAATCCAGGCAGAAGACGGGACGCTCAACATCTCGCGCTATGTGCTGCCGCCGCTGCAGGAAGACATTCCGCCTTTGCCCGAAGCCATCGTCGCCTTCAAAGAAGCATTGGCCCGCTGCCGCGAGGCAGAAGAGCGCCTGGCGCAAGTCATGGAAGAAGGAGGATGGCTGCAATGAGCGAACCCGGCAATCGCATCACCCAGCAAGAACTCGAAACCTATCTCTGGGGTGCCGCCGTGCTGCTGCGCGGCCTGATCGACGCGGGCGACTACAAGCAGTTCATCTTTCCGCTGCTGTTCTTCAAACGCATTTGCGACGTGTGGGACGAGGAATACCAAGCCGCGCTGGCCGAGTCCGGTGGCGATCTGTCCTATGCCGAGTTCGCTGAAAACCACCGCTTTCAAATCCCCGCCCAGGCCCATTGGAAGGCCGTGCGCCAGGCACCCAAAAACGTCGGTGCGGCCATTGGCCAGGCCATGCGCGCCATTGAATCAGCCAACCCCGACATGCTCGACGGCATCTTTGGCGATGCACCGTGGACGAACCGCGAGCGCCTACCCGATGCCACGCTCAAGAACCTCATCGAGCATTTCTCCACCCGAACGCTGTCCGTGGCGAACGTGCCTGAAGACGAACTGGGCAACGCCTACGAATACCTGATCAAGAAGTTTGCCGACAACTCTGGCCACACTGCTGCCGAGTTCTACACCAACCGCACCGTGGTGCACCTGATGACCCAGCTGCTGGCCCCCAAGGCGGGAGAGTCCATCTATGACCCCACCTGCGGCACCGGCGGCATGTTGATTTCGGCGCTGGATGAAGTGAAACGCTCGGGTGGCGAATACCGCACGCTCAAGCTCTACGGACAAGAGCGCAACCTCATCACCTCATCCATTGCACGCATGAACCTGTTTCTGCATGGCGTGGAAGACTTTCAAATCATCCGTGGCGACACCCTGGGCGAGCCCAAGCACATCGAGGGCGACCGCCTGCGCCAGTTCGACGTGATCCTGGCCAACCCGCCGTATTCCATCAAGCAGTGGGATCGCGAGGCCTGGAGCAGCGACAAATGGGGCCGCAACTTCCTCGGCACGCCGCCGCAGGGTCGGGCTGATTACGCCTTTCAGCAGCACATTCTTGCCAGCCTCACCCCGCACGGGCGCAGTGCTGCGCTGTGGCCGCATGGCGTGCTGTTTCGCAATGAAGAGCAGAGCATGCGCGCCAAGATGGTGGAGCAAGACTGGGTGGAGGCCGTCATTGGCCTGGGGCCTAACCTGTTCTACAACTCGCCCATGGAATCGTGCATCGTGGTCTGCAACCGCCGAAAGGCCGCAGCACGCAAAGGCAAGGTGATCTTCATTGACGCTGTCAACGAAGTCACCCGCGAGCGAGCGCATAGCTTCCTCAAGCCCGATCACCAGCAGCGCATTCTGGCCGCCTGCCAAGCCTTTGCCGATGTGCCTGGCTTCGCCAAAGTCGCCACGCTGGCCGAGATTGCCGCCAACGGCTCCAACCTCTCCATTCCGCTGTACGTCAAGCGCCAAAGCGCTACGGCTACCCAGACAGGTGAAGCCCTGTCCCTGCGCGCCGCCTGGGATCAGTGGCAAACCGATGGCCGCGCCTTCTGGCAGCAGATGGATGCGCTGGTCGAAACCCTGGACGGCCTGACCACCACCGAGGCAAGCGATGCGTAGCGCCCAAGACCTGCTCGACGAACTCAACGCGGTGGATGAATCCACCCGCATCGAAGCCAAGCGCGCCAGCGACCTGGGCAAATCGGTCATGGAGACGGTGATCGCCTTTGCCAACGAGCCCGGTCTGGATGGCGGCTACCTGCTGCTGGGCGTGGACTGGGCCGTGAATGCCAAGGGCGACACCGCGTACACCCCGGCAGGTCTGCCCAAGCCCGACAAGGTGCAAGCCGACCTGGCCAGCCAGTGCGCCAGCATGCTCAACGTGGCCCTGCGCCCGCAAATGCAGCTGGAGCAGATCGACGGCAAAACCCTGCTGGTCGTGTATGTGCCCGAGGCCGATGCGCGGCTCAAACCCATCTACAAAAAAGCCACTGGCCTGCCGCATGGAGCCTACCGGCGCATAGGCTCCAGCGATCAACGCTGCGTGGATGAGGATTTGTGGGCCTTGCAAGACAGCGGCAAGCCCATGCGCGGCGTGGATTCCACCGTGCTGGACGATGCCCGCATGGACGATTTTGACCCCGCCGCCTTGGCCGAATACCGCCGCGTGCGCGCCAACGTGAACGCCCAGGCCGAAGAGCTGGCCTACAACGACCCCGATCTGCTGGAAGCCGTGGGTGCCGTGCGCCGCGAAGGCGAAGCATTGCACCCCACGCTGGCGGGCATTCTGCTGTTTGGCAAACCGATGGCACTGCGCCGCATGCTGCCCATGGTGCGCATCGACTACATCCGCGTGCCGGGCATGGAGTGGATTGAAGACCCGCACAACCGCTTTCAGTCCATCGACATTCGCAAGCCCTTGGTCCTGGCCCTGCCGCAGGCCGAGGCCAGCGTGGTCGATGAACTGCCCAAGGGCTTTTACCTGCCCGAAGGTTCCATGCACAGCGTGCAAGAGCCCATCGTGCCGCGCAAGGTGATCCGCGAAGCTATTGCCAACGCGGTCATGCACCGCACCTACACCAAGCACAACCCCATTCAAATCATCCGCTACAGCAACCGCATCGAGGTGCGCAACGCCGGACACTCGCTCAAGCCCATGGCGCAACTGGGCAACCCCGGCTCCTGGCCGCGCAACCCCTTGCTGGGCAGCGTGCTGCGCGATCTGAACCTGGCGGAAAACAAAGGCTCTGGCATTCGCACCATGCGCCGCCTGGCCGCCGATGCCGGGCTGACCCTGCCCGAGTTCCAATCCGACCGCGAGGCCGACACCTTTTGCGTCACCCTGTTCCTGCACAACCTGCTGACCGAAGACGACCACGCCTGGCTGCGCTCGCTCACACCTGAGCCGCTGGATGAGGATGAAACCAAGGTAATGATCTACGCCCGCGCGACCGGTGCTGTGGACAACACCGCCTGCCGCGACTTCAGCGGCCTGGACACCCTGACCGCCAGCCGCGTGCTGCGCCGCCTGCGTGATAAAGGCTTGCTGGACAAGCAGGGTGGGGGCAATCGCACCTGGTACAGCCTGAGCAATACCCAGAGGCGGGCGGCGTCTCCAGCCGATTCGGCAGCATCAGCTTCTGGGTATTGGCCAAATCCCCCCCAGTCAGCTCTCGAAGACGGGCCTGAGCTTGCAACCTTACTTGCAACCTTGCCCCCCGAGCTTGCAACCTTGCATGCAACCTTGGCCGGTCGAACCAGCACACAAGCCTTGCGCGCTGCCATTGTGCGTTTCTGCGCCTGGCGCGCATTGAGCGTGGATGAGCTTGCAACCTTGTTGGGCCGCAAACGCGATTACTTGCGCAACAAGCACCTAATTCCGATGGTGCGCGAGGGCGCATTGCGTTTTCGCTACCCCGAAAGCGCCAAGCATCCGCACCAGGCCTACCTACCAGCAAACCATATTGCTTTGACGGGTGATGAATCGTGAAACTTGCAACCTTACGCCTATTCAACTTTCAGTCTTTTGGGGCTGAACCCACCGAATTGAGCCTGGAAAACATTACCTACTTGATAGGCCCTAATGGTTCGGGCAAGACTGCGGCGCTTCAGGCCTTGTGTCGGCTCTTCGCCTTCGATCCATCACTGCGCAGGGTTCTGCGCTCCGATTTTCATGTCCCGTTCAATGAAGAGGCTCCTCCGGCTGAGCGTCAACTCTGGATTGAGGCCGATTTTCTATTCCCGGAACTTAGCGACGATGAAGACAACAGCACAGTAGCCCCTCATTTCGGCCACATGCGCCTTGACGAAATCGATGGCACGCCGCGCGTGCGTTTCCGCCTCACTGCCACTATGGGCTTGGATGGGGACATAGAAGAAAGTTTGGTCTATGTGCTGGACATCAATGCAGATGGCTCGCCACTAACTACCGCTCAAGTCCACCGATCTGAACGCAACCATATCCATGTTCACTATCTGCCCGCGCGACGTGATCCCGCAGATCACATTGCCTACGGCGCGAATGCACTGCTGGGGCGCATGCTGCGTGCGGTGAACTGGGACGCAGAGCGAGCGGTCATCAAGGGTCTGACCGACCAAATCAGTGACAGCTTAGCGGCCAATCCATCAATCAACGCCTTCAGCAGCAGCTTGAAATCGGCATGGAGTGCTTTGCACAAGGGAAGTTTCTTTGCCGACCCCAAACTCACGTTTGTTGCGTCTGAGATTGAAGCCTTGCTCCGGCACATGTCGGTGTCATTCACACCGGGCCATGACGAGCAGTTGGTCGATTTCTCGCGACTGAGTGATGGTCAAAAGTCGATGCTGTATCTCTCGCTCGTGCTGTCCTCGCAAGCTATCGGTCGCGCTGTCCTGGCTGAAGATGACGATTCTTTCGAGGCAGACAAGCTGCGCCCGCCCGTGTTTACGGTGGTGGCGGTCGAAGAGCCAGAAAACAGCCTTTCGCCCCACTACCTTGGACGGATCGTCAATGCGCTCAACGCAATGACCGGCGATGGTGACGCGCAAGCACTGATTGCGACTCACGCGCCATCGATGCTGCGGCGAGTCGCTCCGGAACGTATCCGCTATCTGCGGTTGACCCAGGAGCGAACATCGCGCGTCACACATATCCAGCTGCCAGACGCAGCCGATGAAGCTCACAAGTTTGTACGCGAGGCAGTGCAAGCCTTTCCGGAAGTCTATTTCTCGCGACTTGTCGTTCTGGGCGAAGGTGATAGCGAAGAGATCGTTTTGCCACGGCTGCTGCAGGTCAAGGGGGCGCCCGTTGACGAGTCTGCCGTCACGATTGCCCCCTTGGGCGGTAGGCACGTTAACCATTTCTGGCGCCTTCTTTCTGCCCTTCAAATTCCTTATCTGACGTTGCTTGATCTCGATGTGGCGCGCTACCAGGCTGGCTGGGGGCGGATTAAATACGTGAATGATCAACTCGCGAAGTTTCAGCCGACAAAGGCACTCCCTGCTGATTGGCCATTACCAAAATGGAATTCAGCCGAAACACCAGTCCGAACACATCACTGTTTTGGAGCGGACAAGAAAAACGTATTCCTCGAATTGGAGAGTCGTGGAGTATTTTTTTCGGCCCCGATGGATCTCGACTTCGCAATGCTGCGTGCCTATCCAGATGCATATGGCGTGGAAGAGGAAGATCCCGAGGACGCCACGATCAAAGCTGTCTTGGGCAAAAGCCACCACGACGCAAACCAGTACAGCAAAGAGGAACAGAAGCTATTCAGCACCTACCATCAGCGCTTCAAGCTTGGTAGCAAACCTGCAGCCCATATTGATGCGCTGGCTCAGCTAACTGATGAAAATTTGTTGGCAGGCATGCCAGCATCGCTAAGCAGATTGGCTGATGCAGTCATCACGAAGCTCGCGGAGTTGCCCGAGTGATAGCGGTCGATGCCTGGCAGCCTGCAGATGGGCTGACCCTTGAACCCAATGCCATGCTTGCGGCCAAGGAGCAGGTGCGCAGTCTCGCGCTGACTGCGGGCCCAGGCGCAGGAAAGACTGAAATGCTTGCGCAGCGGGCAGACTTCTTGCTGCGCACCGGCACCTGTCGCTACCCCAAACGGATTCTGGCCATTTCGTTCAAGGTCGATGCCAGCAGCAACCTGAAAGAGCGAGTCAAACGGCGCTGCGGTTCAGAGCTTGCCACGCGGTTTGACAGCTACACCTTCCACGCTTTTGCCAAGCGCATCATTGATCGTTTCCGTCCGGTATTGGCGGGCGAATATGCGCTGGATGTTGGGTACAAAATTGCAGATCGAAAAGACCGGCCCATCACGAACCTTGATCGAATTTTCCGATCTGGTGCCGTTTGCGATCCAGATTCTGCGACAGTCTGCAGTCGCGAGAAACGCCATTCGGCAAACCTACAGCGACGTCTTCCTCGACGAATTCCAGGACTGCACCAACCTGCAGTACGAGTTGCTCAAACTCGCCTTTCAAGGTACGAGCATTCGCTTGACCGCCGTGGGTGACACCAAACAGAAAATCATGGGCTGGGCGGGAGCTATGGACGGCATCTTTCAGGCTTTTGTTGCCGATTTTGCTGCCACCCCGCTCAATATGTACCGCAACTTTCGCTCAAAGCCGCGACTGCTGCGCTTGCAGAACGAGATCATTCGCAAGCTTGACCCTTCATCCGTCATGCCTGATGAACAACTTGCTGGCGATGAAGGTGAAATATTTGCGTGGAACTTCGAAGACAGCCGCAAGGAGGCTGACTACCTCGCAGACTTGATTGCGGGTTGGATAAAAACCGAGCAGTTGCCTCCTGCGGAAATCGCGGTTCTCATTCGTAATCAGCTCGATCTGTACGCCGATCATCTGATGGCAGCACTGGAGGTACGTGGTGTCCCCTTCCGCAATGAGCAGCAGATGCAGGACATGACGGTCGAACCGGCTGCACGTTTGATCGTGGACTATCTCTCCTGCCTTTATGGCCAGCGCGAGCCAAAAGCCTGGATTCGGCTCATGAATCAGCTGATTCCGTTCGCTGATGAAGATATCCAATCGAATGCGCGCAAGGATCTAGATCGGCTCGTCAAGCAGCAACGAAAAGAGATAGCCATTACCGAGCTGGTCGATGAACCCTTTTCCGGCTGGTGGGAGTTTGTTCGAGCATTCCTGAAGCAAGTCAGTATCGAAACACTGGTGTCGCTTTCCCCGGACTACGAATCACATGATCGGTTGAAAGAGGTGGTTCGTGACACCAAGGCCAGGATCGAGGAGTTGTTAAAGCTTGAGCCGGACTTGCCCAAAGCCCTTGAGCGTTTCTCAGATGACCAAGCGGTGCGGATACTGACCATTCACAAGAGCAAGGGCCTTGAGTTTGATTCGGTCATCATCATGGCCGTCGAAAAAGAAATCTTCTTTGGGGATCAGGATGAAAACCGATGTGCCTATTTCGTCGGTGTTTCTCGTGCTAAGAAGCGCTTAGTCCTTACCTACGCAGATCAGCGGGAACGCCCAGCTGGACATGCGAAACGCTGGAGCGTGCAACGCATGGCTCAAGCTGAATATTTTGGCTATGCCGCGCCGTTTGTGAGACAAGAATAATGAGCAACAAGACATTGAAGCCCGGCTGGCGTCGGGTGAAGTTTGGTGATGTGGTGCGCCTTTCCAAGACGCGCAGCAAAGATCCGCTGGCCGATGGTTTGGAGCGTTACGTGGGACTGGAGCACTTGGAGCCGGGCGATTTACGCATTCGCCGTTGGGGTGATGTGGCCGACGGCGTGACCTTTACCAATGTATTCCAGCCTGGGCAGGTGCTGTTCGGCAAGCGCCGCGCCTATCAGCGCAAGGTGGCGGTGGCGGATTTTTCAGGCGTGTGTTCCGGCGACATCTATGTGCTGGAAACCAAGGACGCACAGGTTTTGCTGCCGGAGTTGCTACCGTTCATTTGCCAGACTGATGCCTTTTTCGATCACGCGGTGGGGACATCAGCGGGATCGTTGAGCCCGCGTACCAACTGGACGAGTTTGGCGGGGTTTGAGTTTGCGTTGCCGCCAAGGGAAGGGCAGGCAAGCCTTGTTGAGACTCTAAAGGCGGCAGGCAGTCTCGTAGAGGCCGGGAGGGAGGCTCTTGACCGCCTACGTATCCTCGCTCGAAGCAAACTTGATCTGGAGTTCTTCGATCAATCGACATGGACGCAAGATCGAATTGCGAATATCGGCAATGTACAACTCGGGCGTCAGCGCGCCCCAAAATACACAACCGGACAGTTCAACAAACCATACCTACGAGTCGTAAATGTCCTGGATGGCCGGCTAGATCTGCGTGACGTAGAAACAATGGACTTCAACGACCGTGACTTCTCGCGTTACAGCCTTCAGCCTGACGACATCCTCATTACGGAAGGCGACTTGGTTAGCGTCTACAACGTTGGCAGAAGCGCAATTTGGCGTGGTGAAATTGACGATTGTTGCTTTCAGAACACCTTAATAAGGTTTCGATGTGGGCCTGCACTCATTCCAAAATTTGCACTGGCAGCATTTCGACACGCTTTCTACCACGCGATTTTTGCGAAGGCCGCTAATGCAACGACAGTGGCGCACCTTGGGGCAGAGAGGTTTGGGTCAATCGAGATTAGTTATCCAGATAAGTCAAGGCAAAGAGTTATTGCTAATGAGTTAGACGATTTGTATGCCGCAGAACGTGAACTTGAACGGCGCCTTGGTGCAGAGGAGAGCCTCTTGCAGGTTATCCGGGAGGAGTCTTTGGGAGGAATTGTTGCATGAGCAGTTTTCCGGAATCAAATACGGTCGAAGCCTACGTCCGCGACCTGCTTGCTGGCCCAATCAAGGCTGTTCCAGCCAACACCGTACAAGAACCCCAAGACCTGTAGGAGCGGCTTTAGCCGCGAACCGATCAGGCAATCACTTTCAAAGCGATTCTAATTTGATAGCTGGTTACGCTTGCCCAGCAATGGTTTGATGCCGATTTTGCATGAAATCCCTGTTCAAACATTCGCGGCGAAAGCCGCTCACCAATCCAGGGATACGCGCCCAAGTGAACCGTATTGCATCTAACCGCAATGGAGTAGCAGATGGCTGTTTTTAACGAATCCAACACCGTCGAAGCCTACGTCCGCGATCTGCTTGCCGGCCCCATCCAAGCTGCGCCGGTCAACACCGCTCAGGAACCCCAAGCCAGCTACGGCACCAGCCCCAAAGGTATCGGGTGGCGCTACGCCGCCCCGGCTGAGGTGCCGCGCCAGATGCAGGAAGTATTGGTCGAGCCCTGGCTGCGCGATGCGTTGATTCGCCTGAACCCCGAGATTGCCGAGCAGCCCGACCGCGCTGACGAGGTGCTCTACAAGCTGCGCGCCATCGTGCTGTCGGTGCGCTCGGACGGCCTGATTCGCGCCAATGAGGAAATGACCGCCTGGATGCGTGGCGAGCGCTCCATGCCCTTTGGCCACAACAACGCGCATGTGCCGGTGCGGCTGATTGATCTGGATGATTTGGCGCAGAACCAGTACATCGTCACCCAGCAGTACACCTACCGCGCCGGCCCCAATGAGCGCCGCGCCGACTTGGTGCTGTTGGTCAACGGCCTGCCGCTGGTGCTGATTGAGGCGAAAACACCGGTCAAAAAATGCATCAGCTGGGTGGATGGCGCGGTGCAGGTGCATGACGACTATGAAAAGCATGTGCCCGAGCTATTCGTCTGCAATGTGTTTTCGGTGGCTACCGAGGGCAAGGAGTTTCGCTTTGGCTCGATTGGCCTGCCGGTCAAGGACTGGGGGCCTTGGCATCTGGAGAGCGACGCGGCGGGCAGTGGCGACGCGCTGCACCATCCGCTCAAATCGCTCAAGCTGTCGGCCCAGAGCATGTTGCGCCCGGCAGTGGTGCTGGACATTCTGGCCAGCTTTACCCTGTTTGCCACCAACAAGAAAAAGCAGCGCAGCAAGATCATTTGCCGCTATCAGCAATACGAGGCCGCTAACAAAATTGTGGAGCGCGTGCTGGCGGGAAGGCCCAAAAAGGGTTTGATCTGGCACTTTCAAGGCTCGGGCAAATCGCTGCTAATGGTGTTTGCCGCGCAAAAACTGCGCCTGCATCCGGGGCTGAAAAACCCCACGGTGCTGATCGTGGTGGATCGCATCGACTTGGACAGCCAGATCACCGGCACCTTTACCAGCGCAGACATCCCCAACCTGGAAAAAGCCGACAGCCGCGAGAAGCTGCAGCAACTGCTGGCCCAGGATGTGCGCAAGATCATCATCACCACCATCTTCAAGTTTGGCGAGGTGGCGAGCGTGCTCAATGAGCGCAGCAACATCATTGCCCTGGTGGACGAGGCCCACCGCACGCAAGAAGGCGACCTGGGCCGCAAGATGCGCGAAGCCCTGCCCAATGCCTTTTTGTTTGGCCTGACGGGCACGCCCATCAACCGCGCTGACCGCAACACCTTTTATGCCTTTGGTGCCGAGGAGGATGACAAGGGCTACATGAGCCGCTATGGCTTTGAGGAATCCATCCGCGACGGGGCCACGCTGCGGCTGCACTTTGAGCCGCGCCTGATTGATCTGCACATCGACAAGGCCGCGCTGGATGCTGCGTACAAAGACCTGACCGGCGGCCTGTCTGACCTGGACAAGGACAACCTGGCCAAGACCGCCGCCAAGATGGCGGTGCTGGTGAAAACGCCC
Organism: Comamonas sp.; assembly: GCA_034675705.1. Classification (GTDB taxonomy): domain Bacteria; phylum Pseudomonadota; class Gammaproteobacteria; order Burkholderiales; family Burkholderiaceae_C; genus Comamonas. Next base: position 18,689 of record JAUCCZ010000006.1, on the reverse strand, counting down.
GATCGCATCCGCAAGATTTGCGAAGACATCGTGCAGCACTACCAGAGCAAGGTGGAGCCCAATGGCTTCAAAGGCCAGATCGTCACCTTCGACCGCGAATCCTGCCTGCTGTTCAAGGCCGAGCTGGACAAGCTGCTGCCGCCCGAGGCCACGGATATCGTGATGTCGGTGCAGGCGGCAGACAAAAAGGAGCACCCCGAATACGCGCCCTACGACCGCACGCGCGATGAGGAAGAGCGCCTGCTGGATCGCTTTCGTGACCCGGCTGACCCGCTCAAGCTCATCATCGTCACGGCCAAACTGCTGACGGGGTTCGACGCGCCGATTTTGCAGGCCATGTACCTGGACAAGCCGCTGCGCGACCACACGCTGCTGCAAGCCATCTGCCGGGTGAACCGCACCTACTCCGAGCAGAAGACCCACGGCCTGATCGTGGACTATCTGGGCATTTTTGACGACGTGGCCGCCGCGCTGGAGTTCGATGACCAAAGCGTGAAGCAGGTGATCAGCAACATCCAGGAATTGAAAGACAAGCTCCCCGAAGCGATGCAGAAATGCCTGGCCTTCTTTGCCGAGGTGGATCGCAGTCTGCAAGGCTACGAGGGCCTGATTGCCGCTCAGGCCTGCCTGCCCAATAACGAGGTGCGCGACAACTTTGCCGCTGAATACAGCGTGCTGAACAAAATTTGGGAGTCACTGTCGCCCGACGCGGTGCTGTCCCCGTTTGAGGCGGATTACCGCTGGCTGAGTCAGGTGTACCAATCGGTGCAGCCATCCAGCGGCCACGGCAAGCTGCTGTGGCATTCGCTGGGCGCCAAGACCATCGAGCTGATCCACCAAAACGTACACGTGCAGGCCGTGCGTGATGACCTGGACACCCTGGTGCTGGATGCCGACTTGCTGGAGGCGGTGCTCTCCAACCCCGACCCGAAGAAGGCCAAGGAGATTGAAATCAAGCTCAAGCGTCGCCTGCGCGGCAAGGCGGGCAGTCCGAAGTTCAAGCAGCTTTCAGAGCGGCTGGATGCGCTGAAAGATCGCTTTGAATCTGGCCAGATCAACAGCGTGGAATTTTTGAAGCAACTGCTGCAAATCGCCAAGGAAACCCTGCAGGCTGAAAAGGAAGTGCCGCCCGAGGAAGACGAAGACCGGGGCAAGGCCGCGCTGACCGAACTGTTCAACGAGGTGAAGACGGCGGAAACGCCCATCATCGTCGAGCGTGTGGTGACGGACATCGACGAGATCGTGCGCCTGGTGCGCTTCCCCGGCTGGCAAGGCACCCAGGCCGGCGAGCGCGAAGTGAAAAAAGCCCTGCGCAAGGCACTCTTCAAGTACAAGCTGCACGCGGATGAAGAACTGTTCGAGAAGGCGTTCGGCTATGTGCGGGAGTATTACTGAGGCGCAAACCGCAGCGTCGCCCGCTTCACCTACGCCTTATGGGGCAGCAGAGCCACGCTGCTGTCCAGCTCCCGCACGAAGTCGGCCAACTCACACCCCAGCGCGCTTAGCCATAGCCTGAGCTCGATCACGTCCAGCCTGCGCACCCCTGTCTCGCACTTGCTCACATCGGCCTGCGTCCAGTCCAGACGACGCGCCAGCTCCACCTGACTGACTTCGGCAGCTGTGCGCTTGGCACGCAGCAGCACAAGCATCTGCTGGTATTCGCGGGTGTAGAGGGTCTTGTACATGGGCAACTCGGCCCATGAGGTTGCATGCGATCATGGAATATGCGAACATCGCATATATACCCTCCTCCTCGATCAAAGAGGACAGCTTAATTCCAGCCAACCAAGTAAATGGAATGGCAACAGGAAATGCAAGGCGGAAATACTATGACACGCAATTTCTGCAGTTATTTTCCATCTTGAGAATTGACTATTTAAATGTCCAGATTTAATAACTCGTATCTTGCCGAGTCTGTGGGCTACAACAACGGGCATGCCAATGGCATGACTGATGGCGTAATCGTGGGACAAGAGTATGGGTACACCCAGGGGTGGAATGAAGCCACCATACATGCCAGCGGTGTGATTGCGGAACGCGATCAGGAAATAGATCGTTTGTCGAATGAAATTCGCAAAGGCAATGCTTTTATCAAAGAGCTTCGTGCAGCATTGGAAAAATCCCAGCGGGTGAGTGAACTGTATCACGCCGAGCGCAATCAGCTGTGCATAGAGGGAGCTCAGCTGAAGCAAAGAATCCAGTTGCTGCAAGAGCAATCACAGGCCATGCGATCAGAATACGAAGGGATGCTGAAAGCGTTCCAGGGGGTCGTTGCTATCGCCCGCCCGGCGATGAAAGCTGTTGCAAAGCTGTCCTTGAGCGAACGTAGCCAAATTTACTACCAGTATGGCGAAGAAGCGGTCAATTTGCAGTCACTGGAGTATGTAAAAGCAAATCGGTTTCCTGATAATCAGCCGTTGCTACTGAAATATCTGCCTATCGCAAATCAAATCATTAGTCAGACTCGCAAGGAGCTCCAGCAGCAAGAGTCGAATGGCGATAACAACTCTGAAAATTAAATACGGAATTAATTTCCCATAGTTCAGGCATAATGCGCCATCCAGGTGGCCTCAAGGGGCTGGATACGTGCTGCAATGGTGTCGTAAGCGTGCTATCTGGAGCGGAGTGTGAAGATAGAGCCAATCAGCACAATGGTGGCACCTCCATGACACCATTGCATCACCGAGTAGGTTGCCAAACGCCCCTATGTGTCTCCTATTCAACCCCGTGTAGTGTTCGCACGCCGGTATGCAGCACCTTGGTCACAAGAAGTTCAGGTAGCGTTACTCCCCAATTTGCCGCCTAGCCGCCGCCCTGACAAAGGCTGCGCAATCTGTGCTGCGATACGTACGAATTCATGCAGCTTTTGGGCACATTAACGTAAAAATGACAGCCCAACAGTCACTGCTTGTGCTGCGATACGTACACTTTTTGGCGGCGATACGTACAGATTTTTAGGGAGTAACGCTACACTGTGACCAGAACAGCCACCCCTGCGAACGAGACGACCTGCTCTTGAGTTCGAAACAAGCAACTTTTGGAACCCTCCCCCTGTCGCCGCATCAGCCCGTTGCAAGCATGATCAAAGGCACTTCTGGTTCCGATGTTGTATTTCCCTTGATCGCAGGAAAAGTTGTTGTCTTGCAGCCATCTGGCGACCTTGCTGCCATTATTCGTTTATATTGACGATGATCTGATTTATTGAAGCTAAACAACTACCAGCTAAAGCTGGTGGGTTTAAGTTTCGGACTGAAGTCCGAAGGCGCATCGCATGAGTGATACGCAAAAATACGGGAACCGGTCAGGGATAAAACTTCGAGTAGCTACCAGATCGAACCCTCGAATACAGAAAGTCATAGCTGAAGCTGACCGGCTGAAGCCGGTGGTTTTAACCTTGTGATGGAAAATAAATTAAATTATCTTCTTGCGAAAAGTCTACAAATCCGGTTGGTCACTTATTTGGACTTTTGACAAGTTACAGACGATTGGTATTTGATACTGCCATTGCCAACAACTACTTCGGATGCTGAGCCGACCAGCAAAGTTGTTTTCTTGCTTATTTTCTTTAAGTAAGACGGCTCATCGGTGCCCGCCTGATCATCAATTTGGCTTACTCTCAATCGTTTGGCCAACTGTTTCCCGGTCTGCTGCCTCAGGTAAACAGCCACCTTTTCTTCGGCATCGGCGGCCGTGACCAATACTGCAACCACATCGTCACCAAACAGTAATGGCCGTTGGTCTTTCTTCAGGGGTAGGAAAAATCCAGCGACCCCTGGTAATAATCCAGCGGCTTTGAGCTTGGGTTCTACTTCATCGGTCTTGAGTACGGCTTCAGCCTTGCATTGCAGCAAGGCTTCGAGTTTCTGTGCGGCAACGGTTGGTGCAACTGCGTCAAACAGGGGCACTGGCATTTGCGCCCATGTCTGGCTACTGCCCAACGTGATAAGACAACAAACAGTCCAGCGAAGGCGTAGTAAGCGCAGATGTTCCCTCATAAAGGGTTTCTTTCCGAACGACGTTGTAGCCATTGCTGGCGTTCCAGCAGGGTTTGAAAATGCTCTTCACCAGATGCATTCCACTGTGGCCACGCAGGCGGCAGATCGGGCTGGGCGTGCGGTGCCATCCGTAAGGCCAGCAACTCCAGCCGCCCTGGAAAATGCCTCAGCAGATCAGCGGCCAGGGACTGCTCCTGCCCCATGATGACGTTGACACACAGCAGCAGGTCTTGCGCGGCCTTGCGCAGTTCAGCAGCCAGCTCTGCGGCCTCGGTGGTGGTCATGGCTGTCCTCGCTCTGCATCAGTCGGCGACATTCGCAGTCCTGCGTACACGGTGGCACGGGCCTCGGGCGCGTAGACGATGAGCTCTCCACCATTCCACAGGGGGACGGTGTAGATCGTTCGCCCCATGCGCAAAAACTCCTGCCGCACGTACTGCGCCAGGACTTCCAGGTCATGCAGCGCAATGTTCTGCGGAGGCTCAGCCGCAGAAATCACCAGATCGGTCGGGGGCACATGCATCAGTTCCAAGCCTGCACGTTGAAACGCCAGAGCCAGCAACGAGCGCGACGGCTCCTGGTCAAGATAGCCCGGTAGAGCGGCCAGCGTTTCTTCGTAGTGCAGTGGCCTGCGCTTGGCCATGATGAACTCGCGCATCCGCGCAAACGCATCATCGAGCGCTTGCAGGCCTTTGGTGTTGATTTTGGCGCCGATGTCCCTGTCCTGGTTCAGCTCGCCATAGGCGTCGCTGGTCAGCCAGGCATGGCGCGTCACCGTGTCCACCACGCAATGCAGGATGTCCTGCGCCAGGCCGTCGGTGCGCTCCACCAGACCGAACTCGATGGCATCCAGCCCATTGAGGGTGACCGTGGCCCACAGGCCATTGCGCTCATCGCCATGCAAGCATTGCGTGGACGTGCCCCGCAGGGGAATGATGAACCCCAGCTCTTCCAGCTTGCCCAGTAGCCGCTCGACCATGGTGTTGACGGGTGTAGTCGATGGAGGTGGCGCACTGCTGTCCGGTGGCGGTGCGGGTTGCGCCGGTGGCAGTCGTCCTTCAAACCGTGCCTCGTACCAGTCGCTCAGGATTTCTGTGGCGAGTTCGGACTCGCGCAGGCCTCGGGCCTTGGCTTCGTACCGGATGGCATCCGTCAGGCGGACATCCAGCATCCAGTTGGTTTGCGCCATCGCACCCTGGGCCTTCTTGCGTTCGCGGTAGCGGCGTTGGTATTCGGCAGAGGACTGCCTGCCAGTTCGAGGACGAGCCATGCTTATTTAATTAAAAACACTAGTTAAACTAACTATCCATGAAATCACCACTCCATGCAAGCCCATGCCTGTGGCAACAATCCTTCTCGGGAGATGAACATGACAGCCAACCATGCCCTGCCCATGAGCCAGAAACGGGCCGACGTTCCACGTCGGGAGTGGGCGTTGCTGCTCAAGATGGGCTATGCCAGCCAATGGACGTCCGCACAGAAAATGACACGCCAGGATGAAATCGCCGCTCTGCTGCTGCACGCAGGTCAGGCTTTGCTTCGGGCATTGACCCGGCAAGAAGTGCTGGCCAATGTGAACGGCACCCCATCAAGGATGGCGCAATGATTTACTTCTTTGGCGACACCCACGGCCACTTCCGGCATGTGCTGGAAATCGTCTCCAGAGATCGCCCGGCAGCCATCGTCTTCTTGGGCGACCTGCAAGCGCAGCGCCCGTTGGAAGTGGAACTCGAATCCATTTTGGGGATGACTGAAGTCTGGTTCATTCACGGCAACCACGACACGGACTCCGATGCCGACTACGACCACCTGTTTGGCTCCGCCCTGGCGGACAGGAACTTGCATGGCCGCATCGCCCTGATCGATGGCGTGCGCATTGCCGGGCTGGGCGGTGTGTTTCGAGGCCAGGTATGGACACCTCCGGTGGACTGGCTTTATGAGTCATCCGAAGAGTTCACGGCGCGTTGCGGCCAGGGCAACCGCTGGCGGGATGGCCTGCCGCGCAAACACCGCAGCTCCATCTTCCCCGAGGACTACTTTGGCCTGGTGTCTCAACATGCCGATATCCTGGTGACGCACGAGGCGCCCAGCGCCCACCCGCACGGCTTTGAAGCGATTGACGAACTGGCCCGCAGCCTACGGGTTGCCAAGGCGTTCCATGGTCATCACCATGACTGCCTGGACTACAGCCGCGATCACGCCCGGTTGGGGTTCGCGGCATTTGGCGTGGGGTTCTGCGGCGTGATGGATGTGAATGGTGAGTGCCTTCAGCCTGGAAAATTCGACCAAGCGCGGGCAGGACGCCTGCGACAAGGAGGCGCATGAAAGACCAACGACAAGAGCGCCTATGGCGCTTGCAGCGGGAGTACCACCGCAACAATCCATGGCGGCTGGGGCCTGGTGGATTGTTCGTTCCGCACAGCTATGCCGAGGTCAAGCAGGATGCGCTATCTTGGTGGGATGACGTGGGCTTTATCCTCAATCGTCGGCGCGTCATCGTATGGTGGCGGCATCCACGCCACGTGTACAGCGATGCCATTGAAGAGTTGGCACAAGAGCAAGCTGGCGAGTTCCCGTTTGACGACTGGCTGACGCAAGGGGCGATTCCGAACTACCGCAAGGTAGGTCGATCGCGCAAGAAAATTGTCAGTTACACCTGCCGCCCGCCGTCTGAAGCATCACATGCATATTTCCAGCGCCTGCGAGCCTTGGAACAGGAAATGTCAGTTCAAGGGATTGACTGCAATGTGAGCCCCTGTAGCAAGCGCAAGCGCCTGTCGTGGGCAACCGGGTTGGAGCTGGTTGCGCCACTGGAGGTGCGCAACGAGCAGGAGCTGGCAGCGGTTGCCGATCTAGCTCGGCGCCTGCTGCTGGGTCTATCCACACTTGCTCAGGAGTTTCCTGGCTATTGCTACGGTAAAGTGAACTGGTTGGCAGAGGCGCAGGCCAAGGATGCCGGAGGTTCGCCCCCTGGCACTGTGCTGTAAAGCCTCCAGCTTTCCTGCCAATTTAGCAGCATCGGCGATGGCCTTTTCTGCTTTCCCTTGTACCGCTCAGGTTTGCGCCTGCTCTTGCTCCAGGAGAAGGGGCTATCCATCGGCTCGCTTCAGCGCTTCGGTCAAGGTCGCATTCGCCGTTTGTGCGGATTCCAGTGTAGTGGTCAGTTTAATGCCTTGCTGCTTGATTTGGGCAACGTTCTGCTGAATCGCTGCCTGCGCGCGAGCATGGAGCACCATACGAAAACCAGATGGGACTTGTGTCCCGAACATCAGAAACTGGCCGATGACGGCTTTGTGGCATTAGTCGAGTGTGATCCGCAGCGCAGCGGTGCGCCAGGCGCTGGGCACATGAAGCCGAACAGGCGTATCGCACGGAGCGGCTGGTGACGCGCAAGCTTGCGTCTTCGTGGAAACTGGCGTGATCGAGCAGCTGCAGGCGATGACGACCTCCCCGAGAGCTGATCGCGCCTTGCGCGGCCTACCGTCCTGCGGGTGGGGGGCGCGCCTTTTCCATACTCACCGAACCCCAGTCGACACCATCAGATTGGAAAATTTATTTACTTTTTAGAAAACTTTTGAGCTATACTGTGATTGCCAGGTGCCACATCACGCACTCCCAATCTATACACAGTACCAGCCAATCAACCACAACGGCACCCGGCATAGGAGAAATCATGAAATTGACGCCATTCGGAGAAGCCGTCCGCGTAATGCGGCTTAGGCACGGGCTGTCATTGAAAGCCATGGCCGAGGCCATGGGCATCAGCTCGGCATACCTCAGCTCAATGGAGTTTGGAGAGAAACGCTTGGCACAGAAGCACATTGACAGCGCGATTGCGTTCCTGGGGCAGTACTGCGACCAGGAACAGATCCGTCAGGTGCGTGATGCTGCCGAGCAGTCCAAGCAGATCATCGACACAGAGGGCATGTCTCCGGAGGCGCGCGGACATATCGCGGCATTTGCTCGTCGACTGCAAGAAGGTGCTACGCCAACTCCTGCCATCCTGAGCTGGATCGAGGGCACCAAGGGTAAGGTTTAACAACAAGGATCAGTATGACCACAATCGTGAAAGATGGCGTGATTCGAGTGCCCAGCGGGCTCAAGGTCAAAGCTGCAAGTTATGCCTCAATTGAGAAGTTGGCGGACGCCATCCGCCCCAATCTGCCGGTGAAGAAGGGGGAGCGCTTCTATCTGGACGCGCTCACCATCTTTGAGCGCACGTTCCCACAAATCGGCTACCCATACCGCACCGCCGGCATTGACGAGATTGACGAATGCGCCGCCTTCACGATCACCTCTCCTGACGGCAATGTTGTGGTGATGCGTGAAGATATTTACGACAAGCTGCACGCAGAGAACCCTTTTGGGCGCAGCACCGTCATCCACGAGCTGAGCCACATTGCGCAGGCCCATCCGATTACTCTGTATCGCGGCGCCACCTTGGGAGGTCACCGCTTCTGCGAAGACTCCGAGTGGCAGGCCAAGGCCGGTACGGCAGCCTTGATGATGCCTCTCGCTGCATGCCAGATCGCCAAATCACCCCAGGAACTGGCTGCCATGTGCGGCACAAGTGTCGAATCAGCCACCTACCGTATCAAAACCCTGGTGGGCAAGCTGAAAACGCTCCCTCCCAGCTTCCCTTTGTGGGAGTACGGCAGTGAATGAAAAAGCCCACGAGATGCTACCAACATCTCGGGGCTCTTCGGAATGGTGAATAGGGGTCTACCAACCACCTGCACACGCAATGTCTTGGGGAAGACAAACGCGGACTCTACCAGTTCAGCGTGGACAGGCAAGCCAAAACCTCTCAATTCGTTACGGAGGGACGCCATGTCCTACTGTCGCGTGAAGTCGGTGTTTGTTCGCCGCTACACCCGCCGCCGCTTTGGTCGCTGGGAGTGGGTATGTGAACACTGGCGCTCGCATCCAGGCCAGATGAGCCTGTTCTGATCAAGGTTGGTGGCGGGAAGTACCAGTTCCCGCCACCCAGGTGCCGACTACGGGTGAGGCATCGGCGGCGCTTTCTTTGCGGAAAAGCCTGGGGATTTTACGCCCTATGGTTTGGCGCTGCAATCGGCAACCCCAGCAACCCTTTGCACGGCATGTCCGTGAGGAAGGTTCCTATGTCCGCCGAACGTACTGGTGGCCGTTGGGTGATCTGCCGCTACATCGTCAAGAATGGCCGCACGATTTACCCGAAGAACGGCAAGTGCTTCCGCTTCTGGGTCGACGACACCAAGAAGCGTAAGTGATGGTCTGCACGGCCTCACGGCTGTTGGCGTCTTGGACGCTCACCATGCCCTGGCCATGAGCTTGGGATGTAGCTTTTGTGCGCGCTAATCGCGCGATCCATCTCTGGGGCCGACTTATGTCGGCCCTAGTTTTTGCCCTATTGGCCCTCGTTACTCCATACGCATGCGTTAGCGGCCCAGATTGTCCTGGGCCTGCAAGATCTCCAATTTCCCCGCAAGTCTGGCGGCATCGGCAATGGCGGCCTCAGCCTTGGCCTGCATCTCTTTGCTCAGCGTTCGCTCACGCTCCAGAAGCTCGGCCAAGCTGTCAGAGCGCCTTCTCACCTCGGCCAACGCTGCCTGCGATGTTTGCACGGTCTCCTGTGCAGCGCTCAGCACGGCGCCCTGCTGCTCAAGCTGCTTTCGTGTTGATTCCAGTTCGGCTGCCATTTGGTCAGCCAACTCGGCGGCCTCTTTGTGAGCGCACTCGATGGCCGCCTTGGAATCCTCAAAGGCCTCCCGTTCTTTGGCGAGGCGGTCATTGGCCATGCCAAGGGCCATAGCCCACACATCTGCGCCCAGTTGATTGAGACGCTCCATAACTGCGACAGGAGCTGCCTCACGAACTGGAGTTGCAGCCGCTTGTTGCTTGGATCGCCAGGATTTCATCGCCTCACTGATGGTGGTAAAGCTTCCACCGCCCAATGCCGAACGCACTGCTGCCAGTGTTGGCTGCTGCCCCGAGTCAGAGAGCCGATCGGCAGCGGAATAAACATCTTCGATACTGATGGCCATACATGCCCCACATGCAGATAGTAGTAGCACTATACAACATACTACAACATAGTTAGGCTATATCTTTGACGGTCGTGGCATCTACGGCGACCACGTGTCAAGCGATTTGCTTGGCCATCTCTTTGAGGACGGTGTGCAAGATGGCCCTGAGGCAGCGCAATTCGCCTGCCAGGGTGGCAGACAGTTTCGGGCACTTCTGAACGATCCGTGTGTTTTCGGCTTCGACCTCGGCGTACAGCGCTTCAGCCTCGGGCATCACGCGATGGCGCAAGTTTTCCAGCAAGCGCCCCGCCGTGCCTTTGGCCAAATTCAGCGCCCCACCTGCTTCCAGCAGCACGCTACGACGGATATCGGAGAAGCGGTGAACGCCCAGAATGGGCCAGGCCAATGGGGTTTGCGTAGGCCAGCCGTTCTTGTCGAAGGCCAGCGAGTCATAGGTGGCGACACTGAGAAGGTCGTAGAACGGCGCTAGCTGCACGCCCTCATGCGAGACCAGAAAGCTCAGGTTTTTCAGGCGGGCATCGCTGTTGCCCACGAGCACGTTGAATACCAGCCAACCAAATAACCGAGTGCGCGCCACAGCCGGGCTACGGCAGGCCCTGGCCAAAGCCGCCAGGCTGTCCATGCTGCCCTGGCTGTATTTGAAGCTGCGATCCAGTCCCAGCAGTTGACAGGCATCGATCACATGGCGGCGCTGCCACCCCAGGGGGCCAGACACCCGGTCAAAACGATCAATCAGGTACACCGGCGAGGGCACGTAGCGCCGATGCACGTTGGGCACATCCAAGCCCAGCCGCTGGGCCAGACGCATGACGAACCATCCAGCTTTGCATCACTGGCCAACAGGGTGCGTTGACTTTCCTCAGGCAGCAGATTGTCAAAGTACCACTGCACTGGGCGTTCACTCGCGCCATCCAACAAGGGCTCGGCTGTCAGTGGCAGGTGTGGGCTCAGCGCAAAAGCCTGCGGGTGATTCAACCAGCTTGCGGCGTATTGAAAACTCCACAGGCCCGCCACTTCCTTCAGGCTGCCGACTTCCTGCGGATTGATCGAGACACGTAGTGAGCGGTCATTCATGACTGCCCCTTGCCACTCACAGCATCAAGATGTGCAGCAACGTCCTCCGGCACGTCCACCATGACGCGGATACCCAAACCTTCCAGCACCTGAAAGAGCTTGCCCCACTGCACAGACTCACTGCCGCGTTCGACCTTGCCCAGGAAGTTTTCGCTTACACCAATGCTGCCGGCGGCATCATCCTGGCGGATTCCTTGCGCCTTGCGGCTGGCGCGCACTATCTTGCCGATGGCTGATGCATTGCTGATGGGTATGTTCATGATCAATCCTCACAATTGTGAGGATTTTGAGCTATGCAAGCCGGTTTGACAATGAATCCACTCGATCATGCGGATTTTTATGCAAGCGATCTCTTTTACAACGCAATCCTTGCGATCATGAGGATTTTTGAGCAGCCAACGCTGCTCGTTGCCTGCTCTCTGCTCGTTTCTACGAAACCCGGAAAAATCCAGCCACAGCCAACATCAGGCGTGCAAAACGCCTCGATCATCAGCCCAGCTTCTTGGCCAAATCCTCCGCTCGCGGATGGTAGTAACGCTTGAGCATGCGTAAGTCTCGATGCCCAGTCACTGCCGACAATTCCAGCACGTTGGACAACTTTTCTGCCAGCCTTGAAGCCGCTTCATGGCGGGTATCGTGAAAGTGAACGTCGCTCAGGAAGCCTGGCTGCGGCTTTCTACGGGCGGCTTTGCAGTCCGCCAGGTGGTCCTGCTGGGCTCGCTCAACAGCCCGCGTAAAACCCTTGCGCAGCGCCATCGCAGTCGTGGGAAATACCGATCCAGCCGCCGGTTCAACAGGTTTTCCTCGTTCCGCCTTCGGGCGCGAAGGTAGCTCTTTCAGAATACTGACCGCCGTCGTGGACAGCGGCACGGTGCGCGCATCACCGTTCTTCGTATCCGGTAGGTGCGCGGTGCGCCGTTTGAGATCGACGTTCTCCCATTGAAGGGCCAGCAACTCGCCCCTGCGCATCGCCGTTTCTAGTGCCAGCCGCACCAGCGGCAGCAACCACGGATTGCGCGCCCCCTTGGTGAAGGTGCCATCCTGCTGGCGTTCTCCGCCGGTCAGTGCCGCCAACAGGTAGCGTTCCTCTTCAGGCGAAAGCCGCCGATCCCGCGCACGCGCCTTTTCTGGGCGCTTCACCAACGGAATCGGATTCTCGACGTGGATACCCCACTCTCGTCGCGCGTGGTTGAGCACCGTGGAAAGCACGTCGATTTCCCGATTGACGGTACCCCCGGTCACCTCCTTGAGTCGGCGGTCGCGCCACTTGGCAACCTCCGTACTGGTAAGGGCTGTCATCTTCAGACCCACCAACGCCGCATCGCGCAAAAGCACGTCGATCTTCACGGACTCGATGGCCGCTGACTTCTTGCCTGGTGTTATCTCCTGCTGATAGCGTCTGAGGATCGCTGCAAGCGTGTTCTTCTCGGCCTCCCGTCGATCGATGAACCCCTTGGTTTCCAGTTCGCTCTCAACCGTACGAACCCACTTCTCAGCATCCTCCTTGTACGTGAAGGTACGAGACTGTTCCGGGAAGCCCTTGCGCCTCACCTTGGCTCGCCACTGGTACTCCCCGCGTTTTGTAATTTGCCCCATGCCGCATCTGCCTCACATCGTCGCCAATGGCCCAAGAATGGCCCAACAAATGCTATCACGGACATATATACTGGGTGAAAATGCAAAAAATTGATACGTTCGGGACGTAGAGGCCGGAGGTTCGAATCCTCTCACCCCGACCAGGACACACAAAAAGCCCAAGTGATTTACTCACTTGGGCTTTTTTGTATTCCAAACCTCGCATGGATTGCCATCGTGCTCCAACGACGCGCTCAATCCGCTCTAGCACGCATCCCGAAATAGATAGCACACCCCGCCCAGCCAGAGCCATTTTCAGCAATCTAACCAGCGCAATTGCTGGGTGCTAAAGCGCTAGGTGCTATCAAAACAAAACCCCCAGCCTTGGATAAGGACTGGGGGTGTTGCGGTTGTAAGAGCCTGACGATGACCTACTTTCACACGGGCATCCGCATTATCATCGGCGCAGACCTGTTTCACTGTCCTGTTCGGGATGGGAAGGAGTGGTTCCAAGTCGCTATGGTCATCAGGCATAACTTGTACTGCAGTGGTGCTGTTTTTCTTTGGCACTACTGCATAAATTCATAGAGTCGCTTTTGTTTTCAGCGTTTTCTTTGTAGTTTGATTGCGCCTTGTTGGCATAACAGTCTTTGGATTTTGTTTGCTATCAAAGTTATAGGGTCAAGCCGCACGGGCAATTAGTACTGGTTAGCTCAATGCATTGCTGCACTTGCACACCCAGCCTATCAACGTCGTGGTCTACAACGACCCTTTAGGGGGCTCGAGGCCCCGGCAGATCTCATCTTGAAACGAGTTTCGCGCTTAGATGCTTTCAGCGCTTATCTCTTCCACACTTAGCTACCCTGCAATGCCACTGGCGTGACAACAGGTACACCAGAGGTGTGTCCACTCCGGTCCTCTCGTACTAGGAGCAGGCTTCCTCAAATCTGCAGCGCCCACGGAAGATAGGGACAAAACTGTCTCACGACGTTTTAAACCCAGCTCACGTACCTCTTTAAATGGCGAACAGCCATACCCTTGGGACCGACTACAGCCCCAGGATGAGATGAGCCGACATCGAGGTGCCAAACACCGCCGTCGATATGAACTCTTGGGCGGTATCAGCCTGTTATCCCCAGAGTACCTTTTATCCGTTGAGCGATGGCCCTTCCATACAGAACCACCGGATCACTATGTCCTGCTTTCGCATCTGCTTGACTTGTCAGTCTCGCAGTTAAGCACGCTTATGCCATTGCACTATCGTCACGATGTCCGACCGTAACTAGCGTACCTTCGAACTCCTCCGTTACACTTTGGGAGGAGACCGCCCCAGTCAAACTGCCTACCATGCACTGTCCCCGATCCCGATTAGGGACCTAGGTTAGAACCTCAAACACACCAGGGTGGTATTTCAACGTCGGCTCCAGAAGAACTAGCATCCTTCCTTCAAAGCCTCCCACCTATCCTACACAGGTCTGTTCAAAGTCCCATACAAAGCTACAGTAAAGGTTCATGGGGTCTTTCCGTCTTTCCGCGGGTAGATTGCATCATCACAAACATTTCAACTTCGCTGAGTCTGCGGAGGAGACAGCGTGGCCATCGTTACGCCATTCGTGCAGGTCGGAACTTACCCGACAAGGAATTTCGCTACCTTAGGACCGTTATAGTTACGGCCGCCGTTTACTGGGACTTCGATCAAGAGCTTGCACCCCATCAATTAATCTTCCAGCACCGGGCAGGCGTCACACCCTATACGTCCACTTTCGTGTTTGCAGAGTGCTGTGTTTTTATTAAACAGTCGCAGCCACCGATTTTTTGCAACCCCTTTGGGCTCCCCTTGTTCAGGTTCACCTACTGAGGGCATACCTTCTCCCGAAGTTACGGTATCAATTTGCCGAGTTCCTTCTCCGCAGTTCTCTCAAGCGCCTTAGAATACTCATCTCGCGCACCAGTGTCGGTTTGCGGTACGGTCGTCAATAGCTGAAGCTTAGTGGCTTTTCCTGGAAGCTGGGTATCACTCACTTCAGGTGCATGCACCCTCGTTATCACTCCTCACCTTAGCCCGGCGGATTTGCCTACCGGGCATGGCTACAAGCTTGAACTGCCTATTCCAACAGACAGCTGAGCTAACCTTCTTCGTCCCCACATCGCACTATTGAGCGGTACAGGAATATTGACCTGTTTCCCATCAGTTACGCATCTCTGCCTCACCTTAGGGGCCGACTCACCCTACGCCGATGAACGTTGCGTAGGAAACCTTGCGCTTACGGCGAGGGGGCTTTTCACCCCCTTTAACGCTACTCATGTCAGCATTCGCACTTCTGATACCTCCAGCATCCGTTACCAGACACCTTCTCAGGCTTACAGAACGCTCTCCTACCACGTGCAATTAAATTGCACATCCGCAGCTTCGGTAACTGGCTTAGCCCCGTTACATCTTCCGCGCAGGACGACTCGATCAGTGAGCTATTACGCTTTCTTTAAATGATGGCTGCTTCTAAGCCAACATCCTGACTGTCTGTGCCTTCCCACTTCGTTTCCCACTTAGCCAATTTTAGGGACCTTAGCTGGCGGTCTGGGTTGTTTCCCTCTTGAGTCCGGACGTTAGCACCCGGTGCTCTGTCTCCCAAGCTGTACTCTGCGGTATTCGGAGTTTGCCTAGGGTTGGTAAGTCGCCATGACCCCCTAGCCTAAACAGTGCTCTACCCCCGCAGGTAATACTTGAGGCACTACCTAAATAGTTTTCGGAGAGAACCAGCTATTTCCAAGTTTGTTTAGCCTTTCACCCCTATCCACAGCTCATCCGCTAATTTTGCAACACTAGTCGGTTCGGACCTCCAGTACCTGTTACAGCACCTTCATCCTGGCCATGGATAGATCACTTGGTTTCGGGTCTACACCCAGCGACTGAACGCCCTATTCGGACTCGATTTCTCTACGGCTTCCCTATTCGGTTAACCTTGCCACTGAATGTAAGTCGCTGACCCATTATACAAAAGGTACGCAGTCACCCCTTACGAGGCTCCTACTTTTTGTAAGCATACGGTTTCAGGATCTATTTCACTCCCCTCCCGGGGTTCTTTTCGCCTTTCCCTCACGGTACTGGTTCACTATCGGTCGATGATGAGTATTTAGCCTTGGAGGATGGTCCCCCCATATTCAGACAGGGTTTCTCGTGCCCCGCCCTACTTGTCTCTAGCCTAGTACCACCAATCAGTTTTCACATACGGGGCTATCACCCACTATGGCCGGCTTTTCCACACCGTTTTGTTAACTGACTGACTATCACTAGAAGGCTGTTGCGATTTCGCTCGCCACTACTTTCGCAATCTCGGTTGATGTCTTTTCCTCTGGGTACTTAGATGTTTCAGTTCTCCAGGTTCGCTTCCATATCCTATGTATTCAGATATGGATACCCCTAAGGGTGGGTTCCCCCATTCAGAAATCTCCGGATCAAAGCTTATTTGCCAGCTCCCCGAAGCTTATCGCAGGCTATCACGTCTTTCGTCGCCTATCATCGCCAAGGCATCCACCATATGCTCTTAGTCACTTGACCCTATAACTTTGATTTCTCCCAATAAAATTAGAAAGAACTCGCTGCCAAAGTCAAAGACTTGTAAGGTCTTGCACCTTACGCGTTATGCCGTAATGCGATTTTGTATCTTCGATATTGCTATCTCAAGAACTACTTTCGTCATTACTGAATTCAAAGTTGAATTCGTTTTGACGCAATCAAATTTACATTGCTGTGGCACGGTCACTTTTTACAGTGCTTCCACAGCAACGCTGATTCGACTCTATGAATTTTTAAAGAACAGCCTATTGGATAATTCCAATACATAAAAACTCTTTCAAGACAACATCTTGCAGAGCGCTTATGTATTGGCAAGCCGAGTATTCTAACACCAAAAACCAAGCTCTTTGCTTAAATTTCAGTGTTTACCCGATAACAATAACTTGTTGGTGGAGGATGACGGGATCGAACCGACGACCCCCTGCTTGCAAAGCAGGTGCTCTCCCAGCTGAGCTAATCCCCCTTTGAGACCGTTATGCCGCGTTACTCAGTCAGTTGCATAGCGCTGCTATGCGGCCTTTCTTCGCGCCTTGCCTAACACTCTCAAAATGCTGTTGGGACGTTTGGTGGGTCTAGTTGGGCTCGAACCAACGACCCCCGCCTTATCAAGACGGTGCTCTAACCAGCTAAGCTACAGACCCAAGCCATCAAATCGTTTTGGTCTTCGATGGGCCATCCAACAACCGATAAGTGTGAGTATTTGATAGCAAACAGTCGTTTGCATTTTGGCTTCGACACGTTGCGGTGCAACTTAACTTTGTTTGCACAAAGCTAGTCTTCACCGAAACGGCTTTAGCCGTTTTCCAGAAAGGAGGTGATCCAGCCGCACCTTCCGATACGGCTACCTTGTTACGACTTCACCCCAGTCACGAACCCCGCCGTGGTAAGCGCCCTCCTTACGGTTAGGCTACCTACTTCTGGCGAGACCCGCTCCCATGGTGTGACGGGCGGTGTGTACAAGACCCGGGAACGTATTCACCGTGGCATGCTGATCCACGATTACTAGCGATTCCGACTTCACGCAGTCGAGTTACAGACTGCGATCCGGACTACGACCGGCTTTATGGGATTGGCTCCACCTCGCGGCTTCGCGACCCTTTGTACCGGCCATTGTATGACGTTTCTAGCCCCACCTATAAGGGCCATGAGGACTTGACGTCATCCCCACCTTCCTCCGGTTTGTCACCGGCAGTCCCATTAGAGTGCCCTTTCGTAGCAACTAATGGCAAGGGTTGCGCTCGTTGCGGGACTTAACCCAACATCTCACGACACGAGCTGACAACAGCCATGCAGCACCTGTGTTACGGCTCTCTTTCGAGCACTCCTCTATCTCTAAAGGATTCCGTACATGTCAAAGGTGGGTAAGGTTTTTCGCGTTGCATCGAATTAAAGAACATCATCCACCGCTTGTGCAGGTCCCCGTCAATTCCTTTGAGTTTTAACCTTTCATCCATGCTCCCGAGGCGGTGGTCAACTTCACGCGTTAGCTTCGTTACTGAAGAAATAAATCCCCAACAACCAGTTGACATCGTTTAGGGCGTGGACTACCAGGGTATCTAATCCTGTTTTGCTCCCCACGCTTTTCGTGCGTGAGCGTCAGTGCAGGCCCAGGGGATTGCCTTCGCCATCGGTGTTCCTCCGCATATCTACGCATTTCACTGCTACACGCGGAATTCCATCCCCCTCTGCCGCACTCCAGCCTTGCAGTCACAATGGCAGTTCCCAGGTTGAGCCCGGGGATTTCACCACTGTCTTACAAAACCGCCTGCGCACGCTTTACGCCCAGTAATTCCGATTAACGCTTGCACCCTACGTATTACCGCGGCTGCTGGCACGTAGTTAGCCGGTGCTTATTCTTACGGTACCGTCATCACCCCCCTGTATTAGAGAGAGGCTTTTCGTTCCGTACAAAAGCAGTTTACAACCCGAAGGCCTTCATCCTGCACGCGGCATTGCTGGATCAGGCTTGCGCCCATTGTCCAAAATTCCCCACTGCTGCCTCCCGTAGGAGTCTGGGCCGTGTCTCAGTCCCAGTGTGGCTGATCGTCCTCTCAGACCAGCTACAGATCGTCGGCTTGGTAAGCTTTTATCCCACCAACTACCTAATCTGCCATCGGCCGCTCCAGTAGCACAAGGCCCTAAGGTCCCCTGCTTTCATCCATAGATCTCATGCGGTATTAGCCACTCTTTCGAGTAGTTATCCCCCACTACTAGGCACGTTCCGATGTATTACTCACCCGTTCGCCACTCGCCACCAGACCGAAGTCCGTGCTGCCGTTCGACTTGCATGTGTAAGGCATGCCGCCAGCGTTCAATCTGAGCCAGGATCAAACTCTACAGTTCGATCTTAAAATTTAAAGTCCTAGGACTTCGCTCAAAACGGAATTGAAGTGAACTTCACTTCATATTCACATGAGCATTTAATGGCAAACTTCCATCCAC
>JAUCCZ010000005.1:0-5787 GCA_034675705.1 Comamonas sp. | reverse complement strand
AGTGCGAATGCTAGCAAGAGTTTTGGTGCGCTTGCCTTCTTCGTCATTGATGCTGATAGTCCAGATGCCTTCAATCTGCTTGATGTCTGTAATCAGCAATTGACTGAGTTCTGAAATCCTTCCTCCTGTGAAGATGCCAAGCAAAGGCAACCAGTATTCCTCTGGGTGTCTTGCCTTGTTCAGGTTCAGGGGTTCAAAAATCTGTTGAAGTTCTTCTGTGGTAAAGGGTTTCCGGTTGGTTCGGTGCTTGTTCTTGTTGAAAACCTTGTGCCCACGGGTAGGAATAAGCACATCCTTGGGGAAGGCTCCAAAGGGTCTTGGCAAACTCAAAAAGAGCATTCAAAGCCCTGAGATACTTGGTCTGGATGGCTTGTGCTGGCTTGCCGTCTGCTAACAGGTCGTCAATGTAGGCGGCGATGTCGTCATTGATGATGTTCCTGATAGGGTAGGGATCTGCCTGCTTCCTCACAGCTACCCACCGGCTGAAATGCTGGTGATAGTTGCCATACTCATAGAGAGTCTTTGGAGCTTTCAGCTTCTGGTGTCTGGTTTGATACCTGCTGGCAACTTCAGCAATGCTTACCCCTGTAAGGTTCTCTGCCTCTGGTGCTGGGGCTATTGCTGGTGCCGGAACCGGTGGCTGTTCTGTTGCCCTTGGCCTGATCAGGTCATAGAAATCAGGGTTCTTCAGAAGCTCCTGAAAGCGGGCCATATCATCATCAGTGTTGATCTTGGCCTGAAAGCCCGTAGGAAAGGCTATATCGAGTTTTTTCAGCTTGTCCTTGTCCATACCCCCACCAGCGGCATTCAATGCCTTGTAGAGCCTTTTGAGAAGTTCCAGGCCTACAAGGATAGCTTGGGTCTTGTCCTTTGTCGCCAGCGAGCGCTTGATCTGTCTGCCTGCGATCCGGGTGTGGAGGTAGTAGGTGCCATTTCTGGGGTAGATAGGCAAGGTGAGCATGATTTGCTACCAAATCTGCTACCAACTGAAATCGACGGACGAAAAAAAACCGCCTGAAAAATCAAGCGGTTTAGGGTACTGTGGTGGAGACGAGGAGGATCGAACTCCCGACCTTCGCATTGCGAACGCGACGCTCTCCCAGCTGAGCTACGTCCCCGAAAGACGTGCATTCTAGCACAGAAAAATATCAATGCGAGCCCTTGGGCAGGCGCCCCATCAGGTAGAACTCGTCGTTGGGACGCATGGACATGAAATTCGCCATCCGGTTGCTGAGGCCGAAGAACGCGGCGATGGCGGCGATGTCCCAGATGTCCTCGTCGTCGAAGCCGTGGGGATACAGGGCCTGATAGTCGGACTCGCCGATGTCCCGGGCGTCCAGCGAGACTTTCAGTGCGAAGTCCAGCATGGCCATTTCGCGGGGGCTCAGGTCGGCCTTGCGGTGGTTGATGGCGACCTGGTCGGCGATCAGGGGGTTGCGGGCGCGAATGCGCAGGATCGCGCCGTGGGCGGCCACGCAGTACAGGCAGTCGTTGGCCCCGGAGGTCGCCACCACGATCATTTCACGCTCGGCCGGGCTCAGGCCCCCATCCTTCTCCATCAAGGCGTCGTGATAGGCGAAGAAGGCGCGGAACTCGGCCGGGCGGTGGGCCAGGGCGAAGAAGACGTTGGGGACGAAGCCGGCCTTTTCCTTGGACGGCCAGGATGCGGGCGCGGATGTCCTCGGGCAGAGTGCCCAGGTCGGGGACGGGGTAGCGGCTGATGGGAGGCTTCGTCATGGCGGTCCTGTCGGTGGGGGATCGGGATCCCGGTCCGCACACCGTAGCACAGGCGCGCGCCCGCGGCCTGGCCGGGCGCCGGGCCGTGCGGCGACGATATAATGCCGGATCGACTTCAATCTCAGGCTTATCCGGACCCTTCATGAGCACAACCATTCTTGAAAACCTGCCGATCGGGCAGAAGGTCGGCATCGCCTTTTCGGGCGGGCTGGACACCAGCGCCGCGCTGCTGTGGATGAAGAACAAGGGCGCGCTGCCTTTCGCCTACACGGCGAACCTGGGGCAGCCCGACGAGCCGGATTACGACGAGATCCCCCGCAAGGCCCTGCGCTACGGCGCCCAGGGCGCGCGCCTGGTGGACTGCCGCGCGCAGCTGGTGGCCGAGGGCATCGCCGCCCTGCAGTGCAGCGCCTTCCACATTTCCACCGGCGGGGTCACGTACTTCAACACCACGCCCATCGGCCGCGCGGTGACGGGCACGATGCTGGTGTCGGCCATGCGCGAGGACGACGTCCACATCTGGGGCGACGGCAGCACGTTCAAGGGCAACGACATCGAGCGCTTCTACCGCTACGGCCTGCTGACCAATCCGGACCTGAAGATCTACAAGCCCTGGCTGGACCAGCAGTTCATCGACGAACTCGGCGGTCGCGCCGAGATGTCGCAGTACATGCAGGAAAACGGCTTCGACTCCAAGATGTCGGCGGAAAAGGCCTATTCCACGGACTCCAACATGCTGGGCGCCACGCACGAGGCCAAGGACCTGGAACACCTGGATTCCGGCATCCGCATCGTCCAGCCCATCATGGGCGTGGCGTTCTGGAAGCCCGAGGTCGAGGTCAAGGCCGAGGAAGTCACGGTGCGCTTCGAGCAGGGCCAGCCGGTGGCCCTGAACGGGGTGGAATACGCCGATCCGGTCGAACTGATGCTGGAGGCCAACCGCATCGGCGGGCGCCACGGCCTGGGCATGAGCGACCAGATCGAGAACCGCATCATCGAGGCCAAGAGCCGCGGCATCTACGAGGCCCCGGGCATGGCGCTGCTGCACATCGCCTACGAGCGCCTGGTGACCGGCATCCACAACGAGGACACGATCGAGCAGTACCGCATCAACGGCCTGCGCCTGGGCCGCCTGCTGTACCAGGGCCGCTGGTTCGATCCCCAGGCCATCATGTTGCGCGAAACCGCGCAGCGCTGGGTGGCGCGCGCCATCACCGGCGAGGTCGCCCTGGAACTGCGCCGGGGCAACGACTATTCCATCCTGGACACGCGCTCGCCCAACCTGACCTACCATCCGGACCGCCTGACGATGGAAAAGGGCGAATCGATGTTCTCGCCGCTGGACCGCATCGGCCAGCTGACGATGCGCAACCTGGACATCGTGGACACGCGCGCCAAGCTGTTCACCTACACCCAGACGGGCCTGCTGACCAAGACCGGCCAGTCCGACATCCCCCAACTGAAGCAGGATCCGCCGGCGAAGTGATCGGGGCGGGGGCGCCGGGCGCTCCCCGCATGCCGCGCGGCAAGGGGCTCCCTCGGGGAGCCCCGTTCTATTTGCGGGCTTGTTGTTCGGCTTTCTCGCGCCGCAGCAGCTCGCGCTTGCGTTCCACGCCCCAGCGGTAGCCCGACACGTCGCCGTCGCGCCGCACGACGCGGTGGCAGGGGATGGCGACGGCCAGGGAGTTCGCGCCGCAGGCGCGTGCCACGGCCCGCGCGGCCTTGGGCGCTCCGATGCGCGAGGCGATCTCGGCGTAGCTGGCGGTGGCGCCCGGCGGGATCTCGCGCAGCGCCTGCCAAACCCGCTGCTGGAAGGCGGTGCCGCGCACGTCCAGGGGCAGGTCCAGCCCGATGGCGGGCGCCTCGACGAATCCCACCACCTGGGCGACCAGCCGCTCGAAGCCGGCGTCGCCGCCGATCAGCTCGGCCCGGGGGAACTGGTCCTGCAGGTCCCGCACCAGCCGGTCCGGATCGTCGCCCAGCAGGATGGCGCACAGGCCGAGCCGGCTCTGCGCGACCAGAATGGCGCCCAGCGCGCACTGGCCGACCGCGAAGCGGATCACGGCGCCGGCGCCCCCGGCGCGGTAGTCCCGGGCGCGCATGCCGAGCACCTGTCCGGCGGTTTCGTAGTATCGGCTGCTGGAGTTGAAGCCGGCATCGTAGATCGCCTCCGTGACCGATCCGCCGGCCGCGTCCAGCGCCTCGCGCAGGCGGCGCGCCCGGAATGCGGCGGCATAGGCTTTCGGGGTCAGGCCCGTTTCGGCCTTGAAGACGCGATGGAAGTGATAAGGGCTCAGGCCCGCCTGCGCGGCCAGTTCGTCCAGCGACGGGGGCGTGGAGGCCGATTCGATGGCGCGGCAGGCCCACGCCGCCAAGGCGGCATGGCGGGCCTGCGCGGCGGCGCGGGGCGTACGGGTGTGCGGGTCCTGCCGGCGCGCGTCGCCGGCGCCGGACTTGTCCGGGGCGGGGAAAAGAGCATTCATGGCGTCGTCCTGGTGTGTCGCGATGCCTGTCAGCTTAGACGGGATGCGCGGCGCGGGGCACTCCGTTTCTTGCGGTGGCGGAGCCGTCGGCGGGCCGTGTCGTCCGTGCTGGGGGCCGGAGCGCGGCTTCAGCCCGCCTTGCGGAAGGTCAGGTTGATGCGCCGGGCCCCCAGCAGCGGATGGGGCCGTTCGCCGAGCGGCAGGATGCCATGGTAGCGCAGCCGGTCCGTGCCGCCCCAGACGGCGACGTCGCCATGGTGGAGCGGCACCCGGACCGCCTTGTCGGAGCGCGCAGGGCCGCCGAACAGGAAGACGGCGCTCATGCCCAGGGAGACGGAGACGATGGGCGCGCCGAAGTCGCGCTCGTTCCTGTCCTGGTGCAGGGACATCCGGGCGCCGGGCAGGTAGCGGTTGATCAGGCAGGCGTCCGGCGCGAAGTCCTCGAATCCGGCCGCCGCGGCGGCCTCGCGCGCCAGCCGGGCGAAGGCTTCCGGCATCGGCGGCCAGGGCAGGCCGCTTTCAGGGTCGATGGGACTGTAGCGGTAGCCTCGCCGGTCGCTCGTCCAGCCGAGCGCGCCGCAGTTGCTCAGGGCGGCGGACATGACGAAGCCGCCCGGTGTCTTCATGTGGCGAAAGGGCGATATGGCCTCGATGCCGGCCAGGGCCGGCAGCAGCGCGTCCATGCGGGGCAGGGCGAAGCCGCGCAGCACCCAGGCGTCCGGTCCCAGGCGCGTGCGCCGCCCGGGGTCGAGGTGGCCGAACAGGTCGGGGGTCGTCATGGGACGATTTTGGCACAGGCCGCGCGGGGGATGGATCTGCGGCGCGGCTTGCAGCCTGCGCCGCCGCGCCGGCACGGCGCGCCTTGCCGGGAAGAAGGGCCCGGGCCTTCGGCGGTGCCTCAGGCCGCCGACGAGGCCGGAGGCGCGGCGTCCTCGTCGCGCGCGGACGTGTCGGTGGTCTGCAGCCGGTTGCTGAGGGCGAAGTCGCAGGCGAATTTCCAGGCCAGCGGTTCCAGCTGCCGCAGGCGGTGGTCGACCATCACGCAGGGCAGGCCGTTCAGGGTGCGCGGCATGGCGTAGGGGGAATAGGACAGGGGGTTGGCGATGGAGCCGGCCGGACGGAACTGGGACAGGACCCCCGCCAGGCGTTCGGCCCAGTCGCTGGGCCGAAACCGCTGGCCTTCCAGGGTCTTGCCATGGATGATCAAATACTGGACAGGGTCGCTCGTGTGGTTTCCAAAGAGGGGGCACGGCCCTGGATGAAGGCCGCGCGGCATCCCCTTCGCCGCGCATTGTCTCCGATCATGCGGCCGGTGTTTTGCGCGCGTTCCGGGCACACGGTCATATCATCGTTTTACTCAGGGTTTGACATGTCTGCCGCCAATCCGACCGGGCCTTTGCATCATTTTTTGCAGTTGCATAATTTTTCCGAGGAGAAGTCCTCTACGTCATCGACCGGGCGCGCCTCATCAAGGACAAGTTCAAACGCTACCTGCCGCACCACACGCTGCACGACCGCAACCTGGCCATGGTGTTCGAAAAGGCCAGCACCCGCACCCGGGTGTCAA
>JAUCCZ010000004.1:0-3352 GCA_034675705.1 Comamonas sp. | reverse complement strand
ACCGGTTTCCGTCCATGCAAGGCTTTTGGCGATCGGCGTCAGGAAACTAGTAGTTTTTCAGCCGTTTCCCTGAGCCTCGGCATCCTGGCTGTAATGCTCTATATCGACCTGCTGCGCGGCGTAATACAGCAAGGCCCGGTTCCCCTCGGCAAAGGCCTTGATGGTCAGCAGCATGCGGCGCACATCCGGGTGCACGATGATGGGGTCGGCGGGCTGATCGGGGGAATTTGGTGCCGCTCAGGGCGCGCATCTGCAGGCGCTCGTGGGCATAGGCATTGGCCCCCTGGAAGGCGACCTCGGCGTGCGCCAGGCCCTGGATCGCGGTGCCCAGGCGTGCCGTGTTCATGAAAGTGAACATGCAGTTCAGGCCTTTATTGGCCGGGCCGATCAGAAAGCCCGTGGCGCCATCGAAATTCATCACGCACGTGGCATTGCCATGAATCCCCATCTTGTGCTCGAGAGCCGCAACTGACCGCGTTGCGAGCGCCCAGGCCACCCTGCCCGTCCGGCACTAACTTAGGCACGATGAACAACGAGATGCCCTTGGTGCCCGCAGGCGCATCCGGCAGACGGGCCAGCACGATATGCACGATGTTTTCCGCCATATGGTCACCCGCTGAAATAAAGATCTTGGTGCCGCTGATTTTGTGGCTGCCGTCGGCCTGGGGTTCGGCCTTGCCCGCCACCAGCAGGAAGACGTTGATCAGCCCCATCAGCAGCCAGCGGTTGATCTCCAGCGCCGCGATCGCCGCCGCCAGGGACTGGGTGATGAACAGGGACGACAGCGCGAAGGCGAACAGTTCGGCCGAGGCCATGATCATCATGATCATGACGCTTTCGCGCATCGCCGAGCCGAACACGTCGACGTAGGTCTTCATGCGGAACAGGCGATAGATCAGGACGACCACCACCAGCGTCAGCAGCGCGCCGGCCCCGGCGGCCTCGGACGGGGTGGCCACCCCGCCGTACAGCACGAAGAGCATGCCCAGGATGATCAGCAGCAGCGGCAGCACCTTGGGCAGGGAGGCCAGCTTGTCGCGCCAGGAATAGCTCAGTGTTCCGGCGCCGAAGCGGAAGCCCTTGCGCCGGGCGTCGTACAGGGCCCAGGCCATGAACATGCAGGTCAGCAGGATCCCGGGCAGCACGCCGGCCAGGAACAGCCGGCCGATCGAGGTCTGCGTCGAGATGCCGTAGACGATCATGGTGACCGAGGGCGGGATCAGGATGCCCAGCGTGCCGCCCGCCGCGATCGAGCCGGTGGCCACCGAGGCCGGGTAGCCGCGCCCGAGCATTTCCGGGATGCCCATCTTGCCGATGGCCGCGCAGGTGGCCGGGCTGGATCCGGTCATGCCGGAAAAGATCGCGCAGGCGCCGATGTTCGACAGCACCAGGCCGCCGGGCACCTTGTGCAGCCAGCGGTCCAGGGCCTTGTACAGGTCGCCGCCGGCCGGCGTGCCGGCCACGATGGCGCCCATCAGCACGAACATGGGAATGGCGACGTAGCCCAGGTTGGCGATCCCGGCGAACATGGTCTCGGCCAGCACGTAGATCACGCCCGGCCCCATGTCCAGGAACAGGCCGGCCACGGCGGCCAGCCCCAGGGCGAAGGCGATGGGCATGCCGGTCGCCAGCATCAGGCACAGGCCCAGGACGATGCAGATCCCCGCGAGGGTGGGCGTCATGACGGCTCTCCCGACAGTTTCATGATTTCGACGACGTACTGCAGGCTCAGCAGGGCGAAGCCGAACACCACCGGCGACAGCGGCATCCACAGCGGGACGGCCGCCACGCTGGAGGTCGTCCAGCCGCCTTCCAGCGCCTCGAACAGGTGCAGCCCCGTGGCCGCGGTCATCAGGACGCAGAACGCCAGCCCCAGCCAGGCGCCCACGCGGTCCATCCGGCGGCGGGTCCGTTCGCCCACCAGCATCTGGATGAAATCCACGCCGACGTGCCCCTTGGTCATGAGCACGTAGGGCGCGCCCAGGAAAATCGCCGCCGTGGCGCCGAACACCACGGCCTCGGTCTGCCAGATCGTGGGTGCGCGGAACACGTAGCGCATCAGGATCATCTGGCAGACCACCAGCATCGCGAACACCAGCAGCAGGGCCGACAGCACGCCGCAGGCGCGCGTCAGGCCTTCCACCCAGCGCGTAAAGACTCGATTCATGCGACCTCCCTGTGCGTCGCGCAAGGCGGGAGAAGCCGGCGGCATCCCCCGGACGAACCGCGCGCGGACGCCGCCGGCGGACGGCGCCCGCGCCCGGCCGCTACTGGACGGCCAGCGCCTTCCTGAGCAGCTCGTCGCCGCCCTTCACCTTCTCGGCGAACAGGCGGTAGGAGGAGTGCTTGGCCACCGCCATCCAGGCCTGGTAGTCCTCCGGCGTCATGGTCACGACCTCCACCCCGGCCTTGGTGTAGACGTCGCGCATCTTCTGTTCGCCCTTGCGCGCCTCGCCGGTGAAGTAGTCCTCGGCCTTCTTCGCCGCCGCCAGGATGGCCTCGCGCTGCCTGGGCTCCAGGCCATCGAAGACCTTCTTGGACATCAGCACCGGCTCGTACATGAACCACAGCGCGTTGTCGCCCGGCGCCGTGAGGCACTTGGCCTGCTCGTACAGGCGGTAGGAGACGAAGCTGTCGTTGGACGTGTTGGCCGCGTCCAGGACGCCCGTCTGCATGGCCGAATAGACTTCGGACGAGGGCATGGACGAGATCGACGCCCCCGCCGCCGCCAGCATCTGCTCGAAGGCCGGGCCGGCCGCCCGGATGACCTGGCCCTTGATGGTGTCGGGGCCGGTGATGCAATGCTTCTTCGAGGCGAAGCCGCCCGCCAGCCAGGCGTCGGCGATGACCACGGCGCCCTGCTTCTCGACCAGCGCCTTGATGTCCTTCATGAAGTTGGACTGGTTCAGGCGCTGGGCGTGCTCGTAGTTGCGCACCAGGCCCGGCATCAGGGTGGCGGAGAATTGCGGCACGCGGCCCGAGGCGTAATCCAGCGGGAAGGCCGCCATGTCCAGCTGCCCGCGCGTGAGCGCGCCCCATTGCTCGTTGGCCTTGTACAGCGAGGACCCCGGGAACACCTAGATCTTCAGCCCCACGTTGGCCGCCTCGACCTCGCGGGCGATGAGCTGCACCATTTCGTCGCGCGGATCGCCCTGCCCGCCCGGGAACTGGTGCGAGGCCCGCAGGGTGGTCTCGGCCAGGGAAGTGCCCGACCCGGCCGCCAGGGCCAGGCCCAGCATGGCGCACAGCATATGTCGCTTCATGGTTGTCTCCTGATGATTTTTATGGAGGTTGCCGGCCCGGATCCGGGCGCGGCCATGGCCCCGGAGGGGCCTATCGAACGCCCCTTCTC
>JAUCCZ010000003.1:0-3329 GCA_034675705.1 Comamonas sp. | reverse complement strand
CCATCGCCAGGGTCTGCATGGCGTCCGATATCTCGGCAGAGAGCGCCGCTGCGGCCCCGGCTTTCGCAGCGCTGACAAGCGGGCAGCGGCAAGCTCGAATGCCTTGCGCGCGCGCGCTTCTTCGGCAGCCAGACACGCCGGATCCGAACTCGCCTCCAGAGCGTGCAGGCGCGCCTGCGATTGCGTACGCAACTCAGGCAGATCGTTCCCACCCACCACACGATATTTGCGCGCCACACCGGTCACCGCCGCAATCCGGCTCTCGATCTCGGCGAGGCGTTGTAGCTGTACAGATCCAGGCGCTCGCGATAGCGGCGCAGGGCGTGCAAGGCCTCGTCGGCCTGGATCGCAGCGCTGCAGAGCAACTCGCGTACATCCGTGAGGGAGAGGGAAATCGTCGGTCAAGGCCGCCACACGGGAGTCGAAGTGACGCAGCATTGCACACACCGCGAGCTCACCCTCACCCAGACCCGCCAGGGTTTCGTCCCAAGCCCCTCCCATCAGGCTCGCGGCATGGGCAAGGCGGCTGTGCTCGGCATTGAGCTCACCCCACTCGCTGGCATCGAATGCGAGCTCATCAAGTCCCCTGACCTGCCACCCGAGCAATTCACGCTCGCGCACGAGTTCAGCCCATCGGGCCTCGGCCTCAGCCTGCAACCGGACAAGCTGCTGCCAGGCACGATAGAGCGTGTAGGCCTCGGGCGGCCAGGCCCCGGGCGCCAGCATGGGCATCGAGCAGGGCGCGCTGCGCGTCGGGCCTGCAGCAAGGCGTGGTGTGCGTGCTGACCATGGATGTCGGCGAGCCAGTGGCTGTTCTCGCCACTCGGCAGGACTTGGGCAAGCGTCACACTGCTACCGTTGATCCACGCACGGCTACGCCCAGCGGCGTCGATCGTGCGCCGCAGCAGCACGCGCTCCCCCCTCGTCCGCCACAAGATCGTGCTCGGCGAGCCAGGCCCGCAAGCCCCCTCGTTCGGGCAGATCGAACTCTGCAACCATATCCGCACGTTCTCCTGCCCACGCCTCACCACGCCGGCCTCGCCGCGCCTACCCAGCGCCAGCCCCAGCGCGCCGAGCAGAATCGATTTGCCCGCACCGGTTTCGCCGGTCAGGGCGCCGAAGCCTGCGCCGAACTCAAGTTCGAGACGATCGACAATGACGAAATCACGAATAGTCAGGCGGCGCAGCATGGTGGGTCCAAAAATTGGGTGCAGCTGTCGAACCGCACGGCTCAGGGCAGTGCGGTCCATCAATCGGACGGTTCAATTGTGCCGCGGCGCAGCACTCCAGTGCAGTTTCTCACGCAGCATCGCGAAATAACTGTAGCTCTTCGGATGCAGCAAGCGCACAGCGAGCGGCGAGCGGGTCAGACGAACACGGTCGCCCGCCCGTGCATCGAAACGCGCCTGTCCATCAAAGTGCACCCGCGCGTCATGCGGTGGCAGCAGCTCGATTTCGATGCAGCACGAGTCCGGCAGGGTTACCGGGCGTGCAGTCAGAGCATGCGGACACAATGGCACGAGCGCAATGCCGCCCACACTCGGGTGCAGAATGGGACCGTTGGCCGACAACGCATAGGCCGTCGAACCAGTCGGAGTCGATACGATCATGCCATCGGAACGCTGGGTGTAAACAAACTCGCCGTCAATTGACAGATCGAACTCGATCATGCGCCCCAGATCGCCCTTGTTCACCACGACGTCGTTGAGCGCCAGGGTGTGAAACACGCGTTGCCCGCCGCGCAACACCTCGGCGTCGAGCATGAAGCGAAACTCCTCGCAAAAGCTGCCATAGAGGATCTCCCCCAGTTTCAGCAGCGCATCCTTGCGCGCGATATCGGTCAGAAAACCCAGGCGCCCAAGGTTGACGCCGACAAGAGGTACCCAACGCTCGGCAAGCCGCCGGGCCGTCGTGAGCATGGTGCCATCGCCGCCACGACCACCGCAAGATCACAGCTCGCCGCGATCTCTTCATAGGCAGCAACCGGATACCCCTTCGGCCTACCGATGGAACTCGCAGTGCCCTGCTCGATCCATACATTCAAGCCCCCTTTCGCGCGGATAGCGTGCGATCAGCAGCACCGACTCCGCCACATCCGGGCTCTGGTACTTTCCGATCAGTGCAACATTGGCAAAACGCATAGTCATCGCTGCGGATTAAACCACATTCGGATTACGTCATGCGCGACCTTGCAGTGGATTGCCGCTTGGCAGCAAGCCAACTTCCATAGAATCGGGCTATATTCCAGGCCAACCATGAAACCGCTCGACACCCGCTCCCAGATCCTGCTCAAAACGCTGATCGAACGCTACATCGCCGAAGGCCAGCCCGTCGGCTCACGCGCCCTCTTCGCGCTTCTCCGGGCTTGAGCTCTCACCCGCCACCGTGCGCAACGTGATGAGCGACCTCGAGGAAATGGGCTTTATCTCCAGCCCGCACACCTCGGCAGGGCGGATCCCGACCGCGCTCGGCTACCGCTTCTTTGTGGACGCGCTGCTCACCGTGCAGCCGATGGAGAGCAAGCGGGTTCAGGCATTGAAGGGGCAGTTTCAGCCGGACCAGCCGGGACGGCTGATCAGCTCCGCGTCGCACATGCTGTCCAACCTGACCCAGTTTGCCGGGGTCGTGGTCACGCCCCGCAAGGATGCGGTGCGAATCAGGCAGATCGAGTTCATCAGCCTGTCGGAAAACCGCATCCTGCTGATCATCGTCACCACCGCGGGCGACGTTCAGAACCGCATCCTCGTTACTCGCCGCAGCTACAATTCAACAAAACTCGGTGCAGCGGCGGGCTACCTGAACCAACATTTTGCCGGACTCGCATTCGAGGACATCCGCAGGCGCATCCGCGAAGAGCTCCAGCAGTTGCGCAGCGACATGAGCGAACTGATGACGGCAACCGTCGAAGCCGGCTCGGAGGCGGCGGAGGAGTCCGAGCTCAACATACATCATCTAGGGCGAAACCAACCTGCTCGACGTCGAAGACCTCTCGTCCAACATAAGCGTCTGCGCGAGCTGTTCAAACTCTTCGAGCAACGCACTCGCCTCATGCAGTTGCTGGACCTGTCGAACCGGGCGCAGGGCGTCCAGATCTTCATAGGGGACGAGTCCGGTCTGGCCCAGCTGAACAGCTGCAGCGTGATCACTGCCCCCTACGAAGTCAACGGCCAGCTGGTCGGCTGAGTAGGCGTGATCGGCCCTACGCGAATGGCTTACGACAGAGATTGATTTCCATCGTGGATATCACGGCGCGCCTGCTGTCAAACGCACTCTCGTCCAACAGCTGAGCCAGCGAGCCTGCCCTCCCGCCTCCGAACAGACACACGCAT
>JAUCCZ010000002.1:0-19483 GCA_034675705.1 Comamonas sp. | reverse complement strand
TTGCGCAGCGTGGCGCCCATGGGGTCGGCGGGCAGCAGGGCCCAGCTGGTCGGCGCCGGCTGCGCCGGCCGGGAAAGCGGCCGTCATGGATGCGTAGGTATAGACATGGATCAGGCGGTGCCGGAAATGCCCGAAGCTCTTGACGTGGCCGTTGACGGCCAGGATGACGCGCGGGGCCTGGACGCTGCCCCGGGTCGAGACCGCTTCCCAGACCGTGCCTTTTCGGGTCAGCGACAACACGGGCGAATGTTCGAACAGGGCGACCTCGCCCGTCAGGCCCTCGGCCAGGCGCCGGATGTAGTCGGCGGGCTGGATCATCACCGCGCCCGGGGTATGGATGCCTCCCAGGTAGTAGCCGGTGCCGGTGATCTCGCGCATCTGGACGGCGTCCAGGGTTTCGCTGGGTTCCCCGATCTGCCGCGCAGCGAGTCGGCGAAGCCGCGGTTCAGCTTCAGCCCCCGTTCCGTGGCGGCCGCGTTGATCTTGCCCGAGGGGTCGAAGGTCCCGGTCGGCATGCCGTATTCTTCCGCGACGTCGGCGGCGAAGGCGATGGCCACGGCGGCCGGTTCTGACGGATTTCCAGCAGACTGGACTCTGCGCCGCCGACGGAATAATTGCCGGACGTCAGGTTGTGGGGCACGTCGATCATGAAGCCGGAGTTGCGCCCGGAGGCGCCGATGGCGATCTCCTGGGCGTCAAGCACGACGATTCTGTCCTTGGCACGCAACTGGCGCAGCCGCCGCGCGGCCGACAGGCCGCCGAAGCCGGCGCCGATGATCAGCCAGTCGGCCGACTGGCCGCCTTCCAGGGTGCGTGCGGGGAATCGACGGGCGCAAGGGCGGCCCAGCCCGACTGGCCGTTTCAGCCGGTTGGCGAATGGTGGCTCGGCTCATCGCGTGTGATCCGGTTGGGACGGTTGGGGAGCGCTCGGCGACGCGGGCCGGTCCAGGTGCGGGACGCTGATTTCATGCCTCGACGATGCCGGAGATCGGTGCGCCGGAGTCTCGGCGACGATGGCCTGGAAGCGGGCCTTTTCTTCTCCGTCCAGCGCCTGGAGCGGCGCGCGGGGTGGACCGGCCGCCAGTCCATTCAACTCGCAGCCGTATTTGATCGATTGCACGAACTTGCCCGCGTCCAGGAAGTTCATGAAGGGCATCATCAGCCTTTATGATCCTGCGGCCCTTGTCGAAGTCGTTTTCCAGCACGCAGGCCCGTGGACAGAGCCACGTGTTCGCGCGCCAGGAAGTTGGAGCCCGCGCAGACCCAGCTGCGCGCGCCCTAGGCGAAGAATTCCAGCGCCTGATCGTCCCAGCCGCAGGACATCTCGATCCGTGGGAATTCACGCGTCAGCAGGTGGACGCGGTCGATGTCGCCCGAGCTTTCCTTGATCGCCCGGACGTTCTTCGACCGTGCTCACCCGGATCAGGTAGTCGCGGCCCATGTGCACGCCCATGCGCCCCGGATAGTTGTAGAGCATGATGGGCAGGTCCGCGGCCCGGTCGATCGCCAGCGCGTGGTCGGCGTTTTCCGATTCCAGGGGCAGGGCGTAGGGGGGCGAGCCCACCAGGATCGCATCGGCGCCCAAGGCCCGGGCGGCCTTGGCGTACTCGATTGGATTCCTCGGTGCGCGTGGCGCCCGTGCCGACGACCAGCGGCACGCGGGTGCCGATGACTTCCTTGGCATAGGTGGCCAGGTCGATCCGTTCCTGCATCGTCTGCGCGTAGTATTCGCCGGTCGATCCGGCGACGACGAGGCCGTGCACGCCGGCGTCGATCAGGGATTCGATCAGCTCGGCGAACACCGCCTTGTCCATCCGGCCGTCGGCCTCGTGGGGGGTGATGACGGGGGTGTAGATGCCTTCGACTATCCGCTTGCTCCTATCTTGAGCAGGGTTTCCGCACCTTCGTGCGGCTGTATTCGGGCTGAGCTGGCCGGGCGTGATGAACATTTCCATGTTCTGGCGTGGACAGTTCCCAGTGCTCGAAGGTGATCCGGACGATGGCGTCCTCGTCGCGGGCCGCGATTGCGTCGATGAACCGGTCGTGCTGTGAGATGGCCTGTTCCCGACGCCCGGACTGGCGGGCGTCGTGCTGACTGGTAGAACGTATGGCCGATGCGGGCGTGGTCGACCAGCAGGCGGTTCAGGCTGGCCTGCAGGCAAAGGTTCCCCGACATTTCGCCGATGATTTCGTGGAACTGGTTGTTGCGCAGGACCGTGGCGGTCATGTCGCCCGCCGCGCAGGCTTGCCGGAACTGGTCCTGGGTGTCCCCTAGCCGGGCGAGCTGGGTCGGTGTGAAGTGATGCGCCGCCAGGCGGCCGGTTGCGGCGTAGATCATCGGCGCCGCCAGGAAGAAGTGCCTCAGGGTGGCGTGGTTCATGGGCGAGACGCGCCGCAGTGCTCGCGGATATAGACGTAGCCCTCGCCGCTCAGACGGCGGAAGACCTCGCGCACGGGGGTGCGTGACAGGCCGTAGCGTTCGCACAGGCCTGGCCCGTCCAGGTCTTCGTCGGGACCCAGCTGCAAGGCGAGTATCTGGTGCTTGAGGTCTTCGAAGAGCCTGGATTTATTGCTGCTTTTTCCTGGCGCCGCCGAGGATCCCGAACCCCTGACCGGGAGTTCTCCATGGCTTGTCTCGTCCGTATTTATTATGTATTCAATTTGTATTTTATTATAGTAAAAAATGATTCTGGTCAAATACATTTTTGAAGGGACGCGACGGCGCGACCGCGGGCTCGGCGGGGAGCCGCGGATGAGGGACGGAGAAGGGGAGGCGACGGCCCGGGGCGGCGGGCAGGTCAGGCCGGCAGGGTCAAAGCGACTGCGGCGGTTCCGGTTTCAGCCCCGGCGGCATGATGAACAGTTCCATGTGCTCGCGCGAGAGTTCCATGTGTTCGTAGGACAGCCGCGCGATGGCTTCCTCGTCGCGTGCGACGAGCGCGTCGATGAACTGGTCGTGGTGGTCGATGGACGACTGGCGGCGCCTGGTCGTGTCCTCGTCGTGCGGCTGATAGAAGGTGCGGCCGATGCGGGCGTGATCGATCAGCAGGCGGTTCAGGCTGGTTTGCAGGTACACGTTGCCGGACATCTCGCCCATGATTTCATGGAAGCGGTTGTTCTTCAGGACCATGGCCTGGATGTCACCGGCCAGGCACGCCTGGCGAAGCTGCGCCTGGGTTTCCTTCAGGTCGGCCAGCTGGCTGGCGGTGAAGTGCCGCACCGCCAGCCGACCCACCGCCGCGTAGATCATCGGCGCCACCAGGAAGAAGTGTCTCAGCGTCGAGTGATTCATCGGCGAGACGCGGGCGCCGCGATTTTCGCGGATATCCACGTACCCTTCGCCGCTCAGGCGGCGGAAGACCTCGCGCACGGGGGTACGCGAGAGGCCATAGCGTTCGCACAGCGCAACCTCGTCCAGGTCCTCGTCCGGGCCCAGTTCCATCGTCAGGATCTGGTGCTTGAGGTCTTCGAACAGTTGCGCTTTGGCGCTCTTCGCGGATTTCGCCTGGGCCATGTCGGGTATCCGGCGGCCTGCGGCGGTTTCCGCCAGGGCGCGCATCCGGGTGTATTCAATGAATGTCGGGCGGTCATTGTAAGCTGGCTCCCGCTCGGGCCCGGCACGCGCCGACGGCTATGCCTCGCGCATATGTCGCGCCAGTTTGGCATGGCCCCGCGCGTCCAGCGCGTCGGCGGTCCCCAGGCGGTCGCGGGTGTCCTTGTTCTGGCTGAGCTTGCGCTTGCCGGCCAGCGAGGTGACGGCGACTTCGATGCCCACATCCGGCCCAGCATGTCGTCGATGAATTCGGGCGCGGAATCCGACATTTTCCAGGGGCGGGTCTCGCCGGCCTCGTGCCGGCGGGTCAGCCGTCCGACGACGCCGCGGACGAACCGCTCGTCGTCGCGTATGGTGAGCAGGCCGTGCGCGTGCACCACCTCGTAGTTCCAGGTGGGCACTTGGCGGTGCGTCTCGTGCTTGCTGGGATACCAGTTGGGCGAGACATAGCCTTCGGCGCCGCGGAACACGACCAGCACCGGACAGCCCGGGGTACAGCGTTGCCAGATGGGGTTGGCCCGGGCCACGTGCGCCGTGAGCAGGCCGTGCGCGCCCGCGCCGGGATCGAATTCGAACGGGATGTGATTGGCGTCCAGGCCCTCGGCGTCGTGCGTGATCAGCACGCCCAGCGGGTGTTCGCGGATGATGCGGGCCAGTTCCTCGGGCCGGGTTTCGGCGAAATGATCGGGCAGATACATGGTCGGATCGGATCCATCGGAAGAAAAGTGTCCGTCATCTTCATCCTGCGCGGCCGAAAGGGCAAGATCCTGACACACATGGACCGCGTCCGCGCCTGTGCGGCGGCGGTCAAACCGGCTATCGTGTGATCCACCCGGATGGGTTCGATGGAGGGCGGAAACATGATGCGCTGGTTTGGATGGCTGCTGGCGGCCTGGGGCGGAATCGTTCCGGCCTGCGTCCTGGCGGCGGGCGCGGCGACCGTGCAGGCGGGCGACCGGACGCTGACGGTGTCCTTCGACGGGCCGGACGCGCGGGTCGACATTTCGGGCGTCGCCCAGGGCTACCTGCTGATGCGCGACGGCAAGCTGTATTCGGTGATGCGTGCTGGCGGCCGGCCTCTGGTCATGGACGGGGACGCGGTGGTCCGGCTGCTGGGCGGCGCGGCGATCCAGACGGGGCCCGACATGATCCGCTCGCTGACCCGGATCGAGCCGACCGGCGCCCGCGAGACGGTGGCCGGCCGCGCGGGCGCCGTCTATGCCGTGTCGTACCGCGACGAACAGGGGCGGAGCCGTTCTGGCCAGGGCGTTCTGGGCAAGCAGCCCGAGGTGCGGGAACCGACGCGCGCCCTGGGCCGGATGGCCGTGCTGCTGCAGACGGCGGCCGGGCAGTCGCCGGACGGCGCGGCAGGCGCTGGATGCGCTGGAGGAAAAAGGCCCGGGCCTGCTGGCCTACGAAAAGCAGTTCCGCGTCGAGCGGCTGGCGGCCACGCCGCCCGTCCCGGGAACTCTGGACCTGCCGGCCCAACCCACGCAGCTGCCGCCGGAACTGGGGCAACTGCTGCAGGGGCTGCGCCGGCGGTGAGCGGGCGGCCCGGCTTACCAGAGCAGGCTTGCTCTTTTTGATGAGGTACCGGGTATTTCCAGCGCCGGATCGAGAATAAGGCTGAGCTTGCGGCAGGCCTGCTCGACACAGTGTCCCCCGTGCTGGACGACCGTTTCCGAGAATCGGGTTTTTGCGCCGGAAATGGACAGTGATCCGACGATGATGCCATCTTGAAACACTGGCCCCGCGATCGCGGCAATTTCCGGATCGCGTTCCCCCAGGGAAACTACGGTCTGAAACGGGTTGTTCTGCCGTTTGGCGTAGGAGCGGGTGTCGCTGAGCACCCTGCCCGCCGCGCCATGCTGCAGGGTGAGCAGATCTCCGGGGCGGATGTGGTCTCGCAGGGATTTTCGGGAGTCCACCCGAAACAGCGCCAGCCGCAGATCATTCCGGCGGATATAGTAGGTGGCGCTTTCTCCGGTCGCTTCGACGAGTTGCGTCAATACGGCTTCGATGTCCATCTTGTCTCCCGAGACGCGGTGCGCCAGGGAGCCCAGACGGACCAGTTTCGGACCCAGGCGGAATCCGCCATCCGTGTCACGGACCAGCACGTCGAATTGTTCCAGCGATTTGGCCAATCTGAGAATCGTGCTTTTGTACAGACCTGTCCGCCGGGCGAGTTCCGCCAGAGACAGGGATTTGTCGTCGTTGCCGAAGCAGCAGATGAGGCTCAGCGCGCGGTTGACGGCCGCAACGCCGCCGCCGTCCGGCTGGGTTGCGACGGGATCTTTCGTCTTGGGTTTGGTCATGGTGTCGTGCGGATTCGCCGTTTCCAGATCATGCTGCAGGATCGGGGCCGGGCCCTGTGTAGGTATATCCCAAGCTGGGTGGCAATGGGCCTTTGATACGCCCGCCCTGTTGCTTTTGTTCCCACGCGTGAGCCAGTATACCAACCGATCTGGACAGGACGAACAGGCCCCGTGCCAGCGCATCGGGAAAGCCCAGTTCCCCGTAGATCACGGCGGTGGCGCCGTCGATGTTCATGGGAATCGTCCGTCCGTTACGCGTGACGAGCAGGGATTGCATCGTCGTCGCGACGTCGAGGAAGCAGCCTTCTATCTGGTGCTGGGCGGCCGCTTCGGCGGCCAGCGCGGTCAGGCGCACGGCGCGAGGGTCGACCGGGTGGAATCGGTGGCCAAAGCCGGGAATGATGGACCCATGATGGCTTTGGAACGAGCGCAGCGCCTCGTCGGCCGCCCGATGCGCGTCCGCGCCGCCCTGCATGCGTTCGACGGCGTCGCGATAGAGTGCGAGGCACTGCTCGCCTGCTCCGCCGTGGATGTCGTCCAGCACATTGACGCCGGAGGCCATGGCGCCGTTCAGGTTGACGCCACAGGTGACCGCCATGCGGGCGATCGCGATGGAGGGAGCCTGGGGACCATGATCCACCGACGAAACCAGGGCTGCCTCGAACAATCGCAGCTGCGCCGGGGTCGGGCGATCGTCACGCAGCATGCGCCAGATCATCTCGGGGAAGCTGATCGTGCCGATCAATGTTTCGATGGGTGTGCCTTTTATCCGGATGCTGCCGGGTTGAATGTCGATGATGCCGGTGCGCCACCATTGGCGCGCGGCCGCGGTTAGGTCGGTTTCTTGGCCGTTGTCCGGTCGCATGTTGTCGCTCGTGCCGTTCATATTGCGCCTTCCTCCTGTAAGCCGGCGATCGCGGTGTCGGTGAGCCCCAGGCCGCGCAGGATCTCGTCCGTATGCTGGCCCAGGCGGGGCGGCGGGACGTCGACGGCCGTCTGCTGGCCGTCGACGAGGAATCCGCTGCGGGTCACGGTGATCTCTTCGTCGTCCTGGGACAGGGACATCAGCAGTCCCCGGTGCGCGACCTGTTCCTGGCCCAGCGCCTGCTCGACGCTCAGCACCTGTCCCGCCGGGACGCCATGCCGGTTGAGGATTTCGTCCCAGTAGGCGGCCGTCTGCGTGTTCAGGCCCTGCTCGATCTGGACGGTGAGTTCCGGCCGGTGGCGCTTGCGGTCCTCCCGGTCCCGGAATTTCGGGTCCGCCGCCAATTCGGGGCGGCCAATGAGCGCGCACAGCGTCTCGAACTGCTCTTGCTTGTTGGCCGCGATGTCGATGACGCCGTCCCGCGTCTGGAAGGTGCCCGAGGGGCTGGCGGTGAAATTGTGGTTACCCATGGGCTGGGGGGCGCATTTCGCGATGAGCTGGTTGGAGACGATCCAGCCCATCGTCGTCAAGGAGGAATCCAGCATGGAGACATCGATGAAGCAGCCTTCCTGGCTGCGCAGGCTGCGGACCAGCGCCGCGCTGATGGCGAAGGCGGCGAGCCCGCCGATCGTGTCGCAGACGGGGTATCCGACCCGCAGCGGGGCGCTGTCGGCATCGCCCGTGATGCTCATGACCCCCTGACCTGCCCTGGATGATCTGGTCATAGGCCGGAGAGGCGGCCAGGGGGCCCATCGGCCGTAGCCGGAAATCGCGCAGTAGACCAGGCCGGGATGGACGTCCTTGAGGGTCTCGTATCCCAGGTCCAGGCGCTGCATGACGCCGGGACGGAAGTTTTCCAGCACCACGTCGCTGCGGGCGCACAGGAGCTTGAAGATCTCTTTGCCCCTCGGGGTGCTTCAGGTTGAGCGTCATCGATTTCTTGCCGGCGTTCTGGGCCAGGAAGGACGTGCCCATCCCCCGGGCGTTGCGCGCCTTGGCCGCCCCCAGATCGCGCGCCAGGTCCCCGGACCCGGGGACTTCGATCTTGATGACGTCGGCCCCCAGCAATGCCAGCTGGTACCCGGAGTACTTGCCACACATTCGTGAGGTCGAGGATCTTGATGCCTTTGAGTAGTCGTCTCATTGTTCCGTGCCCTTGGCCATTGTCGTCTACTCGACCACCGTTGAGTGGATAAAATTCTGTCAGACAGAATTGATGTTCTTATTTTAGAACTGTGCTAATATTTTGGTCAACTGCAGCACTGAACCGATATCGCACTGACAGGAGACGTCATGAAGCAGTACCAGATGCTGATCGGCGGGCATTGGACCGACCCCGCGGCAGGTGAATGGATCGACTCATCGAGCCTTTCTCGGGGGAAGTGATCGCCCGGATTCCCCGCGCCTGGCTGTGGATGCCGGTGCGGCGGTCGATGCTGCCCATGCGGCGTTCCATGACCCGGCCTGGTCGGACACTGCGACGGCCCGCGGCGCGCTGCTGCGCAAGCTGGCGGCCTTGATCGGCATGGATGCCGCGCGCCTGGCGGACATCGAGCGTTCCTGCAATGGCAAGAACATCACCGAGGTCGCCGGGCAGGCGCGCAACGTCGCCCAGTGGTTCTATTACTACGGCGGCCTGGCCGACAAGATCCAGGGTGCGGTCGTGCCCATCGACAAGCCGGGCGTGTTCAACATGGTGCGCTACGAGCCCATCGGCGTCGTCGCCAGCATCACGCCCTGGAATTCGCCGCTGCCCTGACCCGCCTGGAGCTTCGGCACCGCGCTGGCGCGGGTAATACCATGGTTTGCAAACCGTCCGAATTCACTTCGGTGCCGATGTACGAGCTGGCCAAACTGGCCGAAGAGGCCGGATCCCCTCCGGGGGTCATCAATGTCATCAGCGGCTACGGCAAGGACATCGGCGATCACATCGTCAGCCATCCCCAGGTGGCCCGGATCGCCTTCACCGGCGGCGATGAAGCCGGCCGCAGGGTCTACACCACCGCTGCTGCGCACCTGAAACGTGTATCGCTGGAACTGGGCGGCAAGTCGCCCAACATCATTTTCGACGACGCCGATCAGGAAAAGGCCGCCAATGGCGTGATCACCGGCATCTTTTCGGCGCGGACGGCCAGACCTGCATGGCGGGATCCCGCTTGCTGGTGCAGCGCGGCATCCACGACGAGTTCGTGGCGCGCCTGGTGAAAATCACCCGTTCCGCCAAGATCGGCGACCCGGCACGCCGGATACGCAAATCGGCCCCATTGCCACCAACCCGCAGCACGAAAAGGTCCTGCGCTACATCGACATCGCAAAGAGCGAGGGGAGCGACCTGCATCGCTGGGTGGCCGGCCCCTGTCCGAAGGCCCGGCATATGGGCAGGGCCAGTTCGTCAGCCCGACGATATTCACTGGCGTCACCAATGCCATGCGCATCGCCCGTGAAGAAGTGTTCGGTCCGGTCTTGGCGGTGATCCCCTTCGACGAGGTGGACGAAGCCCTGGCGATCGCCAATGACAGCGACTTCGGCCTGGCCGCCGCCGTCTGGACGCAGGACCTGCATCGGGCGCTATATTGCGTGGATCGCCTGGAGGCGGGCACGGTGTGGGTGAACAACTATCGGTCCACCAGCTTCACGACGCCCTTCGGCGGCTACAAGAACAGCGGAATCGGACGCGAGGGCGGGGCCGAGGCCGTCAAGGAATACATGCAGCCCAAGAGCGTATGGATCACGACCCGGCCCAACAAGGCCAATCCCTGGGTGCTGGGCTGAGCCGCCTGGGACAGGACAGACTCCAAAAACAGGAGACGACAATGATGCAAAAGCAAGACGACAGGCCGGACCTGCTGATCGTGGGTTGCGGTGTGGCCGGCCTGTCGGCCGCCGCCACGGCCCTGGAGGCCGGGCTGAAGACCCTCAATCTCGAGCGCGCGACCCCCGAGAATTTCGGGGGCGGGTACCGCTGGACGGAGGCCTACATGCGCATGAAGAACGATTCGGAGATCGCCGATGACTTCGAAGAGCATTTCGCCAACCATCCCGGCTACAACGTGGATCCCAATGTGCTGAAGGCCATCAGTTCCGGGTCCTACGATTCCTGGCCGGCCAACGTCAAGGCGCATCCCTTCCCCGATCCGGAACTGGTGTCGAGGTTCGCGGACTCGGTTCCCGAGACCATCCGCTGGCTGAAAGGCTTCGGGTTGAAGTTCGAGCCGCAGCCGATCTACCTGCTGACCCAGAATACGTCCCGCATCGCCGCCCAGGGCGGGGGACTCGCCTTGATCGAACGGCTGCGGGAGCGCGTGCTCGAACTGGGCGGGGAGATCGCCTATCAGACCACGGCCGTGGACTTGATCCATGACGAGCTGGGCGCGGTGCAGGGCGTCTTCGCCCTGAATGCCCGGGGCGAGCGGCACGCCCTTCATGCCCATGCCGTGATCCTCGCCAGCGGCGGGTTCCAGGGCAACCAGGAGATGATGACGCGCTACCTGGGAGGCAAGGCGGCCAACATCAGGCCGGTGGCCCCCGGCGGCTACTACAACCGGGGCGAGGGCATCGAGATGGCCTTGCGGGCCGGGGCCGCGCCTGCGGGGGAATACGGGTCCTACCATGCGGAACCCGTCGATCCCCGTTCCTTGCAGGCGGAAGCCGTCATCTTCATCTATCCCTACGGGATCCTCGTCAATCGCCGGGGCGAGCGCTTCATCGACGAGGCGCCCGGCACCGTCGACGCCCATTACGACAATATTGCCCGCAGCTTCGCGGAACAGCCCGAAGGGCTGGTGTACGTGGTGTTCGACAGCCAGGTCGAGGACATCCCCCGCTGGAAAACCAGCATCCGCAGCGACGTGCCGCCGCTCGAGGCCGACACGATCGAGGGATTGGCGGCGCTGATGGACGTCCCGGCCGAGGCGCTGGTCCACACCGTCGACGCCTTCAACGCTGCATGTCCCGAGGGCGGGGCGGAATTCAAGCCCTTCGAACTGGACCATCAAGCCACCTCGGGGATCGAGCCCCGGAAATCGCATTGGTCCCGGCCGCTGAAGAAGGGCCCGTTCCGCGCCTATCCGATCATTTCGACGGCCTGCTTCACGTTCGGCGCCTTGAAGGTCAGCCCCGATGCCGAGGTATTGACCAAGGACGGGTATCCGATCCGCGGACTGTACGCGGCCG
Organism: Comamonas sp.; assembly: GCA_034675705.1. GTDB lineage: Bacteria > Pseudomonadota > Gammaproteobacteria > Burkholderiales > Burkholderiaceae_C > Comamonas. The sequence continues at coordinate 8,517 of JAUCCZ010000002.1, read as the reverse complement.
GCGAAACCGTCGGTATTTACCACCAGGTCTACAACGGCTCGACCTCGGTGCTGCGCGGCCTGGTATTCGGCCGCATCGCCGCCGGCCACGTGGTCCGGGCGCGGCGGCAGAAGGCTTGATGGCCGGGTTTTTCACTTCAATAAGATCCTCAGGAGACAAGACCATGAACCGCAAATTTTCCCTCGTGGCAGGCGCTGTCGCGCTGCTGGTGGCCGGGTCCGCGGCCGCCGACGTCAAGATCGCCCAATTGGACGGCATGTCCGGGCCGTTCGCCAACGTGGGCGAGCAGCAGCAGCGGACGCTGGAGAGCGCGATCGAAGAGATCAACGCGGCCGGCGGCATCAATGGCGAAAAGCTGCAGCTCGTCACGATCGACGGCAAGGGCAGCCCGCAGGAAACCCTGAATGCCTTTCGCCAGGCCACCGACCAGGGCATCCGCTACGTGACACAGGGCAACAGCTCGGCGGTCGCCGCCGCGCTGGAAGACGCGGTGGGGAAATACAACCGCCGCCACCCCGATGCGCCCGTCCTGTATTTCAACCATTCCGCCATCGACAACGATCTGACGAACAGCAAATGCAACTTCTGGCATTTCCGCTTCGATCCCAGCGTGGACATGAAGGCCGCCGCCATCGTGGGTGAACTGCTGAAGGACAAGAAGATCCAGTCGGTCTATCTGCTGAATCAGAACTACGCGCTGGGGCAGCAGTTCTCCGCCTCCGCAAAGCGGATCCTCGCGGAACACGGCAACAGCATCAAGGTCGTGGGCGACGATCTCCACCCCATGGGGCAGGTCAAGGACTTTTCCAGCTATGTGGCCAAGATCCGCGAGTCGGGCGCGAACGCGCTGCTGACGGCCAACTGGGGCAATGACCTGTCCCTGCTGATCAAGGCGGTCAACGAGGCGGGCCTCAAGATCGACATCTACACGATCTACGGCTCGGGATTCGGCGCGCCCACCGCCATCAAGGAGGACGGCGTCGACCTGCTGAAGGTCGTCAGTGTCTGGCTGCCCAACATCAAGGACGACAAGGTCCAGCCGTTCGCCGACGCCTATAACAAGCGCTACGGCCAGCAGCTGTATTTCTACCAGATCCGGACCATGGTGCGCATGTTCGCGCAGGCCGCAAAAGAGGCCGGCTCCAACGACCCGCTGAAGGTCGCCCACAAGCTCGAGGGCATGCGGTTCGATTCGGCCACCGGTCCTGCGCTGATGGGCAAGGCGGACCACCAGCTGGCCCTGCCCATGTTCCTGGGAACCTTGAAAAAGGTCGCGGCCAATGGCGGCCCTTCGGACGTGCGGTATGACGCCGAGAACACCCAGGTCGTCGGCTTCCAGGTGGACAGCGTGATACCGGCCGCGCGGACGGTCCAGGCCACCACCTGCAAGATGCAGCGACCCTCCTGATCTGGGCATTCCTGTGAACCATGGGGTGCGGGCGCACCCCACAGGAGACTCGCTTGAGTACATTGATCATCACATCGCTGAACGCACTGAGCTTCGGCTTGCTGCTGTTCCTGTTGTCCGCGGGGCTGACCCTCATTTTTTCCATGATGGGGGTCCTGAACTTCGCGCATGCGGGCTTCTACATGCTGGGCGCCTACCTGGCGTACACGCTCGGCCTGCACGTCGGATTCTTTCCGGCGCTCTTTCTCGCGCCGCTGCTGGTCGGGGGACTGGGGATGGCGGTCGAGCGCTTCGGCCTGCGCAGCGTGCACGCCTACGGCCATGTGGCCGAGCTGCTGTTCACCTTCGGGCTGTCCTACATCATCGAAGAGATCGTGCAGCTGGTCTGGGGCAAGGCGCCGGTCAGCTACCCCGTGCCCGAGATCTTGTCGGGCGACGCCTTCACGGTCCTGGGGGCGCCCTTTCCCTCGTACCGGCTGTTCCTGATGCTGGTGTCGGTCGCGGCCCTGCTGGTGCTGTACGGCGTCATCAAGAAGACCCGGGTCGGCCTGGTCGTACAGGCGGCGCTCTCCCATCCCGACATGGTCGAGGCCTTGGGGCATGACGTGCCCAAGGTGTTCATGCTCGTGTTCGGCGTCGGCATCGCGCTGGCCGCCCTGGCCGGCGCGGCTGGCGCGCCGATGGCGGTGACCGAGCCGGCGATGGCGCAGGCCATCGGGCCGATCGTGTTCGTGGTGGTCGTACTGGGCGGCATCGGCTCATTGAAGGGCGCGTTCATCGCCGCGCTGCTACTGGGCTTCACGCAGAACTTCGCCATTCTCTTCGACGTTTCGCCCTACCAGATCATCCTGGACGCCTTCGGCGCCCGGGCCGCCGCGGTGTTCGACCAGGAATTCATGCGCATCACCATCGCCCAGTCGGCGCCCTTGCTGCCATTCGCTTTGATGGTGCTCGTCCTGCTGGTCCGGCCCCAGGGGCTGTGCGGAAATCGAGGAGGCGGCCTGTGAGATCTTTGTCCATGCGATTGCCGACTGTCGCGGCCTTGCTGGCGGTCATGCTGTTCGTCCCCGCGGCCGTCGACCGTTCTTCCCTGACGTCGCTGTTCACGCAGTTTGCCCTGATCTCGCTGCTGGCGATGTCCTACAACATGCTGATGGGGCAGACCGGCATGCTGTCTTTCGGGCACGCCGTGTATTCGGGTCTGGGGGCGTACTGCACGGCGCACTTCCTCAACCATTTCGGGGCGGACGGCCTGGGGGCGGGGATTGTCTTTCTGCCCCTGGTCGGGGCGGTCTCGGGGGCGTTCTTCGGCCTGACGCTGGGATTCGTCTCCACGCGGCGCTCGGGCATCGCCTTTGCCATGATCACCTTGGGGATTTCCCGAGTTGATCGCGCACCTGGCCCTGATGATGCCGGGCTGGTCCGGCGGCCAACCCGGCATCACGGTCGACCGCATGCTGAGCACGCCGGTATTGGGCTTCGACCTGGGTTCGGGCCTGCAGGGCCTATTACTACGTGCTGGGATGGACGGTCCTGGTCATCCTCCTGCAGTTCCTGATCACCCGGACCCCGATCGGGCGCCTGTCCAACGCCGTGCGCGACAACGCCGAGCGCGTGATGTTCATCGGGTTCAACCCCCAGAAGATCCGCCTGCTCACGATGGTGCTGTCGGGCGCGTTCGCTGGCATCGGCGGCTCGCTCATGGTCGTCAACTACGAGATCGTCACGTCCGAGACGCTGGGGCTGGGCCAATCGGGCATGCTGCTGATCGCGGCCTACCTGGGCGGCTCGGGGCTGTTCCTGGGGCCCGTGCTGGGGGCGATCGTCTATGTCCTGTTCATGTCGTTCGTCGCGACCCTGACCCAGGCCTGGCTCCTGTATTTCGGCGTGCTGTTCATCCTGGTCGTGCTGTATTCCCGAGAGGCCTGATGCCCCTGCTGCTGGCCTTGCCGCAGTATGGTCCGCGCCAATGGCTGCGCCTGCTGGCCGTCGCCCTGATCGGCGCGGCGGCGGTGCAGTTGATCGAAACGGTCTATCTCGTGGAAGACGGGCAGAGCGGCCTTTCCCTCCCTGCCGCTCTTTCCAGGCCTGTCGCCGGCGATGCTGTCGGGCCTGATGGCCGTGCTGATCGCCGCCCTGTGTTTTCTGCTGCATAGAAAGCGAATCGCGTCCGGTTTTCAAGGAGGCCCGGTATGAGCCTGCAAGGATTGCGGGTCTGCACGGGTCCGCAAGTCCTTCGGTGCGAGACCCTGCATCATTCACGATGTGACCCTGGGACGTGCGGGCGGGCGAGTCCATCGCCCTGATCGGCCCGATGGCGCGGTACCGCTGTTCAACATGATCAGCGGCCACATCCCATCAGGCAGCAGCATCGAATTGAATGGTGAAAGCCTGGTGGGCGTTCCGCCGTTCGAGATCTATCGCAAGGGCCTGTCCCGCTCGTTCCAGGTGAGCAATATCTTCCACAGTACGACGTGCTCCGAATATCCGGACCTCGGTGCTGTGAGTCCTGGGATACCGCTACAGCCTGATCCGCTTCATGGAACGCCTGCGCGACGTGCGCGAGCGCACGCGGATGCCGTGATGGAGAAAGTCGGCCTGCAGCAGCGCCGCCACGTCCCGGCGCGCGAGCTGACGTACGCGGAGCTCCGCTCCCTGGAGATCGCCATGGCGATCTCCGGCGATCCGCAGGTGGTGCTGCTGGACGAGCCGACCGCGGGCGTGAGCCGTTCCGAATCCGAGGCGGCTACCCGGTTGATAAACCGTATTTCTCAGGCGCGCACCCTGATCATGGTCGAGCACAACATGAGCGTTGTGTTTGGTCTGGCCGACCGCATTGCCGTGCTGTCCGGCGGCTCATTGATCGCCTGCGATACCCCGCAGCGCATCCGGGAGGATCCTGCAGTCCGGGAAGCTTATCTAGGGGATAAATATGCTGGTGGTTAAAGGGTTGCACGCCTTTTATGGCAAGAGCCATATCCTGCGTGGCATCGATCTGTCCATCGAACAAGGAGAAATCGTCAGTCTGCTGGGACGCAACGGCACAGGTCGATCGACGCTGGTCAAGGCGCTGATCGGCTTGGTCAGCAGGACAGGATCGGTGCGCTTCAATGAGGCGGAAACCATCCAGATGGCTGCCTTCAGGGATTGCCCGGCTTGGGATCGGCTATGTACCCGAAACCGGGATGTGTTCCCCACCTTGACGGTCAGGCAGAACCTGATGCTGGGCGAGAAGCCCGGCCGGACGCGGGGGCGCTGGAGGATGGACGAGATGTTCGATTTCTTCCCTCGCCTGAAAGAGCGGGAGAATACGCCTGCCGGATTCTAGTCGGGGGGCGAGCGGCAGATGCTGACCCTATGCCGCACGTTGATGGGGGATCCGGCCTTCATCATGATTGATGAGCCAACCGAAGGGGTGGCACCCAAGATCGTCGCCCAGATCCGTGATTTGCTGCTGGAGGTCAAGCGCCGTCAGATATCGGTGCTGCTGATCGAGCAGAAACTGGATATTGCCCTGGAGCTCTGCAATCGGCTGTATCTGATGGGGCATCGGGGAAATCGTGTTCGAAGGAACCGCCGCTAAGCTGAGCCAGAACACTGACCTGCAGAAAGAATGGCTCGAGGTCTGAGGGCTTGAGCCGAAGCTGTTTTGAAACAACCTTTTCCTTTTTAAGTCACCCCGATCATGTTTATCGTATTGCTCAGCTATCGAAAGCCACTTGCGCAAGTCAATGAATTGCTGGAAGAGCACCGGAAGTTTCTCGATCGTTATTACGCCAGTGGTCTGTTTCTGGTGTCTGGACGAAAAGTGCCCCGGACCGGGGGCTTCATACTCGCCACTGCACCGTGCCGTCAGGACCTGATGGAGATTCTGGCCATGGATCCGTTCAGCCGGCACGGTATAGCAGATTATGAGGTGATTGAGGTCATTGCCGCGCGTACCGCGCCTTCGCTGGACTTTCTGCTGGAGACGAATCCTTAGTCCGTGCCGCGAAGGCGGCGGGGATTGCCCCGGGATCAGGGCACGATATGAAAATCGATGACGATTTCGCCGGGGTTGCGGGCCAGGTATTCGAACTGGATGTTTTCGCCGAAGTGATTCTTCAGTTGCTGCAGCAGCGACAAGGGATAATGGTCTGTTGCAGAAGCGCATGGTCTCCCCCGGCTGCAGCGCCGACAGGGCGCCGAAGATGGCGGCGTGGCGGAAGCGTTTGACGATGCCGCGCGCATCGAGGGGGTAGGTGTTTTCTGCGAACATCGGGATAGCGTCGGAGGCCACGGTGCGTCATTCCTGGAGAGGTGGATCGGGCTTCCGATTATAGGAACGCCTCCGGGAAAAACCGGCGGGAACCCTATGCCCAGCAAGGTTGTCGGCGCGGCGCGCGAAGGGATTCCCGGGGCGTTCTTCCCAGCTTTGATGCGGGCGTCGTGCGGCTTGGCGCGCCGAGTGCCCTTCCATGGATCCGGCTCGGTGTCGGGCGCGCCGGGTTCGGTGCCGTTAGCGTGCTTCCAGTCTTTCACCGCCTGCTGAGGTCGGCTTCCTCGGCATAGGTCTCGAACTCGCAGGGCGGGGAGCCGGTGCCGCGGCCTTGTCGAGGTCGGGCTCGATGGGCTCCCCCGGGCGGGGCCCGTTGTCGTGCGATAGTCCTGCATACCCATATCAGCGTCAGACGCAGGCCAGGTTGGCCTGGTTGCTGAGCCGGACGTCCTCGGGGATCTCGATGAGCCGGCTGGACTGGGGCCGGCCGTCGACGAACATCATCAGTTCGCCCGGCTGGAAGGCGGTCCAGGTCTCGTTGTCGGTCAGGGGCTTGGTCGTGATGACCGAGACGCAATGGCCGCGCGCGTTGGTCTGGGAAAAATCCACCGACATGTCGGTGTCCACCAGATGCGCCACCTGGAAGGGCCAGGCGCGCACGATGTAGTACAGACTCGTGGAGCAATGCGCCAGCAGGCAGCGGCCGTTGGACATCAGGAAATTGAACACGCCGTGGCGCGTCAGGTCGGCCGTCATGTCGGCCACGGCGGCGAACAGTTCCGTGTCTTCCGGCTCGCGGGTGCCGAAACGGGCGCGCAACCCTTCCATCATGGTGCAGAAGGCCCGTTCGCTGTCGGTCTGGCCGATCGGCAGGTGATCGCCGCGCAGGTCGGGCTCGAAGTGCTTCAGGTCGCCGTTGTGGGCGAACAGCCAGTGCCGGCCCCACAGTTCGCGCACGAACGGGTGGCAGTTTTCCAGTTCCAGGGCGCCCTGGGTGGCCTTGCGGATGTGGGCGATGACGTTGCGGGACTTGATCGGGTAGCGCTTGATCAGTTCGGCGACCGGCGACCGGCAGCAGGGCGCGTTGTCCAGGAAGCAGCGCGACCCCCGGTTTTCGTAGAAGGCGATGCCGAAACCGTCGGCGTGATGGTCGGTGCCGCCGCCGCGCGCGGCGAGCCCCGCAAAGGAGAACGTGATGTCCGTGGGCGTGGCGCAATTCATGCCCAATAGCTGACACATGGCAGGCAGATTCCAAGGAAACCCGGGCGGGTGCCGCCCCGAAATGGTTCATGCCTGAATTGTAGTCTTGCCGGACCGGATATAACCGTCGCTTGGTATGAGAATCCGCGATGAGCTTATGCAGTGTCCTTTCTTCGCCACGAAACGCGGCCGGCCGGGGGGGGGCTGACGGCAGCGCCCCGGCTGGCCCCGGTTCAGTCGTGGCGCGATTCCAGCATCGCCTGGCGGTAGCCGCTGGCCGGATAGATCGCCGGCATGGGCGGCTGGCCGGCGACGGGCTCCAGGCTGCGGGTGCCCGCCAGCAGGGCCTGGATCATGGCTTCGATTTCCAGGCGTGCCGCAAGGGCGCTCCCAGACAGGCGTGGATGCCGGCGCCGTAGAGCAGGTACAGGGACGGGTCGCGGTCCAGGCGGAACTCGTCCGGGTCGCCGAAGACGGCCTCGTCGCGGTTGGCCGAGGCCCACATCAGCCCGTGACCCGCTCGCCGGCCGGGATCTGCGCGCCGCCCAGGCGCACCGGACAGGTGGTCGCGCGGCGGTTGGCGATCAGCGGCGCGTGGATGCGCAGGATCTCGTCGTTGGCGGGCCGCACCAGCTCCGGCTGGTTGCGCAGGCGGTCCTGCAGGTCCGGGTGGGTCGCCAGGTAATGGGCGATGATGCCGACGCTGGAGGCCATGGTGCCCAGTTCGCCGACGGTCCAGTTGCGCAGGATGCTGACGATCTCGTCCTCGGCCAGCGGACGGCCGTTCACGGTCTCGCGCAGCAGGCGCGTGGTGGCGTCGTCCGGCGCCTGGTCGCCGGCGTCGCGGCGGACTTTCAGCAGGGCGCGGATGGTCTCGTCGTATTCGGTGGCCACGGCCGCGATCGCATGCGTGTCGCCCGAGAGCGTGGCGACGTTCTTCTTGTGGATCCACTGCCGCAGCGGTTCGTGCAGGCTGTCGGCCAGCCCAGGAAGGCGCACTGCATGCGCAGGGCGAAGGGGTGCGCCAGGCCAAACATGATCTCGACGTGTTCGTTGCGCGGCAGCGCGGCGACCAGGTCGGCGCGCAGGCGGCGGCAGACCGGCTCGAAGGCCGCCATGCGGTCCGGGCCAAAGTAGGGCTCGATCAGTTGGCGGTACGCGGTATGCTTGGGGGGATCCATGCTGTTGGGCACGGAGACGTGGCGCGACGCCTGGCTGCTGAAGGTTTCGTGGTCCAGCAGGATCCGCATGACGTCGGCGTGGCGGAATACGGAATGATGCAGATAGTCGCTGTGGGCCACCGGGCAGCGGCGGCGCATGTGGTCGTAGGCGGCGATCGGGTCGGCGAGGACTTCGGGGGCGCGGGGGTCCCAGTCCTGAGGTGCGTTCATGGTAGTTCTTCAGCCAATAGGAAGCGACCTTGGGCAAGGTCGTTCGGACTCTAACACGGTGAGCGCCCCGTTCGGCCCCGGTTTCCCGGTCCCGGCGAGATTAATTGCGGGGAAGCTTGATCTTTCGCAAGAGGCGGGGGCGAGCCGGCTGCCACGCTGGGCGCGGGGGCTTGCGGGCGTCCCCGCCACTTAGAGATCCGTCTTTCGCCCGCATGTACCAAACATCGGGGCACAACGCCCCCTCCCATTCCAGGGACATA
>JAUCCZ010000001.1:0-6317 GCA_034675705.1 Comamonas sp. | reverse complement strand
ACCCGGTGCGACAGGCGAATCTGCCGGACCTCGGCGGCGACTGCCAGCGCTCCACCCAGAATCAGCAGGTTGAACAACACCCAGATCATCGTGATGACAACTGTGAAAATTTCATCGCCTGGGCCGTTAATAATGCGCCAGACGCCAAACCCAAGACCGACAAAGTTGGCCAATGCCAGCACCACATAAGGCAAGGAAATCGTCCAGTCGTAGTAGTCGATGGGGATCAATCCGCCTTTAGCCGTGACGTTGAATGCGCCTTTTTTAGGGGCCAGCAGCGCCACCAGCGTCGGGCGGGCGATATACCAGGCCAGCACAGTCTCGTAGATCTCGCCCCACAAGGTACGACGATGTGAGCCCTGCAGGGCGGAGCTGGTAAGGTTGGCGTGCAGCAGATGCGGCACGACATTGAGCAAAATCGCGATGGCAGGGGCATACACAATATAGGAATGCAGCCATAAAAACGCCAAAGGCGCGGTCAGATAGACCAGTCGCGGAATACCCGCCAGAAAATGCAACATGGCATTCGCGTAGCACAGCCGCTGCACCAGTGTCAGCCCCTTGCCCAGCAGCGGATTATCCAGTCGGAATATCTGCACCATCCCCCGCGCCCAGCGGATACGCTGGCCAATATGCGAGGATAGGCTCTCGGTGGCCAAGCCTGCCGCCTGGGGGATACGCGTATAAGCGGAATTCCAGCCCTGGCGGTGCAGTTTCAAGGCTGTGTGTGCGTCCTCGGTGACGGTCTGAACCGCAAAGCCGCCGATGGACTGCAGTGCAGAACGCCGCAGCACCGCGCAGGAGCCGCAAAAAAAGGCCGCATTCCAAAGATCATTGCCATCCTGTACCAAGCCATAGAACAGGGTGTTTTCATTTGGGCTGGAGCCGAAATTGCCTAAATTCCGCTCGAAGGGGTCTGGCGAAAAAAAATGGTGTGGCGACTGCACAAGCGCAAGCTTCTCATCCTTCAAAAAATGACCTACCGTCAGTTGCAAAAATGAGCGGGTCGGGATGTGATCGCAATCAAAAATAGCAATCAGTTCGCCATCTGTGATCTCCATGGCGTGATTCAGGTTTCCGGCCTTGGCGTGGTTATGCCGGGTGCGCGCGATGTAGTGAATACCCACTTCTTCGGCAAAGGCCCGGAAGGATTCTCGCCCGCCGTCATCCAATAGATGCACCCGCAACCGATCTGCTGGCCAATCCATCCCCAACACGGCATAGACCGTGGGCTTGACCACCGAGAGATCCTCGTTGTAGGTCGGAATCATCAAGTCCACGATGGGCCATGCATCCCGATCTGGCGGCAGGCTCACCGGCACCCGATGCAATGGCCAGGCCACCTGCAGATAGCCCAGCAGCAGCACAATCCAGGAATATGTCTCCGCCAACAACAAACCTATCCCAAAGCCCACATCCAGCGGACTGGTCCAATTCAGGGTGGCACTATAACGCCACCAGATATAGCGCCCCGAGATGGTGATCGACAGAATCATCAGCATCAGCAGAGAAAATCGGCCCGGTATGCGCCGAACCAGCAAGGCCATGCCAAACAGCAAGGAGACAAACAACAGTTGGGAGAAATAATCAAAGGGCTGTGTGACCAGCAGAAGGGCCAAAATAACAGCCACACCGACCATGACCGCAAACAGGCTGTAGCGAGCCGTGCGGCCCAGACGCCTGATACGGCCCCAGGAGCGCCTTGAAACACGGGAGTCTGCCAGCTGCCCTGTGACCCCATCAAACCACTCGGTCAGCCGACGGCCAGTCCGGCGCATGAAGGTCGGCCTTTGTGTCACGCCCGACTGCGCCTCAGGCCCCGGATCGGCCATCACCAACAAAAACACAGCCTGAATCAGAAACCGCAAAGGGTCCGCTGGTCGCCACGATGCACCATCATGCGGCGATACAAAACACGCACCATAATTCTGGCGGACGGAACGCCACGCAGGCCCCTCCAGCTTGAAGAATAAATTGATCAGCGCCAAAAATAGGGTGGCCCCCCTCAGGCTTCGGTGGGCACCACCCTGCTTGGCCTGGCTCTGCCAGTCAGCCCATTGGCGGCAACCCGCAGGCGTCAGCAGAGAAGCGGTCCAGCCCATCATATTTTCGGTTCCTGCTGCGCCATACACCACAGGGCCAAGGACCTGGCTGCATAGCTGGCAGCAGCATCCCGACGATACCGTGTCACCGGAGTCTTATGCGCCAGAGACTCGTGCAGCCCCTCGTCCTCGTGCACCCAGACAGGCAAAACGCGGTCATCCCAGCGACAGCGCCAATCCAGCGCCACATCAGCGGATAGCTGGTGCGCTGGATTCAAGCCATTGATCAGGAGGCGAGAAGCAGCAACCAGGCCTTGCTGCATGAGCAGCACATGCGCAGCCGCATCCGGCCAGGCCACACAGATGTCATAGGTGCTGCGCGCCCGAAGCTGATCCAAAGCGCTTCGTCGAGGGACAGGGCAGTCCAGCACGAGCCAGTCGAAATCAGTGGCCAGAACATCCATCGCAGCCAGCCAGAATGGCTCTGCTGCGGCGGCCACGACGGCATCCCCATCGGGCAGGCGGCCGCGTGCGCCACAAGGGGCGAGACACAAGCCAGGCGTGACCTGGAAGACTTCTTGCAAGCACTGCTGCGGGGACGGGGCAGCCAGCCAACCATGCGGATCATCATAGGGCACATTGAAATGCAGGCGCAGCATATCAGCGCCATTCAGATCGGCTGCCAACACACGCTGCCCAAACCCGCACAGGGCATCAGCCAGCATGGCTACCATGCTGGTCGTCCCCACGCCGCCGCGCACCCCACTGAACAGAATGAGTTTCATGCGTTGGCATCCATTTCGTGGAGCAGCGGCCAGCACTTCAATACCTGCCGATGGGCGCGGGCCATCGCCACATCCACATACTGCACGGGCGCAGCACCCAGATAGTGCTGCAAGGCCCCAATATCGTCCTCCGGCACCGGGCTATCTTCGGCAACGGCAGCCAGCGACGCCAACACAACAGATCCGGTCATATTCAACCTCATTGGGGATAAGGAATCCAGGGGCTCTGGCCCATTCGGACATAGGGAACATCGTGCCAATCCATCAGCACGGTACCGTCGTTTTCCGAGACCCACGGTGTCTGCGGCAGATCGGCCGTCAGTGTCTGCCAGTCAATGCTGGGCTGCTCGAAGACCTGGCCTGCCAGCAGGCGCGACATCAGCTGGGACAAGGCCAGATAGCTGGTAGTGCCATGCACCCGCACAGGTGCCTGATGTGGCGCCTGGGCACCAATCAGGCGCACAGCCACCGGCACCCGGGTGATGGACGGGCTGGGGATTTCACGCATGCCCGGAATCTGCATGCGATCCCCCTGCAAGGCAGCACCGTGTTCAGGCACGATAACCACCATGATTTTTCGACCGCTGCGCTGCAGTTCGTCCAGAAATGCAGCCAGACTGTCCAGCAGGACGCTGGCACGGGATTCAAAAGGGGACGCACGACTGGCACCATCAGCCGTGGGTTCTCGATTACCATCGTGCAGGGTAATGGTGTTGTACAACAAGGCAACTCGACCCGCGTCGTCGGCTTGGCGGTTTTTCCACCATTGGTTCAAAGTATCCAGATCACCCCAGATCGGGGAACCATCAAAAGCCCGTAAAGCAGGCTTGCGGTCGTTGGGGATATAAGGGGTGGCAAACCGCCCTGAGCGGGTGATTTCATCCAGAAAGCCTTCAAACTGACCATTGTGATTCAGGGCAGTCTCGGTCTTGAAACCCAGCGCCTGCAAGTTATCGAATAAATAGCAGTGGTCCGGTCCTGGCTGGTAGAGCGCCTGGTGAGATGTCTGGCCGCAACTGGCACGCATCAAGCGCATGACGGCCTGCCCACTGTAGCTGGTGGCCGAATTGAACTGGTCAAAAACCACGTCCATGCGCTGAAACAGCGGATGATCCATCAAATTGCTGGCTTGCAGGTCAGCCCAGGACAAAGAGCAGATACTCAATACCAAGACGTCAAAGGGCTGAGTTCCCCCTGGAGCAGCGGGATATGCCACTGTCTGCTCTTTCTGGGCCGCATAAAAATCCACCAGGGTCTGGTTCAGTTGCTGATTATCAGGCTTGCCTCCTGGGGCGGCGACCTGAGCCTGAGCGACGGGCAGAGCGCCAGTCGTCCCCCTATCAACCGATGCGGCGACTGGCCCTGCTGCCAGCACAGCTGGAGCCGGCAGCGGGGAAAGCGCCAGAGAAAACCCCGTCAGGCTGCCCGCTGATACCCAGGCAAATGCCGCCAAGGTAAAGACGGTCATCCGAAGCCATTGCGACAGGAACAAATAGGCCACCAAGAAAATAAAGCCTGCCCCGATCAGATCCCAGTTAATAAAGCGTCCCAGCAATTCCAATAAATAAGCATTGGAAAACTGCAATAGTTCCCCGCCCTGGGCGATCAGCCGCGAAAACGGCGGATACCAAGTGTCGTGATAGGCCAGCGCCACACCGGCCGGGATTGCCAATACCTGACGCAGCCGATGCCGCCATAAGCGCTGCAAGGGAAACAACAGCGCTGCAAGCAACAGAAGATTCAGATACACATCAAATTGCATCCGTCCGGTGGCATACAGCAGCAGTTTTGCGATGAAGTAGGCGTTCCACCAGCCCAGACCACGCCAGCGCGGCTGCGCCTGCACAGGCGGCGAAGTATCGTGATCAGACATCTTGTGATTTACCTGCAAGGGGCTCTTGTTCTGATAGGCTGGACACAGAGACTATCCGCAAAAATCTAGGCCGGAAAAGATAGGACTCGCACCAACGCCACAACCCGGGAATCAGCCAGCCCAAGCCTAGGCCCAGGCACATGCCACTGACCAACACCAAGTAATAAAAACTCGATCCGCTTGTCATACCGACTCCAGGGCTGAGGTTCTGTGTTGCAGCAACACGGGCTGATAAGGTGGATTGACGTGCTGGTCAGCCTGGATGGCCCTGCCTTCCAGCCGGGCGCACTCGGCCTGCCAGTCTATGTCCTGGTGCGGCTGCTGGCGCATGCGCTGCACCTGCAAATTCATTCGCTCGTCCCCGGCATAGACCTGGATCTCCGTAATAATGGTCTGGTAGTCCAGGCTGAAGACAGCGGCCAATGTTTGCTGCAGCATTTCTGGTGTGTTGTCCGTCAAGAACAGATATACCTGCCCCTCCAGCACCGTCGCGGCATCGCCCGCCCGGCTGAGCTTGAGTTGGGTCAAGACCTGAGCTGGACCAATCCCAGGCACAGGCTGCAAGGCCACCAGTACGCCCAACCCGGGCAAACCCCATGTCTGTGTCAACAGAGATTCCAGATAATCCAGAAACTGATCCGCTCGCAATAACACTTGCGGCCTTTCTTGCCATTGCCAAGCCAGCACCTCATCCAGGTTCGCGATCAAGGCACGCGTATGTTCGGCGCATTTGATCAGCTCCATAAAATGCAGGAAATGCATGGGCAGCAAATGCCTGGGCAAGAGCAATGTCGCCCCGCACGACAGGAGTAAATTCAGATCATAGTTACGCAAATTGGCGCCGCTGATCTCGCATATCACCAGTTTTAGATGCGACCCGCGCTGGCGGCGCAGGCTATATAGGTGACGCGCCAGCTGTGGCACATCCTGACGCCCTTGGCAGGCAAACACCACCGTGGCGGCTCGCGCTGTCTCGGCCCGGGCCACCAGAGACTTGGTATCCTCGAACAGTACCCAGTCCACGTCAGGCGGCGGCGCCATCTGCAGCAATGCGCGTCGATCCAACAGCATCTGATCAACATCCCAACTCAAGAGATCATCCACCGCCAGACTCTCGCGAGCACACAGCCCGGATTCATCCGAGTACAGATGCGTGGTGCAGGCCTGCACCACGCCTGCCGAACTGCGCCAATAGCGCACATCATGGTGCAGACAATCCGCTACCTGGTGCCATTCGGCCAAGCCGGAGAGATCATCGTTGGATACCGCCATGCGGGCCATAAAGGCAGAGGATGCCTGCACCGCAGCAATCAGCAACACGCAGCCATTGTCGCGCAGCCACAACCGCCAGCCCCACAGCAAAGACTCCAGCTTGTGCTGCTCGGTCAGGGACTCAGCCGGTAACACCAGGATGATCAGGCGCCGACGTGGACGCACCGCACGATCCATATCACGAGCCAGGCCACGCAAGGCAGCAGGCGTGACACGATCCAAGGCATACGCCCGTAGTTGTCGAGCATCAAGTTCCCCACCTGAGCACAATTCATGCAATGCGGACTGCGGCCCCACCAACAAGTGACGCCAGCCATTGAGCAATGGCCGCAAGGCCACACTTCC